>NZ_CP174335.1:1907500-4940000 GCF_052468155.1 Microbulbifer maximicatervae (SeqCode)
GGAGGTTGGCTTAGAAGCAGCCATCCTTTAAAGAAAGCGTAATAGCTCACTAGTCGAGTCGGCCTGCGCGGAAGATATACCGGGGCTCAAACTGATAACCGAAGCTGCGGATGCTCTTAGGAGCATGGTAGAGGAGCGTTGTGTAAGCCGTTGAAGGTGGATCGGGAGGTCTGCTGGAGGTATCACAAGTGCGAATGCTGACATGAGTAACGATAAGGGAGGTGAAAAACCTCCCCGCCGGAAGACCAAGGGTTCCTGTCCAACGCTAATCGGGACAGGGTTAGTCGACCCCTAAGGCGAGGGCGAAAGCCGTAGTCGATGGGAAACAGGTTAATATTCCTGTACTCGCTATTACTGCGACGGAGTGACGGAGAAGGCTAGGCCAGCATGGCGATTGGTTGTCCATGTTTAAGGTTGTAGGCTGGGGACTTAGGCAAATCCGGGTCCCTAAGGCTGAGAACTGATGACGAAGCCCACTTAGTGGGTGAAGTGGTTGATGCCCTGCTTCCAGGAAAAACTTCTAAGCTTCAGGTAATAGTGAATCGTACTCTAAACCGACACAGGTGGTCAGGTAGAGAATACCAAGGCGCTTGAGAGAACTCTGGTGAAGGAACTAGGCAAAATGGTACCGTAACTTCGGGAGAAGGTACGCCGGTTTTGGTGATGGGACTTGCTCCCTAAGCTGAGGCCGGTCGAAGTGACCAGGTGGCTGCGACTGTTTATTAAAAACATAGCACTCTGCAAACTCGTAAGAGGACGTATAGGGTGTGACGCCTGCCCGGTGCCGGAAGGTTAATTGATGGGGTTAGCTTCGGCGAAGCTCTTGATCGAAGCCCCGGTAAACGGCGGCCGTAACTATAACGGTCCTAAGGTAGCGAAATTCCTTGTCGGGTAAGTTCCGACCTGCACGAATGGCGTAACGATGGCCACGCTGTCTCCACCAGAGACTCAGTGAAATTGAAATCGCTGTTAAGATGCAGTGTACCCGCGGCTAGACGGAAAGACCCCGTGAACCTTTACTACAGCTTTGCACTGAACTTTGAGCCTATTTGTGTAGGATAGGTGGGAGGCTTTGAAGCAGCGACGCTAGTTGTTGTGGAGCCGTCCTTGAAATACCACCCTGGTATGTTTGAGGTTCTAACTCTGGTCCGTTATCCGGATCGAGGACAGTGTATGGTGGGTAGTTTGACTGGGGCGGTCTCCTCCCAAAGAGTAACGGAGGAGTACGAAGGTGCACTCAGCATGGTCGGAAATCATGCAATGAGCATAATGGTATAAGTGCGCTTGACTGCGAGACAGACATGTCGAGCAGGTACGAAAGTAGGTCATAGTGATCCGGTGGTTCTGTATGGAAGGGCCATCGCTCAACGGATAAAAGGTACTCCGGGGATAACAGGCTGATACCGCCCAAGAGTTCACATCGACGGCGGTGTTTGGCACCTCGATGTCGGCTCATCACATCCTGGGGCTGAAGCCGGTCCCAAGGGTATGGCTGTTCGCCATTTAAAGTGGTACGCGAGCTGGGTTTAGAACGTCGTGAGACAGTTCGGTCCCTATCTGCCGTGGGCGTTGGAGATTTGAGAAGAGTTGCTCCTAGTACGAGAGGACCGGAGTGAACGAACCTCTGGTGTTCCGGTTGTCACGCCAGTGGCATTGCCGGGTAGCTATGTTCGGACGGGATAACCGCTGAAAGCATCTAAGCGGGAAGCCTCCTTCAAGATAAGATCTCCCTGAGGCCTTGAGCCTCCTGAAGGGCCGTGGAAGACTACCACGTTGATAGGCTGGGTGTGGAAGCGTTGTGAGGCGTTGAGCTAACCAGTACTAATTGCCCGTGCGGCTTGACCATACAACAGAGATGGTTACTAACGACTAGCTAAGCTAGCGGATTGTGAGTTAGAGACATACGATCCCTTGCGGTGTATTACTACAGATTGTTTTACCGACTTATTTGGGGTTATCGCCGGTCAGCAACATGACCGAGGCAAACAGCGATAACGCGGCAGGCCAAGCACTTTGCTTATAAGACCAATGCCAACCCAAGCCAGTTTGCCTGACGACAATAGAGTTGTGGAACCACCTGATCCCTTGCCGAACTCAGAAGTGAAACGCAACATCGCCGATGGTAGTGTGGGGCTTCCCCATGTGAGAGTAGGTCATCGTCAGGCTTCTAATCCGAAAAGGGCCACCCAATAGGGTGGCCCTTTTTTTTATAGCTGAAAAAATATTTAAAAAAACAAAAATAAAAACAAAAAATAGGAATGAGAAAGCAGAAAATACTTAGTAGAAATTAAATAGAAAAAATAAAAATAGCTCTGAAAAATTTTAATGCTCAACTTTCTATTTAAAAAATCAGTCAGTAATTAAAAAAAGAAAAACCTAAAACTACCTGAGCACCTTAAATAGACGCTCTCCTAAAAAGCCTATAAAAATAGATCTTTACCGATCTTCTCTCTAAATGCCTTTACACTCACTCAAAAAATAATCCAACAAAAATAACTCGCGTAAAACTCAGAAAAGTACCCATACCACTCCCGCCAAAAATTAAATTTAGCCGGTAAAAATATCGGTGATTTTTTAGTCTCTGCAGTAATCCCCTGTAACCACGGGGCCTGCAGCCCGTTTATTAAAGTTATGCACAACTCTATCCAGACTTTCTGTTAGTAACCGCTGGCTGTGGAAATCTGCGCAAAAGTGCTGCTTTTTTACCCGCCTTCAATAGAGCCAAGCAATCACGGGGCTGGCCGGGGATATCCCGGAGTTATACACAGCTCTATCCATGGTTTCTGTTGGTAACAAAGGCGCCATAAAACGGACATCAGTTATTAACAGTGTTATGAGCGATAAATCTGTGGATTACTGCGGCTGATTGGTACGCCAGTATGCGAGAGAAGAAAAGTTTGGGGATAAAAAAAGCCCCACCAGGTGGGGCTTTAAAAATATCGTCTGTATCTTTTATTTATTCAGAGGCAGTAGGAACTCGGCCCAAGTCTCCTTCCATTTCTGTGGTCAGGAAAGACATTACAACCCAGGCCGCTACATTCTGACGAAGATTCTCAGGGTCGACTTTATCCAGGGTATCGTTGGGTGTGTGGTGATAATCGAAGTAGTCGGTACCGTCCTGGTATAGACCAAAGGCTGGCACACCGCGCGCAACAAACACACTGCTATCTGGGCCACCGTAAGATTCATTATTCCCGCGCTCAATACCCAGGGGGGCGAGGAGTTGCATCATTTGATCTGCAATATCAAATTTGCTCTCAGGGAGACGGGTATCGAAACGCCAGACTTTCCCTGCTCCAAAGTCTGATTCGGAGACGGCAATAATATTGTCCAGTTCTTTTACGTGTGCCTCAACATACTGCTTAGCACCTACCAATCCGATTTCCTCTGCACCAAACAGCACGACTCGCAAGGTACGACGGGGGCGCTGTGGCAGCTCAGCAATTAGACGTGCAGTTTCCATAACAATGGCAACCCCAGCTCCGTCGTCCAAGGCCCCGGTGCCTTCATCCCAGGAATCCAGGTGCGCACCGATAATCATGACTTCTTCAGGTTGCTCACGGCCAGTAATCTCACCGATGACATTAAAAGAGGGGCCGTCACTCAGTCGCTCAGTTTCAACATCAAGTTTTACCTGGACTGGCTTGCCGCGTTGGAGCATAGCCTCGAGCAGGTTTGCATCAGGAGCGGAAAGTGCGAGTGCAGGAACTGGGTTTTCCACATCATCAACCGACATCATACCGGTGTGGGCAAATCGGTCTGAGTCGGTTCCTACGGAGCGCAACAGCATGGCAACAGCCCCTTTTTCAGCGGCAGCACGCATTCCCAGCTTGCGACCTTGCGCTGCAGGGCCGTAGCCATCCCCCGTGCGCGCTCTCTCCATACGCTTATTGATAAAAGCGATTTTACCTTTCACTTGGCTGGCCGGGGCCTTCAACAGGGCCTGCACATCGGGAAACTCAATAATTTCCGCTGTTAACCCTCCCTCAGGAGTGGCGGCGCCATAGCCGAGGGAGGAGACAACTAGTGGCTGGGGGAAAGGGGATATGACTTCGGCGTGAGCATGGCCACGAATCCAGCGGGGTACCTCAATTTGCTCGGTATAGACGCGATCAAAGCCAAATGCCTTCATTTTGTCTTGTGCCCAGGCAACGGCTCTTTCATCACCCTCAGTGCCTGTCCGTCGTGGTCCAACCTCGACGGTCAAAGACTCTACAATACTGTAGGCGTCGGAGCTTTCCAGTGCCTGGTCACGTAATACTTCCGCCACAGATACATCTTCCTGTGACAGAGGGGCTGCCTGGGCTATTCCCAGTGCCATGGTAGTGATCAGTCCCCCGGTAAGGGAAAGCAGTGGTTTCAACATCGGTCTATCCTTTGTTAATACTCTTCAGTCTTAAGCTTTTGGCTCGTTATTTGATGAGGCCGCGATCAGTTGCTCGCGAATTTCACGTAACTTACGCAGGCCTTTTTCTGTAAATAAGTAGGGCGGTTCGCCAGTATATTCGCTGTCTTCAATATTGAGGCAACGTTGTCGCATCTCTTCAAGCTTTGGGTCGTGTCGCATTGGGCAGGCGAGGAGTGCTCGCCATTCAGTATCGCTGGCTTGCCCGGTGATTACATCTTCAAGGCCCTTAACAAAACTGCCTCGGTCCATTCGAAATCTGGGTCTGCGCAGGTGCATAAGAACCCAAACCACAATAACAAAGGCAATGAAAGAAAGAATAAGCGTTGCCAGCCAGGTCACGATATCAATCCTCCACTAATAGTTTTATTGCCACAGCAATGGTGGCAATAATGATTACCGGTTTGATAATACTGGCACCTCTTGCAATCACGAGGTTGGAGCCGAGACGAGCTCCTACAACCTGGGCAAAAGACATAGCGATAGCGAGCAATAGAAAAATATGGCCTCCAGCGATAAAAATTAGCATAGAGGTCACATTGGTAGCGAGCACAATAGGTTTTGTTGATGCCGTAGCCGCACGCATATTGTAGCCGAGTAGCGCTGCGAAGGCGGCTGCACAGATAGACCCCATCCCAGGGCCAAAGAAGCCCCCGTAAAAGCCGAGCCCACCGCCAACAACTAGATTAAAAGTAACGTTACTGATTCTGGGTTTTGAGTCAATGTCGGAAATGCGAGGGGACAGAATAAAGTAGAGGGCAATAGCAATGAGCAGGATGGGAAGTAAGGTATTGAGGCCAGCCTCCCCAAGTGAAGCGACTGTTAAGGTGCCTAGGCAGGAACCGATAATTGCAGCAAGTAGTCCTGGCCAGAGGGGGCGTAAATTCAACTGGCCTTTTTGCAGGAAGTTAATGGTGGATGATAGGGTGCCAAAGACGCTTTGAAACTTATTGGTACCGAGAGCATCGAGTGGGGGAATGCCGGCCCAGAGTAAAGCGGGGAGGGTGATTATTCCCCCTCCCCCGGCGATCGCACTGACAAAGCCTGCGGTAAAGGCGATTACTGTCAGTATCAGGTAGGTATAAGTAGAAAGCTCACTACTTAACTGTATCACGAGTGGACTGGTTACCCCTTTTCAAGAGTACTTTCATTATCGTGGTAATACCCCTGATACTTGCTAAAGCGCTTTTGGATCTCTGCCATATCCTGTTCCAGATCACCGATAGGCTGGTACAGGGAGTCAATACAAATACGCTTATTGGGAAAGTCCCAGGCAACAAGCAAAATAGGAACTTGAGCGGTATAGGAAATCCTTAAAAAACCGTTCTTCCAGCGCCCTACTTTTTTGCGGGTCCCCTCGGGAGTAATCCCCACCCACATTTTTTCATTTTCCCGGTAACTCGATGCAACTTGTAGAGCGATATTACCTGCGGCGCGCCTATCGGTAGGAACACCTCCAAGCCACATAAATAGTCCTTTAAACGGGAAGAAAAAAGCTTCCTTTTTCATGAGCCAGGAAATTTTAATACCCAATGCCATAATAAATGGCATGGCAACCACAAAATCCCAATTGGATGTGTGGGGAGCCAAAGCCACCATGACTTTTCTTTCTGGAGGGATTTTCCCATCCATTCGCCAGCCGAGTACCTTGATTATCAACTTGCCAATAGCTTTGGTGATGCGATTGCCCAGCCGAGGTACTTCATTGGGTACTTCAGTAGGTATTTCTACAAACTGACTCATTATTTGCCTCTTTCTTACTGCTGTCACACTAAGGTTTCAGCAAAGGTATTTAGCCTTGCTGCTTTAGTGTTCCCGCGTGGCATAAAAGCGAACTTCCGGATAGCGCTCTTCAGCCAATTGTAAATTAACGCGCGTCGGTGCCAAGTATGTTAGGTGTCCGCTGCCATCGAGTGCCAGGTTGCTACTGGCCTTGCGCTTGAAATTCTCTAGTTCTTTGGCGCTTTCACTATCTACCCAGCGCGCAGTGTTCACGTTGACGTTTTCGTAGATGGCTTCAACTTTGTATTCGTCTTTTAATCGGTAAGCGACTACTTCGAACTGTAGTACACCAACTGCGCCCACGATAATGTCGTTGTTATCCAGCGGGAAAAATACCTGGGTTGACCCCTCTTCAGAAAGCTGCTGAAGCCCTTTTTGTAATTGCTTTAATTTGAGAGGGTCTTTTAAACGTATGCGACGGAACAGTTCCGGGGCGAAATTGGGAATGCCGGTAAATTTCAGTGCTTCGCCTTCGGTAAAGGTATCGCCGATCTGGATAGTACCGTGATTGTGCAAACCAATAATATCGCCGGCAATGGCCTCTTCTACGTGGGTTCGGTCGCCAGCCATAAATGTCACCGCATCGGCAATTTTTACATCCTTGCCAATGCGCACATGCTTCATTTTCATACCGCGATTGTAGGTGCCGGAGCAGACACGCATAAAGGCAATTCTATCGCGGTGTTTGGGGTCCATATTCGCTTGGATTTTAAAAACAAAGCCGGAGAATTTATCTTCGCTGGGCTCTACTTTTCTCTCTTTGGTTTCCCGGGATTGGGGTGAGGGCGCCCATTCAACGAAACCATCGAGCATTTCCCTTACGCCAAAGTTACCCAAGGCCGTACCGAAAAATACCGGGGTCAGTTCACCGGCAAGATAAGCTTCCTGGTCAAACTCATGAGTGGCTCCACGAACCAATTCAATCTCTTCCCGAATATCCTCGGCGTACTCGCCAAGTAGTGCGTCAGCCTCAGCGGAGTCCAGACCCTTAATTTGAATATCATCGGGAATTCTGTGGCCCTGACCTTGGGAGAATACATGGATGGTATCGGTGTAGAGGTTATAGACCCCCTTGAAACCTTTTCCTGAACTCAAAGGCCAATTGATAGGGGCAGCCTGGATATTCAGAACTTCTTCAATCTCATCCATTACCTCGATCGGGTCGCGAATATCCCGGTCGAGTTTGTTGATAAATGAGAGAATCGGTGTGGTTCGCAAGCGGCACACATTCATCAACTTGATGGTGCGGTCTTCCACACCTTTGGCCCCGTCAATCACCATCAGTGCGGAGTCGACGGCGGTGAGTACCCGGTAGGTATCTTCAGAGAAGTCTTCGTGTCCCGGTGTATCCAGTAGGTTTACAGTCCTCTCTTTGTAGGGGAACTGCATAACGGAAGAGGTAACAGAAATACCGCGTTCCTGTTCCATCGTCATCCAATCAGAGCGTGCGTGGGGACCTTTTTTCCCCTTAACGGAGCCCGCTTGCTGTATTGCATTCCCGAACAAAAGAAGCTTTTCGGTCACGGTTGTTTTACCGGCGTCCGGGTGGGAAATAATGGCGAAGGTGCGGCGGCCGGCAAAGCCTGCCAGGGAAGAACTTTGACCCATACTTTAAGATTCGATCACTGGATATTCGAAAAAAATAGGGGCGTATTATACACGCAGGCGTTGCTCCGAGGGTGGGGTATACTGCGAAATTAGACTTGTCAGTTTACCAGCTCGGCGAATGGGGTCATGTCAATGGGCTGAGTTGCCAGCGGGACTGGCACACCTGGACAATTTGCTCAAATCCATTTGGATTAACACTGTACTCTATTGTGGCCAACAGTCATCGAAGGGCTTTTAGCGGTGCAGTGGCAAACTCAGTTATTGAAGGGGAGAGGTTATGAGCCGGGAGCGTTTACAGGCATTGCGGGAAGAGTTGCAGCGGCAGGGTGTCGATGCTTTCTTGGTACCCCGCGCTGATGAGTACCAAAATGAAAGTGTGCCTGCGGCAGATGAGCGACTGCCCTGGCTGACAGGTTTCACTGGTTCCGCAGGAATGGCTGCGGTAGGCAGTCGAGAAGCGGCATTATTTGTTGATGGTCGCTATACCTTGCAGGCGCAGCAACAACTTGGTGATCAACCCATTGAGTTAATGAGCCTCAGTCAAGTCGCGATCATTGAGTGGCTGTGTAGTCAGCTGGATGCCGGTCAGTCTCTGGGGTATGACCCGCGACTGCACACGGAGCCGGGATTGGCCTTGATCAAGAAGCGATTGGCTGAAAGGGATATCCAACTGCAGCCGATGGAACAGAGCCCGATTGATGCCATCTGGAATGACCGCCCCGCATCTCCCTGTGGGCCTGCGCGCCCACACCCCTTCATCTTTACTGGTGAGCATTCCAAAGAGAAACGGCAGAGGATTGCCCGACGTCTCGCAGAAAAACGAGCCGATGCTTTATGGCTACCAAATCCTGAAAGCTGTGCTTGGCTTTTTAATATCCGTGGAGAGGATATTCCGCACTTACCAGTGGCCTTGGCCAATGCAGTCCTTTATCGGGATGGCAGTGCAACTCTTTATTTGGGGGAGGGCGCTGTAGGGGATGCGTTGATTGAGCACTTGGATAAAGATGTAAGTCTAGTCGTGGCCAAAGGGGAATTATTTGAAAATATTAAGCGCCGCCACGTCAATAAAATATGGATAGATCCCCTGATTAGCAACAGTTGGACTTTACAGCAATTGCGGGCACTGGATATTGAACTAATGCTGGAAGGTGACCCGGTCACGGAAGCCAAGGCCTGTAAGAATGCGATTGAACTGGCAGGCAGCCAGGCTGCACACGAAAGGGATGGTGCTGCGGTGTGTGAATTCCTGGCGGAAATACCTGAACAGGTTGCGACAGGCCATTTTGACGAATTGTCCGCAGTAAAGCTTTTACGGAGTAAAAGGGAGGCTCGCGAAGGCTTTCAGGGCAACAGTTTTGAGACAATTTCCGGCTATGGTCCGAATGGGGCCATTGTGCACTATCGGGTGAGCCCTGAATCCAGTTTGGCTATAAAGCCAGAAGGGGTATATCTGTGCGATTCTGGAGGCCAATATCCAGATGGCACCACTGATATTACCCGAACTGTTGCTCTGGGTGAGTTCCCGCCTTCGGCAAAAGAAAATTTTACCCGGGTTTTAAAGGGACATATTGCAATTGCGACTTTGCGATTCCCCAGGGGGACTTGTGGAGAGCAAATTGATGCGCTTGCACGCCGTTCGCTGTGGGAGGTAGGGCTGGATTATGCCCATGGTACCGGTCACGGTGTTGGTAGTTTCTTAAGTGTTCACGAGGGGCCACAGCGGATAGGTAAGGCTGTAACAGGTGTTGCTCTTCAGCCGGGGATGATCGTTTCCAACGAACCGGGGTTTTATCTCACAGGGCAGTACGGCATCCGTATTGAAAATTTGGTGTTTGTGAAAAAGAGCGAAAATTATCCAGATTTTCTAGAATTTGAAGAACTTACGTTAGCTCCGATCGACCGTAATTTGATTGACGTGGCACTACTCACTGAGACTGAACGGGAATGGCTGAATCGTTACCACCAGAGGGTGCGGGATGTGATTACCCCGCTGGTTACTGAAAAAACTGCTGAATGGTTAAAATTGGCTACTGAAGCTTTGTAGTGTGAATCTGGGGGCTGCGTGCCCCCAGGCATAATTAATTTATCTCAAACTTATAGCCAGCACCGTAGACAGAGTGAATTAACTCTTTTTCAGGCATAAGCACTGATATTTTCTTGCGCACTTTTTTGATGTGGCTATCAATAGTTCGGTCGCTGATTACGCGGTAATCGGAATAGATACGGTCCATGATTTGTTCGCGGGAAAAAATTCGACCGGGCTCACTGTAAAGTAGGTCAAATAGGTGGAACTCCAGCGCAGTAAGATTGGCGTCTTTACCTCCGATTCGCAGTTGCCCGGTATTTCTATCTAGTTCGATGCCACCATTTCCGACTTCGCCCTTTTGTGGTCGACGGCGCAACACCGCTTTCACCCGTGCGACGAGTTCCCTGGGGCTGTAGGGTTTACAAACATAGTCGTCGGCACCGGATTCCAGGCCGCGCAAACGATCGGGTTCCTCAATTTGCGCAGTCATTATAATAATTGGAACGTCGTTGCCTTTTTGGCGAATCTCTTCGCAAATCTCCATCCCATGCCGCCCAGGTAGCATCAGGTCGAGAAGGATCAAATCCGGTTTCATAGTTTCCACTTTGGGGACAACCTGATTACCATCAGAAATGATCTCGGCTTGATAGTCGGCGGCATGAAGATAATCCAGTAGTAGGTGCGCAAGTTCGGTTTCATCTTCGACTATTAATATTTTGGCGCTCATAACTTCCTACCATTTAATCCTTTGGCTTAGGGGTAAAAAAATACTTATTTCAAGACCGCCCATAGTGGACGGAGTTGCAGAAATGCTACCCTCGTGTGCTGTAACAATATTTTGGCAAATTGATAGCCCCAAACCCGCACCGCCGGTTTCCCGGCTGCGTGAACTATCTGCTCTATACAGGCGCTCGAACAGGTGTGGTATATCAGCACTGGCAACACCGGGGGCGGAGTCGGCGAAAGTGATAATGGCTGTTCGGGCTTCACAGCGCGCAGTTACTTTGAGTTGTCCCCCACTATCGGTGTAGCGCAGGCTGTTGGTTAACAGGTTGCTAAATAACTGATTGAGGCGTGCTTCATCTGCGTAGACTAACTTATCTTCCGATAGTTGGAGGTCACTGCTTAAGCGAATACCTTTCTGGTCGAATGGAATTTCAAAGTCTTCGATAACACTTCGTAGGATATTCTCCAGGGAGATGTCGGACTTGCAGTAACTTAGTGCCCCCGCGTCGGAGAGAGACAACTCATAGAGATCATCTATCAGGCGGCTCAATTGTTGAATTTTGCTGTGCAGTATGCGCAGGTTCTCTGGTGTGGCTGATCTGATACCGTCTTGAATGGCTTCAATCTGCCCTTTTAATACTGCGAGAGGTGTGCGCAGCTCATGCGAAATATCTGCCATCCATCGGTTTCGGGCATGTTCATTTGCTTCCAGCGTTGCGGCGAGCCGATTAAAGTCAGCACTT
This sequence comes from Microbulbifer maximicatervae (SeqCode), assembly GCF_052468155.1. NCBI lineage: Bacteria > Pseudomonadati > Pseudomonadota > Gammaproteobacteria > Cellvibrionales > Microbulbiferaceae > Microbulbifer > Microbulbifer maximicatervae (SeqCode). The sequence continues at coordinate 1,918,791 of NZ_CP174335.1, forward strand.
AATTGGCCCAGCTCATCTCGCTGCTCTATATCAATACGGGTTTTGAAGTTGCCGGATGTAAGATGGGATGTCGCTTCGGTCAGCTTACGGATGGGCCTTACCAGCTGCCAGGCAAGGGGGATGGCAATGGCTAGTGCCAGAATGAAGGTGGCAACAGAGATAAGAGCGAAAGTCCGCGATTGCTCTTTAACAAACCCTACGGCCAAATCATCATCTAACACGGGTAGTGGATTGATAGCCAGGTAACCAACGGTTTCTCCGTTCACAACCAGAGGCTGCATTACCATGTTCTCAGATCCTGAATAACGACCTATCAGAGGTCTTTTCTCTTTGTTCAACAGGACCAGGCGGGCATTAAGCGACTTGCCCACTGCGTGTTCAGGTGGGGGCTCAGGCGGGCGGCGGGGCCCCCTCGTACCCGGAGGTGGACGATGTGGGGGTGGCATATCCTCAAAGTGACTGGACATCACGCGTCTGTGGAGTCTTTGCCAGCGCCTGCTATTGCCGTCGATAGATTGCCAGCTCCCTTCGCTGGCGTAGATTTCTTGTAACTCATCTACTAAATCGCCGACCTCGCGAAGCTCCTGAGACTGGATATAGGTCATAAAACCATGCTTAAAGCTCCACTGAAAGAATACGAACATTCCGCCAACAGTAATTGCTGTAGTCAATAAGAAAGCGAGGCTTAGTTTATAGCGAATATTTAACGACATAGCCGGTAGCTTGGATTTCAGTAGCCTGTGTTCACAGTGAGCTCAGGTGCATTTTACTCTGTTTCCACTGAGGAAACGCGGCTCAGAAGATCAAGCCTACACTTACTGTAAATATCAGGGCAATCTTTTAACACTCCGAGAGTCTCACGATAAGAGCTCAAGCTAAGTGCCAATAAGCTTAGCTTGGTTATCCAAAGCTGTTCTTGGGGCCTCCATGCCCTGAGTCGGTAGGAGAGATTGAGTCCTTACTGGTAGTTACTTCTATTATTATCCCGGTTTGCCTGTGCTTACTCCCGGCTTTATTGGAGATGTAGAAAAACGATGCAATATCAGATCGGGCTTATCGAGCCGGATAAATAGAGTTGCAAGAATTCTCTTCCCTCCCCGGCTCCAGGTACTGTGGTCATGGGCGTTAAGAGTGACAGTAATTTGGTTGAAGCCCGATTTAAACAGCTTGTCGGGAAGGTGTAAGTCTGGACCATAGATTCGCTGTATTTTCTTACCGTTGATATAGAGATGGGCATGACCTTCCAGATATTGCTTTGAGGCATCATTGGCGTGGCGAGGGGATTCAAATTCGAACCGGTCGTAGTCTATATGTAGGTTATATCCGGACATTTTATCGCGACTAATGTCCAGTTCGATGCGCGGTGCAGCATTGTGTAAAGGGATCTCGACTACTGGGTGTTGGTCGCCGTTATGGCCCGTGTGTGAGTCTGGCTGTGCTGTAGCAAGGTTGGTTATTCCCCAGATAAAAGACCCGATAAGAACGGCTCGAAGAATTTTCATTATTGTCTCACTCCCAGGTTTGGCGATGGGGCAACATACTTCATTCAAACTGCTGTTGCTGTGAATACTTCTGGTTACCAGTGCTTTTAGTCTATCGGGTGCTATTGCTCCAGTTACTTCCATTACCTGGGGTGTCGGTCCCCGTAAAAACAAGGGACCGCAAAGCTTACACTTACTGCGACTCCAGGGAGATTTCCGGCGTATTAGGAAAGTGGCTTGGCCTTCAATGTTAGTGCACCGCTGAACTACTGTGTTGAGCACTCATTGACAATAGTTTGATCATCTAGCTTGCCGTAAAAGCGGGGGCCAAAAGTATATGGGAAGGCGGGGACAAGCTCACCATCATCATCGACAGTGACAGTCAGGTGGTAATGGTATCCCCTTTCGTCATCTGAGTGACCGTTATGCTGGTCCAAATATACTCCGCCTTCATTAGTCAGGCCTTCGTCCCAGTAATAGTCCTCGTAGAAAAAGCCCGCTGCTGTAGTGAACTCATTGCCTGACAGGGAGGTATAAGAGCCACTTGTCGTGGGGCCGGTATTCGATGTTGTTTCGACTCCTTGGGAGAGGTCGTATTCATCCACCAAGAGACAGCTTCTCTCGCCTGCTACGCCGCAACCGCTCTCGGAGCTGGGGTCGTCATAATCTCGTACAGCCCAGCTGCTTTCTGCGAGTTCTCCTTCACTCTGCCAGGGGCCATAGATTGCATAGCCGTCGGCGGTATAGCCGTAGATAGGGGAGTGGTCGTCACCTATATCGCCAACAAGATCGGCTAGGCAATCGCTATAAAAGTGATGGTGGTAATCTCCGTTTGCGGCGTGTCCACCACAGATATCCACATCGTAGACCTCAGCAACCGGTGCCAGGGTTTGCCAGGTGCCATCCACTGATTGACCATCACCCCAATCATAAATAGAGACGCCATTTACCCAGTAGCCCTGTACGCCGAGCCCCGTTGCGCACTCCTCCGTTGCGGGCTCGGGTTCGACAGGGATGTATCCGACATGAGAGACATTCTCTGGGCAAACGAGTCCTGGTGGCCAAAATCCATAGCCGGCATCTACATCACAGGTGCCAATACCCGTATAGCCAATATCTTGCCCAAAGCTGACAATATCTCCAACGCTGACATTGGGGCTGCCAGTTTCGAAATCAGAGGAGGCTAATGGACGTTCAAGTAGTCCGTCTAGAATACTTTGAGTAATTTCAATCTCGTAGTCGGGAACACCGGTTGCTGAGACAACGGTGTATTCCCGGCCATCTACGGTTTCTGATGCTACGCTCTGGACGTTGACCAGAACCTGCTCATTGCTGTTACTTTCATAAATGTAAGGCGCGCGTTCGTCATCAGTATTCATAATCCAGACACCAGTATCAGTGCTGGAATCTGACTCTTCAGAGGAGGTCTCAGAAGAGTCATCGCCATCCTCATCTGAGGAAGAGCCACTATCGCATCCCTGAAGAACTCCGAGAGATATTATCAACGCTAGTGTATAAGAGAGTGTAGGCTGGCCATTCCGGTCAAAAATTTTAATTATTTTCATATCACACCGTGGCATATGGAGGAGTTGCTCCCCGAACCTAGCGCACAAAAGTGAATGAAATGTGGATGGCCTGCTAGCTACATTTTATATCCTCTTTATCGTCTTAATTTTTTTCAGATTTGTGCACTGCGTTCAAAAGCGATACTCCGTGAGTCAGGCAAAAATATCTTATTGCTTTATTGTAAATAGCCTAAGTAGCCTTTAATTAGTGGGCCGGCTATTAATTAAATATTTTTTGGGGTATTAGCTCCAATTCTCTCTTTGAAAAATTCCAGGTCTTAATCTAAGGAACCTCTGAATAATTCCAAGCCAATATTGGTAATATTCACCTACCCATCAAGACTACGATGAATTATGCACCAAGTCACCTTTGCCGAAGCAGAATATAAGCTAAAGCGCCGTATAACTCGCCGAGAGAAGTTTCTTTCTCAAATGGAAGCCCTCATCCCATGGCAGCGACTAGAAGCTCAGATCACTCCTTGCTATCCACAAGGCAAACGTGGCCGACAGCCATATCCATTGAGTGTCATGCTCCGTATTCATTGCATGCAGCTATTTTATAATCTCAGTGATCCCGCTATGGAGGATGCACTGTATGAAATTGAATCCATGCGTAGTTTTGCTGGATTGACTTTGAGCGGCCCAATTCCCGATGAAACAACGATTCTTAACTTTCGCCACTTACTGGAGCTCAATCAGCTAGGTGCAGCTCTTTTTGATGAAATCAACAAGCATCTTGCTGAGAATGGCATGGTACTGCGTGAAGGTACGATTGTAGATGCCACTATTATCTCTGCGCCAACTTCAACCAAGAATAAAAAGAAAAAACGTGATCCAGAAATGCATCAAACAAAGAAAGGCAATCAGTGGCATTTTGGAATGAAAATGCATATCGGGGTTGATGATGTGCTCGGAGTAATACATAGCATAGATACAACAGCAGCGAATTCGCATGATGTCACAACTACAGAGCGAGTTCTCCACGGGGAGGAGAAAAGAATCTGGGGAGACTCTGGGTACATTGGTGCGGAGAAACGTGAAGAGTTGAAAGAGCGGGAGGCGGATTGGTATATAGCAATGAAGCCGAGCAAGCTAAAAACTCTTCCAGGGCGTGATGCACTTCGTAAAGCGGAAAAGATCAAGGCGCAGATAAGAGCGAAGGTCGAGCACCCCTTCCGCTACATCAAACGGGTATTTGGTTATGACAAGGTCCGCTATCGGGGACTGGTAAAAAATACTGAGAGGCTGTGCTTACTGGCAGGCTTTACCAACTTAATAATAGGGAGAAAATACTTGGCTGCCTAGGGGTGGTTCGCCTGAAATCCACCTATTGAGGGTTTCAGATGAAAAATTAGTGGACTATTACGCGCAAATTACGCGTTTGTGCGTAATAAAGTGAATTTTTCAAGCAGCTCAGCTTAATTCTGGAAAAATGCTTCGTTGATCAGAGGGTCCCTAATTATCAGGTCGGCTGACTTTGGCTATTTGTTTGTTGCCCCCGATAGGTGATGTTGAAAAGCGGTGTAATACCAGCTCTTTCTTATCGAGGTGAACAAATAAGGTTGCCAGTATTCGCTTTCCACCGCGGCTCCAAGTGCTGTGGTCGTGTGCATTGAGAGTCACGGTGACTTGGTTAAAACCGGGTTTTAGTAATTTTCCGGGAATATGTAAATCCGAGCCATAAAGACGTTGGATTTTTTCCCCATTGATGTAAAGGTGGGCGTGCCCCTCCAGAAACTGCTCAGAATCGTCATTGGCAAAGCGAGGGGATTCCAGCTCAAACCGATCGTAGTCAATATGTAGATTATAGCCGGACATATCGTCGCGGCTCATGTCCAGTTCGATTCTGGGAGCGGCAACATGTAGAGGTATCTCTATCACCGGATGCTGATCGCCATTGTGGCCCGCGTGAGGATTTGGCTGTGCCGCATACGCGGTCATAGAGGCTGAAACAATCCAGGCCAAAGACCCAGCGATAAAGAACCTGTGCATTTTCATTTAACTCTTACTCCCAAGCTTGAATATGAGTTAGCGGCCAACGGTGGTTGAGCAGCGATTGACGATAGTTTGGTCATCCAGCTTGCCGGCAAAGCGCGGGCCGAAGGTAAATGGGAAAGCTGGAATTAGTTGGCCATTGTTATCCTGCGTAACTGTCAGGTGGTAGTGATAACCTCTTTCACTGTCAGTGTGTCCATTAAATTGATCCAAGTATTCGCTACCTTGCGCTGTCAGGCTTTCATCCCAGTAATAATCCTCGTAGAAAAAACCTGCCGGAGTTTCAAATTCGTTTCCGGATTGAGAGGTGTAGCTACCGCTGGTAGTGGGGCCGGTGTTATTTGTATTGGATACGCCGCGATCAATATCATATTCATCGACTAGCAGACAGCTGCGTTGCCCGGCAACGCCACAGCCGGTGTCTGAACGGGGATCGTCGTAATCCCGTATTGCCCAGCTGCTTTTAGTTAGCACACCTGCGTCTTCCCATGGACCGTAAATTGCGTAGCCATCGGCGGTATAGCCGTAGATAGGGGAGTGTCCATCGGCGGTGTCCCCGGCAATTTCAGCCAGGCAATTACTGTAAAAGTGATGGTGGTAATCGCCGTTAGCTGCATGGCCGCCACAGATATCTACGTCATAGACTTCTGCCATGGGAGCCAGGGTATGCCAAGTGTTATTTACTGACTGTCCGTCACTCCACTGGTAAATTGAGGTTCCATTTACCCAGTAACCCTGTACACCGAGCCCAGTTTCACAGCTGTCAGTGGATGCCTCAGGCTCAGCAGGAATATAGCCTACATGGTCGACGTTTTCGGGGCACACGGGACCTGGGGGCCAGAAGCCATAACCGGCTTCTGAGCCGCAGCTGGAATTACTGCGATAGCCGATGTCCTGGCCGAAGCTAACAACCTCACCAGTTTGTACCAAGGGGTAGCCATTGACGAAGTCTGTAGAGGCTTTTGGACGGCTGATGAGTGCGTCTAGTATTTCCTGGGTTATTTCAATCTGGTAGTCCGGGATACCGGTAGCAGATACGCGGGTATATTCCTTTCCGGCAACGGTTACAGATTCAATACTTTGCACATTAACCAGAACCTGCTGATTACTGTTACTTTCGTAAATATAGGGGGCGCGTTCGTTAGTTGAATTGATAATCCAGGTAGTACCGGAGCTCTCTGTTACCGAGCTTTCCTCGTTACCTGAAATTGTCGAATTATCTGAGGAGCCGGAATTCTCTTCGTTAACGTCCGAAGAAGTGTCCTCGTTATTATTCGATGTATTGCTTGTTTCGTCGGTAGTTGTTTCTGTTGGATTATCTACCGTAGTATCTGTTGGACTTTCCTCTTCAACTGTATTGCTGTTTGAGTCGGTGGAGGAATCTGCAGTGTTATTTCTAGTGTTTTCTGAATTTATCGAGTTGTTGTTTTGCCAGTTTCTTCCATTGCTATTGCGAACAGGTACTTCCCTAACCGAACGTTGATCGTTGTTATGCCCAGAGTTGGGATTAGGTTGAGCCACAACACTGGCTGCAGTTAGCCAGGCTAATGAGCCGGCAAGAAAGTACCCGTTAATTTTCACGAGAAGGTTACCTCAATTTATCTTTATTGGTTACCGCCCCACGGTTGTTGAGCATCGGCTGACAACAGTTTGGTCATCCAATTTTCCGTAAAAGCGCGGTCCAAAAGTGAAGGGAAAGGCGGGGATTAATTGTCCATCGCTATCGACAGTGACGGTAAGATGATAATGGTATCCTCGCTCATCATCCGAATGGCCATTGTACTGATCTAAATAGACTCCACCTTGAGCTGTAAGTTCTTCGTCCCAATAATAATCTTCGTAGAAAAAACCAGCAGCTGTTTCAAATTCATTTCCGGAGGCGGAGGTATATGAATCACTTGTAGTTGGGCCAGTATTAGAAGTAGTTTCCACGCCTTGGGAAATATCATATTCATCGATTAATAAGCAGCTGCGCTCGCCGGCGACACCACAGCCACTTTCGGATGAGGCATCATCGTAATCTCGAACAGCCCAACTACTTTCCGCTAATTCACCCTCACTTTCCCAAGGGCCATAAATTGCATAGCCGTCGGCGGTGTAGCCATAAATTGGAGAGTGGTCGTCACCAATATCGCCGACCATCTCTGCGAGGCATTCACTGTAAAAATGGTGGTGATAATCACCGTTTGCTGCGTGACCACCGCAAATATCAACGTCGTAGACTTCAGCTAGGGGGGCGAGTGTATGCCATGTATTATCAACACTCATCCCGTCACTCCATTGATAAATAGAGGTTCCATTTACCCAGTAGCCCTGTACCCCTAAACCAGTTTCACAACTGTCAGTTGCAGGTTCAGGTTCAACGGGAAAATAGCCAACATGGGAAACATTTTCAGGGCAGACAGGCCCCGGTGGCCAAAAGCCATAACCAGCTTCTGCACCACAGGACGAATTACTTTTATATCCAATGTCCTGCCCAAAACTGACAATATCGCCAACGCTGACATAGGGGCTGCCGGTTAAAAAGTCAGAGGATGCTTTTGGACGTTCCAGGAGTGCATCGAGAACAGTTTGTGTAATTTCGATAGTGTAATTTGGAATGCCGGTTGCTGATACAACAGTGTATTCTTTACCGTCGACAGTTTCAGATTCAACGCTCTGAACATTTACTAGTACTTGTTCATTGCTGTTACTTTCATAGATATAGGGTGCGCGCTCATCATCAGTATTTAGAATCCAAACCCCGCTATCGGTGCTCGAGTCTGAACTGTCACTATCATCTGATGAATCGTCATCGTCATTATCGTCACCGGAATCTGAGCCGCTGTCGCTAGTATCTTCAGATGACGAATCTGAATCAGATGAAGAGCTGCCGCCTCCACCGCATGCCTGGAGTACGCCTGAAAGCAATACCAGAGATATTACATAAGGCAAAATGGACTTTCGGTCCGTGTCAAAAATTTCCGTTAATTTCATAGCACACCGTGAATTAGATGGGGGTTAGTCCAGAAATTAGCGGATAAAAGTGGAGAAAATGTGGATAATTATTAACCTAATTTGCAAAGGGTTAAATTGGCTCTCTATTTCTGCCTAGTTTGTGCGTAAGTTCAAAAGGATGGCTTTTCTTTCGGTATCAACAGTTAAAAAGTTATTTGCTGAAAAATTACTTATCTCGTTAATGACTTTCTTTGTATTTAATTTAAATAAAATATTATTCTTTCGATATTTTTTTGACTAAAAGGTCTAGTAGTTGGCTGGCTGTATTTAGTGAAGCCAGCTACTGAAAGCAGAGGCCTGGATTCTGAGACTGTATTTGGGAGAGTCGCCAGTCTGGAAGCTTTAACCGGTTCCAGGCTGGCGTGGGGCTTTATCAATGATTTATAGGTGATTATAGGTAAGCTGTTTTCTGCTGGCCTAGCTACATTGGCGGTGGTCCAGGGGGAAAACCTCCGCCGACTTCATCGGAGCAAACATTCACAATTGTCTGGTCATCGAGTTTGCCGTAAAAGCGGGGCCCAAAGGTATAGGGGAATGATGGGGTCAGCTGCCCTTCATCATTCAGTTCTACCGTTAGGTGGTAATGATAACCCCGCTCGCTGTCACTGTGCCCATTGTATTGATCCAGATAAGTGCCCTCCTGGTCGGTCAAATTGGAGTCCCAGTAATAGTCTTCGTAAAAAAAACCGCTGGTGGTTTGAAAAAGGTTGCCTGATAGGGACGTAAATGTATCGCTGGTACTGGGGCCGGATTCAGCAAGTGAACTTGTGCCTTGTGACAAATCGTATTCATCTGCCAATAAGCAACTGCGCTCGCCGGCAATCCCGCAGCCGCTAGTAGAGTCGGCATCGTCATAGTCTCTAGTGACCCAACTACTTATTGCAAGAACACCATCGGCCTCCCAAGGGCCATAAATGGGATAGCCATCGGCGGTGAACCCGTAGACGGGAGAGTGGCTATCTCCAGTATCTCCAACCAAGTCTGCCAGGCAATCGCTGTAGAAGTGGTGGTGATAGTCTCCCCGGGCAGCGTGTCCACCACAAATATCAACATCGTACATCTCAGCGACAGGTGCCAAAGTGTGCCAGGTGCCATTCACAGACTGTCCATCGCTCCACTGGTAGATAGAGGTTCCGTTGACCCAATAACCCTGAGGTCCGAGTCCACTCTCACAGTCTTCTTCCGAGACCTCTGGCTCAGTTGGAAAATAGCTGTTGTGGGAAACATTTTCTGGGCAGACCGGGCCCGGCGGCCAAAATCCAAATCCCGCTTCGGCGTAGCAGGTATTGGGATTACTGCTAAAGCCGATATCCTGGCCAAAACTCACGATATCGCCAATTTGTACTGTAGGGCTGCCGTAGACAAAGTCGGTGTTCGCCTTGGGGCGATTGATTAGTTCGTTGTAGATAGCAGTGGTGATTTCAATTTCATAATCCGGGATGCCGGACGCGGTAACTTGAGTGTATTCCTTGCCGTCGACAGTGACCGTTTCGATGCTTTGCACATTGACCAGGACCTGCTCATTACTATTGCTCTCATAGATATAAGGCGCCCGTTCATCGTCGGTATTTAGCACCCAGGGGCTGCTGTCATCGGCAGTATCGTCGTCTGAAGGGGGTGGGTCTGAATCGTCATTGTCACAACCTGTTAAAGGTGTGCAGGCCAGAAAAATTGCCAGTGTGTTGATTAACAGGGTGCGGGTTTGAAGGGGGGAAATCTCCTGAAGCCTCATCGAATCACCATCCATGTTTCGCAGTAAGAGAAGAAGGCGGGCTATGTTGCTGTCTGCCGGGGTTTGGAGGAATTTGAAGTTATCGGCAAAAATGGGAAGTAATGTGTACGCTGCCTGTTAAGGCACTGATTTCCTTGTGTTGTGTTTTTAGGGGTGGTGGATGGATATGGGCCGAATCAGGAGTAATTCGGCCCACAGATCGATCAGTTGGTTGACAGCTCGGGGCTGGTTGTTGTCTCTGCTGTGCGCTGGTGCGTATCGCGGCGCAGCCACCACCAGGAAATAAAGCCGAGAATCAGGTTGGATGCTGCTGTAGCGACAAACAGGCCGGTCATGCCCCACAGGCTGTTCCCAATCCAGGCCAGGGGTAGGTAGAGACCCAGTACCCGCAGGAAAGAAATGACGGTTGCTGGCAGCGGTTTCCCGAGTCCATTGAATGCGGCATTGGCAGACATCACAAAGCCGTACCCGGCATAGCTGAGAGGCACCAGGGTCAGGTAGGCAACAGCGACAGCGAGAACCTCGGTGGAATCACTGAACAGACTTACGATAGGTTCTGCAACAAAGTAGAGAAGCACCGCCAGTCCCGCTCCAAATACCAGGCAGAACCTTGCCAGTACGCTCACGGTTTCCCGCAGGCGATCGGTTTTTTCCGCCCCGGCATTCTGTCCCATAAAGGGGCCGACTACAGAGGAAAGTGCGTAAAACACAATGAGTGCCAGGGGTTCGACTCGGAGTGCGACTCCCAGGCCCGCGACGGCATCTTCGCCGTGCACGGCAACGAGTGCAACGACAACACCTCCCGATACGGGAATAATGACATTGGTGAGCACAGCGGGAAGCCCGACAGCTAACACTTTGCGCCAGGATTCGAGTAGGCCGCTCAGCCGCCATTGTGGGGCTGTCATTAGGTGTTCTTTTTTGATGATGAAGTAAAGTGCAGCAATAAAGCTCAGGGCGCGCACGATAATCGTAGCGATAGCTGCTCCCTGGAGCTCAAGTCGGGGAAAGCCGAAAAGCCCAAAAATCAAAATGGGGTCGAGAATCAGGTTCAGTAGGGCTACCGCCACCATAATACGGCCGGTTACCGCGCTGTTACCAATGGCGCGAAGAGCAGCGAGCGCGACGGTCGGGACAATGACAAAGATGGTTCCCAGATACCAGGGGATCATGTAATCGGCAATAAGCGGAAGCATATCGGGGCCGGCGCCCAGCAGCTCAAATAGAGGGCGCATGGTGGCCAGGCCGACTGCAGTAATCACAACAGCAATCAGCAGTGCCAGTACAGATGCGTCAGTTACCAGGCGGCGAACGTTCTTTATATCCCCTGCGCCGTAAACCCGGGCCACAGCCGAAGAAGTACCTGCGCCGAGACCGATAGCAAAGCTGTTTATGGCCATCACTACCGGGAAGGTGAAACTCATCGCCGCCAGGGGGCCATCGCCCAGCTGGGAGACAAAATAGGTATCGGCGATATTAAAGGACATGGCGGCGAGAATTCCCCAGACCATGGGTAGTGCCAGTCTCTGTAAGTGACTGGAAACTGAACCTTCCAGCAGTGATGGGCTGCTTTTTGATAGAGACATGTATAACTCTTGTCAATCCAACGAGGGGGTTGGGAAGTCGGGAATAGTGTTACAGGGCAGGAGTGGTTGCCTGCCGTTCAAGGCCTTGTCGGTAAGGCGGGAATTCCGAATGAGAGGCTCATTCTACGACTGAGTGTCATTCAGAGCGAGACTCATGAGTACAGCGTCCTCGCGCATGCCGTTTTGCGCGGGGTAATAATTTTTGCGTATCCCGTCTTCAGAGAAACCCAGTTTGCGATAGAGGGAGCGCGCAGCGAGATTGGATACCCGCACCTCGAGCAAAATTCGCTCAACTTCGCTGGGTAATTCCGTTTTCACGCTGTTCAATAATGCCTCGGCGAGGCCCTGTCGGCGTTGCGCTGGGGATACGGCAATGTCCAGGATTTCTGCCTGGTCAAACAGGCTACTGATCACGCAACAGGCGATAATGTCATCGCCTTGGATCAGGACCCAGCAGTAGTGGCCGGCGCTGAGACTCTGCTGGTATTGGGCTTCACTCCACGGATGACTGTGGGCACTTTTTGCCAACTGGGCCAGAGATGCACAGTCGTCGGCATTGGCGGAGCGCAACTGTAGCTCAGTGTAATTTAAGTAGGTCATTCTGCGCGGGTTTCAGTCGGGTAACTAGTGCGCAACAGGTTCCACAGGGGGCGTTTTAGTTCGGGGGCTCGCAGTAGTTGCGAGAGGCTGGGCATACTAATTAAGCGGGCCTTCTGCCATTCGACAACCTGGCTTTCCAATGGGATCGGAGTGCAAAAGTCTTGAGCTTCACTGCCCATCAGCCAGATGGATTTAACCGGCATACGGGAATAAGAGGCCTCCAACCAGCTGGAGAATGTATCGCGAGCCTGTGAGGCGTCTTCGGCAGGACCAAAGCGATTTTCTGTTAAAGGCCATTGCAGGCGCTCCTGTTGCCGGGGGAGCTGGTGCCAGTGCAAGGCGCGGAGAATATTGTTGAACAGGGCTTCCAGGGGAAGCGCTGCACCGGGCTCGTGACTGTCCACGGCCAGGAGTTCCTCCCCAATACGCCAGCAGTTCAAAACAAAAGGTTTAACACTTTGCTGGGGGGGGGCAACAGGAGCCGGTGTCACTGCCACCGTCTCTTGTGGGCGTTTTGTCTGGTCGGTGAGAGCGCTTATTTCATCTAGCACACGGGCGTTGCGCTCCGGACTCTGTACCGGTTGGGTGATTATCTGATCTGCTGAGTGGGGTAGCGGGTTTTGAGCTATTCCACTTGCAACCAGAGGCTGCTGAGTCCCAGCAGCCTCTTCGGCGGGAGGCAGTTCGGCCTGGCGAGGATCGGGTGCGAGCGGCAATACGAATCGGGGCACATAGCTTGGAACTCCAAGTACTGATAAATATTCCGCTCGCTGAAGCTCGTTCACTTATACGCCCTGTTTCTTACTCTCACTGCTGGCGAGCAAGTTTAACGCATCCATATAGGCTTGTGCTGAGGCAATCAGGATATCTGTATCTGCGCCAACGCCGTTGACCAGGCGGCCGTCCTTTTCCAGGCGCACTGTAACGGACCCTTGGGAGTCTGTTCCCTGGGTGACCGCATTCACAGAATACAGTTTTAAGTCGGCGCCGCTGTTTACCAGCTGTTCAATAGCTTTGAAGGTGGCATCTACGGGGCCGCCTCCGCTGGCTTCAGTCTGTCGGGGCTCTCCGTCAATGGTGAGGCTGACAAAGGCCTGGGGGGCTGAGCCGATTTTGGTGCGCACATCCAGGTCACTCAGTTGGAATCGCTCTACCGGTGACTCGCCTCCACTCACCAGAGAGTGCAAATCTTCGTCAAAGATCTCATGTTTCTTGTCGGCTAGGTCTTTAAAGCGGGCAAATACCTGCTGGAATTCTTCGGTATCGGCGAAATCTACCCCCAGCTCTTCGTAGCGGGCGCGAACGGCAGCCCGGCCGGAGTGTTTACCGAGAACCAGGCGGTTTTGACCCCAGCCGACATCTTCTGCGCGCATGATTTCGTAGGTCTCGCGGTGCTTCAGAACACCGTCCTGGTGAATACCGGACTCATGGGCAAAGGCGTTGGCGCCGACAATGGCCTTGTTGGGTTGCACTGGGAATCCGGTAATCGACGACACCATTCTCGAAGTGGGCACGATGTGGCTGGTATCCAGCCCTGTTTCTACCGGGTAGAGATCCTGGCGGGTTTGTACTGCCATAACGATTTCTTCCAGGGAGGCATTACCGGCGCGCTCTCCCAAGCCATTGATGGTGCATTCCACTTGGCGCACACCGTTCATCACGGCCGACAGGGAGTTGGCAACGGCGAGGCCCAGGTCGTTGTGACAGTGGGTCGAAAAGATGGCTTTGTCGGAGTTGGGGACGTTCTCGATAACACGGCGGAACATAGCCCCATACTCTTCCGGTTCCCCGTAACCAACGGTGTCGGGAATATTGATAGTGCCGGCCCCTGCCGCGATAACCGCTTCGATGATGCGATACATAAATTCCGGCTCGGAGCGGCTGCCATCCTCGAGGGAGAATTCCACATCGTCGGTAAAGTTGCGCGCTGTTTGAACCGCTTTCACTGCCTGCTGCAACACCGCTTCCGGTTCCATTTGCAACTTGTATTTCATATGGATTGGAGAAGTGGCAATAAATGTGTGGATACGCGAGGCGTTGGCATTCTTCAGGGCTTCGCCAGCGCGCACGATATCGGCATTGACCGCTCGGGCCAGGCTGCAAACCCGTGATTCGGTAACGGCTTCAGCGACGGCCTTGACCGACTCGAAGTCTCCGGGACTGGCAATCGCGAATCCAGCCTCAATGACATCGACACGCATTCTCTCAAGCATGCGGGCGATACGAATTTTTTCCTCTCTCGTCATAGAGGCGCCAGGACTCTGCTCACCATCGCGCAGAGTGGTATCAAAAATGACTAACTTATCTTTTTTAGTGCTCATTTTCGTTTGTTCTCCTTATTTGCTTTGAGGCTAAACAGGGGGCCTTGCCGCTGTCTATGCATCGCTCAAATAAAGTTTGGAATTCTGTTGGGGGTGGGGGGAGAAAAATTATATGCCGCGCAGGGGCAGTCGTAGCGAGAAAGCTAGGGCAAGAAAAGACTGGCGCTGAGTGATAAATGGAGTCTTCATATACAACAGTTTCCGCATTAGGTCGGATTCAGGGCATTATGAAGCGAAATCAACCGGAAGGTCAATATATATCCTAATATTGGCGCATTATTTTCCGCTTTTGTTATATTCTTTTCTTTTTTGGCTGTTTTTTAGTGTTTATATCCTGGTTTTGAAGGGCTGCCCCACTGAAGGTTTCAATGGGGTTCGCTATCAAGGGGTGGTATCGGTCAATTTATGCAGAAACTGCCACAAGTCTCCGTGTAGTTGCTCTACCTCGCTGCGGCTGATACGGCTGTTGTCCAGCTGTGCTGTCACCCACTCTCTGGCTCTTGGTTTAAGGGCAAGGCCTTCCTCTGTCACAGTGATCAGGGTTATCCGTTCATCCTGATTGCTGCGGCGACGCTTGACCAGGCCGTTTTGCTCCATCCGCTTAAGCAGCGGGGTCAAGGTGCCGGAATCCAGCATCAGCCTCTGCCCCAGTGCACTGACGCTCTGCTCTTCTTCCGATGGCGCCTTGGTGTTGGCCCACTCCCACAGAACCATTAAAACCAGATATTGCGGATAGGTGATCCCCAATTCCTTTAGCATCGGCTGGTAGGCGCGGGTCATGGCTCGGGATGCGGCGTAGAGGGCAAAACATAGCTGGCGGTTCAGTGCCAGCTCGCCGGAATCGTCATCACAGACAATCATCAGAGCATACGCTCGATTTCTGTCTCCAGGGATGCCGGTGCATCCTTTGGCGCGTAGCGTTTAACATTTTCGCCATTCTTACCGATCAAGAACTTAGTGAAATTCCACTTAATGCCCTCGGTTCCCAATAGCCCCGGCGCACGTTTCTTGAGCTCCACAAACAGCGGGTGAGCTTCATCGCCATTGACGTCCAGCTTAGCGTAGACGGGGAAGCTGACTCCAAAGTTCAGTTCACAAAACTCCTGAATTTCCTCATCGCTACCGGGTTCCTGCTTGCCAAATTGATTGCAGGGAAAGCCCAGGACGGTAAATCCACGGTCTTTGTATTTTTTATATAAATCCTCCAGGCCAGCGTATTGCTTGGTGAAGCCACACTTACTGGCCGTGTTAACAACTAGCACCACCTTGTCTTTGTAATCGGCCAGAGTGGTCTTTTGCCCATCAGCGGTTTGCACGGGAATTGAGTAGAGATCGGTCATTGAGAGAGCCTCGACGGTTTGTATTTTGCTAAATTTAGTTGTGCACAATCTTTTTTGCAACCGCTTTATTTGGGAGTAGCCCTTTTGCAGGCTTTATTGTGAGAATGATTACCAATTATATTATGCGCCAGATTGATAAAACCCTTTTGCAATAACAGTAAAGGATTCTCCATGCGCCTCACCTTACACTTGGCCCGCCTGCTAGTGGCGCTACTGGCCATTACGGTTCTACCCGTCCAAGCCCAGGCCTCCGGTCTATCAGAGCAGGAATTGCGCCAGCTGATGCAGATGGCAGAGTACATCGGTGTGGATTATCCGGAAGCGGTGGCAGATGGGGAGATCATTAGTGACGATGAGTTTGCAGAGATGCAGGAGTTCGCCTCGGTACTGATCGATCGCGGCGCACAACTGCAAGAGTCGCCCGAAGCGGCGATGATCCGCACCGAGGCGGATGCGCTGCAAGCGGCGATTCTCCGCAAGGCCAGTGTGCAGGAAGTGCAAGCGCATACCGCCAAGTTGCGTCAGGGGCTACTGTCTATCGCCCCCGCGCTATCTTTGCCCACTGCATTGCTGAATGTGGATGAGAGTCGCGCTATCTACCAGGCGCAGTGTGTTACCTGCCATGGTATCGAGGGTAGAGGGGATGGCCCCTTAGCGGTACAGTTGGAGCCGGCGCCTACAAACTTCTACGAGTTGGAGCGCGCTGAAAATCGCTCCCTGCTGGGCCTTTACGATGCTATCAGTAACGGTATCGATGGCACTGCAATGACCGCCTTCAAAAACCTGAATGAGCAGCAGCGCTGGTCCCTGGCATTTTATGTTGGCGGCCTGGCTTTCCAGGGTGAAGCGGGGGAGGGCGAAGGCGTTGAACCGAGCTTGCAGGATATCGTGATGTACAGCCCCAATGTGCTGCACAGTGATCGCCCGGAACTGTCCGGCGCGGCAGTTGCTTCCCTGCGTGCCGACCCCACACCCTTCTTTGCTGGTGAGGGGAGCCTCGGCACCCAGCCGATTGAGATAGCCCGTGCGCAACTGGAAAAGTCCCTGGTGGCCTACCAGGAAGGTAACTACGATCACGCTCGCACCCTGGCTATTAGTGCCTACCTGGACGGTTTTGAGATGGCGGAGAGTTCTCTGGATTCCCTCGACGCCGATCTGCGTAAAGCCACTGAACGGGAGCTGCTCGGGCTGCGCAGTCAGCTGAATGCCGATAGTAACCCCGATCAAGTCAGGGCTCAGGTACAGGTAATTCTTGAGCAACTGGGGCGCGCCGAATCTTTAATGCAGGAGACAACTCTCTCTGCGGGTGCACTATTTATTGCCAGCTTGGTGATTCTTCTGCGCGAAGGTCTCGAGGCGCTGCTGGTTGTGATTGCACTGACAACGATCCTGGTAAAAACCGGTCGCCGCGATGCGTTGAAATTTGTTCACTTCGGTTGGATCAGCGCCGCGGTCGCAGGTGTTGTTACTTGGGTTGCCGCACAGAGTTTGGTTTCCATCAGTGGCGCCAGCCGGGAAGTTATGGAAGGGGTCGCAGCGCTTCTGGCCGCAGTTGTGCTCTTCTATGTGGGTTTCTGGATGCACAGTAAGACCCAGGCGGATCAGTGGCAGCAATATATCCAGAACAGCATCAACCGCAGCCTTAGCGCTGGCGCCCTGTGGGGCATCGCCGGTCTCGCATTTGTTGCTGTGTACCGCGAAATTTTTGAAACCATCCTGTTCTACCAGGCCCTATTGGTGCAAACAGCTTCCAGTCAGTACAGCGCCCTATGGGGTGGCCTCGCTGCCGGTGCGATATTGCTGGTTGTGTTGGGCGTTGCCTTTGTGCGCTTCTCTGCTCGCTTGCCTATAGGCAAGTTCTTCTCCATGACAACCTATTTACTGTTGGCGTTGTCATTTGTTCTTGCGGGCAAGGCAGTCGCGGCACTGCAAGAAGCGGCGTGGATTGCGATTTCTCCGCTGCCGGTAAATCTCAGCTTTGACTGGTTGGGTATCTACCCGACTTGGCAAGGTGTTGGTATTCAGGGGGCAATACTGGTTGTCGCTCTGTGGTTGCTACTGAAAGGCAGCCGCTCAGATTCCAGTTCCGCTAAAGCGGCCTAAATGGCTTTTGGGTACCCGCAACTCTGTGGGTACCCTATTCTGCCTCTCTTTATTCGGCACCCTTCAGGTTATCGGATAGCAGTTCTGGAGAAATTTCTGCAAGCGGTATTGGGCTGCCAACCCGTACTATTGTCTTTAGGTTTCGTTTATAGCTAAACGAACCTTGGATCGATAGAGGGATAAATGGCAATGATGCGCCTTGAAAACTCTCCTTGAGCAGCGTGACAAGCTCCGTAATTTCTTTCCTGCTGTTTTCTTCAATCAGGATGCACAGAAGATCCCTGTTTGCCTCTGCCTCATGAATCGCATTGTGCTTTTTCTTGAGCTCTGAAGCTTCGATTTCATAGTAGTTTTTGGGGAAATAGTCACTTTTGCGTAAAAGTGCGTGAAGCCTAGGGCTGTTAGTAATGGCGTCGCTGGGGATAAAGCGAACCTTGCGTTGCGTTGCCCCGCTAACAATAAATGGGGTTAGCAGGTTAGAGTAGCGGGCAACTAGAAGTGCTGAACCTTCGCTAGGGATTTGCTCAGTCCCCTCGTATTTCGTGCGCCTGGGCAGGATATAGGTAAGCCAAGAAAGGGTGTCAAATAACATTTCCGGCATTCGAAAAAGCAGGAGTACTAAAAGAGCGAAATTTAGTACGGCCAGCAGGGTAAATACCTGGGGAATTGTCATTCCCACAGGCCCGAGTAGCCCAATAATAGAAAAAGATATAATGACTACAAATACGGCATTAAGGACATTATTTACAGAGATAACCTGCGCGCGAATTTGCTCTGCTGTCCTTTCCTGAATAATGGTGTATAGCGGTACGATAAAAATACCGCCGGCAACGCCAATGAAAGTCGTGATAAATAAAATGGTCAGTCCACCATCACTCTGTAGGAATTGGCTAAGGGATGCGTTGGAGAGCATCTGATAGTTTCCCGATAGGATGCCCAACCAAAGTCCCGCCACCGTCATTCCCAGCCCGCCGGCTGCCACCAAGCCCAGTTCAATACGACCGCGAGATAAGCTTTCACACATTAGTGAGCCTGTAGCAACGCCAACAGTTAGGCAGCAGAGTAGTATCGTGATTATTGGTTCACTGGCGCCAAGCACATTTCTGACAAAACTGGGAACCTGGGTTAGGTATGCGGTGCTAAATAACCAGAACCAGGAGTTTGCAATAATTGCGTAAAAAACGGTGGGTGTTTTGATTACTTCCCGCATAATTTTCAGCGTTTGGCTGATAGGGTTCCAATCTATTTTTAAATTGGGGGCGGAGGATGGAGCGGGAGGGATTGCCCTACTTGCGAGATAGCCTAGTACGGCGACAGTGACCATCACCAAGCTTAGATATAAAAGCCCTGGTTTTCCCTGGCCCACATCACCGGCTAGGAGGGTGCCGACAATTGTTCCAACCAGTAATCCGAAAAAGGATGCAACCTGGGCTAAACCATTTCCTCCAAGTAATTCTGATTGCTTTAGATGCTGCGGTAAGATGGCATATCGGACAGGGCTAAAGAAAGCTGTGTGGGTGGCAAAAAGTATTAATACGATAAAACTTAAAACTCGGTCATCAGTGAGTAGTGCAATGGCCCCGAGGATACTGATTAGTATTTCGGCGGCTTTAATAATTCTTATGACTCGACCCTTTTCATACTTGTCAGCCAATTGTCCAGCGGCGAGTGAAAATAGAAAATACGGTATGACATAGAGGCTACTGGCGAGATTAATCAGTGTATTGGCTTCTGCTTTGGCCAAATGAAATGCCAGTATGACTAGCAGGGAGTTTTTAAACAGGCTGTCATTAAAAACACTGCCTAACAGTGAGAGAAACAGTGGCGTAAAGCGGCGACTGGCGAGGAGCTTGAACTGGTTGCTTTGAGACATGGTTAAGCCTTCGTCCCTGTGCCGCCCTTAGCAGCTATGTATTTATATTCCCGCTATCAGAATAGGTGATCGGAATGATTTAAGGAGGGGGCTGGTGTCGTGGGGCAGGAGAAGAATTTATGTGCCTACCAGTGAAGTAGGCACATATCCTTGTCGGTTAAGAAAAAGGGGAGGCTAACGCTTCTCTCCGCGCAGGCCCAGCACCTGGCGGTATAGAGCCTCTGCCTTGGCACCGGCTGCTTCGACAGGCCTGCCGGCAACGACGCTCACCCGCGACCAAAAACGCTTAGGCAATGTAGTGAAGGCATGACCATCTTTGTGGCTGAAAAAGCTACCCCAGAGACCTTGGAGGGCCATAGGAATTACAGGGACGGGGGTTCTCTCCAGAATTTTTTCTATGCCGGCTTTAAATGGCTGTAGTTCTCCGTCTTTAGTTAACTGACCTTCGGGGAATATACAGAGAAGATCTCCATCTTTTAGCCCTTCCTCAATGGCTTGAAAAGCCTGTTCATAGCCTTCAGGGTCTTTCTGCTTGGAGCAAATTGGAATTGCCCGGCCTGTTTTGAAAACGAAGTGCAAAATTGGAATTTCATAAATGGGCTTGTACATAATAAAGCGGATAGGACGGCGGACAGCGCCGGCGAGTAATAGTGCGTCGACATAACTCACATGATTACAAGCGATTAGGGCTGGTCCCTCTGTGGGTATCTGTTCAAGCCCTTGGTGCTTTACCCGGTACATGGTGTGGGAAAGGGCCCAGATCAAAAAGCGCATAGCAAATTCTGGCACTTTGGCGAACACAAAAATGGCGACCGCCGCATTCATAAGTGCAATAACAAGAAAGAACTGCGGTATGGTCGCGTCCAGCATATTGAGGAATAGAATTCCAAGTAGCGCTGAAGCCACCATAAAGAGGGCGTTCAAAATATTGTTTACGGAGATAATTTGTGCACGAATTGCCGGGTCGGATCGATCCTGGATCATGGTGTACAGAGGAACGATGTAAAGACCCCCAAACATCCCCAGTAGTACCAGACAACTGAGAAGAGAGTATGCACCATCGGTACTTAGAAATGCGGTAAAGCTGGCTTCATGGAGTTCTGCAAAGTTTCCCCCGACAATACCCAGGGCGATACCACTTATGGTGAGTCCAGCCGCGCCAACAGGCACCAGGCCAAGTTCAATAAATCCACTGGAGAGGCGCTCGCAGATCAAGGACCCAATGGCAATACCAATGGTAAAACTGCACAGTAGCAATGTAACCACTGATTCACTGCCACCTAGGACATTCTTGGTAAAACTGGGAATTTGTGTCAGATAGGCCGCCCCCATTAACCAAAACCAAGATATACCAATAATGGAGTAGAAAATTGAGGGAGTACTCGCGCTGGCACGGAGTATTTTATGGGTTTGAGTAATGGGGTTAGGGTTTATTTTTAGATTGGGTGTGGGGGCTGGCGCTGCGGGGATTGAGCGGCTAGCTAGATATCCCAGGGTAGCTGCACCCATAATTACCAGGCCTAAGTAGAGAATTCCCTGTTGCCCATGGCCTGTGAGGCCTGCGAGTAGGCTACCGACAATTGTTCCCGTTAAAATGGCCACAAATGTCCCCATTTCCACCAGAGCATTACCCCCTATCAGTTCGGAACGCTTTAAGTGTTGAGGGATGATCGCGTACTTCACCGGGCCAAAAAAGGCGGACTGTATGCCCAAGAGAAAGAGCACAGTTAAACAGAGTGCGTTGCTTCCGCTAAAAAGGGCGAAAACACCTAGTGCACCGATAGCGATCTCTCCTAGCTTAATCCAGCGTATTAATCTCCCCTTGTCGTATTTGTCCGCGATCTGGCCGGCGGAGGCAGAAAATAAGAAAAAGGGAAGAATAAACAAGCCAGCAGCCAGGTTAATTAGTGCGTTTGCTTCACTTTCCACCAGGCGAAAGGCGATCATGACAATTAGGGCGTTTTTATAAACATTGTCATTGAAGGCGCCCAGGAATTGGGTGCTGAAGAACGGCAAAAAGCGGCGGCTAGTGAGAAGATGAAACTGAGACTGGTTAGCCATTGGCAACTCTCTTCTTATTTAAGTGAGCTAATGGTAAGTCATACTGCCGACGGGAGGTATCCCCGTGATAGAGGGTAAATTGGTACGCTAGATTAGGGGTTGTTGGGGGAGAGGTAGAATTGGTTGAAGGGAAACCCGGCCGCGTGGGCGGCCAGGTGACGGTACCGGTTTACCAGACAGTTACCCTTTCCTCTTCAGGCAGGTACATACCGTCGCCTTCCTTAATATCGAATGCTTCGTAGAAGGCATCGATATTTGGTAGTACGCCTTTCACACGATATTCAGCGGGAGAGTGACTATCTACCTTCAAACGTCCACTGAGGGCTTTATCGCGCATCTTGCTGCGCCACACCTGAGCCCAGCCCATAAACACCCTCTGATCGCCGGTAAAGCCGTCAATAACAGGTGCCTCTTCTCCATCTAGAGACATTTTATAAGCTTTATAGGCAATTCCCAGGCCTGATAAATCGCCGATATTCTCGCCCAGGGTCAGCTCGCCGTTGATGTGTTCACCCTCAAGCGGCTCGTAGGCGTTGTACTGGGATACGAGCTTGCTGGTCAGCTGCTCAAAATTGTTACGGTCGGAGTCGGTCCACCAGTTGTTGAGGTAGCCGCGCCCATCAAATTTACTGCCTTTGTCATCGAATCCGTGCCCAATCTCGTGGCCGATTACACCGCCGATACCGCCGTAGTTGACTGCATCATCCGCATTCATATTAAAGAATGGTGGTTGCAGAATCGCTGCAGGGAATACGATTTCATTCATGGCTGGGTTGTAGTAAGCATTCACCGTCTGTGGGCTCATGCCCCACTCATCGCGATCAATCGGCTTACCCAGCTTATTGCGATCGTAAGAGGACTCAAACAAGTTGGCTGCCAGAACGTTGCCAATCAGGTCGTCGGATTTAACCGTCAAGTTACTATAGTCACGCCACTTGTCTGGGTAGCCGATTTTGGTGGAAAAATTGCTTAGCTTAAACAGAGCCTGCTTTTTGGTATCTTCGCCCATCCACTCGAGGGATTCGATGGATTCCCGGTAGGCGGCCTTCAGATTGTCCACAAGTACAACCATTCGCTCTTTAGCTTCGGGCGGGAAGTGCTTTTCTACGTAGCGCTTACCGACCAGCTCGCCTACAGAACCATTGACAAATTGCACGCCGCGCTTCCAGCGGGGTTCCATCTGTTCGATACCGTGAACAGTGGTGCCGTAGAAGTCGAAGCGCAGTTGTGCGATTTCGTCATGCAAGTAGGGCGCCATTGCATTAAGCACTTTGACCTTCAGGTAGCGCTTCCAGGTTGCCAGCTCAGTATTGGCAATAATCTCATTGGCCGCTTCCAGGTATTCAGGCTGGCCGACAATAAAACTATCTGCCTCCTTCAATTGGGCTTTGGCTAGGTAGCTGTCCCAATCTACAACGGGCATTAGCTCTTTAAGTTCTGCAACAGTTTTCTTGTTGTAGTACTTTTCCGGGTCCCGGTTATCAACGCGGCTGCGATGGTGTTTTGCCAAATTCTCCTCAAGTTTGAAGATCTTGTTGGCAAAGTCGTCAGCCTCTTTAAGTCCTGCGAGGTCTTGAAGATCAGTGAGGTAGGTTACATAGGCTTCGCGGAGTTTCTTACTCTTCTCAGTGTCCTCGAAGTAGTAGTCACGATCAGGGAGTCCAAGGCCTGCCTGCCACAGGAAAGTCATGTAGTTTTCTACTTGCTTCAGGTCCTGCCAGATGCTTCCGCCAAATGGTACATCGTAGCCGACGGTATCCGCATAGGCGAAGAAATCGGTAAGATCCTTGCGGTTCTTAATTGCATCGACTTTGGCGAGTTCGCCGGAAACAGCTGAGAGTCCTTTTTTCTCGATCAGCTTTTTATCCATAAAGCTGTTGTAGAGATCTCCAATTTGCTTGGCATCGGCGCTATCGGCGCTCTTGGCTCCTTGGCTGGCTTCCATAATCAGAGCTTTGACTTGCTTGGTACTTTGATCTCTCAGAATAGAGAAACCACCCCAGCGGGACTTGTCCGCAGGGATTTCAGTATTCTTCAGCCAAGTGCCGTTTACATAAGCAAAGAAGTCGTCTTGAGGCCGTACACTGGTATCCATAGCGCCCAGGTCGATACCCGAGGAAAGCTGAACCTGCTCAGCGGTAGCTTTACTACCGGTGGAGTGGTCGTGAGCGACAGCAAACAGAGGGAACTGGGCTCCCGCCAGAGTACCGGCAATAGCGAGTGGTAATAGTAACTTTTTCATTTTTGCTCTTTTGGCTGAATATCCGCCGAGCATACTAAAAGCAGGGGGTGAGCTGGGGCAAGAGGGCTGCGTTTAGCTGGGGAAGAGGTGCGTTGGATTGAGCCTAGTAAAAAGCCCCGCAATGCGGGGCTCTAAAACGCTAGTTTTAATCTTTTTGCTCAATCGGGGAGACGGAAGGTGATAGGAATAGAAAAATTATAAGTATCCGTACTCAGTTGCGAAGGAACCCCCGGGTACGGGTCAGCTCTGTGAACGGCTGCTTGGGCTTCACGGTTAAGGCTCGAGAAGCGGGATTCTTGGATTGGCTGAATCTCTAATACTTCCCCTTGGGAATTAATGGTCACATTTAGACGGACACTGCCTTCTTGTCCACGCCCCTGTGCCCGCTTAGGGTAGCGAATATAGCGGTAGGTGTGACGAAGTAAACTGGAATGGTAAATCTGGCGTGCCAGGATCATATCCGCCGTCAGGGGGGCTTCCTCTTCTTCCTCTAACATGTCGGCTGCACCTTCGGCCAGTATTGGCCCATCCTCAGGAGGGACCGTAATCAATTCAATCTCTTCTTCGGCCAGCGCTGATGCAGATTCCTCTGATTGTGAAGCTACCTCAGAGCCCTCTTGAATTACACCTGCGTCTGGGGAAATTGCTGCGGCAGGGACCGTTTCTGCCAGGGCTAGGGTGAGTGGGGGTAGGTCGGCAATCTCAATGGCGGGTGTAGGAAGTGGTTTTTCCGTAGGCGCCTCCTCCGCAGTGACAGCCTCTTCCTGGTTTATTTGCTTCAGTTGCAGGTCTGCAATTCGTTCACTAGTTGGTGTCAGAGATTCGAATGTGGTAATCAAGTTGCCTGATACCTGGCCGGCGGAGAGTAATCCGTCTTTGAAGTCGCTGGAAGGGGGAACTGAGCCAATCCAGGCTCGCAGCAGGGTATTGAAAAAATTAGGGTCGGCAATCTCACCTAACCGGATGCTGTTGAGGTATATGGTGGTCGAGCCTGTATCTGCCGCAAACTCCGCACTCAATTGATCGCCGTTAACAAAGCGCCCCTTAAACATGTTGGCAAAGGTCACCATGTTTTCTGCCTGACTGCTGAGCGTATCTCCGCGGTTGTTAATCGCAATGGCTTCCATCCATTGATTGCGGAATCGGCGTGCGGGAAGGCTATTTGTGATAATACGAATTTCCAACCGCCGGGGAATGTTGTTATCGAGCAGTGTACTGGAATCCCGGGTCAAGTTTTCCGAGTAGATCGCAGCGATATAAATGTCTTTATTAAATTGTTTTTCTAATGCAAGACCGTTTAAAAGTGGTGCAGCTTTCGCAGTGAGAGCAAATGTAAACACCCAAAAAGAGAGGACAATTTTTATCGATTTCATTGTTCTACGGTGTCTCAGTAGCAGGAGCAAAATGTTCCGCTAAGTAAGAATTCAGGGGCCCCAACCCCAATGCACACAAGTCAGATTAAAAAGTGCGCGCCCAAAGCTTGTGAGAGTACAATGTACTACTCACTACACCTAACTCTACTGTAACTGGAACGGAGTTCAAGCCTGATAAGGTCAGACTGTCCTCATTCGCCCAAGATAAAGGGTTGGTAAGGAAACGATTGTCACACTTAGAAACAGGTGTGCTAGGTCGATATCGTTTAGAATGGCACTTTGCAGAGTGGCTTAGGCCACTCTTTTCAGGAAAATGGAATAGTTTTCACTAAATTTGAATTGTGCATGGAAATTAAACCTCTTAGCGAGTATCCACGGGATGCTGTGGATCGCCTTCTCAATGTCATCCATCTATTTCGGGATATTCGTGCCTCGAGTGAGTGGCAATACGATGTATTGCTAAAGCGCTCCCGGTTGGTCAGCCTTCAGTCGGGTGAGCAGCTGCTGCGTGCAGGGGATGTGGATCAATGGGTCTACTTCTTGTTACGCGGTGAGTTACATGTGAAGGTGAACAGTCCCGCAGCTGAGGAGGCTCCGGGAAATGAACGTCCTTTGGCGGTAATACGTCCAGGTGAGTTATTTGGTGATTTGTCGATGCTATTGGCGGAGCCCCGCAGTGCCGATGTATTTGCCGCGAATAATAGCCAGGATACTCAGGTTCTAGGCGTTGATTGTACGCTGTTTGGTGACCTGGAAGACTTATCACTTTTACAGTTGCCGGCAAAACTGGTTTTCTATCGCAATATGGTGCATTCATTGCGTTGGAAACTGGAGGTCTATAGGTCCAAGTATCCGGGGCATCAGTTGGCGAATAGCCATAGAAAGCTGAAACTTTATACGGGACCAAAAAATAGCCGGGAAGAGTTAATTGCCTTAGCGGAACAGGCGAAAGCTTTGGCTCAAATTCTGCTCGACTGGAATGCGGAGTTTGGTTCTGGTGAGCTGGTTGATGATGAATCCGACATGCTTGGATTTCTGGAATCTATGCTGTCGTAGAGATTTCCCGTTCAAACCAAGGGCGAGAGAATTATTTCCTCGCTCCTGACCGCTCTCCCTCCTCTTTGTACTTATTTTTATTGGCACATGTGTACACCTTTCTTAAGGGGGGACTATCTGCTGATTCCAGTCTAAATTTGTAGATCACTCGTATATTTCATTTGCCCGACATTAAGCACGTATTTATTGACAGAATTCGAGTAGGACACAGCGGAGCTTTTTATAAGTCGCTGTGATTGTGTAAAAATCGCTTCGCTTCAGTTGTTATCGCAGATTCCTTCGATTGGATTTAAGACCCCTTTTGCGATGGCGCATCATTGCCCAACAGGTTTAGTAAGTTATGAATGTATTGGCATCAATCTGGTCAAGGCGCAATTACCGAATGGCAATTATTGTTTCGGTGATCGCTATTTTATGGCTGCTGAGTGGGCAGTTATTCTCCGATGCAGAGGATGAGCAGTCAGAATCTAAAGAGGTAACTGCCAAGAAGCCAGAGCCTGAATTGCGAATTCAAGCCCAAATCATTGAGTCCAGCCCATACGCCACTCAGATACTAGTGAATGGGCGCACTGAGGCTAACCGGCATGTACGTTTGCGCGCTGAACTGGATGGCATTATTGCTGCACTCCCAGTTGCGGAAGGGCAGACAGTTAGACAAGGGGATGTCATTTGCGAAATCGAGGCTGAAGATCGTATTGAGCAACTGGCATTAGCTGAAGCGGCAAAACGCAAAGCAGAAATAGACTTTGCCGGTGCCGAGAAACTTAAGAAAAAAGGACTGCAGTCGGATACCGCAATGGCCCAGCAGCAAGTTGAGCTTGCCCGAACCAAGGCGGAGTACACACGTGCCAAAGTGACGGTAGAGAAACTGCAAATTCGTGCACCATTTGCTGGAGTAGTGAATAGCCGAGCGGTGGAGCTGGGAGATTTTATTCGCCGGGGAGAGGAATGCGCGACCATTCTTGACTTGGATCCCATCTTAATTGTTGGCGAAGTTTCAGAGGATCAAGTGGGGAGCCTTGTTGAGGGCGGGCCGGCGAGAGCCCAATTACAAAGAGGACTGTTAGTAGACGGATACCTTCGTTATATCAGTCAACAGGCGCAGGAAATTACTCGGGCTTACCGAGTGGAGGTAGCAGTAGATAATCCAGGTAATCAACTTCCCGGAGGCTTGAGTGGTCAGCTGGTCCTCCCGACCGGTGAAATTACGGCCCACCATATTAATGCATCTCTACTCACGCTGGATGATAGCGGTGAATTGGGGGTGCGGACTCTCAATGATAAAAACCGAGTGCAATTTATCAATGTTTCACTGGTTGGGGATGGTGATGGCGGGGTCTGGGTTTCTGGACTGCCCGACACAGTGACTCTGATTACTGTGGGACAAGAATATGTCACTACGGGAGATTTGGTTCGTGCAGAAATACTGAAAACTGGGGAGGAGTTTTCCCGGGAGAACCAAGCGAAGGAAGCTTCCCCAGTAGATTCCGCAGAGGTGACTCCGGTATCCGAAACTTCAGTGATTCCCGAGGGGGATTCGCGATGAAGCTGTTGGAAAGCGCTATTCAAAGAAATCGCAGTACAATATGCCTGATGCTGCTGATCGTTTTAATTGGCATAGTTGCTCGCGCAGCGATGACAATTGAATCAAGCCCTGAGGTGAACCCTCCATTTGTAATTGTACAGGTCACTCACGAGGGAATTTCCCCAGAGGATGGTGTACGCCTGTTGGTCCGCCCTCTGGAGAAGGAAATTCGTGCGGTAGAAGGGGTTGTCGAGGTGATTGCTGTCGCCCGGGAATCCCTTGCATATATCGTGATTGAATTTGACTCTGCCATTGGTGTAGATGATGCCGTCGATGATATTCGCAATGCTGTAGAGCGGGCCAGGGCTGAGCTGCCCCGGGATGCCGACGAGCCCACTGTGGAGGAAGTATCCGCTCAACCTTTCCCTACCATCGTCGTTACCCTATCCGGCGAGCAAGTGAATGAACGGGTTTTACTGCGCTCGGCTGAATTGCTTAAGCGGAAGATAGAGAGTATCCCTGAGGTGCTAGGTGCAGATCTCCACGGTAATAGGGAGGAGGTTGTTGAGGCAGTGATTGATCCGGTGCGACTGGAGCACTATCAAATCACCAGTGCGGAGTTAATCAACGCGGTATTGGGGAACAATCTGTTAATTCCTGCAGGGGAGCTGGAAACCAATCGGGGCCGTTTTTCAGTGAAAGTCCCTGGGTTGATTGAGACCGCTCAGGATGTTTATGAAATTCCGCTCAAGAAGTCACGCGATGGAGTTGTGACCTTGGGTGCTGTTACAGATATTCGCAGAACCTTCAAAGATGCAGTGAGCTACACCAGTATCAATGGTCGCCCGGGGCTCGCTATTAATGTTGAAAAGCGCAACGATGCCAGCTCTGTCGATGTTGCGGATCGAGTCCGGGAAGTGGTTCAGGCTGAATTTGGTGTTTTGCCACAGGGAATTACGGTTGAGTTTGTTTTTGACCAATCTGATTTCGCACGGGATATGGTCAGTGAGATGCAGGGAAACATCCTGACCGCGATGCTACTGGTAATGATTATTGTCGTTGCCGCGCTCGGCTTTCGCTCGGGAATTCTGGTGGGACTGGGAGTGCCCTTCTCTTTGCTGTTTGGTTCCATCATCACCTGGTATCTGGGTTATTCGTTTAACTTTATGGTGATGTTCGGAATGTTGCTGGCCCTCGGTATGTTAATTGATGGTTCCATTGTGATTACCGAGTTTGCCGATCGGAAAATGGCTGAAGGCTTGTCAGCAAGGGAGTCATATATTGCATCAGTCAGTCGGATGTTCTGGCCGGTAGTTGCCTCAACGGCGACTACCCTTGCAGCATTTTTGCCGATTATGCTGTGGCCTGGAGTGGTGGGAGACTTCATGCGTTACCTGCCCGTTACAGTATTTGCAGTATTGGCGGGGTCACTCTTGTACGCCCTGTTTTTTGCTCCTGTGTTGGGTTCACTGTTTGGCAAAAGCGCAATGGATGCCTCTACTCGTAACTACCTGAGCCAGTTAGAGGATGGGTTACCTCGAGCCCTGCCTGGAATTACCGGCTGGTATGCGCGTATTCTTGAGAAGGTTCTGCAGCGCCCATTGGGTGGGTTCTTAACCACTATTGCCATTCTGGTTGCCATCTTTATTGGCTTTGTCAATTTTGGTGCGGGTGTTGAATTTTTCACGGATACAGAAGAGCAATACGGTAATGTAGAAATTAGGGCCCAGGGCAATTTGTCCATGGAGGAGAAAAAAGCCCTGGTGGTGCAAGTGGAAAGAGCCGTGCTTAGTGTGCCTGAGGTCCGAATAGCTCACACTACTATTGGTTCTGGCGGAATTTCTGGAAATTCTGATCGTTCCCCAGATCAAATCGCCAATATGTTAGTGGAGCTTTATCCCGCAGAGGAACGCGAGCGACGGAGCCGCGACATTTTTGCCGATATCCGTTCCCGCACCTCAGATTTTGCCGGAATTAAAGTAACCGCAAATGTAATGGAGGGAGGACCGCCGGTAGGCAAGGATATTGTTCTGGAGTTGCGCAGTCAGAACTATGAGCAGCTACTGCTGGAAACCTGGCGACTACACCGTGCAATGGAGGAAATTGGCGGGTTGCGAGATATTGTAAACACCGCGCCACTACCTGGCATCGAGTGGGAAGTGAAAGTCGATCGAGCCAAGGCTGCCCTATATGGTGCCGATCTAACTGAAGTTGGCAGGGCGGTGCAGTTGGTTACCAATGGCGTCCGGGTTGCAGAATATCGACCCGATGATACGGATGAAGAAGTAGATATACGTATCAGGTACCCCAGAAGTGCCAGAGGCATAGCCGCGCTCGATCAGCTAAAAGTTAATACCGTGCAAGGTACCGTTCCGATTAGCAGTTTTGTGCACACAGAAGCCATGCCCAAGGTCGATAAGATTGAGCGAATCGACGGAATTACTCGCATGCAAATCAAGGCTGATGCGCAAGAGGGGATTCTGCCGGATGACAAAGTGAAGGAAATAAGGAAGTGGTTGCAGAGTAATCCGGTGGATAACCGGGTTGAGCTGCTATTCCGTGGGGCGGATGAGGAGCAGAATGAGTCTTTTCAATTCCTCGGCATAGCCTTCCTCCTGGCTCTGTTTTTAATGTTTATCCTGTTAGTAACACAGTTCAACAGCTTCTATCAGTCTTTATTAGTACTTTCATCTGTGATTATGTCCACTTTGGGGGTGATGTTTGGTCTGCTAATAACACAAAGCACCTTCAGTGTGATTATGACTGGAGTGGGGATTGTGGCGCTGGCTGGAATCGTGGTGAACAATAATATTGTACTGATAGATACCTATAATTTCGTGCGTAAGAATGAGCCGAGCCTGACACCAACGGAAGCAGCAGTAAAGGCATCGACACAGAGGCTGAGACCGGTCTTTTTGACAACGGCAACAACTATCCTCGGGTTGTTGCCCCTGGCGCTAGGCGTCAGTGTGGATATGGTCGGACGCAATATTGTTGTCGATGGAGTGATAGCCTCTTTTTGGGTGAAGCTAGCCAGTGCAATTGTTTACGGGCTTACCTTTTCCACTTTGCTGACGTTATTGGTTACACCCATTATGTTAGTACTACCGGGCCGCTCCAAGAAGAGGGGTAATCCAGAGGGGGTTATTGAGTCGGTAACGAGTTAGTGACGGCTATATAAGTACTGTAATCATACTTAGTGATCACAAAATTCGGGGGCTTAGGCCCCCGTTTTTATAGCAGGGAATTTATGAATAAGGCTAAATGGCCGAATGAAGTTTTAGAGCGTAGTGGACAGCTTAAGGAGAGTTTATCGGGGCCTTTTAAGGAGTTGTTGCGTGAGCACCAATTACCATGCGATTTCCTCCAGGTACTCGAACAACTTTTTCTTCCCCTCGGAGTTTGGGTACTGACTCGCCATAAGCGCAGCAATCCATTATTAATTGGGGTTAGCGGGGGGCAGGGTACCGGCAAGTCGACCCTGGCGGACGTGTGGCAATGTATTTACCAGGCGATGGGCTATCGCTGCTGTGTTTTGTCTCTGGATGATATCTATTTAACGCTGGAACAGCGCCGCAAGCTGGCTACACAGGTACACCCTTTACTCGAAACTCGTGGTGTGCCGGGAACCCATGATATCGGCTTGGGAATTAGCATGCTCAAGGCCCTGTGTGCAGCCAATACTGATTCCGCTATAGCATTACCTAGGTTTGATAAAGGACGTGATGATCGGATCCCTGAGCACTTGTGGCCCGTATTCAAGGGGCAAGTTGATGTTGTTATCTTCGAAGGATGGTGCCTAGGGGCCAAGCCTTCAGAAGGGCATGAAGGACCGCTCAATGAACTGGAGTGCAGGGAAGATAGTACTGGCGAATGGCGAAATTATATTAATCAACAGTTGGAAGGTTCTTATCGAGATCTTTTTTCGCTTATCGATGTATGGGTGATGCTCAAAGCGCCGAGTATGGAATGTATCGTTGAGTGGCGTAAGTTACAGGAACATAAACTCAGGATTCGCTCCGGAATGGGGATGACAGATCAACAAATTGTTCAGTTTGTACAACACTACGAAAGAGTGACGCGGAGCTTACTAGAGGATATGCCGGGTTGGGCAGATTGTGTTATTGAGTTGGGGGAGGACCATCAGGTGAAGGGCTTGCGGATGCAGTAAGTTCTGTTTAAACCCTGGCGAGGCCAGGGTTTAAACTAACTGAATAAATCAGTTTTACTTAAGCGCTGGCTTACTTAGCCTTGGGCGGACGACCGCGACCGCGCTTTACAGGAGCAGCTTCAGTTGCTGCTGCGGCTGTGGCTTCTGCTTTTTTGGGGCGCCCTGGCTTTTTCTTAGCGGCTTCCGCTTTTGCTGGGCGACCGGGCTTCTTTTGTGCGGATTCTGCCTTAGGTGGGCGGCCACGACCGCGTTTTACAGGAGCAGCATCAGTTGCTGCGGCGGTTGCGGTCTCTGCTTTTTTGGGGCGGCCGGGCTTTTTCTTAGCGGCTTCAGTTTTTGCTGGGCGACCGGGCTTCTTTTTGGCTTCAGTGGCGTCTTTTTTGGGACGGCCAGGCTTTTTCTTAGCTTCTTCGGCCTTAGCGGGACGACCAGGCTTCTTCTTGGCTTCTTCAGTTTTAGCTGGGCGGCCGGGCTTTTTCTTAGCTGCGGTGGCTTTCTTCTTGTCAGCAGCAGCGGCTTTTTTAGCGGCAGCAGCAGTTTTCTTTGCTTCGGCAGCGGCTTTTTTCTTTTCAGCAGCAGCCAGTTTCTTAGCTACAGCAGCTTCTTCTTTAGCGACGATCTTAGCTACCTGAGAAGCCAGCTTGTTGGCGGCTTTGATTTCAGCCAGTGCATCTTTGGCTTCAGTTGCGGCAGTTTTGGCTTCAGTTGCAGCAGTTTTAGCTGCAGCGGCGGCTTCACGTGCTTTTTTCAGCTGTTGCTGTTGAGCAGCAGTCTTTTTCTTAGCTCTAACAGTCGCTACTTTATCTTGAGTAGTTTTTGCTTTAGCAGCAGCTTTCTTGGCACTGTTTGCCAATTTCTCGGCTTTGACAGTCAGGTCTTTTTCCTGCTTAAGGCGGGCAGTTTCCAGTTTAGCGGTAAGGGAGCGTAGCTCCGCTTCCATTTTTGCGACGTCGCTGGTAGCGACTTGAGCAGCTTTTTTAGTAGCCATTTAAATATCCCTGCAAAATGAATTGTTTTAGTAAGTGGGGGCATTCCTATCAATTATTCTCAGCCATCTTTAACGGAATTAGGCACCGTCCAAGATGCATGTTTTCGGCAGAAAACAATTGATAGTGAGTCCCCCCAAGCTAGCGGCGCTAATTGCAGCTTATTTGTATACCTAATTGCAAGTCCTTTAGATGGTTTTTTTCTATTTAATGTAAAAAAAATGGCTTTTTTTTACATATTTTTCAATTGGGGGCCGTTTGAACTGTGTTTTTGATCTTTTTGGGAACTTGAAAGCACTCATTACTGGTGATTCTTTAACTTCAATATTCCTTGTATCAGGTCAGTATCGGTGGCGTTAAATAGTTGAGTAATTTTGTAAGCTTTATGAACTTGTTGGTTTAGTTGTTTTGGCTTTTATAGTTGGATTTTGATGGTGGCAGATAGTTTCTGTTCATCAATTAACAGAGAGCCGGATTAACAAAACTTAACTGCGAGCTTTTGCCTGCGCCAATTAGCGGGCAACCTCCATAGCTGGTTGTGTAACCTTGCGTATTGAAGTGTGATATTCAAATTGCGGAAAGTTGCAAGTGTCAAGATGTCAGAGACAGTTTGAATCCTACTGCCGTACCCTGGCATTTAGTAAGGAATTAAAAACTGGGAGCGAACTTACACTCATGTACGGGATCTACTGCCCAGTATATAAGTTCCAACCGGTTGGGGTATTTGGGGTCTTGGCTGCCGGGATTTGACATTATTGCTGCGAGGTTTACTTTTACATAGCGGAAAGCAAACCAGTGATAAATCTAGTTATAACCATGTATTTAATGGGACGGAACTGTATTAGTTTGTGCTCTTCAGTTGAGGTCTTTTTAATTACCGAGAAAGCGAGCGCTTGGTCTCCAGTCATTTGTTTTGCTATCACGTGACATCCCTGCTAGCCATAAAAGGAGTAGAGGGCAGTTGTTCAGAGGCAAGTAATACCAGAAGCTATTTGAATGCAGTCCTGATTATCCGTGCGTTGATCAACAATCTTAATGATATTTTTATGGGCAATGCTTCTGCTTTGGAGTGGCTGCTCTTACCGAAGGCAACCTTATGAGTTTTGCAATGGGAGAGGGGGACAGGACTGACCCAGTAACAGAATATCTCTGTCACTGGGGTGATATGGAGTCAATCGCGTAGCTTTATAGTGGCCCGTAGGGCAAATAACGATTGTTGGAATTCTGGCGAATCCATAACAGTTGTTCTTTTGTTAATGGCGTCGAGCGTTGCTTGAGTACTTTGGCGAGGGGAATTACTGCAGACTCAGCGCCGGCGTCCCAGCCTGGCAGATTCATTTCTGCCAAGGTAAAGAAGCGGATCAGTTGCCATAGCTGGGCACTGTTCCAATGTTCGCTCTCTTCGATCCAGTGTTGGAAGGGAAGGCGAATAAGTGTAGAGGGTACTTTTTCAAACGCTCCTACTGATTCTGTAAAAGGTTTATCTGACTCTGCAATTTCGATAAGTCTGAGCAACTGCTCCCGGTTGAATTCTTCACTGGTTTCATTTTGTGGGCCACTTACCTGTGGCTCCCAGGCTCCTACGCTCATACTTACTCCTTATAAAGGTCCGGTTTCTTGCTGTTGCATTATAGCGAGGGGGGCTGTGTTCAGGGGGATCTTACTCTAGATAACAATGAATAAAGAGGTCTTTGAATTAATCCACATTACTTCTTCGAATCTAATGAATCGTTTTGTAGTAATTTTGGAAGTCTCTATAAAGGAGTTGGGTTGCGATAACAGGGACTAAACCTACGGGAAAATCAAATCTGTCGGTGCTTATTTGAGATACTATAGAAGAGACTCTTGATATTGAGGTTCAAATGGAATTTATTGCTAAAGCACTGCCGGCGACAAAGCGAGTGGCTCTGGTAGCCCATGACAACCGTAAAGATGCCATGATTCAGTGGTGTCTCAGACATCACAATCTGCTCAAACGACACCAGTTATTGGCTACGGGGACTACTGGTGGAAAAATTGAAGATGCGACGGGTTTAAGTGTCGAAAAGCTCTTAAGTGGCCCTCTGGGAGGTGATCAACAGCTCGGAGCGAGGATTAGCGAGGGGCAGGTGGACTTACTGATATTCTTCTGGGACCCCTTTGAGCCCATGCCCCATGACCCAGACGTCAAGGCACTACTGCGTATTGCTGCAGCGTGGAATATCCCAGTGGCTTGCAACCAGAGCAGTGCAGATATGGTGGTACAGTCACCATTGATGGACCAATCCTTCGAGCATGAGGTGCCTGACTATCACAGCTATCTAGCAGGACGTTAGTCGGAATTTTTGCTTAAAATTTGATCTTTTCTGTCGGCTCGATTCTGTAACTTATTGATTTTTAAAGTTTATTTATCTCTGTTATCGCTCGCACTTGCAATGCTTGCGAAATCGCGGCAATCTTGCCCACCAGATTAGACCGGTCAATCCGGCACCCCTGATATTTGAAAATTGCACGGTGTTTTATGAGTAGACGACGCGGAAAGGCCGTAGAAGAAGAAAAGGCAGATATCGACCTGACGCCCATGTTGGACGTTGTGTTTATCATGTTGATCTTCTTTATCGTGACTGCTTCATTTGTTAAAGAGAAGGCGCTGGATGTGAATGTGCCTGATCCGAATGAGACCAGCAATGCTGAGCCAGATCCTACCAAGCAGAATATTCTGTTGATGGTTAGCGCAAATGATGAAATCACCATGGCGGATGGCAGCCGTATTGACAGCCGTGCTGTACGGGCCCGTATCGCCCAGATGTATGCGGAGAACCCGCAGGCAATGGTGATTGTGCGTGCACACAACAAGTCTAGTGCGGATACTTACGTACAGATTGCGGATGCCGCGAAGGAAGTGAGCCTGGGTATTCAGGTCTCCCTGGTACCTTACGAGGACTAAGTTCCCGGTGAGTTACCCGCGCTTAAAAAGCCAGCATATTGCTGGCTTTTTTCATTTGTGAATTATGGTTTTGAACTGGTCACAAATTGGGGTGGTACTTAAGTACCCCCTCAAATGAAATCCGATATCAGAATTCTGAACGAATTGCCCAGAGGTCGGGGAAAACCGGTCTAAACAGGGTTCCCTGTAAATAACCTACTCCGCTCGATCCACCAGTCCCCATTTTCCTGCCAATTGTTCGCTCGACCATTTTTACATGTCTGTAACGCCACTGTTGTAACGAAGTATCGATGTCCACCAAAGCCTCACAGATTTCACTTACCAGTGGATCATTGCGATAGATATCGATCAGTATTTTCTGGACGGCTGAAGAAGGTTCCGCAACTTGGCTAAAATCCCTTTCAAGCTCATTAGCGGGTACCTTATGCCCTTCGTGAACCAAAAAGTTTAGGAAAGCATCCCAAAGGGTCGGCGCCTCAAGGCGCTTCATCAAGCGCTGGTAGTGCTCTGAGCCAGGGGTATAGTTTTCCAGTTTTTTCGGGTCCTTGGCTCCGTAAAGAAATTCCAACTCGCGAAACTGGTACGACTGAAAACCACTAGCCGTGGATAGTCGATCGCGGAAAGACATAAACTCCAGTGGGGTTAGGGTTTCCAGGATATCGACCTGTTGAATCAAAGTACGATAAATCGTGTCGACACGTTTAAGTGTATGCAATGCGCGATTGCGTTCACCTGCGTTGAATAGTCGCACCAGGAAATCCAGTTCATGCAACATTTGCTTGAACCAGAGCTCGTAGCTTTGATGAATAGTAATGAAAAGTAGTTCGTCGTGCTCGGGACCATCGGAAAGGGGTTTTTGGCACTGCAAAAGCTCGTCTACTTTTAGGTAAGAGCTATAAGTTATTGTCATAGTCAGCTGCTTCCTGAGTGTGTTTTGACCAGTTACAAAATAATGCTCTCTTTAGCCGGTGTGGATCAAAACAAAAATTACGGCAAAGTGATTTATATTGGACCCATTATAAAGCCCGGAGCTCTTTGAATGGAAAACCCAGCGCAAAACCTACGTGTCAATGGCTCTCGCCTTTGGGATAGCCTGATGGAAATTGCTGAGATAGGCGCGACCCCAGCGGGCGGGTGCAATCGACAAGCCCTGACAGATGAAGACCGTGAAGGGCGCGACCTTTTCGTGCGCTGGTGCCGAGATATAGGCTGTGAGGTCAGAGTGGACCAGATGGGCAACATTTTTGCCCGACGACCGGGAGCAGATAACAGCTTGCCTGCGGTAGTGACTGGTTCTCATTTGGATACCCAGCCCACGGGTGGCAAATTTGACGGTGTATATGGCGTACTTGCCGGCCTGGAAGTTCTGCGCACTCTAGAGGATCAAGGTATCAGGACCAAGGCCCCATTAGAGGTGGTTGTATGGACTAATGAAGAGGGTGCGCGCTTCTCTCCTGCAATGGTGGGCTCCGGGGTTTGGGCTGGCGAATTTAGCTTGGAGTATGGGCACAGCCGCGCGGATAAATCGGGCATCACCATCGGTGAAGAGTTGGAGCGGATCGGCTATCTCGGTACTGAGCCAGCTCAGCCGAGGGCTATTAAAGCTTCATTTGAAGCGCATATCGAGCAGGGCCCGATCCTCGAAAAACAGGATCAGGTAATTGGTGTTGTCACTGGTGTACAGGGTATTCGCTGGTATGACGTAACTTTTTACGGAACGCCTTGCCATGCGGGTCCAACTCCGATGGAGGACCGCCGTGATCCGGTCCAGGCAATGTCCATTCTGTGCGAGCGCATGTATCGTGAAGTCCGGGAGTATTCAGAAGATGCGCGTATGACCTGTGGGGATTTAAGGGCGGCGCCGGGCAGCCGAAATACAGTTCCTGAAGAGGTTGTGCTGGCACTGGACCTCCGTCACCCGTTACCTGAAGGGTTAAACCATCTGCATAAAGCCTTGTATAAGGCGGCTGAAAGAGTACAGGAAGAGACAGGTACCAGAGTCGATATTCGTGAAGAGTGGTACTCACCTCCCGTCGCCTTTGATAAGCATTGCATTGATTCGGTTAGCAGTGCTGTGCAGACCTTGGGATATAGCAATCGCAAGATGGTTTCAGGTGCTGGGCACGATTCCGTATATGTTTCCCGAGTCGCCCCTGTCTCTATGATCTTTGTGCCCTGTGAAGGAGGGCTGTCGCACAATGAAGCAGAATCGGCGGAGCCGGATCATCTTGAGGCGGGTTGTAATGTGTTGCTTCACGCAATGCTAAACAGTGCGGAGCAGGCTTAAGTAGCAGTAAAACAAGTGCTTCTGTCAACTCTCGGCGTTGCACTGTCTTTGTTTTGGCATAGTTGATAACAAGTTGGAATTTAGGCGAATGAGTAATTTTACTTTGAAGCACCGTCAGGATAACGGCGGTACGGCACCCCTGAGTGAGTGGGGGATGGATTCAGAATACGGTGTACTGAGAGATGTTCTAATTGGGCCTGTGGATAACTTCAGCTGGCGCACTGGTAATGCGAGTGCGCGACGTGCCGAGCGCCTCGGTATGAAGTTTGATCACAAGGTGGCGATGACACAGCATGGAGAGATGCTCGATGCTTACCGCCACGCAGGAGTGAATACGCACCTTATTCCAGCGGATAACACATTGCCCTACCAAATTTACGGTCGCGATTCCTCGGTAATGACCCCTTGGGGGCCTATCGTGACTCAGATGTTCAGCCCTTGGCGCCGTGGTGAGTGGGCGCCCATAGTGAAGAAATATGCAGAGCTGAATATCCCTATTTACGACATTATCACCGCAGGCTCTCTGGAGGGCGGTGATTTTATGGTGTTAGAGCCCGGCGTCATTCTGTGTGGCTACTCCGGCGAACGCACCAGCCCGCAGGGATTTGAGCAGATGAAAAGTTGGGTGGAAAAAGAGGGCTGGGAAGTTAAAGGCTACCAGTTCGATCCGTTCTTCCTGCATATTGATGTGATGGTAGCCATGCTTGCGGAAAAGCTGGCAGCAATTTGTGTTGATGCTGTTGAGCCGGAGCTGGTGCAGTGGTTTAAAAGCCGAAATATAGAGATTATCGATATTCCCTTCCCGCAAGTATTGGAACTTGGAGTGAATGTCGTTGCCCTGGGGAACGATCGAGTGATGCTACCTAAGGCCAATACCGGACTGGCGGAGAAGTGTCGCGCACATGGCCTGGAAGTTATCGACCCGGATATTTCAATGATTACTCCGGGGGGCGGTGGCGTTCATTGCATGTGCCAACCTCTGCGCCGGGATTCAGCCAATAAAGTTTGATTACTGTTGATGGTTATCTAGAGGGCCCGGTCACTGGTGACCGGGTTAATCCCGTCAACGAAAGTGGTTGATTAGGAACTCGAACCTCTGGGAGTAGCGGTTAATATGAATCTCCTAAATAGATGGCCTACAGCGGATTAAAAGTGGCTTCCGTTGGGGTTCCATAATTAGGCTACTGAGAGTAGCCCAATCTACTTCTTACCCCGGAGAACAATATGCAAAGCGAATGCGCTGAAATTCAGGCTCAGCTTAAGGACCGCATCCTCGAGATTACGATTAATCGACCCGGGCGCAAAAATGCCCTGACTATGGCCATGTATACCGCGATGGCAGGGTTATTGAATAGCGCAGCTACAAACCCGGATGTTCGCGTCGCGATTATTACCGGTGCTGAGGGTATATTCACCAGTGGTAACGACCTGACAGATTTCCTGGGCGGCTCTGCCGAAGGGGAGGAGTCTCCGGTTTTCCAGTTTATGAGTGCTCTCTACCACTTCCCCAAGCCGGTAGTTGCAGCCGTTAATGGCCCCGCAGTAGGTATTGGTACGACCATGCTGTTGCATTGCGACCTGTCTTTTGCTGGAGACGACGCCATGTTCCAGATGCCGTTTGTGGACCTGGGGCTGTGTCCAGAGTATGGCTCCAGCTACTTATTGCCCAGGATCGCCGGCCATGCCAAAGCTTCTGAACTATTACTGTTGAGCAAGCGTTTTAGTGCTCAGGAAGCCGTTGAGATTGGTATCTGTAATGCCGCAGTGGCGCCAGAACACGCCATAGTTCGAGCACGTGAAGCCGCAGCTGAGTTAGCGAGGAAAGCTCCGGCCGCCCTGCGTTTAACTAAGCAGCTTTTGCGCAGAGCAACTCAAGAGAAAGGGTTAGAGTTTATTCAAGACGAAGGCCGTTACTTTAAGGAACGCCTCGCCTCTGATGAGTTTAAAGAGGCTGCTATGGCCTTCATGGAGAAGAGACCAGCGGACTTCTCCAAGTTTGATTAAGTAAAAAAAGGCCGCACTATGCGGCCTTTTTTCTGATTTCATTTTTTAACGATCCCTATGTCCCCGGGAAAGATAGTTAACGGCTCTGTCGGGGTGGTCGGTAAAGAGACCGTCAATGCGCAGCTGATATACAGCGAAATGCAGGAAGTCCTCGAAGCTTTCAAATTCTTCGGGAATCTTGCCTGTATCGGCGCGGAAAGTGTAGGGGTGAACCTCTAGTTGTCTGCGGTGTGCCCGGCGGACAACACTGTTAGCTCTTGGTTGGCCATTTGTCACTTCCATTAACATAGGATACCAGGGGCCAATCCCATCTGCGTAGGTGGCGATTTTGCGCAAGCCCCCCTGTTGCAGCATCCAGTCATAATTGTACTTTTCAATTTCTCCATTCACTTCGACCAATTTTTCCCCCCAGTCGGTGGCGGCGATCAATTGAACTAATGATAGATCCATCCCCATGGAGGGCATCAGCTCAAATTTAACTCGCTGAAGCTCTTCTGCATCAAAGCACTGGAAGAAAACTTTGTGATCGCGATCGGTATAGCCGTATTTCTTGAGTGATTGCAAAGCTATAGAGGCAATATCTTTTCCTTCCCAGTGATGGAAGTAGGGTTTTTTAATCTCCGGGTAAATGCCAATATCGTAGCCCAGAGATCGGTTAAGCCCCTGAATTAATTCCAGTTCTTCCTCAAAGGTGGATAGCTTAAAGCTAGATTTCCATATTGGAAATCTCTCGGGGTATTTTGCTTGAAGTCCATCCTCACTATCTATGAAGGGCTCTGATACCTGAAGCTGTTTAAGTTCGGTTAGGGTAAAATCGATAGTGTAAAAGTGACCATCATCGCGAGCGCGCTGGGGAAAAACGTTGGCGACATTAGTTACACTATCTAGATAAATATCGTGCATTACGATCAAGTGATCATCTTTGCTGAGTACCAAATCTTGCTCGATATAGTCTGGACGCATACCGTAAGCCAGCGCTTTGGATTCGAGGGTGTGTTCAGGTAGGTAGGCTGAGGCACCTCTATGAGCTACCACAATAGTTTGTTTATTTCTCTGATCAAAGTTATCCGCGCAGGTTAGTGTTGCGGCTATAGAAAAGCCAATCAACACTACTGATAGAATGTTTTTTAACATCTGATAAAGGCCCGTGATGAATTGTGGGGCACTTTCTAGCAGAGAAATGTGACAGGGATATAACTGAATACGAGAGCCCCGCCGGGACGAGGCTTTCGCAGAGCTATTCAGCGCGGCTTCGTCTATCTGATAGGCATTATGAACCCTGGAGACTCTAATTTCTTCTCTCTTGAAGGTTGGCTTTGAAGGCTGCTCGATTTTCTTCTTGAAGATTTTTGAACTCTGCTAATTGTTGATCCGTCAGTACGGTGGACATTTCACTGAGCGTAGATTTTCTGATAGCGGCCATTTCTTTGCCTAACTGGCGCTTCTCACGAAAGCTCATCTTTTGGATAGCGCCAGAGGGACTTTCTATGTTAACGCCGTATTTTGCAAGCACTTGGCGGCGTTGTTCATTGGCTGATTCCAGGATTGGCTTTACTTTTTCTACCTGCTCATCAGAGAGGTTAAGCTTGGCTTTAGTTGCCTCTAAGCGCTCCGCAAGTTGTGCGGCATGGTCATTATCTGCCCAAGCTAGGGTATTTGCAGAAATGGTAATTATTGCAGCGATTACCAAACTGAATAATTTCTTCATTGTGACTTCCTCGTTAATGAGTAAATGCCGTTGCTGTGAGGAGTATGATAATGGCTAGATTGTAAGCCAGTGCCATCCAACGCAAGGAAGTGTAAATTCCCTATTCCCTCTCACATGGACTGAGATATTCCAGGATATCCACAGTCAGATACTTCTACTCAAGATAATTCTAGACAATTCTGGTTGGCTAGTGCGCCTAGGTAAGTCAATAGAAGATAAACCGATATCCAGTCAGCCCGGAAACCATGAATCGATAAGGGTTAATAGTCAGCAAGCAAAGAT
Source organism: Microbulbifer maximicatervae (SeqCode) (assembly GCF_052468155.1). Taxonomy (NCBI): domain Bacteria; kingdom Pseudomonadati; phylum Pseudomonadota; class Gammaproteobacteria; order Cellvibrionales; family Microbulbiferaceae; genus Microbulbifer; species Microbulbifer maximicatervae (SeqCode). The sequence continues at coordinate 1,961,005 of NZ_CP174335.1, forward strand.
TGTCGCCTACAGAGGAACCGCTGGTTTAGGTATTAACAGGAAGTTAAGCATTCTAAAACGGCGCTATTTCAGCGCCGTCAAAATTTAATCAAGACTTGAGGCAGGTAAAATTGCGTTATTACAGTGCAACGCTTTGCTATGCCGCGATGATGCCTGCCAAAAGCGTCTTAATCCCCTTCACACAGTGGCTTCGTGAGACCATAGATAGTCGGCATAGATTTCCCGAAGGTCTTTTTTGCTGACTTTGCCTGTAGCCGTATGGGGGATTTCCTTGGCAATGACACAGTCATCGGGAATCCACCAGTTGGCAAAATGCCCTTTAAAGGATGTCAGAATCTCCTCAGTTTTTAGTGTTTTGCCTTCAGCGGGAACAATGATCAGGAGAGGCCGCTCAGCCCACTTTTCATGGGCAACCCCAATAACAGCGGCTTCGGCTACTCCCGCCTGTGTCATAGCAAAATTCTCCAGCTCAATAGAGGAAATCCACTCGCCGCCGGACTTGATAACATCCTTAGTGCGATCAGTGATTGTCAGGTAGCCGTCAGCATCGATCGTGGCAACGTCACCAGTATCAAACCAGCCGTCTTCGGTAAGTGCTGACTCTTTGGATTGGTAGTAGCGCTCACAGACCCAGGGACCACGCACTTGAAGGGCTCCAAAAGCCAGCCCGTCTTGTGCCAAGGTATTTCCCTCGGGGTCTACAATACGCATCTCGACCCCAAAGCCCGCTCGGCCCTGCTTGAGCCTGAGGGCCTGTGCTTCGTCTTTAGAGAGGTTCTCAGGTATGCGGGCATTGTAGGTTCCCAGTGGGCTCATTTCAGTCATGCCCCAGGCGTGATGGGTGTATACCCCATGCTTTTGCTCGAATTCCTCCATAATACTCCAGGGGCAAGCCGATCCACCCACGACTACTCGATTCAAGCTGGGTAGGGTCTCTTCACTTTCCCGCAGGTACTTGAGCAGGGCGAGCCAAACGGTTGGAACGCCGGCAGCGATAGTAACGGCTTCCTTTTGAATTAATTGACTGAGCGTTTCTCCACACCCCATTTGGGGGCCAGGTAACACGAGTTTTGCTCCAACAGCCGGTGCCGCATAGGGTATTGACCAGGCGTTGACGTGAAACATGGGAACAACAGGCAATATGGCTTCGTCCCTTCTAATCGCAAAGACATCTGGCATCAATACGCCGTAGGTATGCAGCATCAGAGAGCGATGGGAATAAAGTACCCCTTTGGGATTGCCTGTTGTGCCTGATGTATAACAGAGTGCTGCTGCACTCTCTTCCTCTAATTCAGGCCATTGAAACTCAGTGGGCTCTGCTGCAATCAATGTTTCATAGCAGTAAACATTGCTCAGGCTTGTGGCGGGCATATGTGCTTTATCAGTTAGCACAATGATGCCTTCAATCGAATCTAGATATTCTGCCAGAGATTCGATTAGGGGCATAAATAGTGGATCAATAAACAGCCATCGATCTGTGGCATGCTCAATAATGTAAGATATTTGCTCAGGGAAAAGCCGGGGGTTAATGGTATGGCAAACGAGCCCGCTGCAAGAAGTTGCGTAGTAGAGTTCAAAATGCCGGTGATCGTTCCAGGCAAGAGTACCAATTCGATCTCCATCATTGGCTCCAAGCTTTTGTAGTGCATTTGCCAATTGCGAGACTCGCTCAAAAGCTTGTTGATAGCTATAACGAAAATCGGGGTTATCCAAAGTAACTGAAACAATCTCACTATCCGGTGAGTTGCTTAGAGCATGCTTCATAATACCGGTGAGGATGAGCTGGGATTGCATCATCATGCCATTCATCACTTACTCCTTATTATTATCTTTTATTTTCAGATAGACACTAACCCTCCAAAATTTTGGGGGGTGATAGAAAAAGGATTAGGGGCTGCTTCTTATAAAATTATTGAACGATCTTTATCCATTCTCCGGGCTTGGGTTCTCCTCGGGGATAATAACCATTTAAGAGGCGTAATTGCTCCTCTGCATATTCGCCGATTTCCATATGTTTTGCCAGGGAGGCAAAAGTAGTTTTTTCATTGGCCTGGACGTAGCGCAAGCGTTTGATGTCCTTCTCTTCTACAATGTCAGTTTGTCGTAGCGGCCTGAAGCTTCTAATGCTGGTCAGGAATAAATTGTCATATTTATCAATAGCTTCTGGATCTGAGTCTTCATCATTTGTGACTTTCCCCTGCAGTACAAATTGTCTGCTACCATAAAAAATTACCGCAATTCTGTCTGGATCTGCATCCTCTTTTTCAAGCGGTGGAATTTTTCCGGTATGGCCTTCAAGTCGATATTGATTGAGTTTCTCCCCTTTCTCCAGTTGTCGTAGATCGAACTCTGAGCGCAGAGCCATGTCAGCGGGCTGGTTGCCATCGCGTTGGGTAACTGTAATGGTAATTTGTGCACTTTTATCAGGTGCAGAGCCGACAATGGCTGAACGTTGATTTTCTACCAACCAGCCATCGGGAAATAGAAGGGAGAAACCCAGCCGCTTGTGATTGTAGCGATTTTTAGTGGACTGCTGTGTGTTCTGTCCGTACACAAGGCCATCTGTTTTTTCCCGATAGTATTCTACTTTGGTTTCTTTGTTATCTTCGGGAAGCTGGCCTGCAGCGTTTACAACTTCCTGTAGGCGAAGGTCATTTCTAGGGTGAGATGCAAAAACCCCGTGGTAAGTTTGCGGTTTCTTGCCCTCAATACGGGCACGGCGTCGGGCAAATGTCTCCTGATCCTTTAATAGCCCAATAACATTGATCATGGCCTGGGGGTCATAACCAGCGTTGAACATATATTGGGCTCCGAAGCGATCCGCTTCCAGTTCCATCTCGCGGCCGTAACCCTTCACTGCAGCGGTGCTATATAAATTTGCAACATCTCCGACTACACCACTACCGGTAACCAAAACTGACAATACTGATACAACGCTGGCTCCGGTCGCAGCTGTTTTTTGCCTTACCGCATGGCGGGCGGTGATATGGCCAATCTCGTGAGCTAGTACAGCCGCCATTTCAGCTTCAGAGTGCAGGTAAGTTAGAAGGCCTCGGTTGATGTAGATATACCCACCGGGAAGGGCAAATGCGTTGATATCCTGGCTGTCGATGATCGTAAATTGGTACTTGATATCCGGTCTGTCGCTGGCGGCGGCTACTTTTTGCCCGACATGATTAACATAAGCGGTTAGGACTGGGTCTTTATAGATCGGAGTGCTCTCTATTAGCTTCTCATGCATCTCTTTACCAATGGAGATCTCCTTGTCCTCTGACATTAGAACAAGGTCAGGCTTATTGGTGGCAGGGTTAAATGCACAGCCTGCACTGAGTATTAGGATAGCGCTGGCAAAAACACGCTCGATAAATTTCATTACCCCTGGCCTCCCGTAGCGTCTTAATTTTTATGAACTGGGTGTTACTGCTGGCATCAAGAATTGTTGGAGCTGCAGCGCCATTCCTTTACAGGCATTATTCTGGACCCTGGCGATTAGTGGTATTGGAACCACGATCGCGGGCATATAGGAGGTTCCTTTGGCATCTGCACTAAGTTTCCCAGATAATTCGCGGTCCCTGAAATCCCATACTGCCGCTTCGTAGTCAGATTCCTTATCCCAGGTCCCAAAGCCAAAGCACCCTGCACCGCCGGTACTGATGGTACAGCTGATAGAGCCGGCACTGGCTGTGGTCTCTGTTGAACCATCAATCCAGACGATGTACTTCACTCCATAGGTTTCCATTCGCTCACGCACACTTTCATTTTCCATCAGGCGATCTAGGGAGCGAACATGCATAGGTGCTGTCCTGGGTTCAAACCAGGGGTACATAAGATCGACAAAGTCTTGCTCTGGAATAATGTTTACACCTAACTCAGGGTTGTGTAGTTCTCTACCAACACAGGCAATTAAATCAGGCTCTGTTTCATATTCACTGGAATGACGGCGGCCCAAGATGACGACGGAATCTCCTTCGGCAAGCTCACCATCGGAGCGTCGATACTCATCAATTACGACAGTGGTACAACCGCTAATAAAGACTATCGCTGCAACTAGAAGTGGCTTGAACACGATTTACTCCTCTTATTCAGCCTTTTTGGCTTTCACCTTGATTTCTCTCAGTGATAGCGATCGGCGCTTCCCAGAGAGAAAGGCCTGTAGTTCAGGGACTTTCCCAAACCCGGTATAAAGATTTGCTCCGGCATCGCGCAGGGCGATATTTATCGCCTGAGTTAATGCCTGTTCCTGGGACTGTAAAAATGCGGTAGGGGTTTTTCCGTAAGCGGTTATTACCCAGTTGGCAACCTGTCCGCCACTGGGGTCAAATGCGGTCATGTTGTATTTAATCCATACCTCAAAAATATTGACCCTTGTCTCTCTGGGCATTGTGAACTGCAGCTCTCGCACTTCTGGAACTATCACCAGTTCGACATTGGCGGGGACTTCCTGTGGATAACTGGATAGAGATACGGTATCGGTAAACATGGAACCCAGTACTGTTTCAAACAGATTTTTTTGTGCTCTGCCTGTGCTTATATTCCATTCTTCACGATCTTCACTGTCTTCTTTATAAGTGAAACTTTTAAAGTCTTCACTGAGGTAGAAGCCTACTGTTATTGGCAATTGATCGCCTATTGGGGCTGGGTAATTGCCATCCACCTGTACTGTATGACTGCAAGCACCCAGGAAGAAACTTACAAGAATAAGTACCTTTAGGTGTCCAAAGGAAGTCGACCTATACCTCATATGTTCCTCCTTGAATCATTTAACTAGCGAAAGTCATTCAACCCCACGAAAGTGCCGCCGTTTCGATAGGTGAGTTCGCGCATAAGGGCCGCAAAGCGCAGTCCTGTGGTTTGTAGGTGTGGAGGGCGAGAGAACTGTACAGGGAATCCTACTGCATGGATTCTGATATTTCGTTTTCCCTCACCGTGCTTAGCATTTACCCGTTCGACAGCTAACATAACCCTGCGGATTGATTTTCCGGTGAATTCATCGCCAAGCACATAAATACTGATTTTCTTACTGGGATCATAAAAGCTGCGGACGGCTTTCTGGATACCTTCAACAGGGCTGGAGTTACTAAAAGGATTCCAGGACTTCAACCGCTTTAGTATCGCTTGGCGGCGCCCAGGGGTATCTGGTATCCACTTGTTTCGATAATTGAAGAACATATAGTCCCCCATATCATTCATGACCTGGATACCTTTAACATTGGGATAAAGGTCTAGAGTATTGACCATCTCCGCCATCATTCGGTCCCAGCCGTAATTAAACATACTGCCGGATGTGTCGATAATGAAGAGAATGTATTCGCTGTCGACAGGGATTCCGCCAATAACATTGTTTTTACGCTGGTAGTTCTCGCCCAGTAGGCGACGCATTTCATCAGTGATGGATTGTAGTGCAATGGTCAGCTCACCTTTGAGTTTGCCATCCTCACTTTGCCCTTCGGTTTTACTGGCAAATTCCGCTTGAAGTGCTTCCAACTCACCGCGCAGGTTGGCAATTCTCTTGCGCTCGATATCGATTTGTTCTCGCTTTGAATTTAGATCCCGGTTGATAACTGTGGTCTCACCACGGATTTCTGCCAGCTGTTGCTGTAGTTCCAATACCTGCCCTTCAAGGTCTACTTCAGCTTCCTCTAATACAATCGGTTCTGCAGTCTTGGCGATCATCAGCAGCAAAACAATTGCGCCAAATCCGCAGCAGATAACATCCAGGAAGGAAATGCTGAACTCCTCCTGGCGACGCTTTTTTTGTGCTCCTATCATGGCCAGTCCCTCGAAGGTGCAAGGAAAGAGCCTTTGCTTTGCATCGCCAGCTTCCAAAATTCACTAGCCGCAAATGGGTCCCCCTCCATAGGGGCAAGAATGACATTGATGGGGATATTCTTGGGGAGCACTTTTACCGCGCGCTTGAATAGACTGCGCCTGTCTCTACCCGAAATAGTGGGTTTTCTGGGCGCACTCATCCCTTGGGTCGGTAACCCATCGGTAATGAGAATAATGTTGTCGGGCAGTGGCGTCATAGCGTTAATAGCGTTAAATACTCTCTCTAGACTGGTACCATTTTCTGGCACTACTTCATCTAGCCCTTTGATAGCCTGGTCCAACTGGTCGCGGTCATCTACATTGAGCCAGCGATCTTCTGTACCGGCTATTGCGGCACGAAAAGAGGTATTAAAAGTATAGATCTGGTATTGGCTATCCCTGGGAAACTGAGCAGTAAGCCAGGAGACTGTGCTGACGGCCCTGCGCCATTTTTCAGTTTTGCGTTTGACCGGTGAAGACATGTTACGGGCGCGTATTATTTTAATAAGCTCGTCGCCGAGCATGGACGCAGATGAATCCAATAGTATCAGGATGCGATTACCGCCTAGGCGCAGGCCGGTGAGGTATTGACGGTCCCCATCACCGACAAATTTACGAACGTTATTTCCCAGCTTTTTATTTTCTTCCTCAAGGTTCTTTTTCGCCTGCTCCAGTTTTTTGAGTTTATCTTGTAGCCTCTTGATATCCTCTTCTTCATCGATACTGTCGATTTCAGCGATATTGCCTTTGGTTTCCTCTATTTGCTCCAAAATGCGCCTGGCAAGCCCTTGAGCCTCAACCAGTTCATCACTAACGACATCCAGAGTATTTCTGGCTTGAACTAAGTGTTCCTGTCCAAATTCCACCTCCTCTTCCAGAAGGTTCACCTCGGCAGTGAGATCTTCAGTCTCTACTTCAACTTGGTGATCGGAGCCGTGTTTGATAATAAGAAAAATTAACGCTACTGCCCCAAAACCACAGGACATGATATCGAGGAAGGACAGGCTAAATGTGGAAAAACGACGCTTTTTACGCCCCATATCGCTCCACGCTAATCGCAGTTATCACATCTTGATAATCTGCAACTCCAATTGTATCGCCGGCGTTGAGATTAACGGGTGACTCAATCTCTTTTCCATTGAGTGTGAGCTGAATTCCAGCATCCACCCGCAAAGCAAGTCTGCCCGCATGATTTGTGACTGTTGCGGCAGGGTGCTCCGGTGGTGTTGGGGTGACTTGAAATTTCTCGTCATGCCAGAAAACGAATAGAGGTTCCTGGGCGGCCAGTGCCTTGTGGCCAAAAAGTAAATGTGTCGCTACGGTTTCTGAGGATTTCTCTACATGCACCTTGACCTCGCTGGGGGGGAGGGCAGTGACAGAGTTGATCAGTTTCAATGTACTGCTATCACTGCGCAATTCTTTCCAGCGATGATTGATGGCATGTGCAATGGAGTCTCTTGAGAGAAGATGTACACGTTGGGCCAATTGAATTCCCCCTGGGATATCAGCCCAGCGATGGGAGATAAAACTCACACTTTGACTTTCCTCCAGGTTTTCAATCATTGCCCGTATACGAGAAAGGAGAGGGGTTGTTGCATCTTGAAGCTGCCGCAGGCTGATCTTTGCTGTTCGATCATCAAGTTCAGCTAGAACTTCTCCGTGACGCATCGCTCGATCAGTCCACTGGGGCATCAAATCATAGAGTTGCTGTTCTGATTCAGCTGAATGTAGCGGATCAAATCGGCACTGCATAATAAATGCATCGGTAAATACGCGAGCCCAGGATTCCTGGAAGTTGTGTAGTCCTGCGTCGGCAACAGTTTCTACTGTTTTCACCGTGGCTTGCTTATCCACAGCAATCTTTGTTACCAGTGTCTGGTGGAGTTGTAGGTCGATATGCAGTTGGATTCCAGCAGGAGCCAAATTACCCAGGCACGCGGTTGCTGCATCAACAATGCCTACGATATTGATATCGCTGACTTTAATAACTCCCAGAAGTAAGGCCAGTTGTTCGTGGGTAAAATTGCCGGGAACAGCGAGAACAATTTCATCGGGAAGGTCACAGTGTTCCGCTATTTCCTGAAGGTGGCAGTAGACCAAGTCGGCATGGTGGCGGCAACGTTGATTTTCTGACTTTAGCGACTCGAGGCTCAGTCTTCTCCAAAACTGGTTGTTAACCTGAGTCGGGTGGCTCCTGGCACGCATTTGAGCTGAGGTGCCAATATGAATTTTATTGTGTTCAATAACTGCAATTCCAGGACTTTCCAGTACTTCGTTAGTATTTGAAAATACACGTAATCCGCAGTCATTTATTTCCAGGACGCCTTGTCCCATGGGTTTATTCCTCGCTACGACTTATTCAGGTAAAACCGCTAGCTGATTTTCAGAAAGCGCAGTAAGCGGTTGTCACAGTAACTTTGTGTATCCAACACCAGGCGCTCCTGCATGAGTTGTAGCTGGTGAGTGAAAAACATAATGACGATACTAATTACCAGGGCGATAAAGGTAGAGTTAAACGCGACCCCCAGACTTACCGTCACGCCAGCTATATCCCCCTCTACAGCTCGATGCGCCTGTGATAATGCTTCGCCGATACCTCGTACCGTGCCAATAAATCCGATAGATGGAATAGCCCAGGTAATATAGCGAACCATTGCCAGCTCAGAGTCGAGTCTGTCTCCCTCAGTTTCGCAAACCTCTTTTACAGAGTTGGAAACGGCGGCGACATTCTTGGTAGAACCGAATCTCTGCAGGGCGGTGAGTAGTGCCCTGGGAACTAAATATCGTCGCTCCTCTTCAGGAAGGGCTTGTATTGGGCGGGATAAATCACGGGTATCCTCGGGAAGAATAGGAGTTCCCTCGCTGATATTAAGTAGAGCTTTGTCCAGTAATTTTCGCTCGCGAATGCTTCTCTGTGCCTTTAGTCCCATAATGGCCATTGCCCACAACATCAGAACAAAGCAGGCCTCTTGCTCATAGTCGCGCATCACAATGTAGATAGAGCGTTGTTGAACGTAGGTTTCCCCAGCGGCCTCCCTCGCCAGTTGCTCCTCAATTAGCGCATCTGCATTAGGGCGAATAATGGCGACATAAATCGCATGGACCAAAATAATAGACCCCAGAAGAGCAAAGACCTGGAAGACAAAATCTGATGATTTAAATTTCATGGCGATACTCGCTAGAAGCTATTTCTATATATCTACGGGAAAGGAAACCGATAAGTCTTCGGAGATTTCTTCCGAGGCTTTATAGTCATCTGAATTACTTTTATTCCTAGTTATTGGTGCTTCTTTCTTGGGGATTACTGCCGCTGTTTGTTGGTTCTCTTCCGGCTTGTTTTCATCTTCTGCGTACGCGAAGTTGATAAATAGAAGCAGTAAAGTAAGTAATAAAAATTTCACACTAGTCTCCTAATTCACCCAGCGGGCAAGGCGGAAGCCAATATCATTACGAGCGGACTCTCCGTAATCACGGTAGGAGAGGCGTAACTCAGTCAACCCCGAATGACGCCAACTGGAACCACGTATTACATGGAAGTCCCCATCCTCTGGACCGACAGGGTTTTCTTCGATACGTCGGGATAACCCGGTCCCTATCGTGTATAGATCGTGAATCCATTCAGAGACATTTCCACCCAAGTCATAAATACCAAAAGCATTAGGACTGTAGCTACCTACCGGTGAGGTAGCTGCGTAACGATCACTGTAGGTGCGAAGGACTGCAGGAACTAGTTTTGTGGCAGTAGTATCTGCGTAGTTTCCGGAATTGCTCTTTATTGGTAGCTCATTTCCCCAAGGGAATTTTTTCATGGTGCCTTGATCGTATCGTGCAACCCAGGCCCATTCGGCTTCAGTCGGTAAGCGATAACCATTGGCTGCGCCATCAAAGCCGACAACACGCCCGGCTTCCGTCAAATAGACCGGTGTGAGACCGTCTCTTTCACTGAGCCAATTGCAAAATAGCACTGCCTCTACCCAACTGACATTTACAACTGGCAGATTGTCATTGTCGAGACTGACACCATTTATATGGCTTGAGGTATGCAGGCGCTTGAAACGCCGATATTCCCGGTTAGTAACTTCAGTGGTCCCAATATAGAAAGGCCGATTTAGAGATACCTGACGCATAACCTCGTTTGCCCGCCGCCCCTGTTCTCGCCGGGATGATCCCATGGTAAATACGGCGTTGGGGCGCATGAGTTTCATGGTGCCGCCAGCTGCGTGACGCAAAGTTGATGGGGTTTCTCTCCAGCGCGCTTGTTCGGATGTAAGCAGTACCGCTCTGACAGTTTGCTCCAGTTTGGTGCTGGGAATGACACGAGTGTCAAATTCCTGATAGCCCTGTTTACGTACGACAATGTTATGGCTGCGGGCTGGCAGGTTGAAAGTTTGTCCACTGTTCCCGGCGTATTGACCATCAATGTAAACTTCCGCATCTGGAGGGACGCTACTGACGTGAACCCTGCCGTACACAGCATTTAGGTTTATATTCAGGTCTCGCTGTGTTCCAGCACCGAGGTCAACTGTGTGCTCAATAGAGGCGTAGCCATCCTTGAAGAAGCGAAGTCTATGCCTGTGGCCGGAGGCCAATTCCAGTTCCAGCGGGGTATGACCGCGAAACTCTCCGTTGACCGTCACTCCCGCTCCCTCTGGGGTGGTAACAACACGTAAAAGTCCATCAGCGGGTCCCAGGCTGACGGTTGCTAGCGTTTGATCGACACCGGCTGTAACAGCGACAGGAATATCGACAGTTTTATGTTCCGGCAGTGAAATGGATACGGTTCTGTCGCCCTGAACTAATTCAGTGGTCAGTGGTGTTCTGCCGAGAACTTTTCCTTCAACCGTGACCGTGGCCCCGGGAGGGTTGCTGCTGACGGTGATACTGGCCCAGGCCGGTCGAAGTGCGGCCTCCAGTGTGTGGGTATTGTCTAGCCCCTCAACATTGATTTCACGGGTGAACGGCAAGTATCGGTCTGATAGGACAGTCACACGCATAGGACCTGCGTTGATTGCTTCCACAAGACCATTTTTATTGGGTACTTCCCGTCCATTAATAAGGATTTTTACTGGTACAGGGGGCGTTGTTTTAACCTGTAGGTGGCCTGGAAGTTTTTCCAGGGAAACGGAGTGGCGACTGTGCCCGTCACGTTTTACTTCGACTTCGCCGCTCTGGGGCAAATAGCCGTCAGCACTGATCGTGAATTGATAATTACCAGGTAAAACCAAATGTCCATCGCCCAGAGGGATGGCGAACCCACTGACCTTGATGCGGGCATCAACCGGGTTGGTATCAAAGATTAATGACCGCGCCATAATCAGATAGCTGAGTGCAAAAATAGCGAGTAAAAGGCAACCTGCGACAATCAATGCTCGCTTAGAAAGAAAGAGTCGCGCGCGGGTAGATTTTATTTGTACCGGGGTGAATCCAACTGGCTCAATCAGGCTTTGTTCCTGAACTGGCGGCTTTTCATCCTGGACAGGTACTGCTTCCTTCACTGTCATTTATGTTTCCCTATTGCTGGTACTTATAGATTTTTCGCAATGGCATTGGTTTGGCACGCATCGCTTTATGCTCAGTCAGCCTGACCAAAGGTGGGTACACAATTTTCTATCTGCAGAAAGCTTAGCTTGCTGGCGTAATCTGCATGGGGATTTATAGGGTGTTTGTCACAGAACACCTCGTTTCGCTCAGCTCAACGAGGTGTCTGTTGTCATCGCAGCTCATTACGGAAAATCTTATTTTTAGAGTTTATGCTGCTGTCTGGGTTCTCTCATTTAACTATTATTGGCACCATTTATCCTTTCGGCACATTGGATAACAACTTCCGTTGTGGGCTTACCTGGTTTTACAACAAACTCTTGGCGAACGTCTCGGTAACCTTCTCTGGTACCAATGGCGATATAGCGCCCAGGTTTCAGCGCGATTTCCCTTTGGTCAAAATTACCTAATTTCCCTACATGGTAAATGGTGACACTGGTGGTTCGATCCGACTTGAATTTAACCGGTAAGGGGATCAGGGCTTGTGTCAGGGCATTTTCAAGGTCTTCAATTTGTCTTTGTAGCCTTGGGGTTTTAGTATTGAGTTTGCGAGCGTCTGTTAGTACTTGTCGGGCAAAGTAGTTCCTTTTACCTTCGCCAAGGGTTAATGGATCTTGAATTAAGTCTTTTAACTGGTCATCCAGCTTTGCTCTGGCAGCAGCTCTAGCCTTGCCTGTTATTGCGTCCACCAGGCTAGAGTCCTTCTTGACCAGGTCTGTATAACTTTTTAGGGCTCTGTGCCATTCTTCCTTGGTTTCTTCCATGCGGGCTTGTTGGAGGAGTTTTTCTATCTGCACTCTGTCAGCTTCATTTTGTGCTTGTGCTAAGCCGATATCGGGGGCTTTTGCTGTTGGCTTTAAGTTCTTTGCTCGATGAAAATAGGATTTTGCCGATTCAAATTTTTCTTCGGCAATTGCACCGTAGCCAGATGACATCGCGCTTTGATAATCCCTTTCTGTAATTGCACCCTCAACCTTTGCCAATAGATCCTGAGCATCGGCTGTTTCTGAGTCGATCGCGAGAGATTTCTTGAGCTGTTCCTGAGCCAAATCCAATTTGGCCTGTTTAAATGTCTTTGTTCCTTGAGTTAAGTGCCACCAAGCGAGGGGGAGTTTGTCGGCTCGCTCAATACCCTTAAGGCCTCTGGGGTGGTTATTGGATATGGTTAATACCATCTTGAAAGCATCGCTGGCGGAATCCTTATCCCCCTGATTCAGAGCTCGATTACCTTCACTAATATGCGTTTCAATGCGCTCGGGAATACTATCTTTCAGGTACTCTAATGCCTGGAGTGATTCCCGGTATTTTTCGAGCGCTGCCATAAAATTGCGTTTTCGATAAATTTCATCAGCTTTTAGAGCCAAGTCTTCAGCAGAGTAGAATTCTTCAAAAGCCCACACTTCTACCTTTCGATCTTTGAGCTCTTCTTTGATTTCAAGAATTTCCTGGAGAACCTTTTGAACCTCCCTGCGTTGCTGCATTATTTCTGCATCGCTATAAGGAGATTTTTGGTTGCTCTCTACAGCTGCGCTGTTTCCAGGCTGTACGGAGACAATTGTATCGGCTGAACGCTTTGGTGGTTTTACAACTTGAGGAAGCCCCCAAAATACACCGACCAGTGCGCTTACCATTATCACCCCAAGAACGGCGGGCCAGTAGGACCTTTGCTCCCGTTGATGAATAGCATTGGCAGTCGTTGACTTAGGGGATTTAGAGCTTTCCTCTCCGCCGAATGTGAATTCTGCGGGCTCTATATGAACTGTATCTTCCTTGGAGTTATCGCGGTGCTGCATAGTGATTCCGCCGTGTTATTCAATGACCCAGTGAAGATGTTGGGTATTCAGTAATAACTAATCACATTGATTAGCGTGCTTTTTGGGTACCTCTAACGTAATTTAAATGCTGTTACTGACTGCGCCAGTTTCGGCTTCATAGATTTCCTTTAGAATTTCCCGCCATTGCCGATACTGATTTTCAACAGTACCTGTGAGGGTAATAGTGCGATCTTCCAGCTCAACAATTTGCGGTTCTACCTCTGCCTCAATGGAGTCTCCTAATTCTTGCAGAGCTTCCAAATGCATCTTGGCATCGGATTTTCGGTCAAATGCACTTTTAACAAGATAGCCCCCGGCACCGATTCCAACCTGCCCAGCTGCCTGAGCGCTTCCAGTGCCAGCGCCAGCAGCTGCGATACCTCCAATAATGGCTGCTGCTCCCATAATTGTGTGATTGCGGGCTTTGCGCTTTAACTCTCGCATCTCCCTTACTTCTTCATAGCTGCGGGCTCGCCATTCCTGATAGGGAACTTCCATACTTTTGGCGAAGGTGCCGTAGTACTCCTGCAGAGTGTCGACAAACAGATAATCCCTTTCCCGTATTTTTCTTACCCTCTGCAACATGGGGTCATTCTCTGCGGGTAAAGCACTTAAAAAATAGACACCCTCAGCACTTTGAGTTAAATAGCGATTGAATGCCTGGGGAGAAAAATCCCGTGCAAACCGCATCTCAGAAATTGTGCGCAGCTCTACGATTTGCTGATTTGAAAGCTTTTGTCGGTAATTCAGCATATCGTTAGCAATACGGTTATAGATTCCCTGAAAAGCATCTCCTTCAGTAGGGTGCTTTCGGTCGTAGGCATAGTGGGATGCGTTCTCTGAATACTGCTTGGTAAACCACAACTGCCCCCGGGAATCGGATACGGTGATTTCCACCGTCAGCTTTTCTCCATCAGATTGCAAAATACGCCCGGATACGGTCACATCAATATTGGTGCGGCTCGATGGAATAACCCTTACAGCTCCCCACCCCAGGCTGGACTGCAATGAATCGGCAAGTGTGACAGCCATATAGCGGGATTCAGCTTGACGAAGCTCGGGAAAAACAAGCTCATCTTCATCTGCTTGTGCTGTATCGAGACCTGGATTGAATTGAATAACGCCGACATCCAGCAGTCTCTCTTCGGGAACATTGTTATCTTCGATTGTTAGCGGAGTAAATGCGGTAGTTCTGACTTCGGTAGTGGTACAACCATTGATAACAACAAGAGTTAGTAAAAATGCTGCGACTCTTGTTATGAACTGATACTTAACCGGTCGGGTTTTTTGGTTGGTCGACATATCGGCGTTCTCCAAGACTACTGCGTTGCACTTTTATACTTGCGATACTCTTCCCAAAGCTTTTCGCGCAATTCGGGGTCAGTCTCGCGTGTGGCAGCTTCACGAATCTGTCGAGCTACGACGTCATCATCTGTACCACTGGGTATATCGGCGGGCACAACTGCCTGTGAACCACCGTGATTAAAATCACCTTTACGTCCAGAGGCGGGCAGTCCGGGACCGGTTATTTGTCCACTGGAGTTATTATTTTTGGGGCCGTTACCTGATGTTGGGCCTGCATTGGGGGGAGGTGGAATTTCGGCTTCTGCAGATTGAATTAAGTCTTCTAGGGATTCCCCTGCTGGTGGTGCCTCATCCATCGCCTCTTCTTTATTTTCTTCGGAGGCTGACCCCGGTCTGTTTCTTACAAAGTCACGCTCCCGCAAAATCATGCCGTCATAGCTGACCATAGTGGATTCAAACTGGCCCTCAAGTTCTGCAACGCGATCTGCCGATGAAGTGGGAGCTTCATTGGGGGCACTACCGGAACGTGGCGAACCACCGCCGGGTTGCCCAGAAGCTGAACTGCTGGCAGGCGCGCCGCTGGCCTCTGAGTTACTACTGGATGAGCTGCTGCTAGAAGCTGAGCTACTAGATGATGCGCTGGAAGACGAAGATGATTGCTCCTCCTCAGAAAAATCAATTTCTTCGGGAGGCGTTCCATCTTCACCAGACGAAGGATCAGTAGGTTTCTCTCCATTTTGGCTGGTTTGTTCGGGATCCGTATAAATTGGTGTCGATGGATCATTTGAACCGTTTGGGTCCGGCATTTGATCCCCAGGTGAACTTTGATCCCTCGACTCTGATCCGCTACTTCCACTACTGGAGGGCTGGCTCTGTTCTGATCTCGCTGTAGGCATATTCGCACTGGGCTGGCTGGAAGAGCTGCTACTAGGCTGCCCACTGCTCGAAGCCGTTGATTGGCCAGGTCTTTGCGAACTACTGCTGCTACTAGATTGCGATTGTGATTGCGATGCAGAACTGGAAGATGAACTGGAGGATGGTAGAGATGGCATTGCTGGTGGCTGTGACTGAGTTTGTTGGCTCTTGCACCCACCGGTTAAGATCGCCGCCAAAGCAATTGGTACCAGTACATTTGACAAACAGCTGTGGCGGTGAATTTTTTCTACCGCTGCTCGAGGTGTCATCTCTTTCTCTCCTAGACTGTTTGCCGGTGTGACCGCGTGAGACACATGAAGTGTTTTTCCGGTACTAGCAAATGCTCAATGTGGAACTTTAAAAATAGTTGTTATTTGATTATTTGCGTAGATTCCACATCGAGCTGGTGTCAGTGGTGATAGGTTTCTCAGTCGAATATAAAGCGTTGCACAATTCCGCGGGTTTCCACCGCCTCTCCATCTTCAAACCTTGGTCTGAATTTAGCGCGTTTTAGAATGTTTCTAACTTTTGAGCGGATCTTTACTTTATCTGAAGGGTAAGCCCTGAGTATTTTTATATTCCTCGCCTTGCCAAAAGCCGTGACATCATAGGAGACCGTAATCCGGGAATTGGCTAGGGCTTTGCTGTCCGACTCCAAAACGGGGAGCGCGGGTAAAGCCACAGGCCGTCCAAATATGTCCTCAATTTCATCGTTAGAGGCACCGTTATCCCAAAGTGCCTTGTAGGCCTCGCCGTAGGTTTGGCGTGCGGAGTGCCACTTGTTAAACATCATGTACCAGTCGCCGAGTTCAACTTTGGCTTTGGCTGATGCTGCCGGGGGGGACTTGGGGTTTCTTTGGTAGACATCAACGATACGGGTAATGGCTTTTTTCCCGGTGTTAAAACTCTTCATCCGGTAGTGATCTAATTTGGTTCGCTGATGTGAGTCGGGGCCACTACCACCAAAGCTGGCGTTAACAAAAACTGGAGAGTTGGGTTCACCCTTATAGGTGGCCAGATAATAGTTAGTTGCTTTTAATCCGCGCAGGGCATCAACAAGGCGAAGGTCGGTGGAGCCAAAGTTTTTTGTAATAATATCTACCGCCAAACTGTAAAGATTGGTTGCACTAATTAGATGCTCAAATAGCGTGTCCCCTTTTTCCTCCACATAAGCCTGTAAATGCCAACGACTCAAGTTGTTGATTACTGGCAGCATACGGGGGTCTTTTTCGCCGTAATTTTTCTGGTAGAGCCAGTAGAGGTACTGCTGGTTGTCGTTAGCTTCTTCCCACTGATTGAGCGCTATTTGACTCTCGATCAAGCGCTTGATCATAGGGATTTGGCTTAGTGAATAGAGCCCCTCATTGACTCTGCTAATCAGCATTGCACGACGAAATTCAGTGACAGCCTGCTCATGATCGCCAGCTTTCTGTAATGCGGTAGCCAGCCCCAAAAGCTGTTCATCAATACCGGCGCCATAAGCACCATATTGGGCTTCGAGCTCCTCTATACGTTCACGGTAATTTTCTACAGCCTCGGAGGGCCTTAGCTGTCGAGGTGTTTTCTTGAGTGGTTTCGAGGCGGCTTCAATAAAGGCTTTTGGAGGTGCATTAGTTTGGACTGCCACAGGTGCGCCATCGTCGGCCAGGGCGCCATTACACAGCAGTGCTGTGGCTGTAAACATCAAGCCGATAGCAAAGGAATTGCTGGTATCTATCTGTGTCACGATTGAACCACTTCCGTTTCATATTTGGCTTCACCGAATACCAAACAGCTGAGGTTGGAACCTGCACCTGTCAGTTTTCGGGTCTTATTTCCGCTCGCCCACTGCAACAGCGAATACGGCGGAAGTTCTCTCCTGAATGTGGTTCTCTCGACCCTGAGCGCATTGAGGGGGTATCCTCAAGCTCACAGTGACGGCGCGACTGGATGCTTATAAATGCCTGCCTGGCCGCGTATTAGTCAGTATAGCTAGCACTATGTGCCAAGAAGGAAGCTGCGGCGGGTACTTCAGCCACTTAATGCCCATTGCGCCAGCATGCCTGTGACCACCCTTTTGGTTTAGCAGTTGGGAGTGCAAATTAGGGGTGAGGGACTGTAAGTAGATGCCAAAAATTTGTTGATTACGTCCGATATCGCGACTTGGCAGCGAAGTGTAGCGAGTGGCTTGGTTGGCGCTGGTGCCACATCAGGATGGCGGAAGCTAAATAGGTGGATCATCGTCCTAACAAGTATGCTGAATTTGGGGTTAGATTACTGCTGTTGCTGTATCAGAGGTTGATCTATTTGGATTGCAGCGTAACAAGCGCCATAATCAGCTGATTCGAATTCAGAGGAGAGCTCAGTGAGTATCTATATCGATCCAGAGATCGCGGTAAGCCTTCGGGGCTATGAAGCACCCGAGAAGCTGGGCTTTGGAACCGCCATGGCCCCAGTAATGTTTCGCGCCATTTGGCAGGATGGTTGCTGGAGTAGTGGAGAGTTGATCCCCTATGCGCCTCTGACCGTCGACCCTGCTGCTAAGGTACTTCACTACGCGCAGTCATGCTTTGAAGGAATGAAGGCCTATCGAACTTCCGAGGGGGGAGCTGCACTGTTCCGGCCCGAAATGAATGCTGCACGAATGGCATATTCAGCGAAGCGCTTATGTATGCCTCCGGTTCCTGAGTCCCTGTTCCTGGATGGCGTTCGTGTTGTGACTGCTTACTGCGCTGGCCTGCTCCCGAGCAACAGCGGTGAGTCCCTGTACCTGCGTCCTTTCCTAATGGGAACCCAGCCGGACCTAACGGTTTCAGCCAGTAATGCCTATGAATTTTATGTAATAGCTAGTCCCTCGGAAGCCTACCATTCCGGCAATATGCGTTTGTGGGTTGAGAGAGAAGATGCTCGAGCTGCAGTAGGGGGAACTGGGGATGCCAAAGTTGGCGGAAATTATGCCAGTTCTCTACTTAGTATCGGCCGCCTTAAAGAGCGAGGTTATGATCAGTCGCTTTGGTTGAGCCCCTCTAATCGGCAGAGTATCGATGAGCTGTCAGGGATGAATTTTTTTGCGGTCATTGATGGCACTATATATACCCCAGCGTTGAACGGCTCAATTCTCGAGGGCATCACACGATATTCTCTGATCCAGCTTGCGGAGGGATTGGGGTACAAGGTTGTTGAGCGGGCGATCCCCATTGATGAGCTGTTAGAGCAGATAGCTTCTGGAGACTGTAGCGAAGCTTTTGCTTGCGGTACTGCTGCAATAATCAGTCCTATCAGCGTAATTGGCGATGGTGATAGAGAGTACGAACTAGCCGATGCCCCAGGTCCTGTTGCAGAGCGTTTGCGACAAGCACTGCTGGATATTCAGGAGGGGCGTTCTGAGGATGCTTACGGGTGGATGCATTCTGTTGAGCCTGTAGTTTAAGTACTGAATCTTCGTACCCGGGCAGTTTCCAAGGCTGCCTGGGTCTAGTAATCAGCTTTCCCCACCATAAACCCTGCTTTATCCTTCGCGGGTTTTTTTGTAGCAGTGTTTTCTATTTACTTGTTTCCAAGCGAAACGCTCGCGTAAACATTCCCGCCAATTTAATTGAGTTTGTTGACTTGTGCGACCTTAACACCTAAAAGTGAAGGGGTTAAATAAGAAATAAATTGGAGCTTGAGAGTGGCCTGATTGCGGTACACCTCATTTTGACCAGCAGTTCCAAGATCAATTTGAGCTAATAGGTCTCGCTTATAGTTCCTTGCACAGTCGAGGATAACGAGATGTTGACCCATATGCTTGGCCTTATGCTGCAACCACGTAGACAGTGGCAGCTTATTGGCAGTCTCTCTGAACGTAATCTGCGTAGACAGGTTCCTTATGTCATCGTTCTGGCATTACTTCCTGCAGCTGCTTGGTATTTTGGCACGACACAAGTTGGCTGGACGATTGGCACTGGTGCCCCGGTGAGAATTACGGGACAAAGTGCTTTGGAATTGGTCGCCGTATTTTATTGCACAATGGTTTTGGCTGTTACTGCTATTGGTTATTTTATCCATTGGATGGCCAAGACTTACGGAGCTGAAACTCACCCCCTTAAAGGCGTTGTTGTAGCGGGTTTCACTGCCACGCCTATTTTTATTGTGGGTATTGCGGGGATTTACCCTGTGTTGTGGCTGGACATACTGCTCGCAACTCTGGCGGTTGCTTACGCCGTCTATCTGCTTTATTTGGGAATTCCTATTGTGATGGGTGTTTCTGAAGAGCGTGGCTTCCTTTTTGCCAGTGCAATTATTACGGTGTCACTCGTCATGGCAGTCATTGTTATGGTTGCTACAGTTCTATTCTGGAGCTATGTATCCGCACCGGTCTTTTACTCCTCTTGAGTAGTTTGGGCTCCTAGCTATCACTAGATGAAATGTCGTTTCAGGCATTTTCGCCAGGCGATTTAGGGCTGTTGTTGTGGTGGGGATACAAGCTATCGACGTCGTACCCGGTGAAGGGGCTCATATTCACGGGTACGGCGAAGTCTCTTCTATCCTGGCTGTAACGACAATGCGTAAAGTAAATGACCGCCTTTCGGGGTTTCTTGAAGAATTCAACAGCTCTATGAAAGAGCTCTACTCAAAGGGCTTTGAGTTCAACCCCATCAATGTTCGGGAATCGACCACAAAGTTTATAGATAAGTATGTCACTGATATTCCAGATGTTGCCTCGGTACGAGATGGCATTATCTATGCCTCTGGATATGACGTACCTGTAAGAGTCTTTGTCCCCTATCCCGATGAAGTTCTACCTGTTCTTGTCTATTTTCATGGCGGTGGTCATGTAGCTGGAAACGTTTATTCATTTGACCCGATTTGCAGAAAGATTGCCCGGGAGACTCGACATATTGTTGTTGCGCCTGAGTACCGGTTGGCCCCTGAGAATCGCTATCCGAGCGCAGTAACAGATTGCTATGCCGCAGTTGTTGGGGTTTGGGCGGCACTGGATAGATTGGGCTTATATTATCAACCGAGTTTGTCGGTTGCTGGGGACTCTGCAGGTGGCGCTCTGGCCGCCACAATGTCTCACCTGGCTCAATTTGACTACAGCGTTAAGATTAAAAAGCAGGTTTTAATTTATCCGGTTCTCGATTACACCATGCATTTACGGTCCCATGAAGAGAATGCGGTAGGCTATTTTTTAGAGGCACGAAAATCAATTTGGTACTTGGGGCAATATTTTGCTGAGGGGCAGTGTAGAAAAAAAGCATCCCCTCTTTTTATGGATTTTACGGCAGCTCTTCCTGAAACCTTAGTTTTTACCGTGGAGTTTTGCCCGCACCGGGATACTGGGGATATTTACTACCGGAAAGTGGAAGAGGTGGGTGTTAGGTCTGAAAATGTTCATTTTTCCGATATGATTCATCCATTTTTGATTCTTGAAGACTTAGTGAAAGGGGAGTGCGCAAAAGTTTATGCCGGCATGAATAGTTTCCTGAATGACTAAACTTACGGTTTTCCTTTTGTAATTGAGTACTGGTAAGATAATTTATACTCGTTATCAAACTCTAGTATTTCTTCTGAATTTATTGATCTTTCGATCACTATCTCCGCTATTGATTTAATAACTTGTTTAGGTTCTGCGTCCATGCAATGTATGCTCATGGAGTTAATGGCCATGTCAGCGCTAATTACCCGGTGTTCAACAACCTGAATGAGCAGCTGCTTATCACTTTGGTAGAGCTTGAAACCAGGCCCCTCCGTCATCCATTTTTTGTACTTTGTAGCGCCCCACGGGCCTTTGCACTTTATTGCTTGATATTGAGTTGATGATATTTTGATATAGATAGGCTCGCTTCCTTTGATATCTGTACTTTTATCGATAGGTTGTTCTGTGTAGAGGTTTGATCCATTAGGAGCAGAGATCTGTATCGCTATCATTTCGGCAGCAGCGTCAAGTGAGCAGAATATGTAAATAAGAAAACACAAAAACTGATATTTTTTGATTGAAGTACTGGCCATCTTGATTTCAATAAGTGGTTTTTGTTTTTGGGAGTATGGCGCTTAAATGAATTTCTAGGGTTGTCTTCTGTATTAATAATAGCGCCTTGATAACGAGGTGTTGGTTGGATAGTATCAAAGTGTGTATTTAGTCCTGTTTTCATCTTTAAATTGGTACATGAGTACCAATTTGAGGTTTGAGTAGCTCAATTGACAATAATTTATATAAAAGGTGTGGCTATGAAGACTTTAGCGTATATGGGAGTAATTCTGGCTTTAATAGTATCCGTTGGATGTTCTGAACGGCCTGAATCCAGAGTTGAGGACAGTTCCAGTAAGGTTGATTTTCAAAAGCAACTATTAAAAAAACTGATATCTGCAAAGACCGGGGATGTTATTACTATTCCTGAGGGTAAATTCCATATTAATCGTAGTTTATCCCTGAATATTGATGGGGTAACGCTACGTGGAGCTGGCATGGATAAATCTGTCCTCTCCTTTGAGGGGCAAATTCAGGGTGCTGAGGGGATATTAGTTAATGCCAGTAACTTTACTATTGAGGGGTTGGCTATTGAGGATACCATAGGCGATGCCCTGAAAATTAATGAGGGCAAAAACATTATCATCAGGGATGTTCGTGTTGAATGGACCAATGGCCCGTCTACCCAAAATGGTGCCTATGGTATTTATCCTGTACAGACTGAAAATACTTTAATCGATGGTGTGGTAGCTATTGGTGCTTCAGATGCAGGAATTTATGTCGGTCAGTCGCGGAATGTTATTGTTCGCAATAGCCGTGCAGAATTTAATGTGGCGGGTATTGAGGTAGAGAATACGATCGGTGCAGATGTTTACAACAATATTGCTGTGAATAATACTGGGGGAATTCTTGTTTTTAATATGCCTAATCTTCCGCAGCCAGGGCACAGTACACGTATCTACAATAACCAGATAAAGAATAATAATACTGGAAATTTTGGTCATGAGGGCACGCCGGTTGCTGCCGTGCCAGCAGGATCTGGGGTGGTTATTAACTCGAATGATCGGGTGGAGATTTTTGAAAATGATATTTCTGATAATGATACTGCTAACATATTGATCAGCAGCTATTTTACGGCTGGATACTATAGTGATAAGTCTACGCAAGCTGATTTTGACCCATACCCAGAGGGGATCTATATCTATGCCAATAACTTTTCTGGCGGTGGTACATCGCCAGATCATCTTAAGTTAAAAGCTCTGAAGTTAGCTATGTTTGGAATATCAGGTACATTGCCGGATATTCTTTGGGATGGGGTTGTTGATCAAAGTAAACTGGTGGATGGTCAAATACCTGAGGCATTAAAGTTATGTATTGATAACGAACCTGCAGGAATTCTCAACATAGATTTTGGAAATGAGTATAAGAATATATCCTCGGATATAGCACCTCATCAGTGTCATTTGGAAAAGCTTGCCAAAGTAGTTTTAGACTTTGATCCAAAGCTGGAAAATGAAGACCATTTGGCAGTGATAGAGGTAGCTAATGAAGAATAACAATCAAATAAGTAGGAAGCTTATCTATTCTATTTGGAGCCTTGTATTACTGATTGGCCTTGTGGGATGTGATTCATACAAAAAGGATGTTCATTTATTCCCGGCAGAAGAGGTGCCCGAAAATCTCAGTGCATGGAATTTATTGAGACTGGAGAAAGGTGTGCTCTTCCCTGCGGAAAGAGCATTACCCTACGATTTAAATACGGGTTTATTTACCGATTATGCTCATAAGTTCAGAACCGTCTGGCTGCCTAAGGGGGCGTTTGTAACCTACGGAGAAGAACAGTTTAATTACCCTGTCGGAACTATCTTAAGCAAGACATTTTACTATCCACAGGAGAGTAGTGGTGTAGTTCGCCGTACCGATGACTTCTCTGCGGATTATGTTGAAGGGCGCTTTGGGCAGGCACTTGATTTAAATCGAGTCCGTCTCGTTGAGACGCGGCTTTTAATCCGCAGGCAGGAAAATTGGCAGGCGCTGCCCTATGTCTGGAATAAAGAGCAGACTGAGGCAACTCTTGAGATTGCTGGAGATGTGAAAAATTTTCAGTTGGTTGGCCTGAACGGACAACAGGAAAACCTTAGTTATGTAGTACCTGACGCCAATCAATGTGCTGGTTGCCATGCAGAAAAGTTTACTGACAAAGCCATTTCTCCTCTCGGCCCAAAAGCTCGACATCTGAATAAAGACTATCCCTACGGTAGCGGAGTAGAGAATCAATTGCTGTTTTGGCAGAAGGCCGGCTATTTACGTGGGCTGCCTGATCTGAAAAGTTTACCGAGAAATGCCAATATTTACGATGCGACTGTGTCGCTGGAGGATCGTGCCAGGGCTTATTTGGATATCAATTGTGGCCACTGTCACAATCCTACTGGGCCGGCAGATACCTCGGGGCTTATGTTGCATTATGGCGAAACTGATTGGCGCAAACTTGGGCTATGTAAACCGCCTATTGCTGCGGGTACAGGCAGTGGAGGGCATTTATTCGCAATAGTACCGGGAGAGCCTGAAAATTCTATTTTGAATTTTCGTGTAGAGTCTACCGCACCTGGGGCCATGATGCCTGAATTAGGTAGAAGCATGGTGCATACAGAGGGCGTTGAATTACTAAAGCAGTGGGTAAGCTCCCTACCGGGAAGCTGCACTTAATCTTTATTGGAAGCTATCTGGAAAGAGCTATATGGAGAGGAGTTGGGTATGGAGGGGACAACTCCATACCCGTTTCCTGGAGACGAGTAATTCAGAAAGATTCAGCCGTATGCTGCAGTTTCAGCAACAACTGTTGCCGCTGGAATTAATCCGTTGATCATCAAGGTGACGGTGCGTTCCAGCAGCGGCGAGTCGATGGCAATAGCACCGCTCAAAATTTCATACTCAAGGTTCAGGATCGTACCGTGAGCAATTTGTGCAGCCGCTTCAGAATCAGCCAGACCCAGTAATTGGAAGAATTCCTTAATCATTGACTCTCTGGCGTGATTGGCCATCCGCACCGCGCGGGTCAGCTGCTCATTGCGAAGCGCTTCATTGCGGAATGCCAGTTCAACCAATCTGCGATCCCGGTCTTCAGCCTGGGTGCGGACATGAGTAAGAATAAAACGGGTCAATTGTTGAATCAGCAGTTTACGACTGCTATGTGACGCCCGCTCTTGTGCGGATAAATTCCGTGCCGCACTAAAACTCTCTTCATGCAGTTGGCGTGTAGCCTCGAGTCCCTGCTCAACAAAATAAGTAAATGAATCGCTGATCAGGTCATTCAGGTCTTTGAAATAATAAGTAGTAGCCGCGAGAGGAACGTTAGCTTCGCGGGCGACTGCACGGTGCCTGATGCCGCGGATACCTTCTTTAACGATCAGTCTCAGGGTGGCCTCTAGAATCGCCTTGCGCCGCAGACGGCTATCTGCGCGTTGGGCCCGGCGGCCGTGGTAGACCAATTCAGACTTTCCAGTGTCTACAGTCATAGCATTATCCCTGTCTTATTGCGTTGGCGCCGATAGCAAGGTGAAGCTGGTCGGCCGTGCCATTCTAGCCAAACAAAATTAAAAAAAGGGAATAATGCTATTACATTCGATTACACGAATATTGCACTGGTACAGCGCAATAAATGTAAAAAAGTGGGGATTTGATGATGTATCTCATCATACTGAAAAAGTGAAAGATGAAAAATCCGCAAGATACAGATTAGTGAGGGGGTTCACATTTTGGCTTTTGGTGAAAAAATTAAGTTCTGCAATCGATTGGCAGGATAAATAGCCATTCAATTGCAGAATTAAATTGGTTAGCTGCTGCTTATCTTAAGAGATTTTTCCGGTAACACGTACGCGCTTTGAGCCTGGAATGATCTTAACTTTCTGGCTTTTATGTCTTTCAATACCGATATCAATGGCGTTTTTTGCTGCGATCAATAAGCCGGCGACAAGGAATGCACCGGGAGGAAGCACGGCAACAAGAACGCCTGGATAGTCACTGCCAAAAATGGAAATACCCCAATCTTTTGCCATTGAACCAAATAACAAGTCCATATCTGAAAATAGCGTGCCTTGGCCAAGAATTTCTCTGACTGCGCCAATGGCGATGAGTACTGCAGTGAAACCGATACCCATCATAAATCCATCTGCCAAGGACGGAAGCACGGGGTTTTTACTGGCAAAAGCATCTGCTCGCCCGAGGATCGCACAGTTGGTTACGATTAGCGGGATAAAAATACCTAGCACCAAGTAAAGCTCGTAGGTATAAGCCTTCATCAATAGCTCAACGCAGGTAACGAAGGTGGCGATGATCATAACGGAGGCCGGCAAGCGGACAGTATCCGGAATTTGTCGTCGGATTAGGGAGACCGCAAGGTTGGAGCAGGTGAGAACTCCGGTAGTGGCCAAACCGAGGCCGATGCCGTTCACTACGGAACCGGTGACCGCCAGCAGGGGACAGAGGCCAAGCAATTGCACCAGCGCGGGGTTATTTTTCCACAGCCCATTTTGGGCGATTTCTGTGTAGCCGGGAGTTGCCATCAGTTCTGCTCCTCAACCGCCGCAGGTACTTGTTCCGAGTCGATTTCAGAGTTCTCAATCTCTACCGCTCGATTGGACATTGGCGCATTAAATATTTGTTCGTGGTGCTGGGCTACAAACTCAAGCACCTGGTGCACTTCATTGACAACAGCGCGAGGAGTAATTGTTGCGCCAGTAAATTCATCAAAAACACCGCCATCCTTTTGTACTTTCCAATCGGCTGAAGGCGGATTTTTTAGTGACAGGCCGTCAAACTGGAGCACCCAGTTACTTTTTTTCAGCTCGACTTTATCGCCCAGCCCCGGAGTTTCTGTGTGGCTTGTTACCCTGACGCCAGCAATAGTGCCATCGCGATTCACACCAACGAGTATTTTTATCGGGCCGGAATATCCATCCGGTGTGACTGCGGGCACAATGACTGCGGAGACTTTTCCGTCCTCTTCCCGCGCGAGATTGATATCTCCACCTTGTTGCAGGCCTAGCTGATTCCAGTAAGGTTTTGGAATTGGATAGGTGTCTACCAACATGTCATTACTGTGGCGTTCCAATGGAATAATTTCCAGTAGCGCTTTCGCCGAAGCTTCCCGGATAGCTCTCTCAATCGGTTCTTTAGTCGTAATTTGGGTCACTGCGAGTGTACCTGCAGTGACCAGGGCGATAAGAGTGAGAACGGCGGCATTGGAGGCCATTGACTGTTTAAGCATCAGCTCTCCTCCAGGTCGGTAGCGCGGCGGGAGCCCTTGTGGCCATAGGTCCGTGGAAGCGTGTAGTTATCAATGGTTGGTGTTGCAAAGTTCATCAGCAATACAGCAAAAGCCACCGCATCGGGGTAAGTGCCCCAGGCCCGGATTACATAAGTGAGCAGCCCCACACCGGCCCCAAAAATCAGGCGGCCCCGGTTACTGGTGGCACCGCTGACAGGGTCGGTAATAATAAAGAAGGCCCCAAACATGGTGGCCCCAGAAAATAAATGCAGTACGGGGGATCCCTCTGACAAGGAACTGCCGCTGTCGTAGAAAAACAGGGAAATCAGAGTGAGGGTGGCGAGCATGGCAACCGGTGCATGCCAGGTAATAATGCCGCGAAATAGTAAGAACAGCCCACCTAACAGGAATCCGAAGCTGACGGTTTCCCAACCGACTCCAGCAAATGTGCCTTTATTGAGGACCGGCTCCATTTCATAGAGCTGGGAGAGAAGCACTGACTCGTTTAACCGCACGATTTCCAGCGGTGTAGCGCGGGTAAAACCATCGACATTGTAGGTACCGATTACCAGAGAGAAGGCCTCTTCCAGGCTAGGTGTCCCGCCGATAACCTCTGCAGCTCCCACCCAGCGGGTCATATCTACCGGGAAACTAATCAGCAGGACAACATAGCCCACCATTGCGGGGTTAAATGGGTTGTACCCCATACCGCCATAAAGATGCTTGGCCAGGACAATAGCCACCGCAGTGCCCACTATCGGCAGCCACCAGGCACAGTAGGCCGGAAGCGCGATACCGAGCAGCAGTGCAGTTACAAAAGCACTGCAATCCCGCAGATAGAATGCTGCCGGCCTGCCGCGTAATCTCATTACCGCTGCTTCACACAGAAGCGCTGTGATTGTGCACAGGGCAATATTGATCAGTACTCCGATACCGAAATAAATCACCATCGCCAGCACACCGGGTATGGTGGCCGCGGCGACTTGTAGCATGACTTTAGTGGTGTCATTGCCGGAACGGGCGTGAGGGGAGGTGGCGCGCATCAGAGACATTATTGCTTTCCGTCCTGTGCTGCTTGTTGTTCGCGCATTTTGTCTTCCAGTTTCTTTTGTAGCTTCTCCAGGGCACTTTCGAATGCGCCCAGATTGGCATCATCTTCATCCCGAGCCTTTTGCAGGCGAGTCTCAGCTTTGGCGACGCGCTTGCGCAGTGCTTCGATATCTGCAGCAAGTCTGTCGGCGTCACTCATCTGGGCCCGCGCCTCTGCGGAGGCACGGGCTTTGGTAATTGCCCGCACAGCTGCATTGGTTTCTTTCTGGTTGGGCTCCCGGGTGGTATCCCTATCGGCGCGTCGTTCGGCAAGGGTCAACTTGTGTTGTGCTTCCTGCAATTTCACTTCAGCAGCTTTGAGTTGCGCTGCCAATTGGTCGCGCTGGCTCTCATCGGCAGCTTCCAGTTTATTGCGTATGCGTTCCACCCGGCTCTCGGCACTGGAGAAAGTACGCTGGGCGCGGGCCAAAAGCTGCTTAGGATCCTCCTGGCGGGACTTAACTCGCGCCAGGGCGGCGGCGACAACATCTGCTTCCTGCTTCTCAGCTTTGGCAGTCGGAGATTCAGGGTTTTGTTCCCTTTGTTGGCGAGCTTGTTCAGCGGCTTTGCGCCGGGCTTCGCGTTTCGCTTCTTTCTCTTTTTCAGCTTTTTCAAGGCGCAACTTGCGGAATTCGAAACGATCGCGTGCGCGATCGGACTTTTCTTTTTCCGCTTCAGCAGTGCGAATTGCACCCTTGGCAGCGCGGTAGTACTGAACCAGGGGAATCGTACTGGGGCAGACGTAAGAGCAGGCACCGCACTCGATACAGTCAAACAGGTTGTAGGCCTGTAGCTTCTCCCGTTCGTCGGCGCGGGCATACCAATAGAGTTGTTGCGGCAGCAGGGAAGCCGGGCATGCCTCTGCGCAAAAACCGCAGCGAATACAAGCTTGGGCCACCGGTGCTGGCGGTAGCTCCTCACGGGTCGGTACCAGCAGGCAGTTGGTGGTTTTTACGATCGGAGCGCGTTGATCGTCAATCGTATAACCCATCATCGGACCGCCGATGATCACCTTTTGCATCAGGCCCCGATGGACACCGTGGTATTTGAGGATATGTTCTATGGGAGTGCCGATAGGCACATCGATATTGCGCTGCTGCTCCAGTGCTTTGCCGACAACAGTCGTCACTCGGCTGATCAGGGGTTCGCCAAACCGAATCGCGCGATATACCGCGCGAGCAGTGCCGACATTCTGGCATACAATCCCCACATTGGCCGGTAGCCCTTTGTTGGGCACTTCTCGGCCGGTAAGGATTTGAATCAGCTGTTTTTCGCCGCCGGACGGATACTTTGTGGGGAATACCACGATATCGAATCGAGTGCCTTCGACAGCTTTGCGCATCGCGCGGATAGCTTTGGGCTTATTGTCTTCGATACCAATCAATACCCGTTCGGGCTGGTCGAGGATATGGGCAAGAATTTCCACGCCGGCAATAATTTCGTCGGCACGCTCCCGCATAAGCATATCGTCGGCAGTGATATAGGGTTCACACTCTGTCCCATTGATAATCAAAGTATCAATTTCGGCGCCGCCGTGAGGGTCTAGCTTCACAGCGGTTGGAAACCCTGCACCGCCCATGCCGGCAATACCGCAGTCGCGGATCTTGTCCAGAAGCTCTATCGGTGAAATCTGGAGGTAATCTTCGCAGGGGGTGAGTTCGCACCAGGCATCGTCGCCGTCTGTGCGAATGACAATGCAGTCCTCCAGCAGACCCGAAGGGTGGGGAACTGGATAGGGTTCAATGGCCATAACCCTGCCGGAGCTGGGAGCATGCACTGGACAGCTAATGAAACCGTCGGCTTCGGCAATCTTTTGCCCCTTTAATACCTTATCACCGAGGTTCACCAGCGGTATGGCGGTGGTACCGGAGTGCTGTAGCAGTGGTACGATCAAGTCCTCGGCGAGGGGGATCACTCCTATAGGCTCACCGGTACTCTGGTGTTTGTTCTCGGGAGGGTGCACTCCGCCGGGGAAGTCGTTGGGGCGCAGCTCGCGCGCTTTTTCACTGGCAATCAGTTGTGCCTCGCGGGCTGCGCGTCTCTCCTGAACGGCCTCTCTTTGTTTGGTCTTGCTATCTACGGGGTTCAAACCGCGCCTCCCCCGGTATGTTCTTGAATAGTGCAGCGATCGCTGGCAATCAGCACCGAGCTATCGCTGGGCTTGTGTGGATGCCAATCCTGTAAAGCGGTTTCCAGGGGAACCATATCGATACAGTCAACGGGGCAGGGCTCGACACAAAGGTCGCATCCTGTGCACTCGTCGGTGATCACCGTGTGCATATATTTGGCGGCGCCCGCAATGGCATCTACCGGGCAGGCCTGAATACATTTGGTGCAACCGATGCACTCTGCCTCGCGGATAAATGCCACTTTTTTTACATCTTCAACGCCATGCTCGGCGTCCAACGGCATGGGCTCTATATCCAGCAGATTGGCCAACTCATTGATAGTGGCCTGCCCGCCGGGGGGGCACTTGTTGATGGTATCGCCGTGCACTATCGCTTCTGCGTAGGGGCGACAGCCGGGGTAGCCACACTGGCCACATTGAGTCTGTGGCAACAGGGCATCGACCTGCTCAACGAGGGGGTCACCCTCCACCCGGAAGCGAACGGCGGCGAAACCCAGCAGGGCACCGAATACCAATGCCATGCCACCGAGCACCAGCAGGGGAGAAGAAATTTGTGAAATCCAGTCCAGCATTTCGAAACCCTATACCAGACCGCTAAAGCCCATAAATGCCAGCGACATCAGTCCGGCAGTGACCATACCGATTGCAGCGCCGCGAAATGGCAGCGGGACATCGGCGGCAAAAAGGCGCTCGCGCATCGAGGAAAACAAGATTAACACCAGGGAGAAACCCACTGCTGCGCCAAATCCGTAAAGAGTGGACTGTATAAAAGTGTGCGCTTTCATAGTGTTCTGTAGAGCGACACCCAACACGGCACAGTTGGTAGTGATCAGCGGTAGAAAAACGCCTAACACCTTGTACATCAAGGGGCTGGTCTTCTGGATAAACATCTGCGTGAACTGTACGACAACAGCAATCACCAGAATAAATGAGATGGTGCGAAGATCTTCAATACCAAAGGGGGCCAACAGATAGGTGTTGACCAGGTATGAACAAATAGAGGCCAAAGTAAGTACAAAGGTGGTAGCGCCGGCCATACCCACAGCGGTCTCCAGTTTATTGGAAACTCCCATAAACGGGCACAGGCCGAGAAACTGCACTAACACATAATTATTGACCAAGATGGTGCTGAGCAGAATGACGGCAAATTCGGTCATAACAGGTCCGGTTAAAGCCCGAGGGCGGAGTGGCGCGAACAGCGGCAATGGCGTCGGCAGGGTTAAGGTGAGACTAGCACCTTCCTTGTGAGCACCGTCGAATGCCGCGCAGGGCGGCTATTATGGTTGAGTCGCTTGGGGGCTTCAACTCGTGAGGAGGGTGGCAGGGGAAAAGGGCCGACAAAGGGCCACCTCTGGATCAAAAGGACTCCACTTGGAGCAAAGGTGGAGGCCTTTGTGGATACTATTTGCAGTACCTATGTCAATTTGAAACGATAGGTACAAGATGGGTAACCCAGTTTGGTACTTGGTGTTAAGCGTGGGGTAGAGGCAATACAGTATATTGACGCGGCATGCGTGTTTTTGCTTGAGAGCAACCTTAAATTCAGTTGGAGCAGTTTAATGTCGAACGAAACCTACACTCCCCCCAAGGTTTGGCAGTGGGATAAGGAAAGCGGGGGCGCTTTTGCCAGTATCAATCGGCCGGTAGCGGGTGCGACCCATGATAAAGCGCTGCCGCAGGGGCAGCACCCGATGCAGCTCTATTCTTTGGCCACGCCGAACGGGGTTAAAGCGACGGTGATGTTAGAGGAGTTATTGGAACTCGGGTTTGAGGGAGCAGAATACGATGCCCATTTAGTCCGTATCACTGAAGGAGAGCAGTTTGGCAGTGGTTTTGTTGAAGCAAACCCAAATTCCAAGATTCCGGTCTTAGTGGATCACAGCACTACGCCACCAATCCGGGTATTTGAAAGTGGCTCCATACTGCTCTACCTGGCAGAAAAGTTTAATGTCCTCTTGCCTCATACGCCTGAGCAGCGCACCGAGGCTTTGAATTGGCTCTTCTGGCAGATGGGCTCAGCCCCTTACCTGGGGGGAGGCTTTGGACACTTTTATGCCTATGCACCGGAAAAATATGAATACCCGATCAACCGATTTGCTATGGAAGTAAAGCGCCAGTTGGACGTATTGGACCAACAGCTGGCAAAGCATCCGTATGTGGCGGGAAGGACTTATACCATCGCCGATATTGCGATCTGGCCCTGGTATGGGGCCCTGGTGCGCAATGAAGCTTATAGTGCGGCGGAATTTCTCGATACCCAGAGTTACAAAAATCTCAATCGCTGGGTGGGGGAAATTGCAGAGCGGCCAGCAGTAAAGCGCGGACGAATGGTCAATCGAACCTGGGGTGAGCCCAGCGAACAATTACATGAGCGCCACAGCGCCGGT
This sequence comes from Microbulbifer maximicatervae (SeqCode), assembly GCF_052468155.1. Classification (NCBI taxonomy): domain Bacteria; kingdom Pseudomonadati; phylum Pseudomonadota; class Gammaproteobacteria; order Cellvibrionales; family Microbulbiferaceae; genus Microbulbifer; species Microbulbifer maximicatervae (SeqCode). Next base: position 1,993,187 of record NZ_CP174335.1, read on the forward strand.
GATTTTGACAATAACACCCAAGATAAAGTGACCGACAAGGATGTTGATTAATACAGGGTATTAATAGGTGAGGCTGGCACAAAGATGTGCCAGTATCTATTTTCTATGGTTATTTTCCGGTGCCCCTCTTTTTAAAAGTGGCCGTTGAATTAATATTTTTATAAAGAGTAGCGTCGGCTAAAAAGCCCTCATAGACAGCATAAACTGAACCACCTGTGAGGTGCGGGGCAATTGCCATAATTTTTCCGCCGCGAACCCGGCAATTAAAGCCAGACCTAAAACCAGTGGCAGGGGAATTCCCTGTAAACGCTGCTGAACATCTTGCTGTTGTCTATTTACGATTGCCAAAACACTGAGCCGTTGTCGCTCCGTATCCCGGCTGCATTGTTCGATCTGTTTATTTAAAGACTTCAGTGACATCGTTTAAAGCCTCTTTAACTTGTCGCTTGGTCTCTTCAAAACCCAGTAGGGGCACCAGCTTCTTTTGATAAACGATAGCTCCCGCCAAAATAGCGACCTGGATAAGAATAAATACCAGAAATGCCAAATAAATAGACTGGGAAAAATAGTAGGCAATCAGCCCAACGCCTCCACAGAGACTGACGATGAGGGCCGCACTTAGAGGCAGTAACATCAGTTGCAGGGCAACAATACGCTTGCCGGCTGCAATCGTTCTATCCAACTCCAGCTGGAATAGCTTTTGAATATTAGCCAACCAGGCAGTCAGTAGGGTCAGTGTTGCCTCGGCGCGAGCAAGGGTAGCTTCAAGGCTATTTTCACCTTCTCCATCAGAGTCTTTCCCTGAGGGAGAAGGTGAAGACTGACCCGGGCTGCGCTCCTGCGCAGCGGGATCGGCATTCTCGCCAGACGCTTGGGACTTTTTTTCATTGCCCATCAGGGGGTGTCCTTACCAGTCGAAAAAAAGAGAGAAGCGTTACTTAAAGAGCTTCGCAATTGCCCAGCCAACAACGAATGCACAGCCAACAGCGAGAATGGGGCGCTCCCGAAGTGAGGACTCCGCTTTTTCCATTACATCGGTGGCACGTTGTCTCTGGGACTCTACAGAGGTCCGGGCCCTCTCTTTCAAGCTGCCAGCAGCTTGTGAAGCGGCCTCTCCAGCAAGATTATAGGCCTGTTGCAGCTTCTCCCTACTGGAGTTCGTATGTGGAGATCTTGCGGTTGCCATCAGGTTTCTCCTCTCGGGGTTTAATTGCCGAGGAAGTCTATAGTCCCGCGTGGTAATTCCCACTTGAAAAAGGGGTTTTTTTCACGCGATTTTTGCAGGAAAAAGTCCCTGTCTCTGCTACTGATCTTGGACTATGGCTGGCAGCTGTTCGGGCCCGGTCGTAGTTTCAAACGGCAAAAGCCGGCCTGAGTTCACAGAGGGGATTAGTCCTCGGACCGGCAGATGCCTGAGATGGCTTGGGTTAGATAAAAGCGAGTTGTTTATGGATGGCTGGTACTCTCACTTTTCCAGGTTTCAATATTCTCTACGACGCCGTTGAGTAGGCGCTGGCGTGATTCACGGCTGATCCAGGCGTTGTGGGGGGTGATAATCAAATTGGGGATATCTCTGTCCAATAGTGGGTGACTGGCGGGTGGGGGCTCCTGGCTGAGGACATCCAGCGCCGCCCCCCCAAGGTGCCCACTGCGCAAAGCATCCGCCAGTGCCTGTTCATTTACCAGCCCGCCCCGAGCCGTATTGACCAGGAGTGCGCCGGGTTTCATCGCGGCGATGAATTGCTCGTCTACCAGCTGATCGGTTTCTTCTGTGAGCGGGCAGTGCAGACTGATGACATCGGACTCTGCACACAATTGTTGCAGTGGCGTCCTGCCTTCAGCGGGTGTGCCGCTAAATGATTCAGCCACCAGTACCCGCATGTCCAGGGCTTCCCCCAGTTTTGCCACCTTCTGCCCGAGGGCACCAAAGCCAATGATACCGAGTGTTTTTCCTGCGAGTTCAACCACTGGGTGATCGAGCAGGCAAAAAATTGTAGATTGGCTCCAGCGTCCGGCAAAAACATCGTTGTGATAGCGGTGCCACTTGGAAGCAAGAGCCAGGATCAGGGCAAGAGTGTGCTGTGGTACAGAAGCCCCCGCATAACCTTTAACGTTGTACACCGGAATATTTAATTCCTGTGCGGCGGCGAGATCGATGTTATTTGTACCGGTTGCACAAACACAAATCATTTTTAATTTGCTGGCCTGCTCCAATAATGTGCGGCTTATTATGACTTTATTGGTTATTACCACCTCGGCCTCGGCGATTCGCTCCGCGACTTTTTCGGCGGGAGTCGTTTCATAGAAGTCCCACTGGTCTAGACTATTTGTTAGGGCCGAGGTATCCAGCTCCTCAAGCTTCATTGTCAAAGTGTCCAGAAATACGCCGCGCATGACATCTCCTCGATAGATTTGCAGTGTGGTGGACATGCTACGGCAGTGAAGAGGGAATGCAAAACTTTGCTGGCCAGCGGCCTTAACTGCGCATATTCGTGGCTACGGTTGGTTTGTCGGGGCCTTTCTGTCGCAATCGAAGAGGGCCTCTATGGGAATATCGTTTACCGCTGCCAGTCTTGTTTTAATTTCTGCATTTCTACACGCGGGTTGGAATTTACTGGGGAAGTCTCGCACACCAACTCCCGCTTTTTTCTGTATCGCGACTCTCAGTGTTGGAATTTTTCTTTTACCGCTAAATTTTTGGTTGCTATGTCAGGTTGATTCGCTCCCGCGAAGTTTTTGGATCCTCCTTATCGGTAGTGGTTTTTTTCAAATGATTTATATGGGGGGCTTATCCCTCGCCTACCAGCGAGCCAATATGGGATTGGTCTATCCCGTTGCTCGAGCATTGCCGGTATTGCTGGTTGCACTGGCAACGGTATTGTTGGGGCAATCGCTACCTCCACTCGCCTGGGTGGGAATGCTGTTGGTGACAATTGGCTGCTTGCTGGTACCGCTGGTGTATTTCCGCGAGTGGCACTGGAGAGCTTATTGGCGCGCGGACTGCGCCTGGGCGCTGGTCGCAGCCATTGGCACTGTGGGCTATTCACTGGCGGATAAAGGGGCGCTGATTTACCTGGGGGATGCTGCGGGAGGCACTATCCCTGCGCTTGTTCTGGCCTACAGCTATTTGGGGATGCAGTTTCTTGCCTGTGGTGTATGGCTGCTTCTGGGGTGCTTGGGTCAGAGTGGCACTGCGCCATTGATCCAAAGTTTTCGGGATTTGAAGGTCGGGGCTCTGACCGGTGCCATGATGGGAGCGACTTACGGCCTGGTACTGCTGGCGATGACAATGACTGAAAATGTGAGTTATGTAGTCGCCCTAAGGCAGTTGAGTATTCCCCTGGGCGTGGGCTTGGCGGTCTGGTTACTCAAGGAGCCGGCACACAGGCCCCAGCTGCTGGGAGTGGGGCTGGTGTGTGCCGGCTTGATTGCAGTTTCCCTGCGTTAGCGCAGGGAAATTACATTACGCGCATACCGGGTTTGGCGCCCTCGTGGGGCTCCAGTATCCACAGGTCCTTACCTCCGGGACCCGCTGCCAGAACCATACCCTCACTGATACCAAAGCGCATTTTGCGCGGCGCCAGGTTAGCGACCATAACGGTGTGCTTACCTTCCAGGTCTTCAGGGGCGTAGGCGCTTTTAATACCGGCAAATACCTGGCGGGTTTCGCCGCCCAGGTCCAGGGTTAAGCGCAGCAGTTTACCGGCGCCTTCAACATGCTCAGCTTTGGCGATCAGGGCGATCCTCAAGTCTACTTTGGCGAAGTCATCAAACTGGATTTCCTCGGCAATGGGGTCCTCCGCTAGAGGGCCGGTAGCAGCTTTGGTTTCCGCTTGTAGCTGGGCCAGGGATTCCGCAGCCGCATCCATAACCGCATCTACCTGGGTTTTCTCAACCCGTTGCAGCAGCGGTTTGAACTTCTTGATTTCGTGATCTGTCAGCGGTTTGGTTGCGCTGTTCCAATCCAGCTCACTGTTGAGGAACTCCGCCGCTTTTTGTGCAGTGTTGGGCAATACCGGGGCGAGCCAGGTGATCAGGGCGCGGAACATATTCACACCCTGGGAGCAAATAGCCAGAACCTCAGCTTCGGTACCCTCCTGCTTGGCCAGGGACCAGGGAGCCTTGTCGGCGATCCAGGCATTGGCGGCGTCGGCCAGAGCCATAATGTCGCGCATGGCGCGGGCGTATTCTCGCTGCTCGTAATACTCAGCAATTCGTGGAGCCGCTTCTACAAATTGGTTCCACAATTGTTCGTCGGCCAGTTCGCCGGCCAGCTTGCCACCGGACTTGCTGACAAACTTGGCGGTGCGAGAGGCGATATTGACTACTTTACCCACCAGATCAGAGTTCACCTTGGCGATAAAATCGTCCAGGTTCAGATCCAGGTCATCGACGCCACCGGTCAGTTTGGCGGCGAAGTAGTAGCGCAAATACTCAGGGCTCAAGTGATCCAGGTAGTTGCGGGCATTGATAAAGGTGCCGCGGGACTTGGACATCTTCTTGCCGTTTACGGTAAGGAAGCCGTGTACGCAAACTTTGTTGGGGGTGCGGAAGTCCGCTGAGTCCAGCATGGCTGGCCAAAAGAGTGCGTGGAAGTTGACGATATCCTTGCCGATAAAATGGTAGACCTCGGCGTCGCTGTCTTTTTTCCAGTACTCCTGCCAGTCCAGCCCTTTGTTGTCGCAGTAGTTTTTGAGACTGGCCATATAGCCAATGGGAGCGTCGAGCCACACGTAGAAATATTTGCCCGGCGCATCGGGCATTTCAAAACCGAAGTAAGGGGCGTCGCGGGAAATATCCCACTCTTGCAGACCCTCTTCCAGCCATTCGGCCAGCTTGTTGGCCACTTCATCCTGGAGGGTACCGGAGCGAGTCCATTCGCGCAGGTACTCGGTGAATGCGGGCAGGGTAAAGAAGAAGTGCTCTGACTCCTTTTCTATCGGAGTGGCGCCGGAGATCGCTGATACCGGATCGATCAGTTCGGTAGGGCTGTAGGTGGCGCCACAGGCTTCACAGTTATCACCATACTGGTCGGGCGTGCTGCAGCGGGGGCAGGTTCCCTTGATATAGCGATCCGCCAGGAAAAGCTGTTTCTCTGGATCGAAAGCCTGGGTAATAGTGCGCGACGCGATGTGGCCGTTTTCGCTGAGGCGGCGGTAGATCATTGCCGACAGCTCGCGGTTTTCCTCTGAATGGGTGGAGTGGTAGTTGTCCACACCAATTAGGAAGTCGGCGAAGTCGCGCTCGTGTTCTGCCTGCATATTGGCGATATGCTGTTCCGGGGTCAGGCCCAGTTGTTCAGCTTTCAGCATAATTGCAGTGCCGTGAGCATCGTCGGCACAGATATACAGGCAGTTATTGCCGCGCGCACGCTGGAAGCGGGCCCAAATATCGGTTTGGATATATTCGAGCACATGGCCCAGATGTAGGGAGCCATTGGCATAGGGCAGTGCGCTGGTGACGAGAATGTTGCGCGTATCGGACATCGGTTTTTCCATCGCTGTGGGGTTGCGGCCAGGGACTCACGGAGAGTGGGCCGAAGATCGTCAAAAGACCGCGGAATATAGCAGATTTGCACTATGTCGTGGAGGGATCAAGCTGGCTTATGTGAATCCTTGTTTGGCTGCCGTGGCTGGTGTTAGGCCGCGTCATCCGACACAATGCGAGCCAATCTAGAAGCGCTGAGAGGGAGATACCGTGAGCAATCATCATCACGATCATGACGAGCTGTCACAGGAAGTTCAGGCTGAACTGGAGCGACTGGCGGAGTGCCTCGGCCAGTTGCATGATCCTGCCAGTGGCTTGCCGCTGGATGATTTGGACGCAGAAATTGAAGTTGGGTATGAGGACGAAACTGTTTTCGCAGGGATTACCCTGGGATATCCGTGTGCGAGCCAGGAGGCAGACTGGCACCAGAGAGTAGAGGAAAGCTGTCAGCCGCTGTTGAAAGCCGGGCCCCTCAAAGGCTCTAAGTTGCAGTTTGAGCTGTTCAGCGATATTCCCGCTACGCCGACTTCCGGGGCGCCGGAAACTCTGGCGAAGGTAAAAAACATTGTTGCTGTCGCGTCGGGCAAAGGCGGGGTTGGCAAGTCCACGACTGCGGTCAATCTGGCTCTGGCCCTGGCGGCGGAAGGTGCCCGGGTTGGTTTGTTGGATGCTGATATCTACGGCCCGAGCCTGCCCACCATGCTAGGAACTGAAGACCAGCGCCCGCATGTGAAAGAACAGAAATTCTTTGTGCCGGTAGAGGCTCACGGAATAGAGACAATGTCTCTGGGGTATCTGATGACCGAGGAGACCCCAGCGGTATGGCGCGGGCCTATGGCCAGCGGCGCGCTCAACCAGATTCTCAGTCAAACCCTGTGGGGGGAAAGCCGGGATGGGCTTGATTACCTGGTTGTGGATATGCCCCCGGGTACTGGGGATATTCAATTGACGCTGGCACAGAAAACTACCTTGGCCGGTGCGGTAATTGTAACTACCCCTCAAGACCTGGCACTAAAAGATGCCATTAAGGGCGTGGAGATGTTCCGCAAGGTATCGGTACCTGTGCTGGGTATTGTGGAAAATATGGCGCTGCATACTTGTTCCAAATGTGGTCACAGCGAGCCAATTTTCGGTACCGGTGGCGGTGAGCGAATCGCTGCAGAGTACGATACCCATTTACTGGGAGAGCTTCCGCTGGCACAGAAAATCCGCGCCGATGTGGATAGCGGACAGCCGAGTGTTATTTCCGATCCAGATAGTGAAATTGCTGGTTTTTATTGCGAAATTGCCCGCAAGGCTGCTGCCCAGATCTGGTTAAACAGCAGTGATGACAGCGATATGCCGGAAATCGAAATAAGTTGAACCCATTCGCGATATTGATCACAAAGAAATAATTTTCTTTGTTTTTCTGTTTTTACCGGGCTCCAATATTTCTATATTGATGCAGCCCGGTGTCCCTCATTGAAGTAAGCCGTACTAGTTTGTTCCTTGTTTTATGGTACAGATTTCCTTTTAGCGATAGCCCACTTCTGTCGCGCCCTGGGTAAATTAGAAGTTTCAAAATATTTCACAGAATTACCTGGTAAAAAACAGGGGTATTTTGATCGTACTAGTTACTTATTGTTTTAAAAATCATAAAGCCGATATTTTTTTGCGATATAGATCGCTTATGATTTTTAGGTGGCAGTATTTGCAGGTTTTTTGTCGCTTATTAAGTGTAGTTGGGGCTGAGGGTATTAAAACGGGTTTACAGGTGCAGTATTTTCGCCGACAAACGTCAAACCCTTTATACGGATGTTGGATTGCCGTTGAGGTAGAAGTAAATATCAGGAGTGTACGAGAAAAAAGTCTGCCTTATTTCGCGTTTTCAATACAGGTAAGACAATAAAAAGAGGCATTACGGAAGCTGTAGTCGATAAAAATAAAAAAGACAAGCGCACGGGTGCTGTTATCAATGAATTTTCATATTAGCTATCGGCCGGTGGGTGGAATAGCGCGTGTGCTTTTTTTTGGTCCGGTGGGATATAAGGACAAAATAGAAGCCATTGCACTACTGGTGGAAAAGTATCGCCACCGAAAACCCCTACGTGTACTACTCGACCTGCGTTATGCGCGCAGCAAAAGCACACTGGAGGAACACCAGAAGTTTATTTACTTTATTGCTGAGAACCCCGTACTGAGACGGGCATTTATCGCGGTGTTACACCCGCGAGGGCGCTGGACCTGTCCGCTGCCCAGCCATGGCTCCTGCCTGTGCAGGCTCAGTTCTAGGGAGTTCGTTGTGGAGGCTGAGGCAGAGGCCTGGCTAGCCCAGATAAAGGTTGTACCTCAGCCTCTTGCTCTCTAGGGGAGGAGTTAGGCCTGCTGGTTGCGCGCCTGTTGGGCTTCAGCCTGGCGGCGGCGCTCCTCTCTCTTTTGCTCGCGGCGGGAGACAGTTTGCGCGCGGGCGTCCTGGCCAATGTGTACTTCACCGCGCTGTTTGGCTAGCTGAATTTGCTTTTCGCGCTCGCGGAAACGGGCTCGGTCCGCTTCAGGCACCTTGTCGTGGCAGTGCGGGCAGCTTACACCCTGCTCGAACAGGGGAGATTGCTGGTCTTCCTCAGTGATGGGCATGCGGCATGCATTGCATTGATCGTATTTGCCGCGTTCCAGGTTGTGGTTGACTGTCACCCGCTCATCGAAAACAAAGCACTCGCCTTCCCACAGGGATTCTTCTGCTGGGACTTCTTCCAGGTATTTCAAAATACCGCCGTGGAGGTGATATACCTCTTCAAAGCCCTGCTCTTTCATATAGGCTGTGGACTTCTCGCAGCGGATACCGCCGGTGCAGAACATGGCGACCTTCTTGTGCTTGGCCGGGTCCATATTCTCTTTTACGTACTGCGGGAACTCGCGGAAAGTCTCAGTTTCCGGGTTGATGGAATTCTTGAAAGTACCGACCTGGAATTCATAGTCATTGCGGGTGTCCACGACAACAACCTCTGGGTCGCTGATCAGGGCATTCCAGTCTTTGGGTTTGACATAGGTGCCGACGGTGCGCAGTGGATCAATGCCCTCTACACCCATGGTGACAATTTCTTTCTTTAGCTTCACTTTACTGCGCAGGAAGGGCATTGCCTGGGTGATGGACTCTTTGTAGTCCAGGTTGGCGAGGCGCTCGTCTGACTTCAAATGGGCTAATACCGCGTCGATACCTTCGCGGGAGCCGGCTACAGTGCCATTGATGCCCTCTTGGGCCAACAGCAGGGTGCCGCGAACACTGTTTTCTTGCATCACCTCCAGCAGTGGGGCGCGAAGCGTTTCAAAGTTCTCAAGGGTAACGAACTTATACAGTGCACAGACAACAAATTGGTTCATGGTACTTCCTCAGTTGCGGGCCGGATCGCAAATCCGGAGCAGAAAAAATCGCCGCGCATTTTATCGCAAAAAAAGGAGCTTGTCGTACAGTAAGCAGGCGGTCCGCATCTGCAAGAAAAGGGATTTGTAGTTGACCGTCGGGCCGCAAGTTGTCAAAGTTCTGGCCGAAATTTCAAGGTCACAGCGAGGCGAATCCCATGGGCGAAGAGTTTGCACCGAAAGAATCGGAGTTGAGCCAGATCTATCGGGAGGGCGAGGTTTCCGTCCAGATCGATATTTATGAAGATGGTGAGGGCGGCTGGCTGCTTGAAATCGTCGATGAACACAACAACTCAACCGTTTGGGAAGATGCGTTTGAGACTGAGCGGGAAGCGCTGGATGAAGCGCTCGATGCTCTTAAAGAGGAGGGGATCGCTACCTTTGTTGGGCCAGTTCAGGAAGCCGACGGCAGCTGGTAAGTCCTCTTCAGGGTGAATCGGCTGACTGGCAATTCCCAGCGGGAGTTGTGGCAAAAGTCGGCTGACATTTGTTCAAACTGCTATGGTTAATGTGAGAAGGGAATCGCGACTGTGTAACAGCACACCCAATCACAGTGCCGCCGCGAGACAATGGTGGAATCCAGGTCTCCGGCGGTACTACCTAACCTGCGGTTACCCTCCCCATGAACCTGCGCTACCTTATTCTGCTGGTGACTGTATTAAGTCCACTGGTATCCGCAGAGAGCATCCGCCTTTCCAATCGACAGCTGCTCACCACTGACCTGAAAGAAGCCCGACTTATCTCCGAATTGAGTGGCTATGCCATTGTTGCCGGGCGCCATTGTCTCGATTGCGACGAGAACCTGGCAATTTATATACAGAGAGTTGGCCGCGCCGATATGGGGATAAACCCAGAGATAATTGGTATTGAGGCTGATCGCTATACCTATCCCGGCCGCTATCTAGATTACATGACCAAGAAACTGGTGGAAAAAACCCGCATGTTTTATGGGCTCTGTCACGAGGGGCAGCCATCGCTTTTATGGCTAACGGAATACAGGGAGGGTGAGCGCTGGGTAAAATCAGAATACTTAATATTAATTGGCGAGGATGGATTAAAACATCGCTATACCGAGAACCAGCAGCCGAGCTTGTTTTATATCGGAAATTCAAATTGTACAGAGCTAGAAGGGTTTTTAATGGAGATGGAACCCTGATTGCTTTTTGGTGGATTGGATATAAATTCTTTTAACAATAAAAAAACCCCGCTGGAGGGCGGGGTCACAAGCTCTGTTGAAATTAGGTCTAATTACTTTACGGGTTCAAAAACAATCTTCAGTTTTTTCTTGCCCCAGGCGCGGGCTTTCTTAATGTCTTTCTCCATCCAAACATCGATTCGGTTAGTAAAACGCTTGTTCATACGGTCGCGCACGGTATAGGTGCCAGGCAGACCTTCAATTTTAACTTTGGCGCCGTTAGTCAGACCGTGTTTTTCCAGGTCACGGGATACGGCGATAATTTTGTCACCGGGGCGCAGGCGGTTGTTCCAAGCTGCTACCCAGGGATCACTGTCAGTTTGTCCGGGTACAGAGTTGTAAGCAGTTGCGTCAACAATCATGGTTTTCTTAAGTGCTGCTGAGGCATTAACGCTTACACCGATAGCGAGCAAGGCAGCAATAAAAAAGGCAGTATTTCGCAGAGTCTGTTTCATCATGTCCCATTACCTCCAGGTCATAAATGGTCACAAGCCAAGGGCTGCTTGTGAAATTTCCAAGTTTGTTTGGAAATCGTTGATCAATATTTAATCAACGCTGGCTATATTACCGGCGATTCCTGAGGTATCAACTTTTTCCTGCAAAGCGAGAAAAAGCCGTATGAATTGGCGGGTTATTTACAGAAAATAAAAAAATGGCTTAATTTTCAGATATAAAGAACAATAAAATTGCACTGTATATATTTTGTACAGAAGGAAATGGCCGGATAGAACCCAGCTCCTTGGTAAATGGTTTCAAAAGAGAAAAATTGCGTGACAGCGATGTCATTCTAAAGAGTCGTGCTAGGAGTGGTGGAGGGCATTGCTTAGCATGACTGGAACAGTAAAAAATTCCTCATAAATTATTTGTGACTTATTCTCCATATATTGCTGATATGACAAAAAACAGCAGGTTTTAGCGGAAAAACCGGTGCGTCACATTAAAAAGTGCAGGGAATCCCCAGTACTTACAGCGCGGTTTCGGGGTTTTCCAGTATCGGTTCCACCTGGCTGCGCAATGCGGATAAGTAGTCACTGTCTTCCTGGAGGTCCGGCAGCTTGTGCTGCATGTCCAGCTTCACCGTTTTTTCCAACCAGATGATGGCTTCCTCCAGGTTTCCCTGCCATTCACAGACTTGCCCCAGGTTGAAATAGGTGATGGCAAGGTTCTGCCATTCCGCCTGTTCGCGCAGGCCTTGGATTGCACTCTTATATAGAAGGTAAGCCGAGCGTAATAGATGAGCTCGCTGAGTGTGCTCCTTCTCCGTTGCTGCTTGCTGATGGTAAGTGTGTGCCATGGCCGACCGCACTCTCGCGGTGGACTGCGGTAGCACCGCGCCCTCATCCAGGTAATTGAGGACCGATTCGAACTGTGCGCGGGCAAGGGGGTAGAGGTCAGGTCGCGCTTGGGCGCTAAATGCATTGAGCACAATACCGTAGCGGTAGCGCAGGGCCTGTTGCTGGTCCGGATAGTCGGACAGCGAGGAGATGGCCTTTTCGTAAAGTGGCAGTGCGTCGGCGTAGTTGCCCGTGCGGGCGTAGGTTTCAGCCTCAGTAACCAATGCCAGGGAGTGTTGGGCCTGGGATAGATGGTGCCCTAATTGTTGTTTCCCGGAGTTTGAGCTTATGGATATTGCTGCTAGCAATACGGCGATGCCAAGCAGTGCATAAAACAGCATGAGCAGGTTTGAGAGATGTTTGTGCATAGGCACTTCCCGCAGGCTACTTTGGGTGGACAGTAAGAGACCCGGAGATATGGGCCCCTTACGTCAGTAAATGCCTATTTATCCAGTTGTGCCAGTAGCCCCTGTAGCGGATGGCGCAAGGATACGCCTGCAAAGCGACTGGCCTGGCAACGACAGGAATAGCCGGTGGCCAACTGGTTTTCGCCACTGTTCAATCGGGGCGCCCAGGATTGCTGGAAAATGACTCGTGAGGTCTCTTTGTGATCTGCTTCGTGGCCATAGGTACCGGCCATACCGCAGCAGCCGAGGCTCTCGGTAGCGAGTTCCAGGCCCAGGGCAGTGAAAACATTTTGCCAGTCTTTCACCGAGGCGGTGGCATTGGTTTGTTCACTGCAATGGGGCAGAAGCTGGAAGTTGGCGGGCGCTATGCGGTGGCGCTGTTGTTCCAGGTGCTCCCGCTGGGAAGCCAGCCATTCCTGTAACAAGTGGACCTTGGGTGCCTCATCGCCCATCAGCTTTTTATACTCGGAGCGATAAGTCAGGGTCATTGAGGGGTCGATGCCCACAAGGGGAATACCGCTGGCGGCGAGGTCGTTAAGCATCTGGCTGTTTAATTCAGCGACCCTCTGGAACTGGCGCAGGAAACCGTGCACATGTAGGGGTTTGCCGTTGGCGCGGTAGGGCGCCAGCATGGGGACAAAATCGAGCTGCTTTAGCAAGCGCACGATGTCGGCAACCACTTGGGCATCAAAGTAACTGGTAAAAGCATCCTGCACTATCACCACTGCGCGACTGCGCTGTGCCGGGCCCAAGGACTCCAGGCAGGCGGCACTGGCGACAGGCACACCCAGCTCCGCCATAGTCGCTTTCAAGGTTTTTTCCGATAACAGTGGGCTGTCCACCATGCCGAACAGGCGCTCCATCAGGAAGGAAACTGGCTTGAGTTTTAGTGGCCAGTTGTATAACTGAGGTAGCTTGGCCAGGTGTGGCATTAGGAATTCCAGCCCACCGACGGCGTAATCTTTTAGCGGACGCAAATAGCGGCTGTAGTAGAGTTCAAGGAATTTGCTGCGAAACTCCGGCACATCCACTTTTATCGGGCACTGCCCTACACAGGATTTACAGGCCAGGCAGCCTTGCATCGCCTCGTTAACTTCGTGGTTGAAATCGTACTCTCCCCGGGTTTTTGCCAGGGAATTGATAATGCGCTTGGGGAGTCCGACAAAAAAGGAGCGTTCCCGCAGGCGCTGGGCACTGGAGACCGCATCAACATTTTTTTCGCTGAGCAATCGCAGCCATTCGCGCATTAAAGAGGCGCGCCCCTTGGGAGAGTGAATACGGTTGCGAGTGGCCTTGTAGGAAGGGCACATGGCATCGTCGGGGTTCCAGCTAAAGCAAGCGCCATTGCCGTTGCAGTGCACACCTTCCTCATAGCCCTCCCAGACCTGGGCGGGAATTTGCCGGTCTCGCTCGCCTCGGGTGGATACTTCGTCAATTTTCAGCAGCTGGCTGTCATCACTGGGGGTAGCTATTTTCCCCGGATTGAGTTGGTTGCGAGGATCGAAGGCGGCTTTGATTTTTTGCAGCTCAGGGTAGAGCTCGCCAAAAAACTCCGGTGCGTATTCAGACCTGACACCTTTCCCATGCTCCCCCCACAAAAGGCCTTTATATTTCTGTGTGAGGGCGACCACCTGATCGGTAATCGGACGAATTTGTGCGGCTTGCTCGGGGTCTTTCATATCAATTGCCGGGCGCACGTGCAGCACGCCCGCATCGACATGGCCAAACATACCGTAGTCGAGATTGGCCTTATCTAATACCGCGCGGAACTCAGCGATAAAATCCGCCAGGTTTTCCGGTGGTACCGCCGTGTCCTCGACAAAGGGAATTGGGCGTTTTTCTCCCTGGGCATTGCCCAGTAAGCCCACGGCCCGTTTGCGCATGGCCCAGATTCGATTGACCTCGGCGTGGCCTCGGGCAATGGAATAACCGAAACTTTTACCTGCCTGGCCAATAGCTTCATCAATATGAGCAGTAAATTGGGCCAGTGCCTGCTCCAATTCCTCTTCGCTATCGGCGGCGTACTCGACTAAATTAATGCCCTTGACCGGACGATCATCCGCTGGGAAAAATTCACTGACGCTGTGCCAGACGATATCTTCCATCGCCAGCTGCAACACTTTGCTGTCCACCGTCTCGATTGACATGGGACCGGCCAGCATCAGGTCTTTGGCGTCGCGTAGCGCCTCTTGAAAATGGTCGTACTTTAAATTGACCAGAGCGACACATTTGGGAATTGGCAACAGGTTGAGTTTTGCCTCGGCGATAAAACCCAGGGTTCCCTCTGAGCCACAGAGAACACTATTGAGGTTAAAGCCTTTATCGTCGCGAATATGAGCCAGGTCGTAGCCGGTGAGGCAGCGGTTGAGCTTGGGAAACTTTGCTGTGATTAATTCTGCTTTTGTACGCGCGATAGAATCACAGACTTGGTGAACCTGTGTAGAGCGTTTATCCCCGACACTAACTTGTGCCAGCTCCTCATCGTCGATCGGGGCCGAGTGCCAAATCTCACCGCCCAATAATACGGTGTGTAACTCCAGCACGTGATCGCGGGTTTTGCCGTAGACACATGAACCCTGGCCTGAGGCATCGGTATTGATCATGCCGCCAATGGTGGCTCGGTTACTGGTGGAAAGCTCCGGAGCAAAAAAGAGGCCGTGGGGTTTGAGTGCTGCATTCAGTTGATCTTTGACCACACCGGCCTGTACCCGGACCCAGCGCTTCTCAACATTGATTTCGAGGATCTGGTTCATATGGCGGGAGATATCTACAACCAGTCCATCGGTCAGGGACTGGCCGTTTGTACCGGTACCACCGCCACGGGGGGATAGCACTACCGAGTGAAACTCCTCCCTGTCAGCCAGCTCGGCGAGCAGCTGCAAGTCACGACTGTCGCGGGGATAAACAACGGCCTGGGGGAGGACCTGGTATATCGAATTATCGGTAGCCAGGACCGTGCGGCTGGCATAACTGGGGGTGGTATCGCCACGGAAACCTGCGTCCTTCAGTTCCTGCAAGAACTGCAAATAGAGCGCCTGAACCTCGTCGACTTCGCGCAATGCTGGAATCATGAGCTAATCCGTACTTTCCGGGAGGTATGGGCCGCATCGCAGACCGGGGACCGGCGATAAGAGTGCGCGCAGCGCTAAAACTCGGAATGAACGCGGCTTTGCATTGTAGCTTTGGTTTGTATTTGCGCAAGCCACGGTTACCTTGCAAGAGACTTCCAAAAACTTATACAAGAGCAGATCTTGTATAAGTTTTAGTGACAGGCTATAAAAAAGGTAGGCCATTACCTGCACACTTTGTGACTATGAATATTCAATTCCTGCCGCATAAGATTCCCGTTGGTATCAGCCGCTGTGCCGTGGGTGATCCCGTTCGATATAACGGTAGCCATAAGCACAGCAAAGTCTGCACTCAGCTGCTGGGTAATTGCTTTGATCTGCAAGCTTACTGCCCGGAAGTGGCAATAGGCTTGGGAGTGCCCCGCCCACCAATTCACCTGATTGTCAGTGATCGCCTGCGTGCAGTTGGGCGCGATGACACCAATATCGATGTGACAGAGGATCTTGAGGCTTACGCAGATGAGATAAGCCCGGAGGTTGAGCAGTTGCGCGGTTTTATCCTGATGCAAAAGTCTCCCAGCTGCGGTGTGCGTACTACCCCCCATTACAAAGAAGATGGTCGCGGTGTACTGGCGCATTCGGCAGGTCTATTTGCTGCGCGTGTGAGAGAGAATTTCCCCCACCTCCCTATGGAGGAAGTAGGGCGACTGAATGCCAGCGATATTCGCGAGAACTTTTTAACCCGAGTATTTGCTTACGATGCCTGGCATCGCTATGTATCGCCGGATCCTCGACCCGCTAAAGTTATTGAGTTTTACACCGCTTATAAGTACCTCTTGCTAGCCCATAGCCAGCCTCTGACCCGTGCCTTGGGTCAGTTTGTTTCCAACTCTCGTGCGGTGACCCCCGAAGAGTTCGCTTATGAAATTCGTGGGCGGATTATGGATATTCTCTCCCAACATGCATCGCGCAAGGATCGAACCAATGCACTGATGCACAGCCAGGGGCATTTAAAGGGCTATTTAAGCCGGGAAGAGCGGGCTGAACTGGCCCAGCTTATCGAGGAGTACCGGCAAGGGCATAAACCGATTTCGGCGGTGCTTACTATGCTCCGTCATTACTTGCCGAGAAGCCCACACCACTTTATCCACAGCCAGGTCTTGCTCGCTGCCGAGCCGGCTGAATTAGGTTTATGTGAATTTCGATAATGAGCGTCATGTCCGACCCAGAAGTTGTTGAAAAAAACTATTTTCCGATTCGTGAGATAGCTCGGAGGACCGGGGTGCACCCCGTGACCTTACGGGCCTGGGAGCGCCGTTATGGTTTACTAAAACCCATGCGCACCAGTAAAGGGCATCGCCTTTATAGTGAAGAGGAAGTCGAGCAGATCGAAAAGGTCCTGCAATGCCTCGCCAGGGGCGTTTCCATTGGTCAAGTGCGAGACCTGTTGGCGCGAGAGCAGGACAATTTAGGGGGGGCAGCGACTGCAGGCGATGGAGAAAACAATTGGCAGGCGATGCTGGATGAAACCTCCGGTCTTCTCAGAGACTTTGCAGAACCCCAGCTGCGCCGCCGTCTCGATCAGTGGTTTTCCTCATTCCCTGCCGCTTTGCTGTTGGAGCACTGGTTGAAACCTTTGCATGTGCGGCTTGAGCGATTTCGCCTACCTGAAGCCCGTGGAGCACAGACATTTTTCTGGCCTCTGTTAAAGGAACAGCTACTTCTGGCTAATGGTATGGCCAGGAAAAACCTGGACAAAGACAAGTCCCAGGCGAAGCCCCGTGTTCTTTTACTGGACATTGGCGTTCAGGGCCAACAGGCATTTATACAGATGTTTATTGCGGTACTCCTTGCTGCAGGAATAGAGGCTATTACCCTGGCTTATCCTGCGGGATTATTGGACCTTGGAAGTACCGTCAAAAAATTGGGTGCTCAGGGAGTGCTTTGCTACAGCCACAAGGCTCTGCCCAAAAATATTCTTGAACGTGAGCTACCAAGTGCTGTTCAGGGGATGACTGCCCCCCTGTGGCTTGCGGGTGATTTTATTGAGGTGCAGCGCTTGGCTTTGACTGAACTGAACCGTCTCCCTTTAACAAGGGTACTTGCCGGAAATACAGAGAGCGCAGTTACGCAATTGCGGGAGTCTTTAAAGCTATGAGTCGCCCAGTGACTTTGCCGCGTGGCCTGGTATGGCTACGCAGTGACTTACGCCTCAATGATAATTCAGCACTTTACCAAGCCAGTGTGCAATGTCAGGAGGTAGCTGCTGTATTTATTGCCTGTCCGGATACCTGGCAGAGTCAGGATGAAGGCAATCCATTGGTAACTTTTCGTATTGCCTGTTTGCGTGAATTACAAGATGGATTAGAGGAGCGCAATATACCGCTGTACTTCGTTGAAGTTCCTACTTTTGCTCAGGTTCCAGGGGTTCTTCAGCAAATAGTTGAGCGCCTGGATATCAATGCTCTCTATGCGAATGCTGAATATCCACTCAATGAGCTGCGCCGTGATAATGCAGTAAAAGATTTACTGACAAATGAGGGGGTTCAGGTTCAATTCTACAGTGACCGCACCCTGCTTCCACCGGGAGCAGTAAGAACCGGCGGAGGGGAACCCTACAAGGTGTTTACCCCCTTCAAGCGTGCACTGATTCAATTGTGTGCCGATAGTGAAGTAAAAACCTTACCTAAGCCTCGGAAAATTTCTACCCGGGAAAATGAAGCACATTGGCCAAAGTGGCTTTCTTTATCTGAAGAGCAGAAATTGAGCCAAAAGATTCCAACGCAACTGTCGACATACTCGATAGATAAGATCGACGATGCAGGCCTGATTAAAGGTTGGCAAGCAGGAGAAAAGGCGGCACTGAAACGGCTCAAGAAGTTCGGTGGAAAAATATCTGCTTATCAGGCAGAGAGAGACTTTCCAGCACTTGATAGTACCTCCTGCTTATCCCCCTACCTAAATAGTGGTGCTGTTTCGATTCGCCAATGTATAGCAATGGCGTTGGATATGAATGAGGGGCGTTGGCTGGGTGGAGATGATGGGGCGGCCTGTTGGATTAGCGAATTAATCTGGCGGGAGTTTTATACCCATTTGTTGGTGGACTTTCCCCGTCTGAGTAAAGGGAGGCCATTCAAGCAGGAAACTGACCAAATCCCCTGGTCCTACAATAAGGATCAGTTTGAGCGTTGGACTTTGGGGGAGACTGGGGTTCCGATAGTTGATGCAGCGATGCGACAGTTAAATGAGACTGCCTGGATGCATAATCGATTGCGTATGATAGTAGCTTCATTTCTCAGTAAAAATATGCTGATAGATTGGCGCTGGGGTGAGCGCTACTTTATGCAGCGCTTAATTGATGCAGACTTTGCTTCCAACAATGGGGGCTGGCAGTGGACTGCCTCCACGGGTACTGATGCTGCACCCTATTTTCGTGTATTTAACCCTTATAGTCAGTCGCAACGTTTTGATCCCAATGGAGATTTTATCCGCAAGTTTATACCTGAGCTAAAGGAGCTGAGCGACAAAGCCATACACGATCCACCGCCGACTCAAGGCTATCCTCAAGTGATTTGCGATGTGGGGGCTGGACGGAAGCGAGCGATTGAAGTTTTTGCCAATTTGAAGTGAATTTGAGTGCGACAATGCGATTTAGAACGCTTCATCCTCAGTATGAGCCACGATAGATAGCTCGCCATTTAAATCGAGTTCCACAGAGAAAACGATAGGCCTACAGCAAACTTGGCAGTCCTCAGTGTACTGTTGAGGCAAAATCGATGAATCAACCAGTATTTTTATGATTTCACCACAATAAGGACAGTAAATACTTCTCTCCACTATTACCTCTGACACAGGATAACTCCTTCTGGTGATTGTCAGATTTCCTTCTTTAGTCCATGCGAATTAATAGCATAACTATACTTCAACCTTTAGTCTGTCCCCCCCCCCTAATTGCAGAGTTACTCAGAAACTCCTTAAAATAGGAAGTGGTAGCCATGAAAATTGCTATGGCGCTATTGGTTGTCGTATTTATTGTCTTTTCATCTGAAATGTATGCAAGCTCGCGCAGTGAAGTATCTGATCTTATAAAAAGTTTTTACCGCACACTTAATAGTTCATCTCCGCCAAGTAGTTTGAAGAAGTACTTTGCTCAATCCCCTTTATTTTTTATCGGTGAGCAGCCGGGGTTGTCTAGTCATCCCGATTTAATCCCCGTAATTATCGGCCAGCTGCGTAAAACTATGGATCTAGAGACATATCCATTTTCCGGATTATATATAGAGAAAATTTATGTTTCAGAAGATGGTTCAGCAACATCGCTTGTTGTTTTTCAGCGATCCAAATCAAAAGAAAGGAGTAGGAAAGCTGCCTGCAATATCTTGTCGATAGCAAAACTAGAAGGTGGCTGGAGGATTATGGGGTGGACACTGATTTCGACTTCGGATGAGCGGGTCTGTACTTGGGCCTAAGTAAGTCTGTGTAAGGTTATGAATTCTAAAATGTGTTAACAAGGGTGAATATAAAAAGTAGAGGCTTGTGGCTAGTATCGCTAACACTGATGAGGGGGGGTTGGGATGTCCCCCTTTTTTCGATTATAGTGGCATAATTATAAGTATAGATAGAAGGAATGCCGAGTTTAGCTAGGTATGAGTCGTCATTATGGGGTACTTTCTTGAGTGTGGATTTTTGGGGCTTTTCGTATCAGCATTCCTGGCAGCGACCATTCTGCCGCTAAGCTCAGAAATTGTAATGACTGGTCTATTACTCCAGGGGCTCTCCCCTTGGGCCCTGATAATAGTCGCCACTACTGGGAATGTAGCGGGCTCTCTTCTCAATTATGCATTAGGCTACTGGGCCAGCTTGGGCATGATCAAGAAATGGTTGAGAATGTCTGAAGAGGAATTTGTAAAGGCTGAACAGAGATTTAAAAAATATGGGGTATTCTCCCTGTTTTTTTCCTGGGTGCCTATTATTGGTGATCCCCTTACTGTAATGGCTGGTATTCTAAGAATTCGCTTGGTTTGGTTTTTGTTGTTGGTTGCCATGGGTAAATGTCTACGCTATCTGGTGGTTTACTATATGGTATTGCAAGCATCTTGATATGGATATTAAGTTAATAAAAGATCTTGGTTTGGTATTTTGAGAGGATTTGAAGTTTGATTTAGGCGGTCATCTTTTTAAGCTTGAAAAAATTCTTTGGGATCTGGTTTGGGTAAGCTTCATGTTTTCATGTGGTGTTTCTATCGTTATGTAATGTAATTACCACAACATCCCTTAAAGCCTCCCCGGGAAAAAGAGGAGTGATGGGGCTTACGTAGTGTTTGAGCGACCTGTCGTTCAAAACCAAAGCTTTTCCAGGGGTTAGTGTGCCATGAAATATAATTTCATTTTCATCCAAGTTGCTGATGAATGATTCGCCTCCATTGACATTATTTCTATTAATACAATTAATCGCTACATAGTCAAACCCATCTTGATGAAAACCCTCAGGGGTGGGGTAAGCGTTGAATTCATCTGTAGCACGAACTCTTATCTGGTGGCACCCGACCTGATATTTTTTTGCCGGTATATATTGTTGGAAAATTAAGTGTCTTACAATATTTTGTGAGAATGTTCGAGCGATTGCTCCTAATGAGGGGTAGTGACGCTCTATATCCCCAAGGTACGTGTTGATTGTTTTACTCTGTATGAAGATGGTATTGTTGCTCCACTCAATTGAATTGCCACTATAGAGTCCTGAACTATATGTTCGGTAGCGATATGGATTTTGGGATTTTAGGTATTCATCTGGAGGGAGGTGGGCAAAGCTGTCCGCAAGTTCTTCAGGAATGTACTTTAGGATTTGAGTAAATTGAAACATCCAATTCGCCCTGCTACACGAATAAGATAAGGGAATGATTTTAGGTTAATGTGAGTGAAAGATTTTTACAATTATTAAGGGCTGTTTTTTTATTTATGGGGTGTTGAATTGATCTGGGAGGGGTGGCTAATAACTAGGACCCCTTCCTGAAGTAGTAGTCTGAAAAGTTATTGAAAGGGGTTAAGGTATTTTAAAGGCTGTCGAAATCCTGCAGTTTTTGTTGAATCTCTTTTAAATGTTCCGGGTGTGCAGTAGAAATTTTGGCCGCTTGTAAGGCGAGCCTATAGGCTGTTGGAAATGCTTTCTCCCGAGATGTCTCGATATCTGGTTTTACACCAGTCCCCTCCCAGTTAGTTTTGGTAATCGGATTAACTGCCTTGGCGATAGGGATTGCTATTTTAAAGCCATTCCCAAGGGGGGAGTACTGCCAGGGATTTGCCCCACCTTTGGTAGCCTCTCCAATAATGGTTGCACGGTCCAGGTGCTTTAAATAGTACGCAAAGGCCTCTGCTGCTGAGAAGGTATCGCTACTGGTTAATATATATACCGGGGTGTCTGCTACCTTTTTACCCTGAACCTTTTCCTGACTCCATATCTCTGTAACATTGCCCGCGGGCTTCCAGTGGATGCTATTGAGGTGGGTGGGTTTATCAAAAAGATAACCGCTGATAAGGCCGCCCATAAAGCCATTACCACCACCATTCTTTCTCAGGTCAAAAATAATAGCGCTGGTATCTTGGATTAATGCCATAGCTGCAGCCACTCGACCTTGGGACTCCTCGTTAACATGGTCAAACCCCCAGAAATCAATATAGCCGATGTTACCCTCTAAAACTTCGACTCGGGTAAATCCAGAATTTTTTCTACTGAGCTTACTAAACCAATCCTCGTGTTTCGGCTGCTGTTGGGGAGATTCTGGATCATCCCAGCTTACGCCAAAGTGTTTATCATGCTTTGTTAAGGCGGATTTAATAATTCCAGCCACTGACTCTGTGTCAGAGGCTTGTCTGAATGCCTCTGACTCTGCAACTTTATTTAATGAAGAGTGAATAGCTTCCAGGTTTTCTTGCAGGACATAGTTGGAGGCAATCTTTTTCTCGATAGAATTAATAAGCTCCAACTTCCTTTCCTGAGAAATTTCAGTGCCGATTGCCGTAAGTGAACAGGAGGGCAAAAGTTAGGTTAGTAATTGTTTCATCTTATCCATGATTTATATTTACTTATTGGTTTTCAGGTGTTAACGATAACACGCAATCAAGTCGTAATAGATAGTCTCGGAAGACCAAAGCTGGTTAACACTAAGTATATCCAGAGGCGCTAAGGGGCCAGTTTTGCACCTAAACCGGGATTGGAGTTTGCCCTCCATCTTTGAAGATTAAAGTTAATCTATATACAGCGAAAACTTGAGGGAGATTGCTGCGAGTCAGGTGAAAGGGGCATGGGGAGCGGACGGGATGTCAAAAAAGAACATCGTAATGAAGCTTTGTCCATAGCCCTGGGATTTTCCTGGCTCCGGTTAATAGTGTTCAATTGCAGTGGGATGGGGTGATACCTTGCTTAAGTTTTACTCATTACTCGCTCTCTTTGGGGCGGCAGGATCGACCTGAGTAACTGAGACTGAAAATCTATTTCTAGTCGCGATCCACGTGAACACACTGGCCCCCGCATTATCTGCGGGAATACCTGAGAAAAGCTCCCTCTAATGCGAAATTGACGGTCATATAGCGGCACCGATTACCCAGATGGTTGTTACCTTA
Source organism: Microbulbifer maximicatervae (SeqCode) (assembly GCF_052468155.1). Taxonomy (NCBI): domain Bacteria; kingdom Pseudomonadati; phylum Pseudomonadota; class Gammaproteobacteria; order Cellvibrionales; family Microbulbiferaceae; genus Microbulbifer; species Microbulbifer maximicatervae (SeqCode). Next base: position 2,015,691 of record NZ_CP174335.1, read on the forward strand.
GCCCCTATAAATGGCTGCTAAATAGTGAAAAACGTGACAAATTTTACCCCCAGGTTCAGCTTGCAAAGTGAGGCTTTGAATGGTGAGGATTCCAATGTTTGGGCTGTGAGTGACCGGGCTCACGATCTCGCCAATAAAGGGGAGGATGTCATCTTTCTCTGTGTAGGCGATCCCAACTTTGACACCCCCGAGCCGATCCTCGACTTTGCCCGCGCTCGCCTGGGAGTGGGGCGCACCCACTATTCCCCTGCCGCCGGGGAGCCAATGTTGCGCAGGGCTATTGCGGACATCGAGAGCAAGGTCTCTCCCCACCCCTGTAATCCGGATGATGTTGTTGTTTTCCCCGGTGGAACCAACGCTATCTACGCAGTACTTGCCTGCCTGCTAAACCCCGGTGAGGAGATAGTAATTCCCGAGCCGATGTATATCGGCTATGTCCCCATTTGTGATGCCTTGCGCCTCTCCGTAAAGAGAGTGACTTGCCCGGCGGAGACCAATTTTGCTTTTGATGTCAACGCTATCAAGGCCTCCATCAGTGAGCAGACCAAGGTTGTTATGATCAATACGCCGGTAAACCCGACTGGCGCGATGGCTACCCCTGAACAATTGCGCGAGTTGGCGGCATACTGCCGCGAGCGCAATATTTGGCTGGTGTGTGATGAAGTTTATTCAATGATCACCTTTGCCCGCCGCCACACCTCTCTGCGTACGGCAGCGGAGTCGCTGGATAATATTGTTGTGGTTGATGGCTTGTCCAAATCCCACGCCATGAGTGGCTGGCGCCTGGGGTGGGCAGTAGCTCGTGGTCCCCTGGTAGATCGTTTGATTGCTTTTGCAGGGGCGACAATTTTTGGCTGCCCGCAGTTTATCCAGGAGGCCGCTGCCTTTGCCCTGGAATTTGATAGCTACTTCGTGAAGCAGATGCGGGATGCCTATCAGCAGCGTCGAGACCTGATTGTTGAGAGGATTGGCCAGATACCTGGCTTGAGTTGCTACAGCCCTGAGGCTGGGATGTTTGTTATGGTGGATGTCTCCAAGGTATCCAGCTCCGGGCAAACCTTCGCTGAAGCCCTTTTGGATGCTGAGCGGGTCTCGGTACTGCCTGGCGCGCCCTTTGGTAGCAGTTCAGTGAATCATGTTCGCCTCACCCTGGCGGCTGATGAGGCCGAGTTGTCGCGGGCCTTGGATCGCATTGAACAGTTCGTCACCAGTGGTAACCGCCAGGCCGGTTAGGCCTTTGCCGGGAGACTGGTTGTCGCCAAATTCACCTTTGAAGTGATGACAAGTTTCCCATGCCGGTGGCTGTAATGTTTATGCCACCGGCGAATACCGCTATCCTTGCCCCCTTTCAGATTCAAAAGAAAATAGCTCCGTGAAAATTGACCGGCATAATTTGCGTATTTTGCAGGCCCTGCAATCAAACGCACGTACAAGTAACCTGAATTTGAGTGAAAAAATTGGATTATCGGAAAGTGCCTGCCTGGCCCGGGTTAAACGCCTGACCAGTGAGCGCTATATCCGCGAGTTCTTTGCCGAGATAAACCTGGATAAAGTTCGGCATGCAGAGTTTTATGTAAACGTTGCGCTTAAGCGGCAGGATGCCCGTACCAGTGAGAACTTTCGCCGTATTATTAGCGATATTCCACAGATTGTTTCCTGTGTGAAGATGTCTGGTGAGTTCGACTATATGCTGCATTTCGTCTGCCCGGACGCAGCAGATTTTAATCGAGTCTCAGAGCAGTTGTTGGCCAATGAAGAGGCGGCGATTTCCCGTATGACTTCTCATTTGGTGATTGAGAAAACCAAGCCTTTTACCGGCTACCCACTGGAACTCTTGTTTCAGGACTGAGCCTTAAATTAACCGGTGTCCGTGATTTTCAGGGCACCGGTTAGTGTTCTCTGTTATGGGAAAACAATAAGCAGGCTGCGCTCAATCACCCAGTAGCAGGCAGTGCCCCCCAGCGTATACGCGACCACCGTAGCGACTGGTATTCCGATACCTCCGCCTTCCCCGAAAGAGTATTGTTCGCGGTTCCGAATGGCATACCCTGGCCTGTGCTTAAGGAGCTTCTGATACAAGTTGATTGCTGCAAGAACAGCGGTGATAAATACTAATTGCCCCACTTCCACACCGAGATTAAAAGTCAGTAATGCCTGGGGAATAGCGCCCTGGGGAAGCCCAATTTCCCCCAGTACACCGGCAAAACCCAAACCGTGTAAAAGTCCAAAAGCAAAGGCAATTGCCCATGGATAGCGACTGGTCAAACTGAAAACACCATGCCTCTGGCGTACAGCCTCTCTGGCTGCCAGTAAAATACTGAGGGCGATAATCGCCTCCACTGGCGCTGATGGCAGATGGATATAGCCCAGTACGGCAGCTGCCAAGGTAATACTGTGGGCGATAGTGAAAGCAGTGATAGTGCCGATCAGCTGGCGAAGGCTTTGTTTGAGTAAGATCAGGGCCAAAATGAACAGCAAGTGATCGACACCGAGAAGAATATGTTCAACGCCCAGCACAAAGTAAGTTTGGGCGACTTGGAACTCGCTGGCGGGTTGGTCAAGGGTCCATTCTGGCTGGTCTGGTGTCAGTCGGATAACTTGCTCACGCCCATCTAACCAGGAGATCCGCACTAGCGCATAGGTCATAGTGCTCTGTAGGCCATCGATATGAATCGACAGCTGTTGTAGCTCCCTGGGGTGATGGGTGGTCCAGTGCTCTGTGTAGTAGCCCTTACTTATTTGCGCTCTGGGTTGGCTTAGGGGAGAGGCAGCTTGGTTCAAATGGACATTCAGAGCGAGGCGAAGATTGCCTTGTGCGGGCAATCGCCAAAGTACTTTAAATAATTGTGCATCAACTTGAGTGATGCCCAGGTAAGCCGGGCGCAGTTCGTGGGCAGATAGTATTGGAGTAGAGCTGAGGAGCAGAATGAACAGGAGTGGCCGTATGTGCATCACTTGACGGCAACCTCGGCTGAGAAGTTATCCGGCTTGTGGACAGTGACCTCGTAGTTTTTACGGTACTGGAGATACTGCTCCTGCAGAATCTTCTTTTGCGCCTGGAATTGCCAATCATTTAGTACGCGGCTGCGTATTTCAGCCAATGCCGGTAGCTGGGTGGACTTGATTTCCTCAAGGAGGACCAGGTGATTGCCGAAGGTCGAGCGGACTGGACCACTCCACTTGCCAATAGGCAGCTTGGACAATTGAGCGGAAAATCCCAGCCCAAATTGCCTGTCTATTCGTGGCTCTGAAGTGTCGATAAAAGCAGCTGGTAGTAGGGTTGAGTCCCCAATCATTGGCGAAGCCTGACCGCTGTTTAGCTGCATGAGTAAGTCGTTAAAATCACGTGAATCTGATGAGGCCAGATCCACTGAGAAAAATCGTTGTTGGAAAGATAGGGTGGGGGGATTCTGGTATTTATCAGCCTGACCTTGAAGGAATTTCTCCAATACTCGATCGCCAGGGTCTTGAGTGTCAGCGAAATTACGCGCCGTAAGTTCCATTTTCATTCGTAGGCGGCGGCGGATTACCGTATCGTTCTCGGCTAATCCCAGGGCAAGCGCTTCCCTGTAAAGTATTTCCTCTCTTAGGTAATTCTCAATAAGTTGCTCCAGCTCGCTATCAGTGGGGTACCTGTGCCACTTGCGCTCAAACACCGAACGTAGATGTTCGACGCGCCCCTCGCTGATAACAATCTCTTGTGCAGGCGGTTCCAGGATTTCTCCCAATCCCAATAGGATTAGGGCGATCGAAATAAAATACAGCAGGGGCTCTTTCGCCAATGACTTGAGGAAGGTGGTGGTATTCAAAAGCGCGGCCCTTATTTTGGAGTGGGTCGGAGTTGCGCTGTGGATTCTAATTATGGAAAGACATTCTCAATTTGCCAGTAAGAAAATATTGATAAATCCATCGCTTTGTACCAAATTGGTGAATTGTTCCGGCGTATGGCGGGGTGTGGCTCATATATACTGTGACAGTACTCCAATGCGGTGTTCCCCTTGTATAGGGGTGAGTAACAGAAATTAGAGGGGAGAATCGATTGAAATATTTGGGAAGAGTCTATTTGACACTCAATCTATTGGTTTTTGCTTCTATCGGCCTCTGGGCCCTGTTTAAACCGCAGAGCCTAGCGGATGAAGTGGATTTTTCATTTGATACCCCCGAAGCCATGCCCGAGTTTATGGCCACTTATGGCGGGTTTATGTTGGCCATCGCGGTGATTCTACTGGTGGCTTTGGCTATGCGCCCGCACCGCAGGGTTGCTTACGCTGCGATGTCTATCGCCTATATCGGCTTCGCTCTTGGGCGCCTCTACGGAATGTTATTTATCAGTGGTTTTGACCAGCGCAATTTAGTGCTTTTTGCTATCGAAGTCGTCTTTGTGATCTGGGGACTTTACTGTTACCGAGAATCCCGCTGGTTGCCTTTGCAGCATGGCCATTAACACGGTTGTTACGGCTAGTAGAAAGGAGCCGGGGGAACCCCGGCACCCATTTAAGTAATTTGAGTGGGTTAAGCGTGAGCTTTTACGCCTTCTTCTGCGCTGTTGTCTATTTCCACCTCTTTTTCTCCCCCGTGTAATTGCCCATCCACTGCTTGCCGGAAGACTTGCTTGTAGTCCTTAAATTCTGTGCCCATCCAGCGATCCCACCAAGTGAAGTAAAAGCCGTAGTTACCCTGGAAGCGCTGGTGGTGCAAGTCGTGGTGAGTCGTGGTGGTGAGCCTGTCCATAGGGCCGTCGACCCAGCTGCGGGGGTGGAACTCGCGGCCAGTGTGCAGCATGGCGTTGCGGAAGATACTGATAAATAAAAAGGTGAACCAAATAGTTGGATTAAGCGGCAGTATCAGCGCAATTAGGGGAGAGAAAGCGCCCATCAGGATCGCTTCACCTACGGAAAAACTGTATGCCGTCCAGGGCGTGGGTGTTCTGGACTGATGGTGTAGGCGGTGGAAGTGTTTAAACACCTTGGGATGGTGCATACCTCGGTGGGTCCAGTAAAAATAAGCGTCATGGATCAAAATCACCACTGGCAGGCTGGCAATACTCCACCAGAGTGGATAATCGCTCCACTGCCAGTAAAATTTGGTCAGTCCCAGATCGTGCATCATGGTGGTAATAACCCCTACCAGGGTAAAGATACACACCGTTAATAGTGAATAACTCACCTCCCGCCGAATATCTTTCCATTCGGCACGACGCTTTTGGATACGGCGCCGGTTCATCCAGGAGCGAAATAGCCAGCCGGCCAAAATACTCATTACTGAAGCGGCCAGCACATAGCGAAATAAACTCAACTGGAAATGTTTGGCTCCGTCCTGGGATATGTCGACTAAAAAATCCATATTCTCACCATCATTATTCTTCTATTGAAGGGAGACTCACCGGTGTTAAATCGGGTCTCGGTGAGCCGGGCACGCAGCGGGAAAATCGCTTTCACCGCGCTCCCAGTCTGGGAGCCTTTTACTTTGCGGGCTTACGGAATATGAAAAAATGCTGACGGATTATTTCAGGAAAGGAGATTCAGGCGGGCAGCTTTTCCCGGCGGTACTCAGTGGGGGTTTGGCTGTGACGGCGCTTGAAAGCAGCGTTAAATGGGCTCAAGGAGCGATAGCCGATGTCCAGAGCAATGGTGAGTACTGGCAAATGGGCCTGCTCCGGGTCTGCCAACCGGTTGCTGGCCTCATCAATACGAAACTGATTTAGGTATTCGTTAAAATTGCGATAACCCAGATGGCGATTAATCAGCACACGCAGCACATGTTCGCGAATATCCAACTGCTCCGCGAGCTCCCTGATGGTGAGTCCGGTATGGCGATAACCACCGTTGTGCATATGTTCCTGTAATTTTTGCAGCTGGGTTTGCTGTTGTTCATCCAGTTCAGGTGGCGGAGCTAAAGGCTGTTCTTCCTCCTCTGGCTCGCTCCTCTTCGGGCGCGGCAGGGATTCTCCCAGAGCGCTGGGGGAAAGGGCCAGCAACCATAGGCAGGCAACCAGTGACAACAGGCTGGCAAATAGTGCGTGCAGTGTCGGTACACCGTTGGGAAGCGGGCGGTAAGCAAAGATAGATTCTGCGCCAATTACTACCAGCATATAGGCGCCGACGGCGATAAGTAGGGTTGTGCGCAGGCGTCGGCGCTCTGCGACCAAGTCCAGGTGAAACTGTCGTTGTAGTGTCAGTAGGCCGAGGCTGATTAAACCGAGTTTGAGTAGCTGCGAAAGGGTAAATAGTGGGGATTGCTGATCTGACGTCAATGGCAATGGTGCGTGGTAGGCGACTATGCCGATGACCAGGGTAATACCAATCGGAATCCAGCCCCACAGGGGAAAAGGCTCTTCCTCGCGGCATAACAGGTGAGTAAACAGCCAAAAAATTGCGGGAATCAGAGTAATTGGCAGGTTAAGCAAGAGCGCAGTAGGTCCACTCAGTTGTGGCAGGATGGGCCAGAGTAAATAGCAGATCACGGCTATCAGCAGGGCCAGTAAGCAGCGCCCGGCAACAAGCCGGTAGTGATGTATAGCAACCTTGGTTGCCGCCAATAAAAGAAGAGCGCATGCACCGCCGGAGAAAAATAAGTAGCCGGCGGTCATCGTTTATCTCCAGCGCTCGGCCCAGGCATCCAGGACCTTGCTGCTATAAGTATGGCGGCCGTAGCTACCATTGTAATAGGCGAGGGCGTTGGCTAGATTGCCTTTGGCTTTCTTGATGTAGTGTTTAAGAATGGTACAGCCGTACCTTAGATTGGTGTCCATATCGATCAGGTTATCGTCGGGTCGACCGATTTCATTTTTCCAGAATGGCATTACCTGCATCATACCCAGAGCGCCAACGCGGGATATCGCATAGGGGTCAAAAGCACTCTCAATCTGGATAACCGCCAATACAATTTCCGGGCGCAGCCCGGCCCGAGTTGCCTCCCGGTGGACTGCTTTCAGTACGTGCATCCGCCGCTTGGGATCTTTGATATAGCGGGACAGAGGCTGGGATTTAGACATTAGCCACACTTCCGCATCGAAGCGGTCCACAAAGCTGTCGGCCTGGGTAACTGCGTCCTGCAGGGCGAGGCGCAACTCCGGGTCGATCTCGGCTCTACTGCTTTGAGCCTGGGCGGCACAGCAGGTAAGGCAGAGCAACAAGAGGGCGGTGGCTTTTTTTATCATGGGGTGATTCTACGAAAAGCCCGGCAAAATGGGCAGCGTGATTTTGTGACGCCGCCGATAAAAAGCACTTTTGCCGTAAGAGGTCCCGGCCTGCTTGGGGGCAGACCGGGCGGCTCGACAATTATTGATTAAATTTTTCCAATAACACTTCTTCGAGCTGGGATACGGCAAACTCCTGGCTTTCCGCATCTCCGCGACCTTTATATTCCACCACACCTTTTTCCAGGCCGCGATCGCCGATAACAATGCGGTGGGGAATACCGATCAGCTCCACATCGGCGAGCATAGCACCCAGTCGCGCTTTGGCTTCGTCCATCAGCAATACATCAATACCCTTGCTGCGCAGGGACTCATACAGGTGCTCGCACTTTTCCCTTACCACATCGCTCTTGTGCATATTGATTGGCACAATCGCCAGCTGGAAAGGTGCAATCGCAGTGGGCCAGATAATCCCTGAGTCGTCGTGGTTCTGCTCAATGGCCGCAGCAACGATACGGGAAACGCCGATGCCATAGCAGCCCATGGACATAACCTGCTCTTTACCGTTTTCATCCAGTACTGTGGCATTCATAGCGCGGCTGTATTTGTCGCCTAACTGGAAAATGTGGCCGACCTCGATGCCCCGTTTGATTTCCAGGGTGCCCTGGCCATCGGGACTGGCGTCGCCTGCCACTACATTGCGCAGGTCTTCGACGCGGCCCAACTCCACATCGCGACCCCAGTTCACACCGGTTAAGTGGTAGTCATCGCGATTGGCGCCGCAGATAAAGTCTGCCAGGTGCGCTGCAGAGCGATCCACAACAGTCTCGATCTTTATGCCCACCGGGCCCAGGGAGCCAATGTTGCAACTGAGTTCTTCGGCGATGCGCTCTTCCGAGGCGAACTGAATAGGGCTGGCGATTCCAGCCAGCTTCTCTGCTTTTAATTCGTTCAGCTCGTGATCGCCACGCAGTACCAGGGCAATTAATGGAGCGGTTTCACCCTCTTCGCACTCGCCCAGAACAATCAGGGTTTTTACTGAGTGGGCGGGATCACTTTTCAAAAACTCGCTGACATCGACGATGGTTTTTTGGTTCGGCGTATGAACTTCCTGCATTTCCTGCGACGGAGCAGGGCGCTCGCCAGCTGGGGCAACCGCTTCTGCCAATTCGACATTGGCGGCGTAGCGGGATTCTGTGGAGAAGGCGATATCGTCTTCGCCGCTCTGCGCCAGCACGTGGAATTCGTGAGAGCTGGAACCACCGATTGAACCGGTGTCTGCCAGCACTGGACGGTAGTCCAGGCCAATGCGCTCAAAAATCTGGCAGTAGGCGCCGTGCATAATATCGTAGGTTTCCTGCAGGGAATCCTCGTTCACGTGGAAGGAGTAAGCATCCTTCATGGTGAATTCGCGCGCGCGCATTACGCCAAAGCGCGGACGGATTTCATCGCGGAATTTAGTCTGCACCTGGTAGAAATTGGCGGGCAACTGCTTATAGCTATTGATTTCACTGCGGATCAGATCGGTGATGACTTCCTCGTGGGTCGGGCCCAGGCAGAAGTCATTGTTGTGGCGATCCTTGATGCGCAGGAGTTCGGGGCCGTACTGCTGCCAGCGGCCGGACTCTTCCCAAAGCTCTGCCGGCTGCACGACCGGCATCAGTACTTCCAGGGAGCCAGCGCGGTCCATCTCTTCGCGAACAATGCGCTCGACTTTGCGCAACACCCGCAACCCGGTGGGCAGCCAGGTGTAGAGACCTGAAGACAGACGGCGGATCATGCCGGCACGCAGCATCAGCTGATGGCTGATCACCACTGCGTCGTTGGGAGTTTCTTTTTGGGTTGCGATGAGATAACGAGATGCGCGCATAGGAATTATATGGATTCTATTACGGGTAAGCTGGCTATTTTACGCTATTCGCTGGGCAATAAATATTGCCTGGGGGCAGTATTGCCTCAAAGCGGATTGCCTTTTGCTATACCGGGGTATCTATTTAGCAGGTGCCTGGGCACTGGCTTGGAATGGGAGTGAATAAAAAACCCCGCATAAGCGGGGTTTTTAAGCTGAGGCTTTACAGAGTGTATTAGTTCTCTGCCATTTCCTTCAGCTTCTTCAGTGGGCGAACTTTAACCTGGATGCTGGCAGGCTTCGCCTTGAAGGTAGTCTCTTCACCGGTGAACGGGTTGATACCCTTGCGAGCTTTCTTAGCTGGCTTTTTCACGGTGGTGATTTTCATCAGGCCCGGCAGGGTGAATTCGCCAACTGCGCGCTTCTTGATGTGGCCTTCGATGATATCGTTCAGCTCGTCCAGAACAGATTGAACCTGCTTGCGGGACAGCTCAGTGCTTTCTGCAATCTGATTAAGTACTTGAGTCTTAGTGTACTTTTCCTTGATTGCTTTTACTTTCTTGGCCGGTGCAGCTTTGGCCGCAGCTTTCTTTGCCGGGGCCTTTTTAGTAGCAGCTTTCTTGGAGACAGCCATGGCTTACTTCCTTCTTTGTTGTTCGGTATATATCCGGTAAAAGTGTGTTTTTTCTCCCGCTGCGCTGCATCCGTTACGGGTGTCTCAGCGGGTGATGGGGGAAGTATATATAGTTTTTGTTCGGCCGCACGAAGAAATACTAGAAAAATAGTGCTTTTTTTACATTTTTTAGCCTCACGTTGCCTTTATGGGACGCTTTACCCAGGGAAAAGACCCGTGCAGCTTCTTACCTCTGTAGGCCTCATGTATACTCTCTCCCCCTTTTTTTAAGCACCAGGTACTGTGTAATGCCGATATATGAATACCAGTGCAATGCCTGCGGCCATGAAATGGAAGCTTTGCAGCGGATGAGCGATGACCCGCTCAAAGACTGCCCAGCTTGCGAGAAGGCCGAGCTGCGCAAGAAAATCTCAGCGGCTGGATTTCGCCTGAAGGGCGCCGGTTGGTATGAGACTGATTTTAAAACTGGTAGCAAGAAAAACCTCGCTGGCGGTGACTCTGCCAACAGTGGTAAGGCCAAAAGCGACAAGTCTGGCACAGCGGCGGCAAAGACGGCCTAGGCGAGCTGTGCGGGGCTGTCCGTGCGGTGTACCCTCTAACTAATCTTTTCACCTATCGATAACGGGAATTTTCATCCATGCGCAGCGATTACTGTGGCGTCCTTCGTTCTGCGGACATTGACCGCGTAGTAACCCTCTGTGGCTGGGTCGACCGCCGCCGCGATCACGGCGGAGTGATTTTTATCGACCTGCGCGACCGCGAGGGAATTGTACAGGTGGTGTTCGACCCCGATGCGGCCGAACACTTCGAGATGGCCGATCGCGTGCGCAGCGAATATGTGCTTAAAGTGACAGGTCGTGTGCGCGCCCGTGCCCCAGAGGCCGTGAATCCCAATATGGTGACCGGTGAAGTTGAGGTTTACGGCACAGAGCTGGAGATCCTCAATACTGCTGAGACAGTGCCTTTCCAGCTGGATGAGCACACCGAGGTGGGTGAAGATATCCGCTTGAAATACCGCTATCTGGATCTGCGCCGCAACGAAATGCAGAACAACCTGTATTTCCGTTCCAAGCTGACTACCGCAATCCGCAATTACCTGGATGAGCACGGCTTCCTCGATATCGAGACCCCAATCCTGACCCGCGCCACCCCAGAAGGTGCCCGGGATTACCTGGTGCCGAGTCGCACTCACGAGGGCAAGTTCTTCGCCCTGCCACAGTCACCACAGCTGTTTAAGCAGTTGCTGATGGTTTCCGGTTTCGATCGCTACTACCAAATCGCCAAGTGTTTCCGCGATGAGGATTTGCGCGCTGATCGCCAACCTGAATTTACCCAGATCGATATTGAGACCTCCTTCCTCGACGAAGAGGAAATCATGTCGATCACCGAGAATATGGTTCGCAAGCTGTTTAAAGAGCTTAAGGGTGTTGATCTGGGTGAATTCCCGCGCATGACCCACTACCAGGCGATGCTGCGCTACGGTTCCGACAAGCCGGACCTGCGTATTCCGCTGGAGATGGTGGAGATCAAGGACCTGATGACCGAGGTGGACTTCAAGGTATTCTCTGGGCCGGCCAATGATCCGAAGGGACGTGTTGCCGCGATTAAAGTACCTGGCGGTTGTAAGAAACTGACCCGCAAGCAGCTGGACGATTACGGCAAATTTGTCGGTATTTATGGCGCCAAGGGCCTGGCGTACATCAAGGTTAACGATCGCTCTGACCTGGAAAATGGTCTGCAGTCGCCAATCGTTAAATTCCTGCCGCTTGAAACTCGTGCAGCTATTCTCGATCGCCTGCAAGCGGAAGACGGTGACGTTCTTTTCTTCGGCTCGGACAAGGCCAAGATTGTCTCCGAAGCCCTGGGTGCATTGCGCTGCAAGCTGGGTGAAGACCTGGATCTGTACACCAGCGAGTGGGCGCCGCTATGGGTTGTCGCCTTCCCGATGTTTGAAGAAAATGACGATGGCAGCCTGACTGCGTTGCACCACCCCTTTACTGCGCCTTCCTGTACCCCGGAAGAGTTGGAAAAGAATCCGCTCGAAGCACTTTCCCGCGCTTACGATATGGTGCTTAACGGCACTGAGCTGGGCGGTGGTTCTGTTCGTATCCACGACCAGATGATGCAGGAAGCGGTATTCCGCATCCTGGGTATCGATGCTGAAGAGCAGCGCGAGAAGTTTGGCTTCCTGCTGGATGCACTTAAATACGGTGCGCCGCCCCATGGTGGCCTGGCCTTTGGCCTGGATCGTCTGGTGATGTTGATGACCGGCAGTGACTCAATTCGCGATGTTATCGCTTTCCCGAAAACCCAGAGCGCCGCCTGTGTGATGACAGATGCCCCGGGTGCTGTAGATGCGAAACAACTGCGTGAGCTGAGTATTCGCCTGCGACAAAAAGAAGAAAAAATCAGCTGATTTTTCCCCGATGGGCCGAGCGAAGCGGGCCCATCCAATCGTAGTGATGGGCGATTCGCTTCGCTCTTTGGCTCATCCTACGCACTGACTGAAGAGAGACGGAAAATGGCCGGACATAGTAAATGGGCCAATATTAAGCACCGCAAAGCAGCTCAGGATGCCAAGCGGGGCAAGGTCTTTACCAAGATCATTCGCGAGTTGACGGTAGCCGCCAAATCGGGTCCAAACCCGGACGATAACCCGGCGCTGCGCGCCACTATCGATAAGGCTTTGGGCGCCAATATGAAGCGCGACACCATCGACAAAGCTATCGCCCGTGGCGCCGGCAATGCGGATGGTGAAAACTACGAAGCCGTAGTTTACGAGGGCTACGGCGTTGGTGGTGTAGCGGTCCTGGTGGAGTGCCTGACTGACAACCGCAACCGCACCGTGGCTGAAGTGCGTCACGCCTTCACCAAGCGCGGTGGCAACCTGGGTACCGACGGTTCCGTTAGCTATCTGTTTACCCGCAAAGGTCAGATGTTCTACGAGACCGGAGTGGATGAAGATGCGTTGATGGACGCAGCTCTCGAAGCCGGGGCTGAGGATATCGAATCCAACGATGACGGCAGTGTTGAAGTTACCACTGAATTCCAGGACTACCTGACGGTTAAGGACGCCCTGGTTGCAGCTGGTTTTACCCCGGACAGTGCTGAAATTGCCATGATTCCGTCCACCACGATTCCGCTGGATAAAGACGGTGCTGAAAAAGTACTCGCTCTGATCGAGATGCTGGAAGACTTGGATGATGTGCAAAACGTTTACACCAATGCGGATATTCCGGCAGAGGTGATGGAGGAGCTGGGCTAAAGCCGGTTCCGTAACTGGAGGCGGCTACTGTCCCGCCTCTGGTTTTTTATCTTTTCAAGCCCTTCTTACTCCCCCTCCCTTGACGCTTCCTGTTCACCTTGGGACACTCCCACCACTATATAAACATACAGATATTTGGGGAGCTGCCTTTTGACCCGAATCCTGGGTATTGACCCCGGCTCGCGAAAAACGGGCTATGGAATTATCGATGTGGAGCGGGGCAAGGCTCGCTATGTGGCCAGCGGGGTGATTCGTATTCCCGAAGGTGGCCTGCCTGAGCGCCTCAAACTGATTTTTGATGCAGTGAGCCAGATCGCCCAGCAATACCAGCCTGCTCAGATGGCAATTGAAAATGTTTTTATGTCCAAGAGCGCCGGCTCCGCCCTGAAATTGGGACAGGCCCGGGGGGCAGCTATTGTGGCAGGGGCAAATAGTGGTCTGGCAGTAGCCGAATATGAAGCTCGCAAAGTGAAGCAGGCAGTGGTCGGCAACGGTGGAGCGGATAAATTGCAGGTCCAGCACATGGTGAAAACCCTGCTGTCCCTACCTGCGTCGCCCCAGGAGGATGCCGCCGATGCGCTGGCCGTGGCTCTGTGTCATATGCATACCGAGCAAACCCTGGTATTTACCGCTGGCGGTGCGCGCAGTCGTTTTCGTCGCGGCCGCCTGAGCGTGTGATCGGCTGGTAGAATTGGCCCCATAAAGGGCGCAGACAATATAAACCTGGAATAACACATGATTGGAAGATTGAGCGGTACCCTGGCCGCAGTGCAGCCGCCCCTGTTGTTGGTGGATGTACAGGGGGTGGGCTATGAAGTGCTCGCACCCATGACCACGATTTTTGAGCTGCCCGCATTGGGGCAGCCGGTACAGTTGCACACCCATTTGGCAGTGTCCGAAACGGCCCAGCAGTTGTATGGCTTTATTCGCGATGGGGACCGCAAATTGTTTCGCACCCTGATCAAGGTGAGTGGAGTGGGTCCCAAGATGGCCCTGGCTATTTTATCCGGGCTGGACGGCGCTGCCCTGGCCCGCTGTGTGTCGGAGGATAATGTAGCGGCGCTGGTCAAAGTCCCTGGCGTCGGTAAAAAGACTGCTGAGCGCCTGATCGTGGAGCTGAGGGATAAATTGACCCCGGATTTTGGCGACGCCAACGATATCCCCCTGATGGCCGCTGCTGCCGAGCCCAAGGTGGATCACACCGGTGAAGCGGAGAGCGCCCTGGCGGCTCTGGGTTACAAGCCCACTGAAGCCAGTAAAATGGTGGCCCGCGCCAGCAAGGAGCGGCCGGATGCCGATAGTGCGACTTTGATTCGCCTGGCCCTTAAGGGAATGGCCCCCGCTTAATCTGAGGCCCTGGAGTTGTTGCAATGATCGAAGCCGACCGTTTGGTGGCACCGGAGCCCGTGGGCCCCTCGGGCCAGGAAGAGCAGTACGACCGCGCCGTGCGCCCCAAAACCCTGGATGATTATGTGGGTCAGCCAGTGGTGCGGGAGCAAATGGAGATCTTTATTCAGGCTGCCAAGCTGCGCAAAGAGGCCCTGGATCACACCCTGGTATTCGGCCCGCCGGGGCTGGGTAAAACCACCCTGGCAAATATCATCGCCGCCGAAATGGGGGTGGCCATTAAGACCACCTCGGGCCCGGTACTGGAGAAGGCTGGCGATCTGGCTGCGTTGATGACTAACCTGGAGCCGGGGGATGTGCTGTTTATCGATGAGATTCACCGCCTCAGCCCCCATGTAGAAGAGGTACTGTATCCGGCGATGGAAGATTACCAGCTGGATATTATGATCGGCGAAGGACCTGCGGCGCGTTCGATTAAGCTGGACCTGCCACCCTTCACATTGGTGGGCGCCACCACAAGGGCAGGCCTGCTTACCTCGCCACTGCGGGATCGCTTCGGCATCGTCCAGCGGCTTGAGTTCTATAACGTTGAGGATCTCACCAGTATTGTCCGTCGCTCCGCTGGCCTGATGGGAGTGGAGATGGATGAAGGTGGTGCTCTCGAAGTTGCCCGTCGCGCTCGGGGTACCCCCCGAATAGCCAACCGCCTGCTGCGCCGCGTGCGTGATTACGCCGAAGTTAAAGGTGATGGTGCCGTGGATTCCGGCATTGCCGATGCCGCCCTCAACATGCTCAATGTGGATTCCCGTGGTTTCGACCAGCTGGATCGCCGTATGCTATTGGCCATGATCGAGAAGTTCGATGGTGGACCGGTGGGGGTGGACAGTCTCGCTGCAGCAGTCAGTGAAGAGCGGGATACCCTGGAAGATGTATTAGAGCCCTACTTGATTCAGCAGGGTTATATCGCCCGCACACCGCGAGGGCGAGTGGCAACCGGCCTGGCCTACGAGCACTTCGGCTTGCCGAAGCCAGATAATAAGTAGAGAGAGGATGGGGTGAAGGAAGTTTTCAGTATCCCGCTGCGGGTTTATATCGAGGATACCGACGCAGGTGGTATCGTTTATTACGTCAATTATTTGAAGTATATGGAGCGCGCGCGCACAGAACTGCTGCGCTCCCTCGGGTATGATAAGCCGGCGATGCCAGAACAGGGTCTGTTACTGGTGGTGCACTCCGCCGAGATTCAGTATCGAAAGTCCGCACTTCTTGATGATGCATTGCGCGCTACGGCCTCGATTGGCAAACTGGGGCGGGCCGCAGTGACTTTTGAGCAAAAAATCTGGCGCGGCGATGAGCTAATTTGCGAAGGTGTGGTCAAAGTTGCTTGTGTCGCTGACGACAGCCGCAGGCCCTGTGCCCTGCCGGAACCTATTTATTCAGCATTAAAGGCAGTTATTTAAGAAGATGAACGCCGGTGAACAACTTTCTCTTTGGGGGCTAATCCAGAACGCCAGCCTGTTGGTACAGTTAGTAATGCTGCTGCTGTTACTGGCCTCTGTGGTGTCCTGGGTGATGATTATCCAGCGCGGACTCTACCTGTCCCAGGCCAAGCGCTCCCTGAACAATTTCGAGCGCCGCTTTTGGTCCGGCGCCGACCTGAACAAACTCTTCCGCGAAGGTAACGAGCGAGCGGAAAAAGGCAAGACTGATGGTGTTGAGTCCCTTTTTCGCGCTGGCTTTACCGAGTTTACCCGCCTGCGCCAACAGGGCAGCAGCGGCCCTGAAGCGGTGATGGAAGGCACTGAGCGGGCCATGCGTGTGGCTATGTCCCGGGAGCAGGAAAAGGTGGAAATGAATCTACCATTCCTGGCAACCGTAGGCTCTGTCAGCCCCTATATCGGCCTGTTTGGCACCGTTTGGGGGATTATGAATTCCTTCCGTGGTCTCGCCACTATGCACCAGGCCACTATTGCCACGGTCGCACCCGGTATCAGTGAAGCGTTGGTGGCTACCGCTATGGGCCTGTTTGCAGCAATTCCTGCGGTGATGGCTTTTAACCGCTATTCCGCCAAAGCGGAGTCGCTGTTGTCCAGCTACGAAACTTTCGCCGAGGAGTTTTCCTCTATCCTGCACCGCAAAGTGCATTCCGGCTGAGTAGTGAATAGGCGAACCCTATGAGTGTGTTTCGCAAGGGAACCAAAAAGAAGCTGGTCTCCGAGATCAATGTGGTGCCCTACATTGATGTAATGCTGGTGCTGCTAATTGTCTTTATGGTCACGGCACCATTGTTGATGCAGGGGGTCAAAGTCGACCTTCCAAACGCGCCCTCGGCGCCGATGGAGGAAACCGATGAGGAGCCGCTGATTATTTCGGTACGCTCCGATGGCACCTATTACCTAAATCTGGGGACTGACGAGAAGAGCGCCAAGCCGCTCGAAGAGATTAAACAAACGGTCGCTAAGGTATTGCGCCAAAAGCCGGGAACTCCGGTTTTGGTGTGGGGTGACACCGAGGCTCGCTATGGCCTGATCGTCAATGCCATGACCGAACTGCAGCAGGCGGGAGCGCCCAGCGTCGGCCTGGTGACAGAGCCACCTCAGGGGTAGGGTGCCGGTGAATAAAGGCTTTTATGCATTGGCGATTATCATCAGCCTCGTGTTACACGGGGCGTTGATAGTTGCCATGACCTACGGCTGGGAAGCCAGCAGTATGCCCGAGCGCAAACCGATGCCAAAGTTTGTGCAGGCCAAGCTGGTGACGATTGAAGCGGCAACACCGAAGAAGAAACTGCCGAAAAAGGTCGATAAAGTAAAACAGCGTGCTGATCGCGCTGCGGAGCAAAAGCGTAAGGCTGAGGTCGAACGTAAGCGCCGCGCAGCCCTGGAGCAGAAGAAAAAGCTCGAAGCGGAAAAGAAACGCAAGGCGAAAGCCGAGGCTGACCGGAAGGCACAGGCAGAAAAAGCCCGTCGCGAAAAAGAACAGCAAGAGAAGGCGCGCAAGGAAAAAGAGTTAAAGGAGAAATTGGCACAAGAGCGCCAGAGTTCCTTTGATGAAGCTCTTCAGGATGAAGAGGAGCTACTGGATGCGAATGAGGCCGAGGTGGCAGTAATGTCAGTGGGGCAGGCAATTCAGCAGCAAATTGAGGCGGTATGGAGTCGCCCACCCAGTGCCCGAAACGGTATGCTTACCAAGGTAAAAATAAACTTTGTCCCCACAGGCCGGGTGGTGGCAGCTAATATCGTCGAGGGCAGTGGTAATGCCGCCCTGGATCGCTCGGTACTGACCGCTATCAAAAAAGTGGAGGTATTTCCCAAAGTGGCCGACCTGGCCCGGGAGGAACCAGTAGTATTTGAGCGGAAAGTCCGTACAACTATTTTGAACTTTAAAGTCGAAGATCTGCGCCAATGATCAAGAGTTTACTGAAGACAGTCGTCATTATTGCAATCGCCTCGGTGAGCCTGGGGGCCCGAGCCCAGCTGGTGGTGGATATCACCAGCGGTATCGATGACCCCACACCGATCGCCGTGTCCCCATTCAGCTGGTCTGGTGGCGGGGTACTGGCGGAAGATGTTTCCGGGATTATTTCCTCAGACCTTCGCCGCAGTGGCCTTTTCTCCCCTGTGCCCAAGGAGGACATGCTGTCTTTCCCCAAGGCCCCGGAAGACGTGGTATTCCGCGACTGGCGTATCCTCGGCACTGAGTATATTGTGACCGGCCGCATTGAGCCGCAGGCCACCGGTTACCTGCTCACTTTTGATCTGGTCAATGTTTTCGGCCAGCACAAAATGTTCACCAAGCAAGTGCGCGGCGGCCAGACCCAGCTGCGGGATATCGCCCACCGCGCCGCCGATGAGATCTTTGAAGCTATCACCGGTATTCGCGGTGCCTTCTCCACGGAAATGGTGTACGTGCAGGAAGAGACTCGTGGCGGCAAGCCCAGCTATCTGCTGATGCGTGCAGATATCGATGGTGCTCGCGCCAAGCAGATCCGCCGTTTCAGCGCGCCGGTGATGTCTCCCATGTGGTCCCCCAATGGCCAGGAGCTCGCCTACGTCTCCTTTGAAACCGGGCGCCCGGCAATTTTCCGCGAGAACCTGCGCACTGGTGCGCGCAAGCAATTAACTAACTTCAAGGGCATCAACAGTTCGCCGACCTGGTCCCCGGATGGAACCAAACTGGCGATGGTGCTCTCCAAGGACGGCAACCCGGAGATCTACGTGCTGGATCTGGTCAGTAATAAGCTGACAAGAATGACAAGGCACTTCTCCATTGATACCGAGCCGAACTGGATGCCAGATGGTAAATCACTGGTTTTCACCTCCGATAGGGGAGGGAAGCCACAAATTTACCAATTGACTCTTGCCACTGGTCAAGTCGACCGCTTAACCTTCGATGGCGATTACAATGCGCGGCCCCGTGTCTCTCCCGATGGAAAGACACTGGTGATGGTGCATCGTAATAGGGGCGTATTTACCATCGCTACGATGGATATCAACTCGGGCAGAGTGCGTGTCCTTACGGAAACTACGCTGGACGAATCCCCTAGTATCGCGCCGAATGGGGCCATGTTGATGTACGCTACCAAACGTGGGGATAAAGGTATTCTGGCAGCGGTGTCGCTGGATGCTGGGGTGAAGTACAACCTGCCCTCTCAGAGGGGTGATGTCCGTGAACCGGCCTGGTCGCCGTACTTTGAATAAGGCGGGGATGCCCGACGCGCTTAAGCGAAGGGTGTGAATTAGAGCAAGTAGAAATCTTTCAGGATTTTCGATAACACTATATATAAAGCGGAGTAGCTTATGTTGAAATCAGTAAAAACAGGCCTCGGGTTAGCCTGTGTATTGGCAGTAATGGCTGGTTGTAGTAACACTAATACTAGCGACAGCACTGGGGAAACTGTAGATCAGGCAGATCAAACTGTGGTTGAAACCACTGATTTTGAGACTACCCCAACCGAGACAGTGGCACCTCTTGAAAACGTAGTTTACTTCGATTTCGACCAGTCTCTGTTGAAGCCCGAAACCCGTGAACTGCTGATCCGTCACGCTGACCGTATGCGCGCTGCCGCCGGTTCTGTTCGCCTGGAAGGCCACGCTGACGAACTGGGTACTCGCGAGTACAACCTGGCTCTGGGTGAGCGTCGTGCCAATGCCGTTCGCGACTTTTTGGTACTGCAAGGCGTAGACGCAGCTAACCTGGAAGTAATCAGCTACGGTGAAGAGCGTCCGGCTCAAATGGGTTCTAACGAATCTGCCCGTGCGATGAACCGTCGCGTTGTTATTAACTAATCGTAAAAATGGATGCCAATGGCTTTAACGATTAGAAAACTAGCGATCGCCGCAGCAGTAATGACTGCGGCATCGCCGGTATTTTCCCAGGCCCCGATTGTAGACCTGTCTTCTAAAAGCCAGGACCAGTCGACCATTACTTATACCGATGAAGCGGATAGCAGTGCTCCGACCCAGCTCGCCCGCGCCGGTATGTCACCACCCCGAGCCCAGGGCAACCCCCAGGCCGAAGCCTACTATCAAATGCAGGTTTTGCAGCAGGAAGTGCGGGAGTTGCGTGGCACAGTTGAAGAGTTGCGCCATGAGATCAAGCGTCTCAAACAGCAGCGCACCGAAGATTATATGGATCTGGACCGGCGTATTGCGCGCCTGAGTGGTACAGAGCCAGCGGCTCAGCCGCCGTCTACCGCTGAAGGCGGTGCTTCGTCAATGCAAGGGCAGGGGGGCTCAGCAATGCCGCCTAAACCCCAGGGCCCGAAAGACGGCAAGAGCGAGCGCGACCGCTATCAGGCCAGCTTTGGCTTGGCCCGCAATGGCGATTACGGCGGCGCCAGTGAAGAGTTCAAAAGCCTGTTGCAGGACTTCCCCAATGGTCAGTACGCCCCGAATGCGAATTACTGGCTGGGTGAGATTGCACTGGTTCAAGGCAACCTGGAAGAGGCTCGGGAGTGGTTCGTAGCCCTCCTCGACGGTTACCCGAATTCCAGTAAAGTCTGGGATGGCCGCTACAAGCTGGGTACTGTTTATCACCAGCTGGGCGACCAACAAAAAGCCCGCAACCTGCTGGAGCAGGTGGCAGCCAGTGACGCCAGAGCGTCGAACCTGGCGAAGAAGTATCTACAGGAGAACTTCCAGTAGCATCCAATCGCTACTGACTGCCATCGCTGGTTTTTTGAGCAGAAAAAGCCTATGATCCCGCGCCCGGGTGGCATGTGCCACTCGGGCGTTTTTGTGTTGGGTGTGTATGACCGATCTTTCCAAAGAATCACTCAGAATCAGTGAAATTTTCTACTCCCTCCAAGGAGAGGCGCGAGAGAGTGGCCTTCCTACGGTGTTTGTGCGCCTGACGGGCTGCCCGTTACGCTGTACCTATTGCGACTCCGAGTACGCCTTTTACGGCGGCGAGCGCATGACGCTGGAGCAGATTTTGCAGCAGGTGCAAAGCCATCCCGCTCGCCATGTGTGCGTTACCGGTGGTGAGCCCCTGGCCCAGCCCAATTGTTTCCCCCTGATGAAGGCGCTTTGCGATGCGGGCTATGCGGTGTCCCTCGAGACCAGTGGCGCAATGCCTGTGGATAAAGTGGATGAGCGGGTATCGAGAGTAGTCGACCTGAAAACGCCGGCCTCCGGGGAGCAGCACCGCAACCGTATGGAGAATATGCAAGTACTCACTCGCCAGGACCAGATCAAGTTTGTGATCTGTGATCGCGGGGATTACGACTGGGCTCGATTCACCCTGGATCAGTACCGCATACCTGAGCGGGTTGGAGAAGTGCTTTTCTCCCCCAGTTACGAGCAGCTGCAGCCGCGCCAGCTAGCTGAATGGATACTGGAGGATGGGTTACCGGTGCGTATGCAGATGCAAATGCACAAGCTGTTGTGGGGCGACATCCCAGGCGTATAAATCGCCGCTGCGCCACATCAAGAAAAGAGGAAAAAATGACAGCAAAGAAAGCAGTAATCTTGCTATCCGGAGGCCTGGACTCAGCCACCGTACTGGCCATGGCTCGCGCTGAGGGCTACGAGTGTTACGCCTTGGGCTTCGATTATGGCCAGCGTCACGAGGCAGAACTATTGGCTGCGCAGAAGGTGGCGAAGGACTTGGGGGCCGTTGAGCACAAGGTGGTTAAGCTCGACCTGCGCTCAATCGGCGGATCGGCGTTGACCGATGACTCTATCGAAGTACCCGAAGAGGAAACCTCCGGTATTCCGGTGACCTATGTGCCGGCGCGAAACACGGTATTCCTATCTATTGCCCTGGGCTGGGCAGAGGTGCTGGGCGCCCAGGATATTTTTGTGGGTGTGAACGCCGTGGACTACTCCGGCTATCCGGATTGCCGCCCGGAATATATTGAGGCCTACGAGAAGATGGCCAACCTGGCGACCAGAGCCGGTGTCGAGGGCAATAAGCTGTCTATACGTGCGCCGCTGATGGACATGAGCAAGGCGGATATTGTTACCGAAGGAACCCGCTTAGGGGTGGACTACAGTTTAACTGTGTCCTGCTACCAAGCCTTGCCAGATGGCGCTGCCTGCCGTCGCTGCGACAGTTGCCGCCTGAGGGCTGCCGGCTTCACAGAGGCCGGCCTGGAGGACCCCACGGTCTACGCACCTTAATTGGCCGCTGGCGCCAATTTTTTGAACAAATACCTAACTCCTTAAATTTGTTAGATTTTTTTTTGAGTTAGGTATTGTCTTTTCGAAATAGATCCGTAAGATACGCAGCTCCTCACAACGAGGCATCGAAAAGGGTCGTTAGCTCAGTCGGTAGAGCAGTTGGCTTTTAACCAATTGGTCGCTGGTTCGAATCCAGCACGACCCACCATTTTCGACAGGGATGCCCAAGGCAGCCCACCTAGTTTTTACACTTCTGCGCGAAGGTAAAAACAACCCAAGTTGGACCATTACCAAGTTAGTCCAACCATCCTGGGGGTCGTTAGCTCAGTTGGTAGAGCAGTTGGCTTTTAACCAATTGGTCGCTGGTTCGAATCCAGCACGACCCACCACTTCTCCTTTTTTCCCACTATCAATTAACCAGTTTCTCTGTATTACCATCGTACACGTGGGCTAGTTTCAGACTTTCTATTACCCTGCTTATTTGCTGTGTTAATCAGCTCCTTTCGTTTTCGATTCTGAATGGTGGATATTACATGTATGGTGATCTATCAGAGTTTTCCGCATCGTAAAGGCTCGCCGACTGTGCAGATGTGCTCGCCAGGGTGTGCTTTAAGTTGTGTGTGCTTAACCCTGGGCTCAATAGCCGCTATTTACTTTAGAGGGCCTTATGTTGGTCTTGGCGGCGGCTTTTGCCGAGTTAGAGAGTCTCGCCAGATCGGCAATGAACACGATTTAGTGCTCGTTGGTGTCAAGGTTGCATGTGGAAAATAAGCTGTTGTAGAAACTTTTAGCTAAGATAAAAGTCAGTTCGAGACAGTAAAAACATCTTTATCGATAATTGTGGTTAACACTTGAGCTTAAAAGGGGGCGTGTATAGCCTTTAGGTTATTCTGCCCTATAAGTCTCTCAGTCAAGGGTAGATCCTGGGCGCAGGGGCTGCTCTTGACCGAGAGTTTTGCCTGAGAAAAAGGCTAGTTCTAATTCGAGGCTTTAATGTAGCCAGACGCTTCCTGAGGGGGTAGGCTGGAACCAACCCTCCTAGCTCTTGGCTTTCTGCGTGCTAAATAAATAGCCAATCCAAAGCAGGACATTGCAACTAAGGCGAGTAATGTAATTACAATCAATATGTCACGCTTTTCAGCTCCTATTAATGGACGTAAAAAATTCCACTTGTGAAGCAGTGAGAATGAAAGTGATTCCAACCGGTCAATCTTTCGATTTTGGTCAACTAAAATACCTGTTACTGGGTCAACAAAATACCTGCTATTGGCTGGGTCATTCAAGTCGACCTGCCAAACCGGTAACCGTTTATTGCGGAAGTCATAGTTTGGCCCAAAGTGTGTGACCAGCTTGATTTCATCAATTTTAATATTGTCGATTGTATTGCCATTAGATTGGATGAACTGTAGAGCTAGTTCTTTGGCCAAGTCCTGGTCTTTAATCGACTCTTTCTCCCCTGTTTGAGCGTTGATTAAAGCTGATGAGCTTTCCAGAGGCAGTCCGCTAAAGCGTGCTTTACGCTGTTGGTAATTGGACATTGACTCTTCAATCGGAATGCTAATCCCAAGTCGATAAAATGGCTTTTTATCGATGGACTGATTGAGCGAAATAGCATTTAAATGCGCTTTCTTAGGAATGCTACTCTCTATGCTATGCCGCCACTGAGCCATCTCTCTTTCCGTAACTGCAAAGCTTTCCAGTTGCACAGGTTCAAGCAGTCGCAAGCCTGAAATGGGCTGTATGTATTCTGCCTGTAATAAGTGGTAAAACCCGCTTGCTGACCAGCCAAGTAATGGCAGCCAAAGTAGGTAGCCGAGGCGGCGATGCCAGCGTCGATTAGACTTGGGAATTTTGCGGCTGGGGAGTGCAAAAATCAGATAGAGTCCCGTTGAGGCTATCACTAGAAGCGTCAACATAAATAGTGCAACAGTGAGCACACGCCCATGGCCGGTAGTATCTAGCCAGCTCCAGGTATGTAGCGCTCTGAAAAACATTTGCGTTTTGGCTTTAAAGCTATTGTTTAAAGCAGCTAAGGCACCTGTTTCGGTGTAGATAAAAGCTTTGAGTAAATTATCGTCGACGGCAATGGTCACTTCATAAACTGGTAGCAGGCGATTAACTCGCGGGTAATCAGCGCTAAAGCTCTCCTTGAATTTAACATCAATAATATTTTCTTGTGGTAAGTCCAAGTAATGAGAGGTGAGCCACTTTGCTTGTGCTATATCATGATCAAACAACTCACTTCCAGTTTCAAGGTTGAAATAACGCCTTGGGCTGTTATCAGCTTCTGTAATCTGCAGTAGATTACCCTCACTTGAAGGAACAACTTTAGCGATAGCCGCCCTTTCGATAGGCAGCTTATCAACAATTTTTTCAAGTTTATATAAGGTTTCTGTACTGGCTTGAAACGTGGGTGGCATTGTATTTTTGGCTTGCGGACCAAACCAAGCCATTATTGGATGGGATATTCCAGACAAAGACCAAGTTACAACACCAAAAAAAGCTATCCAGGTTAGGAATCTGTGCCATCTAATGAATTGCAGTTTCATCAAGCTACCTCGCTTATGTATTTCTTACTGTGAGGGGGCTATTAAAAGTTAGTGCTGATACCAACATAGAAGGCGCGACCTTGACCTGGAGTAAAAACTGAATTACTGGAAGCCATACTAAGATCTGATACTGTTGACACATTTGAGATATATTTTTCGTCGGTTAGGTTTTCCGCAGATGCAAATAAGTCGATCGCTTCGTTTATCGAGATACCGGCAATAATGCCAATTAATTCATATCCCGCAGTTCTTTCAGTGTTGGCGAAGTCAACGTAGGCTCCGTTGGCAATATGTCGCAAGTTAATGCCTGCATACCACCTGTCATTGCTCGAGTATTTTAATTCGCTGGCATAGATTGATTGAGGTATTCCAGGTAACTTGTTATCCCCTCTATCCGGATCATTATCAAAGCTAAAGTCGTTATAGTTATAGATGTTCCGCCAGAGAATATTCTTATTTATTCGTATATCGAAACCAAGCTCGACACCTTTGTGTAGTGTGTTACCTCTTGCGTTTTCTGTACTTGTTGTTTCGCCGCTAAACCCGGACTGCCCAACGTCTACAAATTCGTTGCTAATTTCACTGTGATAAATAGATGCGTCCCAGCTTACAATACCTTTCTGCCCGCGAGACCCAACCTCAAAAGTCAATGACTCCTGTGCATCAAGAATTGTAAATGGATCCGCTCCGCCCGAAGTTAGATCAGTTATCCCTGGTGGCTCATAACCTTCACTCACATTAGCGTATAGCTGATTTTCATCTTGTAGGGTATAAATAACACCAAGGCGCCCATTGAATTTCTCGAAGCTCAACTTACCGGTGTCATCTTTCGGTCCACCCGTATCCTGAGCGGGGTCAGAGTTAAAGATATTTTTGTTTTCTCTGATGCTACTAATATATTGAGCTCCTGCGATTAGGTTAAGTGACTCGCTTGGGGAAAAGTCTAGCTGTCCATAGATGACAGTATTCGTCGCATTCCGATCATCTTTACTTGATAAATCCCCCTTCTCGGCAGTTGGTGTTGGGCTAAAAGGGCCCTCAGAGTACGCAAACAGTTCTGACTCATTGTTACTTTCAGCATGGGTTATACCTATAACCCAGGAAATATCAGTGATATCCAGTTGGAAATCACCAGTAATATCAGTAGATATACCAAACTCCATTCCGCTTTGCTCAATGATGCCGGCATATGGTGTTATAGCGTGATCCAAATATCTTGATGCTAGCCAAGCCCCGGCTTCAATAGTGAGCGAATCCAGTGCAAAAACTGTTCGATTTGATAAGCGAAATACATCAAGGTTTCGATCCATATCGCGTTCAATATTTGATTCTGGCGACATGTCAGGATTGCTTAGTGCTTGGTCGTGTGTCAAAGAGCCAGCCAGCTCAAAATTGTCTTGCAATGCGGTTAGGAAAAAGCGAGTTTCTAAGTTGTCACTAAATTTGTAGCCAACATTACCAAAGCTATAAATACTGTCGACTTCGGAATGTTCTCTAAATCCACTACTATTTAGTTTGGTTACCGCACCGTAATAATCAAAAGCGTCAATTCTTCCTTTAGTGTTAATACTGGTTCGGTATGTATCGAATGATCCGCCTTCCAACCTTATATTACTACCAGTTTTTGACGTAGCTCCCGTCGGTGTTACCACATTGATTGCACCTCCCAGTGAAGCTGCACCATAGCGAAGGCCGTTTGATCCTTTATAGATCTCGATATAGTCAATAGATAGTGGGTCTATTTCTTGATACTCGGTGCTGCCACTAGCACGTGAAATCGGTACTCCATCACGCAATACAGTAATTCCTCGGCGCTCATAAGTAGCATTCGCAGCGGATCCCCGAATAGAAATTCGGTTATCACGCTGTGCTGAAGTGTCTGCGAAGACACCGGGTGTGAACTTCAGCGCGTCACCAATACTCTGCGTAAACTCAACTAAATAGTCTTCGGCACGAACCAAGTCAACTCCCCCTGGAACACGCTGAAGGTTATGAATTGCTTCACTTGCAGAGTGTGCAGATAGAGAATTGTCGATATCAGCTGTAACTACAATCTCCTCAATTGACTGGGAATGATGATCTTGGCCTTTAGCATGAGGCGCACTACTGATAGCAATAAGTGTTAAGGAGATGAGCAGCTTTCGAGTAATTTTCATGTATAGGTATCCTGTCGGTACGCTATATAGCGCGCCGAAAAAATAATTTAGATGCTGTAACGCAGACGATATAACGGCAGGCACAGGTGCTCTGATACTAGATTGGTAGTATCTACGAGCATACTGATTTGCTTATATCAAATGCCTTACTGGCTCCATCATTGAGGCAGGCGTAAACGAGCCCAAAAGATGAAGAGCAAAGATTTAAATTGTGGATAAAGAGGCTGAGAAGGGAGGAGCGCGCTGCTGCTGTTTGCGATGTAGGCTGGCGATTACTTCCTCAGCCAAGTGTCGCTGCTGGATATAGCGTGTTTTTGACAGGCTAGATAGATAAGGGGTAGATAAAAATGTTACTTCGGAACTTGGCTTTGCAATACCAAACTTGCAGTCCGACTGCCAATTACCTTCGGTATGGTGATCATGATCTGTACTTTCAGCAACTTTATCAGCTGACATGCTCGCCATCTCATGGTGTATATGTTGATGATGGGAGTGGTGATTTTGCTCGCTCTTTGTACCGCTGCTTAATGGCTTTTGATTATGCCCCTGATGAATAATCGCCATTACTTCTGGTGAGACGCCACGAGGACAGAGTTTGATAACTGTGCCATCAGTAGCGATCGAGGCTGGCATGTACCCAGTGGGAATCAATGCTTGTACCAAAAATAAAAACAACGCTATACGAGGCAGCAGGTTTCGTGCGCCTCGTGATTGTTTGGTTTTGGTAAAGTAGCAGATTGACAAAGCTGGTACTTGCGAAGTGACAATTTGAGGCGCATTCTGCTCTACTTATTGAGAGTTATCAAGGGCTGGGAGTTGCTTTCTATGGTGAAAATGCAATTGCCGTTGGCAACCTCGATCTCTAGTAAAAAAAATCTGCTGATAGGTTTGGCGTGATTCTGCTGGATGATTTTTGGTGGCTGGTTACCCAATTCCACATTCGTATATTGTTCTTGGCAGACAAAATATTTTCATACTAATTGATATTGGAGGAGTCGATTTTTAGTGGCAGTAAATAGAGGCTTGTCGAACCTGTTTTGGATAGAGTGGTGAGTCGTTATGCAAAGTTATGGTTGGTTTAGGGACCCTCTGATCAACGAAGCATTTTTCTAGAATTAAGCTGAACCGCTTGAAAAATTCACTTTATTACGCACAAACGCGTAATTTGCGCGTAATAGTCCACTAATTTTTCATCTGAAACCCTCAATAGGTGGATTTCAGGCGAACCACCCCTAGGCAGCCAAGTATTTTCTCCCTATTATTAAGTTGGTAAAGCCTGCCAGTAAGCACAGCCTCTCAGTATTTTTTACCAGTCCCCGATAGCGGACCTTGTCATAACCAAATACCCGTTTGATGTAGCGGAAGGGGTGCTCGACCTTCGCTCTTATCTGCGCCTTGATCTTTTCCGCTTTA
The DNA here is from genome assembly GCF_052468155.1 of Microbulbifer maximicatervae (SeqCode). Taxonomy (NCBI): domain Bacteria; kingdom Pseudomonadati; phylum Pseudomonadota; class Gammaproteobacteria; order Cellvibrionales; family Microbulbiferaceae; genus Microbulbifer; species Microbulbifer maximicatervae (SeqCode). The sequence continues at coordinate 2,043,667 of NZ_CP174335.1, forward strand.
CGAAGTGCATCACGCCCTGGAAGAGTTTTTAGCTTGCTCGGCTTCATTGCTATATACCAATCCGCCTCCCGCTCTTTCAACTCTTCACGTTTCTCCGCACCAATGTACCCAGAGTCTCCCCAGATTCTTTTCTCCTCCCCGTGGAGAACTCGCTCTGTAGTTGTGACATCATGCGAATTCGCTGCTGTTGTATCTATGCTATGTATTACTCCGAGCACATCATCAACCCCGATATGCATTTTCATTCCAAAATGCCACTGATTGCCTTTCTTTGTTTGATGCATTTCTGGATCACGTTTTTTCTTTTTATTCTTGGTTGAAGTTGGCGCAGAGATAATAGTGGCATCTACAATGGTGCCTTCACGCAGTACCATGCCATTCTCAGCAAGATGCTTGTTGATTTCATCAAAAAGAGCTGCACCTAGCTGATTGAGCTCCAGTAAGTGGCGAAAGTTAAGAATCGTTGTTTCATCGGGAATTGGGCCACTCAAAGTCAATCCAGCAAAACTACGCATGGATTCAATTTCATACAGTGCATCTTCCATAGCGGGATCACTGAGATTGTAAAATAGCTGCATGCAATGAATACGGAGCATGACACTCAATGGATATGGCTGTCGGCCACGTTCACCTTGTGGATAACAAGGAGTGATCTGAGCTTCTAGTCGCTGCCATGGGATGAGGGCTTCCATTTGAGAAAGAAACTTCTCTCGGCGAGTTATACGGCGCTTTAGCTTATATTCTGCTTCGGCAAAGGTGACTTGGTGCATGATTCATCGTAGTCTTGATGGGTAGGTGAATATTACCAAATTGGCTCAGAATTATTCAGAGACTCCTTAGTGAGATATCTCCAAAACAAGGCTAGTATAAGCTTTATATCTCGACTTTTAATCGGTTGCTCAAGGTATGAAGCCAAGTGCGACCAAAAATTCCTTTCTTATAGTTCTCAATGTCTGGTTTTCTTGGTTCTTCCCTGAATGCACTAAACCTGCCACTTCTATTCTTTGTAAAACTTTATACCTAGTTATTGGGTGCTTTATTCCCATAGATGGCTTAGATTATATTGGTAGCATTGAATGAGCCATCGACTTGTCTTCTGACGCATTGGTAGGAATTTGAAGCCAGTTAATGCTATGAATCTAGTTTCAGAGAAATAAGGCTGCAGTCTTTGGTGTTGCTACCTCCTCAAGCATTTCGTGCCACCAATTATGGTGGATACTGCTTGCCTTGATGTTGCGGATTTGGTTTCTAAGTAGTGCGGTTCGATCTGTGTAGGTAAAGGAGTTGGTTTTTGTAAGAGATATTTCTAATTGTCGGCCCGAGTTTTTCTCTATAGCAGCAGACGGTCGATTCTACTTTGCTGGCCACACAAATTGGCCAAATGAATCAAATGGACGTTAATCAAAACTTAGGCGTCAGCTCAAGTTTGATGGTTGCTGCTCAGGATGGCATAGGAAATGTCGCAGCCCTGGATCAGCTAGGTTCGGTTAGCTTTCTTGTGATGGAGCTGTTGCAAATGGGTAATGACAAGATGGCACTCCTGGAACAGGAGTTTACGGTTAAAAATTCAACTATGATTGTCAACCAGTTTGGTGATATGAATATGTCTACGCTGGATCAAGGAAATGCCTTCTTCACCAGCGCTACAGTGTTGCAAACCGGCGACTCCAACGATGTAATTATTTATCAGAACAATATCACTACGGGTGTTGCCACAATATCCCAAACGGGTACATTGAATGTGTATGTTACCTCTCAAGCGGGTAACGCCGAGACGGCAATAGCGACACAGTCTGGGGTAAGTAATACCGGCACAATTTTACAGTAGCAGTCAGTTCTTTGATTTCTGTGCTGCTAGGTTCTGATCTGTGTGGCACAGAAATTTAATCCCAAACTTTGTTCCTAGTTTTTCCCCACTTCCTTCTTATAGCTGTATCGCCGCTTATCGTTAACTCTTACCCAGTAGTTGGTCGGCCCATGATCAGCGATTTGAGAATAGTTTCTAAATATTCAGTCGTTCATTATCGCAAGTGACCTTGTGCCAGTGCATGTCAATTCCTCTTGGGATTTGTTGTTCGCATAATTGCCTGTGTCAATTTCATTGCCTCAGCGCTCGAGTTTGGCGAGCTTTAACACTTCTTTGGTGGATGCTGTTGTTTGGAGTAGGGATGGCGCTAAATTGGATTCTGCGCATGCCTTACGCCGGCATGCCTATTGGTATCGATGTTGTTGATGAGGCCCTCTAAGTTGAGCCCCAAGAAAAGCTTGAATAGTTAATGAAGGATTGAATTATGAGGAAGTTGAAGCCTGTAGCTCTAGTTATATTGGCCGCAGTGAGTGGAAGTGCGATGGCCAGTAATAATACGACGTTAATAGATCAGCAGGGAGTGGGTAATACAGCGAATGCCAATCAGGTTGACCCTACGGCTATAGGGAACCTGATAGATGTCACCCAAATTGGCGATGCAAACTCTTCGTCATCGACCCAGGCGAGCGATGCCGTAAGTAATACCATGATCCACTACCAAGAGGGTGATGGAAATATGGCCGAGTCTTTCCAGCAGTTTATGACTGAGTCCAGTTCGTTGGAAATTAACCAGATTGGGAATAATAACGATACGACAGCGGAGCAACTTGAGTCACTTGGTTCTACCCAGGAACTAAATCAAGCTGGGGAAATGAACTTTATGACCATCACCCAGACTGATACTGAAGCATCCAGTATCGCGGTGAATCAAACTGGGGATATGAATGATGCGATCATAATGGGGCAGGTCTTCGATATTTTGGGAAGTGATGTCATCCTAAATCAAATTGGCGATGACAATATGGCCCAGATTTCCCAGCAGAGTGTTGTTGAATTTAGCTCTGTGTCAGCAGATCAGCTTGGCAACCAGAATAACTTTGATAGTGAGCAATTAATGGGGGTTTTTAACTCTACCGTTACTGCTATTCAGTCAGGCGATATGAATGACATCGAGTCCGATCAGGAAAATGGAGTTACTTCAAGTACGGTCCTTATTGCCCAAACCGGTACCAGCAACTTTGGTGGGGCACTACAGCAGAATGGTGTTGCCAATAGTACTGTAAGTGTGACTCAAGTAGGGGATGGAAACTTTGGTGGCGGCGTTCAGGATACTGGTATAGATGCCAGTGTTGGTATAGTGAGCCAATCTGGTACTGCGAATATGGGCGTTACCCAGCAAGCTGGGGGAACTTCTTTTGCCTCTGCAACGGTTACTCAGTTAGGGTCAATGAATGATGCGACGTTGGGGCAAATTACTGCCACCTCAGTTACGGGCTCCATATTTCAAAATGGCACCAGTAATATTGCCGGTGTGCTCCAACAGGGAAATATGCTCAGTGTGGCGACAACTACTCAAATCGGTGATTTGAATCAACATACAACATCGCAAATGCTAGATTCACAAACTGCAATCGCAACGCAAAATGGTACTTCCAATATTGGATTTATTTTTCAATAGATTTCATTGGGGCTTTGCGATATCAGTATGAATGCCGGCAGCTGTCGTGTATTTGCAAAGCCCCAGTTTTTCTTTTGTGTATTATTCAGTCCTATGTTTGAGATAAGAGCGATTTTTTAGGGAGTTGCATGTTCTCTTCCTATTGATTCTCTCCTGTCTGGTTTGGCTTTTAACTCTAATTTAAATTGGCTTAGATTATTTTCTGGGATGCTTTGCTACGCCTGGACTTTAAACAGAAGGGGTGGGATTTATGTACAAGGGATTAGTTAAATGAGAATTTGGACTTCAGTTACTGCAATAGCTGCGCTCACTTTCAGTGGCCATTCTATGGGCGGCAATAATACGATAGATATTGATCAGGACGGTGTTGGGCATCTGGCAACAGTGGACCAGTCTAATCCGACCAGTACCAATAATACCGTCTCGATAACTCAAACAGGGGATTCCCACCAGGCATCGGTTTTACAAGGTGCCCTTACAGATTTGAACACGGGCACGGTAGAGCAATCGGGTTTGATGAATGAAGCAATATTGGAGCAAATTGCAGAGGTCTCAGAGAGTACGGCTTTAATTAGCCAGTCTGGTGACGGTAATTTTGGTTGGGTAGTCCAGGATGACTTTGTTGAAGCTGGTAGTGCCACTGTTATCCAGTCAGGTTCAAATAATGAGGGTATTGCAGCCCAGGTGGATGTGGGGGGAATACAGGGTACTGTAGCTGTTACCCAATCTGGGACCATGAACTTCGCACAGGCTATTCACGAAGATTTTGCGCTCAACAGTACTGGATTAATTAATCAACTAGGGAGCGAAAATAGTGCTGAGTTATTCCAGGGGGATCTCACTGAGTCAAGCTTTATCAGTGTTGATCAAGATGGGACTCTTAATGAGGCGTTAGTAGCGCAGGGATTTGCCCTATTTTCCTCTATTACCACCTTTCAGAGTGGTGATATGAATTATGCGGAGGTTTCTCAGTTGGGGTTAAGCACTGGGCTGGCCACTATTACTCAAGTGGGAAGCTCCAATGTTCATGTTACAAGTCAGACAAATGATGGACAGGTGGCTACGGCGGTTCAGGTAGGAACGGGCAATCAGGGAAATATTGTTCAGTAGTAATGGACTTCTGGGGGGGGTATTGTTATCTCTGCAGGATTGTGGCTGTACTGAAATATGCTACTGGGGTGGAAGGAACGAATACACTGCACTCGAAACACGCTGTGAATACATCCCTGTAAGTTCCTAATCGGCATCCATGCCTCATAGGGTCCCGAGCGCAGAGTATTCTTTCCTTCTCCCTTTTTAGTAAATTTTAGTCATTGCTAAGTAATAAGTTAGCCAATAATTTCTGAAACCACCTTTCCCAGATATAGTGAAGAAGTTAGACCTGGAGATTCAATACCAAAGAACGCCACTAGCCGAGAATGGTTGTTGAGTTTCTTATGGTAAACCTGAAAATCACCAGCAGGGGTTCCTTGGGGAACAATCTTGGGGCGAATACCGGCATAGCCAGGCTGCAATGTGTCGCTTTCTAATCCGGGCCAGTAGCGACGGATACTGCTATAGAATTTTTCCCGCTTGTCCGGATCTACTTGGTAGTTAATGGTTTTAATCCACTCCACATCCGGCCCAAACCGTGCCCCTCCAGCTAAATCCAGAGTGAGGTGAATACCCAGACCGGCGCTTTCAGGTAGAGGGTAAATTAAGTGTGAAAAAGGCACCTTACTTGACTGAGTAAAGTAACTGCCCTTAACAAAATACGTGATGGGAATTTCTCGTTTTATAGCTTCGCTATTTACTGTGCCCATCAGTGAGCTGGTGTGAAGGCCTGCGGCCAAAATTAGATTACGGGTTTTCAATCGGTAACCATCTTCCATAATCAGCTGGCAAGCTTCGGCAGATATTTCAATTCGTGTGACTTTACTTGCGAGTACGATTTCCCCTTCCTTGGATTCTATGGCGCCCTCAAGAGCCAGCATCAGTCTGTGGCTGTCGATAATGCCCGTCGTTGGTGAGTAGATGGCCCCGGCACACTGTAATTCTGGCTCCATAGATAGAGCCTCTTTAACGTTCAGTAAACGAAGTCCCCCGGCGTTGTTCGCATCCCCCTGGGCTTTGAGGGCTCGGAGTTGCGGCAGCTGTGCTTTATCTGTGGCGACTACCAGTTTGCCGATCTGTTTATGGGGAACCGCGTATTCCTGGCAAAATTGGTACAGCATGGATTTACCGCTGACACAGGCGCGGGCTTTCAAGCTGTTCGTCGGGTAGTAGAGCCCTGCGTGAATAACCTCACTATTGCGCGCGCTGGTTTCAGTTCCAATAGCAGTGTGTTGTTCCAGCACCATCACTTTGTGGCCAGAGAGGCTCAACTTGTAGGCACAGGCAAGCCCCAATATGCCTGCCCCGACTATCACTGTGTCTAATATCTCCATAGAGACCCTGTTGCTAAAATACCCACCTTTTTGAGGTGGCCAGGATGAATCCCTTCGGCCTATTTTGCCTGTAACGCCAGATTAAAGTTGCTGTCGAAAGGGTGCGTGGTGGTGTCGTTTCATTGCGCTATAATGCGCGCTTTTCCGCGACTGGAAGTTAGTCATGACTCATAAGTCCATTGCCGCAGACAAGGTAGATTCTCGCTCTTTGGTGCAAGCGCACCTGGCGGAGCCGGTAATGTCTCAATATAGCGAAGAAGAGCTGCAAGAATGGCGCGAGCGCATCAAGCGCTTGTTGAAAGAACAGAATGCAGTATTGGTCGCACACTACTATACCGATCCTTTGATTCAGGCCCTCGCGGAGGAAACCGGCGGCTGCGTTTCCGACTCATTGGAAATGGCCCGTTTTGGCGCTCAGCACTCGGCGGACACTCTGGTAGTGGCCGGGGTAAAGTTTATGGGTGAGACCGCTAAGATCCTTACCCCTAACAAGAAAGTACTGATGCCGACCCTTGAGGCAACCTGCTCCCTGGATCTTGGCTGCCCCCCACAGGAGTTCTCTGACTTTTGCGATCAGCACCCGGACCGCACCGTGGTGGTTTACGCCAATACTTCTGCTGCGGTAAAAGCCAGGGCGGACTGGGTGGTGACCTCGAGTATTGCGCTGGATGTAGTGGATCACCTGGATGCCAATGGCGAAAAAATCCTTTGGGCACCTGACAAACACCTCGGCGGCTATGTCCAGCGGGAAACCGGCGCGGATGTACTGTTATGGGATGGTTCCTGTATTGTGCATGAAGAGTTTAAGGCCAAGGGGGTTGAGGACTTAAAGGCCCTCTATCCGGATGCTGTGGTTTTAGTGCATCCTGAATCTCCCGCCTCTGTGGTAGCCCTGGCCGATGTGGTGGGTTCTACCTCGCAGATTATTAATGCTGCCAAGACCCGCCCAGAGAAGCGCTTTATTGTGGCTACCGACCAGGGCATTTTTTACAAGATGCAGCAGGAGTGCCCAGACAAAGAGCTAATGGTAGCGCCTACCGCCGGCGCTGGAGCTACTTGCCGCAGCTGTGCTAATTGCCCCTGGATGGCGATGAACTCTCTGGAGAACCTCTGCGGTGTACTGGAGCGCGGGGATAATGAGATCTTTGTGGACCCGGAACTGGGGCGCAAGGCGATGATTCCGCTGCAGCGGATGTTGGATTTCCGCAAAGGTTAGCTCTCGAGGGAGTAGCGGTGAGTAAACAAAAAGAGCGGCCAGTGGCCGCTCTTTTTGTTGGGGGGAATTACAGCTCTTCGATTCTTTCCTGCATTTTCAGTACATCTTTGAGGCGCTGTTCCAGGATGGCATTGACCTGGTAATCGTCTTTTGACATGCGAATTCCATGGCGCAGGTGTTGAATAGCCTTGTCGAATATGCCGTTGAGGATGTAATACTCGGCCCTGGCCTCGTGCACGCCAACAATATCTCCGGCCAATCCGTGAGTCTCCGCCAGTAGATACCATACTGCCGGGTCTTTCTTCCGCGTACGGCTATATTTCGCCAGCAGGCGTTCTGCAGCCAGGTAGTTACCGGCTTTAAAGTGGGCATTGGCGAGGCCCATGATTAAGGCGTGGTCTCCCGGATTGCGATCGAGGGCCCACTGCAGGCGCTTGGTGGCACTGCTGTAGTCTTCTCGGATCAGATCGATATCCGCTCGGGCCAGCACATAGGCTGCTTTTGAGGGGGTCTTGTCTAACAGGGGCTGCAAGGTGTCCAGCGCTGAATCGGGCCTGCCTGCGGCTACTTGGGCCAGGGCGAGGCCGTAACGGGCGGCATCCTCATTGTCATTAATACCATTCAGCTCCGCGCTAAAGCGTTTTACTGCTTGCTGCGGCGTTGGTTCTGTGGCGAGCCGCACTCGGGCGCGCATCAGGTGATAATCCAGATCCTCGCTGGGAGCCACTTTTTCCATACGCTGAGCGCGCAACTTGGCATCGGCAATACGCTTTTCTGTAACGGGGTGGGTCAGGAGAAATTCTGGCGGGCGCTGGTAGTAACGGGTGGCCTTGAGCATTTGCTCGAACATTTCACCGGCGGCCTCTGGATCGCGACCGGATTTGGCCAGGGTATCGATACCGACCCTATCTGCCTCTTGCTCATTCTTGCGGCTGAATCGCAGCTGGTTGTCCAGGGCTGCAGCCTGGGTCACGCTCATGGCCGCGATCCCCGCTTCACCACCGGCGGTAGCCGCCAGAACCAGGGCACCGAGCATACCGGCCAGGGTGGGAATTGTACTGTTGCGCTGTGCTTCCAGGGAGCGGGCGTAGTGCCGCTGGCTGAGGTGGCCCAATTCGTGGGCAACTACCGATGCAAACTGGTCTTCACGCTCTGCAAACAGAAACAGGCCGGTATGGACCCCCATGACTCCACCGGGGACTGCAAAGGCGTTCATGGTTTTGTTGTTTACTACAACAACATCAATTTCTTTGTCTTCCAGTGGGCTGTACTCGGCCAATTCCTTGACCATGCCCTCGACAAATTGCTGGATCAGGGCATCACTGGAGGTGCGAACCTGACTGCGAAAAATACGCAGCCACATCTGCCCCAGTTCTTTTTCCTGGGTGTGGGATACGACACCGCTGGTTCTGTCACCGAGCTCCGGGAGGCGGATTTCATCACTGTCCGCTATGGCAGCAAACGGGACTGCGCCGAGTAACAACCCCATACCCAGGCTTCGCAGTCCTGCGCGAAGTCGGTGGAGGATAGCTGGGGGGCGCGTTCGGTGAAGCAGGCTGTTTTTGGAATCAGTCATCTTGATTACTGCTCGGTCTGTCCATGAAGGATCTATAGTCCAACTCTATACGCTACCCCGTTGGACTGTCGAGGGTTGGACTTAGTGGACCATAAAAGGTTCACGCTTGCGCCAGGCGGAAAGTTAAAAAGCGTAAAGCCTGTGCGGGTTATGGCGTCTGGTTCGCGCTATAATCCCCGGCAATTCTGGTTTGTGACTAAAAAGGCAATGTCAGTAACTTCTTCTACCAATCAGCCCGATACCCAGATACCGAACTGGGACGCGGCCACTATTGTGGATGCAAGAAATCTGCCCTGCCCACAACCGTTACTGACCATGCGCCGGGCATTGCGGGAATACCCAGAGGGAACGCTGCTTTGTGTGCTGGCCACTGATGAAGGGTCCTGGCGAGACTTCCACAGTTTTGCGTCTTTAAGTGGCCGGTCCCTGCTCCGCGCTGAGCGACGTAATAATACCTTTCAATATTGGCTGTACGCTGGCAAATGAATAAAGATAAATCCCGAGAGTCTATGTTATCGATTGTAAAAGGCTGGGTGAACCGCTACTTCAGTCAGGAAGAAGTGGTGCTTCTGGTTTTAATATTGACCCTGGCCCTGGTGGTCCTGGCGACTCTGGGCGCTGTGCTGGCCCCGGTATTCACCGCGCTGGTGATCGCCTTCCTGATGCAGGGTATGGTGCAAAAGCTGAAGTCTTGGCGTGTGCCACACTGGCTGGCGGTTACCCTGTCCTGCTTGGTGTTGGTGGGTACTATTGTGGCTCTGTTATTTGTGGTACTACCTATTATCTGGCGTCAGTTGGTGCGGCTTGGGGCAGAGTTGCCCAATATGGTGCAGCGCGGCCAAGAACTATTATTGTTACTCCCTGAGCGCTACCCACGATTAATTTCAGCCGGACAGATCGATGAAATCTTCAATACCCTTGGCAGCGAATTGGGCGGCCTGGGACAGACACTGCTGGCCTTCTCCCTTACCAATCTACCCATTTTTGCCGGCTTGCTGATTTACGTTGTAGTGGTGCCGATCCTGGTGTTCTTCTTCCTTAAGGATGCGGAACAGTTGATCCGCTGGTGCACCTCTTTCCTGCCCAAAGAGCGGCCCATGCTCCACCAGATTTGGCATGAGATGAATGATCAGGTGGCCAATTATGTACGCGGTAAGGTAATAGAAATTGGCATTGTGGCTGCTGTCAGTTATGCCGCCTTCCTGTTACTGGGGGTGAACTACGCCCTGTTGCTGGCGGTAGCTGTGGGTTTCAGTGTGTTGATTCCTTATATCGGTGCAGCGGTTGTCACTATCCCCGTTGCGGCTATTGGGCTTTTCCAGTGGGGGTGGAGTAATGAGTTTCTCTACCTGATGGTGACTTACGGCATCATCCAACTGCTCGATGGCAACGTACTGGTACCACTGCTGTTTTCTGAGGCAGTTAACCTGCACCCGGTTGCTATTATCCTCGCGGTATTGTTCTTTGGCGGCATCTGGGGCTTCTGGGGCGTCTTCTTTGCAATTCCCCTGGCGACCTTGCTCAAGGCCATTATGAGTGCCTGGCCCACCCATGAGCACCAGGTGGAATGGGAGGCCCGGCGAAGCTCGGAGTAATTGCCCGATATCTTTCTTTGTCTGTAGGCTGCGGCATTTGCTAGAATGCCGCGCTTTCTTTTATTTGGTCCCTTCAAATAGGTGAGAGCCCATGAGCCTGGCTGACAAAGTTCTAGCGGTCAATAATGACCTGCCGATCCGCACCGACAAGCCTATCCACAGTGGCAAGGTCCGTTCCGTATACTGGCTGAGCGAAGAAGACAGCCGTCGCCTGATTGAGGAGAAGGGCTACCCGGTTTCTCCTGATACCCCACTTGCGGTAATGGTGATTTCCGATCGCATCTCCGCGTTCGACTGTATCTGGACTGGCGAAGGCGGTATGCGTGGCGTACCAGGCAAGGGCGCAGCACTAAATGCTATTTCCAACCACTGGTTCAAGCTGTTTAAAGAGCAGGGCCTCGCCGATAGCCATATTCTCGATATCCCGCATCCTCTGGTGTGGATCGTACAGAAGGCGCGCCCGGTTATGATCGAAGCGATCGCCCGTCAGTACATTACCGGCTCCATGTGGCGCTCCTATGAGAAGGGTGAGCGGGAGTTCTGTGGTATCGAGATTTCTGATGGCTTGCAGAAAGACCAGAAGCTGCCTGAATTGCTCATTACCCCCTCCAGCAAAGGCATTCTCAAGGGTATCCCCGGCGTGCCGGAAGCAGACGATGTCAATGTCACCCGCAAGAATATCGAAGACAATTTCGAAGCCTTCGGCTTCCGCAATGCAGGCGATATCGACCTGTACGAGAAGTTACTAAAAGAAGGTTTTGATTTGATTTCTGCCGAGCTGGAAAAGCTCGACCAGGTTTTTGTCGATACCAAGTTTGAATTCGGCTATGTCACCGATGCCAATGGTGAAGAGAAGCTGATTTATATGGATGAGGTGGGCACCCCGGACTCCTCCCGTATCTGGGACGGCGAACAGTATCGCGCGGGTAAGGTTGTAGAGAAATCCAAAGAAGGTTTCCGCCAGGCCCTGCTCAAATACTTCCCGGATGCCGATATCCTGCTGAACAAAGATCGCATGGATGAGCGCTCGGCTTTGGCTCGTGATAACGAGTTGCCAGAATCTATGCTGATGGATCTCTCTAATACTTATATTGGTATTGCGGAGAAGATTATTGGTACGAAACTTGAGATATCTGATAATCCCAAAGAGGAATTGCTTGAAGTTCTCCGCAAGGATTACGGCCTGGTCGACTAATCTGGATCGAACTGCAAAAAACCGGCGTTTTCGCCGGTTTTTTTATGCCTGCCATAATTCGCCACAATTCCTCCTGTTTTGTGCTCGTATTCCTGCCGCCTTTCGCCCGCTTCCCTCTGTTTAATGACTTCAACATCCAATTTAAAAGTGGAGGTAAATGAGTGAACAGGGTGATGTTATTCGGGCAGCGGTTCCATAAAGACGATCTGATGTTGCCGACCGAGGAATACTATCGTCGCCGCCAGAAAACTGGTGGTGTAGGGCGCTGGTTGTTATTTGTTGTGGTGGTATTGGCAGTTGTCATTGCGGCAATCGGGGCAGAGGTCAATGCTCAGGAGATCCCCGCTGTGGGTGATGCGATCCAGCGGGAGTTTACCGAGACAGCTACCCTGGACGATGTAAAGGGGGGGGACTTACTTTTTACTGGCAATGAACCCGGAACGTACATTCCAGCGGTGCACCTGAAAAGTCAGGTCAGTATTTCCGTGCGGGGTCTGGTAGCGGAAGTAGAGCTTCAGCAGCAATTCAAGAATACCACCGACGGCTGGCAGGAAGCGGTGTACGCATTACCACTGCCTGAGCAAGCTGCGGTGGCGGGGCTTGAAATTCAGGTGGGCGAGCGCCGCATTGTCGGTAAGGTACGCGAGCGAAAAGAGGCCTCCAAGATTTATAAGGCTGCTCGTGCGGCGGGTAAGCGTGCAGCTCTGCTAGAGCAGCAGCGCCCAAATCTGTTCACTAATAAAGTGGCCAATATTGCCCCCGATGAGATGGTGCAAATTAATATCCGCTTTTTGCAGCCAGTGAATTATGACAGTGGCGTTTTTTCACTACGTATGCCCACGACATTGACCCCGCGCTATATCCCTGGCAAGCCAATACCCTCCCAGGCATTGAACGGCGATGAGCAGGAGTTGGTGGTAGAGAGTAGTGGCTGGGCACTGCCCACTAATCAAGTGCCGGATGCTGCGTCGATAACTCCGTTTATGCAGCCAGCGCAGGAGCTTGAGGAACTGGGTAGTCATAATATTTCTATCGAGGTGGATCTGCATGGCGGACTGCCACTAGCAAAAATCGATAGCCCCTATCACCAGATTGATATTGATAACCGAGGTGACGGTCGCTACCGGATTCAGTTGCGCGATGAAACAGCTGCTATGGATCGGGATTTCTTATTGAATTGGCAACCGCGCGCTTCTGCTATGCCGCGGGCGGCGTTGTTTAGCGAGAAAATCACAGCGCAAGAGGGGACAGAAGAGCAGGCTGGTGCTTATCTACAGGTCATGCTGCTGCCACCCAGCGACGGTACTTCCGCGCAGCGTTTACCGAGGGAAGTGATTTATGTGATCGATACTTCCGGCTCCATGTCTGGCAATTCTATTCGCCAGGCGAAGGAGAGTCTTACCCTGGCACTGTCTCGCTTGCACAGCAATGATCGCTTTAACGTTATTGAATTTAACAGTACAACCCGGGCATTTTTCCCGCGCCCGATAGCCGCGAGCGCGGAGAATATCCGCCGTGCGCGCCAGGAAATCGAAAACCTGACTGCGGAGGGGGGCACAGAAATGGCGCCGGCCTTGCGAATGGCATTCGGTCAGCAAATGCAGGACGACACCAGTACCGTTCAGCAAGTCGTATTTATTACAGATGGTGCGGTGGGCAATGAGCGGGCCCTGTTCGAGTTAATTAGCCAGTCCTTGCATAACGCCCGGCTGTTTACTGTGGGTATTGGTTCGGCTCCCAATAGCCACTTTATGCGCAAAGCTGCTCAGTTTGGGCGCGGTACTTTCGTCACCATCGGTGATATTTCCGAAGTTCGTGAGCGTATGCAGGCTCTGTTCGCCAAGTTGGAAAACCCTATGGCTACAGACCTGCAACTCAGTTGGCCCCAGGGCGTCGTCGCGGATGCCTACCCCAAGCGTATCCCGGATCTCTATAACGGTGAGCCTATGCAGTTGGTGGCCAAGGTGCAGGGTGATCTCTTGCAGGGAGATATCCAGCTGCGGGGCCGAATGGCGGGTAAACAGTTTGTGCGCAAACTAGCTCTGAAAGTAGAGAGTGATAGCGATACTTCAGGCATCGGCAGTGTCTGGGCGCGCAGCAAGATAGATTCTCTGCGGGACCGGCAGCTTCAGTCTGGAGAGCAGTCGGATGCGGGCTTGGCTCTGCGCGAACAGATTTTACAGATTGCCCTGAGGCATCAACTTGCCAGCCCCTATACCAGTTTTGTTGCAGTTGAAGAGGAAGTTGTACGCAGCGCTGAAGAGAAGTTATCTCGCAGCTCGGTCACCAATATGATGGCTAAAGGGCAAGTGCTACAGCGCCAGGCCTATCCGCAAACTGCTACAGGTCTCTACGGGCAGTTATTGGCAGCGGCGGTATTGTTGATGTTTGCGGCGATCTTCCAGCGCGGTCGGGCCTTGCGCAGCAACTTGACCCGAGCCCTGCGCTCCTTCCTGCGCAGGGTTTTACCGGACCCCCGTCAACCCAGCGGCGCTAATCCTCTGCAACGGGGAGGTGTGTAAGCGTGGCTCGCTCACTGCTCTTTATGCTTTGCTTGGGAACGGGCTTGTGGCAGCTGGGTTCCGCCAGCTGGCTCCTGGCCAAGGCAGAATTGACCCAGGTGTTGATTAATAGTGCTTGGGAAGAACAGCTACAGGGCGGGGCTCTGCAAAAGCCCTGGCCCTGGGCGGACACCTGGCCAGTGGCCAAGTTAAAGTTGGAAGGACAGTCGCCATTAATTGTTCTCAGCGGCGGTAGTGGCCAGGCGTTGGCTTTCGGCCCTGGTCTCTTAGCTGGGTCCGGCAATCCTGGCGAGCCTCGCACCACGGTTATTGCCGCACACCGGGATACTCACTTTGCGGGATTAGAGCGTGTCAGGCGGGGTACCTCCATTTACCTGCAGGATAAACGCGGACGCTGGCATACTTATCGGGTTGCGGAAATGCGAATTGTGGACAGTGAGAGAGAGCGTTTGCCGATCTTTGCCGAGCGGGGTTTATTGCTGGTGACTTGTTACCCCTTTAATGCCCTGGCGGCTGGTGGCCCGCTGCGTTACTTGGTCTACGCTGAATATCAACCCGGTGGGGAGCTGGTTCAGCTGTGACTGATGTCTTTGTTTGAGACTCGATTTTGTAGCTCATTTTCTCAAAAATTCCACTAAATGTTCCGGTGAAACGGCCAAACGGCAAATAATTGTTTTGCTCTTTTGTTTTATTTGTTACTAACCGTCCTATCTGGAAAATTTTTTGTAGTAATACTACAATTCCCTCCGCTAACAACCGGGGATGGGGTTTTGTCCGCCAGTCTGCGCGGGCCCCGGAACAAATAATCACAGTCAAACTAGGCACTTGCGGCAATTAATTGCGCCGCTTTCCTCACCGTCATATTCGAGTAAAGATTCACAAACTTTGCATTTACGCCAACAAAGTTGGTGAATTGGCGGAACCAAGAAAAAAAGGAAGCTTTTTTTTGCTCGCGCTGTAGTTTGCCCGCGTACCGATTTTTGAGAAATAGACCGACTCGACGTCGCCTAATTCGCCGAGGAGCACTTGATGCACGAAGATACCGATAACCTCGAAACGCAGGAGTGGCTGGACGCGCTGCAAGCGGTTATCCGCTATAGCGGCAAAGAACGCGCAGCCTTCCTCCTGAAGCAGCTGTCTGACCGCGCTACCGATGTAGGCGTACAATTGCCTGCGGCAATCACCACTCCCTATCGCAACTCCATTCCGCCCAATGCGGAAAAGCGTATGCCTGGCGACTTATTTATGGAGCGCCGGATTCGCTCCCTGATTCGCTGGAATGCCCTGGCGATGGTGGTACGTGCCAACCAGAATGACGATGGCCTCGGCGGCCATATCTCCAGTTTCTCCTCTGCGGCCACACTCTACGATGTGGGCTTCAACTACTTCTTCCGTGGCAATGACGGTGAAGAGCGCGGCGACCTGATTTTCTTCCAGGGCCACAGCGCACCGGGTATTTATGCCCGTTCCTACCTGGAAGGGCGCTTCGATGAAGAGCAGCTGGACAACTTCCGCCGCGAAGTAAACGGCAATGGCCTGTCCTCCTACCCTCACCCCTGGCTGATGCCGGAGTACTGGCAGTTCCCCACGGTCTCCATGGGATTGGGGCCGATCCAGGCGATTTACCAGGCGCACATTATGCGCTACCTGTCTGCCCGCGGCCTGTCCCCGCGCGGCGATCGCAAAGTGTGGGCTTTCCTTGGTGACGGTGAGTGTGACGAGCCGGAAACCCTGGGCGCAATCTCCCTGGCTGGCCGCGAGCAACTGGAAAACCTGGTGTTCGTGGTTAACTGTAACCTGCAGCGTCTGGACGGCCCGGTACGCGGCAACGGCAAGATCGTGCAGGAGCTGGAAGGCGTATTCCGCGGTGCCGGTTGGAATGTTGTCAAAGTACTCTGGGGTCGCCTATGGGATCCGCTGCTAGAGAAAGATGACAAAGGCCTGTTGCAGAAAGTCATGGACGAAGTGGTCGATGGCGAGATGCAGAACTTCAAGGCCAACGGCGGCGCTTATACCCGCGAGCACTTCTTCGGCAAGTACCCGGAGTTGCTGGAGCTGGTTAAGGATATGTCCGACGATGAGATTATGAAGCTCAATCGCGGCGGCCACGATCCTTACAAGGTATACGCAGCTTACGCAGCGGCGATGGCCCACAAAGGCCAGCCCACCGTGATCCTGGCCCAGACCGTTAAAGGTTACGGCTTAGGCTCCGCCGGTGAAGCGGCGATGGATACCCATTCTGTGAAGAAGCTGGATCTGGATTCCCTCAAGCGTTTCCGCGATCGCTTTGCCATTCCGCTCACCGATAAAGAGCTGGAAGAGGTCCCTTACTACCGCCCATCTCCGGACAGCCCGGAAATGAAATATATGGCGGAACGCCGCAAGGCCCTGGGCGGTCCGGTTCCCCGTCGCCCGGTTGAGTGCCCGAAACTGGAAGTTCCCGGTCTCGATGCCTTCAGCGCACTGACCAAAGGCTCCGGTGAGCGCGAAATCTCCACCACCATGGCATTTGTCCGCGCAATCGCCGCCTTGGTAAAAGACAAGAATATCGGCAAGAACATCGCACCGATTGTTCCCGATGAAGCCCGTACCTTTGGTATGGAAGGCCTGTTCCGCCAGCTGGGTATTTATTCCTCCCAGGGGCAGCGCTACACCCCGGTGGATCACGGCCAGATCATGTATTACAAGGAAGATAAGAAAGGCCAGGTGCTGGAAGAGGGCATCAACGAAGCCGGTGCTATGTCCACCTGGATGGCGTTGGCTACTGCCTACAGCAACCACGGCGTGCCGATGGTGCCTTTCTATATCTACTACTCCATGTTCGGCTTCCAGCGTATCGGCGACCTGGCCTGGGCCGCTGGTGATATGCAGGCGCGCGGCTTCCTGATCGGTGCCACTGCTGGCCGTACCACCTTGAACGGTGAAGGTCTGCAGCACCAGGATGGCCACAGCCACGTACTGTCCTCCACGATCCCCAACTGCCGCAGCTACGACCCGGCTTACGGTTATGAGCTGGCTGTAGTTATGCAGCGCGGCTTGAAAGAGATGTACGAAGAGCAGAAGAACCTCTTCTACTACATCACTATCGAGAACGAAAACTACCTGCAGCCGGAAATGCCTCAGGGCGTGGAAGAAGGCATTATTCGCGGTATCTACAAGCTGCAGTCCAACGTCAAGAAAGGCGCCAAGGGCAAAGCGGCGAAGAAACATGTACAGCTGATTGGTGGCGGTACTATTTTGCGCGAAGTACTGGCAGCAGCGGATATCCTTGCCGACCAGTTCGGTGTGACGTCCGATGTCTGGAGCCTCACCTCCGCTGTGGAATCGGCCCGTGAAGGCCAGGATGTGGCGCGCTGGAATATGCTGCACCCGGAAGCCGAACCGCGCAAAGCCTGGATCACTGAGCAGTTCGAAGGCAATACCTCCCCGGTTATCGCCTCCACCGACTACATCCGTTCCTATGTGGAGCCACTGCGCGAATTTATCGACGGTGAACTGACCACCCTGGGTACCGATGGTTTTGGCCGCAGTGACAGCCGCGAGCAGCTGCGTCGCTTCTTCGAAGTGGATCGCAACTACGTGGTAATCGCCGCACTGAACGGCTTGGCCAAGCAGGGTGTTATTGATGCTAAAGAGGTTGCGGAAGCAATCGTGAAGCTCAATATCGACGCCGAAAAAGTTAACCCGCGCATCAGCTAAGAGAAGGCAGAACTCCTATGGCAAAACAAGTCATTAAAGTGCCTGATCTCGGCGGTGCCGATCAGGTGGATGTGATTGAAATAACGGTTGCCGTCGGTGATACCGTCGCGCAAGAGGATTCTCTGATTGTGGTGGAGGGCGATAAAGCCTCCATGGATGTGCCAGCCCCGGTGGCTGGCAAAATCCTCAGCATCAGCGTGAAAGAGGGCGATAAGGTCTCCGAAGGCGATGTGATTGGCGAGATCGAAACCGATGTGGCGGAAGCGCCGGCAGAGGAGCCCGCTGCGGCCCCCGCCAAGCAAGAAGCTGCACCCGTCGCGGAGCCTGTGGCTGAAGCCCCTGTGGCAGCGGCGAGTGGCGAGCCGAAAGAGGAAACGATCCAGATCCCGGATTTGGGCGGTGCTGATGCGGTTGATGTGATCGAGATCAGTGTACAGCCCGGTGATGTGGTTGAAGAGGGGGACTCCCTGATTGTGGTGGAAGGCGATAAAGCCTCTATGGATGTGCCTTCCCCCAGCGCCGGTACCGTGGTTTCTATCGCCGTTAAAGAAGGCGACAAGGTTTCCACAGGTGACACTTTGGGCGTGTTGAAAGTAGTTGCTGCAGGCGCCGCCGCGCCCGCTACTCCAGCTGCAGCCCCTGCAGCGACAGCGCCTGCCGAGAGCGCGCCACAGCAGGCATCTACGTCTGTTGAGCCCCCGGCAGTGCCGCAGAAAGACTATCAGCTGGAGCGCAACCTCACCGCAGCAGCCCAGGTTTACGCCGGCCCCGCCGTGCGCAAACTGGCCCGCGAGTTGGGCGTTACCTTGAATAAGGTGAAGCCGACTGGCCCGCGCAACCGGGTCTCCAAGGACGATCTGCATAATTACATTCGCGAGCAGGTGAAGAAAGCCGAAAGCGGCGCGGTTGGTGTCGGCGGTGGAATTGGCATCGCCAAGATGCCGGATATCGACTTCAGCCAGTTTGGCCCGGTGAACGTGGAGCCGATGAGCAAGATCCACAAGATCACCGCAGCCAATATGTCGCGCAACTGGCTCAACGTGCCTCACGTCACCCAGTTTGACGATGCGGATATCACAGAGCTGGAAATCTTCCGCAAGTCCATGAAGGCCGAGG
The DNA here is from genome assembly GCF_052468155.1 of Microbulbifer maximicatervae (SeqCode). Taxonomy (NCBI): domain Bacteria; kingdom Pseudomonadati; phylum Pseudomonadota; class Gammaproteobacteria; order Cellvibrionales; family Microbulbiferaceae; genus Microbulbifer; species Microbulbifer maximicatervae (SeqCode). The sequence continues at coordinate 2,062,497 of NZ_CP174335.1, forward strand.
CGGAGAAGCGCGGAGTGAAGCTCACCCCAGTGCCTTTCCTGCTGAAAGCGGTAGCCGCAGCCCTGCGTGCAGAGCCGAGCTTTAATGTGTCTCTGCACAACGATGGCGAGCACATTGTGCGCAAGGACTATGTGCATGTGGGTATGGCAGTGGATACTCCAAAAGGCTTAATGGTGCCGGTTATCCGCGATGTGGATAAGAAAGGCCTGTACGAGCTGGCGGCAGAGGCCACTGAAATGGCCCTGAAAGCCCGCGATGGCAAGCTAAAGCCCAACGAGATGCAGGGCGCCTGCTTTACCATTTCCAGTTTGGGGGCTATCGGCGGCACCGGATTTACCCCGATCGTCAATTCTCCGGAAGTTGGTATCCTCGGTGTTTCCAAGCTGGCGATGAAGCCGGTGTGGAACGGTAAGGACTTTGAGCCTCGTCAAATGTTGCCCTTGGCACTCTCCTACGATCACCGCGCGGTAAATGGCGGAGATGCCGGACGCTTTATGACTTATTTGGTTAGCGTGCTGGCGGATGTGCGCAGACTGTTGCTGTAATTGCCAGCGAGTTAAAGTCAGTAAAAAAAGCGGCCAATCGGCCGCTTTTTTTATAGTCAGGACTAAGGAGCCTTTAAGTGGAAATGAAATATTCGCCGCGTAAAACAACAATAAGATGATTTACGCGCAAATCGATTCTGGATTGCTGGCTGCTAATGCCTCGGCAGCTAGACTCACAGAGAGGCTACTATCATCGCAGCACTGAAAATGTGAGGTGTCGGATTATGGGACCTACAAGGAAATTCGCGTTGCCGTTTGTGGCGGTATTTGCGATGCAGGGCTGCTTGTTTTTGCCTGCGGACGAAGTGGAGGGCGAAGACCCTTTCTTTTATGAGGCAGAGGCTGCCGGACAAAGCGCCAGCTTTGTGGAAGTCGGCAGTAACCACACAAAATACCCACAACCCCTTACCGCCAAAAGCGAATGCGAGGCGGCGGATTGCGTAGATAGCTTGCAGGACTCCATGGCCTGGTTTTTCCCTATATTGCGGGTTTACTAACGATAGTAGCCGAGCCCAGTGTGGAGCTGTTGCGAAATAGCCGGATCTAAAAGTGCGTGGATTCTGTCCGCGCGGTGCTGATACGGAGCGCTACCATGCAAAAATTTGCGATATTTATTTCTGCTTTGTCGATGGGTGTATTCCTTGAGGGTTGTGGAACCCCCGATACGCGCAATCAAGTAGTTTATCCCGTAAGCCCGCCAATTCCCCGCCATGCGGAATACCGGGGTTATCCCTCTTCTCACTCTTCTCATTCCTCCCACGTGCCAGATGCACCTGCGTCTCCAACAAGCTGCCCGGGAGATTCTGAGGAGCTGGCGCCGGGTTCTATTTGCCCACCCAGTGCTCGTTGTTTTGACATTTCCGGTGGAAGGCGTTGTATTTCCTATGAAAATTAGCGTTGTTTTTTTTCTTGTTCTTGTAACGCAGTCCCTGGCGGGCTGCGTGGCTGACGGTTTCGGTTATGACTTAACCGGCACGGCAACTTACTACACCTACAAAACTACTCCGGTGCCACCGGATGAACTTACTGCATTCCCGCGTTTTTGCCTGGCCGGTGATCCCTATATGGGAAGTCTCGATAACTGTATTGCCGAGGGTGTGCACTGCTATCAACTGGACACCGGTGATTGGTGTGAAGGACCCTATTCACCGTTTGAATTAAGTTATAGCTTTTATTGATCGATATAAAGGTTATCTGCGATTGAAGGGAGTATTGGCTGGGTGATTTGGGGCTATTTTAATAGTGTTTTGATACTCTCTTTAATCGAGGTGCCAATATAGTACTTCAGGCCATGGAAAGTACCTTTGATGTTAATTCCTGGGTTGTATTCGTACCCGAGTTTTTCCAGAAGCACATTGAGTTTTTTCTTGATGCCAATAGCAAACCAGCTGCAAGGGAATGAAATAATACTCGGAGTTTCTCCATTGTGTAGGTATATTTCTTCGTTGTGAATTTTGCTTACTTGGCTTAGTAGATTGAAACTTGGATTGGCGGCATCAAAGTTAAAAAAAAGTTGGCTTTCACCGTCGATACCTATTTGTGTGCAGTTTTGGTGTGCATAATAGTGCCTAAGAATTTTTTGGTCATCAGAGTAATTGGGGTACATGTTACGAGCGGCCTGGAAAAGGTTTTGTAGCGCTATATTTCTGCCTATAAAGACTCCTGTAGAAAAAACACACTCGCTGGGAAAAAATTTTCTTTCAAAAAATCCTTGTATACCGCTATGTTCGTAATCATTGGAAAAAATAATTTCCTTGCCAAAGGTGAGAAATTTTTTTTCTAAGTGTTTGATTGATGGCAGTATTAGTGAATCGAAACCATCCAGGTAGCAGACGATATCCTCTTCCGGTAGGGATCTAAAGAAAGGCATTAAGATGTCTATTTTGGACGAGAAATCTTTCCAAGGGTAATTGTGCCCAAGGATAGATAATGACACGCCGTTGCGGTTGGCGGATTCCAGTAGGACGGGAAGCATCCTTTCCGAGTGGGTGGCAATCGTGGCGACATGCAACATCTTTTAGGAAGAGATCTCGATAATCTGAAGTATTTTTTAACGGCATGGATTTATTGCCGCTCGGAAAAAGTCTAGCCGAACGCGGCTTTTGCCACTGAAGTTCGGCGGAACTTGATTTTCTTACGAAAAAGCGTTTGTGTGCACGCTCGTGTTTTTATGGATTATTCTTTCATTGGTGATTGTTTTACTGTGGATGCCAAACCCTAGGGCTGGGATATTAGGGAGGAGGGTTATCCGTCAATAAATAGGCTGGTAATGAAAGGTGCCAATAAAAGCTGGCTTTGGAATGTTATTGTTGCCGTGGATCAATTGGGCAATGCCATTGCTGGCGGCAATCCTGATGCAACTATATCTGCGCGCTGTGGCTATTTCTCAAGGGTGACAGAAACACGTTTTCGGCGTTACTGGAGGTTTCTGGAGCGGGTAATTAACTATACCCTGAAGCCGATTGATGGGCCCGATCACTGTTACCAATCCTACCTGTGGGATCACGCTGAGAAACACGAAGAAGGCAGTGATTATATGCGTGCTGTTTTAGGAGTTATTGTGATTTTGATTTGTGTGCCAATGGGCTTGTTGATCCGCTTGTATGTGATTGTTTTTCCTGGAGCCCGCTGGAAAAAGGAGAAGCGCAAGTAGAAAAAGCCCGGGCGCATAGTGTTGGTGCGCCCGGGATAAGCGGGGTTAAGTATTAGTCGCGTGCTCTAAGGGTAAATTGCTTTCTTGACTATCTGCGTGACGGGCAGCTGATAGTTTGCCGCCGGCAATCTTGCGCAGGGCAACATAAAATACCGGAGTGAGGAACAGGCCAAACAGGGTTACACCGATCATGCCGGTAAATACGGTAATGCCCATGGCATTGCGCACCTCAGCGCCAGCGCCTCCGGCCAATACCAGTGGAACAACACCGGCAATAAAGGCGACTGAGGTCATAATGATCGGGCGCAGACGCAGGCGGCAGGCTTCCAGTGCAGCCTCGACAGTGCCTTTGCCTTCCATTTCCAGTTCGCGAGCAAATTCCACGATTAAAATGGCGTTCTTACAAGCCAGCCCCATCAGTACAACCAGCCCGACTTGAACAAATACATTGTTGTCGCCGCCAGTAGCCCAGACACCGAAAAGTGCAGCCAGCAGACACATGGGCACGATCAGGATCACCGCCAGTGGCATAACCCAGCTTTCATAGAGGGCGGCCAGCACCAGGAATACCAGTAGTACTGCGAGAGGGAAAACCACCATAGCGGCATTGCCCTGGTTGACCTGCTGGAAGCTGAGGTCGGTCCACTGGATTTGCATGCCCGGTGGCAGGGCTTGGCTAGCAACCTGCTCAACCGCTGCCAGTGCCTCGGAAGAGGACAGCATGCTGGGATCGGACTGCCCCATCAGGTCGGCTGCCGGATAGCCGTTGTAGCGGATCACCGGATCGGGTCCGTAACTCTGGCGCAGGGTCACCATGGTGCTGATGGGCACCATTTCCCCATTCATATTGCGGGTGTAGAGATTATCGAGATCCTGCACTTCATCGCGGAAGGGTGCATCAGCCTGGGCAACGACCTGGTAGGTGCGGCCGAAAAGGTTGAAGTCGTTGATATACATAGAGCCGAAGTAGAGCTGCAGGGTGCCGAACAAGTCGTCCATGCGCACACCTTGAGCCTTGGCCTGTAGTCGATCCACTTCCGCGTCCATCTGCGGCACATTGGCCTGGTAGGAGCTGAAGGGGTAGCTGAGGCCGCTGGCTTGGCTCAGGGCGCCCGCCAACATATTGGTGGCGTTTTGCAACTCACCGTAGCCGGCACCGCGACGGTCCTGAACATAGAGCGAGTAGCCGGAGCCGGCTCCCAGACCGAAGATGGGCGGCGGCATAAAGGTCATGGCAAAGCCTTCCTTGATCTGCGAGATCTTGCCATTTAGCTCCGCAGCGATTTCCTGGGCACTGCGCTCACGTTCATCGAAATCGTCGAACAGGATAAATACAGTGCCCACGTTGGGGGTGTTGGTACCTTGCAGGGCATTGAAGCCGACAAAGGCCGCGGCGTTGGCAACACCTTCGGTTTCCAGGGCCAATTCACTCACGCGGCGAGCAACTTCCTCGGTGCGATCCAGGGAGGCACCTTCTGGCAGGCGGATACTGCCCACCAGGTAAGTCTTATCCTGAACGGGAATAAAGCCGCCGGGCACCTGTTGGAACAGGGCGAAAGTACCGCCAAGCAATATCAGGTAAACACTAAATACGATACCGCGGCGCTTGAGGCTGCCACCCACGATCCGCTGGTAACGCTCGGAATTGCGCTGGAAGAAGCGGTTGAACGGGCGGAATATCCAGCCGAACAAACGCTCAATAATACGCGCGGGCATATCCGGTTTGGCGCCGTGAGGCTTCAACAGAGTTGCCGCCAGAGCCGGAGACAGAGTCAGAGAGTTGATCGCGGAGATAATAGTGGCGATGGCAATGGTGGTGGCAAACTGGCGGTAGAACTGGCCGGTGATGCCGTCCAGGAATGCCATGGGCACAAACACCGCGCAGAGCACCAGGCTGATCGCGACAATTGGACCGCTCACCTCTCGCATGGCCTGGTGGGCAGCGGCTAAAGGTGTCAGTCCCTCCTCGATATTCCGCTCGACGTTTTCCACCACCACAATGGCGTCATCCACCACAATACCGATGGCCAGCACCATAGCGAACAAGGTCAGGGTGTTGATTGAGAAGCCCAACATCAACAGCACCGCAAAGGTGCCGACAATAGATACCGGCACGGCCAACAGTGGGATCAATGAGGCGCGCCAGGTTTGCAGGAACAGGATAACTACCAGAACCACGAGCAGCACGGCTTCCAGTAGGGTCTTGATCACTGAGCTGATGGAGGTGCTAACAAAAACCGTGGGGTCGTAAGCGACTTCCCACTTGAGGCCTTCCGGGAACTGATCATCCAGTTCAGCCATTTTCTCCCGTACCGCCGCAGAAACCTCCAGTGAGTTGGAGCCGGGGGATTGGAAAATAGGGATGGCGACAGCCTGGCGGCCGTTGAGCAGGGCGCGCAGGGAGTCCTGGGAAGAGGCCAGCTCTACACGGGCCACATCTCTCAGGCGGGTGATCTCACCATTATTGCCGGTCTTGAGTACAACATCGCCAAACTCCTCTTCACTTTCCAGGCGGCCTTTGGCGTTAATGGAAATCAGGAAGTCGGAGCCGTTCGGCATGGGGGAGGCGCCGATCTGGCCGGCGGAAACCTGTACGTTCTGCTCACGCACGGCACTGACAATATCGGCAGCAGTAATGCCTACGGCGGCGGCTTTCTGCGGGTCCACCCACAAGCGCATGGCGTAGTCACCGGAACCGAATACGGCGGCAAGACCCACGCCGGGAATGCGCGATAGCTCATCGCGAATATGCAGTACGGCGTAGTTGCGAATATAGGTAGCGTCGAGGCTATCGTCCGGTGAAATCAGGTGCACCGCCATCATCAGGTTTGGCGACTGCTTCTGGGTAGTAACACCTTGCAAGCGGACATCTTCGGGCAGGCGCGGCAGGGCCTGGGACACCCGGTTTTGCACCTGTACCTGGGCTTGGTCCGGGTCGGTGCCCAACTCAAAGGTCACGTTCAAAGTCAGGGTGCCGTCACTACCAGCCACTGACTTCATGTAGATCATATTTTCCACGCCGTTAATTGCTTCTTCCAGCGGCGTGGCAACAGTTTCTGAGATTGTCTTAGGGTTAGCGCCAGGATAGCGAGCACTCACTTGCACACTGGGAGGCACAACTTCGGGATATTCGCTGACCGGCAGTGAGGGAATACTGATCAGACCGACGACGAAAATAATGATCGACAACACGGATGCAAATATCGGTCTGTCGACAAAGAAACGGGAAAAATTCATATACTGCTACTCCGAGAGCGACTCAGTCAGCCGCTCGGATTCCATTGATAGGATTAGCTGAATGTATGGGCCCACTTCGGCAAGCCCCTTGCTCTTTGTTTAATGGCCAGCGACTTGGGTCGCCTTTACCTGCTCCTGCATGGCCACCATTTCCGGTGCGACGGGCATGCCTGGGAAGAAAATCTTTTGCAGGCCATTCACCACAATTTTCTCGCCGGGCTCCAGGCCGCTGCGGATAACCACAAGGTCACCTTGGCGTTGGCCAGCGACCACGGGGCGCTTTTCGGTGACATTACTGTCGTTGACGATGTAGACATAGCGGCGGTCCTGATCGGTAAGAACCGCTTTGCTATTGATTAAAACTGCCTGTGACACCTCTTCAATCGGCATTTCCACCCGGGCAAATTGCCCCGGTCTGAAAAAGCCGTCCCTGTTGTTAACCACAGCGCGGAATTGAATAGTGCCGGTATGGCTGTTCAGGCGGTTATCAATAAAGTCCAACTCCCCACTGTGTGGATAGCCCTGCTCACCGGCGAGACCTATGCGCACAGCAGGTTTTTGCCCGCTGTTGAGTAAGTCGCGGCCCTTAGCAAAAGTCTGTTCGTCACTTTCGAAATACACGTACATTGGGTCGACAGAGACCAGCGTTGTCAGCAGGGTGCTGTCGGCATTGGCGAGATTGCCTTGAGTAACCAGGGCGCGGCTTACTCGGCCACTTATTGGTGCTTTAACTTCAGTGTATTGAAGGTCCAACTGGGCATTTTCCAGCGCTGCCTCGGCGGCGCTGAGGGCCGCTCGGGCCGAATCTCGCGAAGCGATACGCCGATCGTATTCCTCGCGGGAGATGGCTTTGCTGTTGAGTAGCTGTTTTGCCCGGCCGGCTTGCTTCTCGCTATAGGAGAGGTCGCTGCGAACCCGAGCCAGGTCTGCGCGGGCGGCGCGTTCGCGAGCTTGGTAAGGGCGGGGGTCAATGGTGAACAGGACATCGCCCTGTTTGACCAGAGTTCCCTCGGCAAATGAAACCTTGTCGATATAACCGCTAACCCGTGGGCGCAGTTCAACGGTTTCTGGGGCTGCCACACGGCCGGTAAAGCTGCGCCACAATGTCGTATTTCCTGCAGATACCTGGGCGACCTCCACGGCTGGGGGAGGCGGTTGTTGACCGCTGGGTGCGTCACTGTTGCAGCCGGCGAGTACCAGTGCGGATACGCCGAATAAAACCGTCGTTAATTTTCTTACCATTACGCGTGTACTCCCTTTGCTACGGAGGGGGAAGGGCTATTGGGTGCTTCTCCCAATAAGGGCGTAACTCTAGCGGTGGCCAAGTTGGTTGCGGTATCCGGGAACTGTTAATTGATTGCCTATTTCTACTTAAGACGTGCTTTTGGGTTGGAAGGATCACATTCTGTTGGATGTGTAAAGAACTGGATATATAACTAGTTATCGCAAAAGGTGATTAAGATATTACAGCGACTGCAGGGCTATTAATCGGTTATAGTTACCTATTACTGCACAGTGATTGCCCAATCCTGCAAAACTACACGGAAATTGCCTAAAACTCCGTATACTCTGTGCCACTTCGTGTTGAGTCGTGGAATTGTTAGCGGGCACAAGGGGAGCATATGAGCATTGAAAAAAGAGCGGAATTCAACTCTGTCGCCATGGATATGGAGTCGATACGGCAGAAGCTGATTGCCTCCCTGATGCGTCAGGCACCGGAACAGGGATTAAATGAAACGGTACTGGGTGGTCTCTCCCTGATTCGCTGTAATGAGCCGGGAGCCTGTGCGGCATCGGTGTATACACCGTCCCTGAATTTTATTATTCAAGGCCGCAAGACCTTAGAACTGGGAGACCGGGAAATTTCCTATATGCCGCTGAGCTATGTGGCAACCTCAGTGCACTTACCGATCCTGGGGCGTGTTGAAGATGCTTCCCTGGATACACCGTTCCTCGGGGTAAAGATAACGATCGACCCGCAAGAGGTGGCAGACCTGGTTATGGAGCTGGGTGATAAGGCGCCGGGTGTGGAGGCTGGCTACGACTGTCCCGAAGTCAGCTGCGGCCTGTGCCTGACCAAAATGGATTACGGTATGCTTGATGCGCTAAACCGGCTGGTTTCCTTGCTGGATAGCCCTAAAGATGTCCCGATACTGGCGCCATTAGCCCGGCGTGAGATTATCTATCGTGCCCTGATGGGGGAGATTGGCGCGCGGATGCGCAAGTTTGCCATGGTAGATAGCCAGGCGAACCGGGTATCCCGCGTGATTGAGGTGCTAAAAGACCGTTTCTCAGAACCGCTGCGTATCAGTGACTTGGCCGACCAGGCCAATATGAGTGAGTCATCCCTGTATCACAGCTTTAAGCAGATCACGCGCATGTCCCCGTTGCAGTTCCAGAAAAAGCTGCGTTTACATGAGGCACGACGCCTAATGTTGACTGAGGGACTGGAAGCGGCTTCCGCCAGCTATCGGGTTGGCTATGAGAGCCCCTCTCATTTCAGTCGTGAATACAGCCGTATGTTTGGTCTTCCGCCCCGCGCGGACGTGATTAAATTGCGCGGTGAACAGCGGGTCCCAGCTTAATTTGAAACTGGGTTGCCCTGCTTCAAAACAAATAAGCTACACCACCCTTCGGGACTGATATCGCCCTCCACAACCAGGCAGGCATTGGGGGGCTCAAATAGCTGACAGTCCACGCACTTTTTCCCATCCTTGGGAGTATCCTGGTAATTTACTTTGTCTTTTTGCGCTTTGATTTGGGCCTGAGCTGAGGGTGCTGCGATAAATGTGGCAGGAATTAAAAGTAGCGATGTTCCTGAAAGCTTAAGAAAGTGGCGACGGGAGTTGTCTAGAGGCTTTTCCATAAATGAATGCCTGAATGATGAAAATAAGTTTCTGGCATTCAGGTTAGCTGGAGAGGGGAGTTTTGCTCAAATTAAAGGCTTTGTTTTAAGCGGGAATCTTATTCTATTTGTTAAATTGGAGACGGCGCCATGTAGGCGCCGTCTGTTTTTACTTCTTTACTTGGTTACGCGTATTTTAGCTACAGATTTATCTCCGCTGCGAGATACGACCCGAACCTTTAAGCCGTAAGGTGTGATAGCGCGGCCGGCATCTGGTATTTCTTCGCTGCTATAGCTCCGGGTGTCATTAAACAATGGGTAGCGGCGGTTGTGAGTGTCACTTAAGAGTATGCCGTAGTCCTCGAGTAAATCCAGAACCATGTCGTCGGCTCTTTCGATGTTAAATGTGGCATCGTGAACCTGATAGCGGGTACTGGCAACGGAATCATCACTCCATCTCAATACATTTTGGTCGGCATCAACAACTCCGAGGAAGCCGTTTCCTGGGTGTACGCCAACCCAGTTATTATCGTAGCTGGAATCTACGTACCAAACCAAGAGGCCTTCTGTGAAAGTGAGCATCTCGCCGGCTACATTCACATGTGCCAATCCGGCATCAACGCCGCGATGCGTACGCCATTCGAGTAAGTAGTAGTGATCGTGCTCGAGATAGCCTGGGTTTCGGCTAAAGCCTGCAAGGCTAAAGTTGCCATCAGTTTCAGCATCATCGAAAAGGAATGTTGTGTCATCAATTTCGATGCTGATGTCATCGGCAAAAAGACCTGAATTCGCTACGGCGCCATCAGTAATATAGGTAAGTGAAAGGCTAATTTCTTGCCCGGCGTAAGCGCTTAGATCGAATGCAACGTCAATCCAGCCCTCGGAGCTACCAGTAATACCATTACCTGGGTTGGTGCCGTTGGGATTGGTATCTGTAGTTACTGAACCGGGAATGGAGACAAAGCCATCACCGGAATCTACCATGATCGCGGCGTAATCCCAATCCAGCTCAATGTCGTACCAAGCTTTGAAAGAGAGGCTTGCTGTTTCTGCATTGCTCAGATCAACAGATATTGTCATAGAGTTTTGCAGGTTGTTGCCGCTACCGCTGAAGTAGGCGTATTCTCCACTGCTGGGTTCGGTAACTATTTCTTGTTTTGCTGGTAGGTCAATTCGGACTGCATCGTTATTGGTCCCCTTATTAACCGCTTCATCGAGTAGCAACTCGATACCGCGGCGAGGAATTTCATCTAGTGCAATAGTTTCACCATGAAGCCAGTTCCCACCATGGTTGTGTTGCAGGTATTCCTTGGCATAGGCAGAGAAGCCGGTGGGCTCTGAACCCGGAATAATACCGGCCCAGCTACCACTGGACATAATGGACCAGGAGGAGACGGGTTCACCGCGACCGCTACCATCGGTATCGTATTCATCGGGCAAGCCCAAATCATGGCCATATTCATGGCTGACAACCCCTGCAGCGGCGTCCGCCGGCTGAATGGTGTAATCATAAGCAGCCATAGTGCCGCCCCAGTAATCTACCTCCGCAGTAGTTCCTTCTAGTGAATAGACGCTGCCAAGGTTCCAACGGTGAGACCAAATGGCGTCTTCACCCAGTTGCCCGCCACCTGCTTCTTCACCAACCGAGGAGTGGAAGATCATGATGTGGTCTACCAAACCATCTGCTTCCCAAAAATCGCCATCACCATCCAAGTCGTAACGGTCTTCAATATCAAAGTCTGACAGGTTTACTGTGGGGTCGGCAGCTGCAGCTTCCAGGGCCTCACGAATTAGGGAGCGAGCATCACCATCGGTGTTATTGCCGTAAAAAGCTGCTGGTTGGTTGGCCATATACCAACCTGCTACAGAGCCTTCAACTGAGTAGCTGTTGCCGGATTGCTGCCAGTAAAACTGTTGCATGGATAGCATGTTTTCCCCATTGGGGCCTTCAAAGCCGTTTTGGGAGAAAAGCAAGTCAGCGTAATGTTCAGCGGCGTAATCCGCGTAGTACATATCACTTTCCCCGGGCTCGATGCTGTTATGGGGAAAATCGGGGAACTCCATCAAAATAGCGAGAACCCGTGCAGTTTGGGCTTCACCGTCGTAGCTCTCTAGTTGAATGTTTCTAGGGTGGCGGCTGCCATGGTTGCGGTGAAGGGAACCTTTGCCCCTTTTAAGCCGGGGGTGATGTTTTCCACGGGCATCGCGCATCATCGTTACGGTATCGCTGGAAAGATCTTGAGCCCCATTAATGCTATGGGTGGCCCGCTCTTTTAAGTAAGCCCTTAAAGTGCGTTCAGCTTCTGCAATAGAGGCATCTTGGCTGATGCGCCCAGAGCGCTTGAGCATATCAATTAATTTGGCTTCATTGGCAATAACCAAGTCGACTTGATCACCACCCTTTTGAGATGAGTTAACGGCGTGGGCATTGACTGTCATCAGGCTCAGTGCAAGCGTGCCGACGGAGAGCAAACTGTTTATTTTTAGCATGATCCCTTCTTGTGCGTTCCGAGATAATTATAAGTTCCGAAATCAGACATAAATAAAACTTACTAAAATAGTCAGACTTCGAGTTGTGGCAGCTCAGTTTTTTTATTATTAGCTACAGAGGGATGACGTTTTAAGATGATTAGGCCGCAATAAAATTATAGAGATTTGGCATAATTTTAAACTAAAGTGTGACGTTCATTTGATCACTGAGAAATTTTCCCGTTGACGCTGTTAGAAATTATTTCCCCGTCTGGATGGCTTTTGTAGCATAACTTGTTGCACATCTAATTTTTATTGTTTTTCCATGGTAGCCAGAGGCAAATTTGTAACCCTCCACCGGGGCGGTTCAAGAGTTGTATGTGCCCATCGTGTGCATCAATGATTTCTCGGCAGAGCGCTAAGCCCAGGCCGACACCTTGCTCTTTAGTTGAGAAAAAGGGGAGCAAAGCCTGCTCAAGCACTTTCTCACTCATGCCACAGCCACGATCGGAGAGTACTAACTTTTGCCCAAGGATATCGGTGCTGACTTCAAGCTCAATATCCTCACTATCACTACCAGCTTCTCGTGAATTTTTAATCAAATTTAAGAGGGCCTGTTCAATTTGAATGGGGTCAAAATAACCGGGTTCATCCGGTAAGGCACCCTTAATTGAGAAGGCCTGAATTGGCATTATACGATCGACTAGATCTTGCCAAGTTATGGCCTCGCAGCTAGGGGGAGGGAGTTTTGCAAAAGAGGCATATCCTTGGGTGAACTCTGTTAGATGCTTACAGCGATCTGCAATAATATCGAATACTTTTTCCAGAGCTTTCTCTTTGCCGGGCTTTGTTACCAGCATTTTTCCTGAGTGGGCGAGAGACGAGATCGGGGCAAGGGAGTTGTTCAGTTCATGGCTTATCAGGCGAATAACTTTTTTCCAAACTTCTACCTCTGCACGGGTTAGTTCGCGGGTCATTTCCCGCAAGACGATTAAGCGATGCTTTTGGGTATTCAATATAAATGTATTGTTCCCGATATGCATGGAGTGCGGTCCATTACTATCAGTGTAATTAAATAGTCCATTTTTCCAGCTATTAATGGCGCTAGCTATTTCTTTAGGGCTTTTGGGTAGGAGGTTTTGTAACATTAACCCTTGTATAGGTTTACCATTATTGAGTAGTTGTTTGGCACTACTGTTTGAGTAAATAATACGATCGCTTTGATCGACCAGTAAAAGAGCTTGGGGAGATGTCTGGATAACGGTGTCTAAAAGGAGTTCCCGTTGATAAATATGAGCGCGCTCTTTACGTAAGTGTTCGCCAATTTCATTATAAAGCAGTGTTATTTTTCTGAGCTCGCTATCCTTTGGATGTACAAGGGAAATTGAGAAGTCGCCGTCACGAAAATTTAGCAGGCCATTTTGTAGTGATTTTAGGGTGCTAGTTAGGGGGGTAATTATAAGGCGAACCAGTATAATTAATAACGGCAATGAAATGATAAGCCCCACTGCCCAGGATAGCGAGGGGTTAAAGCCAGCCCGAGTGCCGAGCCAGGATATGGAAATACCAGCGACTAAGGGAATGGCCGCTGTTGTTATAAGGCGGCCTTCAAGTGAAAAATATTTCGACATCAATAGGGTATACCGTGTTTTTCCAGGCGGCGGTATAGCGCTTGGCGGCTCATACCGAGTTCTCGTGCAGCCTGGGCAATAATGCCATTGCAGTTGGATAGTGTCTCTTGTAGCAACTCGCGGCTGGGCTCAAAACTCACTTCCACTTTATCGGTTGTCATTTGTTCAGGAAGTGCCAGGACGGCTTCGTCGATAGTATCCTTCTGACTTAGGACGGCCGCTCGCTGCATAACATTTTGCAGCTCCCGTACATTACCGGGCCAATGATAGCGAGTAAGGGCATTTAATGCTTGAGGAGATAGTTTTTTGGAGTTGCCATTTTCTGCGAGGAAGCTTATTGCAAGGGGGGCGATGTCCTCAGGGCGCTCATGCAGTGGAGGAAGGCGCAGCTCTAAAACATTGAGTCGATAAAATAAATCCTGGCGAAACTTGCCTTCCTCGATAGCCTTGTGGAGATCCCTATTGGTAGCACTGATTACCCGAACTTTGGTTTTGCGGGTTTGGCTGCTGCCTAAACGCTGGAATTCCCCGGTTTGGAGTACGCGCAGTAGTTTCACCTGGCCACTGGGTGACAGCTCGCCAATCTCATCGAGAAATAGGGTGCCGCCATTGGCAGCTTCAAACCTGCCTTCCCGTGCCCGATTGCCGGCGCCGGTGTAGGCTCCAGGTTCGGCTCCGAACAGCTCTGCTTCCATCAGATCTTCTGGCAGTGCACCTACGTTAACTTTAATAAAAGGCCCTTCTCTAGATGAAGAGTTCGCCTGGACAATCTCAGCAATCTTTTCTTTGCCTGCCCCATTTGGCCCTGTGATCAGGATGGGAACTTCAGATTTCGCTACTTGAGTGGCCATCTCCAACAGCTTTTGCATTTTATCGCTGCGGTAAATTATGTCTTGTAGTAAAAAGTCCTCCCGTAATTGACTGCGAGCATTCAAAGCTTGTTGCTGGGATGCCTGCTGGCGCTTTTGTAATTCTCCCAACTCCAATAAATTGTTAATTGTGGATATTAGCTTATTATCATCCCAGGGCTTACCCAGGTAATCAGCAGCACCAGCTCTGACTAACTCAACGGCCATTTCCAGTTGAGTCCAAGCGGTCAGCAGGATAATCGGAAGGTCCGGATTTATTTCCCGAATCGCGAAGAACAGTTCTTTGCCTTCTTCTCCAGAAGTTGTGTCAGCGGTGAAATTCATATCCTGGATAACCAGGTTGATATCGCTATTCTCTCGTAGTAGCTGTAAGCCGGCTTGAGGAGTAATCGCACAAAGTGGCTGCAAGTCATGCAGAGACAACAGGATCTCCAGGGCAGAAACGATACTGCTGTTGTCGTCAATAATAAGTACTTTGTCCATAGTTTCTAAGACACGCTATTAAGGCGCCTATTATGCAATGTGTTGATGGCGAAGGGGAGTGCTTGTGGCAGGTTTTCCCTGCCACAAATAGATTAGGGATAGTTAGTGGGCGATATGTTGCTCAGCAGGTTTATGGTCGAAGCTGAGTACCCTCGCGAGCTGCCACTTTCCGTCTACCTGTTTCCAGAGATGAGTAAACTGTGAACTTTCCCGTAAGATCTCAGATTTGTCGTCATTGATGCCATAAAATCGATGGGTGCCTGACTGAATAGCACCGTAATGGTTAACAGGGTAGATTTTAGTGCTCTCGATTACCAGTTCACGACGTGCACGAATACCATTTCCATTCTCACGCTGTTTACACATATTGGTAATGGCATTGACAAACTCCTCTCCAGACTTTGCTGTTTGACCCCACTTGTCATGGTACATTTCAAAGTCATCGGTAACCAAGTTTTGTGCTTCTCTTAGATCACAATTATTGAATAATGCATCAAATAAACGTTGGTCGGCTCTAGTAATTTGTTGTACTAGTTCTTCAGTTACTAGTGGGCCAGCAATAACCGGATGTTTTTCAGCTTGTGAGTTTGGGCTAATGAAGGTTAGCCCCACAAAAAATAAAGAAGATATTTTTTTTAACAAGATCAATGTCCTTATTGTTTATTTTCTGTAGTCTGGGCATGTCCGCCGGATGTGACAAATAAACCATGCGAAGTGAATAAAAAATTTTGACCTTTATTTGGGGGTGAGTATGTAGTTCACCCCCTCAAGGTTGTTGTTTAAATACTTCGAGTGGCTGTTGCCGGTGATATATTCGCTGCTCGCAAAGCTGGGGCAAGTGCAGCAGCAAGGCTGACCAAAAGGACAAGTAGTGCACAAACAACTAGGGGAACAATCGTTAAAGCAGGCTGTGAGTAATCGCGAACCATATATTGATTGGCAATCAGTGCCGCTGCACTTCCCACTGCGATACCCAGACTCGCTATCATTCCATTCTCAATAAGGAAATATCGGCTGATATTAGTACGGGTGGCCCCTAATGCACGCCTAACACCAATTTGCTTGGCCCTTTGATTAATCCAGAAAATGGTTAGACCTACAATGCCAAGAGCTACAATAAAGCTCAACATGGCTGCAACAATAGAAAGTACTTTAACCATCATATTGTCGATAGCATAGCTGCGCTTGACATACTTAGAGAGTGGTTCAACAGAGATTACTCGCTGAGGGTCCCGTTCAGACAGCTTGTCAGCTAACACCTTCATTACCTCATCGCGTTTGCCCGGCTCTGTACGTACTATATATTTTGCATAACGCCTATTTTTTATTTCTGGGTAAAACATCACATTGCCAGCTTTGGACCATCCAACCCAGGCTCCCAAGTGCCGTTCTACAACTCCGACTATTTCCATCGGTTCAGAGCTACCACCGGAGAAAATTGGCCGCCCTATAGGATCCTGATTGGGGTAGAACTTGTCAGCAAGTTGCTGGGTGATAATGACAACAGGTTTTTTTGTAGCCTCGTGAGAGTTGCTGGCCTGCATATCTGCCTCGGTAAAGTTGCGACCTGCGACTAACTCTAAATTTAGGGTGTTAATAAAGTGTGGATCAACCTGATAGTAGTTGGCTCCCTCACCGCCGATCTCCTGATTGGCTTTATTGTGATATACCGAAGACGATCCTGATTGCGATAGAGGGATTTGTTGAGTGATCGAAGCATCGAGAACATTTGGAAGTTGGCGGAGAATCCCCAAATCGGCTCTTACCGCCCCAATTGTGTCGTAGTCTTTTGGTATTGCCATGAACCCAATAGTAATAATGTTGTCGACATCGATTCCTGTGGGCCGGTTTATCTTTTCTACTCTATCTTGGATTATTATTGCTGTGTTGCTGATAATTGCCAGGGTTAAGCCAAGCTGAAGGGCAATCAGCAGTGCAGAAACTTTGTTGCGCCAGAGGGCGGACAGCATCGGTTTTAATTCAAGCATGGTCAGGCCTTACTGGGTTTTCAGGTAGATAGAAGGGTTGGTTTGACTGATCTTCAATGCTGGATAGAAACCTGCCAATAGGCTTGCGACAATAGCCAGGCCAATAGCCGCAACCATCATGACCCAATCCATAGTTGGGAGTGTGTCGATTTGGCCCATGGCCAGGTAGCGAATGCCGCTAAGGCCGAGTATGGCGAGAAAGATGCCCGCTACTCCTCCGATAATTCCTATGGTTGCGCTTTCAATCAAGTGCTGGGTGAAAATCGCACTTCTACTTGCTCCAAGAGCGCGACGTACACCTGCTTCTGGTGCCTTGCGTAGAAATTTCGCCAACAACAATGCGACGGCATTGATAATACATACCAGGAGAAACGCCAGAGAAACCCACCCAAGAATACGGTTGTCATCACTGAGTACCTCATTGAGAACCAACCATTCAGATGGTTTACTCAAGGCAAATTTTAGTGGTCGCTCGAAACGCCCTTGAGCTTTCTCTTGCTGTATATAAGCGCGAAGAAAATTTTCGTACTGCGCTTTTTGCTCGCTAGTTGTAAGTTCAACCCAGTATTGAACCCAGAGATATTCACTCTGTAGAAACTCTTCATATCCCTGCGGATCGGCATTGTCCCAGCCATTGGTGTTGCCCCAGCTGTGAATTTCCAACTTGCGGTGTAAGCCAAAGGGTATGAATAACTCTTCTACTGTATCAAACGGGCTGTTGTTGACATCATATACCTTTGGTGAGGGCTCCCAAGTGTCGATAACCCCCACTACCGTATAGGGTTCGTCGTTGAGTTTTATTGTCTTTCCAACGCTATTTTGACCAGAGAATAGCTTGTCATTTGTCGGCTTGGAAAGCACAACTACTTGAGTAGGAGAGCTATCAGCAGACTCCTCCCAGGTGCCGCCATAAATAAAGGGCACATCGAACAAAGCGAAAAAGTCCCGGGTAGTTACCCGGGTATGTGATTCAAAAGGTCTAATAGCAGAGTTTTCAATCTCAACGGTAAAACCGTAGCGATGCATGGCAACTTGACGGGTGGGAATATCTGAGCGCAATAACGCTTCGGCGTCCCGATAGGTCAGCTGCCAGGGTATTTCATTCTTACTTTTGTAAGCTTTATTAACATCCCAACTGTCTAGCTGTACAGCAAAGAGAACGTCGTCTTTGTGCTTTAAAGCATTCTGGGACATGGTGTAGTTCAGGGTCAGCACCGTCATAGAGGCGCCGACACCGACTGCAATAGCGGCAACCATTAAGCTGCTTAAAATCGGGGTTCCGCGCAAACTTCGTAGGGCCAGGGAAATATAGTATCCAAACATGGTGCAGTCTCCTTAAGCAGTAACGGCAGCAGGATGCTCGGGGACCGCACGTAAATCGCAAACCTGTCCATCTACGATCTGGATGTTGCGGTGGGCACGGCGTGCAAGTTCTGGATCGTGGGTAACCATTACGATGGTGGTTCCCCACTCGTTAATAAACTCCAGTAGCTCCATTACCTGGCGGGCCATTAAGGAGTCGAGGTTACCGGTGGGCTCATCCGCAAGCAGAAAACGGGGTTCGCCAGCTAAAGCGCGGGCGATAGCGATACGTTGCTGCTGTCCACCGGAGAGCTGTGCCGGCAGGTGTTTAGCGCGTGCAGAAAGGCCTACCTGCTCGAGCACTTTTTCAATACGCTTGCGACGTTCTTTTGCATTGAAACCACGATAGCGCAGGGGAACGTCGATATTGTCGAATAAGGTTAGGTCGGGAATCAGGTTAAACCCCTGGAAAATAAAGCCTATTTTTTCGTTGCGCAGATGTGAGCGCTGGCGGTCATTGAGATTACTGACATTCTCACCGTCGAGCAGGTACTCTCCACTGGTGGGCGTTTCCAGTAGGCCGGCGATGTTGAGAAAGGTGGTTTTACCGGAGCCACTGGGGCCGGTTACAGAAACAAACTCACCCTCTTTAACCTCGAGACTGAAATCGCGCAGCGCATGAGTTTCGATAGTATCGGTACGGAAACTTTTACGGATATTGTTCATTTTCAACATTGCGATATTCCCTTTTTCTTAAACTTTAAATTATTGATTGATTTACTAAGGAGCTATATCGAGCTCCAATTTGAACTCGGGGTTAATCTGTCAGCGCAATTAGCTGGGCATTTTCGAGTTCCTCGGAAGAGGAGATAATGATTCTGTCTCCCTCTTGTAGGCCCGAGATAATCTCTACCTGTTTTAAGCCAAAGGCGCCTATCTGGATGGAAACTCGCTCCGCCTGTTGTTCGCTGTTCAAACGAAAGGCATGGTTGCCACCGCTTTGATCGAGGAAGCCACCGCGTTTGACCAACAGTACGTTATTGCGGTTTTCCAGCAGTATGCGGGCGGTGAGGCGGAGATTTTGTCGAAGCTTTTTCGGCTGGCCCTCAGTGAAACGAACCCGTGCAACCACCTGACCGTTGATGACTTCGGGGGAGATTGCGGTAATTTCCCCGGATAATTCTTTTCCACCGAGATTGATTGCCACGGCCATGCTGATGCCCAGGTCGTCGGCATAGTTTTCCGGCACCTTGGCCTCGAGTTCAAAGCTGGTGAGATCGACAACTGTAATAAGTGGCGCATTAGCGCCTACGGCGCTGCGCTGCGCCACAGCTAAGCTACCGACGGTGCCGTTGACCGGTGAGATAATGTTCAGCTCGCGTACACGGCGCTCAGTTTCTTCTACCTGAAGGCGTTGTTGTGAGACCTGGAGTTCCAGGTTCTGGGTTTCAAAGGTCAGTGATTCTTTTTCCAGTCCCGCATTTTGTACGGCTTGTTCGTACTCCAGCTGGGCTCGGGCCATATCGTCTTTGGTTTTTTCAAAATCCAGCCGCGAGATAATTTGCTTTTCCATAGACAGCTCTGCACGTCTCAACTCTCGCTTGGCAGCGGTGAGGTTGACTTTGGCCAGGTCGGCCTTTTGCTGGTTTTCCATATGCTGGCGTTTGGCCTGGATTTTTTGGCGCTGCAGGTTCACCGTCAACTGGTTGAGTTGGGCGTTTTCCTGGGCCAGTTGATTGGATAGTTCCGGGCTGTCGACGGTGGCCAGCAATTGCCCTTCGTCAACGGTATCCCCAGCTTTCACCGCAAACTTCACAATGCCCTGGGCAGGGCTGAAAAGCGTGGGGCTGTTTGCAGCGACCACCTGGCCCTGAACCACCAGGTCCCGCACCAGGTCTCCTCGCTGGACCTGGGCGATATTGACTTGAGACAGTGAGAGGGTGCTGTCGACAGAGCTATTGCTGTGCCAGGAATTGATACCCCAGATCAGGAATGCCACTGTCAAACTGGCAAATACCGAGGCTTTGACGACCTTTTTGTTCTTCCAAACCGGCACGGCTTCTATCTTGGTATCTTGCCTGGAAGTATCTCTAATCATTGCGGCTTTCCGTTTCTCTTACTGTTTGCCTGTCATTGCTATTTGGATGCAGGCTTTTGGAAATTTGGATTCAGAGTTAAGAATCTGCTTGTTAGGAGGGGTATCGCAATAAGCATGCCAACAGTTAATTTTTATTTAACTTGTTGAAATAAAAGGAATTTTTTGAAACTTTGTAGTTTTTGGTTTTCTTGATGGTGTCCGCAAAAAGTGTCCGGTGTCCGCCTTGTCCACGGTCGGACGGCAGTGGACAGTTCTGATATTTGTCAGAGGAAAAGTGGTGAGAGGGAGGCTACGCCATGCGGGGTTGCTGCCGTTTATGGTAGAGTGCGCGGCCTTTTTTTGATCAATCTCAATTTAATTAGCTGTCTCCTATGTTTCCTTCGCTGCTCTCATCGACCAAAGCCGACTGGTTCGGCAACATACGTCGGGATGTTCTCGCCGGCCTGGTAGTGGCCCTGGCTTTGATACCCGAAGCCATCGCTTTCTCGATTATCGCGGGCGTTGACCCCAGAGTCGGCCTCTACGCCTCTTTCTGTATCGCTGTTGTGATTGCATTTGTCGGCGGTCGCCCGGGAATGATCTCCGCTGCCACCGGGGCCATGGCTCTGCTGATGGTGACCCTGGTGAAAGAACACGGGTTGCAATATCTGCTTGCGGCAACCTTATTGACGGGGGTACTGCAGATTATTGCGGGTTACCTGAAGCTGGGGAGCTTAATGAGTTTTGTCTCCCGGGCTGTGGTGACAGGGTTCGTCAATGCCCTGGCAATATTGATATTCCTGGCGCAAATGCCGGAATTGATCGGCGGTACCTGGGAAGTCTATGCAATGACTGCGGCGGGTCTGGGGATTATTTACCTGTTCCCTTATATCCCCGTGATTGGCAAGGCCGTGCCATCACCGCTGGTGTGTATTCTGCTCCTCACCGCAGTGGCAGTGACGATGGGATTGGATATTCGCACTGTCGGCGATATGGGTGAGCTGCCGGATACTCTGCCTGTGTTCCTCTGGCCAGAAGTTCCGCTTAACTTTGAAACCTTACAGATTATCTTTCCCTACTCCGCAGGTCTGGCCGTTGTGGGCTTGCTGGAATCCCTGATGACGGCGACGATTGTCGACGACCTGACGGATACTACCAGTGACAAGAACCGTGAGTGTAAAGGTCAGGGTATTGCCAATATTGCTGCGGGTACCCTGGGTGGTATGGCTGGCTGTGCCATGATCGGCCAGTCTGTTATTAATGTGAAATCCGGTGGCCGCGGCCGTCTTTCCACTCTGGTGGCCGGTATCGGCCTGCTGACACTGGTAGTGTTTATCAGTGACTGGGTTGCTGTGATCCCCATGGCGGCGCTGGTGGCAGTCATGATTATGGTCTCTATCGGCACCTTTGACTGGGGCTCCATCCGCAACCTGAAGCACTACCCACTCTCTACAAATTTGGTCATGCTGGCCACTGTGGTTGTGGTAGTGTGGACTCACAACCTGGCCTATGGTGTATTTGTCGGTGTACTGTTGGCATCGCTGTTCTTTGCCAACAAAGTCAGTCACTTTATGTATGTGAGCAGCTCCCTGGATGAAAAGCAGAGTCGCCGTACTTACAAGGTCATTGGGCAGGTATTTTTCAATTCAGCCGATAAGTTTACCGCGTCATTTGATTTCAAAGAGGTGGTGGATACGGTGGTGATCGACCTCAACCGCGCGCACTTCTGGGATGTTTCCGGGGTTAATGCGCTAGATAAGGTGGTGCTTAAGTTCCGCCGCGAGGGAGCACAAGTTGAACTGGTAGGACTGAATGAAGCCAGTGAAACGATCGTCGACCGTTTTGGCGTACACGATAAGCCCGAGGAAATTGAGCGGGTTCTTGGAGGACATTGATGGCCGTAAGCAACAGCGAAAATAACAATGAGAACACAGGTAATGGCGGCAAGGCGCCATTGATACTCTCCTGTATCGATGGCTCTCATTACACTGGAGCGGTGTGTGATTACTCGGCCTGGCTGGCCAGGAGCCTGCAAGCACCGTTAAAGCTGTTGCACAACATCGAAAGAAGCAGTGTCCCTGCGGTAACCGATTTTACCGGCAGCATTGGCCTGGGAAGTCAGGAGGAGTTACTGGAAGAGTTAACTGCGCTGGAGCAGCAGCGGGCGCAGTTAATGGTGCAGCAGGGCAAACTGATGCTACAGGCCGCCCGCAGCCGTGCCGAAGACGCCGGTGTGCAAAATATCAAAGCCTGCCAGCGTCACGACAGCCTGACAGAATCAGTGGTGGAAATGGAAGATTCCATTCGCGCGCTGGTATTGGGAATTCGCGGTGAAGAGCACGGGGATTCTGAGCGTGGACTTGGCTCTCACCTGGAGACAGTGGTGCGCTCACTGCACAAGCCGATTCTGGTGGTCAATCGGGACTTCACAGAGCCCAGCAGGGTGATGCTTGCCTACGATGGCAGTGAGGCCTCGTGCAAGGCATTGGCGATGGTTGCAGAGAGCCCATTATTTCGCGAACTCTCCTGTCACCTTGTCTATGTAGGGCCCGCTGAAACTGCGGAGAATTTGTTGGCTGAAGCCTCGGCCAAACTGGATTCTGCAGGGCTCACTTGCACTGCCAGTAATCTCACCGGCAATACCGTTGAAGCTTTGGTGGCCTATCAAACCGAGCACCAGATTGACCTAACCGTGATGGGAGCTTTCAGTCACAACCGCCTGCACGACCTTCTGATGGGAAGCATCACTGTAAAAATGTTGTTGAAAGCCCGCCAGCCTCTGTTGCTGTTGCGGTAGAAGCCCCTTCGCTTCCCACTTAAAGTGCCAGTGCCGCTTCCCGGGGGCTGGCAAACCAGCGTAGGGGTTCTGCCTCATCGGGTAGTCTTAAATCGTAGAAATGGGCTTCGCGACCAACTTTGCGAAGCTCTTTTTCTCCCATCATTAAATAGCTCTTAAGATCTAAGTTGTAACGGTTTTCCTGCTCTTGTTGCGTGTCTTTATCAGTAAATGTCAGCTGAGAAATATCAAGCGATGTCCTCATTCTCTTATCCTGATATCTCCATACGCCGGTGAGTGGGTCAAAACGGTAAAACGGCAACAATCTCCAGCCGTAGTTGGCGACCAGGGCCACTGCCTCCAATAAGTATTCGAAGACCTCCTCGCTGATAAAATAGTTAAAGTTGAGTCTTATCCAACCGGGTCTCAGTACCTTCTGACCTTGCAGGATTTGTTCTTCCAGGGATTTACTGTGGGCCATATCGATGCCCAATAAAGCGTGTCCATAGGGACCGGCACAGGAGCAGCCTCCGCGAACCTGAATACCAAACAGGTCATTGAGCAATGCCACCACAAAACCGTAGTGAAGGTCCTTATTGTTCCATTTAATTCGCAGGGAGATGATGGATAGTCGTGCGGAGTCAGTATTGCCGAGTATCTCAATGGCCTCCTCCTCCGACCAGCGTTGCAGTGCCCGCTGTAAAAATTGGGTTTCGCGTCGACCAATCTCTTTTGCGCCCACCGTCTGTTGAAGTTTGAAAACCATACCGGCCCTGATCGACTCGATAATGGCTGGAGTGCCGCCCTCTTCACTGCGCTCGGCGTCTTCCAGATAGCGGTGATCTTCCGGTGTGACATAAAGGACGGTACCGCCTCCCGGTGTAGCAGGTACCGAGTTTTTCAGCAGGTCTTCGTGTACAACCAGAATACCTGGAGTGCCAGGTCCTCCGATGAATTTGTGCGGGGAGATAAACACGGCATCCTTTTGGTAGTGGCTATCCGGCGTTGCTGGCCCTTGCATATTAATTTGCACATAGGGTGCTGCGGCGGCGTAGTCCCAAAATGATAAAGCTCCGTGTTTTTTAAGGAGTGCAGTCACGGCCTCTACATCTGTTTTGATTCCGGTTACGTTAGAGGCCGCAGAAAAACTGCCGATTTTAAATGGTCTATGGGCATGGGCGCGCAGTTCTGATTCCAGTACTTCAAGGTCAAGTTTGCCTCTTTTATCCAGTGGAATAGCGATTAAATCGGCAATGCTCTCTCGCCAGGGGAGTTCATTGGAATGGTGCTCGTATGGGCCGATAAAAATAACCGGGCGATCATGTTCGGGAATTCTACTTAAGAGTTGGTGTTGCCTATCCAGGTCTGCGGGCAGGCGCAAGTTGAGAATATCGATCAATTTGTTGATCGCGGCTGTTGCACCAGAACCACAAAAAATCACTTTATGGTTATCGCTGGCGTTGACTGCCTGACGAATTTCTTCACGGGCCTGCTCCCGTAGCGCGGTGGTATGGGCACCGGTATAGGAACTCTCGCTGTGGGTATTGGCATAGAAGGGCAGTACCTGCTGGCGGATAGTCTCTTCGATAAATGTCAGCGCACGACCGGAAGCTGTGTAGTCGGCGTACACCAGAGGACGTTTTCCAAACGGCGTTACGATTGCTTGCAATTCGCCGATTACCGAGTCGCGGATGTGCTTTATCAGGTCTGTCATGATTTCCTTTCCCCTGTTTTGTGGGGCTCACTTTAGTCCCGAATGCTTGAAACAATGTCTCTACTTGTATCTTTTATTGTGTAATTTATGAATGACTGTGCCGATAATAAGATTTAAATCGTAAAACTGTGCCATAAAGCGTCATTTTGTGTGATTGGGCGAGGCGGGGACTGAGTGATGACTGAAGGATTAAGCAAACTGGATAGGGCAGTACTCGAGCTGTTGCAGGCTGATGCGACCCTGTCAGTGGGGGATATTGCCGAGCGGGTTGGGATGTCCAAGTCGGCATGTTGGCGCCGCATTCACCGTCTTGAGGATGAGGGGGTGATTTGCGACAGGGTTACCCTCCTTGATCAGCAAAAACTGAACTTGCCGCTGACGGTCTATATTTCAATTCGTACCAACCAGCACAATGATCAGTGGGCCGCCCGTTTTAGTGAATTGACACAGGGGGTGGCTGAAATTCTTGAGGTCCATCGTATGAGTGGAGATTTGGACTATCTGATCAAAGCGGTAGTCACCGATATGCCTGGCTACGATCGTCTCTACAAGGAGCTGATCAAGGCCGACCTGTTTGATGTCAGCTCCAGTTTTGTAATGGAGACGATGAAGCAGACAACCCGTTTACCGCTAAATCATGCATTGTCGAAATAGGGGTGGATTCTAGCCGCGTCGATTACTCCACCAGTGGCGCAATCGGGTTTCTCCCAGGGCGCTGTCACCCGGGGGGGGCTTAAGGCTGTTGCGAATCTCACTCCAGGCGTTGGAGTTCAACCACAGGTTCAGGGCGAGTACCACCAGCATGGTGGTGATAGAGCCGAGCCCCGCTAGCAGCATATCTTTCTGCGCATCCCAGATGTCTCCCTGAGAGCCGAGGAAGGCTGCGCCCAATTCTGGAGAGACAGCTTTCGCCGCTTGCCACTCGATGATTTCGTAGATTGATGAGAGCGCAAAAGTCACGTCTACCGGGAAGAAATAGGCCCAGAATCCACGCAGTTGAGCCAGGCGCACAAGAATCTCTCGCACCGGATAGGCCAGGAGAAGGCCAAAGCTGAAATGCACCAGGCGGTCGTACATATTGCGATCGGAGCCCAGCCATTCCTGTAAGGTGTAGCCAAAAGGCGTTTCGGCATAGGTGTAGTGAGAGCCGATCACATGAAGGCACATGAAGATGGTGATCAATGTATAGGAGATATTCGATGAGGGAAAACTCCGTGCACTGATCAAAATGATCGGTAGAGCGGCAAATACCAGATAGTTCTCAAGCAACCAGTCATCGGGGTGCAGGGGGTTCCAGGCAGACCAGGCCCAGGTAATGGCAAATGTGGTCAATAAGAACAGGCGGAACCAGTGTTGGCGAAGGAAAGTCTGCATATGTTTGGCGCCTCTACGTCGGGCTAGAGATTGGCGCCAGGATACACCATTGGAGGGGAATAGGAATTGCGTTGAATTACGGTCCGCTAATGCAATGCCGCGCGGTGTGGGAGTGCGGCAGTAATCGCGGCTTCCTCGTCGAGTAATTCAGATAGCCTCGCTTCCACTTTTTCGCGGGGAAAGTACTCCAGGGCGAGTTCGACAAATAGTTCGTGGTGGCGAGCCTCGCTATCGGTGATGACCTGGTAGAAGGTTTTCAGGGGGCCAGCTGGCAGTGCCTCAGCCACCAGCCCAAAGCGCTCGCACCCCCGCGCTTCGATGATCGCTGCGGTGAGCAGGCGGTCCATCAAGTATTCATCTGGCCCCCGGCGAATCAGTTGGCGCAGGGCGTTGATATACGGATCTTTCTCATCCGGTGCCTGGTAGATCCCTCGATCATGCATAATCTTAATAACCTGGCGGAAGTGGTTCATTTCTTCCAGTGCCAGGTTGATCATGGCTTCCACTAAAACGGGCTTGTCGGGATAGTGGGAGAACATGGATACCGCCATGCCGGAGGCCTTTTTCTCTGCGGCAGCATGGTCCTGCAGGAATCGATCAAAGTCGGCGAGCACCACTTGAGCCCAGGGTTTGGGGGTGTGAAATCGCAGTTCAAACATAGTCGATGGCGGTTAGTGCAAAGCGTCAGTATACCGCCACCGTTTCACTGCTCTAGAGCGTTATTGCTCCGGGGTAGAGTCAGCTGGCAATTCTGCGTTCGCGAACCTCCCGCTCTTGTTGAGTAACAATTCGGGCCTGTTCCAGAGACATGCCGGCCTTTGCGTGAGGGGTGGGCTTGCCATTTGCGTCCAGCGCGACAAAAACAATTTGGTCCACTTGCACAATCAGCTGCTGCGACTGTTTGTTGCGAACCTCGCAGTGGACTGTGAGCGAGGTTTGGCCGATACCAACCACTTCGAATCCAAACTCCACCACATCACCGCAGCCAGCGGAGCTGACGAAGTCAATTTCCGACATCAGTTTGGTGACCAGCATTGGAGTACCCATCTGGCAGCCGGCAAAGATTGCTGCTTCCTCATCAATCCAGGACAGTAGCTGTCCGCCAAACAGGCGCTGGGCAGGATTGAGGTCTCCGGGTTTCACACAGTGTCGCGAATAGTATTTCACTCTGACCTTCCTAACTTACTACAGGTTTAACAACGCTCGAGCCATCCCTGGCTTGCTGTATGACAGCGAAAAGCTTCCTTCACTGGTGAGACTGCATACAGCGTGCCAAGCCAGAAAAAGCGCGGTTGATGAGTTTTCCTGTGGAAATATGTCAATTAGCCCTTTTGTGGCACCGGCTTGGCGCGACATTAATCACTGTAGCCCCTTTTATGTGCAGGAAAGTCAGGAAATATCGATTTCCTGTTTGGGTTTTGAACAGGATGTGGCGCTTTGGCCGGGATAGTAGATATTTTGGACGTCATCTATCGATTGTGGGAAATACCGCTATGGGACTCCTCGGCGACAGAGATTAGAATGGCCCACGAACCTGACCCAGGCGTCGCACTCACGACCTTGGGTTGATAGTTCTCCGGAGCGCCACCAGCGTATCTGTAATCAGGTAACAACGATTCCCAAAAGACGAAGGGAGAGACTGTAAGGATGATCATCCAGCCGAAAGTACGCGGTTTTATTTGTACCAATGCCCACCCGCAGGGCTGCGCTGCTAACGTACGCGAGCAGATTGAGTATATTCAGTCCCAGCCAGCGGTCGAAAATGGGCCCAAAAAGGTGCTGGTGATAGGTGCCTCCACAGGCTACGGCCTGGCATCACGAATTACAGCTGCTTTTGGTTGCGGCGCAAGCACCCTTGGTGTGTTTTTCGAGAAGCCGCCTACTGAAAAGCGCACGGCTTCTGCGGGTTATTACAATTCCGCAGCTTTTGAGCAGGAGGCCCACAAAGCGGGGCTTTACGCAAAGAGTATCAATGGCGATGCCTTTTCAGATGAGGTGAAAGCCCAGACTGTAGATATGATCAAAGAAGACCTCGGTCAGGTTGATCTCGTGGTTTACAGCTTGGCATCCCCGCGTCGCACAGATCCGAAAAGCGGTGAGCTGTATAGCTCTGTCCTCAAGCCCATTAACAAATCTTACACTGCCAAGAATCTGAACACTGACAAGCTGGAGATCTCCGATATTACTTTGGAGCCGGCGAGCGACGAAGAGATCGCAAATACCGTCAAGGTTATGGGTGGTGAAGACTGGGAACTGTGGATGCAGGCCCTCGGTGATGCCGGGGTATTGGCTGATAACTGCAAGACTGTGGCTTATACCTATATCGGTGAAAAGTTGACCTGGCCGATTTATGGTCACGCGACTATCGGTAAAGCTAAAGAAGATCTTGATCGCGCGGCAAAAGCGATCACCGATAACGGTAAGGCTGCGGCTAACGTTGCCGTTTTGAAGGCGCTGGTGACCCAATCCAGCTCTGCTATTCCGGTGATGCCACTCTATATCTCTCTTGCGTACAAAATCATGAAAGAAGAGGGGACTCATGAGGGCTGTATCGAACAGCTATACCGCCTCTACACTGAGGGGCTCTATACCGATACTCCACGTCTCGATGATGTGAACCGTTTACGTATGGACGAGAAAGAGCTGCGCCCTGAGACCCAGGCGAAGATCGAAAAGTTGTGGCCAGAGGTAACTGCTGAGAACCTGTTCGACTTGACTGACTTCAAGGGCTATCAGGCGGATTTCCTCAAGCTGTTTGGATTTGGTGTTGATGGTATTGATTACGATGCCGACACCTCACCCATTGTAGATACCAAATTTGGCTGATTTTATGCGGGACTCCATTTGGGAGTCCCGTTTCCCCTTCCGTAACGCACTCCTACAACTCTTCCTAGCAAAGCTGCATAATCCGGTTTTTCGGTTTATGGGGGCTTTTCAATGGAGTATCGCCAACTCGGCACCACCAACCTTAAGGTAAGCCAGATTTGCCTGGGCACCATGACTTATGGTGAACAAAATAATGAAGCTGAATCCGCTGAGCAACTCGACTATGCAATATCTCAAGGGGTTAACTTCATTGATTGCGCGGAAATGTATCCCGTACCGCCACGGCCAGAAACCCAGGGCCGAACCGAGGAATATATCGGCAACTGGTTGGCTGCGCGAGGAGGCAGGCACCAGGTTGTTGTCGCAACTAAAGTGGCGGGCCGCAGTGCCGCCAATTCAGGTGTTGGCCATATTCGCTCGGGTCCCCGTCTGAACCGAGAGCAGATTTTGCAGGCCTGTGACGATTCCTTAAAACGTTTGCGCACTGACTACATTGACCTCTACCAGGTCCACTGGCCTGAAAGGCAAACTAATTTCTTCGGGCGCCTGGACTATACCCACGGCAGCGACGATGGTGTGTCTATAGCTGAAACATTGGGCGCACTCGAGGAGTTGGTTGAGCAGGGCAAGGTTCGTCATATCGGTGTTTCCAATGAGACCCCCTGGGGTATGTTTGAGTACCTGCAGCAGTCGATTGCCTACGGGAAGCCAAGGATTGTATCGATTCAAAACCCCTACAGTCTTTTAAACAGGGCTTTTGAAGTTGGCTGCGCTGAAATTGCTATTCGCGAGAGATGTGGCCTATTGGCGTACTCCCCCCTCGCATTTGGGGTTCTTTCGGGTAAGTATCTGGGGGGAAGGAAGCCTGAGGGTGCGCGACTTACCCGCTATGATCGCTTTCAGCGCTACGCCGGAGAGCGAACCCTGGCTGCGACCCAGGCCTATGTGGATTTGGCCCGGGAGTTTGGTCTGGACCCTGCGCAGATGGCACTGGCATTCGTGAATCAGCAGCCATTTGTCACTTCAAATATCATTGGCGCCACAACTATCGAGCAATTGCGTTCCAATATTTCCAGCGTTGAAATTACCCTGGATGGTGAGCAATTAGCGGCTATCGAAGCTATACACCAGGGGAATCCCAACCCGGCGCCCTAAAAGGGCAGAGTCTGAATTCTATTGATGAAAGCCTGTGATGCCTCTGAAAGCCCCGCAGGAATAATGCGGGATGAATCAGGGGCTGCCCAACTATAATTGGGGTAGTCGCCATGAAAATATGGCTGCCAGAATAGATAGCGGTAATCGTTATGGAAACTACTGGACATCACACACTGAAGGACCTGTTTTCCCAGTTGGGGCTGGCGTCTGAAGATGCACAGATCCATGAATTTCTGGTCACGCACTATTTGCACCGTCACGAGAAGCTTTCCTCCGCCTCCTTTTGGAGCGATGGGCAACGAGAGTTCCTGGAGAATGCCATCTTGGATGATTCGGATTGGTGTGTCGCAGTGGATGAGTTGGACACCCTGTTAAGGCACTGACCTCCTGTGGTTGTTACTCAGTCCCCGCTCTCCTCGCATAGGGTATACTACGTCGTTTTCAACCGACTTAGGTTGCGCCTCGGCGCCACACCCTGATATAGATCTGATGGAAAAACCCCGATTTCGCGCGGCATTGCTGCATCCTCGCTACTGGCTGACCTGGCTGCTTTTTGCACTATGGTTTTTGATCGCGCAACTGCCCTATCGCTGGCAGTTGGCCATGGGCCGTGCGTTTGGCCGCCTAATGCTAAGAGTAGCTACCAGTCGACGCACGATTGCTGAACGCAATCTTGCGCTGTGCTTCCCCGAGCTGGGGGAAGGTGAGCGAGCTGAACTTCTTAGGCGTAATTTTGAGTCCAGTGGAATCGCCTTAATGGAAACCGGCATGGCCTGGTTTCGCTCTGCCGTATGGTTACGAAAACGCTTTACCTTTGAAGGGCTGGAAGCCCTGCAGGCCATCCAGGCCCAAGGCCAGGGCGTTCTCCTGATGGCTATGCATTTCACTACCCTGGAAATCGGCGCCGCCATGATGGGGATGAGCATTACTCTCGATGGCATGTATCGGCCGCACAAAAATCCGGTTTATGACTACATGCAGCGCAAAGGGCGAGAGCGCCATACTGAGAATGGCAGTGTTTATCAGCGTAAAGATGTGCGCGGGGTATTGCGAGCCCTGCAGCGCGGGCGTGCGGTCTGGTATGCTCCGGATCAGGATTATGGGATTAAGCAGGGGATCTTTGCTCCTTTCTTCGATGTTCCGGCGGCGACTGTTACGGGAACCTCACGGTTCGCCAGGGTCGGCAAGGCCAAAGTGGTGCCCTATGTGGTGACACGACTGGATGATGGCTCAGGTTACCGTTTGAAGATTTACGATCCTATTGATCAGATCCCTTCGGGAGATGAGCTGCAAGATGCCATTTTGGTGAACCAGTTTATCGAAGCGCGTATTCGCGAGGCCCCAGAACAATACATGTGGGTGCATCGCCGTTTTAAGACCCGTCCTGAAGGGGCAGAAAATGTGTATCACGGGGTACGCAAAAAGAAAAAGAAACGCAAAAGAGTGGCGAGCTAGTCGCACTGGCGCAGATACCCTGGCCTAAGTAACATACTGAACTGACTCTGGCGGTGGTATTCCGGGTGGAGTGCAAAAAATAAGGAGTGAGGATGTTAACCGGTAGTATGGTGGCCCTGGCCACCCCAATGTACGCAGACGGAAGCCCGGATTGGGACAGTCTGCACAACCTCGTTGAGTGGCATATCGAGCAGGGGACCCGAGCACTGGTTGCTGTGGGGACTACCGGTGAATCTGCAACCTTGGACTTCAATGAGCATATTGAGGTTATTCGACGTGTTGTGGACCAAGTGGCAGGTCGAGTGCCAGTGATTGCTGGAACTGGCGCAAACTCTACTTCTGAAGCGATTGACCTTACAGAGAATGCCGCCCGATGTGGTGCAGATGCCTGCCTACTGGTTACACCTTATTACAATAAGCCCACCCAAGAAGGCCTCTACCAGCACTATCGTGCGGTGGCCAAAGCTGTCTCCATTCCCCAAATTCTCTACAATGTTCCCGGCCGCACAGCAGTAGATATGCTGCCAGAAACGGTACAGCGCCTGGCGTTGGTCGGCAATATCGTAGGCATTAAGGAGGCCACTGGTGACCTGGAGCGGGCTAAGGTTTTAATAGATACTCTGCCCGAAGGGTTTGCCGTTTACTCTGGCGACGATAGTACCGCGGTTGAACTAATGTTACTGGGTGGTCATGGAAATATTAGTGTAACCGCTAATGTGGCCCCCGCAGCAGTGGCCCAAATGTGTGAAG
Source organism: Microbulbifer maximicatervae (SeqCode) (assembly GCF_052468155.1). Lineage (NCBI taxonomy): Bacteria > Pseudomonadati > Pseudomonadota > Gammaproteobacteria > Cellvibrionales > Microbulbiferaceae > Microbulbifer > Microbulbifer maximicatervae (SeqCode). The sequence goes on from NZ_CP174335.1 coordinate 2,094,646, forward strand.
CGGCGCTGGCCGGTGATGCGGTGACTGCACGGACAATTGACCAGCGAATACAAATATTGCACAAAGTGCTGTTTTTGGAGTCCAACCCGATACCGGTGAAATGGGCTCTCCGGGAGATGGGTCGTGTCGACGGTGGAATACGCCTGCCTCTGACAAGTTTATCCCCTGAGCACCACGGAACAGTGCGCGAAGCTCTGCGCAGTGCCGGTGTACTCTAAACCCGCGAACTGAGAATTAACCAGGATAGCTTTAATGAAAAAATTGACCGTTGGAGCCGGGCTCTTTATCTCCAGTATTACACTGGCGGGGTGCGGTGTGTTCGGCAACGATGGCTATTTCCGCGATCGCAGTAATGATTACCAGCATGCCGATAGCCTGACGCCTCTGCGGATACCTGAAGGTGTTAATACCAAGCACCAGGAGGAACTCTATGAGATTCCGCAGATTGCAGGAGAGCAGCTGGCCCAGGGGGATTTTGAAGTTCCGCGTCCTCAAGCGCTTTCAGTGAATGCGGGTCTGGAGAGAGTAAAGATTCAAAAGCTCGGCGGAAATCGCTGGGTGCTGGTATCCCAGCCTCCTGAAGAGGTGTGGCCCCAGTTGCACCAATTCCTTCGCAGCTCAGGCTTGAATATAGAAATGTCAGATGCCAATGCGGGTGTGATGGAAACTGCCTGGATGGCCTTTAAAGAGAGTCCTGACACTAAAGATAAGTATCGCTTGCAGGTAGAAACCGGTGTGCAACCCGATACGACAGAGATTCATGTGCGCCACTTGTCTGTGCCTTCTGCAGCCCCGGTTGGCGGTAGCGTTAATTGGCCTGATCGCTCTTCGAGCCCTGAGCGTGAAGGGTGGATGATTGATGAAATGTCCACGGCACTGGCGTCAGAAACAGCTGCTGCTACAGCGTCTTTGGTTGCCCAGGCAATTGGTAGCAGCTCACTTAAGGTCCAGTTGAGGGAGCCTGCTGGTCACGAGCCCTATATTGCAATGGGGCTCGAAATGGATCGGGCCTGGGCTACTGTCGCTCATGCTGTGAATTCTGGTGCTTATCGCCTGCACCGTGAAGATTCCGATATTGGACTTTTTTACGTCACCTACGATGAAGACCGTGCACTTGCTTCTGATGAGGAAGATGGCGACGGAGGCTGGTTCTCCTGGGGTAGCAAGAGCGATGAAGATGAGCTGGCAGAGAGCGCTGATCAGGTAAGCCTACAGCAGATCTTGGCTGGAATTGATATGACTGAGGGGGCTGAACCTGCTCTCTTCAAGGAAATCAAAGGCCTGGGAGTAGGAACCGCTACAAGCGAGGCTTATCCCGGTTATCTGATTGTTATTCGTGGTAATGACGATGAGATTGAAGTGCGCGTGCGCGATACTCGCGGACAGCCGCTTTCAAAGAATGAAGCTTCCCAGCTGCTTCAATCTATCCAGCAGAACCTTATTTAATGGGCCTGCGCTTCGCCTCTTTGGGAAGCGGCAGTAAAGGCAATGGAACAGTGGTCGCCAGTGGCGACCACTTTCTTTTGGTTGACTGCGGTTTTACCATCAAGGAAACCGAACGCCGTATGGCGCGGCTCGGTATGTCTCCCGCTGATATCTCTGCGATTGTGGTTACCCACGAACACAGTGATCACCTCTCTGGTGTAGGTCCACTTGCGCGCAGATATGGCCTGCCTGTCTACCTGACGCCCGGTACTTTTAAGGCGCGTGATATTGGCAAGTTACCGGAGTTGCACTTAATTGAGGGGCACCAGCCTTTTGTTGTCGCTGATATTGAAATAACCCCGGTCGCGGTTCCCCACGATGCTCGTGAGGCGGCGCAGTTTGTGTTTCGCTGTCGCGGTAGCAGTCTGGGCTTGTTGACGGACTTGGGGACTATCACCCCTCATGTTGAAGCGCACTTTGGTGATTGTGATGCCTTGGTTCTAGAGGCAAATCACGACCCTCTGATGCTCGCTCAAGGGCCCTATCCACCTTCGTTGAAGCGACGCGTTGGAGGTGCCTATGGCCATCTGAGTAATCAGCAGGCTGCTGGCTTTCTACAGCGCGTTGGCTATGAACAGCTACAGCACCTGGTTGTAGCCCATATCAGTGAAAAAAATAACAGCCTTGCCCTGGCAAAGGAGGCCCTGGCAGAGGTTGCCGAAACAGTGGAGAGCTGTATTTTTGCCTGTCAGCAGGAAGGGTTTGACTGGCTTACAGTGGAAAGCCGAAGTTAAGGTCGCTATCTATCCCCAGCTTATATCTGTTTAAATGCGACAAAATTGTTTGTCGTATTTAAACGGGGTGGGCTATGGAAATACTACTGGTTTATTTGTTGGTCGGTGCCGCTGCTGGAACTATTGCCGGACTATTTGGCGTAGGTGGTGGCCTGATCATTGTCCCTGCCTTGGTTTTTGTTTACACCGCTATGGGGATATCCCCTGAAATCCTCACCCACATGGCTGTGGGTACCTCCCTAGCAACAATCATTGTCACATCAATAAGTTCAGTGCGCGCCCACAATAAGAAAAGGGCGGTGGACTGGAAGATCTTTGGAATTATGGCTCCAGGCATTTTAATCGGCTCCTGGGCCGGTGGTGCCACTGCTGAGTTACTCCCCGGTGCCTGGCTGCAGCTGCTGATAGGCGTCTTTGCGATCGTGATTGCGGTGAGGATGTGGCTTAGTGGTGCCCGGCACGATCAATTAACGGAGGGGGCCGGCAACTTGCCAAGGTCATCTTTATTGCTATCTGCTGGGGGAGTTATCGGCTGGGTATCGGCGATTTTTGGTATCGGTGGGGGCTCACTAACCGTTCCATTTTTATCCCGTTGCCGGGTGAAGATGCAGCGTGCGGTCGCTACGTCGGCGGCTTGTGGTCTTCCCATTGCGGTTGCGGGTGCGCTGAGCTTTGGTTTCCAGGGCTGGGGCAATCAGCTTCTACCAGCATGGAGTAGTGGCTATGTGTACTGGCCTGCGTTTTTTGGAATCGTTGTCACCAGCACGTTTTTTGCCCGCTTTGGTGCCAATCTCGCCCATCGCCTTTCTCCCAAAATGCTTAAGCATTGCTTTGCCGTTTTGCTGTTTATTATTGGGGCGCGCTTTATCTGGCTGAATGTCGGTCTGTTACAAGGCTTGCTTTAGGCGAGGGAAAATAAAAAAGGCCACTGTATAGCAGTGGCCTTTTTTTTGGAATACAGCTAAGTATTAGGCCGTTTTAGTAGAGCCTTCAGCTGTCGCAGTATTCTGGGGTGCTTCTGAGTCAGTTTCCCAGTACTTGGACTTGAGACTGATCAGGGCCAGGATGATACCCACTCCGATTGTGAACAAGCTGATTTGCAGGAATAGGTTTGGCATCTCAGCAACATTGTTCGGATCAAAGTTACCTGACAGAAGACCGGCAAAGAGGTTGCCGATAGAGTAAGTCAGAACAAAGACACCCATCATCTGGCCAGCAAAGCGGCGAGGAGAAAGTTTACTTACTGCACTCAGGGCCACTGGGCTCAGGCAGAGTTCACCGACAGTGTGCAGGAAGTAAGTGGCTACCAGCCAGTAAGGAGCAACTTTCAGGCCCGCTGCTGCATATTGAGCGGCAAAGAACATTACCAGGAAGCCACTGGCCATGATGATCAGGCCAAGTGCACACTTCAGCCCATAGGATGGGGTGATCATGCGTTTGCCCAGGTTAATCCACAGCGCGGCAAAGAAGGGGGACAGGGTAATGATAAAGATGGAGTTAAAGCTTTGTAGCCAGGAGGTTGGCATTTCAAAGCTGCCAATCAGGCGATCCGTGTAGTCGCGGCCGAATAGGTTCAGTGAGGAGCCCGCTTGCTCGAAGCCCGACCAGAAAAAGGTAGAGGCTACACAGACTAGGAATAGCGCCCACATTTTCTTTTTCTCTGACCCGCTCAGCTGGCCGCCAAAGTAGATAAAGCCAAAGTAGGCAAGGAAGGTCAGGGTGAAGGCTACAGCTACGTACTTGGCTATTTCTACCGGGTTGATGGTGATAGTGCCGTTCATCACCAAGCCGGTAATCACTGCAACACCGACTACAACAGCACCAATTATGCGCCAAGCCAGTTTTGCCTTTTCTGGCGAAAGCGGGTTCTCGGGATTGAGGCTTGCGTCCCCCAGATTGTGGATAGTGCGGCGATACTGGATCAGGCCAATAGCCATCCCCACAGCAGCGGCACCAAAGCCCCAATGCCAACCGACATTTTCACCGAAGTACCCGCAGACGGCATAACCGATGATTGAGCCCATGTTGATGCCCATATAATACAGTGCGTATCCACTGTCGCGGCGAACATCATCTGGTTGGTACAGGTGTCCAACTGCTGCACTGATATTGGGCTTGAGGAGGCCTGTGCCGGTAGCAACAAGGATCAAGCCTATAAAAAAGCTCCAACTGGTTGGGATCGCGAGCACAATATGGCCACACATAATGATGATGCCGCCGTACCATATGGTGCGTTGTCTTCCTAGTAGGCGGTCTGCAATCCAGCCACCGGGCAGGCCGAGGAAGTACACGGCGCCAGTGTAGAGCCCATAAATAGCTCCCGCTGCTGCAACGGTAAAGGCCAAGCCCTCTTCCTGAAGGCTGGCTGTCATAAACAGCACAAGCAGGGCTCGCATACCGTAGTAACTCATCCGCTCCCACATTTCGGTGAAGAAAAGTGTCGAGAGCCCTTTGGGGTGGCCAAAAAAGCCAGCGTCATTTTGGTCTGTATTTGACGACATAAGCTGAAATTCCAGTTGTTATAGCTCTAATGCAATATGTTGTTGCATATTTAGGAAGGTAGCCTGGCCAGGGAACTGAAATTTCGGTGCCCTTTGGTTAGCCAGGTAAATTATCCGTGTGTCAGAGTACTATTTCTTTCCTGTATTGCTCTTGTTTAAAGAGGTCGGGACTTATCCGGGCTTGGGTGGATGTTTTCTGCCAGCTCCAAGGCCTAAATGTTTGTAGCGCCTACCTCCTGCGTAACTTGGAAAGTTTACCAGTTGTCTATTTAACAGGCGAACCGAAGTGAGGGGATTTATATAAATGGCAACAGGGTACTTCTATTTACGTTAAATTGGTGTTAAATCCCATAAGGCTAAAAATATTGAGGGGAAAATAACGATGAAGACCTCACTAGCTTTTATTCTGGTCCTGTTTGTTTCTAGCTGTGCCCAAATTCCCCCTAAATACTCTGGGGCTGTTGATATAAGTAACGTCCTTAGTGGGCGGGCTATCCTCAATCGGTCAGTTTTGCCGGCGGAGCTGCCCGATGAGGATCTCCTGGGTCTCGACGCTGATGTATTGGCCTATTTGGATACTATCGCTCCTGCAGAGTCTCCGTCTAAACGGCTACAGTCTTTAGTGGATGGCTATGGACGAGGTGACTTTCAGGTCGAATACAACCCCAACAGTACTTTTCCAGCGAGTAAAACTTACCAGCTACAGCGGGGTAACTGCCTAGCGTTTACCTTAATGATGGTTGCTATGTCTAGAGAGCTGGGTGTGGAGGCCTATTTTAATGAGGTGGATGTGCCTCCGGTTTGGGGGCAGGATGACTTTGAGGTTTTTACCGTCTACCGTCATGTCAATATGGTTTCTGAATATAGAAATATTCGGCGAGTGATTGACTTTAATCTGGCAGTCTACGATCCAACTTATAAGCAGCAAAAGCTTGAAGACAGCACTGCGTTTGCCCTTTATTACAGTAATCGGGGGGTAGAGTTGATGCGTGCGGGAGATAAGGAGCGAGCATTTCTGTATCTGCGCAAGGCGCTACAGTTACAGCCGGAAAGAGGGGACCTTTGGTCAAATTTAGGGGCTTTCTACAGCTATTTCGACCTTATTGATGAAGCTGAGCAGAGCTATCTGCATGCATTGCAGCTGCAGAGAGGCAACCTTGTTGCGGCCAGTAATCTGGAGAGACTTTATCGCAAGACAGGTAGGGAGAGGTTGGCTGATGACTTTGCGAGCCGTGTGCGTTATCACCGCAACAGGAACCCCTATTACCTTTATTATCAGGCGCGGGAAGCCTATGAAAACAATAAATTTAAACTCGCTGAAAAACGCCTTCGAAGGGCACTGCGGGCAGATCAGAGTGATCATCGATTTCATTTTTTGTTGGGGTTAACTCGGTACCGGCTTGGTGATATCGCGGCCTCCAAAGAGAGCTTTACTGAAGCATTTTCACTAGTTGGTAATTTGGATGTAAAAAATAGATATACAAACAAGTTGAACCTTCTGCTGAGGACCGGGGATTAGATTCGGGGGTAGCAGCTTTTACAAGGTTATTTCACTTGAAACAAAAAAAGGCGCCAAAAGGCGCCCTTTTCGGCTTGACTTAGAAAGTTAGCACTTAGAACTGGTAAGTAACGCCAGCCCAGGCATAGCGGCCCTGGAAGTCGTAAGTACCATTCCAGTCGCTGCCGGAAGTAGTAGCCGGCTCGCGATCAGTAACGTTGTCGATACCCGCAGTAAGCCGCGTAGTATCATTCACATCCCAGCCTGCCTTTAAGTTCAGGTAGGTGTGGGAGGGCATGTCCAAGTATGGGCTGTGGCCATCACCAATGTACTGAATGTCAGCTCCGAAGTCCCAGCTGTCGGCGTACCAAGTTGCGCTGGCAAGGCCGCGCCACTTAGTGTAAGCCTCACTGTTAGTACCGATATAGTCTACGCGGTCAGTGGTTTGGTCTGTCTGAGAATTGTACTCTTCGTACTCAAGCAGGTGAGTTGCTTGGGCACGCAAGGCTAGCTTACCAGCGTCGTAATGGAAGTTTTGCACTACATCAATATCGATACCACTGGTATTGATCTCTCCGATGTTCATCAGAGAGCCCTCCAGGTACTCGATTTGGCCACTGTCGCTGCGGCGAACCAGTGCACAAGCTGCTGCGTTGCCATCACGGTAACAATCATCCAGGATCTGCTGGGTGTCAGCTGAGGTGATTGCGTCTTCGATTTCAATTTTGAAGTAATCGAGGGTGATGGACAGATCTTCAGCGAAAGCTGGAGTCCATACGATACCTGCGGTGAAGCTAGTAGATTCCTCTGGCTGCAGATCCTCACTACCACCGATGTTGGTTGGTACTTGGCTGCCTGCCTGGGTGAAACCTGCGCCTACCATGCTACAGTTTGCACCTTGGCCTGCCTCATTACTACTGCTGGTGTCACAGGGGTCAATGAGGTATTCATAGCTCTGGGCAGAACCGCTATATAGTTCATAGATGCCTGGAGCACGGAATGCAGTAGACAAACTAGCGCGGAAACGTAGGTTTTCCGTTGGTGCGTATATAGCGCCAAGCTTGTAGGTTGCCTGACCGCCAAAAGTGTCATAGTCAGAATAGCGAATAGCTGCGTCAAAGGAGAGTTCATCAGCAAGGTCGAGGCCAGCCAGGATTGGCAGGTTGAACTCTGCGAACACCTCAGTTACTGCGAAGTCACCAGAGGTAGCATCTTGTTGATTGCTAAAGGTTTCGCCTAGCTGAGTTTCTTCACTGGGATTGAATTCACCAGACTCTTTTCGATATTCAACGCCAGCAGCAAACCCTAAGGTTCCACCTTGGAACTCAAGAGCGTCGATATCTCCAGTCAAGCTGGCGCCGACATTGAGCATATCGTATTCGTTATCTTCGCGATCGGTGTAGCTAATGTAGTCAATGACTTCATCACTCATACCGCCCAGGAATTGAACATCTTCTTCGGCAATACCGCTTACACCATCAAGAATTTCCTGAACTTTAGTCTTACTGATGGAGTTGCCAACGGTGTTATCACCCTTGTTCTTGCCGTAGCTTACGAATGCATCCCAGCCCCAGCCATTGGACAAATCACCACGCAAACCGGTGAGGGCACGGAAAGTTTTGGTTTCCTGTTCGGAGTCGCGAGTACCGCCAGCAACTGGGCGGAGACGTACATCACTGAGGCCGTCTTGCCAGTTTTCACCGTGGGTGGCTACTGGTGCAGTAGGCTCAAGATCTTTAGGGCTGCCTTGGGCCTCCCACTCTGCCACTGCTGCGTTGTATGCAGCGAGCTCAATTTGGTAAGCGTCTTCAGCTTCTTGCCAGGCGTCAGATAGTTGAGATTGAACTTCTGCTGAAAGGTGGTCAGCAGTGATATTCAAGCCGTTACCAGCGTACATCGGCTGGGCGGCGAGCTGCTGATTGGTAGTTTTAGTAGTGTAAGAACCTTCACCATAGAGCTCGATGGAGTCAGTAATTGAGAAGGTGCCGCTTCCAGTAAAACTGGTACGCTCCATAGCTCCCGACAGCCACATGTACTGGCCAATGTCATAGCTAGCGTAGTCGCCTAGGGTAGTCCCATCTTCAGCAACGCCGAAATTACCGTATGAGGTGAAGATATTACCGGTTGGGGACATGGAGCTTTGCAGCCCAGCCCAATCGCGGTCGGTGTAAGCGATCTCATCACGCTTGCTATGAGTAAGGTTGGCGATGAATTTTCCGCGCTCGAATTCTTGACCGAAAGTGATAGACAGTTCGCCATTCTCTCCACCACCAGATTCAGTGGCGCCGGCACGGGCATTAACACGCACACCTTCGAAAGAATCTTTTAGAACTACGTTGATAACACCTGCTACAGCGTCTGAGCCGTAAACAGCGGAAGCGCCGTCAGTTAGCACTTCAATTCGGTCGATCATATCTACAGGAATATTGTTCATATCCACTGCGGCGGCCACGCCAGAACTGGAAGATACGAAACGGCGGCCGTTTACGAGAACCAGGGTACGTGCAGAACCCAGGTTGCGAAGGTCTACAAATGAAAGACCAGCACCGCCGTTGTTGTCATTTGCATTGATACCAGTGGTACCCATAGAAGGAAGTTGGTTCAGCAGCTCATCAATGGTGCCTACACCGGAGCGTTGGATCGCTTCGGAATCAACCAGAGTAATTGGACCTGTAGTGGATAGCGGGTCACGAGCGATGCGTGAACCGGTAACAATTACTTCTTCTACTTCTGCGCCAATCTCAGCAGACTCTTGGGCGAAAACGCCAGTGCTGGCGAGGGTGCCCAGAGCAGCGATGGCTATGCTCAATTTGGTCTTAATCATAGTGGAACCTTCTTATACTTAAGGTGCTTATAATGCTTTTTATGATATGGGTTAAAAACTGTCGAAGCTGACTTTAATGCATTGAAGGTAAATATGGAACTTTTCCGATGAGTTTTTGGTCGACTTATGAACAATTCCGCTCAATATGTTTAGAGCATTTGGTTTGTTTTTTAGGCAGTACTTGGATTTTATTCTTTAAAACTGGTGCTTCAGGCAAGTTGAAGCCTATTTATAGCTTTAACGTAGTATGAGATTTTTTATCTGAAAAATTGAGCAAATAACGATCACACCCCTTTGCCATTGAAGGTCCTTTGAGAGGGGATGAGCAAGTTCTAGATAGTGAACCTCCTGTTGGTAACCCACCGTTCTCCAATAAGCCTTGCTTTACTGATTTACGACCTCTTCCGGCTTCTCAATGCTCGGTAGATTGGCTCAAGATAGTGCTTACGAAATGTCGGTGCTTGAGGACTGATGAGTTTTAGGGGGGGCCAATCAACCGTTGTGAGCTGATAGCTAGGATCTGGGCGATACTTGTGTGGAAAGAGTTGAGTGTTAGTCAGCAAATTAACTTGTTCTCCACATCTGTAAAGATAGTTTTGAGGTGTGCCTTGAGAGACTTTTGCTGCAATACGGGTTCGATTCTTAAAAAATGTTCACTGACTGGATTGAAGGCGTGATTGCCGCGGAGGAAGGGTGAACTGAAAAAGGTCGGAGCAGCAGCATTCATTCTGAAGGCCACTAGAAAAAGAGGTATTCGAGAGAATTGGGTTAGACGGGGGCAGCTGTTTCAATTAGTCCTCTTCTTGCCATCGGTTCACAAATTGGCAGAGATACCATATTGCGTGAAGTCTTAACCTTTTAAGAAGTGCTTTTTTGCCTATTGTTGTGTTCCATCTACCCACTGCTGAAAAAAAGCCCGCGACGCTAACGCCGCGGGCTTTACTAAGAATTTATGTTCTTAGAAGGTATAACCTGCATTCAGGTAGACAGTGCGACCGTAGCCATCAGAGTAACGCGGATCGAAGCCCAGCTGGTGACCAGCGCCACTGGTACGCAGGGTGCGCGGCGGCTCTTCGTCAGTCAGGTTGTTGATACCGAGTTTCAGGGTCAACTGATCTTCCATCAGGGCAACCTGGCTCTGTACGTCGAAGGTGATGTAAGAAGGAATAGAAAGTTGCACATCTTCGTACACGATCTGTTCAGAGCCCACGCCATTTTCGTCATAGACGGTTTCAGTAATATATGAGCCGTCGTCGTCGATTAAGCCAATGGTATTAGCTTGATCCAGATATCCGCTGCGGTAGTTCATACCCAGGTTGTGGGTGAAGATACCGTGGGACAAAGTGACGCCTGCACGGATCTGGTTACGGAAGGTTACTTCGTCATTTGCGCCGAACTTACCCATGCTAGAACCGAAGAGTGAGTTTTCATTCTCAATCATATAGGTTCCGCCCAGGGAGAGCAGCATATCACCGAAAGAGAGTTCAAGTGATTGCTCGAAACGGTAGTCGACACCACTTACTTCTGACTCACCGATATTGACAAAAGCTTGAATGATGCCGAGTTCGTCACGCCCTGTAGTGCTGTTGTGTACCCCTACAAACAGGTCGCGGTACTTTTCCCAGTTTCCAAATATATCTTGTTCGGGCAGATAATCGACCTGGTCTTCCATGGAAATGTTCCAATAGTCGACTGTGGCAGTGAAGCCGCTGTCAGTATCTAGAACAAAGCCCAGGGAGTATTGAGTGGAGGTCTCTGCGTCTAGTTCAGTATTGCCAACTTGCAGTACCTGAGCCTGGAACCCTGAGTTCGCAACACAGAGATTGCGCAGTTCATCACCAGCAGGGAATACACAGTCGAAGGTGCCAGAGGTTACTCCGAAGTTCACCAGAGGCTTAGCTAGCTCAAGCATGGATGGAGCTTTGAAGCCTGTGCCATAAGAGGCGCGGAAGGATAGATTATCCGTAGCCGCCCAGCGGGTGCTCAGCTTGTAAGTTACATCAGACATAGAACCGCTTACGCTGCCGAGGTCACTACCGTTAACTACCGCGTCGGTGCCACCTATGGAGTCGTAGCGCATAGAAGCAGTGAAATCCAAAGTGTCTAGCACAGGAAAAAGAGCTTCAGCGTAGACACCATACGTGTCTCGCTCAAGATCATAAACGTCACCAGCCTGACGGAATAGGATTAGGCCATCGCGGTTAGCGTCAGAGATACCTTCCTCATAGGTGTTACGGCGGAAGTCGATACCCGCTGCCAATTGGGCTTCACCACCGTCCATACTGAATAGCGGCATGTCCATAGACAGGTCGAAACCAGTAACGCTGGTTTCCGTAGTGCCGTAATTGCCATCGTAGATGGTAGGTGCAACCAATGCGACCGTGTCTTCTGACAGGCTATCTACCGGCTCGAAAATGTTCAATTGGCCAGAGCTAGCGAGCTCTGCAAACTCTTCAGCCAGTAAGTGTCCGTCCGGGTAATTCTCTTCTTGATCGATAGAGGCATGGAAGGCCGCAGCTTCAAAGTTGATGTCGCCAACGGAGCCGTTCACCCCTGCAACGAAATGGAAGGCATCGGATTTCCACTCGGTAACACGGTTACCTGCTGCTAGAGCGCGCCAAGTACCTGTAACTTGCTCGATGTCGGATGTGTCAACACTTGCGTAAGGCAGTACGTAGTCCTGAACCAGCTGAGAATCGATGGGCAGGGGTACTTGACCTGTTGGGTAGGGTGCGGTCTTAGATGTTATAGTGCGCTCGGAGTAAACCAGCTCACTGAAGCCTTCTAGGTTGTCACTGATGCGGTATTTTCCAGATAGGAAAATAGAATCAGTTTCTTTTTCTGGGAGGATAAATAGGGTGCTGGTGTAGTCGAAAGCACATACACTTCCAGACGGGGCATTATCTGGCGCACAATTACCGTTCGCTTCTAGATAAGGGTTAAAAGTTTCGGAGTTGGGAGCATTGTCCCCACCATTGGCGGCCTTCCATTCGTCTGTGTAATAGACGTAAGCGTTACCTGGGATGGAGTTGGTGGAACCATTAAAGAACAGACCGGTATTGCCGGTAGTGGGGTTGGTTACCGGAATGATACCTGAGCTAGCCCAGTCGCGGTCTTTTGCGGCTAGCTCGCTTTGTTCATGGTGGCTAAAGCTTCCGACAATACTGAAGCCGTCTTCATCCAGACTGCCAAAGCCGCTGGTTATGTCAAATGAGGCAATGTCGCCGCCACCGCTAGCCTCGGGCCTATCGTAGCGTACATTTATTGTTGTGCTGTCTACTTCTCGCTTAAGAATAAAGTTTACAACACCGGCGATAGCATCGGAGCCATACAGGGCGCTTGCGCCGTCAGTTAATACTTCAACCTGTTCAATAGCTGCCAGAGGAATGTGGCTCAAGTCAAACTCACTACCAGAGGTAGAGGAAGCCATACGCCGGCCGTTAAGAAGAACCAGGGTGTAACCGGAACCAAGGGCCCGCAGGTTGGCGGTTTGCAAACCGCCGCCGCTACCACCAACGGAATCAGCTGCAACGGTCATGCCTTGCATGGAAGTCAGCTTGGCCATTAGCTCAGGTGCAGAGGTCACACCGGTAGCGGCGATGGCGTCAGCGTCCATCACTTGAATCGGCAGAGCACCTTCCAGGTCGGCGCGCTGGATACGGGAGCCAGTTACGATTACTTCTTCAACCATTTCCGCATCTTCTTGAGCGAAAGCTGGCATTGCAGGAACCATAATTGCGGCAGCGGTGAAGCCCAGGGCTCCTTTTACGGCTGCGGACAGGAGGTTCTTTTTCATTGTCAATCCTCTCTTGATCGTTGGATTTTTAGTCTTTGGTCATTAATGACGATTGCTGGAAATAGCTACCCCCAAGTGGCTACTTCCCTCCCAACACTCCTATTAACGAGTGGCGGACGGAACCCCTCAAAAGAATCGTGTTTTTTTCTGATACTGCGTATTGTCAGGTTTGATAGGTTGGCTGATGTTTGCTTATCGGCCTACCTGCTTTATTTTTGAGCGCTTTGGGGGTGCGAGGAGCTGCAAGAGAGGTTGGAGTAGAATGGTTAAGCCTAGAGACTAAGAGAAAAACTTCCGTAAAAAAATCGACCTGTGAGGTCATAGGTTAGGTAATCGTGATTATTACTCTCGGCTGTTGATGCAAAAGGTGGAGAGCGGCCAAATAAATTATTGATGCCGAAAGAAAATCTCAACCGAGAATTCGAGGCATAGGCAATCTGGATGTCGTGGGATGACCAGCTGCTGATACTGCGGTTTTCGGTTGTGCCATCTAGATTGGTGAAGGTTTCTTTTAGATTATCGACGTAATGCATGGTATAGCCGGCATCCCAAGCCCCTATATTTAAATAGGCCCCAGCATTGGCTTTCCATTTTGGTAGTGATCCTAGGCCGCCGACGGAAGTATCTGTGAAAGTGCCGGATAGGTCTTCTTTGACTGAATTGGGGGAGCTCTGATTCAGGTAGTGAAGCATTTTGCTGATGTTCAAAGCCAGTTGTAGCTTCTTATCACTGTTCAACGGAAGGTTATAACGAAAAGCTGCATCATATCCGCGGATCTCTCGGCTTCCTTGATTTATGCGGGAAGCATAAATTTTGGTAATGTCACCACTCTGGTCGCGTATGACTAAATCGGTATAAAGGTTGTAGTAGGCATTTTGATCCAATAAGAATTGGGGGTTGGTGCCGATTACTTGGTTTTCATCTATATCATAGAGGTCAAATTTAGCTTTAAAGTCGGGGATTTGGAGTGGCTCCCATGTTACTCCGAGAGAGATTGTGCGGGATGTTTCGGGTGAAAGATCTGAATTTCCGCTAAATTCGGTTAAATATTGTATCCGGGAGCTATCAGATTGAAATCGGCAGCCGGGCAGATTATCTGCATTTGAGCTTGAGCAGGGATCGAACAGGAATTCTTGGGTTTGGTAGCCCTGCTGATTCATATCTGTCAAGGTCGGTGCCCTGAATCCCCTAGTATAGCTGCTTCGCACAAGTAAGGATGAGGTGGGTTTCCATCGCAAGGCTAGTTTTGGGTTGCTGGTACTCCCAAAATCATCGTAATGGGAGCTTCTGATAGCTCCATCCAGCCATAATTTTTCAGAGATTAGTGGGATAGATAGTTCCGCGAAGGCTTCTTTGACGAGTCGGGTTCCCTCAGTTGACCCGGGTGCATGCCCTCCAATAAATGACATTCCGAAATTATCATTTGAGTGAAGGTTTACATTTTCCCGCCTTAATTCAACACCTGCTGCAGCCAGAACATTTCCCGCCGATATTTTCTTGATGATGCCGTCGGTTATGAATGTGAGGGAGGTCATTCGTGAATTGCTGATCGTAACGCTTTTCCCCCGAATAAAATCCAATTGTTCTGCGTCGATACTACCGCTGGGGCCAAGAAGGTTGACCGCCACACAGGATGTTGTGGCATTACAAAGGTCTGGCCCTTTGAGGCCTAGAGATAGTGCGAAGGGATCTATTACATTGTTTAATGTCTCTTTCTTGCGGGTCTTATGGATCGAAGCACCCAGCTCCCACTGCCATTCGTCCCAGAAGCCTTTTACCCCAGTATTAAATCTCCAGGTGTTTGTTCGGTTGTTCTGTGTCCGTGGGCCAAGCTCAATAACGCGCCTGCGAACGTCGTAAACCTCTTGATTAAAAGTGTTGTAAATATTGTCGGCTGATATTGTTAGGTCACCATTGTCAAAGCGTGTAAATACCGGGGTCGGGGCAGACGTTGACTCCCCACTGGATCGAACTCCCATGATCTCAGAAAAAGCTTGCGCGTTATCACCGATATCTAGACTACCCGCTATGTATATTGAGTCGCTTTGCGTGGGAGTTATTGCTGAGGTGTAGTCACTGTAGTCAAATTTATCGTCAGGTGACCATTGCTGATATATCCCGGGTGAGAGATTGGTCAATACCTCATTTCTTTCCAGGGCGATAAACCCCCCCGGGATAGCAGATGACCGCTGATCGGTGCCACCAATTGCGCGGCTGTCTGCTGAGTTGGAGAGCCCTCTGTCTCGGCTCATTACTTTTCCTTGGCGCTTCTGGGCCAGATTAACCATTACATGGGAGTGATCTCCCCTCCACCCCCAAGTTAAGTGGTGGGATTCGCTCTGCCGGTCGCCTTGCGAAGCCTGTCCGTAATAGCTTTTTATTGAGAGTCCCTCAAAGTCGGTTTGCAGGATGATGTTCACAACCCCTGCAATCGCATCGGACCCATAAACAGCTGAGGCGCCGTCTTTGAGAATTTCTACCCTTTCAACAAGAGCTAAAGGGATGGTGTTTAGGTCTGTTGCCTCCCCATTGAATCCGTCGCTAATGATGCGCCTGCCGTTGAGGAGAACAAGGGTGCTGTTAGCAGGTAGGCCACGTAGCGAGACCGTCGCGGTGCCATCGCTCTCCAGGCTTACTGAAGTGCTTGTGGAGTTGCCAGAAATAGCAGGTAGAAACTTAAGCAAGTCGGCGACAGTTTGGGCGCCAGTCATTTCCAACTGTTCCCGCGAAAGTCGGTCAACCGGAAGGTACCCTTCTGATTGGAAGTGGCGTAAATGACTTCCTGTCAGGCTTTGACCGGTGACGGTCACCTCTTCAGTTTGCGCGACACCCATTTCCATTGGGACGGGGGTAGCCTGTTCAGGGGATTTAATAATTGCTACAGATGATGGGCCAACTTTTTTAAAGGATAGGGGGATCCCTGAAAGTAGTTCTTCTAGCGCTGGTTCAAACTGGCCTTCAGGGCTGTGTAAAGTTTGCTTGCTAACTTGAAATCTAGTCGCCGATGAGGCTTTCACAAGTAATGATATTTTGCACTGCTGGCCCAGTGATATCAGGGCTTTAGAGAGGTTCCCTTTTGGGATTTTGATTCCTGATTCTGGACATAGGGCGTAGGTAGCGCTAGGGGAGCAGAGCGCTAACACAAGGGATATTGTTATCCAGTGCCTAGGTGTCAATGAGGTGCCCATTCAAATACATGCAGCATGTCAAAATGCAGCAAACTGATAGTTCTTCTTAGATTCTGGGCGGGCTTATTTTGCTTGCCTAATATATAACCGCCGTGATGACGGTTATAACCTAGTTATGTGCGGGAGACAAGATAGTCAGGTTGGAGTCGCTGTGGTCTTCGTGCAAATCGAGCGCAGTAGCGATAGCTTTCAAGGTGCTGTCTGGATCGGAGATCTCGAAGGTTCCTGTGACTAATTTGCCCTCTACTTGGGGAGAGGCGGCAACTGGAACCGCTAAATAGCGATTTAACTCGGTTAAAGCATCCTTAAGTGGGGTTTTTTCAAAGACTAGTAGTCCTTTTGTCCAGTCGGTAGCTTCTTCCGGTGATGTTTGGCCAATTGGGCTGAGGCCTCTTTCAGAAACGCTGACTTTCTCGTTCTTGACCAGTTGTACTGATTCGGGTTCCAAGCCGGGGGCGCTATCGGTCTCACTAACTGAGACTGTGCCTTCGGTTACGGATACTCTTGTGTTCTCTGGGTTAAGTTCAACGTTAAATTCAGTCCCCAATACGCGGATGTTGGCGCTGCCGGCGGTAACAGTAAAGGGGCGAGAAGTTTGTCTTGCCACTTCGAAGAAGGCTTCACCGCGAACTAACTCCGTGCGACGCTCATTGCGGTTATAGATTACCCGCAGTTCACTATTTGAGTTCAGTTTTACTTCTGAGCCGTCGGACAGATTTATAGTTTGTATTTGTCCGCGTTCGGTCGCATATATTTGAGCTTTGAGTTCGCCGCCCATACCCTGATATCCAACCCATAAGGCAACTATTGCTCCACAGGTTGCTAGCCCTCCGCCCATAAGCCACTGCGGCAATGTCCATTGCTTTGAGCTTTGTTGCCCCTGTGCATTTTCGGTGGATGCGGAGCATACGGCAGCATTATTTTGCGGAGAGGGAATGCTTTCTGGGAACAATGTATCTACCGGTAGGTGAGATAAGGCACCCAGGTCTCCCCAGAGTTCAGTGATTTCGGCAAAAGCCAACTGATTCTCGTCTTGGGAAATCCATTTCTTGAACTGGTGGCGGTCGCTAGATGTGATCGAGTCAGAGCGCAAACGAGCAACCCAAGCGCAAGCCTGATCCAGGCTTTCTTCACTTAATGCTTGCTTAGGGTTACTCTTCATGGCTGCTCTAGCACCTTGGATTTGCGAAAATTAACTTAGTACTTTGATACTAAAGGCGGCATATTACTCAAAGTCTCTCAATTTGTGCGACCTTTACTGCACGGACCTCTGAGTAAAAAAATAATTCCAACGAGTTTTTACTGAATTGCAGTAAAATGTTCTGTTGTATGTAGAGTATTTAGGTTTACTCAATTCGGCCCTTCGAAGCTGAGACGACTGAACAGCTCCCCCCCTCAAATAATTTTGTGGAGTTGTTGTTAAGGTGTGAATACCGGTGGTTCATCTTTTTTTATCGTTATTTTAAGGATATATGTCACAAGTGGCGCAACTGACTGAAGGTCACCTTTCAGGAGTTACCTTCTTACGACACGCTTTCAAAGCCTGCAAAATATACTTTTCCACACTACTCACGGAGATATTCATCTCCTTAGCTATCTCGCTATAGGAAAGGCCCCGGGTCCTATGTAATAGAAAGGCCTGGCGGCACTTTAGGGGTAGCTTGTCCATGGTTTCGTAGATGGACTGTAGTTGCTGGCGGGCTGCCAGCAACCTTTCTGGTGACTGATGGTCCGCATGGTCGTCGGTGTAAGGCTCACCCTCCATGGGGATCTGCTGGCTTACGTACTCTACATGCAGCTTGCCCCGACGCAGCTGGTCCACAGCAAGGTTGTTGGCAATCTGGTAGAGGTAGGCCCGTGGATTCTCGAGTTCCTTTTCATCGCTGAGTTTTTGCAGGCGTAGATAGGCGTGTTGGGCGATATCCTCGGCATCGTCAGGGCTTTTTACAATGCGAGAGACAAAGCGTACCAAGGCCTGTCCGTGCTCGGTAAACAGCCTTTCAAGAAGCGTCTTCCTGGCCTTATTCATTACTGATCGTGATCCCCGTACCCTGCTCGCTGTAGTTATGGACTGATTGTTCTTAGTGCGAGCTGGCGCACAGTTATATCACAAGCATTGGTTTCGCTACGAGAGGTACGATAGAACTTGACTGGTCACACTCTTCGATTCTCTATGCCTGGCGATGGATGCCGGTATAATGGCGGCCGCGCCACAGGCGCAGACAATAAGACCTTGCAGAGGTGTGTCGAGCACCGGAGATTGAATGAGTTATCAAGTACTGGCACGGAAGTGGCGGCCGAAGCTGTTTCGCGAGATGGTGGGACAGGAGCATGTTCTCCAGGCGTTGATCAACGCCCTGGATAATGGTCGCTTGCATCACGCCTACCTCTTTGCCGGTACCCGTGGTGTGGGTAAAACCACGATTGCACGAATCCTGGCCAAGTGTCTGAATTGTGAAGAGGGAGTTAGTTCTGAACCCTGTGGCCAGTGCCACACTTGCAATGAGATTGCCGATGGCCGTTTTGTCGACCTGATCGAAGTGGATGCAGCCTCGCGTACCAAGGTCGAAGATACTCGTGAACTGCTTGAGAACGTGCAGTACGCACCGACCCGGGGCCGCTTCAAGGTTTACCTGATCGATGAAGTCCATATGTTGTCGAACAGCTCGTTTAACGCACTGTTAAAAACCCTCGAAGAACCACCTCCCCATGTGAAGTTTCTACTGGCGACGACTGATCCGCAGAAGTTGCCGGTTACCGTGCTGTCCCGCTGTCTCCAGTTCAAGCTGAAGAATATGAGCCCCGAGCGGGTTGTGGGGCACTTGAAGTTTGTGTTGGAGCAGGAAAAGGTCCCTTTTGAAGAGGGCGCTCTGTGGCACCTCGGTCGCGCGGCAGATGGCAGTATGCGAGATGGGATGAGTCTTACTGACCAGGCCATCGCATTTGGTGGGGGGCAAATTACCGAGGCAGAAGTGCGCGGTATGCTGGGCAGTATCGATACCGGCTTGGTGTGGAAGCTGCTGCAAGCCTTGTCTGAAGAGGACGCACAGGCTTTATTTGCCACAGTTGCTGAGTTGTCTCAGCAGGCCCCTGATTACAGTGCTGCGCTGGCAGAACTCGCCGACAACCTGCACCGCATTGCAGTGGCCCAGGTGTTGCCTCAATCTATCGATAATTCCCTGGGTGATGGTGAGCGACTGAGAAATTTAGCTGGGCGTATCGCCCCGGAAAATGTGCAGTTGTATTACCAGATGGCCCTGCTGGCCCGGCGTGACCTGCCTTTGGCCCCGGATCAGCGCAGTGGCTTTGAAATGGCTCTGCTGCGGATGCTGGCCTTCCGCCCCCAGGGTGTTGCGGATATTCCCCGTTCGCCACTGCCATCGGCTTCCGAACCCGTTTCGCCAGCACCGGCTCCAGAAGCGCTACAGCCTCAGGCTCCTATAGCACCAGAAGTACCGGAGGTCAGTCCGGCAAAAAAGCCTGAAGCGGCACAGCCGCAGGCTGTTACAGCGGTTGATCTAACTCCCTCGCAGGCAGTGGAAGGCCTGCAGCCGTTTAAACATCAGACAGAGCAGCGAGAGGCAGAGCCGGCAGCCCCAACTGAAATGATCAGTGAGCCAGCGACGGAGGCTCAGCCGGAGCAAATTACAAGCCCGCCCCCTGTCCAGGGAGTGGCAGAAGAGCGTCCCCAGCGTAAAGATGTCCTGGCCGAGCTGCGCCAGCGAGTTGCGGAAGTGGAGTCGGCGCCGGCACTACAGCAACCAGTACCACAAAGTACGGTGAGTACCTCGCGAGAGGCTCCGGCAGAAAGCCGGGGTCAGGAAGTGCCAAAAGGGCGTTTGGAAGCATTAACGCCTGGCAGTTGGCCGGTAATGTATGGACAGCTGGGTATTACCGGTATTTTGCACTCCATTGCCCAGCACTTGGAGATGGTGGGCAGGCAGGACAATATACTCTCGTTCACCCTGGATGAATCCTACAGCAGCCTCTACGACGAAGTTCACCAGCGGCGTCTGGGGGACTCTCTGGCTGACTTCTTCCAACAGCCTGTGGTAGCGCAGATACAAGTAGGGCAGGTACATGGGAGTACTCCCGCCCGGTTAGTCGCAGCTACTCGCCAAGCGCGGCTTGAAGCTGCCCAGGATGCACTGGTCGCTGACCCGCTGGTTCAAGAATTACAGACAGAATTGAGTGCGGAACTGGTGCCGGGCTCCGTAGAATCACTAGTAGTAGAAGATTAATGACAATTAGGGCCCGGTTTATT
Organism: Microbulbifer maximicatervae (SeqCode); assembly: GCF_052468155.1. Classification (NCBI taxonomy): domain Bacteria; kingdom Pseudomonadati; phylum Pseudomonadota; class Gammaproteobacteria; order Cellvibrionales; family Microbulbiferaceae; genus Microbulbifer; species Microbulbifer maximicatervae (SeqCode). Next base: position 2,114,936 of record NZ_CP174335.1, read on the forward strand.
CCGGGACCACATGCACAAGATAGAGGTTACCTATGAAAGGTTTGGGCGATTTGATGCAGCAGGCCCAGAAAATGCAGGCCGATATGCAGGAAAAAATGCAGAAGATGCAGCAGGACCTGACTGAGCTTCGCATCTGCGGTGAGTCTGGGGCGGGTATGGTCAAGGTGACGATGAATGGTCGCCACGATGTGACATCTGTGGAAATTGATCCCTCCCTGATGACCGAGGAGAAGGAAATGCTGGAAGACCTGCTGGCCGCTGCGGTCAACGACGCTGTGCGCCGTGTAGAGGAAAAAACACAGGAACTGCAAAAGCAAGGGATGGGAGACCTGACTTCAGGTATCAATTTGCCTGAAGGCTTTAAGTTCCCCTTTTAAGAAGTGGCCATCCACTGGTTTTGAGTTTGTATGTTTAGTCCCCTGATTGAAGAGCTGATCCGCGCGCTCCGCTGTCTGCCCAGTGTGGGCCCCAAGTCCGCGCAGCGCATGGCGATGTACCTGTTGGAAAAAGACCGCGAAGCTGCCTCCCTGCTGGCCCAGAGTTTGGCGCGAGCGGTGGAGCAAGTGGGGCGCTGTGGGCAGTGTCGCACCCTGACAGAGGAGCCCGTTTGCTCATTGTGTAGCAATAGCCGGCGCGAGCAGGACTCACTGTGCGTGGTTGAGACGCCCGCTGATGTTCTGGCTATTGAGCAGGCCGGTAATTACCACGGTCGCTACTTTGTCCTGCATGGGCATCTCTCGCCCATCGATGGTATTGGCCCGGGGGACCTGGGGATCGACTTGCTGGAGCTGAGGCTCGCTACTGAGCAGTTGCGCGAACTTATAGTCGCCACTAACCCTACGGTAGAAGGTGAAGCTACCGCGCAGTACATCGCGGAGAGAGCTCGTGCCCAGGGGGTGACGGTGAGCCGGATTGCCCACGGTGTGCCCATCGGCGGAGAGCTGGAATATATCGATGGCGGCACTCTCGCCCACGCCTTTAATAGTCGAACCGCATTTTTTTCCGGCAGTTGAGTGATATCGATGACAGAAATAGATACCACTCCACGCTGGGTCGACAGTTACGAGCAGCTGGTAGAGTTGTGTGCAGAATGGCGCAAGCAGAGTGCGGTAGCCCTGGATACCGAGTTCATGCGCAGCCGTACTTTTTATCCCCAGCCGGCGCTGGTCCAGGTAGGTGATGGAAAACACTGCTACCTGATCGACAATTTGGCGATTGAGGAGTTACAGCCGCTTCGCGACCTCTTGCTCGATACCGCTGTCACTAAAATCATGCACAGTTGTAGTGAGGACCTGGAAACCCTTGAGCGCTTGCTAGGGGTGATTCCCGAGCCCATTTTTGATACCCAAATTGCCGCTGCAATCTGTGGTATGGGAGCAGGCTTAGGTTATGCGGCGACAGTTAACCATCTACTGCATATAGAGTTGCCCAAGAGTGAAACCCGCTCGGACTGGCTGCAGAGACCTCTCAGCGATGCACAGAAAACCTATGCCGCCCTCGATGTCGCTTGGTTGCCGGTACTCTACGGCGTACTGGTAAAGGACCTCAATGCGAAGGGGCGCCTGGAGTGGTTGCAGGAAGACTGTGCATCATTGGTGGTCACGGCTCGAAACCCGAACCCACCTGAGGTTTACTACCAAAAAGTGAAAGGTGCCTGGCGCCTGCGCAGTAAACAACTGGCAGTGCTTCAGGATGTGTGTGCCTGGCGCGAAAAGCAGGCCAGGGCGCTGAATATGCCGCGCAATCACCTGTTGAAAGAGAATATCTGTCTCGGCCTGGCCCAACAGTTGCCTCGGCACAGAGGTGCCTTGGGCCAACTGGGTATGGAAGGGCGAGCTCTGCGTGAGCACGGCGAAGCTTTGTTAAAGATCGTTGCCCAAGCCTGCGAGAGAAGCGATCCACCTGCGCGAATGCAGCAGCCTCTCAACCGGCAGCAGGGAGAGATCCTCAAGCAACTGCGGCTTGAGATGGTGTCTATTGCCGAGCGGGCCGGGTTGCCTGCCGAAATATTAATTCGCAAAAAAGAGCTCGAAGCTCTGGTCCAGGCCCGTCGACCCGAGTTAGAGGGGCGGCTCAGAGGGTGGCGGGCCGATGTGATTGGCCATCCTTTGCTCGAAGCTCTGAAACAATTGCGTAAAGAGGAATTGAAGTGAAAGTTTTATGCGATATTTATCGCAGTCCAAATAAAGACGAAATGTATCTGTACGTGGATAAGCGCGAGGGCACTGCGAGGGTTCCCAAAAATCTACTGGAGCTTTTCGGCAAGCCGCAGCACGTCACTACGATGTTGGTGACGCCGGACAAAAAGCTGGCCCGTGCAGAGGCGGACAAGTTGCTCAAAGAGGTGCGTACTCGCGGCTATTACTTACAGATGCCGCCAATAGCCGATTCCGAAATGAGTGAAATCGCGCTGAAGAACAGCAAGTTGCAACGCTGAGTCGAGCTAAATGGCACAGGAGCCTTTTTGGCGGCGGAAAACGCTGGAGCAAATGAGTCGATCCGAGTGGGAGCAGCTTTGTGACGGTTGTGGTCGCTGCTGTCTGCACAGTTTGGAGGATGAGGATACGGGTGAGGTCTACCTCACTAATGTGGCCTGCCGCCTGTTGGATACCCATTCCTGCCAGTGCAGCAAGTACAGCCAGCGCAAAGCCCATGTCCCCGGATGCATTCAGTTGCGTATAGAGGATATTGCCGAATTCGATTGGTTGCCGCTCACCTGCGCATACCGCAGTCTTGCGGAAGGGCGCCCTCTTGCAGACTGGCACCCATTGGTATCGGGAGACCCGGAATCCGTACATCGGGCGGGGATATCGGTGCGTGGGCGCGTTGTCAGTGAAGAGTCGGTTCATCCAGACGATATGGAGGATCATATTGTCTCTTGGGTTGAACAAGGTTGATTGCAAACGGGAACTGCGACCTGTGAACGCCTTTGAATATTGCGCATAATTAATTCGATTCTTCGAATTAATTATCGCTGGCAGTGCTTGTCTGCGAAGCGGCGTAAATATGCCGGTTCCGAGCGAGTGACGATGTAAAGGACCCTGGCATATTTGCCCGATATTGGATCGGTGTGCCAGAAAGTAGAGTGAGAGAATGACAGAAGATTTCCAATTTGCCTGGATGGTGTACGCCGCTTCAACACTGGTTATGCTGTTGGCGGGCTGGTGGTTTATGCGCAATTGGCGATGGAGCTGGGTGCGCCAGACTCTACTCTTAGTGGCTGCGGCAGTGTTGTTGGCACCGGCAAAGACCTCTGTAGCGGAGTCAGTTGCTGTGCCGGTGTTGCCGCTATTTGTTTATCAAACGCTGTTTGAAGAAAATGGAGCGGCGCCAGAGGTCACTACCAATTTGATATTCGCTTCGGGTGGAGCCCTGGCGATCATGGTTGTTTGGGGGATTGTCAGCTTGCTGATGAGATTTCGCCGGGACAGGCGTCGTCGCTTTGATGAAGATCCCTACTTTAACGAACAATAGCCCAAGATATGGCTGTCATGCCTGAGGGCAGGGTAGCCATTCCCCCAGTATTTTTTGTTGCACTTTTATTCACTTGCGCAGCCATCGTCCCTCCTCGACGCCTATATCCAGGCCTTCACTCGGTTGCTCGTATCAAAGGCGTTAAAACCCTTTAGACCGACAACCCCAGTCAATGACAGCTGCTATATCTATTAAGCTGGTTCCCGCTGTGGCGCAATGCAAAACAATGTAAAAGCAGTGTCACTTTTCTGCCAGGTATCCAGTAACAACAAGAGGCGGCTGTATCCAGCATGTGGGAAATACCTCGCACCTAATTAGGGGAAGAGGGCAAGGGCAGTCGTGAATAGAGTGAAATATTCAGTTCAATACCCACTTGCCCGGATTGGCAGTGAGAGCCGAATGGCTGAGGAATACTGATGCTCGATCACCTGCTTATATTGACTGCAGTAATGCTGGTTTCGGGCATTTTGGGTGGGCTGGTCAATTACTATCAAATGCTGTTCACCGAAGAAGATCCAGCGGGGCTCGCACGTTGCCTGATTATGGGGCTGTGTGGCGCCTTGATGGTGCCGATATTCCTTAAATTCACCCAGAGTGACTTGTTGATAGAAATCCAGGGTGACCCCTCGCGCTTATTGATTTTTACCGGTTACTGCCTGCTCGCTGCAATTGCGTCCCGTATGTTCGTGTTTAACGCCGCGCGGCGCCAGTTGCGCGACGCCAGTATTGCCCGCGCCCGAGTAGAGAATATGGAGCAGGAACTGCGCACCATGCAGTTGGAAATGATGCCCCTATTGGAGCATGAAATTGAGGGCGATCCCGAGCAGGGGCCGACCATCGATTTCAATCAGATCCGTAAATTGGATGACAATGCCCTACAGGTGCTGCATTTGTTAAATACCGGGGAGTGTGTATTTCGGTCTCTTTCCGGCATGGTGCAGGACAGCGGTATGGAAACCAATTCTATAGCCCGCGCCTTGAATAGCTTGCTGGTGCTGGAGATGGTCGGGAAAATTCACAGTCACCTGGGCATCCGCTGGTATATCACCGGCAAAGGTCGCCAGGTTGTACACCGCCGCAGTACCCAGATGGCCTAGGCTGCTTCGGTAAGCCCACGCGTACTTTCAAGGCTCGCCCTGCGGGACTGGCAAATTCCTCCAGCGCAAGCTGGTCATCCAAATTGAGCGTTACCGCCTCGCCCCCAACCTGTTGTTCAATTATCATTCGCTAAAAGAGATAGTTAGCCTCGACGACAGGATTGGAGCAGTTATGAAGTTTACCGGTACCGAAAGCTATGTAGCGACCGACGACTTGCAGATGGCGGTGAATGCGGCCGTTACCCTGCAGCGCCCACTATTGATCAAGGGTGAGCCCGGCACCGGCAAAACACTGCTCGCCGAGCAGGTAGCAGAGAGCCTCGGACTAAAGCTGATTCAGTGGCATATTAAATCCACCACCAAAGCCCAGCAGGGCCTGTACGAGTACGACGCGGTATCCCGCCTGCGGGACTCCCAACTGGGGGTGGATAAGGTTCACGATATTGGCAACTACATTAAGCGCGGTAAGCTTTGGGAGGCCTTTGCGGCAGAAGAGCGCGTGGTGCTGCTGATCGATGAAATCGATAAAGCGGATATCGAATTCCCCAACGACCTGCTGGTTGAGCTGGATCGTATGGAGTTCTTTGTCTATGAGACTGGCGAAACCATCAAGGCCAAGCAGCGCCCCATCGTAATTATCACTTCCAATAATGAGAAAGAATTGCCGGACGCCTTTTTACGCCGTTGCTTTTTCCATTACATCAGCTTCCCCGATCGTGACACCATGTGCAAAATTGTCGATGTGCACTACCCAGGGATCAAAGGGCAGCTGGTGGCCGAGGCAATGGATATTTTCTTCCAGCTGCGCGAGGTTCCAGGCCTGAAGAAAAAGCCTTCTACCTCTGAGCTGATCGATTGGCTCAAGCTGTTGATGGCTGATGATATTCCCGGGGAGATCCTGAAAAACAGCGATAGCAGCAATGCCATTCCGCCGCTCTACGGTGCCCTGCTGAAAAACGAGCAGGATGTCCATATGCTGGAGCGCCTGGCGTTTATGGCCCGTCGCGATAATCGCTAAACTGTGTTGGTTAATGTCACCGAGGGCTGAAATTGTCCTCGGTGATTTCGGCCCGGTTTAACCGGGTGTTATTTTTTCCCTGTGCTGACTGCGAATTATTATGCTGATTGGCTTTTTCCAGAATTTACGCCGCTATAAATTACCGGTAACCATCACCGAACTGCTGGCCCTGCTTGAGGCATTACAGCAGCGCCTGGTATTTGCCGACCTTGAGGAATTTTACTTCCTTGCCCGCGTTTGCCTCGTCAAGGACGAGAAGCACTTCGATAAATTTGATCGCGCTTTCGACGCCTATTTTAAGGACCTTGAGACCCTCGACGACATTGTCGAACAAATGATTCCCGAGGACTGGCTGCGTGCAGAATTTATGAAGCAGCTGAGCGAAGAGGAAAAGGCCCAGGTACAAAGCCTCGGTGGCTTGGAAAAACTGCTGGAGGAATTTAAGAAGCGTCTAGAGGAGCAGAAGAAGCGTCACAGTGGTGGTAATCGTTGGATTGGCACTGGCGGCACGAGCCCGTTTGGCAATAGTGGTTATCATCCCGGCGGTATCCGTGTGGGTGGTAAGGGGCGCAATCGCTCGGCGTCAAAAGTGTGGGAGAAGCGCCAGTTTAAAAATCTGGATGACAGTATCAGTCTGGGCACCCGCAATATCCAGGTGGCTCTGCGCAAGCTGCGCAAATTTGCCCGCACCGGTGCCGCAGAGGAACTGGATCTGGATAACACCATTTCCTCTACTGCACGCAACGCAGGGTTACTGGATATTCAAATGGTGCCGGAGCGACATAATGCAATTAAGGTGCTGATCTTTTTCGATGTAGGGGGCTCTATGGACCCCTATGTGCGCGTCTGTGAAGAACTGTTCTCCGCCTGTCGTTCTGAGTTCAAGCATCTCGAATATTTTTATTTCCACAATTTTGTTTACGAGCATGTGTGGAAAGACAACCAGCGGCGCTATAGCGAAAATACCTCGCTGCTGGAAATACTGCGCATCTATGGCAAGGACTACAAAGTAATTTTTGTCGGCGATGCGTCTATGGCGCCCTACGAAATTACCAGTCGTTTCGGCAGTGTCGAACATATGAATGAGGAGCCCGGTGCGGCCTGGATGGAGCGTGTTACCGATACCTACAGTAACCTGATCTGGTTGAACCCTGTAGGAGAGGAGTACTGGCAATATACTCCCAGTATCGGTATGACCCAGAGACTGGTGGACGGGCATATGTATCCGATGACCCTGGAGGGATTGGATCGAGCCATCGCTTATTTGGTTAAAGGGCGTTAAAAAGCTGATCGCTTTTTCAGGTAGCACCTTAGGTGCTACCTGCTATTCGTGGGGTTTCGTTAGTTGCTCAACTAGAGAGAGAAGCGAAAAATCGCTTCGTGGAGTCATTATCAATGAGAAGCCACTGGGTTTCTCTATCTCTTTTCCCCCAGTATTAATCTCATTTTCTACGATAGAAAACAACGGCAGATGACACTGGGGGGTGCCCCAAAGCCCTGCAATAGCGGTTAAACCCAATAGTCGCTGGCGATTTGTTTGTACTTTGCTGGGTTCACTATCGGTCCCTTTCTTAATTGCGGTTGTGGGGGTGGTTGGTACTAGTAAAACGCTACTGTTGTCCGGTAGTAATGTTTCCATCAACTTGCACCACTGTTGTCGTTTTTCGTTGGCCCAGGATATCTCATCGTCGGTAATTGATAGGGCCATAGTAATTCTCGTGGCGATGTCCTCTGAAAATACCGGCCGGTATTTTCGCAACCAGTCTCCGTGAGTATTGGCGATAGCGCGGCCCTGCAAAATTCTGAATACATCCGCCAGTTCGCCCAGTAATTCAATGTCAGACAGGTGTTTAATCTCGCAGATAGGAAATTGATTATTTAATGTAGGAATAAATTCCTGGATTGCTGATTGAATGGGCGTATCTGCCAGTTGACTTATCTCGGGGCAAGTAACCAGGCGGGTTACTTTATTTGCGGACAAGTGCTGTGACGGGATTAGAATTTTGCCGACGTCTACAAGTAATGAAGGAGTGTGACTAAGCCAACCGACAGTATCAAAGCAGGGTGCTAAACCGATAACACCGTCGGTAGGAATAAGTGAGTGACTGGTTCGAATGCCGAATAAACCACAATAGCTTGCAGGTACCCTCACCGATCCGCCGGTGTCGGTGCCTAAGCCAATATCGGCTGTTCCTGAGGCCACGGCGGCGGCCGATCCCATAGAGGAACCCCCACAAAAATAGCCGGGCAGTTTAGGGTTGTCGGCAGAACCGTAGTGTAAATTACTCCCCTGCATGCTGTAGGCGAGTTCATCAAGGTGAGTAAACCCAGTAAAGGTTGAGCCGGCCTCCAGTAATTGCTGCAAGCTAAGTGCGGTTTTATTGGCAGGAGGGTGGGTATTAAACCACTCGGGGCTGCCTGCCGTATTTTTCTCCCCTTTCAATTGAAAGAGATCTTTGACCGCTAAACGTACGCCTGTTAGCGGTCCGGAATCTGATAACGTTAAAGAGCGAGGTCCGTGCTCGCAAAATACGCCTTTTATGGGTTGGCTCCCTTATTTGTCATTACCGCTAAAATGCTTCGGCGGTACACCGTCGTGATCGGCGGTGATGCTCAGTTCCTCCTTGGTGGTTTCGCCCACCTTTACGTGAACCTCTTCTGCACCGTGCATCCAGTCCACCAGTTTCTCGCGAATAAAGTACAGGATAATTCCGGCAATAATTGCGGCCAGGGCTACTCCGCCAAAGGTTGCGAGTGGGCCGGATACACCAACGAGTTTACCGATCTCTGCGGCTCCTTTGTTGGCAATACCAATAAAGGCAAACCAAAGCCCCATCATCAGGGATAAATAGCGCAGCGGAGATAATTTAGTTACGACAGAGAGCCCAATTGGCGATAGGCAAAGTTCGCCAATGGTGTGGAAAATATAGGCAAATACCAGCCACCAAATACTCGCTTTAATGGTCTCTGAATCGCCAATTTGCAGGGCGGCACCGCACATGGATAAGAATCCCACGCCGAGAAAAACCAGTCCCAAACTGAATTTGGCCGGTGAGCTGGGTTCCCGGTCTCCCATGCCTACCCAAATACTGGCCATAATTGGCGCGAGGATAATAATAAACAGTGGGTTTACCATCTGCAGCCAACTGGCTGGAATCTCCCACCCCAGTACATTCAGGTCGGTTCGATATTTGGCGAATAAGTTCATTGAGCCGGCAGCCTGCTCAAAGCCGGCCCAAAAAATCACGATAAACACGCCCAAAACCAAAATAACTTTGATGCGGTCTCGCTCCTCCTGAGTCAACGGGCGGCGCTTATCGACGTCCTCATCTTTCTTGTCTTTCAGTTCCAGGTGCGCAGAAGGTTCTACACCGATTTCTCCCAGGTAGCGCTTGGCTTGGGTCATCTGCAGGATTAGGCCGGCTAACATGCCAAGACCAGCGACGATAAAGGCCAGCTGGTAATCCACCTTTTCCCCAATCCAGCCCACCAGCAGGTAACCGAGGATAGAGCCCAGGTTGATGCCCATATAAAAAATGGTAAAAGCGGTATCCCGGCGGTGGTCACCTTCCTCGTAAAGGTCCCCGACCATGGTAGAGATATTTGGTTTGAAGAAACCGTTGCCGATAATCAGCAAGGCCAACCCGATCCACAGCATATAAATTTGACTGCCATTTGGCAGCCAACCGTGGGGGAATCCCAGGGCGAACTGCCCCAGCATCATCAAGGTGCCGCCGAACATAATACAGCGGCGCTGGCCCCAGCGATTATCTGCCATCCAACCGCCAATAATGGGGGTCAGGTACACCAGCATTGCATACCAGCCCAGGTAGCTGAGGGCTTTGGATTGCAACTCGGTATCGGTCAGTTGTTCCCAGCCGAAGACTGCGGCAGTCGCTGTAGAGGTCAGGTAGAAGACAAAAATACCACGCATGCCGTAGTAGCTGAGACGTTCCCACATCTCAGTACCAAACAACAGGAAGAGTCCCTTGGGGTGGCCAAACAGCTGGCCTGCGCTGGCGGGGGGCTTGGGCTTGATCTCTTGCATAGTACTGCTCGCAAGGTATGACCCTGAGGAATTGCACCAGCAGTAAAGGCCGTGCCCCTCAGAAGAAGTGCTATTCGCACCAGTATAGATGAGCGCCACAATAAGGTTTGATAGCCCTGCGGTGCTCAGGGGGTATAATCCCGCGTTTGCCATTGCTGTACGAATTATGAGTCACACCGAAGCAGAAAAAGTACTGGGGGCGCTGCAGGCCCGAATCTCCGCGACCATGGGGCGTGACCGCTATGGGTTGCGCAGGACTGTCAAAAATGTGCGCCGGCGCCAGAAAGAGGGCAAGCGGGTAGATCGCATGTTGGCCCAATTGGAGCAGCAGCTCCAAGCGTCTGAGACCCTGGTGGAGGAGCGCCGGCGCAAGTTGCCGGAAGTGCAGTGGCCGGAGTCTTTGCCAGTGGTAGCGCGGCGGGAGGAAATCGCCGAGCAGATCGAGAAAAATCAGGTTGTAGTGATTGCCGGTGAAACCGGTTCTGGTAAAACCACTCAGTTGCCAAAAATTTGCCTGTCACTGGGCCGGGGAATTTTCGGCCAGATCGGCCACACTCAGCCGCGCAGGATTGCCGCGCGCACTGTAGCCAATCGAATTGCTGAGGAGCTGGGGCAGCCCCTGGGAGAGTCCGTCGGTTACCAGGTGCGCTTTACCGACCACAGCACCGAGCATACCCACGTCAAACTGATGACAGACGGTATCCTGCTGGCTGAAATTCAGCGCGATCCCCTGCTAAATAAATACGATACGTTGATCATCGATGAGGCCCATGAGCGCAGCCTTAATATTGATTTTCTGTTGGGCTATTTGAAAACCATACTGCCCAAGCGCCCTGACCTGAAACTGATAATTACCTCGGCGACCATCGACCTGGAAAAATTTTCCCGGCACTTTGACGATGCGCCGATTATCGAGGTTTCCGGTCGTACCTACCCGGTGGAAGTTAACTATCGCCCCGCAGCGGATACGGATGCAGATCTCAACGAGCAGGTGGTCACTGCTGTGGAGGAGTTGCTGCACGAGGAGAAATCCAGCAGTCGGCGCGGTGGGGATATCCTGGTATTTATGAGCGGCGAGCGGGAAATCCGCGAGTGCGCCAAGGCTTTGCGCGATGCACAGATAGCGCAATTGGAAGTGCTGCCCTTGTATGCCCGCTTGAGCCTTGCGGAGCAAGCCAAAGTTTTCCACGGCCATAAAGGCCGTCGCATTGTACTCGCTACCAATGTGGCAGAGACCTCTATTACCGTGCCCGGTATCCGTTATGTGATCGACCCGGGTACTGCACGAGTGAGCCGCTACAGCTACCGCAGTAAAATTCAGCGGCTGCCTATAGAGCCGGTTTCCCAGGCCAGCGCCAACCAGCGTGCCGGTCGCTGCGGCCGTGTCAGCGCTGGTGTTTGTGTGCGCTTGTATGAAGAGCGGGATTTTGAGCAGCGCCCGGAATTTACCGATGCGGAAATTCTGCGCACAAATCTGGCCGCAGTCATTCTGCAAATGTTGCAGTTGCGTATCGGTGATATCCGCGAGTTTCCATTTGTCGATCCGCCGGACCCACGACTGATTAATGACGGCTATAAATTGCTGCAGGAATTACAGGCGGTAGATGAGCAGGGCCGGGTCACTAAATTGGGGCGATCCCTATCAAGGTTGCCTTTAGACCCGCGCCTGAGCCGCATGTTGTTGGCGGGGGCAGAGAATGGCAGTGCGCGGGAGCTCTTGATTATTGTCGCCGCTCTGGCCGTGCAGGACCCGCGCGAGCGCCCGGCAGAAAAGCGCCAGGCTGCGGATGAAAAGCATCGCCAGTGGCAACATGAACAATCGGATTTTTTATCCTTCGTTCAGCTGTGGGATGCCTTTGAAGTCCAGCGTCAGGAACTGAGTCAAAATCAGTTGCGCAAGTGGTGCCAGAAAAACTTCCTGTCCTGGCTGCGTATGCGCGAGTGGAGAGATATCCACCACCAGCTGCGTGTGGCCTGTCGCGATCTCGAAGTTAAAGAAAACAAAGAGCCGGCGGAATACGAAGCGATACACCGAGCCATCGTGGTGGGATTGCTGGGCAATATTGGCGCGCGGGATGAAAACAAGGAGTTTAACGGCTGCCGCAATCGTCGTTTCCATATTTTCCCAGGCTCCGGTCAATTTAAAAAACCTCCCCGCTGGGTGGTGTCTGCCCAGTTACTGGAGACCAGCCGCCTGTTCGCCCATACCGTAGCCAAGGTCGAGCCCGAGTGGATATTGGCCGCCGCGCAGCACCTGGTTAAGCGCAATTATTTTGAACCCCATTTTGACGCTCGCTCCGGGCAGGTAATGGCCTTTGAGAAGGTCTCCCTTTACGGTTTGGTGCTGGTGGAAAAACGCCGAATCCCCTACGGCAAACTGGACCCGCAAACTTCTCGGGAAGTGTTTATTCGCCAGGCGCTGGTGGAGCAACGCTATCGCGGTAATGGGCGGTTTTATAAGCACTATCTCGACCTGTTGAAGTCCCTGGAAGAGCTGGAAGCCAAATCCCGTCGCCGGGATATTCTGGTGGATGATGAAGTGGTGTACCGTTTCTTCGATGAGCGTATCCCGGCAGATATCGTCAACCTGGCTGGATTTGAGCACTGGCGCAAGAAAGCGGAATCCAGCGATACACAGCTGCTGTTTATTCCCCGCGACTTATTGATGCAGCAGAGTGCCGATCATGTGGGAGAGGCCCAATTCCCCAATGAGTTGCAGGCGGGCGGTATTGTCTATCCGCTCAGCTATCACTTTGAGCCTGGCAGTGTGGATGATGGCGTCAGTATCCAGGTGCCGGTTGCAGCGCTGCACCAGGTGCCGGCAGCTCGCCTCTCCTGGTTGGTGCCGGGCATCTTGCGGGACAAGTGCATCGCTCTGGTAAAAGCCCTGCCCAAGCAGTGGCGCAAGTATTTTGTGCCAGTGCCGGCTGCGATAGATAAGGCTTTGCCCCGACTGCGTGCAGACAATACCCCGTTGTGGCAGTCGTTGGCTCTGGAGCTGAAGCGCCAGACAGCGCAGCAGCTGCCAGATGAGGTATGGGAGTCTGCGGAACAGGCCCTGGAAGATTATTACCGTTTCAATATCCAGGTGATGGATGAAGCCGGTAAATTGCTGGATCAAGATCGGGATTTGGCCCTATTGCAGGCGCGCTACCGGGATCGGGTACAGCAGGGGCTGGCAACAGCTGGCGACAGTTTTGAGCGGGAGGGTATTTCCCGATGGGACTTCGGTAATCTTCCAGAGACCCACACCCTCAACCAGGGCGGGCTCAAGGTGCGGGCTTACCCCGCGCTGGTTGAAGGAAAAGACAGTGTTTCCCTGAAGCTACTGGATAACCCCAGTGAGGCTCGCAGGCTTACTCGCGCCGGTATTTGCCGTTTGGCTCTGTTGCACTTGCCGGAGAAGGTGAAGTATCTGCGCAAAGAGCTGTTGCGAGGCAAGGAGCTGGGGCTTTCCGCAGCGGATCTGGGGCGCCGTGAGGAGGTAGCTGACGACATCCTGATGGCAGCCGTGCGCGAAGTTTTCTGGCCCAAAGAGGAGTTGCCGCGCACCGAAGCTGAATTCCTGGCCGCTTTGGAAAATGACGGTGACTTGGTGGGGGTGGCCCAGGAGATTGGTGATCTGTTGGTCAAGGCCCTGGCTCAGCTGGTGCCACTGCGCAAACAAATCAAACAGCAGAAAAACCTGGCGGTCGCAATGGCGGTGGGGGATATCCAGCAGCAACTGGCTGGGCTCTTCTACCGAGGCTGCCTGTTTGATACTCCGCTGTCATGGCTGCGCCAGTACGGCCGCTATCTGAAGGCGATCGCAATGCGCTTGGAAAAGGCCGCTCTCGACCCTAACCGTGACCGAAAACTGCAAGTTGAATACCAGAAGGCGGCGGAGCCTTACTTGGCGCAAGTGGAGAAATATTCACCCAGAGAACTCTCTGCAGAGGCAGAATTGCGTGAGTTTCGCTGGATGTTGGAGGAATTTCGTGTTTCCTTATTCGCGCAGACTCTAAAAACCCTGATGCCGGTGTCATCCAAGCGCTTAAGCAAGTCATGGGCAGAAATTGATGGGAAAGGTTTGCTTGGTTGATTTTCTCTATGGAAAAGAGATCACAAAAAAAATTTTGATCAAGTGTAAGAATTTGATGGAGAGCCCGACAGAAGTACTGAAAGCAGGCCTGGAGCCCAGAATGACCCCTTGATACCGGTTATTTTGTGGCGGGTTCTATTCAATGACTGATTTTTGTTTCGCAGCATTATACTTCTGCGGAGTGGAAAAAAGTCTCTTGTACTTTTTATTGCTAAGGACACCTAGTTAGGAGATTCACTATGAACAAGAAGCACCTTTCCCCTGTAGCCGCCGCAGTTGGCGCAGCGTTTATCGCCACTGCCGCTATGAATGTATCTGCTGCCAACAGTAATGCTAACCCCTTTGCCGCAGCAGACCTGAGCTCAGGCTACAACGTGGCGCTGGCTGATCACGACGGTGATGATAAAAAGAAAGAGGGTAAGTGCGGCGAAGGCAAGTGTGGCGAAGGTAAGAAAAAAGAAGGCAAGTGCGGCGAAGGCAAGAAAAAAGAAGGTAAGTGCGGCGAAGGTAAGTGTGGCGGGTAATTTTTCGCTGTACTCAAAGAGGGTGGATACGCTTTAGCGATCCACCCTGTTTTTTATTGATCGCTGAAAAAAGTGAGACCTGAAAGTGTTGCGCGAGTTTTCCATAGAAGGCGCTGGGTTTGGATTGCGCCGGTCAATGATGGGTGAAAACCTTGATACAGATGCCGTAGATTTTCTGGAGGTAGCACCTGAGAATTGGATTGGTGTTGGCGGTCGCTATGGGCGCTGGTTTAAGGAATATACAGAGCGTTTTCCTTTTTTACTTCACGGTTTATCTCTCTCGATTGGTGCACCAGAACCATTGGATATGGAATTGGTTGCAGCCATTAAAAAATTTATCAAGCAACACAATATTCGCGGTTACAGTGAGCACTTGAGTTATTGCTCAGATCACGGCCATCTGTACGATTTATTGCCCATTCCCTTTACGCAAGAAGCGGTGATGTATGTTGCCGAGCGAATCCGTATGGTCCAGGACGCACTGGAAGAACGGATTGCAATGGAGAATGTCTCCTACTATGCGGCGCCGGGCCAGGAGATGACTGAACTGGCTTTTTTAAATGCGGTGCTGGAAGAGGCCGATTGTGATTTGCTTCTGGACGTGAACAATATTTATGTAAACTCGATTAACCACCGCTACGATGCGCTGGACTTTCTATCTGCACTACCTACTGAAAGAATTCGCTACGTACATATTGCCGGGCACTATGATGAGGCAGAGGATTTAAAGGTGGACACCCATGGTGCACCGGTTATTGATCCTGTGTGGGAACTACTCGATCGCGCCTACGATATTCACGGTGTGATGCCGACGCTACTTGAGCGGGATTTTAATATTCCGCCGATTCCCAAATTACTCGAAGAAGTAGGACATATTAAAACCATTCAGGCCAGTCACCAGGTGGAAGAGAATTATGTCCTCAGTCGTCGATAAGCCCGAGACATTCAAAAGTGTGCAGCGGGACTTTGCTGCCCATTTGCGCGCACCGGATCAAGTTGCGCCGCCGGCAGAAATTGAGGACCGGCGTGTCGCTATTTATCGGGATTTGATTTACAACAATATTGAATCCTTTGTTGCCAGTGGATTCCCGGTATTGCGCAGTCTTTATAGCGACGAAAACTGGCATCAAATGGTGCGTGATTTTGTCCACAAACACACATCCGTTAGCCCGTATTTTTTGCAGATCAGTGAAGAGTTTCTCTCATATTTACAGAACGAACGGGGAGAACAACCACAAGATCCTCCGTTCCTGTTGGAGCTTGCCCACTACGAGTGGGTAGAGTTGGCTTTAGATGTCAGTGATGTGGAATTACCGGAAGGGCTGGCGATAGAGGGGGATGTTTTACAGCAAGTTCCTGTAGTTTCCCCTCTTGTCTGGAGCCTCAGCTACCGCTACCCAGTGCATCGGTTGGGGCCGGATTTTCAGCCCCAAGAGCCGCCGGAGGTACCGACGTTCCTTTTCGTATACCGGGATCGTTCCGACAAAGTGAATTTTATGGAGATCAATGCCGTCACCGCCAGATTGTTGCAGTTGGTCTCTGCGGGCGATTACACCGGCTTACAAATATTGGAACAGATGGCTCAGGAATTACCCAATATTAGTCGTGACTCCTTATTTGATTTTGGTGCCGATTTATTAGAAAAACTACTGAATAAAGGGGTTATTGCCGGTTTAAAGGCTTAGCCTGTGATTGCCTGAAACTCCTTTATCTTTGGCAAATCCCAGCTGCTATGCTGCCGAGGGTAGCTTACGAATTACTAGGGCGTTAGAATCCTTGGTCTCACTAGTTTGATATAAGAGGAGCAGGGTTGTGCTTGGAAGCAAAACTTTATCGCCCTGGTTAATGGCAACTCTGATAGCTGTTACTCCAGTAGGGGCGCTAGCGCAACAAGATCCGTTTGGTGGTGCAGCTCAAAACCCGGCTGCGGTAGATACCAGCGGAGCAGAGGATGCCAGTGCCGATGACGGGGGCCTGTCTCTCGAGGATGAGTACGGCTTTGATCCTGCCGATGAATTTGGTGGTGCCGAGGGCGAAGATTTATCACTTCGCGACCCCTGGGAAGGTTTTAATCGGGCCATATTCTCCTTCAACGATGGTGCAGATCGCTATGTGTTGAAGCCCGCCGCTGTCAGCTATCGCCAAATTACCCCGATTTTCGTGCAGCACGGTGTCAGCAACTTTTTCGACAATCTGCGCGAAGTTACCAATACTTTTAATGATGTTCTGCAGGGTAAATGGGGCCAAGCGGGCAATGACGCGGGTCGTTTCCTGGTGAATTCCACGGTAGGTATTGTCGGTATTCTGGATGTTGCCCAGCACATGGGTCTCGAGCAGGGTGATGGCGAGGACTTTGGCCAGACTTTGGCTGTTTGGGGTGTGCCTTCTGGCCCCTACCTGGTTTTGCCGCTACTGGGTCCATCCACTGTACGGGATACCCCTGCCAGGGTCGTGGATTACTACACCAACCCCTTGACCTATGTAAATGACGACGCGACCAAATATGCATTGAAGGGTACAGATATCATTCAGAGCCGTGCCAGCCTGCTGCAAGCGGAGTCCCTGTTGCATGGTGATCGCTATGTACTCTTGCGGGATGCTTACCTGCAGCGCCGCGACTATTTGATTGTCGATGGTGAAATGGATGTTCAAACTGAAGAAGAGGCCGCAGAGGCAATTGATCAGGGTGAAGTGGAAGAGGCTTCCGACTACTGATTTGTTACCTAGGGCAGATAACTTTTTAGAGCCTTTATATGGCCGGCCCCAGTAGCCTGGTGCTTACCGACGATGAGCGCTCCCGCAATTTTTTGCGAGGGGCGCTTTCGCGTTTTGGCTTCCAGGTAAGTGTTGCCAACAACGGGGAAGATGGCATCGGCCAGTTCAGCCCCGGTGCTTTCCATATCGTATTGATTGATCGCTATTTGCCGGATATGAGTGGGCTGGAAGTGTTGCGGCGGATAAAGCGCATAGCCCCAGAAGTGGCCGCAGTAATTATTGCCTCAGACAGTGCTGCCGATGATGTACTCCAAGCGATGCGCCTTGGAGCCAAAGACTACCTGGTTAAACCTTTGGAAGAAGCGGCGGCTATTGATCGCATGATCTGCCGTATCAGCGGTGAAGAAAACCTGGCGAAGCAGAATCGCGAATATAAAGTGACCTTGGAGCGTCGCAACAGTGAACTGCGGGATCATGTCGAGCTGCTGCGCAGGGACCAGGAAGCTGGCCGTTTACTGCAACAGCATTTACTTCCCCGTACCCCCTATCACTACCCCAGTGGTGTGGAAGCATCCTACCGGCTGGTTCCCTCCCTGTACCTGAGCGGTGATTTTGTTGATTACGGCTTGTTCGGTGAGCGCTTTGTAGCCTTTTACCTGGTCGATGTGTCGGGCCATGGTGTCTCTTCTGCGCTGGTTACTGCCCTGATTAAGCACAGTATTATGCATCGCTTGCGGGAGCGCCCCTTATTTGCCCAGCTGGATTCCCTCAGTGATGACTTGTTGGATGTCCTTAATCTGGTCAATGGCGAGTTGTTATCCACAAAATTGGGCAAGCACGCCAGTATGTTTGTCGGGGTTGTGGATAGTAGTGCCCGGCAGTTGCACTATGCCGTCGCCGGGCAAATACCTATGCCGGCCCTGGTAAGTGAGGCAGGTGCAGACTGGTTGCCGGGAAAAGGGCGCCCCCTGGGTATATTTGAACGGGGTGATTGGCAAGTGATGCGTGCTGAGCTGCCGCCCGCTTGGCGCCTGGTCGCTTGTTCCGACGGTGTACTTGAATTATTACAGGGCGATCTGCTTGATAAAGAGGCCCAGCTTTTGCAGGCTATTTCAGAGAGTGGGGGAGAACTCGACAGGCTCTGTCAGTCTCTAAAAATGGATACTTTTGGTGCCCTTCCGGACGATATTACGATTCTCACTTTAGGCCGTCAGTAATGCCTAAAACTTCTATCGATAGTCTTCGACTATGAAGTCGAATTTTGTGCTTTATCGCACTTGTCAGTCTGCATAGTCAGGAGTAAGCTCCGCCCACTTTATGCACAAAATTGCACTAGGCGCCAAAAACGTCAAATGCTATTGTGTTCTCTACCAGTGAACTTTTGCCATCCGCCTGCACTTCTATCAAAAGGTGTATTCGGGTGAGCCAGGGGTTGTTATGCAGTCCGGGCAAATTATGGTTGGGGCCCACCAGGGCATCTACGTCATCAAGTTAGTAGGTGATGTTCGTCTCAACCTTTGTACCTCATTTGATAGCTTTATCGACAACATGTTTGCACGGGGTGATTTTGCCGGAGTGGCATTTGATCTCGGTGGTGCAGAAGGTGTTGATAGTACGACCCTCGGCCTGATGGCGAAGATTGCTATTCGCGCTTTGGAGCGGGGCTGTGATAAGCCGCTGGTATTCTCTGCGGGTAAAGGTATCCGCCATCTATTGGACGCTATGGGCTTTGATTCGTTGGTTGAAATCAGCGATACGGTCCACGATATGAGCGTACCCACCACGCCTTTGGTATGTAATAGCCCCGACGAGTGTGCTGCGCGGGAAAAGGTGCTGGAAGCTCACCGGGTATTGATGAGCATGAACGAGCAAAACGCCGAGACTTTTCGCGACTTGGTACATACCCTGGAGCGAGAATGTTCCCCGGTTGCCAAATCTTCGGCGCATTATCACTAGCGCTTATTCTCTCCTAATCCCCAGTTCTGGAAATCTCCCTTTCTTAGCAACGCTTCATATCCCTCGCTTCGGCGCGTGCCTTGGTGAAGAGTCCGTGTGGCAGATAAATTAGCTCTGCCACCCTGCGAATCAGGTGCTCCTCGAAAGCCTCGATAACATCATCTGAAAAAGCTACCTGCCACATCTGTAAAATCAGCAGGTATTTATCTCTCTCGCTGAACTGTTCATTCACCGCCTGGGTGAACTCGAACAGGGATGTGGCTCTGTCCCGTTGGCCAATAGCTTCACTGACTATTTCTGTGGCACTAGTCTGGTCGAGAGAGTAGTGCTGGCACAGGAGCTGTGTGAGCGTTTCACGCTCACACTCATCGAGCTTTTGATCGACAGTGGCGACCTCGACTAACAGCGCAGCGCTGATCATCCGCACGTCTTTTTCGTCACGTGCTTCAACATCAACGCTATTTCCTATCTGCTCAAACAGTTTACGGATTTGTTGCAGCATGAATTTCCTGCTGTCCCTTTACTCGGTTCTGTAACAATAGCTCTAAACGTTCCTGATCCTTCACGAAGTTCCGGATGCCATCGGCAAGCTTTTCAGTGGCCATGGCATCGCTATTCAATTGAAAGCGGAATTCGGCTTCAGCCAGATCCTGTGTCGGCCGGGATTTGGTTGCGGATACCGGTGGCAGGCCAGCAGCGAGAGGTGCCTCACTGTCCTCCAGGGCCTGTAATAGCTGAGGGCTGATTGTCAGTCGATCGCAACCAGCCAGAGCCTCAATCTCCCCGGTATTGCGGAAGCTGGCGCCCATCACAATGGTTTTGTAGTCTCGGGACTTGTAGTACTCATAGATATTGCGCACCGAGATTACGCCCGGGTCCTCTTCCGCAGGGAATGACTCGCGGCCGCTGTTGGCGATATGCCAATCGAGGATTCGACCGACGAAGGGGGAGATCAGAGTTACCCCGGCTTCGGCACAGGCGATCGCCTGGGATTGACTGAACAACAAGGTCAGGTTGCAGTGGATTCCCTCGCGCTCCAGTACCGATGCGGCAGCAATGCCTTCCCATGTCGACGCGATCTTGATCAATACCCGCTCTTTGGAAATACCTGCGCGTTCGTAGAGGGCGATCAGGTGGCGTGCGTAGTCAATAGTAGCGCGGGTATCAAAGGAGAGACGAGCATCGACCTCGGTGGATACCACCCCGGGCACCAACTGCAAGATTTCCGTGCCGATGCTGACAGCCAGTTTGATGGCGGCCAGGCGTGCAATATTTTCCGCGTTCGAGCCACCCTGGTGGCTTTCGGCCCACTGAAGTGCCTCGGCGATATGGTTGTCGTACTGAGGGAGCTGGGCGGCCTTAAACAGTAGGGAGGGATTGGTTGTGGCATCTTGAGGACAATATCGGCGAATTGCTTCAATATCTCCCGTATCTGCTACAACCTGGCTGCGCTGTTTGAGTTGCTCCAACTTGTTCATGGTTCCTCCCTTAATTATTCACTGGTCTACATATTGAAAGCGGTCTAAGCGGCTTGGGTGACCTGGGCCAATGCCTGTTCAAGCACCTCGGGACCCGCCCCCGGCTTGTGGGCATTTTCGCTCAAATGTCGGCGGAAGCGCCGAGCACCAGGAAGCCCCTGGAATAACCCGAGCATATGCCGGGTGATATGATTCAAGCGCTGTCCGCGCTGCATTTCCTGCTCGATATAGGGCAGCATCTGCTCTACCACCTGGATGGCATCCGGGCCGGTCTCACCGCCAAATAATTGGCTGTCCACCTGGGCCAGGATTGTCGGGGTTTGGTAAGCCGCGCGCCCCAGCATAACACCATCCACGTGGCTTAAATGTTGCTGGCATTCCTCAATTGAATTGATCCCCCCGTTAATAACAATTTGCAGTTTGGGGTAATCTTTCTTCAACTGGTAAACCATGTCGTAATTGAGCGGAGGAATTTCGCGGTTTTCCTTGGGGCTTAGCCCTTTAAGCCACGCTTTGCGCGCATGGACGATAAAGGTATCCACACCGGCATTGGCCTGGGCCTCCACGAAGCGGGTCAGGCCTGGGTAGTCTTCCATATCGTCGATGCCGATACGGTGCTTGACGGTAACCGGAATAGATACCGCTTCCCGCATGGCAGTGAGTCCTGCGGCTACCACATCCGGTTCCGCCATAAGGCAGGCACCAAAACGCCCGGACTGGACTCGGTCACTGGGGCAGCCACAGTTAAGGTTGATTTCGCTATAGCCCCATTCCTCGGCGACACGGGCGCATTCAGCCAGTTCTTGAGGGTCACTGCCCCCCAACTGCAGGGCGACAGGTTGCTCAGCTGCATCAAATTGCAAATGTCGCTGTTGGTCACCATGCAGTATTGCCCCGGTGGTCACCATTTCCGAATACAGGCGTGCATGCTTGCTCAATAGGCGCCACATATAGCGGCAATGGCGGTCGCTCCAATCGAGAAGTGGTGCAGTACAGAAACGGTGGGTATTAAATTCGGACATAAACTGCGGAGTAAAACACTAATAAAAACAGAGTAGCCGCCATTATATGGGATGCCTATGGTGATGTGCGGCTTTATTGTGAAACTTCGGGCACCTTTCCTGGAGTGAGTGCTTGCGGAACAGCAAGGTGGAACTCGAATAATGGTTGGCGGGCTTTATAAGGGGTGCTCTTATCCTATCGGTTGCTTGTGTAACTAATAGTGTGAGAGATCTGCGGTGGATGTCAAAGCTGGAACGGGTTCATATACCAGGAGCTTCTTACTCGATCCTTGATGGCTGATATATGCAAGGTAAAGAGAGATCAGGTTTTATTCAGTTTGTACTTGCTGGTAATTTGAATTATCCACATCAGCAAAATAAATAGTGAGTGAACACAATGTTCTTCTGCCGACAGATTTCTGTGATGAAAGATAGAATTGCTCCGTCCTTAATACTGAGCCGATTATTTTGAGTGCAGTCTTTTCTTTGATGGCAGTGCACTTCTGACTTTTTGGCCAAGCTCAACAAAATTTATAAAAGGAGTTTAGTATGAAGTTTAAATTAATCAGTGTGGGAGCTGTGGTACTGGTTTTGGGTGGATGCGCTTCATTAATGAAAGAAACTGTATCTAAAAGGGCGCCTTTTGATCTGAACTGTGATGCGGGCTCAATAACGATCCAGCTACTGGGATACAGAACTTATGGGGTTTCAGGATGTGATAAGCGTGCCACTTATGTATTGCAGGGACCTTGTTCAGGTCCGGGAAGTCAGTGTTTAGCAGTAATGAATTCCAATGTGGATGAAGGTTAATAGCAAAATTCGGGGGTAGGAGGTTTTTCTTGCTCCCCATTTTCTTGCTCCCAAAGTAAATGGGGGCTATTGCGAGGAAGAAATTTTAGATATTTCTCTCGCGTTCAGAAGAGTTTTTTGCGGTTTCGGAATGTTGGGTATTGGGTGGGGTGGGTGGTTCCACACATAAAGTGGGTTCAAGTTTATTTAGTAATTTACGTGCAGTGGCACGATAGCTGGTTAGCTTACCGCCTGCCACCGCTAGAATTCTAGGCTTCTTATTATCATCACAGCAAATAATGGTTTCCCGGGAGCGCGCAAAAGGACTCTTTTCCATTTCCGGAAGTACCCGTAGTCCGGAATAACTCTCGCAAATATCTTCTCCAATGAGCTCCCGGGCTTGAGAGAAATATTTCTGTACGGTCTGCAGAAGGTAACTCTCTTCTTCTAGTGTGGGGGTGACATCCCGAGGATCGCCAAAATAGGGGCGTTCTGTAGTTCCAACCAGTGTTTTATCCTGCCAGGGCATCACGAAAATCGCACGGCCATCATCAGCCTCCACATAGTAGATTTTATCGCCAAGAGAGAGGGGCAATAAAATATGAGTACCTGCGACCAGGTCGATAGGGGGCATGTCCACTGGCGGTGAACAGCGTGCATTCGTGTTGGCTACCCAGGGGCCACTGCAATTTATGAGCGCCCGGGTGCGCAGCGTGCTGAGCTTGCCATTAGCAACATAGTCAACGCGGACCCCATCCCCAGTGACTTCTGCACCTACTAGGCTACCGGGACAGATAATCTGCGCCCCATGGGCAACCGCTGAGGCAACTACGTCCCGGGTTAGGGCTGCGTCATCGGTCTGCGCATCGTTATAGCGGAAGACCTCTTTTAGGCCCTCTCTATTCAGGCCTGGAAGGCTGTCCCACTGGGATTTGGGTATTCTGCGAAAGTATGAATCGGTGTTACTCAGTCCAGACAGAAGGCTATATAGGCTCAACCCCAAGCGGACCAGCCAGGCCGGTCTCTTGCTGTGCTGGTAGATAGGGATATAAAAAGGGACCATTCTCACGAGTTCAGGCTTGTTATCCAGTAGCCACTTTCTCTCCCGCAGGCACTCGTAGACCAAACGGAACTGGCCGCTCTCCAGGTAACGCAAGCCGCCGTGAATGAGTTTGGAGGAGCGAGAGGAAGTGGCGGCGGCGATACCCAGCTGTTCGAGTATCACCACGGAATAGTGATTTGTGGCCAGAACCTCAGCGGCTCCCGCTCCCTGTATACCTGCGCCGACTACCAGGACATCAAAATCCGTAGACATCACTCGCTTCCCGGGAGCGCATCAGCAGCGGCAAGTTGCCGGTGAGAATATGGTGAGCACCGCGCTTGCGCCAGAGTACTGCCTCTTCTGTTGAGTTGATTTCATAGACAACCCATTGCCAGGGGCCTGGGGGCAATTCGTCACATTCAACCTGGCTGTCGCGAATTAGTAGATATTCTGGCGCCAAAGTAACAATGTCGGCAGATAGGCACCGGGAGACACTATTGATCTCAAGGGCAACCCGATGCCAGCCCATATTGCGGGCGGCTCTGAGGCTGCGGCAGTCTGCGGTGAGTAGAGCGAATGACTCATTCTCAGTGTGCATCAGCTCCATTAACTTTTTAACGGCGGTGACAAATCCAGTGGCGGCGATATTGGCAGGTGAGATACCGATAAACCAATCCAGGTGGCGATGGCAGCTGGCCCAGTCTACCAGCTCGATAAAGCGATTGATCGACTGGTGGTGTAACTGTGAATCCCTAAGGGAGTGGAAGACCTGGGACTGGTCATTGCCGGGGATGTGCAGGCTATCCTCGTGGAAGCACCAGGGGGTGCCGTCGGCGCTGAAGCGGATATCGCACTGAATAGCGCAGGCCCCCAGATTATGGGCCGCCTCGAAAGCGGCAATCGTATTCTCTGGTTGGCGGGTCTTGTCGCCGCGATGAGCAATTAACATGTGAATCTGGTCCGAAAAGCGGGTGTTATTGTCGTCTGGAATTGGGCGTGATTTGGCCTTTGCCCAGAGATGAACCGGACCCTGGCTGGAGCCGGGTCATACAGGAAAAATAGACGGTGCCACCGCTGTTGCAAGGTTCACGGGGAGGAAATACGGGACCAGAGGGCTATCAATGGAGGGCTGGGGTTTTTACATAGTGATGATGCTGAATCGATTGCATACTGCCCATATGGATAGCGCGCCACTGAGTGAGCTAGCGGTATGTCGCGTCAGGATGATCTATTACGTTGGCAGTGTTTTACTTTTCAGGCGGTGTAGGGCAAATCAGTATTGTCTCTTATTTACTAGCGGGGCTGGTGATATTGATTTAAGGGAGGCTCATTAGGTTCCGATTTGACTTGTGGATAAAACAGCCCGATATTGCGCTTACTATAAGAAGTTCTAAGACTACCCGCTCTTTATGAAAAAAGTACTGCTTTCACTGCTATTCTTTGTCGTCCAGCCAGTAATGGCAGCTATGTCTGTGGATAAAATTGTCCTTTACCTGGAAGATACTCCCAGCGCCCGGGATGATGTTCTCGTCAGCAATCCAGATAATGAGACGCTATATATCCAAACTGAAATATTCCGTGTGGATAATCCCGGCCATGATAATGAGAGTCGAGTCAGGGTGATAAATCCTGATGAATTTAAACTCCTTGTCAGCCCCGCAAGAGCTGTCCTGGCTCCCGGAGAGAGAAAGCGCTTTCGCTTAATGGCCTTAGATAAAGATCTTGAAGAGGAAAAAGTCTACCGGGTGACTTTTAAACCCGTTGTAGGTGATATCAAGAGTGACAGAACGGCACTAAAAATCCTTGTAGCTTATCAGGCATTGGTATTTGTGCAGCCAAAAGGCGGAGCTTATAAAATTGATTTAGTGGCTGAAGGGGATAATTACCGACTCACGAATAGTGGCAATATTAATGTAGAAGTCGTGGAAGTTCGTCATTGTGTGACTGAAGAGAAGTGTGAAAAACTTGAGGCCACCGGTCGGTTATACGCTGGCACCAGTATCGAAGTAACGGGTAAACCCGTTGGCGGCGAGCTGGAAGTTTTACTGCGAGGGCAGCAGAGTGAGCGGGTTCGTTTTCCTCTTAGTGGCTAATTAGAATTGGTTGCTTGCCTATAGCAGGCTGGGCGGATTAAAGGATTATTTTGTATTTAGCTCACTGGCTGCTCACCGTTACTGTGAGTACATCGGTGTAGAGAGGTTCGCCCGCGTTTTCCCAGTCTGAGGGCGCAATGGAAATATAAATTCGCGCATTATCAGAAAGGCAGTTTTCATCCGAAGTTCGGCTAAAACTGCCGGAGATATCGCCAAGGCTATCCGGGGAAATGCCTGAAGTTGCAGCCAGGTTGTCTGAGAAGGCAACGCTGTAGGGGATTTGTTCACTATTTCCCCCCAATTCATAGGCACTACTGCCTGATCCCCCGGTGCTGCCATTGGCGCTGGACAGGTTTACTGTGTAACCGCTAAATCCTATACCGCCAACACAAAAGTCCTCACTGCCCTCAATGGCCTGTCCAAACAGGGTGCCACTGTTGCTGAGGTCAATATCACCCAGATTGCGAATGGCGATGTTTGGCTCTACGTCCAGCACAATGTCAAACTGAACTGTTTCGGTGCCGGCAGTCCAAATAATAAAATAATTATTCAGTGTCATCTCAAAGCTGGCGGAGTAGCGGCTGGAAGAGGGTATTTGGCTGCTGTCCAGCTCGATCACTAAATAAGTATCTGCATCGTCGCTGGTGCCAGCAAAAGTAGCGGACTGAGTTCCTGGACTGAGTGTTTCCGTGGTGCCGTTATTGGCTCGAAATGAAATATCAATATCCAGCTGTTCACCACTGTCCGCAAATAGTGCGAAAGTAGATCCACTGAGCGGACTCACTTCTACATCGTAGCGCAGGGTCCAGCTTCCCAGCAGGCTTCGGGTAGTGAACTGAATTTCTTTAGGTTCTGATTCGTAATCAATAGTGTGTGAATCTTCCAGGCCACAAACTCGCAAATCGTTATTGCTGGAGCAATTTACCTGGGCTTGTACTGGTATATTAAATAGCGGAATCAACAGCGCAGAGACCAGGCCAAGTTTGTGCAGCTTCTTAGTTATGGACACGGCTTACCTCTGCTATTTGCCCAGTCTGGCATTTGGCCTCTGACTCTTCTATGGTTCCCAGGTTGAGCCAGCTATCACCTGATGAAGTGGCCTCGATTGAGGCTTTACAATTTCCCCAGCGAACTTCTGTATTTAGGATGGTGTTATGTTCACCGTGGAATTCCATTTGGAAAACGCCGTATTGGTCAGTTTTCGCTGAGTGTTCGCCAATGATTACTTCTGTATTTGCCAGCCCCTGGCCAAGGCTGGTTAATCGGCCCAGTACCAGGATTTGTGGCAGTATTTGGTAGCTGCTGGCGCCCACATTGCCCGGATACAGGGTAATGGTTTCGGAGGTTTCCCGGTAATCGAAAAAGCCCTCTTCCAGGGGCCGGAGGGAAAGGTCGTAACTGCGATAAGCCGGTAAATTAATCACTGACGTTGTGCCGCCTTTGGCGTATCCACGGCGGCTGCCATTAACCAAAACTTCAAAATCTTTATCTTCACTGCCTTCGATATTTACGATAACTGCGCTCTGGAGATTTTGCTCACCGCCCCAATTGAGGGAATTTTTTGTGGCAATCAGGTTGGTGCTGAACCCTCCGAGGTAGTTGATCGCACGGCCTTCATCATCATCGTAAAGCCCAACTGCAGTATTCAAATATCCGTGATGTCCCGCTAAATGCGTACGGGCCTCCAGGTAATTGGCTTCAGGGGATGCTTCCACAGAAAGCTGCTGTTCAAATTCAGCCGCCCATAAATCCCGGTCGTACCAGCGGCTTTGCAGTGCAAATCGCTCGCTGCTAGTGCTTTGTTCGCTGTTGTCGCTATAGAGATTAGCGGTGTGTTGCCAGTGTTTGGAGCGCATTCGGAACTGGAATTCCAGACTGGTGTATTGCTCGCCGTCTGCATCACTGTGGGACAGAGTGGCGTTGCCGAGCCAATGGGTGCTTTTAAAAAAGGGGTGGCGGAACTCCAGGGTTTTTAACTTCTGGGCACTGCTCAGTGAATCGCCATTGTCGATGCTGCCGGGGAGTTGGTTTTGGTCCCGCTCGCTGAATCTTAGGGATAGCTGTCCTCCCAGTACCGCTGTACGCAGACTCAGACTTGTTTGGGAATAGCTGCCCGGCAGCAATGTATATTTATCGTTATTGAACGGTTTTGTATTGACATCCAGCTCGGTTTTTACTGCACTAAAAGTCCCGTAGGGCATTTTAAGTAATGCCTGCAATCGGTATCCGCTGCGTCCATCACCGGATGTGACCAAGCTTGGGGAGACTTCAACGCCTTCGCCAATCCAGCGACCGCCGACTTCCAACAATTGCTGCTCCTCGGCTGCGGCGCCAGAAACAAAAAGACCCAATCCGGTCGTTAAACGGCGTGCGATAGAGGCCGTAATAATTCCTTCTTCGTAGTGGTCCGGCAGAGTGTCGCCCCAAAAACTGCGGGTGGGCAAGCCTGCCTGCAAGCTCCAAAACCACTCACCGGGGGCCGGCAGTAGCGAATCCTTGGCAAAGAATTCGAGATGCCGGCTCAATACCCGCCCCGCTTCATCGTAGGTGCGCACCTCAATATCGTAGGCGCCGTGGGGTAGGGTAGAGGTGTTTAACAGGCGGTTGCCGGCCTCCAGTAGTTCGGTGTGGATAAGTCGTTCATCCCGATATACCTCGACTCTACCGCGCACCGGCATATTAATTTCAACCGGCGCCCCCTGTTGATAACTGATATCAGTTCGGGTGCGCTGCGAAGTGCGTAGCTCTACGCCATAGATCGCTTCCTGAGGCCGGAAATAGCCAAAGCCCCCTTGGGGTTGTAAAAGGCCGGCCGAATAGGCTTGCCCCTGAAAATCCCGACTCCAATATAGATTATGGATCCGGCTGTCCTGCTCTGAGGCCGCAGACCATTGTGAATGCAGAGCGCTTTCACCAAAGCTCACTATGGTGTTGCCATTTAATGCAGCGCTATAGCTGTCCGGGCCCCAATCACTTTCAACCCCACTCCAGGAACCGCTCAGGTTTTGTACGACAGAGAAGTCAGAACTCGCTTCCGGCAAATAGGGGTCATTGATTGCCGCTTGTTGTGGCAACAGTTCTTGTGAGAAAAAAAGATCCAGCCGGTAGAGCTGCTCATCGTAAATAACGGCAAACTCCGAGGGCATTAAGTAGCCACAGCCAATCTGCCGGTTTGAGCGGCATACATGGTGACTGTTTCTTGTTTGCGGTCGTTCGAGGATGGAGAGAATTCGCTCGGTATCGCGAACTTCGGGCAACAGTTCGAGTACCTCAGACGGGGAGTCAAAGCGAACAAAGCGCGGATCTATTGTGACTTGCGCAGCACCAATTTCCCGGCCACCGTAGTAGAGATCCACCACGAGTTGCTGGGGTTCGGTGAGATCATCAAACCCTTCAGGAGCAGAGGTTTCCAGTAGGAAAGTCGCTGCGGTCGCTGCAAGGGCATCGGGGCAAGAGGCTTGCACCAGACACAAAGCCAGCGCAAGGCGCCCCAGATGACGTCCTGCCATATTGAGCTATGGCTGGCAGGGCCAGCCACTCTTTACTGTTACTCGGAGGCGACAGTGATCAGCAGGGTATCGGTATAGGTGGTGCCATTTAGCACAGTTGCAGTTTCCCAATCGCTGTTGGCCACAGTGATTTGGAAGCGCGCGTTATCGCTGGAGCCACAGGAAGCAATATTCCGGGTTTGGCCTGTCAGCGCATCGCCCTCGGTAACAGTAGTAAAAGTACCGGAGGTGCTGTTATCAAAACCAACACTGTAAGGGACATTGTTGGTGCCGTCAGTAAGGGTGAACTCAGTATCATTTACTGAATCATTACTGTCGAAAGTAATGCTGTAGGTGGAGAACCCGAGGCCGCCCACACAGAAATCTTCGGTGCCTACGGCATCGGTACCCAAAGTGGGATCGGTAATCGTGAGGTTGTCTACACGAGTGATCTCAATAGTGGGTGTGAAAGAGAGGGTGATATCACTGCTTGCACTATCAGTAGCGGCCATTGAAGCGGCAGAAATGCTGAAAAGGGTACCTGCTGCAATAGCAGAAAACAGTGTGCGAACTACATTTTTTTGCATGGTATGCCATCCTGAGCGATTAATTTATCGTTCTTAGGGAGAAGCTGCTCGCGGAAACCCCTGCAAAATTTGGGGTAATACGTTAGTCAAGCCATTCCTTCTTTATGGCGGCAATAATACTTTTTTCGTGATGTATGTCACGTCATTAGCTCACAATAATGAAGTTATGGCGCGTAAATATTCTTATTGAGGAGAAAACCCCGCCTGTGCCAAGAGGCTGGCCAGCGCTATAATCCTGCGGTTTAACGAGTCCTCCATTTATCAATCAGGTTTATCATGACCGTAAGAACCCGAATCGCACCGTCTCCAACCGGTGATCCCCACGTTGGTACAGCCTATATTGCCCTCTTCAACCAGTGTTTTGCCCGCGCTCAAGGCGGCCAGTTTGTATTGCGCATTGAAGACACCGACCAGCAGCGCAGTACCCCGGAATCGGAGAAAGCCATTCTCGACAGCCTGCGTTGGCTCGGGCTGGACTGGCAGGAAGGACCGGACGTTGGTGGCCCCCACGGCCCCTATCGCCAAAGTGAGCGCGGGGATATCTACAAAACTTACTGCGATGAGCTGGTACAAAAAGGGCACGCCTTCCACTGCTATCGCACTGCGGAAGAGCTGGAGCAGCTCCGCGAAGAACTGCGTGAAGCAGGTCGCATCGCACTGAAGCCCAGCGACTTGGCGCTCCCTGAAGAGGAAGTGGAAAAGCGACGCGCTGCCGGAGCACCTTATGTGGTGCGTATGAACGTGCCCGAAGAGGGCTCATGTGTAATTGAAGACCTGCTGCGCGGTACTATTGAAATCGACTGGGCCCAAGTAGACGCACAAATTCTGCTCAAGTCCGATGGTATGCCCACTTACCACCTGGCGAACGTGGTGGATGATCACCTGATGGAGATCACTCATGTTCTTCGCGGTGAGGAGTGGATCAACTCCGCACCCAAGCACAAACTGCTGTACGAATACTTCGGTTGGGAAATGCCGGTGCTCTGCCACCTGCCGCTGTTGCGCAACCCGGACAAGACCAAGCTTTCCAAGCGCAAGAACCCCACCTCTATCCTGTATTACCAGCGCGCCGGCTTTATGCCCGAAGCACTGCTTAACTACCTGGGCCGTATGGGTTGGTCCATGCCGGATGAGCGCGAGAAGTTTTCTCTCGAAGAGATGCTGGAGCACTTCGATATTAAGCGTGTTTCCCTGGGTGGCCCGGTATTCGATGTAGAGAAACTGTCCTGGTTGAACAGTCTGTGGATTCGTGAACTGGAAAACGAGCAACTCGCCGATCGCCTGACCGAGTGGATGTTTAACCGCGACAACCTGCTTAAGGTTCTGCCCCAGGCGAAAGAGCGCATGGAAACCTTCGGTGACTTTGCTCCGCTGGTTAGCTTCCTCGCCTCTGGCAAACTGCCCCTGACCGAAGACAGCTTCAGCGGTAACAAGCTGCCCCTGGATGACCAGAAGAAGCTACTCCAGTTTGCCCTGTGGCGTTTGGAAGCCCTTCGCGCTTGGGACAAGGACAGTATCTTCCAGGCGGTGAAGGCGCTGTCCACGGCCATGGAAATCAAGCTAAAAGACTTTAACGCTCCACTGTTTGTCGCCATCAGCGGCACCACTGCGTCCTTCTCCGTGATGGAAGCCATGGTGCTCCTGGGCCCCGATCTCAGCCGCGCCCGCCTGCGTCAGGCGATCGACGTATTGGGCGGTGCCGGGAAGAAGGTGCTGAAGCGCTGGGAAAAAGAGTACGCTGGACTCAAGTAAGGCTGATTCGCGTTGGTGAGCCCCTGGAAGCGGCAGCCTCCGGGGGCCTATGGTGTCAGCAGCTAACTAATTGATTAAAAAGTTATTTTTTCTGTTGACAGGCGCCTAAACCTTGCTAAAATGCGCCCCGCTTTCGACGGAAACGTCAAGCAACAAAATTTGGGGCTATAGCTCAGCTGGGAGAGCGCAACACTGGCAGTGTTGAGGTCAGCGGTTCGATCCCGCTTAGCTCCACCAAATTTCCCTTGTACTTCAAGGCGTTGCGAGAAGAGGTTCACGGCCTCTTATCCGGTGAACAAAAACTCGCAAGAATGAAAAAAGGGCCTTAAGGCCCTTTTTTTTTCGTCTGAAATTTCTACCTTGAAAGCTCTTGCCCATCCAGGTTGCTTTTCATATCAACTTAACTACCCCCCCTGGTTCATCAGCCATGCCTGTATGTGCCGTTATTCAATTTGAGCTTTTAGTTAAAAGCTAAGATGGCCTTTTTTTTCATTCTGCCTTTGTGTTTTTAATGATGTAGATATAGGTCAATTTTGTCATCTCCAATGACTGTATGATAATCCTGTGGCTTTGTAACGAGCTTCTTAGCTTTTTCCTTAGAGAGTGCGTGCTTTCAATATTAGGCAGTTGATTCGATTTATACGTTAAGGGATTAAAACACATGACCAAACTGTTCTTGACCTCATATCTCGCTGAGGTTGCTGATGTAATTGGAGGCTATGAGAGAGGTCTTGAAGGGAAAGCGGTTACATTTATCCCAACTGCAAGTATTCCCGAAGAAATTGATTTTTACGTTGATGATGCAAGGCGGGCCTTCGAAAGGCTGGGCCTTACTGTGGATAACTTGGATGTATCCACAGCCTCAATCAGTGAAATTGAAAGTAAACTTAAGAATAATGAATACATTTATGTGACTGGCGGCAATACGTTTTTTCTGCTTCAAGAACTCAGGCGAAGTGGGGCGGATAAAATCCTACTAGAACAGGTAAAATCCGGTAAAACGTATATTGGTGAGTCGGCAGGTTCTGTCATACTTTCACCGAATATTGCGTATATCCAGGAGATGGACAATGCCGATGTTGTAAAGGGTTTAGAGTCTTATGAGGGGCTGAACCTTGTGGATTTCTACCCGTTACCTCACTACGGGAATCAACCCTTTAAGGATGCCGCTGAGCATATCCTCTCTAGTTTTTCCAATGGGATAAATCTCTATCCTTGTAGTAATAACCAGATGATTACTGTTGTTGATGGCAGTGCTGAGCTTCTAACCGTAGAAGGTGAGTAAGTTCGCTCTGCTCCTACTAACTTGGGTTGATACCTAGGGCTGAGTTAGTAACGAAATTATTAAAAGGGCTTTCCTAGCCCTTTTTTAAAACTCTCGACCGATTGCCTGCTCATCTAGGTAAATAGCAATTTCTTCGTAATCGATGCCATGCCTAGCTTGATACGCCTGCGTGACCCGCTCATCAGTATGCGCCATTAACTGCTGCACTGATTCCACATCATACCCCATACGCTTAAACCGGTCTGAAGCCAGACTGCGTACTTCGTGGAAGCTGGGTGGGGTTTGATCTTTGGTTAATCCGATATAGAGACCGGTAGCGTTGAGAACTTCGGTGAACATATCGCTCAATCGGTCGGGGATTACCTGGCAAACATGCTCTTTGATTTTTCCCGTTCTCCGTTGCTTAGGTGTATGGCTTAGTAAATAGGGGCAGCGATAATTCCTTAGGCTGAGTTCTCTCGCGCGGTTTATAAGTTTGCCAAGTTGTTGGTGGGTTTTTAAATTAAAATTTAAGTGGCTGGCGGCAAGGCTGTCCCGTTGCGCTTCAGATTTATTAATCGTTTTGCGTAGATTGTCACCTTGCAGGTGTTTCTCAAAGTTCAGTTCGCAGATATCGGCGCGACGCATGGTAGTTAGCATACTGATACCCATAGCGACCTGAAGCGCTTCATAGCCTAATTCCCCGGCCTTGTCATAGATGGTCCAGTAAGCTTCCAGGGTTAAGCGTTGGCGCTTTTTAATGGGCTTTCCCTTTTCCAGCAGGCGCGGGCGATCGTCGGCTGTGGTGAAGGGGTTGCTTTCCAGTTTGCTCAAGCCTTCAGCCATTAGGTAATTAAAGAATTTATTAAACTCAGCGCGGCGCGCGGAAACCTTCCCCCATTGAGTAGACGCCTACCTTTTGAATAAGGTAGGAAAAAATGCCGAAAATACTGAGTGAAGAGCGGGTTGTTGAATATTCAACAGAGTTTTAAGTTAGAGTGGTAGCTCTCACTAATCAACTGAAAGTAGATACGACGACTATCGCCAACGTTATTGGTTTGCATCCAGTAATGGTGTTTAGATGGCGACAGGAAAGTAGAGAAGGCAAGCTGGTCGAGAAGCCCAGTCGTAGAATAAGTATGACAAAGACAACGAAAACTCAGTCTCAAACTGATGATAAAGAGATAAGACGTCTAAAAAAGCAGGTTGAGAAATTGCAAAAGGAGAATGATTTCCTAAAAAAGTGGGAAATGTACCTGAAAGATCCAAAGCTGAAAGATTCTCGTTCATAGCTCGTAATCGATCAGACTTTGGTGTCAGGTACTTATGTAGATACTTGAATGTTTCACCCCAAGGGTTTTATAAGTGGCTCAACCGTGATGAGAGCACTCGAGACATAGAAAATAGGCGAATTCTTGGATGTATCGAAGCTATCTATGCGCAGCATGATGGTAATTATGGAAGCCCAAGAATTAGCGCAGAGCTGAAAGCTAATGGTGAACGAATAAATCACAAGCGCGTTGAACACCTTATGAGAGAGGCTGGAATCGTGGGGAAAGCCGGAAGGATCTATCGCCGACGCCCTTTGCCTGGAAATCCTTGCATTTAGGTTGAAAATTTACAAAGAGAGCATGATATGCCGAGTAAACCAGACTCTCAATGGGCTGGTGATGTAACCTATATGAAAATCAATGGGCAATGGCAATATTTAGCTGTGATTATTGATCTTTACTCCCGGAAAGTGTTGGGTTGGGAGCTGTCGGACACTCGAACTGTTGAGCTAACACTGTCAGCGCTAAATAAAGCTGTCCGTCGCAGAAATATAGAATCAGATCCAATATTTCACAGCGACAGAGGTTCTGAGTACGGTGCTCATGCATACCAAAACCGACTCAAGGAACTGGGTATTGAGCCGAGCATGAACCGTCCAGGATTTATGAATGATAATGTGTATGTAGAATCATTTTTTCAAACACTGAAAACTGAGAGTTTCAAAGGGTTTAATTTTGAATCCGTTGAGGAGCTAAGAACTAACTTATCTTGGTATCTTGATAAGCACTATAATTTTAAAAGAAGACATGGTTCACTTGGGTTCAAAAGCCCAGATGAATATAAGGTGGCGTCTACTTTAAGGGGGGAGGCTTCCGATCCGGTGTCTGATGGTATTATGATACTGTCGGACGACTTATTGTGCATAGCTCGATTGCGGCTATGGCAATTCTGAGTGGGTGATACTAGTCGTTGCTTTCAGTACTGGAATGGGCGTACCGCCGGTGCGAAGCCCCGAATTATAGAGCCATGGCTTACATCTGCAGAAAGTTCCCCCCTAACTTATTGATGTAATTGCGGGTAAAATGTGTTCAAGAGCGAGAGATGAAACCAGGCGATTTGAGCCGATGGCTGACTATTTCTGGTTATTATTTGGTCAAAATTTTTTACCTACTGTAAATAAAGGCTTTTTTACATAGCTTAAAGGTCTACTTCAGAAATAGTGGCCTCACGGATAGTGAGCCACTGGCTCTTTAATAAACTGTTAAATGTAATACCTGAATCATGATGCTAAACAACGTTTTTAAATTTATTGTTATTTCTTTCTTCATCTTATTTTTTGGTGTTTGCGAAAACGATAGCACTTCAAAAAGTATAGGTATGTCTGACATAGAAGCTCTTAACAAGGGATATCCTAAATTATTTGCTCTAGGTGATACCGAAGTATTTGTACATCGTCTGAAAGATAATGATTCAGAGGTTTTTGGGGCTCCTATTGTAGTTTTAAGCGCTATCGCTGAATTCAGCGACCCCATAGCGGAGGAATGCGATACCATCGCCCAGCCAGGAGGCGTAAAAGAGGAGCTTTATTATTTTTGGAACAAATGTAATGTAACTTGGTTTCGGATAATAAGTGCAATTGGTAAGGGAGGGCTCAGCTGGTAGAGTCGGCACCTCTCCCGACCAAGAGAAAGGCACTGATGAGCTACTACCAATTGAGCGAGAACGAACGATACCAGATTTACAGTTTAAAAAATCCGGACACTCTCAAAGAGCAATAGCAAAATTGTTAGAGAGGCACCCCGCAACGATCAGCCGAGAGCTACGACGCAATACAGGTTTGCGAGGATATCGCCCAGGGTAAGCGCATAAGCTTTCGGAGCTTAGACGCAGGCAAGCGTATAAGGCACAGAAGTGACTGATGGAGTGTGGCAACAAATAGTCATCCTACTCGGAAAGAATTAAGTCCTCAGCAGACTGCAAGCTATTTAAAGAGACATACAGGTGTATCGTTACATCATGAGACGATTTACCAACTCATTTATTTAGATCAGGCAAATGGTGGAGACTTATACAAGCATCTTAGGATTGCATCAAAGCCCTATCGTAAGCGCTACGGTAAGTATGATCGACGCGGAAAGATCAAAAACAGAGTGAGCATAGATGAACGACCAGCGGTTGTTGATCGGATAAATCGGATAGGTGACTGGGAAGGTGATACCGTTATAGGCAAGGGGCGTGGTGGAGCTTTGCTGACCATGGTTGAACGCAAGCGCTATTTACTGTTATTGTCAGATTAACAGGTAAACGATCAGGCTTATTGGCTGAAGCAGCGGTTAGTCACATGGTGAACTTCAAAGAAAAAATCAAAACAATTACCTTCGGTAATGGTCTTGAGTTTGCTGGTCATGAAACAATTGCAGAAGGCTTAGAAGCTCATATTTATTTTACTCACCCATATTCATCTTGGGAGAGAGGGATCAATGAAAATACTAACGGCCTCATTCCCAAAGGGTACCGATTTTAATAAGGTAACAGACGAGCAGGTTCAATTTGTAATGGATCGCCTGAATAGTAGACCAAGAGCGAGTCGAGGTGGAAGGTCACCGAATGAGTTATTTATAGGGCTGCAAGCTGATCTGCTTGCGGTATAAAAGGATTGCACTTAAGGAGCCTCTGAATAACTCCGCGATACCTCTGGCATGCATAGCGGTTCACAATCAAGGCGCGGCTTCGCAGGAATGTCTAGACCTTTCAAGAAGTCGCAACGCGGAGTGTGAATCGCTATGCAAGCCCCGAAGGGCGGGCCTTGAAGGCCACAGCTGCTGCGTTGCAGCTCTTGCAAAGGGCTACGGCCATTCGCGGCGAGCTGCGCCTAACATCTGCAACCTTCAAGACCCGCAGAGGCATTACGGAATTATTCAGAGGCTCCTTAATACCTGAAACCAAGCTATTTATATTTGGTCGTTTGTTGATAGTAAAAATTATTTCGTACGTTGCATGATTTGAGCGTTTGAGTTTTTCAGATTCTATGAGCGTAGTAGTTATAGAACTTAAATTTTAAGTCAGGAGATATATAAGAGACTCCCTCTAGCGCTGCCCTAAGTTTAAAATATTTTTGATATTTTTGGAAGCAGGCAAGAACCTGACTATTATTTTACAGACATGATAAATATCACTTATCTATTAGAAGGTAAATGTGTCCCTATAAGGCTTACCTTAGATTTTTAAGCAGGGCAATATGGGAGAGTTAACGGCATGACTGGTTTGGTGGATATTTAAAAATCATGGCAGGTAAAAGCTCGTTATTTCCGGCTTCTCCTGAAGCTTGATTATGAAAGATGACTTATATATGAAGGAATTGCAAATCTCCAGCGATGCTACTTCTTTAAAGTTAAGATGAATAGATTGTCGCACAGCCAACTTTTTATGGCAGAAATACCTCAGGCTGGTTGATGCTAACATGGTTAATGTCTTTATAGGTGGCTGGGAGAGGTGCTCTGGTTGTATTTTGATCAGCCGTTAAAAGCGTTAGATCGTGTTTTTGCAGGACAGAGCAGAATCCCAAGTCTGAGGGTAGTAGCTCCCACAGCAAAGCAAGGTTGTAGAGAATAAAACTTGCTCAGGGAGTAAATTTTTGTTTAGAATTCAGTAGGTTGCCCATTTTCCAATGGTTCCATTGTAGCTGAATTGCTACAAAAACTCTGTGGCCCACTTACATACACCATTAGATCAGGTGGCCAAAATCCGCTCAACGAGCGGATTTTTTCGTCATTAGCATGGAGGGTTTGGGTTAAGCGAGTCGCATTGCAGATTTTGGGTGCTAGTATAAGGGGCAGGCCTTAGCCTAGGGAATTACAACTTATGGATGGCCGCAGGAGCTTAAGGGTTGGTGCGCAGAGCTTTATCATTTGACGCCTGCCCGTTTTAGTAAAGAAGTGTTGAAGATTAGTTATGCGAGATGGCCGGCAATGTTAGCGTAATGGCGCGTGATTGCCTTAGTTGAGCGCTGCTATAAGATATTGCACTTATTCTTGTGAAGGGGTGATGTTGACAGTAATCTAATTTATTGTTAATGAAGGGTAAGCTTAACTTTTTAATATGAAGTGTTAGGGGTTGTACTTAAGAGCCACCTACAGGGTTACTTTTTCTATTCGATTATCCCAAACCTACCTTTGGTTCCGTTGCGAACTGGTTCACACTTTGCAAAATAGTAGATCTTTATGGAGTTTTTTACCCAACGCTCAACCTGGAAAATTCAACGAGATGTGATTTATGCGCTACTGGTGCGCGAGATGAAAACTCGTTTTGGCAAGTGGCGACTCGGGTATGCTTGGATGCTGCTGGAGCCATCACTCCATATCATAGTGTTGGTGGCCGTTTTCAGCTTTCTAAGAGATGAATTTTATCCTGGGGTGCCTACCCCGCTATTCATGCTTGCGGGAATTGCCCCTTTTCTTTTCTTTAATCACTGCGTGCAGAAGGGGTTAGCGGCAGTGAAATCAAATCGAGGGTTATTCAACTATCGGCAGCTGAGGCCGTTTGATGCAGTTCTAAGTCGTGTGTTGTTGGAGTTTGTTATTTATCTGGCAACTCTTGTCACACTCATGGCTGTATTTGCATGGGGTGGAGTGTCCACCCCGTTTAATAATTTTGTACTTTTCACGGCAATTAACCTGCTGTTTTTCTTTT
The DNA here is from genome assembly GCF_052468155.1 of Microbulbifer maximicatervae (SeqCode). Lineage (NCBI taxonomy): Bacteria > Pseudomonadati > Pseudomonadota > Gammaproteobacteria > Cellvibrionales > Microbulbiferaceae > Microbulbifer > Microbulbifer maximicatervae (SeqCode). The sequence continues at coordinate 2,153,304 of NZ_CP174335.1, forward strand.
TTTGTTTAGGTCTTAGCTTGGCGCTATGTGTTTTGGGTGAGCGGTTTCCAGAAGCGGCGAAGGTAATCCCTATGTTAATACGGCCTCTCTATTTTATGTCTGGGGTTTTCTTCTCCCTTGAACAGGTTCCAAAGGAATATCATGTTTACTTGGTGTGGAACCCTTTGTTGCATGTAATTGAGTTAAATCGTGAGGCGTTATTTAGTAACTTCAGTGGATACTCTGGAAGTCTGATGTACCTAGGAGTTACTTCTGTTTCGGTGCTATTTTTTGGTTTGCTTTGCTATCGGGCAAATTGGCGTGATTTAATGAGAAGTCAATGATTAGATTAGAGCGCTTAACTAAGTCGTACCGCACGCCTCATGGACGAAAAGTACTTTTTGAGAACGTGAATGCATCTTTCCCTGAAGGAAAGAACATAGGTATTCTTGGTCGAAATGGAGCCGGCAAGTCAACTTTACTACGCATAATGGGTGGTATTGATTATCCCGACTCGGGAAGGGTGCTTACCAATCAAAGGATCTCATGGCCGATGGGGTTGGCCGGTGGTTTTCAAGGAAGTATGACTGGCCGTGAAAATGTTGCTTTTGTTTGCGGCATACACGGTATCTGGGGAAGTGCACAGCGCAAAGTAATGGATAAGGTGCAAGACTTTGCTGAAATCGGAAATTATTTCGATGTCCCTGTAGGTAATTACTCATCCGGAATGCGTTCACGACTCGGGTTTGGCTTAAGCATCGCTATCGACTTCGATATTTACTTGGTTGATGAGGTGATGTCGGTTGGCGATGCACACTTCAAAAGAAAGTGCGAAGAGGTTATAGCCGAAAAAAGGAAGAATTCATCTTTTATTATTGTGGCACATGCTATGGCACTTCTTCGGAAGAATTGTGATGTAGGGATATATCTGGACCCGAATGGATTAAGGATTCTTGATACGGTTGATCAAGCTATTGAGTTGTATCAGGGGAAAAAACTAAGAGCTCCAGAAAAAACAACAGCCATTGAGATGCATAAGAGTTAATTATGGAAGTTAAAGACCAGCTAGTTGAAGCACAAGTGCAGAATCCATCAAGGAAAAAAGCTCTGATTGACGTGGTGAGCAAGGCTTCTAATTATTTTTCTAGGTTCAATGGATGGGCTTTGTTTGTATTTTTGCCTCTACTTTTACTTGTTGTGTACTATTTGTTCTGGGTTTCTGAGCGCTATGTTAGTAGAGCGCAGTTGATAGTGAAGGATAGTACATCGTCTCAGGCAACATCCCCCGCACTAGGTTTGCTAATTCCTGGCATGGGCGCTGATACTCAGGATGCTTTCTTAGTGGTCAACTATATCCACTCGTTAGATATGGCGCTGTACTTGGATAATAATTTAGGACTTTCAGAGTATTACAAAAGTACTCGTTACGATTTCTTTTCACGGCTGTCCTCTGATGCAACTCAGGAAGAGTACTTGGAATATTATCGTGAGCATATAGGCATTGGTCATGATGAGACCACAGGGATTATTACAATCGAAATACAGGCATTTGACCCGACTTTTGCAAAACTGTTAAGTGAGACTGTTATTCAAAAGTCCGAAGATTTTGTCAATGCAATTAGTAATCAATTGGCCGATAAACAAGTCGCTTTTGTGAAAAGTGAAGTTGATTTGGCTCAGGGAAAATTACGGACTACTAAGCAGCTAATTCTTGACTTTCAGAACAGCCATAAGGTGGTAAGTCCAGAGGAACTGACCAAGGGAATTAGTACTATTATCCAAGGTTTAGAATCACGACTAGCTGAGCAACGTGCCCAGCTTACGGCAGCAAAGACATACCTAAATGCAGATTCTTCACAAATTGTGTCTATGCAAGCGGATATAGATGCCCTTGAGAATCAGATAGAGCTAGAGAAGGTCCGTTTGGTGGGGATTGGGGAGGAGGAGGGAGAACAAAAACTTAATTCTCTTAGTGCTCATTTCCAAAATTTAGAACTCGATTTGCAGTTTGCTACTGATGCATATGCCACTTCTCTTAAGGCGTTAGAGGCCGCACGAATGGAGGCTTCAGGTAAGTTAAAGCATTTATTGGTTGTGACGAAGCCATCGTTAGCTGAGGAAGCTGAGTATCCACATAAACTCTACAATTTGACAAGCATCGCAATTATTTTGCTGATGCTATGCGGGATAGGAAAAATGCTGGTTGTTACTATCCGTGAACATAGGATGTAAAGCAGAGAGAACGTTGGGGGTTCCCTAAATTCATCGATAAATTTATTCGAAAAAGATTAGCACAAATGATTACAGGAAAAGTTAAGAAAATCGGATCTGGGTTTGCTCTACTTGCTTCGTTGGGATGCGGGCAAGCTATAGCATTGGAAACTCAATTAATCGACGAGCCCGCTTCTTTAGAGTCGCATCAAAATAATGTGCCAGTTTTTGGACAGACGCTGTTCAAGGGGGGATTTAAAGATCAGCCTTTTAGCGGTTTCAACCCTGATTATCGAATTACAATTGGTGATCAAATAAATTTACAGCTATGGGGAGCATATAGTTTCAGTGCCTCGCTTACTGTAGACCCTAAAGGAAATATATTTATTCCTGAGGTTGGCCCTGTTCATGTGGCTGGAGTAAAAAACGGAGAGTTAAACACTTTCGTTCTGCGTCATGTCAAGCGGGTATTTAAAAATAATGTTCAGGCTTACGCTAATCTTGAGGCCAGTCAGCCGGTAAAAGTATTTGTTACTGGGTATGTAGCTAGCCCCGGACTGTACAATGGTTTCAGCTCTGACTCGATCTTGTATTATCTTGATAGTGCAGGAGGGATTGATGCAAAAAGTGGTAGCTTTGTTGACATCAAAGTGTTGCGTCAAGGAGAACCGATAGAGTCAATCAATCTCTATAACTTTTTGGTCGAAGGGACTATGCCGGCACTTCAGTTGCGCAACGGAGATGTTATCGTGGTTGGAGCTAAAAGGGGAGCTGTAACTGTGGAGGGAGCGGTTCAGCGGGCTGCACAGATGGAGTTTATTGGGCCTTATACGCAGCTTGGCGAAATGCTTCTCATTAGTAAGCCAGACCCTCAGGCGAACTTTGCTCGAATCACACAGGCTATCGATGGTATTCAGCAGGCTAATTATCTCCCTCTTGATAAAGCCCTTACACAGCGTTTGTACCCAGGTGCAGAGGTTGAACTGGTTAGAGATAACGATGTAAAGTCCATTTCCATTCGTGTTTCGGGTGAATTAAATGGCCCTGCAACTTATATTTTACCTTACGGTGCAACGCTGGAAGTTCTGTTAGAGCAGCTTAGCTTCCGAGATAACGCAGATAGGGAATCTATCCAGTTATACCGAATGAGTGTGGCTGAAAGGCAGCGTGCAGCATTAGACCGTTCACTTGATGCGTTGCAAATGGAAGTTCTTACGCGTCAGCCTAATACCGACTTGGAAAAAACTGCACAGAAAGACAGTGCACTGATGATTCAAAACTTTATTGAGCAAGCGCGGAAGGCAGAACCTAAAGGCCAAGTGGTGATTGCTAATAATCCAAATGCAGCTCAAATGTTACTGGAGGATGGTGATGAGCTAGTCGTTCCATTGAAATCCTCGACTGTATCAATAGTGGGAGAAGTTATTTTCCCTACATCATTGGTTTACAATAAAAAGCACACTTTGGATGATTATATAGAGCTTGCAGGTGGCTTTGCCAATAACGCAAATGAGCAAGAATTAGTAATTTTACACTTAGATGGAACTATTAATCGCATTGAGGACCGTGATTTTGATAATCGCTTAGGAGATCGCCTGAGACCAGGTGATGAAATTATGGTAATGCCAAAGATCCAATCTAGCGAGCTACAAGTAACAAAAGACATCACAGAGATACTATATCGCATTGCGGTAGGCACAGCTGCGGTACTATCATTTTAACTGGTACATCTAATGTATTTTTCGTGTTCATATTGGCTTTTATTTTGCAGAGTTAATAAAGAATAGTAGTTTTACCGTATGTTCTTAAATGTAGTTTTATGGCTGTGATGAGCTGTAAGGCGCTTGTGATATCGTTTTTGGGGCATCTATGTAATCATCCACGCCTCAAAGGGCTCAATAGAGCTTTTGGGGTTCAGTGGTTGGATTCACCTTCATGGAAGTCTTAATGTCCAGGAACTTCTGAGACATATTAAATAAAGTCAATAGCGGAATGGAAAATTGGGGGTAAGGGGCGATGGTTGCTAAAGGGGCTTCTGAACGCAAGGGGATAATACTGGCCGGAGGGTCAGGAACTCGTTTGTATCCTTTGACAAAAGGGGTGAGCAAACAGTTAATGGCTGTTTATGATAAGCCGATGATATATTATCCTTTGACGACATTGATGTTGGCTGGTATTAGAGACATCCTAATCATTACGACACCAGAGGAGCAATCTTTATACCAGCGTCTGCTCGAGGATGGCGCACAATGGGGGATTAATATTTCTTATGCAGTGCAACCATCTCCCGATGGCCTAGCTCAAGCATTTTTGATTGGGCGCGAACATGTAGGTAATTACAACAGCGCCCTTGTACTAGGTGATAATATTTTTTATTCGCACAGCTTCAGTCAAATTTTGCAACAAGCTGATGCGAGAGAGACGGGAGCTACAGTATTTGGTTATCGTGTGGCAGACCCGCGAGCATATGGTGTTGTTGAGTTCGATGATGATGGTAGGGCTATTAGTTTAGAGGAAAAACCCGAAAAGCCTAAGTCTAATCACGCTGTCACTGGCCTTTATTTTTATGATAATCAAGTTTGTGACATCGCTCGAGAAGTGAAGCCGAGTGCGCGTGGTGAATTGGAAATCACAGATATTAATAAAGTATATCTTACCCAAAATCAATTAGACGTGGAACGTCTTGGACGCGGCAGTGCTTGGTTGGATACTGGTACGCACGATAATTTGTTAGATGCGGCTCACTTTGTTCAAACAATCGAACGTCGCCAGGGGCAAAAAATAGCCTGCCCAGAAGAAGTTGCATATCGTAAAGGGTTTATCACTGCAGAAGAGCTAGAAGCGCAAGTTCAACCTTTAATGAAAAGTGGCTATGGGAAATATTTGATGCAAATTTTAGTTGAGAATGGTGAAACCTCTTCTCTCAATACACGACGCTACGCCTCTGGTTTATAAAAGTCCAAACGGGCTAAAATTGAGCTTTTTCTAGAGTTATTACTTAGATGTCGTTCAGGGACGAACGACTCTGCCTCTATCCTCCTCATTAGAGCTGCAGTAGCTAGATTGCTTCTCTGCGCGATGACAGCTAAATTCTCAATTAGTATGAATATCATTGATACAAAAATCTCCGACGTTAAAATTGTAGAACCAAAAGTGTTTGGTGATGAACGTGGCTTTTTCTACGAGTCATTTCGTGATGATATCTTTAATAGTAAGTGTGAACATCGTACGTTTGTTCAAGATAATCACAGTAAGTCTTCTCAAGGAATTTTGCGAGGCTTACATTACCAGACAGAGAGAACTCAAGGTAAGTTAGTTAGGGTAGTGCATGGCGAAGTTTATGACGTTGCAGTAGATTTACGAAGAAGCTCTCCAACTTTTGGACAATGGGTTGGTGTCTACCTGTCAGCTGAGAACAAGCGCCAGCTGTGGGTTCCTGAAGGATTTGCTCATGGCTTCTATGTAACAAGTGAAAATGCTGAATTTATATACAAGTGCACAGATTATTATGCTCCAGAATACGAGCAGTCGCTCCTGTGGAATGATCAAGATCTGAATATTGACTGGCCACTTATTGAAGGTATACAGCCTCAGCTTTCGGAAAAAGATCGCTGCGGTAGTTCTTTTGTGGATGCGGTTCATTTCGAATAGAGAGTATACGCTGGTTTCACTAACTCCGAGATTAGCTTCTCTTTAAAGATTAACCTTCCTATTTTGCTAAAACTTGGCGGCGCGATAGATGCGTCGTCAAACTATTCTTGGTCTGTATAAAATGGCAACTTTTAAAATCTTAATAACGGGTAAAAACGGTCAACTTGGACGTGAGCTTCAAAAGCTATGTCCTGTCGATATTGAGATGGTCGCGATGGGACGCGAAGAGCTGGATATCTCCAATAAACAAGTTGTCCAGGCCGTGATCGGAGAAGTTAAGCCCGATGTAATCATAAATACTGCTGCCTATACCGCTGTTGATAAGGCAGAGCAGGAAGAAAATGTCGTTTTTGCAATCAATAAGCAGGGTAGCGAAAATCTAGCAGAGGTATGTAACAGTCTAAATATTCGCCTCATTCACGTCTCAACAGATTTCGTGTTTGATGGTGAGAAGTCAGCTCCATATCTAACATCCGATAAAGTTAATCCTGTCGGGGTATATGGCTCTAGTAAAGCTGAAGCAGAAACTGCCGTTTTAAGAATCCTTCCGGAAGCGATAATTGTACGTACCGCGTGGGTTTACGCATCCCACGGGAATAATTTTATGAATACTATGCTTAGGTTGATGGCGGATAGAGATCAACTTAGTGTCGTTGCAGATCAGGTTGGCACACCAACCTGGACAGGAACCTTAGCGGAGATCTTAATCATACTTGCTCAAAAACCTAGTGTGAGTGGTATATACCATTGTACCGACCTCGGGGTAGCCAGTTGGTATGACTTTGCGGTAGCTATTTATGAAGAAGGTAAGATCTTAGGTGTACTTTCGCAGGATAAACAATTAGACCTTAAAGCAATAGCTACACATGAATATCCTACTCCTGCGAAGAGACCATCTTATAGTGTATTAGATAAAACTCGATTGATTACCGAATTAGATATTAAGCCTAGGCATTGGCGTGAGTCACTTAGACTGGCTCTATCTGAAAAGAAACAACAACATTAATTGTCTAATTGCCTATTAGGTATTGGGGCTTTTTTAAAAATTGTGACTGATAGCGATCTTGATATGAAAAAATTACTGGTTACCGGTGGCGCTGGATTTATTGGTGCTAATTTTGTCCATTACTGGATAAAAAATTACCCACAGGATACAGTGATAGTCTTAGATGCACTCACATACGCAGGAAACCTTGCAAATTTAGATCTAGTTAAGGATCACCCTAATTATAAGTTTTACCAAGGTGACATATGCGATAGAGCGCTGGTAGAAACTCTACTCCGTGAACACCGAATTGATACCTTAGTGCACTTTGCGGCTGAAAGTCATGTGGATCGATCAATTAGCGGGCCAGATGCATTTATTCAGACGAATATTATTGGAACTTATAGCTTATTAAAGGCAGCTAAAACAGTGTGGCTTGATGAGGGGATCAATAGAGAAACCCATCGTTTTCATCACGTATCAACGGATGAAGTATATGGAACTCTTGAAGCAGAAGACCCTGCTTTTAGTGAGAATACGCCATACGCACCAAATAGTCCCTATTCTGCAAGTAAAGCAGCTTCTGATCACCTAGTGCGTGCTTATCACCACACTTATGGATTACAGGTGACAACAAGTAATTGCTCAAATAACTATGGGCCATATCATTTCCCTGAAAAATTAATACCGCTTGTAATAACAAATATTCTACATAATAAGCCTTTGCCTATTTATGGAAATGGGCAGCAGATTCGGGATTGGCTCTACGTTGAAGATCACGCAAGAGGTATCGACTTGGTTATTAATAAGGGGCGGCTGGGTGAATGTTATAACTTAGGTGGAATTAATGAGTGGACCAACATTGATATCGTTAGATTGATATGTGCATTAATGAATGATGAGTTTAGTGAAAACCCATTACTTGAAAATAGATATCCTCATGCAAAAGCTGCGATCGCAGGAGTATCTCACGAGTTAATTACCTTTGTGAAAGACCGGCCTGGTCATGATCGCCGTTATGCGATAGATCCTAAGAAATCAAATGATGAAATCGGTTATTGTCCGCATGAAAGCTTTCAAAAAGGTATTAGAAAAACCTTGCGGTGGTATCTGGAAAATAACGATTGGTGGACCTCTATTATGGATGGAAGTTATATGAATAGTGTTACAGCTCAATATGGAGAGGGGGTAGCGAATCATGAAAATTAAACCAGTAATTATGGCGGGTGGTTCAGGAAGTCGTTTGTGGCCTGCTTCCCGCGAACTAATGCCGAAACAATTCCTAAAATTGATGGGTAGCGATTCCATGTTGATTGAAACAATCAATAGGATAGAGGTGATATCGTCTCTGGCACCAATGGTTGTGTGTAATGAAGAGCATAGGTTTATTGCCGCAGAGGAATTGCGGCAAGTTGGATCCGAAGGAGCAACAATAATTTTAGAACCTTTGGGCCGAAATACCGCTCCAGCGATAGCTCTGGCAGCTATGGCGGCAGACCCAGAGGAGATTCTCTTGGTTTTAGCTGCTGACCATGTAATTCAGGATAAAGCCGCTTTTCATGCAGCCGTGGAGGAAGCTAAATCACATGCTGAACTAGGCAAGCTAGTGACTTTCGGAGTTGTACCACGAAACCCGCATACCGGATACGGCTATATTCGAGCTGAAACTATTCACAAAGCATCTCCGGTGGCTGAATTTGTAGAAAAGCCAGATGTAGATACAGCAAAACGATACCTAGAAAGTGGTGAGTATTTCTGGAATAGCGGCATGTTTATGTTTAAAGCGAGTGCGTATCTAGAAGAACTTAAGGTTCATTGCCCTGACATATTTGAGAGCTGCAAGGCAGCAATGGATGAAGCTGAATCAGATTTGAATTTCCTACGCCCTCATGCTGAGAAGTTTAAATCTTCGCCTGATGTTTCAGTCGATTATGCTGTTATGGAAAAAACTACTGAAGCTATGGTGATTCCCCTCGATGCACAATGGAGTGATGTCGGATGTTGGAGTAGCTTGTGGGAAATATCTGAAAAGGACTTGAATGGCAATGTCACTCGAGGTGATGTCCTACTTCAGGATGTGGAAAATTGCTATATTAATGCTGATGGAAAGTTGGTCGCGGCAATAGGCTTGCAAAATATCGTAGTTATTGAAACTAAGGATGCGCTTCTTGTTGCCGATAAAAATAAAATTCAAGAAGTGAAGCAGGTCGTCAATAAACTTAAAGATGAAGGGCGGAGTGAATTCAAACATGGAAGAGAGGTGTATCGCCCTTGGGGACATTATGATTCGATAGATTTTGGTGCACGAGATCAGGTAAAGAGAATTACAGTTAAGCCAGGCGCAAAGCTATCTGTTCAGATGCATCACCATCGTGCCGAACACTGGATAGTCGTATCGGGTACCGCTAAAGTTACTATAGGTGAAAAGACTCGTTTGGTTTCTGAGAATGAGTCGACTTACATTCCTATTGGTGAAATACATGCATTGGAGAACCCGGGGAAAATTCAGTTAGAGATGATTGAAGTTCAAACAGGTTCCTACCTAGGAGAAGATGATATTGTTCGTTTTCAAGATAGATACGGACGAGCATAATTTATAATTGTAAGCACTTGAAAAGTATAGTTGAATCAATGAAAAACCTTATTATATGTCCGGATTACAGGGCTACGAATCCATATTTGGAAGAAATGTATGCAGAGCTCGAAGGGGAATATAATATTCAGTATATTGCGTACAATGAATTAGATGCTTCACTAGTGAATAGTGATGTTTTTCATCTTCACTGGACCTCTGGAGTGTTGGCCGGTGCAAAAACTATTTATGAGGCAAAGTTTTTAAAGAACGCATTTATAGGAAAGATTAGGCGATACATACTTAAAGGCGGTAAGTTTTTTTGGACTGTTCATAATAAATTATCTCACGATAGTAATTTTATTGAAATTGAAAAAGAGCTTAATGAAGAGTTAACGGACTTAGCACACCAGGTTTTCGTTCATAATGAATTGGCCAAAGATGTTCTATCTGCGGATTATTTTATGAACAGAAAAAAAATATCTATTTCTGAACATGGAAATTATATAGGTGTTTATCCGAATACAATTTCTAGGGCAGCTGCTCGAAAAAAGCTTGGAATTAAAGATTCTGAAACTGTATTTCTATTTCTTGGGCAGGTGCGTCCGTATAAAGGAATTACAGATTTAGTCGTTTCATTTTCAGAGATTAGGAAAGTAGATAAAAATTCAAAACTTATCATAGCAGGGAAGCCTGTCCACCCAATTAAGCCTGGAGAAATTAGCGAGCTCTACGGAAAGGTTGATGGGATTGAGATATATGAAGGGATGGTTGAAGATGAGTCATTGGAACTGTATTTTAATGCGGCAGATTTTGCTGTTTTCCCCTATCGAAATATTTTGACATCAGGATCGGTATTAAATGCCTTTTCTTTTTCTATTCCTGTAATTGCGCCCGCCGATGGTGTATTACCAGAAATTATTAAAGATGGTGAAAATGGTTTTGTTTATGAAAAAGGTAGTATTTCTGGGTTGATTTCTGCAATGCAAAAATCACTGGAGGTCTCGCTTTTAGATAGAGCGTTGATGAAGCAGCGAGCAAAAGAATACGCGGAGAATATTTCTTGGAGCAATGGAGCAAATTCTATAAAATTTGCATACCAGTCTTCTAGCGCTCCCTTTAAACATCTGGGCGACGGGGCAAGACTAATTCATCAGCCAACAGATACCGTCAGCAGTCCAACACTTACAGTTATAATATTAAATTACAACTGTGAAAAAGACGTCCTGAAGGTAGTTCAAAGTATACGGAGCCAATCCATTGACTTTGAATATCAAATTATCATTGTTGATAATAAATCAACAAATATCAACGATAACTTATTGACACACTATTTTAGCGATTGCCATGTGATTAGATTGAATACTAATGCTGGTTACGCTAGAGGTAATAATGTCGGGGTTCGGTACGCAATTGACACCTTAAAATCAGAGTATGTACTGATTTCAAACCCGGATATTGAGTATCTCCCAAACTCTATCAGTTCCCTGATAAATTATAAGAAAAATATCGAGTCAGACATCGTGTCTCCAGCTATTTTAAGGGATGATACTAGTCAAATTTGGAGTGCTGGTGGAGTAGTTTCATTTGATGAAGGTGTTAATGTCGATCATCATTATTCCGGCGATCATTTTAGTTCATTGCCAAGTGAGCCGTATGAGGTCGAGTATGCAGCAGGAGCATGCCTACTTTTTAATGGCTCGTTGATCGATGATATCGGGTACATACCTGAGGATTACTTCCTATATTACGAGGAAACAGATTGGTGCCTGGAGGCAAGGCGTAAAGATAAAAAGATAGTTATTTGTCCTTCAGTATTGATAAGGCATCATAAGAATTCTGAGCCTAAAGGTAAGCCTCCAAAGGAATACTATCTTTACTATTATATTCGGAATACTTTTAATTTCTATGGTAAGTTTGGGGTGGGAGACTTTGAAATGCTGGAGAAAAATCTATTAGAAAGATTCATTAATCCATGGAAAGAGAGAATAAAGAAAAGCTTCCCTGAAACTAGTGACAAGCTGAATAGTTTGATGGATCGAGCTGTTTTAGATGGGAAAGCAGGCATTTCAGGAAAAACCCTCGAGTCTGAAGATGACGTACAAACTGATCATTTAAAAATACGTCTTGATTCAGTAACAAATGATGGAATTGTGCATGGTTGGGCTATAAATTCGTTAAATCCCGAATTAAAATTAAATCTTGATGTGTTTGTTGATGAATTTTATGTTGGTAATGTAACTTGTGATGAGTTTAGAGAGGATCTTGTAAAAGCGGGAGTTAGCGGTGACGGCCATCACGGATATACCTTTAAGATTCCAAAAACTTACATTAATGGAAAAAAGGCAGTTGTAAGTATTCGATGGAGAGAAGTTGACGCAATAAATTCCCCGTCTACTATTCAGTTTGATAGTTTTAGCGCTTCTTATAAAGGGCGCATTGATGGTATTTCAGGTGGATCTCTTTGTGGATGGCTTATAGATGAAACAAACCTATTTGATAAAATAAAATTTAAGCTGTTTTCTGATGGAAGATTTTTAGGGGTGTATTCCGCGGATAACTATCGTGAAGATTTAGAAAAAGCCTTTAAGTTCGACGGGTGTCACTCATTACAAGTCAAATTACCGATGTTTGTACTTGATGGTAATGCCCATAATATAAAAGTTGAAGCTATCGATCCTGATGGTAAAACGATTTATTTATGTGAGCGTGATGTTTCATTTTCACTTCGAGAACCTAAAACACCTGAAAAAATTAATGTTTTTCAGGATGTTAACAAATGGCTCTATGTCCATCGTTCGGTTTATGTTCAAGACAAAAACTACCAGGCAGTAAAGAAGTACTTTGAAAGTTTAAAGCAAGGGCTATCTTATGATGCTAATAGATACTTTGACCGGTTAAGTGAGAAACCGCTTGTTAGCATCATAATGCCAGTTTTTAATCGAGAAAATGTAGTTCTGGATGCAGTTAGCTCCATACTAGATCAAGTTTATCAAGAATGGGAACTGATCATTGTTGATGACGGGAGTAACGACCGCTCTGTAGAAGTGATTAAATCATCAACGAATGATCACCGTATTTCTATTTATACGCTACCAGAAAATATGGGCGTTTCTTCAGCAAGAAACGTAGGCCTCGAGAAAGCTAGGGGAGACTTTATAGCTTACTTAGATTCTGACAATACCTGGGATAAAAATTATCTTTCTATTATGGCATTTGAGCTGGAAAAAAATCAAAGCAGAGAATGTGCTTATGCGGGCCAGCTAATTCATCAAACTTGCAATCTCACCAGTGGCGAAAGCTTGGTGGAAGAGTCGTTTCTACGTGCAGGGCCCTTTAATCAGGCGCTAGTTAAGAATAGAAACTTTATAGATTTAAATGCCTTTATGCATCGACGATCAAAGTATCAGTCTTTAGGTGGCTTCAACGAAAGAATGAGGCGCTTGGTTGATTGGGAGTTGATTGTGAGGTATACAAACGAAAATAGGCCACTTTACGTACCTGCCTTGCTTTCAAACTACTATATGGATTTGGCTGAAAACCAGATAACGAAGCTGGAAAATTATTCGGATTCGTTAATCGAATATAAGAGTTCAATTTCAGGTCCTGATAAGGGCTCTCCGGATGCGAGCACTGCTTCCGAAAGCATTCTGTTCTTGATTACCGAATGCGAGGATCCTGAAAAGCTTGATATCACATTAGCAGCAATTATTGCATCGGCAAATTTCTGTAATTTTTCAGGAAGTATTGGAGTTGTCATGGCATCTCCAAGCTCTGAAGCCAAGGCCAAATACTCCAATTTTATTGATTTCTTTCCTTCTCACCTAGAATTTCCGTATGAAATAGGCAAATACTATGTTTGCCTTTTAAAGAGTGGAAATCAGTTACATCCAAGTTTTTTTAAAGGAATCTCAGATTCTTTACTTACTCTGGGCTCTCATTGTTATGTGATTTCTAAGCTCTCAAAATATGATAAGAATGTCAGGGTGGCCCAGCCATATGCTATGGATTCTGGATTCGTCGATAATACAGTTTCAAGTGACAATTGGCCGAATCTTAAGTACAGTAATTTGTCAAGCCTAAATTCCCAGTTCGTAGCATTGAGTCAGATTGATGAACTAAACTTTGAAGGTATATTAGTAAGTAGTAGTTTGCTCGAACGCATTGACGTTCAGGATAATTTTGAGGGACTTGTATCCGACATTAATACATTATCTCATATGGAGTTACTAACTATTAACGTCCATGATAAATGCAAAGTTATTCAAGTTTAATTGTAAGGACGTGACTGGTTAATGAAAAGTCTAGGGAATGAGGTATTTTATAGTGTCTACTTTAGAAACTTCAGATGCGAATTAATTTACCTTTTCAATTTGCATTTCTGGTCACGTAGTTGCAGTGGTAATTGTTATAAATCGTGTGGTAAAATAGCATGACATTTTATATATTCGTATGACGTGGAAGGCAAAACTATTGTAAATAGTTTTGCCTTTAATTTGTCTATTTTCGAGTTGATATAAATTGTTTAAAGAAGTCCGGTAAGTAGATATGAAAATTGCGGTAGTTGGCACAGGTTACGTAGGGCTCTCTAATGCGGTCTTGCTTGCGCAACATAATGAAGTTCTTTGTGTTGATGTAAATGCGAGCAGAGTGGATCTTATCAATGATAAAGTTTCACCTATAGTTGATCGAGAGATAGAAAAATATCTAGCTGAAATTCCTCTAAATCTAAGGGCGACTTTGGATAAGGAGTTAGCCTACAAACATGCGGAGTTCGTAGTTGTCGCGACACCTACTGACTATGACCCTGAGTCAAATTATTTCGACACCACGTCGGTTGAGTCAGTTGTAAGAGATGTACTAACAATTAACCCTACAGCTTCAATAGTAATTAAATCTACAGTTCCTGTAGGTTTTACAAACAAATTAAGGATACAGCTCGACTGCAATAACATTATTTTTTCACCTGAATTCTTGAGAGAAGGGAAAGCTCTCTATGATAACTTGTACCCGTCGCGTATTATCATTGGAGAGCAATCTGATAGGGCTCAACAATTTGCTGACCTGCTTTGTCAGGGGGCTGAAAAAGAGGATATTTCCGTTTGCTTATGTGATTCAGCTGAAGCGGAAGCAATTAAACTGTTTTCTAATACCTATCTAGCTATGCGGGTTGCATACTTTAATGAATTAGATACATATGCGGAAACACACGGCTTAAGCTCACGTCAAATAATTAAAGGCGTCGGATTAGATCCGCGAATCGGAAATCATTATAATAACCCTTCTTTCGGTTATGGTGGCTACTGCCTACCAAAAGACACAAAACAGCTACTGGCTAACTATCAGGACGTACCCAATAATATTATTTCTGCAATTGTTGATGCAAATACAACCCGAAAGGACTTCATTGCGTCGTCCGTTTTGAAACGCAATCCTCAGGTGGTTGGAATTTATCGACTTATAATGAAATCGGGGTCCGATAATTTTCGTTCTTCATCTATTCAGGGAGTAATGAAACGTATCAAAGCAAAGGGTGTAGAAGTAGTAGTGTATGAACCCACGCTTGCCGAATCCGAATTTTTTCACTCACGTGTAATTAGTGATTTGAGTGAGTTTAAGGCAATCTCTGATGTGGTAGTGGCAAATCGGTTAGTCGATGAGATCTCTGATATTTCTGAAAAAGTTTATACAAGAGATATTTTTGGGAGTGACTAACCTGTCAAAAGGTGGCTAGATTGAGTCTATATGCAGGATTGGCATGCCTTTTCTGCATAAAAATGCTTCTAGCACATTTGTTGTGCCAATTACGTCATAGTTTTTAACTATAGTTGAATGTTATCATTTAAGTTATACTTTCGTACAACTTACTTACGGTGTGAGGGCTGCTCGAAGAGCGATTCAACGATTATTCTGATCTAAGAGCTTCGAGATACTTTCTAGTTTGTGAAAATTCATCGAAACTAAAGAGCTGGTTCTAGGTTTTGCTTAGTACAGAGTGTTTTAATTATTGGGATATGGGTAGGGTGCTAAACGACTAAGTTGACAGCAAATGGCAATTTTTTTTCTGCCCATCCGGTCCCTTTCGCGAGGTTACGCTAATAAGTAAAATGTGAAAGGGTTGAGTAATAATGATTACTTAAAAATTAAGTATATTGGGGACTTTATCTACTTTGGCTTCTATTGGTAAATATTTTTTGGGTAGGGGTAGATCAAAATTTATCACTCCTGTAGTAACTAGCTCTACCATTCCTGATCCTAAATCACAAGACATTGTGATACATATTGGCGCCCCTAAATCTGGCTCTTCAGCTATTCAGAAGTTTTGTATGGATAACAGAGAGGAGCTTTTAAAATCGGGTTATTATTATCCAGAACATCCACTGGATGTTAACGACGTTTCAGGTGGACACTCCAGGTTAGGAGTTATGCTTATACGTGGTGATATGGCTAGTGCCGCAAAGCTATTAGTGGAGTGGGTTGAGGTCGCGAAGCGGAATCAGCTGTGCCTGTTACTGTCAGGTGAGTCCTTTTATGGACGAGCTAAAGAGTTAGCTAGCCTTGTATCCGAGTATAGGGTGAAAATTTTCGCTTATTTTAGAGCCCCAATAAGCGCTTTGGTTTCAAACTATAATCAAGCAATTAAACGACATTTTAGCACTAAGCTTTTAGATTGCTTTATTGAGACTAAATTAAATGAAAACTTGGGGGGGATATCAGGTGATGTTTTCAAAAGTTGGATTGAAAGATTTGGTTCCGATAATGTAATCGTATATCCGTATCGTTATTCAAAGGAAGAGCCTAATAGTATTGAGTTAAATTTTCTTAATTTTCTTGGTGTTTCTAGGAAGCGTATAAATAAATTCTCTTTGAATATTAAGGCTGTAAACTCTTCTTATTCTTTGGGAGCTTTGGAACTAAAACGTCAGCTGAATTATATTCTGAGTGATGCGACATTGTCATTGCAGCATGAATTGGATTGGTGCTTACAGAAATATTCAGACGAATTGCAGCTGTTGCCTTCGCCACTAACAGATGTAGTAACTTTAGAAAAACTAAAACTGTTAGAAGAAAAATTTTCCATATCCAATAAATACATGAAAGAAAGCGTTTTGGCATATTGCCCTGATGATTTCTTTAGTGAGACAGCTTCGTCAAATTTAGGTGAAGTCGATACAATAGAGAAGCGTATTCCTTTAGTCGAATTGCTGGATGCAGCAAAGGCAATTGATCATCGTCCATATGTTAAAGAAGAGTTAAAAGAACTGATTTCTAGTCACCTTTCAAATTCTAGCGTAAATAGCTATGTGGTTTATCGGCTTGCCGATATTTTTGGAGTTTTATATAACGAGCCAACCATATCTAAATTTCAATACACCGATAAGCAACTTCAAGTTGTGAAATCACGCTCTTCCGATGGGGCGGATATCTGCAGGGAAACAGCATTGGCGTTAGAGACCATCGGTGAGTTTGAGCAGGCTCTGCTCTTCATAAAAAAGGCTCTGGCACTTAGGCCTAGTGGCGTTGTTATTAATAGGATATATAACCGTCTAAAAGTGTATGAAAATTAATTTGGGAATATGGGGTGGTTGTTAACAGTATTTGTGATTGAAGAGCTTGTATTTATGTAAAGTTATAGATTGGCGGCTTTCGAGTCTTCATGCGAAAAACTGTGAAATGAACTGTTTATTTTCTAGGCTGTTAACTAGTGTTTAAATTTTTAAGATCCCTTTTCCATGTTAATTTGATTCCTCGGCTTAGGCCGCAGGTATCAATTGAGCCTGTTACGAAGCTTGAAAAAGGTTTCGAGTGGCGCGCAACAAGCAGCGATCCACAATTTTACATTAAAAACCACCTTATGGGTGCTGGTTGGTATATGGTGGAGATCAATTTATCGCATGACCAACTGCTCGCCGATTCAAAGCTATATTTTAATTATGGGCAAGGTTTCGATGAGTCGGATAGTGTTTTGATCCCCTTAAAGGCAGGCAGGGTTACAAAGCGTCTCGTGTATCTACCAAGGCGGGTTAAGGTACTTCGATTAGACCCTTTGGAGTCTACTGGGTACTTTTCTGTTAAGCATTTTCGTTTAGTTAAATTACCAGCGCAGTTTGCCTATGATCGTTTGTGCCAGCGTTTAATTAACGCGCATTTTAAGTTCCGTGATTTACGGAAAGTGGAAGTACTGCAGAGTATCCGTAATGAAGCTCATGAGACTAATCGGTCTTGGAGAGAGTTGGCATTACAATATTACGCAAGAACTTTCTCCAAACGGCGACAGGCATGTGATTATGCGGAATGGATCTCTGAGATTGAGACTTTAAAGATAGCTTCCAATTTAGATGTTGCATACAGTAGAAAACTTGATACGCAACCATTGATTTCAATTATTCTCCCAACTTTTAACAGTGATTTGGAGCTGCTAAGTAGCTGTATAGAGTCTGTAATTGTGCAGAGTTACGGCAACTGGCAGCTCTGTATTGCAGATGATGCTTCTTCAAATCAGAAAGTTCGAGAATGCCTTCAGAGTTATCAGGAGAAGGATTCTCGTATCCAAGTAGTTTTTCGAAAGGATAATGGGCATATATCTGCTGCTAGTAATACCGCTTTAGAATTGGTAAGGGGCGAGTATATTGCACTACTCGATCATGATGATACATTGGTGCCACATGCATTGATGACAGTGATGCAGGCAATTATTGATAACCCAGAGGCGCAGTTGCTCTATAGTGATGAGGATAAAATTGATGAGCTAGGTGAACGCTTTGATCCCCACTTTAAACCTGGGTGGAATCCTGATCTGCTACTGTCACAAAATTATATTTGTCATTTGACCGTTTTAAAGGCAACTCTCGTAGACTTGGTTGGGGGCTTCCGCCTGGGGGTAGAGGGTAGCCAGGATCATGATTTGCTTTTGCGATGTATGCCGTACCTGAATAGTAGCAATGTGGTACATATTCCAGAGATATTGTACCATTGGAGAGCAATTATCGGCTCCACAGCTAAGGAAGGTACTGCTAAAAATTATGCCTCAACTGCTGGTTTAAAAGCCGTGAGTGACTATTTGGATGCTCAATCTCTAAATGCCAGTGTGACACTAGGTTCGGCTCCAAATAGTTACAGAGTACGATGGAATGTGCCCGAATGCGCTCCACTTGTGACTCTATTGGTTCCTACGAGGGACGGCTATGATATTTTAAAGCCCTGTATCGATGCAATTCTATCTAGAACTGATTATCCAAATTTTGAGTTGTTAATTCTAGATAATCAAAGCACTTGCAAGGCTACACTAGGCTTTTTAGAGGAGATAATTGCCTCTGATCCTCGTGTTTCAGTTCACCGCTGGAATCATCCATTTAATTATTCTTCAATTAATAATTTCGGCGTTGCTCTTGCGAGGGGTGAGATTATTGGTTTGATCAATAATGATATTGAACCCATCAATGATGGTTGGTTAAGTGAGATGGTAGGACAGGCTTTAAGGTCTGATATTGGCTGTGTTGGAGCCAAACTTTATTATCCCAACGATACTATCCAGCATGGTGGTGTAATATTAGGCATAGGTGGTGTTGCGGGCCACTCCCATAAATATTTCAGTCGCAATGAGTATGGTTATTTTTCACGCCTCCATCTAATACAGAATCTCTCTGCTGTGACGGCCGCTTGTTTAGTATTACGTAAGTCCGTGTTTGAGGAGGTTGGAGGCTTAAATGAGAAAGACTTGGCAATCTCCTTTAATGATGTGGACTTATGTTTGAAAGTTCGTGAAGCAGGATATCGTAATTTGTGGACGCCATATGCTGAGCTATATCACCACGAGTCTGTTTCCCGTGGAGCGGATGATACAAAAGCTAAACGCCGCCGGGCACAAAGGGAGGCTGACTATATGCGTGATCGGTGGGGGGGGGTGCTGGATGCTGATCCCGCATACAACCCTAACCTGACCTTAGCTCACGAGGACTTTACCTTGGCTTGATTTTAGCAAAGCGTGGCATTTTAATTGCCACGCATAATAGTATGCGGGATGCTCTAGTAGATGAGCTTTTATTTTCCTCAAAATCTTGCCAAAGAAGGGGCCTGCTTAACTTGCCGCTTTAAAGGTTGGAGGCTAGAAAGCGCAGTCACATTAAATTTGGCATAATCTTCGTGAGTTACAAGTGTATTAGTAATAGAACTCTATCTCATATAGCCTTAATGACGCCCTAATCTTATGACCTTTTCTCAATTGCTTGTAGCCGGGATCTTCATTCTGGTTATCGGTTCACTTATTTTTACCCGCTTAAAGCCATCCCTGATCTTTGCCACGGCTGCTGGATCGTGCTTTCTAACGGGGCTTGTACCGTTAGAGTCTGCTCTACAAAAGGGGGTGAACGTCGGTCTTGTTACTTTGGTCGCTCTATTGTTGGTATCGGTCGGGTTAGAGAGGGCTCGTTGGCTTCGGGTGATCTCAGAAGGATTGATTAAGGGATCTCTTAAGGCTAGTTTACTGAGACTTTCTGCTGCTACAGCGTTGAGTTCTGCATTTCTTAACAATACGGCAGTGGTAGCTGCTCTTGCGTCTAGTGTCAAGGGGCAGCGGCGCTTCCCATCAGCCAAACTTTTGATGCCTCTGTCTTATGCAGCGATTCTTGGGGGAACACTTACCCTAATTGGCACTTCTACCAATCTGATAGTAAATAGTTTTGTACTGGATCGAGGCTTGCCTGGCTTAGACTTCTTTACTTTTATGCCCATTGGAATAGCTGCCACTTTAGTAGGGTTGGTTGTTTTGTTGCTATGTAACCGTTTGTTGCCAGAAGGGAGCGTAGTCGATGAGCCTGTGACCGAATATCTTTTAGAAGCGGAAGTCATTGAGAATTCCCCTCTCGACGGAAAGAGTGTCGAGCAGAATCATCTGCGTCACTTGGAAACTTTTTACCTAATTGAGATAGTTCGGGGTGATCAGGTAATCAGCCCTGTAGGCCCCTCAGAGATTATCCGAGATGGTGATAAATTAATTTTTTGCGGTGACGTTCGTGACCTTGGACGTTTACAGGGCATTCAGGGGCTACGCCTGTTTGCGTTAGAGGATGAAGAGTTGGGCCTGAATCTTACTGAAGTGGTAATTACCCCTAATTCTAGTATCCTCGGGCAATCGTTAAAAAGCTGTAACTTTCGTACTCGTTTTGATGCTGCAGTGGTGGCAATGCGTCGTGGTGGTGATCGGCTATCGGGTAAGTTAGGTGAAATTGAACTTCGTGCGGGAGACGCCCTTTTACTAGCAGTAGGCCAGGATTTTCGTCATCACCTGAATATTGACAAAAATTTCTATGTGATTAGTGGCACTGAAGTGCGACGTGACTTGTCACGACGGGATAATTGGTTGTTAGGCTTAGGCTTTTCGGCAGTTGTGGTGGGAACCGCGCTAGGCTATTTTTCTCTGTTAAAAGGGTTAGTGGTACTTCTTAGCGGTATGATCGCACTCGGTATCCTATCAACTACTGAATTGCAGAGGCGCTTTCCTTTTCAGATATGGTTGATCATTGCGAGTGCCTTGGTACTTGCAGAAGCATTCGCTAGTAGTGGCTTGGCGGATTTATTGGCTATCGGGCTAAAGGGGCTTCTAGCTGACTGGGGGCCAATAGCGGGTTTGGTGGGTATCTTTATACTCACGCTGTTGCTAACTGAGTTGATGACTAACAATGCAGCTGCGGCCTTGGCATTCCCCCTTGCTTGGAGTCTAGCTGATAGTTTTGATGTCAGTTGGATGCCTTTTGTAATGGCTGTAGCTTATGGAGCAAGTGCAAGCTTTTTGACACCTTTTGGTTATCAAACAAACCTAATAGTACAGAACCTTGGTGGATATCATTTGCGTGATTTTCTCCGTGCCGGGTTGCCCCTGACTATTGCTTATTCTCTGGTTGTTTTACTGTTGCTGCCAATTGTATTCCCCCTTGAGATTTGACAGGTCTGGAGATTGATTTGGAATTTGCTAGCCGCTGGCTAATTGTAGAAGAAGGTCGTAACCCCTCGACAGATTATTTTATTTTGCCATTCCTTAAAAATATGGGAGTTAGCTATAAACGTTTCGGTTTTAATGAAGTCCCTGCAGAGGAAAATATACGTGATGCAAATATTTTATTTGTGCGTTATGTCCCTAGCAAATGGCAATCATTCCTGAAGAAAAATGTTGAGGATATTTCTGGTATATTTTTCTTTATAGATGATGATTTATTTGATCAGAAGGCACTTCTTGGCTTGTCTATTAAGTACAAATTCAAATTACTTCGATATGGGTGGTCAAAGCAAAAATGGTTGAAGTCTGTGGGAGCTCAATTGTTGGTTTCGACGCCTTATTTACAGAGTAAATATAGTGACTGGAGGCCAAGATTGTTGCAAGCGGAGCCCATCAAGATAACTGATAGAAATTTTGTAAATCTTTTTTATCATGGCTCTGCATCACATCAAGAAGATATCCAATGGTTGTACCCTGTGGTAAGTGAGGTTCTTAAGTATAATCAAAATTTGAGCTTTGAAATAATTGGAAATACCTACGTGAATCGGCTTTTTTCCAATATACCAAGGGTTAAAGTGTTGCACCCGATGAAATGGCCTACTTATTTCTCGATGTTACAGGTGCCGGGGCGAAATATAGGTTTAGCGCCCTTATTGAATGTACCTTTTAATAGAGCTAGGTCTCACACCAAGTTCTTTGATATCACACAGGCTGGTGCTGTGGGTATTTACGCTGCTGGTGATATTTATGGCAAAGTGGTTCGTCATCGTGAAAACGGTTTGCTTTTACCTATGAACTCTTCGCAATGGATCGATGGAATTCTTGCTTTGGCTGAGGATGAAGAATTACGAAGGAATATGCTGGCCGAGGCACGAAAATGCCTGTAGCCGGACACTGTTCTTTAGGTTTGCGGAAACACCGGATTCTAGAAAGCCTACTCGATATACGCTGCCAGTATATTACCTTCAAGCCCGCTAGTTATGTGAGTTATATGATTGGTTGGGGGCTTAAACCAACAGCGATGAAAGCAAAAAGGATTGCTCTACGAGCAGGGCTCCCATTTGCATGTATAGAAGATGGGTTTTTACGTTCGCTCGGGTTGGGAGTTAATGGAGCGGTTCCGCATAGTCTGGTGGTCGATAAAACCGGGATCTATTATGATGCATCTCGACCTAGTGATTTAGAAACATTGATAGCTTTAGCTGACTTCACTTCTGAAGAACTGGATCGAGCGGAGAAAGGGATAGAGCTATTACGAGCTAATAGGCTTTGTAAATATAATCAATCCATAGATAAGCCCTTAGATTGGTCAACTAATTTGAAAAGGGTTTTAGTTGTGGATCAGACTTTTGGTGATGTCTCTGTTTCGGCTGGCCAGGCTTCTGAATCTCATTTTCTGGCCATGCTGGATAGTGCTATTGAAGATAACCCTGAAGCCGAGATATGTGTAAAAATACACCCGGATGTTATAACAGGGAAGAAGAAGGGTTATTTATTAAGTTTAGCTTTTGAAAAAGGCTGTAGAATTATATCTGAAGATATCTCACCTTGGGCTATTTTTGACTATATGGAAAAAGTTTATGTTGTCACTAGTCAGCTGGGGTTTGATGCTTTAATTGCAGGGAAAGAAGTACACTGCTTTGGTGTTCCTTTTTATTCTGGGTGGGGATTAACTAAAGATAGACAATTTTTATCACGTCGCAATATCAACAGATCTCTTTCACAGCTCTTTTGTGCTGCCTATTTGAGGTATTGTCGATATATAAACCCATATACCGGTGATAAATGTGAGTTTGAAGAGACGGTTGCTTTGATTGCGGAGCAAAAGAGGCAGTGGCTTAGGTTTCAAGGTGCTTGGTTAGGTGTGGGCTTTTCATCATGGAAGAGAAAGTTTATTCCTAATTTTCTTAGTAAAAAGAGAAAGGTGGACTTTGTTAGAGGCACAAGCTCTGTCAGTCAGTGTGCAGCGGGCGCTAATATTTTTGTTTGGGCTAGTCGGCCAACGAACTCATTGCAGAAAAAGATTGTGGAGATTCAAGCTCGTCTTTGGAGAGTTGAAGATGGGTTCATACGTTCAGCAGGGCTAGGTGCGGACTTGGTTGCACCCACTTCTTTAGTGTTTGATTCCCGGGGTATTTACTTTGATGCCCGGTCACCCAGTGATCTTGAAATTATTTTAAGTAATACTAATTTTAGTGATGAAATACTTAATAGGGCGAAAAGCCTTCATCTGCTACTTTTAAGAAAAAGAGTTACAAAATATAACATTCAGGGCTCAGTAAATCTCTCTCTTCCTGATAATAAGAAAATTATTTTAGTTCCTGGGCAGGTGGAAAGCGATGCCTCAATTGCTTATGGTTCTCCTGTTATAAAAAGTAACCACTCTCTTTTGGAGAGAGTAAGGAAGGAAAATCCAGAAGCATATATTATCTATAAACCTCATCCCGATGTGGTTGCTGGTGCTCGCTTGGGAGAATTACCTCAAGGATCTAAAAGATTATATGACTCGATTGTTACTGAAGGGGATATCTCTCAAATATTGGATCAGGTTGATGAGGTGCATACCTTGTGTTCTTTGGCGGGGTTTGAAGCCTTGCTTAGAAAAGTTAAGGTTGTCACTTATGGTTTACCTTTTTATTCCGGTTGGGGTTTAACTGAGGACACTCTGCTCTCCAAGGTAGGGAGTGATAGGAAGGATTTTGACATTTTTAAGCAAAGGCGGCGACGTAAATTGACTTTAGATGAGTTAATCGCGGGAACCTTGCTACTTTACCCAGTATATGTTGATGCTGCGACAGGGGATTACATTGATGCAGAGACCACAGTTAAGTTGGTAGAAAAAAAACGATCTTTATATAATGGCGAGAGCTTTTTCTTTAAAGTTTTTTGCTGGTATAGAAAAATTTTTCTTCGTTATTGATTAATATGATAATGGGTGCCCTGTTTAGTAGGCAGCAAAGCGAAACTGTATTTCCATATAAATAATATAGTTTCAGATATGTATCTTTGGGAGGTGATAATGCTAAGTCGAATACTTGCTTTGACCTGGAAAGCACCTAAGTGGTCTTTCGAATTGGTTAGCTGGGGGAAGAGCTTTAAGAATAATCCTATTATTGGAAATTACGTGCTTAATTTTTTCGGGTTACATGTCCTTAGGGTTGTAGTTGCTCATGCTCTATTTCGGTTCCGATTATTTCTCCTTTCTCCTATAGTTCCTTCGGAATACCGAAGAGAATTTATTGAGAATGGTTATATTTTAAAGAAAAATTTTCTCGATAATAAGCAGTTTTTACAGTTGGTAAAGGAGCTTGATCAGTTCGAGGGGCCTGTTAGGGAAATAATTGAAGGTACGACTGTAACCCAGAGGATATTTATGGATTACGAGGAGCGAAAAAGAGCTCCAGAATTTAAGCGGCTAGTTGAAAATCAGCTATTAAATCGCTTGATGCGGTACTGCTCATCGAAGAATCGGCCGCCTTTATTCTATATAGAAAACCTCTGCAACCATGAGAATGTGAATCCCCGGCCAGACCCTCAACGAGACTTACATGCGGATACCTTTCACCCGTGTGTTAAAGGGTGGTTATATATAGATGAGACGAGTGATAATAATGGAGCTTACGTCTATGCACCAGGTTCTCACAAGCTTTCCTGGAAAAGGTTGAAGTGGGAGTATAGAGAGAGTCTAGAGGCTTGTAAGAAGGGCAACGAAAGGCCATCTGGACGTTATTGGGATGGATCTTTTCGGGTCAATGACAAAGATCTGAAAAAAATGGGATATGAAGTGAAAAAGCTATCTGTCCCTGCAAATACTTTAGTGATTGGTAATGTGTATGGTTTTCACTGTCGCGGTGAGGCGCTCCAAAAGTCGAAGCGTATGACGGTGTGGATGCAGGCTAGAGACAACCCCTTTAATCCATTATTTACCCCTTTCCCTAATAGTGCTGCTAAAGCATTCGAAACAGTATGGAAAGTGGCCTTAAAACGGCTGGATAAAGGCAAGATTAATAGTGGAGAGCAGCGAAATTATTATGGACGCTTAGCTCGTTCTCGGTGCACGGAAACTGTGGATTAAGCTTGCTATTTTGTTTGTGCTTGCTTCTAAGTATATCGTGTAGGTCTTTGGTAGTTATTGCCAGTAGGAAGCGCCTTTACTTGATAAATAATGTTTTGGGGTTGACTGGTATGATATTAGTTAGGCCTTAGTATGACCGCTTGTTTGGTGGGTGAATTGTGATCTGGTCAGTTGAAATGGCTGGCCATCCAACTAAAATCCCGACTTGGCCGAAAACTTTTTTGATGGCAAGTTCGCCAGCTTCGTTTATGATGGGTAAGGATGTAAAGTAAAAAATTTTGTTTTGATAAAATGGCTTCTGAAGCTTCAAAAAAATGAACTTAGTATTCTAAACAGAAAAAAGTACTCCCTGTTTATACTCTATGCTTCTCCGGTGCGGGAGAATTTTGTCACTACCAATTTCTGAGGTTTGGAAGAAGTTAACAACTGTAGAAGATTATTGTTCTATTTGGTAGAATTTTGCGCCAGTTAGTACTCTAATACCTGTTCTTGTTCGTTTAGTTGATCAATTTCCTGTTAGGCCTATTGAGCCACGGAGTGACATATGGCGATATGTCAATGACTGAAGTAGCTAATGTGCGGCATGGAAATGGTTTTTGTTTGACCCGTTATATATATGTGCTCAATTTCTAAGCGCTAAATAGCAAGTTTTAGGGGTAGGTTGAATAATGTCTGTGGCAGTCTTTTTACAGGGACCTCATGGCCCGTTCTTTGCGAAGTTGGCAAAGAGACTCTCACATCAAGGCATAACTACGCATAAAATTAATTTCAATGGCGGCGATCGCTATTTTGCTTGGGCTGATTTTCAGAGTGATTTCACGGGAACCGAAAGTGATTGGTCACCCTTCTTTAAGTCCTATTTGCTAAAACATAATGCAGAAGCTGTATTTGTTTATGGAGACTGTCGTCGCTATCACTCTCAAGCTCGAAGTGTTTGTGAATCTTTGGGTGTTGCTTTTGGGGTGTTTGAAGAGGGGTATTTACGTCCAGATTTTGTTACGTTGGAATGGGGGGGGGTTAATGCTTTCTCTCAAATGGACTGGACGCGGGAGGAGATCGAAAAGTATGAACCGGTCCAGAGCAGATCTTGTGGGTTACCAGTAGGGCAAACATTCTGGCATCGTGCTTGCTTCGCTATGGGTTACTACGCAGCGATGCGCCTCGCGCGTTCCGAATTTCAGGCATATCACCATCATAGAAATCGAGATTGGAAAGCCGAAGGCGTTTGTTGGTTGAAGAGCTTTGCACGAAAAGGGCTTTATAAAGTAACAGAGCGCAG
The DNA here is from genome assembly GCF_052468155.1 of Microbulbifer maximicatervae (SeqCode). Classification (NCBI taxonomy): domain Bacteria; kingdom Pseudomonadati; phylum Pseudomonadota; class Gammaproteobacteria; order Cellvibrionales; family Microbulbiferaceae; genus Microbulbifer; species Microbulbifer maximicatervae (SeqCode). The sequence goes on from NZ_CP174335.1 coordinate 2,180,048, forward strand.
TTTGACGCCTAAGCTTACGGGAAAGCTAAGCCAGCGTTTTTTCTTATTTCCCTTACAGACTCGAGATGATTTTCAATTAAGACAGCACTCGGACCTTCTCTCAATTGAAAACGCCATTGATCGAGTATTGAAGTCATTTGCCAAGAACGCGCCAAATGACGCGGTGATCGTTTTAAAGCATCACCCGATGGATCGTGGGTTTTGTCATTACCAGAAGCTGATTGATAGCTTAGAAGCTCGCTATAGTATCCAGGGACGAGTTATATATTGTCATGATCTGCACTTGCCCACCCTTCTCGATCATGCTCGTGGCGTAGTTACAATTAATAGTACTGTCGGTATCTCTGCCCTTCTTCACAAAGTGCCCACAAAAGTGCTTGGGCGCGCGCTATATGACATCCCAGGCCTGACTCATCAAGGTAAACTATCCAGCTTCTGGGCTGAGCCTGAGAGCGTGGATATTGCTTTTTTCAGACGCTTTCATACCTATTTATATGAGCAAACTCAGCTAGACGGTAGCTTCTCCAAGGCGGTTGGCGCCACCATCGAAGGGGTGGTAAAGCGCATAGAATCTGCTGCTGAGGGTAGCCCCCAGGCCAAGCTCTCTATCAAAAGCGGAAATAGTGCGGGTTAATTCTCTCGCACGGACTTGGACTAGAGATTAGGGATTAGGGATTAGGGATTAGGGATTAGGGATTTTGCGTTCTTTTCCTTTCCATCTAAGGTATTTCATTCCGCTTGCACGCTTCATCACAGCTTGTTTAAAAAACAGGCTGATCTGGATCGTCTAACCTGTTAGACTGCGCGGCCTTTTACCCACCGCTCCGGTCCCGCGATAGGGACTTTGGCTTCAAGTGAATTCCGAAATGACCGATACCCCTAAAGCGGCCGGCTTCGACCAGTTGGGTCTGCCGTCTGAAATTCTCAGCGCCATCGAAAAGCTCGGCTATGAGACTCCCTCCCCGATCCAGGCACAAACTATTCCGTCCCTGCTGGAGGGGCGGGATGTGCTAGGCCAGGCCCAGACCGGCACTGGCAAGACCGCAGCCTTTGCGCTGCCGCTACTCTCCCAACTGGACCTGAAGGATCGTCGCCCTCAGGCACTGGTGCTGGCACCGACCCGCGAACTGGCTATTCAGGTGGCTGAAGCCTGCCAGTCTTACGCATCCAAGTTGAAAGGTTTCCACGTTGCGCCTATCTACGGTGGCGCTGACTACCGCGGCCAGATACAGCAGTTGAAGCGTGGCGTTCAGTTGGTGGTAGGCACCCCCGGACGGGTGATGGACCATATGCGTCGCGGTTCCCTGGATCTGTCCAATCTGCGCACCCTGGTGCTGGATGAGGCGGATGAAATGCTGCGCATGGGCTTTATCGATGATGTGCAGTGGGTATTGGAGCAGATTCCTGAAGAGCGCCAAATTGCGCTGTTCTCCGCCACTATGCCAAAAGAGATTGCCCGCATCGCCCGCGAGCATCTGGATGAGCCGGTTGAAGTAAAAATCCGTGTTAAGACCGAGACTGCGGAAACCATTCGCCAGCGCTATTGGCCGGTTGGTGGTCTGCACAAACTGGATGCACTGACCCGTATTCTTGAAGCGGAGCCGGTGGACGCCACGATTATCTTCGTGCGCACCAAAAACAGCACTGTGGAACTGGCAGATAAGCTGGCCGCCAGAGGCTTTGCCAGTGCCGCCCTGAACGGCGATATGGCACAGAACCTGCGTGAAGCCGTGATCGACAAGCTGAAAAATGGCAAGCTCGATATTGTTGTAGCCACCGATGTTGCGGCTCGCGGACTGGACGTGAAGCGTATCAGCCACGTGATTAACTACGATATCCCCTACGATACCGAAGCTTATATTCACCGTATCGGTCGTACCGGTCGCGCTGGTCGCGAAGGCGATGCGATCTTGTTTGTGGCGCCCCGCGAGCGCCGTATGTTGCGTGTCATCGAGAAAGCGACCAAGAAACCGATCGAAAAACTGGATTTGCCCAGCGCAGATGCAGTTAACAGCGCCCGTATGCAGCGCTTCCGCGAGCGCATTACCGCGACCCTGGAAGGCCAAACTGATCTGGCGCCCTATCGCCAGCTGGTTGAGGAATTCCTGGCGCAGAATGAAGTTGACCCTCTGGATGTCGCCGCCGCACTGGCTGCAATGGCCCAGGGTGACCAGCCTCTGCTGATTCAAGAGAAAGAGCAGAAGCCGCGTAAAGAGCGCCGTGAGCGTGACGATGACTTTGATGGTGGTCGCCGTCGCAAAAAGGAAAGCTTCGAGAAAGATCGCAAGCTGCCGCCGCCCGATGAGGGTCTTGATCGTTTCCGTATCGAGATCGGCCGTGAACAGGGCGTGCGTCCCGGCAGCATTGTTGGCGCTATTGCCAATGAAGTTGATCTGGACAGCTCCTATATCGGCCGTATCGAAATCTACAATGATTTCACCACAGTAGATCTGCCCCAGGGAATGCCGAAAGAAGTGTTCCAACACCTGAAGAAGGTGCGTGTTGCAGGTAAGCCGATGAAGATCACTCGCTTCGATGAATCGGCGGTCAAGTCGAAAGGGAAACCCAGGGGTAAGCCTAAGTTCAAGCCGAAAGGTAAGCCCAAAGCCAAACGCAGCAATAACGACGATTAAGTCGTACTTGTTTTAGCAGGTTTATTCTGGGAGAGCGCAGGTCTGAGCTCTCCCATTCAGTTTCCCTTCTTCTATTTCTTCCCTGACTTGAATTAGCGCTGTGGCAGCATACGGGTGAGTGTGTTATCGCGGGCAATAAAGTGGTGCCACAGGGCGGCGGCGATATGCAGTCCAACCAGTACGAGCAGGGCGGGCCACATTACATCTTTGTGCAGGAAAGCGATTTGCTTGCCCAGATCCGGGTTTTTGGCGAACAGGTTGGGAACGGCAAACAGGCCAAAAAACTCGGTATCGCGCCCAAACAGTTGGCGCATCACGATGCCTGATACCGGCATAGCCAGAATCAACAGGTAGAGTCCACCATGGGTCAGGCTGGACAGTGCCTTCTGCCACTTCTTGCCTTCAATCTGTGGGCGCTTGTGACGTGCACGCCAGTAGAGGCGAAGGGCCAGAAGCATCAGGACACCGACTCCCAGCGAGAAGTGCAGCTGCATAAACCAGCCGCGCATGGGGTCGCCGCGCTCGTAAAACTCATGCAGTTCAACCGCTCCCCACACAGAGAGCAGCAGGATTACAAAAAGCCAGTGCAGTCCTTTACTCACTGAGTTCCAACGTTCAACCGGGTTTGACATAGCGGGTCTCCTACAAAGTCCAGGCATTTGGCCGGGTACAGGCCACTGCCGATAGTTATTTGTGTGATTTTACCGGCCTCTCCGGCCAGACCAAACCATTGATTTGTTCGATCTGAAAATATTCAGTTTGTTTGATAATTGTGCTGAGGTTGAATAAGTCATTATTTCCGCAAAGGCTTAAGCCGCCCAGTTAACTTTTGTAAGTGGTTAGGCAGGTTCTGCCACACTGGGGCTGGTTTTGGCCGCTCTCACACCTTGCAGATTGGCAAAGCTGGTATCCCGTGCGGTTTTGAGGAAGTCTGTGAGATAAGGTTGCTCGAGCATATCTTCCCGCACTGCCGCGTAGAGAGTGCTCCAAAGGCCCTCTTTACCCAGCTGGAGTTGGGAAACAAACCCCTTTTGCAGGTACTCGTGCAGCGCCCAATTGGGCAGGGCGCAAACCCCTCGGCCGCTGGCTACTAACTGAACCATCATCACGGTGAGTTCTGCGGTCCGAACACCCGCTGGCTCTATTCCGGCTGGATCGAGAAAGTGCTGGAATATATCTAGCCGCTCGCGCTCAACCGGATAGGTAATCTGGACTTCACCAGCCAATTCCTGCGGTTCTACCCAGCGCCGCTTGCTCTCCTGCGCTAGAGGATGTTTGCGGCTTATGGCAAGGCACATTTCAAAGCTGAACAGCGGCTCGTAGTGTAAGCCTTTGAGGTCCGGGTCTGGATTAGAAGTGACAACCAGGTCCAGATCGCCGCGCACCAGTGCGGGCAGGGGATCGAAGTGGAAGCCGCTGCACAGGTCCAGTTCCACTTCGGGCCAGTCGTCCCGATAGGTATTCAGTGCGGGCATCAGCCACTGGTAGCAGCTGTGGCACTCGATAGCGATATTGAGCCTGCCCGCTTGCCCCGATGCCAGCCGGGACAGGTCCCGCTGTGCTATAGCTACCTGGGGTAGTATGTCGTCGCCCAATTGCAGCAGCCTCAGACCGGCACTGGTAAATCGCAGAGGCCGGGATTTGCGTATGAACAGTTCTTGGCCGAGCCGGTCCTCCATTTCGCGAAATAAGTGCGAAAGAGCCGACTGGGTCAGGTGAAGGCGCTCTGCTGCGCGTACCAAGCTGCCTGTCTCACGCAAAACACTCAGCGCACGCAAATGGCGCAATTCAATCATCATTAAAATTATTCATGTTATTTGCAAAAAATATGAAATTGATTGAACAGCACTGTGCGCACACAATCAAGTCAGGACTCTCGCTAATGCGACCGTTACCGAGATCGCAGATGCGGGGTATTTTTCAATGGGGCAACTTTGTTCCCCTCACAGGAAAGAGCTTGGGAAGGCGGCCATGGTGCAAACACATATCCTCGGCTATCCGCGTATCGGAGCCAATCGCGAACTAAAGAAAGCGCAAGAAGCCTATTGGCGCGGTGATATGCCCCAGCAGCAGTTGCTGCAAGTGGGCACAGAGATACGCCGTAGTAACTGGCAGGCCCAAAGTGAGGCCGGTTTGAGCCGTGTAGCTGTGGGGGATTTCGCCTGGTATGACCAGGTTCTGAATCACTCCCTGATGTTTGGTGTGGTCGGCCAGCGTTTTGCAGAGGGAGCGGCAGACAACAAGCTGGATCAGTATTTCCGCTTGGCCCGTGGTCGCGCTCAATCAGGACAGCCGGTAGCGGCCAGTGCCATGACCAAGTGGTTTGATACCAATTATCACTATCTGGTGCCTGAGCTCTCCAATGATCAGGCGTTCTCCCTGGATAGTGAGTGGTTACTTGACGAGGTGCGGGAAGCCCAATCTCTGGGCTACAAAGCCAAGCCGGTGGTTATCGGACCACTCACTTACCTGTGGCTGGGGCGAGGTGTGGATAGCCCTCTGGATTTAGTGCCAAAACTCCTGCCTTGCTATGCCGAGTTGCTGTCTCAGCTCGCTGACCTCGGAGTTGAATGGGTGCAGTTGGATGAACCCATACTAGGCCTGGATCTGCCGGATGAATGGCGTGGGGCTTTTGATAGCACCTACCAGCAGATTGCGGCAGTAGCCCCGGGGGTGAATACACTGCTGGCTACCTATTTCTCACCTTTGCGCGAGAATTTGGAGCTGGTATTTTCCCTCCCTGTGTCCGGGGTACATATTGACTGTGTACGCGCACCTGAAGAACTTGAAGCTGCGGCCCAGCTGGCAGGTAAGAACAAGGTTCTGTCTGCGGGTGTGATTAATGGACGGAATGTGTGGCGAGCAGACCTCAACCGCTGGCAGGGCACTTTGCGGCCTTTGGCGAAACAGTTGGGAGATCGCCTGTGGCTATCAGCCAGTTGCTCCCTGCTCCATAGCCCTGTGGATCTGGATACAGAGATCAAGCTGCCCAGTGAGCAAAAACAGAAGCTTGCTTACAGCCGCCAGAAACTTCAGGAGTTGGCTCAATTACAGCAGCTGCTCAATGAGGACACAGAGGTCCCTGTCTCAGGCGGAGAGAGTGGTGTAGCCGAGGGCTCCATTGCTGATCAATTACAGGATACCTGGCGTCAACAGTGCTTTCAGGATCGCTCTTTAGTACAGGCCAAGCGTTGGAAATTACCACTGCTGCCCACCACCACAATAGGCTCATTCCCACAGACGGATCTTTTGCGCGGTGTGCGGCGCAAGTACCGCAATAGCGAGATTTCTGAGGCGGATTATTTAGAACATCTACGCGCTGAAATTGCCGAAGCTATCCGTCGTCAGGAAATACTCGGTCTGGATGTATTGGTGCATGGTGAGGCTGAGCGCAACGATATGGTGGAATATTTCGGGGAGCAACTGGATGGTTTTGTACACACCGGTAATGGCTGGGTGCAAAGTTATGGCTCTCGCTGTGTGAAACCCCCGATTATTTTTGGTGATATCTCCCGGCCTAACGCTATGACAGTAGAGTGGAGCAGCTATGCCCAGAGCCTAACTAATAAGCCGGTAAAAGGTATGCTCACCGGCCCGGTCACAATTCTCAACTGGTCCTTCCCGAGGGAAGACATCCACCGCAGTGAGAGCTGTCTGCAAATTGCCAAGGCATTGCGGGAGGAGGTGCTGGATCTTGAGGCGGCCGGTATCGGGATTATCCAGATTGATGAACCGGCTTTGCGTGAGGGAGTTCCCCTTCGAGAGTCTGAGCACCAGGATTATTTTGCCTGGGCGGTAGGGTGTTTCCGCTATACCTGTAGCGAAGTAAAACCGGAAACCCAGATCCACACTCATATGTGTTACAGCAATTTCAATGCAATTATGGATGCCATTGTTTCCCTTGATGCGGATGTAATTACTATTGAATCTGCTCGCTCCGACTTGCACCTACTCAGCGCGTTTGCCGACAAGGCCGGTGGTTACCCCAATGAAATTGGACCTGGCGTTTACGATATTCACTCACCCAATGTGCCGGAAAGGGGGGAGTTGGTAGAGCGACTTAAGAAAATTACACAAGTGGTGCCGGTTGAGAGACTTTGGGTAAATCCGGACTGTGGCCTTAAAACCCGTAACTGGGCTGAGGTCGGGTCATCCTTGCTGAATATGGTAGAAGCGGCGCGCACTGTGCGCACAGAACTGGCCTAGCCAATTTATAAATAAAAAAACCGGCAATCATTTGAATTGCCGGTTTTTCTTTTCAGTTTTTTCCGCTTCTGTTTTTTTAACTTACTCGGACTTGGTGGCTACTGTAGTAGTATTATTTAATTCAAATGGCACCGAAGGGTGGAAAGGTTTAATACCCAAGGCCGTGTAAAGCTCATCTGGGCGATACATATTCTGCCCCTCGAGCACCAGTGCAGTGCGACGCAGCGCGGTAATATCCTCGAGGGGATTTCCCTCCAGTAAAACCAGGTCTGCATTTTTACCCACCGCAATACTGCCAGTGTACTCGTCGGCCCCCATAACTTGTGCCGGTACCAGTGTGGCCGTGCGCAGCACATCAATATTCGGAATACCGGCTTTGACATAGAGTTCCAGTTCGCGTAACAGGGTAAATCCGGGGATGCCATCGGAGCCCGCGACCATAGTGACCTTGTGCTCGTGTAGTTTGAGCATCATGGCCAGCAGGGCTTCCGCTGAAAGGTCGTAGTCATCCCGGTGTTCCGGCTTCACATCCAGTTCGGCCCCAACAAAGGCGCGCTGGATATTGACTGGAAGGTGGTCGGTAATATCGGCAAACTCAGGATCTACTTTGCCCGGCTGGCGCAGTAACATCGAACTGAATACGGTGGTGGTTGCGTCTACGACAGTGCCTTTTTTGGCTAGCTTATTCAGGAAAGTAGCCACTTCTTTGCTATCCAGATCCAGCTCGTGGGCGTGCTCTCCGATTTCTGTAAAGCGCAGTCTTTTACGGGTATCTATCTTGCCCATAAAATTCAGAAACAGCATATTGATATGCTGAATTTCATCAAAGCCCGCGTCCACTGCCTCTTCGGCGGTCATAAATGCAGGAATATGACCGGACAAACGCATACCATTTTCGTGGATATGCTTGGCTAAGGGAGCGATCCACTCGGGCTCCATCGAGCTGTAAGTTTTAATTTGCTGATAGCCGCGATCGGCATACCACTCGACAATATCCTTGGCTTCTTCCAGGCTGTCCGCAGTCTTGCCCATTCGCATGGCATTTTCGCTTTCCCGGTCCATAAAGCCCGCACGGAAAAGGTCGCCGCCAATGATTTGCTCTGACTCAAACATCCCTTCAATACGCATGATACTTTCATGGGTATTACCGATGTCGCGAACATTGACTATGCCAGCGGCCATATTCAGAACACCATCGGTAGGGGATAAGTGCGCGTGCATATCCCAGAGGCCGGGGATCAGCGTATGGTTACGGGCATCAATGGTGGTTGCCCCCTTGGCTTTGATCGGTTTTTTACTGATTTTTGCGATCTTTCCATCTTTGATCAGAACATGGTGCTTTCTCTGTAGTTTGCCAGATTCAACATCAACCAGGTTGACGTTGCTGATCAGGATGGGTTGTGTTGATGTGTGGGTATGTTTCTTGGCAATACCTTGCAGGTACTGGTCTGCGGCTGCGACTTGCCGGGTTTTCAGTTCTTCGAGGTGAGATTTATCCCAGCCTTTGCGCAGGATGGCGAACCATCCCCCCTCATCGGAGGCAAATAAATCCCCATTGTCATCATACCAGGCCAGATCTGGGGTAAAGCCCAGGCCGCTCACGCCGTAAAGGTGGACCGTTTTCTTTTTCTCGCCTTGTTGCAGGGTCACTTTATCAAGCTTATGGAGGCGTGCTTTTCCTTGCGGCAGTAAATCAATATTTTGATCTGCATCGGCAATTAGTGCTTTTACCAATTGCGCCTGTACAGCAAGGGTGCTGTTCTTGGGAATATAAAATTGGGCTTCGGAAGTTTTTGCGCTGCCATGTTCATCGGAACCTTTCCAGCGAGCGACACCATTTTCCAGGGAAAATTCTTCGCTGACTGGAGCACCAAATGGGCTGATCCCTTCAATGGATAATTGCTCGGGCATTGCCGCCTCACCGATAGTGAAGCTCTCCTTGAGGTTTAGGCGACGGTTATTCCAGCCGAGCTTTAATTCACCAGATACCTTTGTTCCATCCTGGTGAATGACTTCAGAGCCAGCAATGCCCTCTTTATCGTAAAAAATATACTCGATTGATTTTGCATAAGCGCTATTGGCTGCGGCTAGAACTGTGGCTGCGATAAGCGTTGCCAGTGTTTTTTTTCTCATGAACTGTCCCTTTTCTTGTTGTAATACCGGTGATGGACTTTGGCTTTTTTTCGGTGAGGGGGCAAGCAGCTTAGGGGCGCAAGCGGCGAGAGGAAAAGCGGGAGCGGTAGGGCGTTCTTTAATGTTTTAACTTTCGGAGTAAGGTAAAGGTATTGCGAGAGCGCTTACTTGTAAGCACTCTCACAATATTGCTTTAGTTTATGAACTAAGGGGTGCGAGAAAGGTTTTCGTTGCCGGTTGCGTGTACGACAATATTGTCTTCAATACGGACGCCGCCGTAGGGGCGGAAGCTGTCGACCTTATCCCAGTTAACCTCGGCAGCGAGGTCTGAGTCTTTTAGCTCTCCCAATAGGGTATCGATAAAGTAGAGTCCAGGTTCGATGGTAAATACCTGGTTCTCCTCGATAGTTCGGCTGGTACGCAGGAACGGGTACTCGGCTGGTGGGGGTGTCATGCCTCCATCGGGGCCGGTCTGGTGACCGCCGACATCGTGTACCTGGAGGCCGAGGAAGTGACCCAGGCCGTGTGGCAGGAAGGGGCGAGTTAAGCCGGATTCCACGGCATTCTCGGCAGAGGTTTTGATAATGCCAAATTGGAGCAACAGCTCGCCTACGTTTAAGTGGCACTGGCGATGTAGTTCTGGGTAAGGCAGGCCAGGTTTGAGGCCGTCTACCAGCTGCAACTGCTTTTCATCCATTGCCGCTACCAGCTCTGCGAACTCATTATCGGCATAGGCGTAGGTGCGAGTGATATCAGAGCAGTAGCCATTGCAGTCAGCACCCGCATCGATCAGGAAGCTTTTCAGCTGCGGCTCAGGCAGGCGCTCAGTAGACAGGTGAGTGTAGTGCAGGATTGCGGCATGCTCATTCAGGGCAACAATGTTGCCGTAGGGCATACGGTTCTCGCCCTGGCCAGCAGCGCCCAGGTAGGCTTGGTTGATCTCAAATTCACTGGCGCCACTGCGGAAAGCCTGTTCGGCGGCGCGGTGCCCATTGACCGCAATGCGGTTCGCTTCACGCAGGCAGGCGACCTCATAAGGCGTTTTATAAGCGCGGGCCCAGTGCAAGCGGTTGATCAGAAGCTCCGGATTTTCCTCCCCCAGTGGCCAGCCTTGCAGCTTGTCGCTCTCACCGATAAAAGCGGCATTCTCTGGGCTCAGGAACGCCTGGGCATCGGCCGGCTTGCTCAGTAGCTCGATATCGTAGAAATCGCTCCAGAAGGTCTGGGGTGCCGGCGGTACATAGTGCCAAAAGTCTACTGGACGGTAGAACAAAAGCTTTGGCTTTTGTCCGCGCTGATAGATAACCCAGCAGTGGGGGTTGTCGGTAATGGGAACCAGTGCCTTAAAGTGGGGATTCACCTTAAACGGGTAATAGTTATCGTCTAGAAACTGCACCCTGGGAGCGCCACTGAATACGTTGAGGGTATCAAACCCGCTCTGCTCGAGGATTTCGTCGTAGCGGCGGCACAGGGTGGCCATATGATCGGCGTAAAGGTTTTTATCCATGTTCTCCCCGGAATGGATCGCTGAATCGTAAAGTCGGCATAGTGTATAGTCTGGACTCTGGATATTTGGCCTGAAATTTGACCATGGAAAAGAAGATACTGCTGACCGACTGCCCCGATGATAAGGGCCTGATCGCAAAGATTACCAATATTTGCTACAAGCACCAGCTGAACATCATCAAAAATGATGAGTTCGTGGACCGGGTTGAGGGGCGCTTCTTTATGCGCACTGCCCTGGAGGGTATCTTTAACGATGCCACCTTCCTGGAAGATCTGGATATGACACTGCCCCAGGGGGCAGAGCGTCGCTTGGTATCCATAGAGCGGAAGAAACGCCTGGTGCTGATGGTTACCCGCGAGCCCCACTGCCTGGGGGATATCCTGATGAAGTGCTATTCCGGCGCTATGGATGTGGAGATCGCGGCTGTTATCGGCAATCACCCGGATCTGGAGGGGCTGGTACAGAAGTTTGATATTCCTTTCCACTGTATTTCTGCAGAGGGGATGGAGCGCGAAGCTCACGAGCAGCAAGTGGCCACCTTAGTAGATGAGTACAACCCGGATTATTTGGTGCTGGCCAAGTATATGCGCGTGCTGACCCCTGATTTTGTTGCTCGCTATAGTGGACGCATTATCAACATCCACCATTCTTTCCTTCCTGCATTTATTGGCGCCAAGCCCTATCAGCAGGCCTACGAGCGTGGAGTAAAAATTATTGGAGCCACAGCGCACTTTGTTACCGATGATCTGGATGAAGGGCCGATCATTGAACAGGATGTAATACATGTGGATCATGCCTATTCTGCAGAAACCATGGCGGATGCAGGTAGGGATGTTGAAAAATTGGTTTTGACTCGAGCGCTGCAACTAGTTTTACAGGAACGAGTGTTTATACACGGAAATAAAACAGTGGTATTTAAATAGAAACGCAGTAAACAATACTAACTTTGCGCTCGATGTAGTAAAGCAGGTTAGTGTTTAGAGAGGATTTTGAGTGAATAATAAAAATATTAGCAGTTTTCAGGCCCGTTTATTTATTGCCGCTAGCCTAGCGTTACCTATTTTTCTCAGTGCCTGTTCCAGCAACAAGCCGATTCCCGGAATGAAAGAGTCGTTTGTAACTGAGATTGCTCAAAATGGAGCTAAGCGTTTTACATTTACTCTTGAGAAGGATCGACAGGATCTTCCTCCCCCAGTCTCAAACCAGCCTAGTTCTCAACGTCGAATGCAGCGGGATACTATCGGTTTGGGAGGCCGTTCAAGTGACCGTGTAGAGCGTTATTTAGATTGGGCTCTCGAACAAAAGATGTTGGAAAGCGGTTTCTGTGAGCGTGGCTATTTTGAAATTGAACGGGTTATTTCCGCATATGGTGGTGAGGTGCGGGGAGAGTGCCGAGAAGGCGCTTTTTAGTGCCTTTTCTGCTTGCTGGATCTGTACAGTAATAAAAGGGACTCTTTACCAGCTATTGTAGATAATAATAATGAAGTCTGAATCAATATTGGAAATGGTGTCTACCCAGCAGATTATTGCGGTTTTTGATTTAATATCAGATATTATTTTTTGGGTAAAAGATGATTCTGGTTACGTAGTACATTGTAACCGAGAGTTTATTGAGCATGTTGGATGCAGGTCCCTTAATCAGGTTGTGGGCCGCTCTGATATGGATTTTTCTCCCTCTTATCTCGCAAAAAACTATATGCGTGATGACCAAAGAGTGATGGAGGGCGAAACGATTACAGATCGACTGGAGTTGAATATAGGGAAAAGTGGAGAGTTGGTTTGGTTTACGACATCCAAGCGCCCACTAAAGAATTCCACTGGAAAAATTATTGGTACCTATGGCGTAGCTCGCGACCTTAATGAAACGGTCAAAACGCTCTCCAGAATGGATAAGCTGAAAAAGCCTGTTGAATATATTAAAAATAATTACAGTCAGCCGATTACTGTCGAACAGCTAGCAGAGGTAGCCAGTTTGTCTGTTAGCGCCCTTGAGAGGCGATTTAAAAAGTATTTGGAGAAAACTCCAATGCAGTTTGTCAGAGAGGTTAGGTTAGAGAACTCCCGTCGTATGCTGGTGGACACTCAGCGGCCAATTTCTGAAATCGCATACCGTGTCGGATTTCCATCTCACAGTTACTTCAGTAGACATTTCAAGACCATGTTTGGGCAGCTTCCCGCTATTTATAGAGAAGAAGTTCAGTCTCAACTTTGAATGCGATAGGCCATTCCTGAACTACTTAGAGATGGATAATCAATAGAAGTTTTTTGTTGAAATGGTTTGGTGCTGGCTTTCTTCTCTTTAAAAATAGTTTATCTATTTGTTGAATATCATGTAAATCCATAATCGAATTTTGGCCTTTCATACCTTCTTATACCTTTCCCTTAGTGTTCTCCAAAAATCCAAACGCCGATTTTGTTCTATTCCTGTCTCAGTTTCTATTACCCCCTTATCCCGTTTTTTTCTTAGGGTTTTAGTGCTCAACAAGTGGACTGTCATTACGGGGTTTAGGGTCCCCTGACGGTTTCTCGCCCCTCTCCAATTTGGAGAGGGGCTCTTTTAAAAAACTTATAAGAAAAGAAAGTTGGGATACTATGAAAACAGTCAAGAATAATAGACGAACCATGGTCAAAATCTGGAGCCGAGAGATTAAGCAGAAATCGCTAGTCTCCGCTATTTCATTAGCCATTAGTAGCGTGGCGATTGCTGATGATATCTCTGAGAAAGACAAACCGATGGATCATATTGAGGTAATCGGAATTCTTGAGAGTAATACCAGAAACCTGGAAATTAAGCGGGATTCTAATGCTATTGTAGACGCGATAACCGCCGAGGATGTGGGCAAGTTCCCGGATAAGAATGTTGCAGACTCTCTTCAGCGCGTGCCAGGGATCACAATTACACGCAGTGGTGGAGAGGGTAGTCGAGTCAGTATTCGTGGCACCAGTGCCGAGTGGACCTTGACTCAGTTAAATGGAAACTACATTGCAACCTCTGATGGAGAAGCGCCATCTCGAAGCTTTAATTACACTTTGCTGCCATCCAACATGATTAGCAAAGTAGAAGTTTACAAAAGCCCGGAAGCTAGAATTGATGAAGGAGGAATTGGCGGAACGGTTATTCTACACAGTCGTAAGCCTCTGGAAATGGATTCTGGTGAGGGTGTTATAACTACTGAAACCACTTACTCAGATACTAATGAGCAGTGGGAACCTCAATATAGTGCTTTTTACTCCTGGAAAAATGAGAGTGAAACCTTCGGTATCCTGGCTGGCTATACCAAGCAGGACAGAACCGTAACCTCAATTGAAAACTACGCGAGTCATTGGCGATTCCATTCAGATACGGTTGAAGGTGCTGAGCGTCCGGCAATTGTTGACCAGGAAACTGGTGAAGTTTACAACAATGTTTGGGCGCCCAGAGCTATGGGTATTGGTAATCATGAGCAGGATAGGGCCAGGGATGGTTATCAAATTACCACTCAATGGCGGCCAACTGAGCGCTTGGAATTTGCTCTGAACTATTTCGGTTCCCAGTTGGGATACGATACCCGTAGTCAGAATCTCACCTTAGCAGAATGGAATGATAACCATAACCCCTACTTTGGCGTTGAGCTGGAAGGGGATACCGTAGTTACCTATGGCAACGGTGATAACGGTTTGCTAAATGCTGATAACTGGGGTGATGCTGATGTCAATGGTGGTGTTGAGGTAGAGCGAGGTTTAATGTCTCCGCAATTGACCGGGCAGGATAGCTACGGTGAATCAGAATCTCATACATTCGACCTCGAAATTCTGTATGAAGGTGATTCTTACACAGCAGCAGTGAATATTGGGCGCAGCTCTGCAAAAGGAGGTGTCTCCGAAAGAATCATGGCAAATATGGATGCACGTTATGGTTCCGTAAATAGTTGGCTGTGGTCTATTGCCGACGGGGAACCTAGCTACGAAATCTCTACAGATCTCACCTCGGATCAGGAGGCCTATCCATACTATGACTGGTTTAGTTCTGACGCTACCCAAAATCGGGATAGGGAAGATTATTATCAGCTTGACCTGGGATTTGATACCAATTGGGGAATAGTTAACAAAATCTATGTCGGTACTAAATACCGAGATCATGAAGCCAAGTCCCTAAGAGATACTTTCCTGTGGGATGACGGTATTTCGGATAACGGTGGTTATCGTGGGTGGTTGTCGGGTACCGAATGGTTCCACAACCCGGATTTTCATCCAGACACTTCAATCTTACTTGGCGGCAGCGTAATCGATAATAGCGCAGGCGATACCGGGGCTATTAACTATCTGCCTTTTGATATAGATGCGCTTAAAGCCTACGTTAGTGATAATTTTACCCGGACTGTAGTTCCTGTCTTATCCGGTACCTATACCATCGAGGAGAAAATATTTTCACTTTACGCACAGGCAGATTTTGAATGGGAAGCCTTCCGGGGTAACTTTGGTGTCCGCTATGTTAATACCGACTTAACTACCTCGACGTACGATGACATCATTGGTCAAGAGACAGATATCACCAATGCAAATAATCGAAGTGCTGACAGTGAAAACTTCCTACCAAGTTTGAATATTGCCTGGGATCTAACTGATGACCTTGTAATACGATTTGCTGCAGCAAAAACCATGTCTCGAGTTAGTTATGCTGATTTGGGGCAGGCTGAGTCTTATGGCCCCCCTGTAAATATTAACTCGCCGGATTCTTGGACCGGCCGTGGGACTGGCACTTCAGCAAATACTGGGCTAGAAGCGATGCTCTCCAATCAATTCGACCTGGGAATTGAATGGTATTACTTTGATGCTTCCGCACTTGGGGCAACATTATTTAGTAAGGATATCAGCAACCTTCCTATAACCACAACTGAAGTTGTATTACGTGAGCACAATTGCTGCAATGGACCCATTGAAGTCGACATGACCACAAAAACGGGTGGTGCTGAGGCAACTTCAAGAGGCGTTGAGCTGTTTGCACAACACGCGTTCGAAAGTGGTTTTGGTGTAATGGCAAATTATACCTACACCGACACCAGTACTTCAGGGGTGTTTGTTAATGGTGAAGAAACTGAGGCAGAAATTCCTGGAACGGCTAAGCACCAGTACAATCTTTCCGGTTATTATGAAAATGATTTGTACAGTGTGCGAGCATCTTATAACTGGAAAGATGATCGAGCTGGGGGGCTTCACCAAGGGTATAATTTATACGATAAAGCTTATGGGCAGCTTGATCTTAATGTCAGCTTTACCTTCAATGAAAACCTCAATTTCACGGCATCTATCATTAATTTAACGGAGGAAAAGGCAGAGGGGTTCTGGAAGCAGGAAAACAGAATGACTTATTATAATTACTCTGGGCGCAGACTATATATTGGTGCAAACTATAAATTCTAATACCTCGTTGATCGTAGTATTGGGTGTAGAGTGTAAGCTCTACACCATTTTTTTTGATTATCGATATTAGATTACAGAATTTACATAACTACATAATAAAAATGAGCATAAATATGAAACAATCGACACGTAGAGCAGTGCAGGCTGCTTGTGCCACCATTTTATTTCAGACTGGTGCATACGCAGATATTGAAGTGGTTAATTCGGTTGACTGTCCCTCGGACACTACAGCAGTAAGCTATTCTGAAGCGCTTAATTATCCTAATGAATTTTGTGATCTTCTCAGTAATGGTGATTTGGTTGGTTTATCAGACGGGTCCTCAATAGAACATCTGGGAAATAATTGCCAATTGACGAGTAATGAAAGTCGCCAATTATCCATGACATTGTGTAAATCCGAACCTTCAGCGCCTCAAGTTGTTAGTGGAAGCAGCTGTGCATCTGATGCAAGCCCGGTCACCTATCTTGAGGCTCAAATCTATAAGGATGAGCTGTGTTCCGTCCTGGGGGACTGGGAAATTGCAAATCTTGCCGATAATGCCTCCATGGATGGCAGCGGGTATGGGTGTGGTTCACGTAAGAATGAAATCCGTGAGCTGGGCTCAACTCTGTGTAAATCTGATACTCCTCAGGAAAGTGTGTTAGCTCCTAAAGTTGCTTACGTAGAAGTTAATAGTAATAACCTGGGCAATGCGGGCTGCTTTACAGAGAGCGATGGCAGCCAGTTGTTTGATATAGCTGTGATCTTCGCGGCAAATATTAATTACGATGGTCAGAAAGCTGTACTGCATTTTAATGACCAAGTGTCAGACTTGCTCAATAACAATTTGAGTACAGTACAAGACTTGCAAGACAAGGGTACGAAAGTGGTGCTCAGCGTTCTCGGAAATCACCAAAATGCAGGTTGGTCTTGTTTTGCCGATGAGCAATCCGCTGATGACTTTGCTCAGCAGTTGAAAGATGCAGTGGATCAATATGGTCTGGATGGTATTGATATTGATGATGAGTACTCACAGTGCGGCCAAACCTATTCTGACTCCCTGGTAAAAGTGACTAGTGCATTGCGAGAGAAAATTCCGAATAAAATCATTTCTAAAGCGCTCTGGAGTGATGCCGATGCTTTTCAGGCTGAATGGAATGGCAAGAAACTGGGCGATCAACTAACTTATGGCTGGGAGATGAGCTATTGGTTGGGCTCAAGTTGTACTTCAAGAATCCAGAAGTATATCAATCTGGGTGTTGATAAGTCTAAGCTGGGTGTTGGCGCTTCTACTGTGTTGAATAGTGCTTCTGCAGCGAGCGCTTTAGCATCATGTAATGAGAATAATAACCTTGGTGGCGGTACTATGATATTTAATGTGACTAAAGATTCTAGCAGTTACCTTTCTACAATATGGCCAGGTACTTCAGCACTTCCTAATTGCCTAAAGTAGTTCAAAAATGTTGATAGTTGTGATTAATTAATTTTTTTTAGTAAATCTATTTCGGAGTGGATTGTAAACACTCCGAAATACAATCCTTATACTCGTTTCCTAAGGCGCGATTTCTGGTTCTTACTGGATGCACCTGTATTATTCTTTAATAAAGCCCTTTTTTAAAGAAGGCCTCATTGGGGTGTGGCTTTTTCTTTGCCATTGCTTCCATATGAGCTTTCTGTTCTGCTTTCGCTTGGTTTCTCTTTTTCCTACAGGGACGACAGCGAATCGCAGAAGTCTCAAAGTCTCCTTTGGCGATTTCATACCACCATTTTTGTTGCTTTGCCGTCCATACTTCATCTGAGCCACAATCTTTACATTGAAATTCTCGATCCAAGTAGTAGAGAGGAATGTCAAGGTAGTAAGAGTGGTGCACAATTGTTGGTCTATCTACCGCAATAGCCCAGTCGGGAATGGGGCCACTGAACTGATCAAGGATCTTGCCTCTATTTAACTTCTCTATTCTTTTTCTTCGAGCTTGCTTAATTTCGGTTCTTCTTTGTTTGCCGCTTTTCATTGGGTGTTCCTTACCATTGATTGAGAGGGAAAATGGGGGGCTTTGAAAGTGGTCGAAATTTAATTAGGCCCAATAAAAACGAAAAAAGCGGGCCTTAAGCCCGCTGCCAATCCGTTAAAAGTAATTAATGAGCTCACTTATGAGCTGTTATTGATTGTCAGGAAAATTCTCACGGCTCCTTATTTTTAAGTTTTTTATGGGTTAAGTCACAATATATATTCCTGTAATTTTCTGCGTATAAATATACCACTTGGCCGAGCTTTGTGAGCAATAGACATAAGCCGATAGGCTTCTTCCATGTCCGTTTTTTCCAGGGATGTGGCAGTATCTCTAATCCTGTCTATTAATATATTGTTGTTTTCGCATAACTGGAGTAAATGATTATTTTCTAGGTTGAGTAGGGTTTTCTTGTGGGAGATTCTTAAAGTCTCTTTCCACTCTAAGTAGCTTATGGAGTTTCTACCAGAGAAAATATTCTGGAACGCAGAGAGAGTATGTTCATCTAATTTCCTGGATTCAAAACGAGAGTGGATGTAATTAATAAAGAAGGGCACATCATTTTCTGCATTTGGAGTGTTTACTAGATATCGCTCTGCATTTCCAGTTAAAATTAAATCAGGGGAAAGAGAGCTTGCTACATCTGGAAGTATATATGGTGATCTTAAATAGATTATTTCTTCAAATATATGAGATAGCCATTTCAAGCAACTTTGAAAATAACTGTCGCCAAATAGTAATATACGTTTTTTAATGGGGGCTGTTTGGTTTATTGTTAGAAATATCCCCCCTGTGTTTCCCTGCAGAGCCTTTGATAGGTTAAATCGGTCTAATTCTGGTTTTATTTCGGTGAAGCAATCAAATGAAAGAAGGTCTATAGGTGCGTCTCCTCGCATTTTCCCTAGGTCCCCCCTGTTTTGCTCGATTTTTGTTTTGTAGGTGAACTTATGCAGGTCGATACCGAGACCGTGGAGTACTTCTTGCATAATCTTATATTGGCCCAAGAAAGAGCAGTGGGAATCATTTTTGAAGTAATCGATTGGCTCAACGATATTTCCGGGGTAGTAAACAGATTTTCGAGTGTGCTTTTTTCCATAGATTGGGGTTATTTTTAGACCTTCCTGAAGAAATATATCCTGGTAGGCAATGGCTTTGGCGGGAAAGATAACATGTCGATAAGGTATGTTTCTCTTGTAACAGTAGTCTCTGTTTCTATCTATATTTAGGTTGAAGTTGTTTATAGTTTTATCGCTAAGTGTTCGCTCGCCTAGAAGATATGCAAATTGATTTTGGGATTTACCTTTCTGTCGTAAGAAAAGTGTACCATCGTCCAGGTTGAAAGTTCCATTCTTAAGATTGAATCTTCGATCTAATTTATCAAGTGGTTTCATTTTTGCTCCATATAGGCTTAATTCACAGTTGAGTTATTTTAAAATGAATTTATTAGATTAGCGATAGTAAAATTTATCATGCTTTAGCTTTCATTGTTTTAGCTAATTTCCATCCTTGTTAATTCATATAAATGTGTATGTAAATACAGTTGTTTGGTCGATTCATAAGGGAATAGATCATGGCTCGTAATAAGGTGCAGTTCCAGAAAGGCATTAGTTTGACTCAATTCCTCCAAGAATGTGATACCGATGAGCAGTGTTTCGAGGCTCTCTGCCAGTGGTGTTGGCCAAAAGGGTTTTCTTGTCCTCACTGTGGGTATGACAAGTATTGTGATATATCTAACCGAAAGCTCACATAATGTAATCCCTAGATTCCCGCAATAACCGACATGCATTGCGATAGCGAAGGAGGCCAGCTGGCTGTAGGCTAGTCAGCTCCCACACAAACAAGCCATGAATTTCATGGGAACCTATATCAACCAGCTTACCCTGAAAGAACGATACCAGATCGAAGTCCTCAATGGACAGGGCTATTCGGCTCGAGCCATTGCACTACAGCTCAATCGCTTTCATCCTTACTGTACTGAAAGCGTTCATCGTCAGGTGCTGCAGAGGCGATATGGAGCCCGTAAGTACACCTAGTTTGATTTCGTCATGAAGGTGCAAATCGACCATCAGCTAAAAAATGCTAGCCCCGAACAAGTTGCTGGTCGGATGAAACTTGAGAAATGTGAGAGAACGGTCTGTTGTTCTACTATTTATCGCTGGATAGCTTAGCTTGGTTGGAGGCTGCGGCTTCCACGAAAAGACAAAGTCTACCGAAGGCGTACAGGCTCTGAAGCAGGGGCAAAGCTCATTCCGGAGCGTATTGATATTGAAGAATGGCCTACGATTGTTGATGGAAACACCGAGCTCGGCCACAGGGAGGGCGATACGGTTTATGGCCAGGATGGCTATCTTGTGACTTTAGTTGAGCGAGTCTTTAAGTTGTTGCTCACTCGTTGCGTGTCCAACAAGAGTAAGAAGACATTAAGTCGGGCAATTAAGAAGATGCTGAAGCCGTATCAGGCAATATGTAAAACGATAACCTTCGATAGCGGAGGGGAGTTTGCTGGTCATCAAGCGATTACACAGAAACTGGGGTGCAAAATATATTTTGCAAAGCCTTATCATTCTTGGGGGCGTGGATTAAACGAAAATACGAATGGTCTACTGAGACGTTTCTTCCCGAAGGGTATGAAGATTGGTAAGATTCCCCAAAGCCGTATTGACGAAGCAGTGTTCCGAATAAACACTCGTCCAAGAAAGATTCTAAATTACTTGAGCCCACTAGAATTTCTAGCAGGCAGGCGTGTGTCACTTATGTTGGCAATCTAGGATCGATGTCGGCGTCAGACATCGATCACTTCCCGTATGATCTTCGATTCTACCAAGTTGCCCCTTGTTACTTGAGATTTTTTTTCGTCACCCAGGATAAGAAAGGCATCTCTTGTATAGAGTTGTTACGTCACTTGGGTATCTCATACAACGCAACTTGGCGCATGAAGCGCAAACTCATGCAGGTGATGATGGAGCAAGACCGCCAATATAAGCTGTTTGGCTTCGTTGAGCTGGATGATGTTTATTTCAGGGGGGGGGAGCGTACAGAATGCAAATCTGGCCGTGGAGCTAAAGTTAACCCCCTGTTGTGGCTGCGGTTGAAACCACCAAGGAAGGGCGATCAAAACGTATCAAGCTCCCTATTGTCAAGGGTTTCAGGAGCAGTGAGATTTCTGCATGGAGCAAAAAACACCTCTGTAACGGCAGCACAGTGATTTCTGGCGGTCTTGCGTGCTTCAATGCCGTTATAACTGCTGGATGTGCACATGACAAGATTGCTTGTGGTGGCGGTCGGAATTCTGTTGAGGGCCTGAATTTTATTGGGTGAATACGGTTCTCGGTGATTTATAGAGTGCAATACGTAGCACCTATAATGCAATTAAACCGAAGTAAGTACAGAGTTATTTGGCTGAATTCAATTACCGGTTTAATTGGAGATTCGATATGTCAGCACTTATTCCCCGACTTGTCTTTGTCTCACTTCGGACGCCACCGATGCCAGAACGGTTGTTAAGAATTAGCTTAGCATAGGTGTTAATTAGCTTATTTTATGAGAGGGTAAGTTAATTTGTTACAACTGAGTTGTCAGATTAATTGTCTGGTTAGTTTTTGCTATGATTTAGTAAAGGTACGCAGGGGGGTAATGGGTATAAGTGGCTGGTATCTTAGGCTTGTAGCTGGTTCCTTATCGATAAGGTTAGCAGTCGGCCAAACTTAGCACTCTTGCCACCACGCCGCCGGGCATGCAGCAGCTGTGAGTCCAAGTACGCTCATTCCGTGCTTATGAGTCTGAAGGGTGGTGGACAGATAATTGTACTACCGAAGGTTTTGCCCTCGGTTTCGTAGGAATTTTTTAGCAGCGTCTCGATATGTTGTGGTCAATTCCAACCGAACACCTCATTAAGCACATTTCTCAAATTCGATAGGGGTTACATCCTCCAGCGTTGTATGTATTCTGCGTGTGTGGTAATAAGCGATATAGGCTCTTACATCGATTATCGCATTCTCCCTTGTTGTTATAGAGATTTTCTGTTAGCCACTCCCGTTTCAGGCTGCTAAAAACGTTCAGTCGGAGCGTTGTCCCAACAATTTTCTTAGCGGTTCATTGAGAATAACATCTCATGTCGCTTCAACAGTGCTTGGTAGGTATGGCTGGCATACTGGTTGCCTCGATCAGAGCGGTGAAAAGACCTTTTGGTGGCGTAGGCAAATTGACAGCTATTAGCAATGCACGGTTTTCCAAGGCCGTTTCCATCTGGCGATCTAGATGCAAACCAACAATCCGGTGTGAATAGAGACCAATCACTAGCGCCAAGTATAACCAGCCTTGCACAGTCCAGATATACGCAATATCAGTAGTTCAAACTTGATTTTTAACACTCAGTGATAATTCCCTATTCAGAAGGTTTTGCACAATCAGAAGTTGGTGTTTTGTTATCTGTCGTCAGTGTAAATCGCTTCTTGAATTCTACTGCCAAACCTAGCTTTTTCATGATACTGTGAACTCGATAGCGGACAATTGAAAGGGCTTCCATGTACCGATAGAAAGTGTCTCTGGATACACTCAGTAGTTTGAAAACTTTGAAGCTCTTCTGCCAAATTTAGCAGTCCAGTTTTTTGTTAGATGATACGATCATTAGTATAGATTATGGAGTTTTTCGCTTTTAGGTATAGGTATATACATCAAAACTAGTTAAGAGGATGTATCAGATTTGGTCTGAATTAGTTCGCCAGAGGTCTATTTCGCGTATCCGCTTTATAGCTTTACGAGACATTAGTCAAAAAAAGGGGCGGTATGCCCCCTAATTAATCTCAAATACAGAGTAGTTTGAAATTAGAGTCAAACCATTAAAGTATATTTCAAATAAACGTTTAGTCTTTACATGGAATTTCTATACTTTTCGAGCTTGCTCTTGATAACCTCTCCTTCAGGCCGTATCGAGTGTGCAATCTCCATAAGCCCCAAAGAAGCTTTTAAATCTACAGTTTCCAATTTAATTGATGCATCCCTAAAAACATCTGCGTAATAATCGGGGAAGCCTGCATAGCGACCGGGTAATCCCGCATAGCCGATCATCAAGGACTGTATGATTTTAACAAAGCTATCAACTTGCTCCTTTCCCGCAGGCTCAGATTTCTCTGTGTTCCGCATCCGATACACAAAAATATCATCCTCAGACTTAAAAAATTCCTTATTTAACTGTCTATTACTTTCTTCAAAGGAGTAATAAATTTCATCATATTTTTCCTGGGAAACACGCTCTCCTTTACCTTTAAATTCCTGATAAATAATATCAAATACTTTTGCTCGAAGTGAGTTTGGGGTCCCATCGGCAAGATATCTAGGTGTAACCCTATTAACAGCTCTCCCCAAGGTCTGGCCAAGCTGAGTTAGAGATTCATTCTCCTTATCAACATCCTTTGATAATCCCTTTAATAGTTTTGGATCTAGTTGACAAAAAAAGTCATCAATAAGGTCGCTGTTAACAAAGAAGTCTCT
The DNA here is from genome assembly GCF_052468155.1 of Microbulbifer maximicatervae (SeqCode). NCBI lineage: Bacteria > Pseudomonadati > Pseudomonadota > Gammaproteobacteria > Cellvibrionales > Microbulbiferaceae > Microbulbifer > Microbulbifer maximicatervae (SeqCode). The sequence continues at coordinate 2,203,406 of NZ_CP174335.1, forward strand.
AGAGAATATTCTAGGATTTATATTTTCCAATCCGAAAGCGCTTGCCCAGTTAGATAGCATGTCATAATAATTGTAGTATATATTAGATGGCTGACACTGGGCTAACATGAAATCTAAACTTTGGGAGTAACCAAACTTGATAGATGTTGAGTATAAAGATTCACAAACCGCAGATTGCTCTCTGAGGTAGCAAATGACAGAAATATCTGAAAAATATTCGGACATTAACTCAAGAGCTCTATTAACCTCCTCTTTTGTATTTACCCTTGAATGGAAGTGCTCACTTGAAATGATTACAGAGTGAACGTTTGCAGGCAGGTTGCTAAGTTCCTTGTCTAACTTTTCCTTTAGCGATTTTCGAAATATTATTTTTTCTTCAATTGTGGTAATGTTCCTAGCTCTAAAGAAGTCATCACTTTTCTCATCATTAACACAGTATGCAGGTAAGGCTCTGTTGTTTTTTACGCCGGCACATTGTAGAAAGTGGAATCCCCGCTCGCTCAAGAAGTTCTGATTTTTGAATAAAACCTCTTGTATAGTGGTTGTTCCAGTTTTCTCTGTTCCAATGTGCAGATATAACTTCATAAAACATCTCGCAATTTAATATATTAACTATAAAACGACTCTAGTGTAAGTGACCAATATAACCAATCAACTATCCTCAGAGCTCAATTAAGTTTTATGTAATCTAACCTCTTCAGGGGGCGCGATTGTACAATGTCCTTACTTATAAATTCTTGACCTATAAGGGAATCATTCCCAAAAGAGCTACTGATTACATCAATATTCGTATTCCTCATTCGGCAGGGGCTTATGGCTGATCGCTTAACTTTAATTAAGTAGCAGATTAGTTATTGATATTTCTTATTTAAGCTAATGCAGAGATACCCTCACTCTAGAATACAAGGCAACTATAGAAGTTCCAATGTGGACGTATAACGCAATAAGGCTGGCATGTCAACTCGGGTAAGGTGAGTGCACGTATTTAGGTGGAATCTTGTACGGACTTCTTTGGAAAAGCGCTCTTTATTGTAATCCGATGTAATTTTGACTAAAGGGCCAACTTGGTGGTGTTCAGTACGATAGATCATACGCTTTACCTTTTGGCGAAGCAGAATACAATCTAAAGTGCTTCATAACTCGCTGAGAAACGTTTCTTTCTCAGATGGGTATACTCATAACATAGCCTGGATTAGAAGCTCGAATTGAGTTTTAGTGCTCTTGAGGAGAGGCGTATTCATTGTATGGCTGCGATCCAACCTCAGGGTCCGGATGTGTTGGACGCGCTATATAAAATTGAATCTATATGTAATTTCGCTGGATTGCCTTTGAATGGTCCGATCTTCACAAAACAACGATCCTTAACTTTCGTCACTTATTGGGGATTAACTAGCTGAGTGCGATTCTATTTGAGGATATCAATAAACAATTTCCTGAGAATGGTATGGCACTGCATGAAAGTGTTATTGTGGATGTGACTATTATTCAACCGGCGAACTAATGGCTTCTTAATGTGCACATTGAATTGATTCATGCTGGAGTAGGAAGCTGCGCACGCAGGTTTCTTCTGAACTAATCCGCCTAAGGTGCTTGTACAAGTCTCCACCATTTGCCTGATCTAAATAAATTAGTCGGTAGATCTACTCATGATGTAACGATATGCCTGCAAGTTTCTTTAAATAGCTTACAGTCTGTTGAGGGCTTAATTCTTTTCGAGTTGCACTTACTAGCGTATTAATTTTGTAAGCTAATATGCTTACCCTGGACGATATCCTCGCAGGCCTATATTACGTTGTAGCCTTCGACTGATCATTGGGGTTTTGCTATTGCTTTCTGAGAGTGTCCGTCGTTGGTGGGTAGGATCTTTTTGAGCAAGAAGTCGAGTCCAATGATTTTCGTTAACAAAGAAAAAGCGGGCATTAAGCCCGCTTTTAAATCCACCTGTGAGAGTGTTAGATCTTAATCAGCGTAGCTCTCAATCGGAGGGCAGGAACAAATCAGGTTGCGGTCGCCGTATACGTTGTCGATACGGTTGGCAGCGGGCCACACCTTGTGCTCTTTTAACCACGCCGCCGGGCGCGCAGCGATATCGCGGGAGTAGCTGTGGGTCCACTCTTCGCTCATCACGTCCTCAAGGGTGTGAGGGGCATTGTGCAGCGGATTGTCCTCTGGGGTGTATTTACCGCTGGTTACATCTTCCACTTCCTGGCGAATTGTTGCCATCGCTTCGATAAAGCGATCCAGCTCACCCTTGGACTCACTCTCGGTGGGCTCGATCATCAGGGTGCCGGCTACCGGGAAGGACATGGTGGGGGAGTGGAAACCAAAGTCCATCAGGCGCTTGGCGATATCCTCTTCAGTGATGCCGCTGGCCTCCTTGAGTGGGCGCAGGTCAACCAAGCATTCGTGGGCAACAAAGCCATTGGTGCCGGTGTAAAGCAGGGAGTAGTGTTCACCCAGTTTCTTGGCCACGTAGTTGGCGTTCAGGATTGCCATTTCGGTAGCTTGCTTCATGCCCTGCTTACCCATCATACGGATATACATCCAGCTGATCGGCAGAATGCTGGCGGAGCCCCAGGGAGCGGCGGAGATGGTGCCGTTATCCAGCTTGGTTTCCGGTACTTCAGTCACCGGGTGGGCCGCCAAGTAGGGCTTCAGATGTTCGCCAACAGCGATCGGACCCATACCGGGGCCGCCGCCACCGTGAGGAATACAGAAAGTTTTGTGCAGGTTCAGGTGGGATACGTCACCACCGAACTGGCCCGGAGCTGCGACGCCGATCAAGGCGTTCATGTTGGCACCGTCGATATAAACCTGGCCGCCAGCCTGGTGAACCAGATCGCAAACTTCGCGGATACCTTCCTCGAACACCCCGTGGGTGGACGGGTAGGTGACCATCAGTGCGGCAACGCGGTCGCCGTGCTCTTCGATTTTGGCTTTCAGGTCTTCAATATTCACATTGCCTTTATCATCACAGGCAACCACAACCACTTTCATGCTCACCATCATGGCGGAAGCTGGGTTGGTGCCGTGGGCAGAGGCGGGAATCAGGCAGATATCGCGCTGGGTTTCACCCTTCGCTTCGAAGTACTTCTTGATAGCAACCAGGCCTGCGTATTCACCCTGGGAACCGGCATTGGGCTGCAGGCTCACCGCATCGTAACCGGTGCAAGCGGACAGCATTTGCTGTAGCTGACGGAACATTTCCGCGTAGCCTTGTGCTTGATCTACTGGTGCGAAGGGGTGCAGCTTGCCGAACTCGGGCCAGGTGACCGGGATCATCTCCGCAGTGGCATTCAACTTCATGGTGCAGGAGCCCAGGGGAATCATGGAGTGATTCAGGGCGATATCCTTGGCTTCCAGAGACTTGAGGTAGCGCAGCATCTCAGTTTCGGAGTGGTAGGTGTTGAACACCGGATGGGTCAGGAATTCAGTATCGCGCGCCAGGGCGGCGGGTACACCCAGGGAGCCCTTGCTGGCAATTTCGCTGTCCAGAGTGTGTAGGTCGATGCTGTGTTCGGTGCCGATAAAGGCATTGATCAGGTCAGACACATCCTGCAGGGTGGCGGTCTCACTCAGGCTCACACCCAGAGCGTCTTCACCAATTTTACGCAGGTTGATCTCTGCGGCCAGGGCGCGCTGGTAAATCTCTTCCTGCTTGGCGCCAACGGTGATATTCAGGGTATCGAACCAGCTGTCGTGGGTCAGGTTAAAGCCTTCCTGCTGCAGGGCGGAAGCGAGAATATCTGCTAAGCGCTGGATGCGGGCAGCGATGGTTTTCAGGCCTTCGGGGCCGTGGTAAATCGCATAGAACGCGCTCATCACCGCCAGCAGTACCTGGGAGGTACAGATATTGGAGTTGGCTTTCTCGCGGCGAATGTGCTGCTCGCGGGTCTGCATGGCCATACGCAGCGCGCGCTTACCTTTGCTGTCCACGGACACACCGATAATACGGCCCGGTGCGGAGCGCTTGTAAGCTTCGCGGAAGGCGAAGAAGCCTGCGTGGGGGCCACCGTAACCCATGGGGATACCGAAGCGCTGGTTACAGCCGACGACTACGTCCGCACCCATATCACCCGGTGCCCGCAGGGCTACCAGGCTCATCAGATCTGCGGCCACGGTTACCAGGGCGTTGGCTTCGTGGACCTTGGCAATAATATCGCTCAGGTCGCGTACACGGCCGGTGCTGCCGGGGTATTGCAGCAGTGCGCCGAACAGCTCGGTGGGGATATCTTTTTCCACGTCGCCGACAACGACTTCGAAGCCGAAGTGTTCGGCGCGGGTCTTAACTACGGCGATAGTTTGCGGATGGCAGTCCTGGTCCACAAAGTAGACGTTGGACTTGTTGCGCTTGACCTGGCGCTTACACATGGCCATGGCTTCTGCGGCAGCGGTGCCTTCATCCAGCATGGAGGCGTTGGCCAGTTCCATGCCGGTGAGGTCCATAATCATCTGCTGGAAGTTCAGCAGGCCTTCCAGGCGCCCCTGGGCAATTTCCGGCTGGTAAGGGGTATAGGCGGTGTACCAACCCGGATTCTCCAACACGTTGCGCAGGATCACATTGGGGGTAATGGTGTCGTGGTAGCCCATACCAATAAAGGTGCGGTAGATCTTATTGCGCGCCGCGATATCTTTCAGCTCTGCGAGGGCCTCAACTTCATTGATCGCGTCGGCCAGATCCAGCTCATCGGTCTTGCGAATGGCTTCGGGCACGGTTTTCTCGATCAGCTCTTCGAGGCTGGCAACTCCGAGGGTTTCCAGCATGGCCTCTACCTGTTTGGCATCGGGGCCAATATGGCGATGGATAAAGGCGTCGTGTTGTTCCAACTGCTGCAGCGATGGTTGGGTCATAAACTTCGTTCCTGTAGTCGCAGGGAGTCGTCGCGGTGCGCTCGCGGTTAAAAATAGCACCTGGCCTCAATACCGCTTTTCCTGTGGAAAGCCTCGGGCCTCCGCGTTGCGGATAGGCGAGGGTAACGCTTGGGAAAAATCGGTTTGCTGGCAGCCCCAGTGTCGCAATACGGAACCAAAGGGGGAGCCGGGCCATAGCGGCAGGCGCGCATCTTAGCAATCGGGGCGAGTAGGGGCAATCTGCGGGATTTGAGCGAGGAAACTGCTAAATTTGGGGTTAAAAATTGGGTTAAATCCTGTGAAATGGCAAATAGAGGCATTTTGTTCTAAGTGCATATTCTCATCTTACCCTGGGGCTAAAAGGATCTGCTCTCTAATAGCTCTGGATCTTCAACCTCTACTGTGTAAGGGAGTGGGAGTTGAGGGGGTTGGCTTTGGAGGAACCGCATCCATTTCTACTCTTGAACTCTAAAGGTGGATGTGAATGTCATTTCTTAACCAGCCTTGGGATCTTTATTCTTTGTGGTGAATTAAGGTATTGTATTCAAATTTATTAACTTTTTAACATTTCCAAAAATGTTAAGCATTGAGAGAAATAGACCCGATGACGCTGTCAAATTTGTGCTTTTGATGCAGTAAGACGGGTCTTCAATTCTGACTGAAATATTACGTATATTACTTTTGCGGATAATATAAAAAGTATCAATAATTCAGAGTGATAATAGTACAAGCAATATGCTGTGCTTATATCATTTGAAGGCTTTATTTAAAGGTGGAGGCCAGCTTATTTTTATCTTATCTGGTTTCACCTAAGTTATCTTAAGTTAAATGGACTGCCACTTACTGTGAGATTGCTGTGCATGCCTATATGGCCTAGCTCTCAGAACCTATACCGATTTTAAGTCAAAGTCTTTACCGCTAAAAGAATAATTCATTTGTTGCGATTTTTAATGTTTCAATAGTGTTTACTCTTTCGGGGTGAATATTAGGGGATTAAATACCTGTCTATAAGCTTTCTCAGTTACTTAATGGCTGTTAACGCAAGGTTACTGTCTAGTGAAGCTGTATTGACTTTATCTTTGGTGCGTATCGTATGATCAATAGACACTTTGAGCGATAATTTTTACCATTTATTTTTCGTTTCAATATTAACTTTAAGTGCGCTTCGTACGCAATAATTATAGGTGGCGCTTTGTTGTACTTATTCCAACAGAGTATAGATTTTTATCTATCCATCTGATACAAATTAACTAATAAAGATTTCGGAGTTATCTGTTCCACTCTATCTTTGGTGTTTTCTTGCTAGTCGCTATTTTTTAGCGATTTACTTTTCAGTATCTTGGTATCGTTTGGCAGCAAGGCTCTCGTATTATTGAGGACTTATATTTAAACTAGTGAATAGTTGGTAGTAAGTTATTTATTAATTGTAATTTCGACATCATGGGGTGGGGCGTTATGTTTGGTTCTAGGGAACCTCTGAATAATTCCAAGCCAATATTGGTAATATTCACCTACCCATCAAGACTACGATGAATTATGCACCAAGTCACCTTTGCCGAAGCAGAATATAAGCTAAAGCGCCGTATAACTCGCCGAGAGAAGTTTCTTTCTCAAATGGAAGCCCTCATCCCATGGCAGCGACTAGAAGCTCAGATCACTCCTTGCTATCCACAAGGCAAACGTGGCCGACAGCCATATCCATTGAGTGTCATGCTCCGTATTCATTGCATGCAGCTATTTTATAATCTCAGTGATCCCGCTATGGAGGATGCACTGTATGAAATTGAATCCATGCGTAGTTTTGCTGGATTGACTTTGAGCGGCCCAATTCCCGATGAAACAACGATTCTTAACTTTCGCCACTTACTGGAGCTCAATCAGCTAGGTGCAGCTCTTTTTGATGAAATCAACAAGCATCTTGCTGAGAATGGCATGGTACTGCGTGAAGGTACGATTGTAGATGCCACTATTATCTCTGCGCCAACTTCAACCAAGAATAAAAAGAAAAAACGTGATCCAGAAATGCATCAAACAAAGAAAGGCAATCAGTGGCATTTTGGAATGAAAATGCATATCGGGGTTGATGATGTGCTCGGAGTAATACATAGCATAGATACAACAGCAGCGAATTCGCATGATGTCACAACTACAGAGCGAGTTCTCCACGGGGAGGAGAAAAGAATCTGGGGAGACTCTGGGTACATTGGTGCGGAGAAACGTGAAGAGTTGAAAGAGCGGGAGGCGGATTGGTATATAGCAATGAAGCCGAGCAAGCTAAAAACTCTTCCAGGGCGTGATGCACTTCGTAAAGCGGAAAAGATCAAGGCGCAGATAAGAGCGAAGGTCGAGCACCCCTTCCGCTACATCAAACGGGTATTTGGTTATGACAAGGTCCGCTATCGGGGACTGGTAAAAAATACTGAGAGGCTGTGCTTACTGGCAGGCTTTACCAACTTAATAATAGGGAGAAAATACTTGGCTGCCTAGGGGTGGTTCGCCTGAAATCCACCTATTGAGGGTTTCAGATGAAAAATTAGTGGACTATTACGCGCAAATTACGCGTTTGTGCGTAATAAAGTGAATTTTTCAAGCAGCTCAGCTTAATTCTGGAAAAATGCTTCGTTGATCAGAGGGTCCCTAGCAATTGATAAGGGGGAGGGGTATACTCAAAAAATGTGCTGTTTAGAGCCCATTTTTGGTTGGGATATTTATGTTTTTATCTGTGTGTGTATTTTGGGTGGGTGAATTTTAAAGGAGTAAAAAATGTTAATTGGGAATGGCTTGCTTGGAAGAAAGCGCATAATGCAGGTTTCCTATGCTGATGAATTTTTGAAAATTGTTATTCCTCAGGAAAAGGTCGGTCTGGAGGTTGGGCCTCTGGATAAACCCTTTATAAAGAAGGCTGACAACAGGGTTTTCTATGTGGATTATTTTGATGAGATTCAGCTGAAAAATAAAATTAAAAATAATAAAAATAGAAGTCCAGATAAGGTTGTCGAGTTGGATTATGTTTTAAAAGGTAGAAAGTTAAGTGAAGTGGTAGATAGATCATTTGATTATATATTTACATCTCATGTGTTGGAGCACTTGCCAAATTTTTTTGGCTGGCTGAATGATGCTTCCAAAGTTTTGAATTCAGGTGGGATTATATTTTCTATAGTGCCTGATTGTCGATACTGTTTTGATGTTGAGCGTCCTTGGACTGGGCTGGGAGAGCTAGTAGAAAACTATGTGTTGGATCGAGATAGGCCAGCTCCAAGGCATGCTTTTGATCAGCGTTATTATCATAAAAATGTAAAGGCGGCTCGATTGTGGGCGGACTATTCGAACTATAGAGTTAAAGTTCCGAGAACTTTTACGGTTAAACAATCCTACGATACCTTTGATAGAGCCCTTAAAGGTTATCATGATTGCCATGTGAATCTTTTCACCCCAGACTCTATTGTGGATTGTATTGAGGGGGCGCGAAAGCTGGGTATGCATGATTTTAAAATTCTAAAATGTAGTCAAACAAGAAAAAATAAGCTTGATTTTTTCATTGCTCTGCAGCTTGATTGATGTATATGTTGGTCTAGTTAATTGCTTTTTAAGTGGTGGTTCGGTAAAGGGTTTTTTCAGAGTGATTTATGTGGAGAATATTGTAGTTGATCATGTGTTTTTATAGAGAAACAATGAACTTGATTTGCTAGTTTTTTGATGAGTTATTGTAGGGGCCCACTAAGTAGCCTAATTGAATGTGGTCCGTTGAATGCTCTAGGCGATCCAGTTTTTGCTAGGGTTTGTAGGTTGATAATCATTAGTGGTTTTGCAATATAAACACGCTCTGGAATGAGCTTTGCTGCTGTCTCAGTGATAAATTATTGAGCGGTCGACCGCTTTTTCATGCTCTTTTAGGTTTCGCTCATTCAGAAATTTGTTTAATACTAGTGTTTGTATACTGGTGGTCGATTAGTTCCTTTGTGGTGAAGTCAAGCTTAGTGCTCTTAAGAGTCCCGCGCGGTTTCTGTAAGGAAGAGCGATGAATGCTCGTAGCAGAGTAGGGGGGTGATTAGGCATATTCCTGACATTTTTTTTAAGCGATAGGGTGGTTGGGTGATAAGTTGAATTGCATTGTTTTACTAATTGATGAATTCGATCTGGTAATATTCTTTAGGAGGTGGCTAGATAGTATGGGGGCTTCTAGAGTTTCAGACTTGCTTTGTGGAGGCCAACCAGCCTATAGCTAGTTGGCCTCGCTTGAAATTGTTATGTGGATTGGCTTCAAAATTTAAGTTTTTATATGTGGCTTTGGAGCCCATCAATTGCTTCGGGAATGAAGGGTTTTGATTTCTTAACGTGTTCCTCGATCATTTTGGAATCTAATGTTCTATAAAACCTAAATAGACATGAAATTATATCATTCTGGTGGATGCGGTCGTGATTTTGGGATCTGTAATGATGGAAGTCCTCAGAAAATTCAAGTTTTAAATTGTTGTAGGTGCTTTGATATATTGGGGTAATAATTCCGTCGAGAGTCGTTGCCCCAGTTTCAGGAATAAAGGTATCTTGTATCTTAATTTTCTTTAAAATATTCTCGGCGATATATCTGAACACAGGTCTTCGAGGGTGATTGAATTGATTGAATAGCTTTTGCTTTCTATAGTTTTTCTCTATATATCTTGAGATTCTTATGTCGAGGTCCTCGGATGTTTCTCGAGCAGTGAGGTTGTTAAGGGAATTTGAAACTGGTTGTTTGGAGGTATTTGGCGTGTACAAATTGCTATCATTGATTACTTCAAAAGTATGTTTTTCACTATAGCCCTTCGCAAATAGATAGGCTATAAAATAATCATGAACTAAATTCAATTCAGCTATCATGCCTTTAAAGGTCTGAAGGTGTGGGAAATATCCATCAAAGTAAATCGAGGGAAAGGAAACTCTCAATGCGTTTGGCTTTAATTTTTTAAGCAAGTGATCGCTAGACAGCTCTTTGGGTCTATTATTGGTAGTTGCGACAGGTTGATGTATAAACAGGTCAATACTTTCTATTTTTGACAGTATAGATTTATAGTCATCCTTGCCGAGAGTCTGTGCTGGCTTTATAGGGATATACCTATAAATCTCAGAAAATGATTTATTTTCTTGTAATATGTTTGCTAGGGGTTGGGTTTGGCAGTTTCCGTATACAGTAAAGCTTTTCAAGCTTGCATCCTGTAAAATGAATTAAATTGGTACTTTTATTCTGCTAAAGGCAGGTGGTCCGCAAGGTGACTATAGAGTATAGGCTTAGTTTTTTCATTCAAGCTTTATCAGTGATTTGTGGCGCAGGTGTAACTAGTTGTGCATCATAATATTTTCTCAAGTTGTATAGAGAGGGTGATGTCGATATACAGAATGTTAATTTGGGAAGCGAGAATGGTAGCTTACTGATCTTCAATAAGTGAAGTAAGAACCTTTACCATTTGTTCGGTTTTTGTAAAGGTTAAAGGTTCTATTGTGTTAACTGCTATCTAAATTTACTTAGTTGGATTTACATCTAGGCCCTTTCCGTGCAGCATTAAAGCGATCGCGCAAGCGCTCAATCATCGCTGAGCGCGCAGCATCGTGGTTAATACCCATAACTACATTTACTGCCAAGCCCTCACCGGTCTCAGCAAAAGTAGTCTTTCCTACTGTTGGGTCAAAGGTAATCGGATCATAAGGTGTTGTGCTGTCGGTTAGGCCCGCATCTAGTTGATCGACGGTGATATAGCCGGGCACTAATTCCATTTCCAAGGTTTCAGGCTCCAGTAGTACCAAGGCAGCAATAATGTCCCACAGGCGAATAACGGCATCCATGGCGAAGTCACCATTACCCTGGAAATCCCCACCCTCAAATTCACGAATGGAACTGAGGAGTTGGGAGGTGTAGCAGGCTTCCGGAGTTGCGCGGCGCTCTGCGAGGGCTTCGATGGTGCTGCCTTGTACTTTGGCCATATCGGTTGAGTTGGTCGGAACCAGGTAGGTTTCAATACTATTTTCACTCAGGGCGTCGAAGGTCCATTGTGCGCTCAGTGGGTCGAGCAGAATATTGAACTCCTGATGGGTACTGAAGTCGCTGTCACAGCCGAAGCTGGGGTGGGAGAAAATATTGCCGCCCAGATTTCTAGATTTATCGCCAAAGCAGGCTGCTTCGTGATTCTCTGTAAACGGCTCATAATTCTCAAAGCCACCACCCATCATAATAACGCGGTCAATTTTAGCCAGCTGTTCTTCGCTGGCTTTGCCAAGTACCCGGGCCAGGGTGGTGAGTTTACCGGTGTTGAAAACTATTGGGCGTTGCTCCAGGTTATCCATCGTTTCCAGGATAATGTCTTCGGCCAGCTCAAAATTGAAGGAGACACCATTGTTACCTTGGTAGCGGTAGTGCTCCTGTTTGGCGCGCGGGATTAGGTGGTCAGTTCCATATAAGGTGGAGCCGTTGTCACGCCAGGGGCCGGGTACATACTGGCCGTAGAGATTGATACCCATGGCGTTGCGGCGCTCCAGGTTCCAGGTACCGGTGGAGAAATCGGAGGAGTTGGGTAGTTGATAGTCTTCTCTGCCGAGAACGGCCTTATCGTCATTTACCGGAGATACTGAAGCTTTGCCGTTTGCGCCGTAGGCGACTTCCTCTGTGGCAAAGTAGGCTCCGCGAATAACCTGGGTATCGTTATTTCCCAGCCATTCGAGGATGTTGTAAACAGTGTTGGCCCCGTGCGCTACGGTATTGAAAGAGTCCTCAACGACAGCCAGCTCCAGGGTATAGCGTGGGTCTTTGGCGATTAGCATCAGTGCTACGGCATCATCAAAGTTATTGAAGTCGCCAATCCAGATAATGGGTTGGGCGTTTTCGGTCTTGATGGCCTGGTGTGGTTTCTTGCTGTGAGGTCCGCTATCCGCATTGCAAGAAGCCAATGTGGTTAGGCTGCCCAGTACCAGAGCTCCTGCAGAGAACCAGTGTTTTAATTTCATTTATCCTTCCCTAAATATTCGAGTGGTTTTACTCGGCAATCCAATAGCTCCTCCCTGATCTACTCGATTGCCACCTTGTAGCACCGTTTGTTGTATGAGTTAACGGTATTACACAGGTGTGAGCCGGAACATGGCCGGCAGCGATACTTCCCTGTAGCGCTTTATCTGAAAGCTATTTAAATCAGCCTTCAATAAATGGCTTTAAATTTCGTAATAGCTGTTGCTCCAGGGGTTCACTACCGTTAATTCCCATACCTGTCAGTTTTGATTTATCCAGCTGGCAATTGTAAGGGCGTGGCACTGTAAAATTGGGTTCGCTTTCAGCGCTCAGGTGTTCGGCATTCAGGTTACAAGCCTTGGCAATAATGTGTGCGAGTTCGTAGCGTGTGCAGGCCGTATCGCCACTCCACTGGTAAATGCCTTCAAAACTCATACCACTACGAATTTTTAGCAGGCATTGCTCCAATACTTCAGCCACTTCCTCAACACTGGTGGGAAAACGAATAGCCCAGTGATCCAACGTGACTGGCTTTTGCTTGCGCAAAGTATCCAGTAGGGCGGTGATGCCGGATTCCTCCAGATAGGCAACGGGCCCGAATAACCAGGGCAACCTCAATACCCAGTGACTTCCGTTATTCAGTACCGCCTCTTCCCCTGCCAATTTACTGCGGCCATAGAAGTTAACCGGGTTGGGATTGTCATCAGCTTTGTAGGGCGGAGTGCTGCCATCAAAAACATAGTCGGTGCTGATATACACTAATTGTGTATCATTTTCGTTACAGTATTTCGCCAGGAATTCTGTGCTGCTGACATTGAGCTGCCAGGCGGTGTCGGGGCTGTCGGCGCAGCGATCAGGCCAGCGCTCGGCGGCGCAGTGAATGACAATATCGGGATTAACCTGTTGCAGGCAGGTCTTCACTGCTTCGCTATCGGACAAGTCCAGGCGAATTAAATTATCTCCCGCGCGGGAAAAGGCGGTACCGGTAACAGAAAAAACCGGATTGCTGGAAAGCTGTTTAAATACACTGCGCCCCAATAGGCCGGAGGCGCCGGTAATCAGTATTTTCACGGGTGATTTCCTTTTGTCAGGCTGGGGGGAAACGTGTGGCCTGAGTGGGATAAAAGATGGTGCAGGATGGTTGGGTAGGCCACAACTGAAGGCCGCCTACCCGGGTGCTGCCCGATTTGCCTATCTGAAAAGTTACAGAAGGTGATACCGGGCTGGAGCAATTTACATCTGCTCCATCACTTCAATGCCAAGCAGATCGAGGCCAGTAGCGATAGTGCTGGCCACTAGATTACATAATTGCAGGCGGCTGTGCTTCTGCTGTTCACTTACGCCTTCTTTCAATACTGGGCAGGCTTCGTAGAAGCTCATATAGGCGCTGGCCAGTTCGTACAAGTAGGTGCAGAGTACGTGCGGGAAGGTATCTTTGGCTACCTGGTCCAGTACTTCGCCAAATTGGCTTAGTTTAATTGCCAGGGCGCGTTCCTGTGGGCTTTCCAGTTGGATATCGCCCTTGAGCTCGCTCGGCTCAATACCGGCTTTGCGGAAAATACTGCGTACGCGGGTGTAAGCATACTGTAGGTAGGGGGCGGTATTGCCCTCAAAGCTCAGCATGGATTCCCAGCTGAAGATGTAATCGTTAGTGCGGGTCTTGCTTAGGTCCGCATATTTCACCGCGCCGATGCCCACCTTGCGCGCGATTTCTGCACAGGTTTTTGCATCCAGCTCGGGGTTTTTCTCAGCCACCAGTTTCTCTGCACGCTCTACTGCTTCATCCAGGAGGGCTGCCAGTTTTACGGTGCCGCCGGTGCGGGTTTTGAATGGTTTGCCATCGTCGCCCATCATGGTGCCAAAAGCGCAATGCTCTAGAGAAACCGACTCCGGCAGGAAGCTCGCTTTGCGCGAGGCGACAAAGGCCTGTTGTAGGTGCAGGGATTGGCGAGCATCAACAACATATAGGATACGGTCGGCACTGAGTTGGTTGGCGCGGTAGCGGATAGCGGCCAAGTCGGTGGTGGCATACAGATAGCCGCCGCCTTTCTTCTGGATAATCATCGGGCTGGGGTTGCCTTCCTTATCGGCCATCTCTTCCAGGAAAACAACGATCGCGCCCTGGTCTTCAACGGCGATTCCATTATCCAGCAGCTCTTTTACCAGCACCGGCAGATCATCGTTGTACTGGCTTTCAGCGTAAACGTCTTCCTGCTTGAGGGTGACATTCAGCTTGGAGTAGATTTCTTCACAGTGGCTGATAGAGATATCAATAAATTGCTTCCACAGTTTCAGGCACTGCTCATCTCCGCCTTGCAGTTTTACAACGTATTCACGGGCGCGATCGGCAAAGCCTTCTTCATCATCAAAGCGAACCTTGGCTTCGCGGTAGAAGACTTCCAGATCGGCCAGTGCCACTTCTGCATCACTGTCTGCCAGCTTGTCGGAAAGGTGTGCCAGCAACATACCGAATTGGGTGCCCCAGTCGCCCATATGATTTTGGCGAACTACCTTGTGGCCTTGGAACTCCAACAGGCGTGCCAGGGCATCACCGATAATGGTGGTGCGCAGGTGGCCTACGTGCATTTCTTTGGCCAGGTTGGGATGGGAATAGTCGATGACTACGGTCTTGGGCTCTTCAACCGAGGCGATATTCAGGCGCTTGTCGCCTTGGGCGGCCAATAGCTGCTGGCTCAGCCACTGTTCGCTCAAGTGAATATTCAAGAAACCGGGGCCTGCGATCTCGACCTTTTCGATCATATCGCCCTTATCCAGCTGCTCAAGGATCTTGCCAGCCAGCTCACGCGGGTTGGTGCCCATACGCTTGGCAGCGCCCATAGCGCCATTGGCCTGGTAGTCGCCAAATCCGGCTTTCTTCGCAGGTGCCACAATCGGGCCGCATTCTTCGGGGATACCGGCGGCGAGCATGGCGGCCTGGAATTTGTCGGTGAGGAGCTGACGAATATTCATAGAGTGAAGTGCTGTCTTAAATTCGTGGAAACGCCGAATTTTAATGGGCGGTGGCGGCTTTGCAACCAGCGTTGGCAAAGGAGTTGGTCTGGAGTGCTCGAAATCTCGACTTGGGTGTCCAGACGAGGAGGTTCTCGGTGGTATGATGCCGCCAAATTATGGAGGTACCGTGAGTTCTACCACACTTTATTGGCACGATTATGAAACCTGGGGTACAGACCCGGGTGCCGACAAGCCGGCGCAGTTTGCCGGTATCAGGACCGACGAAGAACTGAATATCGTCGGCGAGCCATTGATGATTTACTGTCGCCCTTCAGTGGATTGCCTGCCACAGCCTATGGCGAGCCTGGTGACTGGCATTAGCCCGCAGAAAGCCCTGGCCAATGGAGTGCCGGAAATAGAGTTTATCCAGCGCATCCTCGCCGAACTGGGTGCGCCGGGCACCTGTGGGGTGGGCTACAACAGCTTGCGTTTTGATGACGAGGTAACTCGCTACACCCTTTATCGTAATCTGCTCGATCCCTATGAGCGGGAATGGCGCTCCGGCAACAGCCGTTGGGACATTATTGACATGGTGCGCCTCACCTACGCCCTGCGCCCAGAGGGAATCCAGTGGCCCACCCGTGAGGACGGTGCGCCGTCCTTCCGCCTGGAAGAATTGACCGCTGCCAATGGGATCTCCCACGAGGGCGCCCACGATGCGCTGTCGGATGTGCACGCCACCATTGATATGGCGAGGCTGATCCGCAAACAGCAACCAAAGCTTTACGATTATGTGTTCCGCCTGCGTCGCAAGCAGGAGGCCGCCAAGATGATCGATATGCGCGAGCGCCGTCCGCTATTGCATATTTCCGGCAAGGTCTCTGCTAATCATGGTCACTTGACCTATGTGATGCCCTTGGCCAGTCACCCGGTTAACCGCAATGCGGTTATTGTTGCCAACCTGGCAATGGACCCCGAGCCATTACTCAGCCTGGATGCAGACACTCTGCGAGAGCGCCTGTACACCTCTCGCGACAAGCTGGGTGAGGGTGAGTTGCCGGTAGGGCTGAAACTGGTGCATTTGAACAAGTGCCCGGTATTGGCGCCTGCAAATATGCTGGATGACAAGCGCGCCACTGAGCTGGGTATCGATCGCACAACCTGTGAGGCGAACTGGCAGAAGCTCAAAGATATCGATTTGACAGAAAAGCTGCACAACGTATTCCTGGATCGGGAATTCCCTGAGAGAGATGTGGAAGCGGACCTTTACGGTGGATTCCTCAGCGACTCTGACCGCGATATCTGCCGTGAACTGCACCGTGGACTGGCGGCCCGAGGTCCGGAAGCTTTGGCGGGTGAAGTGCCTTTCACCGATAAGCGCCTACCCGAGCTGCTATTCCGTATGCGGGCGCGCAATTTCCCCGAGACGCTGTCTGAGGAAGAGCACCAGCGCTGGCAGATCTGGTGTTTCCAGCGCTTAACTGACGCTACTGCCGGGGCCTCAATCACCCTGGAAGATTACTTCCGCCAGCTGTCTGAGCTGCGGGTTCAGTACCCGGAGCGCATCTCCCTGATTACAGAGCTGGAGAACTGGGGCGATAGCTTACTTGCCTAATGTGTCGAATCACGTCAGCGGCCGTTCTTCCTCTGGGCTCTTTCCTGGTGCCCGAGTAGAATGCCGCTCGCGAATACCCGGCGCCCACAAGGCGCAACCACTGGAGTAACCATGGACTTTATCGGAGCCAATATACTGTCGGTCAGCCAATTTGAGCGCGCCGACATAGAGCGTGTATTTGATGTAGCTGACGCCATGACCCCCTATGCACAGCGTGAAAAGGTAACGCGTGTATTGGAAGGGGCGATTCTCGGCAATATGTTTATGGAGCCGAGCACTCGTACTCGCCTGAGTTTTGGAGCCGCCTTTAATCTGTTGGGCGGTACTGTACGTGAAACGGTAGGAATTACTGCCAGCGCTATGGCAAAGGGCGAATCCCTTTACGACACCGCCCGAGTGCTATCGGGCTATAGCGACGTGATTTGTATGCGCCACCCAAAAGAAGGGTCGGTGGCTGAGTTTGCTGAAGCGAGTCGTGTGCCGGTGGTCAACGGCGGCGACGGCGCCAATGAACACCCCACCCAGGCACTGTTGGACCTCTACACCATTCGCAAGGAACTGGCTGCGCACGGCCGCACCCTTGATGATTTTCGTATCGCCATGATCGGCGACCTCAAGCACGGCCGCACGGTGCACTCCCTGTGCAAACTGCTGTGTTTGTTTGGCAAGGTGCAGATTACCCTGGTTTCTCCACCGGAACTGGCGATGCCGGAAATGATTGTGGAGATGCTGCGCGGGGCGGGGCACGAGGTGACGGTTACCGATCAGCTTGAATCCTCTATCTCCCATGTGGATATTGTTTACTCCACCCGTATCCAGGAAGAGCGTTTCGCCTCTCAGGAAGAGGCCAACCGCTACCGTGGGCGCTTCCGCCTGAATAAGGCTATTTTTACCCGCCACGCAGAGCCTAACACGGTAATTATGCACCCCCTGCCACGGGATTCACGGGCAGAGGCGAACGAACTGGATACCGACCTGAATGAACATCCGAGCTTGGCGATTTTCCGCCAGACCGACAATGGCTTGCTGGTGCGTATGGCTCTGTTTGCCATGTTGCTGGGTGTTGAGAATCAGGTAGATAAATATTCCCGCGATGTGAACTGGTATAGCCGACGCAATCGGGTATAAAACTACTCAACTGGGCGTAAATCCCGGTGGAAATAAACAAGGCCCCGGCTAATTCTGTTAATCTGATGGAATTAGCCGGGGTTTTTTGTTTCCGGTTTAGGGTGTCGTGAATGCTAAAGTGATTTTGCTTTTTCGCTGTGGCACTCAATATCCAAATATTGGCGTTGAGCCAGATGTCGCATCAGGGATGGATGCATGTCGAAGCAGATTTCGCCCATTTTGTTCTTTCGCAGCCTGGTTTTCCTGGCGCTGCTGCTCAGCCTTTTTGTGTACAAAAGTGCCGCCCAGGAAGAGCCCTTTCCCCATGTAGCCATACTCAAAATTGATGGGGCCATAGGTCCCGCGACGACTGATTATTTCAAGCGGGCTACGCAGGAGGCTGTGGACCAGGGCGCAGAGTTGGTGATTCTGCATCTGGATACCCCTGGGGGGTTGGATGCGGCTTCGCGGGATATCATCCAACATATCCTTGCGTCTCCTATCCCTATTGCCACCTACGTTTACCCCTCCGGCGCGCGCGCTGCCAGTGCGGGAACTTATATTCTCTATGCCAGCCAGATCGCCGCTATGGCTCCTGCTACCACCTTGGGAGCGGCTACGCCAGTGCAGATTGGCGGACCTCAGGGCACACCTATGCCGGGAGGAAAGCAGGAGGAAGAGAAAAAAGAAAAGGCGGAAGACGGAGAGGATGAAGAAAAAGAAAAACCGCTTGCGGGAACGGCCATGGAGCGCAAAGTCGTTAATGACTCTGTCGCGTTTATCCGAGGGTTGGCACAGCGCCATGGGCGCAATGCAGACTGGGCGGAAAAAGCTGTACGCGAAGCAGCGACCCTGACAGCTCCGGAAGCGTTAAAAATGAATGTTATCGATATTGTTGCGGATAATGATGACGATTTATTGCGCCAGGTTGCCGGTCGAAAAGTATTACTCGATACCGGTGATTATACGATTCCGGAAAATATTGCCGAGTTGCAAAGTGAAAGTTACGAGCCGGATTGGCGCAATGAATTACTGGCCCTGATTACCAATCCTCAAGTGGCCTATATTTTGTTATTGGTGGGTATTTATGGGCTTATTTTTGAGGGTTATAGCCCCGGTGCTTTTGTTCCCGGGATTGTTGGTGTTATCTGCCTGCTTCTGGCATTTTATGCCTTGCAAGTTTTACCGATTAATTACGCTGGTCTTGCATTAATTATTGTTGGCGCATTGCTGATTGTGGCAGAGGTTTTCATGCCGAGTTTTGGTGCCCTGGGGATCGGCGGAATTGTTGCATTGGTGATTGGCTCTGTAATGCTTATTGATAGTGATGTGCCGGGAATGCAGGTTTCCAAACAGCTGATTGGGGCTATTGCCGGTGTAAGTGGTGTTTTTTTATTGATGTTGTTGACCGCTGTTGGACGCAGTTTACGCCAGCCGAAAGTCCCGGCAGACCAGGCTTTTGTGGGTCGCTCTGCGGTGGTAAGCGAAGTTAAGGACGCAGAGATCTTGGTGCATCTCGATGGAGAGATTTGGCAGGCGACCTGTAACCAGCCTCTGAAGGTGGGTCAGAAAGTTAGAGTAGTGGCCCAACACGGCATGGTTTTACGGGTAGAGGTGGAATAGGTAGGGCAATCAATTGAGCTAATGACAGCGCTCAACAGTTAAGGTGGGATTAAGGAGAGTCCAATGATGCTCAGTTATTTTTTTGGGATACTGGTAGTCGCACTCATACTGCTACTGATGTATGCCATTCGTATTTTGCGGGAGTATGAGCGCGCAGTGGTATTTTTCCTGGGGCGTTTCCAAACAGTGAAAGGGCCAGGACTGATTATAATCATTCCCATTGTTCAAACTATGGAGCGCGTGGATCTGCGCACTGTGGTGATGGACGTACCCACCCAGGATGTTATCAGCAGGGATAATGTCTCAGTAAAAGTCAACGCAGTGGTTTATTACCGGGTAATTAATCCACAGTCTGCAATTATTAATGTGGAATTTTATCACGAGGCTGTAAGCCAGTTAGCGCAAACTACATTGCGCTCGGTACTGGGTAAGCACGAGCTGGATGAGATGTTATGTGAGCGAGACAAGCTAAATGTAGATATCCAAAAAATACTCGATGAGCAAACAGATGCCTGGGGTGTAAAAGTTACTAATGTAGAGATTAAGCATATCGATCTTGATGAAAGTATGGTGCGGGCTATCGCACAGCAGGCAGAGGCGGAGCGCGCGCGGCGGGCTAAAGTTATACACGCAGAGGGGGAGGCGCAGGCGGCTTTAAAGCTGACTGAGGCAGCGAATCAATTATCGAAAAATGCCAACGCGATTACTTTGCGATATATGCAAACCATGATTGATATTGCCGGCGCAAATAACAGCTCTACAATTGTATTTCCGTTGCCACTGGATCTAATTGAGCCAATGCTGAAGCGGGGCTCTGCATCCAGTTAACGATGTCCTTAGCAAAGATCAAAAAAGGCCGCACTAATTAGTGCGGCCTTTTTTGTAGAGTTTAGAGCAGCTTTTTCATCAGGCTGCGGGTTGAACTATCCCAGTCATCCTGAGGAATTTCACCCTTGGCAGCCTTATGGATTTTTGAACTCAACTGCTTACCAAGTTCGACGCCCCACTGATCAAAGGGGTTGATCCCCAGCAGGCAGCCGCTAACGTAGACCTTGTGCTCGTACAGTGCCAGGAGCGAGCCCAGGTGGAAAGGATCTAACTTTTCCAGGATCAGGGTGTTGCTGGAGCGATTACCGGGGATTACTTTATGTGGGGCTAGGGCGTGGGCCTCACGATGAGTGTGACCAGCTTCTTCCAGCTCCTGGCGGGCCTCATGCAGGCTTTTGCCTCGCAGTAGCGCCTGGCTCTGGCTAATACAACAGGCCTGCAGCCAGCGGTGCTGTTCGAGGAGTTCAGACGTCGGTTCCTTGACTGCGATAAAGTCTGCTGGAATAAGGTCGGTTCCCTGGTGCAATAATTGGTGGAAAGAGTGTTGGCCATTCGTACCCTCACTGCCCCAGATAACGCTGCCACTGGGGTAGCCCAGCGCCTGCCCGTCCTTGTCGACACTTTTACCCAGGCTCTCCATATCCAGCTGCTGTAACCAGGCGGGGAATCGGGCCAGGCGCTGCGCGTAGGGCAGCACGACATGGCTGGTCGTATGCCAGCACTGGCGATACCAGAACTGGGTCAACGCCATCAGTACGGGTAGATTGGACTCCAGTGGAGTAGTGGCGAAGTGCTGGTCCATTGCATTGGCGCCTTGCAGAAGCTGTTCAAAAACTTCATAGCCGCAAGCAAGAACAATGGGCAGGCCGATAGCAGACCAGAGTGAGTAGCGACCACCCACCCAATCCCACATTGGGAAAATATTCTCAGGAGCAATTCCGAAATCCTGAGCAGCAGTAATATTACTGCTCACCGCAACAAAGTGTTTGGCCAACTGCGACTCATCGCAACCGGCAGATAACATCCAACGGCGTGCGGACAGCGCATTTTCACGGGTTTCCAAGGTGGAAAAGGACTTGGAAGCAATTACAAAAAGGGTTTCTTCCGCATCGATACCAGCCAAGGTGTCGCTAAGGTCTGCGCCATCGATATTTGCTACAAAGTGCACATCGATAGAGTCTTTGTGCCAAGGACTGAGGGCCTCTACCGCCATGCGCGGACCCAGGTCGGAACCGCCGATACCGATATTCACGATATGGCGGATCGGTTTATCTGAGAAGCTGCGCCAGCTATGGTTGTGCACCGATTCGGCAAACTGTTTCATTTGCTCGCGGCAATCTTTTACCGCCCGCTCTTGTTCAGTTTTCGGTTGCCCCTGAAATCGCAGTGCGGTGTGCAGGGCAGGGCGGTGTTCGGTATTGTTGACAATGGCCCCGTTCACTAGCGCAGTAATTTGGTTGTTCAGACCCTGCTCTTCTGCATATTCCAACAGCAACTTAAGGGTGTCTTCACGCAAGTGGTTCTTACTGTAATCCAGATAGATTCCGGCTGCGTCTGAGCTGAACTTATCTGTCCTTTGGGGATCCGTTGCAAACAGCTCTCTCAAGGACCACTTATGTTGGTCAAAATGGGACTTCAACCGTGAGATTGCCGCTACACGGCTTAAAGCCAGGGTTTCACTAGTCATGGTATTCGGTTTGTTCTCTTCTGAGCCTTTTTATTGCCACTTGGCTAAAACGTACACAAATCAAATTTTATTTATTATTTCTGGGCGGCAATGCTAACGGCATTTTCTTTGCCGGGCCAGCGCCGCGGGCATCACAGTCTATTACAGGGAATGTTTCGAGATAAGGAACTGTGTGGGGAAAGACAAATGCCGCTCGTTAGAGCGGCATTTTGTGGTGATCCATACTAAATAAGGCTTTGTAAATCGGGTGTCTGTCAGCGGTGATTTGGTCAAAACTTCATTTAGTATGAATCACCACGCTGTCGGGCAAGAAAAAGATTTTACTTGACCACCTTCATGCAGCGCACTCTGTCGGAAGCCATCCAGCAGTCGGCATCTGCAGGACAAGCCATGGATAGAGGAATCTGTTCAGCGCCGGGTGGGCAGTAAGCTGGAGGTGCCGGAGGGCTACAGCAACCTGCAAGAACCAGTGCACTGATAATTCCAATTAAGTACTTGGCTGGAGTGAAATTCATCCCCTAACTCCTTTCCGTTGATGTTAGCCATTAGCATAGCCAATAAAACGTCACCTGTTGGTCAGCTTTGTAAAATCTGTTCTACAAAGGTACCGCCTATTTGAGTGTAATAGGCGTTGGGTTTAAATGTCTGTCAATGATCAAGTTATGAAAAGAGGTGCGCCAATTTATTTTAAAAAACTACTTAAATAAGGGGTTTTTTAAAAAATGTGGTTTGTGCTGACCATTTTTTATGGTGAATTTCGGTTGTTTAATCTACGCGCTGAAACTGATCGCGCCAGTTTTGAGGCAGACTCTAAGAATTATTATTGTGGCTGACAATGCCGCTTGATGGATTGGGGAGTTTTTTTGCGATGCAAAGAAAATGGTTTCACGAGTAAGAGTTTTTTCTGTTAAAAATTCTCACTCGTGAAAGTAGCTTTAATGGGTGAGGGAGCACCAGCTGAGGCGTTATCTTTAGGCCTTCAGTGTGTCGGTTTGGGTCCGTGCAAAAAATTGCCAAAGGCTACTGCGAGACTTTCTTTTCTTGCCGGGTCACGGAGAGCACTCAATAGGGCGATCCGCACTTTCGGAATGAACATTAAATCGGAAAGCAGTAAGTTAAAAGTCTGCTGGTCAGCGGCATCGGCCAGCTTGCCAACCCACTGTGCGGCCAATTCTTGTCCTTCCAAATCTTGGACGCAGCGACTGCCTATTGCGGCCAGGACTTCTTTATTCCGGTTGCTGGCATCTTCAGCCAAAAGTGACTGTATAAATGCCTGTCGCAATCCTGTGGCTGGTGAGTGAGAGATACCCCTGATAGCAGCAGCGGCCACCGAGATATCCGGCGTGTTTGCGGTCAGTTCTTGCTCTGCTCGCTCAATAATGGCTGCTGCAAGACGGTGGTCGACCGGCTGGTTTTCCAGGCAATGGCAAATGTTAATAAAAACCGGAGCCGCGACTTTTCCAATCTGGCGCATTAGCAAAGTGCTTTCTTTTTCCCAGCGCACGGCCAAGTCGGCAATCCCTTGCAGCGCAAGGTTGTCCCAGCGGTGATTTTCCGGGTCGCCAAAATAGCGCAGGACAGGCTCGTAATGTTCGCTGGGCTGGCGGCCCAGCAGAAGCGCTGTTTGGGAGTGAAATGCTGCCTGCCGCTCAGTTGATGGGGTAAACAGCAAGCCACTTTGCTGCAGCAGCTGGTCCAGCTGCGCAGCAGATTCAGAAGCGGGTCCCTGCTTGAGTTCCTGTGCCAGAGCGCGAAGTAATCCATCTCGGGCTTGAAGTTGCAGCTTGCCCTGCTCGTCCAGCGGAAAGCGCAGGAACCAGACGATGGGTTCACCGCCTTCGGCTGGTTGCAGCAGCAGGCCCGTCCAAGCCTGGCGCAAGTATGGGTGTGGCCAGGGAGCCAGACCTGCTTCGAAGGATGCCGCAGTGGATTTCGAAACCGACTGCAAGCGCCGGCCCAGATCGAACCAGCGCAATTTGAAGCCAGCCTGCTCGATCAGGGCGCTTAGGGTACCGCTTTCACTCATAGGGGTTTTGTCTATTTCCTTAAGATGCCGTAGCCGCTACAGAAATGGGCTTCTGTTTAAAGTGCAACCAGCCATAGGCGATCGCCAGCAGAGGGCAGATAATATTGAATAGGGCAAAGGGTAAATACTCCCAGGTAGCAATACCCAGCGTTGCCGCCATAAAGGCACCACAAGTATTCCAGGGAATCAGCACAGAGGTGATGGTGCCGGAATCCTCGAGGGTGCGAGACAAGTTAAGCCCGTGTAGGCCCTTTTCCTTGAAGGCTTCGCGGAACATACGGCCCGGAATAATAATCGCCATGTACTGATCGCCTGCGGCCAGGTTCATTCCAAAGCAGGTGAATACGGTGGCAGTTACCAGGCCGCCCACTGTTTTAACCAGCGACAAAACCCCCTGGACGATGACCTGTAGGAATCCGGCCCGCTCCATAGCGCCGCCGAAGGCCATGGCGGAAGTGATCAGCCATACGGTGTTGAGCATGCTGCTCATACCGCCTTTGGATAGCAATGCAGCCACGTTCTCGTTGGTGGAAGTGGACTTATAGCCGTCGAACAGACTGTACCAGGCCCCCTTCAGGGGAGCCAGTGCGCCTTCACCGCCACCGAGGCGACGGGCGGCTTCCGGTTCGAAAATCAGTGCGATGGCACAGCCAACCAGGGAGCCAATGATCAATGTTGGGAAAGCGGGGACTTTGCGCCAAGCCATTGCTAGCAATAAAACTAAAGGCAGCAGGCTAACCAGGGAGATTTTGAACTCGCTCCCAAGGGCGGTGAGCAATGATTCGATATCAGTTGCGGAGGCAGAACTGGCTTCAGAGGTAAAACCCAGGAAAGCGAAAACCGCCAGGGCGATCGCGAAGGCCGGGATCGCTGTGGACATCATATGGCGAATATGCTGGAACAGATCATTGGATGTTACCGCTGCGGCCACGTTGGTAGTGTCAGATAGCGGAGACATCTTATCGCCGAAGTAGGCGCCAGAGATTACGGCTCCGGCAGTGACCTCAAGGGATAGGCCCAGAGCGCCGGCAATTCCCATCAGTGCCACACCTAAGGTGCCCGCTGTGGTCCAGCTGGAGCCAATACTCAGTCCTACTACGGCACAAATAATACAGCTGGCGGCGTAGAACCACTGTGGCGATAGAATCTGCACGCCGTAATAAATCATTGAAGGCACTGTGCCGGCCAGGATCCAGCTACCGATAAGTGCACCTACAGACAGTAGGATCAGAATAGCGCCAAATACCAGGCCAATGCCATGGAGCATCCCACCTTCCATGTCGTTCCAGCTGTGTCCGTTCTTCATCCCCATTAGGGCCACAACGCAGGCACAGAGCAGTAGCGCTATTTGATTGGGACCGTAGGAGGAGTCTGCACCGTAGAAATATACGGATAGTGACAACAGGGCGACGAGAATCCCGAGAGGGATCAGGGCGTCCGTTAAGCTGGGAGCGCGCGGCTCTGAGCTGGGGTTGGATTGAGACAAGGTGAACTCCTGCTTGACTGCGTGGCTAGCGCCGTATTCGTTATCGTTGTTTTGCCGTCGGCGGCGGTTAATAGCCTTATTCTCATAGCTTGGGGCGGTGAAGTCCACTTTGTATCATCGCACCATCGCTGTATTTTGGCGTTGACCTGGTCATCGAAACCGGATTTATCACTGCGGTCAACTATCTGGTCGGGTCCAGTGCTGGCAGTTCGTCGACGCTTCCGGTATGTTCTGCGCCCAGTAGTCCCGGCTGATCCAGCCGCAAAATAAATAAGTGCGGGCCGTCTGAGGCAGGCCCGACAGGTAGTATTTCATGAGAGCAAGTGAGTTAGACCCCTCTCAATTCGAGGATATGCGCCCCTATCGCGATGATGAAGTGCGCGAGGTTATCAAAAGGCTAATTGCCGACCCGGAAATGTCCCACGCAGCGGCGCATTTCCTTGTCCCCAAACTGGCTCAGCTGGAGGGCGCCGTCGCCTGGTTGGTACGTCAGTTTCTGCGCTTTGAACTCCGCAATGTTCGCAATGTGCGGGATCTTCAAGAGATTGTCGGCAAATATATGGAGAAGGTGATCAAGCGCACCACCTCCGGCCTGAGCATTTCTGGTCTGGACACCCTGCCCAGGGATCGCGCCTGCCTGTTTGTCAGCAATCACCGCGACATCGCTATGGACCCGGCGCTGATGATTCAGGCGATGTTCCGCGAAGGGCATGAGACCTCCCGCATTGCGATTGGAGACAACCTGCTCAGCAAGCAGTTTGCCAGCGACCTGATGAAGTTGAACAAGTGCTTCACCGTGGTGCGCAGTTCTGGCAGTCGTCGGGAAAAGCTGCAGGCAGCAACCCAGTTGTCCAATTACATCTATCACTCCATCGTCAACGATAACGAGCATGTGTGGATCGCACAGCGTTCCGGGCGCGCCAAAGATGGCCTGGATCGCACCAATCCAGCACTTTGCGCCATGTTCGCCATGACTAAGGACCGGGAAACGCCCTTTGCCGATTTTTGGCGCAAGTTGCACATTGTTCCGGTGTCTATTTCCTACGAATGGGACCCCTGTGATGCACAGAAGGCCAAGGAAATTTACGTTACCGAGCACAAGGACGAGTACAAGAAGGGTAAAAACGAGGACTTGGCCTCGATTGGTAAGGGCATTGTCGGTCACAAAGGCCGTGTACATGCCGCCTTCGGCACGCCGATTGAAGGTGATTTTAACGATGTAAACAGCCTGGCTGAAGAAATAGATCGCCAAGTTATCGGCAACTACACATTGCATCCATCCAATATGATTGCCTACGAGATGGTTTACGGTGAGGTTCCGCAATTACCGGTGGGATATCCGGCTAAAGCCTGGGACCCCGCTGCACATAAAGAAGAGCGGGAGAAGTTTGAAGCGCGCATGGCTCGGGTCGATGAGCGCTGGCGCGACAAGGCTATTCAGGCCTACGCCAATCCCGTGGTATCTCGCCTCGCCTATGAGTAAGGCCCGCTGAGTTCAGAAGCTGGTGGGGAGAGGGCGCTTAGTGGATAATAGCGCCCCCTGCGCCAGCCACTTAGCGAATAGACCTCACCCCCGTGCTCAACGAAAAACACAAAAGCGCCATT
Organism: Microbulbifer maximicatervae (SeqCode); assembly: GCF_052468155.1. NCBI lineage: Bacteria > Pseudomonadati > Pseudomonadota > Gammaproteobacteria > Cellvibrionales > Microbulbiferaceae > Microbulbifer > Microbulbifer maximicatervae (SeqCode). The sequence continues at coordinate 2,230,156 of NZ_CP174335.1, forward strand.
CAGGGCGCCTATAGCCAATTCCTGTCCGGTCGAGGGCTGAAAGCCCGCTACGGGCAGAAGCTGATGGTAGCCGCCATTGCCCGATCCCTGGGTTCCATCACCCAGAATACCAGTGGTGAGCGCGATAGCGACAAGACTGATGGCGAGCATATCTGTGTAGTTGAAGCGGGTACGGGTACCGGTAAAACTGTTGCTTACCTTCTCGCCTCTATCCCCCTGGCCCAGGCCCAGGACAAGACCCTGGTGATATCCACCGCCACGGTGGCCCTGCAGGAACAGATTATCCACAAGGACCTGCCAGAAGTTGCTCGTCACAGCGGGCTCAAATTTGAGTTTGCCCTGGCGAAGGGCCGTGGCCGCTATCTCTGCCTATCCAAGTTGGACCAACTCTTGTCCAGCTTTTCTGCCTCCGGCACCGGCCTTTCCCTTGGTCTCTATGAAGATGAACTCCCGCAGGTGGAAGCGGAGAGTGTCGCTCTCTACCAGAAGATGACGGATAGCCTGACATCGGGTACCTGGGATGGCGATCGGGATAACTGGCCGGATACGATCGAGACGGATGATTGGAGTCGGGTTACCACTGACCACCGCCAGTGCAGTGGCCGCCGCTGCCCTCATGTCACCAATTGCAGCTTCTTCCGAGCGCGAGAGAGCCTGGGCAAGACACAGGTGATCGTTGCTAACCACGACCTGTTGCTGGCGGACCTGGCCCTGGGTGGTGGCGCGATTCTTCCGCCCCCGGAAGAGACTATCTATGTACTTGATGAAGCCCACCATCTACCGGAAAAGGCTCTCAATCATTTCTCTCACCACAGTCGCGTAGGGGCTTCCACCGGTTGGTTGGATCAAACCAATAAGGCCCTGGGGCAGATGCTGGGTGAGATTGGTGACGGCGCCCAGATCGACCGCTGCGGCGAGCAGCTGCCGGCGGTTCTCACCTCTGCCAAGCAGGGGTTGGAGCAGATGTGGCCGCTGATTGAAGAGCTGTGTGAATTTGAAGATGAGCGGGGCAATACCATCCGCCATCGTTTTGAAGGTGGGGTAATCCCCGATTCCATGTCGCAGCTGGCGGAAAAGCTGCGGGAAGACTTTGATGAGTTGGAAAGCCTGCTCAGCAAGATGTTGCAGACCGCCCAACGCATGATGGAGGACGGCCACTCGCCGGTACCCCTGGCAGATCTGGAGCGCTGGTACCCCCAGTTGGGCAGTTGGCATGGGCGCGCTGAGGCCAATCTTCTGTTGTGGGCGAATTACGCCCGTGCCGATGCTGATGGCGCATTGCCCCAGGCGCGCTGGGTCACCCTGGTGGACTGGGGCGGCTCCACAGATTTTGAGGTTTGCAGCTCACCGATACTCGCAGGCAAAACCCTGGAGTACAGCTTGTGGCGCCGCTGTTACGGAGCGGTACTGACTTCGGCCACACTCACAGCTTTGGGGAAATTTGATCGTTTGCAAATGCGTGCCGGCACTCCGGACAATGCCAGCTATCAGGTGGTGCCGAGTCCTTTTGACTTTTCCCGTGCAACACTGCAAGTGCCCCCGGAAGCTGTGGATGCGGGCAATGCAGAGCAACACACAGACGCCATTATCGATGCATTGCCAGACCTGCTGAAAGGGGAGGGTGGCGCTCTGGTGCTGTTTTCCTCCCGGCGCCAGATGGAGACGGTTTACGAGGCGCTCCCTGGTACCTGGCGCAACCGAATTCTGATGCAGGGGCAGCAATCCCGCCAGCAGTTGCTGGATAGCCACCGTGAGATTATCGATGGCGGTGGCAGCAGTATCCTGTTCGGGCTTGCAAGTTTTGCCGAGGGATTGGACTTGCCTGGTGACTACTGCCGCCACGTGGTTATTGCAAAACTGCCTTTCGCGGTGCCCGATGATCCGATTGAGGCGGCGCTGGCGGAGTGGATTGAAGCTAAGGGCGGCAATCCGTTTATGCAAATCACAGTGCCGGATGCAGCCCTAAAATTGGTGCAGGCCTGCGGGCGCTTACTGCGGGCAGAAGGGGACAGCGGCACAGTCACTTTGCTGGATCGCCGGGTGGTTACCCGTCGCTATGGTCAGGCAATACTCAATTCACTGCCGCCCTTTAATCGAAAAATTTAGAAAATCTTTAGTCGTATTTGCGCTGTTACTCAGATTGGGCAGGTGGCTATTGCGTATTATCACGGCTGTAAATGTGAAGGTTCTATGAGTTATGCAACCTATTTATTCTGAAATCGCTGATCAGCTCCTGTTCCTTGAATCTGAACTGCGCAGCCTGCAGGTTTGGCAGGATAATGCGCCACCCGCAGAAGCCCTGGCCAGCACCGAGCCATTTTGTGTGGATACATTGACCTTGCCCCAGTGGCTTCAATTTATTTTTTTGCCGCGTATGCAGGTCCTGATTGAAGGGGAGATGCCCCTACCGGGCCAGTGTGGTATTGCTCCGGTTGCCGAAGAGTTCTTCAAGGGGCGGGATGATGCTGCGGCACTGCTGGCTATTTTGGAAACTATCGACCAGCGCCTGCAGCAGGGCTAACCAGCTTCTGATTCCCTGAGCCCAGTACTCTCAATCACTCTGGGCGGCATGTCACATTGTTAGTGTTGAGTCCCGCGACTCGGCGGACATCGCTGTGCAGTGGCCGCGCTCATGAGCTAATATCGACCTTTTGCCTGAGGCGGGGAGCAATTTCTCCTTCAGATAAGCGAACACCGCGCGTTTGTAGCGGTCCGAATGGCATTGCTAATGGGGCTTGAGGTAATTGGTCGGTATGCAGAGATTTTCCCTTCTGTGGTTAATGTTGACGCTTTCGGTGCTCGCCGGTTGTGAGTCACTGATGTATCCGGGGCGGGACAGGGCCGCTCAACCAGCGGAAGTTGCACCACCGGTAGAATCACCAGATTCTGCAATGCAGTGCCCAGAGCCTGCGGAAGTGATTTGTGCGGAACCGGAAGTGAAGGTTGTTGAGCGGGTAATCGAACGAACTGTAGAAAAAGTAGTCGAAGTGCCCGTTGCCAAAGATAAGTTGGTTTTGGGATCGGTAGAAGAAGTGGCCATAGAGCCTCCCGGCCTGATCCTGGAATCCGTTGTCGATACAGGTTCACCCACTTCCACACTGCGGGTCAGGAGGCTGACTCCGTTCGAGCGGGATGGCAGGGACTGGATCAGGTTCCAGATTGTTCAGTCGAGCAAAATGGACCCGGTCTCGGTAGAGCTGCCGATAAAACGCCATGTTCGAGTGGAGCGCCTGGGCTTTGATAATCAGCGCAGGCCGGTAGTGGAGCTTAACCTGACTGTTGGGCGTATAACCCACCAAGTCGAAGTTAACCTGACCGATGAGGGCGGCTCTGATTTATTGATGCTGCTGGGACGCAACTTCCTCAAAGATGCCGCTGTTGTCGATGTGAGCCGGCGCAATGTCCAGGGCCAACCCCAAATAGACGGGGTTAAATAGGCCAGTTATCCAATTGGGTTCCTAATTGGGACCTCAGAGTTACGGGGAATGGCGAATGTCGCCGCGTGTCCAAGTTTATGTAATTGCGGCGTTACTCGCATTGGTAGGAGCAGGCCTGACCGCCTATAAAAACCTTGAGTTGGGTTTTCCGCTGTTGCCGGGTGAGTACCGCACCGTGTGGACTATCGAAGCAAAAGTGGGTTTCGATGCCGATGGCGGTCCGGTAAAGGCCGCACTGACCCTCCCGCGCGAACAGCGCAATATGGAAATACTGGGGGAGACCTTCAGTTCCTCCGGTTTTGGTTTCTATATCGCGAGAGAAGATGATGCCTATCGGGCCATTTGGTCTCGCCGGGCCGCAAGAGGCCCCCAATCTCTCTTCTATCAGCTGGATGTCTACCAGCGTCCCGGTGCTGCGCTGGCGCAGCCTCTGGATCTGAGCACTGAGATACAAAAACCCTTCCTGGGGGCCCGTGAGCAAGAAGCGGTACGCTTGGCGATTTACTCCCTGGTTGAACAGGCCCGTGAGCGCTCTTCCGATGTGGAATCTCTAACTACCCAGTTACTATTCGAATTGAATGACGATGAAAATCAGGATCGCAACCTGATCTTCCGCCATTACGCCGATCGCTCTTTTGTGGATGTTGCCTTGCTTGTACTGGCCACAGCCGATATCCCCGCCCACCGTATTCGCGGCCTCTACCTGGAGGATGATCGACGTCGACTATCTCCAGAAGATCTGCTTGAGGTCTATGATGGCAAGCGTTGGATCGTGTTTGAACCCAGCAGTGGCCAGCCTGGTGTGCCGGAGAATTTCTTTATTTGGCAGCGCGGTGGCAAGAGTCTTTTGGATCTTGAGGGCGGTCGTAACTCCCAAGTGACTTTCTCTGTGATTGCCAATGATGTCCCAGCTCGCGATGTCTCTATGCGCAGCACCAAGGATGAGAAAGATGCGCTGGTGGATTTCTCGATCTACAGTTTGCCCATTGAGCAGCAGAGTATTTTCAAGCTGATCCTGCTGGTGCCTGTGGGGGCCCTGGTGGTGGTGCTGCTGCGTGTATTTGTGGGCCTGCGTACTTCCGGTACCTTTATGCCGGTACTTCTGGCAATTGCCTTTATCGAAACTCAGTTGATTACCGGTTTAGCGATTTTTACTTTGATCCTGATCCTCGGCCTTTGGGTGAGGTTCTATCTCAGTAGGCTCAATTTGCTATTGGTGTCGAGGATCGCCGCCGTCGTGGTGACGGTGGTGATAATAATGGGGGCAATCAGTGTGGTCAGCTATAAGCTGGGCATTGAGCAGGCCCTCACCGTGACATTCTTCCCGATGATTATCCTTGCCTGGACTATCGAGCGTATGTCGATTGTGTGGGAGGAGGATGGTCCCTATGAAGTGGTGGTGCAGTCCGGAGGTAGCTTATTAGTGGCGATACTGGCTTGGTGGGTAATGACCAACCGCTATATTGAGCATTGGACGTTCAACTTCCCCGAGTTACTGTTGGTATTGCTGGCCTTTATTCTGGTGGTGGGCAACTATACCGGATATCGACTCAGTGAGTTGATGCGTTTCCGTCCGCTGGTTCGCTAGGGGGCGTTATGCTGCAGTTTTCAGTTAAGCATATCTTCAATAAAGTTCGCGGCGGAGTGGTATCTCCGCTGACCCTGCGCCGCATGGGGGTGTTGGGAATGAACGCACGTAATATTGACTATATTGCGCGCTATAACGACCGTAAAAAATATCCCATCGTCGACGACAAGCTAAACACTAAGCGCGCGGCTAAAAAAGCGGGAATTCCTGTGCCCGAGTTGATCGAGGCATTTGAAAGCCCTGCCAGCCGCAAGCGAGTTATGGAGGTGATTGACCCTCTATGGCAGTTTGTAATCAAGCCGGCACGGGGCTCAGGTGGTAAAGGTATTCTCGTTATTGCCGGTCGTAATGGCGACAAATATAAAAAGATATCCGGTGCTGAAATTGATGCGCTGGATATCTTGAGGCACGTGAGCAATATTCACAGCGGCCTCTACAGTCTCGGTGGCAAACCCGACAGGGTGATGGTGGAGGCCCTGGTGGACTTTGACCCGGTCTTCGATCGCTACTCTGTTGAGGGTGTGCCTGATGTGCGGGTTATTGTTTTTCGCGGTTATCCGGTGATGGCCATGCTGCGCTGCTCAACCCACGCCTCAGATGGTAAAGCCAATTTGCACCAGGGCGCTGTAGGTGTAGGTATTGACCTGGCCACGGGTAAAAGTTGTCATGCGGTAATGCGCGGGTTGCGAATTGACCAGCACCCGGACACTGAAGTGCCTTTCGATGCATTGCAGGTGCCAGGTTGGTACGAGCTGGTCCGCTTGGCGGCAAGCTGTTACGAAATGACTGGGCTGGGTTATTTAGGCTGTGACATTGTCCTGGATCGTGAACGTGGCCCGCTCTTACTTGAGGCCAATGCGCGCCCGGGATTGGCAATCCAAATTGCCAACGGTGTTGGCTTACGTGAACGTTTGGGCTTTATCGAAAAATTTGATGAAGAAATGTTCAGGAAAAATGTGGATGAACGGGTGGCATTTTCCATGCGCAAATTTGCCTCCGGCTGATGATTATGAGGGGATCGCCGGGTTCCTCAATTTTAAATGGCATTTGGTTATGGCGCGACAAGAGTTATCATTTTCCGGCTATGCTCCATTAGTGCTTGTATTCGTTCACTCTGCATTTTTAAGCGGTACGCAATCTCATTCGTTTTGGTTTGTATTTTGGCTTGCTCCCACTTGCTTGGCTCTCTTTCGCCTCTAGCTTTACCTTTTTGAAGTTGTAGTTTTTCCCACTCTGCTAAAGTGTTGGCAAACTGCTTCTCCTCATTCCTCAGTACTTCTTTAAAGCTCTTGTCGACTAGCCGGTTTTTCTGAATATGACGTGCTTTTTTGAATTGCAATTCAAGTTTGGCTCTCTCAATTTTCACAGGGGAAACTACTTTGAGGTTTCGGGTAATGCCTGCCAGGCTAAGCGCCTTAATGACCCACTTGACTGGATCGTATTGAAACCAGTGAATGCCACTTCGGTAGTCAATTTGAAAGGCGTGGTGGAAATTGTGGTAGCCCTCACCAAAAACCAAAAGGTTAACAGCGCCATTGTCACAGGCAGAAATATCATCCCGGTAGGGCTTGCGACCAAATTTGTGGACGAGCGAATTCACCATAAAGGTAGTGTGATGACAGAAGAATATACGGAGTGCCCCTGCGAGTAAGAACATGCCGACAAGATCACCGGCGATAATTCCAAGCAGTGATGGAATACCAAGGTTCATAGCAACAGTTATGGGAAGGTAATTGTTGTGTTGCCACATCACGATTTTATCTCGTTGTAAATCCCTTACGTTATTAAAGTTTTGATGGCTAGTGGGGTACTCCCGCAACATCCACTCGATATGGGAAAACCATAGCCCTCTCTTGGCGGAGTAGGGGTCGCGATCATTGTCATCGATAAATCGGTGGTGGTGGCGATGGTGATCACACCACTTCAATATTGTGTCTTGCAATGCTGCGGCACCGAACAGTGCAAAGAAAATTCGCAGGGACCAGTGGGCCTCATAGCTCTTGTGAGACCAGAGACGGTGATATCCGGCAGCGATTGAAAAGCTACAGAGTGCACCCATTGCGGCGAATGCGAGCCACTGATACCAGTGATAACCAAAAATAAAGCCATATAGGGGTACAACAATAATTGCCAACAAACCTGTTATGGCAAATAGCAACGTGGGAGGCCAGAAGCGTTTTCTTTTGACAGTAGAGTTTATCGAGGTTGTGTTCATAGTGTGGTCCTCGGGTTTATGTATGCCCGGGAGAAATAAATCTTACCGGCCATATTCTGCGGTCCCGATTTTTCTCAGACCTGATAGCGATTTTTCCCCTAGTGTCTTTGCTGAGAATGCATTGTTTTGGTGCGGCGACCATATTTTGAGGTTCGCAATGGTTCGTAAATTTGCTGTGACACAATGGATGAAGGGTGATGCCGGTTAAAAACACCGTTTTTAAAGTTGGCATAAGGGTTGCATTAGTGATTGTGCGGGACAACGGACCCGCATTTCGGGAGAGTTTCTTAGGGTTATGGCAAACCATTAACACTGGGTGACTTCCCGTTTTCTCTCATCATCGCTGATTACGGCCCCGCATTGCGGGGCCTTTTTTTTGCCCGCACTTTGCGCAAAGCTAATAATGCTTTAGTTTAGGGTCTCCCGAGGCGTTCCCAAATTTCAGGGCCCCGGGGGAGAGGCTCTCTTTTATGGCAAGGATGCATGAGCCAGGTAACTAATGAGCTAATTTCGATAGTCGAGCCCTGTGTGTCAGAGTCACTAACCCCAAATCCGTCCAGCGCAGTGTTCCAGTTGGCAACCAGCGATGAGCTTTCCTCTTTGGATGCATCGCGCCTGCCTCGTCATAACGCCTGTTTGCAAGATTTGTTTTTAGATTCAGATTGTGGATTGTGGGAGTGGCATCCGGATTCCGGTGCCCAGCGTGCTCAGGGTGAAATTTGGCTCCTGTTTGCAGAAACTGCAGAACTTGCTTTGGCTTACCTTTGGACGGGTGATGAATTGCGTTCGGTTCATTCTGATGAGCGGGATCGAATTATCACTGTGCGACGTCGTCTTACTAACAAAGGTGGACACTTCGATACTACTTTTCGGGCCTACGACAGTCTCGGTCAGTTGCGCTGGTTACGATTGCGGGGACGCGCAATAAACCTCGAGGATGACAGTGGGTTTGTTGTGATTGGAAGTTGCGCTGACTTCACTGAAACCTTGGCCCAGCGCTACCTATCCAACCTGCCTGGCGAGCGCCCCTTACAAACACTGTCTGGAGTTGGCGATGGTTTATGGGAGTGGGATCTACGCGCAGATGAAATGGTACTTGATGATGCCTGCTGGGGGATTCTGGGTTACGAAGTGAGCCCGATACGCAGTATCGGTATTTCAGCCGCGGAGCAGTGGAAGGCTCGAATTTTAGCGGAGGACTTCCCTCGGGTTGAGCAGTCCATGCGGGATCATGTGCGCGAGGGGTTACCGCTCGATGTGGAATTTCGCATCTGGCGTTCGGATAGCAGTGTGGTTTGGGTTCGCTGCCGCGGCAAGGCCCAATTAAATAGTCGCGGTCAGCCCGTGCGGGTGTTGGGAGTTTTACAAGACGTCAGCCGCAGCCGGGAAAGACTTTCGCAAATGGAGCGGGAGCTGGAGTTGCAGAGGGAGGAAAATGCGCATCGGGCAGATTTATTATTTAGCCTGAGCCATGAATTACGCACGCCACTTAATGCAATTTTAGGTTACAGCCAAATTGTCGAATTAGATCAGAGTCTCAACGCAGACCAGCGTCAGCGCTTATCAGAAATTCGTCGAGCGGGGCAGCATTTATTGCATTTGGTTGGCGATGTATTGGAGCTGGCCAGAATCGACAGTAGGCGTTTGGGCCCCTCGATGGAATTAATTCGTCCGGCCGATTTGGTTGCAGAATGTAAACGTTTACTTGAGCCCCTGGCTGAGACCCGTCGCGTAAGTTTGATGTTTGAGCCTCTCGGCTGGGAATCCGCTTATATTTGTGCGGACCCAGTGCGCTATAAGCAAGTTGTATTGAACCTGGCGGGCAACGCGGTGAAATACAATCGTGAAAATGGCCGTGTCATCATTAATTTTACGCCGCAGGCCGATGGCTGGTTGAGGCTGAATATTTTGGATACCGGTAAGGGGATTGCAGTAGAGAGACGCAAAGAAGTTTTTGAGCCCTTTAACCGTCTGGGGGAGGAAAAAGGGCATATCGAGGGTACGGGTGTCGGTCTTGCAATTGCCAAGCGTTTGGCGGAAGCGATGGGGGGGCGGATCGATTTTGACAGTCAGGAAGGGCAGGGGTCAGTATTTTGGGTTGAATTTCCAATGGTTGATGCTGCGGAGTCTTTCCTGTCATTTGCAAGTTCTGTTGATGCCCCGTCAACATTACCCGACTGTATATTGCTGCTAGTGGATAACCGCCCTGAAAGTGTGGCTCGGGTGGAAAAACTTTTGCAGGGGGCGCCGCAAGTACAGCTTTCTGTGGCCGCAGATGTTGTTGAGGCCATATTTATGGCGCGTACCCAAGCACCGGATGTGGTGTTGTTTCACAATACCTTACCGGGAATGTCGGTTGGGGATTTGGTAAGTATCCTCAAGCAGGATCAAGTCACTCAAAAAACCTGTTTGGTGGTTATGGGAGGAGAGGCTTCCTCGGGGGTGACAACCGCTTTGCCGGATAACTTTGATCGACCGCAGCTTGCGCGAGTTTTGATGGAGTGTTTGACGGGGAAGAGGTGAGCTGGACTTTTGGAATCAGCACCCCGGCATCTTATTTGCCGGAGTGCCGTTCAGGCTTTTAGCGTATGTGTCCCATATGTTTGCCCACGATTTTCACCAGGGGCTTAAATACTTTCGGAGTGGCGCAGACCAGGTGCCCGGAGTCCAGGTAATCCTCACCACCGCGGAAGTCGCTGATCAGGCCGCCGGCTTCTTTGACTAGCAGGGAGCCCGCTGCGATATCCCAGGTGTTCAGGTACATTTCCCAGAAGCCATCGAAGCGCCCGGCAGCAACATAGGCAAGATCCAGCGCTGCAGCGCCGGGGCGGCGGATTCCCGCAGTTTGCCCAGCGATATCTTTTAGGGCGGCTAGGTAGGCGTCGATGTTATCCAACGGCAGGCCGTTGAAGGGAATGCCGGTGCCAATCAGAGAGCCGCGCATGCCCTGGCGTGAAGAGACGCGGATACGGCGACCATTCAGGGCCGCGCCGCGACCGCGACTTGCGGTAAATTCTTCGCGTTTGATGGGGTCCAGTACGACTGCGTGCTCAATGCGGCCACGATAGCGACAGGCGATAGAAACAGCGAACTGTGGGACGCCGTGGATAAAATTGGTGGTGCCATCGAGGGGATCGATAATCCACTCGTAATCGGGCTCTGCGCCCTCTTGCAGGCCGCTTTCTTCAGCGCGGATGCTGTGCTTGGGGTAGGCCTTGCGCAGGTGATAGATAATCTCCTGTTCGCTGGCCTTATCCACTTCAGTAACGAAATCGTTGCGCGTCTTTTCTTCGAATTTCATCAGGTCGCCGCGCTCCCAGGCCCGTTCGATCAGTTCTCCTGCCTTACGCGCCGCGCGCAGGGCAATATTTAGCATGGGTTCCATAACTATTCCGCACAAAGTGGTTAAAGGGGTTAAAAAGCAGGCCGCAGGTTAACTGCGACGGACGCGATTGTAGGGATTCCGATTGGTTTTTGCTACACTCGCGCGCCCCCATGACACCGATTTATTACTTTCAGTATGGCCAAGTCACCTTTAGACACGACTCCACTTGCCGCGCTCGACAATGTGCGCGTGGTTCTGGTTAACAGCGCACACCCCGGAAATATTGGTGGTGCGGCGCGCGCGCTCAAGAATATGGGCCTGGGTCAGCTGTACCTGGTAGCGCCTCGGGAATTTCCTGCAGCCAATGCTGTTTGGCGTGCAGCCGGGGCAGCTGAGTTGCTCGATAGCGCCGTTGTGGTGGATACCCTGGAAGAAGCCGTGGCTGATTGTGGTCTTGTTGTGGCCACCAGCGCTCGCGAGCGCCGAATCCCCTGGCCCCTGCTGACTCCGCGCCAGTGTGGAGAGCGCACAATCGCGGAGGCCGCGTCTCATCCGGTTGCTTTGGTGTTTGGCCGCGAGGATCGAGGGCTTACCAACGAAGAGTTACAGGCCTGTAACTACCATGTGCATATTCCTGCCAACCCGGAATACAGCTCCCTGAACCTGGCGACTGCAGTTCAGGTACTTGCCTACGAAGTGCGAATGGCGGCCTTGGAAGCAGAAAAAGGTGAGCCTGTGAATTACACCGATTGGGATCGCCCACCGGCCAAGGCCAGCGATATGGAGCTGTACTTCGATCACCTGCAGCAGGCGCTGGGCGAACTGGGTTTTATTGACCCGGATAACCCCCGTCAAACAATGACCCGCCTGCGCCGACTGTATAGTCGGGTGCGCCCCGACGATATGGAACTGGGTATCCTGCGCGGTATGTTGACCTCAATCCAGAATCACATTCATCGCTCTGGTGGTAAGGGGCGACCCGACTAGTTGAGTACCCGAGTGTCCCGCTGGGTTATATACTTGACTACAGTAGTGGGTTATTCCATACTCGCGCCCCGATCGGAAAAGGGCTGTACATCAGTTGGGAGCTGATATGCGTTTGACAACCAAAGGCCGCTACGCGGTGACTGCCATGCTGGACCTGGCGTTGCACGCTGATCGCGGACCGATCAGTCTGGCAGACATATCCAAGCGCCAGGGTATATCACTGTCCTACCTGGAGCAGTTGTTCTCCCGGTTGCGGCATTCTGGGCTGGTGTCCAGTGTGCGTGGGCCCGGCGGTGGCTATCGCCTGGCGCGGGATGGAGAAGAGATTTTTGTGGCGCAGATCATTGATGCAGTTAATGAATCTGTAGACGCCACCAGCTGCGGCGGCAATGCTGATTGCGCCAATGGCGAACAGTGCCTGACCCACTACCTCTGGTCAGATTTGAGCGATCAGATTCATAGCTTCCTCAGCAGTATCAGCTTGGCGAACCTGGTTTCCCGAGCTGAGGTGCAGGAAGTTGCGCGTCGGCAAGATATGCGCGAGGCGCCGGAAGAGAGGGTCGCTGTACTCGGCGGCCTGTGATTGGGGCCCAAACGGGCCAGCAGACAGATATTAGAGATTTACTAAGCGGAAACGGTATGACTATGAAGCTTCCCATCTATCTGGACTATTCGGCTACCTGTCCGGTTGACCCACGCGTCGCCAAGAAAATGGCAGAGCAGCTGACGATGGAAGGCAATTTCGGCAATCCGGCCTCCCGCTCCCACCTGTTTGGTTGGAAAGCGGAAGAAGCAGTGGAGAATGCCCGACGCCAGGTGGCGGAGCTGATCAACGCCGATCCGCGCGAAATTGTCTGGACCAGCGGTGCCACCGAGTCCGACAACCTGGGTATCAAGGGTGCGGCCCACTTCTACCAGAGTCGCGGCAAGCACATCATTACCTCCAAAATTGAGCACAAAGCGGTTTTGGATACCTGCCGCCAGCTGGAGCGGGAAGGTTTTGAAGTGACCTACCTGAATCCCCGTGAAGACGGCATCGTCTATCCAGAGCAGGTTGAGGAAGCCATGCGCGAGGACACCACTGTGGTGAGCCTGATGCACGTTAACAACGAGATCGGGGTGATCAACGATATCGCTGCGATCGGCGAACTGTGTCGCTCGCGCAAAGTTATTTTCCATGTGGACGCGGCCCAGAGCGCCGGCAAGCTGCCGATCGATCTTCAGGAAATGAAGGTTGACCTGATGTCCTTCTCCGGCCACAAAATTTACGGCCCCAAGGGTATCGGTGCCCTTTACGTACGCCGCAAGCCCCGCGTCCGTCTGGAAGCCCAGATGCACGGTGGCGGCCACGAGCGCGGTATGCGCTCCGGTACCCTGCCGACTCACCAGATTGTCGGTATGGGCGAAGCCTTTGGTATTGCTAAAGAAGAAATGACTCAGGAAGCCGAGCGTCTGCGCTCTCTGCGCGACCGTTTCTGGGATCAGATCAAGGATATGGAAGAGGTCCATATCAACGGTTCCGCCGAGCAGCGAATTCCGGGCAACTTGAACGTGAGCTTTGCGTTTGTAGAAGGTGAGAGCCTGATCATGTCGCTGCGCGACCTGGCGATTTCCTCCGGTTCCGCCTGTACCTCTGCGAGCCTGGAGCCCAGCTACGTACTGCGAGCCCTGGGTGTTAACGACGAACTGGCGCACAGCTCACTGCGCTTCAGCTTTGGTCGTTTTACCAGCGAGAGTGATGTCGACACCGCTGCCGCAGAAGTGCGCAAGGCAGTGGAGAAACTACGTGAATTGTCACCGCTTTGGGATATGTACAAAGACGGCGTAGACCTGAACAAGATTGAATGGGCCGCTCACTAAGCGCGCGCAAGAGTTAGGAGAAAAGTCATGGCCTATAGCGATAAAGTAATTGACCACTACGAGCACCCCCGCAATGTTGGACGTATGGACGACAAGGCGGACAATGTAGGTACCGGTATGGTGGGCGCGCCCGCCTGTGGTGACGTGATGCGCCTACAGATTCAGGTAAGCGACGAGGGCGTTATTGAAGACGCCAAGTTCAAGACCTACGGCTGTGGTTCCGCCATTGCCTCCAGCTCCCTCCTGACCGAGTGGGTGAAAGGCAAGACGATCGACGAAGCGGAGCAGATCAAGAACACTGCCATTGCAGAGGAACTGGCGTTGCCGCCGGTAAAAATCCACTGCTCGGTTCTCGCCGAAGACGCGATTAAAGCTGCGGTTCGCGATATCCGCGAAAAGCGCGGTGAGTCCGATGACGCTGTAGAAGCCAAGGAATCTGCGGCGGGTTAACTTCTCGTCCAAATGTAGCGTCCAAACATAGCGAAGGTGTTATTTTGGCTATTAGTATGACCGAGACCGCTGAGGCCCACATTCAAAGTCAATTGGCCAAGCGAGGCAAGGGAATCGGCATTCGTGTCGGTGTCAAAACAGCCGGCTGTTCCGGTCTCGCCTATGTGCTGGAATTTGTCGATTCGTTCGAAGCCGAAGATACGGTATTTGAGCAAAACGGCGTTAAGTTGGTGGTGGACCCCAAGAGTCTGGTTTACCTCGACGGCACCCAGCTGGATTTCGTCAAGGAAGGCCTGAACGAAGGCTTCACCTTCTCGAATCCCAATGTAAAAAATGAGTGTGGCTGCGGCGAGAGTTTCCACGTCTGATTCGCTCTCGCCCCACAAGGCCGGGTGCGCTGCGCATACCGGCCTTTTTATTGGCTCCTCGGACAGTTGGGGGCCGTGCAGCAGTAAGCGGCAACTTCAGCCGCGTCCCAGGCTGTGCCCCAGTAGGTATATTCAGATGGCAACCAACCTGAACCATTTCGAAGTTTTTGGTCTGCAACCCGCGTTCGCGGTCGATCGCAGTGCCCTGGCGACCCGCTACCGGGAATTACAGCGGGAATTCCACCCGGACAAATACGCTTCCCATTCCGAGGGCGAACAATTGTTGGCCATCAAAATGGCGGCTCAGATCAATGAGGCGCACACCGTTTTGCGCGACCCGGTACAGCGCGCCGCCTACCTACTCAAGTTGGCCGGGGTAGATGTGCCACCTGAGCAGACCACTAAAGATACTGAATTTCTGATGCAGCAGATGCTGTTGCGCGAGCGCCTGGAAGAAGTGCGCGAGCAGCCCGATCCTGCGGCTGCGCTGGATGAGCTCAGTGCTGAGGCGCGGGGGCTGATCTCCAGTGAGGAACAGCGCTTTGCCGAAACTTATGACGGGGGCGATCTGGGCGCAGCAGAGGACTCGCTGCGCAAGCTTCAGTTCCTGGCCAAGCTTGAGAAACAAATTGACGAGCTGGAAGAAGACCTTTTCAACGACTAGTTGCGAGAGCACTGACTGAGAGGGCCAGACGGTACCGCGCCCCGCTTAAAGAAGAGATAACTAATGGCATTACTGCAGATTTCTGAACCGGGCCAGAGCCCAGCTCCCCACCAGCGCAAGCACGCAGTGGGTATCGATTTGGGGACCACTAACTCACTGGTAGCGACCGTGCGCAGTGGATCGGCAGAGGCCATTGCCGATGAGCAGGGTGAAGTGATCCTGCCATCAGCGGTGCACTACGGAGCCGAGGCGATTACCGTGGGTGCTGAAGCCCGCGCGTGCGCTGTAGAAGACCCCTACAACACCATGATTTCTATCAAGCGCCTGATGGGGCGAGGTGTTGCGGATATCAAAAGTTTTGGTGAGCAGCTGCCCTATCGCCTGGCCGAGAGCAGTGGCGGTATGCCTTCGATTGAAACTGCAGCCGGACCGGTAAACCCGGTGCAGGTATCGGCAGAAATCCTGAAAAAACTAGCCGCGCGCGGCCGCGAAGCGCTCTATGGCAAAGCGGGCGGTGAGCTGGATGGTGCGGTGATCACCGTGCCGGCCTACTTCGATGATGCCCAGCGCCAAGCGACCAAAGACGCCGCCCAGCTGGCGGGCCTGAAAGTCCTGCGCCTGCTCAACGAGCCTACAGCAGCGGCTGTTGCCTACGGCCTGGATAAAGGTGAAGAGGGTGTGATCGCGGTCTATGACCTCGGAGGCGGCACCTTCGATATCTCTATTCTGCGCCTGTCCCGGGGTGTGTTTGAAGTGATGTCTACCGGCGGCGATACGGCCCTTGGTGGCGACGATTTCGATCGCACTATCGCTTCCTGGATCGCCGAGCAAGTGGGATTGGGTACCGATCTCGACGCCGCGACCCAGCGAGTCCTGTTAGACAGCGCCTGTGCTGCGAAAGAATCCCTGTCCAGTGTCGAGCAAGTGGAAGTGCAATACGGCGACTGGTCCGGTGTACTCGATCGCGACACCATGGCTTCACTGCTGGACCCCCTGATCGACAAAACCCTACGCGCCTGTAAGCGCGCCCTGCGCGATGCCGGTATCAGTGCTGATGAGGTGCAGGAAGTGGTTCTGGTGGGTGGCTCCACCCGTACTTTGCGCGTGCGCGAGCGGGTTGAGGGTTATTTTGGTCGTCCCCCTCATGCGGAAATTGATCCCGACCAAGTGGTAGCAATCGGCGCCGCGATTCAGGCTGATGTACTGGTGGGCAATAAGTCCAGCGAAGAACTGCTGCTGTTGGATGTTATTCCCCTTTCCCTCGGGATTGAAACCATGGGTGGCCTCGCGGAAAAACTGATTGATCGCAACACGACGATCCCCGTCTCCAAAGCCCAGGAGTTCACCACGTTTAAAGATGGCCAGACAGCCATGGCGATTCATGTCGTGCAGGGCGAGCGGGAGCTGGTGAGTGACTGTCGCTCACTGGCGCGCTTTGAATTGCGCGGCATACCGCCGATGGTGGCCGGTGCCGCCCATATCCGTGTGACTTTCCAGGTGGATGCTGACGGTCTTTTGTCGGTGACAGCCATGGAAAAAAGCAGTGGTGTCAGTGCCGATATTACGGTTAAACCGTCCTACGGCCTGGAAGACAAGGATATTGCGCGAATGCTGCAGGAATCCTACACCCACGCCGCTGAGGACATCGCCCTGCGGGCCCTGCGCGAGGCCCAAGTGGAAGCAGAGAGAACCCTGGAAAGCATGTTGGTGGCCCTGCGTGAGAACGGCGCCCAGCTGCTGGACGAAGGTGAGTTAAACGAGCTTGAGCACGAGATGGAAGCTTTACGTCTGGCCCATAACGGCGGGGATGCAGAGGAAATTCGTCGACGTATTGAAGCCTTGAATAAGCTGTCTGAGCCCTTTGCTGCCAAGCGTATGGATGCCTCCATTAAGCGGGCTATGCAGGGCCACAGCTTGGATGAATTTGATAAATAACCATGATCAGGCGCAGACTCTGCGCTGCCGGCGGCCGGGGAGTCGTTACTTTCTCCCCGTCGGATTGAGACCACAGAGGTTCAGTACCCCATGCCGAAGATAGTATTTTTACCCCATCCGGAAATGTGCCCCGAGGGCAAAGTGGTGGAAGCGGAGAGCGGTGTCAGCGTGATCGACGCGGCCCTGGCCAACGATATCGAAATTGAGCACGCCTGTGAAAAAGCCTGTGCTTGTACCACCTGTCACGTCATTGTGCGCGAGGGCTTCGATTCCCTGGAAGAGCCGGACGAGCTTGAAGAGGACCTGCTGGATAAAGCCTGGGGCCTGGAGCCGGAGTCTCGCCTGTCCTGTCAGGCGATTGTCGAGGATGAAGACCTGGTGGTCGAGATCCCCAAGTACACCATCAACCAGGTGTCGGAAAAGCACTGACCTGCACGCAGAGGAAGCCGAATCATGAAGTGGACTGATATTCACGATATTGCCATAGAGTTGAGCGAAGCTCACGAGGATGTGGACCCACTGACGGTCAACTTTGTCGACCTGCGCAACTGGGTGATGGCGCTGCCCGGATTTGATGATGATCCCGATCGCTGCGGAGAGAAAATCCTCGAGGCGATCCAGGCTGCCTGGATCGAAGAGCGGGAGTAACCGGCCTTCGGGGCAGTATTGGCAAGAGAGTACAAAAGTCGATCAATACCCCGTATAATCCGCCGGCCGCGAAATGCGGTGATCAAAAATTGAGTACCCCCGGTGGGTATGAAAGGAATACTAGGGAAGAGCAACTGAGTAGGTTGCTCTTTCTATATGTAAGTTAAGTTACAAAAAATCAATTTGGAGATAACCATGGCCCTGGAGCGTACCCTTTCCATCATTAAGCCGGACGCAGTAGCCAAGAATGTAATCGGTGAAATCGAGAGCCGTTTTGAGAAAGCTGGCCTGAGCATTGTTGCCATGAAGATGGTTCAACTGTCCCGCGAAAAAGCTGAAGGCTTCTACGCTGAGCACAAAGAACGTCCTTTCTTCAAAGACCTGGTTGACTTCATGACTTCCGGTCCAGTTGTTGTACAGGTTCTGGAAGGCGAGAACGCTATCCTGGCAAACCGCGATCTGATGGGTGCTACCAACCCTAAAGAAGCTGCTGCTGGCACCATCCGCGCTGACTTCGCTGACAGCATCGACGCCAACGCTGTACACGGTTCCGACTCCGCAGAGTCCGCTGCTCGCGAAGTAAGCTACTTCTTCGCCGACGACGAAATCTGCGCGCGCGCTTAATCCGCGCCACAAATCGCACCGGTCTGTCCGGACCGGTGCAATTCTTCCCCGAGGTGAAATGAATGACCACAGAGAAAACCAACCTGCTCGGCCTTTCGGTAGAAAAGCTGGCCGCCTTTTTTGAATCATTGGGCGAGAAGCGCTTCCGCGCTGTTCAGGTTTTAAAGTGGATTCACCAGAATGGGGTTGATGATTTTGCTGAGATGACCAATGTCAGTAAGGCCCTGCGTCAAAAGCTGGCGGAAGTGGCCGAAGTCCGTGCCCCGGAAGTATTGAATCAGTGGGATTCCGCCGATGGCACACGGAAATGGTTAATTAAAGTCTCCGGTGGCAATGCTATCGAGACTGTCTATATCCCCGATGGTGATCGCGGCACCCTTTGTGTCTCCTCCCAGGTGGGCTGTTCCCTGGATTGCAGCTTTTGTGCAACTGGCAAGCAGGGCTTTAACCGCGATTTAACGGCGGCAGAAATTATCGGGCAGGTTTGGATTGCCTGTAAATCTTTCGGTCAATTGGACCCGAAAGGACCGCGCAAGGTTACCAACGTGGTGATGATGGGCATGGGTGAGCCATTGCTCAATTTCGACAATGTGGTCGATTCCATGAACCTGATGATGGAAGATAACGCCTACGGTATTTCCAAGCGCCGCGTCACCCTGTCGACTTCCGGTGTAGTACCTGCACTGGACCGCCTCGCCGATGTGACCGATGTCAGCCTGGCAATTTCCCTGCATGCGCCCAACGATGAATTGCGTAACGAGTTGGTGCCGATCAATAAAAAATACCCTATTGCGGTGCTACTGGATTCCGCTAAGCGCTACATCGATCGCATGCCGGATACGCACCGTAAAATGACGATTGAATACACGCTGATGCGCGAGGTTAACGACCGCCCGGAGCACGCTGAGCAATTGGCAGAGCTGCTTAAAGAGATTCCGGTGAAAATTAACCTGATTCCCTTTAACCCGTTTGAGTTGTCCGACTACCAGCGAGTGAGTAATAACGCACTGCGTCGCTTCCAGCAGGTTTTGCTCGACAAAGGTTATACCGTGACTGTGCGCACTACACGCGGCGATGATATTGATGCGGCCTGTGGTCAGTTGGCAGGCAGTGTTAATGACCGTACCCGCCGCTCCGAGCGCTACCGCAATGCAGAGCGCCCCGTTCGTATTGTTAACTAGTCGCTGGTAATTTTTTGTATAGGTTGCCAAATTGTTGGCAGCCTATTGGCTTCGATTTTCCCCTTCTCAAAAAAACTCTGTTCAGCCTGAAAGTTCCTTTCTATTCTATTTTTCGTGTCAACGAAATTGCTTTATCTAACGTTTAACGCTCGAGGAAAATTTATCCGGGAAGGGAGCGTTGGATATATGCATGAGATTAGGTCAAAACGATCATATTTTTTTAATTTGCATTTTGCCTGCAACATTTTGACTTTGAATGAAGCAGTTGGCCATTGGAGAGAGGTCTTCACTAGACCGTCTGGCACTGGATCTTTGCAGTAGCTACACCCGTATCTCCAACATCCATCAAAACATTATGACGCTATAGCGTGCTATCCAGTCATTTTCATTTGGCCTGGAGCTGTTTCAGCGTGCTTAGGTTCAGGAAAAACAATGTGTAGAAGTGCTTGCACCACTGTGTTGAGAGTTGAAGTGCATGGAGTTCTCTGAGTTGCCTGGCTTAGGAAAAGAAAAGTTATCGACGGGACTGTTCGAACATTATGAACGCGGAAAAAAACCAATTAACCCAATTGCTTGTAGCGCTGAATAAGCTGCTGTTCATTTCTTTATTTCTATTTATGGTGGGCTGTGGGGGCGGTGGTTCCTCTAGCGGTGAGGATGATTCATCGACAGAAACTACTGAAAATGATAGCGGCTCTGGGGATAGCTCTGGCTCAGACGATGGTGACGATTCGGATGGTGATACTGGGTCAGATGATGATACCGATTCAGAGCAGGGGATCTTGGTTACTGAACTGATTGCAAATCCCTTCTCCGGCACCAGCATAGGACTCTCCTGGGAGGATTCTGAAGAGACCTACAGCATCTATCGCGATGGTGAATTGGTTGCAGAAACTACAGATAACCATTACGTGGATGAAGGTCTCTCAGTTAATACTGAATATAGTTATTGGGTCGGTGTGGGGAGTATTGATAGTGATACTAATAGTGTTACTGCAAAAACACTGGTTAATAACACGAATGATGGCTTGGGCAATGGTACTGAAGCAGAGGCCATTGAAAAGCGCATTGTTGATTTTGATGAATGTCAAAATGAGCGCTCAGCCGTAGATGTTGACGATAGTAGTCTCGACAGTTGCTTGCAGGCTGTGCTGGATGAAGTGGGAATGGCAGATCAATTGGAGGATATGCGCGCTTTCGCTGCTCGAGTTAGAAGTGAGCAAGACCCGGAGATGGTTGAGTTGGGTATGCGGTTATTCCACAGTAAAAGTCTTAGTGCTAACGGTGATACCGCCTGCTCTTCTTGCCACCACCCGACAATAGGCTGCGCTGGTGATGACCTTTCCATGTCTGTTGGGGTTAATGCCGTTGATCCCGATTTGCTTGGCCCAGGGCGTTCCGATGGTGAAAACGAAGTGCCGTTGGTTGCACGCAATGCCCAGCCTATTTGTAATGTGGCGCTCTGGGATAATGGATTATTCTGGGACAACCGCGTTCTTTTCACGAGCGACGGTGGCCTTAAAACAGACTCCAGGGATGTAACCAATAATACTGAAGCGGCGGTAGGTACCGGTACTTTGGCACTTATGATGGCCCAAGCCCATTTTCCGGTGACTGATGCTGCTGAGATGGGGGATATTTCTGAATTTGGCTACGACGAAAGTAGCGACGATGACCTTACTGATTACCGTGAGGAATATCTTATACCAAAGCTCAATGAAGAGTCCTGGGGCCCCTTATTTGCTGCCGCTTATGGAGACAACAGTATTGACTACAGTAGGGTCGCACAGGCGATTGCCGCCTATGAAGCGGTATATATTTTTATTGATAATCCCTTCTTTGACTATATCGACGGTGACCTGACAGCGCTGGATGACGATGCGAAGCGGGGAGCAATTACTTATTTTACGCCAGGCTCTGGTTGTACTGCTTGCCATACGGGCGCCTTCTTTACTAACCAGGGTTTGAGGGTCGTTAACTATCCTCAAATTGGTGTCGGAAAAGAGGATGATGGCGCTGATTGGGGAGGGGCAGTACTGGGTGGCTTTCGTGTTCCAACACTGCTCAATGCAGGCATTACTGGTCCCTGGGGGCACGCCGGGCAGTTTGGCTCCTTAGAAAGAAATATTGAGCACTATGCCGGGCAAGCGGATTCGGTGTCCCGGTATTTCGAAGATAGTGAAATGTGCGACCTGGATCAGTTTGCCGAGCTAGAAGACTGCGCAGCGAAAGTTGCGCCCAATGGTCTGGAGTTGACCGAGGCAATTCTGGAGATAGATGGTGATGCAGCACTTCCGATAGACGACGATGAAGTGAAGCTGTTAGCGGCATTTCTTGAGGCGCTCACTGACCCGGATGCAGAGAATGTAAATTCAAATGCAACCCAATCCCTGATTCCTCCCCGTGACGGCGGACCCGATGGAATGCAGCTGGATGCCTGGGATCAGGACGGCAACGCACTATAATATTCCTGCATTTTATTTGAGCATCTCACTAATATTGACTTACTGGTGAGATGCCAACTCTTCATTAGCGACCTTTATTCGCATTCATCATTCAGGCAACCACCTTCTGCCTTAAAATTCACCACAGTTTCATTCTTACTTTGCTTCCAGAGCCAGGCCGAAGTTGATCCGAGAGTGAATTCCTGCGATCAGGGCTAGGTATAAGTCATCGTCTGGATTGCGAAGTTTTTAGTCAGTTGTTTCTGGAAAAAAACTCTATCCCCTGAAATTTTGGTGAGTTGGTCGTTCCCTTCGGGATTCACTCCGGGCTTTTGTTCACATTTCTTCCTTAATTGGTCAACCAAATCTATTGGTGTCGCGTTATCACCTATGAACTATTAAAAATATATGGAAGGGACCACTAGGATTCTTATGAGTGCTCAGAAGTTCGATCAAAAAGTCTTTCCCAGAGTCCTACTTAGACTCTTTTTCCTCACGCTGTTTTCGCTGTTAGTCGGTTGCGGCTCCGGGTCATCTGGTAGTGAGGATAATTCGCCTGCAGATACCGTTCAGGGTGATGATGGTTCCGGTTCCGGTTCCGGTTCCGGTTCCGGTTCCGGTTCCGGTTCCGGCTCAGGGACGGGTACCGATCCTGACCCTGAGCCTGACCCTGAGCCTGAAGAAGCCGGTGAACCCACTGAGCTAATTGGCTATGCCCACTCGGGAACCAGTATCGGTCTTAACTGGGAAAGAGATGGTGAGACTTACTTTATCTATCGAAACGGTGAAAAGGTCGCGGAAACCAGCAATAACTATTATGTCGAACAGGGCCTCTCAGTTAATACCGAATATGTTTACTCTGTCAGTACGGTTGATGCTGCAAACGAATCGGAAACTTCGCAGGTTACGGTCAAGACATTAGTTAATGACACCAATGCTGGCCTGAATAACGGTACAGAAGATGATGTTTTAAATGAGCGTATCTCCACGTTTGCAGAGTGTAAAAATACTGCGACGGCACTAGATCTACTCGAAGAGGACTTGGACAATTGTTTGGCAGCCATGCTCGAGTACAATCGCATGGTCTCTCTTGTCGAAGATATTCGGGCTTTTGCCGCACGGGTCCGCAGTGAGCAGGACCCTGCCAAGGTGGAGCTGGGTATGCGTCTGTTCCACAACAAGTCTCTCAGTGCTAATCAAGATGCTTCTTGTTCATCCTGTCACCACCCTGCGATTGGTTGTGGTGGAGATGACCTCTCGATGCCGGTTGGAGTGAATGCTGTAGATACTGCTTTGCTCGGGCCAGGTCGATCTGATGGAACTAATGAAGTGCCTTTAGTGCCGAGAAATTCACAAGCTATTTGTAATGCGTCACTATGGTCTCGTGGACTGTTCTGGGATAACCGGGTCTCACTGAGTCCGAATGGCGTTCTCCGTACAGATTCAAGAGATGTTACCGATAATACGAATGATGCTGTGGGATCTGGTTCGTTAGCCCTACTTATGGCGCAGGCGCATTTCCCGGTAACGGCCCCGCCAGAAATGGGTGACATCGCGGACTTTGGATACGATGATTCTGTCGATGAAAATTTCACTGCATACCGCGAAGATATATTAGCGGCTAATTTGGATGTCGAAGCTTGGGCTCCCCTGTTTACGTCTGCCTTTGGGGATTCTGAAATTAATTTCAGTCGTATTGCTGAAGCAATTGCAGCTTATGAAGCCGTGCAAATATTTATCGATAACCCCTTCTTTGACTATGTGGGCGGTAACCTGGAAGCGCTCGATGTAGAGGAAAAGCGTGGTGCTATTACTTTTATGTCGAAGGATGCTGGGTGCACGTTCTGTCACAAGGGAGCTTTCTTCACGTCTGAAGCCTTGATGGCCGCAAATTATCCGCAGATAGGTATAGGAACCGATGAGAGTGGCAGTGGGGAAGATTTGGGTGGAGAGGGTTCCTTAGGGTTCGGAGCATTCAGGGCGCCGACCTTACTGAATGTGGCGATCACTGGTCCCTGGGGGCACAACGGGCAGTTTGGCACGCTGAAGAGAAATGTTGAACACTACAGTGATCATGGAGCCTCCATTTCCAGGTACTTTGAAAATAGTGAGATGTGTGATCTCGCTCAATTCAAGGATCTTGAAAATTGCGCCAGTAAACTGGCTCCCAATGGTTTGGCACACTCTCAGGCGATCTTAGATGGAAATGAGGGTGGGGGTATAAATCGCCTGAGCGAAGAGGAGATGGACCTTATAGTGGTATTTCTGGGGACTCTTACTGACCCCAAGGCCGCGAATACCAACTCTAATGAGATTCAGTTTCTGATTCCTCCTCGGGATGGTGGACCAGATGGAAAGCAGTTAGATGCAAAAGATAGTGATGGTAAAAGTTTATAGCCTTCATTCCATTGACTCTTTGGGAAATGGTTGCGTCAAGAGCGCTTTGCGTTTCCCCTAAGTTGGATTAGCCGGCTATTTGTCGGTAGTCACCGCTAAAAAGCTGTTGGTTATTGCCGGCAGCTTTTTTTAATCTATCTGAAATAATCCTGACACAGTTTGTTTTTACAAACTCTCCTTGCTTGTCCCACCTCTGTTTCAATGGCGCAAAAATATTTTCATTGGGGTTTGGGCGTTAACGCCCAAACTTCAGAGATTGAATTTACATATTTTCTTAAGCAAACACCGAAACTACTAATTTTTATTAAATTCCTGACTATGAGAACGGATGTAGTAGCTTACTGCGACCTTATTAGCAGTTATTCCTGTTTTAAGTCATTACAGTAGGCCCTGGGAGTAATTGGGTATTTTCGCAATGCCGCTGATTTTCAGGACGGTCCACAATCAATGCGAGGCTCCCTAGATCTTTCATTAGGTTGCAACGCAGAATTTATTCTTAGATATAGTAAGTGTTTCCTTACCCTTTGATGCCAGCACTGGCACTTAGGTCTGTATTTGCTGTCCAGAACTCGGAATAAGAAAAGGTCATTGACGGGCAGGTCAAGAACTATGAATGTTGATAAAAATCAAATCACACTATCGCTAACGGCTCTGGTAAAGCTGCTGGTCCTACCTCTATTTCTTGTGATGGTGGGCTGCGGAGGAGGAGGTTCCTCAAGTAATGGCAATGACACGCCTACTGAAACTTCTGATACTGGCAGTGATGACGATTCTGGTTCAGGTGATGATGATAATGGCGATGGCGATACAGGCTCAGGTCAGGGAATTATTCCTGCAGAACTGATCGGCAACGCATTTTCCGGTACCAGCATTGGTCTTTCCTGGGAAAGCACCGGTGCGACCTATGTTATCTATCGTGGCAGCGAACGAGTTGCTGAGACGACTAGCGGATACTATGTCGATGAAGGTCTCTCATCAGACACTGAATATACCTACTCAGTAACCACCGGCGATGTCGACAGCGAAGATGAGACCGCCAGCGTCACTGCCAGAACATTGGTAAATAATACTAATGATGGCCTCAGTAACGGTTCTGATGCAGACGGTTCTGATAGCCGAATTTCCGATTTTGATGAATGTCAAAATGCGCGTTCAGCGGTCAATATTGCTGATGGCAGTCTCGATAGCTGCCTACAGGCAGTGCTGGATGACGTTGGCATGGCCGAGCAGTTGGAAGATATGCGCGCCTTTGCTGCCCGGGTCAGAAGTGAACAGGACCCTGCCATGGTAGAGCTGGGTATGCGCTTGTTTCACAATAAAAATCTGAGCGCTGATGGCGATGCATCTTGCTCTTCCTGCCACCACCCGGCAATAGGTTGTGGTGGTGATGATCTGTCTATGCCAGTTGGTGTTGATCCCGTTGATGCTGAATTAGTCGGTCCCGGTCGCTCCGACGGCCAGAATGAAGTTCCGCTGGTACCGCGAAATGCCCAGCCTATCTGCAATGTAGCCCTTTGGGATAACGGTTTGTTTTGGGATAACCGAGTGGCGATCAATGGTAATGGAGGGCTCAGGACAGACTCCCGGGATGTTACTCGCAACACAGAGGCGGCCGTGGGTATTGGTACCCTCGCACTGATGATGGCCCAAGCCCACTTCCCGGTCACAGAAGCTGCAGAAATGGGGGATATCACCCAGTTCGGTTACGACGATACCAGCGATGATGGTTTTACTGATTATCGTGAGGATATTCTCGCTGAAAAATTAACCCAGGACTCGTGGGGTGCAATGTTTACCGCAGCATTTGGCGATTCGGCAATTAACTTCAGCAGAATTGCAGAGGCAATTGCCTCTTATGAAGCGGTGCAAATTTTTATCGATAACCCCTTCTTTGATTATGTTGATGGAGACCTTGCGGCCCTCAATAACGATGAAAAGCGAGGGGCAATTACCTTTATGACACGAAATTCAGGGTGTACAAATTGCCACTCAGGAGCCTTTTTCTCTAATCAAGGGTTGAGAGCTGTCAGTTATCCACAGATTGGTGTTGGTAAAGATGAGAGTGGCAGTGGTGCTGACCTGGGTGGTAATGGAAGCGGCAGCTTCCGCACGCCAACGCTGCTTAACGTGGCGCTCACTGGCCCCTGGGGGCACGCAGGTCAGTTCGGTACATTGAAAAGAAATGTCGAACACTACACTGGTCGAGCCGACTCTGTTTCCCAGTATTTCACCAACAGTGAGATGTGCGATTTGGATCAGTTTGCAGAGGTGGATGAGTGTGCCGCGAAAGTTGCGCCCAATGGCCAGGCACTGACTGAAGCACTGTTGGCTGAAAATGGCGACGGCGCTGTGAATTTGGACGACGGGGAAGTTGATTTACTGGTAGCGTTCCTCGAAACCCTAACTGATCCAGATGCGGCAAATACTGACTCCAATGCAGTCCAGTCATTGATTCCGCCGCGGGACACTGGTCCAGATGGCATGCAGCTGGATGCGGTTGACCAGGAAGGTAATCAACTCTAACTCTTCTAAGCCCTTTTTACTTATTCCGCCGGTACACCGGTACTGGCGGATTGACAATACTCGACAAAGTCATCACTAAATGGAATTGATTGGGTTTTAGGGCTGCAACTGGCAAGGCTTTCCGGCAGTATAGGGATTTGGAAAGTGCCAGCTGAGGCGGAATCAGATTTCTCACACAAAATACCGATATGTATTTTTATCACTGCCAATGGATGCCGGTGGTCGATATTGGTTTTTGCTGTGTTTTGCGGGCTTGCTTTGTCCAGGGATTGGCGTTAGCACATCATTGATGTATTAGTGACACCCGCACAATCTCGCTGGGCCGATAAGTGAAAAATAAAGATACAGGTGATGTAGTGTCCGCGAAATTTAAGAGCCTGTCGCTCCTGGTACTGCTCGGTACTCTGCTGGGGGGGTGTGTAACCTCTGGGGGACCCGAGCGCAAGGAAGTTGATCTGGATAAGGCATTGGAGACCCATGTTCAGTTGGGGATTCGCTATTTGCGGGACCCGAACAACCGGGAGCAGTCCCGTCGCCATTTTAACCGCGCCTTGGAATTGGGTAAAAAAAACCCACTGGCGCACCACGGTCTGGCACTTCTTTATCAAGCGGATGGTGAGCTGGATATTGCGGAGTCTCACTTCAAGAAAGCCTTGCGCTATAGCGACGGGTTTTCTATGGCCCACACTAACTACGGCGTTTTTCTCTATAAACAAGAACGCTACAAAGAGGCCCTCAAACAGTTCGAACTCGCCTCTACAGACCTCACTTATAATCGTCGATCTTTTGCCTTGGTTAACTACGGCCGTACGGCCGCGCGTCTGGGCTTCACTGACAAGGCGGAAGGGGCCTATGCCAGGGCGTTAGCGCTGAACTCCGATTTGCCGCTGGCGTTGATCGAAATGGCTGAGCTGAAATTTAATGCCGGTGATTATGCAAAATCCAAGGCGTACCTGGATCAATTTAGTGAAAAGAATCGCCAGACACCCCAGTCACTGTGGCTTGGGATTCGTATCGAGAAGGTGTTTGGCAATCGTGACAAGGAGCGGAGTTACGCCCTTGCTTTGAAGAATTTGTACCCGTACTCTGCGGAGACACTGAAATATCAGGAGTTGAGTGGTAATGACGGATAGTAGTCCCGAACACTGCGAAGGTGGTGAGGTCGTATCCAATACGCAAACTTCTAAGGGGTCCGCTGGCAATCTTTTGCTGGCGGCTCGGGAAGCGGCCGGGCTGTCCCGAGAGGAGTTATCGCAGCGCCTGTGTATTATTGATAACACAGTTGAGTGGATTGAAAGCGATAATTACGAAAAGCAGCCAGAAGCTGTCTACACGCGAGGCTATATCCGCAATATTTGTCGCGAGTTGAATATTCCTGCTGAGCCGGCTTTGGAAGCCTATGATAGGGATCGGCCGCAGCCAGCACAGCGCAGTGAATCCCGGCGAACCACTAAAGCCGAGGCATTTCGCCCTGAGCGCAAGCGCGGACATGGTGCCCTAGCCCTGATTCCCCTGTTGCTCGCGGGTGGTGTCTTCTGGTGGAAGTACGGTACTCCAGTCAATATTCCCGGTATGCCCATGGGTGAGGATACTGCGGACCTGGTTGCCGAAGCCCCCGTTGCCAGTGAAGTTGTAACTGATCCGGTTACTGAAGTAGAGCGGCAGGAAGTTGCAGTTGAAGAGTTGAGCTCAGAGCCATTTGCACCAGCATCAAGTGGAGTTGCTGATGTTCAGCTTGAGGTTGGTAGTGCTGAAACGGTGGAGAATAAACCCGCTGCTTCTGTGGAAAAAGTGGTTGAGCCTGTTCCCGTCCAAGTAGCCCAGTTGGACCAGGCCCTGAAAGGCGCATTGCGGCTTCGCTTTGATGAAGATGCCTGGGTTGAGGTGAAAGACGCACAAGGTGTGATTTTACTGGCCGGGGTCCAAGCTGCTGGCAGTGCCAAATCTTTAGATGGAGATGCTCCATTTGAGCTGATGTTGGGAAATGCCCGTGCAACCCATGTGGTTTACCGCGATGAAACTATCGACAGCCAGCCTATTGGCGACCGCCGCACTCGTCGTCTGATTGTCGGCGATTAAGATGATCTTCCCCGTTTGGGCGCGAACCCTGTAGGTTTGCGCCCAATCTCTCTATAATCTCCCCTCGATTTTTATCAGTAATACCACCAGGTCAGCCTATGCAATTTGAATCTCCCATTGTCCGCCGCAAGTCGCGCCAGATCATGGTGGGTGATGTACCGGTCGGAGGGGATGCCCCAATCTCGGTGCAAAGTATGACCAACACCGAAACCTGCGATGTAGCAGCTACTGTTGGCCAGATCCAGCGCCTGGAACAGGCTGGAGCCGATATAGTGCGGGTTTCTGTGCCCAGCATGGATGCCGCAGAGGCGTTTGGAGAAATTAATAAACAGGTGAATGTCCCGTTGGTCGCAGACATTCACTTCGATTACCGTATCGCCCTGCGGGTCGCAGACCTGGGGGTGGATTGCCTGCGTATTAACCCCGGCAATATTGGCCGAGAGAAGCGTATTCGGGCCGTAGTGGATAAAGCTCGCGATCTGAATATCCCGATTCGTATCGGTGTCAATGCGGGCTCCCTGGAAAAAGACCTGCAGAAAAAGTATGGCGAGCCCACACCGGATGCTCTGGTAGAGTCGGCGCTGCGCCATGTATCGATCCTCGACAGCCTGGACTTCCAGGACTTCAAAGTCAGTGTAAAAGCATCCGATATCTTTATGGCCACGGCTGCCTATCGCAAGCTGGCCCAGCAGATTGAGCAACCGCTGCACTTGGGTATTACCGAAGCTGGTGGCTTGCGTGCCGGCACAGTGAAGTCGGCGATTGGTCTCGGTGCCCTTCTGCTCGACGGTATCGGTGACACCCTGCGGGTTTCCCTGGCTGCAGACCCGGTGGAAGAGGTCAAAGTGGGCTGGGATTTGCTCAAAAGCCTGCGTCTTCGCAGTAAAGGTATTAACTTTATTGCCTGCCCCAGCTGCTCGCGCCAGAACTTCGATGTGGTGAAAACCATGAATGAGCTGGAGACGCGCCTGGAAGATGTGACCACGCCGCTGGATGTGGCAGTAATTGGCTGTATCGTCAACGGCCCCGGCGAAGCGAAAGAAGCCGATGTAGGCCTGACTGGTGGTACCCCAAGCCATGCCATCTATGTGGATGGGCAGCCGGACCGCAAGTTTAAGAATGAAAACCTGGTGGATGATTTAGAGCGTTTGATTCGCGAGAAGGCGGCCGCCAAGGCCGAGCGCGAAGCGGATATCATCGCCAAGGCGTAGAGGGCAACAGCTCCCTGCGCAAGACCCAATTAATTGAGTGAAAAATTAAGGAACAGCGTTGAAACAGCTTCGCGCAATTCGCGGCATGAACGATCTGCTACCGGAACAGTCCCCGGTATGGCAGTACGTGGAAGCCACACTGAGTGAACTTACTAGTCGCTACGGCTACACCGAAATTCGCACTCCCTACCTGGAGTCGACCCAGTTATTTTGCCGTGCGGTGGGCGAGGCTACCGATATTGTCGAGAAGGAAATGTACACCTTTGATGACAAGAGCGGTGACAGCGTTACCCTGCGCCCTGAGGGCACAGCGGGCACTGTGCGTGCGGCGATCCAGAGCAACCTGCTGAACCAGCCACAGCGCCTGTGGTATTTCGGCCCTATGTTCCGCTATGAGCGCCCACAGAAGGGGCGCCTGCGTCAGTTCCACCAGTTTGGTGTCGAGGTGTTTGGCATTCAAGGGCCGGATATCGATGCAGAAATCCTGATCATGACTGCACGACTGTGGCGTCAGCTGGGTATCAGCGAACATGTGACCCTGCAGCTCAATTCCCTGGGTAACGCCGAGAGCCGCGCTGCTTATCGGGATGCGCTGGTCACTTATTTAAGTGAGCGTCGTGACCAGCTGGATGAGGACAGCCAGCGCCGTCTGGAGCGCAATCCGCTGCGAATTCTCGACAGTAAAAATGCGCAAACTCAGGAACTGCTGGCGGATGCGCCCTGTCTACTGGACTTCCTCGATGAGGAATCCGCCGCCCACTTTAGTCAGTTAAAGGCACTTTTGGACGGGGCAGGCGTTAAGTATGAGATCAATCCCAAGTTGGTGCGCGGTCTCGACTACTACGGAAAAACTGTATTTGAGTGGGTGACCGACAGCCTCGGTGCCCAGGGCACTGTATGTGCCGGTGGCCGCTATGACGGCCTGGTAGAACAGATGGGTGGCAAAGCCACCCCGGGAGTGGGTTTTGGCCTGGGTGTTGAGCGTCTTGTATTGATGCTAGAAACCCTAGAAGTGTTGCCTGAGTCCCTTTCGCAACAGGTAGATGCCTACCTGGTTGCCGTTGGTGATGTACAATCAGCTGCCATGACAGCCGCCGAGCAATTGCGCGACGAGCTGCCCTGGTTGCGACTGCAGTTGCACTGTGGTGGAGGAAGCTTTAAAAGCCAGATGAAGAAAGCTGATAAGAGCGGCGCCGATTATGCGCTGATTATCGGCGAAGATGAGGCTGCAAGTGGTCAGATAACTGTGAAGTACCTTCGCGCTGACCAACCGCAGCAAACGCTGGCACCGAAAGAGCTGGCAGCACTGCTGCAAGGCTGAAAGAAACACTGAGGGAGGCGGAGGCCCCCGCCGGGAAAGTTAGTAATCTACAGGAAAGGCAAATTACCCAATGGCTGAGCATCTTACCGAACAAGAACAAATAGAAACGCTGAAGCGCTGGTGGGCGGAAAATGGCAAGGGAATTGTGACTGGCGTTGTGCTGGCCCTGGCCGGTTACTTCGGTTATCAGTGGTGGCAGGGAGATCAGCGCACTAAGGCTGAAGCGGCCTCTGACCTGTACCAGACTTTCGTTGAAGCGGTCTCCGCCAACAACAATCAACCGGACAACAAGCAGCTTACCACTGCCAAGAATGTGGCCGAGCAGCTGAAAGACGATTTTGCCAAACGTATCTACGCCAGCCAGGCTGCACTGCGTCTCGCGGCTATTTCAGCGGAGAGCAATGACCTGGAAGCTGCCGAGCAGCAGCTGCAGTGGGTACTCGACAACACCAGTGAAGCAAGCCTGGAGTTGCTCGCTAAACGCCGCCTGGCCGCTGTTTTGGCGGCCCGTGGTGAGTCCGATGAAGGCCTGAAATTGCTCGAGGGCACTATACCCCCGGCATTCGCGGCCCTTTATTCTGAGACTCGTGGTGATATCCTGAAGCAAAAGGGTGACATCGCCGGTGCGCGTGCCGCGTACGAGCAAGCACTGACAGAGCTTCTGCCAGAGCAAGCGGGCAACACCCAACTTCTGCGCCTGAAGGCTGAAAGCCTGGCGGTAACCGAGAGCAGTGACGCTCAGAACCAAACCGAGCCTGTATCTGAGGGAGACGAGTAATGGGATTTCTGAATCGCGCTGCGGGTCGCACTGCAGCGGTGGCGCTAGCGGTGGCCCTGGCTGCCTGTGCCTCTAATGACGAGAAGGAAGATGTCGACCCCGTCGAACTGGTGGATATTAACTCCACTGTTGCCCTGCAAGAGGTGTGGTCTGCCGATATTGGCGGTATTGACCAAAAGCGTTACGCGATGCTGCAGCCGAGCCTTATCGATGGTCGCCTGATAGCTGCCAGCAGCGATGGTGAAATCAGTGCTTTTGATCGCAGCTCCGGGCGCAAGCTCTGGGAGACAGATCTGGATGTAGATCTGAGCGGTGGTGTGGGTACTGGCCTGGGCATGGCGGTAGTCTCCGACTACCGCGGCCGCGCTGTGGCTCTGGATCTCGAAAACGGCGCTGAGCTATGGAATTACCAGGTCTCCGGCGAAGTAGTTGCCGCTCCAGCGATCGGTGCTGGCGTGGTTGTCCTGCAGACCGTAGATGGCAAGCTGGTTGGCCTCGACGCTACCAGCGGTGAAGAGTTGTGGAGCCACAATACCAATTTGCCAGTACTGACCCTGCGCGGTACTGCAGCACCTGTTATTAGCGGTGGTATGGTGATTGCCGGCCTGGATAACGGCAAACTGCTGGCCCTGGACGCCCGCGATGGCATTCAGCGCTGGGAACAGCGAGTCGCTATTCCCCAGGGCTCTGCGGAGCTGGAGCGGGTAGTTGATATCGACGGTGCTCCAGTAGTGCGCGGTGATTTGGTGTTTGCCGCCAGCTACCAGGGCCGTGTTGTCGCCCTGTCCAAAGATAATGGCCGCGGCCTCTGGGCTCGCGATGCCTCTACCCACCACGAAGTGGCAGTAGGTGGTGGCCATGTCTACCTCAGTGATGCCTCCGGTAGCGTCTATGCCTACAATGTGGGCAGCGGCCAGATCGAGTGGAGTAATAACGAACTATTGCGCCGCGAATTGAGCGGACCGGCTTTCTTCCAGGACGTGGTCGTTGTGGGTGATCTGGAAGGCTACCTGCATGTGCTGGACCCCAATTCCGGACAATTTATTGGCCGCGAGCAGGTGGACGGTGATGCGATTCGCATCCCCATTCTGGTTGATGGCGACCTGATATTTGTGCTGTCGGATGACGGCAAGTTATCAGCTCTACGCCTCGCTGATTCCTGATAATCGCAGCCAACTGACGAGAGGCGGACAGGCTGTCCGCCTTAGGGCTTAGAGCCCGCAAATGGAGCCTGCTGCGCAGGCAAGTTGAAATCGCCCGCCTCGCGCGGGCTTTTGTATTTTTTTATACGGCTAAAACCAGAATTTGTATGCTGCCAGTAATTGCCCTGGTCGGGCGCCCCAATGTGGGCAAATCCACACTTTTTAACCGGTTGACCAAGTCTCGCGACGCTTTGGTGGCCAACTACGCCGGGCTTACCCGCGATCGCAAGTACGGTGAGGCGGAGATCGACGGGCGCAAGCTGTTACTGGTAGATACCGGTGGTATTTCCGGTGGCGAAGAAGGCATCGATGCGGCTATGGCCGAACAATCCATGCAGGCCATCGAAGAAGCAGACTTCGTACTCTTTTTGGTGGACAGCCGCGCCGGCCTGACCCCAGCCGACGAGATGATTGCCGAGCGCTTGCGCACCCGCTCCAAGCCCACTTTCCTGGTGGCCAACAAAGTTGATGGGGTAAACCCGGATATTGCCCTGGCACCTTTCTATGAGTTGGGTATTGGTGAGCTTTTCCCGACGACTGCTACCCACGGGCGCGGTGTTCGCTCCCTGATGCAGCGGGTCATCGAGGACCTGCCCGAGCAGGAGATTGAAGAGGAAGCCGAGGAAGCGACCGGAATCAAGATTGCCATTGTGGGCCGCCCCAATGTGGGTAAATCCACCCTGGTTAACCGCCTCTTGGGTGAGGACCGGGTTGTTGTCTACGATCAGCCCGGCACAACCCGCGATAGCGTCTATATCAATTATGAACGCGACGAAAAGCCTTACACCCTGATCGATACTGCGGGCATTCGCCGCCGGAAAAATATCAAGGAATCGGTGGAGAAGTTCTCTATCGTCAAAACCTTGCAGGCGGTGGAAGATGCCAACGTGGTGGTGCTGGTGATCGATGCCCGCGAAGGCCTGGTGGACCAGGATATGCACCTGATGGGCAGCGTGGTACAGGCGGGACGCGCGCTGGTAGTTGCCCTGAACAAATGGGATGGGCTGGAAGCGGATCATCGCGACTATGTGAAAGCCGAGTTGGAGCGCCGCCTGCGCTTTGTGGACTTTGCTGATGTGCACTTTATTTCTGCACTGCATGGCACCGGTGTTGGGCATCTGTACGAGTCCATTGAGGGTGCTTACCAGAGCGCTACAGACAAACTGTCCACTAATCACCTCACTCGTATTCTGGAGTGGGCGGTAAGTGAGCACCAACCACCTTTGGTGCACGGACATCGTATCAAATTGCGCTACGCTCACGCCGGTGGACAAAATCCGCCGGTTATTGTGATCCACGGTAACCAGACTGAGCAGGTACCGGCACATTATGTGCGCTATCTGGAGAAGACTTTCCGCAAGGCTCTGGATTTGCACGGTACTCCGGTAAAAATTGAGTTCCGCACCAGCGCTAACCCCTACGCGGACAAAAAGAACAAGCTGAGTGACCGCCAGAAGGCCAAGAAACGCCGCCTGATGAAGTTTGTTAAAAAGAAGAAAAAATAAGAGGCGGTAACTTAGGTTACCTGTAAGCCGGCAAGGGATACTGCCGGTTTGCGCACCACTCCAGCTTCTACAGCCTTAACCCACAGTGGAATGGCATTGTGGGATTTCTATCGTACCAGTGATCCCGTTTTTGATGGGGCCAGGGAAGAAACCACAAGGAGAATACGATGTTGAAGCTGAAGAATCCTGCATTGCTGCGCAACCAGTCCTATATCAATGGCCAGTGGATTGACGCTGATTCTGGCGATACCTTCGATGTGTTGGACCCGGCAACTGGCAAGGCGGTTGCCAGTATCGCCAACTTGGGGGCAGATGAGACTCGTCGTGCTATAGAAGCTGCTGATAAAGCCTGGCCTGCCTGGCGCGATACTCCGGTAAAAGAAAGAGCGAAAATACTCAGGCGCTGGTATGAGCTGATAATTGCTAACGCCGATGATCTAGCCATTATTTTGACCGCAGAGCAAGGCAAGCCACTGACAGAGTCCCGTACTGAAATTGTGTATGGTGCTAATTATGTCGAATGGTTTGCGGAAGAAGCCAAGCGCGTCTACGGGGATGTTATTAGCCCGCCTTCCAGTGATAAACGGCTCTTGGTTATCAAGCAGTCGATTGGTGTGACCTGTTCTGTAACGCCATGGAATTTCCCCAGCGCTATGATCGCACGCAAAATGGCTCCCGCTATTGCCGCAGGTTGTCCATTTATTGCCAAGCCCGCCTCCGAAACACCTCTATCCGCACTGGCACTCGCAGTTCTCGCTGAGGAAGCGGGAATTCCCCCAGGTGTTTTTAATATTGTCGCAGGGGATAAGGCACCGGAGATTGGCGCAGAAATGACGGCCAATCCCTTAGTGCGGAAATTTACTTTTACCGGCTCTACCGCTGTCGGAAAATTGCTGCAAGCCCAGTGTGCAGCAACCATGAAAAAAACCTCTATGGAATTGGGGGGTAATGCCCCATTTATTGTTTTTGATGATGCCGACATTGGCGAAGCTGTAAAGGGCGCAATTGTTTGTAAATATCGCAATGCCGGTCAAACCTGTGTATGCGCCAATCGCATTTTCGTGCAGGAAGGTGTTTACGATGAATTTGCACAGAAATTTTCCGCTGCGGTAAACCAGCTTTCCATGGGCAGTGGTTTTGATAGCGGTGTCGACATGGGCCCTATGATTACCACCAAAGCAGTGAAGAAAACGGAATCTCTGGTGGAAGATGCGCTGCAAAAAGGCGCGCAAACCTTAGTTGCTGGTGGTCCCAGTACTATGGGGGAATGCTTTTATTCTCCCGTAGTATTGGGTGGGGCCACCGATCAAATGCACTTGTTCAAAGAAGAGATCTTCGGTCCGGTAGCTCCGCTATATAAATTCTCCTCTGAAGAAGAAGTCATTAAAATGGCCAACGATACGGAATTTGGTCTGGCTTCTTATTTTTACTCCAGGGATATCGGTCGTATTTGGCGTGTTGCAGAAGGACTTGAATACGGTATGGTCGGTATCAATGAGGGTATTATTTCCAACGAAATGGCACCCTTTGGCGGTGTAAAAGAATCCGGGCAGGGGCGCGAGGGCTCAAAATACGGTATTGAGGATTACCTGGAAATAAAATATCTGTGTGTCGGCGGTATTGATAAGTAGTTTATAAAAGTGTTTGGATTTTAAATGGTTGTAGAGCCTATTGCGCGGGTGCATTCCTGCTTTGGAGAAAAGTTTGGAGTGCCCCGCCAGCCACTATTGGCGGATGCCAGTCGCGCCAGTATTGCGTTGCTACCCCCCCTGGATACGCCAGATGCAGTTGCCGGTCTGGAGCAAAATAGCCATATCTGGGTAGTGTTCCAATTTCACCAAGCCGCTGGGCAGTGGTCAGCTAAAGTGCGCCCGCCCCGTTTGGGCGGCAATAAGAAACTGGGTGTACTAGCCACTCGCTCGCCTTTTCGTCCCAATAATATCGGGCTGTCAGTAGTTCGTCTTCTGGAGGTACGCACCTCTCCTAAAGTGGAGTTGATAGTTGCCGGGGCAGATTTGGTCGATGGTACGCCAGTATTGGATATTAAACCCTATGTTCCCTATGCGGATGCGTTAACGCATGCGCAAAGTGAATTTGCTGACGCAGCTCCAGTGCAAATTCCCGTTACTATCCCCGAGTCAGTTCTGAATAAAGCCAAAGCCTACCGCGATGACTGGGGTACAGATCTCCCCCGTTTAATTAAACAGGTGTTATCCCAGGATCCAAGACCGGCATACCAAAAGACCGATCCACAGCGCACTTATGGCATGCAATTGTGTGAATTCAATTTGCGTTGGCGTTATACCGATGCCGGAATAGAAGTGGTGGCACTAGAATAACCCTCGACCAGCTAGTTTCAGTATTCTGCAGCAAGCCAGGATGCAGTTCCTTCTTAACTGCCTCCACATCGGAACGGATATGTCATCCATTTTCATGGGAAATACAATTCCCCAAGGTAAGATAATCGCCTAAAAATAGCGCCTATCTATCCAGGGGCACAACTATGCCAGTACGTGAAACCTTTAATTATCAAGGCTTAGATGCTATTCGCGTCGGCCGAATAAATATGGGCGTTAATACAACCTTTGTTGTTTATCGACTTAATGGAACTGTAATTGATACAGGTCCCAGCAATCAGTGGAAGTATGTAAAACCGTTTATCCAAAGTACACCGCTAAAACAGTTATTGCTGACTCATCACCACGAAGACCATAGCGGTAATGCCGGCGCTATCCAGAAACTTACCGGTGTACAGGCGGTTGCTCCCAATTTGACCATTGGTATATTAAAAAAAGGCTTCCGAATTCCCCCCATGCAAAAGTTGTTCTGGGGAACTGCCGGCAAAGCTGAGGTGGCACCTCTTCCAGAGGAGGTCTACATTGGTGAAGAAAAAGTGGTGCAGGTATTTAGCCCCGGGCATGCAAAGGATATGACCTGCTATTTATTGCCTGAGCGTGGTTGGCTGTTTAGTGCGGATTTATTTATTGCCAACTACTTGAAGTTCCTGCGTATTGATGAAGATGTCCCTACATTGATGAAAAGTATAAAGGGAGTCCTGGATCATTCATTTGACGTTATCCTCTGTCCTCATAGAGGTGTGGTAGAGGATGGTTGGCAGCAGTTGAATAAAAAATATGAGTATCTGCTTAATCTATCTGGAGAGGCGCAGAAGTTGAAACAACAAGGGCTGCCCTTAGAAGAGACTACTTTGCGTTTATTAGGCAAAGAAGGGTTGTTCAGCGCTTTGACTGGTTATAACTTCTGCAAGAGAAATTTAATTGCTTCATGCTTACAGGTTAACTTGGATGAGATGCCTAGATTCTAGGTTTTCATTACTTTCTAGGCAGTAGCCAATTTCGATGCAAAGTTATTTGTTAAGATGATCATTGCTTCTGGATTAAGAGTTGCAGAAGAAGGGTGTTTTGTGATCAGGGAATCGCTAAGGGTATTTATTTTTGGATTGCTTGCCTGGCCATTACTAAGCAATATATTGAGTTTTTTAAAACCTTTCCTGATTGCACTAAATTATGATGAATTTTCTGGGGGGCTTGCGCCTAGTTTGGTAGATATTATCTATCCCTATTTTACATTGGTGTCTATTGCTTTTGCCTATGCTTTCTTTATATTGACTCGGATGATAACGGGGCGGCTAAAGCGTTGGTTGTGTGTTAGTCTGGTGCTGGCTTATCTAGGTGTATCAATCTATCCAGTATTCGCTGAAGAATCTATTGTGTATTTAACTTTAAGTGGCACTCACTACTTGATTGAGTTAATTATGTTAATAATTGGTGCAACTATTATTTATAAAAGCATATCAGAATCCTCTGTGGCAGCAGGTGAGAGTGTTAGTGCTGCGAGGAAAGCCTGAATAGAGTCTATTTCTCTGCTTCAATAATAAATCGTTTGATTCTAACCCCAGCATCCTTTCGCATTTCCGAGTGGATTTTCTTATAGTATTTGTTCATTACCTGGTCGGCAAACTGCTCTCTTTCTGGGTGGCCTAGATGGCGGAACTGGGGAACCCATGATAGAAAGAAGGTGGTGAGCTTTTCCCAGGTTTGAAAATTTTCCACATGATAGATTTCATCGAATCTTGGTAAGTAGAAGCCTGCTTCTTCGGCATAGTTCTGCATTTCCTCTAGCGTATAGTGATTATAAGGATCGTGAAAACTTTCAAAATAGGGTTTCCATGTAGCTGTTTCTTGTTCCTCGTATACAGTCTCCCAGAAATTTTCATGATCAACCTGAAAACCACAAACTACTTTACCGTTATCTTTTAAATATTTGTAAAAACTATTCCAGACTTGAGCTTGGTCCGCTACCCAGTGTAAACAACTAAAAGAAAAAATAATGTCGAATTTGTAGTCGAACTGGATTTCGTCTGCGCTCATTTGCTCGAAGGATAGGTTGGGTATATTGGCGTAATTTTTATTGGCATAACAAATCATATCCTCGGTTAGATCAATACCGATAATCCTGCCATTCGTCATACGCTCAGCTAAATAGCGGGTCACCTTGCCATCGCCACAACCCACATCAAGAATAGTGGCTGCCTGGCGATAATCGCAGCGATGTATGGCTTCCATCGCGTGGCGCCACTGCATGTCAGAGGCGTTTACGTACTCTTGAGCCTGCCACTTATCATGCCTGATAGGTTCATTCATTGGTGTGACGCCCTGAGTCTCATTGGGGATGGGTGA
Source organism: Microbulbifer maximicatervae (SeqCode) (assembly GCF_052468155.1). Classification (NCBI taxonomy): domain Bacteria; kingdom Pseudomonadati; phylum Pseudomonadota; class Gammaproteobacteria; order Cellvibrionales; family Microbulbiferaceae; genus Microbulbifer; species Microbulbifer maximicatervae (SeqCode). Next base: position 2,269,598 of record NZ_CP174335.1, read on the forward strand.
ATCAGTTTAGCCCGGATACACTTATGATCTGTGTAGCAATTTCAGTCATCGATAAATTTGGCACAAGAAACTGTGCAGTTCGTAAAACCGTCATTCTGACCACCTGCGGAACGAAAGGTAAAAGTCTGGAAAAGTACTGTGAAACTCAAAGGATCTTGCCACTGCCAATCGGTTAAGTTCAGTCTGAACTCCCGGCAACCTTATCCCTTCAACCGTTGTTACTGCTCAATATGCAGAAAAACTGCTGGAGGAGGGGGCTTTGCTATTAACCTGGGGGCAGATTTCCAAACCCTGAAAGTGGAGGGCGAGGAGTTTTTGAGTGTCTATCAGGCTGAAACTGGGGTTCGGAGTCGGGAAAGTAGCGGGAAGAGTCCGGCACAGCGACATTTTTGTTCAAAGTGTGGCAGTGCGTTATGGCTTTGGGACCCGCGCTGGCCAGAACTGGTACACCCCTTCGCTTCTGCGATTGATTCTGAGTTGCCGGTACCGCCAGTGCGTAGCCACATGATGCTGGATTATGCTCCGAGTTGGGTGCAGCCAGATATACGGGAAGGGGACGAAATGTTTGGAAGCTACCCTGAAGAGTCCCTGGCTGAATGGCACCAGCGAAATGTTCCCGATTAGGGAGGGATAAAGAGAGGCGGGGCGAGCCTGTGGCCGCCCCGCTTCAGGTTTATAGAGTTAACCTTGCGTTTATTCTTCCGCGAGATAGAGCACCAGGTTATCCAGGAAGTTGACCAGGTCTGCCTTTTCAGTGTCACTCAGCGCATCAAACTGTTCCTTGCTGGATTCAGCTTCACCACCGTGATAGACAATCGCCTCAGTCATAGTGGTGGCGCGGCCATCGTGTAAGTAAGGTGGTGTTGAGCCAACGCCCCAGAGGTTTTCTGTAAGGAATACTGAGGCTCCTACATTGCCTTCATCAATTTCCTCGGCCATGGCTGTTCCCATATCGTGACGCTTAAGGTCACCATATAGGCGGACTATAGCCCCGCCATTTTCCGATTCCTCAAATTGCCCCAGCGTTTGTCCAGAAGGAAGCTCCTGAGGGTTATCCATGATCTCTGTGAGCAAGTTAAATTGCAGGGATTGGCTGGGTAGGCCGGCTATATCGCCTGCGGGATAAGTTTCATCGCGGTAGCTAGCGTGCTGAGAGGGCTCATAGAATACCGGCGATGCAACTTCCATCTCGGGGGAGTGGCAAGAGGCACAGCCAATGGAGCTAAATAGCTCTTCGCCATTTTCGATACTGGCAATTTCCTCATTGCTTAAGGGTAGGCCGTATGTCTCCTGCTCCTCTTCCGTTAGGGAGTCGATTACGCTGTTAAGCTCGATTTTTGTTACCGGACGGGGTTGCGCTGCGTTGTAGATAGTTAACGCGGTGATGTCACCAACACTGAGTTCGTTAGTGATCGAATCAAAGTCACTGTCCGCATCACCGACCAGTTCAGTGGCCTGCATGCCCAATTCCTGGTGTGCCGCGCCACGAACGAATGCGCGTACAAATCCGGTTAGGCCTTTCCACTCAAAGGGTCTGACTACCAGGTCAGTATCGAGACCTTCAACGTTATCGTAGTTGACCTCATCACAGGAGACGGAGATCTCACCAAAGCTAACGCCTTTTGCGGTTAGTGCGACAGTCGTATCTGTGCCGGATGAGCAGCTCTCACTGATAGCCTCATCCCGCAGAGTGTGCAGTTGGGTAGTCATTTCTTCTGCTACCAACTGTACAGCCCCCATACCGAACAAGTGGGGCGACTGACGTTCGATAAATCCTCTTTGCTTGCGCTCAGGATCCATGCGAATCACATTATCGTTAACACCACCACCGCCATCGGCCACGGGTACGTTGTGACAACTGATACAGGAGTCACCGTTGGGGCCTGTCGTACGGTGGGGCAAGACATTTGCCCATGCATTTGGCCCTTTCAAGTCGGGTCGAGGGAAGCTGGTGAATCTTTTGCCGTTGCCTACATTTACGCCGACCCCGTCGAGAGCGTTGTAATTCATCTCGAATAATTCATCGCCCTCCTCAAAAGCGTGAACATAGGCTTCCAAGGTATCCATGGATTCGAGATCAGATTGCTCTAAATGTCCACCCAGGTGAATTTCAATTGCCCCAGCATGCAATATCTGTACGGTATCAAAGACCTCACTAAAATCGAAAGGAGTGGTCCTTTGCTGTCTTTGGTTTTTTCTTGCGTGCTTGGGAACTCGGTTTTTATCGTGCTTGGAACCAAAGTCGGCAAGCGCTGGAGTGGCATTAAATGTTAAAGCCGATATTGCCATAGCGACAGGCAACAGGTGTTTTTTAAGTATCATCAGCTATATCTCCGGGTACTGATATTGAGCGGACGTAAGGTGAGTTCTTCTACGAAAATGCACTCGATGCGGAGACACTCGACCACTTTTCTTTTAAGCACGATTCCCCAAAAAACTGGTTATCAGTTGTGCTACAAGGAAAAATTGATAGAGATTTTGGTAATAACATTTTTATCTCGCAAAGTGCATCCAGTGAAGGTTTAACAGCATCCTTGCAAGCTTCTTATAGGTAGAACTGTGCCTGTTCTGCCACTTATGGCAGGCGTCAAGACCACGGGAGATACAGTATTGCGATAGCAGATTTTAAAGCTCAGATTAACTGACCTAAAGATCTAAAATGCGATCCCGATTGTGTCGATTTTGCCCATAACCTACCGCGCTAGTACGCGGCTATGTTTTTGTTTTTCGGCTTTTTTAGTTGCCGTTTCTGATAAATAAGTTCCTTTGAAAGGGTAGGTATTTGCATATTTACCTTTCGGTGACATGCTTTCCTGCTTCACGGAAAGTCCCTATTCCTGGTGGTTGTGACATTAGATTTAGGAAAAAGTGCTGGTTATTAACGTTACTGAAGACAATGGATATTTTGAAAAACTTATAATTATTTTCGATTGAGAGTGAATTCCCCAATTGTGAATTCGTATTGTCTTTAGGTGACACATGGCTTGGAGGCTAATAACTTATCTGTTTGTGGAAATTTAATGTCACCTTTGTAGATAGGGTTTATGGAAACACTTCTTATCTTCGGTGCGTGCCTGTTCGTTATACCAGATCAAATTTCAGCATGCGCTTGTGAGCGTAGATACAGAGATGAAGGGTATTTGATCGCTGTCTTACTTACAGAAAGGTGCTTTGGGGGGGCGACTAATGTGAACCGTATAATTGTCAAAAAAGTTTAGCTTTATTGAAAACATGTTTGGCGTATTTTCCTTTCTAATAGAGGGATAGAGTGATCGGTCTAAAACAATGGTGTTTCCGTTCGAGTGCTCCATGTATTTAGGCTTAAAGTAAAATTGGCGCGCTATTCATTTGAATGGCGCGATAAAGATCTTTGTCGCCATATATTTCAATATAGAAACAATGAGATAGTTCTATCATTGCGCCTGTAGGCGAGGAAGCCCCCAACTTACTATCAACTACAAAGCTGCTGAGAGATATTTTTAACGAGTGGTTCGTTTTTTCTCATTGTGGCGTACAAGGAACATGGATAGTGATATGGATTGTCACGACAATGTCACAAAAAATCGAATAAATTTGCCCGTATGGCTTCGTTTAACTGTGGCTGGTACTTTTGAATGAGGTAGGTTAATTCGAAGCTGATAAAAATATTAGTGTATTCGAATTGTATAAATTCCTAAGAGTTTTTAGGGGGTAGGGTGAGGAAAGTATTGATTTTGGGAGGTGATGGATTTTGTGGTTGGCCTACATCTCTCCACCTTTCAGAGGTGGGTTATGAAGTTATTATTGTTGATAACTTATCACGGCGAAAAATTGATATTGAGCTTGAAGTTGATTCATTGACACCAATCAGGCACCTGTCTGAGCGGCTTCGTGTATGGCGTGAAGTTTCCGGTATGTCCATCAGGCATATTTATATTAACCTCGGACAGGATTTTGAGCGATTGGTCACTCTCTTAAAAGAGGAAAAACCAGACGCGATTGTACATTTTGCTGAACAGCGTGCCGCACCCTATTCGATGAAATCTGTCCGGCATAGACGTTATACACTTGATAATAACTTGAATGCTACCAATGATGTCCTGGCGGCTATAGTAGAAAGCGGATTGGATATACATTTGATTCACTTGGGTACTATGGGTGTATACGGGTATGGAACAGCTGGTCTCACTATTCCCGAAGGATATTTAAAAATCCAGGTAGAGACTGAAGGGTATTTGAGTGAACAGGAGATTCTTTACCCTAGTAATCCAGGTTCTATCTATCATATGACAAAGGCTCAGGATCAATTGTTATTTGCCTTCTATAACAAGAACGATCAGGTACGTGTCACTGATTTACACCAAGGGATCGTTTGGGGTACCCAGACCCGACAAACACAAAGGGATGAATCTCTGATTAATCGATTTGATTATGATGGTGATTATGGAACAGTCCTCAATCGATTCCTGATGCAAGCGGCGATTAATTACCCACTTACCGTTCATGGCACTGGCGGCCAGAAGCGGGCATTTATTCATATTCAGGATACCTGTCAATGTATTCAGTTAGCTATTGAAAATCCTCCAGAGATAGGCGATAGAGTCAAAATTCTGAATCAAATGACAGAGACGCATCGTATCAGGGATCTAGCAAATTTAATCTCCAACAAGACAGGGGTGGGAATTGCCTACTTGGACAACCCCAGAAAAGAGTCAGCAGAAAATGATTTGTTGGTAAATAATGACCAGCTTATCGAGATGGGGCTCAAGCCTATAACTCTGAATGATAATCTTCTCACTGAAGTTGAGGGTATTGCCAAAAAATATTCACATCGATGTGACCAAGCTAAAATCCCTTGTGTGTCGAAGTGGTGATTTTTTTATACTTCAATGGTCCTGGTTTTATATGAAATCAAGGCTGCCTGTGGAAGGTGAGGTTTAATGTCTATAGCTGAAGAGTGCAAAATATGAAGATTTTGATTGCTACGGATACTTATCCGGAGCAACTAAATGGTGTTTCCAGAGTACTGGAAAAAACTGAGAAAGAACTCATGGCAAGGGGGCACCAAGTAAAAATTGTTTCTGCTACTGATTTTACTAATTTCCCCTGGCCGGGCTATAAAGAAGTGAAAATTGCAGTATTTCCTGGTGGGAAAGCTGCCCGAATTATTGAGGATTTTTCACCGGACGCTATTCACATTATGAGTGAAGGTCCTGTGGGGTGGGCTGTTCGTGGCTACTGCAAGCGGAATAATTTGCGTTTTACGACATCTTGGCTGTCCCGTCTCTCTGAATATGTATCGATTCGCTATAAAGTTCCACTGAAGTGGTTACACGGTCTCCTTCGTCGCTTTCATAATTCCGCAGCACAAACAATGGTGACTACAGATGGTATGGCAGCGGAAGCTCGAACCTTGGGGATTGCCTGTGTCACCCGCTGGCGAAGAGGCGTAGAGTTAGAAAAATTCCATCCGGTTGAGACAAAACTTTTTGAGGGCCTAACTCGACCTATCATGCTCAATGTAGGGCGTGTTGCAGTGGAAAAATCACTGGATAAGTTTTTATCTCTTGAGTTACCGGGAACAAAAGTTATCGTGGGGGATGGTCCTCAACTCAATGAATTAAAGAGGAAGTTTCCACAGGCGGTATATCTGGGAATTAAAGAGGGTAAGGACTTAACTGAATGCTACAGCGCTGCAGATGTTTTTGTATTTCCTTCGGTAACTGACACTTTTGGTCTGGTTAATCTTGAGTCTTTAGCCTGTGGTTTGCCCGTTGCCGCCTACCCTGTGACGGGTCCGAAAGATATCATTGGTGATGCCCCCGTTGGAGCGTTGGATAGCAATCTGCAAGTGGCCATAGAAAAGGCACTATTATTGGATCGATCGGAATGTGTTACTCATGCCAGGACCTATTCCTGGGATGTGGCCACTGAGGATTTTATTTCAAGCCTGGTCCCGGTAAGTGCAGTAGAGGCTTTGCCTGTTGATGGCTAGATAAAAGCGTTGCTCGTAAAGTTCGCAAGGCTTACTTGCGAGCTGACTTGAGCAACTCAACCCAGCAGTACTTGTTAACAAAGGCATAGTGTCCCAGCTGGTGCCAGCTTTGAGTTGAGCTATTTGGCATTATACTTGAGAGATATTTTGGCATTTTAATATCAATTATATCGTCGGCATCACCATAAAATATTTTGGTGGAAGTGGTGATTTCACGAGGATCAAACCCCCAATCCCAAAGCGCCATTATCATTTCAAAAAAACCCTCCCCATGCTGCGTTGCTCCGGCAGAAAATGATTCTTCAAACATTTTCTTAAGTGCCGGGTCTCGAATAAACAGTGCGGCATCAGAGGCATCTTTCTTTGCAAAGAGCTGAATATAATCTTGTATATTACTATTGGCTTGGTATGCACTTAATCGGCACAGACAACGAGTAAGAAATTGCCAACGATGGATCTTTGCGATAAGTCTGATATCCGGGTTTTTTAGCAGGTCAGTCATTCCTGGGTAGTCCAGTGGCGCAACTGGGGCTGCAAGGGCAATTTTAGAGACTCTGTGGGGAAGTTTGTTAGCGATAGAAAGTGCATGAGGGGCACCACCTGAATGGCCGACTACCGAAAATGTCTCGATATTTAGACGATTAACCAGTTCTTCGATATCCGACCCCCAATCAACCATTCGCCGGCCTCTATGGGGAGATGATCCCCCCACACCAGGTTGATCTACAGAGATGATTCTTACGCCAAGAGATGCGGTAAGGTCCTTATCAGGATTGCGAATTAGTCGCGAATCTGAGAAGCCATGATTGAAAAGCACAGGCCAGCCATTTGGATCACCATAGTCATCATAAGTAAGGATACGGCCGTCACTTATCTGCAAGGCAGGCATTCTGGGCGCTTCTTTAGGTTAGGTATGATCGGAGTATAGTGAGACTTCGTTTTGTGATGGGTGAGGCCAATGTTGTAACTTGTATCTGACCCAAAGGGGGAGTACCAGTTGATTAGGCGAGAAGGAGAATCACATTGAAAATAAAGACCACGCTGATCAACATCTGCTGTTTAACGTTACTGTTGGTTGCGGGTCTCCCTGTAGCACAGGAGACGGCATCTGGTGATCACGTCAAGGTGCGTTGGCTGGCACCTGATACATTTCGCCAAGGAATGAGAGAGACGGTTGGATTCTACTTTGAGGTAGATCCTGGATGGCATGTGTATTGGCGTAATGCTGGAGATTCAGGGGCGGCTCCACGGTTTGATATGGAGGCTCAGGGCGCTTTATTAGGGCCGATCGAATGGCCATTCCCAACGCGCCTCCGGGTAGAGCATCTTACTAACCTGGGGTACTCCGGGAATGTTGCCTACCTGTTCCAGCTCCTCCCAGATAAGCGCACGCAAGAGGTTACCCTGCATGCGGACCTGGAGTGGTTGGTTTGTAAAGTGGATTGCATACCGGGCTTTGCCACTATGAGTCTTGTACGGTCGGTTGCAGAGCAGGCGGCTTGGCCAGCTACAGATCTGGCGTTAAGGAATTACTTTGCCAACAGGCTTCCAGGGGGGGGAAGTGAGAGCCCGTGGCAACCAGTATCCATTTCAGCGCGAGGTAGTGAGCATATTACTTTGCAGCTCAGAGGGAATCGTAGCGATGAAATACCTAGCATTTTCCCCGTAAATGGTGACTTGTACTCTGCGTCTGAGCCAGAAGTTCAGCGCGAAGATGAAACTCTCCTCTACAAGTTCAAGCGCCTGCCGGGCTCTGAGATTAGTGAAAGCAGTGATTTTGTGATTGCACACTCGAGCCGGGCCTGGAAAGTCTCTGCCCCCCTCTTATCCCAAGAGGGAATTGAGACGAGTGCAACCTCTATATGGCTTTTACTTCTGTCAGCATTTATTGCCGGTATCCTATTGAATCTGATGCCCTGTGTTTTCCCCGTACTGTCCATAAAGCTATTTGGACTGATTAACGGTGGTAATCGTCCAGCCGAACGTTTGCGTGAATCTTTCCTATATAGCGCCGGCATTATGGTGACTTTTCTTGCCCTGGGGCTTGCTTTATTGGCGCTACGCTGGGGGGGATTGGCCGTTGGCTGGGGTTTTCAACTTCAGTCACCGGTTGTGGTAATTGGGTTAATTATGCTCTTCTGGCTGATGGCCCTATCCTTTAGCGGCTTTTTTGAGTTTGGGCACCGATTAATGGGGCTTGCTAGCTCCAATAGCCGTGGCTCCTTTACCACCGGTGTTTTAGCTGTCTTTGTTGCCGCCCCCTGTACCGGTCCATTTATGGGAGCAGCTCTGGGAGCAGCGGCGGTGATTCCTCCACTTCAGGCTCTACTCATCTTCTTATGCCTCGGTTTAGGGCTCGCTGCGCCATTTATTTTGATGTGTGCAAGTCCTGTAATACTGAGGCATCTGCCAGCTCCAGGTCCATGGATGGAGAAGTTGCGTCAGTTTCTTGCATTTCCGCTTTACGTAACGGTGATATGGCTACTATGGATTTTAGGGCGCCTAGCTGGGGACTCTGGTTGGTTGGCCGGTTTAAGCCTGTTGCTCGTTGTTACTTTTGCAATCTGGCTAGTAAAAAATTTTTCCAAAAAGGGGGGAGCAGCGGGTCTGATTTGTGTCGCTGCTACTTTGCTAATATCTCTACCGGCAATCCGTATGGAGGGTGGTGAGCAACCTGCAGAAATGGCGTATGACTGGCATCGTTATGACAAGGCACTTTTGGCGGAAGCCTTGGATAATGGGCGCCCTGTATTTATTGACTATACCGCAGCCTGGTGTATTACCTGCCAGGTAAATAAAAAGCTGGTGCTTGATACCCCGAGTGTACAAGCATTATTTAAAAAGAATAACGTGCTTCTAATTCGGGCCGACTGGACGTGTTATAACCCTGAAATTACTCAAGCTTTGCAGGATTTGGGGAGGAACTCTGTACCTGTATATGCATGGTATCCTGCAGGAGAGAAAAAACCAGAGTTACTTCCACCACTGCTGCAAGAGTCTTTAATTGCAGCACTGTTTAGTAAGCACTTAACTGTTAATAGTGAGGATGGTTAATTATGAAATTATTTTTCAACGTGAATAATTCGATACTTAGAGGAGTTTTGCTTTTATTCCTGATGTTGCCGAGTGTTGTGTTGGCAGCAGCCGTTCCTGGACAAAAAGCGCCAGAATTCTCAGTAGTGGATGCTGCTGGAAAAACTCACAATCTCTCCGATTACACAGGCCAATGGTTGGTTATTGAATGGTTTAATAAAGATTGCCCCTATGTCAGGAAACACTATGGCAGTGGTAATATGCAGTCCCTTCAAAAAAGGTATACAGCACAGAAAGTAAATTGGCTCACGGTTATTTCTTCAGCTAAAGGAAAGCAGGGCTATTTGGAGCCAGAGCAGGCTATGGCAGTTGCACAGAGTCATAACCTCGGCGCAAGCGTACCCTTCTTGCTGGATACCTCTGGAGTTATGGGGCGTGCTTATGGGGCTAAAACTACTCCGCATATGTTTATCATTAATCCTCAGGGGGAAGTCGTATATGCTGGAGCCATTGATGATAATGACTCAGCCAATCCTGCGGTTCTAGGCAGTTCACACAATTATGTTTCTGCTGCACTGGATGCTTCACTGAAGGGACTGGCTGTGCCCAAGTCTTCATCGCGGGCTTATGGGTGTAGTGTGAAGTACTAAAGGAGTTTATTTGGGGTGGAAAAAGCTCGTTATAGCTACCTGGTTCAGGCCTTGATATTTATCACCTTGGCGGTACTAATGGTTACTGCCGTGGGTTATTTCCACCAAAGAGATATCCCTGAGAACCAGGCCCCTCAGTTAGAGGGGCAATCGCTGCAGGGAAATATTATTGACCTAAAGCAAATGTACTCTAAAGGTCCAGTATTAATTTATTTTTGGGCAACCTGGTGCCCCTATTGCCGGATAGTTTCCCCCGCTGTGACTGACCTGTCTCGGGATTACCAGGTTGTTGGTGTTGCGATGCAGTCTGGAACAGAAGAGGTGGTTACCGAATATATGCGGAATCACGAACTTGCTTTTCCTACTCTAAATGATCCATATGGTGTTTTAAGTGCCCAATGGGGCGTTAAAGTGACGCCAACCTTGCTGATTGTCGACACTGACGGGCGCGTTGCCTGGGTCACTACTGGAGCCACATCCAAGTTGGGTTTGCAGTTGCGCTTAAAGATGACAAAGTAGCTTGTCACCATTAATGTCACTTTGTCGTATTTAAGCTTATATCAAACTCTCTTTCCCTGAGCCTGCGATGGTTGGCGTTAAAATTGCCTAATTGCCGGGGAGGACTGCCCTTATAGATATGCTTCTATAATTCCTTAAAGGTCTGTCTCTTGCGCTGGAGAGTGGCGTGTCGGTTATTGATTCTTTTGACTATCAAGATCTGGATGCGCAAAGGGTCGGCCGTTTCGATTTTGGTATCAATACAACCTTTATTGTATATCGGTTGGGTGACACTATTATCGATGCCGGCCCCAGTAACCAGTGGAAATACGTCAAGTGGTTTGTAAAAAATAAACCTTTTCGGCAATTAGTCCTCACCCATCACCACGAAGATCATAGTGGTAACGCCGGTGCAATTTATAAGCTTACCGGTATACAGCCAAGAGCCCCTAAGGCGACAGTAGAGATATTAAAGAGAGGTTTTCGGATACCGCCAATACAGATGCTGATTTGGGGGAGGGCCGGGCGTGCGGAAGCTGCGCCACTACCGGAAGATTTAAGGTTCTCCGGCGAAAAGGTAGTTGTTATCCCCGCACCAGGGCATGCCAAAGACATGACCTGTTATCTGGTTCAGGATCGAGGGTGGATATTCACTGCTGATTTGTATGTAGCTAGTAAGTTAAAGCTGTTGCGTAAAGATGAAAGTATTCCAATTTTAATGCACAGTATCAAAAAAGTGCTCACCTATGATTTTGATATTATATTTTGTCCTCATAGAGGGATTGTAGAAAAAGGAAAAGTTCGCTTACAAGCCAAGTATGATTATTTGTTAAATCTTGCAACTGAAGCACGGGAATTGGACCGGCAAGGATTGCCTCTTGGTGAGATTACCCACCGGCTATTGGGAAGGGAAAACTTGATGAGTGTCGTGTCCGGTTACAACTTCAGTAAGAGAAACTTAATAGCTTCCTGTATGCGGGTTGATCCTACAGAAGTGTCTGATTATTGATCTTTCACTAAGAATAAGAAAAGTATTAAATCACGTCCGTATGTAATTTATAAGTGAGTACCGATTTTATATAAATTGGTACTTTTAATTAAGTTGTCGCTATTCCTGAATGCCCTCAATTTACAATCAGTCTTTCGACTCTCTCATGTTAGTATTCGCAACATGTATTAAGGGATATTAGATGAGCTCAAAGATGAAGAAGATTGGCCTTTTGGGTGGAATGAGTTGGGAGAGTACAGCAATTTATTATCGCCTGATTAATGAAGGAATTGCTCAAAGGTTAGGAGGGCTGCACTCGGCCGAAATTCTACTTTATAGCGTCGATTTTGAAAAAATTGCACAGTTACAAATGGAGGGTGATTGGACTCAGGCAAGTAATCTATTGGTTGAGGCGGCAATATGCCTGGAAAAAGCTGGTGCTGAGGGCATTTTATTGTGCACTAATACTATGCATAAAGTAGCTGGAGATATTATCGAGACTATTGATGTACCTTTTTTACATATTGGTGATGCTACAGCTGAAGCACTTAAGAACAGAGGGATAAAGACCGTCGGCTTGTTGGCGACAGCTTTTACTATGGAGCAAGATTTCTATCGTGGCTATATGCAGGAAAAGTATGGGATTGAGGTTTTGATTCCGGGGCCCAGCGATAGAGAGATAGTCCATAGGGTTATTTACGAAGAGCTCTGTGAGGGGAGAGTCCTTAACAGTTCAAAAATGGAATTTATTCGTATTGTGGATTTGCTATCCAATCGAGGTGCCGAAGGTGTGATCCTAGGGTGTACAGAGATTTGCATGTTGCTTTCGCAAGAGGATACCTCTACTCACCTGATGAACTCCACAGAGATTCACGCTCAAGCCGCAATAAAGTTCGCACTTGATTGTTGAATAGTGTTGCTAGGTTTACTTAGAGATATCTTTGTCAACCAAAAGTTAGACTGATAGTTCACTGTGACGTTTATTAAAGCCACTCTACTAGCTTCGAAGCGTATCAGTGGGTGGTTTTTTTATAACACAAATCTACTCTTGTTAGGTTTGCTTGTCCCATATTCGTTAGTTTTTTAGTATTAACCTCTTTTGTTAAGTGGGTTTTCTGTGGATGTTTGTCTGTGAGTTAGAGCTGACAAGATAAAATATCTTCACGGTATTTGTTTGTGAAATGATATTTATCATGTTTATTACGGTAGGCTAAGGTTATTTTTTTACCTCAAATCATCAAATAAGTTTCATTTGTCCTCTGTAGAAGTTATTATTTGGGATATACCCTGCTTGTGTATGTGCGCTCTATTTTGCTTCCTCTTGTAATTAAATTTAATTTAATCATCTAATTAGATTTATTTTATTTTTGGCAGTTTTGTCAGTATCTACATTTTTAGTCGTTCTTAATTTTTAAAATTGCCTTTTTTGCTCTTGCAAATTGTAGTTTTTCTGGCATTTTCTCTGGTTGTCACACTTCTTGCAGTGAATGTATTGGTGGTAACCTCCCTCTGCATAAGCGAGCTTTCAAGTGCGTAAAAAATTTTTATTGATCTCCTGGAGCACTACCTTAATTAGCCAATTTATTTTTGCTGTAACGCACAAATTGGTTTAAGTGAAAGCTGGTTGATTTGGCTCGGAAGAAAATAAGAGATAACTAAAACAGGGTATTTCTCCTATGAATGAAAAAAAGAAGCGCTGGCTTACGGCCTGTGGCGCTCCCTCTCTGCTGGCAGCTTCGATTGCTGCACTAAGCAGTCCCACTTTTGCTGAAGATGCACTCCTTGAGGAAGTGATAACAATCGGTACCCGTGTTGAAGGGCGTTCCGCTACAGATTCCTCCGCTCCCATCGATATCGTGACCGGAGAAGAATTTGTAAACCAGGGTGATGGAGATCTCAGTAACCTGCTTAGAAACGTTGTTCCATCCTACAACGTTAATGCAAAGCCAATTTCTGATGCTGCCTCAATTGTTCGCCCTGCAAACCTGCGTGGACTGCCACCCGATAGCACACTGGTTCTGGTGAATGGTAAGCGTCGCCATCGCGCTGCCGTCATTTCCTTCCTCGGAAGTGGTGTTTCAGATGGTGCCCAGGGGCCAGATATCTCTGCAATTCCGGCGATTGCTCTGAAACAGGTTGAGGTCCTGCGTGATGGTGCCGCAGCCCAATATGGCTCCGATGCGATTGCCGGCGTTATCAACTTTCAGTTAAAGGATGCAGCTGAGGGCGGAAGTGTTGAAGTCAAGCATGCAACCACTGCTGAGGGTGATGGTGATCAAAGCACCGTTGCAGCTAACTTTGGCTTGCCATTGACAGACGCCGGCTTTGTGAATGTTAGCCTTGAGTACCGTGAGCAGGATTCTACCAGTCGAAGTGTCCAGAGAGATGATGCTGCTCAGTTGATCGCCGATGGCAATACCTATGTAGCTAATCCTGCACAGATCTGGGGCCAGCCAGAAGTTAATGACGACACTAAGTTCTTTGTTAACAGCGCCATAGAGCTAAATGATACCGCTGAGCTGTATGCCTTTGGTAACTACGCGAGTCGTTCTACTGATGGAGGGTTCTATTTCCGAAATCCCGAGAACCGATCTGGGGTTTTTACATATGAGGAAAAGACAGACGTAAACGGGAATGGCGTTATAGATGACGACGAAGTATTCATCCACCCTCTAATTGGTGACTTAGATCCCAGTAACGGTATTGATGATTGCCAGAACGTGAGTGTGTCGGAAGCTCATGATCTCGATGAGTGTTTTTCTTATACAGAAATGTTCCCTGGAGGATTTACGCCAAGATTTGGTGGAGATCTAGAGGATTATTCTGTGGTCTTCGGCATACGGGGAGAATTTGCCAATGGGATTGGCTACGATGTTAGTGCCAGTAGAGGCCATAACGAAGTAGATTTCAATATTTATAATACGGTAAACGCTACTTTGGGCCCAGATACTCCGACTGAGTTCAGCCCTGGTGGTTATGCTCAAACTGAAACTAATTTTAATATTGATTTAACAAAGAGCACAGAAGTTGCTGGCTTGCCGCTATTTATGGCGACGGGCTTTGAATGGCGAGAAGAAGAATTTGAAGTAAAACAGGGTGATACCGCATCCTGGCAAATTGGCGATTTGGCAGAACAGGGTTTCTTGATTGGGTCTAATGGGTTTTCTGGTTTTGGCCCAGAAACTGTAGGCACTTTCGACCGCGACAATATAGCGATTTACTCTGACTTTGAGCTCGAAGTAAATGATGATCTTCGATTAGGCGCAGCTTTGCGTTGGGAAGATTTTTCTGATTTTGGCGATACTTTTAACTATAAACTGTCAGGTCATTACACAATCAATGATGCTATTGCCTTGCGCTCTACATGGAGTACGGGCTTCCGTGCACCAACTCCAGCACAATCTAATATCAGCAATGTAACAACAGCTTTTACTAATGGCCAGTTAGAGAACAAGGGCACTATCCCACCAACAAACCCAATTGCTCAGTTAAGAGGCGGAACGCAGTTACAGCCAGAAGAATCTGATAGCTTTACATTGGGGGCGATATTCTCAGCAGGTGATTGGGAAATTACAGTTGACTATTTCCAGATTTCTGTGGATGACAGGATTACTCAGTCGGCGGATCAATTGCTGACCGATGATGAACGCGCTCAGTTAGTGGCTGATGGTATCAGCGGCGCTGACTCTTTAACCTTCTTCCGTTTCTATACTAATGATTTTGACACTAAAACCCGTGGTGTTGACGTAGTAGCAACCTATCCAGTAGGCGATGCTACGGACCTTAGTTTCGCTTGGAATTGGACTGATACTGAAGTAACTGATTTCAGGGAAGAGACTATAAGTGATATGCGTCTTAGGCAGCTGGAAGACGGATTGCCAAATGTTCGTGGTAATGCCACTTTTAATCACACAGGAGATAATTGGCGAGGCCTAGTGCGACTCAACTACTACGGTAGCTACTGGGAAGCACATTTGGATGACTATAGTCTGCCCATCGACGCTGGTGATGAATTTACAGTAGATATTGAGGCTGCGTATGACTTCAATGATTCCATGACCTTGATCGCAGGTGCGGAAAACGTATTCAACAACTATCCAGATAAAAACCCCTGGTCCGGTGTTGCTGGAGCGGAATATCCGGAAACGGCACCTATGGGATTCAATGGAGCTCTGTACTACGTAAGAGCGCAGTATGAGTTCTAAGTAATCCCAGCTGTAGCTGGCATTTTGTAGCTGGCTAACCTGGGTATTCTTAATACCGGGTTAGCCAACTGCAGAATTATGTGACGATTAGATCCCGCTGTAAGTAGCGGGATTTTTACATATCCCACAGTGAATTTGTGGCCATAGATAAGGTAATTCTTTCCTTATCTTGTATTTGTTTCAGGTCTTCAAACACCTCTTTCACCTCCATCGACTCAATTGCACCATACACCGCCTGATAGAGTTCTGAGAAATAGCGATCTACCTCTCGTCCCATATTATTAATTTCACGAATTGTCGGTGGATCACTCAGATTGAGGCGGCGAATAAAGTCATTGGCACTTTCTTCATGGGTGTATTGCAACCATGTCTTCATCACCTTATTTTGCGCTACATCATTGTAGTTCTGCAGGTTTTTTGCCATTCTCTGCTCATGCTCAAGCATGTGTTTTAATAGCAATTGGGTTCGGTAGTCCTCTGATTTGTCCAGTAAGGTCTCGTAAACAGCTGCCATTTCCAGGTGAAATCTCTCAGCATCCTTGATGACTTCAAATGCTTGTTTGAAAGTCTTCATAGTAAGTACCCTCTGATGACCAGGCTATTACCTGGGCTTTAAAATATTTTTACATCAGCACTCGCTCTCTACTTTATATAGCATTTATCCAGTTAATAAGGACCTGTGGGAATATTCCGAAAAAAACCAGGGCAGCGGCGAGAGTTGCGATTAAAAACTGCCCTGAAGTGGTAATTTGTAACGTTTCGCTGTTACTGCTAGTGTCAATGGCATCTCTTTGTACCATCGTAAGTAGAAGACGAAGGTAATAGAAGAGGCCCAATGCACTACCAATAACCACACCAGCGAGAAGAGCCCACATTTTTCCTTCAACACCTGCGGTAAAGACGTAAAACTTCCCAATAAATCCAATAGTTAAGGGAATTCCAGCCAGAGATAGCAGCATTAGAGCAAGACAGCTCGCCAGCCATGGACTACGCCAGAGTAATCCCCGGTAAAAGTCCCTGTGATAAGGATCATCTGCACTGTTGGTCACGTCGCTGACATTTGTTCCATTGGTTAGTTGTGTGGCCTCGACTGAATCGGCTATCAGGCCAACAATTGCAAAGGCTCCTAGTGTAGTAATGACATAGGCGACCATGTAATAAATAACCGCCTCTGTACCAAACGCGCTATTGCCGATGATAAACGCCACAATTAAATAGCCTATATGGCCGATTGAGGAGTAGGCCAGCAGCCTTTTGATATTGTTTTGCATCAGGGCCAGTAAATTTCCTATCAGCATGCTAGCTATGGCGGCGATTGTCAGTAAGTCAATAAGAATAGGGCTCTGGTAGAGATTTAAGGTATTAAAGAATCGCAACAGAAAGGCAATTACGGCTGTTTTTCCCACTGTGGCGATCAACGCCGTCGTAGGCGTAGGTGCGCCCTGGAATACATCGGGTGTCCAGATATGAAATGGAACCAGTGATAACTTGAAAGCAACAGAAATGACCAGCAGAGTGGCGCCGGTTGCAAAAAGAGCAGAAGTCTGTGAAAGATCCTGTATCCGTGTAGCGATACTGCCAAAGTCCAGTGCCCCAGACGCCGCATAAATTAATGCGATACCGAATAGCCCGAGAGCGGTAGAAAGTGCTGAAAGGATTAAGTATTTAAAGGCAGATTCCAGGGAATTTACTTGATCTTTGCTTGAGGATAAATTGCCAGTAACCGCAAATCCCAACAGTGGATAAAGTGCGAGGCTAATTAATTCTATACCGAGGAAAAAGGTGGCAAAGTGGCTGGCAAATACCAGGGTGCTTGCTCCCAAAATGGCAAGTAAAAGTAGTATATAAAACTCTTCTGGATAGCTATCCGGGTTTCTATTCAGGTCACACCGAAGTTTTAAGTAGTTGTATCCCATAACGCTGACGGCTATGGCGGTAACTAATATCAGCAGACAGAAGAACAATGAGTTGTAGTCAATCGAGAGTAGGGCAGTCACTTGAATGGACCCGTTATTGCCCGATAGGGTGGCTCCAACCCAGAAACAGGCAATGATAGCGGCTACCAAAGTGATAAGAGTTGTAACCAGAGCGCCCGCATGATTTCTCCAGAAGGATACTTGGAGCAGCAAAATTACAATACCGGCACTAATCAGTAAAAGCGGTAGGATAGAAAATAGTTCTTGGGCACTCATAGAGATGTACCTGTATTAGCGCTTTTAGCAGTAGGAGAGGATAAGCTTGCTGAAGTTTCCGGCCCTGTCTTTTCTATGACGACTTCTTCATTTTCAGGGGCCTGAAATTTTTGCATTGATTTAGCAATCGTAGGCTCGGCGATATCAAAGATAGGCTGGGGGCGGAGCCCGAAGATCACGAGAAGCACCGCCAGTGAAAGAAGCGCAGAGATCTCCCTGAGGCTTAGATCACTGACAGTTTTCCCCTCTGTAGCTGGTTTCAATTTGTCATTAAACTTGCCAAAGAAGACACGCTGCATCATCAATAGTGCATAGAGTGCTGCTCCAATAAGCCCAATTGCTGCAATAACCGTTAACCAGTGATTAGCTTTAAAGCTACCAACAAGCACCAGGAATTCGGCAACAAAATTACCCAGCCCAGGCAGTCCCAGCGAGGCAATGGCAAAGAAGAGTGCAACGGCGGATAGCTTTGGCAGAAGAGGCCAGACACCGCCGAGCTGGCTCATATCCCGGGTATGGAGACGATGCTGTAGTGCGCCTACTAATGCGAAGAGTGCAGCGGTACTCAAGCCGTGGGCGATCATTTGCATCACTGCGCCCTGCAGGGCGATAGTATTCAGCGCGTAGAGCCCCAATAGAACAAATCCCATATGGCTCACACTGGAATAGGCCACAAGTCTTTTCATATCCTTCTGAGCGAATGCCAGCGATGCGCCGTAGACCACACTGATGGCTCCAATGGTCATTGCAACCGGTGCAAAAGCTTGTGAACTCTCCGGGAATAAGGGCAGTGTAAAACGCAATAAACCATAGGCTCCTGTTTTCAACAGAATCGCCGCCAGCAGAATACTGCCGGCAGTAGGGGCCTGGGTATGGGCGTCAGGTAACCAGGTATGGAAGGGCAGCGCTGGCAACTTGACGATAAAGGCAATAAAAAATCCGAGCATTAACCAATAAGCTGCTGTTGCAGACAGTTGAGCACTCAACAAATCCATATAGTTAAAGGTCAGTTGCCCGCTATTCCGATAGTGGATAAATGCCAAGGCAACGATGGCAATCAGCATTAACAAGCTGCTTGCCTGGGTGAAAATAAAGAACTTTATCGCAGCGTAGACTCTGCCCTCATAGCCCCAAACTGCAATCAACAGCAGCATGGGAATCAGCATGACTTCCCAGAAGAAAAAGAATAAAAACAGGTCGATAGCGGTAAACACACCGACAATACCGGCCAGTGTCCACAGGTAGTTAAAATAAAAGAAGCCGCGCCGGAAGGTGACATCATTCCAGGTCATTACTAACCCAAAGATCCCCATCCCCATTGTCAGTAGCAGCATAAGAAAGCTGAGTCCATCAATCGCCAGATGGAAGCTGATCCCAAACCTGGGTATCCAGGATACCAAAAGGCTATCCCACCACTGACTGTCACCTGTAACAGCTGTGGACTCTGCCTGGGGGAAATAGCTGATCAAAAGTAGGGATGCGATTATCAGGGAAACCAGGCTGATTAAGCGTCCACCCTCATAGTGATATCTCTCTGCCAGCCAGGCTAATATTCCCCCAACAAATAAAATTATAATTATTGCCAGTAATGTCATAGAGCCACCAACAGGGCTAGGAATAAAATTGATCCGGCTACAAAGGTGGCCAGGTACCAACGTATTTGGCCGTTTTGTGAAGAGCTGAGGGCGTTATTTAAATGTGCACTCAGCGAAGCGGTACCCTTGTAGATGCTGTCGATAATATCTTTGTGGTTAAGGGCGGTGATAAATTTAAAAGGTCTTACAAAGACCCGGTCATAGACCCAGTCAAACCCCCATCCCTTAAACCAAAACTGCATTAGTGGAGAGCGCTGCTCTCCAACTTTCTTCTCGAACAGGAACATTTTCCAAGCGATAAACAGGCCGATCAGCGGCATGGCAATGGCAATGGCTTCAATGACCCAGGAGTGGTGTTCATCGGTTGGGGTGCCAAAGACTCCCTGGAGAGGTGGAGCGAGAATTCCACCAAATAGGGCAAGTACAGCGAGGAGGCCCAAGGGAAGCATCATCACCGTGTTATTGGCGTCTTTACAGTGTGAGGAGGCGCTACCCTCACTGCCCAGAAATGCAAGAAACAGAACCCGGAAGCTATAAATCCCTGTGACCAGTGCTCCCAATAGACCGGCAAGCCAAAGCAGGTTTACTCCTTGATGATATTCATAAGCACTGAGCAAAATATGATCTTTGCTGTAGAAACCGGATGTAAATGGGAGTGCTGCCAGGCAGGCGCAACCGATGGTAAAGCAGATAAAGGTAAAGGGGATTTTGCGATAGAGGCCGCCCATGGCAAAGATATTCTGCTCGTGATGTACGCTCAGGATTACTGACCCTGCGGAGAGGAAGAGCAGAGCCTTGAAGAAGGCGTGGGTCATCAAATGGAAGATGGCTCCTGACCAGGCACCCACACCCAGGGCCAGGAACATATATCCAATCTGGGAGATGGTTGAATAGGCCAGGACCCGTTTGATATCACTTTGTGCGATAGCACTGAATCCGGAGATTAATAGAGTCAGAGCGCCGACAATGGCTACAGCTGTCATGGCGGTTCCAGACAGTTGATAAAGCGGGTGCATTCGGGCGATCAAGTAGACCCCGGCCGTCACCATGGTGGCAGCGTGGATAAGGGCGCTGACGGGAGTGGGGCCTGCCATCGCATCGGGAAGCCAGGTCTGGAGTGGAATCTGTGCTGACTTACCCACAGCGCCCCCCAGTAACAGCAGCATAGCGATAGTGACAATTTGAGTGTTGACCCCGGGATTCCCTGCCGCTGTGATGAGCTCCGGTATATTTAGTGTTGAGAACTCAAAGAACAACAGGAACAAGCCGATCGCCATGGCGGTATCGCCGACGCGGGTGACGATAAATGCCTTCTGTGCCGCCGCTCCGTTTGCAGGGGCCTTATACCAAAAGCCAATGAGCAAGTAGGAACAAAGACCAACACCTTCCCATCCCAGATAGAGAAGTACCAGGTTGTCCGCCATTACGAGAATTAGCATGGCAGAGACAAATAGATTCAGGTAGGAAAAGTAGCGGCGGAAATCCGGATCTTCACGCATATATCCGGCTGAGTATAAGTGAATAAGGAAGCCCACTCCGGTAATGATCATCAGCATTACCAGGGTTAGCCAGTCCACATGAAAGGTGAAGCCGAGTTGGAGGTCAGATACTCGCACCCACTGCCAAACTGACAGCGTAACGACCGATTCCGGGTTGCCCAGAAAGGTGGAGAGTGCGAGGTTAAAAACCAGAATCGCTGCGATTCCCACACTGCCCACCCCAATCAGGCTTACTAATTTTTGTGAGGGTTCCTTTTGTGTAAAAAGTGGAATGCTGATGAGGGTCAGGAAACCAAGAAAGGGAAGCAATGGTATCCAGGCAAGTGATCCGTTCATATTAACCCCTCAATCCATTGAGCTGGTCAATATCGACCGTGTGTTTGCGATAATAGAATTTCAAGACCAGCGCTAGTGCAATGGCTACTTCGGCAGCGGCCAGGGTGACAACAAAAACAAACATCACCTGCCCATCAGCATTGCCCCAGTGTGCGCCGGCGACAACAAACATTAATGCTGCGGCATTTGTGCAAATTTCAATACACATCAGCATAAAAATAATATTTCTTCGGATTAGTAATCCGGCTAACCCCAAACAAAACAGAATGGAGGCCAACAGCACGCCAGCCTCCAAGCCAGGTGCAGATTCGATAGGCATAGCTTCACTCCGGTTTAACTGTTCTTCTATGTCGGGCGAGGTGAAAAGCTCCAACAAGCCCTGCCAAAAGCAGCATTGAAGCCAGTTCGACAGCGAGAACGTAATGACTAAAAAGTGCGATACCGACTTGTTTGGGACCGATATAGTGATAGGTTTGCTCTGAAGGGATTTGCCCGCTACTAACCAGCAGAAGTAGCTGGATTAACAAAATGGCTGATAGAAGGGCTGGGCCAATCCAGGTGTGGGGTTGTAACCAGGCTTGCTCCTGTGCAACTGAAGCGTCTCCCTGATTGAGCATCATGATGACAAAAATAATCAATACCATGATTGCGCCGGCATAAATAATAACTTCTAAAGCAGCTGCCAGGGGGGCGCCAAACTGGTAGAAAATAACGGCAATCGATAAAAGTGAAGTGACAAGATAAAGTAGCGCGTGGACCGCGTTCTTGTGAAAGATAACCATGGCGGTTGAGACAATGGCAACCGCAGCGGTTAAGTAGAAAATGTAATTCACTGGGAAAACCTCTTTTTAGTTATTAGCCTTATTGAAATCAGAGATTTAGGCTTTTTACATTAATGGGCTCGGCCTCATTTTGAGCTTCGCCCTTGTCTTTACCTGAGATGGCCTTTCCTGCAATTTGATAAAAGCTGTAGTCGTGATACTTACCGGGGCCACTGATTAGAAGATCTTCCTTTTCGTACACCATGTTTTGCCGATCGTACTCACACATCTCAAAGTCAGGTGTTAGCTGAATGGCATAGGTTGGGCAGGCATCTTCACAAAGCCCACACATAATGCAGCGGGAAAAATTGATACGAAAATATTCGGGACGCCAGCGGCCGTCAGGATCTTCTGTTTTTTGCAGTGAAATACAATCAGGAGGGCAGGCAACGGCGCAGAGATTACAGGCAACGCAGCGCTCGTCACCGTTGGGATCTCGGGTGAGCACGATCCTGCCACGATATCTGGGTGCCAAGTAGGGCTTTTGGTCAGGGTATTGTACGGTAACGTTCTTCCGGAACAGGTGTTTAAATACCAACCACATGCTGCGAATCTGGCTTGAAATCATTTCTTTGGCCTCGCACGCTTATTTTAATTTTCTAGGCAGTCCACAAAAGTACCGCTGCGGTAGCCAGTAGATTGATCAGGGCCAGAGGTAGCATGACCTTCCAGCCGAATTTCATTAATTGGTCATAACGGGGGCGTGGAATCGCCGCCCTTAAAAGAATAAACACACCAACCAGAATGGCAGTCTTCAGGCAAAACCAGATAAATGGGGGCAGTAGGGGGCCGTGCCATCCACCGAGAAACAGTGTGGTGATTAGCGCTGAAATTAGAATCACTGCCAGATATTCACCCACAAAGAACATGCCGAACTTCATACCGGAGTATTCGGTATGGAATCCCGCTGTCAGTTCGTGCTCAGCTTCCGGAAGATCAAATGGAGTTCTGCGGCTCTCGGCAATACCGGCAATAAAGAAAACAATAAAACCCAGGAATTGAGGGATGATAAACCAACCATCTGCCTGGGCATTAACAATCTCGCGCAGATTGAAACTGCCTGAGAGCATAACAACGCCCATCAAGCTCAAACCCATAAATACTTCATAGGACACGGTTTGAGCGGCAGCCCTTAGCCCACCGAGCAGAGCATATTTATTATTTGATGCATATCCCCCGAGAATTACGCTATAGACCGCAATAGAACTCATAGCCAGCACAAACAGTAAACCGATATTCAGGTCGGTGACCCCAATATTGGGCGATATGGGCACTACAGCAAAGGCAATCAACATGGTTGCCATAACTACAGTGGGTGCCAGTACAAATACGGGAATATCTGCAAATTTCGGAGTGAAGTCTTCCTTGAAGAACAGCTTGATCATATCTGCAATAACTTGCAGGGTGCCAAATTTCCCTACTCGGTTAGGACCCGGACGATCTTGCCAAAAGCCCAATAGGCGGCGCTCGCCCCAAGTTAAAATGGCTGCTAGCAGCACGGTAACTATCAATACGCCGAAAATATTGAGCAATATGATCCAGATATTTGTGCTCATAATTAGTCCTCTTGCCCGATTGCGGAGCTTTCTTCCACTGGCAACAGATTGGCGCCACCCGGTAATACGGGGGCAAGAGTTTCAAGCCCTGGAAGACCAAAGGGCACACCCAGGCTGCCCGAAGGTTGGCTATCGGAGATAACCACACTGCCCCGGAAAACACCGCTATTGGTGTCTAACGCCACTGTGTCTCCCTGGTTGAGGTTGGCACTTTCGGCATCACCTCGATTTAAAGTAAAGAATGGCTTATCGATCACTGTAGCGATGGCCATTGCGCGGTTACTGAGCTCTTCCGAACCAAACATTCGGTAAATCGGCAGTGTCGTTAGGCTGTGGTTTTCGCTATCTGTATCGCCATCGGGGGCTGTGGGCAAGGACCATTCCGAAAGTGCTTGCTCCTGTCGCTGGATGTATTTGCCCGAGGCACCACCACGGCGTTCGCCACCTACTTCCTGCTGAAACTTGAAAATTGATTGGTTGGAGTTCCATCCGGGAGACCAGATATTGGCTTGCAGCGGTGACCGGTTTGGATTGTGCACACCTTCCATGCTAAAGCTCATAGGAGCATCGGGGTCTTGGTGTGGGGGCTCCTCTGAGACATGTTCCTCTGCGTGAATAGCAGTGCGACCACTATAGCGAGCGGTCTGTCGAGCAACCTTCAGCCCTTGAATCCGGAAGTTTTCATCCGGCCCTAAATCTTTGATGACCTTGAGTGAAGCAACACTTGCTGCCAGGGAATCGGTGATATCCGGGCAGTGATTCCAATTGATAATAGTGTCGATACTCTCGGAGTGTTCTGTGCAAAAACCAGCGGCATCTACCAGCCAGCGCCAGCTCTCCTGGATAAACCCAGTGCCTTCATAGACCGCGTAAAACCGCTGTGCCAAACCAGTATTGTTAATAAATGTCCCTTGGGATTCGGCCGTTGCGGATACAGGAAAGATTAAGTCGGCATATTTGGCGGTTTCATTGAGCAGGGTGTCCAGCAGAACGATATGGTCGACGCTGGCAAACAGACTGTTTAACTCTTCACTTGCGATTCTTAAGGAGAGGTCATTCTCCAGAATCACTAGGGTTTTATCGATATTGGTTTTGTCATTCTTGAGTTCAGTGATCAGATGCTCAAGGGAACCGGTTTCGGGCTCAAACAGCTGAATAACTCCCAAGCTATTAGCCTCTTCACAACACAAGTATAGAGAAGTAGGTTTGCCATTTTTTTCTGCCAGTGCACTGGCGATTTTGGCTGCGCCGTGGGTAAGGTGGATATTTTTGCTGCTGGTTCCAGAGATGATCACTGGGTTTTTGGCCGCAGTTAATATTGCTGAGATTCTTTCAGCTTCCTCCAGATTCTCTGCACTCAGTGAAGTTTTGTTGCTTTTAACCTCCAGAATATTATTGGCAATTGCCTGGCCGATTTGGGCAGCCTGTTCCGGCAGGGTATAGATCGCTTTACAGGTAATATCTGAGATCTGATTGAGTTCGGTGCCGATAAAAATAATCGGGCTGGGTTCACCCTCTAATTGTCGAACAGAAGCATCCTGCCACAAGGGTATTCTTAATGATTCAGCTTGTTCTTTTTGGCGGCTCCGTGCTGCTTGGCGAACTGCCAGGGCAACCCTGGGGGCTGTACTGTAGATATCTTCCCCGAGTATCAATACAACATCTGAATTTTCTATCTCAGGGATGGTCGGGCTGTGGATATTGGCATCGCTCTGAATTCTGTCTACAAGGTGTAGTAGCTGCATATCCCGCTGGTTGAGGCCAGAGAAGAAGTTATCCCGCCCTACAAACTTTAATAGGGCGAAGTTATTTTCCAATGATGTCCTGGGTGAACCTATACCTATTAAATGATGTTCACCTCTTTGCGCAGATGCGAGTTTTTCTGAAAGTGAGAACACTGCATCCTTGGGGGAAACCTCTTTATGCAAACGTTCATCAGTTTCTGCTGTAGAGCTGATCACATCATCTTTGCGCGCAGAAAGTACTTGGGTTATCCGGCTCTTACTGTTGACATATTCGTATCCAAAGCGCCCCCGGTCACAGAGAAAATAGCCGTTGATATCGTGGTGATATAAGTTGACCACACGGCGCAACATCGGGTCTTGGTTGTTGCCGGATTCCCTCGCTCCAGGCGCGGTGTTGCAACCCACGGCACAGTGTTCACAGACTGAGGCGGCTGTCTGCAAATCCCATTTTCGGACAAAGTGCTGGCTGAAGGTCTTATCGGTAAATACTCCGGTGGGGCATACTTCGACAAGGTTCCCACTAAAACCATTTTCCAGCATGCCCTCGGTATTGCGCCCAAAAAAGACCTGGTGATTGCGACCCAGTGCTTGTAAATCCTCGCCACCGGCATAGTCGTGATAGAACCTGACACACCGGTAGCAGGTAATACAGCGATTCATTTCGTGATTGATAAAGGGGCCGAGATACTGGTTTCGATGGGTGCGCTTGGTACCCTGATAGCGGCGCATGGTATGACCGGACATTTCAGTCATATCCTGTAAGTGACACTCGCCACCCTCCTCACAAACCGGGCAATCATGAGGGTGGTTGGTCATCAGGTCTTCTATCACAGAACCGCGAAAATCTTTCGCAGCTTCCGAACTGACACTGTAAATACCGCCGTCTTTTATCGGTGTCATACAGCTCATAATCAACCGGCCCCGTTGATCTTCGCTGTCCTTATGCTCGATAACCGCACATTGGCGGCAGGCGCCAACAGAACCCATGGCGGGGTGCCAGCAAAAATAGGGGACATTCAAACCCAGGGACAGGCAGGCAGTGAGCAGGTTTTGATCTCCATCAACCTGGTATTTATTACCGTCTATTGTGATGGTTGGCATTTGAAATCCATTTTCTTTTTATTAATGCTTTCAGGGGCAGGGTTGTCGCGCTAATTTATTGGTAGGGGCAACAACCGCCTTCAATATGGTCGATAAAATCCTGTTCAAAGAGTTTTAACGCGCTTTGTATCGGCTCTGCGGCGCCGGGAGCCAGGGCACAAAAGGTATTGCCGGGGCCAATACGCTCGCACTGTTCTCGGAGGAGTTCCAAATCTTCTTTCGTCCCTTGGCCAGACTCTATTCTCTCCAGAATTTTGACCGCCCAGGGCAAGCCGTCCCGGCAGGGGGTACACCAGCCACAGGATTCCCGCGCGAAGAACTGGGTCAAGTTCAGTACCAAGCCTACGGGGCAGGTTTTATCGTCGAGCACGGTGATCGTGCCGGTCCCCATACGGCTGCCGGCCTTGCCGATAACGTCGTAATCCATGGGAAGATCGAGGTGGTCCGGGCCGAGGAAGTCGGTCGATCCTCCACCGGGAAGAATGCCCTTCAGTTGTAGGCCATCTTTCATGCCACCGGCATGTTGTTCAATAATTTCGCGAATGGGCGTCCCCATTGGGAGTTCCCAAGCCCCTGGATTATTAACCTTGCCGCTAACACCAAATATTTTGCTTCCCGCATCGTCACCCCGGCTAAGGTTTTTGTACCACTCCACGCCGTGGCTAATTAAATGGGGGAGGTTGCACAAGGTCTCTACATTGTTAACGACGGTGGGTTTGCCCCAAAGCCCGCTGACCTGTGGAAAGGGGGGCTTGGCGCGGGGAATGGCCCGCTTGCCTTCAAGGGCGTTTAGCAGTGCGGTTTCTTCACCACAGATATAGTTACCGGCGCTGCGGTGCAGACAGATCTCCAGATTAAAGCCACTGTCGAAAATATTTTCGCCAATCATGCCCTGCTGCTTGGCTTCATCGATTGCCTGTTCGAGCCGGTTTGCAGCCAGGTGGTATTCACCACGAATAAAAATATAGGCGTGAGAGGCGCCAATGGCATAGGCGGCTATAGCCATTCCCTCTAGAAGGAGGTGGGGGTCTCGCTCCATTAGCAATCGGTCTTTGAAGGCGCCGGGTTCCATTTCATCGGCGTTACAGACAACGTACTTTTGTTTGGGCGAATCTTCACCCCTAGGTACAAAACTCCACTTCAGCCCAGTGTTAAACCCCGCACCACCGCGTCCACGCAGGCCTGCATCTTTTACTTCGTTGATAATATCGTCCGGTACCATGGTGATGGCTTTGCGCCAGCCCTGGTAGCCGTCGTTTTCCACATATTGCTCAATAGTGGCGGCAATATTGTCACTGGAAATATTCTTAGTCAGTGGATTTGTCAGCATGGTATTTTTTCTTCTTATCGATTAATTCATCAATACCTTTCTCATCCAAATGGCGATGCATCTCCTCGCCGAGCATAAGGACTGGAGCTTTATCACAATCTCCCAGGCAAGGCGTTTCCAGCAGGGTGAAAATCCCATCTTCGGAGGTCTCTCCAGGCTGGATATTTAAGCGCTCAGATATTTTTTTCTGCAAATTATCGCAACCCATAATCCAGCAGCTGGAGCTTTTACACAGGTAGATCACTTCCTTGCCTACTGGTTGGCGGAAAATCAACTGGAAGTAGGTGGCGACACTCTCAAGTTCTGCAACGGGAATATCCAGATAATTGGAAATTGCCTGGAGGCTCTCATCGGAAATCCAGTCGCGATGTTTCTGTACAATCCGCAACGCCTCGAGCCCCACTGAAGTTTTTTCGTGGTAGTGGATGGCTTCCTGATCAATTTCCTCTTTTTCTTGTACTGTTAAGGTCGCCTGGTTGTCTGCTGAGTTGCTATTGCCTTGCTCCATTACTTCAATCAATTCCGGTTCTAGTAAGCTGGACATAGTCGCCCCCGAGATAGAACTTGCGGAGGTTTCGTTGAGGCGCTGCTGCCATCTGTGTGTGCGATGGCTGAAACGCTGGGTATATTTCCGTACACTTTTCTACTCCGCTGCTATACGGCCCTGTGCGTGCCGTAGTTTTTTATTGTTATCTGTCCACATCCGCCATGACGAAGTCGATGCTGGCAATAATGGCAATAAGGTCAGCAATCAATAGTCCGTTGGACATTAACGGAATCATTTGCAGGTGTGGGAATGAAGGGGTGCGAATTCGGGTCCTGTATGAGGTGGTCCCCCCATCACTAACGATTTGGTAGCTGTTGATTCCTTTAGTGGCCTCAATGGGATAACACACTTCGCCGGCTGGCATTACCGGTCCCCAGCTGTTATTCACAAAGTGCTGAATTAAAGTCTCGATATCCTCCATGGTGCGCCCCTTTCGCGGAGGGGTAGTCAAAGGGTGGTCCGACTTATAAGGGCCTGCCGGCATATTTTCCAGGCACTGGCGGATAATCCGCAGGCTCTGCCATATCTCGTCCACCCGGACCCGGCAGCGGTCGAAACAGTCCCCACCATCGTAGCTGGGAATCTCGAACTCGAACTGATCATAGCCGCTGTAAGGGCGTTTCTTGCGCAGATCCCAATCCAGGCCCGTGGCGCGAAGCCCTGGCCCGGTAACCCCCCACTCAAACGCCTCCGCCGTATCGTAGACACCAATACCACGGGTGCGGCGTTGCAGGAGTTTGTTTTTAATTACCATGCCGTCGTAATCGGCTAAGCGTGCGGGCATATAGTCGAGAAAGTCCCGCACCATCTTGTCCCAACCTTGGGGTAAGTCCTGCGCTACACCGCCGATACGGAACCATGCCGGGTGCATCCTGCCGCCGGTAATGGCCTCAACTATTCCAAACAGTTTTTCCCTATCGATAAACATATAGAACACGGGAGACATCTGCCCCACGTCCTGGGCAAAGGTGCCAAAAAATACCAGGTGGCTGGATATGCGGAAGAACTCGCACATCATCACCCGTATCATCTGTGCGCGTTCAGGGACCTTAATGCCGGCGAGTTGCTCCAGTGCCATCACATAGGGCAGGTTGTTCATGACACCGCCGAGGTAATCGATACGGTCGGTGTAGGGCACATAGGTATGCCAGGCTTGGCGCTCGGCCATCTTCTCCGCACCGCGATGGTGGTAACCGATATCTGGCACTGCATCGATAATCTGTTCACCATCCAGCTGAAGGGCTACACGGAATACCCCGTGCACACTGGGGTGATTCGGGCCCAGATTGAGGAACATAAACTCTGAGTCTTCATTACTCCTGGCCATTCCCCAGTCTTCCGGCCGGAACAGCAGGGCGTCTTGTTCTTTGCGCTCCTTCTCTTCTGACAGACTAAATGGGTCGACTTCGGTAGCTCGGGCGTGGTGATCCTTGCGCAGTGGATGCCCCTTCCAGGTCAGCGGCATCATGATTCTCTGTAAATGGGGATGACCTGGAAAGTCGATACCGAATAGATCCCACACTTCCCGTTCATACCAATTGGCATTCTCCCAAACGGCAGTAATAGTCGGTGCGCTCAGATCACTCTCGGGAAGAGCCACCTTGATACGGATAAATAAATTGCGGGTAAATGAAAGTAGTTGATATACCAGGGTGAAATCGCTGGAAGGCTGTTTTTCGGTTCCCTCCCCACGGTTGACCCGCAGCCGTTCGTCGATAGCACTCAGGTCATACAGCATTTCAAATGGCTGGGCGATATCCCGCTTGAGAAAGAGCAAAAGAGGGATCAAGGCATGTTTCTCGATCCACAGTGTGGGCATATCATCACTGTATGGCTGCCACCAGAACGAGTGAAGCTTATATCCGGTGTCGAGGTCCCGAATAAATGCCTCTGCTGCTTTCCTGTAGGGAGTTGCTGTGTGGACAGTTTTCGCAATTACGCCAGTCATTGGCTATTCCGTTGTTTTTTTCTTATTCCATGAAGCCTAAACACTGTCGGGCGCACGTAGCATGTCAGCTTTCATACGTTCCTCCCTATGGAGATCACGCTGACTAGGCTTTGGAACCTTGTGAGTTCCTTGATCATCGACAACCCAGCTGAAGGCTCGTCTCTCCGCAGCCACCGACTTTTGCAGCAAGGTTAATCCCTGCAGTAGGGCCTCTGGGCGCGGTGGACAGCCGGGCACATAAACATCGACCGGGAGAAACTTATCGACCCCCTGAACCACACTGTAGATATCGTACATACCGCCGGAATTTGCGCAGGAACCCATGGAGATGACCCAACGGGGCTCGATCATTTGCTCGTAAAGTCGCTGTACCACTGGTGCCATTTTCAGGAAAACCGTCCCTGAAATTACAATTAAATCTGCTTGTCGCGGGGTTGCACGGATGACCTCAGCGCCAAAGCGAGAGATATCGTGGCGGCTGGTGAAGGCGGTGGCCATTTCTACATAGCAACAGGACAACCCGAAATTAAATGGCCATAGGGAATTTGAACGGCCCCAGGAAACCAGCTCTTCGAGTTTGGTAAGGAGAATATTTTTTTCTAAATCTTGAGTGCTTATTTCTTCAGAAGGATTGCCGCGTTCAGTGGCAATCAGGTCGTCGGCTTTGCTCAGCTTCCAGCGCATTATGAATTCTCATTGTTGTTATCGGGGTTTTTGGCGTTTCTCCAAACTCTTCTGGTATCCGCCCCAGTCAAGTGCACCCAGGCGCCACAGATAAATAAGCCCCACCAGCAGTATCACGATAAATACGGTGGCCTCGATAAACCCGAGCAGGCCAGTTTCATAAAATGCGATGGACCAGCTAAATAGGTAAATCGCCTCCAGGTCGAAGACGATAAATAGGATGGCAACAAGGTAATAGGCGACAGATAGGCGCAGACGCGCATTGCCCTGGGAAACAATACCTGACTCATAGGGCTCATCGGTAGCCGGATCTCTGCGTTTTTGACCGAGAAAATAGGAAAGGCTGAGCATTAAGGTAATTAGGGCAAATACGGCCAGACAATAAACAATCAATGGCCAAATCTGAGGAGTGAACTGATCCGGGTAATTCAACTTCGCTCTCCCATGTTTCTGCGGGCGAAGCCCGTATCAATCACTGGTCTTGCAGTAAAAGGGCAAATCAAGAATGCTGATTCTGAGGGTGCTCTCACGCAAGAAGAGATAATTTGAAAAACGATTATTGCTTTTCTGCGAAATTTTTTAGTTGTCGGTAATCCTATTCGCTTGTCTGATTTATAAATCGTTGCGGGAGATAGCGCCAGTGGTGCGAAGGAACGTTTAATTCTTATGTATATACTTTTTATTCGGTAGGGTTATGTAATGTCTTGCGACAGCTCAATAAATGAAAATGTGCGCCAGTTTTGAGAAGGTGAAGGAGGGTCCTATTGTTCTTAGACTATTCCTCTGATCAAAAGCAGATTGAAGTTTTTAGGGTTACGCAGTACTGGACTTAGAGTGTGTGTCATTGGCTTGTCTGGCACCTAATAATGCCATCATAGCGCACTCCACTTGCGGTTCTGTATGGGACTTTCTATTTCTCATGAGAGAGGTAGTTTGGCCAAGCAAGTACATTTATCCAATTCTTTTCGGTATTTCTAACAAGGTACACATCGCTTGCGTTACATTGAAGTTTGTACCTACGGAATCCTTCTTCTATTAAGGAATAATCTCGCCCCTTAAATTGAACTTCAGAGTCTCCCCAATGGCCATCTGAGCTTTCAAAGCTTACATCGGGGTTGTGGATTTTTATAATGCCAAAGAGGAGTGTGATTCCTAAAACCAAAATTAATAAGCAAATTTCTCTTATTGTCATAGTAGTCATTACTTGCGTCTGAGTACCTTTTAGTCTCTTTTTAGGCATGCTTTCGGCGTGGGTCTTTAGTGCTTAACTTCTATAAGAATTGTAATATATAAGCAGTTTGTTGATTGGCGACAATGATTTGCTGTGTGTAGATTACTTGCGAATTACAAGGTCACCACCACTAAATTGAATTTTCTGTCCTTCGAAGATAACTTCCTCCCAGCTATCAGGGTTCGACGATTCGTTTTCATGTACCACTAAATAGCAAAAATTTGGATTTTCAGTTTTGGGTAAACTACTTACTAGTGAAGCTGCACTGATACCATACTTTTCGCATAGTTCAAGCTGTCCTATCGCCGACTTTACCTGAATTAAAATGCCAATATGCTCAGATTTAAGTTCTATCGACTCAAAGTCATTCACCGATTCTAGCTCGGTTAAATATCTTTTTAATTCTTCTATGGCTGGGTTCATAGTGATTTACTCATGATGCCTGGCTGAGCCGAGGACATACAGAATTTATTTTGTGATTAGCTCAGCGAATTATGTGTCAATGTTGCGCACGTTCTAGTTATGATTTATCCCAATCTTTAAATGGAAAATCTAGTAAGTTGGAATTATAATATTTTGGATCTCCAGTAACCTCTTTATCAATCCACTCCGGCAACACCACACTCTCAGATTCACTTTGCATCTCGACCTCAGCAACAATCAAGCCGTCATTATCTCCATGAAAGATATCTATTTCCCAAGTGTGTTTTTCGTGCTCTACTATGAACCTCGTTTTATCTATGAGGGGACCATCACATAGCTCCGCAATCATTTCATTTGCGTCTTCAAAGGGTATTGGATACTCAAACTCAGTCCGTGTAATTCCTTTACTTTCACCTTTCAATGTTAGGTATGCACGATCTCCAATTACACGAACTCTAACTACAGCTTTGGACTCCGTACTCACATAGGCTTGTTTGATTCTCTTTCCTCCTGTAAAAGAAGCAATAGACTTTTCATCTACTAAGAACTTCCGCTCAATTTCCTTTGCCATACTTTCTCAACCCTAAAATCTTAACACTTGCTTAATAGGAATATACGAGGTGGTCAAAATCTGACACGCAGCGTAGTAGTCAGCCAGTATATGCCCTTGTTGGAGCACTTATAAACCGTTTTTGCCGACTTCTTTCAATGCAATCAACGCTTTCCTTGCTTTTTCTGATTGTACAAAAATATGGTCATGGAAGTATGCTGCAATTACATTTGCGCTAATACCCTTCGAAGCTAGTTTGTTAGAAACAGCGGCTGTTAATCCAACAGCCTCTAAACTAGAATGTACGGTTAAAGTTATTTGCTTGTAAGTATTTTTAAACTGCAAGCCCTCTCGGCTTGCGATATCTTTTGTTAAGACAAGTGTTAATCCTTCTTTTTCATTGAAGCTCGCAAGTGGGTTCCATTCAATATATTGAGCTAATGAGCCTGAAACAGTGCAAAATACAAATTCATCTTCAATAAGTTCGGGATTCATTTCGCTCAAAAGACGCTCTAATTCTATAATTCCTGACATTGCTTGAAAATTCCAAATTTTTACTTGTACAGCAAGCGCCAATCAATATGGAGCATGGCTGCAAAATGGTGGTGGTCCAACAAATACTTGTTCTTGCGATCGTGCTTGGCTTTGTATGGTTGTTCTTGCCTGATTCTGATACTGAACTCCTTTTTGTTAGCGGGAAATTAAAGCCAATATTCAATGGTAACCTAAGCCTTTGATTTGTAACATTTTGTTTGATAGCCAGCCTATCAAGGCCCGCATAAACGGGGACTTATCAGAAACCTATTAACTGTAAATTGCATAGTCAGGTTTGGACTTTAGGCAGAAAAATAAGATGACAAGAAAATGAAGAAGAGATAGAGGAACCTTTGGTGTTGTAACATTTCGTAATACATAGAATTTTAGCTCCCCCTGATAGTTCCATGCATAGGAACATGCAAATCATTGAACTTTATAATTTTCCATTTTAGTAATTAAGAAGTCCCAAAAAGCCTTGATACGTGCTGTGTTTCTCAGATCCTTATTAGCAAGAATCCACAAAGATGAGTTGTACTTAGCGTCCAGTTGATAGAGTTCAACTAGATCGTATGAATCATCAGTTGGTAACAATGCTATCCCTTGATCATTAAGCGCAGCGTTCAATGCTGTAGTGATAGAATTACAATATATGGATTTAGCATTGTGTTTAATTCGTTTCTGATACCAATGCACTGCTGGGTTATCTAAGTGCACGTAGTCAATAGCTGTTAGGCGTTCAATTTCGGACAACTTGAAAGGAGCGTTATACCCACTAGCCTTCAAAAAGTCTTCAGAGGCATAGATGCTTAAATTTACATCTCTCATTTTACGCGCAATAAGGTTTTCCGGTGCTGTATGACTTGCCCTAATGGCAATGTCCGCATCGCGATGCTCGATATCCAGAGCCTGCTCACTTTCAAGGATCTCAAACTCAACGTCGGGGAATGACCTCCGGAATTCACTAACCCACTCGGGCAAAGTGGTCGTTGCCATTGTTGAGGGTGCGGTAACACGAATTAAACCTTGAACTTTGTCATGTTGCAGAGAACTTTGAATGAGGATGCCATCGGCCAATGACTCCATTCGCTTGGCACTATCCAAAACAGTTCGCCCCGCCTCAGTCAGTTGGTAGCCGCGACGACTAACAATAAATAGCTGCGTTGAAAGCTCACTTTCAAGCTGCTGGATCCGCCTCCACACAGTGGTCGAATTAACATTCAACTGCCTAGAAGCCGCCTTTAAGGTTCCTTTCTCTGCAAGCGCGATAATGACCTTCAAATCGTTCCAATCCATATCACAAACCTGACGTTGCATTCATGCAATACCAGTTTGCCTTTTTGTCTATATAACTGCAATAAGGGAACACCTAGTCTGTGCATGTTATTCAATAAAACAGGATTCCCTTCATGAGAAAACAAGCAGTCATTTTTTATGTGGCCTCTTCTTTGTTCGCAGTGCTTATGGCGGCATCGGGCATGTCCAAACTATCTGGGCAAGAGGACCTCGTTCAGGCAGCGAATGAACTAGGCTACCCCCTATATTTGTTGAAAATCTTAGGTGCCGCCTATTTGATCGGCGCGATTGTAATCCTTCAACCAAAGTTTGAAACACTTAAACAGTGGGGATATGCAGGTTTCTCCATCGCTTTGATCGGAGCTGCGGGATCGCACCTGTTGGCTGGGCAAGCGCTCAGCACTGCTTTACCAGCTACTGTCCTATTGGTCGTTTTAGCGGTTGTGGTAACTCTGAATGCAAAACTGACTCGCCTTAACCTTTCTATAGGAGAAGACCTCAACAATGTCTCTCAATCTCAAAGAGAAATTTCAGAAGCTAATTAGATGTAACTTTTCTGGTGTTTGAGATAGAAAGACTGTGATGCGGTGCACTGATTGATCTGGCCCAATTAACAATCAAGAGGAATGCTTTTCCATGAATGATGGTAGTGTCGTGTCACTGTGGAAAACGATCTCATTTGACTTGATTAAGGATAACGCTAAAGAAGGCGCAAGTTATTCAGGTTGAGCAAATTGAATTGCTTGACCTACACCACTCATTGAAAACCAAGGTTGGTAAACCCTCTATTACGCGCTATGGTTATTTACCCGGGCGAACAAAGTTGGGTTAGGCGGTATTAGTGTTAATATCCTGAAAGTTCAAGATCACTTCGGTTGAGGCGATATTTTGGCGGCCTCTGTGATCAACAGGACCTATTGCTGTATCTTATTATGCCTTTAAAGCCCACTGAGGGAGCCCCACAACTTGCCCCAGCGTTCTAGTTTTTCTTCGGCACTTAATAGTCTTGGCTTCACTTGAACAGGTTTGCCAATTTCATTCATGTCGTTCAATATGTTGAGATTTACCGCTCCGCGAAGCTGACTATTTATATCGCAGCCTACGGCTAACAGTTGATTACAACTTTTACAATGATAGAAATTAGCGAGCTGATCCCAATTTTGTCTAGTTGAAATTCCATCTCCAATGAAAATTACTAACATATTTGGATCACTAATAATGCGTGATGGGTTAGCTTGACAATAATTACAATCGCATACGCGTGGATTTAAACCTTCGAGTGGCCCAGTAAACTGAACCTCAAATCGTCAACGGTTACATTTACACGATCCTTTAAAGAGCATAAGAATTTGTGCCAATTACAGTTGAGCAAGGCGTTCGCATTGTCGGTGAGGGAAACCTCCCCCTTTGCCATCACGGGCGCCAGTCAAGATAGTTAATGTGGTGGGTTTCATAGAGTCCGCTTCACATATTGTTGTTGTGGGACGCCCGTTTTGTAGTTTAGAGTGAAAAGGATAAATATTTTACATATTCACTTACAGCTAACTGTAAGTATGAGATAATAATAGCAAATAATAGACTTATTTCCCATCATCATATTTGTAGTTTGGATTTATCTTAATGAAAAAAGTATTAAGTGTATTGCTTCCGGCAGCAGTGCTTACCGGTATTGTTGGGCCTAAAATAGTAGGTGCTCAGCTCGAGTCATCCATTGATGAAATACTCGCTACTGCGAATAAAAATTCGGCATACACGGTTGAAGTAAAAAACATGGATTCATCCTGGTTTTCAACCCAGGCCACCTTTTTGGTCAGCATGGATGTCAATGCTTTCGCGGATATACCAGTTACCTCTGAACTTGAATCTTTTTCTGTAGAAGTGGATTTCAGTGCTTCCCACGGCCCCTTTCGCTTCGGTGAACATGCCGGTTTCGGATGGCTTGGCTGGACGCTAGAAGTCGCCGGTGATCAATTGCGTGAACATTTGGTTTGGGCTGAGGAGGCTCCTTTTTACCAGGTCCATGGCAATATGAAGGCCTTAGGTAGTTATTACTATAACGATAGCATTACACCATTTACTACTGATGTTGAGGATCAAAAAACTCAGTTAACTTTTAGTGGTTTTCAGGGTCGTGGGCAATATCAGGATGAGCAACTAACTTACCAGGGGAGTGCCGATAGCCTTACCGTTACTTCCGAGCTAAGGGATTTTAAGGTTGAAAGGTTGACTATGGATATGACCATGCCTTCCTCCCTTGAAGCAATGTTTGAAAGTACGTTTTATGATTCTGATACAACAATTAACTTTGGTGCCGTAAAGTTAAATGATAGAGAGCAAAACGAAAATATTGACATTGCTGATTTATATATAAAGGCCAGTACTGAACTCAACCCAGAAAATCAGCTGGGGAATATGCAAGTTGCCTATGGAACTAAAAAGGTCGATATAGCTGAATTCCACGGTGAAGATCTGGCCCTTGAGCTTGAGGTCACCAATATCAGTCAGGAATTTTTGAAGTCTTATCAGGACTTTGCCGTTTCACTCAATAAACTACCTACGGAAGAAGCAACTACTAAGACAATGGAGTTTATGAGCGAAAACTTGCTATCTTTAGTGGCTGGCGAGCCTCAACTGAACATTACCAGCTTACGCGGTACTTTCCCACAAGGCAGCTTTAATAGTAACCTTCATACTAGCTTAGTTGGCATCAGTGCGTTACCGGAGCAACCACTAGATCCGGCTTTTTGGCTGTCACACACCTTAGTTGACGGAGAGCTAAGTGGCGATAAAGCTGTGATTGAATTTATTGCCGTACAAGTGATGAAAGCTCAATTGAAAAATAACCCTCAAACTCAAGGTATGAGTGAAGAGCAACTGGAGCAAATCGCTGCTCAACAGGTGCCGACCATATTAGCGTCCCTTGAACAGCAAGGTTTGTTAGTGTCTACCAATGACGGCTACATCTCAAATGTCAGCCTGAAAGATAGTGAGCTTAAGGTGAATGAAAAACCTATGCCGTTACCGCTTTAGTAGATATTAGCCTTTTGTAATAGAAGTGGCTTATCTTAAGCCACTTCATACTTCCCCTTCTCTTGTTACCCTTCCAAGGCTGATGATTTATTTGTTTTCCTGTTTTAACGGTGTTGTCCTGGGTTGCCAATAAAGTTGGACATAGGTTAGTGTTGTAGACGGTATAATCGCAATAATATCTCATCTAAACATTGCTGCCCCGTGGTTATCATGAGCTCATATGTGACTCTCTAAATACTGATGATGTAGTTATTAAATCAAAGCTAAGTAATAACAAGTGTTAAAGCTTGGGGTGCTCTATTTTGAATTTTATTATTTTTTTTGGTAAGTGATTATCAATATATTTAGATTGCGAAAGATCGCTTTGTTGATATCTTTAGGGTGGGGTATTGTTAGAGCTCTATTTCCAGTCTTTTGATTTCTGATTTGCTAAATTTTCTACCTTAAATA
This sequence comes from Microbulbifer maximicatervae (SeqCode), assembly GCF_052468155.1. Taxonomy (NCBI): domain Bacteria; kingdom Pseudomonadati; phylum Pseudomonadota; class Gammaproteobacteria; order Cellvibrionales; family Microbulbiferaceae; genus Microbulbifer; species Microbulbifer maximicatervae (SeqCode). The sequence continues at coordinate 2,307,814 of NZ_CP174335.1, forward strand.
TCACCTGTATCTCTTACTTTATTCATGTGTTCTCCGTTCGGCATTTTACACTTGTGTATATAATGTATGTATTTAGCATTGTTAGCACCTAGCAAAACATGTAGTGCTGACTCTGGTGCCTAATCAAGCTACGTGACCGTAACTTTTTACTTTTGCGGATTTTGAACATTATTATTTTCGGAACTCCTTGTATCAATTAGCTACGAGACCGCTGGATCAATATTTCCTGAAAATATTTTACTTGTAGATGGATTGTTTCCATAAGACTATTAACGCTTAGGATTATCGGCGAGGCTTTGCCGTGTCCAGCTAATTGATTGTTGTTAAGCGATACCTTATCTCTCTCCGGACTTGCGTTGAACAGCTTGATTTACCTCGCTGAGTATAAAATTACGAAAAGCCTGTACTCCAGGACTATCAAGTTTTTCGTATGGGCAGACAAGATAATAAGAGAAGTTGGAATCAATACTTACATCGAATGGTTTTACGATTCTTCCAGATCTTAAGTCATTCTCGATTAGCGATATTCGGCCCAGCGCAACGCTTTGGCAGTTTTCGACTGCAATTGCGAGAGAGTTACTATCATTCATGACGTTACCTGATCGTGGATCGACATCGTCGACCCCGGCTGCTTTGAGCCACGATGCCCAATCGTCAAAATTATCTTCATGCAGTAAGGTTTGATGCTTGAGGTCGGAAGGCTCTTTCAAAGGATTTTTGCCGTTTAGCAGCGAAGGGTGGCAAATCGGGCTTAAATCGAGCGGCAACGAAAGCCTGGTCACTGAACCTTGCCAGTTTCCATCACCAGCTCGAATGGAAATATCGACGCCATCGTTAGTGAAATTGGCGAGAGCCAGGGTATGGTGAACATTCAACTGTATATCAGGGTAGGCTCTCCAGAAGTTACCTAACCGCTGTATTAACCATTTGCTGGCAAAACTGGGGGTTACGCTCACGGTTACCACCGGAGATTGACTCTCGGCTTTGATGAGGTGGAGCGTATTTTCGAGTCGATCAAAACATGCACTGGCTTCGGATAACAGCTTTTTCCCAGCATCGGTCAATGAAATCGACTTTCCCGCACGATGGAACAATTTTACACCCAGTCTCGACTCCAAATTTCTCACTTGGTGACTGATCGCCGTTTGCGTAACGCTCAACTCCTTCGCAGCATCGGTAAAACTCATATGCCTTGCCGCAGCCTCAAACCCACGCAAGCCGGCCAAAGATGGTAAAGATCGTGTTTTGGTATGAATTAAACTCATAAGTACATGTAATTATATCCTTTTGCTACAAATTTTAAAGATCGTATATTGATCTCCACCCATGAATTATTTGCACTAGAGGATAGCGTAATGTCCGAAACAAGAGTTGCTATTATGACTGGAACTGGTCAGGGAATTGGTGCCGGCTGCGCCCGCGAAATGGCTAAGGCGGGTTACAAAGTCTCGTTGATGTCCCCTTCCAACCGCAGTGTTGAACTGGCCAAGGAATTAGGTGGTATAGGGCGGCAGGGTTCGGTTCTCGAAACCGCAGATCTGCAAGCAATGGTCGATGACACGATGCAAACCTATGGCCGTATCGACGCGGTCGTTAGCAATATGGGCCATGGTGGCGGGGTGCCGGAAGAAATTAAAACAGTAGGGTTCGATCCTGATTTCAACGGCCCCCTGCTCGAGCTAAGTGATGATCTCTGGCATGAGAGCCTCGATATGTACGTGCTCAATGTTGTCAAGCTTGCCCGTATCGTCACGCCGATTTATATCGAGCAGGGAGGAGGGGCATTCGTCAATATTTCTTCAATGAACACGGTTGAGCCGAGAGCGTCTTATCCGATGAGCATGCTGCGTGGCGCTTTACACAGTTTTGCCAAGCTCTATGGTGATCGTTATGCAAGATACAATATTCGCATGAATAATTTAATGCCGGGCTTTTGTGAAAACGTAAACCTGTCGGAGTTTGCCCGCAGATCCATACCCGCACAGCGCACTGCCACGTTCGAAGAAATCGGGCAGACCTGTGTCTTTCTTGCTTCACATGAAGCCCGATACATCAATGGGCAAAGTATCTTGTCTGATGGAGGCATGAACCGGGCGGTTCGTTAGAAACTAGTGGCTACCTGATTTAGTTGAAAACCCTATCAGAGCGCTCAGTACTTTGAAGCCCAAATTGCCAACCTATGCATGATTGCCTTCTGTGATATCTTGTCTTCTGGAAGCGGTTGAATTACTTTATCGTGAACTAAAAGACGGTAAATATATTCGAGTTTCTCGTGAGCTGAATCGGTAGCTTCGAACTCGACAACTCCTCGCTTGGTGCCATATGCAGTACCGAGTGCTATAGCCTTTTTCACTAACTCTTTTTCGTTTTTGAGTTTCTTCATTATTATGTCTCAAAGAGGTTGTCGATATTACGCACCTACCGTTTTTAGCAGAGAGAAACTGCTGAACTGCAGGTGTAGTAATTTTTCTGCTTACCTAAATTTGTTAAGGGCTGAACCTCGGCACTAACTCTCCAAGTACGCCCCAACAGCGGATTCTAATTCTTGAACTAACTCTGAGTCCATGTACTTGTATTCATCTGGGATATCTAAGACATGAACTGGCTTATGATCCAGCATTCTAGAGAATTCTGCTATTAGCCTATTTTTATGCTTTTGTTCCATGACGAATATCACGTCAGCCCAGCGAACATCCGCTGAGCTGACTGTTTTTTTAGCCCGCGGGCTGGTACCCGCAGACTTAGCGCTGAAATCAGGGTGTTTTCTCCAAATGGCTTCAGCTGTAGGACTACGCCACTGATTCCGGCTGCATATGAATAGGAGATTTCGCATATCTAAATCTTTCTCTGGAAGCTCAGTATTTAGGATTTGAAGCATAGTTCGCTTGGGGTACTCGATCCCTAATTGCTGAGCTCTACGAAGCTTTTCAGAACGTGTATACATCAATTTCTAGTTTTTCTCTGAAATCCACGGCTTTTCAGTTCTAGCACTATTCTTATGGGGCTTAGCTTTGGTCTTGGATCTTCTCGCAGTCCTGCTTCTTAAATCATCCATTTTTCTTTCCTCTATCAATTATCGGGTTCAACAGCCGCGATAAAACGGAGAGGGCTCTTAATCTTGCGTGTGTTTAACACCTGGGGCGATGACGAGGCACACAATGCTAAGTCTAGCAGCCAATTGGTACACCTAGCATGGGCATGGACTAATGGAGTTATAGCCCACTGTAGGGAGATTACCGTTCAATGGATTCCATTAAATGCTAACTACTAGCGAATGGCAACTGCAGCACTGAGAGATCTTGTGGAGAGGAAGCCGCTAGTAAAACGGAGATTCATTACGGATAGGGAACCGCCAATTGCGGAGCCGCACGTTGGGTGGCATGGGGGGCGGTGGCTAGAAACAACCGGCTACTCGATTTAGACTTTTTTCGCTACGATGGAGAATATATGCCAATGATGCGGTGTACCATCTGTAGTTTCTCCTGAAAGGTCATGTTCAGTCCACTTTAATAGCTCAAAGTTACTGAGGTGTTTTCTTATCTTCGATTCATTCATAACTAGAGTATCACTCCAAAATGCTTCCTTATTATACTCAGGCCCAGCCATTGTGTCTTTCGGCCCTAGGAATGAACCACAAAAGATTCCATCCTCTGTCAAAGAGTTAGTTATTTTCAACCAAACTGACTCAAAATCTTTTTCAGGACAAAAGAAAAGACTGGCATCAGCAACTACCAGCGAGGACTCAGGATAGTTAAAAGTATTAAAACTATCCTTTGATAGAAGGACCTGCTCATCATCTTTGAATCGTTTACGACATCTAGATATAGATTCATTTTCGATATCAAAGGCATGAACTGTGAAATCTTTACCGCGCAAATAAGCTATATCTGATCCTGCTCCACAGCCACAATCAACAGCAACCTTTCTTCCTTTTACTTCGCTAAGAGCAAAAATTAAATCTTCTCGAGTATCACTATGTTCTGTTGAGTCATAATATTTGGAGATTTCTCTCGTTGACATTCCCTATCTCCGATGAGCAGAAAATCTAACGCCGTCAACAGCGGCCGAGCGTAGCGAGGTCCAGCCCCAGAAGGGGGATGCTGCTTGGCCTTGGTATGCACAGTATGGGCGTGGACCAATCCCTTGTAGGAACATCACTGCTGAATGGGATCCATTAAATGCTAACTACTAGCGAATGGCAACTACAATACCGCGAGGTCTTGTGGAGATGAAGCTGCTAGCAAAACTACGAGTTGATGAATAGAAACATCCTGTATGGCTTAGCCTGGAGGCGAAGTGAGGCATGTGATCTAACCGGTAGAGTTGATGATGCAGCTGTGTAGTGAAGGCTTCGACTCGTATCTGGGGAGGTTTGTTTAGCTCGCTGCTGTGAAGCTGTCAGCGTGGCCGCTGAATCGGAAGTAGCGCAATGCCATGAAACCCAACCCAAATGAAGAGATGCTTGACACTATAGCAGGGTAGAGATTCATTATGGATAGGGAACTATTCATTACGGACTCGGCTGATCTGTAGTAGTTCAGACTTGATCTGACAGTTACCGGTTTTTCAGAAGGTACTCTGTCAGGTCAAATTCAGTTTACGAGTTTCTCCTTCCAGATACTTTTACCCTCTTCAAGGGTTACCATCGGTGTGCGACCACAACACTTTTTACCCTGATGAGTTCGATCATTATTGTAATATACGAGCCATTCGTCCAGATCCTTTTGTAGCTCTTCTATTGATCCATAGATCTTTCGTCGTAACGATGGCTGGTAGAACTCTTGTAATATAGTTTTATGGAAGCGCTCACAGATACCATTTGCTTGTGGGTGCCTGGCTTTTGTCTTGGTATGTTCTATCTCGTTGATGTTCAAGTACAACTGATAATCATGCTGCTCCAGCTTGCCGCAATATTCAGTACCGCGGTCAGTCAAAATACGCAACACCGGCAGATCATGCATGGCGTAAAACGGTAATACACGATCATTCAGAAGATCTGCTGCTGTGATTGGCGTCTTAGTGGTGTACAACTTGCAATGGGCTACCTTTGCATAGGTGTCGACATAGGTTTGTTGGTAAACACGCCCAACCCCCTTAAATGTTCCTACATAGAAGGTGTCCTGAGAACCTAGATAGCCGGGGTGTTGAGTATCAATTTCCCCGCAGGCTTCATCATCATGTCGCTTTCTTTCCAAGGCCTGAACCTGCGACTCCGTGAGGATTAGCCCCTCCTTAGCCACCTTGGCTTCAAGTGCTTTTAATCGTAACTTGAAGTTAGCCAGGTCGTTCCGTAACCAGATACTCCGGACACCACTAGGGGACACGAATACGCCACGTTTACGTAGCTCATTGGAGACTCGAACCTGTCCATGGGCAGGCTCTTGGAGGGCATAAGTCAACACGGCCTCTTCAATTGCTGTGTCAACACGGTTCTTGTGGTTAGGCACCCGTCGACTCTTTTCAAGAAGGGCGTCCACACCGCCACTTGAAGCAGCTTCCTTGTACCGATAGAAAGTGTCTCTCGAAACACCAAGCATCTTGCAAGCTTTTGAGATGTTGCCAAGCTCTTCTGCAAGATTGAGCAATCCGGTCTTGTGTTTGATGATGCGATCATTAGTATGGATCATGGGGTTTATCCTTGGTTTTGTTTTTAGGTTTAGGCACCTTCATCAAAACCGGTAAACCCCTCTTTTTCAAGAGGATGTGTCAGATTTGGTCTGAACTAATACAGCTGATCGGTGGTGTGGGGGCCGGTAGCTAGAAACTACTGGCTATCTGGTTTGGTATATTTATTCTTCATCTGAAATGTCGTAACACGATATAGCAAAATCTATATCAAGTTTCGCTATTGCGGACAACTCTTCCCTGTTAAAACAAAAGTTGCATTGATCTTTATAGAAGTAACCTGCATAAATTCTTGTCTCTTCAGCACCACATCCATATAGCTTTTTAAGGTTTACTTCGAGGGTCCGAATTATCCACATTAACCTGTTGTCATATGGTATTTCAGCGGGAACTTCGAGCTGAGCAGTACCATAGGGAACAGGCTTACCTCGATAGGGACCCCTTGGGGAAATCTCTCCAAGCTCTAATTTATCTTGAAGTCTAAGTCCTGTGACATTCTCTGCCTCTTTTGGAGAAAATTTTTCTCCTCGAAGTAGAACACTCAATCTAAGTTCAGCAATCATTAATTCAAGTTCCTATAAAAAAAGTTCCGCACATGGATAGACAGATAACTATAGTCCGCTGCCATGACACTATCGTAGGGTAGAGCTTCACTACGGATAGGGAGCTACCCATTGCGGACCAGCAAGATGGGTGGTGTGAGGAACGGTAGCTAGAAAATACCGGCTACCCGATTTAGGGCTTTCACAACTCAACCTCTGTTAGTTTGGCTATAAAGTCATTAAAGGAACTTGCCACTGGAATAAATTCATTTCTCGACAGTTCGAACTCGCAATCTTTAGGCAAACCTTCTAAGGACCCTCTGATCAACGAAGCATTTTTCCAGAATTAAGCTGAGCTGCTTGAAAAATTCACTTTATTACGCACAAACGCGTAATTTGCGCGTAATAGTCCACTAATTTTTCATCTGAAACCCTCAATAGGTGGATTTCAGGCGAACCACCCCTAGGCAGCCAAGTATTTTCTCCCTATTATTAAGTTGGTAAAGCCTGCCAGTAAGCACAGCCTCTCAGTATTTTTTACCAGTCCCCGATAGCGGACCTTGTCATAACCAAATACCCGTTTGATGTAGCGGAAGGGGTGCTCGACCTTCGCTCTTATCTGCGCCTTGATCTTTTCCGCTTTACGAAGTGCATCACGCCCTGGAAGAGTTTTTAGCTTGCTCGGCTTCATTGCTATATACCAATCCGCCTCCCGCTCTTTCAACTCTTCACGTTTCTCCGCACCAATGTACCCAGAGTCTCCCCAGATTCTTTTCTCCTCCCCGTGGAGAACTCGCTCTGTAGTTGTGACATCATGCGAATTCGCTGCTGTTGTATCTATGCTATGTATTACTCCGAGCACATCATCAACCCCGATATGCATTTTCATTCCAAAATGCCACTGATTGCCTTTCTTTGTTTGATGCATTTCTGGATCACGTTTTTTCTTTTTATTCTTGGTTGAAGTTGGCGCAGAGATAATAGTGGCATCTACAATCGTACCTTCACGCAGTACCATGCCATTCTCAGCAAGATGCTTGTTGATTTCATCAAAAAGAGCTGCACCTAGCTGATTGAGCTCCAGTAAGTGGCGAAAGTTAAGAATCGTTGTTTCATCGGGAATTGGGCCGCTCAAAGTCAATCCAGCAAAACTACGCATGGATTCAATTTCATACAGTGCATCCTCCATAGCGGGATCACTGAGATTATAAAATAGCTGCATGCAATGAATACGGAGCATGACACTCAATGGATATGGCTGTCGGCCACGTTTGCCTTGTGGATAGCAAGGAGTGATCTGAGCTTCTAGTCGCTGCCATGGGATGAGGGCTTCCATTTGAGAAAGAAACTTCTCTCGGCGAGTTATACGGCGCTTTAGCTTATATTCTGCTTCGGCAAAGGTGACTTGGTGCATAATTCATCGTAGTCTTGATGGGTAGGTGAATATTACCAATATTGGCTTGGAATTATTCAGAGGTTCCCTAAATTATTTATGATTTGAAATGGTTCAAATTGAGCCAATTCATTTGTTTTCTTTACTTGGGCTCGATCAAAGCCATATCTTTCTAAAGTATTTAATAGTTTCTGGTCGTAGTAGCAGTAGCCAAACTTCTCTAGCATAAATTTACGTCCAACTATCGAATACATGTAATTGTCATAATAGTAATAGACCTGACCAAAATCTCTTTGGTCAGTGGATATTGCAAAGAGACTACCGCATGATTCGTCCTCGTATGCAAAAGACATCATATTGTCAGGAAGAACATCAAAATTTTCTTTAGAGTTTTCATTAGAGGCAAACAGTTCTGGCCAGTATAAATTTGAAGGTTTATTACCATCAAAGCGGTCATACCAAACGCCAAAAATACCCGCCACATTTGCCTTTTGTATGAATGGCAAATCAGTTTTAAGCTGGATTCCAATTTCCAAGTCTTCATCATTAGACGAAAATAAACAGCCGTTTGTTTCTTGTAGAAAATCGCCATATTCACTTGGAAATTTTTTGTATCCAAGTCTATCTTTAAGGCGATTACTAATGTCCAAAATATCATCTGGAGTTAACGAAGGAAATTGAGGTATAACGTCTATATTCTTGAACATATTTAGATTTCTTTGAAGTGCCCTAGAACTTTTAGTATGTAGCTTCAGCTGTGCCCCGTACCTAAACTTGGTACGCCCAACATGGGCATGGACTAATGATGTGAAAGTTCCCTGTAGATGGATTACGGTTTAATGGGTTCCATTAAATGCTAACTACTAGCGAATGGCAACTGGAACACAGGGAGATCTTGTGGAGAGGAAGCGACTAGTAAAGCTACGAGCTGACGAACAGAGACTTCCTATGAAATGGCCTGGAGGCGAGGTGGCCAAGAACACCGAAGTCGGGTGATCAAGCGGGTAGGGTTAATGATGCAGTTGTGTAGTGCAAGTTCACGCTCTTATCTGCGAGATCAGATTAGTTCGCTTCTGTGAAGTTGTCAGCGTGGCCGCTGACTCGGAAGTAGCGCACCGCAGTGATACTCTACTCAAATAAAGAGCTGCTCGACACTATCACTGGGTAGAGATTCATTGTGGATCGGGAACCGCCCATTGTGGGCTCGCACGATGGGTGGTGTGGGGGCCGGTAGCTAGAAACTACCGGTTACCCGATTTAAACGTCACCCCTGAATCTCCGACTATTGGCCATTTGGCCTGCAATATTACGTACTCGCTTATTGGCGCCATTTTCCGCCAACCACCTGACATGCTCTAATTTAATATCAGGAAGATCCAGTACATACTCATGCACTGCAGTATCTGTTGACGATTTTACTTCATCAAACGCTAGCTCAATACCAATTGAACGAATTTTTCGACGCAATGTAAACCTTTGATATATCTTCTGTATCGGTTTTTCTAAAATCTCATTATGGTTCGCAATGTTTACAAACTGTTCATCGGTTAGCAGGCCTGATTGAATCAGTTCAATTACTCTATTAATATGTAGATCGATATCGTCAGGACCACGATCTTCAAGAGCAAATATATTTTCTACCTCATTATCTGATAGTGTGCTTTTTCCACGAATATAGTTGAGAAATCCACCCCACCTATAATGCTCTGCATTTTGGTCCTCACTATTATTTATCTCGTGGTACTGCAAGGCTAGAAATTCCTCAGAGATGACACCTCTATCGATCCATTCCTGCGTATACCCTAGCCTTTCCATTGCCTCTTTTGTACTCATATCTTTTTCGCTTAACGCCTCAATAGCGGTAGCAATGTGGCGAAGCCACGTTTTTAGCTGTCTGGCCACGTAGGCGCGAAGTTGATCGGTTTGTTAAGTATTTACACATTGCTTGCTATCCATTCCTTAAAAGACGGACAAATCTCTTTGAAATGGCCTTTAGGGCCCACCTCTGGATCATAGCCTGTCGGATCGAATTCAATGACTTTATTATTTTGGCAAGTAGAATCCATACAGTAGTGGATTGCACACCCGACATGAACAAATGGAACTAGTTCTGTTGGCCAAATCCAGTTGGGGTGATCAGGGTCTCCAGAACAAAAACTCTGATATAAGCTCAAAATCGAATCATCTAAGTCGTTTTTGTGGCCAGTAATAATTCCGAGCATGCCATATTCTGGGCCAAAACCTCCATTCCCTTTTTTTGTAGAGTTCAATTAAAGATACAGGGAGTTCTATCCCTGTTTTTACTTTGAAATCTTTAGCTTCCTTTTCGATACTCATAACTTGATCTGGTGCTGGTCTTGCCCACAAAAAGTAGACACTCTAACTATACGTATTTTCGCTCATACTCTGCTGGACTTACATAGCCCAATGCAGAGTGCCTACGAACCCTATTGTAGAAAATCTCAATGTATTCAAACACCTCAGATTTTGCTTGCTCTTCGCTTTCGAATGTTCTGGCATAGACCAGCTCGACTTTTAGCCTGCTAAAGAATGATTCCATTGCCGCATTATCCCAACAGTTAGCCTGGCGACTCATGCTCGGCTTGCACTTGCTTTCGGACAAGAGATCCTGGTATTTCTGCGATCGATATTGCACACCCCTGTCAGAGTGAACTAGCAGTCCAGGCTTTATTGGTCGTCGCTCTAGGGCCATTTTCAATGCTCGACGTGTCAATTCATCGGTCATCTGCGAGTCGAATGCCCAACCTACAATACGTCGAGAGTACAGATCCATAACTACCGCGAGGTATAGCCACCTATCCAGAACCCAGATATACGTAATGTCACTGGTCCAGCGGCAATTTGGTCGATCCACATCAAAGCAACGCTTAAGTAAGTTGGCGGAGACGTTAATGCTCCCCTCCACGGGCTGACTATATCGAAAGCCTTTGCCGTTTCTCGCTTTAATATGTTCCTGTTGCATAAGCTTAGCGACGTAGTTCCGCGAGCATGGCTCACCTAACTCTTGAAGCTCGCAAGCAATTCTAGGCGCGCCATAACGACCTTTAAACTCAGCAAACGTCTCTCGGATTTTCTCGATTGTTCGTATCTCTCTAATCGTGCGAGCAGATGGCAATCGCCCCCGCCATCGATAATAACCCGATCTTGAGACTTCTAAACACCGACACATCAAGCTAACCGGGAATGACCCTACATGCTCTTGTATCAATGCGTACTTTACTCTTGGTGGTTCGCAAAGTACGCAGCTGCCTTTTTTAGAAACTCAACCTCCTGACGAGCTTCATGCAGCTCCTTCTTGAGTTTGCGAACTTCAGCGCTTTCCTGTTTGGAATAGTCGACACCGTCTAAACTATTGAACTGCTTATCAGACAGTCGATTAAATTGACGACGCCAGTTGTAGATCTGCTGTGCGCTGACGCCTAGCTCTCGCGCCACAGAAGCCGTTGTTGCTCCAGGCTTTTCCGCTCTCTTAACTGCTTCTCTGCGGAACTCCTCCGTATACGCCTGAGTTCTTTTCTTACCCATGATACACCTCCGTGTTAGGCCTAAACCTAACTATACAGGGTGTCTACTAAACGTGGGTAAGTCTTGTGCTTAACGCCCAAAGCAGACGCACAGGCTCTTTAGCGTTCTGCCTTTTCTTAGCCATGCCCAGCATGGGTGTGGATTAGTGGGGTGAAAGTCCCTTGTAGGAAGATCACCATTTAGTGGGTTCCATTAAATGCTAACTACTAGGAATTGGCAACTGTAACACTACAAGGTTTTGTGGGGAGGAGGCCGATAGCAAAACATCGACCAGACGAATAGAAACATCCTATTAGGCTCAGCTTGGGATTGAGGTGGCCAAGGACACCTAGCCGAGTGATCTATTGATAGAGTCAATGATGTAGTTGTGTAGTGAAAGTTCACGCTCCTATCAGGGGAGATCTGTTTAACCTACTGTAGTTAACCCTCAGTGTGCTTGGTTGATATCGTTACGTGATCGCTGGATAGGTATTCACTATGGATACGGAACCACCCATTGTGGACCCGCACGATAGGTGGAGTGGGGGCCGGTAGTTAGAAACTACCAGCTACCGGATTTATGTATTGTATTAGCAGTATTGTAGAGGCGACTTCAATTTTTATTGAAATCAATGTTTACCCTTAATCTTGGTAACTATCTCATTAATTAACTCAGCTGGTAATAACGATTTAGACAAGTACTGCTGCCCCCCAGATTTAGCCACCAAAATAAGACCTAAATCGGTTTCAATAATACGCTCGATATCTGCCCACAACAGAACTGTTATCGTATAAGGATTCTGTGTCTGGATTCCGTCATTATCTATGGTTAATTTCACTTCACTACCGGCACTTTTCCCAAGCATCTGCCGTGCTAACCACCAAGCTCGTCGATATCGAATGTGAATCAGTTCCAGCACACCTAATGCAATTAACGTGCAACTTGCAATCTTAGACTGCTCAGTAAATAACAGTAATCCCGCACCAGAAGATAATAATAATGTAGGAAGAAGATAATTGGGCTTGACATTTTTTCCATAGGGTAGAGATTGATCATAGCATTCGGCAAGGTAATCTCTGGATAAGGTAAATTGAGTACTAAAAGGCTTCATAAAAACAACCTATTGTGTCTGGTAAATTTGTCGTGGCACTACAGTGAGTGTCAGGATGATCCTTTAAGCTAATGTCAAATACGCCACATTTCTCAATAAGGCCTGGACTTAGCCTCACATAACGCCTTTAGCAACGGCAAATTACGGAGTCGAAGGCGTAGTAATTTGTCCGCTTGCCTAAATTAGGCACGCCCAGCGTGGGCGTGGACTAATGGGGTGAAAGTCCCGTGCAGGAAGATCACAGTTTAATGGGCGCCATTAAATGCTAACTACTAGCGAATGGCAACTGCAACGTCGTAAGGTATTGTGGGAAGGAAACCGCTGGTAAGACTACGAGCTGACGGACCGAAATATCCTAGAAAGCTTAGCTTGGAGGCGAGTTGGCCAAGGACACTGAAGCCGGGTGATCTATCGGGTAGAGTCAACGATGCAGTTATGTAGTGAAGGTTCACGTTCTTATCTGGGGAGATCTGTTTAGCTTGCTGCTGTGAAGCTGTCAGCGTGACTGCAGACTCATTAGTAGGCTCAATCCGCTAGCCACCATTGCGGGGGTGGGAGAAAGTGGTGAAACACAGCAGCGCTTCGGTCAGTAATGTTCAAGGCGATTAAACAGAAGTTAGTCGACGGCATAGTAGCCTAATGCCAAGATTAATACCTTGTGTAGGGTGAAAGCGTCAACCTAAATCCATAAGTTAAAAGACAGGGTTAGCCTATCGATATATTTCCAGTTGGAGATAAGGTTGAGGTGCGCACTGCCATGACACTCAACTCAAATGAAGATCTGCTCAGCACTATCGTTGGGTAGGGATTCGTTACGGATAGGGAACCGCCCATTGTGGACCCACATGATGGGTGGGCCGGTAGCTAGAAACTACCGGCTACCCTATTTATAATGAGCAGACATCTTTTATTTTTGTGCTAAAAGCAGCGGTTACAATCTTCATTGTTGGCGCCTGCATTAAGTAATTGTTAAATATATTTCTAGCCTTATAAAAGGTTTCAAACTTTGCCTTTTCCTCAACGTCAGAGGAAAAGCCGCCCATCATATAAAAATCATTAAAATGTTCAAGCGCTTTTCTTTCACTGGTGTAGTGATAGTCGTCCTTAAGAATTTCATCCCAAGCTGGTGCTGTGGTGCCATCGGCAAGAACTATACTGTTGTTTATTACGTACTTCCCGATAATACTGTCTGTATTCAACTGATCAGGCGCTATTTGTTCAAATTTCTTTGCTATGTAAACTTGTAAGTTATTACTTTTAATGTGCAGTGACACGAATTCCTTTACTTTATTGTAGTTTTCTGAATCTACCTTGGACATCTCTGATGCTGCGTACATGAAAGCCTTATTTTGAGCTTTTAGGTATTTAGAATACTCATCGCCTGCACATGAAGAATAAGTATTTACAGACATTAAAGCAAAGGCGAGTCCAATCACTTTTTTCATTTTGTCCTCCTTACCGAGTTATTGTGTCTGGGTCAACGGTGAAGCTCATAGTGCTGAGCCCAGCAGCTAAAGGCTACGTATTGCTGCTACGTTGTACGCCCAGCATTGGCGTGGCCTAATGGGGTGAAAGCCCCCTGTAGGAAGATCACCATTTAATGGGTTCTATTAAATGCTAACTGCTATCGAATGGCAACTGCAACACAGGGATGTCTTGTGGGGAGGAAGCCGCTGGCAAAACTACGAGCTGAAGAACTGAAACATCTTATAAGGCTTAGCCTGGAGGCGAGGTGGCCAAAGGCGCCGACGTCGGGTGATTTAACGGGTAGAGTCAATGATGCAGTTGTGTAAAGAAAGTTCACGCTCCTATCTGGGGAAATCTGTTTAACCTACTGTAGTTAACCATCAGTGTACTTAGTTGATATCGTTCTGTGATCGCTGGGTAGATATTCATTACGGATTGGGAGCTGCCCATTGTAGACTTGCATGATGGGTGGTGTGGGTAGCCAGTAGTTAGAAACTACCGGCTACCCGGTTCATGTGGCAGCTATGGATTTACACACTGTATACTCCACAATCTACCTGAATTCACTTTGGGTTGCCTGCCACTAGAAACCATAACCATCTCTACAACTTCATTAGGTATATATGTATATCCAGATTTACAGAGCTCTTGGGATCGCCTATGCAGATAATATACATACAATTCTTCTTTAGTATTTTCGTATCCCCATACTTCAATATCGTAGCGACCACTCCCTAAGTTTACCTCTTTGTAGCCCGGAGTATCATCCCCGTAGTTATCCTTCGCGATCGGGGTATATGGGATGTTATTCGTACAAGATATATAAAGAATAGAACTCAATAGTACCGATAATTTCTTCAACATATATACTTCCACATAACGATTTTATCAGTGGTTGCTGGAGCGTAGCGTGATTGTCCAGCCCCAAAGGGGCGATGCTGCCTAAACTTGGTATTCCTAGCATCGGCGTGAACTAATGGAATGAAAGTCCCTTGTAGGAGGATCACCATTTAATGCTAACTACCAGCGAATGGCAACTGTAATGTTGTGAGGTTTTGTGGAGAGGAAACCGCTTGTAAGACCACGAACTTAAACAGAAACACCTTATAAGGCTGAGCTCGTAGGTGAGGTGGGGAAGATTACCGAAACCAGATGATCTAACGGGCAGAGTCAATGATGTAGTTGTGTAGTGAAAGTTCACGCTCTTATCTGCGGAGATCAGTTTAGCTTGTTTCTGTGAAGTTGTCGGCGTGGCCGCTGACTCGGAAGTAGCGCACCGCAGTGATACTCAACTCAAATGAAGAGCTATTCGACACTATCGCTGGATAAAAATTCATTGCGGATCGGGAACCGCCCATTGTGGACTCGCACGATGGGTAGTGTGGGTGCCGGTAGCTAGAAACTACCGGCTACCAGATTTATGAGTTTCGGTACTCACCTATTACCTCGATTTTCCCAACAATATTTTTATTAAGATCTTCCAGATCTTCAGCGGGCACCCACCATTCAGTATGTGACTTAGCACCAACGCATTTTATGGGGTATTTTTCCATGAAAGACTTAACCACTTCAAATTTGGTTACGTAGCCTGCACCGAAATCGGTGATGTTCCACTGTGTTAAGGCAATGGCATACTCTTCGTTTGTAACCGGATAAAAAATTGGTTGTTCTGGCAAACGAGGGGGCCATTTTTTATAGCCCGATTCCTTAACCAGTTCTAACTCTTTTTCGCCGGTGGGCCTATAGCAAGTAACAGTTTCCATGCTTTAAATCTCAGTACTCATAAGGTTTGCTAAAGGGCAGCCGAAACATAGTGTAGGCTGTCCCGCGGAGGCTACGCTTTTTGCGGCCAGAGTGTACTTGTGCAACTTGTTATACGGCATTACTCGAAGCACCTCTTTAATGAATAACCACATACCCAGGTCAAACCAATAAAGATACCTATTATGGCAAGTAGGCCAAAACTGGCACCGACTAGCTCAAAGGTAAACTCTTTATCCGTAGATACAAGTTCAGTAACTAGCGCACCGAAAATACTGAATGCAATGAGATCAATTAGCATAGAAAAGAACACCAAAGGTTTTGTGGTCTCTTAAACTGGATACCTAAAAGTATTGCTTCTATTAATCCCATAGCTAAATCTTGGTTGCCTTGTAACGCCTTTGATTTGGTACGCCCAGCATGGGCGTGGACTAATGGGGTGAAAGTCCCCTTCTCTCTTCTGTACTGTTGTGAGCTTGTTTCTTACTTTTGTTATATCGAGACTGCTTTTAAAGTACTAACGCCCACATCAGTTGGCCTTGGTACGGAGCGAATTTGGGTTAGTTTACGCAGTAAGCCCAAAAGGCGCAGAGCATCTAGGGTCAACTGTAGGTGCTCGTTAGGCATTTTTAACTTCTGAAAAACTTTTAAATATTTCTTTACAAATACGTCCCAAGCTCTCGGCGTCTATAGGAAAGGCTTGAATAATTTTGGACCAAAAAACCTCAGGACCAATCCAAATTTGCTTACCTAACTCAAAGTGGAGAGCCATATGACCCAGGGAGTCGACAGGTGTAAATTTTATTAGTAATTCTCCTGGCGTTTCTGAAGCTAATTCGGCCTTTCCACTTAACTTATGGTTGAGTACTTCAAGCTCATTTAAAAAACACTTAAATTCAGTACCATCCACCCAAACTTCCTGTGAATATGTCTTTTCGCCAGTTCTAAATGAAACTAACAAATTACAGTCATAAATGTAATTTGAAGCTCCCCTACTGAGCAGTTGAATTTGGATTTCCTCTGAATCATTAAGTTTTATTTGCATACTCTATATAGATGCCTAACGCTCGCAGTTGCGGCTGGTTTGGAACGCAACGGATAACCAGTCCGACAACATGTGCTTGGTACGCCCAGCATGGACGCGGACTCATGAGGTGAAAGTCCACTGTGGAAGGATCACCGTTTAATGGGTTCCATTAAATGCTAACTACTAGCGAATGGCAACTGCAATACCGTGAGGTCTTGTGGGGAGGAAGCCGTTATCAAATCTACGAGCTGACGAACAGAAACTCCTTATAAGGCTTAGCCTGGAGGTGAGGTGGCCAGGGGCACCGAAGCCGGGTGCTCTAATGGGTAGAGTCAATGATGCAGTTGTATAGTGAAAGTTCACGCTCTTATCTGGGGAGATCTGTTTAGCTTGCTGCTGTGAAGCTGTCAGCGTGGCCGATGACCCATAAGGCCCAGCCGCTGGCGACCATCGCGGGGATAGACAAAAGTGGTGGGACATAGCAGTGCCTAGGTCATTAATGATCAGGATGATTCAACAGAAGTCAGCCGACGATATAGTAGCCTAATGTCAAGATTAATACCTTGGGTACGGTGAAGGTCTGAACCCAAATTTCACGAGTTAGAAGGCAGGGTTAGCCTACCGATATGTTTCCAGTCGGTTAAATTTGAGGTAGTGCACTGCCATGACACTCTACTCAAATGAAGAGCTTTTCGACACTATCGTTGGGTAGAGATTCATTACGGATAGGGAGCTGCTTATTGAGGACCCGCATGATGGGTGGTTTGGGGTCCGGTAGTTAGAAGCTACCGGCTACCCGATTTAGTGCTTTCTAGCCGCACCTCAATTACTTTCAATGCGGCCCTATTTTTTGTTTTCCTCTTTAGCTCGGGTAGGCGTCTTAAACCTATACGCTTATCTGAAGCTCGAAATATGTTAATCAACCCCCAATGGTCATTTTGAAAATTCTTTGATATCAGCTCATCTTTTGGAGTGTCAATATACTCTCGTATCAGATTGGAAATATCTGGAACATCATTGCCATAAGGATACCATTTAGTATCTACTCGTTTAGGATGATTCTTACCAATAAAATCTCTTGGGTAGTCCCAGATAATCTCCTTGCCTAATGTAATCCAATATCTAGGAATATCGGTAGATCCCATTTGCGAATCCATTCTATAGGCTCGGCAATGCAATTGCAGATCAAGTCCATCTGCTCGCAGCAAATAAAATTCCTTTTGCAGTTTACTCCAAGGTCTTCCCATTGCTCATATCTCTATAGTACTAACGTCGCCAACACGAGCCGAAATGGAGCAGCGAAGCTGCGGAATGTAGGTCCAGCGAGCTTTCCCGGCGATCGTACTTGGTATGGTTATAACTTACCTGACACATACTTTGAACCTAGGTAAAAAAACACTGCACTAAATAATAATGGGACAAATAAACTTAACCAATAATACCCGCCCAACACTACAGATAGAATACCCTCCATTTGAACAGCACCCAGCCTGACGGTAATCAAAGCCAACAACACTAATGCCGACACCAATGATATTTTAAGCTGAGAGGACGACAAATCTGCCAAGCCTATAAAGATACCAAACAACGCCCCTTTTATAGCAAAACTTGTAGAATCCATAGGCCAACATCCATATTCTGATTGTTCGCAGGGATGATGAAACATCACGTGCGAAGAACCATAAATCATGTCTCCTACGAAAAAAGCTAACCAAGGAAACAAGATTACAAATAAGTACTTTATGTAGGTCACAGAGCCCTCATGAGTTATAACGCTGCCAGCATGGACCGAAATGAAGCAGCGAAGCTATGGAATGTAGGTCCAGCCAGCTTTGCTAGCTATCGTGCTTCGCCTTGGTACGTCCAGCATGGGCGTGGGCTAATGGGGTGAAAGTCCTTTGTAGAAAGATCACCATTTAATGGGTTCCATTAAATGCTAACTACTAGCGAATGGCAACTGCAATACCGTGATGTCTTGTGGGGAGGAGGTCGCTAATAAAACTACGAGCTGACGAACAGAGCATCCTATAAGGCTCAGCCTGGAGGTGAGGTGGCCAAGGGCATCGAAACCGGGTGGCCTAAAGAGTAAAGTCAATGATGCAGTTGTGTAGTGAAAGTTCACGTTCTTATCTGGGGAGATCTGTTTAGCTTGCTGCTGTGAAGCTGTCAGTGTGGCCGCTGACTCATAAGTAGACCCAACCCGCTGCCGCTATCGCGGGGATAGAAAAACAAGTGGTTGAACACAGCAGCGTTTCGGTCAGTAATGATCAAGGTGATTAAGCAGAACTCAGCCGACGGCATAGTAACCCAATGCCAATATTAATACCTAGGGTACGGTGAAGGCCTGAATCCAAACTCTATGAGTTAAAAGACAGGGCTAGCCTACGGATATGATACCAGTCGTATAAAGTTGTGGTAGTGCACTGTCATGACACTCAGCTCAAGTGAAGAGCTGCTCGACAGTATCGTTGGGTAGAGATTAATTACGGATAAGTAACCGCCCATTGCGGACCTGTACGGTACGTGATGTGGGAGCCGGTAGCTAGAAACTATCGGCTACTCAATTTATATCTGCTTTCTTTGTAGGCTGGGTGCTCGCACTTTATTCGATAAAATTGGTCGGGTATATCCACTTCATAATTAAAAAACGATGAAAAATCTAGTTCATGTATCATAAATGCGTCAGCTAATACGCTATTTTGAGATGCTCCCAAGAATACAACCGGAACACCACCTTCTAAATTTCCACACTCATGGTTTGAATTGAAGTCAAGCGCATGTGCCATCATGTATGCCTTTTGAGGCAGTCGACTTTCACTAAACTCATTATTTGACCATCTCCAGCCGATGAACATTATAGTGCAGGCAAGTATAGGGAATACAAAGGAATGATATGGAGGAAGATCATAGGTTTTTCCTTTCAATTTTTCCTGAATCCATGCGTACACATTAAATAGATGTGCGATGGCACCAAGTGAAATAAAGAATAAGAATGGAGCAATAAGATTGAAAACGATTATGGCTGTTGTGAACGTATAGGTTATTGGGAAGGCTGTTGCGTCTACACCAAAAACACTGTTAATTACACCGGCAGCTTTGCCTGTTGAATAAACAACAAGTCCAGAGAATGAAACTGACACTACAATTTTTGTAGCAGAAAACCCCCACAATGATTTGAAAAATGATGAGCGCATCCAGTGATGCACCAATATAAATAGCCGCCAGTGATACACCCCAAATCTTTAAAGCTAACTTATTGTTTTCTATCCAATCATAGTCTGGATTTTCCTGCGCACTATTCGCCAGCAAGCAGATGGCTATAAATGATAATATTCCTAGGGCCCAGTTTGTGCTGTGATTTTTGTTAAATGACTCCTGCTTTTGCTCAGCTAGATGCTCACTAATATTCATGCTGATATTACGGACATGAGACTTCAGAGATCTTTCATTTTTCCCACGATGATAAGTTTCGGTGTCTTTTAGTTCGTCATATATAGCCGAAACAACTCCCTTAATTGGTTCTTTTTCTTGATATGGCACTTTACACTCCCAAGATATAATGCTCCTAACACTAGAAAGTTGAAGTGTAGGCGCAGCTGAAGCTTTAAATTTTCCGGTGTTTACCTTTGGTAGATCCGGCATGAGCATGGACTAATGGGCCCTTGTTGGAAGACCACTATTTAATGGATTCTATTAAATGCTAACTACTAGCGAATGGCAACTGCAATACCGTGATGTCTTGTGGGGAGGAAGTCGCTAGCAACACTACGAGCTGGCGAACAGAGGCATCTTATATGGCTTGGCCTAGATGCGAGGTGACCAAGGACACCGAAACGGGTGGTCTAAGGGGTAGAGTCAATGATGCAATTATGTAGTGAAAGTTCACGTTCTTATCTGGGGAGATCTGTTTAGCTTACCGCTGTGAAGCTGTCAGCGTGGCCGCTGACTCATAGGTAGTTTCAACCCGCTAGCCACTATAGCAAGGATAAACAAAAGTGCTGGAACACAGCAGCGCCTCGGTCAGTGATGATTAAGGTGATGCAAGAGAATTTAGTCGGTGGCACAGTAGCCTAATGCCGCGATTAATACCTTGGACATGATGAAGGCCTGAACCTAAACTCCACGAGTTAAAAGACAGGGCTAGTCTATCGGTATGTTTCCAGGCGAATAAAGTTGAGATAGCGCACTGCGATGACACTCAACTCAAGACCTGCTCGACACTATCGTTGGGTAGAGGTTCATTACGGATAGGGAGCTGCCCATTGCGGACTCGCACGATGGGTGGTGTGGGGGCCGGTTGCTAGAAACTATCGGCTGCCCGATTCAGACATGTATTTGTAATTTACCAGCGCGTTTAGCTTCCCAATAGCCATCTCTTACCGATTTCTGTATATCCTTCCCAAGTGATGCATACCTGAGAATTAAGCCATCACAAACCCATACTCCGGCATATGGTATTAATGCAGTTTCAATTAAAATATAGTCTTCAGCAATTTCTTCCAATGGTGAAGTAAGCGCATGGACTTGGTAATACATATTGTTTGAGGTACTTAGCATTACGTACCCCTTTTGATACCTTTTCAAATATACAAACTTATCAAATACGGCCTTCTCTATAGAGGCTATAAATTCATTCCCAACTAGTTTAGAAAATGAATTCTTGTTAAGGCGGAAATCAGAGTATATTTTCTCTCTGAGCTCAGCATACTCACTTGCTCCGTTCGCATTTTCTCCATTATTCAAAAACGCCATTATGGATTTATATTTTTCTAAGAAATCTTCAGCTATATGCTTTTCTACAAACATCTCTTAATACTCAAAATGCCTAACGTCACCAACACGGGCCAAAATGAAGCAGCGATGCTGCGGGATGTAGGTCCAGCTAGCTTTGCTGGCGTTCGCGCTTGGCTTTGGTACGCCCAGCATGGGCATGAATTAATGGGGTGAAAGTCCGCTGTAGGAAGATCACTGTTTAATGGGTTCTATTAAATGCTAACTACTAGCGAATGGCAACTGCAATACCGCAAAGTCTTGTGGGGAGGAAGACGCTAGCAAAGCTACGAGCTGACGAACGGGAACATCCTATAAGGCTTAGCCTGGAAGCGAGGTGGCCAAGGACACCGAGCCAGGTGATCTAACGAGTAGAGTCAATGAGGTAGCTGTGTAGTGAAAGTTCATGATCTTATAGGGGAGATCTGTTTAGATTACTACTGTGAAGCTGTCAGCGTGGCCGCTGACTCATAAGTAGGCCTAACCTGCTAGTCACCAGCTTAGGGATAGATCAAAAAATGGTGGAATCCAGCAGCGTTCTCGGGTAGAAATTTATTGCGAATAGGTGGGCCAGCAGGATGGGTGGTATGGGGCCGGTAGCTAGAAACTACCGGCTACTCAATTTATGCCAAGTTATTTCTTGGTAGCCTTTACCCACGATTCGTCACTATTATAAATAAATAGCATACCATAAATTGAATTTTCTGATTTGATTTTGAACCATCCCCTTCCGCTAACCGGGTCATGCTCAGATGATCCCTCCCATGAAAAGTCCACTTTAGTTGGGTGTTTTTCGTTGTCATAACGGCAGTCAATAAAACCATTTACTGTGCCAAACACAAACTGTCCTTGACCACCTTTCTCGAAATTGAAATAATCAGGTTCAACAAGATCAATATATTCTTGATCCCATTGTTCCATTTCAATAATCGCCCATTTACCAATAAAATTATTCATATTGGGGATCCTTTTTTTAACGCATAACGCCCCGCACAAGAGTAAACAAATAAGCGCAGCGTTTTGGCTGTCCTAGCGACCAAAGGGAGCGATTGCTGCGGTTTAGTACGCCCAGCGTGGGCGTGAACTAATGAGGTGAAAGTCCCCTGTAGGAAGATCATCGTTTAATGGGTTCCATTAAATGCTAACTATTAGCGAATGGCAACTACAACACCGCGAGGTCTTTTGGGGAGGAAGCCGCTAGCAAACGAGCTGACGAACAGAAACATCCTATAAGGCTTAGACTTGAGACTAGGTGTCCAAGGATTCCGAAGCCATGTGATCTAACGGGCAGAGTCAATGATGCAGCTATGCAGTGAAAGTTCACGTTCTTACCTGGGGAGATCTGTTTAGCTTGCTGCTGTTAAGCTGCCAGCGTGGCCGCTAACTCATAAGCAGGCTCAATCCGCTAGGCACCATCGCGGGGATAGACAAAAGTGGTGGGACATAGCAGAGCCTCGGTCAGTAATGGCCGAGGTGATTAAGCAGAAGTCAGCCGACGGCATAGTAGTCTAATGAAGATCTGCTCGACACTATCGTTGGTGAGAGATTCATTATCGATAGGGAATCGTCCATTGCGGACCCGTACGATGGTGGTGGGGGCCGGTAGCTAGAAGCTACCGGCTATCCGGTTTAAGATATTTCTCTGACAATTTAAAGCTAGTAACCAGAATATAGTCTTTTAGGTAGACTGCCTGCCCATTTACTATGTGTGGGGCGAAAATACTCCCACTTACATTATATTTTGCCGCTTTAATGAAATCTTTGTTGGGACTGTAATCAACAACCCTGATGTTATTGGGTGCACCAGTTTCATCTATATCCACTTTAAGAATAACCCATCCTTCTTGACCTGCTTCAAGCATACTTTTGGGATATTTTCTCGGGGGGGCATTAACTGGGCTTCCTAATGTCACTTCATTTTTGAATGAAGGGAGATTTTTCACAGGTAGCACTTCGATAGTGGTGCATCCTGTAAAAAATAAGATAAGTATCGAAGTGATAATTCTGATCTTCATATGCTTATTAACGCTATGTTCAGCGACACGATGGTGAGTGACTTGAATGACGTTGCAATGTAATGAAAGCATAATTCAAAGCGTGCAGTATCGTGTCCGATCCCAACATTGTGGTACGCCCAGCATGGGCGTGAACTAATGGGGTGAAAGTCCCATGTAGGAGGATCACCATTTAATGGGTTCCATTAAATGCTAACTACTAGCGAATGGCAACTGCAACACCGTGAGATCTTGTGGGGAGGATCAGAAGTCGCTAGCAAACTACGAACTGACGAAAAGAAACATCCTACAAGGCTTAGCTTGGTGGCGAGGTGGCTAAGGGCACCTAAGCCGAGTGATCTAGCGGCTAGAGTCAATCATACAGATGGGCATGATTCATGGGTGTCCTATTTGTGGCACTACAAGCCAGAATAACTTTGGTAAACCTCATGATCTTTGTAGCCTCCTTGCTCGTTTAAGTTGATATATATTTGAATGGTGCAGTCATAGAGTAGCCAAAGAAATATAGATTCAAATTTACAGTCAGCCTCATTTTCTCGTACGATGGCTTGATACCTAAAATAATGCTTGTCATAAGAGTGCGCAATGTTGGTTGAAGCTAAGTATTCTTCAATTACTTGCTGACTGTCGCCTTGCGAAAGATTTGCAGAAATACTCTTCTGTATTTTTTCGACTGTATTGAGGCTATTACCCCAAGCAGGATTACCAATTATTGCTAGTACTAATATAATAGCTACCTTCATTGCTCTTCCTTGAACGCCGAGTGCCATTTTTACCCGGTAGGCAAAGCACAGCTTTGACTGCCGGAACGTGTGAAATGCCTTGTTATACCTTTTCTAGTTTTAGGTAATGCCGACGAAACCAATATTTAGGCTCCCCCTGAAAAATGGCCTCCCAAGAGAAAGACCTGAAGCCAAGTTCGCAAATACGTAGCCGCCAGCGCTCATTACTATCAAAGATGCCGAACTCCAAGAGGTCTTCACCTTCGACTGTGAGTTCTTCAATAAATCCGAATCTATCTGGTGTTGAAACGCGATCTATGATGCTGCCATTTTTACCAAGCAGGCTATACCAATAACTTACACCATCGTAATAATCATAATTAGAAATCAGCAGAGTAAGATCACCATATGAATATTCATGGCGCAGCTCATCTCCCGGCAACACTAATTTACGTGTACCATCGGAAACCACAATAGAGTATTCTCCATCGGGTTGTTCTTTCCCATTTGCAGGGCTGTAACTGTAAGATTTCTTCAAGACCCTACCTAGCATAACGCCCATAGCTATGAGCAGTTTGTAGTGAGGAACGATCGGATAACTGGTCCGCCAGCCTGCGCATGGTGCGCCCAGCATGGGCGTGAGCTAATGGGGTAAAATCCCCTGTAGGAAGATCACCACTTAATGACTGCATTAAATGCCAACTACCAGAGAATGGCAACTGCAACATCGTGAGGTTTGTGGGACGGTGTTAATCCTGGACACCCACCAAATAGAAAGTATAAACCGCCATCCCTATTGACAAAAGATTGAAATCCCACAAAATGCTGTATGTTTATACAGCTAAGTGCGCGTGCAGCCGATGACTCTACCGCGAAGCACCCATATATCTCTTGATGCAACACCGTACTATCACTGTGTCTCCCGCTGTGTACGGCGTGCATTTCTCTGTGGCAGAGATACTGAATCCGGAAAAGATTACGAGTATCGGCGCGAATGGATTGAAAGCCGTATGCATAAGTTAGCCGAGGTGTTTGCGCTAGATATTGCCGCCTATGCAGTAATGAGTAATCACTACCATATAGTGCTCTATATCGACACAAAATCGGCTAACAAGTGGTCTCTTACAGAGGTAATTACTCGCTGGCAACAGCTCTTCAAAGCCTCTAGCTTGGCCCAGCGCTATCTTCAGGGCGACACTCTCGATCACGCTGAGGAAGACAGGCTAAAGGAGGTCGTTTCCCTATGGCGGGAGCGTCTAATGGATATCAGCTGGTTTATGCGCTGTTTAAATGAATCCATCGCCCGCCAGGCCAATGCTGAAGACAACTGTACCGGCCGCTTTTGGGAGGGCCGGTTCAAGTCTCAGGCTTTATTGGATGAAAGAGCACTCGCCGCCTGTATGGCCTACGTAGACCTTAACCCCATCCGTGCCAATATTGCCAAGACACCTGAAGAGTCTGATTACACTTCGATTCAACAGCGTATTCGTGCGGCAGTCTCAGGTAAGCAGCCCAAAAATCTACTTCCGTTTGTCGGCGGTGAGCGTTTGAATATGCCGAAAGGGCTTCCTTTCCAGCTGGATCACTATATGGAGTTAGTGGACTGGAGCGGCCGGCATTTAGACCCAAGAAAACGAGGTTGTATTGCCGAAAACACTCCGCCTATTCTGGAGCGGCTCGGTATTTCACCCAAGCACTGGCTCTATCTCAGCCGGAACTTTGAAAGTCGCTTTAAAGGCTTGGTGGGATCGGTAGAGGTTGTACAAAAAGTTTGTGCTCAACTCGATAAACACTGGGTACACGGTATAAGCGACTGTCGGCGCCTCCTCTCAGCTACGCCCTGCTAATCTACCCCGGCCTCAAGTACTCAACAGCACGATTACCGCCCTTTTATCGAAAAACAGCGATCCCAATAGCCTGAAGACCAATTCCAAGTATTTAATCTCCTTTACCTGTAAACCAAAGAGAAAGAGCCGCAAGGGAGGGAGCTGCTCTATTGCCGGCACCGCCCCCCAGTCTTTGGCTGTCCTAGATCTTCCTCGTAGTGAAAGTTAACGTTTTTATCTAGGAAGATCTGTTTAATTTGCTGTTGTGAATCTGGCAGCGCGGCCGCTGACCCATAATTAGGTCCAACCCGCTAGCCACCACCGTGGGGATAGACAAAAATGGTGGGACATAGCCGCGCCTCGGTCAGTAATGGCTGATGAGCTTATTAATCTAAAGCCGGCAGACTGCAGAGTAGCGCCAATGCCTAGATGAAAAGCTTAGACACGGTGAAAGCCTGGACCTAAATCCATGAGTTAAAAGGCAGGGGTAGCCTACCGATATGTTTTCAGCTGGATATAACGTTGAGGGAGAGTACTGCCATGACAATCAACTTAAATGAAGAGATGCTTGACTCTAGTGTTGGGTAGGGGTTTATTACGGATAGGGAACCACCCATTGCGGACCCGCATGATGGGTGGTGTGGGGGGCGGTAGCTAGAACTACTGGCTACCCAATTTAGCTTTGATTACTCGCAAAATTCGTCTTCATTGAGTTCAGCTGCAGAAACACCTTCCATTCCAGCTAGGCGATAGATATTAATTAGCAAGTTCACGAAACCCTTTGCAACCCAAGAGTCGCACATGTATTCGATTTCCACGGAATTTCCATCAATATTCCATTCCTGAGGCTCCAACTGTTCTTCCAAAGTTAACTGCTCATCTAACCACTCTCTCTCACCTTCATCATCCGTTATCTCAAGCAGCTCACGGATACCTTCTCCCAACGACGAGATCGCATTGATAGCACCCTCAGTATCCATGCTCATAGTTCCCTCCTCGAGAAAGCTCTCGATTTTAGACCTTTTATCTTGAGGAACATTGAAATTAATTGTTATGTAAAATTCTGACATTCTCTTATTTCTTTAGGTTTGACGGATTATGTGGATGTGAATGCTAGTGCCGCAATCAGTCGCGGCTTATTTTATATACTTTTGCGCGTAAATGGGAGCGTAGCAGCCATACAAAAGTACATAAAGTAAGATGTCGGTGGCATTGATTGACTTGGTACGCCCAGCATGGTTGTAAACTAATGGGGTGAGAGTCCCATTCCCATGTAGGAGGATCACCATTTAATGGGTTCCATTAAATGCTAACTACTAGCGAATGGCAACTGCAATACTGTGAGGTCTTATGGGGAGGAAGCTGCTAGCAAAACTACGAGCTGAGGAACAGAATCATCCTATGAAGCTTAGCCTGGAGGCGAGGTGGCCAGGAACAGCGAAGCCATGTGGTTTAACGGGTAGAGTAAATGATGCAGTTGTGTAGTGAAAGTTGATGTTCTTATCTGAGGAGATCTGTTTAGCTTGCTGCTGTGAAGCTGTTAGCGTGGCTGATGACTCATAAATAGGCCCTGCCCGCCAACCACTATCGCGGGGATAGAAGGGGCTGGTAGCTATAAGCTACCGGCTACCCAATTTAGAAACTAGTGGTGTACCCAGCTCACAACACCAAATACAGCAAAAACTAAACTATATATTGCCATACGACCAAATGCAGGAAACTGACTACGCCACCACCCAAATAGCCTACCATTTAACTCGGATCGAACTATAAGCGACATAAAGGAAAGAAAAAACATAATAGATAAGTAGATTGGCAGTGAAACACCAAAAATCAAATATTCGTGAGAAGTGGGATTATTGTTCGCAAATAAATATATACTCCAACCTAAAACAAAAGACATCATTCCGTAACAAATAAGTATCAAATCAGATGATATCTTGCCCAACAAAAACACTATAAAACTGACTACTGCAATACGCATATTACGCTTCTGAAAAGCGTATTCAGCTTCCCTTAGCACCATAGCAAAAGGGGCCACCAACAGCCCTACCAATGCAACAAAGTTGCCCCAATTTATATCAGGTTTTATCTTCAGTGCGTTCTCTAAAAATTTACCAGTGCTAGACCCTATTTCCTCAGAAAGGTAACACATCAAGTAAGCAAGACTGGCCCAAAGCAAGGCTCTGTACAGAAGATCCACCACCTTACTTTCTCTATAGTTCATTTAATTTATCCTTATTATCTTTGCCGATTTCTAAGGCCCAAACCAGGGCAGATAAATAACCACAGGCCTCTGTCATAAAAGTATCGTTGAGATGAGATTAATCATGGTTAGGGAGTTGCCCGTTGCGGACCCTCACAATAGGCCATGTGGGTCGGTTGCTATAAACTACCAACTACCCGATTTAGGTGATTTTAGTTTGTTCTGGCAATTTACCATAATGCGCCACGTATTCTTTATGTAGATATTCTTCACATGCTGCTGGATATTCAGTTGCAGCCCAACGAACGTATAGTTTGTCTATGTTTTTTTCATTTATGCGTATTCTTTCACCAGTAGAGTGTGACAATTTACCTAGCACCAGACCACGAAGAACTCTTTGATGAAGATTGACCGCTTTACCTATGGTTAACCTTTTTTTAGACCCTGGCTTTCTTGTTACTTCATAAACCCCAGGTTCATTCTTTAGGTTTTCCGATCCGTCTTCAGCCAAGCGGTCCCATCTTTCCCACTTTGACCATGAAAGCGAAATCTTAGGAAATTTGATTATCTGAATTTTCCGACTCATATTCACCTATCGTCTGGTGCAACGGAGGAGCACAGGGTGCTGAGTCCGGCAGCCAAAGGCTATGCATTGTTGCCACTTAGTACGCTCGGTATGGGCGTGGACTAATGGGGTGAAAGTCCCGTGTAGGAAGATCACCATATAATGGGCGCCATTAAATGCTAACTATTAGCGAATGGCAACTGCAACACTGTGAGATTTTTTGGGGAGGAAGCCGCTAGCAAGACAGCGAGCTGGCGAACAGAAACATCCTATAAGGCTTAGCCTGGAGGTGAGGTGGCCAAGAGCACCGAAACGGGGTGGTCTAAAAGGTAGAGTCAATGATACAGCTGGGCATGATTCATGGGTGTCCTATTTGTGCCGACCTTTAAACTTAGAAAACGTCTCTCGGATTTTCTCGATTGTTCGTATCTTTCTAATCGTGCGAGCAGATGGCAATCGTCCCCGCCATCGATAATAGTCCGATCTTGAGACATCTAAACACCGACACATCAAGCTAACCGGGAATGACCCTACATGCTCTTGTATCAATGTGTACTTTACTCTTGGTGGTTCGCAAAGTACGCAGCTGCCTTTTTTAGAAACTCAACCTCCTGACGAGCTTCATGGAGCTCCTTCTTGAGCTTGCGAACTTCAGCGCTTTCCTGTTTGGAATAGTCGACACTGTCTAAACTATTGAACTGCTTATCAGACAGTCGATTAAATAGACGACGCCAGTTATAGATCTGCCGTGCGCTGACGCCTAGTTCTCGCGCCACAGAAGCCGTTGTTGCTCCAGGCTTTTCCGCTCTCTTAACTGCTTCTCTGCGGAACTCCTCCGTATACGCCTGAGTTCTTTTCTTACCCATGATACACCTCCGTGTTAGGCCTAAACCTAACTATACAGGGTGTCTACTAAACGTGGGTAAGTCTTAAAGTTAACGCCGCGATCATCGGCTTTCGCTTCGAAACATCGATAATCCGGTGTGGCCCAGAAGGGGCGGAACGAAATACATCAACTTGTTAGTATTCAATACGCAGCTACCGTCAAAAAGGAATATCGTCATCAAATTCGCTGGGGACAGTTGATCGAAATGCTTGTGGAGGTTGGTAAATCGGTATAGCTGGATTACTAGTACTTTCCCTTGATCTACATTTGCTACATCCATCTTTAGCCGTGTCACTTCCAATATCTTCTCGCTGAAGATGAGATCCACACTTTTCACATTCAGGAACTGTCGCTAATTGGACGCCGCAACCCCCACAAAATGGGGTGTCTGCAATTGGATAGCCGCATTCGCATTCATAGATCAATTTGTTTCCACAGTCCGTACAATGGATATTACTGCTGTGGTCAATGTAGTTTGCTCCTTTGTAGTATCCATTTGGAGACCAAACTGCCCCTGGGCATTTTTGATTATTACAAAGCGCTTTTTTCGGCGATCTCATTTGAGACACAGATAAATTGGAAATATTTTTTAGTTCGCGTAGAAACTCGTCTGCACTTTGAAATCTATCCTTAATTTCTAAGGAACATGCTTTCTTTATAATCTGTTTAAGTTTTACAGGAGTTCCACCACTTAGTTTATCCAGTACGCTAGGCGTAGGGTGACCTGATAACATGTAACAGAGTACCAATCCAAGCGAATAAATATCCCCTCTAGCGTCTACCGACTTCATGTCAAGCTTCTGCTCAGGCGACATATAATCAATTGATCCCAAATGATCTCCTGTTGAAGTAGCTCTTGTAAAATTCTTCATATCAGAATCACAAAAGCCTATTGAGAAATCGATCAAATAGCAGTGTCCAAGTTCAGATACCATAATGTTAGCGGGTTTAATATCGCGATGAATAACACCCTTTGAATGGATAAACACAAGGGCTTCGAGCAATTGCGTTACCACGGAAATAGCATATTGATATGACAGTGGTCGATGGCTATCGAAATACTTATCGAGTGTATCGCCCTCAATATATTGCATGACGATATATGGGATACTTCCGTTTTCTACAGAAATACTCCCATGTGTGATTACATACGGAATCGAAGGGTGCTGAACTTCGGCTAATATGAAAGCTTCACGTTTAAATCTCTTCTTTAGCTCTTCATTATCTCTGTTAAGTCGCGTATCAAAGAATTTTACAGCTACCTTTCTCGACAAGGAAGGTTGAAGAGCGCTTCTGGTAGTACCTGATAACCCTCTTCCTATTTCATCTTGAAGATTAAATCCTTGCTTTCTTAGGTGTTCTCTATATCTATCCATAAACACTATCTTGAATAATAACGCCTAAAGCACGGACGTGACTTTATGGCGTCCGGTGTCTTTATTTGTTAAACGTGAGTTGCTAGTTGTTGGATTGTATACGCCAGAGATATATACAGTATCTGGTTTTTTACTACGATAGTTTCCATCTTTTGAAGTTGCAACATGGAATCTTATTTCTTTGATCATTGTATCTTTATGGCTATGTAGCGTATCTCTGATTTCTTTTGGTGTTGAATTAGCAGCAGACATGAAGTTAATAAAAGCCGAGTCATAGCACTTGCTCCCACCTTGAATTCGGCCATCGTAGAGAATCTGATATTCATCATGCCACTTTCGATCTATAACAGTGCCGTCATTATTCAATATTTCTAATGCAAGCATTACCTGGTGATTTGAAAATGGTTGCCGAAAGCAAATTTCAAATCTTCCTTCTTCAACCAACCTAAATGACTCAAATTCAGGTGGAGGCGCTTTATCTGAGCAACCAACAATCAGAGTAGCGAATAAAATTATATATTTTTTCATATTCATTCTTACGTTTAACGCCGCGTTCACCAGTTTGTCTCGTGTAAGGCCTTGTATGGTTGTTCTTGCCCGATTCTGATGTTGAAAATCCTTTTCGTTAACGGGTAAATTGAGACCCACCTTCGGCGGCCACCGAAGGCCTTGTTTATCACAGTTCGCTGATTGGCTGGTTCGTAAAAGACCGATAACAAGTATGAACGTGATAAGCACTCACTAGGCATAACTCGGATAGTCATGTGGGCCTCGAGCCCGAATAGCAAGGCGGAGATAGCTTATCTTATGGAACCTCAAGAGATCAATGTCGGTATCGATACCAGCAGTAAACAACTCGATATTTATGTGAGACCTACTGGCCAGTTCTTTAGTGTTGCCAATGATAAAAATGGCATTAAAGATGCCATTAAACAACTACAACCTCTTAAACCTCAAAGAGTATTAATAGAGTCTACGGGAAGGCTCGAGTTAGAGTTTGTTTGCGCCGCCGACAAAGCCGGATTACCTATTGTTGTTTGCAATCCTTCGCAGATAAGGAGCTTCGCTAAATCCGCAGGGCGCCTCGCCAAAACTGACAAGCTAGATGCAATGGATATTGCACATTTTGGTGAGGCCATGAAGCCAGGGCTGTCGGTGCTAAAACCAGAAAAGCTTAGGGAGGTCAGTGACTTACTGGCGGTAAGAAGTCAGTGTTTAGAGATGAGTACAATGCAAAAGAATCGGCTTCAGAGAATGCCGAAATCAGTACACAAACCTATACAGACCATTCTAAACACCATCAAGAAAGAGCTACAAGGTATCGACAAGCAACTGGATAAACTGGTTAACAGTGTGTCTGAGTGGCGGCAAAGGCGTGACCTATTGTTGAGTGCCAAAGGGGTCGGAAATGTATTGGCCTATACGTTAATGAGTGAACTTCCTGAGCTAGGACAATTGAACCGTAAAGAAATCGCTGCACTTGTCGGTATCGCCCCGATGAACCGTGATAGCGGCAACTTCCAGGGCAAACGATATATTCGAGGTGGAAGGCATCGCGTACGCACGGTTCTTTTTGTTTCCATCATGTCGGCCATACAACATCATCCCAAACTAAAGCCCATGTATAAGCGATTAGTCGACGCTGGCAAACCTAAAAAGGTTGCTCTGGTTGCCTGCATGAGAAAGCAGATTACGATCCTGAATACAATGGTGAAAAACAACACCTACTGGGATGAAAGTATGGTTTAAAAACTTGACGAGTAACCATAGTCACTTGTTATAACTCTTTTACATGGAACTGTTTTATTGAAGAAGCCACAACCACAAGTTCCACCGACACTCCATTCTTGAATTCAAATTTCAAAGCATCAGAAAAACCTTGATTATTCGTCATATCCCAAGCCCACAATAGTTCACTACCTACACAGGCTTGAAAAACGGTACTTCGCTTATTTACCACCACTCCTTCTACAGCCATTGATTCTTGTAAACGAATTTCATCAGTTTCCTGAATTGCGTATATATCACAGTTCATGGAATGAAAATTTAACCGAATGACTTGAATATCTTCAATAATTTCTGGGTAGCTGAAGGACTCTACGGACTCAAGCTTTCCAGCACCTTCAACCAAGTCAGATAAATTCACTTCTATTCCCAGGAGTTATAACAGTGTATTCAAAAGCAGCCGCATTATACCACCAGTCAATATATCCCAAGAGGAAAAAAACAAATAAAAAAGTATGCTAACTAACATTGATGGAAGTTTGCTCTAGTGGATATATTGAGGCTGCATTACATGCTGATATTTTTCTGCTTTTAATCACAGACGTAAACCATTCAAAATCAATTAGTTAACGTTCTTTTTGCTGTGGATATGCGGACTGCTCTTGATCTTCAAGATTGACTGGGGAAGAAAACAACAAGGTGTGTATAAAAGCAGCAAAATGAAGCCGCTAGGGATGATCTATTGTTTTTGGGTTCCAAAGTAAAAGGCAGTGAGGAGTACCAACCTTAACAACTATTTTTATACGCAACCGAAATTTTCAAAGCGTGAGCAACCAAAAATATAGGCACAAAAATAATCTTATTGGATTTTATTCAGTTTGTTTTAGTGTCAAAGCTGCGTAAAATCGGTGGATATTTATCGGTATTTGGGTCGTCATTGAGCAGCCTTCTAATGACCAAAGAGATTCGGGAGAATCAAGAATTTTCTAAAACGCATTCCCTCAAAGGAGAACGGTAGCGTGACGTAAGAGTAAGTAAAAGGCGCTGACCCAAGGTGCGCTAACACCTGGGGCCAGCTAACCAAATTGATAAGCACAGTATCAAAATGGCTATATGGATCATACGCTAGAAACCCGCTCGTCTTCAATAAAGTGGAGTCCATTCAGTAGTTTGGGGCGTGTCCCTTGGTTCTGGAAGCGTTGCGTCTGCCTTTTCTACTTCTATGCCTACCGTTCTCGCGCCCCACCTGACACTTCCTTAACAGTTACTTTTAAATCCTTCCATTAAGGGAGGTCTACGTATGATTTGAGTATTAATAGGAAGCAAATATGTTGATCTTAAAGCGCCGAACGGGTGAAAACTTACGGATTGGAGCGAACGTCTCAATTACGGTGTTGGAAGTTAAAGGTAATCAGGTAAAGATAGGCATACGTGCCCCCAAATCTCTACCCGTTCACCGTGAGGAAATCTACAGACGTATTCAAAAGGAGGGGGTGCTGGGGGATGGAGTTGGTTGAGATTACGGAGCGCCCTAAGCAAGGGCGCGCGTTGGCGTGTCCAGCCCGCTGGGCGGTAGGGTTAATGTTCTAATAACTGGCAGCTCTGGAGCGTATCGTAAGCTGACCGGCGCGTGTCTTTCACGCGCGAAGTCCATTAGCTTGTTATCAACTACCATGTACCTCTCTTCTATTTTCAAGATCTTCACCACAAAATGGGCAGTATCTTATAAGGAGGTGATGAGAGCACATCTGTGAGCCAACTTCCCCTTCATAACCATCCTCAATATCAAATTCAGTTGCAGATTGCCACTGCGAAAGAACCCAACCCCACTCCACCTGATTAATTTTTTGATAGAAAATTTCAGCATCTTCGTACTGATTTTGCCAACAACTATGCTTTAATTTTTCTTTGCTCATATGGATTTATAACGCTGTCACTAAAGGCGAGCAATGTGAGTCCGGGCTGCGTTTTTTGCGGCCCACTTTGGCTGCCTTTGTTAAGTGGTTTTAGATAGAGCATCTTCAGCGTCCTTGCTTCTTGCTAATACAGCTAACTCTAACGGCGTGAGACCGTCTTTGTCTTCTAGTATCTTTGCCCCAAGCTCTAGTAACTTAGCTACTGCTCGCGGCCAATTTTGTTCCGCCGCACAATGTAAAGGTGTATAGCCTGTTTCTCCAATAGCATTTATATCGGCGCCCGCCGAAACCAGTAGTTCTATTGCTTCGCAGTCTCCCCAATTGGAGGCAATATGCAATGGGGTATCTCCGTATCCATTTCTATATGTGACATCGGTTATATTGTGGCCCATAAAATCTGGGACATTTTCTATTTCCCTGAGTATTGTTTCAATATCTCTCATATACTTAATGCCCGTATCGCAAATATGGTCCTATGCATGTACTTGTTAAGTGATTATACGAGACCCTGACTCTCAAGATTCTCATAAAAGTTTTCATACATGATAACTTCCTTGAACTCATTTGAGTTTTTCTTCAGTGAACCCTTTATTGAAAACCCAAAATAGTAGCAAAACTTCATCTGTTTGCTGCGTTCCCTAATAAATGCGTTAGACAAGTGACTCCATTCATTCATAGGGAATTGATCTTCATTGTTCTCGATTTGCTTTTTATGTATGGATGTATACCACTGGACCGCAAAGCTTAGATCATGAAACAGTTTCATCAGTTTTACGACATCCGAAATCATATACTGCTTATTGGGAAGTTCATTTAGCTTGTTCAGATCAATAACACTTTCGCCGATATGTTCGAAATTTATATCGCAGTATGTATAAATCACTTGCCATCTTTTGTCTATCATTCCTCCCAATAGAGAAATGTACTTCAAATAATTCTCTGCCTGTTGATTAATGCTTTGCAACTTGCGGGTTTCATTCAGTTGAAACTGCAAAGATAGATAGGCAACTATCGCAGCAATAGTTGCTAGGAATGGTCCCGAAATGTTGTTGAAGTAGACAGCAAAGCTCTCCCATGCCTTTGGAGACGCAGTGTAGACATAGTCTCCTCGAATCAAAATTTCAATCACATAAGCAAAAATGGGGGTTGCTAACAATACAGAGAGTAGTACCGCGAATAGTTTAAGATACTTCTTATTAATGTGAACTCTCCTTACCATTTAACATTTATATAGTAATCATTCTGACCACTATTATCATGATTGTCATCCTGGAATCAATCTAACGAAGAAATACGTAGAAACCTTGAGAAACCAATAAATTACCTACAATCCTGAATTCTTGTTCCAAATGCAAAAATAATCACTTCGGCCACTACCTCCAATGAATAGACTTTCTCCAACTCACGGTTATGCCTAGAGCTTCAATCAATCAGGATCTTTATAAAAAATAACAGCCAAACCAATCGGAAATCATGTTGATTTCTTATTAGTTACTTAGGAGGGTTGCAAGATTGAGCGGTGCTTAAAGCGTTTTAACGTGCTTTAGGTCGCATATCACTTCGGTAAAGCTGATTTTGGAGCTGATAAACCCATAAGTGATGCAGGTATATTGCGCACATACTCGGGTTCTGAAGTTGATAGAAAATCGAAAGGCACTAGCTCAAGAAGGGGTTGGCTGATTTATATCAAAAAAAGAAAAGGGGGCAGAGCCCCCTTTTTTAAATCAGATCCGCTCTTTAATGGAGCGGATTATCAGAACTATTAAAGGTTACTGATTTCCTCAAGCTGCTGTTGCAGGCGCTCTTGGGCCCCTTTCATTTCCGCGAGTTTGTCCTTCTCCTTGGCAACAACGGCTTCGGGGGCTTTATCTACAAACTTAGGATTGTTGAGTTTGCCTTCAACTCGTGCGAGTTCTTTGGAAAGTTTATCAATCTCTTTTTGTAGACGGGCGCTCTCGGCTTTAACGTCGATCAGGCCAGCCATGGGTACCAGCAATTCCATATCGCCTACCAGGGCGGTGGCGGAGGCGGGTGCAGCTTCTCCACTTTCCAGCCAGGTGATTTCTTCGAGGCTGGCCAGTTTGATCAGCAGGCTGCGGGCTTGCTCCAGCAGTTCTTGGTCACGGCTGGAACCGCCGCGCAGGATCAGTGGGATTTTCTTCGCTGGGGAAATATTCATTTCACCGCGAATATTACGCACGCCTTCAATAACCTGCTTCAACCAGGCAACAGCCGCTTCCGCTTCCTCGTCGATCTTGGTGCTGTCGGCCTCTGGGTACTGCTGCAGCATAATGGTGTCACCGTTGGAACCGGCGAGGGTTTTTACACGCTGCCAGATTTCTTCGGTGATAAACGGCATCAGCGGGTGGGCCAGACGCAAAATGGTTTCCAGTACGCGGATCAGGGTGCGGCGGGTGCCTTTCTTCACTGCGTCGGAGGCGTTGTCGTCCCACAGTACCGGCTTGGACAGCTCCAGGTACCAGCTGCAGTACTCGCTCCAGATAAAGTCGTACAGGGCCTGGGAGGCGAGGTCGAAGCGGTAGGTATCCATGGCTTCGCGTACGGTGATTTCGGTGCGCTGCAGCTGGGAAATAATCCAGCGGTCGGCGATAGTCAGTTCGAAATCCGTGCTGCCATCCTGCCCACAATCGTGCTCTTCGCAGTTTTGCAGAACGTAGCGGGAGGCGTTCCAGATCTTGTTACAGAAATTGCGGAAGCCTTCGATACGGCCCACATCAAACTTGATGTCGCGGCCGGTGGATGCCAGTGAGTAGTAGGTGTAGCGCAGGGCATCGGTACCAAAAGCAGAGAAACCTTCGGGGAAGTCCTTGCGGGTTTGCTTTTCGATCTTCTCGCGCAGGTGAGGTTGCATCAGACCAGAGGTACGCTTCTCTACCAGGGGCTCCAGGTCGATACCGTCGATCAGGTCGATAGGATCGATCACGTTGCCCTTGGATTTGGACATCTTCTGGCCGTGGTTGTCGCGCACCAGGCCGTGCACGTACACGGTGTTAAACGGTACTTCCTTCTTGAAGTAGAGGGTCAGCATCATCATGCGCGCGACCCAGAAGAAAATAATATCGAAGCCGGTGACCAGTACGGAGCTGGGGTGGAAGGCTTTCAGTTCTTCGGTATCTTCTGGCCAGCCCAGGGTGCCGAAGGTCCACAGGCCGGAGGAGAACCAGGTGTCGAGTACGTCGTCGTCCTGGCGCAGGCTGATATCGGCGCCCAGGTTGTGCTTCTCGCGGACTTCCTCTTCGCTGCGGCCAACGTAGACTTTGCCTTCGTTGTCGTACCAGGCGGGGATGCGGTGGCCCCACCACAGCTGGCGGGAGATACACCAGTCCTGGATATCGCGCATCCAGGAGAAATACATGTTTTCGTAGTTTTTCGGTACGAACTCAACGCGGCCATCTTCAACGGCGGCGATAGCTTCATCGGCCAGGGGCTGGGTTTTTACGTACCATTGATCGGTGAGCCAGGGCTCGATGACGGCACCGGAGCGGTCTCCGTGAGGTACCTTGAGGGTGTGGGGCT
Organism: Microbulbifer maximicatervae (SeqCode); assembly: GCF_052468155.1. Lineage (NCBI taxonomy): Bacteria > Pseudomonadati > Pseudomonadota > Gammaproteobacteria > Cellvibrionales > Microbulbiferaceae > Microbulbifer > Microbulbifer maximicatervae (SeqCode). The sequence continues at coordinate 2,345,810 of NZ_CP174335.1, forward strand.
CTACTTTTTCCAGCAGGCCGAGGGCGTCCAGGTCATCGACAATTTGGGTGCGCGCGGCAAAGCGCTCCATGCCCCGGTATTTTTCCGGCACTGCGTCGTTCAAGTGGGCGTCGGCATCGAGGATGTTAATCATCTCGAGGTTGTGGCGCTGGCCCATTTCGTAGTCGTTGAAGTCGTGGGCCGGGGTGATTTTCACACAGCCGGTGCCGAATTCACGATCGACGTATTCGTCGGCAATAATCGGGATTTCGCGATCCGCCAGGGGCAACTTGATGGTCTTGCCAATCAGGTGCTGGTAGCGCTCGTCTTCCGGGTGTACGGCTACGGCGGTATCGCCGAGCATGGTTTCCGGGCGGGTAGTGGCAACTACCAAGTGGCCGGAGCCGTCGGAGAGCGGGTAGCGGAAGTGCCACAGGTGACCCTGCTTTTCTTCGTTTAATACTTCCAGGTCTGAGATCGCAGTGTGGAATTTCGGGTCCCAGTTCACCAGGCGCTTGCCGCGGTAAATTAGGCCGTCTTCATACAGTTTGATAAAGACTTCCTGCACCGCTTTGTAGAAGCCGTCGTCCATGGTGAAGCGTTCGCGGGACCAGTCGGGGCTGGCGCCCAGGCGGCGCAGCTGGCGGGTAATGGTGCCGCCGGACTCTTCCTTCCACTCCCAGACCTTCTCAATAAACTTGTCGCGGCCCAGGTCGTGGCGGGATACGCCTTCGGCGCCCAGCAGGCGCTCTACCACCATCTGGGTGGCGATACCGGCATGGTCGGTGCCCACTTGCCACAGGGTGTTGTCTCCCTGCATGCGGTGGTAGCGAATCAGGGCGTCCATGATGGACTCCTGGAAACCGTGGCCCATATGCAGGCTGCCGGTGACGTTCGGCGGCGGGATCATAATGCTGTAGGGCTTGGCTTCTGTATCCCCGGAAGGCTTGAAGTAGCCGTTCTCCTCCCAGGTTTTGTACCACTGCTGTTCGATGGCGTTGGGCTGGTATGTTTTGTCCATGCGGGCGGGAAACCTTGTGTTTAACTGACTGCGTGCACAGCGTTTTGGCTCAGGATAGTCTGGTGCTTGCTCGGGCTGCGCGGAAAAGGCGGCAATTATACCGCCGGGGTTTGATGGGCAAAAGGCAGGTTTTGCCTGTATTGGTAATCAGTCCCAGACGCCCAGCTCGTCGACCACGTGTTCTATTTGGGCGCGCAGGCGGCGCTCCAGTTTGGGCAGCTGCTGGGCGACGAGTTGTTCGATCAATTCCTGGCGCTGGCGCTCTTTGGCGGAGGGCTCAGGGTCTGCGGCCGGATCTTCTTCGGCGGCTTGGGCCTCAGTGCTTGGAAGCTCAGGTTCTTCCTTTACTTTAGGGGCCGGGGCCACTGTTGCTGGGGCTTCTGTTTCCGGGGGCACTGGTGCTTCGGTTACTTGGGTATTTTCTTCAACTGGCAGGGGCCGTCCACCGGTGAGGCGGGAGCGAATATGATTTGGCAGGAACGGGTTTTCCGCCCGGGGCTCCGGCTGCGGTTCGGGCTGCCTCTCCGGTTGGGCCTCTGGGAAATCTTCAGCTTTGGTTTCCCGGGAATTCTGCTCTAACGGTGTTTCAACCGGTTTATCTTCAAAGGGCTCTTCTTCGATTTGCCCGGTTTCTGCGGAAGCCTGTGGTTCCTCATCCTCTACAGCCAGCTCTTGAAGCGGGCGCAAAAGAGCCAGGTCAGACTCTGCCAGCGACAGGGATTGCTGGGCCAGCATCTCTTCTTCAACCGGTGAAAATAAAATAGGCAAGTCGATATCTTCCAGTGAGGTGTCGATATCTTCGAACTCACTGGTAGCCGGTGTCCCACTGGGTTTCGGTATGTCGGCAATAGTGGGAAGTGTGGGGGGCTCTGGGGTTACAGGATTACCCTGCTTGGCCACCTGGCTGAGCACGGGGATTTCTTCATTGTTTTCGTCGGTGACAAGCAGGTTGTGCAATGAATTAAGTTCATCCAGGAATTCACTGGGCTGCTTGCGCTGCTGTCCGCGGTGCTTGTGTTTGTTTTTTTTGCCGGACATGACTCTCGGACGTAGTTAGAGGCTCTAATTGATCTTATGGGATTGTAACGGATATCCGCGATCGCGGAAGTGACCAAATCGCAATCGGGACCGTTTTAATGGTTCCGGTTGTTGGATCACAACTTCTGCCAAGCGTTCAAAGCGGCTAAACCACTTGGGTACTTTGGAGCAGAGATTGATCAGTAAGCCGTGGTGATCAGCGGGGTCTTCGCCGCTGTTAATTTCTATTTGCGCCTGTTGGTTTTCAGTTTGCGGGGCGTGGGGCAGAAAACTGTCCTCGCGAAATGTCCACAGCAGTTGATCCATCTGCTCCGCCCGTTGCGGGTCGTCTACCGCGATTAATACCCGCATACCCGCGCGGAAGGCTTTCTCAGCCAGGCGGCAGGCAAAAACATCGGCGTGTTCCGGTTGGTCGGAAGAGAGAATATAGAAATCAATGCGAGTCATTACAGATACTGGTCAAATAATCCCGGCCATATTGATATGCCGCCAAAAACAAAAGCGGCCCATTAATCAATGGACCGCCCGGCGGCCGGGCACCGATGGTGCCGGCGGCTATTGTGCGCTTTGGCTACTTATTTGCCCAGTAGATATTCAACCAGTAGGGGAACCGGACGGCCGGTTGCGCCTTTCTGTGCGCCGGACTTCCAGGCGCTACCGGCAATATCCATATGTGCCCATTTGTAGTCTTTGGCAAAACGCGCCAGGAAGCAGGCAGCGGTTACTGAACCGGCTTCGCGTCCACCGATATTTTGGATATCGGCAAAATTGGAATCCAGGGAGGACTGGTACTCGTCCCACAGTGGCATTTGCCATGCGCGGTCGCCAGTAGTTTCGCCGGCCTGGAGGAGGCTCTTGGCCAGTTCTTCGTTATTGGCGTAGAGACCGGTGGCGTGATGGCCCAGGGCAATAACACAGGCACCGGTGAGGGTGGCGATATCAATCACTGCGCTGGGCTTGAACTTGGCTGCGTAGGTGATCGTATCGCACAGAACCAGGCGCCCTTCGGCATCGGTGTTGAGAATTTCGATGGTTTTGCCGGACATGGAAGTCACAACATCACCGGGCTTGCTGGCGCGGCCGCTGGGCATATTTTCAGCAGCGGCAACCAGGCCTACTACGTTGATAGAAGGCTGCAGTTCAACCAGGGCGTTCATTACGCCGAAGACACTGGCGGCACCGCCCATGTCGTATTTCATTTCGTCCATAGCCTGGCCCGGCTTGATGCTGATGCCGCCGCTATCGAAGGTGATGCCTTTACCAACCAATACCACAGGTTTTTCGCTGGCCTTGCCACCTTTGTAATTCATGGCAATCAGGGCGGGGGGCTCGTCGCTGCCCTTGGATACGCTGAGGAAAGCACCCATGCCCAGGGCTTTCATTTTCTTTTCGTCCAGCACGCTGGTGGTGAGCTTTGCATGTTTTTTGGCCAGCGCCTTCGCCTGGGCAACCAGGTAGTTGGGGGTACAGATATTGCCTGGGAGATCCCCCAAATCACGGGCGACATTGCTGCCCAGTGCTTGAGCGGCACCCACTTCCATGCCGCCTTGAATAGCTTTCAGCTGCTTTTTCTCTGGGGCGTGGATGGTGAATTTCGCCAGGGGCAGGGGCTTTGCATCGGTGCGGGACAGGGTGTAGCGATAGCTTGCCAGACCGGCGGCCATGGCGATTTGCTGTGCTTTCCAGCGATTATCGGCACCTTCAACCTCTACTTCGCACAGGTAGCTCGCGGCCTCTTTAAAGTTCTTTACCCCATTGGCACTGCTGGCTGCCAGCTTGCGGAATTCCGCCTGGCTGATGGTGCCTTTACCGGTGCGTACGACCAGAACGCGCTCGCTGGGAACGTCGATAAGATTGATCAGCTGGGTGCTGCCGGATTTGGCCCCCAAGTCCCCGCGCTTGAGGATTTTTGCAATCATTCCCCCGGTCAATTTATCCAGGCTTTTTCCACTTTCGCTGAGGTTATTTTTGGCATCTGCTGAAATAATAGAGCAGGCACTGCGTTGTTTACTGATATCTGCAACCTTGGCGGAGAACTGCATTTTTCGCTTTCCTTAAAATCTGACAATAGATTGCATGTCTCTAGGCCGAGACATAGCAAGAATTTTTAGTGATAATGCGTCGCACAAGTTTAACCCGCCTGCCTATGGATTGCTGTACCTAGAGGGAAACTTGCTCGTTTTTGATTCAGACACCATCACACCGCTGTCACCAAGGAATTTGTTCGCCCTGTGATTATTTTTCGCTATCTCTGCCGCGAGCTGATGCTTGTCACGCTGGCGGTCAGCGCAGTTTTGTTGTTAATTGTGATGAGTCTCCGGTTCGTGAAATATCTAGCCGAGGCTGCGACAGGTGATATTTCAGCGAATGTCCTACTTTCTTTGATGGGTTTCCGCTTGCCGGGGTTCCTGGAACTGGTTCTGCCAATGGGCCTGTTCGTAGGGATTCTATGGGTTTATGGGCGCCTTTATATAGAAAGTGAAATGACGGTTCTGCACGCCTGTGGTTTCAGTGATTGGCGCTTGCTGGGTTACACCATGATTCCAGCTCTGATGCTGGCATTGGTGGTAGCCTCAATGAGTTTGTATTTCTCTCCGGCGGGTATGGAGCGTTCCACCAGTCTGTTGAATGCAGAAAAGGCGCGCAACGAATTTGATCATCTGGTACCAAAGAAGTTTGTGTCCTCTCAGGGCGGCCGTGCGGTTTACTACGCCGATGCGCTGAGCGAGGACAAGTCCACCATGCTGGGGGTGTTCCTGGCGGAGTTGGGGGGCGCGGAGGAGGAAACTGAGGCGGATCAGCAAGTTGTAATCCGTGCCCGTGAAGGCGTGCAGGAAATCGATCCCAAGACGGGGCTGCGCTACTTAGTATTACGCGACGGCTTTCGCTATGAAGGTGTTCCCGGAGAGCGGGAGTATCGCCAGATGAAATTTACTAGTTATTCTGTGATTCTTGAGGTGCCCCGAGAGCGCAGTCGCCAGCAGGACCAGATGGAATCGGCATCGACCTTGGACCTACTTGAGGGCGATACCCCCCAGGAGAAAGCTTATCTTTATTGGCGACTGAGCCTTCCGGTCCTGGTGTTAGTTGTAGCTATTTTGGCTGTGCCTCTGTCTCGTACAAATCCTCGCCAGGGGCGCTTTGCGAAGATGATCCCTGCCATTTTACTGTATATCACCTATTTGGTGATCCTACAGGGGTTAAGGGGGGCAGTTGAGGATGGCAAGATTGCTAATCCAGCAATGATCTGGTTGGTGCACCCACCTTTCGTTCTAATAGGTTTGTTATTGTTGGCGGGAAGAAGTTGGCGCAAGGCGCCACCCAAGCGGTTGCCCGGGGTGGAGGAGCTGCCAAATGAATAAGCTTGATCTGTATATCGCTCGCACAGTCTTAGTTTCAGTCGGTGCGGCTTTGTTGATTATCCTTGGCCTCACAGTCGTCTTTGCCCTAGTGGATCAGCTGGGAGACCTGAAGAAGGATTACGGGTTTATTGACGCAATCAAGTACGTTGCCTGGACATTGCCGGCGCGTATCTATGAACAGCTGGGCTTTTCCGCCCTGGTCGGGTGTCTGGTGGGACTGGGTTCATTGGCAGGTACCAGTGAGCTGACCGTTATGCGGTCTGCCGGAGTCTCAATCGGTCGGATTACCTGGGCGGTGATGAAGCCCATTATGCTGCTGATTTTACTGGGTTTGGGCCTGGCGGAATTTGTTATTCCCAAGACCAATGTAATTGCCGAGAGTGACAAAGCCCGGGCATTGGGTGAGCTGGAGGCGAGCGGTCTGGAAAGTGGCCTGTGGCTGAAAGACAGCGGCGAGTTTGTGCACTTCAACGCGGCGCTGCCGGATGGTGAGCTTTACGGTGTTACCCGCTACCACTTCGGTGCTGATCGAGAGCTGGAGCAGGTGGAGTTTGCTGAGCGCGGCCATTTTGACGGCAAGCGCTGGGAACTGGAGAATAGCCGCACGACCATCTTCACCGGTGAGCATACCGAGAGTGAGGCGTTACCTACGACCGAATGGAAGGCGGAGATTTCGCCAGAGTTATTCGCCCTGGTGGTGCCTTTGCCAGCGGATCTGTCACCGCGCAATCTGTGGGCTTACGGCAAATTCCTCGATCGCAAGGGTGAAGACTCCAGTCGCTACTGGTTGCAGTTCTGGAAAAAAGTATTGCAGCCTCTCACTATCGCGAGTCTGGTGATGGTGGCGATTTCCTTTATTTTTGGCCCTCTGCGGGAAGTAACCACCGGGCTGCGTGTGTTTACCGGGTTGGTGGTTGGCCTGGTGTTCCAGTTTGTCCAGGATATGCTGGGGCCATCTTCCCTGGTATTTGGTTTCCCGCCTTTCCTCGCGGTGCTACTACCGATATTGCTGTGCTTTGGCGCGGGATGGTATTTACTGCAGCGGGCCCGTTAGGGCCCCTGGCCTTCTACTTTTTCGACTTCTTGGGAAGTACGCGCACCTCGGATTCGGAGATAAGGTCATGCCATGTGGCCTTGTCGGATCTGGCCCAGGCAGAGAAGTAACCGAGTCCCAAACAAGCAATAGACAGCGGCGCTACGATGGCGCGGAGGATGCACTGGCGCCAAGTGAGCTGGGCTCCGTTTGGGCTCGCCAGCAGCAGACGCCAGGCGCGCATCCCCACAGTTTGACCCGCAGCCCTCCAGGACCAGAAGTAATACCCTACGATAACCGCTAGAGCGCCCAGCTGGAAGAATGGCCCGCTGACACAGGGGTTGTAGTCATTTGCCGCGGGCTGGCAGTTGAGGCCCACCACGGTAGAGGCAACCATCAGCGCGATAAAGCCGTAAACCACCAGTAGGCCCATCAGTATCAGCAGGTCGTAGAGCAGTGCGGCCAGGCGTGGACCCACCCCGGCAACAGGGAGTTCAGGAAAGGATTTGGGGGTGTTCGAGCTACTCACGGTTATCTCCGCCGGTTTTAAGTGGCGGAGATTCTAACAAACCTGTAAACGGGGAAGGAGAGGTAGCGCGCCTGAGTTCAGGGGCTCCCTAAAACTCCAGCTCAAAAGAGAACTTGAATTTGTCGTCGGACAGAGAGATGCCGTAGTCCACCGAGCTGCCAATCTTGCCCTCGTTGTTGGTGTACCTGAGCAAGCCTGTACGTGCGGCGCGGGAGTTCTGTGTCTTGTAGGTTTCTAGACCCATTCGCAGGATTTTGGATAATGCCTTGCCACCTTTCAGGGGCTTAAACTTATCTGGATTGGTGTGCATCTGCAGCCACTGGTAATTCAGACGTCGCTGTACGTTGCTCATACTATTGGTGCGCAAGTATTCGGCGGCCTGGACCAGGGCTTCGTTATCCATTGCAAATGCACTGTCGGAGAAAAACAGACTGCCGGATTCCATATTCAGGGTTTCATGGGAATCCGGGATAAATAACTCATCGGCAGAACAGACGCAGCACGCGGGCAGAAGAAATAGGCCAACGGTTTTTGGCACTAGTTGATTGGCGCTGAATCGGAAACTGCAGAGTAGCATTCTGTTTACCCCTGGGTGTCAACTTCTCATTTCGATGGCCGCAAGCGGTCGTTGAATTTATTATGGGTCACCCTTAACAAAGCATTTTTTCGAATTAATTAGGCGGCTGATGCAACTCCACTTACTGGACAGTCCGAAAAAGTCATCTCTTTCCTTGGAGGCCGCATGAAATGGATACTTTTTCATTTTTGTCTAAGTGGTCGCGAGCGTGAGCAGGAGCCCGCCAATGTTTTTTTATTATTGTTTTGGTATTTCTGTGCCAATGCTGATGAAAAAATTGTCTTGAATAGCTCCTCTTTCCACCGGATCGGGGCTTAGGTGCCAGGAAAGAGTTCCAAAATGCGCTACCGCAAAATTCTCCCACAAATAATCAGTGAGGATGGGGTTGGTTGGCTATCGGCTCTGGGTTCGTGAATCGCTTCTATGGCAAAGCTGTTGTCACGAAATAGCTGGACCCAACTTTCCAGGGTGCGGAAATACCAGGGAGCGGCCTCTTCAAAATCTCCCTCAATACCTTCCCAAGATCCCGGGCGCCATCCATCTCGATAGGTCTCATTACCGCAGGCCTGATGGGGGTGAAGAGTTTGGATGACAAAATACCCACCGGGCAGCATTAACTCGCGTGCATTGCCGAATAGTTGCTCGACAGATTCCTTTCCGATGAGGGAGAAGTTACACACGATAAGTTCAAACTGCTGTTCCAGTTTTTCGGCGCAAATTTCTTCGTATTGCAATCGCCGGTAGGACTCATTGGCGCCTGCTCGAGCGCTGGCAATATCCACTAAATCTTTAACGCCATCGACACCACAGACTCGAATACCTTGCTCCGCCAGCTTTCTGCTGAGCCAGCCTTCACCGCAACCGATATCTAAAATACTCGCAGGCCGGTACGCCATGATTGTGTTGACAATGGCGGCATCAGTGACCAGTCGGCGGCTGGGAATGGCGGCATTGTCTACTACTTTAGTCCACTCATGAGCATTCTTATGCCAGCAGGTGAGTACCTGATCATCACTGAATTCGGAATTGGGCATGCTTGGGTGACCTCCAGCCTGTCATTATTCACAGCTTGAGTGTACCGTCAGTGGACCATCCAGCTACAAAGGTGCTGAGGTCCCATGTCCACTCAAATGATTTTTGATTATGTGATCGTAGGTGCCGGCTCCGCCGGTTGTGTTTTAGCAAATCGGCTCAGTGCCGAAGAGCAGAATCGAGTTTGTCTTCTGGAGGCGGGTCCTAAAGACCGGAGCCCCTTGATCTCCATCCCTGTCGGTATTGGCGAGTTGCTACCGGGTACTCGCTATAACCTACACCACCATACCACGCCACAAAAGCACCTGAATGACAGGAAACTGTTTTGGCCGAGGGGCAGGACCCTCGGGGGTAGTAGCTCTATCAATGCCATGGTTTATATCCGTGGAAACAGCGATGACTACGATGCCTGGGAAGCAGAGGGTAATCCCGGTTGGGGTTGGAAGGGCCTGTTGCCTTACTTCTTAATGTCGGAAGGCAATGAACGGGGTACTGATGCGCACCACAGTGGCTACGGCCCTCTGTCGGTCTCGGATTTAAAGTGGAAAACCCGATCGGGGCATGCTTTTTTACGCGCAGCTGAGTCCCTGGGACACCGGCCGAATAATGATTTTAATGGCAGCCAGCAAAATGGAGTGGGTTTTTACCAAGTAACCCAACGGCGCGGACGCCGCTGCTCTGCGGCTACAGCTTATCTGCACCCAGTTTCCAGCCGCTCTAACCTACATGTTCGTACCAACAGCCAGGTGGCGAGGATTATTCTCAGGGGAGAGAAAGCGACCGGCGTCGAATTGCTTGATGGCACTAAAATCCTGGCGAACAAGGAAGTGATTTTAAGTGCGGGTGCTATCCAGTCGCCACAGCTATTGTTGCTATCCGGTATTGGGGATCAGGACCAATTGCGTAAATCTGGAGTGACTTCGCAAGCGCACCTTCCCGGTGTTGGAAAAAACCTACAGGACCACCTGGATATCATACAAGTAGTGGAAGCCTCTGAAGCGGTTAGCTTTTCTGAGGCGCTATGGCCGAAGCTCCTCACCGCAATGCGCCTGCCAGAACTGATCTTTTTAAATAAAGGGCCCTTAACCAGCAATGTGGCCGAGGCGGGGGGCTTTGCCAGTTCCAGTCTGGCGGGGGGTAACCCGGATATTCAGTTCCACATGACGGCAGTCCCGACTTTCCAACACGGGTTTAATAAGCGCACCTGCTACGGTTACTCTCTTCACGCCTGTGCCCTGAGGCCTAAGAGTCGCGGTGAGATCACTCTGGACTCCACCGATCCACGCAAACTGCCCAGAATTGAACCCAACTACCTGAGTGAGCCCGAGGATCTACAGGTAATGGTGGAGGCATTTGAAATGGCACAGGATATCCTCGCCCAGGAGGAACTGAGTCGCTACAAGAAAAAGTCCTTGCGTCCAGAGCAGAAGTTGAGTGATAGAGAGTCAATCATCCACTATATTCGCCAGCATGCAGAATCCATCTACCATCCGATAGGTACCTGTCGAATGGGGAGTGATGAATTGGCTGTAGTGGACAGCGAGCTAAAAGTACACGGTGTGGATGGACTGAGGGTTGTGGACGCCTCCATAATGCCCACCCTGATCAGTGGCAATACCAATGCGCCTGTGATCGCTATTGCGGAGAAGGCGGCAGATTTGATTATGCAGCGGTCTTCGCGCTCGTTTGTAAAAGAGAATAGACACACTCAGGAAGTTGAATGATTTGGCAATGCCCGCTTTGTGCTGCCCCCTTAACTTTAGGAAAAGATACTTGGCACTGTACCAATCGACATAGTTTTGATCGCGCGCGTGAGGGCTACGTCAATTTGTTGCCCGTTTATCGCAAGCGCCGCAAAGATCCCGGTGACTCTTCGGAGATGCTTCACGCGCGGCGGCGCTTTCTTCACGCCGGCTACTATCGGCCTCTGGTTGATAGTATCTCGGCGCTCTTGCCCTACAAGCCCGGCCGCCGTTTACTGGATATCGGTTGCGGTGAGGGGTATTACCTGCGAGAGCTTGAGTCCGCTGGCTGGCATGGCCACGGCCTTTCCGGTATCGACATTTCAAAATCCGGCGTGCGTATGGCGGCCAAGCGCGACAGTGGCGCTCAGTTTGTGGTTGCCAGCAATGTGAATTTGCCGGTGGTCTCGGAGTCGGTGGATAACCTGCTGAAGATCTTTGCCCCAGCCCCCGATCATGAAATGGAGCGGGTAATCAAAACCGGTGGCCATTTGGTAGACGTATCCCCTGGCCCCGATCACTTGTGGTCACTGAAGAAGTACCTCTATAAAGAGCCGCGTAAACATCCCGCACCAAAAGTGATTGAGAAGTTGACCCCGGAAGTCGATATGCGTTGCTGTTTCCCTTTCGCATTGAAGGGCAAGCAGGCCATTGCAGATTTTCTCGCTATGACGCCTTTTGCCTGGAAGGGCAACCGTGAAGAACGACAGAAACTCGAAGAGCGCGACAGCCTGGAGCTGGAGGCGGACTTTGTTATTCGTCGTTTTATTAAACATAAATAACAGGCATTTGATAGAAGGTAGAGGTAATAGAGCAGCTTTATGGCGACTCCCAGAGACTTTGGATTTATGCGGCGAGCCCTGGAGCTTGCACAACTCGCTGCTGAGCGCGGTGAAGTACCGGTGGGTGCGGTTTTGGTCCAGGATGGAAAAATCATAGGGGAGGGCAGTAATCGTCCGATTGGGAATTGTGACCCCAGTGCCCATGCGGAAATCGTAGCCCTGCGGGAAGCGGCAGATAAACAACAGAACTACCGCCTGCCAAACACCACTTTATATGTGACGATTGAGCCCTGTACTATGTGCTTTGGCGCAATGGTACATGCGCGGGTAGGGCGGCTGGTATACGGCGCTACCGAACCCCGGGCCGGTGTTGTTGAGAGCCAGCTGGAATTGGCACAAGCCAACTTTTTCAATCACAAGATTACGGTGGAGTCGGGAGTCATGGCGGAAGAGGCAAGCAATTTAGTGCGCGAGTTCTTTCATGATCGACGCTGATCTGGCATTTGCTTTTGTGGTGAACTCAATAGTTGTCGCCACCGTCGTCCTGATTCACCACGAAGTATTGAGTGCCCTTGCCCGGATTGGCCGCTGGATTCCGATCAAGCATAACCTGGCGATTGTCTTGGGGGTGTTTGGCGCTCTGATCGCCCACGTGGCTGAAATATGGCTGTTTGCCTACTGCTACTACTTTATGGTGAATTCGCCTTATTTTGGTACTTTGGTGGGCAACTTTAATGGCAGCCTGCTGGACTGCGCCTATTTCTCATTCACCACTTATACCTCTCTGGGTTTCGGTGATATTGAGCCCCTGGGGCATCTGCGTTTTACCGCTGGCCTTGAAGCCCTTACGGGACTGGTAATGATTACTTGGACCGCTTCTTTTATGTTTTTAAAAATGCAGCGTTATTGGGAGAATTGATCGCAGGGTTCTTAAGATTTAATTCGCGCCGTACGCCCTGTGCGCTGTGTGGGTTTTTCTGCTGGATAGAACTCTTTTGAGTGGAGCCTTAAATAAAAGTGCCTGCCCACACTGCGCCAAAGTTTTCCGAAAGGGTGCAGCCAATAGAGCCACCGGGCGACTTTCGTGCGGTGGATATTGGATTTAACAATGTTGGAGATGTGTTCGTTTTCCCACAAAAGGTGGGGCTCAACGCCATATAGTTTTAGGTCAAATTGCCAGAAGTGATCGAATACCTTGTCGATGGGTTCGAAAATACGGCTGGCATATTTTAAGACTTTCTCCATACCGCGCCGGTTAATCAAATATCCCTGTGCTCCACACCACCCCCGCTCTGGCCGCACTAACTGATGAACACCGTCATTCAAGGTTTGCACGACTTTTCGCTTGCGGACTTTAAGTCCCATCAGTCGAATCATCTCGATATTTTCAGGGAGTTGCTCTAACTCCGCTAAGACGCGGCCAAATGAGGGTTCTAGCTGTACATCATCTTCCAGAATACAGACCCGGTCCAAGCCGGAGCGGTATGCCCGGCGAATTGCTCTCAAATGGGCGAGATAGCACCCAATTTCGGAGTTCTTGAGTTCGCACAAGTGGCGCCACCGGGTGACGTTACTCGCGATATGCTCACCTTCTTCCAGTTCTGGGGTGCCTGAGCGCCCATCAATCCCTTCAATTGTGTTGATATGCAGTCGCTGCATTTTCCCGACGCTGAGTAATAGGTCAACGTCATCACTGTTTGGTTGCAGAGTGATAATCCAACAGGGGGTATTGGCGATATAGGGTCGCTGACGGCGGCCACGCGAGGTAATTGGGCGTCTGGAGCTTAAAGGGAGGCGGCGACGTGGTCTTGTTGGTGGGGAAAGCGGGTGTCGCTTGGGCTTGTGGCTGGTAGCAGCCAGCAGGCCAGGCAAAAATTCCTGAGCTATCACAGTTGCTAGAATGACAGGGCTTTTCCACCAAGAGGTGTTGAAGAAGAGCCGGGCACCACAGGAGCCTCCTGGACGCTTGGAGGTCAGGGCTGAAACACCTTTAGTTATACCGTCTGCAGGCGGTATAGAAGCGTCATGGGCCATTAACTCCCCTGATCTTATGGTCCTAAATTAAGTTGCTACGATTGAAGGTTAAGGTTTGACCTGCCAGTCCGAAAAGGATGAGGGAACTTACTGCTGAGGTGGAAGGAAAGAATACACCGCACTCGAGACACGCTGTGAATACATCCCTGTAAGCTCCTAATCGGCATCCATGCCTCATAGGGTCCCAAGCGCGGTGTATTCTTTCCTTCTCCCTTTTTAGCAATTGTGAAAGGTGTCTTGAAGAGGTGCCAAGGTGGAGTTGGCTCAATAGGTACTGTGGATGAACTCAGGCTTTATAAAAATGGCGTTGATCCTGGGGCTTTTGAGCTCTGTTGGTCCTATGGCCATTGATATGTATCTGCCTGCATTACCTGCGATGACAAAGGCCCTCGATACCTCAACCCAGGTCGCGTCCTATACGCTGATGGCTTATTTTATTGCGTTCGGGGTGTGTCAGATTTTTTATGGCCCCGCTTCCGATATGTTTGGCCGCAAACCGCCGCTCTATTTTGGTTTGCTGGTTTTTACTTTCGCATCTATTTGTTGTGCCCTGGCAACCACTATCGAGTGGTTGATTGCCTTTCGTTTCCTTCAAGGGGTGGGTGCCGCTTCGGTAATGTCGATTCCCCGAGCAATAATTCGAGATTCTTATACGGGTACTCAAGCAACTCGCCTTCTTACGACAGCAATTCTTGTCCTTTCAATTTCTCCTATGTTGGCGCCATTAATTGGTAGTCTGCTATTAATTTCGTTTGGTTGGCGCAGCATATTTTGGGGGATATCCATTGCTACTTTTTTAAGTCTGATACTTGCTATTACGAGCCTTCGCGAAACCTTACCAATGAATAAGCGCATACCATTTAAAATAGGTGCGCTGCTTGAGTCTTATTCGATATTGCTGCGTGATCCCATCTATATAGGGCTTACTTGTATAGGAGGGTTTGGTTTCGCCAGTGTACTTGCTTTTTTTGCGGCAGCTTCATTCTTATATACGAATTACTACGGATTGACCCCAACCGAATTTAGTCTCGCCTTTGCTCTAAATGCGCTTAGTTTCTTCCTGTCGAGTCAATTTTCGGCAAATTTCGGTGCCCGTTTAGGGATGGTGAAGCTTGTGAAGTGGGGTGTGACTGGATTTGTAATAAGCTCGGTGACTATGTATTTAGTGATAGAGGCCGGTTTTGATCATCTCGTACTACTGATATGCATGCTTATCGTATGTAATATGTTTCTCGGTTTAGTTCTTCCGACGGCATTTATTCTCTCCATGGAAAGACATGGCCCTATAGCGGGAACGGCTTCTGCCCTGGCTGGTACTATGCAGTTGTCAATCGGGGCTGTAGCTATCCTGATAACCAGTTTGGTTTTTAATGGAACACCAGAATCGCTTGCTGGGGTAATTGCGGTGTGTGGAATTTTGGCCTTTGTGGTTTCTTGGTTGGTTTTGCGCAATGTAGTCAGTATCACAGCAGATCAGAGCGATTGAGTAATGTCAAAATAAATTAGGAAGCCTCTGAATAACTTCGTGCCGGTATTTCACTCAGCATCGTTCGAGTGATGCTGAGTGAATTCTGGAGTGCTTAAGATCAGTAGGCACCAGCACTGTAGATCAGCTCATAGCTGTGGCTGTAAATTTCCAGAATGTTGCCAAAAGGATCTTCCATATAAATCATGCGATAAGGCTTTTCACCGGGGTAGTAATAACGGGGTTCCGGCATACGTTTTTTACCACCGGCCGCTACAATCTTATCCGCCAGTTCTTCCAGGTTGGGGTCTTGCACACAGAAGTGAAAGATCCCGGTTTTCCAGTATTCAAAGTTATCTTCTGGGTTTTCCTGATTGCTAAACTGGAATAGTTCTACGCCAATCCGGTCCCCTGTCGATAAGTGAGCAATGCGGAAACTACCCCAGTTTGGGCCAAATACGTCGGTGCACATTTCACCGATAGCACTTTTGTCCTCTGTGATATCTGTGGGCTTCATAATCAGATACCAACCAAGTACCTCGGTGTAAAACTTCACAGCTTCTTCAAGGTTTGGCACTGAAATACCGATATGAGAAAAGGTTCTCGGGTATGCGTTACTCATAGCTGTCTCCTTTGTTGAATGCGGTTAAGTTACAGCCTCTGATTCATTACGTATAATTATCATTTGTAATATTTTTAAGTAGTATTCGTAATGATAAATCCAGTGTGGTTAAGAAGCTTCTGTACTTTAGCTGAAGAGGGGCACTTCACTCGTACGGCGGATCGCTTGCATATGACTCAGTCTGGGGTCAGTCAGCATATACGCAAGTTAGAGGAGCACTTAGGTGTCGCTCTGTTAGTCAGGCAGGGTAAGCACTTCACGCTCACGGATGCTGGTGATCGGCTCTATCGGGAAGGGCAGGGGATTATTCAGAAGCTTTCCAGCCTGGGGCAAATTGTTGGTGAAGATCCTCCCCATCATGGGGATGTGCGAGTAATGTGCCCTGGGAGCGTGGGGCTGAAGCTCTACCCCAAGTTGTTGTCCCTGCAGAAAATCCACCAGGGTTTATCGATTAGCTGCCGTTTCGCACCCAACCTGGATGTAGAGAAGGCCATTGCGGAAAACGGTGCTGATATTGGATTAATGACCAGCCCGCCACAAGCAGAGGAGATTGACAGTCGGCCGATCGCCAGTGAAAGGTTATTGCTAGTGACGCCGGCTGAAGTGAAAACCCCTGACTGGGAGTCGCTTTTAGCGCTGGGGTACATAGGCCATCCAGACGGTATACACCATGCGAGTCTATTATTGGGAGCGAACTTCCCACAATTTAGAAGTCTTGAAGCTTTTCAACAAAAAGGGTTTTCCAACCAGATCAGCTTAATACTGGAGCCCGTTAGTATGGGATTGGGTTTCACAGTTTTACCCGCCTATGCGGTAAGTGCATTTCGAAAGCCGAAATTGATTAAGGCACATAGCCTTGAAAATCCCGTTAGTGAGACGCTGTATTTGGCGCTTAGGCGCACCCAACTTGTACCCGCCAGAGTCAGGTTTATTATTGGTGAAATAGAGAAATGGCTTTAATCGGGCTCCTAAGTATCAAAAAGCTGAATATTTTTAGTAAAAATACTGGGTTGTTTCGCTCCCTGTTATTTTTTGCTCTATCACAACTTTCTCTTGTGGGAATAGCTAAAGCTGAGAGTGTTAAGGATGAGCAGGATAAGATACTGATGTTGTTGGCTTATTCTATTGTATTCCAGGACTGGGTCAGGCCTACTGATAAAAATAAAAGAGGCCATAATATTGGTGCGGTTTTATTTGATAATATTTCCAAACGCATTGGGGGAGTTCAGCTTAATTCGGTTTCAGTCTGTGAGGATAAAACCCAGCACGCTGAAGTGCGTGTAATGCAAAGATGTCTTGAGACAAAATGCTTAGGGCCTCAGACAAAATACTTAACTAATTCCAATGTCAGTATTTATACAACTCTTGAACCCTGCATGATGTGTAGTGGAATGATGATTTTCTTAGGCGTTTCACGTGTTGTATACGGGCAGACCGATCCCGACTACGGTAAAAGTATAGAGCGATTAAAGCAAAGTTATAATGGAAACTGTGGCAAGGAAAATTCCCAGTGTATCGTGGATAAGCCTGGAAATTATTACACTCGCCGTATAACGTCTGAACCGTCTAAATTAGTACAGAAAGAAAAGCTAGATGGAGCCTACTTCGCTTATGAGTTAAAGCATGGAGACCAAATAGTTAGCTTTTTATTGGGAGAGGATGCGAAAGAAATTTATCAGGAATCCTATCGGGACTTCAAAAATCTAAATGTTCGACATAAGGAAAATCAACCAATATATCATCAAGCACTCTCAACCCTAGAACAGCTGGAAAATGGTGAACTGCAGCTGGACTACTGTCCATACTGGCAGTTGCACCATCACTGAGTATTTGAGAACTACTGACTCAGAGCTTTTCGAGCATGTTCTGTGAGGTTGATAGTGATCTCTTTAATCAATTTCGATTTTAAGTTCCAAACATGCCAGTAAAGAGGAATCTTCAAATACTGGTCTTCAGCGAGTTTCACCAACTTTCCACTTTTTAGCAGGCTGGCGATCTGAATATCTGGCGCCATTCCCCAACCTAGCCCCAGAGTTAAGAAACTGAGGAAGCTCTTTGAAGAGGGGATTTCATGAGATGGGTACTGACCAGTCTCCACTCCCCAAAACTGTTTAAGGTAACGACTCTGCAATTGATCCTTATAGTTGAACTCCACTGTGGGAGCGTAGTGGAGCTCTTCAACTTTAATCGGGTCTGAAAAAAACTTCTTCTTAAAAGCCTTAGTGCATACCGGGTAATAGGCCATGTGACCGAGCAGTACCGATTGGCAGCCCTGGAGGTTACTGGTTGTTGAACTGATACAGCCAATGACTTCACCATTCTTCAGCAGTTCATGGGTAGCGTCCTGATCGTCGACCTTTAGATCCACGAGCAACTGCTGGGATCGAATCAATGGTGTGATGGCAGCCAGAAACCAGGTATCCAAGCTATCTGCATTCAGTGCGATCCGAACCTTATTCTGGTTGCTATAGCGAGTCTTGCCCCCCTCTGGATCGATATCAGTGAGAAGCTCTTGCTGTAACAAGTGCATTTGCTGGTAGTACCCCAGCACTTTGAGGCCGGCTTCAGTGGGCCGCAAAGGGTTGGAGCGTATCAATAGGGCTTGGCCAACCTGGCTTTCTAAGGCTTTGATTCGTTGGGAAATCGCAGACTGGCTGACATGGAGTAGGGCGGCAGCCTTGTCAAAACTGCGCTCCTCTACGACAAAGGCAAAGGCTTGGAGTTGCTTTAGGTCTAGCATAAGAATTTCTTATGATGGATCAGTATAATTAAGTTTACTTATTCTAGTTTGACTCTTAATCTCGCGCCACTATTCAGGCCCGCAGCCCTGCGGGCACTTCCAAATTAGAGAATGAAGCACAGGAGGCATCGTGTTTTCAGGGTTGTTGCTGGCGCCGCTCGCAAAAGGTTTTTTGACTACCATCAGTTTGATTATGGCGATCGGAGCGCAGAATGCGTTTCTGCTGACGCAGAGTATCCGTCGACAATATCACTTTAGTATCGCGGCTTTATGCGTACTGATGGATATTGCCTTGATCACAGCTGGTGTGTTCCTGGTTGCAAATCTCGCACAAGCGGGTGGCGACTGGATGATCTGGCTGACCTGGCTCGGTGCTGCTTTCCTGTTCTCCTACGGTGCCATGGCTTTCCGTTCGGCTTTCACTAACAAAGGTCTTGGAGAGCAAAAAGAGTGGATGAAATCCCGCCGCTCTGCCTTGATTACCGCAGTAGCCTTAACCCTGCTTAATCCACACGCGTATGTGGACACGGTTGTACTGATTGGCTCAGTAGGGGCGCAGTATGCTGGCAATGGAACCTGGTTTTTTGTGCTGGGGGCATGTAGTGCATCCCTGTTATGGTTCACTCTTCTTTCAGTGGGTGGCAGCATGATGCAGCCGCTATTTAAGAACCCCAGAACCTGGCAGGTACTCGATGTACTGGTGGGCATTATGATGTGGACTATTGCTATCAGCTTGTTGTGGGCGCAGTAGACACTCAATAATGGCTGCTAAAAATAGCTGTAGACTAATAAGTCTACGGCTATTTTTTTGCTTCCAGGCCCCTAACTTATTCCGATAGTTTTCCACACTAACTCCCCTTTAACATTTCCCCTGACCTGTTTAACCCGCCGTTTCGATCGCTCAATAAACGCCCAAATTGCATGCAGGGCCTCTCCACCAACCAATAAATGGCTGCCGCCAAAGCGAAGCTAAGTAGTGTTACTGCCACAAGCAACGTGGATAGAGAAATACTTGTAAGCCCTTGTCCCCAAGGTTGGCTTATGGCCCAGCTGACGAGAAAGACAACGATTAAATGAAACAGGTAAATGGAATAACTGATAGTCCCCAGAGTGGCTAAATGTCGTATTGGCTTTGGTGGAAGTAATACAAAAACGAGGAAGATAGCTAAAGCGATGAAATGAGATGATACAAAGCGGAGGGGAGTTTCGCTGATCGACCTACCTAGTAGGTGCATGGCCATAACGAGTAGTGGTATCGAGAAAGTCGAAACCAGGCCCCAAAGCATATAACGATAACCGCGCCTTGTTTCGTAGCAATACCTGAGTAGGGTTCCGCAGAACATAACTGCGATAGCAAAGGGGAGGTAAGTAGTGGTGGCGGGAAGCTGGGAAATTGGAGTGGATGATTGCCCTAAAAGTTGCATGCTGACAAATACCGATAGTGCCCCCCAGCACCCTAAGAGTAGATATCTGGGATTCCCTAGTAGTTGAAGGGTGAACATCAGTGCGCAGAGACAGTAAAAAAGCAGCTCTGCAGTGAGAGTCCAATATAGAATCTGAACACTTTCAAACCCCATAAGACCTTGCAGCATTGTGGTATTGGCAAGAATGGTAGATGCAGAGAATGTTCGGTCAGCGAGCAACCATGTAAGTCCGATAATTGCAGTCAGAGACAACCAGTAAGCAGGATACAAGCGGAAGAAGCGGCGGATAGCAAAGCTCTTAAGAGTATGATTAGATGCAAGAAGACTGTGGGGAATGACAAAGCCGGATATTAGGAAAAAGCAAAGTACACCTATCCTGCCAAAATCCAGTTGACTGATAAATTCAGCCAGTGCCGAGCCGTGCTGAGCGATGGATGGGGTGCGGATAAATACTTCACTACTGTGTTGCCAGACAACCAAAGTTGCAGCCAGCCCCCGTAGTACATCGAGATTAAGAAGGCGTGTGTTCATTACCGATGGACCATACCCTTGGTCAGTGTACTTTCATTCCGCCCAGAATATGATAACTATGCCTCTTGCAAAAGCCTGAGAGCTGAGAATTGTCAAGAAGAAAGGTAATAGTTGTCTGTATTTGCTGTGTACTAGGCTAGACCCAAGTATCTTAGTGATGATTGATTAACAGTAGCGCTATCCATTTTTTTTGAGCCTCTCGACGACTTGATCAATCTCGGCTTTATTATCCCTGATAAGTCTGTCTGATAAAACTTTTAGCTTATTACTTGCCTTGTAGTCAAACGGGTCAACATAGGGATTTACAAGTTCAACATTGAAATAGTTATAATTAATCCGTCCCTCAGGGGTGAGAGATTTCGCAATCTCCAGCGTATATAACTGTTGATTATCCATAGACCTTTGTACGTTCGAAATTAGGTCTTGGATCCAGTTAATTTGCCCCCAGTTTTTTAGGCTTCTATAGTCAGTTTCCGTGGTAGCTAGTGGTTGCGTGCCAGCCCCAAGGACTAGTACATAATAGTTTTTTCCGGGGAACTCCCTGATAATATCACGTAATACAATACTGGTGGGATTGTTAGCGTCTACGCCAGCATCGGCATAATACTGATGATGTATGTCTTGTCCGGTAGTCATAAAATCGACGGGGGGGAATACTGTTTCCGCGCTAGCTGCGGCTGTAACTAATTGGTAGAGTGTATTGGTGGGTAGGTTAGTAATTGCCTCGCCACGATTTTTGAATAAGTTGAGTTGGCCGGAGTGAATATTCAGAGAGGGCATTATGACGTAGTTCTTGAGGTCAGTGAAATTTTGCTTGTCAGTGTAGAGTTTTTCCATAGTGTTACTGAGGCGCTCTCCGCTAAATCGGGGAGAGATAAAACCATTAGCGGTCAGTAATGTGTGATACCAGGGAACTGAAAATACAAACTTGCTTTCATTGATATATAGATCGATTATTTTCCCACTTTGAGACAGATTACTTTCAGTTGACTTGTGGTTCACATTAAGGCCTGTGGCAATAATAGCCCCAGTTGATACTCCACTAAAAACATCAAACAATTCATCAATAGGTTTGCCAGTCTGCTCTTCAATATGTTGAATAACATAGAGTGGTATTAAACCACGTATTCCACCGCCATCTATGATAAGGATGTTAATAGTATCTTTGTCTTTAAGGGAAGCATTACTCTTAATGAACCCTTTAGTGACAGGGTGGGCGTCATACTGAATACTTTGGGTCAGTCGATAATTGTAGACGTACACCAAGCCTAAAAAGGCTACGATAACTAGTACGATGAGGGCTGACGCTAGCCGAAATCTCATTGATCTTCCTGAACGCTAAACTCTTAATACAGTGAGTGTGACAAATCAGATTAGTTTTATTTCTTTGGGTTATTTAAAAGTTACTTAAGGCTGTTTTCTTATCTTGCTTTGGGATTGTGATAAGAAATTAAGCACTATTGGCGGTTCTTATTCGAATGAGAAAAAAATTGTAATTTCTATTCTCTTAGTCCCTTATGGAAAATTTCACTATCTATAAAGCGAAAAGCACATAAAATAATCTGATGACTGAATGCCCAGGTATTGAACAGTAATTTAATGGAACTCTCTCAAGTCGGCGGCTGAAGGCTGTAAATTTCCCTTCGTATTTCATTTTACCGGCTTGATATAAGTATTGGTGGAGCGTTAGACATTATAAGTTAGTCGGTAACCAGGAAACCGTTTAGTCTACTGACTGCTGTGTCTAATGCACAAAGTAACCGCAGGGTTGAATGGTTACAAGTTATCAATGGGCTTGTGACTGGGAACCCGTGAGCTCAGCCAAAATTGATTAGCGCAAAAGATGCCCACCCCGAAGGGTGGGAAATATTTTAATGAGCTTGATGTTCTAAAGCGTTTAGGAAAGTTGCAATATCATTTATCTGTTGTGTGCTCAATTTCTGTCCCAATTGATACCAAGCCATATCGTAAATTGCCTGCTCAATGGTTTCTACACGTCCGTCGTGGAAGTAAGGAGCGCTTCTGCTTACGTCGCGTAACATTGGAACTTTAAACATCATTTTATCATTCTCAAGGCCTGTAACTTTATATCGACCTAAATCTTCTTGGTGTGGATATTGGTTGACCAGCCCCATCTTCTGGTACATGTTTCCACCCAAGGTTGCGCCATTGTGGCATGCTGAACAACCAGTGTTGATAAAGGTTTGCAGGCCCTTTAACTCACTTTTTGTCATAGCCTGATCATCACCATTTATAAAATCATCAAAACGATCATTTGTAATCAGTGTGCGCTCAAACGCAGCTATAGCCCCAGCAATATTGTCGTAAGAGATAGCATTCTCTTTACCAAAGGCGTGTTTGAAACTTTCTTGATATTCGGCAATTTTTGAAATCCTTGCCTCAACAGCCTCTTCTGAAGGCATTCCCATTTCTACAGGGTTTAGAATTGGACCTTTGGCCTGTTCCTTCAGGTCCTCTGCGCGACCATCCCAAAATTGAGCCACCTGGAATCCGGAATTCCAGACCGTTGGAGAGTTTCGGTCACCCTTGGTGCCAGGTAAGGCTCCCGGTGATGTCGCTTCATTGTCAACGCCCGAGCCGTTGTAGTTCCCTACTTGATGGCAGCTGTTACAGGACTGGCTATCATTGACTGAAAGCCGTTTGTCCATGAACAGTGTTCTTCCAAGCTCAACCATCGCTGGGGTGTCACTCTCACTGCCTGGCATAGTTTCTGAGAGAGTGCCGAACATAATTTTGGATTGTTGACGTAATTGATTTATATCAACTTCGGCCGTTGCCGATACAGTTGTTGATAGCAAGCTTGCTGCCGCTATCAAGCCGCCAATGATTGGAAGCTTGAGATCTCTTTTCGAAATAATTTTCTTAATCACTTTGGTGTCTCTCCCACATCTCAAAAAACAATGACAACTAACCTATTTTTAATCAAATCTAGGCGGCGCCACTATATAGGGAAGCTCGTTCGGCTGATACCATGATTTAACAAAAAAAGCTGTAGATTTTTAGAACATCCAGAATTGGTCACAAAATATTTTTTTAAATATTATTCAGAACTTGGCCTATACATTGAGTGCACTGGATTTGATGAGATTGAAGTCTTGCTATTTGCCTTTAAAAATTGCAGGATAATTTCTGAGATGGCGAGGAAGTGTAGGGTTTAGGGGATAACTATCAGTATCTCTAAAGAGAAATGATTCGTATTTCTGCTAGCCGGTTGGTGGAGTAATATCTACTCGAACGATAAATGACTTCATAACTATCTGAATGTGGTTAACTTTTGAATTAGAGCTTTTAGGTTTCAGGAAGCTTTTAATCTTATTGTTATATCAGGTTAACTTTTATATTGGTCTACGTATTCTAAATAGAGGCGTTTCGCTACCTATCAAGCTGCCGGGCTTAATAAGAGTCTCTTCGATTATTCCGCTGCAAGGGCTGGGCAGCTCAATTGTGCAAGTTCCAAAATCGGCAACGAGTATCGTTTGTCCACCGTAAATTGAATAATCAACACCAACTATGACTTCTACTACCTCACCAAGCTCTTTTGGGCGGACTGAGCCCGTCAAAGGTTCTTGTTTGTGTGGAATCGAATCAAAAGAGGGTGCGCGTACAATTCCGTCTGTTGGAAAGCGCTCTTCCTCTGGGGATATTCTTTCGCCGCTTTCAATGGAACTTATGCCAAGAGCACCATTTATATAATTTAGTATGAATTTCCACATGTCTTTCTAAGTTATTTTATAACTCTATCTTGCTTTAAATGGATAAAGTTATCTTTGTCGAATTACTTAGGGCTACTGACAAGAGAAAGGTCTCTGATGAATATTGTATCTGGATCATCATCATCTCTCCAAGCAATGCCTTTATCCAGAATGATTCCTTGAGCTATCAAAGAATCAACAACTTTATTTGTTACTTCTTTATAGTGTTCAAGGTCGCTTCGCGATCCATTGATAAACGGCCAGTCGTCGTATGTATCTGATACAAAATCCACGTTATCATTGTGATGTTGAGCCTTGTACCACTTTACTATATAAGCAGATAAGGGGTTACTAAGAATTTCACCCATAGTATTGACGGGTAAATGAAGGAATATAATCTGCTCTTTTTTTGTATTATTTACAAGTGAGTATCCAACTGTCATATTTATTCATGTTTAATAATGGGTGTTTTTTGATAGGATATTACAGATTCAAGTTTTTTTCGATTTTTTTAAGCACTCCTCTAAACTCGATGCTGTATGGTTAAATTAATCACTTCTCAGTGAGTTAAGGCATTTGGAACATACAGGACTCAACCTTTCCCGAGAATTACATTTTAGAGCCACCTGAAAATCTCTGTCGATACTCCCTAGGGGAGAGGCCGGTCTGTTTGTGAAACATTTTCCGGAATGCGCTGACGTCCTCATACCCCACTTGCCAAGCGATCTGTTCGACTTGCAATGTGCCCGTTTCCAATAGTTCGCGAGCCTTTTGCAGACGTTGCTGTTGAAGATATTCGGCGGGTCTATAGCCGGTAACCTTTTGAAATCTTCGTAGAAAGGTGCGTTCGCCCAGATTGGCGAGTTGAGCCATCTCTGCAACAGAGATTGGTTGTTGATAATCCCGGTGAATTTGCTGTTGTACTTTTAAAATTGCTTTATCGCCATGATCTAGAGGAGGTAGAAAACTGCGGTAATAACTTTGGTAACGGGTACCCGTATCCACCAACAGGAAACGTCCCAACTCCATAACTATATGGGGAGGCATGTATCGTCCGACCAGATGTAACCCAAGGTCAATCCAAGACATTACACCTCCTGCGGTGACAAGATCCGGGTCTGCAATCAGGATGGAATCGATATTCAGCTCTATATCCGGGAACTTCTGCTTAAAGGCATCGGCCAGTCGCCAGTGAGTGGTCGCCTGGCGTCCATCTAATAGTCCTGCGTCGGCCAACATAAAAGCCCCAGCACAAGCGGAACAGGTTACGGCTCCCTCTTTGTGCCGCTCTAACAACCAGGTACAAACATCTGTCGGTGGTTCCATGTACTCCTGACCTTCCAGTACCGGCGGTACAATAACGATATTTGGGTCTTTAGCAGCCCCTTTTTTCTCGGGTATGACTTTTCCGTCATTAATTAGCCAGCGTGATACCTCAAATAGCGCCTTGGGTTCTGGAATTGACTCCTGACAGATGTGGTTTGCGGTTTGGAACAGGTCGATTAGGCCATAAGTCGCCGACTGAGCCGCTCCGGGGATCATCAGTATTGCAATGTGGATTGTTTGGGTCACTAGCCCCCCTGTCAGTTCTTGCCCGTTTTATGTCGGTCTTGCCACGCCTGTATCTTAGCCCATCGCCCTAACATGCGCTTGTACATTTCAAAGACACAACCAAAGGACAATCTTATGAGCAAGACAGCGCTAATCGTCGTCGATATGCAAAACGACTACTTTGAAGGCGGAAAGTGGACTCTTGAAGGCATTGGCCAAGCATCAGACAAAGCCGCAAAAGTACTGGCTGAGTTTCGCAAAAAGCAGTGGCCAGTTATTCATGTTCGCCATGAATTTCTCAGTGAGGATGCTCCATTCTTTATTGCCGGTAGTGAGGGTGCGAAAATACACAAAAGCCTTCTGCCTGTTGAAGGTGAGCCGGTAGTACTCAAGAATGAAGTTAACAGCTTCAAAGGTACGGATCTTAAAAAGCACTTGGATGAGCTAGGTGTTAATAAATTGGTCATTGTCGGTGCGATGAGCCATATGTGTATCGATGCCATTACCCGAGCGGCAAGTGACTTTGGCTATGAAAATACCGTTATTCATGATGCTTGTGCCAGTCGGGACATGTACTTCAATGGTGTCGATGTTCCCGCTGCACATATACATGCAGCTTATATGGCAGCACTACAATTTGCTTATGCAGAGGTTATCAGTGCTGACGAATACTTAACGCAGTAATTAACTCGCCTGCACTTTAGCGTTAAGCCACACACGATACTGCTATACCTTTATCGATAAGGACTTTAGGCTTTATAAGCCTAAAGTCCTTCTTCAAGCTGCATGTTCAGCTCTATTTCATGATAAATTACACTGCATCTACAGGTTGCCGACTAGGCTTTTAAAGGTCTTAGTTTATGTGCGTGTAGAGATTTAGATTGTTTTATCTTTAAACCAAAATTCAATTTCATCTGTTTCGACTTCAAAAGTCGCGGAGTGCTCTACATTTGCCGGTACGTGGTACCACTGTCCAATGCCAATCCGTTGGGTGGCACCATTCATGGTGAGTATTAGTTCCCCCTTTGTGATAACGCCATGATTATCTGTGTCATGAGTGTGGGGTGGAATGAACGTTCCAGCTGGATATGATGCGAAAAGAACATCACTGTTTTCTGCCTTAAGCTTGTAAGCATCAAAGCGACCATCGTAGAGAGGTAATTCCTTAATTTTATTTGGATAACTGCCTGGCATCTCTGCTTCCTTGTTGAGTGCGTATAAAATAGTTTTGGGCCAAAGGTCCTGTAGGTAGAGTAAATCACCATCCTAATAGTTCCAAGACTATTTTTACTAACTTTGTAATTGCTCTTTTGGTTTGTTCTTTTCCATTGCTATGCGAAAGGATGGAGTTTTGGAAATAGCGTGCTAATTATCCGTCTAATTAAGAAGTAGCATGCCGCCATTAATAACCCAATATTTAATGAGATAAATAATTAGTGGAACAAAATGGAGTCAGCATTAAGTGCTCAAAATCCACCTTACGCCACTCTCAAAAAATCTCATATTGACTACCCAATAGGAAGTGATAAATGAGCATGTCGTTACCCCAAGAGCCACTTTTATTTGACCAAATCTCCATTGCTCACGAATTCCTAAGTATATCAGTATTCCTATGGTGGTTAGCATCATAGGCTCGTAAAAATACCTAATAGGAGCATTGAAGGGAAATAGAAATAAACCGTAGATAAGCCTTCCTAGTCCCGGCGGTAGTATAGCTACCAAGCTCAGCATCATGCAGAGCATATGCTTTTGGGGAGACTTTCGGTACTGGAACCCAGATAGCAGAGAGAATACAAAAAGTGGTAATAAGAATAAGTCAACCCAATATACAAGTTTAAATATTTCACTCTTCTCTAAGGTTGATTCAATAGTGCTGAAAAATGCCCAGTATGAAGTGCCTATAAATAATGTGGCAACGACAACTGACAGCCAACCTAGATATTTATGAAGAGATGTGCTCCCTTTGAGCATTAAATAAGACTGTAAGCACATGATTCCAATCCATAGAAGGGAAACTATTCCATGGATATGATGCATTGTGGATAGGTTTCGGTAAGCCATAACATAACTTGGTGTGAATCCAAGAATAATGATTGTCGATAAGCCGCAGAACCAAAAGAAAAGTGACCTAGGATTCAAATGGCTATCCTCATGTACCTATACCTAAATTAAGAGGCTTCTTTGTTTTAGGCGATGGAGTTAATGGTTGGCAGCCATCCTAGCCATACTTATAGAGCTATGCAAATATGTATCTCGCTACAAGTCAAATTAATAGGTCAACTCTGTGGGTTTCTTGGACTTGTATCGTCAGTACATATAGTAACGTATACAATTTATTTGTTATCGCCCTTGGCTAAATATAAGGCTTATTACTTATACTGCTCTAAGGTGGTTTTCGATGAAGTTCAAACATAATGACCTTAAGATGGAGGTATTTTATCTCTCTTATGTTTAAATTTAATAAGTGGAATTAGCTTGAAGTCTTCATTCAGAGCCTGAATTTTCCTAATCCTGTCACAGCGAAATACCCGAATATCCTCACGGAGCTTGTCCCAGGCTAGGATGTACCATACGGGATAACTAAGAAAGAGGTAGTGGGGTTCAATAGTTCGTAGTGTTTCTTTTCCGCTTTCGTCACAGTAGGTGATCTTTATGCGTTGAAGCATTAAGAAAGCCTGGTGGAGCTTCTCGACAGTTTTACGCTTTGGAGTTAAGAAATTTGAGAGCACAACCTCGGAAGCTGATTTTCCGATGATGATACGTGCCTTTATACCATTCACTTTACTTTTCATGGACGATGAAAAGGAAGCCATTACCTTGTGGCGGATGCTACTTAGGTGTGCCATAAAGAGGGGGGACTTCATCTGTTCAGCAATAGCCAAACTGATCATCAGGTCAACAGCCTCTGTATAGTTTAAGTTGACACGACCAACGCCCCAGCGCTGGTCCAAACGGATTCCACCACCGCGTCCCACATCCGTTTCAATCGGCAAGCCTCGGCTTCTCAACACCTCTATATCTCGATTCAGCGTCCGAATGCTAACGCCCACTTCCTTGGCAATTTCACCAATCGTGATGGGTTCGTCCGACTTTAATCGGGCAGTGATAACTTCAAGTCTATCTATTCGTGAGAGGGTAGATGTGCGCATAGTTATCAAAATATGCCATATAGTGTCATATTTATCCATAACCTATACCTCGTTCGGTGATATTGAATGATTACAAATTGATTGGAGGTTTTGGGTATATGGCGAAGGCAGCTATTGGACGGTGTATTTTAGGTATCTTAGCCCTGTTTTTTATGGGGACTGGATTGGTTCTTATGATCAGTCCATCTGTCATGCTGACCCACACATTTATCGAACCTATTGATTCTGTGAGTGGGCTATCGAGTATTCGCTCTCTTTGGGGCGGGACAACATGATCCTACCCACCAAAGACGGACACTCTCTTAAGCGATAAACTACGCAGCAGAGGTGCCCTATGACACGATCAAGTAAATCAACCAAAACCACTCGTAAAAAATACTCAGAGGAATATAGAAAAGATGCCCTAGCACTGGCGGTCAAGGTAGGGGTAAGCGTTGCCGCTAAACAGCTTGGGTTACATCCTTCCCAGATTTACGGATGGCGAAGCAAGGCTAAGTTACATCAGAGCCGAGGGGATGCCGAGAGAGAGCTGGCCACAGAGAATGCTCGCCTTAAGCGGCAGCTGGCTGAGCAGGCAGAGGAGCTGGCGATCTTAAAAAAGGCCGCAGCGTACTTTGCAAAGAGCCTGAAATGAGGTACGCCTTCATGCTAAAGCACAGGCATAAGTTCAGCATCAAAGCGATGGCTAAGGTATTGAGCGTATCTCGCAGTGGGTTTTACGATTGGGTGTCAAGATCGGCCGATCAATCCAAGCGCCAGCAGTACCAAATGGAGCTTGATGGTTTGGTACAGCAGCGCTTTATAGCCAGTAAAGAACGTAGTGGCGCCCCTCGCCTGACGAGGGAATTGGCCAGTGAGGGGAGTAAATATAATCAAAAAACAGTTGCTGCCAGCATGCGTCGACAGGGCCTACGGGCTAAAGCCGCCAAGAGATATAAAGCCACAACCTACTCAAAACATGGTCTGCCAGTGGCCCCAAATCTGCTCGAGCAGAACTTCAATACTGAAGCGCCGAATCAGAAATGGGTCGGGGATATTACCTACCTACGAACAGAAGAGGGTTGGTTATATCTGGCTGTAGTGATAGACCTATATAGTCGGCTGGTTATTGGTTGGGCGATGTCAGAAACGATGACAGCTACATTGGTCTGTGACGCCCTTCAAATGGCTTTATGGCGACGTAAGAAACCTACAAATGTTATCGTGCATACTGACAGGGGAAGCCAATATTGCTCTAAAGATTATCAATCTTTAATTACAGCTTATGATCTGCGGTGCAGCATGAGCGCCAAAGGTAACTGCTATGATAACGCCTGCGCAGAAACGTTCTTCCACTCACTTAAGGTAGAAGTAATCCATGGTAACCGCTTTCCTACAAGGTGCCTCATGCGGGAAACCGTATTTGAGTATATAGAAATAGACTACAATCGAAATCGCTTACACAGCGCCAATGGCTATCTCAGCCCTGAGGCGTTTGAGGAACAACTAGTCGCTTAGTGGTGTGTCCGTTGTTGGTGGGTAGGATCAACAATCGCAATTTGGGCAATGGTTCTTCTTGGAGCGATAAGATCTAACGTGGACTATATTATGGTTGGATTTATTGCATTGATGTTGGTTCTAGTTGGCCGATTAGTAGGCTATTTTATTGATGGATCTTATCCAGAACTTATCCCTACAGTGGTCCCAACAATTGTGGCTACTGTCATTATGATAATTGCTTGCAAGCTCATGGCACATACTGTGGATGCTTAAATGTCGTTATAAGTGCAATCTAACCAAATTAAAGATAGCAAGTTCTAGTTTGCTTAATTTGCAATCTATTTTGGATAGGGGCACTTAAAAAACAAATTTTCATATTGAAGTGATTTGCATTGTAGGAAATACTGAGATGCGCAGGCAGAATATCTTAATAGGTATTCTGCCTACCCCTATTTTTACCTAATATAATCGAGATAGATATTGAGCAAAAGGGTAGTGTAGAATAAGTTGTATTTTACATGTATGTTCAAAACAAAACGGTTACCCAGGTAGTGATTGGTTAATTTAAAGAATAAATTATCTGGTTAGTATTTTATTTTTGACGCTGAAGGAATAGTAATGTCAAAAGATCCAAAGCTTGTTGCTGAGCAGCTTAGAAAACCATCTGGTACATTGGCCTCAGAAACCGCGCAACAAATGAACAAAGCGAATGAAGCAACGAATCTTGCCGCCTTAACGGCTCTCAATGTGGTAGATGGTGATTTTGTTCTAGAAATTGGTCCGGGCAATGGCAAATTTGCAGTCGACGTAATTCGTAAGGGAGCTTGTGTCCGCTATACCGGTATTGATTGGTCGAGCGATATGATTGCAACCGCAAAAGGCCTAAATTTTGAATATATAGAGTCGGGGCAAATGGACTTTTTAGTTGGTAACTCAGAAAGTCTGCCGTTTGCCGATAGACAGTTCGATAAGGTTCTAGCCGTACACACAGTATATTTTTGGGACACCCTCAAAACTCATCTAGCAGAGATCTCCAGAGTACTAGTACCTAAAGGAAAGTTATGCCTGGCTTTTGGCGATAAATCTTTTATGCAAAATCTACCGTTCACTCAATATGGATTCAGGCTATTTGATGAGGGTGATATTTGTGCCCAATTGTCTGCAGCTGGATTTAAAGTTGCATCCCGCGGTAAGCATAGTGAGTATGGAGAAAGTAATACAGGGCAGCTTGTGGAGAAGAAAATTAATATAATTGTGTGTGAGCTGAATCCATAAGCAATTGCCAATCTTTGAAAATTGTGTCTTTCCCAAGAACACTTTTTATTTTGACTGGTTAAATAGAAGTTCTGGATTGAATTAAATCCCTATCTTCTAGTGATTACTCCCCTATCGAGCGTATGTAGCTGCATATACTCAGTCATTTGTCAGAGATTACAAAACTGCGGAAGCAAACGGTTCAGGTAGCGCTAGCGTATGTTAGAGCTACTAAGAGTCCGGGGGTATAGCCTTGGCGCTTACATAGTCCTGCAACTACAACGGTGCTTCAGCCGAGGAAGCTAGAGCTACAATGATCAAGATCTAGTTACATCAATACTAGAAAGCTCCAGCTCACTCACCGGGTATCCCTTTATGCCTATGAATCTTGCGCAGAAACTTATCCAAAGCCACCTCGTGAGTGGATCAATGGAGCCTGGCAGCCCAATAGAGATAAAGATAGATCAGACGCTAGCTCAGGATGGGACGGGAACACTTATTATGTTGGAGCTTGAGGCACTTGGTTTGTCTCAAATCAAGACTGAGCTTTCAGCACAATATGTAGACCATAACCTGTTACAGACGGATTTTAAAAACGCCGACGACCATATATTCCTGCAAAGTGCCTGTCGTAAATTTGGAATTTGGTTTTCGCGGCCCGGTAATGGTGTCAGCCATCCAGTACAGATGGCTTGTTTCGATGTGCCTGGTAAGACATTACTTGGCGCTGATAGCCATACTTGTGCAGCGGGTTCTATGGGGATGCTGGCGATTGGTGCCGGTGGCCTACAGGTGGCAATGGCTATCGCAGGCGTCCCCTTTGCACTGAAAATGCCCAAAATACTCGGTGTGAAGCTCGAAGGTGAGCTGCCGCCATGGATTAGCGCTAAGAACATCATTCTGGAAATGTTGCGTCGGCAGTCTGTTAAGGGCTGTGTTAACAAGATTGTTGAATATTACGGTCCCGGCTTGGCTAAATTGACAGCGATGGATCGCCATGTGATCGCCAATATGGGGCAGGAAATGGGTACCACTACCAGCGTCTTTCCTGCGGATGAGGGTGTGAGAGCCTTCCTTAGACAGCAGCATCGTGAAAGTGACTTTGTCGAGATGAAGGCTGATGAAGGCGCGAGTTACGACGAAGAAGATACTATTGATTTATCAACTCTCGAGCCGCTAATTGCTTGCCCATCAAGCCCAGACAAAGTTGTGACGGTCCGAGAAGTGGCGGGCCGTCCGATCTACCAGAGCTATATAGGCTCTTCTGCCAACCCTGGATTGAGAGATTTTGCGATACCGGCACGTATGGTTTCAGGTCGCCGTATAGCCGATGACGTTTCCTTTGACATTAACCCGACCTCACGTCAGTTACTCGAAGAACTCAGTCGGAGCGGCGATCTAACAAAATTGCTTCAAGCTGGAGCTCGTTTGCATCAGACAGGATGCGGCGGCTGTATTGGCATGGGGCAGGCCCCCGCCAGTGGTGGTATAAGCTTGCGTACAGTCCCTCGCAACTTCCCCGGCCGCTCCGGCACCGCAGATGACCAAGTCTATTTGTGCAGTCCCGAAGTAGCCACTGCCAGTGCGTTAAGAGGAGTGATCACCGACCCTCGTGATCTGGATATGGACTACCCCAGCTTCCATGAGCCGGAATATCTACCTGATATACGTCCGTTATTACAGCCACCTCAAGAAATCCCAGTAGCAGTGGAGTTAATTAAAGGGCCAAATATCAAGCCCCTTCCTGATTTCGAAGAGCTCCCGAAAGTTTTAACTGGCCCATTATTGCTGAAAGCAGGGGACAATGTTTCCACTGATGAAATATTACCTGCTGGAGCAGAAATCTTACCGCTGCGCTCAAATATCCCCGCCATCAGCCGCTATACATTTTCAAGAATCGATGAATCGTTTTATGATCGGGCAATGAAGCTCAATGGAGACTGTTTCGTTGTCGGTGGTGAGAATTATGGACAAGGCTCTAGCCGTGAGCATGCGGCAGTATCTTCACGTTTTCTTGGGGTAAGGTGCATAATTGCAAAAAGTATGGCCCGTATACACCGGCGTAATCTTATTAACTTTGGTGTACTGCCATTGCTATTTGAAGAATTTGATGATTACGATCGGCTTGAGCAGGGGGTAGCTCTTGAAATTGACAACCCAACTGCACAGATAAAGTCAAGCAGTTCAATTAAATTGATAATTAAATCATCTGGAGAATGTATTAACTTGCGGAGTGATTTGGCTAAGGACGAAATTGAAGTGCTGGAAGCAGGGGGTATGATTAACCAGGTTCGAGAAAAATACCTAAGCTCTGATAAGTAGTATGAATTTCTATAGCTGAAATTTGATAAAGTCAGCGCTGGTCCCGATCAGTAGCATTACTGATACCTATGGCTCCCTTGGTTGTTGACTAATATAGTAGCTATTTCTTCCAGCTCTTTATCAAAATACTCTGCATTCCTCTCTCCCGCTTTTTTTAACTTCTTCAGGTTTTCTGGTGTCGAATTGTCCATAGCTGAATCAGCAGTGTAAAGCTTCGGTTGTATCCGGTAGTAATTTGAATTCTCTACGGTAGAAGAAATTTGCTTCATATAGTAATGAACCATTTGCGCGCTTCCATTTACGGCGATATCAATGGCGGGCCTTGCCCAATTGAGTATCCCCCAATCTTTAACCTCCTTGTATTTGTATCCTGAAAGTTGCCTGCCAGTACCCAGAGATACAATAACCATATCCTTCATCCCAGAGACCCCGCTGAATTTGATGGCTTCGGAGTAGGCGCATAAAGCAGGATCACTAGCTACCATGCCACCATCAATTAAGACATATTTATTGTTGGATGGAGGTAGTGAAAAGATGCGTGCTGGCTCAAAGTAGGTTGGTACCGCGGTGCTTCCCAGGAGAAGGTCTTTAACCAGAAAGTCTTCATTCTTTACTATGGCACAATGTTGCCTAAAAATGATTTGTTCCCGCTTTTTGATATCATAGGAAACAAAGCAGCAGGGCTTTAATAGATTACTAAGTTTCATTTTCCCAAAGAATTGCGATAAAACCCTATCCAACTCCATGGAACAGTACTTTTCCTCCTTCAATAACTTTAACTTTTCTAGAAAAGGCCATGAGCCTGAGCCAAATACTTTCTCGCCTTCCTTAAGGTAGAGGCTGACAGCATCCTGGGCAGAAAATTTTGGTTTTCCTTGCTTGTTAGGGCAGATGTAGGCGGCACCTAATATTGCTCCGGTACTTGTTCCGGCCACCAGGTCGAAGTACTCGCCTATCCTGGCGTCAGGATTGCCTGATTTCACCTTTAGCTTGTGCTCAAGGGATACCAGTATCTGGCCAGGCAAGATTCCCCGGATTCCTCCACCATCGATAGAAAGGATTCTGATAGCCATTGCCGATGCCCTCTGGCTCCGTAGATTGTACGCGACACTAGAAACATAGCATTTGGTAACAGGGGTAATACTTCATATACCCTGGATACCATCAAAAAAACGCGTAATATCAATAAGTTAGTCGCATCTATCACCATGCTGAGTTTATTAATATGGTTAGGGTAAAGAAACTTATATAAGGATTGATAGATATGGAAATTAGTAGGTCTCTGAGCTGACGCCTAAAGTTCAATGGCTAGAGTGTCGTGAAATTAGTAGGAATACAAAAGTAGATTCTTATGCAACGCCGATTACTGTGCACCGGTGCAGCCGTTTGAAGTCTCTATGGTATATTGGGCGACTCTCAAGCTATTTTTATAAGTGATGCTTGCAATACAAACTGTATCACCTGGGTGTAGGTTCATATCGCCGCCCACATCAATCACCTTGCGATTCTTCAGCTCTACTTGATATTGGTAATTTGGAATGTAAGCGGCATTGGAACGACCAATATAAAACTTTGATTTGATTGTACCATTTTGCCTTACAACCTTCTCGGTGTTACTGGCAAGGTTAATAACATGAGGTAACACCAGTAATAGAAGGAGAACTATTAGGCTAAATCCTTTCCACTCCCTAAAGTAAAATAATAGAATCTTGAGTGTTCTCATTGAGTATATATAAAAATAAATTATTCCTTAATTTCAGAGTCAAGTATATTTAGGAGAAAATTTGCAGTTTTACTAAAGTCCCTTTCCACATCGGGAGCAACACTTAGTCCATTCCAGCGCTGAACGGTCCTTTTTTGGCCTCCATAGGCAGCCTCAATATAAACGGTCTCCCCATCGAACCCCAAAGGGCATTTATTAGGTTCGGAGGAATCTATTTTCGTTGATAATTTTGGAGGCTTGGCACAGTACAAATCAATTAATCTATCATAACTTTCTAATTCAAAGAGGTTGAGATCCTTAAATTGGGAAACCATGTCCATGTACTGAGATAACGATAGAGGATATTTACCATTTACATCTAGTGTCCCGTCATGGCGTTGGTAAACCGTTGTTATCTTGGCTTGTCCGAATGATGGAGCAAAAACAATACGAAATCCTGCAACATACTCAGGACTTAGGCCGCATAGTAGCTGAGCATTGAATTTTTTGAGCTGATTTTTATAGTGATCTGAGTCTCCGTCGCTAGTACAATTTGTACCTCCTGCAAAAACTGCTGCGGGGATAAATGTAATCAAGAGTACCAATATACGCATAAAATCTCTAAACGGTACCATTTGGCTTTTCTAGTTTTTGACTATGGGGATTGTGAGGGAATCTTATAGATCACATACTGACGCCCACGATAGTCGATACCTTCTGAAAGGTAAAGCCATCTTGATACGGCGACTTTAACGGGGGTATCCCATGCTTTATCAGATGAACCTTCGATCTTTATTTCCCCAGGAACAAGACCTCCACCTTCAGACGTCGGTTTCTCTACCAGTCTAAAGGACACGACTACGCATACGGGTAAGTTCCTGTTAGTGCCTATTGGACGCAGTGGTGCGACCTTTATTACTGGGTTGGCTTTAGATTCAGGAATGTTGAGATTTAATTTAGGGCAATTATTTACATCCCCACTTGCTATAGAAGCCATAGAGAATAGGGTCAAAATTATAACGAATAAGTTCTTCATTTGTTGACGCCTTGAGCCTTACTAAGGTGTTATTAGATAGTATAAAGGCCAATAATAGACTTGTCTGTTGACTAACAGCATAGATCTTTAATCTAAAATCACAAAAGTTAATAGATGGTGATTTTGAGCGAAATTTATTTAAAGCCAATAAGTACCAGTTACCTATTTGAATTTGAAGGAGGGATAGCTTTTCAGACTGCATTCACACCTCAATTGAAGGGTAGAGTGTAATAAGTACATAGAGACGTATAAGAGCGCCAGTTAGTCGCCTTGGTAGTTATTACAGCAATAACCTATCTTCAATTGGAGTGAATTTGCTCGCCGCATTAATTAATGCTCCAGCCGTCAATTCCGGAACACCATATACTTCAACCTTCTTGCCTCTATCTAACCTGAGCTTATGGGCAAGAATGTCAAAGTCGCCATCTCCTGACACTAAAATCACTGTATCTACCGAGCTTGAATATTCCATAGCATCAATAGTTATGCCCACATCCCAGTCGCCCTTGGCTGAGCCGTCGGATCTTTGGGTGAAGGGCTTTAACTTCACTTCGAAACCAATCGACCTTAAGATGTTTTGAAATTCATACTGTTTTCTATCACCACGGTCGATGGCGTAAGCTATGGCCTTAACAACTTTTTTACCCCCTGTCACCTCCCGCCAAAACTTGTTGTAATCAAAGTTTCGTTTATAGATTTGTCGACATGTGTAATAAACATTTTGCACATCAACAAATATGGCAACCTTTTCCATTTGGGAATCCAGTTATTATAAAATTCTGAAATTGACAGTGAAGTTATGATCTGCCTGCACCAGGGTGGATCCATTAAGCCGCTAGTTTTACATACTTAAGTGATGATTGTCAGCCAAATTTAGAGGTGAGGAACATCTCGGCAGCAAAGCCAATTTATCAGTAGCTGATGAGTTGTATCGAGATATATAGTGTTGAGCAGTGGCCTTATGAAGTAGCATGTCTCGCTTATATGTACATGCTATCCCCAGATGGCCACTTTATAGTGAGTATCCTACCGTGAACGCCCTTTTTTTGCGGGGTTCTGTGTGGATAAATTGAAAGAAAATTTCCTAGAGAAATGGATACTAAGTAGCGGATTGTTGTTCCAGCCAGTTTAAAATCACTTGATTGGTTTCTTCCGGTCTTTCCTGTTGAATCCAATGGCCGCAATTAAGGTTCACCTCATCTACATTGGGGACGAAATCTTTGATATCTGGAGACCTAGGTATCAAATCATGATCGCCGTAAATCATAAGGGACGGCTTTTGGATAACTGGGTCTACATCTGCCAAGATATGCCAATTGCGATCCAGGTTTCTATACCAATTTATGCTACTTGTAAAACCCGTTTTTTCAAATGCGGAAACGAATACAGCCAGTTCATTATCATTCAGCAAGGGGGCACCAAGCGGTGATGCTGCTCTCGCGAGATTGATTATTACCATACCAGGCTCCGGCGGTGTAGGAGGTACGTTTTTACGGAGCAAATTGTGAAGGAACTGGGAAGCGTTCTTGTCTAACACTGCGTCCGCAACACCTGGCTGCCTATTGAAGTGCACAAAATAATAATCGCTCCCAAGGAGTTCCTCCATAAACTCGATCCAAGGTTTTTCTGTTCGGGCTTGATAGGGCAGTGCGAGGTTTATAATTTTATTAACACGGCTTGGATGTAATAGCGCTATTCCCCAAACGACCATTGCACCCCAATCATGACCAATAAAGGTGGCATCTTGGTATCCGTAGTGATCCAGAAGTGCAGCTAGATCGCCGGTTAATTGTTCGATGTCATAGCTGGTTACTTCCGTTGGGCAGGATGAGTTGCCATAGCCTCGCTGATTGGGAACGATAACGTGGTAGCCCGCTGCGGCGAGAGCGGGTATTTGGTGGCGCCAGGAAAAGGCATGTTCCGGCCATCCGTGACAAAGCACAACAGGGTTTCCTGTGTTCTGTTGGCCCGCTTCAAAGACCTCCAGCTCTATGCCATTCACTGAGATAAGAGTAGGTGTGGGGAAATCGGGTATTCTAGACAATTTACTTCCTCTTCTTTGGGGAGGCCTTGAGAGCTGCTGTTTACCAGCAGGCTCCGCTTCCTATCCTTAAGGGTTGTTCCAACTTCAACATCCCTTTGCTGGATCGTGAGTGCTTAGGCTAGAATCTAATGGTGCCAAAAACTGTCACCATTTATTAATGTCTGTGTAAAATGAATGTACGTCTCCGACAAGACGCCATAGTGCGAAGCCTTCGGCGAAAGGGCACTTTGACGATTGCCGATTTAGCCGCTGAAGTTGGCGCATCCAGGCGCACCGTGCTGCGTGATATCAGCTCGTTGCGGGATGAGGGTTTTGTTATCCGTTCTGAACCTGGCCCTGGGGGCGGCCTGCAACTTGATCCGCAATCGGTTCAAACTACAGCTCGGCTCTCGGTCGCTGAGATTTTTGCGTTGCTTATTAGCGTTGCATCCGTGCGTGCAGCAGGGAGTTTGCCCTTTTCAGATCTTGCGGATGCCGGGCTGGCAAAAATAGAGAAGGCTTTACCCGTTGATAAGGTGCGTGACTTACGCAGGTTTATGGATTGCCTGTACATCGGTAAGCTTTCACCGGAGGTAGACATATCTAATGTCGGAGAGATGTCGCCCTTACTACTGCCTACATTTGAAACGGCTTTTCTTCAGCGACTATACCTGAGCTTCCAATATCGTGATGCGAAAGGGGCAGTAACTAGCCGGGTTGTTGAACCGCAAGCTATGTTGATCTTACCACCCTTATGGTATCTGGTAGCTTGGGACCCTGCTCGCAATGATTTTCGTCATTTTCGAATGGATCGGATTAGCCAACCTGAATACCTTCAGGACAAGAAGTTTCGAAGACGACATATAGTCTTCGAAGATGGCGTATCTCTAATTCGTGATAATCCCAAAGGTTCAAGATGATTGGGTTCTTGACGGTAAGTATGATTGCTTCCGCGAAAGGCCAATAATTGGTGGCAGTGTAACCCATTAGCTTACTCGACTCTGCCCCCAATAATTGATCCAGGTTTTCCGCTCACAGATTTTACTTGCCTATCTTCTGTTCCCTCTGGATACGGTTATAAATTTCTTCGCGGTGAACCGCTAAAGATTTGGGGGCTTTTATTCCTACTTGTACTTGATTGCCTTTAACGTTCAATACAGTGATTGAGACATTAGCCCCAATTCTGAGGTTTTGGCCAATTCGGCGAGTCAAAATCAACATATGTTATTCCCTAATGATACTCAAACCATGGATAGCCTTTCCGCAATGGGAAAGCTTAGAAAGAAAGTTGAAGAGTGAATGCGGGGTGGGGCACGGGAACGGTAGGCATAAAAGTAGAAAAGACGGACACAACGCTGCCAGAACCTGAGTAATTGCCTCAAGTTACTGAATGTGCTCCACTTTATTGAAGACGAGCGGGTTTCTAGCGTATCATCCATACAGCCATCTTGATAGTGAGTGTATCAATTTGGTTAGCTGGCCCCTGGTGTTGGTAGCACCTTGGGTCAGCGACTTTTACTTACTTTTATGTCACGCTACCGTTCTCCTTTGAGGGAATAGGCTATTTATAAAGCTCTTTAATATTTTGCATTCGATTTGCTTACAAATAACGCTGCTCAGCAGCGATCAAAATATCGAGAAATATTCAGTTACCTTACGCAGTTTTGTTACTGAAAACAATCTGAATAAATTCCAATAAGATCATTTCTGCGCCTATCTTTTTAGCTGTATTTGCAATTTTAAAATATGTTAGCTGCTGTTGGAGTTTGATATTGTTGGGCCATAGTTGGTCGAGATTGAATTGATCAAAACAACTTAAATAAATAGTCTAAATCATAAATGTTGCTTTTGATTTTTGTTAACACGTAGGTGTCTTGGTTCAAGGATGGTTTTTATTTTTCTGTTTTATTTGTAGGGCTTCTTATCGCAAAAAATATAGTTGTGAATTAAGATTAACGAAATTTCATAAATTGAAGTAATCTAACTCTTCGTTAGGTTACAGTGCGGCAGGGTGTGGAGTAGGTTCTTCAGCTGTTGAGTTAAAAGTTATAATCTAGACAGTATTGAAACTTATCAATATTTAAAATATAGACGGTATGAGTACACAAGATATAGAAAGCCGGCTTCTGGGCATCAAACAACAACTTAAACGGCTGAGTGGTTTGGATAAGGATTGTTCTCTCTTTGGTGCAGAGCGCTGGAACTATAACTTCCGTCGGTTTTCGGAGGAAGAAATTAACGGTATCGAGAAACAGTACAGCATTTCTTTACCGCAGGAGTTTCGGGCCTTTCTTCTTGAGATTGGTTTTGGGGCTGCGGATTCTTATGGTGCTAACGTAGAGGGTCTTCCGTACTACTACCAGGATGACGAAGATGAATATCCGATGTCAGCAGGCACCATTGATATTGCAGAAATAGGCTGTGGTATTGAATTTATGTTAGTTATTAACGGTGCTCATCGTGGGGAAGTATGGGTTACTCAGAGTTACCGGGAGCCACAGCCTTGGTCTAGTAGCTATCTTAACTGGTATGAAGACTGGCTGGCTAAAAGCATCGAGAGCTTAGAAGTACCGCAAAACCCTCCTAAGGGCTGACTACCACAGCTTTCCTCAAAATACTCCTGGTAGCTAGTAGGATACACATTGTTCTACGACAACCCCTCTGCTTCTCCCTTGCATTGAGTTGAGCGGTGTAGCCTATGTACTACTCACCGGTGTTCCCTCACCTTAAGCTTTGTTAATCATTTTTTAATCAAAAAATAGATCACTGATCGTTTCTTATACAGTCTATGGCTTGTCCCAGCACTTTATACGACTGGGTTGCCAATACACAGGAAGTGTATATCTGCGGCTATGGCGTAAACGGTGATTACCCTCGTACCAAACTCCTTGATAACACTGGTAATTTCGCGTGCAGAAGGGCGATATGGGCGGAGTGGGCTCTGGACTGGCGGCAATAGTGACTTGACAGTTCCTGAACCTCTTACCGTATACTGTATTCATGTACAGTATCTTGAGTAGAGGTAGCAATGGGAGCCAGAAATATCACTATTGACGGGGAGCCGATCCGGATCTGCCGTTACCGATCGGGTTATAACAACCGGGCAATGTACGCTATCTGTATCCTTAACTATACAAAATACGTGCGCAGCTTTTCGGTATCGGTGAAGATGAATCTACGCGAGGAGTTAGAACTGACCCTGGCGCAAATGCGAGGAGTTGAGCGAAGTATGAATTGGATGGAAGTATCAGCTTAGGAGTATAAGGGCTTAAGCTGTTTTATGGATAAGGAGAAAATTATGGGAAGAAAAATCAATCGGTTCGCAATTTTTGCAGAGCGGATTCATTTAATGAATGGAGGTGCAAAAAGCTTTAGGGATTCTGCACCCACAGAAGAAGCCGCAAAGGAACTGGCAGAAGAAATTGCTAAATCTGAAAAAGCGCTGTTTTATTCCTGGCTACAAATTCTCGATATAATGACTGGTAGTTATACAGAATACTCAATCAAGAGGGGTGGGGTATTGGAAGAAAGGGAGTGCCCAGAATAATAGGAGCCTGGTAACTAAGATAGACTTAATGAACGAAGACAGAGGGTAAGAAAAGTAAGTAACAGTTACATGTATAGTGTGAGTAATTTAAAGTTCAGGTTAAGGCAGGTTGTGGTTTGATAATCTCCCGAGTGACCAGAGCTATTTGCAGGGGTAAAGTTGAATAGCTCTGGCTACAGCACCGTTAGAAAAACTCCAAGCTGAAATTGATTAAAATCAATTTCTGAAAAATATCATTAAAATAAAGCCCCTTTGTACATAATCAGGCTCAGTAGTGGTAGAGTCTAGTTCTAACATAAATAGAACTCTGGCGGTCAGTACCTAACTGATCCATCTACTCAATTTTGCGAGCAAATCGATAGTTATTAACAACTAACTGGATGGTTGGCACACAAAGTTAACTTTACACTCGACTTTCTTGGCCCAGAAAGTTTCCATCTAATATTTTTCTTAAGCAAAAAAGGCATGACAACGATAAGGTCGTGCCGTTGGCAGTATTTATAAGGAGTCTTAAAATGGCAAATCGTTCTTATCTTTATAGCCTTAGTAATCAACCTAAATCCTATTCAGACCGCCCCGAGACTATTTCAGGCTTATCTGAATGGCCATATAGTATTCCCTTCACTTACCGTGTACTAATGTCCGGGAATCCCAAACTGTGCGCGTCACTGGTCTCGGATGGCTTTGAGGACGATTCACCTGATGATAAAACTCAACTTTATGCTGTTAGTAGTGACTTCGAGGCAGGATTTGCGCGGTTAAAGAAATTTGTTGAAGTTCTGCGAGTTATTAGCAAAGACATTACGGATCTGCCGGATTCAATGCTAAATGAAACGTTAGAATTCCTTCAAGAGCATAAGGATAGGCATCTACTGCTTGAGACTATCGAGCTGGACTGTATGGATGGCTCTGAAGGGTCAGTTCTGCGTGGCTACGTTGAATCCGAAATTGTCGCTTGCCGTGAAGCTGGAGCAGCTATTGATGCACTTCCTGAAGACCCAGAGGCATCAGCTGATATTGTAAAGAGTGCAGCAGAAAACAATTCAGAATCTGTTTTAAGTCCATTTTATGGGCTCCAGTTCAATGATAAATTTGACAACGTTGAGAGTGAGCCTCCGATGGGTTTGTATTGGAGTGATGTTCTTTATTACGAATTAGAGAGCAAAAAGGAATTTGAAGAGTCTCTTGAATAATTGAATGTCGAAATTATTATTTCCACTTAAAGAAATGCTGGGCTAGTTTTAGAGGCTTCTGTGTCTTTCCCAATGTATTGAATTGGTTCAGCACTTTATTTTTGTCGATATGGTTTATGATTTATGATGTTGGGATGATTACTTGATAGTGCTTATGAGATGGTATCAAAAACGTACTTTCCAGTATTC
This sequence comes from Microbulbifer maximicatervae (SeqCode), assembly GCF_052468155.1. Lineage (NCBI taxonomy): Bacteria > Pseudomonadati > Pseudomonadota > Gammaproteobacteria > Cellvibrionales > Microbulbiferaceae > Microbulbifer > Microbulbifer maximicatervae (SeqCode). The sequence continues at coordinate 2,388,879 of NZ_CP174335.1, forward strand.
CATATAAAACTCAGCCTGATTTCCATTTAAGGTGTAAACACAGTCTAATCGTGTAAGAATAAAGAAACAAATAGCGATTTCTAGCTTCCCTGCTCGAATATCATTTTCAATCTATCGGCTCCGGATCGGCTAGATATTAAAGTGGTTTTCTGTTCATCATCAATAATCACTGCCAATTTTCCGTTTAAGTAACGCTGAATTTCCGAGACTCTGTCCAGGTTAATCAGGTAGCTGCGGTGTAGGCGTAGAAATTGATCTGGGTTAAGCTTTTGCTCCAGTTGATCTAGGCCCATTTGTAAGGGTTTGATGCCTTTCACTGTATGAGCAATAATTGAACCTTGTTCAGACTTAATATAAGAAATATCGTTCAGATCAATAAAGGTCATGCGATCATCGCACTTACTTACGAGGCGCTTTAGTGCTATCGAATCATCCCCTACTCGAGTACTGTTATGAATAAGTTTGATTCGCTTCTCCGCTTTTTCGATGGCAGCTTTTAAGCGTTGCAATGGGAAGGGTTTAAGCAAGTAATCGATTGTATCGTGGCTAAAAGCATCAATAGCAAACTTAGAATACGCAGTTGTGAAAATAATATAGGGTTGGTAAGTTAGGGCATCTAGTACATCCAATCCACTAAGATGAGGCATTTCAATGTCCATCAGTAGTAGTTGTGGTTGATGCTCCTCAATCAATGTTAATGCTTCCAGTCCAGATTTTGCTTCTGCAACCAATTCAATAGAGTTAATAGTCGCCAGCTGAGCTTTTAATTTATTCCTTGCCGGTGCTTCATCTTCGGCAATAATGACCCTTAAATTCATACAGACATCTCAACTTTAACGTGGGCACCGCTTTGATTGCTTAGAGTAAGTTTTCCATTTGGTCGTAGCTCAATGCGCTGGCGCAAATTATGAATTCCAGTTCCCTGTGAGTGGATAAAACTAAGAACGCTTTCCTGAAATCCATATCCATTATCTGCGACTTCAATAATTACCTTGTCATTCTTTAAGTAGATACGACATTGAATATGTAAGTTTTCTATTGTACGACAATGTTTGAAGCAATTCTCAAAAATTGGCTGTAATAATAGGGGAGGGATAGAGATATCACTGGCTCTTGGGTCTACCGTAATCTCTACTTTCAAATTATCACCAAAACGTACTTTTTCTATCTCTAAATACTTATTAATCAGTTCAATTTCTTCTTTGATTGTAGTTTCTTCTAGCTCGCCAGTGTCGAGAGAATGTCTCAAAATATCTGCCAGTTTATGTAAAACTTCATCAGCAAGGTTTGGATCGCTATGAATATAGGAGGAGATAGTATTAAGACTGTTAAACATAAAGTGTGGATTTAGCTGATAACGTAATGTTTGTAATTTTGCTTTCTGCATGGCGAGCTTTTGCTCAGAGGCTTTATGGCGGTATTCCAGCATGGCGTAAGAACAGTATAAACAGGTAGCCCACATTAGCCCATTAAAGATAATGCCCAGTCCCATATTCAAACCGCCTTCGACATTAAAGGCGTACTCTATAAACCAGCTAACGCACTGATTGCCGATAGTCATATGGACTACCAGGATCATCCACTCGATTAACAATGAATGATACCCTCTGCGTCTAAGGCGCAATACAATGAGAGCTGTGGACCAGGTGGGTAGCCAATAAAAGAAAACAAACCATATCGGAGCACCAGTGAGAGCATTGCTGACCGAGCTTATATCTCCTGATTCAAAAAAAACAAATACGCAAGCTATATCTAGTAATAGAACGACGACAAATGATTTCGCAAAGAAAGGATGCTTAAGATCTTTTAGTATTGACATAAAATATTGATGAGCACTAGCTATCATAGCTTATTCAGGATTGGCCAATTATATTGGGATTAAATAAGATAAGATAGTTTTAATTCAACCCAGCTTGATGTGTTTTCTTATTATCTAAAGGTGAGTATCAGCACCCATAAATTACAATTTAAATGGGCGCTGACACTATGAGGTTCTTTTATGTTCTGTGGCCTTTCTTCTCCGATGAAGATTCACAACTGGAACCAATGGGGGGAGTGGCGTAACTCTTCTCGATAAGCTGTTTTCTATCTACCGCTGCACCTGCAAGATAGATTTTTTCTGGGTTTGTAATTGCTTGTATGTTTTCAATAGGATTTTCATTTAGCAGAATAAAGTCAGCACGTTTTCCCTGGGATATTGACCCTATATTCTCACTTGCATTCAAAGTTTTTGCTGCAACCTGTGTCGTGGCGAGTAAAATTTGCTGGTTGGATAGACCCGCCTTGTGCAACGCTAATATCTCGCTTATTAAGCCCAGTCCGTGTGGCGAGTAGGGGTTGCCGGAGTCAGAGCCAGCGCCAATTTTAATACCGGCTTTAGCTAGCTTTATCACGTTATTATATGCGATAGATTTTTTCTTCCAGGCTAGTTTTCTACTGGCGGTTGGTGCCTGGACTTCATTGAACAGGCAGTTCTTCATTTTTGGGTGTATAGGTGCCAAGTCTAACTGAGTGATAGATTGATTTTCATGTTCATCAGCCTGATTATGAAGCACTGATAGAGTGGGTATATAGGTAACCTCGTTTTGTAGCATGAGCTTTATAAATTCACTGTCCACTGGTTCAAAATTAATACCGTGGGCTAAAGCAGTAGCCCCGGCCTTGATTGCTCGTTTCCCATCTTTCAGGGTGGAGACATGAACAAAAAACGGTAAGTCGGCGCTTTGGGAGCGTTTTCCAATCTCTTTGAGTACATCATCTGAGAGTGGGACGACAGTACCATCAAAAGTTTCTATGATGGCTTTGGTCAACTTTGGCTGGTAACTTAAATGTGCATCCCAGCTCGCACTGATTTGCTCGATACTGTCAATCTCATGAACTTTCACTCCGAATTGGGTACCGTGACCTCTAGGGTTGGTGAAGGCGGGTCCGGAGGCAAATACTAGTGGAGCCAAATCGTTCAACTGGGATATAGATTGCATCATCTCGCTCGACATCAGAAGGTCAGTGACAGCGGTAACGCCATAATAGAGTTGATTGTTTAAGTTGGTTTCTAGCGGCAGATGCTGATAATTCTTATAAGTTGACCCAGATGCACTCAAGTGCACATGTAAATCGATTAAGCCCGGTATCGCATATTTACCCTTTGCGTCGTGGGTATTCTCGGCAGGTAGGGCTGTCCTGGTCATTGGAGTGATTCTGGCTATGCGGTCATCTTGAATGTAAATACGGCTTTTCTCGCTAAAGCCTTCCGTATCGTTGGTTAATATTTGTACATTGTCGATTCTCAAATCGTAGTCATTCTTTTTGGTTTCGAGGGCGAAGCTATTACTTGAGGCTAATAGTAAACAGGAGGCAATGGCTGTAACTTTCATAAGAGTTTCTTTTCCTATTGAGTTTTGACCTAGCTTATAGCGACAGTAATCTCGGTGTTTAAAAAAGTGACGAATCGACATATTCGTAGACGAACGAACAGTTAAAGCCTGTGAGTGGTATGGCATTGAAGTGAGTTGTGGTGTCTGCTCCTGGCTTGTCAAGGCTAGCCTTGGCTATGGAGGACAGTTCAAAGCGGTCTTTTTATTGATATAAAGGACGGCAGGCTTGTAATTGCTTGTTGTGGTATAAGTTGCCGCATCTTGGGAAATCTGCCAGCTGGCTTTTGCCGCCCCAATTGAGACGATGTCCATATCTTTTACCCGGCCCCATGCTTTTGACATCTTTATGTACTCAAGCAAGTGCATTGGCCACTCATGAGATTTGCGCGCTGCGTGGAATAGGCATTGGTTACCCCCTATTTGGCTAGCCATTTATACAGAGTTTGATTCAACGTTTTATGCGGTATCAATATGGATTGTCTTTGAGGCTACTACTTTTGTGGGTGCCCAGAATTGTTGGGATGAAGGTTTGAGATGGTAGTAGTACTAGTCAGCTCAACGCTAAACTGGTTTGTAGAGCTTCCATTTTCAATTCTTGAATAATGAGTATTGGTACTATTAAGCCTGTTTACTCACTTTACACCATATATCGTAGAAGCCTACTGATTGCATATAACCTGATATTTTATATTCGAGATCAGGTAACATTTCAAGATTGCCTACGCTGCTCATTACCTCTATTTCGTTTTCCTGGTCATCATGAATAGAATCAACAACCCGCCAAATAAAGAGAGAAAACTCTTCTGCTTCACTAGTGCTATTTACCTCTTTCTTTAGTATTTTAAGTATTGAGTCATCTTTGTATGATTTTGCATAGTAAAGCAGTAAGTCTTCAATGTGAGCATTTCTTTTAAATTCAATCATAAATAACCGGCACTTTTTTGGTTCTAGTAAAACTATTAATAAAAGATAGACTTATGTGGTTGCTCCCCCATTTGTCTGACGGATAACATGCTCATTCTAGACGCGCGCAAGATAGCTAAGATCTATTGGTGATCATTACCAATGAACAATGATTTCACACTTTGTGAACTTGCTCCATGAATTTTTTTGGTTGACAAAGAATTCCCTCAGAATGCTATTTTTTTCACATTTGTTAAGTACCTAGCAATGTGAAAGTTACCCCATTTACTCTAAATACGTGAACTATATATGATCAGGTACAAGATCTGCCTGCATAAGTTTCTGTAGGCTAAAAGCAGTATTCACTGAGGTAATAATTATGTTTACACGGAGGAAGTCTTACAGCTTTCTACTGGTTATAGCTTTTATGGGCTACTTTGTTTCTCCTCCTGCGTGGTCTCATGTACGCTGGTTTGTACAAAACGATGGTAATGCAGTTGAGTTTGAGTGGAATTGGATATATGCGTTAGTTCTTTTGGGGGGCTTTCTATACAGTATGGTGAATAGATCCTTACAGTCACTTGAGATAGTGGCAGTTCACAAAGCATCTAATAAATTTCCCTACCTCTGGTCCGACATAGGTCGTCACAAAATTTGGCATATCACGTCTGCATTGATTGGGTTAACCTTTGTTTTTAATTATTTTTCGGGTGTATTACTGGCCCCCAACCTGGAATTCTCTGCCACGCAAAGTCTTATTAATGAGTTTCAGCTAGTAATTGGTATTGTGTTAATTTTAGATGTCAGCCTAAGAAGCTCCGGGTATCTAATCTTCGCGCTTTTGCTCTCAATAATGGCTACTTATCCATTCTCAATCTGGATTGATTACGGCTTTGAATTTTTAGGGCTTTCACTGGCATTTATATTGTACCAAAAGCCAGATCTTGGACTGCTTGCTTTACGCAGCGGGCTAGGCCTTCAGCTAATGACTCTGGCAGTTCACAATAAGTGGCTCAATCCTCACTTGGGTCTTGAATTTCTGCAGCATTATCATTGGAACTTCATGTCTAATCTGGGGTGGCATTCTTTCTCCGATTTGACCTTCGTTTTTTCTGCGGGAATGGCTGAGTTCTGCTTTGGGTTGGTTATCTTGTTGGGGTTGGCAACTCTTACGGTATTAAGTTTCTTCATTTTAACCGCATCCATTCTCGGTATCCATGAGTTGATAGGGCATTTGCCAATACTTGGGGCTGGAATTCTACTGGTTGTATTTGGTGGAGGTTCTAATTTGAAAGATATTAGAGGAAATGGGTTTATCTCAGTTAGATCCTTAAGTGCCCACTAGGTACACGAATTAAATAACATATGGGCTTGAAAAAATTAGATGTCCGTAGATTTGACAGGGAGCCTTAGTGCTATTTGAGCACTAGAGCCCCTATCTCACTGGTAACTACCTATTTGTAGTCATTGACTAGTTGCCCATTTGATGACTCCTTGAATTGAGGATGCTCGTCATCGATTTCGTAAAAATCAGATTTTTCGCCAGTGAAAATATGCCCCATAGTTTTCAACCCGGTTGGGCCATCTAGTGATCCTGCAATAATTCCAGTTGCATCAAGATTAAATGGCTCCCAGAAGAGGCTTGAACCACATTGCTGGCAGAAGCCTCTGCGGGCTACTTCTGATGTTTTATACCACGCCAACCCGTCATCTTTTGTTATTTTAATGTTGACCTTGCGAGCCTTTGTATGAGGGCCGAAACTTCCATGTAGCTTTTGACACATACTACAGTGACAGTTAACTACGTTGCGTAGTGGCCCTTTAACCTCGTACCGCACAGCTCCACACAAGCAACCACCAGAAGTAATTGAATTCTCATTATTCATATATTGAGCCTGTAGATGTAAAAATTTATTTAAAATAAGAATCTAAATTAAGTATGCCTTTTTATCATCTATAAGATTATTTGTTTAAATTATAAACGCCAGTCTAATTAAGTGATGTAAACATAAATATTGATAGCTTGGCTAGTTATTTATCTGCTCGATCTAGGTATAAATTACAAGGCGGTAGTGGTTCTCTATTATGCACATATAGATAAATCAATAACTTAGTTTGCAGCGCAGATAATGCATTCTAGGTGCAATTCACTCGCGGCTATGCTTATAGTCTCTCCCTGGTTCAATATTTACGCCACATAGAAAGGCTCTTCGTAAGCAGTGGTGCTAAAAGGGGAGTATTCTCTAGTGAGATTCGAATACTTTGTGGGGGGGCATCGAAGCCCCTCTGTTTTAGTGGCTATTTATACAGCATTTGATACCAGTATCAATCTGGATAGCGTTTGAAGATACTAGTTTTGTACGTGCCCAGAATTTTTGATCTGGGGGATATATAGATAGTGTTTCAATTAGTGGGAGTCAAGGGAGACGCCGGTATCTACGGCAAGTTTTTCTAGAATCTTATAGTTAAGTGGCCAGCTATTAATAAGAGTATTTTTTCTTTTCTTTATTAAATAGTAAATAAAAATTATTACGCTTTGTGTATAGAATGGATTTTTAATAACTTCATTTTTAATTACGTCAGCTAAATATGTTTCTCTCTTAAGGAACTTCCTTATAGTTGAGTGAAGTTCTTTATTTATGATCTTACTAAAAACATCAAGTATTACAGTTGAGGATTTCTGGGCTGCAATGCTGTTAAGTCCAGTGTATTCCTCGTAAAGTGCGTCAAGTTTTAGTTGGAAGCTTAAGTTTTCTTCTGTATTTACATTTAGTCTGTTGTTAACATCCGAGAAGAAGTCATCCGTAGTTTCGATTAAGGCCATGCTTTTTGCTACGGTGCGATGAACCTCAGGCTTAACTAGGGTTTTAGCTTTATAAATGGCATCATGAGTCAGTTCAGCATAAGCATGTTGTAATAATGTTCTTATTTGTATTTCACATGGCGTATTCGGAATAATCTCAACGCCATTATGTGTGATAGTCTCCTTAGCCCTGACGACATAATGTACAGATTGATAAGTAAAGAGAAGAGGCTCTTTCTCCCTTTCGGAATGAAAATGACGACACTCTTTATAGTCCCAGGCACTTTGTTCAACTATTATGTTTGTAAGATCTTGGATTTGCTCCACTAAAAGCACTACAAATCTACATCCAACTTTGTCTTCAATTTCATCGTAAGGATTACAGTAACTCTTAGTATCTCTGTAATAAGCTTTATCCAAAAGGGAGTTTGAGTCTTTAACCCTATGGGCAGGGTCTTGCTTAAGATATGAAGTTAGATTTTTACCAGAGCTCTCAAGTGTTTCACATATTATAGATGAAACAAAGTCGCCCCATGCATCATACATAGGGGATTCACTACTCCATTTGTCTAAAAACTGTTCCTCGTTCATTCTTGGGCTACAATTTCATCTTTGACAATAATCTTAGTCCAGTTTACTGTATCACCATCATCATTTTTTTTCATCTCTTGTATGTCAATGTAATCTTTGAAAACATGCGATGGGGCAGTTAATTTAACATTCTTCCTGAAAGATAACTTCCGAGTTTTCAGCCTTCCTGAAATATGCTCGATGTCTTTTGTGAATGATGTAACTGGAATTTCTTTGTCCTCAAGGAATTCTGAGTATGAATCTCTAGTTTCTAAGTCAAAATAGCGAGCGGAGAATTCAGAAGGGTTAATTACATCCGAGTTCTCATGTTTTAAGTACGATATTAGAGCATTATGTAAATCATTCCTTTTTTCTACATTGATTTTCATGTCCTTTAAAAATTCGCATGTAGCTTCATAGAATTGTTTGGTTGTTCTGGCGCTCGTCTGAGGGTAACCACAGCCTAAAAAACTCGAATAAAAATAGCGTGCTGCCGCTTTCCCCTCAGCTTGACTAATCTGTGTATCAGCAATTAGGACATCCCATTTGGAGTTTAAATCTCTTTTTACTGCATCACTTTTTTTTTGGAAAAAACCTGCAGTTTTGTAGAGCCTTGTCGCAGGTGTTAATAATGCTTCTTCGATATACTGTAGTGAAATCTCTTGATTAAGTTCATTCACTGTTTTTTCGTAGGCGCTATGAATTTCAGCTTTCATTATTCCTACGAATTTTTTTGGAGTTGCTCCATATGTACCACTAAATACTACAATTATTCCGCCTGCTATGTCTCGTCTTTGCTGTGCGTCTGCTAGTTTGTTTGCGATTTCATGGGATAGAAAAATGTAGTCTTCATCATCGCTATTGCTAATGCGGTCAATCAAGTGAGGTAGATCTGTCGTCTCTTGATTCACGATTGACATGGGGACAGCTTTGGAGTCCGAGCCGATAGCATTAATAAATCGTGACTTAAAGGTGGTCATTGCCTCATGGTCAAATTTAATGAATTCATTGCTTTTGCTGGGGGGTATTTTTTTGCCATCTACATCACGTTGATGTATTTGATGAATTATAATTCTTTGTATCTGAAGCTTGATAACGTTCACTATTATTAATCCTTGGTTTCCCTTTTGGAAGTATATTCATTTTTTGATTTTAAGAATATGCTTCTCCACTCAGTGCTGTCCTTGCCCCATATTAGTTGATATTTTTTGAATATATCGTCTAGCTCAGGGGTTGGCTCTTGTGATTTTCTGTACCCCAATTCATTTTGTAGTTGATAGAGGGCTAATAGAGTTGTTTTTTGCCTGATCCAAAGTTTTTTGTAGTTAAAGAACGCATTCCAGCTGCTGATTGTTGTCAGTAAGGCACTAAAGAATAATGCTAAATTCTTTTGAATTTTAATACTGTCTTCGGGTATGTCCACTCCTAGTGTAAAGGTTATTATTGAGCCTAATGAAATCAAGGCCGCATTTATCCATTTAACTCTTGTTTTATTTTTTTTAACTTTGTTTTTAAGTGTTTGTATGCTTTTTGAGATTTCATTTTGTAGGAAATCTGCTTCAGATATTGCTTCAGGCACTTAAAATACTTCCCTTTACTTTAGCGCTTCATGTTAGTGGGCAAATTCTGTGTTTGATGATCTTTGTATTCTACATATTTTCTTTCACGATACTAGCTTGATGTATTTTTAAACGGTTAATTTATCTTACGTAACAGATTTATTTGTTGTCTCTAGATAAGTAATAATTTTTCATTGTAATTTAAGCTGTTTGCTGAGTTGATGGCATAATATAAAGGAATGTGGAAATTTAAAGTATCCTCCTAAATATTTATTAGCCCTCATTTCTTATTCTGTGTTGCAAGAAAAGCTTATAACTATCAATGACTTGATGCTTTAGTAGGTAAGTGTGGAGAAGTTAGATTGATGGTGAGCTTCACGCAGTTACGAAGCTTCGATTTGCTGTTATAGAGTTTAGTATTATAAGTTCGGTGCCGGGTACAGTACGGAGGTTCCAGTTTGGGGTGGTGGAGTGAGAAAGTTGCCGGCTGCTCTAGCGTTGCTAGGTATTTCGCTAGTTAATTACTTTGAAATGTTATTTCGGAGTGGGCCTATTAGATAAGTTTTAGGCTTTTAATGAAGTGACTTAATTGCAATTTACGACAACCTATCAGGTGTTTTAGAAAATTTAGGCTTATTAATCGTTGGGTAGTAGGGTGAGTGGCAGGCAATAAAAAACCCGCGAAAGCCTACGCTATCGCGGGTTTGAGATATGGTACCAGAGGCCGGACTCGAACCGGCACGCTTTTAAGGGCGGGGGATTTTGAATCCCCTGTGTCTACCAATTTCACCACTCTGGCACTTTCGCTGCTCGACCTTGGGGTCGGTGCGAAGAGGGCGTGATTATAGCAATGCTTTCGCTTGGGTCAACCAGTGATTTCAATAACTTAGCGCATTTTCTGTCGTCCTAGTTGAGGAGCCTCTGAGAAACTCCGTAATGCCTCTGTGGGTCTTGAGGGCTGCAGATGTTAGGCGCAGCTCGCCGCGAATGGCACAGTCCTTTGCAAGAGCTGCAACGTGGCAGCTGTAGCCCTCAAGGCCCACCCTTTGGGGCTTGCAGAGCAATTCACACTCGGCGTTGCGGCTTCTTGCAAGGTCTAGACATTCCTGCAAAGCCGCGCCTTGATTGTGAACTGCTCTGCATGCCAGAGGTATCACGGAGTTTTTCAGAGGCTCCTTAACAGCTCCTAAAATTTCCTATAACCTTCGCGACCTCTCCATAGTTTCTAGATTTCCAGGATTCCATGCAGCGTCAGGACTTTGACTTTCATCTGCCCGATGAGCTGATCGCCCGCGCGCCCACCGAGGAGCGCCGTGGCAGCCGTCTTTTGTGTCTGGATGGGCCCAGCGGGGCCATTGCACATCGGCAGTTCCCAGATATTCTCGATCAGGTCCAAGCTGGTGACCTGATAGTCTTTAACGATACCCGGGTGATCCCGGCGCGTTTGTTCGCGCAGAAGGAGACCGGCGGTAAGTTGGAAATCCTGGTGGAGCGGGTGCTTAACGAAACAGATATCTGGGCCCACGTGCGCTCCAGTAAGTCGCCTAAGCCCGGTTCCACCATTGTTCTTGAGGACGGTACCCGCATAGCGGTGACCGGCCGCAAGGATGCGCTGTTTGAATTGTCCTTCCCAAAAGAAGAGGGTGTGCTGGCGATTCTGGATCGCCTCGGCCATATGCCGCTGCCTCCTTATATTGATCGTGAAGACGATGCCAGCGATCGCGAGCGCTACCAAACCGTATACGGCCGCAATGCCGGTGCAGTGGCGGCACCGACGGCGGGGCTGCACTTTGATGATGAGATGATCGGCGCATTGCGAGATAAAGGTGTCGAGGTTGTCTTCGTTACCCTGCATGTGGGTGCCGGTACTTTCCAGCCGGTGCGCGTGGACAATATTTTTGAGCACCAGATGCACAGCGAAGTGCTGGATGTCTCCCAGGATGTGGTGGATGCGGTAACTGCTTGTCGCGCTCGCAATGGCAGCGTGATTGCGGTGGGTACCACCAGTGTGCGCGCGCTGGAAAGTGCGGCGCGCAGTGGCCAGTTACAGGCCACGGTGGGGGAGACAGATATCTTTATTTATCCCGGTTATGAATTCCAGGTTGTGGATAAGTTGATCACCAACTTCCATCTGCCGGAATCCACCTTATTGATGCTGGTGAGTGCCTTCGCGGGGTACCAGCACACGATGGCCGCTTATAAGGCCGCTGTTGAGGAGCGCTATCGCTTTTTTAGTTACGGCGATGCCATGTTTATTACCCGCGATCCCAATGCCAAAAAAGAAGAAGTCGCACCAGCGAAAGGAGATACCCAGTGAGCCGCGAATGTTTTATGCAGTTTGAAGTGGATACCACTGATGGCAAGGCCCGTCGCGGCCGCTTGCGTTTCCCTCGCGGTGTAGTGGAAACCCCGGCGTTTATGCCGGTGGGCACTTACGGCACCGTGAAAGGTATGTTGCCGAGGGATATCGAAGGGATCGGTGCACAGATTATTCTGGGCAACACCTTCCACCTGATGCTGCGCCCGGGTACCGAAGTGGTTAAAGCCCACGGCGATCTGCACGATTTTACCCAGTGGTCCGGCCCGATCCTCACCGACTCCGGCGGTTTCCAGGTGTTTAGCCTGGGTGAACTGCGCAAGATTACGGAAGAGGGGGTTTCTTTCCGCTCGCCTATCGATGGCAGCCCGGTATTCCTGGACCCAGAGGAGTCCATGCGCGTTCAGCGGGACCTGGGTTCCGATATCGTCATGATCTTCGATGAGTGCACCCCTTATCCGGCCACCACTGACGAAGCGCGCAAATCTATGGAGTTGTCTCTGCGTTGGGCGGAGCGCTCCAAGAAAGCTCATGGCGATAGCCCGTCGGCGCTGTTCGGTATTGTGCAGGGCGGTATGTACCCGGAGTTGCGCGATGTGTCCCTGCGCGGCCTGACCGAGATTGGTTTCGATGGCTATGCCATTGGTGGCCTGTCTGTGGGTGAGCCGAAAGAGGAGATGATCAAGGTCTTGGATCACCTGGCTCACAAGATGCCGGAAGATAAGCCGCGCTACCTGATGGGCGTGGGCAAGCCGGAGGATATTGTCGAGGCGGTGCGTCGCGGTGTGGATATGTTCGACTGCGTCATGCCCACTCGCAATGCGCGCAACGGCCACCTATTTACCTTCGAAGGTGTGGTGAAAATCCGCAACGCCAGGCATCGTCACGATACGGGTCCCTTGGAGGAAGAGTGCGATTGCTACACCTGTGAGAATTTCTCCCGCGCTTACTTGCATCACCTGGATCGCTGCGGTGAAATTCTCGGTGCACAGCTGAATACGATTCACAATTTGCGCCACTACCAGCGCCTGATGCAAAAGCTGCGCGATGCCATTGCCGCCAATGAGTTGGAGGCTTATGTCGCCGAGTTCTACCGTGGTCTGGGCCGCGAGGTTCCAGCGCTGGAGGCCTGATCAGGCGTCGCTTTTACCCTGCCTGGGGTGCTGCCCGTCTCATTGCGGCACCCCTGTAATTTGTCCGTTCCCACGATCCCCGTATAATCAGCCCCCACTTTTATTGGGGGCGGTGTACCTTGCATTCTGCGTATACTGCCCGCATATCCAGGCAAATTGCTTAGGCAGATTGCCAAGATTTACCGGCCCTCGGGGTCACACTAGAACAATGAGAACAGCATGAATCGCTACCCGATCTGGAAGTACTTTCTGATTCTCGCGGTTGTGGCCTTTGGCCTGATGTACGCCGCGCCCAATCTCTATAAGCCGGACCCTGCCGTGCAGATTTCCGGGCAATCCAGTGCACTCACCATCGGCCCCGATGTCCTTGCGAATGCACAAAAAGCCCTGGATGATGCGGGTATTGCTCACTTCGGCGGCGAAGTTGGGGACAAGTCAGTACTGATTCGCTTGAACTCCATGGAGGAGCAGTTGCCGGCTAAAGAGGCGATTCAAAAAGCGCTTGGAACCACCAACTATGTTGTCGCCCTGAACTTGGCTTCCACCACACCCCAGTGGATGAAAGATATCGGCGCTAGCCCGATGAAGCTCGGTTTGGACCTGGCGGGTGGTGTGCACTTCCTGATGGAAGTCGACACCAACACCATCGTCAAGAACAACATGGAAAGCTACGAGCAGGAAGTAAAGAGCAAACTGCGCGAAGCCAAGGCCCGTTACCGCAATGTGGAACTGGTAGATGATCGCGAGATTATTGCCCGTTTCCGCAACGATGAGCTGCGCAGCCGGGCGATGTCCACCCTGCGCAAGGAATTCCCGCAGCTTCAGTTGCGGGAGTCCGGCAGCGGCGAAAACCTGGAGATCCGCGCAACCCTGACCGATCAGGAAATCAAGCAGCTGGAAGATTACGCAGTAACCCAGAACCTCACTACCCTGCGCAACCGGGTGAACGAGCTGGGTGTTGCTGAGCCGATCGTACAGCGCCAGGGCCGTAACCGTATCGTTGTGGAGCTGCCCGGTGTACAGGACACCGCAGAGGCCAAGCGTATTATCGGTAAAACTGCCAACCTCGAATACCGTATGGAAGCTCGCCCGGATGAGCTGGTTTCCAACAAGGAATACTTCGATTACCGCGATGAGCGTCAGGCGCAGATGTACGGTGGTGCCTGGTTGGAGCGCCAGATCATTATCAAGGGTGACAGCGTTACCAATGCCCGCGTCGGTTACGACGAGAGCGGCTTCCCGCAGGTAAATATCACCCTCGACGCCCGTGGCGGCGAGATGATGCACCGCGCTACCTGGAAGAATGTCGGTCGCCGTATGGGCACCCTGTTTATCGAGACTCGCTTTGAGCCGGTAACTGAGATCGACGAAAACGGTAACGAAGTTACCGTGCAGAAGCGCACTGAAGAGCGAAAAATTATCAGCTTGGCTACGGTACAGAGTGCCTTGGGCAAGCAGTTCCGCACCACCGGTCTGGACAGCCCGGCCGAAGCCCAGGAACTGGCCCTGCTGCTGCGTGCTGGTGCCCTGGCTGCGCCCATGTACTTTGTGGAAGAGCGTGTGATCGGCCCATCCCTGGGTGCCGATAACATCAAGGTGGGTGTGCAGTCCGTACAGATCGGTCTGCTGGCTGTGATTATCTGTATGCTGATTTCCTACCGCGTATTTGGCTTGGCCGCAAACCTGGCCCTGGCGGTAAATATGATCCTGCTGGTGGCGGTTATGTCGCTGTTGGGTGCAACCCTCACGCTGCCCGGTATTGCCGGTATCGTATTGACAGTAGGTATGGCGGTGGATGCCAACGTGCTTATCTTCTCGCGAATACGGGAGGAACTCAGGAATGGGATGCCTCCCCAGACAGCGATCAGTGCCGGTTTTGACAATGCTTACAGCACCATTGTGGATGCGAATATCACCACCCTGATTGTGGCGGTGATCCTGTATGCCATCGGTTCCGGTCCGGTACAGGGCTTCGCGGTAACCCTGTCTATCGGTATTCTCACCTCCATGTTCAGTGCCATCATGGGTACGCGAGCAATTGTTAACTTGTTCTACGGCGGTCGCCGTGTGCAGAAGCTCTGGATTTAAGGGAGTCAGTCATGAGTGAGACCAAAGTGGATAACGGCAAAATTACCGAGTACATGGGCAAGCGCGTCTACGACTTTATGCGCTGGCGCAAGATCGCCGGGATTGTCTCGGTGGTGCTGGTACTTTCCTCCATCGCCGCACTGGCAATGAACGGCCTGAAGTTCGGCCTGGACTTTACCGGTGGTACCCAGGTTGAAGTGGGCTACGAGGTAACGCCTTTTATTAGCGACGTGCGCGATCAGCTGGAAGCAGCGGGTTACGACGGTGCCACGGTAGTGAATTTTGGTTCTGAGAAGGACCTGTTGATCAAGTTGCCCCCTGCGGTGACCGAGGAAGAAATCCAGATCAGCGCTACCGATCAGGAAACAACGACACCGATCGGTGACAAGGTTGTGGCTCTCCTGCGAGAGGGCAGTGAGGGTGATGTTGAGCTGCGCCGTGTCGAGATGGTGGGCCCACAGGTAGGTGCCGAGCTGCGTGACGACGGCGGCCTGGGCATGATGCTGGCCCTGTTCATGGTGATGATCTACGTTGCCCTGCGCTTCCAGTACAAGTTCTCTTTCGGCGCTGTAGCGGCTCTGGGCCATGATGTGATTATCGTGCTGGGCTTCTTTGCGGTGATGGGATTGGACTTCGATTTAACCGTACTGGCGGCAGTACTGGCGGTGATCGGTTACTCCCTGAACGATACCATCGTGGTATCGGACCGTATCCGTGAGAACTTCCGCAAGGTGCGAAAGGCTGAATCTGAGGAAATTATCAATATTTCTATCAGCCAGACCCTGGGTCGTACCTTTATGACGTCCTTCACCACCTTGCTGGTGCTGTGGGCGCTGCAGTTCTTCGGTGGCGAATTGATCCACAACTTCTCCCTGGCCTTGATCGTGGGTGTGGTTGTGGGTACTTACTCCTCTGTTTACGTAGCTGCCAACGTGCTGATGGCTTTGAATATCAACAAAGAAGATCTGATGCCGCCGGTGAAAGAGGGTGCGGAACTGGAAGAAATGCCCTGATGTGAATGAGAAGTGGCTGCGTTGACGCGGCCATATTCGAGCGGCCCCGGCCGCGCTTTGCTGCTGGTCAGCGGAGCGCCGTCGGGGTTTTTTATTGCGCGGAGGTTAGGCTCTGGGCTTTTTGCCGAGGGTGATGTGCTTGGGGCCGGAAGTGTTGGTCTGGCCGCTTACCCCTTTGGGCACCTGCTCGATCTCACCGCCACCGGCGAGGAACGCCTTTACCTGCTCCTCGATGCTTTCGCTGGTCTCGAGGGGAGCGGCTTGTTTGCGATTGGAGGAAGAGGAAGGTTTCTTGGCCACGGCGCTATCCGGTTTTTATGTGTAAGCGGGCCATATTAGCACGGCTTGCACAAAAAATCACCCAAGTGGCCAGACTCTGCACATAGCGGGTGTTTTGTCGACAGCTTTCGAATAATTTTGTCGTTTTTGGATAAATCGGGCCGCTTTGAGGCAGCCCGGAAGATAGTGCGTTATTCGGCTTCTTCTGTGGTCTCTTCGGTTTCCAGCGGCCAACCGCCCATCTCTTTCCACTTGTTCACGATGCCGCAAAACAGGGTTGCGGTTTTTTCTGCGTCGTACTCGGCGGAGTGGGCGCAGTTGTTATCAAACTCGATTCCAGCAACCTGGCAAGCTTTGGCTAATACGGTCTGGCCGTAGGCGAGGCCGGCGAGGCTAGCGGTGTCGAAGCAGGAGAACGGGTGGAATGGGTTGCGCTTGATGCCGGTGCGCTCGACGGCTGCATTGACGAAGCCTAGGTCGAAGTGGGCATTGTGGGCAACCACGATGGCGCGGGTGCAGCTGTGCTTTTTCACCGCGCTGCGAATCTTGCGGAAC
Organism: Microbulbifer maximicatervae (SeqCode); assembly: GCF_052468155.1. Classification (NCBI taxonomy): domain Bacteria; kingdom Pseudomonadati; phylum Pseudomonadota; class Gammaproteobacteria; order Cellvibrionales; family Microbulbiferaceae; genus Microbulbifer; species Microbulbifer maximicatervae (SeqCode). The sequence goes on from NZ_CP174335.1 coordinate 2,405,473, forward strand.
AGCTCGGGGATGGCGATTTCTTCCGGCCAGGCGTCGCGGTCCGGGGATTCCAGGTCGATGCCAATAAAGTCGAGAGCGGATTGCTCAACATTGGCGCCCTCAAAAGGCTCCAGGTGGAAACTGTGGGTCTCCAGCGGGAAGAGGTTGCCGGAGTCATCCATGTCGAGGATAACCGCAGAAATTTCCAGCAGTGCATCGGTACGGGCGTTAAAGCCGCCGGTTTCAAGGTCGATGACCACGGGCAGAAAGCCTCGGAATCGCTGGGCGAGAGAGCTTTTTGGTCCTGTGGGTTCTTCGGCGGGTGTCACGGTGGTTCCTTGTAAATCTTGTCTTCAGGCCAGCAGCATTTGGCGCTGGTGGGGCAGGGTATTGTATTCGAATTGCGGCGCCTGCCGGGAGTGTTCTCCCTGCAGGCGCTGTAATCAGGGCACTCGCCGATTACGCAAGTTGCCAGTTTAAGGTTTCACCGGCTGCGAGGGGAATCAGATTTTCACCACCCATATCCAGTTTTTCCGGCAGGGTCCAGGGGCTCTTGACCAGGGTGATGGTGCCCTCGTTGCGCGGCAGCTCGTAGAAGTCGGGGCCGAACTCACTGGCAAAGCCTTCCAGCTTGTCCAGTTTGCCCGCGCGCTCGAATACTTCGGCGTATAGCTCAATAGCGGAGTAGGCGGTATAGCAGCCGGCGCAACCACAGGAGTGTTCTTTCTTGTGGTGGGCGTGGGGGGCTGAGTCGGTGCCGAGGAAAAACTTCGGGTTACCGCTGGTGGCCGCTTCGATCAATGCATTTTGATGGTAGCCGCGCTTGAGGATCGGCAGGCAGTAAAAGTGCGGCTGGATACCACCAACCAGCATATGGTTGCGGTTGTACAGTAGGTGGTGCGCGGTGATGGTTGCGGCAACGCCTTCGCGGGCGCCTTGTACAAACTCTACTGCTTGGGCGGTGGTGATATGTTCAAACACCACTTTCAGCGTGGGGAAATCATCTACCAGGCGGGACAGGGTTTTCTCGATAAAAGCCTGCTCGCGGTCGAAGATATCGATATCGCTGGTGGTCACTTCACCGTGTACCAGCAGCTTCATACCGCAGGCCTGCATCTCTTCCAGGGCCGGGTAGATGTTGGCGATATCGGTAACGCCGGAATCGGAGTTGGTGGTCGCGCCCGCTGGGTACAGTTTGGCGGCGATAACACCGGCTTCATGAGCCTTGCGAATAACGGCAGCGTCGGTCTTGTCGGTGAGGTAGATCACCATCAAGGGTTCGAAAGGGGTGTCGGCGGGAACATTAGCGTCAATACGTTCCTTATAAGCCACTGCACTTTCGGCATCGGTCACAGGGGGTACCAGGTTGGGCATTACAATCACGCGGCGGAATTGTTTTGCGGCATCGGGCACGGTGCGCCCGAGAGCGGCGCCGTCGCGCAGGTGAATGTGCCAGTCGTCGGGGGCGCGAAGGGTAATTTGCTCCGTCATGGTACTCCGTAAAGCTTCTTAGCGTAGTGAGTCGTTGTGCGGCGCGAATGCTACCCGAAGCTGTACAAAATTGCGATGCACGAAAAGGTTAAAAATCAATCAATTGTGCTTACTCGCGCCTTGGCGCTAGTCGATCGCGAGCTTAGGCGCTACAATCGCGCCCCGACAAAGAGTGTGGGTATTGTTGTGCCCGCAATTTACCGATCCTGGGCATATCTCCAAGAATAACTCCCCCAGACCGACACTAGTTTCGCGTAGTGGCATTCCCCGTCTCCGCGGTTTAGTCGTGGCGGCGTATTTCCGGCAGCAGAGGACAGCAATGAGCAAAATCGAAAAGGTGGTACTGGCATACTCCGGTGGATTGGATACGTCAGTAATCGTGCGATGGTTGCAGGAGACTTACGGTTGTGAAGTGGTGACTTTCACCGCTGATATCGGCCAGGGTGAAGAGGTGGAACCGGCCCGTGCCAAGGCCGAGGCCCTCGGGGTTAAAGAGATTTATATCGACGATCTGCGCGAAGAGTATGTGCGCGATTTCGTTTTCCCGATGTTCCGCGCCAATGCGATTTATGAAGGGGAGTACCTGCTGGGTACCTCTATTGCGCGCCCGCTAATTGCCAAGCGCCTGATTGAGATTGCCAACGAGACTGGCGCCGATGCCATTTCCCACGGTGCTACCGGTAAAGGTAATGACCAGGTGCGCTTCGAGCTGGGCGCCTACGCGCTGAAGCCGGGCATCCAGGTAATCGCTCCCTGGCGCGAGTGGGACCTGAACTCCCGCGAAAAGCTGATGCAGTACTGCGAGCAGCACAATATTCCGGTGGACTTCTCTTCCAGCAAGAAGAAATCCCCTTACTCGATGGATGCCAACCTGCTGCACATCTCTTACGAGGGCGGCAACCTCGAAGATCCCTGGGCGGAAGCCGAAGAGGATATGTGGCGCTGGAGTGTGAGCCCCGAGGCGGCTCCGGAAGAACCCACCTACATTACTTTGGGTTTTGAGAAGGGCGATCCCGTTTCTATCGACGGCGAGCGCTTAAGCCCTGCTACTTTGCTTGAGAAGCTGAACAAGTTGGGCGGAGCCAACGGTATCGGTCGTCTGGATATCGTGGAAAACCGCTACGTGGGAATGAAGTCCCGCGGCTGCTACGAAACACCGGGCGGCACCATTTTGATGAAGGCGCACCGCGCCATTGAGTCCATTACCCTGGATCGCGAAGTTGCGCACATGAAGGATTCCCTGATGCCGCGCTACGCCGAGCTGGTTTACAACGGTTACTGGTGGTCCCCGGAGCGCAGCATGCTGCAGGCTGCGATCGATGAGTCCCAGGATGTGGTTAATGGCGAAGTTCGCCTGAAACTGTACAAAGGCAGCGTGAGTGCTGTGGGCCGTCGCTCTGCGGACAGCCTCTTCGATGAGCGTATCGCTACCTTCGAAGACGATGCTGGCGCTTACGACCAGAAGGATGCGGAGGGCTTTATCAAGCTCAACGCCCTGCGTCTGCGCATTGCCGCAGGTAAAGGAAGAAAATTGATTTAGTTGATTTAGATCAGCAATCACCGGGCAAGGATGCGCTTAAATCCTTATCCGGCCAATAGTAACCACAGTGCCTCACACATTGTGGTTACACACCTTCTGTGGTGGGCCAGTCCCGCACAGTGGAACCGAATCTTAAAAGCAACGGAAGTAAAAACATGACGACAACGGTGGCAAAGACCGGCCCTGTGCCGGACTATGACTACAATATCGTGCGCCAGTTCACCATCATGTCCGTGGTCTGGGGCATTTTTGGTATGGGCATGGGCGTATTGATCGCAGCCCAGCTAGCCTGGCCTGAACTCAACGACTTTTGGCAGCCCTTCTCGCACTTCGGGCGCTTGAGGCCCCTGCACACCAACGCGGTAATTTTCGCCTTTGGTGGTAGTGTTCTCTTTGCCACTTCTTACTATGTGGTACAGCGTACCTGTCAGGTCCGCCTTTGGGGTGGCTGGCTGATCCCCTTCACCTTCTGGGGATGGCAGGCCGTTATCGTCGCCGCGGCAATTACTCTGCCGATGGGCTTCACTTCCACCAAGGAATACGCTGAGCTCGAGTGGCCTATCGATATCCTGATTGCCCTGGTTTGGGTTGCTTACGCGCTGGTGTTCTTCGGCACCATCATGAAGCGTAAGACTTCTCACATCTACGTGGCGAACTGGTTCTTCGGTGCTTACATCGTAACTATTGCTGTTCTCCATATCGTTAATAACCTGGAGATTCCTGTTGGCCCGTTCAAGTCCTACTCTATCTATTCGGGCACTAAGGACGCAATGATCCAGTGGTGGTATGGCCACAACGCAGTAGGGTTCTTCCTGACTGCAGCCTTCCTCGGCATCATGTACTACTTCGTACCTAAGCAAGCTGGTCGTCCGGTTTATTCCTACCAGCTGTCTATCGTTCACTTCTGGGCACTGATCTCCCTGTACGTATGGGCTGGTGGTCACCACCTGCACTACTCAGCGCTGCCCGACTGGGCTCAGAGCCTGGCGATGGTTATGTCCCTGATTCTGCTGGCACCTTCCTGGGGCGGTATGATCAACGGCATCATGACCCTGTCCGGCGCATGGCATAAGCTGCGCACCGACCCGACCCTGCGCTTCCTGGTGGTATCCCTGTCCTTCTACGGTATGTCTACCTTCGAAGGTCCGATGATGTCCATCAAGACTGTAAACGCTCTGTCTCACAACACTGACTGGACCGTTGGCCACGTACACTCCGGCGCTTTGGGCTGGGTTGCAATGATCTCTATCGGTGCTCTGTATCACCTAGTTCCGGTTCTGTGGAAACGCCGCGAAATGTACAGCTCCAAGCTGATCAACGCGCACTTCTGGCTGGCAACTGTAGGTACTGTTCTGTACATCGCCGCTATGTGGGTTAACGGTATTACCCAGGGCCTGATGTGGCGTGCATTTAACGCCGACGGCACCCTGACTTACAGCTTCGTAGAGAGTGTTGTAGCCAGCCATCCGGGCTATGTAGTTCGCTGGTTGGGCGGCGCCATGTTCCTGGTGGGTATGCTGCTGATGGCTTACAACGTTTACCGCACGATTACCGAGAAGGTAAACGATGCCGAAGCCGATAACACCGTTCGAGCAGTGCCTGCGGCATAGGAGTTTAGATCGTGAAGAATCATGACCTCGTAGAAAAAAACATCGGCTGGATGATCTTTTTCACCATTATCGCCATCAGTTTCGGCGCCCTGGTTGAGATCGTTCCGCAGTTCTTTACCAAGGATAACTACACGCCGCTGCCGGGGCAGAAGCCGCTGACAGCAATGGAGCTGGAAGGTCGCGATATCTACATTCGCGAAGGCTGCCACGTTTGCCACACTCAGATGATTCGTCCTCTGCGTGCGGAAGTTGAGCGTTACGGCCACTACTCCATGGCTCAGGAATCCATTTACGAGCACCCCTTCCTGTGGGGCTCCAAGCGTACCGGTCCAGACCTGGCGCGCGTAGGTGGACGCTACTCTGATGAATGGCAGCGCGCGCACTTGTACAACCCGCGTAGCGTTGTGCCTGAGTCAATCATGCCTGCTTACCCCTGGTTGTTCGACAATGTGGTAACTGGCGAATACACCGCACGTAAGATGGAAGCGCTGCGCTTCGTCGGTGTGCCCTACACCGATGACGACATCGCCAACGCCGCTGAGCCTTTCAAAGGTGGCAAGGTCAAGGAAATTGACGCGCTGGTCGCTTACTTGCAACAGCTGGGTACCCTGGTTACCCAAAAACGCTAATAGCGAGGAAGGAAACTCGTGACTATTGAAACTTTGCGGGAAATCGGTCTGGTTCTGGGCTCTGTGGCTTTTCTGGCTATCTGCTGGTGGGCCTTCTCTCCGAAGCGCAAGAAGCGCTTCGAAGAAGATGCCAATTTGCCATTTGCCGATGAAGAGCGACAAGCCGACAAGGACAAGTCGGCCGCTCAGCAGGACGAATCCAATTCCGGGGATAAACCCGGAGCCAATCGAAAACAGGGGCAGGATAAGTAATGAGTACATTCTGGAGTGTGTGGGTAATTGTGCTCACCCTCGCCAATCTGGCGTTGATTACCTGGGTGCTGTTCGCCAACCGAAAGGTGGCAGTGGATGACCAGGCTGAACCGGAAAACAAAACCACGGGCCACGTTTACGATGGCATCGAGGAATACGACAACCCGCTGCCCAAGTGGTGGTTCATGTTGTTCATTGCCACCCTGGTGTTCTCTGCGGGATATCTGGTGGTTTACCCGGGTCTGGGTAACTTCAAAGGTGTCGGCAACTGGACTTCTGTCGGTGCATTGGAAGCTTCCCAGGCCAAGGCTCAGGAGCGATTCCACGAGACCTTCGGTAAGTACGAAAATATGCCGATCGAGCAGATTGCGCAGAGCCCCGAAGCCCTCAAGATGGGTTCCCGGATCTTCGCTAACAACTGTGCGGTATGTCACGGTGCAGATGCCGGCGGTAACTTTGGCTTCCCGAACCTGACCGATAACGCCTGGCTGTACGGCGGCACCCCGGAGAAAATCCTGGAAACCCTGTACAACGGTCGTCAGGGCATGATGCCTCCTCAGGGTCCGGTGATCGGTGAAGAAGGTGTTAGAAATGCGACAGAGTATGTTCTCTCCCTGAACGGCCTGGAGCACGACACCGCCATGGCAGCCGAAGGTCAGAAGGTATTCAACACCGTGTGTATGGCTTGTCACGGTATGGATGCCAAAGGCAACCAAATGCTGGGTGCGCCGAACCTGACCGACGACATCTGGCTGTACGGTAGCAATCGCGAACAGATCCAACACACTATTCGCGGTGGTCGTACAAATATGATGCCCGCGCAAAAAGATAAACTGCGTGAAGACAAAATCCGCCTCGTAGCGGCCTATGTCTACAGCCTGTCGCAGCAGGAAGAAGAAAAGCAGTAATTAACTATTGAGGCCCGGCATTTGCTGGGCCTTGTTTTATCAAGGGACTCCGGGCGCTGCAGGGACGGAGAAAAAAGCCTCAACATAAGGGGCTACCTGGCCCACGTACAAGATGTGCCCGTGCGAGAGTGAGGTTTGTGTGAGTGATTTAATTCCAACCCGTGAGGAACAGGAAGGTGATGGCGAAGTTCGCTATCGCATGCTGTATGAGTCGGAAGACAAAGTCTACATCCGACATATCAAGGGTGTTTTCACCCGTGTTCGCAAATATACCGGCCTGCCTTTGCTGCTGGCTTTCTTCTTCCTACCTTGGATCAATATCGACGGGCGCCAGTCGGTCTTCTTTGATCTCCCCACCCGCCAATTCCATATTTTCTGGACTACTTTCGGCCCCCAAGACGGCTTCCTTCTAGGTTGGCTGCTGATCATTGCCGCCTTCGCGCTGTTTGCGGTCACCACTTTGCTGGGCAGGGTGTGGTGTGGCTTCACCTGTCCGCAGACCGTCTGGACCATGATGTTTATCTGGGCAGAAAGGGTTTGTGAAGGCGATCGCAACAAGCGAATGAAGCTCGATAAGGCCCCCTGGAACCTGGAAAAGGTTCTGCGCAAGGGTGGCACACACACCATTTGGCTGTTGATCTCGCTGGCAACTGCACTGGCATTTGTGGGTTATTTCTACGGTGTGCGCGAGCTGGTGGTGGATCTGGCGACGTTTAACGCGCACCCGCAGGGTGTTTTCTGGGTCGCTTTCTTCACTTTTGCCACCTATATGAACGCCGGCTTCCTGCGTGAGCAGGTGTGTAAATACATGTGCCCCTATGCCCGTTTCCAGTCGGTGATGTACGACGAGGATACGCTGGCGGTTTACTACGATGCCAAGCGGGGTGAGACCCGTGGTCCGCGCAAAAAGAACGTGGATTACAAGGCGGAAGGTATGGGCGACTGTATCGACTGCTACTGGTGTGTTCAGGTGTGTCCGGTGGATATCGATATCCGCGACGGCATGCAGTACGAATGTATCAACTGTGGCCTCTGTGTCGATGCGTGTAATAGCGTGATGGACAAGATGGGCTATGAGCAGGGCTTGATTCGCTTCACCTCTGAGGACGAATTGCAGGGTGGAAAGACCCGCTTCCTGCGCCCGCGCCTATTTGGCTACGCGTTGATACTGGTTGCGATGACCGGCCTGTTTGCACAGCAAGTGATGACTCGAAGCCCAATCGAGGCAGAAATCACTCGCGACCGCGGTGCTCGTATGTTCCGTGAGTCCCAGGGACAGGTGCAAAATGTCTACACGGTAAAAATCAACAATATGGATCAGGCTCCCCACGAATTCACCATAAAGGTGGAAGGTAAGCCTGAATACGATTACTCCATTCGCAAGCCGAAGACGATTTACCTGGTGCCTGGAGAGATGTTCTCCGTTCCCATTCGGGTAAGCGTTCCCAGAGACCAGCTGAAGGATACCAAGCACGATATCGAGATTGTTGTCCAAGCAGTCGACAATCCTGAGCTGGTTGATAAGCACCGAACGGTGTTTATTGGTCCAAAGCAGTAGACGGGACGCCAATCCCGTTGCAAAGTACGGGCCCGCCCAGGCGGGCTCGACTTTTGTGCACAAACGGTAACTTTTTGGTAACGCGATGAATGAATCAACCCCAAAACCCTGGTACCGGGAACCTTGGGCGTGGATGGTACTGGCCCCACTGATTACAGTGGTGGTTGTCTCCACAATTACAGTCTCGATAGCGGTGCGCTTTGCTGACGATAAAGTCAGTGATACTTACTACAAAGACAGCCGCATGTATCACTTCAGCGCCGAGCAGGACTTGCGTGCGAAAGAGCTGGGTTTGGCCGCTTTGGTCCAGTTTCAGCCGTCTGAAAAATCGGTTGTCGTGGAGCTGAATGGCGACCTCGACTACCCCAAGGCCCTACTGCTCACATTGAGCCACCCAGTGGAGTCTGACCTGGATAAGCATATCGAGCTTCTCCCAGCTCTCCGTGGGCCGCTACCAGGGCACTTTGCCTGAAGGCGTTGGGAATCGCTGGTATCTGCGCTTGATGCCGGAACTCGATCCCGATGCGCATCAGGACGCCAACTGGCGCCTGAAAGGTGAAATCAACTTCGATCTCGGCAATGCCGCGCCACTGAACGCAGTAACTCAATGACTTCGTCTTCCTCCTCCTGTTATCACTGCGGACTCCCAGTCCCTCCCGGCAGCAACCACTCGGTGGTTATCGACGGGGCCGCCCGGGATATGTGTTGTCCAGGTTGTGAGGCGGTAGCCAGCGCTATCGTTTCCGGTGGTCTGGATGGCTTTTATCGCTTCCGGGAGAAGGAGAGCGACAGGCCGGAGGAAGCTCAACCCCAGGACCGCTGGGCGGCATACGATTTGCCGGAAGTGCAGCAGCAGTTCGTTCACGATTGGGATAACGGCAACAAGATTGCCTCGCTGTTGATTAGCGGTATTACCTGTGCGGCCTGTGTGTGGCTGATAGAAAAGCACCTGGGGCAGTTGGACGGGATTGAGAAGGTCTCTGTCAACGCCAGTACCCAGCGTGCCCAGATCGGTTTTAATCCCGACAAGATCAAACCCAGTGAGCTGTTTGGCGAACTGGAAAGGATTGGCTACCGGCCGGCCCCGGCTACTGCGGCCAACCAGGAAAGTGTGATCCAGAGCGAACACCGCGCCGCCCTGCGCCGCCTGGGTGTCGCCGGACTCGGCACCATGCAGGTGATGATGTTTGCCATCGCCCTGTATTTTGGTGCTGCAGCGGAAGAGGGCGTCGGCGAGTTTGAGCGCTACTTCCGCTGGGTTTCCCTGCTGGTAGCAACGCCAGTGGTTTTCTACGCGGCGCGCCCATTTTTCAGTGCCGCTTTGCGCAGCCTGCGCGCCCGACACCTGAGTATGGATGTGCCGGTGTCCCTGGCGATTGGTATGGCCTATGTCGCCAGCTTTTACGCCACCGTATTCGGCACCGGTGAGGTGTACTTCGAATCTATCTCCATGTTCACCTTCTTCCTGTTGTTGGGGCGGACGGTGGAAATGCGCGCCCGCCATCGGGCGGGCTTAGCCAGCGGTGGTCTGGCTCAGTTGTTGCCGATGACGGCGGCCAAATACCAAGGGGACGATATTGTCCATGTACCGGTGGCCGCATTGGTCGCTGGGGATAAAGTTTTGTTGCGCCCGGGAGACACTATCCCCGCCGATGGGGAGGTGCTGGAGGGCGTTAGTGGTGTGGATGAATCCCTGCTCAGCGGTGAATCGGCACTGCAACAGAAGTCTGCAGGCAGCCCGGTTTATGCCGGTAGTGTCAACGGCGATTCCACCCTGACTATTCGAATTACGGCAGCGGGGCAGTCGACTCGCTTGTCCGCTATTGAGCGCCTGGTAGAACGGGCGCAATTAGATAAACCCAACCAAGTGGCCCTGGCAGATCGGGTCGCGGGTATTTTTGTCGGTGTCGTTCTATTCGCGGCACTAGCGGCGTTTGTTGTCTGGTGGCAAATCGACCCCAGTCGCGCTTTTTGGGTATCCCTGTCTGTGCTGGTGGTGACTTGCCCCTGTGCACTGTCGCTGGCAACCCCTGCCGCCCTGGCCTCCGCCACCCTGCGTTTACAGCAGTTGGGACTTCTTGTGGCTGGAGGCAGCCTACTGGAAACGCTGCCGCGTATCGGTCGGGTGCTGTTCGACAAGACCGGCACCCTGACGCGCGGTGAGCCGAGAATCCTGCATATTGATTTGCTGCGGGCCAACTGGAGCGAGCAGCGGGTTAAGGATGTTGCCGCTGCCCTGGAATCCCAGACCAATCACCCCCTGGCCAGGGCCTTCCGCGCCTGGCGTGGCAATCTCATCGCCACTGATCTGAAAGTTCATACCGGAGCTGGTCTGGAAGGGCAGATCGAGGGGGACAGTTACCGGCTGGGTAAGGCGAGCTTTGTCTCCAGTGAGGATGTTTCTACACCCGAAGGGGAGGGGCAGTGGCTGCTGCTCGGCGACTCCCTGGGTCCTATTGCCTGGATTGCGTTGGGGGATAAGTTACGGAACTCGGCAACCAGCGCTGTTGAGGGTTTGACTGAGCAAGGTCTTTCAGTGGAACTGCTCAGTGGTGACCAGTCTGCGGAGGTTGAGCGGCTGGCAGGGCGAGCGGGTATCGACAACTACCGCGCCGGTGCCTCGCCAGAGGACAAGCTCAGCCATATGAAGCAGCTGCAAAGCGATGGTGAGAAGGTGTTAATGGTAGGGGATGGCATCAATGATGTGCCAGTGCTCTCTGGTGCCGATGCCTCTGTGGCGATGATGTCTGCGGCGGATCTGGCCCAGTCCCGCGCCGATGCCATTTTGCTGAACGGAGATCTCGAAGTGCTGCCCAAATCTATAGAGCTGGCGCACAAGTGCCGCCGAATTGTGCGGCAAAACCTGGCATGGGCTCTGGGTTACAACGTGATTGCCCTGCCGCTGGCATTTTGCGGTCTGGTGCCGCCCTGGGCTGCGGCAATCGGTATGTCCCTGAGTTCTCTGATCGTAGTGCTAAATGCGTTGCGTCTGTCCCGTGGACAGGAAGTCGACGAAAACCCTGTGAGCGCTGCGGCTTAATCCCGTGCTCACAGAAAGAGAGGAGGTGTAACTGATGGAAAGTCTGTATTTCCTGATTCCCATTGCGGTGATTTTGGTTGGCTTTGCGGTGAAGCTCTTTTTCTGGGCCGTGAATAACGGACAGTACGATGACCTGGAAACGGAAGGTCGTCGCATTTTGTTTGATGACGATGATGTTCAGCAGGACAAATCTGACGCGGAAAGGAAGCAGGAGAAGTAAGTGGGGGACTGGGGTTTTTTAGCGGCGGCGCTCGCTATCGGTTTTTTGGGTAGCAGTCACTGCATCGGTATGTGTGGGGGAATCTCCGGAGCGCTGGGTATGGCGGTACCGGGCAAAAAAACTGCTTGGGTGCAGCTGGGCTCTTACCAATTGGGTCGCCTGGGTAGCTATGCGCTGATGGGAGCGCTCGCTGGTGCCCTCGGTGCGGCGATACTGCCGGCACTAACTCCGCTGCGATTTGCTGCCGGGATCATGTTGATCCTGATGGCGCTGTACATCGGCGGTATCTGGCAGGGATTGGCTTGGATTGAAAAAGGGGGCCGCTACCTTTGGCGCTATGTGCAGCCACTATCGGCCAAATTATTACCGGTTCGCTCTGCGGGGCAGGCATTGGCACTGGGCTCCCTGTGGGGCTGGTTGCCCTGTGGTTTGGTTTACAGCGCGCTGACTTTTGCCCTGGCCCAGGGCAGTGCTGAGCGGTCTGCCCTGGCGATGTTTGCTTTTGGTCTGGGCACTGTGCCCGCCATGCTGGCTACTGGTGCTGCGGCGGCGCAGGTGCGTGGCATCGTGCAAAAGCCGGGGGTTCGCTATGGTTTCGCCGCAGCGATTTTGCTGTTTGGTATCTGGACCATTTGGGGGGCTATGGGCCACGGTGGACACGGAGACCACGCCAATCACGGGCAGATGAGCGGGATGGAAGTTCCCGCAGAAGACACGGAAGAGCAGGGACACCATCATCACCATCACTAAGCGCAGTGATGATGGGTCCTGTGGGCGCTAGAGATCGATCCGCAGGGACAGGTCGATAGCGCGCAGGTGCTTGGTCAGGCTACCGGAAGAGATATAGTCCACTTCCAGTTCAGCTAACTGAGCGATGCGATCCCGGTCGACACTGCCGGAAAGCTCAATTTTGGCTTTGCCTTTGGCCAGTTTCAGGGCCGTTCTAGTGTCTTCATCATTGAATTCGTCGAGCATAATCACGTCCACACCGACGGCGAGCGCCTGCTCCAGCTCTTCAATATTTTCCACTTCGACTTCAATCAAGGCTTCCGGCTTGATCACTCGCGCTTGGGCGACGGCGTGTTCAATGCCTCCGGCGGCGAAGATATGGTTCTCTTTGATCAGGAAGGCGTCGTAAAGACCGATGCGGTGATTGTGGCAGCCACCGCAAAGTACGGCGTACTTCTGTGCGCTGCGCAGACCGGGAATGGTCTTGCGGGTGTCGAGAATCTTCACCTCAGTGCCTTCAGCTCGCGCGGCGAACTCCGCAGCGGTTGTGGCAGTACCGGATAAGGTTTGCAGGAAATTCAGTGCGGCGCGTTCGCCGGTCAGGATAGCGCGGGCATTGCCTTCCAGCTCAAAAATAACGGCATTGGCGCTGATGCGGTCGCCATCCTCGAAGTGCCAGGTGAGGACGAGTTCCGGGTCCAGGGCGTGGAATACAGCCTCTACCCAGGCGCGACCACTCAGAGTGCAATCTTCGCGGGTGATTACCCGAGCCCGCGCATTGCGGTCCTCTGGGATCAGCTGGGCGGTGATATCGCCACTACCAATATCTTCTTCCAGGGCCACCTGAACTGCGCGTTGCAGGTCGGCAGTGATATTGGGAATAGCCGTGTCTTGTGGTCGCATTGGGAAACCTCGAAATTAACGCCGACGCAGTTTACCAAAACACTCGGGGTTTTGATTGCTCAACTCAATCACCGGCAAGTAGCAGTTGGCTCGACGAATAGCTGTGATAGGTGTCTCAAATATGTCGCGGAACTGTGTAAAACAGCCCAGAAACGCTAGTAGAATGCCAAAGAGCTAGGTTTGATCGCAATCTGAACTGTTCTCGGACAGGGCTGGGAATCGTTGCCCCTTCGCGTTCAAAACTTGAGTGAAATCAAGAGCTTCGGCAGATTTTTCACAGATGATCGCGCCCGGAGATCGGCGGTTTGGAGATCCGATTTACGGGGGTGCAAGTCCCCGTAGTCGCTTGGAAAGCCACTTTTCCACTCACCAATTTTGCTATTAGCCACAGCGTTTTAAGTCGGACGGTATTCGAAGGACCTCTTGGAAATGAGTGAATCCAGCAAGGTAGTTTCCCTCTCAGAGAAAAGTGGAGCGCGCAATATTTCTGCATCTGGTAAGCCCGCTGTTCTGCCCGCCGCAGTAACAATGCTGAAAGAAAAAGCGACGGATCAGTTACTGGAGCGAATTAAAGCACTGTTTGGCAAAGTGGATGATTCGTTGTTTGCCATGGCTGAGCGAGCCCACGGCCAGGAGGAACAGGATGGGCTTTTCCAGGCCTTGCGACTGTTGCGCGTTGAGCGGCGTAATATTGCTGAGCACTTTGTCCAGAATATCTCTCACGCTTTCCTGGTTCGCCAGGAAGAAAAGGCTGAAAGCAATTTCGCTTCCGATAATTTATCGCTAGTTCACAATGATGACCTAGAGCAATTGGTCGCTGCTGATACCATGGTGGCCACGGCTAAGCGCGATTTTGCCGAGCCCCTCACTGCATTGTGCATGAGGCTCGATACGCTCTATGCGGTCAAAGTCTATGACAAGAACAACCCCTTGGGCCCTGATGTCATTTGTGATGCCTTTGTAGACTCGATTCAAGAACTGAATCTCCATATTCGTGCCCGCCTTACTCTGCTGAAGAAGTTCGAGCAGATGGTCATGTTGCAGCTGCGCGACTTCTACGAATTCTGTAATCAACTGCTCATAGAGCAGGGCGTGCTGCCATCGCTACAGGAGCAGCAGCGTGCAGCTAGGCAGGTACCTGCTTACAACAGTACTTCCAATTCCCCTGGTGTTCCCAGTGTACCCATTGGGGGGGGGAGTAGTGTGGTGGCCGGCAACCCATCGACGCAAGGTGGCGTAGCAACTACGGGACACTTTCCCCCTGGGTTAGTGTCCGCTGCAACCGGTGTTACTCCTATGCCTGCAGGGGATCTGCTTTCCCACTTGGGCGCGCTGCAAAGTGGCAGCCACTATCAAGGTGGAAGTGCGGTACAGCTTTTGAATGTGGGCGAATTGCTTCAGCAGCGCTTGGTGGATTCCAACCAGGCCGCTTCGCTGGCAAAAGTCGATAGCGATGTGATCAAGCTGGTAGAGATGTTGTTTTCCTTTATCCTGGAGGACCGCAGCCTTGCCACCCAAATCAAATCACTTCTGGGTCGCCTGCAACTGCCGCTGTTGAAAGTAGCCATTGCAGACAAGTCATTTTTTAGTAAAGGCGGCCACCCTGCGCGCAAATTGCTGAACGAGTTGGCCGATGCCGCTACCGGATGGCAGGCGGGGGATAACTACGAATCCGATCCCCTGTACAAAGAGATATCCGAAATTGTTGAGCGCGTGCTTAATGAGTTTGATCGGGATATCAATATCTTTGCCGTTTTGCTGGAATCCCTGCGCGAATTTATCGTCCGCGAGCGCAAGCGTGCCGAGATGTTGGAGCGCCGCGTTGTCGATGAGGCGGATGGTCGGGCTAAAACCCAAGCTGCCCGCGCACGGGTTGCCGCAGTCATGGATGCCTTGGTTGCAGAGCGGGATCTGCCACAGGTGGTACAGGATTGGTTGAACAAAGTTTGGAACAACGTGCTGTTCCTGACCTGTGTTAAAGAGGGAACAGAGAGCGACGCCTGGAACCGTGACGTGCGCACAGCGAGAGATCTCGTGTGGAGTGTGCAGGCCCCAATGCCGGATTCCCGCAAACAGTTATTGAGCTTACTGCCTGTTTTGCAGGAGAGATTGCGCGAGGGAATTGAGGCGCTTTCCTATAACGCTTTCGAAGCGCGTACCCTTTTCACCGGCCTCAAAGAAGTTTATCGCGAGCGCTTTGCCCTGGCCCAGCAACTGGCGGAGCAGCGTGAACGTGAAGTGGCAGAGCAGGTTGCCCGCGAAGTGCGCGCAGCGAAATCTGCTGAGCCTGCGCCTGTTGTTGCTGATAATGTTGCTGACAAGCCTGTTGCCCCTATCGTGGAGCAGGAAACTGCTGCTGATGCCGGACCCGCTGATGTTACTGAAGCTACGGTTGATGAAATTGCAGTGACTGAAGCGGTTATTGCAGAAGTCGTGGTTACCCAGGAAGTGGCTGTGCCGCAGATGGAAGAGCTTGAGCAGGCAGTTGCCGACGCAGAGGTGGCTGCACCGGAGCAGGATGGACTGGCCCCCCTTGACGAAGATGATCCCCACTGGCAGATGACCTTCCGCCTGGCACAGGGCAGTTGGTTCGAGCTGAAGCGCTCTGAGGACGAGCAGTTCCGTTGTCGTCTGGCGGCGGTAATTCGCGATATCGACCAGTTTATCTTCGTTAATCGCAATGGCGCCAAAGTCGCTGAATTTGCCCGACTAGAGCTGGCCCATGCGCTGCGTTCGGCACAACTGCTGCCGCTGGATGACGGCATGTTGTTTGAGCGGGCGCTGCAGTCCGTAATTGGCAATGTGCGCAAGAAGCGCAGTGAGCAGCGCTAATTTTCAGGAATTTAACGAGCGGACGTTGAGTATTTAGCAGGGATACTCAGTGGCCAGTGGTTTTCCGCAAGTTATGTCGCGATACTGCTCCGATCAGATTGGCATATCGATCAACGCTTCCATAGAATGGTAACTGCTGAAGCCTCGGTCGATACCGGGGCTATCAATAGGTTGCAGCGGAGATCGCAGATTGAAATATCAAGTGGAGTCTGGCTGGTTGGCGGGCGCGCGCCGGGTTCCGAGTCCTCATTGCAATAGCCGCCCGGAAGACTGTGCGGTGGATCTATTGGTGATTCACAGTATCAGCTTGCCGCCCGGACAGTATGGCGGCCCCTACATCGATGCCTTTTTCCTGGGGCAGTTGGATATCGATGCGCACCCCTATTTTGCCGATATTGCTGCGTTACAGGTGTCTGCGCATATTTTGATCGACCGCGATGGCCTGGTAACTCAATACGTGCCCCTTGATCGGCGTGCCTGGCACGCGGGCAAGTCCGAGTTTAAAGGTCGCACTAATTGCAATGATTTTTCCATTGGTATTGAGCTGGAAGGTTTGGATACCGATATTTACACCGACTCCCAATATCACGCACTTGCCGAGGTGAGTGCTGCGATTATGCAAGCTTACCCCGCTATTGATATCGATAGAATTGCCAGTCATTCGGATATTGCTCCCGGAAGGAAATTGGACCCGGGTCCGGGGTTTGACTGGGAGCGCTACCTCAACAAGCTGAAAGAAATCGTCTGATACCCAGTAGCGGACCTTAAAAGTGGGAAGGGTTTCTGTAACAGGAGCCGCAGCACGATTTTGATAACTGAAACAGTCTCGGATTATTTATGACTCTGTTAATTGTTCTGATCACCGTTGCCCTGGTGCAAATCTGGGGCTCAGGGGCTCCGTTACATCGCGATGGTTGGTTCAGTCGCTGGAGTCAGTACTTACAGGCGTTGCCCAGCATTAATGGCAATAGCGGCCTGCTGCTTGGTGTCACTATCCTGGTTCCAGTATTGATTTCTGCAATTGTGATGACGCTGGCAGAGGGCGCTGCGGGTGGTCTGGGCTACCTGCTGTTGGGGGTGCCACTGCTGCTCTATTGTCTCGGTCGCGGCAACTTCAACGATATCGTCGCAAATTACCTGCGCCACTGGTATAGCGGAGACCTGGAAGGTGCCACCAAAGCGGCGGCGCCCATTTTGCGCGAGTTACACGAAGCGCCCTCCGATGACACTTGTCTGCATGAACAGGTATTTCGCGGCGCTGCCTACTGCGCCTTTGAGAGACTCTTCGCTGTGCTGTTCTGGTTTATTTTGCTGGGTATTCCCGGGGCAGTACTCTTCCGCTTGAGTGCTTTGTACGCAGAAAATACTCGGGGCTCCTCCGATGAGGCGACGGCGGCGCGTTGGTTGTGGTTGCTGGAATGGCTGCCGGTCCGTGTGATGGGGCTGAGCTTTGCCATTGTGGGTAACTTTGCCGGTTGTTACCGCGCCTGGCGCCGGGTGTTGATGTGTCGTGAGAGCCATACCGATCAGGTTCTCGAGGCTTACCTGGAAGGAGCTCTCGGCGGTATTGACGCCAGTGAGTGCAGTGGTGGTTCCGATCTGTCTCAGATGCAGCGCCAAAGTGGTGCGGAGATTGAAGGGCTGCAAGCGCTGCTATCCAGAACCTTGCTACTGTGGATCACTGGTTTGGCCCTTCTGGTTCTGTTTATCTAAGGAGCCTCTGAATAATCCCGCAATGCCTGTATCATCGCCCCAGAGCTACTTTTGTCTGCTGGGGCGATTGTTGAATTTGTCGCCATTTTCAAAATTTTCTCTCCTTCCTATCTTGACTTATCCCCCCCTTCCTACGAAATTGCGCGCCCCAGCGGCCGGACTTCGGTGCTTTGCCATATCAATAAAGCGAAGCTAGTCATTGCCTGCGACGGCTTATACTCATTGGAGGAAGTAGGGTTTGGAAGTTTCGGTATTGGAACCGCAAATGTTGTCAGATCTGGCTAGGGCAAACGATTGGAACGCAGCCACATTAGTGGCGGGCTTGCGAACCTATTTTCGCAGCGGCAGCACCACTGAATTGAGTTGGCGGCGCAAGCAACTGTCTCAGCTGCGCAAGATGATCTCCGAGAACGAGGCACATTTTGCCCAAGCCCTTCACGATGATTTGCGCAAAGCTCCCCAGGAAAGCTACCTCACTGAAATTTCATTTCTTTACAACGATATCGATCACACCCTGAAGTCCCTAAAGAAATGGGTGCGCCCGCGCAAGGTCCAATCGCCGATGATGACCCAGCCGGCCAAGAGCTATGTGCAACCGGAACCACTGGGTGTTGTGCTGATTATCGGTGCCTGGAATTATCCGCTGCAATTATTGTTATCGCCGCTGGTACCGGCGATTGCCGCCGGCAATTGTGCGGTGGTAAAGCCCTCTGAGTTATCGCCAGCAACCTCCCGGTTAATCGCAGAATTATTACCGCGTTATCTCGACAACGATGCCTTTGCGTGTGTCGAAGGTGGTGTGGCAGAAACCACGGCGCTGCTGGAGCAGCGTTGGGACCATATTATGTACACCGGCGGTGGCCGGGTCGGCAAAATCATAATGAGTGCGGCGGCTAAATACCTGACTCCGGTAACCCTGGAACTCGGCGGAAAGAGCCCTTGTATTGTTGCCGACGATGCCAACCTGGAAGTGGCTGCACGGCGAATTGCCTGGGGTAAATTTACCAACGCGGGGCAGACTTGTATCGCCCCGGATTATGTTCTCTGTAGTCGGCAGACAGCCGATCGGCTCACCCCCATGTTGCAGCGGGTGCTCTGGGAAATGTATGGGGAGCACCCGCGGGAATCTGCCGACTATGGGCGTATTATTAACAGCCAGCACACCCTTCGCCTGTCGGATTACCTGGGGGATGGAGAGGTGGTATTTGGCGGTGAAGTCGATGTGGATGACTGCTATATGGCGCCCACCATAATGCGCAACGTCAATCTCTCTGCGGGAGTTATGCAGGAGGAGATCTTTGGCCCGATACTCCCCATTATTGAACTGGATGATTTCTCCAAAGCGGAGGAGTTTGTCAATGAGCGAGAGAAGCCCCTGGCCCTGTATGTATTTACCCAGGATGAAGCATTGGCGGATCGAATTCTATCCCGTTGCAGCTCCGGCAACGCCTGTGTGAATGACTGTATGATGTTTATGCTGGCCCAGGACCTGCCTTTTGGAGGCGTCGGTGCCAGCGGTATGGGGTCCTACCATGGAGAGCATGGCTTCCGCACTTTCAGTCATTACAAGGCCGTAATGCGGCGCAGAAATATCCTCGATATCGATATACGATATGCACCCTTCAACGACAGGAAAATGAAATTCCTGCGTATGCTCAGCAAATAATCCCTTATCGACAGGCACGGTTTTCCACTGTGCCTGCTCCGTAGAACACTGGATGTTATCGACGGTGGATAAGCTGGATTATTCCTATGTAGTCGAAAAGGATACACAGTGTTATGCCCCTGGATCGCAACGAGATACCTGCCAGTGAGGATGTATTTAGTGCCGCACAAAATATTGCAGGCATGGTACACGAGACCCCTCTGCTCAGCTCTCGGCAGCTGAACGAGCTGACGGGCGCTAATTTGCGGTTTAAGTGTGAGCACTTGCAGAAAGTGGGTGCCTTTAAAGCGCGGGGCGCGGCTAATGCGCTTTCGCTGCTCCCAGACGGGGTCGAGGAAGTTGCCACCCATTCGTCCGGTAATCACGGTGCGGCGCTCGCCTGGGCAGCAGCCCAGCGGGGGTTGGCCTGCACGGTGGTGATGCCCGAAACGGCTCCCAAGACGAAACGCATGGCGGTTGAGGGGTACAGTGCCAAAGTGGTGACTTCGGGCCCCAGCCTGGCTGATCGCGAATCCACTTTGGCAAAGGTACTTGAAGAAACCGGTGCGCACGAAGTCCCGCCCTATGACGATAAGCGCATTATTGCAGGGCAGGGCACTGTAGCCATGGAAGTGCTCAAGCAGAGCCGCGAACAGGGCTTTGCTCCAGACGTTATTGTGGCGCCAGTGGGAGGCGGTGGACTTTTGTCCGGCGTGGGATTGGCTATGGCTGCGCTTGCCCCCGATATCCTGGTAATTGGTGCGGAACCTGCCGGAGCGGATGATGCCCAGCGTTCACTGCGCGGTGGCGTTCATATCACCACACAACAACCCGATACGATCGCCGATGGTCTGCGCACAACATTGGGCGGCAAAAATTACGCCGTTATTGAGCGCACGGTGCGGGATATTGTGACAGTCAGCGAAGCTGGTATCGTCAATGCGATGCGGCTATTGTGGACACGAACCAAACAGCTGGTAGAACCGTCGGCTGCGGTGGGTCTCGCTGCGATCATTGAGCACAGCGCGCGCTTTCGCAATAAGAATGTCGTGGTTGTTCTGACCGGCGGAAATATGGATCTGGACAAAGTGGGCCCACTGCTGTCCAGTGAAGAAAACTAAAAGGGGAACTGGGATATGAGCCATTTATTGAAAAAGGGCGGCCGGGGTTTGGCCGGGCTGCTTTGTGCTGCTGCGCTGTCGCTGACTGGAACCAACGCGATTGCTGAGAAGCTGACACTGTCATCCAGCTCCCTACAAGCTGGAAAGAAAATGCCCATGGCTCATGTTTATGGCAGCTGCGGCGGTGAGAACCTGTCTCCCCAATTGAGTTGGAGTGGGGCACCGGAGGGCACAAAGAGTTTTGCTATTACCGCTTACGATCCCGACGCGCCCACCGGCAGTGGTTGGTGGCACTGGGTGGTATTTAATATCCCAGTGGATACGACCAATCTTCCGGAAGGGGCCGGTGACTTGAAAAACGGCCTGATTCCAGAAGCAGTGCAGGGGCGCAATGATTATGGTAATTCCGGTTACGGTGGTGCCTGCCCGCCCAAGGGGAACGGGGATCATCGCTATCGTTTTCGTGTCTATGCCTTGAAAGTGGAATCCCTGCCGCTGGATGAAAACACTTCTCCTGCTAAAGTTGGCTTCAATATCAATGCCAATAAGTTGGCCGAAGCGGAGCTGGAAGTTTTGTGGGGCCACTGAGTAAATAAACTAATCTAAGGAGCCTCTGAATAATTCCGTAATGCCTCTGCGGGTCTTGAAGGTTGCAGATGTTAGGCGCAGCTCGCCGCGAATGGCCGTAGCCCTTTGCAAGAGCTGCAACGCAGCAGCTGTGGCCTTCAAGGCCCGCCCTTCGGGGCTTGCATAGCGATTCACACTCCGCGTTGCGACTTCTTGAAAGGTCTAGACATTCCTGCGAAGCCGCGCCTTGATTGTGAACCGCTATGCATGCCAGAGGTATCACGGAGTTATTCAGAGGCTCCCTAATACTCCGCTGCACAGGAACACCTGTTGCAGCGGCTGAGGCTCTGGAGGCCCGCGCTTGACCAACTTACAAAAACAAATGACATGGGGGCAAGCGCTGGCCGCTTATTTGAAGCCCCGTGTACTCACCATGTTTTTCCTCGGCTTTTCCGCCGGCCTCCCATTACTGCTGGTTTTCTCTACTTTGACTGCCTGGCTGCGGGACTACGGTGTCAGCCGTACCGCCATCGGGTTTTTTGCCTGGGTGGGGATTACCTTTTCGATCAAGGTTCTCTGGGCCCCTATTGTCGATCAGCTGCGTCTGCCTTTTTTCACGGATAAATTGGGCAAGCGTCGGGGCTGGATGCTGGTATCCCAAATCGGGATAGCGATTGGCCTGATAGGTATGGCCAGTTTAAATCCCCAGCTCTCCCTGATGCACGTAGCCCTACTGGCCCTGTGGGTCGCTTTCTGTTCGGCCTCTCAAGATGTGGCGATTGATGCCTATCGAATTGAGGCCATGGATGACGACTACCAGGGCGCTATGGCTGCCAATTATGTATTTGGCTATCGGGTGGCAATGCTGATAGCCGGAGCGGGTGCCCTGTTTATTGCGGATATCTTTAGCTGGTCCGGTGCTTATCTTGCGATGGCCGGGTTGATGGGCGTGGGCCTGATTACCACTCTGATTATTGCCGAGCCCGATCACAGCAAGGTAAACAAAGAAGCCGATGAGCTGCAAAGCGAGTGGGCACAGCGGTTGTTGGGCAAGGGGGAGCATGGTCGCATGAAGCAGTGGTTTATTCGCGCCGTGGCCTGCCCCTTTATCGAGTTTTTTCAGCGCAATGGCCGCTTTGCAATCATTCTGTTGCTATTTATCGGTATCTTCCGTTTAAGTGACATTGCGATGGGGGTGATGGCCAATCCCTTCTATTTGGATCTGGGCTTTACCAAAACGGAAATTGCTGAAATCAGTAAGCTGTTTGGCTTCTTCTGTACCATTATCGGTTCCTTTCTAGGCGGGCTGTTAGTGGTGCGATACGGTGTTGTGCGTCCGCTGATACTGGGTTCGGTTATGGTCGCCTGCACCAACCTGTTATTTGCCCAACTCGCTGTGATCGGTCCCGATAAAGCCTGGTTGGCGCTGGTAATTAGTGCGGACAACATCAGTGGAGGAATTGCCAATGCGATACTGATCGCGTTTCTCTCCAGTCTTGCCAATAAAGCTTATACCGCCACTCAATATGCTTTGTTCAGCTCCCTGATGACCTTGCCGGGGAAATTTATCAGTGGTTTTTCCGGCATAGTGGTGGATGCTCAGGGTTATGCCTACTTCTTTATTTATGCGGCGCTTATGGGAATACCAGCCATTGTGCTGTCCATTTATTTCTGGCGCCGCGAGCAGCGCGACTGGCCGGGAGAAGAAGTTCAGCCGGGAGCGGGCACTACCTAAGGTTTACAGGGATGCTATTTCCTCTCTAAGAGTACATCCCGAATTCAGCTCTTTTCTAAATCCCTATGTCATATCAAAACTCTTCGCCGGGCATTCTGCCCGGCTTGTGTCTATGGTGGTTGTAAAGGTGAAACCCACCCCTCCATAGACTCGCCCTTATGTTCGATTGTGTGTCTGTTGCCTGTTGGGTCGGGTATCACTGGTAGATGATGCTCAGCGAATAAAAGCGACAAACTATGGCCCACGAAACCATCCGGGAGGCGGTGTTTAATCGGCGCATGCTGATTTGTATTGGCACCGGTTTCTCTTCGGGGATGCCTCTTTTTGTATTGATACAGTTGGTGCCCGCTTGGCTGCGTACCGAAGGCGTGGATCTGGCCACTATCGGTATTTTTGCATTGCTCGGATTGCCCTATACGTGGAAATTTATCTGGTCTCCATTGATGGAGCGCTACGCATTCCCGATGCTCGGTCGCCGGCGGGGCTGGATGCTGGTAATGCAGCTGTTATTGATTGTTTCCATTGGTGTCCTGGGGATGTTCAGTCCCCAGTTTGATATTTGGTCAATTGCCGCAATTTGCTTTGCCGTGGCTTTTTTTAGCGCCAGCCAGGATATAGTCCTGGATGCTTTCCGACGCGAGATTCTGCCAGACCAGGAGTTGGGTCTGGGCAATTCCTTTCATGCCAACGCCTATCGTATTTCCGGCTTGATTCCGGGATCCCTCAGCTTGATCCTGTCGGACCACCTGGCCTGGGACCAGGTGTTTATGATTACTGCGGCCTTTATGTTGATTGCCGTCTTTATGACCTTGATGGTGGCGGAGCCAGACCATCCAGCAGGTCGTCCTAAATCTTTGCGCGAGGCCATTGTTTTACCCTTTGTCGAATTCTTTAATCGCAATGGCGTAAAACAGGCGGTGCTCGTACTGGCCTTTATGTTTTTGTACAAGCTTGGCGATAGCATGGCTACGGCACTGGCGACGCCCTATTACCTGGATATGGGATATTCCAATACGGATATCGGCATAGTGGCAAAGAATGCCGGTTTGTGGCCTGCGGTAATTGGCGGCTTCTTTGGCGGCTTATTAATTGTAAAGATTGGGATTAATAAGTGCCTATGGATTTTCGGGGTGGTACAGCTGGTTTCAATTTTCGGATTCATGATTTTGTCTGAAGTGAATGGCGAGCTGGTGGGCACTCCAGATTTCAATCCTAGCCTCTGGCTATTGGCGATAGTAATTGCCTTTGAGTATCTCGGGGTGGGGTTGGGGACAGCGGTGTTTATTGCATTTATCGCCCGCACTACCAGCAAGTTGCACACTGCAACTCAATTTGCCTTGTTTACAGCGTTGACTTCGCTCCCGCGCACCTTCGCCAATGCCTCCACCGGCTATTTGGTGGAGGGAATGGGGTGGACACACTTCTTTCTCCTGTGTGCCGTTTTGGCGGTGCCTGGAATGATCCTGTTATTTTGGGTCGCGCCCTGGGGGGCTGATGAAGTAGCGTAGTTTTCTGTCTGCGATTGGGGCTAAGGTTTCCAGCGGTATTTGCCCATATCCACTCGCCCTTTCAGCAGTATGACCCCCTCTCTTTCCAGTCTTTCACGCTGGCGGCTGGCGCCGGGTTCCGGCAGGGAGATGCGCCCCTGGGCGTTGATCACCCGGTGCCAGGGTAGCTTGGTACCCCGGGGTAATTTACGCAGGGTCTGACCTGCAAGTCTCGCAGCGCGTGGGTAGCCGGCCATCTCAGCCAAGTCCCCGTAGGTGACAACCCGCCCTTTGGGGATCGCCGCCAAGGCTTGGCATATTCTTTCCAGGGAGTTCTGTTTTTCCATAAAAAGCTCTAAATATCGGCGAATTACGCCAACTGGGCGCAATTTTTTACTTTGTAATCTCCTGAAAATGAGATTTTTATTCGCCATTTATGGATACTTTACCAGCTCGCAAGGTCACAGTCCCCTGGGCGCGAAGGCCTCCGCTGTGACGGCGTGCCACATGATTCTAGTTATGGCATCATGGTGCGATTGTTGAGGCTGTTTGCACCGTTCATACACCTAAAAAGTCCAAGGTTTCTTAGTGGTTTTATCGACACGACTTCCCAAGCTCTTTGCTCGAACTCTCTTGTTTCTTGTGCCCTTCCAGGCCCATGCCGGTGTGCTGACCCTGGAAAATGGCGATCGTATTCAGGGCGAGTTGGTGCTGGTAGAGAAGGATCAGGTCACTTGGAAGTCAGAGACTTTTGGTGAAGTTAAAGTCGACAAATCCAAAGTGGTGTCGATGGATATCGATACCGATATCAAAATTGCCGGCAGGGATGAACCTTGCACCTTGGCTGGCCACCGCCAGGAGCGCTGGGAAGTGTACTGCGATGAAGGGCGCGGTTGGTTGATCGACTTCCCCGGTATTGAGCGGGCAGAACCCTACAGCACATTTACCACCAGTCCGGTGTTATTCAGCGGTGATGTTACCGCCGGAGGCGTATTCGAGAGCGGTAACCGTGAGCGTGAAGACCTCGATGCCAATATCAACTTGGATATCCGCCATGGAGATTTTAACCACCTGATTGGGGCGGTTTACCAGAACCAGGAAAGTGAAGAAGATGGTGACCTGGAAAAATACCAGCTCAACTATGACCTGCGCTGGATCTTTGCTGAGAAATGGTTTGCCGCTGCTAACAGTGAGTTGGAAAGGGAAGAGGCCCAGAACTTAGACCTGGGAACTACGCTCGGTCTCGGTATGGGTTATCTGTTTTACGATACCAGTAAGACCACTTTCTCCCTAGAAGGTGGCTTGAGTAGCCTGCACGAGAGTTTTATCGACGAAGAGTTGAGCGAAGACCAGGATGAACGCTATGTCGCCGGTCGAATTGCACTTAACTACCGCTACAAGTTTTCCCTTGGACCGGAAATTTATTTCGACCAGGAAACCTTACAATCCTTTGATCACAGTAACGACTACGAAGCTAACGCCAAGCTGGGGGTGCGCACACCGCTGGTTGAAGGCGTGCTGATGGAGATCGGTTACGAGTGGCAGTACGACAATACGCCCTCCCTGGAAAGTGAAAAAGAAGATACCAAAGTGACCGTTGGTGTCGGTTACGAATGGTAATTCCCCCTCGAGCCAGCATAGGGCAGGTTCGAAGGCAGTCATAAACGATAAATCTAAAAAACGAGCGACGACGAGGAGTTCAATATGCAAATCGCTGACAGTATTGTTGCGATTACCGGTGCGGGCCAGGGGTTGGGCCGAGCCATGGCCGAGTATCTGGCTGCGCGGGGCGCCCGCCTGGCCCTGATCGATGTTAATGAGGAAGGCCTGAAAGACAGCGTTGCAGCTTGTGAAAAGCTCGGTGCTGAGGCTCGCAGTTACTTGATCAATGTTGCCGATGAGGAAGCGGTGGACTCCGGTTTTGCGAAAATCGCAGCAGACTTTGGCGGACTCCAGGTTTTGGTTAATAACGCCGGCATTATGCGCGATGGCATGTTGCTCAAGTGTAAAGACGGCAAAGTGACAGATCGCATGTCCCTGGCACAGTGGAAGTCTGTGATCGATGTGAATCTTACCGGTGTATTCCTTTGTGGCCGTGCTGCTGCGGGCATTATGGCGGAAAGCGGCAAGGGTGGGGTGATGGTCAATATCTCAAGTTTGTCCCGTGCAGGCAACATGGGGCAGACCAACTACTCCGCCAGTAAAGCGGGTGTTGCAGCGATGACGGTATCCTGGGCACGCGAACTGGCGCGATACGGCGTGCGTGTTGCCGGGATTGCCCCGGGCTTTATCGGTACCGATATGGTTGCGCAAATGCGCCCTGAAATTCTTGAGAGCCTGGTAAAACAAGTGCCCCTGCGCAGGTTGGGTGAGCAGGATGAGATCGCCTCGACAGTAGCGTTTATTCTGGAGAACGACTATGTCACCGGTCGAGTGATAGATATTGATGGCGGAGCGCGCTTGTAAGCTTCCCTCTTCCCCAGCAAAAAAAGGGTGAACTGAGTTCACCCTTTTTTTGTTCCTGCTCCAATAAAGGTTTGCTAAGTTTTTTCGATCTTTTCTTTTTTAGCGTATCTGGAATTGAGATTCTTCCTGTAAAACAAATAGACGAGAAGTGAGATGGACAGCCAAATAACAATGGATGCTATCTCATGCAGGACGGTTCGATCTAGCGTCAGGTGGAAATCCCTGAGTAAAAACCCTTTGATCAGTGCTGACCATGCATACAACATTTTGCTCATATGCAAGGCCCACCAGGGCTTGCCATAGATTGTCGGGCGGAAAACAAACGTATAGAAATCAAGCCCTGCAAATATCAGCATCAATACTGAGGGGGCTAAGTAGATATTGGCGTAACCTGGGTGTTCATCCATGTCGTAGAAGAACATCTGGAGGTAGAAAATAGTTACCCATAAAGCGACTGCTGCAAGGACCCAATCAATCACATTGGATGTTATTCTTCCGTCCGTAGAATGTTTAATACGGGGCCATATGCGATAGGCGGAATAGATTGAATAGATAAATATGGAAGCCAGCCCAATTAACAGTAGGTCGGAATGGATGTTGTAAACATAGGCTGTATCAATCGGGTATTCGGGGATGTCTGCCTTGAGGTGTGGGATTAAATTTGGGTTAAACAGCATCATCAAGGCGCTGGCAGAAAAAACCAGGGCGAGTAGAAGCGTGGTAATACCGCACGCCCGATGATAGCGGCTTCCCTTTTTCATTAAGAGCGTCAGGGGGATGAGAAATATCGTCAGTATGATTGCTGAGACGGTATGCACTTGTATCAGTAGGTTTAACCCGCCAAGAGATGAGAGCAAATTGTCCATAGGTTGGTAGTTTTCTGCCAGCCGGAATAGAAATAGCTGTTGAGCCTACTGTTAAAAGTATCTTCAGCTATTCAATGAATTATGATAGCTGGGGGATTCTTTGGCTTTGTTGGCTTGATTCTTTAAGGAGTCCCTGATTATTGCCGCAATACCGCTACAGGGCTTTTATAGCGATCCACGTCTGGAGTTGTGACTTCCTAAAGGGATTGGATATTCCTACGAAGCCTCACATTGGTTGTGAATCGCTCTGCAAGCCAGAGGTACTACGGAATTATTCAAGGGTGCCCTGGAGAAATATCATTTCCATAGTTCCATTGATGGCCATCTACTCCTGGCTGTTTCCATAAAAAACAGTTGGTGTTAACTGATGCGCTGGACCCCATCTGTGCGAAACCGTGAATACATTAGCTGCCATAGCTGAAGTGTGCGCCCCCGGAATGCACCGGCGTAAGATAGTAGATAGTAGCGCCACATCCTGTAGAAGCGCTGGCCGTAGCGATCGGCAAAGCGCGGCCAGTTTTTCTCAAAGTTTTCATGCCAGGCCATTAGGGTTTTATCGTAGTAGTATCCAAAGTTGTGCAGGTCTTCGCACACTAGCAAGCGATCGGTCGCGTCGCCCAGCTGTCCTACGGAAGGTAGCTCACCACCTGGGAATATGTATTTTTCTGTCCACAAGTCCGTAGATGCGGTGCGCTGGTTGTTGCCGATCGTGTGCAGCATCATCAATCCATCTTTGTTCAGACAGCGCGCTGCTGTTTCCATAAATGTGCGGTAGTTCTTGCGGCCGACATGCTCAAACATCCCTACGCTGGCGATGCGGTCAAAAGGTTCGTTGAGTTCTCGATAGTCCTGAAGGCGAACAGTAATTGGCAGTTCACCATAGCGCTCTGTCACATAGGCTTTTTGCTCTCGGGAAATCGTAATCCCTACACACTCCACTTGATACTTTTGCGCGGCATAGCTAACCAGACTGCCCCAGCCACAGCCAATATCCAGCAAGCGCATCCCGGGTCTCAATTCCAGCTTGCGGCAAATCAGGTCCAGCTTGGCTTCCTGGGCTTGGTCGAGGGTTTCAGCCTCTTTCCAATAGCCGCAGCTGTACGTAAGCCGATTGTCGAGCATGGCACTATAGAATTCGTTGCCCAGGTCGTAGTGTTGCTCTCCCACATTAAACGAGCGGTTTTTGCTTTGTAGATTCACCAGGTAGCTGCGTGTGGCGCGCCAAAAGTAGCGCCAGTTCTTGATACTGTGATGAATCTCAGCACTGAGTAACCGGTGGAAGAATTGATCCAGGTCTTGGACATCCCAATCGCCGCGCATATAGGACTCACCCAGGCCCAAGCTGTGCCGGGCGATGACCTCATCAAGGGCTGCTTCCCGATGGAGTTGCAGGTCCCAGGGTCTTTCCCCGTTAATTTGAATGTCCGCTTTCGCCAATATATCGTCCACTAAGTGGCGACTGCGTCCGATGGCTGGCACTTCTATAGCATCCTGTTGCTCGCTTGCCATTCAATCCTTCCTCTCTCCAGTTACTTTGGGGTGGAATAAGGCGCCCTTGAATAATTTGCCTCCCCACTCCATTTACTACAGCATATTGAAAAAACCGTGATCGTCCCGGCTCTCTGCGAAGCTGGTTAACTAGGAATTTCCACAATGCGCCCATTATTACTTCTATTTATAGCCCTACCTGTACTCGAAATGTGGGTGTTGATTGCCGTAGGGAGTGAAATTGGCGCCCTGCCAACGATCGGCCTGGTCATTTTGACCGCAGTGGTAGGAGTGACACTGCTTCGCCGCCAGGGGATCTCTACCCTGATGCGGGCCCAGGAGAAGATGCAGGCTGGAAATATTCCCGCCAAAGAGATGGTTGAAGGGATATTCCTCGCGGTGGGTGGTGTGCTGTTGCTCACCCCGGGCTTTATCACTGATTTCTTCGGCTTTATCTGCCTGATTCCTGGGCTCAGAAACCTGTTGCTCGGTTTTATCCTTCGCCACGTCAAAGTGGTTCCTCCGCAGAATTTTAACCAGTCGCCAAATCACAAGCGTGGCGATGACATTATCGAGGGGGAGTATTCGAAAGATGAGAAGCGCCCCGGAGAGAGTCAACACTCCGTTGAAGATAAGCGCCCCAAGTCCTGATTGGGTTAAAAAGTATACAAAATGTCAGTGATGAGAATTTGCTTTGCAGTTTTTTCACCTGATGGTGTTGAAATCCTTAATCCCGCCCATAGATAGGGTTCAACTGAGAATTAAGCCCCGCCTCTGGGGATCAGAGAGGGGTGAGGTTACCGGCCCAAAGGGCCAGTGCCGCCCATGTTGGAAACCATTAAAACGACTCAATGGAGAACTTATCCATGAAAATTCGTCCTTTACACGACCGCGTCGTAGTACGCCGTAAGGAAGAAGAAGCGATGTCAGCTGGCGGTATCGTGCTGCCAGGCGCTGCCAAAGAAAAGCCGAACCAAGGTGAAGTGGTAGCCGTGGGTGAGGGCAAGCAGCTGGACAATGGCGATGTTCGCGCACTGTCTGTGAAGGTAGGTGACACTGTTGTTTTCGGTCGCTATGCCGACAGCAATACCCTCAAGGTGGAAGGCGAAGAGCTGATCATCATGAGCGAAGGTGACATCTACGGCGTGTTGGAAGGCTAAGGCCAGCCTTTAACTTTACTCGCAAAAAGAATTTGAGGAATAAGAATCATGGCAGCTAAAGACGTAATTTTCGGTGACGACGCTCGTCAGAAAATGCTGAAAGGCGTAAACATCCTGGCAGACGCTGTAAAAACTACCCTGGGCCCTAAAGGCCGCAACGTAGTTCTGGACAAGTCCTTCGGCGCTCCTACCGTAACCAAAGACGGTGTTTCCGTAGCCAAGGAAATCGAACTGCAAGACAAGTTCGAGAACATGGGCGCGCAGATGGTTAAAGAAGTCGCTTCCAAAGCTTCTGACACTGCGGGTGACGGCACCACTACCGCTACCGTTCTGGCCCAGGCTATCGTAACTGAAGGTCTGAAATCCGTAGCCGCTGGCTTCAACCCAATGGACCTGAAGCGCGGTATCGACAAAGCGGTAACCGCAGCTGTTGACCACATTGCTGGCCTGTCCACTCCTTGTGCTGATACCAAGTCTATCGCTCAGGTAGGTACTATCTCCGCTAACAGCGACGAGAGCGTTGGTACCATCATCGCTGAAGCCATGGAAAAAGTTGGCAAAGAAGGCGTTATCACTGTTGAAGAAGGTTCCGGCCTGGAAAACGAGCTGGACGTAGTAGAAGGCATGCAGTTCGACCGCGGCTACCTGTCTCCTTACTTCATCACCAACCAAGAGAACATGACTGCCGAGCTGGACAATCCGTTCATCCTGCTGGTAGACAAGAAAATCTCCAACATCCGCGACCTGCTGCCCCTGCTGGAGCAAGTAGCTAAAGCTTCCAAGCCGCTGCTGATCATCGCTGAAGACGTAGAAGGCGAAGCACTGGCAACTCTGGTTGTAAACAGCATGCGCGGCATCGTTAAAGTTGCTGCTGTTAAAGCACCTGGTTTCGGCGACCGTCGTAAAGCCATGCTGCAGGACATCGCTATCCTGACTGGCGGCACCGTGATTTCTGAAGAAGTTGGCCTGGAGCTGGAAGGTACCACTCTGGAGCACCTGGGTACTGCTAAGCGCGTAACCCTGTCCAAAGAAAATACTGTAATCGTTGACGGCGCTGGCAATGTTAAAGACATCGAAGCTCGCGTTAGCCAGATCCGTGCACAGATCGAAGAGTCCTCTTCCGACTACGACAAAGAGAAGCTGCAAGAGCGCGTAGCCAAGCTGGCTGGCGGTGTTGCGGTAATCAAAGTAGGCGCCGCTACTGAAGTGGAAATGAAAGAGAAGAAAGCCCGCGTTGAAGACGCGCTGCACGCTACCCGCGCCGCAGTAGAGGAAGGCGTAGTACCTGGCGGTGGTACCGCACTGGTTCGCGCTACCCAGGTTATCTCTGTAACTGGCGACAACGAAGACCAGAACCACGGCATCGCAGCAGCCCTGCGCGCTATGGAAATGCCTCTACGTCAAATCGTTTCCAACGCTGGTGACGAAGCTTCCGTAGTTGTTGACAAGATCAAGCAAGGCGAAGGCAACTTCGGTTACAACGCTGCTACTGGTGAGTACGGCGATATGCTGGAAATGGGTATCCTGGACCCAGCTAAAGTAACCCGCTCTGCTCTGCAAGCGGCAGCTTCTATCGCTGGCCTGATGATTACCACCGAAGCCATGGTTGCAGAAATTCCGGAAGACAAGCCGGCTGCTCCTGACATGAGCGGTATGGGTGGCATGGGCGGTATGGGCGGCATGATGTAAGCCGGCCTTAAGCCTATCTAAAAAGCCCCGCAATTGCGGGGCTTTTTTTTTGCCTTGTGGAAAGTGGTTTACTGGGGGCAGATTTCTCCAAGGTGTGAATTGGTGTAGATGAGAGCACTTAACTGCTGGAGCTTGGTGCGATACAGGGCAGTAGCAAAATCGAGTGAAGCAGGGCTGGTAAGTGATGGTGAATCTGACTTAAGTTGAAATAACAAACATAGAATGGAATCGGTGCGGAAATATGGACATCTACGAAATGGTCGAGTCGGGAGATCTGCCAGCACCTGAGTGTGCGAAAACTCTGGGATTTGAGTTAATAAGCTATTCACGTGAAAAAATGGAGATGAAAGCCCGATTTTTTGCCAGGGAGTCATTCTTAAACCCTGCGGGAACAATACAGGGTGGGTTTCTATGTGCAATGCTCGACGACGTAATGGGTCCTGCACTTGTATTTTCACTGAATATTGGTCAGTTTGCTCCGACACTAGAGCTAAAGACTCAACTTGTTCGCCCAGCTAAAGTGGGGCCAGTTGAGGGTGTTGGCAGAGTTGTATCTAGAGGTGGAACTGTCTGCTTTCTGGAAGGAGAGCTTCTTCAAGAGGGGAAACTAATTGCTAGGGCAACCGCTACCGCTTTAATAAAGGGACAAAATTTATAAATCCTTGATGAAGGATGTGATGTTTTCTGAGGTAAAAATGAGTTTTGAACAAGGCATATATAGCTCCCCGGAAAGTGAGCTTTGCCCGGAGGGAAATAAGCGGGTTAGGTTGGGGAGCGTTCTTTCTATATTGGGTACTGCTCTTCAAACCCCGATTATTGTGTTCTTTTATTTGGGGATGTTGAGTTTTTGGGAAACTTCTCAGATCGCCCAATCACTTGATACATCCCCTGAAGTAATGGCAGGCATGATGAGCCAATCCCTCTCTAATTTTGTTATAGGAGGTCTATTGTCTGCTCCAGGCTTGTTGATTTCCTGTACTGCTTTGTTTTTATCGTCTTTTCGAGCTAAGTGGTTATTCTGGTATTCTTTAATACTCTCACTGATTTGGATTGGCTCTTTTCCGTTTGGGACATTACTTGGTTTGATATATCTGTTAATAATTTTGATTAAACGAAAATCGTAAATGCAGATTTGATCCATTTTTTTCTGATTTGTTAAGTGAAGTGAAATAAATGTTAGACACTATTTGGGATTATTTTCAGCAGCGAGAAATCGATGATGCGAGATATCGAGCTCAAAATGCAAAGCAGATGGCCGCTAACCTGGAACTGGAAGTCGGTGATATTCAGGGACGTATAGATACATTAGTGTTGGCGAATCAGGCTATGTGGGAGCTTTTATCGGAAAAATTAGGGCTAACCGAGGCCGAGCTTATTGAAAAAATGGGGCAGATTGATCTGCGAGATGGTAAGCGCGATGGAAAAATATCCACTGGTAACCTGAAAGAGTGCCCTTCTTGTGGCCATAAGGTGAGAAAGCAAAGGGCCAATTGTTACTGGTGTGGAACAGAGCTGACTTTATCCAGCCCGTTTATGGACTCAAAGCGGACTGATTAATTTCCCATTTGATGGAAGAACTACCAATATGGTTTTTGGCATACTTGGATAGCCACTTGGCATCATCGGATTCTTAGTTGGCGCTTTCTGATCATATACTTGATTTCAAGATTAACGCTTGGGAGACAGATAGATGGAAACGGCACTTATTACTGGGGCCTCTGGTGGCATCGGCCTTGAACTGGCCAGGGTACATGCATCTAAGGGTGGCAACTTGGTTCTGGTTGCCCGGTCTGAAGGGAAGCTTTCAGCACTCAAGCAGCAGCTGGAGAAGGAGTTTGGTATCCAGGCAATGGTTATTGCCGAAGACCTTTCTGACCCCATGTCCGCGCAGAGAATTTTTGAGCGAACCCAAAGTGAGGGTGTGGAGATTGGCACTCTAATTAACAATGCGGGTTTTGGTGGTCATGGTCTTTTCCATCAAAGGGATTTGGAAGCTGAGCAGGGCATGATGCAGGTGAATATGGTTTCCCTTACCAATCTCACCCATCTGTATGTTAAGGGGATGGTTGCCCGCAATAGTGGGCATATTCTTAATGTTTCATCTACAGCCTCTTTTATTCCAGGCCCTTTACAGGCGGTTTACTACGCAACAAAAGCCTATGTAACTTCATTCAGCCAGGCACTGGCTGAGGAATTGAAAGGCACAGGTGTAACAGTAACGGCTTTGTGTCCCGGTGCTGTTGCAACAGGGTTTGTTGCGGCTGGTGATCTTCAGGGTGTCGATATTTGGAAAAATGCCCGTTCGGCTGAGTCTGTTGCCAGATGTGGCTATCAGGCAATGGAGCGGGGAGATCTGGTTGCTTTTAATGAGACACGACTCAAGTTGCTTCTGAATTGGATAATGCCTTTACTGCCCCGTAAAATGGTACTGAAGTTTTCCCGTCAGACGATGGAAAAGTCTTAATTGCAGGCAGGTCCGGTAATGATCAAACGTGCAGCGAAATTCCTGGTACCTCCCAGCTGGAAATTGATATTACACGATATGAATATCGATACAGCGCTGGCTCTTGCCTATGCCGGGTTACCTGCGGATCTGTTACAGCGGGAGGCTGTGACACTCACTCCGGTGGAATATTTCCGTTTCTGGTGTGGTATTGATCAGGCCTCTAAGGATCGGCCACTACCGCTTTTACTGGCGGAGCACCTTTCGGCTGAGTCGTTTGACCCTCCCATATTTGCGAGCCTGTGCAGTGCAAATCTGAATCAAGCTCTACTGCGGATACAGCAATACAAACCATTGATTGGTCCCATGGAATTGCACTTGGATATTACTGATGAGTACACCAAGCTCAATTTAGAGTGCTATGGAAGTGATGGGAATATCCCTGAAGCTTTGGGCCTGAGCGAATTAATTTTCTATATCCGCCTGGCTCGGTTGGGAACCCGGGAGGAAATTCAACCATTGGAATTGGCACTACCGCAGCTGCCTGAAGATCAAACGCCTTATCGGGAGTTTTTTGGTTGTTCAATTAAGCAGTCAGACCGGGTGAGAATTTGTTTCTCAGCGCAAGATGCACAAAAGCCATTTCTGACTGCCAATGCCCCTATGTGGGATTTCTTTGAGGGTAAATTGAGCCAACAGCTCAAGGATCTGGATAGCGAAGCCACAATGGGAGAGCGGGTAGGTTCAGTATTGATAGAGTTACTACCGGCTGGAGAGAGTTCTGTCGAAGCAGTGTCTGAACGCTTGGCTATCAGTAAAAGGACTTTGCAGCGGAAACTGGGTGAGGAAAATCAATCCTTCCAGACAGTATTACAGGGAGTTAGATCAAGTTTGGCTGATCACTACCTCGCCAAATCCAGCCTTCATCTGGGCGAGATTTCTTTTATGTTGGGATTTAAAGAACCCAATTCATTTATTCGGGCCTACCGGGGCTGGAAAGGAATGACACCATTGCAATACCGGGACTCTATTCACTGAATAGATCCGTTAGTAAAAAGCCAATGTTTGCATATCACTGTATATTTTTGTGACCAGTTTGGACCTAGAGGCTCCTTAGTTTTAACATTTAAACAGCCATTAATTGGCTGGTCGGTCAGCAATAATTATTCCGTTGTCCGGATTCACTTCCAAAGCCCTCAATTCTCCTCCGTAGACCGCCTGGATTTTCCATCTTCCGCCTACAAATTCGATATGCGTGATGGGATTAAACCCAAGACCATGCAGTTTCGCTTTAATGGTGGATAAGTCCAAGGCAATGACCGAGGGTTCCGCTCCGTAAAGGTCGGGGCTGTCGTAGATGGGGGCGGGTTTATTGGGATCGAGGCCGGGGGGGATTGGGTTAGTGAGATTGCCAACTAAAGCTATGGCGGTAAGAAAAATCATCTACGGCTCCAAACTGCTAACAAGCCATAGTTTTAGTTTGGACTAGGGATTATCGCAGTGCCAGCGGGCTGTAGTGATTTCGATCTTATCTGAGCGCGATTATAGCAGTGAATGGCCCGGCTACAGGATGTAGCCGGGCCATAAAAATACTAGCGGGTAAGTTTTAGCATAAAGTCGATAACACGAGTTGAGAGTTTGCCATAGGGAGGCCGCAGTAATTTTAATAGATCGATTGGGCCCTGATAGAAGATGGGGCGAAGTTTAGAGAAGGTCAGAAATCCCTCGTAGCCATGGTAGTGGCCCATACCGCTTTCACCAACGCCGCCAAATGGAATATCGTGCTGACCAACGTGCAGTACACAATTATTTACCGACACGCCTCCAGACATTACCTTGTTGATATATAAATCTTGTAAGGTTTTGTCGTGAGTGTAAGGGTAAATCGCCAGGGGTCTGGGGCGAGCATTAATATAATCAATAACTTCCTCTGGCTTGGAGTAAGTGATAATCGGCAATAGAGGGCCAAAAATCTCACGCTGCATTGCCAGCATCTCGCCGTCTACATTGGTCAGGATATGCGGAGGGAATTTTCGCAGTTTATTGTCCCTATCCAATTTGCCAGCACTTAAATCTATGGTATTAGCACCCTTAGCCTTGGCGTCATCCAGGGTTGCCCAGATTCGCTGGTAAGATGTATCGTCGATAATAGAAGTGTAATCCTGGCCATCTAAGTCGGGGTAGTGCTTCTGAACATAATGTTTTGCGTGCTCGATAAACTCTTCGAGATGCTCCTCCGGCAAGAAAAGATAATCCACGTTGACACAGATCTGCCCGGCGTTTACCAGCTTCCAGTAAATTAGTTGCTCGGCGGCTTTCTTAACCGGGTAATCCGGGCCAACAATTGCCGGTGATTTACCACCAAGTTCCAATGTGACTGGAGTCAGGTTTTCTGCGGCGGAGCGCATTACTGCACGGCCGGTATTACTGGATCCGGTAAAAATTAAGTGATCGAATTTAAGGCTGGAAAACACCGGGCCTATTTCATCGGCATCGGGAATAAAAACCAGCTTTTCTTCTGGGAAGTATTGTTCACAGACTTTACTGAGTAACTCTGCAAGATGCTTGGAGTTGGTAGACATCTTGACCATCGCCTGATTGCCTGCGGCGAAAATATTGGTCAGTGGTGAAAAGCTTAAGTTTATTGGGAAGTTCCACGGCACTATGACGCCAATTACCCCCAGAGGTTGTGGGACCACACGATTTTTAGAGAGGGGATAGGATTTAAAATCTGTATGGCGCCCTCTGGGTTTCATCCACTTCTTTAAGCGCTTGATAGTCTCTTTAATGCCGGAGAGCGCTGGGTAGATATCGTAGAGCAGTATCTCTTCCCGGGCTCGATTGCCGTAGTCGTTACTGATCGCCTGGATAATGGGTTCCTGCTGTTCACGCAGGAGCTGGGCAAGGGTTCTAAGATCCTGCACACGTTGCTGATAGCTGGGAGCCGGGTTGGCCAGGTAGGCACTGCGCTGTTTGTCCAGATAGTTTTGCAGTACCGCTTTGTCTGCATCCTGCCGGGTCAGGGTTTGTGTTGTCATTTTATTATCCTGTGGCGTTGATCTCAGAAAGACTAAACGAAATTGAATCGGAGTGATTGACCAATCCGGTAAATTCCTTTGATGATCGGATAACAAATTTTATCCGGGGTATGGCCAAGTTTGTTTTGCCATCGCAATTTATGGCGCGGATTACATCACTATGTTCAAGCAGAATAGGTTAGGGCCGGCTTTGGCAGCCGGCCCTGGCAGGATAGCTCAGAATGAGGACGCTAATCCTTAATCGTTGTCCGGTTTTTCCGACAAAACTTCCGCAGAGTTGGGGTCTACGTGCAAGTCGTACTTCTGGTCACCCTTATAGGCCTCAATCTTCCACTTACCCTTGTCCAGATCGACCTCAACAATTGGGGTGTAGCCCTGCTGTTCCAATTTGGTCAATACGGTGGAAAGGGCCATAGCTCCGGGTGGGGGCTTTTCTTTGGCGAGTGCATAGGGTAGTGCTGTTGCGGCGATAAAGGCCAGCAACAACTTGCTGATAGGCTGCATGGTGCTATTACCTCGCTGTCTATTTGCTAAATCGCAGTATCCTATGAGTCAAATCTTCCCTTAACCGAGCGATCGGTATTTCCAAACTGTAAAATAAAAACTGATGCGTCTGCGTTTGGTCTCCAGGCACTTACAACGGGTTTTGTGGACTGCCCTCGGTAAGATGCTTCTGGATAGCCTCGCACCACTCCATTCCTCCGGGTTTGAGACCGTTGGTATTGGCTCCGCTGAGCCGGGTGATGGCTGTGAACCACTCCTCACTACCGGTAGTTGGCATACCGGATGGGTATAGTTTCGCCATATCGCCATTCTGCTGGGCAAGCACTTGCTGTTGAACCCAGGCAAACCATTCCGGGGTGCATATAGCTGCAGCTTTCTTTTCCGTTTCCACTTCATTGCCCGGTGGGGCAATGGGCTCCTTCATGGCGCTGGTAGCCGACTCATCTGCAGGAGGGGTTGCAGGTGACTTGGAGTCCTTCGGGCCCCCACAGCTGCAGAGGACAAAGATCAGTGCTATTAAAGGGCCAAAGCGGTACATAGGACCTCTATGGGTGGCGGTATCAAGCCTAAGCATAGGAGGAAATTGACGACTTTGCCTTATCGCCTTAGGTCATATGTATTTTTATTGACATTGCCATTAAATCAAATGAGAATGTTTCTCGTTTAATCCAAGGGTGATCTACGATAATGTCTACCAGAGCTCTATTTCAAAAAGTGCTGGCTGTAGCCGGCTTGTTGGGTGCTGTGGGTGCCAGTGCGGCCGAGCAGGTAAATATCTACTCCTACCGACAGCCTTTCCTTATAGAGCCGATCTTAAAGGAGTTCACCGAAAAAACCGGTATTGAGGCCAAAGTGGTCTACGCCAGCAAAGGCTTGAACGAGCGTTTACAAAGGGAAGGGCGCAATAGCCCCGCTGACCTGGTCCTGACTTCCAATACCAGCAGCCTGATGGATCTGCTTAATAAGCAGCTGACCCAACCGGTAAGCAGTGAAATCCTGGAAGACAATATCCCATCACAATTTCGCGATAAGGCTGGCAACTGGTTCGGCCTGACCACCCGGGCGCGTTTGATCTACGCCTCCAAAGACCGCGTTAAGCCCGGTGAAATTACTCGCTACGAAGAGTTGGTAGACCCTAAGTGGAAGGGCCGAATCTGTACTCGTAGCGGCAAGCATCCCTATACCCTGTCCCTGATCGCCTCCATGATCGCCCATCACGGTGAAGCAGAAACCAAAGAGTGGCTGCAAGGTGTGAAAGCGAATCTGGCGCGTAAGCCCCAGGGTAATGACCGCGCTCAGGTTAAAGCGATTAGCGAAGGTGTCTGCGACCTTTCCCTGGGTAACAGCTACTACTTCGGTAAAATGATTACCAATAAGGAGCAGCCGGAGCAGGTGGATTGGGCCAAGTCTGTAAACCTGGTCTTCCCTAACCAGAAAGATCGCGGTACCCATATGTTTATTTCCGGTGCGGCGCTGACCAAGCATGCCCCCAACCGTGAAAATGCCGTTAAGCTGCTGGAATTCCTCAGCGGCGCCGATGCTCAATACTCTTACGCTGAGAAAAACTTTGAGTTCCCGGTACGCCCTGGCACTGCCCGCTCTGAGTTGATTAAGGAGTATATGGGTGAGTTTAAAGAAGATGATCTGAGTCTCACGGAGATCGGTTCCTACGTTCCAGCGGCTTCCCGTATGGTTGATGAAGTACGCTTTGACTTTTAGAATGGTTAACTGAATGGGAATTGCTGCCGAGTAAATTGACAGCACTATCTCAGCCTTATTCGAACGGCCCTGTCGAGAGACCAGGGCCGTTCTTTTATAATGAGCTTTTGATTCCTTAATCCATGCTAAACCGAGCAAACTTATCAGCTTCCCGCTGGCTGCTATTGGTAGCTACTATCTCCCTTCTGGTAGCTCTGCCAGTGCTATCCATTTTTTGGTTGGCATTTTTCCCCGAAGAAAATATCTGGCCGCACCTGGTGGATACGGTGTTGTTTCACTATGTGTCCTCCACATTGATTCTGGCTGGCGGTGTCGGTTTGGTAACGCTGATAACAGGCGTGGGCAGTGCCTGGCTGGTGAGCATGTGCCAGTTCCCCGGGCGTCGTTTGTTTGAGTGGGGGCTGTTACTGCCGTTTGCTGTTCCCGCCTATGTGATTGCCTACGTTTACACGGACTTGCTGGAATATGCGGGCCCTGTGCAAAAGTCCCTGCGCGCCTGGTTTGGTTGGCAGACAGCCAGGGATTACTGGTTCCCGGAGATCCGTAGCATGGGTGGGGCGATTGCCATGCTGTCACTGGTGCTCTTCCCTTATGTCTATATGCTCGCGCGAGCAGCCTTTATCGAGCAGTGCGGCAGTATACGTGCCGCGAGCCGGTCATTGGGCTGTACGCCCTGGCAGAGCTTCTTGCGCGTATCCCTGCCAATGGCACGCCCGGCAATTGCGGTGGGTTTATCACTGGTATTGATGGAAACCCTGAATGATTTCGGCACAGTGGACTTCTTTGCCGTACGCACCTTGAGTGTCGGAATTTACGATACCTGGTTGAGCCACGGCAATTTAGGAGGCGCGGCGCAAATTGCCTGTAGCACTCTGATTTTTGTTGTTCTGTTAATTACGCTGGAGCGAATGGGGCGGGCGAGGCAGAAGCACTTTGTACAATCGCCAAATTCCCAGCGTGAACGCTATGATTTGCGCGGCTGGCGATCCGGTGTAGCCCTATTGTTCTGCGGGTTACTGTTGGTGGCTGGTTTTATTATTCCCCTGCTGGTTCTGGGAGGTTACGCACTCAGCAACTTCTCCAGTTATTGGAGCGAAGATTTTATACAGATCGCCAGCAATAGCTTGTTACTGTCAATCGCAGCGGCACTGGTCTCTGTACTGCTGGGCCTGCTGTTGGCTTACGGTAAGCGACTGCAACCCAAAAGATCCGTACGGGTCTTGGTCGGCTTTTCCAAGCTGGGTTATGCAATGCCCGGGGCAGTACTGGCGATTGGTGTCCTGATTCCCCTGGCCGCTTTTGATAATGCGGTGGATGGTTTTTTACGTGAACACTTTGATATCTCCATAGGGCTGCTGTTAAGCGGCAGTATTTTCGCCATTATTTTTGCCTACACAGTGCGCTTCCTGGCAGTGTCCACAGGGGCCATAGAATCCAGCCTGGAGAAAGTAACCCCTTCAATGGATCGCGCTGCCCGCTCCCTGGGGCGCAATAGCTGGCAAACCCTGTGGGCTGTACATCTACCTTTGGTGCGTACAGGTCTACTAACGGGTGGCTTGGTGGTCTTTGTGGATTGTATGAAAGAACTGCCGGCGACTTTGTTACTGCGCCCCTTTGGCTTTGACACCCTGGCGACTTATGTTTATCAGTTCGCTTCCGATGAGATGCTGGAACGCTCGGCCCTGGGGGCTTTATTGATTGTCCTGGTGGGGTTGATACCGGTGATTTTACTAAGCCGTTCCATTGGTTGGCGCAGAGGTGAGGAGCGCACAGCCGTGGCGGACTCAGAAGCGCCCGCCCTGTCCTGATAGCTTTTATCGGGCTTGGTCAAACACCAGAGCAGAGGAAAGGTGCAGGGGAAGTTTATCACCAGGAGCGGCTTGAACGTCTGCATTCAAAGCGGCCTCGACAGTTTCCCCTGCAGCTAACTGAAAGCGATAGTTCACCTGGTTGCCGAGAAAATTCTTTTCCACAACCTGAGCCATCACAGCACCGGGATGTTCGCCTGCGGC
The DNA here is from genome assembly GCF_052468155.1 of Microbulbifer maximicatervae (SeqCode). Lineage (NCBI taxonomy): Bacteria > Pseudomonadati > Pseudomonadota > Gammaproteobacteria > Cellvibrionales > Microbulbiferaceae > Microbulbifer > Microbulbifer maximicatervae (SeqCode). Next base: position 2,446,817 of record NZ_CP174335.1, read on the forward strand.
AATATCCTCACTGCGCACAAACAGTTCGAGCTGATCTCCACTTTCGTATGCAGCTGTCGGCATCTTTACTTCCCCCAGAGGGGTGCTGATCAGGCCATTGCCCACAACAGTACCGGAAATGATATTCCCTTCACTAACAATCCTTGCAACTGCCAAGTTTCTAGGTGTTTGATAAGTGTCTTGAGGGCTGTCCCACTGCTGTAATTGGCCTTGGCTGAGTACTCCCAGCTTATCTCCGGCAATAAAAGCCTCATGGCGGTCGTGGGTAACAATAATTGCAGGGATCTTCTCTTCGCGCAGTATATAGCGGACTTCGGCGGCGAGACTGCGGCGCAACTCGGTATCCAGATTGGAGAAGGGTTCATCTAGGAGTAACAGCTTGGGGCGCGGTGCCAGTGCCCGAGCCAGAGCAACACGCTGCTGCTGACCGCCAGAGAGCTGATGTGGGTACTGTTGCCCAAAGCCTTCCAGATGCACTAACTTTAGCAAAGACTGGGTGCGGGATTGCCGCTTGCTTTTCGGCATTGACTGGATACCGAAGGCAATATTCTGTTCAACGGTAAGGTGTGGGAAGAGGGCGTAGTCCTGAAATACCACCCCAATATTCCGTTGCTCTGCGGGAATCTGTTTCTCACAGGAGGAAATCACTTCCCCAGATAACTGGATACTCCCCGCTGAGACCGGCTGAAAACCAGCAATGGCGTGCAGCAACGTTGTTTTGCCACAACCGCTGGGGCCCAACAAACAGGCAATTTCCCCCGCCTGTAAAGCAAAGGAAACCGATTCGATAACTACCTGCTCACCGTAGCGGCACTGCAGGTCTTCAATAGTGAGTATGGGGTGCACGGGTTTTCCAGTAGTTTGCATTCTCGACACTTCAAGCAATTTTCAGACGCAAAGCTGAAGATGGGATCCATAAACAGGTAACACACAGCGTAGAGTCGCCAGAAACTAAATTTAATAGTGTGGTGAAGCAAGATATAATCAAAAAAGGTTTTCGTAAATATATCTAGGGTTAACCAGAACTAACAGCCATTATACATATATTGAATATAACTTTGATAGCTCTTTATCTAAGGCGATACTCATAAATGTGACCTGAGTTAGCGAAGCTATTACAGGCGGAAATCGAGTAATCTGAAAAGCTGTTAGCCCCTGCCATTTGAGCAGTTAGGAAATAAATGTTCGTACCCGCACTTATTTAAATGGGCGATTACCTTGACTTAAGATGAGGGGGAAGTTTTGAACACACCTTTTTTTACATTGTTTTCTTATCGATCTTAGCGAGGATAAAGAGAGATAGTTCCAATTAATAATACTCTAAGTGCCGATCATTCGGCACTTAGAGATTTGATTGACCCTATTGATTTAGGTTTATTCCGGCATAGTACATAGAGTCTAAAAATGGGGTTATATCTACGCCATTAAGACTGACACTCATAGCTTCCAGTCCGACGTGAGCCAATTCAGTATTTGTACGATTGATCACGCTAACTACTACTTCTTTAAGAGCTTCTTTCATTAGTTTATCGACATTCGTAGAGTGCAAAACTCCCATTCCTTCATTTTCTCTGCTGACTTCATTGAATAACTCGTTTGCCAATATAACTCGGCCTTCTTTGTCAGACAGAGTCAAAACTATTGAAACATGTCTTCTGCTTGTTACTGTCACTAGTCCAGTTTCATTTTCAAACTCAAAATTTAATATTTTACCATTTAAAGAATAGGAGGGAGAGGTTGACTCCTCACCTTTAAAGGCGTCAACACCCACCATTTTAAAATCTTTAATAAAAACATCTTGCAGTATCTGAGCAACTGGCTGGTACGCAACGCCTTCATACTTTAGGCCAAATTTCCAAGCGCCTTGCTTGCCTATAAAGCTCTTTGATTTTTCATCATTTTCATCAATCCAAGAGCGTGAATCCTCAAATTGATAAACAGCTAATCTTGTGCCAGAGATACCGTTGTGTTCTAGGTTAACACCTGGCTCGTATGTGGCTACCAGAGCTCTAGTACATCCGCCCAGCATAATAATTGCTAAAAAGATTGATGTGATTTTTAGTTTCATTTTAAACCCTCATAATATATTTTGTTTAATGTTATAACATTTATCTAGTGACTAACTTGACTCGCTTTAGGCCCCATCATTATTTTGTTGCACTTTTAAACTCTCCATGTTGGGGGGGGGTATATGCAAAACTTGTACTTTGGTGATAGGTTTTAAAATGGCCATAGTATTGCGGCAATAAGTTACAAATGATGCGAGCTCGCGGATTCTAAAGACTTTCTCTTCAAACTTCCATATTTCCACATATTAATAGTGAAAAATTCATGCCTCTTAAGTCAAATAACAAGTTGCTTAGGTATTTTTTCTGTTGCTAAATATGATGGGCGTCTAGGAAACTGGTCTATGGTCTTGTGCAAGCGTCCCACCTCCCTGCTAATATGATCAGTGCCGTGCTAGTTCAAAATGAGAGGGGTAGTTGAGTGCTGGAATTTGATGTGGCTTTACAATCTCCCTAAAGCTTTACTGCGCTATTAGCGATTTACATTAGAGTGATTGAAAAAAACTGTAATAAAGCATTGCTTTTTAGGATGAATGTCGCCGAAAGCAAAAGTGTGTGCTTGGTGCAGAGATGCCCGTCGCATAAGGTGGTCTTGCCCACAAAAAGTGGAAACTTTGACTATGCGCCTTTGCGTTCATACCCTACTGGACTTTCATAGCTTAATATAGAACACCTACGAACCCTAAGATAGAAAATCTCAATGTATTCAAACATCTCGGATTTTGCTTGCTTTTGGCAGTGACTGGATACCGAAGGCAATATTCTGTTCAACGGTGAGGTGTGAGAAGAGGGCGTAGTCCTGAAATACTATCCCAATTTTCCACTTCTCTGTGGGAATCTGTTTTCCACGAGAGGAAATCACTTCCCCGGATAGCTGGATATTCCCTGCTGCGACTGGTTGAAATCCAGCGATGCGTGTAGCAGCGTTGTCTTGCCACAACCGCTGGGGCCCACAAAAAGGCAATTTCCCCGCCTGTAAAGCAAAGAAGACTGATTCGATAACTACCTGCTCACCTTAGCGGCACGGCAGGTCTTCAATAGTGAGTATGGGATGCACGGGTTTTCCAGTAGTTTGGCCTGTAAACAATTTGGGCAGCTACTGGGTCTAGTTCCTGATCATAGCTATCACCAAACTGACCGATAGTCAGTCCAGAGTGATGCATACTTTTAGTTGTGCAGCAGTGTTTAAGCGAGTCTAATCCCGATTATACCATTAGCCTCAGTATTTGGTGCGTGTACTGGACTGTGAGAGATTTCGAGTGAAGATAACAGTACATCACATACATTGAATGTTTCAAGGAGGGATATCTTCGCTGGTCGTTCATCAATACTGAGGTCGATATGACGAGCGCAATCTTCTTTTTATATGAGGAAAATTTGAAGCGAAAATTCTTTGAAGGGGTTAACCGAACTTCCGCTAACGTTTGTTGACCAATATATGGTCTAGTATATTGCTTTACCGCCAGGCATTTTTGTCACTAATTCTTGGAATTATTCATGGTGTTTAGGATGGTTGAGCTTATTTGTTCTAATTTCTTTCCATTATTGAAGCTCAATCGATAACAAGGTAAAGTGTAATTTACTCGAACCTAAGCACCAATGTATTGGCCAGCATTAAAAGTTATTTACATTAGACAAATAAAAGGGATAGATATTTCACGCTTGGAGATGTTTTTTTTGAAAATAGAATTGAGTTTGTTATATGGTTGTTGGGTAAAACTCCTTACAGGTAGGAGATTGCCTATTGTAGATTTTCATGACGGGTGGCGCGAGGCCAGTAGCCACAAGCTACCGGCATACCCGCTACATGATGTGAGTTATTTAAAAATCACAGAACTCAAATTTAAGTATGATCCTTGGCAATCGTAGTAACTTATTTGTATTGATTTATCTGCCATGTATGCAGAAATTAGGAATGACAATCTCCCTTCATAGTTCTCAGAAGTTTCTAACATTACAAATGTCTTGTTGTTGGTGCAATCCAAATTACTAATACTGGGATCATTTTCAAATCCGCTTAATTTTACATATACACCATTGGTTTGAGCTTTCAGATCTTCTATCTTATGAGCTTCAGTAAATGCAGCATTGCCCGAAAGTGGAAGTAAAAGAGCTGCTGTTGCCAAGAGGCTTCTAAGGATGGACATGTTTTTCCTATACTATTTCAATGGTTGCGTAGCGAAATTATAAAAATCAGGCCTTGAAAAATCTTTTATTCCCGGGGCTTCACTAGATAATAATTTCAGGTGAGGCTAGATGATATCATCCAGCTATACTTGTTGGAATATTTTGAAGTATTTTAACTCGCAATGTTCCATTAATGATACAGCACAATGGACTAAGCTGAATAACTATTCTTGGTCTCAAATCTTATTTTTCATGTAACTAGAAATAAATCAATTATCATTGGTGATAATGCTCCATAGGGGGTACTCAATAGCAGCCCCTTAACACATATAAATGATAGGATCCTCAATGCTATCTGCCCGTTTTTTAGTCCTATCGGTATCTGAGCACCAATTTGTACAAGTAAGGTGTGTCGGTATTCTTTGTCCATCTCCGGGTGATGGTAGTTTTTGAGATCATCATCCGATGACACCTAAGGGTGCATTATCTGCAACGCGCTAAGAGTCCTTTAAGAAACGGTTTCTTTTTTGATAAAAGTATTCTTTTCAGTCGAATAAATAAAGGTAGAATTTCGCTTGTTTAGTTTTTCCTAGGTTTAAATATTTAAGATGCTCTTCGTGGGAGAGTAAATTGATTCTCGCCTTCGGTACTGGCAAAGGACATATTTGTTATGGTTTTCTACTGGGTCGACTTATTAAAAAAACAACAACAGGTATGAAAGTGATAAAAAGTCTAAAAGCCTAAAAGACATAAATCGAACATTTATTTTAGATGAAGGTCTGAATGGCAACAGTCTCAATCTGTGGGAATCCAAAATTAATGTGCTTAGTACTGCCTGTTAACGCCTAACTTCGTTGCCCCAATTATGAGGGTTGTTTTTCTATTTTTGATTTATAATAATTTATTAATAGAAAGTAAATCCATAAGGTCGATATCGCAGCAAAGAAGCACCAGGTTGATACCCATGTTTCGCGTTGAGTGAAATAAACGATAACACCTAGTGTCATGACAAGTGCCCAAAATTTTATAAAAATTCGATTGCTCGATAATAAAAATAAAAATCCAAGTAAAGAATAGATAATATGTCCAGTTGTAATGGCGAATAAGCTGTAATCGGATGTGATATAGCATAAGCTATGGCCGCACACGCTCGTTTTTATTAAGTGTCTTGGTCCTGTTTCTAATAGGATGGGTATCCAAAGATATAAGCCAAAAATAAAACCTATGATTGTTAATATAATAAAGAAAATTCTTTTCCATTTTTTTGTCTCAAGACTAAAGGCAACAATTGGTATCCAGACAAGCCAAAAAAACAGAGCAAAAAATAAATAAAAAATAGAAGATGCTGCGGTCAGTGACACCAAATTTTCGTTGTATCCAATCCATACTACCCCTTCACTTACTTGCTGTAACGCAAAAAGGAGGGGGGTGACTGCGAGTAATAAATAGGTTTTATCATTTTTCATAGCATGTGTTGTACACAAAGCACCACCGACAATAAGCAGAGCTGCTGATCCGAACGATGCCGTGGCTGAAAAACACATAATGATTTTCTCTATATGTAATGTATTCTAACTTAAGCCAAAGTCGTATAATTTGATATGCAACATAACAATATCCATAACCTAGAAAGTTAGTTGACTTTGCTAATTTGTACTAAGCTTATGAATTAGATTGTGATGACTAAGTCTACTTCAATGTTTTCAATTCATCTTATGAGTTAAGCTGAAAAGACTAATAAAGCTATATTGAGTTTGCTTATGTAGGTAGATACCTATATAAGTAAAATCTATGTCGAGAGGGTTAAACAAGCCAGTGTAATGCCGCTGGGGTAGTTGCATTATCTATTTAGTTGATCAAAATGGGTCTCAGTTTTGCTTCTTGGCTGTGGGTTGGCTTTTACGCTTAACAGTCTTAATACGTCCGTTAAATTAAATACAGTGGGGTATTACCCCATTCGATACTTGCGAGTCATTACGATGAACACATTTAGCCGGGGGTGCTAATAAGTCGTTGATACGAGAGTAATTGCCTTTTATCTAAGACATTTTAGATTTCAGATGTGTGCCACGAATAAGCCTATCTACCGTAAACGAGAACTGACAGTCATAGGTTTTCAATTCCATAGCTCTCGGTATCCTTGCCATACTTTACGACTCACTTTGGATATTGCGGATAGGGCTAGCAATCACATCCATTCGACCCCCTATTTTTCCAGATGATTGGCCATATAAGAATGATTGGGGTGTTTAAAATGGCGTTGTCTTGTTCGCGGTGATTGTAAATGAGGCAATTAAGGTTTAATCCAGCAGCTTGGTGAATGGATATACCTTATTTGTTTAGTCTAAAACTCATATTCAAATCAATAGGCTTTTAACAAAGAGTATGGGTGGGGGTGTTGGCGCCATGTTCAACATTAAAGGGGCAATATTTTATGATCGCTGATTATCAAACTTTTGGAAGTGGCCGCAGTCCTTGCACTTAACTCCATGTTGATAGAAAAATAAAGGCATCCCCAAAAGTAGGAAAACCAAAAATGCGGGCTTTTTCCCCTTGGTAAACGGCTCGACATTTCGTGATGAGCAGGACTCGCATACTCTTTCTTCATCATGCCCTAATTCTTGGTCTACAAGAATGGAACGGTCTTGATTTAGTATTTCATTGGCTTCATCAAGGTCTCTTTCCGACACTTGAAGCCTGACTCCACCAATAGCATTAGAATATAGCCACTGCATATTGACTGTGTGCTCATCTGCAATGAAAGCGTGTATTCCTTCAGATTCAAGTCGTGCTTTTGCAATCTGCGCTTCATATGGAAATGAGAATCTAGCAACGGTTACTAGCAAGTGATCACCTTAGCGCTTAACGTCTTGAGCTGCGGGACGAAGTGTCTGAAAATTTAGAGACGTGTTATGTTTTTATAGTCCACTAAGGAAACCCCACAACTTACCCCAGCGTTCTAGCTTTTGATCAGCGCTCAATAGCCTCGGCTGAACTTGAATAGGGTCGCCAAGTTGATCTACACCTTTCAATAAGTTGAGATTTACTGCTCCACGAAGCTGGCTATTTATATTGCAGCCTACGGCTAGCAGTTGATTACAACCTTTGCAATGGTAGAAAACTGCAAGCTGATCTCCATTTTGATTAGTTGAAATTCCATCGCCAATGAAAACCGCAGACATAGTTGGGTCACTTATAATTGGGGAAGGATTGGCTTGGCAATAACTGCAATCGCAAATGCGCGGATTCAAAGCTTCGAGCGGCTTTGCTAACTGAACTTCAATATGCCAACGGTTACATTTACACGATCCCTTAAAGAGCATAAAAATTAGTTCCAATTATGATGAAGCATAGTGTCTATATAGTGGGCAAGTGCAGCGGCTCCAGAGCTTTATCGCACCTGCCACCGTAAGGACCGTAGCAACGAATGCCTGGATCATTTGATTGTAATGCCGCTCAGCTTGAACAGGACACATCGTTTGCCACCCCAACAACAATTACGAAGTTGATGAAAAACTCACTCGCAGTGAAGTAACCACATTCCCTAGACAAATCCACACCAGAGTTCAAAGCAATTGTGTATTTGTAGCTTCCATTATTTTGCTCAATGACCGGTAAATTGTCCGGGACTCATCTGGTGCTACAGCACCAAACCTAAGTCTATTGCTTGGAATCTGAACAATTGCCGAGTCTACCTATATTCCACTTTGGTTCTTGATCATCACATTCGGCATCACCCCAAAGAAGCCTATCTAACACCAATAATCAGCAATACAGCGGTAACTAGTAAGCAATATCTTCTCTTCAAAATCGGATACTCCACAGAACGGAATAATACCCGCCAGCAGTGGCCGCATAGAAGTGGAATTTCCTCTGGCTGAGCTTGGATTACTGGAATGAAAGCCCCTATAGCAAGATCGCCGTTTATGGCTTCCATTAAATGCCAACTACTAACGAATGGCAACTACAAGACAGCGAGATTCTGAGGGAAATACACCCTGGAAAAGTTACGAGCTGACGAACAGAAAACGATATAAGGCTTGACCTGTAGGTGAGGTGGTCAGGGACACCAAAACTACATGATCGTGAATGCGGAGGTTGTATTATGAAAGTTCATATTCTTATATAGCGAGCTACTATAAAGCTATCAGTGTGGCCGCTGACTCATAAGAGAGTAGTGTTGGAGCCGGTAGTTTGAAACTATCGGCTACCCGATTTAGGCTGGCTGTATCTTTGTATTGCGCGGATTAGAATTTGGGTCTGTGTTTTTCGATGATTTGCGCATCTACCCAATAGATATCACCCTCAGGATCGACACCGTCTTCTCTCTTAATGGGGTTGTGATTGAAGAACAGATACTTACCGTCTGGTGACACATACGCGCTGGCCTCATTGCCGGCGGTGTTTATGGTATCTCCCAAGTTTATTGCCTTACCCCAGGAACCATCTTGTTGGCGGAAACTGATGTAGAGATCTTTATCGCCGTAACCGTCGTCTTTTTCGCTGTCCCAGATAAGGTAAGAGCCATCGGCGGCAATGAAGGGGTGCGCTGTCCACTTGCCAGAGTTGATATGCGGCCCCAGCAGTACAGGTGGCCGCCGCTTGCCGTTGCTAACGGTTGATATACGTAGCACGTCATTGCTTTTGTAGTCGTCAAACACTATGGTGCCATCAGCTGATGATGTCAGACGCATGATGCCCCAATCTTTGCGGTCGAACATCGTCCCCATACTTTTAATATCTGACCAGCCTGATTCGGTACGCACCATGTACTTGTTCCCCAAGTGCATGGTTTTGCCATCCGGGGCAAGTAGAGGGCGGCCGACCCTTGGGCCAACAACGGATTCGTGCCACTGGTTACCTATCTGCTTGAAACGAATGAGCAACCACTTTTCAGTGTCGACATCCATTCGGCTAAAGTAAAACTCGGTCATATCTGGTGTGAAAGAGCCGCTATAGTCACGATGCCGGGTTGCGACATAGCCCGGCGCGAATATTTTGGGTGTTAGTCCCGGTGGTGTTTGCCCAAGGTAGGGGCCTTCCAGCAGGGGAAGTGCTTCTTGGCTACAACCGTAGCTACTCACTGCAAGAAGAGAGATCAGGAGTATGATAGAACTACAAAAATGCTTCACAGCTTGTCCTTGTTTTTACATCAACGAATAAATGAACTACGGGCAATTTAATCAGTTCGATATGAAAACACCTGAAATACTTATGATTTTTAAATGATTTTGAGCTGACGGCACCAAACATTTAAACCTAAAGTGCACAAAAACCGACACACTTGGCAAAAGTAAAGACCGGCAGCTGGGTACTGTAAACTGGTCAGCTTTCAAATATCTAGGGCAGGAAGATCATGGGAATCCGTACCAACCAGCTGTCCTTGAAAGAAGGATACTAGATGGAAGCGCTTACTGGACAGAAGTCTTCAGTCTAGGCCATCGCTTAGTGCTTCTACCGAGGCAATAAAGTCGCCTTTCGCTGCTGTGCCGAGAGTACCCACTAAGGATGTTGCAGCGCCAGCACGAAGCTTTAAACACACCAAACTCAACTCTGCCATATCGGTGTAAATCGACCACCAGCTAAAAAAATCAGGTCTGAGAAATCGTTGGGCGAATATGGCTTGGAGGTGTGTGAAAACGGATAGTTGTTCAACGATTCATTGCTGGGTGGTCGATATGAAGTTAGAATTTGCTGCGGCTGGAGTGTGACGTAAGCTGTCTGGTCGCGATAGCAACGAACGACATTCGCTAGTTAGGCACTTGCCTTCTAAATTGGTTCATATGATGAAATTCCAATATATGAGTCATATTCCTGTTTTTCTTTTTCCGAACCAAGCTGTTCTCTTGTTACCCGCAAGGTGTAAGCACCTTTTACATGCCCGTTTTCAATCACCATCCAATCAAATACATCTTCTGGACCGAAACCAAGTCGCTCACCTACTTGATGCCACTTTGTAAGCTCTTCTGGGACTTCGAAGAATACTCCTGAAAGGAAGTTTTCTTCGATATGAAATATACATTTGACAGGCAGAGGTATAGAAACCGGTCTTCTCCAAGCTTTTCAGATAAATCCGGATCTCTAAACCTTAGCTTTACTGCGTAAATGGCTTTAGGACCGGATTTCACAAGATCGATGAAATCAGCAATAGTGTTCGATGCTTGAGCGAATGCCTTAAGCATTTCTTGATCTTGATAGTGCGTGTTTCTGAATAACGGTTCGATTATTATCGATTTCTCCTTGCCTGCTAGCGCCCAGTATATCAGCAACCAAAGCAGGGGGAAGTAGTACGTAGGCAGTCCGACTCAGTATTTTTACAGAGTGTACGAGCTATTGTTTGTTATATATTTTGTACATATTAAAACTGTCTGGCAGCAAATAAGCCCGCTATAACTATTGCAACAAGGCCGGTGGCACTACATCAAAAACCGTGACTATTGCCGTTATAACTATCTAGATAGACAGTTTGTTTTGGTGAAGGTTAGCGGCCGAGAGTGATTAGTTTACAGATGGGCCAGCCAATCCAGTAGCAGATGGTGCCGAAGAATATTTCTGCTAAGATATAACCTATACCTCGGAGAAATCCCCTACCTATCTCCCCAATTAACTCATCCATAATTACCTTCCTTGTTGATACGTAAAATGCATTGCTTAGCGGCTCATTGGACGGTAGCGTAGTTTTGGCTACGCTAGAAATTCCCGCCCAAAACAAAGTGGACCTCAAAGCATCCACTGGATAAATTTACTATAATTTCTTACTAGTATTCTCTGTATTTAACATTTGCTTTAAATGCTTCGGCTTCAATAGGGGAATCCTCATACCCATGCTCTAACACACCTAACAAATGACCAGAAAGGACGTCCTTAAAGCTAGCTCGCTCTACTTGCAAAACATGAACAAGCTCATGTGCCAACTTCGGAGTATCCATCTGGAATCCCTTTCTTATGTATATAGAATAACCAAATACTTGTGCATTATTCACAACTCCGTCGCCTATAAGTCCGGCTGTCTCGCCAATAAACTTTAGAAGTGAATTCTCACGTGGAAATGGCACTTCATCCACATAAACCAGTCTTATTTTTTCAGGGTTCGTAATGCCTATCTCTTTCGCAATATCAAGGTGCTTCTGATCTAGAGGGTGACCAACTCGAAGGCCTTCAGTATCAATTTTTTCAGCCCACTCTGCATATGGGTTTACAAAGGTAAATTCAATTATTTTCTGATGAAAAACAAAAGGCAAAGCTAAAACAGCTAAACCACAAAGCAAAAATTTACTTTTCATATGTTACTACCGCTTTATACTATTCAAGGATCAATCTACCATAAAAGCACTCAAAAACCATTAAGAATCAGTGGGTTATATCTAAATTGTAGTGATGGTGTTAAGTGCGATTACAGCGATTTGGTTACTATTCCTTGTGCATGAGCGGCCCCTAAACACTCAGTAATATAAAAGCTTTTCAAGCCTTTTAGTCTTTTATCAAAAAAACGTTCAAGCAGATTAGGCATATAATCTCAAGCTCTACCTAAATCAGAAATTCTAAAAGCCATTTCAAACGTTTAGTCTGTTCTGGGTTGGATAAACGCATGGATGCATGGTTTACTCGGGGGGGTGCCTGTTTATCCTAAAACAGATAATTGTCTGCGAGTCGGAATGCATTGTGGATAGAGAATCGCACACTATAGAACCGAATGATAGATAGTGGGTAGCCAGAAGCTGGAAACTGCCGGCTGCCCGATTTCAATACATTTTTAGCACGGAAGTACCGAAAGTGCCGAACCCAAGGCATTTGCTATACCATTTATTAGCTCAGTTGTCACTCGTGCCTTATTAAGCGCGATGTCAACCAGCAAGCCAAAAATGACAGAGATATAGGCCAGGTATCCAAAACCCATATAGTCATTGTATAAGATGGTGTAAAACCAATCTTGACCATATGTGTATATGGCGGAAGATATGATGGTAGCAACGAACAAAAGCACTGCAGGTAAGAACAAGTGAGCTATAGCTCTTGGTTTGGCGAAAGATACGGCCAAGAGGATAAGAAACATTAGAAAATTTGACCCAAGGAATATACGAAGGTCAAGTTTTAAATTTCCCACTATCTCAAGGTACTTTCCCTTAATAAGATCGCCGAGTGTATGTTGCGCAACTTTAATGCTCTTAAGGCGATCGAGGTAGCCTGCTGTGATAGACTGAGCCAAAGCCTTTTGTCTTTCACAGTCATAACCACACATAGAGGCAATTACACTTGCTATTTTTTGCGGTAGATTGTTATCTAAGTCTTCTTTAATTTTTTCCGATTCCAGTCCAAGTCTATTAGCAATGCTCAGCGCTTGATTTGCAACTGTAGATTCGCTTACAAGATGCTGTTTTTCTCGAACCTCCTTCTCTATTTGGTATTTTACAAATCCTTTTGCTGATTCTTCTATGCTCTCAGGTGACAAGAATGTAATAGAGAATAGAATTCCAAAAAATAGAATTCCAAATAACCCGGTTGAGCGTAATGTAATATTCATAGTTTCCTTAGCATTTAACGCCTTAGTAACCCGTAGCAAAGCGTAAGCTGTCCGGGGCCGAGGGCACACAGTATGCTGTCTTGGTACTGCCGTATGGGTACGAACTAATGAGGTGAAAGCCCGTTGTAAAAAGATCACCGTTTAAGAGAGGTATTAAATGCTAACTACCAGCGAATGGCAACTGAAACACCGTGAGGTCATGTGGGAAGGGAGTCTCAAGCAAAGTTACGAAGTGCGAAAGAGACTGTCATACAGAGCTTAGCCGTGAGGCGAGGTGGCCAAAGGCAACAAAGCAAGTGATAAAATGGGTAGAGTAAATGATGTAGTTGTGTAGTGAAAGTTCACGCTCTTATCTAGGAGGTTATGCTTAGCTTGTTACTATCAAGCTGCCACTGCTGATTATATAAATAGGCACAATCAACTAGCCACGATCACAGGAATAGAAAAAAGTGGTGGAACAATACCGCGTAATAATCAAGGTGATTAAACAGATGTCAGCTGATCGTCTAATGGCCTAATACCGAGACTATTACCCTGGAGATGGTTAAGACCTGCTTGATGCTGTCACCGGATAGAAATTTATTGCGGACCCTATGATGGATGGTGTGGGTAGCCAGTAGCTAGAAACTACCGGCTATTCTTTTTATAGCGCATTTTTTAATGATAAGGAACCTCTGAATAATTCCAAGCCAGTATTGGTAATATTCACCTACCCATCAAGACTACGATGAATTATGCACCAAGTCACCTTTGCCGAAGCAGAATATAAGCTAAAGCGCCGTATAACTCGCCGAGAGAAGTTTCTTTCTCAAATGGAAGCCCTCATCCCATGGCAGCGACTAGAAGCTCAGATCACTCCTTGCTATCCACAAGGCAAACGTGGCCGACAGCCATATCCATTGAGTGTCATGCTCCGTATTCATTGCATGCAGCTATTTTATAATCTCAGTGATCCCGCTATGGAGGATGCACTGTATGAAATTGAATCCATGCGTAGTTTTGCTGGATTGACTTTGAGCGGCCCAATTCCCGATGAAACAACGATTCTTAACTTTCGCCACTTACTGGAGCTCAATCAGCTAGGTGCAGCTCTTTTTGATGAAATCAACAAGCATCTTGCTGAGAATGGCATGGTACTGCGTGAAGGCACGATTGTAGATGCCACTATTATCTCTGCGCCAACTTCAACCAAGAATAAAAAGAAAAAACGTGATCCAGAAATGCATCAAACAAAGAAAGGCAATCAGTGGCATTTTGGAATGAAAATGCATATCGGGGTTGATGATGTGCTCGGAGTAATACATAGCATAGATACAACAGCAGCGAATTCGCATGATGTCACAACTACAGAGCGAGTTCTCCACGGGGAGGAGAAAAGAATCTGGGGAGACTCTGGGTACATTGGTGCGGAGAAACGTGAAGAGTTGAAAGAGCGGGAGGCGGATTGGTATATAGCAATGAAGCCGAGCAAGCTAAAAACTCTTCCAGGGCGTGATGCACTTCGTAAAGCGGAAAAGATCAAGGCGCAGATAAGAGCGAAGGTCGAGCACCCCTTCCGCTACATCAAACGGGTATTTGGTTATGACAAGGTCCGCTATCGGGGACTGGTAAAAAATACTGAGAGGCTGTGCTTACTGGCAGGCTTTACCAACTTAATAATAGGGAGAAAATACTTGGCTGCCTAGGGGTGGTTCGCCTGAAATCCACCTATTGAGGGTTTCAGATGAAAAATTAGTGGACTATTACGCGCAAATTACGCGTTTGTGCGTAATAAAGTGAATTTTTCAAGCAGCTCAGCTTAATTCTGGAAAAATGCTTCGTTGATCAGAGGGTCCATAATGCCACCTTTTTAATGCCATGAGGCGGAATCCATTGTTTAAACTCAACAAAACCATACTTTTTATATAAATTAATTGCGGGCTCATTTACAGCAGCTGTTTCTACAATTGCTTCTATAAATTCAAATTCATCTAGGATGTAGCTTAGCAATTTACCTGCTATTCCTTTCCTGAAATAATCTGGATCAACAGTTAAACTATTAATTTCTAATCGCTTATCTTCTATAGCAATCTCAATAGTTGCGGCTAGACACTCATTGTCAATAAATCCATAAAATTGCGATTTGGATTTCTCTATATCTTGCGCACTTCGCGATAGTGGAGGAAAGTCAGCGGCACCTATCAATTGAGCTTCAACATTATAGGAGCGTTGAAATATTATGAAAATCTGATTTGCTATTTCTTCGTTTGAATTGTCAAGTTTTATTATCATATTAAGCTTAGCCTAAAATTTTGTGGGCACTCTAACTTTTAGCGCAACAGCATCCACGGAGAAGACTGTTTTGCGTTATAAGCGCAGTGAACAGAAAACAAACGTTGGAGTAAATATCAAATTTCCGGTGCTTGGCACATTCTGCATGGGCATGCCCTATATGAAATGAAAGCCCTCTGTAAGAAGGCCGTCGTTCAATGGGCTGCATTAAATGCTAACTACTAGCGAATGGCAACTGTAACACCGCGAGATCTTGTGGGGAGGTAGTCGTAATAGCTGACGAGCAGAAACATCAATTAAGCCCTAGCAGGGTGATCTAATGAGTACAGTAAGTGATACATTTGTTTAGTGGGAGTCCACGCTCCATGAGTAAAGATCTGCTTAACTTGTTGCAATGATGCTATCAGCGTGGCCACTTGATTCGTTAGGTGATCGTTGAGTAGAAATTCACTACGGATGTGTAACCGCCCATTACAGACTAGTATGATGGGCGGTGTGGGAGCCGGTAGCTAGAAACTATCAGCTATCTGACGTAGGATTGGATTGAAGGCAGGTTACTATTCCTGATCCTACCCACCAAAGACGGACACTCTCTTAAGCGATAAACTACGCAGCAGAGGTGCCCTATGACACGATCAAGTAAATCAACCAAAACCACTCGTAAAAAATACTCAGAGGAATATAGAAAAGATGCCCTAGCACTGGCGGTCAAGGTAGGGGTAAGCGTTGCCGCTAAACAGCTTGGGTTACATCCTTCCCAGATTTACGGATGGCGAAGCAAGGCTAAGTTACATCAGAGCCGAGGGGATGCCGAGAGAGAGCTGGCCACAGAGAATGCTCGCCTTAAGCGGCAGCTGGCTGAGCAGGCAGAGGAGCTGGCGATCTTAAAAAAGGCCGCAGCGTACTTTGCAAAGAGCCTGAAATGAGGTACGCCTTCATGCTAAAGCACAGGCATAAGTTCAGCATCAAAGCGATGGCTAAGGTATTGAGCGTATCTCGCAGTGGGTTTTACGATTGGGTGTCAAGATCGGCCGATCAATCCAAGCGCCAGCAGTACCAAATGGAGCTTGATGGTTTGGTACAGCAGCGCTTTATAGCCAGTAAAGAACGTAGTGGCGCCCCTCGCCTGACGAGGGAATTGGCCAGTGAGGGGAGTAAATATAATCAAAAAACAGTTGCTGCCAGCATGCGTCGACAGGGCCTACGGGCTAAAGCCGCCAAGAGATATAAAGCCACAACCTACTCAAAACATGGTCTGCCAGTGGCCCCAAATCTGCTCGAGCAGAACTTCAATACTGAAGCGCCGAATCAGAAATGGGTCGGGGATATTACCTACCTACGAACAGAAGAGGGTTGGTTATATCTGGCTGTAGTGATAGACCTATATAGTCGGCTGGTTATTGGTTGGGCGATGTCAGAAACGATGACAGCTACATTGGTCTGTGACGCCCTTCAAATGGCTTTATGGCGACGTAAGAAACCTACAAATGTTATCGTGCATACTGACAGGGGAAGCCAATATTGCTCTAAAGATTATCAATCTTTAATTACAGCTTATGATCTGCGGTGCAGCATGAGCGCCAAAGGTAACTGCTATGATAACGCCTGCGCAGAAACGTTCTTCCACTCACTTAAGGTAGAAGTAATCCATGGTAACCGCTTTCCTACAAGGTGCCTCATGCGGGAAACCGTATTTGAGTATATAGAAATAGACTACAATCGAAATCGCTTACACAGCGCCAATGGCTATCTCAGCCCTGAGGCGTTTGAGGAACAACTAGTCGCTTAGTGGTGTGTCCGTTGTTGGTGGGTAGGATCATCCTACAAGCTCTGGGAATTGGCCACCAATTGGTACAAGTACGCCACCTGTATAAACCATACTGAAACCACGAAAAGGCTCATCGTTCATATTGCTTTGAGAGTAACCGTTTGGACAAAGTTCTGATGCCCTACGATGCCATAGCTCTTTAACTTGCTCATTAGAGGTTAAGCCGTTTCCACTAAAAAGTAGCTTGTATTTTCCATCTGATACCTTTTCCTCCTTGTAGCCACCACCAAATCCATAAGGCTGGTATGGTGTTGAACATGCTGGAAGTACCAGAACAAAAAGAGGAATAAGAATTTGTTTTAGCATATTCATTCGGTACCTAGTCTTGCCTGCAAAAAGTAGAAACTCTAGCTATGCATATTTATGCTCATACCCTGCTGGAATTACATAACCCAATGCAGAGTGCCTATGAGATCTATTGTAGAAAATTTCAATGTATTAAGACACCTCACATTTTGCCTGTTTTCACTCTCGAATGTCCCAGCATAGATCAAATTGATTTTTGCCTACTAAAGAATGATTCCTCGCCTCAAACAAAGAGCCGCTCGACGCTATCGTTGGGTAGAATCTCATTCCGTATAGGGAGCCGCTAGTTGTAGATCTTTACGATGGGTTGTGTGGGGGCCGGTAGCTAGAAACTACCGGTTATCCGATTTAGATCCTTGTTTCAGCTGATTCTCGACCAGAAGGACATGTCTACCGATTCTTGGTCAAGAAGCTCTAAATATTTTTGAGTAACATCATTGTGAAGCCAGAGCTGGCATACTTCTTCTGCTTTTACTTGAGTAGTAGCAATAGCAACATCTGCATACTTTCCATCTTTGCCCTTGAGTAGGAAGTGAGATAAAACCTCTTTTTTGTTTGATAGAAACTTATCATCCACCTCCTTGGAAAGAGCTAAAAGTTGCTCCTCGGTAACACCGTCTTTGAGCTGGAATACAGCAAACTCAAAACCTAAGAATTTAGATGTATTATTTTTAAAAATCATGCTTATCCCCGTTGTTTTTGGAGATGCCATTATCCTTCTACCCTACTGACAGCGTTGTGTCAGGAGTTTTATGTGTTAGCTGACTTTTTTGATATTTTATGTAGTTCTTCAAGGAGATATTGGTAGGAAGCTGTGTAGGGGCATTTGCAGATTTCATAGTATCTATATGATCAAGTCTGAAATCACGATATTCACTCTTTAGACTGCACCAGCTCCCAAGAGTCCATCTTCCTCCCCAGAAAAATAGACCGAGAGGGAAAATTATTCTGTCAGTTGTTTTGCCTGATAATGATTTGTAGCAAATTTGTACCCACCGTTTTTCGTGTATGAGCTGATGGATTTTATCCCAATAATCAAAATCAATAGATCGGATATGCTCACCTGGAAATCTTACTGAACGTTGCTCACCTGACTGAGCTAAAGTCTTATTTGGCAAAGCAGCTTCAATTTTACTCAATAAAGAATGAGATGCTTTGCTTAGAGTTGGCCCTGTCCAAGAGGATGTCATATTTACACCCAAGATCAAAGCTTCTAATTCTTGCTCTGTTAATTGTAATGGAGGTAATTCAAACCCTTTAGAAAGCCTATATCCAATTCCGGCTTCTCCATATACAGGAACCCCAGATACAGAGAGGTCATCCATATATCTGTAAATAGTTCTCTCAGAAACGGAAAGCCGCTCTGAAAGCTCTTTAGCTGTAATGGGCTGATGGGCTCTTAGGATATTTGTTAGCTGAAAAAGTCTATCAGATTTACGCATGAATTATTGGTGGTGCTCGATTTAGGGACCTAACGCCTTAAGTCGGGGTGCAGTTTACTACGCCCCGATGAGAAGCGCCCTTGCTGCCTTAACTTGGTACGCCCAGCATGGGTATTGACTAATAGGGTGAAAGTCCCCTGTAGGGAGATCACCGTTTAATGGGCTCCATTAAATGCTAACTACTAGCGAATGGCAACTGCAACATCGAGAGGTCTTGTGGAGAAGAAGGCGCCAGCAAAAAACTGTGAGCTGATGAGCAGAAACTTCTTATAACGCTTAGCTCGGAGGTGAGATGGCAGGGGCATCGGAGCTATGTGATCCAATGGGAAGATATTCATTACGGATAGGGAGCTGCCTATTGCGGACCCGCCCAACCGATGGATGATGTGGGGCTGCTATCTAGAAACTATCGACCTGGTTTATGAGATTTCCTCTGGATTAAAAACAAGACGAATTTTGCTAATGCGATCCACCTTATAATGAAGCGTTTGAGCCATTAATGTACTTCTACAATTTTTAGTGAATTTATATATGTAACATGTTGAATTCGGATTGTGAAACTCTTCTACCATCTCATACGATATATCAACTGGAGGCGAAGCTTTCAGAGATTCTATATATTCTTTGGCCGATTTACACTTAAACAATGGCCCTTCAAAATCCAGCTTTTCATATAGTATTAGGTCTAATGAATCAAAGTCCTTTGTTTCATAGAATATGTCCATATATTTTCGAGCAAGCTCTACTTTGTTCATATCGATTTCACGTAACGTTTTACTCAGCCGCCACAGAAATGAGCCGGTTTATGTTATCTTAGAAGGCCGTTTCTTTACACCTATCAAAGGTAGAGCTTAAGGCTTCACAACCATTGACACAATACGAAAATCAACAGTTAAGTCCATACCCCATCACCCAGCCTCGCCGCTCACAAATCTCTCTTGATGCGACTCCAAACTATTACTGCGTCTCCCGCTGTGTACCCAAAGCATTCTTTTGTGGAAGAGGGGAGGGGTAATGAGTACCGGCACGATTGGATTTAGACTGGAATGGAAAAGCTGGCTGCTATCTTTGCGCTGGATATCGCCGCCTATGCGGTAATGAGTAATCAATATCATGTGGTGCCCTATATCGATGCTAAAACGGCCAATATTTGGTCTATTACTGAGGCCATTCTCCGCTGGCAGGAACTATTTAAAGCTTCTAATTTGGCACAGTGCTTCAATCAGGGCACCTCACTGGACCGCAGTGAAGATAGCAAACTTAAAGAGTTGATCGAGCTATGGCGAGAGTGATTAATGGATATTAGCTAGTTTATAAGCTGCCTAAACGAATCTATTGCCAACCAAGCCAACACAGAAGCTCACTGTGCAGGCCGCTCCTGGGAGGGCCGTTTCAAGTCTCAGGCCCTATTGAATGAAAGAGCCTTGGCTACCTGTATGGCCTTATGTTGATCTCAATTCTATCCGTGCCGATACTGCAAAAACCTTGGAGGGCTCTGACCACACATCCATTCAGTAGCGTATTCGTGCCGCGACCTCAGGTGAGCAATCCAAAGGCCTATTTGACCAAAGTTACGTAATTTTCAAACCTAAAGTATATTTTTTAAGCATTTCACTACGTCCGAGCCAGACCAGGTGAAATGGCCGTTAAGGGGGAAAGCCTGTACTATTTCCGGTGTCATCTTACAATCTGTGGGTGTCCTAGTGTGCACCTTCAATCAGTAGCGGTTCTTCGTTTTTTTCATTCTGATTGGTGTTTCAATGGCTACGGCTGACGTTAATCGGTATTCTCGGGTTTTAATTGGGCTATTTGTCTGCCTTGGGTTCGGTAGGGTAATCGCTTAGCCGCAAGTTCTGGCTATAGTATCCAATTTGGGGGAGCGCTAATCTTTTGTCCAGCCATCGACAATCATTAATAATCTCCCCGGTCTCGATTGATTTATAAAGAGCATGTTATGTCCAGAAAAATATTATCCTTAAAGGTAAAGAGAAATACGGAGCCTAAGAAGGCTGATAAAAAGCAAGAGGATACTTCTGATCCAAAGAAACGCTTCTTAAATGGAGTAGCTATTAATCCATCTGAGCCTATTCGCCTTGAGACAGGTTCTCGGGAACTTACGGTAAGGGCGATGGATTTGATTACGCCAATTGGTAAGGGGCAGCGAGGCTTGATTGTGGCTCCACCGGGCTGTGGCAAAACCACTATCCTGAAACATATCTGCCAAGCAGTGGGGGAGGCTTACCCCGAAATAAAGCTGTACGCTTTGCTTATTGATGAAAGGCCAGAGGAGGTTACTGACTTTAAGCGAAGTGTACCGGCCGAAGTTTATGCGTCCTCTTCTGATCATAGCTATGAAGAGCATGTGAGAGTAGCTAATGAACTCCATGATAGGGCCTGTAAGGAAGCCGGTGAGGGCCAGGATGTGATGATCGTGGTTGACTCGTTGACAAGGCTTTCACGGGTACACAATGCACAGCGGAGTGGTAGGGGACGTACGATGTCTGGCGGGATCGATGCCCGGGCTATGGAGGTACCCAGAAAGCTGTTTGGCGCTGCTAGGAAGATTGAAGGTGGTAGCTCACTTACGATTCTGGCAACGATACTCGTGGATACCGGAAGCCGAATGGACCAGGTGATATTTGAGGAGTTTAAGGGAACGGGAAATATGGAGGTAGTATTGTCCAGGGAAGTTGCGAGACAGCGAATTTTCCCTGCCTTGGAAATTGCTAAAAGCAGTACTCGCCGTGAAGAAATCCTGTTCAACTCGAAAGATATTGCAACGATAAGAGCTTTACGAAGAACGCTTGCTAGCCTAAAGCCTGTAGATGGCACTAAGAAACTTATTGAACTCCTTGAAAAGTACCCGACAAATGCGGAGTTACTTGACCATTAATTTTTTAGTTAAGTTTAAGGGTAGTATTTAGCCGCTTAGCATTTTTGGAGTTAGTTGCTTAGCGACCGAGTCCTTATTAGGACAGCTGTTATTCAGTTAAGGGCTTTACACCTCAATCCTCTGGTGTGTTTTTACAGGATACCGTCCAATGAGGAGCTTAGTGGAAAAGTGGCCTTAATATGCCGAAAGGGTTGCCCTTTCAGCTGGATCACTATTTGGCGTTAGTAGACAACGGTTGGCATTTAGCCCCCCAAAAGCGAGGTGCCATTTCTCAAAAGGCGCCCCCTATCTTGAGCGGCTGGACATCTCAGCAAAACACTGGCTCTATCTCAGCTAGAACTTAGAAAGTCGCTTTAAAGGTTTGTTGGGATCAGTAGAGACGGTAAAGCAAGCTTGCATCCAACTCGATAAACGCTGGGTACACGGGATAGGGATTGCCGGAGTTTCCTCTCAGCCACACCCTGCTAATCTACTCCTACCCAAAATACTCTATAACATGATTACCACTCTTTTATCCAAAATAGCATTTCCAAAAATCTGCATATCAATTCTCAGAACTTAATCTATCTTACCTATAAATCAAAGGGTAAGAGCCCCCAGAAAGAGAGCTTGCTCTACAGTTCACAACATCCTCCAGCCTTTGGGTGTCCTAATGTGTGTGTGCACTAATTTGCGTAATAGGGCAATAAACAATACCCGTAGCAACCAATAAGGTTACTATACCGGGTGCTTTCACCTAAATTTATGTATCTTCTGAAGATTCACGTATGCGCTCTTTTCGTTCCAGTTCCTCTTGCATCACCGCTTTGATTTCTTCTAGCACGGCGTCGACATCGGCGCTGTCATCGTCATCATCAAACTTGCCGCTGAGCGTTGAGCTAGTCGTTAAGTTACCCTCTTCAAACAGTGCCCACATTTCCTTGGCGTATTGAGTCTGTAATAAAGAGGGGGCAAATCTGCCATAATAACGACGCATATTGTCGACGTCGCGGGTGAACATTTCTTGTGCACTGTTATTGGCAGCGGCATTAACAGCTTGGGGTAAATCGATAATCACAGGGCCGGAATCATCCACTAGGACGTTAAATTCGGATAAATCACCATGTACAATTCCCTCGTGAAGCATGAGCATGATGTAATGAATCATTAATGCATGATCTTGAATTGCTTGCTCTTCTGACATTGTCACATCGCCAAGCCGTGGTGCGACATTGCCTGCTTCGTCAGTGATTAACTCCATCAATAATACACCGTCAACACAACCAAAAGTCTTGGGAACTCGTACATGAGCGCGTGCTAAACGGGATAAAGCATCAACTTCGGCATTTTGCCAAATCTCTTCCTGCTGTTGGCGGCCATAATTTGACCGTTTTTGCATGGCACGTGCTTGACGACCACTGCGAACTTTACGCCCTTCTTGGTACTGTGCGGCCTTTTTAAAACTACGCTTAGTTGCGTCTTTATAGACTTTGGCGCAACGAATTTGGTCACGACAACGGACAATAAATATATCGGCTTCTTTACCGCTCATTAGGCGGCTGATAACTTCATCGATTAAGCCATCATCGATGAGAGGCTGTAGACGTTTGGGAGTTTTCACTAGATACCAGCTTCGAGTGTTCGGCAATTAATCATATATGCTATTGACATATTTCCATGTGTATTTGAGGCAAGAAATCTAATCTTGCTTATGGATAAAGAGCGATTATGGGGCCCTATAATGCCTGCGTAAAGGATGGGGGCAATAAGAATCGCACTTGACATATGAAAACCCCCAGTAGGAAGATCACCGTTTAATGACCTCTAACTGCCAGCGAATAGCTATACCATAAGGTTTTGTGGGGAGGAAGCCGCGAGTAAAACTATGAGTTAGCGAACAGAAACATCCTATATGGCTTAGTCTGGAGGCCAAGGGTGCCGAAGCCACGTGATCTAGTGGATAGGGTTAATGATGCAGCTGATTTGTGAAATTTTATACTCTTATATTGGAAAATCTGTGCAATTTTCTTTCAGTGATTCTGCCAGCGTGGCTATTGGCTGGTAAGTAGGTCCAACCGGTTAGTATTTATGACCCGCATGATGGGTGGTGTGGTGGCCGGTAGTTAGAAACTACCGGCCACCCGATTTATATTTCTTCTTGTTGAGGAACAAAAGCCTCTTTACTGCCAACGAGAACCACAATAAGAAGTATTATATCGATGACAATACTAGTGATTGAGCCAGGTATTTTAGCCATCAAGAACCCACTATCTGACCGCGAGCTAATTACTGTTTGAACAATGGCCCAAATAACAGACGCAGCGATAGCTATATAGAAAATTTTTATTGCGAAATCTTTGGTCATCATTAGAAATATTCCAGATATAAGATACAGACCTGCTACGACCATAGATACTATACCAAAAACAATTGACCAAGATTCATACCACTCTGGGACCTTAAACTGTTCTTGCATAGACTCCATCATTTGAGAAAACTCAATTCGTTTGGGTTCACCTTCCTCTTCAATTTCTAGCATCAATTGGGGCATATCCTTTCCATCAGGAGTCTTCCCTTTACTGAATTCAGCCATCATTTCTTTCTGCATTTCGAGCATCGAGGGCATGGCTATTTCCTGAGCGCCACCAAGAACCCCAAATATCCCGAAGATAATTGCCAACACTCCAACTATTGTCGCCCATGTAGGTCTTTTCATTTCCTACTCCATAGTTCAGTAAAAATATAACGCCTTTGTAATGGGCAGCTTTGTAGCAAAGCCACGTTTAAAGCTGTCCAGCCCGAAGGGCGATCGTTGACAAACTTGGTACGCCCAGCATGGGCGTGAACTAATGGGGTGAAAGTCCCCTGTATGAAGATCACCGTTTAATGAGTTCCATTAAATGCTAACTACTAGCGAATGGCAACTGCAACACCGTGAGGTCTTGTGGGGAGGAAGTCGCTAGCAAAACTAGGAGCTGACGAACAGAAACATCCTGTAAGGCTTAGCCTGGAGGCGAGGTGCCCAAGGACACCGAAGCCATGTGATCTGACGGGTAGAGTAAATGGTGCAGTTGTGTAGTGAAAGTTCATGTTCTTATCTGGGGAGATCGGTTTAGCTTCCTGCTGTGAGGCTGTCAGCGTGGCCGCTGACTCATAAGTAGGCCCAGCCCGCTAGCCACCATCGCGGGGGTAAAAAAAGTGGTGGAACACAGCAGCGCTCTGCTCAGTAATGAGTAGGGTGATTAAACAGAATTCAGCAGACGGCATAGTAGCCAAATGCCAAGATTAATACCTTGGACAGGGTGAAGGCCTGAGCCTAAATCCACGAGTTGAAAGACAGGGCTAGCCTACTGATATGTTTCCAGTCGGTTAAAGTTGATGTAGCGCACTGCCATGACACTCAACTCAAATGAAGATCTGCTCGACACTATCGTTGGGTTGAGATTTATTACGGATAGGAGCCGCCCATTGCGGACCCGCGCGATGGGTGGTGTGGGGTCCTGTAATTAGAAACTACCGACTACCCGATTTAAGCATTAGTTTTTAGGGCCTCTTTGGTTGTGTCCACAGCTTGCTGTAGATCCTTGGAGTAACTTTTTAGTTTCTTTAAATCACCTTTGATAAGAGCTTCTTTAACTTCCGTTACCAAGTTTTTTGTGTTTTCAGTAGTATCCACAATTATGCCTGAAATCCTTGAGGCATCATTTAATCCCCATTCTTTGGCTTTATCTCCAACCAGGGGAAGACCTTCAATAATAGGGCATGCAACCTCTAAAGTATTATGTATTTTACTCAGGTTTTTAAAGCTGTACGCTTGAATAACAGATGTCAATTCTGTGACCTGTAAAGAAACATCTTGTACGGCATCAATCAGAGGCTTATTTTCATTGATTTCAGCAAGTGCTTTTCGTGCTCCTTGGAAATGGGTATACACGAAAAATAAAAAGCACCCGATAGTCAATATCGCTCCAACAACAAATAACTCAGACGGTAAAGTTAGTCCAGGTATGTTAGCCAATACCATAGATAAAATGCCAGCAAACCCAAAGGCTAATGCGAACCCCCCAGTCTTATATAGTTTATCCATTCCCTTAGAAAGACTATCTGATATGCGAACTACATCCTGCGTTGCTATTTGGTTCATATAGACATACCTATTGTTTGGTGGAGAGATTGATGCATAACGCACCTCTGTCAAAACCATAGGGAAGTGAAGGTTTTGGCGTCGAGTGCCTTAACTTGATACGCCCAGTATGGACGTGAACTAATGGGGTGAAAGTCCCCTGTAGGAGGATCACCATTTAATGGATTCCATTAAATGCTAACTACTAGCGAATGGCAACTGCAATACCGCGAGGTCTTGTGGGGAGGAAGTCGCTAGCAAAACTACTAGCTGACGGACAGAAACATCCTATAAGGCTTAGCCTGAAAGTGAGGCGGCCAAGGACACCGAAGCCGGGTGATCTAACGGGTAAAGTAAATGACGCAGTTGTGTAGTGAAAGTTCACCTTCTTATCTGGGGGGACCTGTTTAGCTTGCTGCTATGAAGCTGTTAACGTGGCCGCTGACTCATAAGTAGGCCCAACCCACTAGCCACCATCGAGGGGTAGACAAGAGTGGTGGGACACAGCAGCGCCTCGGTCAGTAATGATCAAGGTGATTAAACAGAAGTCAGCCGACGGCGTAGTAGCCAAATGCCAAGATTAATACCTTGGACAGGGAGTAGGCCTGAACCCAAAATCCACGAGTTAAAAGACAGGGCTAGCCTACCGATTTGTTTCCAGTCGGATAAGTTGAGGTAGCGCGCTGCCGTGACACTTAACTCAAATGAAGAGCTGCTCGACGCCAAGGTTGGGTAGAGATTCATTACGAATAGGGAACCGCCCATTGCGGACCCGCACGATGGGTGGTGTGGGGGCCGGTAGCTAGAAACTACCGGCTACCCGATTTAGTTTTTTACTGCACCATTTTCTGTTAAGTATTTTATGACCTCAGTATTTTTTCCGTAATAGGCCCACTTAAGAGGAGTTTCACGTCCACGGCATTCTGCATTTACATGAGCCCCGGAATCAATCATAAATTCAATCATTTGAACTGTACCATCTTGTGCTAAATAGTGCAGAGATGTACATTTGTCTTTAGCGAGATAGTTAATGTCTACTCCTTGCGCAACAAAATATTTGACTACCTCAATCTCTTCCGTAATGGCACCTCCAAGTATTGCATTATCAATAGCTTTTTGAGGAGCCTTATTGCTTTCAATAATTGCTTTTATCGCGTTCAAATGTCCTATTCGAGCAGCAACATATAAAGCTTCTTTGTATTCGGAAGAATCAAATTTAGGACCTTTATCAATAATCAATTTCACGAAGTCATAGTTATCTTTATATATAGACCTAAAAAGTGCCCCCGGTTTAATCTTTCCCCCATTATTAATGAGTAGAATAACTGTCCTGGAGAAACCTTTTTCTAAAGCTTTATCAATAAGGGTGCTTGACTCATTAGTTTGTAATTGAATATTTTTATTTAATTTTAAAAGTCTAGTTACCAAGCCAAAGTTGTTGCTTTTAGCCGCATGAATTATTAGCTCTTTGTAATCTTTATCAGAGATATCATCAAAAAAGCCAGCGCTTTCGAAAACAAAAGCCCCATCTTCATCAAGATTTCTAGTTGATTTTTTAAGCCCGTCTATATCGTATGTAAGTTTTCTAGCTTTGATTTCTTCAAGGGCTATCTGTTTTTCATTAACTTCAGAGCAACCAGTAATTATTGTAACGAAAATGAATATCATAATTTTCTTGTGTGGCATTGAAATATCCTAAAAAATAACGCCGCAAGCAACGGCCGTAATGTAGCAGCGAAGCTGCGAATTGGAGATCCAGCCCACGCAGTGGGCGATGTTGCCTTGCATTGGTACGCCCAGTATGGGCGTGAACTAATGGGGTGAAAGTCCCCTGTAGGAGGATCACCGTTTAATGGATTCCATTAAATGCTAACTACTAGCGAATGGCAACTGCAATACCGCGAGGTCTTGTGGGGAGGACGCCGCTAGCAAAACTACGAGCGGACGGACAGAAACATCATATAAGGCTTAGCCTGGAGGCGAGGTAGCCAAGGATACCAAAGCCATGTGATCTAACGGGTAGAGTAAATGATGCAGTTGTGTAGTGAAAGTTCACGTTCTTATCTGGGGAGATCTGTTTAGCTTGCTGCTGTGAGGCTGTCAGCATGTCGCCGACTCATAAGTAGGCCTAACCCACTAGCCACCATCGAGGGGTAGACAAGAGTGGTGGAACACAGCAGCGCCTCGGTCAGTAATGACCAAAGTGATTAAACGGAAGTCAGCCGACGGTATAGTAGCCTAGCGCCAAGATTATTACCTTGGACATGGTGAAGGCCTGGAGCCAAACTCTAAGAGTTAAAAGACAGGGCTAGCCTACCGATATGTTTCCAGTCGGATAAGTTGAGGTATTGCTCGGCCATGACACTCAACTCAAATGAAGGGATGCTCGACACTATCGTTGGGTAGAGAATCATTACGGATAGGGAACCGCCCATTGCGGACCCACATGATGGGTGGTGTGGGGGCCGGTAGCTAAAAACTACCGGCTACTCGATTTATGACGTGTCGAGTACCAATTAGATACCACATGATTTAAGTGCAATATTTACTCTACTGCTAGAACTTACTTGCTTATCGTGCCATAGTTCGTTAGCAGGTATTTTTGATACAGCTTCTGAAAAACATGCACATTTTTCTGCTTGGGCGGGATAGGCTTTTTCCAGAGTTTGGATATCGTAGTCTTGTGATTTTACGAGCCAAAGATCACCAAAAGAAGCAATCATTAAATTGGCAGCTAAGCTACCTTTAAAGTAGCAAGCCTTAATAAGATTTGAACGATGTAACTCAATAAATCCAGACTCTTCGATTCCCTTATATTTGCATTCAGAAGAGAAGCGATAAATTTCATTTTTAAGGTGGTTCGAATTTTTGTAAGTCCGCTTATTTAAAGCTTCTTCAGAGCTGCATTCGCACGAAATAGCTGCCATTTTAACACCTATTTCATTTTTTCTCTTTACAAGTTCAGATTTCTCGGGGTTGGTTCTCTTAAGCTTCTCTGCTTCTGTAAGGATTTGGCTACTCATATCATCCAACATGGCACTACAAATACGAACAGCCTCATATTTCATATCTGGAGTGGAGCCCGAAGTTTTTTTAGTAGTATCGTGACTAGTGCACGAAGCCAAGAGTATTAGTAGTACGTAAATATAATGTTTATTTTTATACATAGCGTGATTTATATGTGTTGGTTCTTATAGTCTTGTGTCATAACGCTAGCAATAAGGGCTGGCAAAAGCGTTTTCGCGCGCAGCACGACTTTTGATATCCCCTTGATTGCTTTGTTAGGTGGCTGAGTTAAGCATTCATTGCTTTCAAACATTCGGTTTCTGCATTTGCAAAAAGCACCATTTCCAAATCGTATAGTTTGTAACCTGGTAATGATTTTAGGCACTGTTTTAGAACATCGAGGTAAACTTGATAAGTATCATTTCTCTTTATTCTCTGCCAGCCCGCAGCAACAAGTGAACTCACCTTGAACTCTTCTTGATAAACGAAACCACTTTTATTGATTGAATTGCCAACTACATTATTCCGGCCGCTAATATAGTTGAAGGCTAGACCTGTAGAAACATCATGGTTCCACTGAACAGCATTTAAGCAGGCTGCAACTCTAGCATCATAAATAGCATATTTATCCATATCTACAATGGAGAAGATCTTGGAGTAACTTGCAATGCCTTTTAGCGGTGTTCGTGGTTTTTCTTTGATAAGCTCATTTACATATGATGTTAGAGTTTCATCTTTATTGCCACGAACACCGCCCCAATCTGCTACTACCTCTTTTGATAGAGCAAGCTTATTTTCTGTATTTGAGCTTTGCCACTTTGCATTGAAGTGATGCTTTAATTCAATGTTCTGCTGGTATCCACTTTTACCTGATGATTCAAAATCAGAGATTTGTGGGATTTTCCATGAGTATCTGCTCTCAAGTTTTGGTACTTCATTTTTGAAATACTCAACAAGTGCATTAATACAATTATTCATTTTTACCTCTAAGGAAATGAAGAGTACATTCTTTTTGGGAGTGCTTTGTAAAGCCACCTAATAACGCCTAAGGCTCCTGCATCAAAACCAAAGCGGTCTGGTGCCTTTACTTGTATGGTTGTTCTTGCCCGATTCTGTTGTTGAAAATCCTTTTCGCTAACGGGTAAATTGAGACCCACCTTCGGCGGCCACCGAAGGCCTTGTTTATCACAGTTCGCTGCCTGGCCGGTTCGTAAAAGACCGATAACAAGTATGAACGTGATAAGCACTCACTAGGCATAACTCGGATAGTCATGTGGGCCTCGAGCCTGAATAGCAAGGCTGAGATAGCTGGAAGCCGTTTCTGGACACCCATCAAAGGTAGAGCTTAAGGCGTCACAGCTATTGACACAATACGGAAATCACAATAAAAGTACTGGATATTAAAACAGTTAAATCCATACCCTATGACCCAGCCTCGTCGCTCACAGATCTCACTTGATGCGACTCCGTACTATCACTGCGTCTCCCGCTGTGTACGCAGGGCGTTTCTTTGTGGAAGAGATGGTCAATTGGGGAGGGATTATGAGCACCGGCGCCAGTGGATTGAGACTGGGATGCAAAAGCTAGCTGCTATCTTTTCGCTGGATATCGCTGCCTATGCGGTAATGAGTAATCACTACCATGTGGTGCTCTATATTGATGCTAAAACGGCCAGAACTTGGTCTGATACTGAGGTCATTTTCCGCTGGCAGGAGCTATTTAAAGCTTCTAATTTGGCTCAGCGCTTTCTTCAGGGTGCCTCTCTGGATTGCAGTGAAAAGAACAAGCTTAAAGAGCTGATCGATCTGTGGCGAGAGCGATTAATGGATATTAGCTGGTTTATGCGCTGCCTAAACGAATCTATTGCTCGTCAGGCCAATGCAGAAGACCGCTGTGCAGGCCGCTTCTGGGAGGGCCGTTTCAAGTCTCAGGCGCTATTGGATGAAAGAGCCTTGGCTGCCTGCATGGCCTATGTCGATCTCAATCCTATCCGTGCCGATATTGCAAAAACCCCGGAGGACTCCGATCACACGTCCATTCAGCAGCGTGTTCGCGCTGTGATCTCAGGTGAGCAGCCTAAAGAGCTACTACCGTTTGTGGGCGGCGAGCGCCTTAATATGCCGAAGGGGTTGCCCTTTCAATTGGATCACTATTTAGCGTTAGTAGACTGGAGTGGCCGGCATTTGGACCCCAAAAAGCGCGGTGCCATTTCTCAAAACGCGCTCCCTATCCTTGAGCGGCTGGGAATCTCAGCAAAACACAGGCTCTATCTTAATCGGAACTTTGAAAGCCGTTTTAAAGGCCTGGTGGGATCAGCAGAGGCTGTACGGCAAGTCTGTATTCAGCTCAATAAACGCTGGGTACATGGCATAGGCGATTGCCAACGTTTCCTTTCTGCAACGCCCCACTAATTCCCTCCCAACCTTTCGATACTATTCCTTCTGGTTTGGCCAAACTCACGCAATTTTTAAACCTAAAGCATAATTTTCCTGTATTTAACCTCTTCCAGCTCCAGGCAGGAGAAATGGCCGTTAAAGTGGAAGGCCCGTACCGCTTTCGGTGTCATCTTTCAATCTGTGGGTGTCCTAGTGTTGCCCCTGTAGGAGATCACCGTTTAATGGACTTCATTAAATGCTAACTACTAGCGAATGGCAACTGCAATACCGTGAGGTCTTGTGGGGAGGAAGCCGCTAGCAAAACTAGGAGCTGACGAACAGAAACATCATATAAGACTTAGCCTGGAGGCGAGGTGGCCAAGGACACCGAAGACGGGTGATCTAACGGGTAGAGTCAATGATACAGTTGGGTAGTGAAAGTTCACGTTCTTATCTGGGGAGATCTGTTTAGCTTGCTGCTGTGAGGCTGTCAGCATGTCGCTGACTCATAAGTAGGCCTAACCCAATAGCCACCATCAAGGGGTAGACAAGAGTGGTGGGACACAGCAGCGCCTCGGTCATCAATGAACAAGGTGTTTATCCAGAACTCAGTCGACGGCATAGTAGCCAAATGCCACGATTAATACCTTGGACAGGGTGAAGGCCTGAACCTAAATCCACGAGTTGAAAGACAGGGCTAGCCAACTGATATGTTTCCAGTCGGTTAAAGTTGATGTAGCGCACTGCGATGACACTCAACTCAAATGAAGATCTGCTCGATACTATCGTTGGGTAGAGATTCATTACGGATAGGAACCGCCCATTGCGGACCCGCACGATGGGTGGTGTGGGGGCCGGTAGCTAAAACTACCGGTTACCCGATTTAAGTGCAGGACTATCTACCTGCACCACAGTTAATTTAAGCCCTTTAATACCTAAGCCATCAAATTTTTTACGATGCTCTGGATACCAAATTGACACATTCGTTGTTTCAGCAGCCGACTCAATTCTGGGCTTTTGCCAATAGCTATAACTTTCTCGCCCTGCTAAATATGCGTTGTTAGAGTTTACTAGCCCAGAACAGTTTGGGGTGCCTATTTTAAATGTGGCACTATCTGAGAGCGGTGCTGATAAAGTGATGCTCTCGGCCGGGACTGTTTCCCAGACCTCTGCAAGCCCCATTTCTCCGGCGTGGCACAGATAATCTACTACGTTGCACTGGATGGTTGTTTTTGCCTCATGTTCACCTAGCTCGCTGGTAAAAACCATTTTTGCCTCGAAGTACTTCGTTTTTTCAACTAACGAAGTAAATGGCTTTTCTACGGCACAACTTGTAAAAAGAATTGGTTCAATACAACCAGTAAGTGCAATCGATGCAATTGTAAGTATGAGTAGCTTCATTTCCTTTGTACACTTAACGCCTAAAGCAACGGCGAGCGTAGCGAGTCCAGGCCCGCAAGGCCGATTTTGGCTTTACTTGGTACGCCCAGCATGGGCGTGAACTAATGGGGTGAAAGTCCCCTGTAGGAGGATCACCGTTTAATGGATTCCATTAAATGCTAACTACTAGCGAATGGCAACTGCAATACTGCGAGGTCTTGTGGGGAGGAAGCCGCTAGCAAAACTACGAGCTGACGGACAGAAACATAAGATAAGGCTTAGCCTGGGGGCGAGGTGGCCAAGGACACCGAAGCCATGTAATCTAACGGGTAGAGTCAATGATGCAGTTGTGTAGTGAAAGTTCACGTTCTTATCTGGGGAGAACTGTTTAACTTGCCGCTGTGAAGCTGTCAGCGTGGCCGCTGACTCATAAATAGGTCCAGCTCGCTAGCCACCATCGCTGGGATAGAAAAAAATGATGGAACACAGCAGCGCTCCGCTCAGTAATGAGTAGGGTGATTAAACAGAAGTCAGCCGACGGCATAGTAGCCAAATGCTAAGATTAATAGCTTGGACAGGGTGAAGGCCTGAACCCAAACTCCACGAGTTAAAAGGCAGGGCTAGCTTACCGATAAGTTTCCAGTCGGAGAAGTTGATGTAGCGCACTGCCATGACACTCAACTCAAATGAAGATCTGCTCGACACTATCGTTGGGTAGAGATTCATTACGGATAGGAATCGCCCATTGCGGACCTGCATGATGGGTGGTGTGGGGGCCAGTAGCTAAAAACTACCGGCTACCCGATTTAGGCGGCTGCTCCCATAACTCGGTTCAATAATTTTCTTTCTGTGCAATTTCCCACACTTTCAGAAAATCTTCTTCCGTTAATTCAACAAGATCAAACTCTTTCTCAAGACGAGGTATATCTCCCTTAGGAAACTCCGGTTGATCAGTAAAAAAGTATACCTCATTATTTTCGGCGTTAGGTGTCGCCCAAAAATGGCATCCATCGATAACGTAAATTTGCCTTACGATTAGCTGGTCTACAACTTCATAAAGGAATGCACCTTCCTCACCTTCCATGCCCTCAGCATACGATTTATAAAATCTTCGATTCATGGTTTTATTTAACCCTCATCGCCTAACGCCCGCAACACCGGGCAAATTGGAACGCAGTGGAAATTTGATCCGAGTGCTTGCGCTTGGTACGCCCAGCATGGGCGTGAACTAATGGGGTGAAAGTCCCCTGTAGGAGGATCACCGTTTAATGGATTCCATTAAATGCTAACTACTAGCGAATGGCAACTGCAACACCGTGAGGTTTTGTGGGGAGGAAGCCGCTAGCAAAACTAGGAGCTGACGGACAGAAACATCATATAAGGCTTAGCCTGGAGGCGAGGTGGTCAAGCACACCGAAGCCATGTGATCTAAAGAGTAGAGTAAATGATACATTTGTGTAGTGAAAGTTCACGTTCTTATCTGGGGAGATCTGTTTAACTTGTCGCTGTGATGCTTTCAGTGTGGCCGCTGACTCATAAATAGGCCCAACCCGCTAGCCACTATCGTGGGGTAAACAAAAATGTTGGGGCACAGCAGCGCTCCGCTCAGTAATGAGTAGGGTGATTAAACAGAAATCAGCAGACGGCATAGTAGCCAAATGCCAAGATTAATACCTTGGACAGGGTAAAGGCCTGAACCCAAAATCCACGAGTTAAAAGATAGGGCTAGCCTACCGATATGTTGCCAGCCGGATATAAAATTGACGTAGCGCACTGCCATGAAACTCAACTCAAATGAAGATCTGCTCGACACTATCGTTGGGTAGAGATTCATTATGGATAGGAACCGCCCATTGCGGAC
Organism: Microbulbifer maximicatervae (SeqCode); assembly: GCF_052468155.1. Lineage (NCBI taxonomy): Bacteria > Pseudomonadati > Pseudomonadota > Gammaproteobacteria > Cellvibrionales > Microbulbiferaceae > Microbulbifer > Microbulbifer maximicatervae (SeqCode). Next base: position 2,480,995 of record NZ_CP174335.1, read on the forward strand.
CCGCACGATGGGTGGTGCGGGGGCCGGTAGGTAAAAACTACCGGCTACCCGATTTATGCATTTTACTAATTATTAACTACTTCAACATACGGGGTTACATAATAGTAACTTCCTAAAGCACGAAGTGCATCAGGCTTTGACTTCATCACCCACCGTTGATAATCCATATCGCGACCGTTAACTAAACAGTAAGCATTTGAATATTCTGTTTGGCAATAATACTGTTCAAGAAATAAAAAATGGTCCTCTGTACTTTTTATTTCTATCTCACCTGGTATGTTGCCCAGGCCCGATATGAAGCTACTTTTTTCCGTTCTGATCTTATATTTTCCAGGTTGAATAAAGACTTGTGTATACGAATGATTTTTTAAACCCACTATTTTAGTAGAATTAAAGAACACTTCTGGCCAGACTGCGCTACCATTCCTGAAATTAGGTCTATAAATATAAAGTTTAGCGTACCCACCTTTACTCTCAGAAATTTCCTGAAAATATTTAGCATCTTGTGGTGGCGAAGAAGCACAGCCGGTTAAAAATAGAAACAGAATGGAGAATATATCAATTTTCAATTTCATTTTCGTACTCTACTTATTTTATGCATAACGCCGCCATAAAAGGCGAGCAACTTGTTGCGAGTCCAGCGCTAAAAGCGCGATTGTGCTGGCACTTGTTGGTACGCCCAGCATGGGCGTGGATTAATGGGGTGAAAGTCCCCTGTAGGAAGATCACCGTTTAATGGACTTCATTAAATGCTAACTACTAGCGAATGGCAACTGCAATACCGCGAGGTCTTGTGGGGAGGAAGCCGCTAGCAAAGCTACGAGCTGACGGACAGAAATATCATATAAGGCTTAGCCTGAAGGCGAGGTGGCCAAGGACACCGAAGCCGGGTGATCAAGCGGGTAGGGTCAATGATGCAGTTGTGTAGTGAAAGTTGATGTTCTTATCGGCCGTTGTTTCTGGACACCCATCAAAGGTAGAGCTTAAGGCGTCACAGCTATTGACACAATACGGAAATCACAATAAAAGTACTGGATATTAAAACAGTTAAATCCATACCCGATGACCCAGCCTCGCCGCTCACAGATATCACTTGATGCGACGCCGTACTATCACTGCGTCTCCCGCTGTGTACGCAGGGCGTTTCTTTGTGGAAGAGATGATCAATTGGGGAGGGATTATGAGCACCGGCGCCAGTGGATTGAGACTGGGATGAAAAAGCTATCTGCTATCTTTGCGCTGGATATCGCTGCTTATGCGGTAATGAGTAATCACTACCATGTGGTGCTCTATATCGATGCTAAAACGGCCAGAACTTGGTCTGATACTGAGGTCATTCTCCGCTGGCAGGAACTATTTAAAGCTTCTAATTTGGCTCAGCGCTTTATTCAGGGTGCCTCTCTGGATTGCAGTGAAAAGAACAAGCTTAAAGAGCTGATTGAGCTGTGGCGAGAGCGATTAATGGATATCAGTTGGTTTATGCGCTGCCTAAACGAATCTATTGCTCGCCAAGCCAATGCAGAAGACCGCTGTACTGGCCGCTTCTGGGAGGGCCGTTTCAAGTCTCAGGCGCTATTGGATGAAAGAGCCTTGGCTGCCTGCATGGCCTATGTCGATCTCAATCCTATCCGTGCCGATATTGCAAAAACCCCGGAGGACTCCGATCACACGTCCATTCAGCAGCGTGTTCGCGCTGTGATCTTAGGTGAGCAGCCTAAAGAGCTACTACCGTTTGTGGGCGGCGAGCGCCTTAATATGCCGAAAGGGTTACCCTTTCAATTGGATCACTATTTGGCGTTAGTAGACTGGAGTGGCCGGCATTTAGACCCCAAAAAGCGCGGTGCCATTTCTCAAAAGACGCCCCCTATCCTTGAGCGGCTGGGCATCTCAACAAAACACTGGCTCTATCTTAATCGGAACTTTGAAAGCCGCTTTAAAGGCCTGGTGGGATCAGCAGAGGCCGTACGGCAAGCCTGTATTCAGCTCAATAAACGCTGGGTACATGGTATAGGCGACTGTCAACGTTTTCTTTCGGCAAGCCCTTCCTAATTCCCACCCCGCCTTTCGATATTATTCCTTCCGGCTTGGCCAAAACCACGCAATTTTCAAACCTCAAGCATAATTTTTCTGCATTTCTCCTTGCTCTTCACCAGACCAAGAGAAATGGCCTTCAAGGTGGAAGGCCTGTACTTTTTCCTGCGTCATATTTCAATCTGTGGGTGTCCTAGTGTTGTTCGATTTAGCACTTTGCTTAAGTTAAACATTAAACATTCTTTTGTAGCGTTGCTGGAGTGCTATCTCACCACCTTCCATAATTTCACATACATTCTTCCTAACATTTACTTCTTGCAAAGCGCCTGATGCAACGGGATTTATTTGGCCTCGATCTTCTAGCGCAATGACGTACTCTGAATCACCGTTTACAACGATATTAGGGTTGTGAGTGACGACAATTATTTGTCTTTCTGCTTTGTTTTCATGCAATTTCGAAACGATCAAGCTTGTAATCAAGCCATTATCAAGGTCATCTTCAGGCTGATCTAAAACGAGCGGTTCAGTTCCATAAGATAATAAAAATGACAAAATAGCCGAGGCCTTTTGTCCAGCCGAACCTTGAGAAACATCCTTAAATCTATTGCCGTAATTAAATTTTATGGACAATTTATCCTCAGGAAACCAAGTATTTATTTGATCAAAGCTTTGAGGCTGCAAGTTAGCCATGTATTCAGAAAATCTTTTTCCAATCTTAGTTCCTTGGATTTCACCAGACCTAAAGTCAAATATCTGAGACTTGAAGTCATGAATTTTAGATAGCCAAGGCTCTAGGTTGTTTGAATTACCAGAGATTGTAGTGGCCAATAATTCCTTGTTTAAGCTGTAAAGGAAGCCACACTCGCGATCTAAATCAAAAATATCAGCAGCAAAAGCGTTATCAGAACGTCCAATGGCACCTCTAAATGATTCTTCCATGTGGTCTATATCTGAAAAAGGATTTAAATCAACTTTAATCGACGAGTTTCCAGACAAGTGTTGCTTTAAGAATTCTAAACGATTTACTGTTAATTTTTTTCTGCATTCTATAATTTCATGATATGCCGAATTAATTAAAGAATCCGCCTCGCTTACCTGAGAGGTTACCAACTCCATTGCTTTTAGTGATTTATTAATGGTATCCCGTTCATCAATAAGTTTTGCATAATCAGATGGATTATCAATTCCTTCGCTACGCAATCTTTCAATTAAATCTTCGTATCTTCTAATAACTTCAAGATGAGACTTATTGAAATCAGACTCACTATACCAGCCTCTAAATTGAGTTAATTCATTTCCAAGTGAAGCCACTGCTTGCGCAATTGTCTCTTTAAAAGATTGTGCTGCCTCATTCAAGTTTTGTAACTTGGTAAGAACTTCTGATTCACTTTCCGACCGCGTATCAAATGCGATGTCATCTATTGCGGGAATAGCAGAAGCGTTGGATATTGATTCAACTTGATTCTTCAATTCTTCAATATCAGTTTCATATTGCGAAACATTCGTTCGCTTTCCACTATATGTTTGATAGTTTTTAAGGATGTCTGTGTGACCAGAGTTCTCAATTGTTTTTATCTTCTGCTCAACATCAGAAAGTTGTCCTAACAACACACTTTTATTTGCTAATTTTGATTGAAGCTCCCTTTTTTGACTACACAATGTTTGAAAATGGGAGTATTTTTCAGACCAATCCATCTTCCACTGCTGGTAACCAACAGTAGAAGACTCATCGATAAGACGCAGAAGCGTATTAGGGTTTTTAGCTAAGTCGAATATCTGCTTTTGACTAAATATCTTTATTGGGAAGCGTGAATGTGCTTCACCCTCTTCGGGAACCCAGCGCTGACCATCATAACGAGAAATTGAAACGTGGTTGCTTGCCTTGGTCCACGTCAGGAGGTAATGAATTTCATCTCTCGTATAGACACAACTGATTTTCGTATTTTCAAGCATTACTCCATCCGAATCTCTAGATGCAGATATTTTAGTAAAACTCTCGAAAGATCTACGAATTTCATTTTCGCGATCCAGTACATTAAAGTCTTTCGCTCTGTCCATGCCTAATCGTATAAATTCAAGGACGGACGACTTTCCGCTACCACGACCTCCAATGATTGAATTCAACCAAGGGTTGAATTCCACTTTCAGAGGAGTCGAACGCCCTGCATATTTAGCATTTTCAATAGTCACAGAGCGTAACAGTGTGTTGGAAGAGCTATTTGGATCTGTTGTTTCATTATCTGAACGAATTATGGAAGATGAACCATCAACCAAAGCCAGTTTAAGACCTTCTATCGAAGGGGTAGACATTTTTACCCAAGTATAAGCTCTCCCTATATCATTAGGGTGATGGGCGTCAGAGCCAATTATTGATGGTAAGTCGACATTTAAATTTGTGTATCTTGATAAAGGGGCATCAGCTCGCTCTTGATCAGGAAAAATAATTTCAACGGCATTTGCATGTTTGCAGACTTGCCCTATTGTGTGAGAAGAATGCTGCTGACAAAGCCCTGCCTTCATATCAATATGAGCTGGTATGGCAACGCCATCAGCTGATATGATTTCTTTTATTACATTCTCAGCACTTTCTTCGGCTACTGAATCACTATCTCCTTTTGTCCCACGAAACTTTGATGCTCCGATAACTGCACTAATATCTGCTGACGTAACACTTGGATCAAAAATACCTAAAACATGTATGTTCGAATTCGCTGTAATCTCAACACCAGGGAAAACGAAGATTGAGCGGCCTTCGGCTCTTAAAGCCTCTGCTGCATCTTTAAGTCCATCAATCCAGTCGCCAGAATTATGGTCGGTAACTGCAACGCACTCGATTCCCTTGGCGATGTAGTCCAGCAACCAATCTTTAGGGGTCTTTGATGACTTTAAATGACTATCAGTCTTCCCATAATCAAAAGAAGCTGGCGTGTGCGTATGAAAATCGAACTTCCACCATCTTGCTCCAACAAAACTCATTACTTACATCCTTATGCTCGATTTATTCAAGAGAGTGCTAACGCCTCAATCAGCCGACGCGTCAGCGGTCGGCTGGATTGACTTGGTACGCCCAGCATGGGCGTGAACTAATGGGGTGAAAGTCCCCTGTAGGAAGATCATCTTTTAATGGACTTCATTAAATGCTAACTACTAGCGAATGGCAACTGCAACACCGTGAGGTTTTGTGGGGAGGAAGCCGCTAGCAAAACTACGAGCTGACGGACAGAAACATCATATAAGGCTTAGCCTGGAGGCGAGGTGGCCAAGGATACCGAAGCCATGTGATCTAACGGGTAGAGTAAATGATGCAGTTGTTTAGTGAAAGTTCACGTTCTTATCTGGGGAGATCTGTTTAGCTTGCTGCTGTGAAACAGTCAGCGTGGCCACTGACTCATAAGTAGGCCCAGCCCGCTAGCCACCATCGTGGGGTAAACAAAAATGGTGGGACACAGCTGTGCCTCGGTCAGTAATGATCAAGGTAATTAAACAGAAGTCAGCCGACGGCATAGTAGCCAAATGCCAAGATTAATACCTTGGACAGGGTGAAGGCCTGAACCCAAAATCCACGAGTTAATAGACAGGGCTAGCCTACCGATATGTTGCCAGCCGGATATAAAATTGACGTAGCGCACTGCCATGACACTCAGCTCAAATGAAGGGTTGCCCGACACTATCGTTTGGTAGAGATTCATTACGGATAGGGAACCGCCCATTGCGGACCCGCACGATGGGTGGTGTGGGGGCCGGTAGCTAGAAACCATCGGCTACCCGATTTAAACGCTTATCACCTCATGCTCATCAGTATCTCCCCGAATTTTCTCAGGCTGCTCGAGCAAAGGGACGGGGCTTGGAATATGCTTCTCTACAGAAGTGCCTAATATATACTTAATTGCCGCATCGATATTTTCCATTGCGCCACTAGAATCCGCAATTCCACTTGTAATTGCAGCAGCTATCACCAAAGCTCCGACAATTTTATTCCACGAAGGCCTGTCTTCCGAAAATTCACTTTTAGCCTTGTATAAATATTCGACTAGCTGTTTCCTGTCTTCCTTTGGAAGTGAAGACTGATTCTCTATGCAGCTTATGGCTTCTTCTATGTATGTGATTATCTTTTCATCATCTAGATTAGATGGCTTGAATACATCACTGTCATGGCTCCATTGACGGATATAGACATCTTTAGAGATGCTCACCAAGTTCTTGAGCCGTCCTATTGCGACTAGGAGTTGTTGAATAGGAATTACTTCTTCAGAAAAAAGTTTTCTTCGGCGGATCGCGTTAGATATGTAAGGTAATTGAAAGAGAAGCGTGTTTGCCAATTCGCTAGTAAAACTCAGTTTCTGACGCTGAGTAGCGATCCTTAAAGAAACCTCTATCCCTACAATTGATTCAACCAACTTGGAGTCAGTGGTCAAAGTGACGACGCGCTCGTATAAGCTCTTGTCTATTGGTCGAAGGAAAGCATGATACTCATGAATTCTGGTTTCGAAGGTTTTCAATATTTCTGCTGAACGCTGATAACTTTCCCAATCTGCAACCCTCCTCATACCCAGCGTAAGAACGTCGTCTTCACGAACAGCAAACTCTGTAAAGAACGCCTCTAGGGCTGTGATTTCTTCAATGAATTCGTCAAGATTGTGATAATTCACGAAAGTTCCTTTGCTCGTTTAACGCCGCCGGCAGGGGCAGCATAACTTGTGCGCGTTTTGCGCGAAAATGGGAGCGTAGCGACCCGCGCAAAAGGTGCACAAGGTAAGCTGTCCCGCGGAGGGCCGAAGGCCCGGAGCAAATTGCCCGGCCTTGTATGGTTGTTCTTGCCTGATTCTGATGTTGAAAATCCTTTTCGCTAACGGGTAAATTGAGACCCACCTTCGGCGGCCACCGAAGGCCTTGTTTGTCACAGTTCGTTGCTGCGCCGGTTTATAAAGACCGTTAACAAGTAGGAACGTGACAGACACTCACTAGGCATAACTCGAATAGTCATGTGGGCCTCGAGCCCAAATAGTAAGGCGGAGATAGCTTATCTTATGGAACCTCAAGAGATCAATGTCGGTATCGATACCAGCAGTAAACAACTCGATATTTATTTGAGACCTACTGGCCAATTCTTTAGTGTTGCCAATGATAAAAATGGCATTAAGGATGCCATTAAACAATTACAACCTCTTGAACCTCAAAGAGTATTAATAGAGTCTACAGGAAGACTCGAATTAGAGTTTGTTTGCGCTGCCGACAAAGCAGGGTTACCTGTTGTTGTTTGCAACCCTTCGCAGATAAGGTGCTTCGCTAAATCCGCAGGGCGCCTCGCCAAAACTGACAAGCTAGATGCAATGGATATTGCACATTTTGGTGAGGCCATGAAGCCAAGACTATCGGAGCTAAAGCCAGAAAGCTTAGGGATATCAGTGACTTACTGGCGGTAAGAAGTCAGTGTTTAGAGATGAGCACAATGCAAAAGAACCGGCTTCAGAGGATGCCGAAATTGGTACACAAACCTATCCAGACCATTCTAAACACCATCAAGAAAGAGTTACAAGGTATCGACAAGCAACGGGATAAACTGGTTAACAGTATGTCTGAGTGGCGGCAAAGGCGGAACCTGTTGTTGAGCGCTAAAGGGGTTGGAAATGTATTGGCTTATAAATTGACGAGTGAACTTCCCGAGCTAGGAAAAATTGAACCGTAAAGAAATCGCTGCACTTGTCGGTATCGCCCCGATGAACCGTGATAGCGGCAGCTTCCAGGGCAAACGATATATTCGAGGAGGAAGGCATCGTGTACGAATAGTTTTGTTTGTCTCCATCATGTCGGCCATTCAGCATTATCCAAAACTAAAGTCGATGTATAAATAAGCGATTAGTCGACGCAGGCAAACCTAAAGAGGTTGCTCTGATTGCCTGCATGAGAAAGCAGATTACGATCCTGAATACGATGGTGAAAAATAACACCTACTGGGATGAAAGTATGGCTTAAAAACTTGACGAGCAACCATAGTCACTTGTTAGGTAATTATTCCTTGTAGCTTGCCTGAGCCGACCGACTAGCTCGCCCCCTTTTCAGCTCCTTCTGGTAAATAAAGTAGCCAGAAACCGTAACTATAAACAATATCGTACCGATAAGAATATTTCCTGCTCGGCTTTCAGTTAACCAAATTGCTTTACCAAAAAAGAAAAAAGCTAGCACCACCAAGCACAACAAGAACAGCAAAAAGAAAACATCTCCCGCAGATAGGTTCCAAACTTCCACAGTAACTTTTGAAAGATATTTTTCTGAAACCTCAAAGAACTTTACTAACCCAACCAGCCCTCCAATGAATACAGCAAGCCCTATAAACGGCGATATTGAATGGATGTTTTCGTAAGCGAAGTAGCCAGCCGTCAAAACTGTACCCAGTAAGGCGATACCGATAAGGCCAATTATGCCAAAACCTAGGATTTGCCTCCAAAACCTCAGGATTACAACAGCCAAAACTATTCCCAGTGCTATCTGAATAATGAGCATTGTTCTTCCTAAATTTGCCTAACAGCTATATAGTAATCATTCTGACCACTATTATCCTGATTGTTATCTAAGAATCAATTTCTACGCCAAAGCCTAAATTTTTATTTAAAACCATAGACTTAAAGCATCCTGATACGTCCGAGCAAATTGGAAAAACGATCACTTTGACTACTATCCCAATTTTAACGCTAGTCCGTAACCCCCTTTATCTCATTACTTTTTTTGGGTTTATCTTCTTGTTCTCCAATATCACGGTCAATATGATCGTAAATCCCTAAGCTAGCACTCGCCAACTTTTACAGGCTGGTATTAGTTGGGAAGTGGTTAAGGTATACAGGGTGCCTCTGAATCACTCTGTAATATCTCTGCAGATCTTGAAGGCTAAAGATGTTAGGCGCAGTTCGCCGCGAATGGATGTAGCCCTTTGCAAGCGTTGCAACTCAGTAGATGTGGTCTTCAAGGATTGGACTGAGGGCTTCCATAACGATTCATGCACCGTGTTGAAACTTCTTCTAAGGTCTAGTCATTCCTGTGAAGCTGAGTTCTTATTGAAAGCACTCTGTAAGTAGAGGCATCACAGGGTTGCTCAGAGGTCCTAAATCTCGCAATAATATTTTAAAAGTCTGCAAGTTACTTTGGTCTATGGAGATATCTTTTCTGTAGATATGTGGAGTACGTATTAAGTCGAAGCATTGATGATCTATCGTTGTCTGAACTCCAGCGTGGGAGCGGTGGGTATATTAATCTAAACGGCCATTTTTATATGCAATCGAAATTTTTAATGCGTGAGCAACAAAAAATATAGGCACAAAAATAATCTTATTAGATTTTATTAGGATTGTTTTAGTGTCAAAGCCACGTAAAATCGGTAGATATTTATTGGTATTTTGGCCGAGATTAAGAAGCCATCTAAAGGCAACAATCAAAGCAGCTCGGTTCAAGAGTATCGAGAGTTTTCTAAAGACCATCCCTTAAAAGGAGAACGGTAGCGTGAAGTAAGAATAAGTAAAAGGCGCTGACCCAAGGTGCTGGAACACCAGGGGCCAGCTAACCAAATTGATACACACATTATCAAGATGGCTATATGCATAGTACGCTAGAAACCCGCTCGTCTTCAATAAAGTGGAGCACAATCAGCGGCTTGGAGAGATTTTCCAAGTCCTGGGGGCGTTGCGTCTGCCTTTTCTTTTTCTATGCCTACCGTTCCCGCGCACCACCTCGCAGTTACTCAAAACATTTCTATTCGAACTTCCGATTGTGGAAGGTCTACCTATGGTTTGAGTATCAGTAGGAAAAAATATGTTGATCTTAAAGCGCCGTACAGGCGAAAACTTATGGATTGGAGCGAATGTCTCAATCACTGTATTAGAAGTTAAGGGCAATCAGGTAAAGATAGGAATAATTGCTCCAAAATCTCTGCCCGTACACCGCGAGGAGATTTATGTGCGGATCAGACAGGAAGGAAATCTGGGCAGTGGGAATCGTTGAGAAGTTGATGGAGATTGTGGCGGGGTGGTGTTGCTATGAAAGCGCTAACTACTGTTAGTTAGCGCTTTCAGTTGAGCCTTTCGCTGCGGATAGAGACAGGTTAAGCTCGGAAGTGATCTGTATTAGTGATGTTTATGCTTAAATCCAGCTTCAAACTTTTCTGCTAATTTAAAGTAGTGATTCAGATCCTTGCGGGTTTTTTCTGGGCGGTTGTTTTCGGAGTTAATGTGGATGTTTTCCACAACAACGGCGATGTCTTTTGCCAGCTTCTGTCTTTCGCCCTTCAGGTTCTCAGCGAAATACTCAACACTTTTTTCGAGGGTGTAGGTGATGACATGAATCTGGTGAAGTTCAGCAGGATTCAGCTTTTGCTTGCTTTTAATTTCTGCTGTTTTCTCAATGAAAATCTTCTTGGCATCCTTCATAGAAGTAACGTCCGCTACTTTGAGATGCTGGATGGGCTTTTCGTCTGATGCAGGGCTAGCTTGAGCAGTGGTAGCAAAAGTAACAGCAAAAAGTAACGCAATTAAAGTTCTCATTTTTCCTCTCTAACGCCCAAACGCTAAGGGTTGATAAGGCATTGATCGGGCGAGGTGAATGCCTAACATTTATCAGTGATCATTTTGACCACTTTGATCGCTATCGTAAATGAGGATAACTATCATTAACATTCATGATACAGGAATTTTTAGGTGCTCAAAACATTTGTGGCAAAAATTGCGATCAAGCTGATCGAAATTTGTAAGGAATAAGAAAATTGAATCTGGAAAGGATGCGCAGGGGAGGGGGCAACAGAGGTTTTTAGCCAGGAAGAGGCGCCTCCGTGTTATGGAATTCGATCTGTTAACCCTCTCTTCGCGGTAGCAAAGAGAAGGTTATTTACAGGAGGAGCCGGTTAACCCGGTATTATTGAGACCGGCTTCACAAATTACTTGGTACGGAAGCTAGGAAATCTCTCCCAGTACATCAACCATCGCTGAGGTTAATTTCCTGAGGTCTTCTTTAGTAATCACATAGGGCGGCATGGCGTAGACCAGTTTGCCGAAGGGGCGCAGCCAAACTCCGCGTTCGATTAGGGCTTCCTGCACTTTGGCCGTATTTACCGGCTCGCGCATTTCCACCACGCCAATCGCTCCAAGGGCTCGAACATCAGCGACACCCGGTGCGGATTTTAACGGGGCCAGCTGTTCGGTCAGCTGCTGTTCGATCGCAGTTACTCGCTCCTGCCAGGGGCTGTTGAGTAACAATTGGATGCTGGCGTTAGCGACGGAACAAGCCAGGGGGTTACCCATAAAAGTGGGGCCGTGCATAAACACACCGGCTTCTCCCTGGCAAATACCTTCGGCCACTTTATCGGTACAGAGGGCGGCGGCGAGGGTCATGGTGCCGCCGGTGAGAGCTTTGCCCAGGGTGAGGATATCCGGGGTGATATCGGCGTGCTCACAGGCAAACATTTTGCCGCTGCGGCCAAAACCTGTGGCGATTTCATCGGCGATTAGCAGTACGTCGTGCTCGTCGCAGAGTTCGCGCACCCGGCGCAAATAATCGGCAGAATAAAAACGCATGCCGCCAGCGCCCTGGACGATGGGCTCTAAAATAATCGCAGCGAGTTGATCGCGGTTCTCTTCCACTTGCTGGCGCAGTTCGGCGATATCACTGTCACTACAGGTACTGCCAAAGGGTGTTTGCGGAGCGGGTGCAAACTGGTGCTGGTTCAGATGCTCAGCAAACAAATGATGCATTCCGGTGACTGGATCACAGGTGGCCATGGCCCCGAAAGTATCACCGTGGTAACCGTTGCGCAGGGCCAGCAGGCGGTTCTTTTCGGGCTTGCCATGGGAGTGCCAGTATTGCACGGCCATCTTGATAGCCACTTCCACAGACACTGAACCGGAGTCAGCAAGAAATACCCGGTTGAGGCCAGCTGGAGTGATTTCCACTAATTTCTTGCACAGCTCGATCGCCGGTTCGTGAGTTAAACCCCCGAACATGACATGGGACATCTTGTCCATCTGCTCGCGCATGGCCTGGTTTAGCTCGGGCACATTGTAGCCGTGCAGGGCGCTCCACCAGGAGGACATACCGTCGATCAGGCCGCGCCCGTCTTCCAGGTAAATACGTACCCCTTCGGCCCGCGTCACCGGGTATACCGGAGGCGGGTCGATCAGGGAGGAGTAGGGGTGCCAAATATGTTTGCGATCGAAATCCAGGTCCATAAAAACTACATCTTTATTCTCAAGAGCCGACATTCATCAGTTAGGCCAGTTCGCGCAGTACCCTGAGCGGGGGCTGGCTGATCGAGCTGTAACAGGCCAGGGTACCGGCGGTGCCAACCAGTACTGCACCGGTGAGTGGTCCGGTTAGCCAAAGGACTGGGTGCAATATCACCGGCAGTTCAAAGACCCAATAAGACAGGACCGCCAAGGTGGCTTCAGCACCGATAGCCGCGAGCAAACCGGCGGCAAAACCCAGTAGGCCAAATTCCAGTATCAGGCTTCTCAGCAACAAGCGCCTGCGGCCCCCCAGTGTGCGGATAATTGCCGCTTCCTGCAATCGCTCGGCGATACTGGCGCGCACCCCGGCAATTAATACCAGGACCCCGGCAACCAGCATCAGGGCCATAACCGATTCGATAGCGAAGGACACCTGGTTAATGGTGTCGCGGATACGCTGGATGATCTTATCCAGCTCTATCACGCTGACGCTGGGGAAGGCGCGAACCAGGTCGTTGACCAGTAGCTTGTCCTCCGGTGGGAGGTAAAAACTGGTGATATAGGTAGCCGGGAAATCATCGATAGTGCCCGGTGCAAATATCATATAGAAGTTGGGGCGCATGCTGTTCCAGTCTAGCGAGCGGAAGCTGGCTACGGGGGCTTCTACTTCGAGTCCGCCGATGGAAAAGCGCAACTGATCTCCCAGTGACAGTTCCAGCTGGGCTGCCAGCTCCACTTCTACGGAAACACCTTCGCTGGCCTTGTCCCACCATTCGCCCTCCAAAATACGGTTATCCGGTGCGAGGGTGTCGGTGTAGCTCAGGTTCAATTCCCGCCGAACGCCACCGGGGCGATCTTTTTTCTCTTTAATCGAGACGCCGTTAATTGCTACCAAACGGCCGCGCACCATGGGGTAAAACTCGGTGCTGCTTACCTCGCCCTCTGCCAGCATGTTTTCCATGGTTGGAACATCGTGGGGGGCGATATTCAGGAGGAAGTGGTTGGGGGCTTTTTCCGGTAATTGCATCCGCCATTCGTCCACCAGGGCGGTGCGGGCAAAGACCATGGCCAACATGGCCAATAATCCGGTGCCAAAAGCGGCAATCAATAGGGTGTTAAACGCGGCGCGGCGTTGCAGGCTGCCCAGGGCAATACGCCAGGCGCCGCCCAGGGAAGCCAGCTTGCCGCGCACCAGGAGTCGGTTAACCAGGGCGCTGCCTGCTACCAATAGGAGCATGCCGACAAACAAGGCGAGCGTCATAAGCAGACTGCCGGACAGCCACCAGATCAGAAGCAACATGGCGCTGGGGCCGAGAATCAACCCGAGCCATTCGCGTCTGTCAGGATTGCTCCAGTCGTGCCGCAGGGTTTGCATCGGATCTGTGCGCGCCAGGCGGAAAAGCGGCGGCAGGGCAAATCCCAGGGCGCAGGCGAGGCCGGTGGCGAGTCCAATCAGCAGTGGGCTCCAGCTGGTGGCCGGGGGTTGAACCGGGAAGAACCCTTCCATCAGGTTGACCGCCTGGCTCTGGATAAAGGTGCCCAGTGCCAGCCCGATAGCGGTGGCAATCAGGGTGAGGGCGGCCAGCTGTCCCAGGTAGATACCGAGAATTTTGTTGCGCCCGGCGCCGAGGCTTTTCATTACGGCTACGTAGGCGCCGTGGCGCAGTCCGTAGCGTCTGGCTGCCAGGCCAACGGCGACGCTGGCGAGAAGTACGGCCAGGCTGGCGGCGAGAAACAGGAAGGACTCGGCTCTATCCAGGGCTGAGGCAACCCGGGGTTGGCCTTCGCGCAGGTCCAAGATCCGCTGGTGCTCAGTCAGTTGAGGTTTGAGCCAGTCAAAGTAATCTTTCAGGACTTGGTCGTCGCCGGCAAATAGGTAGCGGTAGCGCACTCGGCTGCCGGGCTGGATTACACCTGAGGCGGGCAGGTCGGCGGTATTGGCTAATACTCGCGCCCCCATATCAAACAGGCTGGTACCCCGGTCGGGTTCCCGCTCCAGAATGGCTGTCACTTTTAATTGGGTGTCGCCGAGGGCGATAGGATCGCCGAGCTGGATTCCCATCAAAGGTAGAAGACGGGATTCCACCCAGGCTTCTCCCGGGGGAGGTCCTTGTGGTGCCACTTCTCCAGGGCCTCCCTGGGACTTGCTGATTTCCAGTTGTCCCACCAATGGATAGCCTTTGTCGACAGCTTTGACCGAGACAAACTGGAACTGGTCGTTGGCGGAGATCATGGATGAAAACTGGACTATCTGGGCCTGTTCCAATCCCTTTTTTTCGGCTTCCTCCAGCCATGCGCTATCCACAGGCTTACTGCTGCGCAGCACCCGCTCTGCGGCCAGGAAAGTGAGGGATTGCTGCTCCATGGCGCGGGTAAGGCGGTCGGTGAAATGGGCGATCGCAGTGACACAGGTAACGGCCAAAACCAGGGCCGAGGCAATTAGTGCCAACTCGCCACCGCGCCAGTCCCTGAACAGCAGTCTGAGTGGCAGCATCAGGCGGATACCTCCGACAGGTTGTCCCCGTCGACAAGGGGAGCGTAGGAATCTACAGCGCCTGCCGACATATGCAGGTGGGAGGCACAGCGCTCTGCCAGTCGCTGTTCGTGAGTCACCAGCACCAGGGTGGTGTCAGATTCTTCGTTGAGTTTAAACAGCAGGTCGATAATTTTGGCGCCGTTTCCGGCGTCGAGGCTGCCGGTGGGCTCGTCGGCAAAGAGGATGGCATCTTTGCTGCTAAAGCTGGCAAAGGCCCGGGCAATGGCCACCCGCTGTTGCTCACCGCCGGATAACTGGCGCGGGTAGTGGCGCAGTCGCTGCTCCAGGCCCACCCGGGCGAGAAACTCTTCCGCCCGCTTGGCGGCGCCCCGCTCACCGCGCAATTCGCTCGGCAGCATCACATTTTCCAGGGCTGTGAGGCCGGGCAGCAGTTGGAACGTCTGGAATACAAAGCCCACGCAGCGGGCGCGCACCGCGGCGCGCTGCTCTTCGTCCATGGCGGTGATCTCGTCGCCCGCCAGCCAGATCTTGCCCTCGGTGGGTTTGTCCAATCCCGCCAACAGGCCGAGCAGGGTGGACTTGCCGGAACCTGAGGCCCCTGTCACAGCGAGGCTCTCGCCACGGGCGACTTTCAGGGAGATATTGTTTAATAGGGTCAGTGGCCCTTCGCTGGTGGAGACCCTGTGATAGAGGTTTTCTGCCGTGAGAATGGCGGACATACTGTATTCCCTTTGCGGATACGCGAGATTTTTGGAGAGTATGACATGACAACAGCCTTTTTTCGGCAGTTACTGACTCGGTTCGGCTTGGTGCTGATGCTGTCGGTCCCCAATCTGGCACTGAGTGCCAACAAGCCCGGCACTCTGCTCGTATTAGGGGATAGCATAAGTGCGGCCTACGGTATCGATGAGGAGTTGGGCTGGGTCAACTTGTTGCAAGAGCGCTTGCAGGAGAAGGGGCGCCCGGTGAAGGTGGTTAATGCCAGTATCAGTGGGGAGACCTCCGCAGGCGGCCTGACCCGGCTGCCGCGCCTGATGGAAGAGCACAATCCCCAGTGGCTGATTGTCGAGTTGGGCGGTAACGACGGTTTGCGCGGCTACCCACCCCAGAGTTTGCAGAAGAACCTACAGCAGATGGTAAAACTGGCTAAAGACTCCGGGGCAGAAGTGCTGCTGTTGGGGATGCGTATCCCGCCCAACTACGGCCGCGCCTATACCGAGGCTTTTGCCGCTGTATTCCCCAAAGTGGCCAAGGCCGAAGAGGTCGCCCTGGTGCCTTTCTTGTTGGAAACCGTGGCCCTGGAGCAGGGCGCTATGCAATCCGACGGTATCCACCCCACCGCTAAGGCGCAGCCGGCCCTGCTGGATCATGTCTGGCCTTGCGTGAAGTCCCTGTTGGGGGAGAAGGCGGCTGGTGAGTCGTGTACTCCGTGATCGAAATGCGTACAATCGCGCCCCCAGGAACAGGAAAGCCTGGATCTGGTCCCAAAGTTTAAGGTTTTGTGCCGGTACTCTGGGCCCGGTCACTGGTCGCGAATGAGTTAGAGAGACACCATGCCCGAATTGGAAAACCGCCGCGAGCGGCTCGAGTTTAATAAGCTGCAAAAGCGCCTGCGCCGCCATGTGGGCCGCGCCATCGCCGACTTCAACATGATTGAAGAGGGCGACAAGATTATGGTCTGTTTGTCCGGCGGTAAGGATTCCTACGCCATGCTGGATGTGCTGCTGAATTTGCAGAGGACAGCGCCGGTTAACTTTGAACTGGTGGCGGTCAATATGGACCAGAAACAGCCGGGCTTCCCCGAGCATATCCTGCCGGAATACCTGCAGTCCCTGGGTGTTCCCCACCATATTGTCGAGAAGGATACCTACTCGGTCGTGAAGGAAGTGGTGCCCGAGGGCAAGACCACTTGCGGGCTCTGTTCCCGTTTGCGCCGTGGCACCTTGTATGGCTTTGCTGAAGAAATTGGCGCCACCAAGGTGGCACTGGGCCATCACAAAGACGATATCGTCGAGACCCTGTTCCTGAATATGTTTTACGGTGGTCGCCTCAAGGCGATGCCGCCCAAACTGCGCGCCGACGATGGCCGCAATATCGTGATCCGTCCGCTCGCCTATTGCCGCGAAGAGGACATCGCCCAGTACGCTGAGTACAAGCAGTTTCCGATTATTCCGTGCAATCTGTGCGGCAGCCAGGAGAATCTTCAGCGCCAGGCGATCAAACAGATGGTGCGGGAGTGGGATAAGAAATTCCCGGGCCGCAGCGAGAATATTTTTGCCGCGATTACCCGGGTGTCCCCGTCACAATTGGCGGACAGGGACCTCTACGATTTTGAGAGTCTGGAACTGGATCGCTCTAAGCCGTCGGCTGTCGAGCGTCCTGACCATTCAATCCAGCGCCAGGTGAATTCTTGGGAGCCTGAGGATGCTCAGGAAGTGGAGCCCCAGTATATCGAGGCGCTGAATCTGTAGGATCGGCACCGCTGACCAGTTGCGCGTAACTGCATTCAAAGTCCCGGGGACTGGCACTGGGCCCGTGGTGAAAGTGCTGATGCCAGAGGCGCGCCATATTGGCCACGTCTGAGGTTTCCTCGTCCTGGATCTTGTGGACTTCGGCCGACCTGTAAATCAGCCAGGCGATAGCTGTGGCATAGCGCAGGTTGGTGGTCAGTTCGCTGTGGGGGTGATCGAGAAAATCCCGCTGGCTCGCCAGCCCCCGCACTTTTGAGGCGAGGCTTGGGTGATCGATCAGGTATTGATCCCAGATTTCCCGGTGGGTGTGGGGCTGGATTTGGTAAATACCCAGCCCGTGGCGCCGTCCCTGTTTGAGGTGGAAGCCCAATTGCGACTCCTGGGCGGCGGTTCCCAGAAGGAGATTCTCCATGCCCTGGCTCCAGGCTCTCAAGTGCTTGAGGGTTGGACGGATAACCTGGAGTCGGAGCTCGTCCAGACAAATGCCCATAGTGTTGTCTTTTTTTCTGTAGTTGTATCCAACATATATGTAGTTTGCTGATTGAGTCGGCGCCACCTTATGGGTAGATTTACGCGCAATAAACATAACAATTTTTAGGTGGTGCTCTTTCCATAGCTCAATGCGCTGAAAAATTGAGCAGGAAAACGCAGACTATTCCCGCGCCAAGTACCACCCCACTTTGATCAGAAGGAATCCCTTATGGCCGCCGAGTGGCTGATCGCCCTTACTTTTGTCGCCTATTTGGCGTTGATTGTTGTTATCGGTATTTACGCCTACATGCGTACAAAAAATGCCAGCGACTATTTCCTCGGCGGCCGTTCCCTGCCGCCGGCAGTGGCGGCCCTGTCTGCCGGAGCCTCGGATATGAGTGGCTGGCTGCTTCTGGGTTTGCCTGGCGCGGCCTATGCAGCGGGGCTCTCCGCCGGTTGGATCGCAATCGGCCTTTTCTCCGGCATCGTTCTGAGCTGGGTGACAATGGGCCGGCGTCTGCGCATCTACACCTATGAGCTGGACGACTCCCTGACGGTGCCAGCCTATCTGGATCGTCGGTTTAAGATGGGGCACCCCTATCTGCGCACCGTCTGCGCGATATTCATTCTGTTATTTTTCCTTTTCTATGTGGCTTCCGGCCTGATTGCCGGTGGCAAATTGTTTGAAACGGTGTTTGGCTGGGATTATCGCTGGGCGGTGATTATCGGTGCGGTTGCCGTTATTTCTTACACCCTGTTTGGCGGGTTTTTGGCGGTGTCCTGGACTGATGTGTTCCAGGGACTGCTGATGAGTGCGGCGTTGATTGCGGTGCCCCTCGTTGTTATTTCTGATCAGGGTGGTTTTTCTGCCAGCTGGACTCGCCTGCAAACGGAGATGCCACAGCTGACCCACTGGATGACCGATAGCACCGGGCAAACATTAAGCCTGGTGGCGATACTCAGTTCCCTTGCGTGGGGACTGGGATATTTCGGCCAGCCGCACATCTTGGCGCGATTTATGGCGGTGCGCAGCCCTAACGATATTCCGGTTGCGGCGACAGTGGCAGCGGTTTGGTCCCTGGCGGGCTTCTTGGGCGCAATGGCGGTAGGTTTGTTTGCACACCTGGAAATCCAGCAGAGCCTGCCTGATGGCGAAACTGTGTTTATGGAAATGGTGCAGGTGCTGTTCCACCCGCTAGTTGCCGGTGTTCTTTTGGCGGCGATTCTATCTGCCATTATGAGTACGGCAGATTCCCAGCTGTTGGTGTCCTCGGCTGCACTGGCGGAGGATATTTACCACGTTTGGTTTGGGCGTGAGACCACCCCGGAAGCCATGGTGAAAGTGGGGCGCTGGGCTGTGGTTGCTTTATCACTGGTCGCTGTGTGGATTGCGATGGACCCGGATTCCAAGGTTCTGGATGTGGTGAGTTACGCCTGGGCTGGTCTGGGCGCTGCTTTTGGCCCGGCGTTGTTGATCAGTCTCTACTGGTCTCGTATGACCGGTAGTGGTGCTATTGCCGGTGTTATCGTTGGCGGCCTCACCGTTGTGGTGTGGGAGCAACTCTCCGGTGGCATTTTTGATGTTTATGAGCTGTTGCCGGGTTTTGTTTTCTCTTCAGCTGCTATCGTGTTAGTGAGCGCGCTGACGAAGTGCCCGGAAGCCGTTGCCTCACAGCACCGCAAGTTGCTTGGTTGAGGGGGCAGGGCAGGACTTGAGCCCGAGCGACTCGCTCGGGCCGAGACAGACCAGCCGCGCTAGGGACGCATCTCTGGCAAAGGTGCGACTGTTGTGAAGTGAAATGGATTTCCATCCGCAGCAATTATTCAAATAGCGGTTGGAGATGCTGAGTGATCAAAGTTCATCTCGGTGATATCACTCGATTGCACGTCGATGTAATCGTCAATGCTGCCAACAGCCGTCTCTTGGGCGGCGGTGGTGTCGATGGGGCCATACACCGCGCAGCGGGGCCCAATCTACTGGAGGCCTGCCGCAGTCTGGGCGGTTGTCCTGTTGGTGAAGTGCGCGCCACTGGCGCTTATTCCATTCCCGTAAAACGTATCTACCACACGGTTGGGCCAGTTTGGCGCGGCGGCAGTTTGGGTGAGCCCGAGTTGCTCTCCAGCTGTTATCGGCACTGCCTGGCATTGGCCCGGCGCGAAAACATGCGCTCAATCGCTTTTCCGGCGATCAGTTGCGGTATCTACGATTATCCCCCGGAGCTGGCCGTAGAAGTGGCTGTGGAGCAAGTGCAACAATTCCAGGAGAAGGAGGGGGCGCCGCAGCAGGTTGTATTCTGCTGTTTCGATAAATCGATGGCGGATCTCTATTTATCCCAGTTAGATGCTTACGTTAGGCGCTAAAAGCCACGCTTTGTAGGCCTCGTGGTATTTTCGGCCATTGATTGATATCCATGGCTTGGCGATTATTATTGCTCTGACAATAACAATATAAGAATGAGGAGATTGTCATGCGCAGTGCCCAGCAGTGGTTTTCCGAGTATGGTGAGAGTCATCAGAATCCGATCAACAAATCCATTCATTGGATTGCTGTTCCCGTAATTTATGCGACCGTGGCCGGACTTCTGTGGGCAGTTCCGCAGCCGGACTTTATGGCGACAATTCCCTGGCTGAATTGGGCCGTCGTGGTGACAATCCCGATTCTCCTGTTTTATTTCGCGATGTCGTTTCCCATTGCCCTGGGAATGACGGGGTTAACTGTTCTGTGTTTGTGGGCTTGGTCGGTATTGGAGCGGCTGGGGGTGCCCATCTGGCAGACGGCACTGGCCCTATTTGTGATCATGTGGGTGTTCCAATTTATTGGCCACCATATCGAAGGCAAGAAACCCTCTTTCTTTAAGGACTTACAATTCCTGTTGATCGGCCCAGCCTGGGTGATTGGTTTTATTTACCGGAAACTGGGCATTCAATACTGATTGCCGGTTTATGCAGATGAGTGGCTGTGGCCACTCATCGATCTATCCCCCTATCGGTTGTAGTGAACCGGTACTTCCAATGTCTCTTTGACTTCTTCCATCACCACATAGCTGGTGCACTCCTGCACTTCCGGCAGTGTTAAAAGCGTTTCGCCGTAGAACTTGCGGTAGGCACTCATATCCGCCACCCGGGCTTTGATCAGGTAATCGAAATTCCCGGATACCAGGTAACACTCCTGCACTTCAGGCAGGGCGGCCACGGCGTTGCGAAATTCCTCAAAGGCATCTTGTGCGGATCGATTCAGTCTGATCTGCACAAAAACCACCAGGGCAGCATCGAGGTACTCCGGGTTGATCAGGGCGGTGTAGCCCTGAATGACGTTGTCACTTTCCAGGCGTTTGACCCGTTCGACGCAGGGGGTCGCGGTCAGACCTACCTGCCGGGCTAGCTCTGCATAGCTGGTTCGTCCATTCTTTTGTAGAACACGCAATATGTTCCGGTCGATAGTGCTTAGCTCTCCCGCACGTTTGCGCATAACTGCTGACTCCGAATTGGTCGACATGGTCAAAAAGTAGACTTGCCGACTGGTTGTGTAGTGGATTCCACTAGTTTTATCAAAAATCTACCAAATATCCACTTCTTATCTGTTCTTATACTGGGGAAAACATAGAAATTAGGTACTCCTATTTGATTAAGGCAGTACCGAGCGCACAGAGCGAGGAGAAGGAAAATGTTGATTGGCGTCCCTAAAGAGATTAAGAACCACGAGTATCGTATTGGCCTGACGCCGTCGAGTGTTCGCGAACTGGTTGGCCACGGCCACGAAGTGATTGTACAGAAGGATGGTGGTGCCGCTATTGGTTTCCCCGACGAGATGTACGTTCAAGCCGGCGCCAAGATTATCGATACTCCGGAAGAGATTTTTGCCACTGCCGATATGATCGTCAAGGTAAAAGAACCCCAGCCCCACGAGTGCGAAATGCTGCGCCCTGGGCAGGTTCTGTACACCTATCTGCACTTGGCTCCAGACCCCAAACAAACTGAGCTGCTGGTTAAGTCCGGCGCTACCTGCATCGCTTATGAAACTGTAACCGATCGCTTCGGTGGCCTGCCTCTGCTGGCGCCTATGTCTGAAGTTGCCGGCCGTATGTCTGTACAGTGCGGTGCCCACCACCTGGAAAAAGCCCAGGGTGGTCTCGGCGTACTGCTCGGCGGTGTTCCCGGTGTAGCTCCCGCTAAAGTCCTGATTATCGGTGGCGGTGTTGTTGGTACTAACGCAGCGAAGATGGCCCTGGGTATGGGTGCTGACGTTACTATCCTCGACCGCTCCCTGCCGCGTCTGCGTCAGCTGGATGATATTTTCGGTGGTGCGGTTCGCACTGAGTACTCCACTAACGATGCTATTGAAAAGCACGCACTGGAAGCTGACCTGGTTGTTGGTGCGGTTCTGATTCCTGGCGCGGCAGCCCCCAAATTGCTGACCCGCGACATTATCAGCCGCATGAAGAAAGGCGCAGTTGTAGCTGACGTTGCTATTGACCAGGGCGGTTGTTTCGAGACTTCCAAGGCGACTACTCACCAAGAGCCTACTTACGTAGTTGATGGTGTGGTTCACTACTGTGTTGCCAATATGCCCGGCGGTGTAGCTCGCACCTCCACTATGGCCCTGAACAATGCCACCCTGCCTTTCGCGGTAGCCCTGGCAAACAAAGGCGCCAAGCAGGCACTGTTGGACGATTCCAACCTGCTGGAAGGCCTGAATGTTCACGCTGGCATGGTGACCTACCAAGCCGTAGCCGACGTATTGGGTTACGAGTTTGTAGATCCCAAACTGGCTCTGCAAAAACAAGCAGTAGCGGAAGACGCTGTAGCTTAATTGCCCCCGGTGGCCGCCTGCGGGCGGCCGCATTGTAAATAAGCGGTAACGCGCTTGTTGTTGGGAAGTTTCCCCCGGAGCGCTCTTTGCGTTCCTCTCTGTGAGACCTGGTGGCATAGCCACTAATTGATAGCCGTGTATTTACGCGGCTTTTTTATGCGCGTTATTTATGCTTTAGAAAAAGCTGGATGTGTTGTTTAGGGAAAAACTGGGGAAGGGGAGAAGGAAAAACAGAAAGGGTGCTGAGGGACTTCCTTGTCGCCTCACGAGGGAGAGGGGTTTTGGGCTAGGGTTAAATAACCCAGATTTCTACCCGGCGATTTTTTATCTTTGAGCTGGAGCTGTTGGAGGCTACCGGCAGATAGGCACCAAAGCCCTGAACCGGTGCTGTATTAATCTGGTGATCCCTTAGAGCTGAGCGAACGGTAACTGCGCGTAGTTTTGATAAAACGATTGAGCGTCCCTCGCTCACTTTCTCATCGCCAAATCCGATCAATAGCAGTCGCTTGTGGCTGTTCTCAGGCTTTTGCATAAAGCGGACAAGTCGCTGTATATCCTGTTTTGCCTTGTTATCTAAAGAGGCGCTGCCTTCAGAGAAACGGAAGTTAATGCTCAGGCGCTCTGCATTTTCCGTTAATTTTAGGTACTCGCTGGGGCCTTCCCGATTGGCTTCAGGTTTTACACCGATCGGCGTTTGCGCGACAAACCCAGTGGCCTTTACCTGCTCCTGCCCCTGCTCACTCTGTACAAAGTGCAGGAACTCTTCGGCGGCGGGTTTTAAACCGTAAGCAGCGGTATAGAGAAAAAGGCGGCGGGAGAGGGGGTAGTCTTCAGTTGCAATTGTCAGATGTTCTGGAGCTTGTGGTTGGGTGTTCTGATCGGATACTGACACTGCCTTGGCCCGTCGAATAGATGCCAAGCCGACAAATCCAATACTATTGGGGTTTGCCGAAACACGGTCCGACAATTGATCATTCGATTCGAAGCGTTTTGCATTGGCAATAAGGGAGTGCTTTTTTCCAAGCACCAAGCTTTTAAACGTATCCCAGGTGCCGGACTGATTATCTCTCGCCAGAACTTTGATACGACCTTTCCGCCCGCCCACTTCAGACCAGTCGGTAATTTTCCCGGAAAATATTGCTGCTATTTGTTGCAGGGTTAATTGAGTAATGGGGTTTTTAGGGTGAACAATAATGGCGAGTCCATCGATAGCAATAACATGTTCTGCACCTTGACCGCGCATATCTCCAAAGCGACTCAGGGCTGCGTGCTCAGCATCTTTTATTGGTCGCGAAGCCATGGCGATATTGGCCTGGGACCGTTCAAGGCCTTTAAATCCAGTGCTTGAACCGTGTGCCGCAATATCGACATAAATTTTATTGCCACCGAGATCCCCCTGTACTCGAACCTCATTTTCTTTCTCTAGAGGAATAACCTCCAGATTACTGCCACCTCGGGATTCCAGGTAATCACTCACCAGGTTGGGTGCCAGCTTTGCACCGACAGTATTGGAGCCGTGTAGAGTAAAAAGCAGGCCCGTTGTATCGGGAGGGAAACGGGTTTGGGCTGTAGAAGTTGCAGCAGCCAGTGCCCCCCCAAGAAGAAGGAAGGTAAGGGTTTGCTTTAGCCGGCTTAAAAATACGCTCATAGTAATTCGACCGTAAGGTGGTAAAACGAGGGCGCAAAATATGACTTAATTGTGACAAATTGATGAAATATTGATTGCTAAATTACGCAATTCTCTCATCGTGAGAGATAGGTAACTTTAGCGGGGTTTATTTGAACAATTGAAGTATGGGTGGTTAAGCTTTCGTAAAAGCTTAAAAAGCAATACGTCGGGTAAGTACTCAGAGGCTCCTGTGGATATGCAGCAGAGCCTCGTAAAGTCCGATAATTTAAAACGCGGGAAATAACCGGCTAATTAGCACTGGCAGTGCAGTTTCTACCCGTAAAATACGTGGCCCCAGGTGAACGGATTGAAAGCCTGCTTCCTGGAGCTTCTCGACTTCATAGCTGATAAAGCCGCCTTCAGGGCCAATGGCTAAAGTGGTCGGTTGCTTTATGTCCACAGGGCAAGCCGTTCCCCCTACTGGATGGGCCACCAGTTTACGGGAGTCACTGGAAAGGGAAGGGAGTTCGTCTTCGACAAACGGTTTAAAGCGTTTGCGCAACAGAATTTCCGGCATTTGCGTATCGACAGCCTGCTCGAGTCCGAGCAGGCATTGCTCAAAGAGTTTGTCTTCCTGCAACCAGGGAGTTTGCCAGTAAGACTTTTCGACCCGGTAACTATTAATTAAAACCAGTTTTTTGACCCCGAGTGCAGTCAGGTGCTGGATAACCCGCTTGAGCATTTTGGGGCGAGGCAGGGCCAAAATAAGTGTGAGAGGTAATGGCTGGGGCGGATCAATTTCGAATGCCACTTCAAGCTCAACGCACTTCTCGTCGAGCGTAACAATCTCGCCACTACCTATTTGCCCGTTGAGCAGTCCGACACGAAGTTGTTGTCCTGGCGCTGCTCTGTGAACCTTGGTGATATGCTCCAATTGGCGTCCACTAAGGCGGACGCGACTGGGACTAATAAAGTCGTGCTTTTGTAAAACAATCAGGTTCAAAGTCGGGTGCCTTGGTACTTCAATTTATAACGGTGTCGGTGCTATGGGGCTGGGCTAGCTGGTTTGAGCTGAAGCAATCGCGCCTTTGCCAATACCTTCGTAGGCTCTTACGGTAATCGCTTTCCCCGGTTCTCTTGCCGCCAGGGTGTTGGCGATATATTGGGCCAACTGCTCCACCGTGGTATCACAGTCAAGAATTTCACAAACCTTGGCAGGGATGGATAGGGTGAAGTTTCCCTGTTGTGCACTGTAAGCAAAGTTATGGATATCCTCACCGCGATCATCGGCAGTTGTTGAAACCAGATCCTCGCGAGTGCCCAGGTAGATATCTTCCCAGCGTTCAGCCCAGTACTTTTCCAGCTCTGTATCGCGTTGGCCACCCGTCATGACCTGAATGCGTGAACGGTGTCCATGGGCGATACGCTGGCAGTTGCCAAGGTGTTTCTTCAGGCCATGGCTGTAGTGGTAGAAAGCATCTTCAATCACTTCACAGTGGAAGCTGAGCTTGAGCTTCTCCACGCTATCGGGGAAGTGGCTGGCCAGCTGCTGGACACACCAGACGGCGACGCTCTCAGGGGTAATTACCTCGGCGTCCACTAAGGCAAAAGCTTGTTCCGGACCTGACACTTTAATAGATGCCCCGTTTTCCAGTAGCCAGGTCAGGTTAACCTGGTCTCCATTGTGCTCCAGGGTCAGTTGGGGTGAGCGGGTAGGTACCAGGAGGCGGTGGTCGACTTGATCATCCAGCCAGTGCCTCAGGGTCTTTTTCACTATGCCGAAGTCGCAAACCATACCCTGTTCATCCAAGGCGCCATCGAGGGCTGCGTTTGCCAGCCAGGTCTCGCCTACGATGCCTCGTTTTGAGTCGAGGTAGCTGAAGTCAACGTTGGTTAAATTATCGACAAACAAGTGCATGAGTAACTCTTTGCAGGGGGTGAGGTAGTAGTCGTTTATTATAACCTGTTAATAGGGCTGGATCTTATTCGTTTATGCCTCTATAATCGCGCCCTCTTCGGATGCACTGGCACCGAAGATCGTTGTGGCGGCCCTCCCGGTCCCCTCGCAATGAGCAGCTGTGAACTCCGCCAGGCCCGGAAGGGAGCAACGGTAGCAGTGGTATCATGTGCCGAGGGTGTTGCTGGTTGGGCTGCCTCCAATCTCTCCCTTCTTTGTTTCAAAAATCACCCCCTGAAAAATCCCCGTTGAGAGTGTTTTGCTCGACCGTGTCCTGGGTTTTTACTCTTTTCCTCACCAAATTTTTTCCCGCAAAGACGATATAAAAGGGGATTTTGTGTCGATCTGGCTCGATCTTCGGCCTTGCCGTCGCTGATTGTGTGGGGCTTATGCTATAAACGGCGTCAACTATAAGCAGATCTAAAAATGATTCTTGAGGAGAAAATGAAAAAAGTTGCTCTCTCGATAGCGGTTGCCGTTGCACTGTCTGCCTGTGACAGTGGGCAGCAAGCGGTAAAACCGGTTGGTGTGGCCCAGGCGACTGCGGAAAGCCCAGCTGATAATTCCCAGCTGACAGCCAAAGATGCGCAAGCTTTCTTAAAAGATGCCCAGGCTCGCATGGAAAAAATGGGACAAGAGGCAAGTCATGCGGCTTGGCTCGCTTCTACCTATATCAATGTTGATTCCCAATATGTAGAGGCTTTGGCTTCAGAGCGATACACCACCCTGGCCGTGGAGCTGGCTTCAGAGGCCGCCAAATTTAATGACCTGGACCTGGACCCGGATACCCGTCGCCAGTTGACCATGTTGAAGCAGGGTTTGGTTTTCCCCGCGCCGAAAGATCCGGCATTAACTTCTGAGTTGGCGCAAATTGGCTCAAAAATGCAGGGCATGTACGGTGCCGGTAAATACTGCCGCGAAGATGCCGGTGAAGAAAAGTGCTATACCCTGACCGAGATGGGGCAGGTGATGGCGACTAATCGCGATCCTGAATTGCTCAAGGATCTGTGGGTTGGTTGGCGTAAAGTTTCTCCTCCCATGAAGCCTCTGTATGAGCGCCAGGTGGAGATCGGTAATGCGGGCACCAAAGAGCTGGGTTATGACAACCTGAGTGTATTCTGGCGTTCCAAATACGATATGGCTCCGGATGCCTTTGCTGCGGATATGGATACCCAGTGGGGCAAAGTGAAGCCGTTGTACGAAGCTTTGCACTGCCATGTTCGCGCCAAGTTGAATGAGCATTACGGCGATGACGTAGTGCCGGCTCAGGGTAAAATCCCTGCACACTTGCTGGGTAATATGTGGGCCCAGGAGTGGGGTAACGTCTACGACATAGTCAAAGACGATGACATGCAGGCGCCCTATGATCTGACTCAGCTGGTGGTTGATTCCGGCATGAGTGAAAAAGACATGGTTAAAGTGGGGGAGAAGTTCTTCACCTCCCTGGGCTTTAAGCCTCTACCGGAAACTTTCTGGGAGCGCTCTCAGTTCACCCAGCCACGCGATCGCGATGTAGTTTGTCATGCCAGCGCCTGGAATATGGACGGGCAGGACGATCTCCGCATCAAGATGTGTATCAATAAAACGGGTGAAGACCTGGTTACCATCCACCACGAGTTGGGCCACAACTTCTACCAGCGCATTTATAAGGATCAGCCTTTCCTCTATAAAAATGGCGCTAACGACGGCTTCCACGAAGCTGTTGGCGACACCATCGCGCTTTCCATCACGCCGAAGTACCTCAAGGAAATCGGTTTGATGAATGAGGTGCCGGATGAGAGTAAAGATATCGGTTACCTGATGCAGCAGGCGCTGGATAAGATTGCCTTCCTGCCATTTGGTCTGCTCGTTGATAAGTGGCGCTGGCAGGTATTCAACGGTGAGGTGAAGCCGGAAGACTACAACAAAGCCTGGTGGAAACTGCGTGAAGATTACCAGGGCATTGCCGCTCCGGTAGAGCGCTCCGAAGAGAACTTCGATCCGGGTGCCAAGTACCATATCCCCGGTAATACACCTTACGCTCGCTACTTCCTGGCGCGTATCCAGCAGTTCCAATTCCACCGTGCGCTGTGTGAAGCCGCTGGTGAAACCGGACCGCTGCACCGCTGCTCCATCTACCAGAATGATGAGGCTGGTAAGAAGCTGCGCGCTATGTTGGCAATGGGTGCAAGCAAGCCCTGGCCGGATGCTATGGAAGCGCTCACTGGTCAGCGCGACCTGGATGCTTCCGCCATTATCGATTACTTCCAGCCGCTGATGGCGTACCTGGAAGAGCAGAACCAAGGGCGTCAGTGCGGTTGGTAGTCTGAAGAGTCTTAGCTTTATTTTTGAAGCTAAATGAAGAAGGGGGCTTTGCCCCCTTTTTTTGGCTGGCAGTCTCGTTTCTAATGTAGTTTGGTTTGTTTCTCTTCCTCTTTTAAGAAGCTTGCGGCAGCCTTGGTGAAGGCTTCCATCGGAGGACGAAGAGACCCAATTCCCGCCATATAGCGGTTCATGGTTTTGTTCGCCAAGCTGGAGTTAATGGTTGGTGTAATATTTGCCTTGATGATTTTCAGTAGATCAAAGCCCAAGGGTGGACCCCTGTCATCAATTCCTGGAGTGAGGAAGGTGTCACTCTCTGAATGGGAAAGGTTATACATCTGCAATGTGTTGTTGACCGTTTCTACACTGGAGCCGGAAATAGACCTGACGGTGCCACCCAGTCCCACTGTTTCGGTAATCGCGCTGTCTCCCATGTCCCTGTTGACATCTGCTGGGGTAACGCCCTGTACTAATTGCCCGTGTCCTACTCCTGCAATTCCAGTAAACCAAGTGTTTCCAAGACCAGAGACCTTGATCCCAAACTCTGTTCCATTGCGGGCCATTGTGGTGATGATACTGCTATGGGGAATACCACTTCCTGCGTCGGCTACAGCTTTACAGGTGGCCATAATAGGGTTTAGGGAAAAGGAGCCGTCCTGATAGATTTGAGTCGATATTTTTTCAATATCGTGTTTGTTCGTACAGTTTTTGATGATGCCCGGTAATATGATTCCGGAAAGTAGTAATGTGGCTGCATTCGTCATCAGGTGGCAGTCATCACCCATCAGTAAGCTTCTGCCGATAATGGGCAGGAAATCGATACCGCCTTGCTCTTTGATCACTTGATCGAGGACTGGAGCTATATGATTTTCTATCCAGTGAAGTTGGTCGATTGCATCTTGGTCATAGACACCGAATCGCATCGAGCTTCCCCGGTTGTCACCTCGATCGTCGCTGAGATTGGAGTAAGCTCGATACCCGGTTACCTTGTCTTCTACGATATAAACCGACATTGAGTAGGTGATAATACCCGCCATTGGTCCAACGGCACTGTGATCGTGGCAGGGCTCCAGGTCCACCCCGCCTTCGGCCATAATTTTTTCAGCCTCAGCTTTATTCTTTGCCAGCCCTTCATAAATCAGGCCGGCAATAATGGCGCCCTTTAATGGCCCGGATGCCCGCTGCCAGGTTATTGGAGGGCCGGCGTGGAGCATTAAGTTCTTGCGCATGCCAGGTATATTATCTCCGGCCTTGCCTATGCCGATTAATACCGGAGTGGCCTGCTTCATGCGCTTGACCGTTTCATCATTAGCCTGTTGATTAAGAGCTTGGAAATCAGGGTCGGCCAGTTCGTGCAAGATTTTTTCTGTGCTGGGCCTGAACTCAATGTCCGTTCTCATTGCTACTCCTGTGAATTTAACAATTCGGCGTATTGTTGAGTAATGATGTTCATATTGCGTAGCATCAGATCCGTGGTGCCGGTGATCACCTGAATTTGGCGCTTTTCAGATATTTTCATGTTTCCCTCAAACCCCCGGCTGGCATAATTTAGGTGGTCTTTTGCCTTTCGTAGGTTGCCATTGATCTCTGGTGTATTGAGGGGGCTCTCCAGTAGTTGGTTTAGTCGATTGGAATACTCAGAAAGATCTTCTTGCAATCCGGTTTCGGCATCATCCAAGGATACTTCCCAAAGTTTAGCAGCGTAGTTCTTGGCGATTCTCTGGGAGAGCATACGCTGGCGGCCGGCGATATTAATGAGCTCGGCGCTGTTGTGATTGGCGACTTGTTGGAGTTGGACCACATAGGTGTGGGCAGCAGAAAGAAGGGAGTTGCTGCGCTTAAATAATTCGCTGGCACTTTGTTTATTGACGGGTTGTGAGGCGACAGACTCAAACGCTTTCCATTCTCTTTCAACTTTAACAAGTTGAGCTCTGATCTTTTCTGCGCCATGAAAATTATTTAGTTTCTCGTGATTCTTTTTAAATTCGTGAATTGATCGGGCAAATACTTTTTCATGGCGTTCTGCATCCGGTTGAATGCCACGCAAGATGTAAGTCTGGGTGATGCGTTGGGATAGCATTCTCTGTCGGCCAGCCGTATTGATGGCGTCTCCCATAGAGAAAGCTGCGACATCCAGGCTTAAAATTAACAAGATAAATACTGCTGACAACTTCATGATTTTACTCTTGTAGTTTGACTTACTTCAAAATTTAAGTGGGCTTGAGGTTTGCAATGCATGCGTGATCCCTCTCAGCTAATGAGAGGTCGCAGATGTATTACGGGGTTATTCAGAGATCCTTGAGTAATAGTGGTGTGAGCTTATGGGGCCTGCTTTCTGAATAAGGCGATTTTGAACAATATTGATAAGTTAAACAAATAAGCTCCAAATTCCATTGATTTAGCAAAAATAAATAATTTAAATACGTTGTTAGGAAATATGATTTTGCAAACTCATCTGGTTTTAGGATTTGACGTTCCTTATATCAAATTTAAGGATGGAGATATCTAACCCTTTTTTTCGGTGTTAACGCTTTGGTGGTATTTGGATTGGGGGTGAGGGGGAGTTTTCTGGGGAGTGGATTGTTGTGGGGTTAATGGAGGCTTAGGTGAGGAGGACAATAGCTGGGAATAAAAAAGGCCCTACCAGGGGTAGAGCCTTTTTCCTATCAGATCTAAGGTGACTTAGAACTGGTAATTCAGAGCCAAGCTGAACAGGTAAGCTTCGGTTTTGGTGGTGCCACCATCGAAGTAGGTAATCAGGGAGTCGTTAATGTTGTTAGCTTCCTGGATAACTTCGTCATCACCCCAGATGTAGGCGAAAGCGCCATCAACAGTGAGTTTGTCAGTTAGTGAGTAGGTGCCGCCAACAGTCAGCCACTGGCGATCAGTGTCGGGAATAGACAGGGTACGCCAGGTAATCGGAAGGTCTTCGCCTACCAGATCTGACAGTTCTTCGGTTTCATGGCGGTTCAAGCCGTCGCGGGCAGCGCCTTGATCGTAAGCGTAACCAAAGCGGAAGGTCCACTCGTCATTGCGGTAGTATTCACCACCGATACTGAAACGAGAACCGCTCTGGAAGTTTTCTTCTTTCAGCAGAAGCGGGTTGTAGTCTTCACCAGCGGAGGGGATAAAGGCTTCGAGGCGCTCGAAACGGTCCCAGTTGGTCCACATGTAACCTACTGCCACACCCCAATTATTGTTGAAGCGGTGGTAGAAGCCCAGCTCCAGGGTGTCAGGCAGGTTCAGGGTCAGGTTGCCGGAAGTATCGTCAAATGAATCCAGCGGGCTCGGAGCGATGTCGGAGCTTACTTCACCCTTAATTTTGGGGTCGTACTTAGCGTGGTAAGAAATACCTGCGCGAGTGTTGTCGCTGATGCGCCACAGGCCGCCGATGGTCCAGCTCAGGTCCCAGGCATCCCCTTTTACGTCCAACACGGTGGCGCCGGAGGGGTTAAATCCAAAGGCGGGTTCTACAACGTCACCGATCAGGAAGTCATCGGGGAAGGTGGTGTTCAGTTCTGCATCAACGTAGAAAATATTCGCTGCCAGGCCAATGCTGAATTGATCGTTAAAATCGTAAGCAACAGATGGCTGGATGTTTACGGTCAGCAGAGAGGTTTTGTTGGCGATTGTAGTTGCGGGGAAGTTATCCGGGAAATCAGTTTCCAGGCCAAAGTCGGTGTACATGGCAAGGCCCCAGGACCACTCATCATTGATGGGGGCGGCCAGGTAGCCGTTGGGGATTACCGCGCTGGTGGCGTAGTCTTTGGCGCTCGCGGGAGTTTCGAATCCCAGGTAGCCAGTTTCCTCACTGCCGACATAGTAGGTGACATCACCATCAACATCGATTTCGGGATCAACGTAAGTCGCACCAAGAGAAATGGTGTAAGTATTGAATAGTGCTGAACCGGCTGGGTTGCGCGCCAGAATTGCAGCGTTGTCGCCGATAGTGTTTTCGGCAGCAAATGCGCGGCCAAGGCCTGTTGCACTGGTTTCCTGCAAGTAGAAACCTGCAGCCATAGCGCCTTGGGAAACGGAGCTGATAGCTGCGGCCAGAACTGCGTGTCGCAGGTATTTTTTATTCATGAGAACCCATCTCTAAGTCTGCTGATTACTGAAAGCCATAAACAGGTTGGAAAAAACTCTGCCATGGCAGGAAGGCCTTTAGACTTATATAAGTACCTTCCACTTCCGTAGCAAATCCCTTACTAAAAAGTCTAGCAATACGTCATTGCCCTAGTGAGGGAGAGGAGTGACTTTATAAAGACAATGGGGACAAAAATCTATCCAAGTCGACGGATTTTTTTTCATCAGTCGAAAATGTGGTCATTTATTGGCTGGCAGCGACTTTTTCGCCGTTGATGGATAAATTTGTCAGGTTGATTTGATACCTTTTGCCATTTTCTTCTCTTTGGATAAGTTTCACCAAAGCGTAGTTCCATTGCGGTGCGATCCAGACAGTTGTCTCTCTTCCTGAGTCTTTATCTCTCACTCGAGCGACTTTAATTGTCTCCACCGGGCCCAGAGGTGTTTTTAGGGTTTCAGTGCCAACTTGACTGAATTTGTAATCGCGAATTTTTTTGCCGTCGGCAACTTTGTATTGAAGGTCTGTTTTTCCAGCGGCGACATCGAGTGCCAGTTGGATTTGATAGCTCACCTTGTCAAGAATATTGGGTGGGGCGTCTTTGAGATCCCGCTCCGGATTATGGACGTTAAAGATCATACCTTTTGACGGTTCGAAATTAAGCACCGTGGCGCGATTTCGACCAAGGCCTTTGCGGCGATATTCGTAATGTTGGGGGGTGATATGGCCATCCTGGCTGGTAAAGCGAGAGTACTCTTTAATGCTGGCAAAAAGGGCGCTGCTATCGAAGTCCAGGCGCCAATTGCCGTCCTGTCCGGACAATTCCCGAGTGGCGGTAATGCTGATCCCATTAAATCGGGCGGCGTAGGTGGCTTTGAAAGGTTCCAGCTCAGCAGCAATTGCCTGGCCGGTAATTAAAAAAAGAAACAGAGAGGTAGCAAAAAGGCGCACTGTGATATCCCACAAAAAACTGAACCCTTTTGAATACTAGCTGGCGAGGCGCGCAAAGTACATTGAAGGACTTTTACCCCGCCAGCTATCAAGGGCTGGTTTTATGCGGAAACCTGAACCCCGTGGTGAGGTAGTAATTCACCATCCAGCTGAACTCGATCATCGGCCATTTGCAGGCGCTGCTGGGCAAACCAGGTAACCGCCATGGGGTAAATGATGTGCTCTTGAACCTGCACTCGCTTTGCCAGTAGCTCAGGAGTGTCTCCCTCCTTAATAGGAACAATGGCCTGGACGATAGGTGGTCCGCCATCGAGTTCCTCGGTGACAAAATGCACGGTTACGCCGTGTTCTTTGTCCCCGGCTTCCAGTGCCCGCTTATGGGTATGCAGGCCCTGGTACTTCGGCAGTAAGGAGGGGTGAATGTTGATCAGGCGGCCGTTGTAGTGGCGCACAAAGTCGGGTGTCAAAATACGCATAAACCCAGCCAGTACAACCAAATCTGGTTTGCACTTGTCGATCTCTTCGATCAAGGCGTGATCGAAGGTTTCTCTGCTGGAGAAATCCCGGTGATCCACCACAGAGGTGGGAACGCCTGCCTGTTCTGCGCGAGTCAGCCCATAGGCATCTGCCTTATTGCTGACAACTGCAGTCACGGAAAAAGGCGCGTCCTCTTGTGCGGCGGCATCCAGCAGAGCCTGCAGGTTGCTGCCACTACCGGAGATTAATACGGCAACTCTACAAGACATTACAGCCCCGCCAGCTCTACTGCTTCCGCCCCTTCTTTGGCATCTTCGATAGTGCCAACGACAAAGGCGTCTTCGCCCATTTGCTTGAGAGCGGATAGTGCCGACTCGGATTGCTCTGCAGGCACGCAAATAACCATGCCAACACCGCAGTTAAACGTGCGGTACATTTCGCGGCTATCGATATTGCCTGCATCACGCAGCCAATTAAATACAGGAGGCATTTCCCAGCTGGTGACATCAATACGCGCGCTGCAGCCTTCGGGCAGTACGCGGGGCAGGTTTTCCAGTAAGCCGCCGCCAGTGATATGGCTTAGCGCATTCACCTGGAAGGTCTTCATTAATTGCAGCAGGTTTTTAACGTAAATACGGGTCGGGGCCATCAGCGCCTTGGCCAGGGTTTCACCGCCGATGTCCTGCTGGAGATCGGCACCGCTGACTTCTAGAACCTTGCGGATCAGGGAGTAGCCATTGGAGTGGGGGCCACTGGAGGCCAGGCCGATCAATACGTCGCCAGCTTTAACTTTGCTGCCGTCGATGATTTCAGATTTTTCTACGACACCGGTGCAGAAGCCTGCCAGGTCATAATCGTCGCCTTCGTACATGCCGGGCATTTCGGCGGTCTCGCCGCCGACCAGTGCGCAGCCTGACAGCTCACAGCCTTTGCCAATGCCGGTAACTACTTCTGCAGCAATATCGACATTGAGTTTGCCGGTTGCGTAATAGTCGAGGAAGAAGAGGGGTTCAGCTCCTGCTACGATCAAGTCATTCACACACATGGCGACAAGATCGATACCGATGCTGTCGTGAATGCCCAAGTCCATTGCCAGGCGTAACTTGGTACCCACACCGTCGGTGCCGGAAACCAAAACCGGCTCTTTATAGCCGCTTGGAAGTTCACACAGGGCGCCGAATCCGCCCAGTCCGCCCATTACCTCGGGGCGGGATGTGCGTTTGGCGACATTTTTGATGCGCTCTACCAGTGCATTACCTGCGTCGATATCGACACCGGCATCTTTATAAGAGAGGGACGTTTGCGTAGATTGCGGCTTGGAATCGCTCATGATTCTTCCTGCGGTGGGTATTCGAAGGGCGCGTATTCTATCTGGGTCTTGCCTCGGGAGCCACGCCCAGACGGCATCTCGAAGGGGGATTTCGGCATTTTCTCACCATTTGAACTGTGAAATCACTCCGATAGTGAGAACTCGGGGCTGAGAGAAACGTCTGACGCTGATACAATAGCCGCAATTTTTAGTCCGCCCTAAAATCTGGCGTCTTGCACATCGATAATAATTTCTGCAAGCTCAGGGGCGGAAAATAAGAGGTTTGGAGAGAAGTCCTATGCACAAGCTGCTCCGGCAGGGATTGGTGTTGCAGTTGCTGGCTCTGATCATCAGTGTTCTAGCCCTACCGGTCCAAGCTCGAGTCATCTCGGATTTGTACGAAGTTGTCGAGGCTGTGTCGAGTCGCGGAGCCACGGATCGTGCAGCAGCCGGAAGTCGCGGCCTGGAACGGGTGTTCGTACGTGTTACGGGAGATGCCGCTGTCGGTAGTAACCCAAATGTGCAGCCGATATTAAAAAATGCACAGCAGTTTGTTCAAGGGTATCGCTATACCCGTGAGGACAATCAGCTCTACTTGCACCTTTCCTTTGATCCCCAAGCGATCTCCCGGCAAGTTAATCAAATGAACTTGCCCATGTGGCCTAACAATCGCCCCGGCACTTTGGTGTGGCTTGCAGTAGATACCCTGCAAGAGGGCCGCAGTGCTCTGAGTGAAGAAGCGACCCCGGAGCTCTTCTCTGTACTTGAGGCAATGGCTATCGAGCGCGGTGTCCCCCTGGATTTCCCGGTAATGGATCTCAATGACCAGCGCAATATGCCTTTGGGAGCTCTCTGGGCCCAGGATGAGCAAGCAGCTGAGAAGGCGGGTTTTCGCTATAGCCCCGATGCCACTTTGATGGGCCGGGTGCTTCAAGCTTCAGGCCATCGCTGGCAGGCAGATTGGTTGCTAATTCACGGCGGTCGCAGCTATGCCTTCGATACCGCCGGAGGTTCGCTGGAAGAGGTCGCTCTGCGCGGCGTTAACCAGCTGGCCAATATTCTCGCTCAGCGCTATGCAGTGTCCCCGAATGGGCAGGACAATCAGTTGGGTGCGGTGATTGTTGAATTGTCTGGTATCGACAGTTTTGCTGATTATGCCAAGGCATCTGGTTACCTGCAGGGGCTGGCACAAGTCAGCAGTGCTAACCTGCTCTCTGTTGAAGGGGACCGAATGCGCCTGGCACTGGTCACTTCGGCAGGGTTGAGCAATTTGCGTGATACCCTGGCTCTAAACCATAAATTGCGAGCACAAGCGGACGGAGACGCCATTAACCTGAATGGATACCGTTCACCCTTGGGCAGCGCTGAGAATCCGTTGCGCTATCACTGGGATTGAGATGAGTATTCCGCAACAATTGCCGCTGGGGGTATCCCTGCGGGATGACGCCACTTTTGATAACTTCTACCTGTCGGATTCAGATCCAAATCGACAGGTAGTTGCCCTGCTGCAGTCTTTTGCCAGTGGCGAGAATCCCGAGTCTGTAATTTACATTTGGGGTGAGGCGGGTAGTGGTATTAGCCACTTGCTTCAGTCTGCTTGTCAGTGCGCAGAGGCCAATGGTCGCTCTTTCCATTATCTCCCTCTCGCAGACCTAATGAACATGGACCCGGCTGTTATTCTCGACGGACTCGAACGACTGGACCTTGTCTGTATAGATGACGTTCATTTGTTGGAGGGGCAGCCCGAGTGGCAGACTGCTATTTTCCACCTCTATAACCGAGTTAAGGATGGCGGCCGGCAGTTATTAATGGGGGCTCGCAAGTCACCCCGCGGTATGGATATTGCCCTGGCTGATTTGCAGTCACGCCTACACTGGTCCCTGGTGTTCCAGCTCAAAACCCTGAATGACAGCGATAAAGTTGCCGCCCTGCGCCGTCGCAGCCGTCTGCGCGGTTTTGACCTGCCGGAAGATGTGGCCCAGTACATATTGCACCGCGCCCCGAGGGATACTCGAGCACTCTTTCTGTGTCTGGAGGAGCTGGACCGGGCTTCACTTATGGCTAAGCGTAAAATTACCATTCCTTTTGTTAAGCAGGTTTTGGATATCTGACCCCAGAATTGGGTCCTGGCCGACCTGCTTTAGCTCCCTGAGCTCATTTGGGCTCCTCTATCTTGTGTTTTAGCGGCACTAGACGCTTTTTCCGCCTACTATGGTTGGTGTTTACTCACTTCACCTCCCCCTATCTACTCCTGCTCCATCTCCTTCACCTGTGTATTTCCGTGTGAAATCTGCTCTGCTCACGATACCAATTTGAGGCAGCGAGTGGGTTTATGGTGAGTCTTGCCCCTGTTTGCTCCCAAATGTCTCTGGTTGAGGGCAGCGTTATGCCAAACATTCATAAAATCCTGTATGTCAGCCATGCTGCTGAGGATGAAAGCAGTGGGCTCATGCAGGCTTTTGCAGTGGCGCGCAATCATCAGGCGGAGATAAAGGTTTTACTGGTCTGTCCGAAGGTGCCGGAAGGGTTTGAGGAGTTTAGTCGGCTCTGTGTGAGGACAATGCTTGATAGGGTCAGGAGTGAAATTGAGTCGGCCCGCGTACATATGGAGTTATCGGCGGAAAGGACCAATTTGGAGATTGAGTCAGATTGTGGTGCCCGACCTGCCGAGCGGGTGATCCGCCGGGTATTGGCTGAGGGCTATGACCTGGTGATCAAGAATGTTGAGGGTCGTAGCCAGCTTAAGGGCTTCAAGGCAATGGATATGGATCTGCTGCGAAAGTGTCCCTGCCCGGTATGGCTGTGCCGCCCAATCAAGGAACATCGCAACAAGATACAGGTGGCTGTTGCTCTCGACCCTGAATGCGAGGATGGCAGCACTTATGACTTGGCGATCCGGTTGCTGCGCTGGTCGCGAGTACTCGCTGACAGTTGCAGTGGGGTGTTGAACGTTATTTCCTGTTGGGACTTCGATATCGATGGATACTTGCGGCGCCATTTTCCCTTGAGCGCTTCTGAGGAAGAGTTGGATGAGGCCACTGAATCAGCGCGGGCCCAACACCGATCAAAGCTCGATGTATTGATACGTGCATCCGGAATTGAGGGGGAAATACGTATTCACCATGTGGTTGCCCATCCTGATAACTTTATTCCATTGCTGATTGATGAAGAAGGTCTCGACTTGCTGGTTATGGGCACTGTTGGACGAGCGGGTATTCCCGGTTTCATTATGGGGAATACTGCAGAGAATATATTGCAGAAGGTCAGTTGCTCCCTGCTGGCTCTGAAGCCCAGTGACTTTGTATCGCCGATAAAATAGTTGTGAATTATGGGGCTAATTCAGCTTGCCCCCTGCGCTGATCGCTCTATCGGAATTCTCTACTGCGGGAGTTGAGGTGATCCTGATCCCGGGACAAAATTACAGCTAAGAATTCGGGAGAAATATAATGATTAAGACTATTGCCAAATGGTTTGGCGGCTTATTTTTTGTGGGGGTTTTGGCAGTTTCTGCTTTTGCTATTAATGCAGTTTATTTCAAGCCTTGGTCTATAGATGTATTTTTTGAACGTGTCTTTATAAAAATCGGCAGTAGCAGTCCGGAAATCCTTTCACAAATTAGAATTTTGGAACAATTTGGAATTGATGGACACAATGCGCATCTCGATGATTTGTCTGAAGAAGAGCAGTTGCGTGTTATTGAAATGATGAAGAGCGAGCTGGCGGTATTGCGCAGCTATGATCGCGAAAGTTTGGAAGGGCAGCAGGCCATTTCCTATGATGTGTTAGAGCATCTTCTCAGTATAAAGACAGAAGTTGAACGCTGGAGACACCATGATTACCCGCTTAACCAAATGTCGGGTGAGCAGAATAGGTTGCCGGAGTTTCTCGCTGAAGTGCATCAGATCAACAATGTAAAAGAAGCTGATTATTACTTGTCTCGTCTGGGAGAGATTGGACGTAAGTTTGACCAATTGCTGGATGGCCTGAAGATAAGGGAAGAGAAAGATATCCTGCCCCCGCGTTTCGTTGTCGATAGTGTTTTAGAGGAAATGCAGGGTTTTATCGCCGCGCCGGTAAAAAAAAATATACTTTATACCTCATTACTGGAGCGACTTAACAAAATTGAAAAGCTGGATAAACAGGAGCGGGAACGTATTCTCAGCCAAGCTGAGGTACTGATTGGTACAGAAGTTTACGCCGCGTATCAAGGGCTAATCGATTATTTCAGTACTCTCCGGTTAAAAGTTGGAGAGAATAATGGTGTTTGGGCATTGCCGGATGGGGATGCCTACTATGCCTATCAAGTACGCAACTTTACCAGTACAGATATTGCACCGGAGGAACTCCATCGTATTGGATTGGAAGAAGTTGCAAGAATTGAAACGGAAATGAATGAAATTTTTTCATCCGTTGGTAGAACCAGTGGCACTATTAGCGAACGTTTCTCTGCACTGAATAATGATCCCCAGTTTCTTTATGAGGATTCAGATTTAGGGCGGGAGAAAATTATTGCCGATTACCAGGTAATGATTGATGAAATTGATGCAGGCCTGGGTGACTATTTTGATTTAAAACCCAAAATGGGTGTTGAGGTGCGTCGAGTCCCAGAGTTTAAAGAGCAAGGTTCTGCGGGAGCCTACTACAACCCTCCGGCTATGGACGGGTCTCGCCCCGGCGTATTTTATGCAAACTTGCGGGATGTTCATGAAACCAAAAAGTTTGGAATGCGTACCTTGGCTTACCATGAAGCGGTGCCTGGGCATCACTTCCAATTGGCAATAGCGCAAGAACTAAAAGGTGTGCCGACTTTCCGTAAAATGGGGCTGTTTAATGCTTACTCGGAAGGGTGGGCACTGTACTCCGAGAAGCTTGCTAAAGAAGCCGGTTTCCAGGAAAACCCCTATGATGATTTGGGTCGGTTGCAGGCGGAAATGTTCCGGGCTGTGCGGTTGGTCGTGGATACTGGAATGCACTATAAGCGCTGGAGTCGCGAGCAAGCGATTGAGTATATGCTGGAAAAGACCGGTATGACTGAGTCCGAAGTCACCACCGAAATCGAGCGATATATGGTTTGGCCCGGTCAGGCACTGGCCTACAAAACCGGTATGCTAAAGATTCTTGAGTTGCGTGAACGCGCTAAAGAAGCGCTTGGTAGCCAGTTTGATATCCGCCAGTTCCACAATGTAGTTCTCACCAATGGCGCTTTGCCATTGGCAGTGTTGGAGCAGCAGGTAGATCAGTGGATAGAAACCAACAAGAGTTAGGATTCACTTTTGCAGAGTATTCGGCTATAGGA
Organism: Microbulbifer maximicatervae (SeqCode); assembly: GCF_052468155.1. Taxonomy (NCBI): domain Bacteria; kingdom Pseudomonadati; phylum Pseudomonadota; class Gammaproteobacteria; order Cellvibrionales; family Microbulbiferaceae; genus Microbulbifer; species Microbulbifer maximicatervae (SeqCode). The sequence goes on from NZ_CP174335.1 coordinate 2,521,461, forward strand.
TCGTCAAAAGAATAACTTTAAAGTTTGAGCAGCTTTACCGCTAGAAAGGGTGAAGGTGCTCGGATTATGTGGTTTTAGTTACTAAAAAGGGAGAAGGGAAGAATACACCGCGCTTGGGACCCCATGAGGCATGGATGCCGATTAGGAGCTTACAGGGATGTATTCACAGCGTGTCTCGAGTGCGGTGTATTCTTTCCTTCCACCCCAGTAGTAAGAGTAGTACTTGTAAGGGGTTGGTAAGTGCCGAAGTCAAAAGCTATTACGATAGATGATGGATTTTCTAGAGTTAAATTTCTAAAGGAAGAACTCCCGAAACAACGGATGAGGATGCTAAAGATGCATTTGCCTTATTGTCCGAGTATAGGGATGGTGGAATATACGTAGCCCACTATTCAGGGAATAGCGAGTGGGAAAGACACACCAATGGAGATGAGTTTGTTCAAGTTATAGGTGGGGAAACAGCTCTAATTCTTCTCGTTAACGGTGATGAGAAGCGGAACGAATTATCAGCCGGGCAAATATTGGTTATACCAAAAGGTATCTGGCACCGATTTGAAACACCTAGCGAAGTAAAAGTTATGACTATCACCCCGCAGCCAACTGAGCACAGTATCACTAAGCCATGCGATACTTAAGAAATAGGATCATTCTACATGCTGCAGCGGTTTGCAGTACAAGAGTGAGTGCTGTTAGCTGGGGCTTTCAACCTTGAGCTATAGGGTTCTAAAAATGCAGGTAAACCAAGTATATCGCTTGTCCTCGTGTATATTTGGCTCTCGAATTGTTAGGTGTTCACTAATAGCTCAAACAAAAAAGGCCACAGATAGTGGCCTTTTTTAATTCTGTTTTAACCTTTTAGTTATACTTTTGGAGTTCTGGTGTTTGCTATCCACTCGTCAATAATTTCCTCCAGGGCATCCAGTGGTACTGGGCCGTTGGCCAGAACTGCATTGTGGAATTGGCGAATATCAAACTTTTCTCCCAGTTCTTTTTTGGCTTTCTCGCGGAGCTGTAAAATTTTGAGCATGCCAATTTTGTAGGCTGTTGCCTGGCCGGGTAATACGATATAGCGCTCGACTGCTTTAATCACATCCCCCTCAGGATTAGGGGTGTTTTCCATCAGGTATTGTATGGCTTGTTCTCGGGTCCACTTCTTAGTGTGAATTCCGGTATCGACTACAAGGCGTCCTGCTCGCCACAACTCCATGGCGAGGCGCCCAAAATCTGAGTAGGGGTCTTGGTAGAGTCCCATCTCTTTTGGCACCATTTCAGAGTAAAGGCCCCAACCCTCGGTATAGGCGGTATAGTGACCATATTTGCGGAATTTAGGGATATCCTGTAATTCCTGGGTGATAGAGAGCTGCATATGGTGGCCGGGGATACCCTCGTGGTATGCCAGTGCTTCCATCTGGTAACTGGGCATATCGTCCATGTTGTAGAGGTTGGCATAGTAGATGCCTGGGCGTGATCCGTCGGCAGCAGGTTGCAGGTAAAAAGCTTTACCGGCAGATTTCTCCCGGAATGGTTCTACCGCTCTCACATCGAGGTCCGCTCTAGGTTTGGTGATAAATAACTCGTCCAGCCTACCCTTCATGGTATCGATAATGGTAGTAGCCTTCTCAAGATATGCAGCTTTCCCCTGTTCAGTGGTCGGGTAATAAAATTGCTGGTCGGTGCGCATAAATTCGAAGAAGTTTTTCAACTTACCTTCGAATTTTACTTTACGCATAATTTCACGCATCTCATCATGGATGCGAGTCACTTCTTCAAGGCCAATCCTATGAATTTCTTCGGCTGTCATATCGGTAGATGTGTAAAAGCCGAGGCGAAAATTATAAAAGTCACTGCCATCTGCCAGTTTCCAGGCGCCATCATCAGTAGTTGCGCGTATCTCAAGCTCTTGCAGGTAGTCGATTAGGGTTTTATAGGCGGGGCCAGTGTTGTCTTTTAGTGCTGTTTTAGCTTTATCTATTAAGGACTTTTTCTGCTCTTTACTGATATCGAGACTTTCTACTTTTCCCTTAAAGTCAGCAAATAGAGGGCTGTCCTTTTTTCTGTCAAAAGGAGCACCAGTAATTAGGTTTTGTGCATCTCCAATAACATAGGGGAAAACGAATTTTGGGATAGTGGTGCCAGCTTTGGCGTTTTCTTCCAGTTGGTCTTGCAGCTGTGCGAAATACTGGGGAATTCTATTTAAGCGGGAAATATAAGCTTCGGCATCCCTGATGTTATCGATACGGTGCTGGCTGATAAGTGTTGAAGCGGCGCCGGTATGGGTGGCGAACATTTGGTTGACTGGGTAATTATGATTTCGCCACTTATAGGCTTCGATCTCTTGTTGCAAAGTGCGTTTTGCCAGTCGAAGATTAAGTTGGGTAGGTCGATCCAATATAGCGGGATCAATTTTATTCAGCTCGGATAATTGACGCTTATTAACTTCATGGGTTTCTTGCGCAAACTCAGGAGTTAGATCATTCCATTTGCCGTACTCCTCTTTCAGACCCAAGAATGTTTTGAATTCAGGGCTGCGGTCTAGATGCTCCTGGAAGAACTTATCGAATAGCAAATTGACCTTCTTGCTGGCCTCACTCATTTCTTTGCTGACTTTCGGGGGAGGTGACTGATTAAGTGCACTTTCCTCTAAGGGGGCAATCTTATGTGCATCTGCATTGTTGGTACTATCGTTGCAGCCCGTGAGGATGAGTGAGCTTACTGCCGCTGCAATCAGAGTTACTTTTAACTTCATGAGTACAATCCTTGCGTTCAAAGAGTAGCTCTTACTTTTTTATCATTATTTTTGCAGTTAATGGACTTTTTTATGTAAAAGCATCCCATTATTTGGTTTTGTGGATATAAATTCAGCAGAAAATAAGAGCGGTGCACTTTTTTGGTATGGGGAATACTGGGTATGTTTTATTTTGGTGCTTTTATAAGACAGTGGCGGCTAAGGTGAGCTGAAAATAGGGGGGGGTTGAAATAAGACCACGGTGCCAATCATGCTGGGAGCTGGTGATTGCTTAATAAGAAGTCCGGAGTGTCATTCCGGACTTCCCTGTAAAACAATAAATGCCGTATTGTAAAAACTATACAGAATTTTTACTTCTGCAATGCTCTACTGACGATAAGAAAAAGACAGACAAGTAGTTATCAGGTACTTATCTGTCGCTTCTATTATTTATTGTTGGGTTTTTACTTTTGCAACCCACTCATTAACCAGTTCTTCCAGTACATCCAAGGGGACTGGGCCACTGGCCAGGATAGTGTCGTGGAAGCCGCGAACATCAAACTGATCACCCAGTTCTGTTTTGGCTTTTTCACGCAGCTCGACAATTTTCAGCATACCAATTTTGTATGCGGTCGCTTGGCCAGGCATCACAATATAGCGCTCGATCGCTTTAACCACGTCGCCTTTCGGGTTCGGGGTGTTCTCTACGAGGTAGTCGATCGCTTGCTCGCGGGTCCATTTCTTGGCGTGAAGGCCGGTGTCTACCACCAATCGGCCAGCGCGCCACAGTTCCATAGCCAGGCGTCCAAAGTCAGAGTAGGGGTCTTCATAGAAGCCCAATTCTTTGGGCACCAGTTCGGAGTAGAGGCCCCAGCCTTCGGTATAAGCAGTGTAACCACCGTATTTACGGAACTTGGGAATATCCTGTAATTCCTGAGCGATAGAAAGCTGCATATGGTGGCCAGGGATACCTTCGTGGTAGGCCAATGCTTCCATCTGGTAAGACGGCATATCGTTCATATTGTACAGGTTGGCGTAGTAGATACCTGGGCGCGAACCATCGGGAGCCGGGCGCTGGTAGAAGGCCTTACCCGCAGATTTTTCGCGGAAGGCCTCTACGGCTCTTACATCGAGATCGGCTTTGGGCTTGGTGATAAACAGTTCATCCAGGCGGCCCTTCATGGTGTCGATAATTGCGGTGGCCTTTTCCAGGTATTCCGCTTTACCTTCCTCAGTGGTGGGGTAGTAGAACTGCTTGTCGGTGCGCATGAACTCGAAGAATTCCTGCAAGTTACCTTCGAACTTCACCTTGCGCATAATCTCGCGCATTTCGTCGTGAATACGGGCAACTTCCTTAAGACCGGTTTGGTGGATCTCATCGGCAGTCATATCCGTAGTGGTGTAAACACCGAGGCGGAATTTATAGAACTCTTCGCCGTCTGCCAGTTTCCAGGCGCCGTCGTCAGTGTTGGCTTTTTTCTCAAGCTCTTGCAGGTAGCTGATTAATTTTTCGTAAGCGGGGCCGGCGCTTTCAGTCAGGGCCTGGCTGGCTTTATTGACCAGTGATTTCTTTTGATCTTCACTGATTTCCAGCTTTTCTACTTTGTCTTTAAAGTCTGCAAACAGTGGGCTGTCTTTTTCACCGTTAAAAGGTGCACCGGTGATCAGGTTGCGGGAATCGCTAATAACGTAAGGGAATACAAACTTAGGTACGATTGTGCCGACTGCAGCATTGGCTTTCAGTTGTTCTTCCAACTGGGAGAAATACTTGGGCATGCCGTTCAAGCGGGCGATATAGGCCTCTGCATCGCTGACATCATCAATACGGTGCTGGCTGATCAACAGTGTGGCGGCGCTGGTATGGGTGGCATACATCTGGTTAACAGGGTAGCCGTGGTTACGCCACTTGTAGCCATCAATATCCTGTTGCCAGTTGCGTTTTGCCAGGCGCAGGCTCAGGCGGGTAGCGTCATCCAAGGTGGAAGGATCAATTTTATTCAGTTCCGCCAGCTGACGCTTGTCGAGCTCCAGGGTTTCCTTGGCAAATTCTGGGGAGAGGTTATCCCACTTATCGTAGTCTTCTTTTTTACCCAGGAAAGTTTTGGTCTCAGGACTGCGGGCGAGGTGCTCCTGGAAGAAGTCCTCGAACATCTGGTTTACGCGTTTGACTGCGGCTGGGTCCACTTTTCCTGCGACTTCTTGAGTCGCCGTGCTTTCCGTGGCTGTGGCGGTTGCACTCTGCTCGGCTGTGTTCGGGGCGCCGCGGTCACAGCCGCTGATTACCAGCGCGCTTATGGCGGCTGCGATCAGGGTTGGTTTCAACTTCATGAGCATATTCCCAGTGTTCGGTTCTTCGTTGCTAATTTGTGCCACTCCAGTGGCATTCTTTAGGTTGATTGCCTAAATCCCCCACACTTTATGCGGGATGTGTAGTGCAGATCAGCAGGTATTGTGCTGACTGGAGCAGCATTTGGCCAGTAGTGGGGAGAATTTGATTGGGAGGAGGGCATTAAGGAAATAAAAAAAGCGGGCACATGGCCCGCTTTTTCTGGTGACTTCGGGATTAAGCGAAGTTCTGGTTTACAAACTCCCAGTTCACCAGGGCCCAGAAAGCTTCCATGTACTTCGGGCGCAGGTTGCGGTAGTCGATATAGTAAGCGTGTTCCCAAACATCGCAGGTCAGCAGGGGAGTAACGCCTTCTTCAGTCAGCGGGGTTGCTGCGTTGGAAGTGTTTACAATGGCGACTGAGCCGTCAGCATTTTTTACCAGCCAAGTCCAGCCGGAGCCGAAGTTGTTTACAGCACTGGTGGTAAATGCTTCTTTGAACTGGTCGAAGCTACCGAAGGCTGCGTTGATAGCCTCGGCAATCGCGCCAGTGGCTTCGCCGCCACCGTTAGGGCTCAGGCAGTTCCAGTAGAAAGTGTGGTTCCAAACCTGGGCTGCGTTGTTGAACACACCACCGGAAGAGGACTTGATCACGTCTTCCAGAGATTTGTCAGCGTCAGCAGTGCCTTCCAGCAGGCCGTTCAGCTTGTCTACGTAAGTTTTATGATGTTTGCCGTAGTGGTACTCCAAAGTCTCTTCGGAGATATGCGGTGCCAGGGCGTTCTTAGCGTAGGGGAGTTCAGGCAATTCGAAAGCCATGGTGTTTTCCTTCCTTTGTCTGAGGGTTATTGGTGAGGGCATTCTACACGTGCCGCATCTCAGAATTAAGCCGGCGCGATGGATTAGGGAAGTTTGGGACGATTTCCTCAAACACAAGGGGGGAAGCTTTTGCTGTCAGCTCTATTCGACTGTCGTCTATTATTACTGACGACCGCTTACTTTTTCGTCAATTTTTGGTATAACTGCCGCAGAATTCGACGAATCTGAATGGATTCTATTGTCATATATTTCTGAAAATACGGTACCGGAAAGAGCAGCATAGAACTGGCGGGTACCGGACTCATCAGCACAGTTATCGGGTGTATCGAACCATGCAACGCAAAGAGCCCACACTGGGCGGCAGCGCCGCTCTTGAACCATCACTGGATCTCACTACCAGCGAAGAAAGGAGTGATTCACCAGAGCCCCAGGTGATCGTGGAGGAGCGCCGAGGTGGTTTCTCTTTCTTGGGGCTATGTGCCCTGATTATGGCGATGGGTGGGCTGGGTGCCTCGGGTTTCCTGTACCAGCAATGGCAGGACAGCCGGACCTTGTTGAATGATGCAGAGACTCGTATTGCCGATGCGGAAAACCGTATTGCTGAACTGGAGAAGCGCTTTAGCCTCTCCGATGAGGAATCTACGGCATCGGTTGAAGTTCTGAATGCAAAAGCGAAGGAAAACTCCTCGGAGATCCGCAAATTGTGGGGTGTTGCTTATGACACCAACCGCAAGAGTATCTCCGCCAACAAAACAGCAGTTGCGGCTAACAAAAAGCAAGTCGCCGCGCTCAGTACCAAGCTCAGCGGCCTTGAGTCCAGCGTGAAGAAAATCGCTGCTGTAGAGGCTTCGCTGGCAGAGTTGCGCAAGGGCAATACAGATTCCCAGCGTGAGATGACCGATAAGCTTGCACGCCTGGAGCGCCAGCTGGCTTCTGTGCGCAGTGACCTGACTATGCGTGTCGGTGCGAATGAAGAGGCTGTAGAGTCTATCGATGCTTACCGCCGTTCTGTGAATAAGGATCTGGTGCAGCTTCGCGATGCGATTCGCTCCCTGCAGTCCAGCGGTGATTCCACAGCTTCATCCATGTAGTTTTCCGGTTGAGTAAAAAAAGGCGGACCTGGTGTCCGCCTTTTTTATTCCGTTTTCCCTTTAGGTGAATGGGATTTCTGGGAATATCTGGGTCAATAACCCTACATTTCGTGTAGAATCGCCGGCCTCGAGACGTTAATCGGAGTTGGCAATGACCACTATCCGCCAGGATGATCTGATCGGCAGCGTGGCCGATGCGCTGCAATTTATTTCTTACTACCACCCACAGGACTTCATTCAGGCCCTGAACAAGGCTTATGAGAAAGAGGTCAACCCGGCGGCCAAGGACGCCATGGCCCAGATCCTGATCAACTCACGCATGTGTGCCGAGGGCCACCGCCCAATCTGTCAGGATACCGGCATAGTCACCGTGAAGTTGAAAGTGGGCATGAATGTGCGTTGGGAAGCGGATATGAGCGTTACCGATATGGTTAACGAAGGTGTGCGCCGGGCCTATCAAAATGCCAGCAACGTGCTGCGTGCCTCTATTCTGGAAGATCCAGATGGTGCTCGTAAGAATACCGGAGACAATACTCCGGCGGTGATTCACTATGAAATCGTTCCCGGTGATACCGTAGAAGTTTATGTGGCAGCTAAAGGCGGCGGCAGTGAAGCCAAAACCAAGTTTGCCATGCTGAATCCATCTGACTCGGTGGTTGACTGGGTGCTGAAGATGGTTCCGCAGATGGGCGCCGGCTGGTGTCCGCCCGGCATGCTGGGTATTGGTATTGGCGGTACCGCTGAGAAAGCGATGCTGTTGGCCAAAGAATCCCTGCTCGACCCCATCGACATTCAGGAGCTGCAAGAGCGCGGAGCCTCTAACCGCGCTGAAGAGCTGCGTCTGGAACTCTATGATTCCGTCAACAAACTGGGCATCGGTGCCCAGGGCCTGGGCGGACTGACCACTGTGTTGGATGTGAAGATCAAGGATTATCCTACCCACGCTGCCAACAAGGCTGTGGCGATCATCCCCAACTGCGCGGCTACCCGTCACACCCACTTTACCCTGGATGGCTCCGGGCCCGCGCGCCAGACTCCGCCTAAGTTGGAAGACTGGCCGGAAATTACCCGCGAAGCGGGCAGCAATACCCGTCGGGTAAACCTGAATACCATTACTGCAGAAGATATCCAAAGCTGGCAGCCCGGTGAGACCCTGCTGCTGAACGGTAAGATGCTGACTGGTCGCGATGCGGCGCACAAGAAAATGGTAGATATCCTCGCCAAAGGCGAGAAGTTGCCTGTGGATCTCACCGGCCGCTTTATCTACTACGTAGGCCCGGTAGATCCGGTGCGCGATGAGGTTGTTGGTCCCGCTGGTCCAACCACCGCTACCCGTATGGATAAATTCACTCGCACCATGCTGGAAGAAACTGGCTTGGCGGGGATGATCGGTAAGGCGGAGCGCGGCCCCATGGCAATTGAGGCAATCCGCGATAATAAAGCGGTATACCTGATGGCCGTCGGTGGCGCTGCTTATCTGGTTGCCCAGGCGATTAAGGGCTCCGAAGTTATCGCCTTCCCCGAGCTGGGAATGGAAGCGATTTACGAGTTCGAAGTAGAAGATATGCCGGTAACTGTGGCTGTCGACAGTCAGGGTGAGTCAGTACACACTACTGGCCCGCTGATCTGGAAAGCCAAGATTGCCGAAGGTGAGGTGTAACGCTTCCGCCATTTAAAGAAAAGGCCCCAACAGGGGCCTTTTTTATTGGAATTTATTGCCTTGCTTGGCTAAGTCCGCCAGCATCAGTTCGCGAATAATTGGTATTGGTGCACTGCCATAGCTCAGGAACATCTCGTGGAACCCCTTGAGACTAAAGTTGTTGCCCATTTTCTTTTTGATTTCCTCGCGCAGGGCCAAAATATCAGTAAAGCCAGCAAAATAGCTGGTGAGCTGCACTTGGCTTAAGGTCGCCCTGCGCCATTTACCCTCTGCTTCAGCCTGTTGCTGAAAGGCATCCCTGACCATTAACTTCATCGCCTCTGCTTGGCTGATACCCTTTACCTGTACCTCATAATCCAAAATGGTATTAGTGATAGTGCGCAAGTTCCACTTGTAGTACATCAGCCACAGCTCGGGGGAAAAATTACCGTAACCCGCATCCAGCATCATGCGTTCCGCATAGACGGCCCAGCCTTCGATCATGGCAGTATTGCCGAGAATAGTTTTCAGGATACTGGGGGACTGGTTGGCGTAAACCAGTTGAGTGTAGTGCCCGGGGATCGCTTCATGGATATTGAGTATCTGCAGGATATAGTCGTTGTATTCTCGCAGTAAGCTCTCCGCCCGTTGATCGGAGTAGGTCTCTATGGGCATCACGTTGTAATAGGTATTTGCATTTTTATGGTAGGGGCCAGGCGCATTAATGGAAGCTACAGCAAAGCCTTGCATATAGGCTGGAGTTGTTCGAACTACCAGTGGCTTTTCCTTGTCCAGGCTTAACAGGTTTTTTTCGGTCACAAACTCTGCCAGCTCCGGGATCTGTTGCTCTACTTTTTTCTTGAAAGTTTCTTTGGTGGCATGATATTGGGAAAGCTTGTTCAGCAGCTTTTCAATTTTTACCAGTGGCTCGTTGGGTGGGGAGTCAGAAGGAAAGTATTTTGGCCAGAGTTGATCGGCAAGCTTGGTCATTTTATCGTGGGTTAGCTGCTTCTCTATGATGGCGCGCTGATATAGTTCAGCAGCGCTCATTCCAATATTGATATCAAACTGGAATTTTTCTTCGTAGAGTTTTTCACCGATACGAAAATCACGGAATTTTCCGGATTTAGTCAATTTCTTTTGTAGGTTTTGTAGGAAGTGGATATAGCTTTGTATCGCTAAGCGAGAATCGTGCATTCGCCGTAGGAAAATCTCCTTTGCGTCCGCAGGCATCTGACTTTCTTTAACCGTTTTTTCCAGCTCTTCACCAAAGACTTCCAGTGAGCCTGTACTCTGTTGAATTGCTAATTCAAGCTGTGGCGCTGCCGGACGATAGATAGCTGCCTTAGCGGCCTGATAGTACTCGGGCACTTGCAGCATACGAGTGCTAACGGTATGTAGGCGCTTTAGAAGTGGCGCATAGTCGGTGTTTAGGATCAGGGCAAAAGAATGGGAAACATTATAGATGGATGGGTCCCATTGGTATGACTTAAAGCGGGTATATTGCCATTGCAGTCGCTGCAGAAAATTTTCTATAAGAGCGAGATTACTGCGTGAATTGATATTGAGCTGGCTTTTATCCAAGGCTGCAAATTTGCGTTCATAGATTTGAGCAAAATCCAATACAAATTCACGATAACTCTTATCGGGCACCTGAAGCTCTTTGGCTACTTCATAGTAGCCTTCACTGAGCGCCCAGGATGGGAATAGATTCCATAGGCCGTGTATAAATTGCTGACAGAGCTGCTCGAATGCCAGGTTTGTCTCGGAGCGCATTTCCTCCAGGATAACCTTCTCTGGTGGAGGAAGGCGCTCTCTATCCACTTGCTGGCGCTCACAGGCTCCTAGAGATACTAGAAGTAGTAATAGACTGAGGTGTGCTTTCATGACAATCCTCACGTTAATCTGCCGATGTCGACCCAATGCTGCGGTGGCTATAGATCGTCCAATATTTTTAGCATGCGGTTCCATTTTGTGATGGTAAAACCGGATAAAATGCGTTTTTGAGCCCTGTACTTGTTTCGTTAAGGGGGGGCGGGTAGAGTGAGGCCGGCCCAATTGAGCCGATAATAAACAAGGTTTTGAGGACCGATTCATGACCGAACTAGCTCAACAACAATGTGAAGCCTGTCGTGCCGATGCGCCGCTGGTGAGTGATGACGAACTGCCAGGACTGCTGCGGCAGATCCCTGACTGGACGCCGATGACCCGTGACGGAATTATGCAGCTGGAACGCGTGTTTAAATTTCGTAACTTCAAGCAGGCTCTGGCGTTTACCAACCGTGTCGGCGCGATTGCTGAAGAGGTGGGGCACCACCCCGCACTGCTGACTGAATGGGGTAAGGTTACGGTTACCTGGTGGAGTCACGAGGCTAAAGGCCTGCACAAAAATGACTTTATCATGGCTGCTCGCACCGATGAGCAGGTGGATGCTGCTTAACTAGTATTTCTTGTGGCGCCTATATCCGGCTTCGGGAGGCGATGGACCATTTGAAATAGCACTCACCGGTTCTTGGTAATCTTAGGGCTGGTGAGTATCCCAATTTAGCCCCTTTTCCCCCAAGACTAGGGGTGTCGTCTAAAGGGAGATAAGTCTTGTCAGAGTATACTTCAACGGTGACCTGGAAACGCGACGAGCAGATTTTCACCGATAATCAATACAGTCGAGCCCACACCTGGCAATTTGATGGTGGGGCATCTATCCCAGCCTCCTCTTCCCCCCATGTTGTACCCATTCCCTATTCAGTAGTTGAAAACGTTGATCCAGAAGAAGCTTTTGTAGCGGCTCTGTCCAGCTGCCATATGTTGTTTTTTCTATCGATTGCAGCCAAGCGAGGGTTTGTGGTTGATGAATATTGCGATGAAGCTATAGGAATTATGGGGACTGATAAGGATGGTCGAATTGCTATGACTAAAGTTACCCTGCGTCCTTCAGTGCGCTTCTCCGGTGAAAAACAACCCAGTCGCGAGCAGTTAGAAAAAATACATCACCTTTCCCACAAACAGTGTTTTATTGCGAACTCTGTGAAAGCTGAAGTGGTGACAGAGATCCAGGAAGTTCCAGTTTAAGTACCTTCCTATAACGATTGGGTTGTCGCTGGGTACTAGGTAGGCTTAGCGGTACTATTAAGGAACCTCTGAATAATTCCAAGCCAATATTGGTAATATTCACCTACCCATCAAGACTACGATGAATTATGCACCAAGTCACCTTTGCCGAAGCAGAATATAAGCTAAAGCGCCGTATAACTCGCCGAGAGAAGTTTCTTTCTCAAATGGAAGCCCTCATCCCATGGCAGCGACTAGAAGCTCAGATCACTCCTTGCTATCCACAAGGCAAACGTGGCCGACAGCCATATCCATTGAGTGTCATGCTCCGTATTCATTGCATGCAGCTATTTTATAATCTCAGTGATCCCGCTATGGAGGATGCACTGTATGAAATTGAATCCATGCGTAGTTTTGCTGGATTGACTTTGAGCGGCCCAATTCCCGATGAAACAACGATTCTTAACTTTCGCCACTTACTGGAGCTCAATCAGCTAGGTGCAGCTCTTTTTGATGAAATCAACAAGCATCTTGCTGAGAATGGCATGGTACTGCGTGAAGGCACGATTGTAGATGCCACTATTATCTCTGCGCCAACTTCAACCAAGAATAAAAAGAAAAAACGTGATCCAGAAATGCATCAAACAAAGAAAGGCAATCAGTGGCATTTTGGAATGAAAATGCATATCGGGGTTGATGATGTGCTCGGAGTAATACATAGCATAGATACAACAGCAGCGAATTCGCATGATGTCACAACTACAGAGCGAGTTCTCCACGGGGAGGAGAAAAGAATCTGGGGAGACTCTGGGTACATTGGTGCGGAGAAACGTGAAGAGTTGAAAGAGCGGGAGGCGGATTGGTATATAGCAATGAAGCCGAGCAAGCTAAAAACTCTTCCAGGGCGTGATGCACTTCGTAAAGCGGAAAAGATCAAGGCGCAGATAAGAGCGAAGGTCGAGCACCCCTTCCGCTACATCAAACGGGTATTTGGTTATGACAAGGTCCGCTATCGGGGACTGGTAAAAAATACTGAGAGGCTGTGCTTACTGGCAGGCTTTACCAACTTAATAATAGGGAGAAAATACTTGGCTGCCTAGGGGTGGTTCGCCTGAAATCCACCTATTGAGGGTTTCAGATGAAAAATTAGTGGACTATTACGCGCAAATTACGCGTTTGTGCGTAATAAAGTGAATTTTTCAAGCAGCTCAGCTTAATTCTGGAAAAATGCTTCGTTGATCAGAGGGTCCTTAATTTGTTTATTTTATTCGGCAAGGTATGTACACAATTATTGAGAAAGTAGCTTCTACCGAGGATTTCCTCAAACTGCGAGAGATAATAGGCTTAACCCCCAGAAGCCGTGAAGCAGCGGAAAAAGGCCTTTCAAATAGCTTGTACGGTATCCATATAAAAAGACAATCTGAAACTGTCGCCATGGGGCGGGTAGTGGAGGATGGCGCACTTAATTTTGAGATAGTGGATGTTGCTGTCGATCCCAAATTCCAAGGTGTTGGCCTGGGGCGTCAGATCATGGAGCACATTATGGCTTACCTGGATCGAGAAGCCCTTCCTTCAGCATATATTACGTTGATGGCAGATGTTCCCGAGCTTTATAGAAAATTTGGATTTGAATTGAGCCGTCCAGACACTGAAGGGATGTATCTTATCAAATAATGGCACAGAGCTATTATTGTGGATTCGAAGTTGGCTTTACACCCATGAACAAATAACTGATTCAGTGTTGGCTATATCGTTTATGGTATTGAAATCATTTAGGTGTTGAATAGGTTGCTTGTGTTTCATCATACAGTTGATTCCTTTAATTGCGTTACTTTGGATCTCGAGAATTTTTCTGGTACGGAAAATCAGTTCTTGGTTGAACTGGTAGCCATTATAGAAGTATCCAGAGTTAACAGCCGAAAGTTGATATGGATAGATCTCCGAGATGCACTTACCCGGTTTATCCCGATATGCCTAAAGCATGGTTTTACATTTCATAGCTGTCGGGATTCTGCTACAAGGCTGGTTCTTAAGCTTCAGGAAGATGCATATGTTCCCTTCTACCCAACCCATACGGTGGGAGTTGGGGGATTCGTACTTCTTGATGGGCAACTGCTCTGTGTCCAGGGCCACAGTGCAGCATCGAGCCCGAAGCTGCCTGGAGGAACCGTTGATCTGGGTGAAAAGATAGCCGATGCGGTGATTCGTGAGGTTTATGAGGAGACCGGTGTGTCCTGCGAGTTTTCCTCAGTACTCGGATTTGCTACCCGATTTCCTACGAATTTAGGCTATACGGATATCTACTTCGTATGTGAATTGAGTGCCTTAAATCGGGATATTTCAATAACAGATACGGAAGAAATTAAGCATGCTTCCTGGGTAGATATTGACCACTACTTAAATGGAGGGCATATCTCAGCATTTAATAGACATGTAGCTGAAATGTCCATGCAAAGGCTTGGTTTAACCCAGGTCAGCCAGGATTCTTACAAGGATCCCTTCGCAAAGCAGGAAATATTTTGGACTAATGCCTAAAAGATCCAAATGATTAGTTGAGTATATATCGCAGTTTAACTACTTACTTTTTGGGCAGAGGGAAAGACTAAGCTGCATTCTAAACACATCGTGAATTCTTCTTTCTCATTGAGTCCAGAACGCGGCGTATGATTTCTTCCTCTTCTGATTATTAAATGTGGGTTAAATGGTTAGCTGGTGGAAAGATGGAGTGTTCCTGTGAAAGGCAAATTTATAGCAATTTTAGTTGCCGCAGTTTGGAGTTTGACTGCTCAATCCAATGAGTTAACTATTGGTGAGCGCAAGGTTATTGTCTCGCAAACTCTCGAAGAGAGAAGGGAGTATTGGATTTCTCTTCCCGCATCCTTTAAAAACGGTGGATATAAAGATTACCCGGTTCTCTATTTGCTTGATGCAGATTTTAATAGCTTCTTTCATGTCTTTACAGGTATGGTTCGGCAGCTGAGCTCTGATGCCACTCCAGTAATTCCTGAAATGATTGTTGTAGGTATCGTAAGCCAAGAACGTGTAAGAGATAGTTCACCTACTAGATCGCTAACTGAATATGGTGGACGTAAAAATCAGGCGCTATCCAATACAGGGGGCGCTGATCAATTTCTTGAATTTTTAAGAGAAGAGCTTATCCCAGAGATAAACGCGGAATATCCGACATCTGGGTATCAAATTCTTGCAGGTTACTCATTTACAGGTCTACCTGTTATTCATAGCTTATATTCATCGCCTGAAGATTTTAATGCGTATATCGCTATTGATCCAAGTATGTGGTGGGATGAGCAAATTATGTTGAAGCGGTATTCTGAATTCCTACAAGGTAAATCAACTGAAAAGCGCAGGCTGTTTATCGCTACTTCAGAGAGAGTAGAAGGTGTATATCCGGATGAAAACTATGTTGCAGAATTTATTAGGCTGCTAAATGAGAAGCCCAAAAAAGGGTTGTACGTAGATTCAGTAATATATGGGCCAGAGGAAAATCATCATACAATGCCCGTTATTAGCTTTTATAGAGGGCTTCGATCAATTTTTGATGGTTATATGATCGATGATCAAGCTAGATTTCGCACCGCAGTGAATGTTAAAAATCACTTCGAACAGTTCTCAAGAAAGCTCGGAGGGACGTTTATGTTGAGGGAAGATGTTATTCGTTTCTTTGGCTATGATCGTCTCTATAATGATCAGTTTGGCATAGATGTTGATAAGGCAATAGAATTTTTCGAATTGAATACACAGTTTTATCCAGGTTTATATAAGACCTGGGATAGTTTGGCTGAAGCTTATATGGTAAAGGGGAAGAAAGAGCTTGCTATAGATTGCTATAGAAAGTCATTGTTAATAAATCCTGATAATGAAAATGCTAAAAGTAGAATGTCTGATTTATTGATATATTAGTTTTTTTAAGTCTAGCTCCTTATAGTCGTGTGCTGCCCTTGGGTAGGTGGTGAAAAAGACTCGCTGATAGTGGCTCGATTGATTGCCGCACAAGCAGGTTGGAAACTCTTTTGAGAATGAGGGTTAGAGAGTTGACGCTCAAAGAGAAATGTTTGAGCTAAATCCTCATAAAGTCGTGCACTGATCTGTAATTTGAGCTTTCAATATGAACTCTGTGTTAGCTGGAAGTAGTCTTATCTATTTGATATTATTTCAGTATAATCCGATATAATCAGGTATGATTATATCGGCAAAATAACATTTTCTGTTTGTGCCCATAAGGAAGTTATAGTCGATTGTGGCTAGGTATCCCTAAATCTTGAACTGACTATTTAAGTTTCAGGGCAATTTATTATAGTAAGGTTGTTTAATGAGAAGGATAGTTCTCCCGTTTTTTTTACTTTTTTCTGGTTGGGTATTTTCTGGAGAAAGTAAAAGCGAGGAAGTTGGAGATATTTTTATTGGTGCAAAATTAATTGAGAGTTCCCCGCTTAAGTATCCGCCCTCAGAAGCTCGCTCCCAAAGAGAGGGGTGGGTTGTTTTGAGTTATGTTGTTTCGGTTGAAGGTGTTGCAGTTGATGCGATAGTCGTCGATTCTAGCGGCAATAAGCAATTTGAGAGGAGTGCGTTAAGTAATATTAAAACATGGACTTGGGAGCCAGCGACATTAAATGGGAGTCCGGTAGAGCAAATTTATACTCGGAGCAAGTTTACTTTTAATATGAAAATGACATCCTCCGGGGCAAGGCGTTCTTTTGTTTTGAGGTATAAGGAAGCGGCCTCTCTCATTAAGAATGGTAGTCTCGATGAGGCCGAAGTGAAAATTAAAAAGCTGGGAAAGCGTGAGAAATGGAATCACTATGAGGATTCCTGGTTTTGGTGGTTAAAGGCACAATACAATTTGGCACAGGGGAACAAAGAGGCAGCTTATGGGAACCTGTTAAAGTCGATAGCTTATGACGGCGTTTATCTTCCTGGTAATTTTTATATGACTGCACTGGAAATTTTATTTCTATCGCAAGTTGAGCGTGCTTACTATTCGGATGCCTTGGATACCTTTTCCAAGATGAAAGAATTTTCGGATGGCAAGTATGAGGATAAGATCTTAGAGTTAAGCAGTATTGAAGAAAAGATCAAAATTTTTCTTGCTAGTGATAGTCCTATTGCTGTTAGTGGTGCCATTGGCGAGCATGAAAACTGGCCGTATAAGCTCAATAGAAGAAAGTTCTATTATCAAAATATAGTTGGTAGTGTTGATAAGTTTGAATTAAGGTGCGATAGGAATAGGCAGGTCTTTGAGTTTTTGCTGGATAATACTTGGGAAGTACCGGAAAGTTGGGGGGCATGTACCGTGTATGTTTATGGTGAGGAAGGCACTAAAGTTGAAATTGTCGAGCTTAGAGGTTAATAGGGCGGGGCAATTTGATTGCTTTGGGTATCTATTTTTGTTGGCTGTATATCGCTGTAAAATAGAGGCTTAATTCAAGAGGGTCCCTGCTTTGTCGGGGGTCCAGATAGTAATAGTTTGTCAAATGATTACTCTAATAAATTTCTGACAAATTGTAGTAATTCAAACTTGACCTGACAGAGTATCTCCAGAAAAACCAGTAACTGTCAGATCAAATATGAACTAATCCAAATTAGAATCGCTACTTTAGAAGTTAAGTAGCTATTGTTTTCAATGGTTATACTCAACTTGGTGATCTGAAATTCTACTGTTTTCCTAAAGTCAGATCGCCAAGTTATTTGACGCAGTATTTTTCTGATTTTTATTGCGTTTGATCTAGTTATCTAAAATTAAGTTGTTCTCTGGGTTGTAGTAGCAGTAATCATAGTCCAAGTTCTTGCGAAAACAGTAGGGGTCTATAGCATCAGCATCCGACCATAACCCAAGGCCGTAGTAGTAGGCGAATTCCTGCTCTAGTTCAAATTCGCTGCCGCAGTAGTATTCATAATTCCAGGCAGCCCCACGTATCACCATTTCCTGATTGATATTGTAACCATTCACATATAAGTACCCGGTCTCCCGGCCATAGACATCTTTTCCGGTAGATTCGAAATCAACTGAACCAAATGACAATAAGTAGCTGAGAGTTTGAGTGGCTTCGGATCCGTAAGATTGGGTGTTGGGATTGGTTTCAGGGGCATCAATGCAGTTTAAACGGATCTTTACGTACTCACTGTCGACGTAACCGTGAACTGTATCGCCATCAATAATTTGATAGTTTGTTAACGGCGCTGCCTGTGTCGAAGTAGATAGGGCCGCCATGATAAGTAGTCTTTTCATTATGATTATCCTAGATAAAGTTACATGGCGCAGCATAGGTAGGGGTTGTTACGTTGCTATGTATAAATAGTGATATAAAAAATGGATTTTTATTAAATGTATGGTGAGGTCACATTTTTAATAGGAGGGAGTAGCTTTTAACCATGTGGTAAAAGATGTACTGAAATCTATGGCCAAGGTATATGAGAGGGTGGTAAGCGTTAAGATGGTGGAGTTAATTTTTATTTTGCGCGGACCGATAGCTCTTATCTTCAAGAGCTATCGGAGATGGAAATAGAGTTGATTTATTCAAAGATACTTTAAGCTTGGCGTGGACTTGCCCAGAGTAAAAACTCCTGGTTGCCATCGCCGCCTTTTATTGGACTGTCAATATACTCTTTCACTTCAAGTCCCAAGTCTTCACATAAGGCAGTAATGCGCTCGCGCACCTCCGGGTAGTATTTGGCATCTCGCACCAGACCACCCTTGCCGATCCCCTCCGGGCCCACTTCAAATTGCGGTTTAACCAGACTTAAGAGTTGCCCCGAAGGTTTAAGCAAGGCGGGTAACTGCGGCAGAATGAGTGCTTGGGAAATAAAAGAGACATCCATAACGATGGCATCAAAACCTGTGTCTCCGTGAGGGGAGATTTGGGAGGCTTCCAGGTGGCGTGCATTTACCCCTTCAAATAGGTGCATACGGGGGTCATCCAGTAACTTCTGCGCCAACTGATCTCGCCCAACATCAACACCGACGACTGATGCTGCTCCCCGTTGAAGTAGGCAGTCGCTAAAACCGCCAGTAGAGCAGCCAACATCCAGTGCGTGCCACCCAGAGGGGTTTAGTCCTGTCTGGTCGAGGATGGCGGCCAATTTCACGCCCGCTCGGGAAACATACTGGTCTTCCGGTAGGGGGGTGACTTCAAGGGCGCAATCTTCTGGAATGCTCTGCCCGGCCTTGCGCGCGGGCTGGAGGGTACCGCCATCGGATACCATGACCCTTCCGGCATCAATCAGTTTCTTTGCATGGGTGCGGGAGTTTGCCAGCTCTCTCTGTACAAGCAGTTGATCCAATCGGGTCATGTTTCGCGGTGCAATCCTGTTTACATAATTGAGAATACAGGGTCCATGCTAACCTCTGGCTCCAGCAGGTAGAAGTGCGGCTCCGCAAATTGTGGGACTAATCTTTAGTAAGGAGGATGTTAGCTGATGGCAAAAAGCGTTCTGGATAAGTTCAAAATTCGCAAGGGAAAGGTCTTTGAGGCGCCACTTGAGGGTGCCTTTGGGCGCCTGGTTACTCCCTTTGAAGAATTTATCCATCGCCAAAGCAGCAGTGGTATTTTGTTGATGCTATCTGCTCTGGCGGCGTTGGTTATAGCCAACTCTCCTTTGCAGGAGGCTTACAAGCACCTGTTGCACATGCCCATCAGCCTCAGCGCGGGAAACTGGGAATTCTCTCTCTCCTTACATCACTGGATCAACGATGGCTTGATGGCGATCTTTTTCTTTCTGGTGGGATTGGAATTAAAGCGCGAATTTATGGTGGGAGAGCTGTCCGACCTTCGCCAGGCTGTACTTCCGGTGATGGCGGCAATTGGCGGAATGGTGGTGCCGGCACTTATTTACGCTTCTTTTAATGCGGATAGTGGTGCAGAACGCGGCTGGGGCATTCCCATGGCCACGGATATAGCATTTGCTGTCGGCTGTATTGCCCTTTTGGGGAATCGGGTGCCTCGTGCGGTGGTTACTTTCCTGGTTGCGTTAGCCATTGTGGATGACTTGGGCGCAATTTTAGTGATTGCAATCTGGTATACCGAACAGGTGAATATCACCGCGCTGATTGCGGCGGGTTGCCTGGTAGTGATTATGTGGCTGCTAAAAGCGGCGGGGGTTCGCAGTTCTCCGGCCTATGTATTTGTCGGTGTGCTGCTCTGGTATGAGTTCTACCTGGCGGGGGTACATGCGACTATTGCGGGGGTGATTACGGCAATGGCACTGCCGGCCAAACCCAAATATGACCCGGTGGCCTTTAGTACCTTTGTTAAGGATATTATTCGCAGCTTTGACCGCTGTTTCCGGCCAGGCGATAAGATTATTGCTAACGATGCGTTGCGCGCCCGAGTGATGGCGCTGGGAAATGGTGTCAACCTGGCGCAATCACCGCTACAGCGCATGGAAACCCGCCTGCACACACCGGTGGGCTTCGTAATAATCCCTATTTTTGCATTGGCTAACGCCGGTATTCCCTTTAGTAGTTTTACCAGTTCTTCGGCAGTGATAAACCCTGTCACCCTTGGGGTCATTTCCGGCTTGGTTGTGGGCAAGCTGGTAGGTATCGTTGGCGCCACCTGGATTGGCTGGAAGCTTGGCTGGGGCAAGTTGCCTAAGTCCGCCAATTTCCAACATATTGTCGGTGTTGCACTCCTTGGCGGGATTGGCTTCACTATGTCGATCTTCATTGCCGAGCTGGCCTTTAGCTCTGAATATGAGCTGTTGATCCAAGCTAAAGCGGGTATCCTACTGGCATCAGTAATTGCTGGAGTGGCTGGGTTCCTGGTATTGCGCAAAGCTCCGGTGGCCGATGAGTTTGAAGTTCATGGGGAGGGGGAGCCCCTAGATGAAGGTGGCAGCGATAGCCTTGGGGAAGGGGAAGACGTAGAACAGCAGCCCGGTCGCCAGGGTTAAGTTGTTTTAGCGTTTCTGATGTCACTGCGTCTCGGTCCTGGAGAGGCCTGATTCCATTAGTTTCCAGTTCCCATTGTTAATGTACGTGAGAGAAATAAGAATTATGTATTTGAGAACACTGGCACAGGCGCTACCAGTGCTGGCTATTTCCCTACTGCTTGGGACTTGTGATGGCCAAACTACAGCTAATAAAAAAACCGATTCTGAAGTCGGGGTTGATGATCAATCGACTACAACAATTCCCAAACCCGATAGTGGAGATAGTGCGATGGATAGTCTGGCCCAGGCTTATGTCCTTCTAGTGCTTGAACTGGGAAATCATGACGACAGCTATGTCGATGCCTATTACGGTCCGGCTGAATTGCGTGAAACTGCCACCAAGAGTAAGGCGAGCGCTGCAGATATTGCCCGGCGCGGTGAATCTTTACTGGCAGAGCTGCCAGCGGTAATCGACGGCGATGGTTCTATCGAAAACCTGCGTATGCATTACCTGAAGACACAGTTGCGGGCCCTGGTGTTCCATGCTCGTAGTCTGGCAGGAGAGAGCCCGAGAAGCTTCGCCAATGAAGCTCGAACCCTCTACGACACCGAGCCCCCGCAGCAGGATTTGGAAAGTTTTGAACCCATGCTGGAGGAGTTGGAAGTATTACTCCCAGGTGAACAGCCCTTAAGTGAGAGGGTAGCCAGCTTCCGCAAAGCTTATGAAATTCCTGCCGATCGCCTTCAGGCCGTATTTGATGCCGCCATTAAAGAATGCCGCGCGCGCACTAAGCAGTATGTTTCACTCCCAGCGGATGAGAGTTTTGTTCTGGAGTATGTCAGCGACAAACCCTGGAGTGGCTACAACTGGTATAAGGGGCGTTCGCACAGCCTAATACAGGTGAACAATGGCTTGCCAATTACGATAGATAGGGCTATTGATCTGGGCTGTCACGAAGGGTATCCGGGGCATCACACCTATAACGCGCTGTTGGAGCAAACTCTGGTCAAGGAACGGGGTTGGGCAGAGTACAGCGTTTACCCGCTTTTCAGTCCACAGTCACTGATTGCCGAAGGAAGTGCAAACTACGGGATTGAGCTGACTTTCCCCGGTGAAGAGAAAACCCGTTTTGAAATGGAAGTTCTCTACCCCCTAGCTGGCCTGGATCCGAAAACGGCGGAAAAGTATGAGCAGGTAATGGCCCTGGTAGATAAGTTGGGTTTTGCCGGCAATGAGATTGCCCGCCAGTATATCGACGGGGAAATTGAGGGCGCGCAGGTACCTGCGTTGTTTGAGAAATATACCTTGATGAGCCCCGCCAAGGCAGCACAGCGGAAGGATTTTGTAGATGCCTACGGCGCCTACGTAATTAATTACAATTGGGGTAAGACACTGGTTGCTGATTATGTAGAGCAGGGCAGTCAAAATAGTGAAGAGCGCTGGCAGCGCTTTACCCGCTTATTGTCCTCGCCGCGCCTGCCGTCATCCCTGGATTGGTAATCATGCAAAAAGGCACTTTGAGAGAGTATTTACTATCGCGCCCGGAAGCTATCGAGGATTTTCCTTTTGGCCCGGATGTAGCGGTATTTAAGATTAAGGGGCGTATGTTTGCTACCTTAAGCTGTTACCGCGGGGTGAACGCCAGTAATCTCAAGTGCGATCCCGATGAAGCCCAGGCCTTAAGGGACATCTTTTCCGGTGTTATCCCGGGTTACCATATGAACAAGAAACACTGGAATACGGTGTTGTTGGATGGCACAGTGCCCGATTATGAGATTGAGCGAATGGTGGATCGCTCATATGGCTTGGTGGT
The DNA here is from genome assembly GCF_052468155.1 of Microbulbifer maximicatervae (SeqCode). NCBI lineage: Bacteria > Pseudomonadati > Pseudomonadota > Gammaproteobacteria > Cellvibrionales > Microbulbiferaceae > Microbulbifer > Microbulbifer maximicatervae (SeqCode). Next base: position 2,543,812 of record NZ_CP174335.1, read on the forward strand.
TAAGGGGCTTCGCAAGCTTGAGCGGGAGTCCCTGGAACTGGCCTATGGAGCGGAGCTGCTCTACCGCTAGAGGCCCCTGAGAATAGAAATACCCAGATTTAGTCTAGGAGAGGATGTGAACGAATTTATTGTCGATGTAACGGCAGAGAACGCCCAGCAAATTCTGATTGAAGAGTCCATGAAGCGCCCGGTAGTGGTGGACTTTTGGGCCGATTGGTGTGAGCCGTGCAAGCAGTTGATGCCGGTGTTGGAAAAACTGGCCAATGAGTATAGCGGTCAGTTTTTATTGGCCAAGGTCAATGCAGATACCGAGCAAATGCTGGCGGGTCAGCTGGGTGTACGCAGTTTGCCCACGGTAATGGTTTTAAAAGATGGCCAGCCGGTAGATGGCTTTGCCGGTGTGCAGCCAGAGACACAGATTCGTGAGATGCTGGATAAGTATCTACCAAAACCCTGGGACATAAAGTTGCAGCAGGCACAGGCGTTAATCGGTGAAGATAAAGTGGCGGAAGCTCTGCCTCTGTTGCGTCAGGCTTATACGGAATCGTCTGAACGCACTGATATCGCCAAACAACTGGCTGCTATCCTGCTCGACCAAAACCGTGCCCAGGAAGCGGAGACTGTGCTCAGTAAAATTCTGCTGGCAGATCAGGATGCGGAATACCAGCAGCTGATGGCTCAATTGGAGCTGAAGCAACAGGCAGCGGAAACTCCAGAAATTCAGGCTCTGCAAAAGGCGCTGGAAGAAAACCCTGCGGATAGCGATTCTGCTTATCAATTGGCCGTACAGTACAGTCAGGCCAACCGCCATGAAGAAGCATTGGAATTATTGCTGGATATTTTGCGTAAAGACATGGGCTTTGCCGATGGTGCTGCCAAGCAGACGTTCCTGGATATTGTAAAAAGTTTGGGTGCTGGCGACCCTGTTGCCACTCAGTACCAGCGCAAGTTAATGACTATGATGTTTTAAAAAATACTTTACCGGTAAACAAAGGGGCCCAAGAGGCCTCTTTGTTTTTGGGGGAGAGAAGGACGATTATTTATGTATAAGCTATGTGTTTATATTCCCGAGTCTCACTTGGAAGCGGTAAAGCAAGCGCTATTTTCCGTGGGGGCTGGGCGTATTGGTGACTACGATAGTTGTTGTTGGCAAGTCCTGGGAGAGGGGCAGTTCAGGCCGCTGGATGGGAGTCAGCCATTTATTGGTCAGTCGGGCCAGGTCGAGACTGTGATGGAATACCGTGTGGAGATGGTCTGTGCTGATGAGCTGGTGGATGCTGCTCTCGATGCAATGCGAGCAGCCCACCCCTATGAAGAACCGGCGTTTGACCTCTGGCGATTGGATGATCGCTGCAGTAGTGCCGGCTTAAATAAAGCAGAGGTCTCTTAAAGGCTATCGAGTACCTTTTGTCGTTCGTGGCTTTTTTGCTCGATCGCTTTCGCATCTTCCAGTAATTTTGAAACGCTGGTGTGATGGGTCGGCAGTTTATTTTCGGCGGGGCTACTGTCTTCAACGATCGAGTCGGATCTCAAGTCAATTGGGTCATTGGCAGTGACTGTATTTAGAGGCTTGACGCGGTGAATACGCACGTGTGAATCCAACCCCTCCGGCACGGTGTCTGAGAAGTGCCAGTTCCCATCTTTATCTTTCCAGGTAAAAACCTCAGATGTTTGCTTGTCAGAATCCCCTTGAGATACGAGCCCGCTGGAAGTTGCCAACTCTTCAATTTTTGATACTGATTCCTGGGTGGTTTCGCGCACACTTTGCATAGCTCGCTCACCGGTTTCGCGAATCGCTGAAATATCCGGTTTTTGAGGCAGCCAGTCGGAGGGTGACATGATGGGTTTGCCATCTGGGCCCGGTAAGATCATAGGCAGGACAATGCCTACCAGTAACAAGGCACCGAGCATTGGAAAGTATTTCATGCAAACATCCTTTTAATGCAGGGTCATTAACTCATTAAGTAAAGTGGTTTACAGCTTTCGATTGATGACACCGCGGTGTAACTGGTATTGCCCGATACGGGTATCTTCGAAATAGTGCTCCAAAGTGCGGTGCATAATGGGAAATGCAATCTCCTTCCAGGGAATTTCGTCTTCGCGAAATAGCTCAACTTCGAGCGATTCAGGCCCGGGTCCGAAATTCATATCGGTCAATTCACCCCGGTACATCATGTAGACCTGATTGATATGGGGAATATCGTAGACGGAGTAGAGCTCGTCCACGCGGATACTGGCCCGGGCTTCCTCCCAGGACTCCCGTAAAGCGCCCTCTTCGCTAGTTTCGCCACTCTCCATAAACCCGGCAGGCAGAGTCCAGAGCCCCAGGCGCGGCTGTATGGCGCGCTTGCACAGCATCACCTTGTCGCCAACGTAAGGGACAACTCCGACAATAACACGGGGGTTGATGTAGTAAATGGCGCCGCAACTGCCACAGATGTGGCGGGGGCGGTCATCGCCCTTGGGAATGGAAAGTGTTACGGCGTTACTGCCGCATTGGCTGCAAAATTTCATGGCGTCAGTATACCCATGCGAGATTTGAGCGCCAGCTTCCGGACCGGTTGACGCCTATAGTTGTTAGTGATGTTGAAGTATAAAGGCGGTATCTACCCTGCGATGGCGCGTTTTTTTCTGCTCGGACTAGCGCTCCTTGCCCTTTGCGCCTGTGGTGGTAAAGGCGAAGAGGAAAAGGCGCCACCTCCCCCGCCAGTAGAAGTACTGGTTGTTAGGGAGGAGCCTGTTATCCCCCGCTTTGAATTCGTCGGACGGGTAGAGGCAACTGATGAATATCAAGTCCGCCCACGAGTACAAGGGTATATCCAGAGCCGCAATTTTACCGAGGGGGAAACCGTCCAGAAAGGGCAGTTACTGTTTGAAATTGACCCACGCCCTTTTATTGCCGAACTGGCGAATCAGCGCGCCACTCTGGAACAATCCCAAGCCTCCCTGAGAGTTGCTGAACGGAACTTCCAGCGTGGCCGACGCTTGGTGGCCACTGGGGCTATCAGCCAGGTACAGATGGATGAGCTTGAAGGTAATTTTGAGGAAGCGGAATCCCAAGTCGATGCCAATCGCGCCAAAGTTCAAAGTGCTGAGCTGGATCTTTCTTATACCAAAGTTTACGCGCCACTCACTGGAAGAATCGGGCGTACAGAATTTCCAGTGGGTTCCTTGGTAGGGCCAAGCACCGATCCCCTGGCCACGATAGTAAAAATGGATCCCATTTATGTGCTCTTTGAAGTGCCAGAAGAGCAACTTTATGCGGTGCAGGTGGATTCCCAGCGGCGGCAGCGAGAGGGTTTAAGTCCCACTCGCCTGGATGTCCGCATTGAGTTACCCGACGGCAATTACTACCCCCATAAGGGCAAAATCGTATTTATCGATAATCAGATCGATCCCAATACCGGATCGGTAGCGGTGCGCTCCCTGTTTCCCAATCCAGGCCAACTATTAGTACAGGGCCAGTTTGCCCGAGTTTCCATAAGCGTCTACACCGGCAATGACGCCCTGAGGCCGCTGGTACCCCAGTCAGCGGTCATGGAGGATATGCAGGGGCGTTATGTCTTTGTTTTGGGCAAAGATAATATTGCGGAGAAGCGCTACCTGACCTTGGGGCAGAGGGAAGGGGAGTTGTGGGCTGTAGATCGCGGGCTTGTCGCCGGTGAATCTGTAATCGTTAATGGTTTGCAGAGGGTTGTCGCGGGGAAGCCGGTGACGCCGCAAAACACCCCTAGAAACCCCTACGATGTTGAAGCGCCACCAGCCCCTCCCGCTGAGCAAAGTAGTAGTTCTGCGGCGAAATCTGGCTCTACAGACAGTCAAGGGGAGAGAGAACTACCGGTAATTGATGGGGAAGCGGCACCAGCAAGCCCTGAATCTGAGGGGCATGACGATGACTACAAATAGCTGTCGCTGCCCATGATTAGCGCCTTTTGTATCCGGCGGCCACGATTCGCCTTTGTTATTTCCATATTGATCACCCTCGCTGGGATACTCTCCTTGCCACAATTACCGGTGTCGCAATTCCCTGAAATAACGCCACCTACCATCAATGTCGCCGCCACGTTTGCCGGTGCCAGCGCCGAAGTAGTGCGCGATAGTGTGGCTGTGCCGATTGAGTCGCAAGTTAATGGTGTGGAGGGCATGGATTATATGTCTTCCACCAGTGGCAATGATGGCTCCTACAGTCTCACGGTGACATTCAAGCCTGGCTACGACGATGACATCGCCCAGGTTAATGTTCAGAACCGGGTGGAGCAGGCCACTCCCCAGCTACCTGAGGATGTGAAAAGAGATGGGGTGGTAGTTTCCAAGCAGAGCACCACGCTGTTACTAGTAGTCAATTTGTTCTCCCCAGATGAAAAGTTTGATGAATTATTTCTGGCAAATTACGCCGAGATTTATTTAAAAGATGAATTGGCGCGGGTGCTGGGGGTGAGCAGTGTTGTTATTTTTGGCTCGCGCAATTACGCCATGCGCCTCTGGCTCGACCCCAACCGGATGGCCTCGTTAGATGTGACCGCCCAGGATGTTATCTCTGCTGTGCAGGCACAGAACGTAGAGGTAGCTGCCGGTCAGATCGGGGCGCCACCGATCCGCCAAGATCAGCAGTTCCAATACAATATTTTGGTGCAGGGGCGCTTGGTATCTCCCAGCGAATTTGAGGACATCACCATCCGCGCCAAGCCCGATGGCGCCATGGTAAAAGTCAGGGATGTGGCGAGGGTGGAGCTGGGAAGTGAATCTTACTCTTCCTATGGGCAATTGGATAACCAGGCTTCAGCAGTGATAGGGGTGTACCAGCTGCCCGAGGCAAATGCGATCGAAGTGGCCGATGGCATTAAGGCCAAGGTTGCTGAGTTGTCGAAGCGCTTCCCGGATGGGCTGGAAGCGGAGATTCTCTACGACACCACATTATTTGTAGAGGCCTCAATTAAAGAGGTTGTGGAAACACTGATTATTGCCCTGATACTGGTAATACTGGTGGTTTTTTTGTTTCTGCAGGATTGGCGCTCTACGCTGGTACCAGCCATTGCTATTCCCGTATCCCTGATAGGCACCTTTGCCTTAATGCTGGCATTTGGGATGACGATTAACACCATCACATTGTTTGCCTTAATCCTGGCGATCGGCATAGTGGTAGATGATGCGATTATCGTGGTGGAAAACACCCAGCGGTTAATGGCTGATGGCCTCCCGCCAAAGGAAGCCGCGCTGGAATCCATGCGTGAAGTTACCGGCCCCGTTATTGCTACGACCCTTGTTTTGTTTGCAGTTTTTGTCCCGGTAATGTTGATGCCGGGAATTACGGGAAAAATGTATCAGCAGTTTGCTGTCACCATTTCAATGGCGGTGGCCATTTCCTCCCTGAATGCACTTACACTAAGTCCGGCTCTCTGTGCCAGCTTGTTAAAGCCGAGTAAAGACGGGGAAGTTGCCGGTATTAAGGAGACCGGTATTTTTGGTTTCTTTAATAAAGCTCTGCATATTTCTACAGGTTTTTATGTGGGAATGGTGAGGGCTTGTATCAAAATACCGCTTATCGGTATCGCCTCAATTATTCTGATTTTATTATTCTGTTATTTGCTCTTTACCCGAATCCCCACCGGTTTTATTCCCGATGAAGATCAGGGCACGTTTATGTTGCACGTGCAGTTGCCTGATGGATCTTCCCTGGAGCGAACCGGACCCATTGTCAATCAAGTGACCGATGTTCTAATGGAAGAGCCAGGTATGGCTCATGTGGTTGGTGTGCCCGGTTACAACCTGCTTACCAGCAGTGTTTCTTCCAACACGGCAATGATGTTTGCTGTGCTAAAACCCTGGGATGACCGCACGAATAGAGAAGATAGCCAGTTTGCCATTATGGATCGGGTACAGAAAAAATTATCTGCAATTCCCGATGCGCAAGTGCTGCCGTTTGTCATTCCACCACTTCCGGGTATTGGCACTGTTGGTGGATTTGAATTTGTACTCGAAGATCTACAGGGGCGCAGTATTACTGAATTGTCACAGGTCTTGTTTGACCTGCTAGGCAATGCCAATCAGCGCAGTGAAATCTCCCAGGCCTTTACCAGTTTTCAGGCCGCCACACCGCAGCTTGAATTAAAAGTAGATAAAGAGAAATCGCATGTGCTTGGGGTCCCCCTGCCGGATGTGTATTTAACGTTGCAAACCTTTTTGGGGGGCTATTACATCAATGACTTTAACCTATATGGAAAGGTCTTTCGTGTAATCGCTCAGGCCGATGCTCAATTTCGCGATAAAGAGGAAAATCTGGCTGGCTTTTATGTTCGTGCCAATAGTGGCGGTTTGGTACCGCTGACTTCTATCTCAACTATTACCCCGGTGGTCGCGCCACAAACAATAACCCGTTACAACTTATATAACAGCGTCACTATCAATGGATCACCGGCACCAGGGTATTCCAGTGGCCAGGCAATGGATGCTATGGAAGACTTGGCATCAAAGTTGCCAGAAGGTTATGGATACGAGTGGACGGGGATCAGCTTACAGGAGGTGACCGCGGGTAATCTGGCCCCAATCCTGTTCTCTTTGGCCGTTATATTTGTCTACTTGTTTTTGGTCGCCCAATATGAGAGCTGGACTATCCCCTTTGCAGTGATGTTGTGCGTCCCCATTGCGATTGGTGGCGCTATGTTTACGGTATTTATCGCGGGGTCTATCAACAATCTCTATACGCAGATCGGTTTGGTATTGCTGATTGGGATGGCAGCAAAGAGTGCGATTCTGATAGTAGAGTTTGCCTGCGTGGAACGCGATAAGGGTCGGTCTATTGCGGATGCGGCTCTATCGGCTACGCGCCTGCGATTCCGCGCGGTATTAATGACGGCCATGTCCTTTATTTTAGGGGTAATTCCACTACTGGTCGCCACCGGTGCTGGCGCAGTGAGCCGGGTTTCCCTGGGGCTGGTGGTCTTTGGCGGTATGTTGGCTGCGAGTCTCTTCGCCACTTTGCTAGTGCCTGTGTATTACGCCTTGGTGCAAACGGTGCGGGAAAAGCTGAAAGGGGGCTATACCCCCAAAATTGATGAGGATAAGACCGCGAATGGTGGGTCTGAATCCACCTGAGCCAAGCTGTTGATTGTGTGGTAGGGTGGTAAGTCACAAATGGATATTGTGGCATATCGCTCAGTGTTACCGCTGAAAAACGGTATGATGAATGTTATGGAGCCCCCGCAGCGATCGGGGCAGGGCACAGATTTATGCTAGAGATTATTGAACAGAAAATCGTAGGGCAAATTGAGGACTTGGAAGCAAGGGTTCCGGCAGGACCTGACCTGCAAGGCCATGCCGCAGTACTGATTGCCCTGACAGAAGAGCCGGACCCTCAAGTAATTCTAACTAAGCGCTCTGCAAATCTCTCCACACATTCCGGTGAAGTTTCTCTCCCTGGGGGGCGCTGGGATGCCACAGACCCATCGCTTCAATTTACCGCCTTGCGTGAGGCGGAAGAAGAAGTCAGCCTACCTATGGATGACGTGCGCGTACTCGGCCCCCTTTGGCCTCGCACTACCCGCTGGCAAGTACATGTGACTCCTTGGGTAGGGATAATTTCACCGGATATCCAATTGTTCCCAAACCCAGGAGAATTGGATGCGGTATTTCGAGTCCCCCTGTCTTTCTTTCTTGCAGACCCGCGTATTCGCACTGATCGTATTATTATTGATAACCAGGAAATATACCTTCCGGCGTATATGTATGAAAACTATGAAATCTGGGGCTTTACTGCAGGGGTATTAACCGAATTTTTAGTAAAAATATTAGGGGCAACAATAGGGCGCCGCGATGATGTGCCGCTGCGTGCACTTAATTAGCTCAGCTTACTAAATAGGATTTAGTTTTATTTTGGGGGAGGTTCAGGTATTGGCTCACCTAAGTCATCCCAAGCATCGATTAATATTTTCATTATTTTTCCGGCATCAGGGTCGGCGCTGAGGATTGGGAAATCAGGGGCTTCAGGAAGTTTAACTTCTTCTCCTCGTCGACATTCGATTAACCAGTTATTATCGATTTTAACGAGTTTGTCCCGATACTCTCCAACAGCAGAAATGCGATAGCCGGATCGTGTTGCTATGATTTCTACGGTCGTTGCTTTCCCTGAGGCGGATTGCCCATCTTCAGAAATAAAATGTAGGGGGGAGCTTGTAATATGCCGGCTTCCCAACTTGCTGTGAACCGCTGCGTAGCGCTCCAGTTTTTCTCTTCCTCGAATCATAATATTGCCGTGCTCAAATCGGCCATTGGGTGTAAATAATGAAGCCCAGCCTCGGGCATCATTACTGTCGATAGTTAATGTATAACGGGCGAGTAGATCACTAATCGCTAGTCGATCTTTTAGCTGTTGAATCTCATCCATTTCTTCACCTTGACCTTTATCGCCAGTAGCTATTGAAGAGGATAGTTTCTAGTGATGTTTTTTGGGGGGCGCACCTAGGATATTAATTGAGTATTAATCAAAACCTGTTATCTAACCCGGAATCCTGTAAGTAACCTTGAGTGAATTATTAATAAAATCGGGAAGTGTTTGTTTGTGTAAAGTGAAGCAATACCAAGCCCTAAAATCCTTTGTCGTTTGGTGACTATTTCACGGTTTTAGCTAATGGTGGGATTTATTTGAGACGTAAGTACTAGATATACTGTAAGGTTCTTATATCCTTAATTTTTCTTATTATATACGTTATTGGATTGCTTGAATGAGATCTCTCTCTTTTTTCTGTGTGTTGCTGGGAATCGGATTAATCCAGGCTTGTGCAATGTCCACTGTACCTCCTAAGTATCAGGGACAATGGGCTGGAACCGAGGAATCCTGTAACGCTTCTTCATCGGCCGACTCGATGACTCTGGCAGGTAGTCGTATTCAATTTACGGAGTCTTCAGGCCAGTTGATGTCTGCTAGCCAAAGTGATGGCAATCTTCATCTGGTTTTCAATATGCAAGGTGAAGGAGAAGCTTGGAAGTCAGAGGAGGTGTACTCTCTGACATCTGGCGGAAAGGTACTAGTGCGTTATACCCAGGATTCTACGTTTAAGTATTTCCGCTGCAATTGATTGGAATTGAAGGCTGCGGAAAATAGTTGAAAAATAATAAGAAAAAAATCATAGAGCCCTCCACTCCTCAAGCTTACAGTACAGAGTATGAAATCTGAGGGCGTGGAGGCTGGGCTAGCATTGAGAATAGAACTCAGTCGTTTAAATGACTGGAGCTTGCAGCTCTGGTCATTTAAATGTGGATTTGCTTGGTAAAATAACTATTCGGTCCAAGCGTCAATTTTGCCTTGCATTTCTTTGTGAAATGGATAAGCCCCTCCTTGTACCTATTGAGTTAGTAGGCTATCTGTAGCTCCCTGTAAAATGACAGGTTCGTCATTGCTAAAGTTTAAAATGGAAGTCTATTCGGATGGCTGTAAGGTTAGCTTGATGCTTTTAAATAGACGAAGCCTGTTTCTACCATTAATTTTTACTACAGGTTTGTAATTGGGATTTAATAGCCTTAACAAAAGTCTGTACTTTTGTTGGCGGCCTTTTGGAAAACAGATGCATATAATGGATGGGTGCAGCGGCAACAGATGTTATTGGACAAAGTGTGCCGGTATCCACTTTTTTTCGAGCGATAATATCGGGCAACCTGGCAATCCCAATTCCGGCTTCGGTTAACTGTACTATATCGTGTAAGGAGTTACAGCGAACCTTAGGCGTGGCTTTTACCTGAATCCCACTATTCAATTCATACTTTAATGGCATGCCCTGCCAATCATTAGCGATATGCGGCCAATTTTGTAGTTCAGCAAGGTCTGAGGGAATGCCACATAGCTTTTCAATAAGCTGCGGGCTGGCGTAGAGACTTTCTCCTAACAATCCTAACTTTGAAACTTTTGCCGATTGAAGTGCAAGACTGCCTACGCGAATGGCCAGGTCTACCTGCGATTCAATCAAATCCATGGGGGAGTCATTGGCTAACAGCCTGATTCTCAGTTGCGGGTGCTGCTCGGCCAGCTTAATGATTGCAGGAATAATTACTGGTTCGCACAGTGCGTGAGGTGCTGTTACCGATAGGGAGCCCGCCAATTTGTCACCGCTATTCCTAAGCCCCGCTATTGCTGAGTTATAAATATCTTTGATCTCCCGGCAATGGGCGTAAAACTCTGAGCCGGCCTCGGTGAGAGATAGGGAGCGGGTACTGCGGTAAAGCAAGCGGGTGCCGATATCAGACTCCAGCCGGGTAACTGCTTGGCTTACTGCCGATTTGGTGCGCTCTAGTCGGTCGGCTGCCAGTGTGAAGCTGCGCGCCTCTACAACGGCTAGGAATACCTGCATATCCTCCAGGCTTGGCTTCATTGTTTAATTTTCCTAAACACTAATATCAATTAATGGATATTTATCACAACCATGGGCATGGGGCAATCTATAGGCACAAGGTCGTTACCTATTACAGAAGAGGATTTTGATATGAGCGACACTCTGATTGAGAAAACAAAAGCTGCCAGTGAACAGTGGAAGTCTTACTTCAATAGTGGCAATGCAGCTGGGTGTGCATCCATGTATGAAGAGCAGGCTCAGATGACTGCCAAACCCTTTGGCCAGTTCGAAGGTCGAAAGAATATACAAGCTTTCTGGCAAAATCTGGTAGATCAGGGTTTTGCAGATGTGACCTATATTGGCGCAAAAATTGAAGTAGTGGATGAAGTCTCAACTGTACTCTCAAGTAATTGGAAAATGAACAACGCAGAAGGTGTTATTACTCGTGAGCTTTGGGTCCTACAGGGGGACGGTACTATGCTACTGCGTGATGACCAGTTCGAAGCTATAAATCCTAGCGAAAAGTAAGGGTGCTAGCCGTGAGTGAATTTTGGAATATCTTTACCCGTGAGAAAACGGACGAGCAATATAACCCTACTTTGTGGACCTGCCGCCTTCCAACCGATCTGCTGCTGCCTTCTCATGCTGAGTTTACGGGCAGTCGTAGCTCGGCATATCGCAACGGGATTAAGGACGGTTTGCAAACTGTCAATTTTGGGGAAGGTGATTTAGCTGGCTCGATGGATGTTTTCAGGTCAGACGAAGTTGCTGAGGATGCACCGGTCGTAATTTATATTCACGGTGGCTGGTGGCAGTGGTTTTCAAAAGAGCAGTTTTCTTTTCTGGCCGAGCCTTTTAATGAAGAGGGATTTGCGGTCTATATGCCGGGTTACCGTATGGCCCCGGATTGGGAAAATGGTACTCCAATGGAGTCTATTGTCTTACAGATGCAGTGGGCAATGGCGAGCGTGCTGAATGAGGCCGAGGAAAAAGGAGCTCCATCTGTCTACATTGTGGGGCATTCGGCAGGTGGCCAACTGGCAGCACTGTTGCATCAAACGGATTGGAGTAAATTTGGCGTACCGGCATCTGCTCAAAGTAAGTTTAAAGGTGCATTTTCCCTGGCGGGGCTATTTGACATTCGCCCACTGGTCAATAGTTTTGTCAATGACGCCATCAATATGTCGATGGAATCCGCCGAAAAAGTAAGCCCCCAGCTGGTAGAGCCTGGTATTGACACAACTGAATGCCCGCTACATTTAATTGTGCCTGAATTTGATACGCCAGAATTTTTTCGGCAGACCAAAGAGTATCAGGAGAAAATGCTTAAAATGGGTAACCCCTGTTATTTCAAATTAGCGAATAACCGGGATCACCTTGACCTGATAGAAAAGTTGGTAGATGACCGTGACGAAGTTTTAACTTATATGCTGGAGTATATGAAAGACTAACAACGATTTATTGCTTTGTGTCTTAGGCAGGTCTGCAATGATGTTTTGTGCTTTGGTGACTTAAGCTGTAGCGTTGACGAAATCATCAGTGTCACGGCCTGCCAGAGGGGGAGGATAGGTGCTTCAAGGTATTACTTTGAGACTGCGCTTTAGAGGCAAGCGTCTATATAAGTTCTATTGACGAATTATAATGGGCGCCTGTTTTCTCCTCCTGGATAGATTATGCCGAGACCCAAATCCACTGTCTCTTTGGATGAGGTGCACTGGGGTGCACTCAAAACCCTCTTCCCTTACCTATTGGAATTCCGCCGCGCCGTAGTCTTGGCGATCCTCTGCCTGATTGGCGCCAAGGTTGCGGGTGTTACCCTGCCATTTTTGCTCAAACATATTGTCGATGACCTGGATAGTGTTGGGGGCATGGCCCAGGCAGTGGCATTACCTTTGGGGCTGCTGTTGGCCTATGGGGCTGTGCGCCTTTCTAGCACTCTGTTTGGCGAACTGCGAGACACGATTTTTGGCCGTGTCACTGAGCGGGCCCAGCGGCGGATCGGGCTTGAAGTGTTCCAGCATTTGCACAAGCTGGACCTGGATTTTCACCTGAACCGCCGTACCGGTGGGCTCTCGCGGGATATTGAGCGGGGCAATAGCGGCATCGGGTTCCTGATGCGGTTTATGGTCTTCAATATCGTACCCACGCTGGTAGAAATAGCTATGGTGGCGGGATTGCTCTGGTGGAATTACAGCGGGTTATTTGCGCTATTAGTGCTGGCCGCAGTGATTATTTATATCGGCTTTTCAGTGGTAGCTACTGAATGGCGTACGCGCTTTGTCAGGGAGTTGAATGAGGCGGAGTCACAGGCCAGCAGCCGTGCAGTTGATAGTCTGCTCAACTATGAGACGGTTAAGTACTTTGCCAATGAGCGACATGAATCCGGTCACTATGACCGGGAGCTGGCCAGTTGGGAGAAGGCCCGGCGTAAGAACAGGCTGTCCCTGTTTGGCCTAAATAGTGGCCAGGCGCTGATTATTGCCAGCGCAATGTGTGCAGCAATGGTTCTTGCCGCGGTAGGAGTCACCAAAGGCACTATGACCATCGGTGACTTCGTATTGGTGAATGCCTTTATGATGCAGATCTTTATACCGCTAAATTTCCTCGGCTTTGTGTACCGGGAGATGAAAGGGGCACTGGCAAATATTGAGAAGATGTTCTCTTTACTGGCGGTAAAACCTGCTGTGGAAGATCTTCCCCAGGCGGCTCCCCTCACTGTGATGGAGGGCCGAATTGAGTTTGATAACGTCCAGTTTGGCTATAAAGATAATCGCCAGATCCTCAAAGGTATCAGCTTTGCTGTGGAACCACGGCAAAAAGTGGCAATTGTTGGCGCTAGCGGTGCAGGTAAGTCCACCCTCTTTAAGCTCCTGTTTCGTTTTTATGACGCTAACAGCGGTTCCATTTCCATTGATGGCCAGGATATTCGCAGTGTTTCCCAGGAGTCGCTGCGCAGGGCTATTGGTGTTGTGCCTCAGGATGCAGTGTTGTTCAACCAGTCGATCCGGGAGAACGTGCGTTACGGACGTGTAGATGCCTCAGATACTGAGGTGGATGAGGCGATCCGTCACGCTCAGCTGGAAGGCTTTGTTCAGCAGCTGCCAGAGGGAGCCGATACCCTGGTGGGGGAGCGGGGGCTCAAATTGTCCGGAGGGGAAAAGCAGCGGGTTGCTATCGCTCGGGCCCTGTTGAAAAAGCCTCCGATTATGATCTTTGACGAAGCGACCTCATCTCTCGACAGCCACTCTGAGCAGGGCATAGTGGCATCTCTGCAGGATATTGCCCGCGAGCAGACATCATTAGTGATCGCTCACCGCCTCTCCACAATTGTGGATGCGGACTGCATTCTGGTAATGGATCAGGGCGGAATAGTCGAGCAGGGAGCCCACCGGGAATTGATGCAGGCTGATGGACACTACGCGGCCCTCTGGCGTATGCAGCAACAGGAGCGTGGAACTGAGACCCAGGCGGCCGAGGTGCCTACGCCATGACGGTTGATAAATCCCTACAGCCAGACTAATGTGGCGCCGATACAAAAAAATGATAGGCAGAGCGATATGACCATTCCTTTTCAGGCTACCAAGATAGCGGCAGCAGTGTTGGCACTGGCCCTTGTTGGCGCTTGTTCCAAAAAAGAGCAGCAGCCCGAAGAAGTTGCCAAAGCGGAAGCTGAGGCTCAGATTGTAGAGTCCAAGACTGTACCTGTGCCCTCAGGCCAAAAGGTAGAAGATGCGGATAAGCGTTTTGATATCTATGTACCGGTTGAGCTCACTGCAAATCTAAGCGGTCTCTCCGACAACCAGCGCAAAATGATTGGCCTGCTGATTGATGCCAGCCAGATTATGGATCGCTTGTTCTGGTTGCAATCCTACGGCCCAGCTGAGGAATTGCTGCCGGATATTGAAGACAACCGCGCTCGTAAGTTTGCCGATATCAACTATGGCCCCTGGGACCGTCTTAACGACAATAAGCCGTTTATTGTTGGTTATGGAGATAAGCCCCTGGGTGCTAACTTCTACCCAGCGGATATGACCCGCGAAGAGTTCGAGAAATGGGACCAGGCAGGAAAAGACGGCTTGTACTCCCTGGTACGCCGCAATGAGTCTGGCAGTCTCGAACTGGTGCCTTACAACGAAGCCTACAATGCGGACCTGAATAAGGCGGCCAGCATTCTGCGCCAGGCAGCTGAACTGGCTGAGAGCAAGGAATTTGCTAACTACCTCACCATGCGTGCCGATGCACTTCTCTCCGATAATTTCCGCCCCAGTGATATGGCCTGGATGGATATGAAGGAGAATGATATCGATGTGGTTATTGGTCCTATTGAAAACTATGAAGACCAGCTGTTTGCCTATCGTACCGCTTATGAGTCCTACGTCCTGCTGAAAGACAAAGAGTGGAGTAAAAAACTGGCCAAGTTTGCCGCTCTGCTGCCCGAGTTGCAGAAAGGTTTGCCGGTTGAGGAAAAATACAAATCTGAAGAGCCCGGTACTGATTCAGACTTGAATGCCTACGATGTACTCTTCTACGCCGGCCACAGTAACGCGGGCTCCAAGACTATTGCCATTAACCTTCCCAATGATGAGGAAGTACAGTTGGCCAAAGGCACTCGTCGTTTGCAGCTGAAGAATGCAATGCAGGCCAAGTTTGACAAGATCCTGGTGCCGATCAGCGATGTATTGATCGCAGAAAATCAGCGCAAGAACATTACCTTCCCGGCATTCTTTGCCAACACCATGTTCCACGAAGTGGCCCACGGTTTGGGAATTAAAAAGACCGTAGAAGGCGGAAATAATGTTCGCCAGGCTTTGAAGGAAACCTCTTCCGCCCTGGAAGAAGGTAAGGCTGATATCCTCGGTCTGTACATGGTTACCCGCTTGCATGAAAAAGGTGCGCTGGAAGATGGCCAGTTGATGGATAACTATGTGACCTTCCTGGCGGGTATCTTCCGCAGCGTACGTTTTGGTGCGGCCAGTGCCCACGGTAAAGCCAATATGATGCGCTTTAACTACTTTAAGGAGCAGGGTGCCTTCACTCGCGATCCCAAGACTGGTCAATACAGTGTTGATTTTGAAAAGATGCAGCAGGCGATGACCAACTTGTCTCGTTTAATCATTACTATCCAGGGTGATGGTGACTACGAGAAAGCCAAATCATTGCTGGAGACCAAAGGCGTAATTGGCCCTGAACTGCAGGCTGATTTGGATCGCTTGGCCGAGGCCAATATTCCGGTTGACGTTACCTTTATTCAGGGTAAAGAAGTACTTGGTTTGAAGTAATCTCCTTACCTTTTGTTTTAAAAAACCCGGCACTTGCCGGGTTTTTTTGTGCCCATAAAGTTTATCCCCCTTCGATTTGTAATTTTCCCCGCCGATTGCAGCTTAGTATTTAGGTACTTTTTCTTATGGCGGAATTAATAGTCAGGTCCAAACTAAGGAGGCAGTCTATATCCCAGGCAAGGTCCAATTCTTATACAAAATTGACAGAGGTTTTACATGGAAATTAAACAGTCAGTTATTAAGTTTTTAATATTAGGCGTAATGGGGCTATTTACAGCGTCATACTCTTTTGTAGTATCCGCTCAGGTATCCTGTGGTGATGTTATTACAACCGCCGAAGTGCTTACACAGGATTTATCCTGTGACCTTACTGCCGCTGAGCCGGATGCCCTTACGATAGTTGGTCCTGAAGGCAGTTTGAGTATGGGGGATTTTTCTGTGACCTGTGCTACAGGTGCGGTATTTGGTACTGCTGGAATCCGTATCCTGGGGCAAGGCGCGGTGTTGACTGGCGGTACCATTAATGGATGTTTTGACAATATTTTTATAGATGGTGTGGGTTATCACACGGTTGTCGGAACTGAGCTAGTTGGTAGTGTTGACGATGGTATTGATATTGACAGTATCTTTAACAATATTAGTGGATGCATAATTACTGATAGTGGTCGGGTAGGTGTTGATATGGATGATGATTTTAATACTCTCTCTTCTTGTGTTGTATCGCTCAGTGTCTCTGATGGAATTCAGGTAGATGATAGCTTTTCAAATGTGTTCAATAATATATCTACATTTAATGGTGGGGCAGGAATTCTAATCGAGGGCTCATCCAGTAATATAATCTCCCAAAATTTAATATCAAGTAATGATGGTGGAGGTATCGTTTTGGAATTCACGAATTCAACTAATAATGTCATAACTGGAAATTTCTCTGAACTTAATATTCCCTTTGATTTATATGATACGGTTGATCCCGATTGTAGTGGCACCAACATTTGGTACGCTAATGATGCCATTACTAAAAGTCCAAGCTGCCTGGATTGAATTTTTTGGCGATTTTCGAAACTTACTAAAACGGGAGAAGGAAAGAATACACCGCGCTCGGGACCCTATGAGGCATGGATGCCGATTAGGAGCTTACAGGGATGTATTCACTGCGTGTCTCGAGTGCGGTGTATTCTTTCCTTCCACCCCAGTAGTAAGTTGTGTCTCTTAGGCGATTCAATTGAATAGTGAGAGCTAACCTAAACTTGAGTCTCCTTTTGGTTTCTTTAAGTTTGTGAGGCGATTCAAAAAAATAGCTGTTTGTGATGAGGCATTGATGGCTATGAATCGTAGTGCTGTTAATGCACAATAAATTTGATGCTATATTCTAATTGTTTGGCGGTTAAACGGTATAAGTGAAGCTCCCAATTGATCAATATAATTCAACTATAACAATGGATTAATTATGTCTCGTGTTCTGTACTCGGGTACTAAAAATGCATCCACTTGGGCCTTTAGGGCTTGGTTGGCATTGCGTGAACAGGAAGTTCAATTTGAGGAAGTGGTTGTAGATATTCGCCGGCCACAGCGATTCCAGAATTTACAGCGTATAGGAGAGCTATCCCCTGCGAGATCAGTACCCGTACTGGAAGAGGGGGAGATGATTATTTTTGATTCCTTGGCCATTATGGAATATGCCAATGACATTGGCTCTGGTGAACTGTTACCTCAAGATCCATTGATGCGGGCCCGAGCCCGGGCCATGCTTAGCTGGCAACATTCCGGGTTGTCCGGGTTGTGTCCACGCCTATCCTTTGAAAGTGCATTTTACCCCGACAAACGCCTAATGACCCCCGAAGAAGAGATGGATGCGGAGCGCTTATTTGCCGCCTGGGAAGGAGAGCTTGAGCAAAGTGGTGGCCCTTACTTGATGGGTGCTTTGTCCCTGGCAGATTTAGCCTTTGTACCAACAGTGATAAGAATTTTCTCCCACGCCCCAAATTTGCAGCCCTGGCCGCTTACTAAACAGTGGATAGACCGGTTGCTGGCGCGTGACAGCGTAAAAGAGTGGATGTCAGAGGCCACTGAACTGCCGCCGGTAGTACTGTCGGATTATCGGTAGGGACTAACTTCCGCAGAGATCAGGATTTTTTAGTGACTAAACCCGTTAGGTGAAGCTGTACCAGCTTCACCTTTTTTACTATTAGTGGCGTAAATTAATCGGAAAAAGAAGCAGGGTACGTATTTTTTATCGTAAGAAAGTTTCAAGCGCAATCACTGGCTAATAGTGATGCCAATGAGGTCTAAACTGTGCTGGGTTAACCAGTGCGCCAGTTAATGTTTGAGGCGATCAATTTATCAAATATTAAGGATAATATTTAGATCAATGAAAAGATTAGCCTTTAGTCTATGTTTCTTGTTGAGTGGTGGAGTGCAGGCATCATGCCACTTGGAAGAATATGAACGCTTTATCAATACTCAAAGCCTGGTAATGCTTGAAGCATCCGTGAAGCTATTTGAGGAGGATAAGGAGAAATTTAAAATTATTAAGCCGTTTGTAAAATTGGAAGTTCGCAATAACAAGCTTAAGGTTTATGTGGCGAAGAAATTGAGTGAGGAGGAATCCTCCGTTCTTAACTTTGAAGGCCCTATTGCGAATTATGTTCCCAGCGTATCCGTGCAAATTATGCCGGATGGCTCCATACGGGATAAAGTTGATTTGGCGATGTCTGATGATGTTTTTTATCGCACAGAGAAAACGGCCATGGCACCACTGCAAAGCTTATATATGTTTAACGAGGGAATGAATGCAGCGGAAAAGAGAAAATTCACACGTGCAAGAAACTCCCTGAGTAAGCATATGGAGACCATTGAACAATTTTCATATATGAAAAGAGCCTTCACAATGCGTCTTGAAAATGTTTGTCCGGTAAATAGCTAAACACCTAGACGTTCATGCTACTGTTTGAAATAAAAACTATAGCTTTGTTCCTGGCTACGGCGCTTGCAGAGATAATAGGCTGCTACACGGCTTACTTGTGGTTAAAGCAGGACAAGAGTATTTGGCTTCTAGTACCTGGCGGTATAAGTTTGGCGATATTTGCTTGGTTATTGACGTTGCATCCGGCTCCAGCGGGCCGGGTGTATGCCGCCTATGGGGGAATTTATATTTTTTCCTCAATAATGTGGTTATGGCTGGTTAACGGTGTTAAACCCACTGTTTGGGATGTGAGTGGTGCCGCTGTAGCAATGCTGGGTATGGCTATCATTATGTTTTCACCGAGGCAGATGATCAATTAGATTTGATAAATCTATGCGCTTATTTAAGGGTGACTTTGTGATTTATCCTTAAAGCTGAGAAATTCTTGGATCGCGTAAATATCTTACAGTTTATTAAGCCAGCTGATAATTGCTTCGTGTTCAATATTTCCAATGGTCGATATGCTTGGGTGGCTTCTATTGGGAATTTTCACCAAATTAATATTTGATTGATCTAAAGCTATATAATTACCATAGGGTGCAATTAGATCCGAGGGGGAAGATATTAGCAGTATGGGGAGCTTGGAAGAATAGAGAAGGGGAAGTATATTGGTATCACTCGGTTCAATACCAGACTGCTCCAGAGCCAGATTTGCTCCTTTTCGAATTTTATTTTCGGGTATAACCCGGCTAAGTATGGGATGATTGAGCCTACCGTAGTTATACACGGCTTGATCAAAAGGGACCATTGGGGCAAGTAAAATAATTCCATTTAAGTCAGATCTCATGGCTGAGATATAGAGAGCCGTTAAGGCTCCCATAGAGTTTCCTACGATATATAAGGGCTTGTCCTTGATGTCCCCTTTACTGATGAGTGCATCAATAAGTTTATTGATGATTTCACTATCTCCTACACCATATTTTTTGGTGCTATTCGATTCCCCGTGACCAAGGAGGTCCGGAGCTACAACTTGAAATCCAAGAAAGCGAAAGTATTGAGCAGAAAATAACATGAACTCTTTTGATGATCGGAACCCATGTAATAAAATCACTGTTCCAGAATATTTTTCTTTCAGTGCATCTTTTGGTAAATCAAGTTTAACGGTGCTTTCTTTGCCGTCGGTGTCATATTTGACTGAGTAATGAATGCCGTCTTTAGATGAAGCAGGAGCGTGATAATACCTGATGTATTCTTTGCTTTTTTCTATATCATAGCTGCCTTTTTTAAACCCTAAGTCTTTAATTTGTTCTTGGGTTATTGTCTCATTGAAAGGAAAGCTTTCAGATTTTTCAATAAGTTTGGCAATTCTCTGAGAGAAGCTAGACATGCTAAAGCATGTGCTAATGACAGCAAATATCGTATTTAGTTTAATTGCATTTTTCACTGGCCGTTGATATCCAATGGACCTAATCGTATAGAGAAGGATATCTTGTTGCGATTAGGTTTGGCTGGAATTGGTGCCAATATAGCCAGTTCCTGAAAATGGTAACTTATTTAGAGAGGCTAGGCGAAATCCCTCTAATGCTGGCAGGAGAGAACACCTTGTTTCTTTAGAGCTTGTTCGATCGTGCCAAATAAATGCTCGCCGAGTGTACTTTTTGTCTTAAATCAACAAGAGTGACGGCAAAATCAAAATTTGAGAAATTAGATTTTAATCTCTGTGGGCTGCGTGATACTTTATGCGCCGCTATAGCTACATAGATACGGTTGCTGTATTTATGTACAGTATTGGGTTGTATAAGGCAAGAGATGAATATTTCCCTAGAGGTTGTGCAAGAACTGGCCCCAGACCAGGCTTCTTTAAACGCAGCCAAAAAACTGTTGAAGCCGGCTAAATGGCCTTTGCGCGGTAAAGCGGCTTCCGTAAATTGTATATGGGGGCAATGCCAAGGGTCGGGGGCCAATCCCTATTACACCATGGCAGATACAGTAGATCACGGTTACAAGTGTACCTGCCCCTCACGTAAGTTTCCCTGCAAGCATGTTCTAGCCCTTTTGTGGCAATTCGCCGATGGGCCGGATGACTTTATTGAGGCTGAGACACCGGAGTGGGTAGTAGAGTGGTTGGGGCGGCGGCGTAAGAGTAAACCTGAAGCCCAAGCTGAGACAAAAGCTTCTACCAGTAAAAACATTCACGGTATTTCTGAGGAAACCTCGGAAAGTAAAGAGGCGCAGAAAAAAAAGGAAGCGGCCAGGGCTAAGCGGGCAGCGCAGACACGCGCTAAAACCAACAAGAGTATCGCCACCGGGCTAGGTGAATTCCAGCAGTGGGTTGAGGATCAATTGCGTACTGGCATGGTGGGATTTCTCAAGGAACTTCGCCAGCGCTGCCGCTATATCTCTGCGCGCTTAGTGGACGCCAAAGCTGCCGGCCTGGCATCCAGGGTTGATGAGCTTCCAGCCAAGGCCCTGGGGCTTGCACCACAAAAACAGGCGGAAGTGGTATTCAAGGAGTTGGGGCAATTAATGTTGCTCAGCAGTGCTTGGCTCACCAATGAGGAAGATGTGGATGCTCGCAGGGCCATTGCCGTTGCCGAGAATCGTGACC
The DNA here is from genome assembly GCF_052468155.1 of Microbulbifer maximicatervae (SeqCode). Taxonomy (NCBI): domain Bacteria; kingdom Pseudomonadati; phylum Pseudomonadota; class Gammaproteobacteria; order Cellvibrionales; family Microbulbiferaceae; genus Microbulbifer; species Microbulbifer maximicatervae (SeqCode). The sequence goes on from NZ_CP174335.1 coordinate 2,564,920, forward strand.
AGGTCTTGGAAAACCCTGCCAGCCCCCGACAAAGGGGTATTTGGCAGAATGTTGGAGAAAAAGTGAGCACCCGTCGCGATGGTTTGGTGAGCCACGCTTCCTGGTTGCTCAAGCTTGATAGTGACACCCCAGTATTTGCCCTGTTGTTGGATCACTATCCGGCTTCTGCGGGGCGCAGGGAGGTGGGCATTGGTATCGGCGCCAGTGTAGAAGGGGAGTTGGTTTATTATCCCGGTCGCATGCCTCTGAGAGCTTTCCCTGTGGAGTTTAAAGTGGTGCAGGATGGTGTGAATCAGAGATGGCCAGCCCAGCAAGAGAGCGTGTTCTCCCACTACCAAAAGCAGTTGTCTCAGCAACCCTGGATAGAACAGGTACCGCACCTTCTTGAAGGGGGGCGTCTACTGCGATGTGCCAACGGCAATTATTGGTGGCGCTGCTCGAGTGGTCAGCAAACGCTACCGCTCAACAATGAACAGATTCCCTCTCTACTACTGGGTTCAAAATTACAGGCGGCGTTTATTTTGTGGGATGGAAGTACTGCTGAACTGCACAGCGCGCGGACAGATGAGTGGGGGACAATCGCATGCTGACGCCTGAGAAAATCCAGGAAGAGCAGTTGTTGGTAGAGCGCCTACAGCAGCGTTGGATGGTGGGCAGTGATTTGCCCTTAGAGCTCGACGCCCTACCTGAGTCCTGGCGTCCATTGTTTGAAGGTTTGGAAGAGGAGCGCATGGCATCAGCGGCAGTAGCGCTTGTCAGCCAGCACCAAAGCGCACTCTATCAGCCTCAGGCGCCGGGGGAGTTACGCGAATTTCCCTTGTTGCCCGAGTTGAATAAGCCCGTGCTTCCCTACCCAATGCGGGCCCATTTTCGACGGGTCAGTGAAAGCGTTCAGACCCGCTCTATGGAGCAAACCGGATTGCTCCTGAAGTTGTTGTTACAGCGGGGATATATTGCCCATCCTGCGGATTGGCTTCCTTCAAGTAATGATGAAGGCTTGCCGGAAGTCTATTTACCCTGGTCACAATGGGCCGCGAATGAGCGAGGTAGTATTGATGATACTGAAGCGTTAACTGAGGAAAACTGGGATGATTGGTATCCCGCCAGTCGCCTGGCAAAGCTCAGGGAGTTGCGCTTCAGTAACCCCAACGCTGCTTTGAATTTGATCCAGACCTGCGCCGGGCGCGAACCCGCTGATAAGCGTTTAAGGGTCGTGCGAGTTCTTGCCATCCGGCTGAGTGAGTCCGATGGGGAATATTTACAGTCCCTGCTTAAAGATCGTTCACAAAAGGTGGCGCGTCTTGCCAATCAGTATTTATCTCGATTGGGATTGTCATCGGAACTTGAATCCAATACTCAGGAAGAGTTTTCTGCGCAGGAGTTGGCTGAGTTTTACGAATTAAAAAAAGTGGGCTTGGTAAAGAAGCAGTTGCAACTATTGCCCCGTAAGCTCAAGAGCAAAAAACAGCAAGTCATTCGCTCGGAATTTTTGCAGAAGGTATCTCTGCAAAGCCTTGCGGAAGCACTGGATATCAGCGTGACTGACTTAGCTGGGGCTTGGCAGCTCGATAAAAATCGTGATTATGATAACCACAGTTTTGTTACCAATGCGGTAGATTCTTTGCCAGATAAGGCTATTGCCCTGCTGGTCACCAATATTGAGAGCTACCTGGATACCGGTGAGGCCGGTATGTCCCTCTTACACAGTTTATTGCCGCGCCTGGAACAGTCCCGCCGTGCCGAATTGATGTTTGGACTATTGCGCAATAAAAAGGCCAAAGTGGATTTTCAGGATTTACTCAAGTTTTTGCCCGAACCGCTAACGGAGCTTTCGTGGGATGATTTGAAAAAAACGTCGCCCTGGAAGGCGCTGTTAAAGCTTGTTGCCGAGGAATTAAGTGAGAGTGGTTATTTGCAGTCTATTTATCTCCAGCGGGAGTTGACCGCGTTGGGCTTGATGTTACCCAGAGAGACCGCTCGGCAGTTACTGGAAGCGCTTTTTGAGCAGGGCGTGCTACGGGCAGACCCCGCAACTGACTGTCTTCGATTTAATAGCGAGCTTGCCGGCGTGGATGGGCTTTAGTCCATACACCCAACACAGATTTAATTTTAAGACCGATCGTTGCCCGGCAAAATTCATTAAATAAGCAGTGAATTTCCGGGCAGGTAAAATAAAAGGATTCCCCATGAGTGACGTACTTCGTCAACCCGCTGAAATTACCTACCAATCAGAACTGGATGCCTTAAAAGCAGAAGACACCGGAAAAAAACCAGAGAATTGGAGTCTGTCTCCGCAGGCAGTCGTGAAATACTTGATGGGCGGCACAACGGCTGAAGGTGCTGAGATAAGTGCAAAATATATCGGCAACCGCCGCCTGATTGAAACTGCTGTTGCCACCCTCGCCACCGATCGTGCACTGCTGTTACTCGGTGTGCCGGGCACGGCAAAGTCCTGGGTGTCTGAACACTTGTCTGCGGCGATCTGTGGCAACAGTACCCGTGTGATCCAGTGTACGGCGGGTACCGACGAAAACCAGATTCGCTATGGCTGGAACTACGCTCAGCTACTGGCAAAGGGCCCCAGCAAAGAAGCCCTGGTGCCAACGCCTTTATATCGCGCTATGGAGCAGGGTACCTTGTGTCGCTTGGAAGAGCTGACTCGTATGGGTTCTGATGTTCAGGATACATTGATTACCGTGCTGTCAGAGAAAATGCTGCCGATCCCCGAGTTGAATGATGCGGTTTATGCGCAGCGCGGTTTTAATGTGATTGCAACAGCCAATAACCGCGATAAGGGTGTTAATGAATTATCCTCCGCACTAAAACGACGTTTCAATGTTGTGGTATTGCCGTTGCCCGATGATATGAATGAAGAGGTCAGCATTATTTCTCGCCGCGTGGCAGAGATGGGTGAGAGCCTGGAGTTGCCAGTACCCGCAAATGCCGGCGAAGAGATCGAGAAAATAGTGACCATTTTCCGCGAGCTACGCGGCGGTGAAACACTCGATGGAAAAATAACTCTGAAAACACCGTCCGGTAACTTGTCTACGGCTGAGGCAATTGCGGTAATGGTGGGTGGATTGAGCCAGGCGAACTGGTTTGGCGATGGTAAATTCAGTGCAGAAGAGCTTTCCAGTAATTTGGTGGGCGCCATTGTCAAAGATCCAGTGCAGGATAAAGCTGTATTGGAAGAGTACTTGGAAACGGTCCTGAAAAAGCGCCGTGACTTTGCCGGTTACTACCACACCATGAACGAAGTACTGTAAGGGATATCCCGTGTCCAAGGTGGATTGTCATTATTTTGGTATTCGGCACCACGGGCCCGGTTCTGCGCGGCGACTTGTCGCCGCGTTGGATCAGCTGAAGCCAAAAAAAGTATTGATAGAGGGCCCCGCTGATTGCAGTGAATTACTGCCTCTGCTGGCTAGCGCACAGATGCAGCCGCCGGTAGCGCTACTCGGCTATGCCGCAGAGTCGCCCGGCTCCAGCCTTTACTACCCGTTTGTGGAATACTCCCCTGAGTACCAGGCCTGCCTATGGGCCGTACAACAAGGGGTAGAAGTTAAGTTCATTGATCTGCCCATTAATATCCAGCTGGCGCAGTTACTCCAATCTGAAGCCCTGGCCCCTGAAGTGGAGCAAAACGGCGGAGAGTCTGATTCCCCTGCGGTGGCAGGCGAGCCAGAGCCACCATCTGATACCTCTGATCCTATCGGCCTTTTGGCGAAGCTGGCGGGTTATGAAGATGGTGAGGCCTGGTGGAATGACCTGATCGAGCAGAATAACGATGACAGTGCGGAGATATTTGCCCGGGTAGAGTCGGCGATGACCGTGCTGCGCGGAGAAATAACTGAAACCGCGCCGTTATCGCAAAGGGATTTACTGCGCGAAGCCTATATGCGCCTGGAAATTGCCAAAGAAAAGAAAGGGGTGGAAGGTGAGGTTGCTGTAGTCTGTGGGGCCTGGCACTTACCGGCATTTCGTGAAAAGCACACAGCAAAAGATGACCGCGCACTGATTAAACAGCTGCCGGCGAAATTGCCCAAGAGCAAAGTGAAAACCACCTGGATTCCCTGGACATCGCCGCGATTGGCGATGGCCTCCGGTTACGGGGCTGGGGTTGCTGCACCTATGTGGTATCAGCATATTTGGCGCGAGGGCACCGGCGAGCAGTGGCTGGAGCTTTGGTTTGGGCGGCTGGTGCGCGCATTGCGCGAAAGTGGACAAGTGGTCTCTACGGCTTCGGTTATTGAAGCCGTGCGTCTGAGTCGCAGTTTGGCAGCCGTTAGAAATCGTCCAGCTCCGGGGTTTGAAGAAATTATTGAAGCCGCTGTGGCCTGCCTCTGTTTTGGCGAGCGCCTTATTTGGCAACAGGTAGAAAGAGAGTTGCTACTGGGTGAACAAGTTGGCTCCATCCCCGAGGATGCCCCGCTGGTGCCCCTGCTGGAGGATCTACAGCGCTGGCAGAAAAAGACCAAGCTAAAGCCCACGGCTCTGGATAAAGAAGTTTCCCTGGATTTACGCAGTGATATCGGCCTGAATAAATCTACGTTACTGCACCGTCTTGCTGTGCTGGAAGTGCCTTGGGGTAAACCCTCCCATACCGGAAAAAGTCGCGGTACTTTTCGGGAAAACTGGGTGCTCAGCTGGCAGCCGGAGTATGCAGTTAAGTTGGTGGAAAACTTAGTTTACGGTTCCACCATTGAGCAAGCGGCTAACAATAAACTTATCGAGGCGATTACCGCTGAGAGTCATTTGGGCAAATTAGCAGAAGTGGTTTTGCTGTCCCTCGAATCTCAGTTGCACCGGGCTTCTGAAGCGGGGCTGAAGCGATTGGCCGAGAGAGCGGCTCTGGCCAGTGACGGTATCGAGCTTCTCGACAGCCTGCCGGCGTTAATCCAGGTTCAGCGCTATGGTACCGCGCGAGAATTAGCATTGGAGCAAGTTGCCGGCCTGGTAGAACGCTTAGCCATGCAATCTGCCCTGGCCCTGCCGTACGCCTGTCGCAATCTTAACGATGAAGAGTCCCTACGGCTGCGAAACAGTATTCACAGCGCTCATCAGGCACTGCAATTGGCAGAGTTGGGTGATGAAATCATGGAGGACTGGTGGCAAGCCTTCGAGCAACTGGTAGACAGCTCTCTTTCCAGTTTACAGGTCAGCGGCCTTTGTGCGCGTCTTTTGTATCAAGCTGAAAGATTTGATGGATATCGCTTACAGCAATTGCTGGAAAAATCCCTGTCTCCAGCGGTAGCTGCCGCCGATGCAGCACGATTTTTTGAGGGCTTTTTTGCCGAAGCGGTTGAGCGCCTGCTGTACGACCCGGTATTGATGGGAGCGGTACAGCGCTGGTTGCTGCATCTGGACGAAGAAGTATTTATCGAGTACTTGCCCTTGTTCCGGCGCGTATTTTCCAGTCTCGATGCGATGGAGCGTCGGCGCATGATGGAGCTGGTACTCGGTGCCCGATCTAACCACTCGGTATCCAAAGCCATTAATCCCGAAGTTTTGCCGCTGTGGTCAGAGCATCTATTGCGCATCGGCAAATTAATCCAGAAGGACAAGACATGGGCGCAGTAAACGAAGTGTCTGAAGAGCAACAACCCGATGAGATAACGGTCGATAAAGACCAGCAAAAGGAACGCCGTTGGCGCCTGGTGCTAGGGGCTGATGAAGGTGAGTCCGGGCTTTCTGAGCGGGATATGCGTTTGTCCCAAGCGTTAACTGCGCTTTATGGCAGCGGAGACTCGGAGTCTGGTAAAAAAGGTCGAGGTGGTTTGTCTCGCTCGTCGCCACAAGTTTCCCGTTGGCTGGGTGATATCCGCGAGTTCTTTCCGACTTCGGTAGTACAAGTTGTCCAGCGTGATGCGTTTGAGCGCCTTGGCCTCAAGCAGATGCTCATGGAGCCTGAGTTTTTGTCAGCGATTGAAGCGGATGTTCACCTGGTCGCTGACTTGGTTAGTCTTCGTTCAGTGATGCCCGAGAAGACTATTGAGACTGCTCGCCAGGTCATCAAGAAAGTGGTCGATGAGCTGATGGAGCGTTTGGAGCGAAAGACCACAGAAGCGGTTAGGGGAGCTGTCAATAAATCAAAACGCAGCTTTAGGCCGCGTTTTGCCGATATCGACTGGCATAGAACTATTCAGCAAAATCTCAGGCACTACCAACATGACTACCACACAGTGGTGCCTGAGAAATTGATTGGTTTTATGCGACAAAGTCGCCGACTTGCGGACCTGGATGAAGTTATTCTATGTGTCGATCAGTCCGGCTCCATGGCGACATCGGTGGTGTACAGCTCAATCTTTGCAGCGGTAATGGCTTCAATACCGGCAGTGAAAACCAAACTGGTCTGCTTTGATACCGCAATAGTAGATCTTACTGAGGACCTGGAAGACCCAGTCAGCGTTTTGTTTGGCGTGCAACTGGGCGGTGGCACAGACATTAACCAGGCGGTGGCTTATTGCGAGGATAAAATTGAACGGCCTGGCAAGACACATTTAATCCTGATTACCGACCTGTATGAAGGGGGGAATGAAGAGGAGTTAAAAGCACGGGTTGCTAACCTTGTTCGCCAGGATGTAAATGTGATTACCTTACTGGCACTCAGTGATGATGGGCGTCCATCTTATGACCAGTCGCTGGCGGAAGAGTTTGCTGCGATAGGCTCTCCGGTTTTTGCCTGTACACCGGATCAATTCCCGGACCTAATGGCAACGGCGCTGCGTCGTGAAGACGTTCTTAACTGGGCTGCAGATCAGGATATCAAAGCCGTTCGGCCAAAAGCCTAAATTCTTATCCACTAAATGATGGAGCAGGGGCGACGCCCACTCCATCATTTGGCCATCTCCCTAACTCTCGTTTCTTTAATAAAACCCATAAAATCGTAGCCGTATTGGCGCATATTAAACATAAAACCCAAACTAAATTCCCATTTTATTAGGAATAATTTCTCATGGTTCTTTCTTAATGCTGGATCAAAATCACCTAGGCATGACCCTGGACTATGAATAACGAACACAGCGCTAAGGAAAAATTTGATGAAACTCCCTCGTTCAAGTCTCTATAAAATCGCCATTGTCTCAATGATCGGGATATCCAACATTTCCATTTCCAAGCCAGTGATTGCGGATGATGTTGAATGTGGGGATACGATTACCACATCCGTTACTTTGGATGAGGATCTCACTTGTGATGTCAGCCCTGCTTTAACTGTGATAGGCCCAGATGGACGCTTGAATATGACCGGGTACGAGGTTCAATGTGATGGTAGTGAAGTTGGAGTGCTGTTAGAGGGGCGTGCAGCGCTACTTCGAGGAGGGCAGGTTGCAGATTGTGAGGTGGGTGTTTTAGCGAATGGAGATGGATTCCATAATATTCAAGCGGTATCGACCACTGCAAATGCCAGTGCCGGATTTGAATTAGTGAGCAATAGCAACTATATGACAGCCTGTACCGCTCAAGCAAATACGGGGGTTGGACTAATTGTTAGTGGGGAGAGAAATAATGTCTTCCAGAATACTTTTGAGGAAAATACCCTGAGTGGTATCCAGATAGATGGTGATCGGTCATATATAACAGAGAATTTCTGTTTTGAGAATATGGGCTCAGGAATAGAGATTAATGATTCCAGTAATAGCTGGATCGTTGAAAATGCATCGGAAAATAATGGCACTTCAGGTGCGGGAACGGCAGGAATCTTAATGAATGATTTTGATCAGCAATATAATTTGATCATTTTAAATGTGGGGATTCTCAATGAAGATTTCGATGCGCAAGATTTAAACAGTGATCCCTGCAATGGTACAAATTTATGGCGAAATAATACTTTTGATACTGTAGATCCTAGCTGCCTGGATTGAAATATACGGATATAAAAAGATAGTGCCACTATGGTGGCTTCGGTAGTGGTGTTATCTTTTACAATTTATATTCCTGTAGCTTGTATATCAATATGCTCCATTCCCCGCTTAAACTATTTTACTAAATTTTGCGGACAAATTTCCCATGGCTGTTACCAGTTTTTGACTCAAAATCAGCATGACATATCTTTTCTGTATTTGAGCTTTATTTGGGAGGACTCTCGTGAGCTTTATATCTCGATCTGTGATAAGCAAGGCATTGATAACTTCTTTGGCGGCTTCTTTATTGTCTGCATCTTTGTGTTCACTAGCAAATGGTGCTGTTGAGTGCGGAGACACCATAACCAGTCCGGTAATACTGGATCAAGATTTGCTCTGCAATGTTACCCCGGCTTTGACTGTAACTGGGCCGACCGGATATCTGGATTTGAATGGTTATACGCTGAGTTGTGATGGAACTACAGTGGGAATTTTGGTCGATGGTTTTGCGGCCATAATATCGGGCGGGGTGTTACAGGATGGGTTTGTATCTAATTGCAATACAGGTATTTCTGTGGAAGGTTCCGGTATTCATAATTTGTTCGGCCTGAACACCTCTGGTAATACTTCTTCTGGTATTGAGTTTGTTAGTAGTAATAATACGCTAACCATATCAAATATATCGGATAATGCAGGTACAGGTATTATAATCGCGGGGGGAACAAATAATCTGTTTTCTAATGACATAAGTCGAAATGAAATAACGGGTATACAGGTAGATGGTAGCAGTTCAATAATATCGTCAAATACAGTATCGGATAATACTTTAACTGGAATACAAATTAATAGCGCCAGTAGCTGTCTTATCAGCCAGAATACGGTGGAGAATAATGGCACTCAAGGGTCAAATACTGCAGGAATCTTAATGGAGCTATTTGGCCAGACTGGAAACAATATCGTAGGCAATACTGTCTCTGGCAATGTGGATTTTGACTTGCAAGATGATAATTCTGCCCCCTGTGAGAATAACTGGGTAGGAAATTCACCTGACGCTACTACCTCCGGAGATTGTGTAACGTCAAATTAATAGCGTTTTACGATAAGTTGATAGGCTTGCAGGCAGTTTAATGGTGTCGCCACAGTATTGCGGACACTGCAGCTAGTGTAATTGCTGAAAGCCTGATTTCCCTTTAGATTTTCGTTTTCATATTTATTCCTGAGGGATATCCAGTCGGCCAGTGTGGATTGATGTAGTGAGAGGAGAGTTTGGTTTGCTAGTCTGGTTCAGTTATAGAGAGATATTCTCAGAAGTAAGATATAGATAAGCGTTAATTGTTTTTATGCGGGATTCAAAGGCTAGAAGTTTAATGCCTTGAATCCCGCAATTTTTTTTAAGCTAGTTTATGCAGGCGTCATTTGATGAGCTGAAAATATTACCGTACCATGTGGTTCCTACACAGGCAGGAGTATTATCATCAAATAGGTCATCTATGTCGTTGGATTCAGCAGTATTTCCTGTTATGAGATTCCCTACTTGCCCAAAATTACTTACTGAAATACCGTATTCATTATTACTTGATGTAGTGTTTAGTAAGATGCTTGTGTAGTTTGCATCTTGGATTGCTATTCCAGAAAAAGTATTATTTCTGGCGGTACTTTGGGAAACTTGATTGTTATCTCCTGAGATAATAATGCCACCTTCCCCGTTGCTGGTGGCGCTTACTTCAAAAAAGCTATTCCAGTCGCCGAGAACGATAATACCATTGCCAAAATTAAAGTCATTGATTGAGCCGCTGACAATATTGCGACTGCTACTGACTGACATTCCCAAAGATCCATTTTCTTGCGTTGTAACGCCGATGACATTGTGAAGGCCGCTGCCTTCTACAGATACGCCTATATCACATGATGTAATGATGCCACTGGATGCTTGGCTATTAATAAGTACAGCTGTAGTTCCTTCCAGTAGAATTCCTGTGCCAGCCAGGCCATCACAGGATAATGAAAATCCATTGAGATCGAGACTACCGGTAGGGCCCATTATTGTGATGGCAGGAGAAATCGCACAATTAGATATATCCGCATCCAATACTTCGGCGGTAGAGATTACATCACCACAACTTACGGCTAAAGCAATACCCGATGCACTTATTAAGCCGCAGCTTGCTGCTGCGATTATTGATGTTTTAATATTTAAAATCACCTTCATTGATATATTCCTATTGTGATTGTCTGATATTTGAAGTGGTTGATAGGGTGTAAATATCTCGAATTTTGGTCTTTGTTTGGTTGATGACAATAGGAAGTTGTTCTCATATTTATGGAGAATAATTCCTATTGATTAACTATGTTGATGGGATATGTGCTGGAGGAGTTGGGTTTTTATTATTTGGTGTTTTATAGATGAGTTTAAAGGTTGGCTTTTCGGTTCAAATATGTGTAGTGTTTCCATAATTGTTCTTTGGTGGCGTGTCAATTAGTGAGGGCGTGATTTTCTAGAGTGGTTTGTGGCCTGGTTGATATTAAGAGAGGGTGTGTTTGAGAGGTTTCGTTGTGTGTGTAGTGATGGCGTTAAAAATAATGGATTCGCCTACAGTATGGCTGTTTTCCTAAATAGGGGGGGAACTTTCTTCCTATATTTTCCGCACTATTCTCCTATTGCTGAAAGTGCCATCGGAGATAAGACTCAACACAGCATCAAGCATAGATTCCTGAAGGAAGCTGGGGATTGAGTCCTTGAGAAGCAAGAGTTTATAAGCATAAATGCTGAAGTTCCGGTATTTGTTTTAGCAAAATTAAGCGCAGCTGATCGTAAATCGCTTTCTCTTAATGTTGTTGCATATGGTGCTAATTAACTTCGTGTGTTGATGCAGTATAAGAATCTTAATTTTGCGACATTTCATATTCTAAGGAGATAAATATGAAAAGGTGTGCCCCGTTGGCGGCTGCGGTCCTGCTTGCTGTTGCAAGTCAGGGTGTTTTTGCCTCCGACAATGTTGCGGTTCAGAACCAAAGTGGAATAGGTAATACCGCGACAGCGGATCAAAGTGATCCATCCGTTACATTTAACTTTATCAGCCAAACCCAGACTGGAGACACTAATACAGCCACTGCTACTCAGGTAAACGGAAATACCGGAAGCACAGTTAATCAGATACAAACAGGGAATTTAAATTCTTCCACGGTTGCTCAGAATTCATCTGATACTGTGGCTGCCGTTATTACTCAAAATGGGAATACTAATGTTGGCGTAATTAATCAGGTGGCGTCTACAACCAGTACTGCAACTATTAATCAGTTTAATCTGGTTAACTTTGCCACTGTTACACAGTCAAGTAGTACTACTGATACAGCAGTTATTAATCAAGTAGGTGACAACAACACCGGTACGGTTGTTCAAACCAATAGCACGACGAGCTCGGCGGTAACTGCCCAGCAAGGGAATTTGAATGTGGCTACTGTGTCGCAGTTTAACTCTGACACGAATACTTCCACATTGAGTCAGCTGGGAAATAGTAATAATGCTACAGTGAATCAAACAGATAATAATAATACCAGTGCCATTAGTCAGCAAAATGAATTTAACACCATTATCCACGCTCAATCTGGCAGCTTCAATTTAGCAAGTACTACTCAGATCGGTTTGAACAATACGGGTTCTACGATCCAAAGCGGAACCTTTGGTGTTGCTACGGCATTACAGCAGGGTAACTTAAATATGTTTACCGTTAGCCAGGTTAACGATTTTCAAAATGCTAATGTTTCCCAGATTGGAAACAGCAATATGGTAATAATTGTGCAGTAGGGCGAGGCTTAGGACGATATCGGAATTCCGGTCCCTGTGTGAGATAAACTCAACTAGGGGCCGGATTTTTAGCTGTTGGTAAAGGAGCTAATTAGAAGTGGTAGGTAGCGGATACACCAAAATTACGTGGGTCAATAATTGCAGCGTAGCCGTCTGGGTAGCTGCGGCCAGCTGGCTCTCTATTTGTATAGGCTTCTTCATCCAGGGCATTGTTAATAAACGCTGCAATATTCCAATCTTCACCTTCGTAGTTCACGTTCAATCGGGCCAGAGTATAGTCACCGGCGACTCTTTCTTCAGTGTTGGCGAAATCACCATAGTACTCAGCTACATAATTGGCTGAAATACCTACACTAAGTGCATCATTAAACCAATACTTTGTACCCAAGTTTGCGGTGACATTGGGGGCAGAGTTGAGTTCATTGCCATTCGCATCTGTATAATCCGTACCGGCATCGGTAATTTCACTCTCTAGCAGGCCTAGACCTGCACGGAGTTCCCACTGCGGGGTTAGCATAGCAATAGCTTCAACTTCCGCACCGTAAGTCTCGACGCTATCCATATTGACGATTCTACGGGCAGAGCTGAGAGCTTGATAGCCGGAATATTCGTTGTAGAAGAGGTTGCCAGTTATGTTGATGGTGCCGTCTGCTAGGGAGCTGCGCAGAGCCAGCTCGTAGGTATTAACGGTCTCTTCATCGTAATAATAATAGTTGTACTCGAATGTTTCCGAGTCAAAAGTGAGGGCGCCACCAGCTGAGTTGTATCCTTTTCGAGCGCTAGCAGAGATGACAGTGTTTTCGGTAAGATCATATTGCAGTGCAATTTTTGGAAGAACGATTGTCTCGTCGGTATCAAGAGAGTCGTCCTTGGGTTCGCCGAAGAATAGCAAGCTAAAGTAACGGTCCTGTTCCTCCTGCTCTACGCGTAGACCACTGATTAAATTCAGCCTATCAGTCAGTGCATAAGTGACTTCGCCATAAAAAGCAGTAGAGGTACTTTCATCATCACCGAAATAGATGGTACTACCAGTGCTGTCAAATTCTTGCTCTCTTTCAAAGTGAGCAAAGCCGATAAATCCGTGCAAGCTATCACTGTTGAGGCCAAAGTTCAGTTTTGCGTCGAGCGTGATGTTCTGTTCGTCCATACGAACATACTGTTGGTCAGTAGCTTCCTCTTCATAGGAGTCAAAGCCCCACTGATAATCCATATAGGCCGCGAGGACTTCGATGGAGGTATCATCGTTGATCTGGTAATCCACTTTGACGCTAGTCGTGGTGGATTCAGTATCCATATTGCGATAGAAAGCAGGCTTATATTCGTAGGGATCGTCCAGGGTATAGTAGATACGCCCCGTATTACCTTCTTCGCTATTGGTAGATACAGCCACGAGCGCTTTCAGTTTTTCTGTGGGAGTCCACAGCAGCTTGCCTTTTAGTCGCTGGGTTTCCAATTCATTTAGGTCGAAATCAGCAGGATTATTTTCATATTCTTCAGCATTAGACAGTGTGTCGCCGGTGAGCTGTTGAGCAGTTATCCGAAATGCGAGGGTATCATCAACAATTGGGCCGGAAATCATGCCAGAAGTATCGATGTAGCCGTCCTGGTCGCGGTAACCTACGCGAGCTGCACCTTCCCAGTCGAAGCTGGGATCTTTGGTTTTGATATAGACAGAGCCGGCAATGCTGTTACGGCCATTGCTGGTGGACTGGGGTCCACGAAATACTTCAATTTGTTCTACATCCCAAATACCGGAATCACCCGTGAGGTCTGCAACAAATGGCTCGGCGACACCATCAATTAACGTGGAGACACGGGCTTTGGCACCACCGGTAAAGGAGTTAAAGCCGGTGGCTGAACCGTTACCGGACACACCGCGAATATCTGGAGTAGCGCCGGAAAGTACCACCACGTTAGAGATATTAGACACCGCATCGGTGATGCTCAGGTGTTGCATGCTATTTAAGGTTTCTTCGGTAATCACGGATACCGAAGAGGTGGTTTCCTTGAGGGAGCGCTCTGTTTTCTCGCCAATAACAATGACATTTTCCATTGCCTGCGGCGCATACTCTTCTTTCTTCTCATCTGCGGCGATTGCAGTCGCTCCAATCGAAGCAAGAATAGTGAGTGAAACGGCTTTGCTGAGCAGGTGGCGTTTATACATAGCGTAATCCCTAGCAAGGTAAAGAAGTCAGGACAACAAGGAAGATCGGCAGCGAATATAATGCTAATCATTCTTATTTGCAAATAGGGGATTGCCGCAATAAACTCTCACTATTATTTCGTCTGGCAACGGCTTAGCTGCACCGATTGATCAGTGCCTGGCAAACAATTTTCTACCACTTTAGTGGTAGTGCTTCTAACCCTTAAGTGAAACTAGAAATGTATTCCTCAGTTTTAACGGGACTCGGCCTATTGAGTTGTCTCCTTGCGTCTTCTGTCTTTTATTTAGGCTGTCCCAATCAGCAGTGGCGTGAGCAGAGACCAATCCAGTTTTACCCCGCTCTTCTCATCAGTTTTGCGCTCCTTGTCATTTCCTGGGCACTTTTCCACCAAAATTTTTCGGCAACGTCAGCTTCCTTTACGCTTCTTAGCACTTTTATGTTAGCGCTGGGATTGCTGCCTTTTAGCGGTGTATTGGACAAGCCGGGCAAAGTCTTGGCAAAGAAAAAGAAGCGAATTCAAAAAGGGCTGGAAGGCTACAAACCCCACTGGTGGATTAAAAGCCTGTGTGCAGTTTTCTTGGGGTTACCCATTGCAGTTGCCGTTGCTGGGTTGATTGCTCTGTGGGGCCCCGGTGATGTAGTGGTCGATGATAAAAGCCAATTCGTGATGTGGCTGATCACACCTGTCTGGCTCACTTTGGTAAGTCTGGTTTACCTGTTTATTAGTGTCAGACGTATGTTGTCTCTCTACCTGGGGCTAAATTTGGTGCTGTTTACCCTGTTGTGGGTAGCGAGATTCGGAGTCTAAGAATATGCGCGTTGAATTGATTAAAACTTATAAAAGCGTGCATACCTGGACCGGTATTCTTGCGGGCTTGTTTCTGTATATCGCTTTTGTCGCTGGTGCCCTGACCATGTTTAAAGGGCCCCTCAATCAATGGGCCCTGCAGCCTGAGACTACCCTGCCAAGTATTTCTATCGATCAGTATGACAGCCTTATTTCCGGGGTTCTGCAGGCGCACCCGGAAGCAGCAAAACAGATGACTGTCCAATTGCCACTGGCGGGTCTACAGGCGGCACCGGTGAGTTGGGAAATAGAGGATGAAAAAACCCATGACCATACTCTCTGGTATGCGAGTTTCAATGAGAAAGGGGAGCTAATCACTCAAAGTTTTACAGTTTCCGCCATTGGCGAATTTGTCGACCATTTACATCGCACTGCCGGTATTCCCGGTGGCGAGGGCCACGATGCTTTTGGTACTTATGTACTGGGTGTTGTGGCGGCTCTATATTTTGTGGCGCTAATTTCGGGCCTGATTATTTTCCTGCCCACTTGGTTCAAGGATTTATTGGTACTCCGAAAGGGTAAAAACCGCAAGCGATACTGGCTGGATTTTCACAATGTCCTGGGCATCACCTCGCTGCCGTTTCACCTGATTATTGCTTTTACCGCCTTTGTATTTGCCTTCCATGACCCGCTTTATGATGCCCTGCGCATGACGGCCTACGGTGACTCACCCATGTTCACTCGCCCGATGCCAACAGAGGTGAAGAGTTTCTCTGAATTGGTGCCGGTCGCCGAATTGGAATCCGCGATTCAGGAACGGGAGCCGAAATACCAAATGGCAGAAATTCTCTATATAAATCTCGATACTCGCTCTCCGCGTATGCGTGTAGGTGGATTCATGCATGGTGAGGTGGTGCGCGGTGCTGAGTACGGCTATGTGCTCGGTAATCCCTATCAGAGGGAGATTCCCTATAGCAGCTTTTTGCCCAGCAACTTTAATGGGTACAGTGGCGCAGTAATGAGTTTTTTCTCGCTGCATTTTGGCAGTTTTGGTGGAAATGCCGTGCGCTGGGTGTACTTTATTCTCGGCATTATGGGAGCACTGATCTTCTTCACCGGCAATCTGCTGTGGATTGAAAGCCGCCGCAAAAAACGCAGGGGGCAGGGGGCGCTGCCGGTACAAACAACCTCATCAGTGGTAATGGCAAAGCTCACAGTGGGGGTTGGGCTGGGCACTATCTTGGGGGTCGCCGCTAGTATGCTGGCAGTTAAATGGCTGCCCCATGCGCAGGTGGATATTGAGTTTTGGCAGAAAGCCGCTTATTACACAGGCTTTTTATTTGCGCTGGCATGGGTATTTGTTCGTCGTCCCATGGCAGCTGCTCGGCAGCTCCTTGTCTTCTGTGCCGCCGCTATCTTCCTGATACCAATTAGCTCACTTATAAATGGCGAGTTGCTGGGAGCTGCCACCCAGGTATGGGCGGTTGACGTTGTTGCGCTACTGATAGGTGCATCATTTGTTTTACTCTTGATTCATCTTCGCAAGCGGCGGGCAAAAATCGAAGCGGACAGTGTATGGTCTGAACTTGTGGAGAAACCCGCAGTAGAGAGCAGTATTCAAAATCCTTTACCTGATACCCATCCACAGGCATCAGGATAATTAAAAGGGGCTCTATTCAGAGCCCCTTTTTTGATGATATATGGGTACTATTGGAATGATTATTTTACCTTTAGTTCATGCCTGATGCCTCTATAGGTATTGCTAAACAGGCTGACTCCAATTCTTGTGCTTATGCGCCTATGAATAAGTTGAATAGCCTGCCCATTACTTTTTTATTAGATTTTGATCCTGAGTAGACAGAGAGCGTTTAAAAGCTAATAGGCTTTGCATCGCTACTTGCTAAATAGAAGGCGCTAATTTAAATAGAGGCATTACGTCGTTTGATGTGCTTGGGTTTTATTAGGCCCTAGACCGAAAGTATTATTCAGTGCCAATTTGTTTTAATTTCAAACTTTAAGGTATGAGAAAATATTCTTATCGTTAAGTTAATAACCGTAGCTAGACTAAAAAATGCTTCGCCTCCGATAAAAGTAAAATCTTCGGATGCGAACTTTTTTTAATTGTTGTTTTTATAGACTTAAAGGTTTAGCTCATGAAACTAATGGATGTGAAGCTTCTAGTGTCAGCAATATTGGCTCTTCCCTTTGTGTCAGTGGCTGCGGTGGAGTGTGGAGATACTATTACAAGCGCAGAGATTCTCACTGAAGATCTATTAAATTGTAGTGGTACGCCGGCGCTAACGATTGAGGGTCCAACTGGAAGTTTAGATATGAATGGATTCACCTTGGAATGTGGCGGTGGATCCTCTAGAGGTATTGACGTCCTCGGCAGCGCGGCTGTTCTTTCAAATGGAGTGGTGGATGGATGTGCAATAGGTATTTTTGTGGATGGGGATGGCTTTCATAGTATTCAAACGATGACTGTGCAAGATGGTATCGACGTCGGTATTTGGTTAATAAGCGAAAATAATATTGTGAATGGTTCTACTGCTACTGGTTTCTTTAATCGAGGGATTGAAATTCAAGGTTCTAACAGTCAAGTAATTGGAAATTTTCTTATAGATAACCAAGGAGGAACCTCTAGCGGGATATTGATTAACGGTGATAACTCATTTGTTGCTCAGAATATTTGTGATAACAACAATGGTGAGGGAATAGTTATTGACCCATCTTCTGGTGGCTTGGTTGTTCAAAATATAGTGACAAATAATGGACAGACTGGAATATCAATGGAGGGAGGGGGGCAAAGTGATTATTTGATTACCGGAAACATAGCAACGGGTAACCCTGATGGTGATTTGGTTGATTCAAATCCGGATGCCTGTATGTCTACAAATTTATGGTATGGAAATATTTTTGATACGGCTGATCCGAGTTGTTTAGATTAAATAATAATCTATGGAGTAGTCGAATTGTATGGCTGCTCCTTCATTTATTAGTAAGAAATACTCACTCTCTGATTGCTCGCCTTTGTAAACAGGATACTTTCTTCCCACTAGCATACAACTAATCTCTCATAGAAAAACCTTTGTTTCTTATCAATACTGAATTCAGCATCGTTTTATCACTCAAGAAGTATCGCAATATTGTTGTTTGTATGCGAAGTAGTATGAGTTTGACTTATGAAGCTAGTCATTCAACTGTCACCGCTCCCCCTATGTGGCGTGTATTACATGCCGCAACCTCAATATTTGTTTTACTCAATGATGCTGCTTTCCTGAAAAAATTGTCGTAAAAGCTATCTAGCTGGACTTGTCATCGTTAAGGAGTATTAGATGAACATGTACAGACCTATCGCAGCAGCTGTTTTACTTTCCATGAGCGGGACTACCGCCTTTGCTGGAGATAACACCTATGATGTTCTTCAGGTAGGGTCAGGTAATACCGCAAACTCAGAGCAAAGTGACCCATCGGCTATTGGCAATACTGTTGTTCAAGTCCAGGTGGGCGATGATAACGAGGTGTATGCAATCCAGAATCTGTTTACTTCATTTAGTTTAATTCAGCAATCACAAGTAGGTGACAGTAACTATATTGAAGCAACCCAAGCGGGATCGGTCTTTTCAAGTATCCTGGTAGAGCAAATTGGAGATAATAACTCTGCGGCACCCGGGCAAGAGTTTGCAGAGTTAAGCACTATATTGATTGTGCAGATTGGAGATAGCCATGAAGCTTCCTTCATGCAAACAAATACGCTGGGAGAATTTGTAAGTATTGTTCAGATTGGGGATGCAAACGCTGCTACTTTATTGCAAAACGGCACAGCTGGGAATTCTATTTCCATGCATCAGGAAGGTAGTGATCAAAGCACAATCGTTGTACAAAATTCGAGTGTTGGAAACAGTGTTACTACCGAGCAGTATGGGAACTCCAACTCCTTAAACGTCAGTCATACTCTTGCTTTTGATTCCACTGCAATAGTGGTTCAAGATGGGGTTGGTAACAGCTCAGATACTTTACAGCAATCCGTTGGTCACTATAGCGAAATTCGCCAGGAGGGTGAGGGATTGGATGCTCGCCATGAGCAGTCGGGCCTCTATAACGATGCTTATTCCCAACAGTTTGGTGAGTCAAACAGTGTAGAGGTGTTCCAGGTAGGAGGGTTTAGTACGGTTCAGGCGGAACAGTATGGTAGCACTAATACTGCCGAAATCGCACAGGCTGGGACCTTTAATGAAGCCGATATTTTACAGCTTGGGGGGACAGGTAATTCTGTTGTTGTTGCACAGTTAGCTAGTTTTAACACCAGTTCCGCTTCTCAGTTAGGTAACTCCAACCAAATTACTTTTACCCAAACCACCGCTGGTAATACCGCCTCTGCTACTCAAGTGGGGGATGGAAATGTGGTTTTAGGATTACAGTAAACCTGAATCAAAGTAATGTAATTAGATCTTGCGCTTACTCTATTTTGCTCGATGGCGCGGATGGTTGTCTATTTCTAAATTATGTTACTCAAAGGAGTTTGTGATGAATACATTAAAACCTCTTTCAATAGGTTTTTTAATTGCAGTAGCAAGTGCGACTTCTATAGCAGCTGACAATTCTTACATAGTTTTTCAAGTAGGCTCTGGAAATACTGCAACAGGTGAACAAAGTGATCCCAGTGTTACTAATAGCCTTATTAGTCAGACACAGATCGGCGACAATAATCAGATCTTAGGTGAACAGCAGTTGTTTACCGAATTTAGTAGCATTATTGAGATCCAGGTTGGCGATAGTAACTTTATGGAGGTGTACCAAGTTGGAGCTGTGCTATCAGCTGTTATAGTTACGCAAATAGGTGATAATAATGATGGTTTAATTTCTCAATTCAATACATTGGGTAGTACCATTAATGTCAATGAAGTGGGTGATAGCAATAATGTCTCTATGCTGCAGAGAAATAGTGCTAATAATTCAATTAGCGCAACTCAAATAGGCAGCTCTAATAACGGTTCAGCTACTCAAGAAAACAGTCTGGGGGATTCAGCCTTTAGTCTACAGGTTGGGTCGGCGCTGAATTTCGCAATTGATCAGATTGGTGGTGCGGGAAATCAAGCTGTCATTTTTCAGTCAGGTAATGCCTTAGATGGTGGGATTTCACAAATCTCTGCTTTTGATTCCTATTCATTTATTTATCAGAACAACAATAATAATGCATTTCAAAGTAGGCAGGAGAATGTGGGGAATACCAGTGTCGGTATTCAAGATGGAACAAGTTTAGAAGGGATTCAAGAGCAGATCGGTAACTTTAGTAGCGGATTTATTCAGCAATTCGGTGGGCTAAATTTTGCTGAGTTAGCTCAGAGTGGAGATTTTAGTTCTTCAGAGATCCTGCAGTTTAGCGGTCTGTTGAATACTGCACTCGTTGTACAACTAGAGGCTTTTAACACTGCCATTGCGGCGCAAACAGGAGATACCAATCAGACGACACTAAGTCAAACGACAGTGGGAAATTTTGCCACCTCTGCTCAGTTTGGTGACAACAATACGGTCCTGGGGCTTCAGTAATACTTGGGAGTCTTTTGGTTGTTCTTCTGCTAAATAATCTCCCAGAGAAATTCTGGGAGATTGATGGCCTCTGTTTGGTGTGCTGGATTAATCATCTTAAAGGAGTATTAGATGACTAAGTACAGACCTCTCGGTGTGGGTGTCACTTTACTACTCGTTGGAAGCGTAGCTATTGCGACTGATAATACCTACGAACTTATTCAAATCGGTAATGGTAATACCGCATCGGCTGATCAGAGTGATTCCGCAGTAGTTGGTAGTACCATTATTCAAGTACAAATTGGTAATAACAATGATGCTATGGCAACACAAGAGGGGGTAACGGTCTCTAGTTCGATTGTTCAATATCAGACGGGCAACACAAACGAAACAGATGCTGCGCAAGAAGGAACTGTTTTTACTAGCTCTATAATTAATCAAGTTGGAGTCAACAACTTTGGATCTTCGCTTCAGTTTAATGCAGAGGGGACGTCAAGTTCAATTTTGCAGGTTGGATCTGGCAACCTGGCGATGGTAGATCACCGTAATAGTGTTAATGATTATGCGAGAGTGGATCAGGTGGGCATCAATAATGATGGCTCTACGTCGCAGAGAGATGGCTTCGGCAATACCGGTGTTATGATCCAGGTTGGGGAAAATCTAACTTACCTGATCAATCAATTTATGGGGTCAGAGAATACAGCCGTAGGTTTTCAGTCAGGTAACTTTCTTAACTTAGCTATCGAGCAAAACTCAGCCTCAGCTTCAAATTCTATTGTGATGCAAATAGGTGGAAATAACAATTTTGCTCAATCCTCACAAGAGAATGTGGGGCATGACAGTTTTATATTCCAGAACGGCACTAGTCTTGAGACTGTGCATGAGCAGATTGGTGATTTCAATACTGCTTATACGGAACAGTTTGGTGGAATTAATACGGCCGAAACCGCGCAAAGTGCAGGGTTTAATACCGCTGAGACACTTCAATTTAGTGGCTTGCTAAATGATTCCTTAATTGTACAGTTGGATGTACTTAATTCAGCCGTCGCAATCCAAACGGGAGCTAGTAATTCTACACGTCTTAGCCAGACTACTGCTGGAAATTTTTCTACTTCTATGCAGTTCGGTGATAACAACACGGTATTAGGACTTCAGTAATTAATACTGTCAGATGAAAGGGAGTATTCGGCAATGAAGTATGGTTCTCTTGTAATAGGCACTCTATTCTCTATTTCCAGTATGGTGGGAATGGCGGATGATAATACTTATCAGCTCACCCAAATTGGGGAGGGTAATACTGCAGAAGCTGATCAGAGTGATCCCGGTGTGAATGGAAGTACTATTATTCAACTACAAATCGGTGTTGATAATGAAGCCTCGGCGACCCAGACTTCTTTCACGGAATTCAGCACGATTATCCAGCGGCAGATTGGTACTAATCTCTCCGCCAGTTCGGAACAGCTGGGGGCAACCGTTGATTCAACTTCTATACAGTATCAGTTTGGCTCCGGGAATACAGCTTCTACACTTCAAATCAATGCTGAAAATGATTCTGCTTTTATTTTACAGGGTGGTGGAGTACTTCTCGATGCGACAATAATTCAGAGTAGTGGCGCTAATAATTTAGCTAGTATTAATCAGTTGGGTGCTGATAGTAGTGCTTCAATTAATCAGAATGATAGCTTTGGAAATAAGGGAATTATTTTTCAGGTTGGTGAAGTTTTAGAGTTCGATATAGGTCAAAATTCTGCGGTAGAAAATGTTGGTGCTGGGATTCAAATTGGCAATAACATGGATATGGCTATTACGCAAGATTCTGCTGTGGCCTCTAATTCTTTTGCGCTTCAGGTTGGAAATAATAACTTTGTAGAATCCACTCAAGAAAACTTAGGGCATGATAGTTATATTTTTCAGGATGGTACCAGCCTTGAGGTGATCCATGAGCAGATTGGCGCTTTTAATACGGCTCTAACTGAACAGCGCGGCGGGCTTAACACTGCGGAAACTGTGCAAAGCAATGAGTTTAATTTTGGAGAAACATTACAGTTAAGTGGTTTGCTTAATGATTCCTTGATAGTACAGCTACAGAGTTTTAATACCGCAGTGGCTATACAGGATGGCGATACCAACCAGTTGCGTTTGAGTCAGACAACTGTTAATAACTTGGCCACTGCGGCTCAATTTGGGGATAATAATACAATACTCGGTTTGCAGTAGGTTTTACGCTCCATCTAGGTGGAGCGGTAACCATTATTCCTTTGTATAAGTTTTTAGTAGTGATTCCAATAAATCAAATCAGCCAATCAATGTGTCAATGACTGCCGAGGGGTATTTAATGGCGCATTGCCTGGTTGAGCTTTTTGAAGAACTCTGAACCTCAGAGTTTTCCAGTCTAACATTAGTGATAAAAGAAATTTTGTGCATCGAGAAGGCTTTAAAGCGTTAAAAAACCTATTTGATAATGGGCAGCTTCAAGAATAAACCGCAGGTGAATAGCCTGGTCAGTGTAAACCTGGTTACGTTCTGTGGGTAAGTGCGATCATTGTGGAGCTAATTCGTACTGTCGGTGATTATCTAAGGCACTTGCATATTAACCACAGAAATTCGTCAAGCTGGCCTTAAGGTAAAATTCTAAAGTCGTTAAAAAATGGATGGAAGAAGACTTCCCGGATATTAATCAATATGCGAGCCAGGAAAACACAGAAAGTTATCGGGGGAGAGAAGCGGCCTTTCGTAGTGATTGTCGACATAAGTATGGCTATGCGCCCAAAAAGACATTGTAAAGCTGAATGCAAAGTGAGCTTCGCTTAAGATGATTTTCACGATGACAAATCAGGGAGTTGTGTATTTTTGAATTTACGAAGAAAGTATAAATGCCGACAGATTGATTGAGTTTCTTAAGTGCTTAACAAGCACAGAAGATAGTGAAGTGTATCTCTTCCTAGGTTACCTTAGAGTACATCTGCTCGGGAGTTTGGTGCTTGGTTGTTAGAGTGTCAAGATAAGATAGAAATTTTTATTTGACACCGCATTTCCCAAGATGAATCCAGGTGGGTATTTGAATTGCAACTTTAAAAGGGCGGGGCAGTGGACTTTCGGTATGAATTAATCAAGTATATAAAATGAAGGAATTATTGCTCGCCGAGCTAATAACGACAAAAGTCTGATTGATGGATTTTGTGGAGCAGATGATGCGGTGCTCGTTGAAGTTCCAAGCACTTCACTGTTCACTAAAGTCCTTGCAGCCTTCAAGTGTAGTAGTTCAGACTTGATCTGACAGTTACCGGTTTTTCAGAAGGTACTCTGTCAGGTCAAATTCAGTTTACGAGTTTCTCCTTCCAGATACTTTTACCCTCTTCAAGGGTTACCATCGGTGTGCGACCACAACACTTTTTACCCTGATGAGTTCGATCATTATTGTAATATACGAGCCATTCGTCCAGATCCTTTTGTAGCTCTTCTATTGATCCATAGATCTTTCGTCGTAACGATGGCTGGTAGAACTCTTGTAATATAGTTTTATGGAAGCGCTCACAGATACCATTTGTTTGTGGGTGCCTGGCTTTTGTCTTGGTATGTTCTATCTCGTTGATATTCAAGTACAACTGATAATCATGCTGCTCCAGCTTGCCGCAATATTCAGTACCGCGGTCAGTCAAAATACGCAACACCGGCAGATCATGCATGGCGTAAAACGGTAATACACGATCATTCAGAAGATCTGCTGCTGTGATTGGCGTCTTAGTGGTGTACAACTTGCAATGGGCTACCTTTGCATAGGTGTCGACATAGGTTTGTTGGTAAACACGCCCAACCCCCTTAAATGTTCCTACATAGAAGGTGTCCTGAGAACCTAGATAGCCGGGGTGTTGAGTATCAATTTCCCCGCAGGCTTCATCATCATGTCGCTTTCTTTCCAAGGCCTGAACCTGCGACTCCGTGAGGATTAGCCCCTCCTTAGCCACCTTGGCTTCAAGTGCTTTTAATCGTAACTTGAAGTTAGCCAGGTCGTTCCGTAACCAGATACTCCGAACACCACTAGGGGACACGAATACGCCACGTTTACGTAGCTCATTGGAGACTCGAATCTGTCCATGGGCAGGCTCTTGGAGGGCATAAGTCAACACGGCCTCTTCAATTGCTGTGTCAACACGGTTCTTGTGGTTAGGCACCCGTCGACTCTTTTCAAGAAGGGCGTCCACACCGCCACTTGAAGCAGCTTCCTTGTACCGATAGAAAGTGTCTCTCGATACACCAAGCATCTTGCAAGCTTTTGAGATGTTGCCAAGCTCTTCTGCAAGATTGAGCAATCCGGTCTTGTGTTTGATGATACGATCATTAGTATGGATCATGGGGTTTATCCTTGGTTTTGTTTTTAGGTTTAGGCACCTTCATCAAAACCGGTAAACCCCTCTTTTTCAAGAGGATGTGTCAGATTTGGTCTGAACTATTACACTTCAAGGGCTGAAAATAGTAGCTGCCTTATGGTGTGTCTTTACCTACAAAAGCATCACCGACCGCCTTAGTCTAATGTAGTAACAGACCATGCTTTCGAATCTTTCTTAATACTGATATTTCGATCACTTAGTTGTCATCACTTTATGCTAGTGTTCGCCATAATTCACTGGGGTATTTAAAGAAGTAGTTATGGAGAGAAATGAGCCCGATGGCACTCCAAATCCTTCATTGACTGAAAATGCCCGGTTCAGCGAACACCATTCGGCTGACTATTACATTGACGAAACTCCCGTTTGGTGTGATGGAACCTCGATTCCGCAGAATATTTTTACGCCAATGCAGTGGCGAATTTGGTGGCTTGCGACAGCTGGTAAATTTTTCGAGGGAATGATCGTCTTCATGACTGGGGTATCCCACATTTTAATTGCTAAAGAATTTGGTTTGACCGCCTTTAGTATGGGCTTTGTGACATCGGCGACATTGTTTGGAATTCTGGTTGGAGCGATAACCCTAGGCGGGCTCAGCGATCATTATGGCCGGCGGAAAATGTTCATCGCTGAGATGATCATGTTTATCTTTTTCCTGGTGATATTGACCTTCGCAGATTCTTATCTCGTGATTGTTATTTCATTATTTGGTCTGGGATTGGCGCTTGGATGTGATTATCCCACGGCTCACATGATGATCTCTGAAAGTATGGCATCGAGGATGCGGGGCAGGCTAGTTCTCGGAGCCTTTAGTTTTCAGGCTGTTGGAATTTTGGTGGGTACAGGTCTCGCATTTTTGGTCCTCTCTTGGTATCCCTCCCTGGAAGCTTGGCGGTATATGTATGCTGCGGCGATTGTTCCAGCGATTTTGATCACGATTGGTCGTTTCTATATTCCGGAGAGTGCGATGTGGCTTCTGGCTAAAGGTCGCATGCCTGAGGCGGAGAAATCTATCAGTCAACTGTTGAAAAGAGATCCGCCATACCCGTCCAGATTCTTATTGAAGAATGTTGCCACAGCGGAGACGAATGAGAAAAAGATAGGTGGACTATCGAGTATTAAGCATTTACTTCAGGATAATAATTCTCGAAAAGCAATCAAACTCTCTTCTATTCCCTGGTTTTTGCAGGATTTGGGAACCTATGGCGTTGGTATCTTCACGCCAGTAATTTTAGCGAATGTGTTGGGATATGCGTCACCCCATGCACGCTCCATTTCGGAATTAATCCATAACAAAGTCGAGGCGGCGAAAGGGGCAGCATTAATCGATGTAATGCTGGTAGTTGGCGTTATTCTAGCAATTATATTTGTGGATAGGGTGGGGCGTATCCGATTGCAAGTTCTTGGCTTCCTTGGTTGTGCACTCGGCCTTCTTATTGCCGCCTATGGAGAATCTTTAAATACTAGCCAGCAGTTACCATTCATTTTCGGGGGGTTTATGTTGTTCAACTTGATGAATAATCTGGGGCCAAATTCTCAGACTTATCTAATCGCTGGGGAGGTATTCCCGACCCGCTATCGTGGTGCTGGTGCGGGATTGGCCGCATCCATCTCAAAGTTCGGGGGTGTCGCAATCGCATTTTTTTTTCCAATTTTACTTAGCGATATTGGCGCAAGTATGTTGCTTAGTGCACTAGCCGTGACTTCCTTGATTGGCGCAATGATAACCTGGAAGTACCGGATAGAAATGACGGGGAAGTCACTTGATGACGTTGGCTAATCATTAAAAAAAACCATGGAGTTCCTCGTCAAGTACTTCACTTTCGAATGTACAGATACATCTGCATGTTATTGATAATGGCAAGCCCATATTTTTTCTAAAGTCTAATTGCAGCTGGAATGGTTTCTGAGAGGCGTTCGAGTGACTGTAAGTTTAATTGTCAACTATGGCTAAAATATAAGCCGGCCAATATATAGTTACTAAAAAGGGAGAAGGAAAGAATACACCGCGCTTGGGACCCTATGAGGCATGGATGCCGATTAGGAGCTTACAGGGATGTATTCACAGCGTGTCTCGAGTGCGGTGTATTCTTTCCTTCCACCCCAGTAGTAACTTACTGGTCAGTAACTATAAGGCGCTCCGCTGTCAATTTGACCAGACCTATCTTGAATGTTTAAAAAAGTTTTATTTTTAGGATTTTTGATTTTGTAATTTTTGGTGTATGGGGAATAGGTGGGGGGTAAATAAGTTCTTTAGCTTGCGTTCTTTATTGTTTTAAAGGTTGGAATTGGTTTTCTTTATGTGCTTTATTCCTTTCAATTTAATTGTAAATAAAAAGCCCCGGCGTACCGGGGCTTTTTATTTCTTCTTTTAGTTATGGTTGGCCCACAGCTTTTGAGCAGGCCAGGTAAACATCCAGTTGGTTGTTTATAAAGCTCAAGCCGCTCAAAGATAGCCTGACCTGATCAAAGTCACTATTGGTGGTGACTAATAGCAGGCGGTGATTGCGCGCACCGTTGACTTTGAATGGGGCCAGACGATATCCGCTGGTGGACTCTCCAGTAGCTACTCCATCCAAGTATGTACTGATTGTGATGGTGTTGAGGTAGATGATATCCAGCAGTGGTGTGGTGTGCTCTACCAGGAAACCGACCACATGGCGTCCCTCTTTAACCGAGTGGTGGTTGATTTGAATATGGGTAGAGCCGCCCGCACCGCTGACAACTTCCATTCTGGCTGCATCAGATAGGACGCCGTTAAATACCCTTTCTACTGCAGTAATAGAACATCCATCACAGGGCTGTTCAATTCCGTAAGTCAGGTCTGCATCTACACCGTTAACGATCTCCAAGTCTTCAAACGCTGCACAGGACAGGCCTGATTCGAGGTCGCAGGCGTCGCCGATACCATCGTTATCAGAGTCCTCCTGGTTGGGATTGGGAGTCTGGGGACAGTTATCGAGATCGTTTTCTACCTCGTCCCCATCCAGGTCTGCATCGCAAACATCTCCCACTCCATCACCATCAGTATCGGTTTGGTTTGGATTTGGAATCGCCGGGCAGTTATCGACAGTATCATCAAGACCGTCATCGTCGCGGTCGTTATCGCAGACGTCTCCGGCACCGTCGTTATCGCCGTCTTCTTGCCCTGGATTCGGAATCATTGGGCAGTTGTCGACGTCATCATTAACGCCGTCACCATCCAGGTCTTCGTCACAGGCATCCCCAATACCGTCACCGTCAGTATCAGTTTGGTCGTTTGGCGTTAGTGGACAATTGTCATCGGTGTTGTCTATGCCATCGCCATCGGCATCGCTATCACACTCATCGCCGACACCGTCACCATCCGTGTCCGTTTGATTCGGGTTGGGTATGGCTGGGCAATTGTCTTCACCATCGTCGTGGCCATCATTGTCGGTATCACTATCGTCATCACAAGCGTCGCCGATGCCGTCACCGTCCTGATCGGCTTGATCATCATTTGGAATAGCCGGGCAGTTGTCGGAAGTGTCCGGGACTGTGTCACCATCCCGGTCGCTGTCACAGACATCGCCAACGCCATCCTGATCGATATCCGACTGATCGCTGTTGGCAGTATCCGGGCAGTTATCGTTAGCGTTATCTACGCCGTCGTTATCGTTGTCGCCGTCGCAGGCATCGCCGATTCCATCGTTGTCACTGTCTTCCTGTAGTGTATTGCTGACGTAGGGGCAGTTATCGTCGTCATTGAAGATACCGTCGCCATCGAGGTCTGGATCGCAGGCGTCACCAACTGAATCCCCGTCGGTATCTGCTTGATCACTATTGGACTCAGTAGGGCAGTTATCGGCTACGTCATCGACGCCGTCGTTGTCGTCGTCGCTATCACAGATATCGCCACTGCCATCCCCGTCAGTATCGAGTTGGTCTGAGTTGGGTATCGATGGGCAATTGTCGGTATCGTTATCGGTGCCATCTCCATCCAGGTCGCTGTCGCAGGCATCCCCGACACCATCTCCATCCTGATCAGTTTGATCGGTGTTGGGGATGAGTACACAGTTGTCGACGCTGTCAGGTACCTGATCGCCGTCGACATCGGTGTTGTCATCGCAGGCATCTCCGTAACCATCACCATCTGTATCTGTTTGATCTGCGTTGGGTACCAGCGGGCAGTTGTCATTTTCATTTTCAACGCCGTCATCATCGCGATCGCTGTCGCAGGCATCGCCGGTGCCGTCGCCGTCGGTATCGGTTTGATCGTCGTTGGCAACGGCCGGACAGTTGTCATTACTATCGTCTATACCATCGCCGTCATCGTCGCTGTCACAGCTATCGCCTTGCCCGTCACCATCGATATCGCTCTGGCCTGAATTGGCGGTAGCAGGGCAGTTGTCATCGTCGTTATCAATACCGTCACCATCCTGGTCGCTATCACAGGCATCGCCGACACCGTCTTCGTCGATATCACTTTGGTCGCTATTGCTATGGCTGGGGCAGTTGTCGACCTCATCCTCGACAGAGTCATTGTCGTCGTCGCTGTCACAGGCGTCGCCAATGCCATCTCCGTCGTTATCGTCTTGGCTTGGGTTGTGGGTGGATGGGCAGTTGTCATCTTCGTTATCGATGCCGTCACTGTCCGCATCGTCATCGCAGGCATCGCCTATACCATCGCCATCCTGGTCGGTTTGTGAGGAGTTGGCTGCGGTTGGGCAGTTGTCGTCTTGATCGTCTACGCCGTCACCGTCGTCATCGCTGTCACAAGCATCGCCAATGCCGTCGCCGTCAAGGTCGGCTTGATCTGGGTTGGATACGGCTGGGCAGTTATCCTGGCCATCGTCGTGGCCGTCATTGTCAGTATCGCTATCTTCGTCACAGGCGTCGCCGATACCGTCATTGTCCTGATCTGATTGGTCTGGGTTGGCTACGTCCGGACAGTTATCCAAGCTGTCGGTGTAATTGTCCCCGTCGCGGTCGTTGTCGCACACATCCCCGACGCCGTCGCCATCGATATCACCCTGCTCACTATTTGAATCAGCAGGGCAGTTGTCAGAATCGTTGGGGACGTTGTCGCCATCCAGATCGCTGTCACAGGCATTGCCTATGCCGTCGCTATCACTGTCGGCTTGGTCCGAATTCGGGGTTTGTGGGCAGTTGTCTGAAGTGTCGGGGTGGGAGTCGCCATCGTCATCAGTATCACAGGCATCACCGCTGCCGTCGCCATCTAAATCATCCTGGTCTGAATTACTAACACTCGGACAATTGTCATTATCATCATCGATACCGTCACCATCTGAGTCTGTGACGCCAGGGGGCGGGAGCAAGTCATCGGCGGCATCGCCCCGGCCTCCATCAGAACCGCAGGCACTTAAAAGCACCAATGAAAATAGTATCGCAATAAGCGAAGGTAGACGCATGGTCATAATCTCCCGAACAAAATCCATTTTTGTTATCTGTCGGACAAGCGCAGTAGACCTATAAAAAATACGCCTGCAATAAATCATTTATGCTGGCGCACTTGGACTCCGGCTTATTTTTAGATAGATGTCATTATTTTGGTTGTGCGTATTTCTAATACTAAAGTTATGGCGCACAACCGTTTATGAGTGTGGTAACTATGCGTTCTTTCTCACTAAAAGTGTGATGAATGGCGAAATTTTGGCGGGATAATTTATGGGTGATAAAGCGTGTAATTAGTGAAGACAAATTTACGCCATAAAATATAATGGAATAGATAATTTGACAGCTTGATTTGCTGTTGCTCTTGACTCTTTCTAAAGTGGAATCTGATTCTGTGCCTGATTAAGCCGCTACTAAGATGGGGAGTTACCCCGCCATTTCAAGTTGATTATGAATCTTGCAGGCAGGTATTTAGATCGAAGTATATTGACTAAGGACTCTTTAATAACACTCTTTAAAATTGCCTGATGTAAATCAGGTGAGCCAAGGGCATCGACATCACCTGGGTTTATAGGCTGTGAACTTTCTATTTAAGATTTAACTTCATTTCCATAAGTGATGGTTGGAAGCCAACTTTTTCATAGGCTTTTATCGCTGAGCTATTTTGAGAGTAAACATCAAGATAAAAATCTTGAACTCCATTCTTTTTACCCCATGTAATTAATTTTTCTATTAGCTTTGAGTTAATGCCCTTTCCTCGGTGTGCTGGTGATACATACATAAATCCCAGATAAGCATGCCGTTCATGAACAAGAGATATTTTTGAGCTTCGAATCTGGGCATATCCCGTTCCAATAACCTCACCTTCGATTTCAACTACCAGAAGATGAGAGTCATCAGATAGTATCAACTTCTCCATATCATAATAGAATGCTGATTCAGCTTTAATGGATGAATTGTATGGCCTTTCGGCTTCGATTAGACACTGTTCCAGCTTAAGTAAATCAGGAAGGTCTTCTATAAGTGCTGTTCTAAAATTTAACATCTTTATTTTCAGTGGTGATAGATTTGGTAATGAAAACTGCTCCAACTCTACAAAGGCCTGTATCTGACTTTGGTGTGGGCTAACAAAGCTAGACAAATTTCTATTGAGTGGCGGTCAATTCATACTTGTATCTGGCCTCTACTGCAGGCCGTGATCTGTGTGATTGCGTGAGGATAGCAGATTGTAAGTCTTGAAGCAGCTTTTGTGATTCAAGCTTTGTTTGTTTAGGAAATTAGCCCAATGGTCCTTTCAATTACCCAATACCCGCTGACTACTCCAACTGGATAAATAGCGTATTTTGATTGTGTTAGAAAGTGTTGATACAAAATTGAGAACTTCCAGTTCGAGAATATCCACTGAACTGTAGATGATAAGAAAATCAAAACCAAGACAAATAATATCTGCCCCAGTTCTACACCTATATTAAAGCTAAATAATGCCGTGATTTTATTGCTGTGAGGAAGGCCTAATTCCGCTAGCGCACTGGCAAAACCAAATCCGTGAAGTAACCCAAAGCCACTGGCAACAATCGCAGGATGGCGTCGGGTTAAACTCGTTTTACTCTGTCCATTATGCGCGTATACAATTTCTGCGGCTAACAGCATAATACTCAATGGGATCAACACTTCAACAACATCTACTCTTATGGTGAATAAATCTAAACTTGCGAGTCCCAGGGTGAGGGAGTGGCCTAACGTAAATCCGCTAATCGCTATTAAAGTGCTTCTAAAATTTCTGGCGATAAAGACTAAACATAACACGAATAGTAAGTGATCATAGCCCTCCAATATATGTAAGAAACCTGCTTCAATATATTGTTTGACACAATCCCAAATAGTTAGGCGGGAAGGTAAATTTATCTCTAAGACCTTGGGGCCATTAAAGAGATTAATAGTGTCACCGTCTGATTTTTCAAAATGAATTAAGCTCGATAAGGCTGGATTGGCAATGGGGTATGTGATTTTTATTGTTAGGGGATTATATAGTCTTGTAAAATTGTTTGGGTGGGGGTTCCTGCATAGGTAACTCTTCACGTTGGGTCCGGCAGGCCCTGTTATATCTGGTTGTATTTGGCAGAATTCGCCCTTTAAGTGTATCTCAGGTTCAGTGCCTGGCTGCATGATAGGCGGAACTTTCCATCGAAGGATATATCTGCTTTCTGCGACCTCTTTTAACTCAATGTATATCGGTCTTCCATCATGAGCGAAACTAAAACTACTAATTGTTGTAGGTAACAATAAGAATAGAAGGGCTTTGATGATCTTGTAGGAATTTTTAGTTGGCATAGGTGATATCCACAGGTACATATGGTATCGAGGCATCCCTCTCTATTCTGTATCCTGCCAACAGTTCTTGTATCTTAAGTTGTCTGTTTTCCTCCATTTTATTTCGTCGATAATCCTCAAGGACTAAGGGGGCAGCTTCTCTAAAGCTGGGTAGACGGCTTGTTTTGTTTTCACTAACCAAAATTAGATGTAGACCATACGGAGATTCAAATGGACCGGACCAGGCATTCAATGGTAGTTGAAAGATACTATCTGCCAAATCATCGCCGAAATGGCTGGCCACTAGACGGAGAGTGCGATCTACATAATTCCGGTGAAAGATGAATCTGTCTCCGTAGCGGGCGGACTCCTCGAATGGAACTGACTGCTTTATTAAGTGGTTAAAGCTCTGCTTAACAGTCTTCTCTAACTTTTCTTTAGAGTGACGTCTAAAATCAAAGAAAACATGAGTGAAGGTAATAGATGCTTCAATTCGATATTTCTCGCGATGAAGCTGGAAGTAGTTCTCCAGGTCTTCTTCACTAATGTCAGTGTTACTGGAAAAGCCACCATTTACATAGTCCAGTTTTTGAATAAGGCGTCGTCGTATAATCTGATCATGCTTCTGCAGGCCTAGATTAAGGGCTTCACGGTAAAGTACTTCTTCTTTAATGTAATCATTAATCAGGTTGGACTTCTCTGGCTGGGTCAAGCCCTCCCAATAACGTCGTGCAAAACTCTGGTTAAATGTTTTTTTCTGGAATTGGAGGTGCTCAATTAGTATGTCCTCGCTGATAAGCAAGGTATCTTCATGGTTGGTTCCATTTTCCTCTATTAACAACTCTGCGACAACGAGCAGCAATAAAGCGATAATACAAAAGTGTACCAGAGGCTCCCTTTTCAGAATCTCTAATTTCCGCTGCATGAAGCTTCCTCCTTAAAACCTGCAGAGAATATTGATATCAGTATGTAAGCGACTTTTTTAGATATGCTATTTACTTGCTTTGGTGTCGAGGTTCCTGCCAATCTTAGGGGGTATACCAAATTGGGGATGTATAAGCGCGCTCCTGGATAACGGCAGGTCCTTCAGAGGGTACCTGAATATTTCCATTATTGATTTCTTTTGCAGCTATCGCATCGTAGAGTGAATGGCGTGGGGTAGGGATTTGCAATACCCGAACATAGTAAAAGGCTCTTTCGTTCATATTAAACTTTGGATCTTGCCATAGGGTTGATAACTCTATGGAGCCAATGTTGTTAGTGTATTGCCCCGTTTCTCGATTTACCGTATCCCCCACAGGCCTTAGCTGCCCTTGGTTATTGAGCGTGCGTTCGCCAGACCAGGCAACATTAAATATTTTTTCTTGGCTCTTTCCTGTTGAGTCCAGCCAAGATTTAACCACCTGAACTCGATCCAGATTTGCTCCTTTAGGATCTTTTGTCGCGCGTATAAGTAGCTGAATTGGTTGGTCAGTTCCTTGTGGTTTCACTAAATCCCCCCCCATAGGTACTCCATGGGAATAACCTAGTTCAGCAATATTCTCAGCATCGATAGCGTGTTTCGGAAAATTCCAGCCTGCAAAGACGCGCACCTGAATTCTAGGGCCTGTAGTGGCGTATACTTCACGGCGCTTAAATGCGGCGAAAAGGCTTTCTCTGGTATTTTCTTCAGCCCAAGCAGCGGCGAGTCCAGAAGCGGACATGTTCCAACCTGTAGCCTTGGTTCCGCCAATGACAGTGTTAGTTCGCTTGCTGCTTGGTATTGAGTCATGGGCAAACTTGCCCCAAAAGTTGTTCTCCTCAGCAGTTGACATACCAGTATGTGAATCTGTGGACCCCACAAACCCCAGCTTATAAGGGTTTACACCTATTTTCTCCTGTATTTCCAGCCCTGTGCGTAAGGCGGATCGGACGAAATCACCTTTAGCGACACGGTACGACTCCGGGTCGGCTTGTAGGTAGAATGGATAATTCTCAAAGTCGGCAAAAGGATCGTCCGGGGAAAGTGTTGAATGGGTTTCTGAGTCCCCCTTAATTTGTGTTATTTCAACCAGGGGCTCCCAGCGCATGCGTGTACGCGCATACTGTGTATCAATTGGCTCACCACGCAGAGTGGTTTCTGCAAACATATAGCCTTTGGATACATTGGAGTTGTGGGGAATCGCAATGAATTCACTGCCAGTCCGTTTAGATGTCTCATCTAACCAGTACCACAAATCTTCTGGGTACTGGCTCTGATCAGCCCCAAAAGGAAGATACTGCTTAGCTTTATCCGCCCCATCAGGGGAGACCACAACCCGGTGTAAGTTGGCCCCTGTTGGGGTTGAGCTCCATTCCCAGCCAATAAAACTGGTAAAGGTGCCTGGGTTGTTATGGCGCTCTGCAGCATCGACTATTGCGCTCCATGCACTTGTCCGGGTTTTATCCAAATCACCAAGAACCGGCTCTGGGAACTTGTTAGCCGGGTCCTGGACAGGGTCGGCGGGAGCTACTGTGTCGAGAGCCTTAGCGGGCAGTAACTCATTGAAAATATCCATACCTTCATTCATAGATACTTTATATCGGATATGCTGCTTGGCAAACCAGCGCATCATCGACTGGTATAAGGACATATCGCTGTCTAGCTCATCTGTCTTATTCACCACTGCCCTCATAACACCCAGCCCTTCAGCGTGATCTGAAACCACGAGAAAATCCAGGGGGGTGTCTATACGTACTTTCGCATGAGTGTAGGGGTGAATAACCGGCTGTCCCTTGGCCCAGCGATAAGCAGTGTCTGGAGTTGCCGAATAATTTTGGCTTAAGAAGGCATCGAACGAATAGGAGGTATGAAGGTGCATATCTCCCCAGAAAACCTGAGTGGGCTCACTAGCAGTAACACTTAGGTGAGCGATGGATAATGTAACCCCTACCAGACGTGCTATTCTTTTTATGGGATTTTTCATATTTCCAATTACCAGCGTCGGCTGGCTATCTTTTAGGCGACTAGATCCTCTTAACATGTCAGGATCGTTAGGATAATCTTGGTAAATAAGGATGTGATTGATTAGATGCTAATCATTTGGCTTTTAGGTTTCTTTGCAAATAAAGCCAATCTCTTGACCAATTAGGA
Source organism: Microbulbifer maximicatervae (SeqCode) (assembly GCF_052468155.1). Classification (NCBI taxonomy): domain Bacteria; kingdom Pseudomonadati; phylum Pseudomonadota; class Gammaproteobacteria; order Cellvibrionales; family Microbulbiferaceae; genus Microbulbifer; species Microbulbifer maximicatervae (SeqCode). Next base: position 2,600,230 of record NZ_CP174335.1, read on the forward strand.
CACATTTGTAGATGGCTGAGTATGGACACACGACCATTGCAACTTGGGTATTACCTATTGTTGAGGCCCTAAAACCATTCTGTTCCACCCAAGAAATTTTGCAGCGTGCAGAAATTGACCCCAAATGCATAGTGGATGCAAACCAGAGAATTCCTTTAGAGAATATGAAAAAACTATGGGGGCTCGCTGAATCTATATCAGATGATGATTGTATCGGCCTGCAAGTCACTAAGTATGTGAATCATACAAACCTTCACGCTCTAAGCTATGCCCACTTGGCCAGTAGCTCCATCAGGGAGAGTTTACTAAGATCTGCTCGATTCTCAGAAGTGGTTACCACCGCTATGCGAATCAATGTTCATGATGAACAGAAACAAGTAGTAGTCTCCTGGGAAAAAGTTGATAATTTTTCATATGATCCAAGTATTCATGCTATAGATGCCTTTATGGCTTTGCTAATAAAGTCCATCAGAAAGATATGCCCCGATGTGTATCATCATTTGATTTCTATTAATCTGGAGAGGTCCAGACCTACCACCCTTGAGCGGCATCAATTGATGTATAAGTGCCCAATTAACTTTTCGGCAGACATTTGTGAGATTAGATTTAAACAAGAGTTTGTTGATCGAAAGCTCTCTTCGGGAAACGATGAGCTGGTCAGGGTCAACGAGCAAGCCCTGATTGGTTACTTGGAGCGTTTGCAGAAGAATGACATAGTTAGCATGACCAGTAGAGTGCTTATTGATCTGATGTCTTCAGGTAATTTTTCACAAGAGGTCGTGGCCAAGGAGCTTGGGATTAGTTGCCGTGGTTTGCATAGAAAACTAAAAGAAAGAGGCTCCAGTTATCAGACTGTGCTAGATGAAATACGCCAGCATCAGGCTGTGCAGTATCTTAAGCAAAGTGATACCCCGATCACGTCAATCGCCTACAAATTAGGATTCGGTGATACCAGTAGTTTTTCCAGAAGCTTTAAAAAATGGACTGGGCAATCTCCGCGAGAGTTTCGGGGTAATTATATTAGGGGTAATTCTACTGAAATCCGTGTAGATAAAATTTGAATATATCAATTTATAAATAATGATTGGTTTGATTTGCGCTAATAGTTCTTAGAGTTTGCGAATTGTTGAGGGATTATGTGTTGTGCTAAGTCAAGAACGTGCGATTGCATGTTCTTGACTTAATAGGTTTCAGAGAACTCTGAACCAGGACCAATATATAATTAAGTATGAAATCAGAAAGCTCTAATTATTCGTACGTCTCAAATTGTGTCTTATACTAATATTTCGCAATCCGGTATTGCATTTTTCACCGTCTTCGGGATCGTCAACGGCTTCTGATCATAATCTATACTGCAGTGTCGCAGGTCGACTTTTCTTAGTCGAGGAAGCTTCGTGATATTGGACGGAAATTTCTTGAAATTATTAAAAGATAAATCTAATTCTTCAATTTTCTCTAGCTCCTCGATTTGAGAGCCTAGTGAAGCTAAGTAGTTTGCCGACAAGTCAAGCTTTTTAAGATCCTTAAACAATACCAATTCTTTTGGAAGTGAAGTTAATTTTGTATTATGCAAGTTAACACTTGTTACCGTATGCCACTTTAATACGTCTTTAGGAAAAGAATAGTTTGCTCGATGTGGAAATAGAGTGACATCTTCAGGTCGGGTGTTTTTCCAATTTTTATATCCTAAGCCTGTTGAAAATGCAAAATGCTCTCCTTCCATTAGGAGCGTATACATTCTTTGTAGCCAGCGTTCATTCATAGAACGTTTTTCGATAAGAAAGCGAAGCCCCTTTTTGTAACGTTTATATAGTGCAAGGGAGAGAGTTGCTGCTGAGTCGAAACCAGCCGTTTTTTCAATCTTCTTGAGTTTGTTGTTTATATCTTGCTCTTTGACAGACTCATTGAGATTTTTAAATAGTTGTTTGTCATCAATAAGCAATGCCCACTCTGAAGGCCCTTGCTCAACCAGGACCTTCTTTGCTTGTGCTCGGACTTTTGAATCTGGATTCGATTTGGCAATCATTAATACAGTTTCAAGTATGTCTGCGGGTACTCCTCCCGTCTCGAGCATTTGAAGTCCAATTTTAACATTGACAGGCTCAACATTAGAAAGCAAATCGTTTACAGCGTCCAACGCCGAGGTGTCACCCTGTTGAACTTGCTGCTCTAGAAACTTGGGATTCTGTTGTGACTCAAGGCTAAATACGTCATTCTCTGTTAAATAAACAAATCGATCCGAGTCAAAAACTTTAGGGTTACTTGGTGACTTGCCAATAATTACATGAGTAACATTTTCATCTAAATGTTTACTAAATCCATAGCCAATTGTAGACACTTTTTCTTTAAGTTTTTTGAGAGTGGTATTTGGTTTTCCTTCAATGTAAAGAACTGACTCCTTACTTAAGAGTTCAAGGCCACTATGGCTCTTAACGAAAGTTTGTACATAATCAATTAGCTTGGTTTTGATAGGTTTGAATTGAACGCTTAGTGCTAATGTTAGTAATTCTGGATCTTGTAAAAGAAGATTAATATCTGAACCGTGTTCCCAAACAAAATCTAGTAGTCTTCGTTTATTTTGCTCGCTAAGTCGTGTCTTGGCAAGCGCTGAGCAAAATCCTAGAAGATATTCTATAGATCCTTTGGCACTTGAGAATATAGAATAGCTTTGTTCTATCGGTATTTTTTTTCTATGTAGAAGCACGTAACGGTTTTCAAGTGTGTTTCCATCTATATTGAGCTTTGATAAGTTGGGTAAATCTGAAACGAATGCCAGTGAAGAGAATACCGTATTGTTATTACGAAGAGATAAGTAGCTGAGGTCTATAAGAGCTGACCAGTCAATATCTATTTGTGATATCTTATTATTGGTAAGTCTTAGTGAATTCAATTTTCGAAGTTTGCTTATACACTCTGGGAAAAAGTCTAAACCACCGTCTATCGATATAGACTTGAGGTTTTGACACTGTTCAATATAAGGGCTTATTGAACTGATTGTAGAGTTGCGAATAGACAATTCTGTAAGGTTGGAACAGTTGCCGATATCTTGGGTGATTTCTCCAGATACACCTTCGATGTGAAGTGAACGAAGTTGGGTTGCTTGGGTTAGTTCGGGTAGCTTAAGGCTGCATGTCTTTATTTTTAAGGTATCTATTGTGTCAGATATCGACCACTGAGAAAAATCTAGAGGTTGTGTGGTATAGAGGTTAAAGTATTTTACATGATCAGTTGCGTTGATATTTTTGATAGACTTCAGCTTATCACAGTCTACCGTCAGGCTGCCAACAACAATGTTACGAAAGAAGTTAAAATCGATATGGCTAAGAGCTTTACTTTTCAACTGAAAAGATTGAACACTAGAGGTTATCTCAATAGGCGGAAGCTCCAACAGGTTGTCAATTTCAATAGTGAATCGTGTGTCTCTTTCTGGTAGGCGGATTAAATCTTTACAAGTTTTTTTTAGATTTTTGCATTTGATGAGTATTCTTTTGCACGTATTTGTATAAAGAAATCCTGGCAGCTCATCTATCGAGTCACAGTTTAAAGTAAATGAGGTTATTTGGGCTGGAAGAGACAAGCCCTTTAGGCCTTCAATTTTCTTGCCGACAAGACATATTTCTTGCAAATTTTTTAGTGTGAAAATTTCATCTGGTATTTTCTCTAATTCTGATAGATCAATTCTTAGATATTTAACGTCATTTAAATCGCTTCTACAGCGATTTAGGAATTCTGTGAGTTTACTTGTTTTTAATTCTTTCCCAGAAATATCCAGTCTGCGTATCGACGTTGACTCCGATAGTGTTTTTTCTATATCTTCAAGGGTGTTCATATGTGATGGAACTCTGCTTATTTATCAGATTATCTATGATTACATATTTTTGAGTAGCATCATGCTTACTTCTGGATCAGACATGACCATTTTTAATCTTGTATTGTCTGTATTCATGATGTCTTGAAGGAGGGATAAACGAATATCATTTGGAATTACATCCATCTTGATAAAAGATTGAATATTCTCTATTTGTGGTTTAGTTGGTGCTATCTTATTTATCGTTAAGTAGTTTGACATTCGCGTTGCCAGAGTTGCTAAGATGTCTACACGTAAGACATCTTTCTTTACTATCTTCTCAATAGGCTCCGTAACTTCCTTCTTAAAACTCTTGGCATTTAAGATCTTTTCCGGTTCGATCAGCTCGGTAAGATTTTGCTGAATAAAGGTAACAAATGCAGTAACTGTTTCTTCATCTAGGCACGAAGCAGCGAGAGCTTGAACCAGTGGTAGCTCTTTCTCTAGGTCCCTGATGGAGTTGATACTATTGAAAAATTGGACCAATGAGCGGGGTGTAGTCAGCTCACCAGCTGCTATTTCGGGGTAAATCAATACAAAGTTAATCCCTCTAGGGTCAACCTTTGCTTGTTCAGCCCACTTGGCCCAGACTTTCGCATCAAATTCCATAGTGATATGCATCATGCGTGTCAGCATAGCGTCATCCATTGGCGTCACGGAATAATCACCGCCATCCGGGTTTGCTGTGAGTATAATTTGCCAATTTTTGGGCAATCGCCAACTTACTAATTCAAAATTCTGAAGTAGCTGCATGATGCCACGCAAAATCCGATCGTCCGCGCGGTTAACATCGTCAATGAGCAGAATACCGGGTCCCTCGTCCGTTGGCACCCAACTGGGTGGAACAAAAACCGTTTTATTCCCATCTACCTTGGGCATCCCCAATAGATCTCCCATTTCTTCAAATTGAGCGGGTGCGATATATGTCCATCGGTAATCTAGTGCACTAGCAATTTGTCCGACCAGCTCAGTTTTACCGATCCCATGCCTGCCCCATATGCATACTGGGGTTTTCCTCTTGCCTTCTTCCTCGGCAGTTATATTGGTTTGAAGTATATGTTCAATAAACTCTGTAGCTTCTTTTGAGGAGGATTTAAGCCCATAGGTAAGATAATTTTTACTCACGAATTAATCACCACTGTTTGGCCTGGTAGATGCGACCAGTCACTGTCGCTCATTTGTTCGGGTACGATTACCCAAAGTATTGGGCATCTAGATTTATAGCTTGGTATAGGTGCGCCACCGTCGGTAAAATAAATGATACCATCTGGATGAATTTCCTGGTTGGCTAGCTGTATAGGTGGGTTAAAGCTAGTTCCACCTCGGCCATGCACAAATTCTGGTTTAACTCCTAGATATTTGTAAGTTTTCTGAATGTTGGCATCGCACTCTGTGATAATAACTTCAGCTCCATTTTTCCATATTTGGTGTAGCTCACCAAAAAAAGTATCAAAATAATCTATGGGAACAGAAGCCGATGTATCAAGCGCGACTAGGATTCTCTGATGTCGCCTAACTTTAATTCCTGGTGTGGTTCCGTATCGTTTGGATGGACGCCGTAATGTGTTTTTTATAAAGGTGCTATTGCTAGATGCAGCAAAACGCTTGACTGTACGTTTCCAGTCCACCTGGGGTTTGTATTCTTCTAAAAAGCTCTTTAAATATTCAGTTAGACTGGAAGGCAGGTGTCCAGCTGCCTTTTGGTGGGTGGATAAACGATTCATAACATGCTTCACCTGGCCGTGAAGCTGATACTCCATAACTTTAATTTCAGATGGATTAAGTGCGGAAAATTCTTGCCAGCTTTTATGTTTTTTCTGTTCTTGGTTGTCTTCAGAAATTAAATCTGTAAGCGGAGTTATCTTACCATGTTGATTTTCATAATTAGATATTGGTTTAAAAGGCTCAGCCTTTATCGCATCCATTAACTTTTGGTAGTAGTATTTTGCCGACTTCATTGGTTCAAGTGAGATACCATAAAGAGGACGTAAATAGAAAAATTTATCGAGTGTTATTGCTCCTTTTGGTAGCTGTTCTTGTTTAATGTATTGATTGACGGCAAGATCGGCAGCTATGTTGAATACGGTCTTATTGGAATATTCTCTTTGTGCAAATAAGTGTCGAAAAACAACGTGCAATAACTCATGTTTAATCAAGCCATATTGGTGGTTTTCTGAAAGTGAAGCCCAAAATTGAGGGTTGATTGATAGTTTTATTACCTGTTTATTTATGAGTGATACGCAGGCTGTATCCACGCATTCATCCAGGCTTTTTGGCATCCCAAGCATAAAATGACCATAAAAGGGCTCATGCAATAGGATTTTTGTGCTGATTCTAGTTAATTGTTCGTATTTAGAGGTAGACATAGCGCCTAAAGTAACTAAGGTAAAATTATGGAGAAGTTGAAGCCTAGGTATTTGTCGTTTTTATTTAATGCGAAATTAAATTTTGTGACTGATCTTTGGAGTCAATGACGAAATGTATTATTTAAGCCTATATTTCCCTAACTCACGAAATGAAAACAGATTTCCTTTAGGTACTCGCAATATAAAAGTACTTTAGATTTGCTCTCTTGATCACCAGTTATGATTGCTTTTAGGGAGAAGGTTTCTCATCCTTAGACATTATGTCATTTTCATGACTTGTAACAAGATCGCTATCAATTATATCTCTATTTCTGCATAAATACTGCTATTGATTTTTGGTGCTTGATATGTTGCTGACTCTATCCTTCTTGATGCCTAGTTTACTGAGTACAGATTCATTGCAGCAAGATACTCCCCCCATCTTTTGTACAAGCTCATTGTGAGATGTGATTTCATACATGTCAGAATGATATTTTAGTACTTAAGGGGGAGCTATATGTAATTGTGAGGTTCTTCATCTTCTTTCCTTACCTAAAATGGCTGCTCGGTTGTCATTTTGGTTGGTATTATCCAGATTACCGCTTTAGAATCAATCTGACGCAACTGCTAAAGAATAGTAAACGCAATAGATCATGCGGTTCTGAAACACTCGTATCAAGTAGGAGGCTATGGCGTTAAGAGTTATCCTGGGGTACAGAAAAAATTCACATTCATTGCCTTTAGGATGCTTCCTAAATATTTCGAATATTCTGAAAGGAAGAGCTGAGTCGTTCGAATGCTATTTTCCCAAGGTTTGTATGAATAAATAAGTTTAAGTATTCGGAAATAGTCAAAACCTTCAGTTTTTTAGCAGTGTTAGGTGAAAGCTATATTTGGCAGTTGCTTTCAGTTTCAGGTTTTATTGAAAGCAATAAAAAATGTTCGGGGTGGCCTAAGATTGGAATAAATATCTATTATTTCAATAGAATCTCAGTTTTTATAAGATCACTTGATTAATAATTGTCAAAGGCGATTGGTCGTTTGAAATACTCTTGGAACCATATGTCTAGATAATTCATATTTTTATAACTCGAAGACTCCTTGCTTTCTGGTTTAAAATTCATCGAGCGAAATCTTCATTTCCGATTTCGAATAATTCCAAAACTGCCGACTTCATACTCTGATACCCAGAAATGAGAGAAAGCTATGAAGATTTATAGAGCAGTTTGCTCTACAGCGTGATTGGATAAAACAGGCGATTTGGTGAAAGCTTCTAAAGCACATTAAGGCAACGAGCATTTGTGTAATCAGAGCTAATGGCGACGTGGTGCTGTGTCACTTATGTTGGCAACTTAGGAGCAGATATGGTTGTTCTCTCCCGAATTTGACGTTGAAGCTCCCACCGCGAGCGGATAGGTTGGGCTCCGTCTTTGGAGCCCACAGATCGTTTGTTTTCTGGTCGATAGATGTCGCTACCCAACTGTACACTCAAAGTTCATATAATACTTGAATTCAAGTGTATTACCACTGGGATCTTTTATAAGAAACTTGCCTGACTCATCTTCAGCGTCTTCGTTTTTTATAAGGCTATTTGCTACAAACTCTATATCATTTGATTTACAAACTTCTAATACGGACAGCCATTCCTCTTTGCTTAGAATTGGTCCAAAATGGTCAATTTGGTAGGCCGGCATTTTGTCGGAAGCTTGATGAATTGTAATTTGATGGCCGTAAAATAAAATGTCGAACCAGGTGGAATTGTCACGACCTATAGGGCAACCCAAAATTTCTAAGTAAAAGCGCTTCGCTTCCTCTTTGTCGGGAACCACGAAAGAGAGATGAAATGGATTCAACATAAGTTTCACCTTGTTGTTCGTAAACGTGGGTAAGTCTTAGGTACAACGTCTCTATAACCATTCCTAAATGGGATGATTTTTTGGTATCTACGTAAAATTGATAGTACGCAGAGATTAGGTTAATAGCTTGGTAATGGAATTTAAACATTAATGGAAAAGTACTTTGCTTCCCATACCATACCTTTTTCTATATAGAATTTGTGAGCTTGCTAGCGTTGGACACCAGAAACAAGGCGAACTTGATTGCAGCCTTCAACTTTTGCTTGCTCCAAAATCCAGTCAAAAAGCTTTCCGCCAAAACCACTCAATCTTTTCTCTGCTGAGGTTATAAGACCTTCAATTTCTATTGTCACCCACGGTTAGTTGATTGATAGATTAGCACTTTGATTCTTCCATATGAGCTGATTCACAAGCTCAAACAGTTCAAAGATATGCACTTTCCTTGGGAGCTAATTCTAGACCAAATGGAGGGTCAATTGCAGCCTAGATTCCCACAATAACCGATTCACTTAGCGGTAGTGAAGGAAGCTAGCAGTAGTCAGCTATGCTCCCAGCCAAAAAAACCAGGAATTCCGTGGGAATTATATCAGCTCGCTGTATCTGATTGAGCGGCACCAGATTAGTGTCGTCAATTGATAGGAGTGTTAGTTCCAAACCGTTACTTTATATCTCAATTACTCTACAATCCCACCCCTAGCGAGTTCAATCGATGTGCGTATATTTCGATTTGGGTTCGCTTTCTGAGATACACTTAGAAAATTTATAATTTCACCCTTTGAGTGAAGTGAATTTTTAGGGGTTGTCGCATAAAAAAACCAAATCCCTAAAGGGTATAAAAATAACGCCATTACTATTCCTAGGGACCCTCTGATCAACGAAGCATTTTTCCAGAATTAAGCTGAGCTGCTTGAAAAATTCACTTTATTACGCACAAACGCGTAATTTGCGCGTAATAGTCCACTAATTTTTCATCTGAAACCCTCAATAGGTGGATTTCAGGCGAACCACCCCTAGGCAGCCAAGTATTTTCTCCCTATTATTAAGTTGGTAAAGCCTGCCAGTAAGCACAGCCTCTCAGTATTTTTTACCAGTCCCCGATAGCGGACCTTGTCATAACCAAATACCCGTTTGATGTAGCGGAAGGGGTGCTCGACCTTCGCTCTTATCTGCGCCTTGATCTTTTCCGCTTTACGAAGTGCATCACGCCCTGGAAGAGTTTTTAGCTTGCTCGGCTTCATTGCTATATACCAATCCGCCTCCCGCTCTTTCAACTCTTCACGTTTCTCCGCACCAATGTACCCAGAGTCTCCCCAGATTCTTTTCTCCTCCCCGTGGAGAACTCGCTCTGTAGTTGTGACATCATGCGAATTCGCTGCTGTTGTATCTATGCTATGTATTACTCCGAGCACATCATCAACCCCGATATGCATTTTCATTCCAAAATGCCACTGATTGCCTTTCTTTGTTTGATGCATTTCTGGATCACGTTTTTTCTTTTTATTCTTGGTTGAAGTTGGCGCAGAGATAATAGTGGCATCTACAATCGTACCTTCACGCAGTACCATGCCATTCTCAGCAAGATGCTTGTTGATTTCATCAAAAAGAGCTGCACCTAGCTGATTGAGCTCCAGTAAGTGGCGAAAGTTAAGAATCGTTGTTTCATCGGGAATTGGGCCGCTCAAAGTCAATCCAGCAAAACTACGCATGGATTCAATTTCATACAGTGCATCCTCCATAGCGGGATCACTGAGATTATAAAATAGCTGCATGCAATGAATACGGAGCATGACACTCAATGGATATGGCTGTCGGCCACGTTTGCCTTGTGGATAGCAAGGAGTGATCTGAGCTTCTAGTCGCTGCCATGGGATGAGGGCTTCCATTTGAGAAAGAAACTTCTCTCGGCGAGTTATACGGCGCTTTAGCTTATATTCTGCTTCGGCAAAGGTGACTTGGTGCATAATTCATCGTAGTCTTGATGGGTAGGTGAATATTACCAATATTGGCTTGGAATTATTCAGAGGTTCCCTAGTAGGATGGTTACCTAAAATCCTCAGTAATACATTAAAAATACTAAGAAATTTTGGCTCTAAGAAGTAAGGGGCTTATGGTAAGTGGTAGCATTGGTAATCTATTTTTCTGAGTTCCTTCGAGTGAGCTTAATAAAAGCACCAGGATAAATGGTTTGTTTTGTGAATAACTCAGATTATTCAAAGCATAAAGTTAAAAATATAGGCACAAAAATAATCTTATAGGATTTTATTAAGTTTGTTTTAGTGTCAAAGCTGCGTAAAATCAATGGATACTTATTGGTATTTTGGTCGGCGTTGAGCTGCCTTTTAAAATGTCAGCTACCAAAGAAGTTTAACCAAGTCAATAATTTTCTAAGAATCAGCCCGTCAAAGGAGAGCGGTATTGTGACGTAAAAGCAAGTAAAAGGCGCTGACCCGAGGTGGTGGAACACCAGGGGCCAGCTAACCAAATTGATAAGCAGACTATCAAAATGGCTATATGGATCATACGCTAGAAACCCGCTCGTCTTCAATAAACTGGAGTATATTGAGCAGTTTGGAGAGGTTCTCCAAGCTCTGGGAGCGTAGTGCCCGCCTTTTCTTCTTCTATGCCTACCGTTCTCGTGCACCACCTCATATTTCCTCAAAAAATTACTTACAAAGCCTTCCATTAAGGGTGGCCTACAAATGGTTTGAGTCTTAGAGGAAACAAATATGTTGATCTTAAAGCGCCGGACGGGTCAAAATTTAAGGATTGGAGCAAATGTCTCAATTACCGTATTGGAAGTTAAAGGTAATCAAGTGAAGATAAGCATACTTGCTCCCAAATCCCTGCCTGTTCACCGTGAAGAAATATATATACGTGCACAAAAGGAGCGGGCACTTGGAAGAGGAGATCGTTGATAGCCCCGCTGTGGCTACAGATTTCCCAAAGCATCCATATCAAAACTATGGCGGCAAAGGTTTTGATATAGGGTGCCTTTGCTAGCGCCTCCTATTTGCTGGATGTAATCAATGGGTTAGTGTTGAACTCACCTACCAATAAGCCATAGGTGCCCAATTTGTGGACGCCCAAGATTGTTCCAACTCAAATGAAGAGCTGCTCGACAGTAATGTTGAGTAGAGATTTATTGCTGATTGGGAGCTGCCCATCTCTAACCCGCACTATGGGTGGTGTGGGGGCCGGTAGCTAAAAACTACCGGCTATGTGATCTAGGTTCTGGGCCCATTGTATCTTGACTCATTAATAGACCAGATTACACCTGCCAAGAGAAACCCAACAGCCAAACTACCTATTACTGACCAAAATGTATCCATAGTGAGAATGGGTTGGTTATAGATCATCTGCCTTGATAGAAACCCATTAACAAATAGTAAACAACCGCCCCCAAATAGACCTCTAGTTAAAGTAAAATGAAACGACCCTTTAGATCGAATCTTTTTCCATCTTTCATCAGGCTTCATTATTGATCCGTATATTGTCGGTGCTTAACGCCTTTAGCATAGGCCGAAGGAAGTAAGGTCCAGCCCAGTTACTTTTTTGGCTTGCCGATGCTGGCTAAACTTGTTATGACTTTACTGGCCATATAACAGTCTCGTTGTCCGGCTCAAATAGATAGCTACACTGCATTTCTGCAAGGTAATTGTAATCAAACCAAAACATTATACCTAAACCATCATGAATTAAGCATTTATGATCTGGAAGCTCTTCGGAAGACCAGTCTTCTAGTTTTGCTATCTCTCCAGTATGTTTAGCTATTAACCTTGAAATTTCTTTGATTCCTAAACCGAATAGTTGCTGTTCAAATAATGAATATCCGGCCCCCATAACTGTTATTGTACCTAAGCGAAAGTTATCACTATCATTGAAGATAAATGTTAAGTTTCTATGCGAATACCATAATTCTCTATGCCAATCACCTTTGCCTTCAACATACTCGGATTCCTCAACTCGATCTGGCTTGCCCAAGAAAGAAATGACTTCTTTCTCTATCATGCCGTACCTAATTTTACCTATTCCAATACCCGGTAATATATTCATTTTCTATGGGTCATAACGCCTTTTTATGAGAACCTATGCATTAGGCTGTCCAAGTCGGAGGCGACAACACAAGCTTGTTAAGCATTGTGTAGGCCGAAAAACAAAGTATATGGAATTTCTATAGCCAACACCGTAACCGGAACCCATACTGAATACTTTAGTGATTTTTTTGCTGAATAGCCTAGAATCTTCTTTAAATAGATAAATGGAATAATAAAATATAAGGAATAGGCCGATAAAATAATGATCTCCGAAAAAGCATTTCCTATGACTACTAAGCTGATTATGAATATAAGAATCATAGGTACAAAAACGAAGGTAAAAGCAACCCACCAGTCAATATTTGGATCACTACTTTGTGACTTGTTTCTGTCAATTAGCTTGTAGATGCCTATCAATATCAAAGCAATTATTGCAGCCTGTAACATCTTCCCACCTATTTATACTTAAAACACTTCAATCAACTGATGCGTTAGCGGACGGTTGGATTGATTTGTTAATGTTTTCTAATTCTATTTTAAAAGTGCTTACTTTTTTCTCTAGCTCTTTCCTAATTCTCCTCTTGCCTTCAAGACAGTAGTCCACCATTAAATCAGATATTCTAACGAGTTTACCTGTTTTGCTCTCTGGCGAAGGTGACCATACCTTACCAGCGTAATTCAAGTTTCCAAATATTTTTGCTGAGAAGTGGTAAGTTTGGCCGTCTGCTCCCATAGAAAAATCTCGTGGATACCTTGTTTCATACAGCATTTCTTGCCAAACATACTGAATTTTATCTGCTAACTCTTGACGAATTTCTTTTTTACATTTTATTCGTGGAATTTCTTGGGGAGATTTAGGGTATTTGGACTCTAGTTCTTTAAGCCCTGCTTCATCTTTAACGAATTCACCCTCATCATTCATAACCTTCACAGAACCTTCTTCCATCAAAGGCATCATTTGGTATCCCCATAATTGCATTTTGGGGGACTCAAAAAATATATAATTTTCTTTATCATTTTGCTTTATACCCAAGACGTATTCAGGAGAAAAGGAAGGGAATCCAATAAGCCTTACTATTACATCTTCTTCATATGCTGAACCAAGATAACTTAAGACAAGATGCGTATATCCGCCAAAGAACTCTCTCGAAAATTGAGAGTCCTCAGGTTCAAGGTGTTCACTTGCGAAAGCAGTACTACTTATGAACCATATAATAAAAATTCTTAATTTCACTCTATGCTCCTATTGTGTGTGGTCTTGCTCACATAAAGAAAATTGTCATTCTGTTGTGCTTTGTTAGCACTGTTACCTACCGATTCTAATTTAATAGAATACTGGAATAATTGTTACTCTTTTCACCGGGCCAGTTTTAATTTCTGACTCGATATCCCCCGATTCTGACTCGATCCAGAAAGTAGCTAAACTTCCACTCCTTTTAGCTTTCAACACGTACGATTTTCCAGCCTCTGCCAATAGCTCAGTATTTGACTCAAGGATATAGTGAAATGGGGTTTGAAAACCTATTTTTTGCGCTGTGGTTTTTTCTGGTGTAAATACAACTTTTACCCCAATATCTCTCCGTCCTGGCGCAACTGGAAAGATTGCCTCAATTGGCGCCGTCCATGGTCCGGGATGAAGTTTTTTTCCATCGATTGAAGCAAAAATGAGCGAAACACCGCCATCTGTTTTTTCTCGGCTATTTATGAGTACACCGTTTTCGGTTCTATCAATTACCTTGTTACTAGAGCATCCACAAAGAACAAGTAACACCAGTAAAAGTAATGTCGTTTTCATTGGTTGTCCCAAATTAGTGCTAACGAAAGTGCAGGAAAACTCAGCCCGCTTTTCGTGTTTTCTTTTTATGTGAAAAATAGCCTACTTATCAGTGAAGGCTAAATCAGAATTCAAGTAGAATCACCATTTATGGTTGATATTCGATCCTGCCTGAGGAGGCAAAGACATACATTAGTTTTCTACAGTCTGAACGCCACAAACAATGATAAGGCTGTCCGCTTAATTGATATTGTTAAACATTTACTGCAATAGTTTCCTGGCTATATCTGCTGGCATTTCTCGACCTTCTTTTGATTTCAATATTTTCTTTATTGTTTTAAGGAGCTTCGTGCCAAATGTTTTATACCATATGCCTTTGAGGTAGACCTTTAGATCTGATTAACCTTTATCAATCACTCTTTGTCTTTCCTTTGTGCCTTCAGAGATATTTCCAAACGAGATTCAAGTTCAGCTACTTTTTCATGTGGCTCGTCCAGTCTTGACTTTAAATGATCCTCTTCACTTGGCTCAAAGTATGATTCTTAGTCTTTAGTATTTTCGTCGATCCTGCTCTGAAAATTTTCGGTTAGCTTATCGATAGTTGATCTTACACTGGCTCTAGAAGTTACAAGATCATCTCTAATACTAGAAACCCAGTCGCTCACCCGGATCATCGCGGAATTTATATCATCATGTATCCGTGATTCTTGATTCATATATTCTCCGGGCCTCTTAATAGTTCTATAAACCTCCTATTACTACTCTGATCGGTAGCAGTCAATGCTGAGTCTATTGTTCCACCAGAATGAGTTTCATCTAATACAAAATTGTACCTAGTAGAGGTTTAAAAGTTAACTTCGCCAATGTAGATGAATCATCAGGAAATTGAGTATCAAAGTCTTCTAAACAGGAATCACCATACTCTAGGTAATCGAGTATTTGAGTGATTATCGGATTTCTTAACTTTGGCATACTGTAGATACTTCCTTTAGTGTTTAGCGCCCAGAGCACGGGCGGCCGAGGTGAAGCATAGGCCATCCAGTCCGGGTAATTTGCGGGCGACCGTGCTGCTGTTTGATCCTACCCACCAACAACGGACACACCACTAAGCGACTAGTTGTTCCTCAAACGCCTCAGGGCTGAGATAGCCATTGGCGCTGTGTAAGCGATTTCGATTGTAGTCTATTTCTATATACTCAAATACGGTTTCCCGCATGAGGCACCTTGTAGGAAAGCGGTTACCATGGATTACTTCTACCTTAAGTGAGTGGAAGAACGTTTCTGCGCAGGCGTTATCATAGCAGTTACCTTTGGCGCTCATGCTGCACCGCAGATCATAAGCTGTAATTAAAGATTGATAATCTTTAGAGCAATATTGGCTTCCCCTGTCAGTATGCACGATAACATTTGTAGGTTTCTTACGTCGCCATAAAGCCATTTGAAGGGCGTCACAGACCAATGTAGCTGTCATCGTTTCTGACATCGCCCAACCAATAACCAGCCGACTATATAGGTCTATCACTACAGCCAGATATAACCAACCCTCTTCTGTTCGTAGGTAGGTAATATCCCCGACCCATTTCTGATTCGGCGCTTCAGTATTGAAGTTCTGCTCGAGCAGATTTGGGGCCACTGGCAGACCATGTTTTGAGTAGGTTGTGGCTTTATATCTCTTGGCGGCTTTAGCCCGTAGGCCCTGTCGACGCATGCTGGCAGCAACTGTTTTTTGATTATATTTACTCCCCTCACTGGCCAATTCCCTCGTCAGGCGAGGGGCGCCACTACGTTCTTTACTGGCTATAAAGCGCTGCTGTACCAAACCATCAAGCTCCATTTGGTACTGCTGGCGCTTGGATTGATCGGCCGATCTTGACACCCAATCGTAAAACCCACTGCGAGATACGCTCAATACCTTAGCCATCGCTTTGATGCTGAACTTATGCCTGTGCTTTAGCATGAAGGCGTACCTCATTTCAGGCTCTTTGCAAAGTACGCTGCGGCCTTTTTTAAGATCGCCAGCTCCTCTGCCTGCTCAGCCAGCTGCCGCTTAAGGCGAGCATTCTCTGTGGCCAGCTCTCTCTCGGCATCCCCTCGGCTCTGATGTAACTTAGCCTTGCTTCGCCATCCGTAAATCTGGGAAGGATGTAACCCAAGCTGTTTAGCGGCAACGCTTACCCCTACCTTGACCGCCAGTGCTAGGGCATCTTTTCTATATTCCTCTGAGTATTTTTTACGAGTGGTTTTGGTTGATTTACTTGATCGTGTCATAGGGCACCTCTGCTGCGTAGTTTATCGCTTAAGAGAGTGTCCGTCTTTGGTGGGTAGGATCAGTTTGTTATGTTTTTTCACACTTTGCTCTTTCTAGTAAAGCAAACACTTCATTTGCGATCTTTGCTAACTGGGTGTTTAGCTTATTCACCTTATCCTCATCTTCGGCTGCATATTCTGTGAGCAGTAAATCGTCAATATCACAAGTTGGCGCATATTTAATCCAAAGATCTTCTAAAAAGCTAAAGTCGTTACTCTCTATTTTTTTTATTGCCTTTAGCGCTTCAAGTTCCCATGCAGAAATACCGCGAGACCGAAAGTAACTAGCGGCTTCAAACAATGCGATCTTAAGTTCTTCTTCAACCATGATTCAAAATATAATGCCTTGCTCAGCTGATGCCTAAATGGAGCCGCTTTGTGCTAGCGTAGCGTATAGCATAAAGCGTGCGGAGTGTAGGCTGTCGAATGCAGCAACTTGGTACGCCCAGCATGGGCGTGAACTAATGAGGTGGAAGCCTCCTGTATGAGGATCACCGTTTAATGGGTTCCATTAAATGCTAACTACTAGCGAATGGCAACTGCGGACCGTGAGGTTTTGTGGGAGGAAGTCGCTATCAAATCTACGAACTGACGAACAGAAAGATCCTAAAAGGCTGAGCCTGGAGGCGGGGGATAAAGGACACCGAAGCCAGATGATCTAGCGGGCAGAGTCAATGATGTAGTTGTGTATATAAAGTTAACGTCCTTATCTGGAGAGATCTGTTTAGCTTGCTGCTATGAAGCTGTCAGCGTGGCTGCTGACTCATAAGTAGGCCCAACCCGCTAGCCGCCATCGCGGGGATAGAAAAAAGTGGTGGAACACGGCAGCGTCTCGGTCAGAAATGAATAGAGTGATTAAATAGAAGTCAGCTGACGGCATAGTAGCCAAGTGCCAAGATTTATACCTTGAACAGAGTGAAGGCCTGAACCTAAACTCCACGAATTAAAAGACCGGATTTGCCTACCGATATGCTTTCAGTCAGATAAAGTTGAGGTTGGGCACTGTCATGGCACTCAACTTAGATGAGTATCTGCTCGACGCTATCGTTGGGTAGAGATTCAGCGGATAGGGAACCGGCCATTGCGGACCGGCACGATGGGTAGCGTGGGGCAGGTAGCTAGAAACTACCGGCTACCCGATTTAACTGTATGCCACAAAATATTTAAATATTATTTGTATCGTTTACGGTTTCTTCAAGCATCTCTGAAAATTCTTTGGGCTTGGCCCGATAAATCACATGATCACCATTAAATGTACGAATTGTCCATTTCCGCTCTACTGCCCGATGCCAAGAAGGATCTTTAGCTCTATCAGCTTTCGACACCCCCTCAGGAATAAAAGCTACATAAGTGACATTGAGTTTTTTTGCCAGAGGATTCTTATACGATACAGGTTCCGTAAGTGTTTTTAATGGCTGCGTAACATCTCGTGGAAATTCGGAATTAACATCAATCCATGAGAAGTGAACTTGATCATTTACCACTTTATGTTCCGCAGGTATTGGCTGCCCCTCCATCATTGACATGCCATCCTCAGGTACTTTCGCGTCTAAAAATGTAACATGATGAATTCGCTCTGGAATACGATCGATAACTCCGGTGATTACCATGCCACCATAGCTATGACCTACAAGTACCACATTTTTCAATTTTTCAAAAATAATCAGGTTAACGATATCGTTGATATGTGTGGTTAAGTTAATATCAGGAGAGGAAAGATGATGCCTCTCACCTAACCCCGTCAGTGTTGGCCTGTAGACGGTATGACCTTTAGCGCTAAGTTGCTTACCAACCTCTTTCCAGTCCCATCCTCCGCCTGTAGCACCATGTACCAAAACAAAGGTGTGATAATCTTTTTTTGTATCAACTTCTTCAGCAATAGTTTCAAATGTCGTAAATATTAAGAATATTACTAATGAGAATATAGTTTTCAATGAAATTCCTCTTTTTGTATTTTTGACTTTCCACTTGCAAGTAAAATTGCTAATAAAGCAGTTAATGCCTCAAGCTGCGGAGCGGAGCGTCCGATAGGCTTGACTTGGTACCCTCGCCCAGCATGGGAGTGAACTAATGGGGTGAAAGCCCCATATAGGAAGATCACCACTTAATGGGCTCTATTAAATGCTAACTACTAGCGAATGGCAACTGTAACACCATGAGGTCTTGTAGGGAGGAAGTCGCTAGCAAGACTATGAGCTGACGAACAGAAAAATCATATAAGGCTTAGCCTGGAGGGGAGGCGGCCAAGGACACTGAAGCCGGGTGACCTAACGGGTAGAGCAAATGATGCAGCTATGTAGTGAAGTTTACGTTCTTATCTGGAGAGATCAGTTTAGCCTGCTACTATGAGGCTGTCAGCGTGGACACTGATTAATAAATAGGCCCAACCCGCTAGCGACCATTGCGAACTGGCACGATATGTGGTGTGGGGGCCGGTAGCTAGAAACTACCGGCTACCCGATTTATGCGCCTGTCCCTGCCTAATTACAGCAACATCTATGTAGTGACCAAATAGTGCTTATTTACGATTAGCCCACGGAGATTTATTTTCAAAAGTTGAGATATACAGATCCTCGACTTTATCTCGTGCCCACTGGGTTTTGCGTAAAAACTTGAGCGAAGACTTAATTGACGGGTCGCTCTTAAAGCAATTGATATTGATCCTATCTGCCAAACCATCCCAGCCATAATGTTCTTGCAAACGTGTAACAACTTTCTCAAGAGTAATACCGTGTAGCGGATTATTTGGTTGATCTTTACTCATTTTTCAATTAATACTCTATGTTTAATGACGCATAATGCCGTGAACATGGGCTGATGAAGTTGGCACGTAATCGCAAATAAAATTAGGGACCCTCTGATCAACGAAGCATTTTTCCAGAATTAAGCTGAGCTGCTTGAAAAATTCACTTTATTACGCACAAACGCGTAATTTGCGCGTAATAGTCCACTAATTTTTCATCTGAAACCCTCAATAGGTGGATTTCAGGCGAACCACCCCTAGGCAGCCAAGTATTTTCTCCCTATTATTAAGTTGGTAAAGCCTGCCAGTAAGCACAGCCTCTCAGTATTTTTTACCAGTCCCCGATAGCGGACCTTGTCATAACCAAATACCCGTTTGATGTAGCGGAAGGGGTGCTCGACCTTCGCTCTTATCTGCGCCTTGATCTTTTCCGCTTTACGAAGTGCATCACGCCCTGGAAGAGTTTTTAGCTTGCTCGGCTTCATTGCTATATACCAATCCGCCTCCCGCTCTTTCAACTCTTCACGTTTCTCCGCACCAATGTACCCAGAGTCTCCCCAGATTCTTTTCTCCTCCCCGTGGAGAACTCGCTCTGTAGTTGTGACATCATGCGAATTCGCTGCTGTTGTATCTATGCTATGTATTACTCCGAGCACATCATCAACCCCGATATGCATTTTCATTCCAAAATGCCACTGATTGCCTTTCTTTGTTTGATGCATTTCTGGATCACGTTTTTTCTTTTTATTCTTGGTTGAAGTTGGCGCAGAGATAATAGTGGCATCTACAATCGTGCCTTCACGCAGTACCATGCCATTCTCAGCAAGATGCTTGTTGATTTCATCAAAAAGAGCTGCACCTAGCTGATTGAGCTCCAGTAAGTGGCGAAAGTTAAGAATCGTTGTTTCATCGGGAATTGGGCCGCTCAAAGTCAATCCAGCAAAACTACGCATGGATTCAATTTCATACAGTGCATCCTCCATAGCGGGATCACTGAGATTATAAAATAGCTGCATGCAATGAATACGGAGCATGACACTCAATGGATATGGCTGTCGGCCACGTTTGCCTTGTGGATAGCAAGGAGTGATCTGAGCTTCTAGTCGCTGCCATGGGATGAGGGCTTCCATTTGAGAAAGAAACTTCTCTCGGCGAGTTATACGGCGCTTTAGCTTATATTCTGCTTCGGCAAAGGTGACTTGGTGCATAATTCATCGTAGTCTTGATGGGTAGGTGAATATTACCAATATTGGCTTGGAATTATTCAGAGGTTCCTTAGGCGACAGGTTTGCCAGTCCGTTCCCAAAACTTCTTATGTGTTTAAAGCCCTTTAATAATTATAATTGATATACTAATAAATGTGGATATAAGTAATATAGTGATACATTGTTTGAATCTTTGATTACTTCGTTTTATTAAATTTTGAGTTAAGCTTTCATCTGTTTCGATAGCATCTTTTAATAGAATATTTGAGCTAGATTGGAATAGTTCACCTATCTTTTCAGCTTCCTCTGGGCTCATTTCAGCCTTCGATGATATTTCAGATATCCGCTGGTGAATCGATGAGAGCTCATTGTATTTAGCCTTGTTGATTTTACCTGACTGAAATAACTCTTCCTGCTTTTCTCTCAGTGTAGTTACATCCACAATTCTTCCTTACACATAACTCCTTGCACCGGCGCCGCCGGAATTGAGCCGCTTTGTGTTAGCATAGCGTACAGCACAATGCGAACGGAGTATAGACGGTGGGATTCCGCAACTTGTTAAAAGCTTACTGGGACCAGTAACCCAATATATGGTATTTGCCAGACTCTTCAGGTTTTAAACGAATGCCGAGAGCTCTAAATCCAGGGCAGATAATAAGAGCATGATTGTTAGCGCTACCATCACCTATTGGTTGTTTGGTATCGCCTTCTAGAATGTTGAGGGTGCATGACGAAGCAATACTTCGCCGCTTATTGAATTCTGACCGTGTGCTGTTTCCGACGTGAACGAAGCTATCTGTATTCCCTGATTCTAATAGAGATCTGACCGCTATTGAAACTGCCTGATATGATAAGGCACTAGGGAACCTCTGAATAATTCCAAGCCAATATTGGTAATATTCACCTACCCATCAAGACTACGATGAATTATGCACCAAGTCACCTTTGCCGAAGCAGAATATAAGCTAAAGCGCCGTATAACTCGCCGAGAGAAGTTTCTTTCTCAAATGGAAGCCCTCATCCCATGGCAGCGACTAGAAGCTCAGATCACTCCTTGCTATCCACAAGGCAAACGTGGCCGACAGCCATATCCATTGAGTGTCATGCTCCGTATTCATTGCATGCAGCTATTTTATAATCTCAGTGATCCCGCTATGGAGGATGCACTGTATGAAATTGAATCCATGCGTAGTTTTGCTGGATTGACTTTGAGCGGCCCAATTCCCGATGAAACAACGATTCTTAACTTTCGCCACTTACTGGAGCTCAATCAGCTAGGTGCAGCTCTTTTTGATGAAATCAACAAGCATCTTGCTGAGAATGGCATGGTACTGCGTGAAGGTACGATTGTAGATGCCACTATTATCTCTGCGCCAACTTCAACCAAGAATAAAAAGAAAAAACGTGATCCAGAAATGCATCAAACAAAGAAAGGCAATCAGTGGCATTTTGGAATGAAAATGCATATCGGGGTTGATGATGTGCTCGGAGTAATACATAGCATAGATACAACAGCAGCGAATTCGCATGATGTCACAACTACAGAGCGAGTTCTCCACGGGGAGGAGAAAAGAATCTGGGGAGACTCTGGGTACATTGGTGCGGAGAAACGTGAAGAGTTGAAAGAGCGGGAGGCGGATTGGTATATAGCAATGAAGCCGAGCAAGCTAAAAACTCTTCCAGGGCGTGATGCACTTCGTAAAGCGGAAAAGATCAAGGCGCAGATAAGAGCGAAGGTCGAGCACCCCTTCCGCTACATCAAACGGGTATTTGGTTATGACAAGGTCCGCTATCGGGGACTGGTAAAAAATACTGAGAGGCTGTGCTTACTGGCAGGCTTTACCAACTTAATAATAGGGAGAAAATACTTGGCTGCCTAGGGGTGGTTCGCCTGAAATCCACCTATTGAGGGTTTCAGATGAAAAATTAGTGGACTATTACGCGCAAATTACGCGTTTGTGCGTAATAAAGTGAATTTTTCAAGCAGCTCAGCTTAATTCTGGAAAAATGCTTCGTTGATCAGAGGGTCCCTAGAAGATAGAGCAGTCAAAATTAATGCTGCGATTATTTTCATAACTTTTAACGCCTTATACACAGGCGAGTGGAACGACGTGTAGCGAGTCCAGCCCGCATCCTTTGTGGGCGATTGTGCCACAATTTGTAAGTACTACTTAACGGCATTGATCTGAACTACCGTGACATTAGCAATGCGACCACCGCGCCACCAAGTCCCTTTTGTACCAATCTTAAGCCTTTTATGGTGATACTCACGGCGCTCTTCACTTAATATCCACATATTGGCAAAGCCTTCATTAGGAATATAACCTGGAGTAGTATCTCTTATGACTCTGCCATCTTCATCAAGAATCTCTGGCCAGATCATGTGTATACCTTCAACCTGCGGATCATCCCCGTCATAAAGAAAATCCACTCTCATTCCTTGTCCCGGCTTGACATTTTTATTCTCTTCAGATAGGTCTATCTTGTACTTGACTACAAAATCCGGCTTTCTTCCGGATCTTTCTTCATAAGGTATATGTGCTTTCATATCGGTGCTAACACGAAGTTGTGGGGCGCCGTAGGCGTCCCGGGCAGCTTGCTATCGAACGCCGACGTCTTGTTATGCCCATTGGTTTTATTACATAAATGTGGTTCGCACAGCGTTCACTGTTAAGGCTAATAATGGAATGTTTGATAGAGCAAATATTAAAAATCTGATTTCAATTTTGTTGAAAGTTGCCTGTACAATGCTATGAATTACTCGAATGCCGACATATACCCATGCCAGAATAAAATTTAAGCCATCTCCTGCGCCAAGGATTGCAAGTGATATCGCCAAAGCATAGAAAATAGTTGGTTGCTCCATGAGATGATTATAATTATCAGCTTTCCAACGAACATGGGGAGGCAGGGTTGACATTTGCTCTCCGCGAGGAGCATTCGGATCAAGCTTTAATTTAGCTTTCTTCACTGCAGGCAATCGTGTTGCGTACATCCACAACCACATAACCATAGACCAAGCTATCAAGGCAATTACAGGCTGAATTATTTGGGCACTTTCAATCATTCGTTGATTCCTTTTTATTATTTACTGATGTTAGAGAGCTGAACGCGGGATAACGGCTACAAAAATGGGCTGTTGGAGCATCGCGTAGGCCATCCCGTGAAGGGCCAAAGTCCCGCAGTAATGTGTCTATGGTTGTTAAGCACTTATCTCATTGGCCTCCACCATACTATGGCGAGGAGCTATGTCCCACAATGCCGGTAACGCTCCAAGAACAAAGCCACAAAATAGCGTTTGAATTTGTACAGGCCAAAATGCAAGCTTCACTCCTACACCGTAAATTGCATATGAATTCAAGGTAACATCCAGCACCATAACTATGGCAGCGAAAATTAGGCCAGCTCGCAATTTAGCAATAAGCAAAACCACCACAAGGAGATCAATTACAGACAATGCAGTCCAGAATACATTAAAACCGAATGGCGCGAAGGTATATGGAAAAGGGCCACCATTTACGATATCTGCTACGTGATTAATGCATCCGATCATAAAGCATGCAGCAATTACATAAATATATTTTTCTTAACTGTGGCACGATATTTCTCTGTATGCTTAACGTCCAGCAACGAACGGGAGCGATTGTTGCGGGTTGTTAGATATCACTGCTTTAAAGGATTTGGGTCTGTTGCTATGCACTGCCTTGATCCTTTTATCATGTATTGCTGATTCAAAAAGATACAGTGCTCGCCATCCATCGTCACGCTATGCCTGCCATCCTTCTCTCGATAAAGCACCATAATTGAAACGATATAGCCACCATCTGTTGCATAAGCATGAAACTCATAATCAATAGGTTGGTTTGTGCTCGCTACATTCTTTACATAATATTCCTGAGCGGTATCGAAGGCTAGGATTACTTTATCTGACGGTGTATAGTCTTTATGTGGGTACCATTTAGGGGGCGCAAATTCCGTGGCCATTGCTAGTGATGAAAATAAAACTATATAAAGTGTGATTACTCTCATTAGGTCCCTAACGACTGTATTAGGTGCGGGCAAACCAGCGGTTTGTCCACCCCTTGCCTATGCTTGTTATACGTTTTACCAAGCTTTATCACTAATTTCCTCACCTTTATCGGAGATATGAAGCCACGTATATGGATTGTACTGGTTTGTTCCATGGGAACAAACAACTTTACAATGAAAGTGTTTATGTAGGTCGAGCGCACATTCTTGATCATTTCCCCATTTGGCACCACCTTCAAACACGAGAAAAAGGCACGAAAATTCCGTGAAATCATCTAGGTCAGTGGTGACGGTTACAAAAACACGGTCATGGTGAAATTTGCCGTGATAGATATACAAATCGTCTTCGTGGTCTACTTGCTCTACAGATTCGAAGACTGAGGAGATCCAGCTCTGAATCTTATCTATATTAGTTTCTTTGATGTATACATTGATAGTCATACGTGCACACACATAATACCTTATAGCACGCGAGAATTTTTTCCGTCGCTTTGCCTGTTATTGTTATGCAGTTTCACTGCAAAGTACCAAAATACGAGTGACACAATCAAACCACCTCCTGCGTACAACGCATATCCTGCTTCTTGTAATTGAGCAGGCATCTCATCAGCTAGGTATTGAATATATTGATAGCTAAGCGCGACAACTATTCCAGATAATGTATAGGCCAGCCAGGATGTAATATTCAGTTTTGAAAATACAAAATGAATAGGTAGCCCGACAAGCAAAACGAATACATATGATACAGCTATAGAGCCAATTGCAAACAAAGTTAGAACCAAAAGTCCTTCAAATGAGACCAAACTTTGCCCGTTGAAAAGTGAATCTACAAGTATCGCAACTATTAAGACTGAGGATGCAATAGGAGATAGCAGTACAGCTAGCAGGGTACGCTTATTGTTCATACCTAACCACATAACGCTTTTGTAAACGGCGAGTGGTGCAGGAGCGAGTCCAGCGGAACACCGAAGATGTGTGGCGTTGTTTGACAAGCTTGTATGGTGACATGACTAGAACGCCTTATTAAGGGCTGGCAAGCACCTATTTTTTTGTAAAAACTTTTGGATTTCTTCAGCCTCAGCAAGAGCTGGCAAAGTTGAGTGACCATTGCCATATGTAACAAACCAAGCAAAAGAAAGACCTTGTTTATATTTTTGCCGCATAATCTGTTGGAAGTAACAATTGCGGGTTTTCCCATTTTGCTTTGCACCCAAGCGCTTTGCAATACCTTGCGGCCTGAAAAGCCCCGCTTGTGTTAACGTCCCAGCTTTGCCAATATAAATTGGATCACCTTTGCAACCATGGCCAGCAAAAATAAAACATATTCCGGGTCTGTTGGGCACTTTATTTAAACGGATATACTTTGTTACGTTTTCTTTTGTAGGCAAGTCAAAACTTCCGTTTTCCGAAAATTTTGTACGAAGTTTCACTAGCATGATTGTCACCATAACGTATGGCCCCGGGGCTGCATGGAGCGTAGTGTAATGCTGCCCCTAGCAGCTTCTTGGTACCCCCAGCATGGGCGTGAACTAATGGGGTTAAAGTCCCCTGTAGGGAGATCACCATTTAATGGGCTTCATTAAATGCTAACTACTAGCGAATGGCAACTGCAACACCGTGAAGTATTGTGGGGAGGAAGCCACTAGCAAAACTACGAGCTGACGAATAGAAACATCATATAAGGCTTAGCCTGGAGGCGAGGTGGCCAAGGAAGAGTTGATTTAAACACCCTCCAAACAGAAGGTATAAGCCGCCAGCCCCATTGACAAGGGATGAATACACTAGAAGATACTGGATACTCATCCACATAAATGTGTGTTCAGCTGATGACTCTACCTCGAAGCAGTCAGATATCTCTTGATGTAACCCCTTATTACCACTGTGTATCCCGCTGTGTGCGGCGAGCATTCCTTGGTGGACGGGATAGTGAATCTGGGAGAGATTACGAACATCGGCGCGAATGGATTGAAAATCGTATACAGCAATTGGCTGGGATTTTTGCGCTGGATATTGCCGCTTTTGCGGTTATGAGCAATCACTACCATGTAGTACTCTACATCGATAAAAAATCTGCTGATAAGTGGTCTCTTGCAGAGGTAATTACCCGTTGGGAGAAGCTGTTTCGGGCTCCCTCTCTGGCTCTCCGCTATCTCAAAGGCGATACCCTCGATCACTGTGAGCTGGAAAAACTAAGAGAAGTCACCGCAATATGGCGGGAGCGCTTAATAGATATCAGTTGGTTTATGCGCTGTTTAAACGAGTCTATCGCGCGGTAAGCCAATGCTGAAGACCAGTGTACGGGCCGTTTTTGGGAGGGGCGATTTAAGTCGCAGGCTTTACTGGATGAAAAAGCCCTCGCCGCTTGCATAGCCTATGTAGACTTAAACCCTATCCGCGCTAATATTGCCAAAACGCCTGAAGACTCTGATTACACCTCTATTCAACTGCGTATTCGCTCTGCAGTCACCGCTGAGCAACCCAAAAGTTTACTACCGTTTGTGGGAGATGAGCGCTTAAATATGCCAAAAGGTTTACCTTTTCAGCTGGGCCACTATTTGGAGTTGGTGGATTGGAGTGGTCGGCATCTAGATCCCAGAAAGCGCGGCACTATCGCTGAAAATACCCCTCCCATACTTGAACGCCTGGGTATTTCACCTGAGCACTGGCTTTACCTCAACCGAAATTTTGAAAGTCGATTTAAAGGTTTGGTAGGGTCGGTTGAAGCAGTACGGAAAGCCTGTAACTTATTGAATAAACGCTGGGCCCAAGGTGTGCATGATTGCCAAAAGTTTCTCTCTTACCCTTCATCTCAACTAAATTGAATCATTTTTAATCCCACCGATTGATCCCCGTTCGCCCTGTGTACTGAAAGCCCTGCACGCCAAAAATAGACTAAATACCTCACACAATTGAGCTTCGATGCTCCTCTGGTAAGC
Source organism: Microbulbifer maximicatervae (SeqCode) (assembly GCF_052468155.1). NCBI lineage: Bacteria > Pseudomonadati > Pseudomonadota > Gammaproteobacteria > Cellvibrionales > Microbulbiferaceae > Microbulbifer > Microbulbifer maximicatervae (SeqCode). Next base: position 2,627,306 of record NZ_CP174335.1, read on the forward strand.
ATGGCTTTTTATTTTGCCGATTTTTTCCTCTCCGACATGATTCTTGGGCACATGATTCATGGGTGTCCTATTTGTAGTTATTCAAGAAAGGAATTGGACCAACTACCCCTTTATACATCCACGCATTCCACCAGATAATTGAAATGCCATATGAAACCATTATCCCCAAAAGAAAAAAGATTATTCTATTCAACTTACCCTTAATCACTTTCTTACGCATAACACCTTACCCATGGGCCGGAGCTGCGAAGCAGAGGGGGTTCAGCAAGCTTGAGCATGCGGCAATTTGTTATCTGTTTTCAATGCTGTCATTACTAACAATAATTGATCTAGACACCCACCAAGCAAAAAGGATAAGCCGCCAAATCTATTGGGCATGATTCATGGGTGTGCTATTCATGCTCTCTAAGCAAAAAGCATAAGCCGCCAACCCTATTGGGAATGATTCATGGGTGTCCTATTCGTGATTTTATATCTCAACTAAATTGAATCATTTTTAATCCCACCGATTGATCGCCGTTCGCTCTGTGTCCTGAAAGGCCTATACGCCCAAAATAGACAAAATACTCCACACAATTGTGCTTCGATGCCCCTCTGGTGAGCATGGCTTTTTATTTTGCCGATTTCTCCCTCTCCCACATGATTCATGGGTGTCCTATTTGTGTTCCGGAAAGCCTGTAACTTATTGAATAAACGCTGGGCCCAAGGTGTGCATGATTGCCAAAAGTTTCTCTCTTACCCTTCATCTCAACTAAATTGAATCATTTTTAATCCCACCGATTGATCCCCGTTCGCCCTGTGTACTGGAAGCCCTGCACACCAAAAATAGACAAATACTCCACATAATTGTGCTTCGATGCCCCTTTGGTGAGCATGGTTTTTTATTTTGCTGATTTTCCCCCTCCCACATGATTCATGGGTGTCCTATTTGTGTATTTGTGAATTTGTGTTACGGATAGGGAACCGCCCATTGCGGACCCGCACGATGGGTGGTGTGGGGGCCGGTAGCTAGAAACCACCGGCTACCCGATTTAGCCACTATGGTCACAAAAACCAATCAAAGCTTCCTTCCGCATCTTTCTCTGCCCCTGCATCTTTGTACTGTATGACATGCTCTTTCTGTACTGATCAGTATATTCGTTATCGTATTCTCGCCCCCTCAAGGCTCGATAAAACTCAATCAAATGCGGTGCAGTTTCTTCGTAATCAATACCGTTTTCAACGCAATATTTGCTAAAACACCATAGACCATATAAGTGACTAACTCCTTGAACCTTATACTCTTCATAGGGTACCGATAGGCGTTCCATATATTCTGTAATTCCATAAAACAGATTACTGATTTCGCCCCAGTCAACTTCAGAGTTTTCGGCATATTTCAGATACAGCTGATCGATATCTTCATCCGTTGACTTTAGTTCTTTATTCTCTAGCAGAACAAATACTAACTCTGAAACTAGCTCAATATCTTCCATTCTAGATTTATCTGTTACGTTTAGGCGGTTTGACCAAAACTCGGTCTTAGATACTTCATAGCAAAGTTTAAGCAGTGGAGAACTATAGTAATTTGAATGGCGGAGCTCTTGTCCTGTCAATGCCTCACCATTTCTATTAAGCCTATCGAATATCTTGTCGATAATAAGGTCATCATCTGTATCAACGTACTCCACAGGAATTAGGTATCTCCAAAACCTCTTTTTATAATGCCCAAGATCCTCCCCTTCAATTTCAGAGAAGTACCTTCCAGCTAGACTTTCGTCATGAAGTGGGTCGTCTGCCTCATCTGCAGTTGGGAACTCACCATTAATAAAGTCAACTAGTGAAGAAAGCCGCTGCTTTCCATCAATCACTTCGTATGTCGTCTTTCCTGTTGTGTCATCTACATTTTGCCGTAGAAATACCGGTGGTATTGGTAAGTTTTTCAAGACACTATCAACGAAGAAAGATTTCTTTTCATCACTCCATACGCTTCTTCTCTGATACGCTGGGTCCATGTTGTATTTATCCAAAAGGTACTCTTCATAAAACGTCGACACGGTAATATTATTGGATGCTCTCTCTAAAACTTTACTCATTTTATGAACTCCTCTAACACTCGACTAGAATCCAAATGGATATATTTTTTGAATAAGCTATTAAGTACCGACTCAAAGGCAGAGCATGGACTGGGATTGATATTTATCACCTCTGCATCATCATCCATGTTTACCAAAAGCTCATCGATCTCAGGCCTATCAACATGCCAATACGATATGCCACAAATAAATGAAGTATCGTCACTAGACAACGATTTTATTTTTGCTAAGCATTCCCTTTTTATAGCATTTGTCCAGTTTAAATCTGTTCTTCCAGATTCACCTGCAGGTGGTATCAAGAAGTTTAATGGAGTGTGCTTCTCCAGATTATCATAGGTAACCTTTATGTCAGAAAGAGCACAATCAGAAACAAAGGTTTTATAATTAACTTCAAAGGACTCTTTAGGCAGCTCCTGTTTGTGTTGAAAACTAATCGACCCATGTGGCTTAAATATTTTAAACTTTGAAGCATCCTTTGGATCAAGAAGAGGAATTTCATACTCTATTCCAAGAGTATTTAGAACTCTTTCTAGCCAAATATCATAGTTGTAAGTAATTATAATCACCTCTTCTACAGAAGGATCATCATTCATTTTTCTAAAAAGCTTCGACCATGACCATTCTTCAACAACATCGTCAAGTTCAGGAATAGCAGAATTATAGTGAATAAAGAGATACTTTAGATAATATACAAGTTCTTTGTAAGCAAGTAGGAAACCGTTTCCGGCACGCTCATCAATAAGGTCTTTGCCTTTGAGAGAATACACATTTGCGCTTGTTACTACTCTCTCAATAATCTCTAAAGTACCTTCCCCCTCCAGGTAAGACCTAGCACCTATAGACCACAGATTCGGACAGTTTTTATACGATAAAAATCCAGGCCTATCATCACGCGGCCATCGAAGTGCATCACCAAATCTGAATAAATTAAGGACATCTATTGAAGACCATATGTTCTTATTTTGTTTATCAAGGTGGTTCATCAAATCTATTGTGAATCCGTTCCCAAGGACTACACATACTTTTTTCGTCATCTCTCGTCCTTTACGTTACTTTCTCGAAATCAAACTACATGGCTAACGCCCGCCTTAACTGCCGGAGGCTACGGGCGGCTTTTGTGCTGCGGAGCGCACAAAAGATGACAGGGGCCAGATTGCAGGCGCTTGTTATAGCCATTTCGCTAACTAATTTTTGCCTCCAATATGAACACGGAAATATTTTTTAATTCTTCGGACAAATCTTTATTCATTTTCCTTATCTCGTAACAGTCGCTAACCAATGTTTTATTTTTTAAAGAAATGGTAGCACCTGGGGCGAAGACAACCTCCTTCTCATGCCCTTTACTAGTACCTTTAAATCTCGTAGCAAACGCTTTTACTTCCGGTCCTGTCACTTGAATCAAAAGCAAGTGTAGCTCGCCAGCATCAAAAGCTTTACCTCGCCACATAGCGTTTCTCAATGCAATTTGCGGACAGAAACTGGTTGAAAATGGTCGCTCTGTAACAAAGACACTATCTTGTTCTGGAGGCCAAAAACCACCATGAAATAAGACAGTTCCGACTCCAACAGTACAACCATGATTTTCAATATCTTCAGCTACTTGAGCAAAGCCACTAGCAGCGTATCTATTTTGATAATCAGAAATCGATTTAGGCGTTCTCGAAGACATAGACTGTCGCAGTACTGCATACTCATTAGATGATTCTAATTGTCTATCAATAAACCCTTCAAAACGATTACAAGCTCCCCGCTTATAGATACTATGTCGAGCAGCGGACATAGGATCATCTATTGTTTCTATGAGGCGAACTTTAACCTCGTGCGGATACCTTCCATGTTCTGCCAGTGATCTTTGCATTTCATCTATAGTCGGATCTCGCGTTTCCCACACTTCATAGGGGGTACTGAATAAATTTATAGGTGGCTTCATAATCCTATGTTCGATTCCTTCGCAAAGCTATAACGAGGCTGTAGAAAAACAGTTTTAGAAAAAGCTGCCAATCCTCAGGCTCCTCTAATTAAAATTTCGGGCTAAATTTAGCTATACCACCAAATTTCTTTCATTGTATTAAATTTAGGCGTCTTGACGCCCTTAATTCATCCTCAATCAGTGAATACTGCCATATCTCATCAACTTTTCAATGTTATGTACCAAGCAGAACATCCGCCATTGTCCCTGAACCTTACTTTTTCCTCGTAGCGAGAAGCGATTTAATCGCTTGTTGGTACCGATGTTCCCAAACACAGGCTCAACAACAGACATTCGATGCCCATAAATGGTCTTGCCTTCGATACTATCAACCCGCTTTTTCATCCAGTCAGTGGCTGTCCGTCCGTTTGTCCAAGTTAGGGATACTTGCCTTCCATGTCCTTTTCGAGAGTCGGCAGAATCTGGATTTCGCATGCACTGATTTTTAAGGCTGCATTTCCTGCAGTCAGTAAGGCGCCCTTCGAACATTAGTTTTTTCTTACCTTCACTGACATGCTCTTCTTTTAACAAGAGCATGGTTTTTTCTGCTGGACAGATGCAGGTTTTCTTTTTCTTGTTGAATGTAAATTCACTAGCAGGGACAACAGAACTAGACACCCACCGAACAAAAAGCATAAGCCGCCAACCCTATTAGGTCGGATTTATGGGGGTCCTATTTGTGGCCTAATGCCAAGATTAATACCTTAGACAGAGTGAAGGCCTGAACCCAAACTCCACGAGTTAAAAGCGAGGGCTAGCCTATCGATTTGTTTCCAGTCGGATAAAGTTGAGGTGGCGTACTATCATGGCACTCAACTTAAATGAGAAGTTACTCGACGCTATCGTTTGGTAGGGATTCAACGGATAGGGAGCCGGCCATTGTGCTCTGGCACGATGGGTGGTGTGGGGGGCCGGTAGTTTGAAGCTACCGGTTACCCGACTTATAACCTTAGAGCAATTTATCCAAAGGAATTCCAGTTTCAGATTCTATACTCTTGTATTCTGATTTAATGAACTCCAAGAATTGGGTTAGCTGAAGGAGGTGCTCCTCATAATCTTCTCTATCTCTAAGAGTTTCGCTATTCAGTAAGTTTTCTTGGTAAAGAACAGCGTCTCTGACAGAGGATACGAGCATTGGTGCCCATGTATTTGGTATTTCCATTATGCGGCCTCTTTGATTAATTGTTTTGCAAGCTGCAACAACTTACTTTTGAACTGAGATATCGGCATATCAAAAGCTGGCGCAATTGTATAGTGAGTCGCCTCGAACTTTGAGTTATACTCATCTTTTACGATAGCAAGGCCTTCGGGAAGCTTGGTACCTTTAGGTATCTTAAAATACTCCCAACCGTTCCCTTTAGGGACACCTTTCTCATCGAATGTACTCAGCCCCCTGGGGCGATCTTTCACACAAACCCAATCTTCATTAGCCCTACGCTCAATTGTAATATCTGCAGGCCTAGGTCGACCATTAGATAGAACAAAGCCTTTCTCAACAAAGTCAAAAGGTTGTTGCCCTGATTTTTTCTTTAATGCTCTCCATAAGTCAACTGGAGTTGATTTATCGAAGAAGCGATCAAGTTGATCTTTTTCTATTAGAACGTCCTTTAAAGTTGTAACACTCATTTTCCATTCTTGATTTGATATTGATTGTTTTAACGTTGCCAGTAAGGGCAGCCGAAGCGGAGCGTAGGCTGTCCAGCCGAGCCTCCGGCTGGGCGATCTTGCCTGGCCTGGTTATAGCTAGCTGTATACTGAACGACCCACTTGCTCTCTGCCAGCCTTTGGCTGGCCACTGCCCAATAAATTTATAGGAACAAATACCATACTTCTCCGACCAATTAACTATCTGATTGGCACTCCACAATGGGGCAATAAGCTTTAAGGGCTTATTGACTTATAACGAAGGCACTTGAACGAAACTGCGGTACCAGTTTTGCAGGACAACGCTCTGGAAATTGTGCTCAGATGGAGATTGATGCTTACAGCAACTACAAAATTTCTAAAAGCTGCCCGCCACAATAACAGTCGTGTATGCAGGCGTAGTGGAAACGCGAAGCGTTGAAACGGAGTTCCGGCATGACACGTTTGGTACCCCCAGCATGAGCGTGAACTAATGAGGTGAAAATTCCCTGTAGGAAGGTCACCATTTAATGGGTTCCATTAAATGCTAACTACTAGCGAATGGCAACTGCAACACCGTGAAGTATTGTGGGGAGGAAGCCACTAGCAAAGCTACGAGCTGACGAATAGAAACATCATATAAGGCTTAGCCTGGAGGCGAGGTGGCCAAGGAAGAGTTGATTTAAGCACCCACCAAACAGAAGGTATAAGCCGCCAACTCTATTGACAAAGGGTGGAAATACTAGAAAATACTGGATGTTCATCCAGGTTAATGTGTGTTCAGCTGATGACTCTACCTCGAAGCAGTCAGATATCTCTTGATGCAACCCCTTATTACCACTGCGTATCCCGCTGTGTGCGGCGAGCATTCCTTTGTGGACGGGATAGTGAATCCGGGAGAGATTACGAACATCGGCGCGAATGGATTGAAAATCGTATACAGCAATTGGCCGGGGTTTTTGCGCTGGATATTGCCGCCTTTGCAGTTATGAGCAACCACTACCATGTAGTACTCTACATCGACAAAAAATCTTCTGATAAGTGGTCTCTTACAGAGGTAATTACCCGTTGGGAGAAGCTGTTTCGGGCTCCCTCTCTGGCTCTACGCTATCTCAAAGGCGATACCCTCGATCACTGTGAGCTGGAAAAGCTAAGAGAAGTCACCGCAATATGGAGGGAGCGCTTAATAGATATCAGTTGGTTTATGCGCTGTTTAAACGAGTCTATTGCTCGACAAGCCAATGCTGAAGACAAGTGTACAGGCCGTTTTTGGGAGGGGCGATTTAAGTCCCAGGCTTTGTTGGATGAAAAAGCCCTCGCCGCTTGCATGGCCTATGTAGACCTAAACCCTATCCGCGCTAATATTGCCAAAACGCCTGAAGACTCTGATCACACCTCTATTCAACTGCGTATTCGCTCTGCAATCACCGCTGAGCAACCCAAAAGTTTACTACCGTTTGTGGGGGATGAGCGCTTAAATATGCCAAAAGGGTTACCTTTTCAGCTGGGCCACTATTTGGAGTTGGTGGATTGGAGTGGTCGGCATCTAGATCCCAAAAAGCGCGGCACTATGGCTGAAAATACCCCTCCCATACTTGAACGCCTGGGTATTTCACCTGAGCACTGGCTTTACCTCAACCGAAATTTTGAAAGCCGATTTAAAGGATTGGTAGGGTCGGTTGAAGCAGTACGGAAAGCCTGTAACTTATTGAATAAACGCTGGGCCCAAGGTGTGCGTGATTGCCAAAAGTTTCTCTCTTACCCTTCATCTCAACTCAATTGAATCATTTTTAATCCCACCGATCGATCCCCGTTCGCCCTGTGTGCTGAATGCTCTGTACACCAAAAATAGACAAAATACTCCGCATATTCGTGCTTCGATGCTCCTCTGGCGAGCATGGCTTTTTATTTTGCCGATTTCTCACTCTCCTACATGATTCATGGGTGTCCTATTTGCGACATGATTCATGGGTGTCCTATTTGTGTTCATTCAGCGGCTAGACTTGAGCCAAAGTCAGGCCTGCCCCATTTTTCTTTGTGTAGTTCTTCGAGAGATTTTGATAGATCCACGATAATCCTTTAAGGGCCATAACGCCCAAAGCAGCGGCGCGCGTTAGCGCGTCCAGCCCGCAGGGCAATGCTGCCTTTGCTTGTTAAATGCATAAGTCTTCCAGCACACGGTTTACAAAAATAGTGCTGTTCTTACACATGTTATTAGAAAAATGAATTTCAACCATTACTCTTGGCCATGCGCCGGTTTTCACCCTAAATTGGTAAGCTAGCTCGGCTTCTATTGCTCTTCGTTCTTCAGGTAAATCCAATAACCGATTTACAGAATAATAACGAACTTCAATTTCTTCATCTTTGAACCCTTCTCTGAAATGGTAGGCTAGGTAATTCTTCTTTCCGTTGGCCTTGCGAAGCTGATGATTGAAACCTTTTCTAATCCGATCAAACCCTGACGCACTCTCCCCGAAGCGTATAACCGAACCCTTGTGTAGGAATGCGTAAATACCGTGCTTCTCACATTCCATATTGCTTCGGGAAGGAAGCTTACCTTCCTTTGTAAGTTTGAATGTACTCTCAACTTTATTCATAGAAGCATTTAACGCTCGCCAGCAGGGGCCGCAGCGAAGCGGAGGTCCCTTTGCCTGGCCTGGTTATGTGTTTCTGATTGGAATGTCACCATAACCCCATATCAACGTGCCAATTACCGCAAGTACAAAACCAGACCACTTTATAGCATTGAAGTAAGCGCCATAGTCATTTCTCAAGGTTGTATAGTCACTTGTTGATAACCCAGAAGGATAAATGTAACCACTAATTTTATTATTTTTTATCTCAATCCATACAGCCAAAGCGACAACAATAGATCCACTTCGCTGGAACCATGAGGCAACTGATTCACCATCAGGTAGTATGCATTTTCCGAAATACGCAATTAGGGGAATCGAAAATGCAATAATAACGATGGGAAAAGTAGTCCATAAGCTGCTTTTTATTGCTCGCCTCGCATTGCTCATCCATTCGTTCAAGCTTTTCTCTCCTCAACACACATAACGCTTTTAGTTGCGGAATAGCGTCAGCTATTTCCGCAACCTAAACTTGTTAAATTTCGTTGCCTTATCATATTTTGGTAAAGCTTAATCTCTTCTATTTCTTCTTCTAGCACACCAGCAATATGTTTCGACTGACTCTCAGCCATTCCTTTATCCAAATCGTTAGTTAAAAATGCGTCTAGGGAACCTCTGAATAATTCCAAGCCAATATTGGTAATATTCACCTACCCATCAAGACTACGATGAATTATGCACCAAGTCACCTTTGCCGAAGCAGAATATAAGCTAAAGCGCCGTATAACTCGCCGAGAGAAGTTTCTTTCTCAAATGGAAGCCCTCATCCCATGGCAGCGACTAGAAGCTCAGATCACTCCTTGCTATCCACAAGGCAAACGTGGCCGACAGCCATATCCATTGAGTGTCATGCTCCGTATTCATTGCATGCAGCTATTTTATAATCTCAGTGATCCCGCTATGGAGGATGCACTGTATGAAATTGAATCCATGCGTAGTTTTGCTGGATTGACTTTGAGCGGCCCAATTCCCGATGAAACAACGATTCTTAACTTTCGCCACTTACTGGAGCTCAATCAGCTAGGTGCAGCTCTTTTTGATGAAATCAACAAGCATCTTGCTGAGAATGGCATGGTACTGCGTGAAGGCACGATTGTAGATGCCACTATTATCTCTGCGCCAACTTCAACCAAGAATAAAAAGAAAAAACGTGATCCAGAAATGCATCAAACAAAGAAAGGCAATCAGTGGCATTTTGGAATGAAAATGCATATCGGGGTTGATGATGTGCTCGGAGTAATACATAGCATAGATACAACAGCAGCGAATTCGCATGATGTCACAACTACAGAGCGAGTTCTCCACGGGGAGGAGAAAAGAATCTGGGGAGACTCTGGGTACATTGGTGCGGAGAAACGTGAAGAGTTGAAAGAGCGGGAGGCGGATTGGTATATAGCAATGAAGCCGAGCAAGCTAAAAACTCTTCCAGGGCGTGATGCACTTCGTAAAGCGGAAAAGATCAAGGCGCAGATAAGAGCGAAGGTCGAGCACCCCTTCCGCTACATCAAACGGGTATTTGGTTATGACAAGGTCCGCTATCGGGGACTGGTAAAAAATACTGAGAGGCTGTGCTTACTGGCAGGCTTTACCAACTTAATAATAGGGAGAAAATACTTGGCTGCCTAGGGGTGGTTCGCCTGAAATCCACCTATTGAGGGTTTCAGATGAAAAATTAGTGGACTATTACGCGCAAATTACGCGTTTGTGCGTAATAAAGTGAATTTTTCAAGCAGCTCAGCTTAATTCTGGAAAAATGCTTCGTTGATCAGAGGGTCCCTAGAAAACGTTGAAAATCTGGCGCATCCCATTGGCATCGTCCATGCTCTGCAATATAAATCGCAGACTCTAAAAAATTAGACCAGTCAATTTCGCCTGATTGATACATTAAAAATTTCGCACAAACTTCATAAAAACCAGTCTCAATTGAAGGATAGTTTTCCTCAAAGTTTCCATATGCTTCTGATAACAAGCGTTTCACGGCAGCATCTTCGTCCTTCAAAAGTGACAAATCCATTATCAGTTCAGAAGGCTCGCCTTCCCTTAGAATGATTTCATCACAGCATGGAATGTAGTCTGTAGACTTTATTAAGCCCGCAGAAATTATAGTTGCGAAAGTTACCAAATCTCTATTGCTCATACTCTCTCAGGAATTTAACGCCGCTAGCACCGAGCGAAGCACGCAGTGCGTAGTCCGATGCCTAGCCTGGTTAAATGCATGATTAGGCATCTGCTCGTCTTTTCAGCTTGACGCAGCACAACGTTGTAAACATGTAGCTGCCTTTTTCATGCTCTACTTCTACAACGACATTATCTTTTTCTAAAACGTTGTCTGTTGTAACCCATTGCAAAAATCCTTCTTCTAGTTCGCTGTGAGAATAGTCTTCTCCGAGCATTACAACATTTGCAGATTCGAATTCGTTTGGGCCCACATCGTATTCAACGATATCACCCAATTTTACTTCTTCTCCAGATTCGTATTGCATAAGCATTTAACGCCTCAATAACCGGCAGCCAGAGCGTAGCGAAGGCTGTCCGGCGCCGAAGGCGCGTAGTTCATTGATTTGTTAAACATAATACACCATCAATGCCACTAGAACTAAAATTAACATCAGGTAGATTGGTTTGATCTCGATGGAGCCGGCATTCTCTGCCTCAGCCTCTAGCTTCAGTAGTTTTTCGGTATCGCCAATATTGTTTAGGAGCATTTTGTTTGAGAATTTCGCAATCCTAATACTCCATTCATTAGGGCCAAGCTCTTCTAAAGAATCACAAAGGGCAATCAGCTCTCTAGATTCTTGTTCGGGGAGACTTTCAATAACCTCAGAGATCAAATCATGCAACTCGATAATATCCATTAGATGTTTAACGCCGCTAGCAAGGGCAGCCGAAGCAACGCGTAGGCTGTCCAGCCCAGCCCCGAAGGGGTTGGGCGAGCTTGCCTAGCCTGGTTATGGCTGGCGCGCTCGGGACCGACTACTAGCACTTTGCCAGCCATAGTTTGGCTGGCCACTGCCCAATATTTACGAGGGAAGAATACCGCACTTTCCCTAACCAATTCCTATCTTACTGGCAATCTGCGAAATTGCAGCGGACTGCCTTTTTTTTACAACACCCGAGCGAACACTCTTGGAGCGAAACTGCCTGAATAGCAATCAGTAAAATTGCTCAATACCAGATGCTATTTAGTGGCACGAAATCTTCAGTTACCACGAAAAATCAATAAAACCGACCGCCACAATAACGCCGCTAGCAAGGGCAGCCGAAGCAACGCGTAGGCTGTCCAGCCCAGCCCCGAAGGGGGTGGGCGAGCTTGCCTAGCCTGGTTATGGTTGGCGCGCACTGAACCACCTATTTGCTCTCTACCAGCCAACTTTGGCTGGCCACTGCCCGATAAATTTAAAGGGAAAAATACCATACTTTCCCAACCGGTTAACTATCTGATTGGCACTCCATGATGGCGTAGCTGGCTTGCAGGGCTTGCTGACTTAAAACGATGGCACTGGAGCGAAACTGCGGTACCAAATTTCAGGAAAAATCTCAGAAAAAAGTGCTCAGATAGAGATTGATGCTTGCAGCAGCTACAGAACATCTAAAAATCGACCGCCACAATAACGAAAATAGATATGCGGAACCGTTAAGAAAGTTGGCAGTGCCTTTGTGCAAGCAAAGGGAATGACAATTTTTAGGTTTCCGCATAATCGGGTTGTTATTTGTTGCTCGTGGCACTGTGTACAAATCCACTACAAATATCTTTCTTTTATTGTCTACCACGATTCGGAGAGAGAAACTAGCAGCACTAGGTTCGCGGCCTTGCTTCGAAGCGGCTGCGCCGTCCGCATTAACTTCGTTATGCGAGCGTCGCTGAAGCTTCGAAGCTTACATGAAGGTCGAACCGTTGGCTATGGGCTTTCCCGCCAATACTGTTTTTTTATACAGCAACCTAATAATTACCTGCTATTCTTTATTGAACCCCCGCAAAACTGGAGCGAGCGACCAATAACAGCTATATAGTAATCATTATGATCACTATTATCCTGATTACTATCCTGGAATCAATCTTACGCCTTGGCTAAAAAATGTTATTCAAATCAAAAGATTATTTGCTTTTATGTCAGTCGTACCAAATGTAAAAATGATCACTTTGACTGCTATCCCCAAAAAAGACTACCTTTGTAACTCGTTGTATTTCATCAAGTTTTTTCCTGATAAAGCTATTCTTCAAAAATAACAGTCAAGATGATCAAAAATATCTCTGTATGCCCATTAATTGTTAGCGACCGTTAGTGCAAATAGGGCTGGAATTGAGCAACAGCTATGGCCTGGGTATTTCAAATCTATAGTGCTGCTGATTAATTTCATGATACTTCTGGCTAACCGGGCGTTTCCCAATCAAGACGCGGTTCGACGGAAATGTCTGGACCATTACGACGTCGCGGTGCAGGTTGCTAATAACTCTACAAGCGTCGAAGGGTGTGTCTTGAAAGCGATAGCTGCTGCATTACGGGGCTTGGAAAGGATTAGGTCCATTTGCGGCGAGTTGCGCTTACTATTTGTAGTTTTCAAGGTGCGCAAAGAATGAGTGACTCCGTTGCGATTGCCTTGAACATTTACGTTTCAGGGTTTGTATCAATTAGCGTTTCTGATGGTTAGTTGGGCTATTCCGGGGCTGTTTAACCCACTTACAAATACCTCCCTGGAATGGTTAAAAGCCTCCGTTTTATCAGTTTATTTAAAGAAAAATCTTTAGGTGTGACTTATCGGCAGAGGGCCTTTTTGCGTAAGGTATTCAAGAGCATCTAATTGGTTTCACTCTTTCAAGCCGCAGCTGCCTGACTTATAAGTCTACAGCCCAAAATGGTCAGTTCCGTTTATGACTAGTTCCGATACCGTCCAATCCATACACTGGTAGTCAGAAACGAGAGAGACTTATGAAGATTGATGCAGCAGTTTGCTCCAGTGCGCGATTGGCCCGAGACCGGCGCTTTGATGGGCGCTTCTATACCGCAGTGAAAACAACCGGCATTTTCTGCCGCCCGATCTGTCCCGCTCGGCCTCCGCTAGAGCGCAATGTCACTTATTTTGAGACTGCGGCGGAGGCGGCCAATGCGGGCTTTAGGCCTTGCCTGCGCTGTCGACCCGATTCTGCGCCGGGCAGTCCAGCTTGGGGATTGGTGTCGACCACCGTGCAGCGCGCTTTAAAACTGATGCGCAGTGAGCGCGAGCCTCAATCTGTGGAGCGGCTTGCAGAGCGTCTCGGAGTCAGCAGCCGCTATTTGCGCCGTCTGTTCTCTGAGCACCTGGGGGTAAGCCCCTTAGCGGTTTGGCAAACCGAGCGGGCACTGTTTGCTTTTCGTTTACTGCGAGATACGGACCTGCCTATTGCTGAAATCGCTTACGAGTCTGGTTTTAACAGCTTGAGACGCTTTAACGGCGTATTCAAACAGATCTATCAACGCACCCCATCCGAGGTGCGCAGGGAGGCGCACGCAGTGCGCTCGGAGAAGGCGAGTGCCACACGGGTGCGGTTGTACCTGGATTACCGCCCGCCGTTAGATTGGCAACAACTCCTGGCTTTCTTGGGAGCTCGCGCTTTGACCGGGGTAGAACAGGTGGAGGGGGAGGTCTATTCACGCAGTTTCGAACTGGATGCCTGTCGCGGCGTGATGGAGGTTTCCCACGATCCGGAACGAAATCGCCTGGTGGTGGAAGTTTTTGGTCAGGAAGGTGGGGCAGGGTTATATCTACTGAACCAGCGCCTGCGCCGGTTGTTTGATCTGGATGCGGATATTGAGGAGATCCAGACGGTATTAAATGAAGATCCACTGCTAGCGGATCAGTTGGCGAAGAATCCGGGCCTGCGCTTGCCTGGTGCCTGGGACCCATTCGAATATGCACTGCGGGCGATTCTCGGTCAGCAGATTAGTGTCGCGGCGGCGACCACTATTGCCGGACGTATCGTGGCCCGCTACGGGGAGTCTTTTGTGGATGACGCTGGCAGAGAGCGGTTTTTATTCCCAACGGCGGAGCGTCTCGCTGAGGCGGACTTTGCCGATCTGGGCTTGACCCGGGCTCGGATGAAAACCTTACAGGAGTTTGTCGCCGCAACTTTGGATGGCCGTGTGAGTTTTGCCGATCAGTCCCTGGAGGATTGGTGCAGTCAAGCCACAGCACTGCCGGGTATTGGCGATTGGACGGCGCATTATATTGCTATGCGCGGCCTGTCGATGCCGGACGCTTTCCCCGCGTCGGATTTGGGTATTCTGCAAGCCCTGGGCAGTGATGGTGAAAAGGCAAAACCCAAGCAGGCCTTGGAGCGGGCAGAGCAGTGGCGGCCCTGGCGGGCATATGGAGCCATTTTGTTGTGGCAGTCCCTGAAATCTGGAGAGAAAAAATGATTGTCTATGAGAGTTACACCACGGAATTGGGGGATGTTGCCATCGCGGCCTGCGAGCAAGAGGGAGAGGGTCTCTCCCGAGGTATAGTTGCACTCCAGTTTTATGACGATGAACGGCCACTGCGTTTGGGGGCCGGTTGGCAGCGGGGCGCCTCGGAGCTGACGGATTTGGCCGCTCAGCAGTTGCGGGAATATATCGCCGGCCAGCGCAAAAGCTTTGATCTGCCTCTGGCGCCAAAGGGCACTGAATTCCAGCGCCGGGTTTGGGATGCGCTGTTGCAAATTCCCTTTGGCGAAACCCGCAGTTACAGCCAGCAAGCCCAGTGGTTAGATCAGCCACGGGCTATTCGCGCGGTAGCGCGGGCCAATGGTGCGAATCCGATTGCCATCGTTATTCCCTGCCACCGTGTAATCGGAGCCAATGGCAGCCTTACCGGCTACGCCGGCGGCCTGTCTTTGAAAGCGCGCTTGCTCACCCTTGAGGGCGCCAACTTTGTCCAGCAGGGCGAGCTGCTCTAGCTGGTCATATCGGGAAAAGCGCAATCATCTCTCCCTAGCCACGGCCTCTTTGGCGCGAGATAATGAGCGGTTCATCATCATATCGAGCCGGAGGCCAAATGCTGTACAGATTGGGTGATAAACAGCCACAACTGGAAGGTGAGGGCCACTATATTGCGCCCGGTGCCCATGTGATTGGAGATGTGCGTATGCTTGCGCATAGCTCCGTATGGTTTAACGCGGTGGTGCGCGGCGACTGTGCGCCGATCACTATCGGTGAATACAGCAACGTACAGGATGGCTCGGTACTGCATGCCGAT
Organism: Microbulbifer maximicatervae (SeqCode); assembly: GCF_052468155.1. Classification (NCBI taxonomy): domain Bacteria; kingdom Pseudomonadati; phylum Pseudomonadota; class Gammaproteobacteria; order Cellvibrionales; family Microbulbiferaceae; genus Microbulbifer; species Microbulbifer maximicatervae (SeqCode). Next base: position 2,642,818 of record NZ_CP174335.1, read on the forward strand.
GTGGGTGTGCCATTAACCATCGGCACCGGTGTCACCGTAGGCCATAAAGTGATGCTGCACGGCTGTGACATTGGTGATTACAGCCTGATTGGTATCAATGCCGTGATCTTAAACCGGGCCAAAATCGGCAAGTGCTGTATCATTGGCGCCAATGCGCTGGTGACCGAGGGCACAGAAATCCCCGATTACTCTATGGTGCTGGGCTCTCCCGGCAAGGTAGTAAAATCTCTCGATCCCGCCACCAACGAGCTGCTCAAAGCCAGCAGCGATCACTATGCGGCCAACGGCAAACATTTCGCCAGTGAACTGGTCCCGCTTGAGGCTAAAGATGTCTGAACAACCGGTAAAAACCGTGGAGCCGAAAGAGCGCCCGGTTAAATCCCCCTGTATCTCCGTATGCGCCCTGAATGAGCAGGACCTGTGCGAGGGCTGTTTTCGCAGTGGTAACGAAATCAGCCGTTGGGGCTCCATGAACAATGATGAGCGCCGTGCAGTGTTAAAGCTCTGCACCGAGCGCGCGCGGCAAATGGGCCGAATCTGGTAAACAATCGATAGCGCTTTGTCGGGGCCGGGCCTCGCAGGGCCCGGAACTAAATGCGACTATGACCCAACCCTTTGTCCACCTAAGAATTCACTCAGAATTTTCCCTGATCGATGGCCTGGTAAGAATCAAGCCGGCCATCGCCCGCGCCCAGGAGCTGGAAATGCCAGCCCTGGCGATTACCGACCAGTGCAACCTCTACGGGCAGATTAAATTCTACCGGGCCTGTTTGGGCTCCGGTATCAAGCCGATTACCGCAGCGGATTTTTGGCTCAGCGAAGGCGGCGAGGGCAAGCCTACGCTGATCACGCTCTATGCGATGAACGCCGATGGCTACCGCAATATTACCGAGCTGATTTCCCGCGCCTGGATGGAAGGCCAGTACCACGGTAACGCCTATATCAAGCGCGAATGGGTTAAGGAGTACAGCGAAGGGGTGCTGATGCTGTCCGGTGCCAAGTACGGCGATGTGGGCCGTGCCCTGGTAGCGGGGCGCCGCGCCCAAGCAGAGGAGCTGGCACGGGAGTGGGCGGAGTTATTCCCCGGCCGCTACTACCTGGAGTTACAGCGCACCGGTCGCGCCGGCGATGAGGACTACCTGCACTCGGCGGTGAAGTTGGCCCAGAACCTGAACTTGCCAGTGGTAGCCACTAACGATGTGCGCTTTATGGACGAGAGCGAGTTCGAGGCCCACGAGGTGCGCGTTTGTATCCACGAAGGCCGCGCTCTCGATGACCCCCGCCGCGAACGCCGCTATTCCGCGCAGCAGTATTTCCGCACACCGGAAGAAATGTGGGAGCTGTTTGGCGATATCCCCGAAGCCCTGGAAAACACCGTGGAGATTGCCAAGCGCTGCTCCGCACCGATCCAGCTGGGCAAGTACTTCCTGCCAGAATATCCGATTCCCGAGGGCATGACCGAAGACCAGTTCTTCGAAAAGGTCTCCTATGAAGGTATGGAGCGGCGCCTCGCCACCATCCTCGACAAGTCCGCTGCGGACTATGCCGAGCGCCGCCAGATCTACGAAGACCGCCTGCGCTTTGAGCTGGATATCATTATCCAGATGGGATTCCCCGGTTACTTCCTGATCGTAATGGACTTTATCCAGTGGGCCAAAGACCACGATATCCCGGTGGGCCCGGGGCGGGGTTCCGGTGCCGGCTCCCTTGTGGCCTACTCGCTGGACATTACCGATCTGGACCCACTGCAATACGATCTGCTGTTCGAACGATTCCTGAACCCGGAGCGGGTGTCGATGCCCGACTTCGATATCGACTTCTGTATGGAGAAGCGCGACCGGGTAATTGGCTACGTTGCGGATAACTATGGCCGCCAAGCGGTTAGTCAGATTATTACCTTCGGAACCATGGCCGCGAAGGCGGTGGTGCGGGACGTGGCGCGGGTACAGGGCAAGTCCTACGGCCTCGCCGACAAGCTGTCCAAAATGATTCCCCCCGATGTGGGCATGACCCTGCAAAAGGCCTTCGACCAGGAAGAGATCCTGCGGGAATTTCTCGACCACGACGATGAGGGCCAGGAAATCTGGGAGATGGCCCTGCAACTAGAAGGTGTGTCCCGTAACGTGGGTAAGCACGCCGGTGGTGTGGTTATTGCCCCCACCAAGCTCACCGATTTTGCGCCGCTCTACTGTGACGAGACTGGCGCGGGTCTGGTAACCCAGTTTGATAAAAACGATGTGGAAGATGCGGGTCTGGTGAAGTTCGACTTCCTCGGCCTGCGGACGCTGACCATCATCGACTGGGCCAAGCGCATGGTGGACGAGACCCGTGCGCGAGAGGGTGAGGAACCCCTGGATATTGCCGCGCTGCCGCTGGACGATGAAGAAACCTTCAAAATGCTCAAAAGGGCAGAGACCACGGCGGTATTCCAGCTGGAATCCCGGGGTATGAAGGACCTGATCAAGCGCCTGCAGCCGGACAACCTGGAAGATATGATCGCCCTGGTGGCCCTGTTCCGTCCGGGTCCGCTGCAATCGGGCATGGTTGATGACTTTATTAACCGTAAGCACGGTCGCGCCCAGGTGGCCTACCCGGATGCCAAATACCAGCATGAGAAACTGCAACCAATCCTGGAGCCCACGTACGGAGTTATCGTCTACCAGGAACAGGTTATGCAGATCGCCCAGGAGTTGGCGGGCTATACCCTCGGTGGCGCCGACCTGTTGCGCCGGGCGATGGGTAAAAAGAAACCGGAGGAAATGGCCAAACAGAGGGCCACTTTTGAAAACGGGGCAAAAGAGCAAGGAATTGACCCCGAACTTGCGATTAAGATCTTCGACCTGGTAGAGAAGTTCGCAGGCTATGGTTTTAACAAATCGCACTCTGCGGCTTACGCACTGGTGTCATACCAGACCGCTTGGCTAAAAGCGCACTATCCCGCCCAGTTTATGGCGGCGACCATGTCTTCGGATATGGATAAGACCGATAAGGTGGTCACCTTTATCGAAGAGTGCCGAGCCATGGAGCTGGTGCTGGTGCCGCCGGATGTGAATCTGGGCAGCTTCCAGTTCTCGGTGGATATCGACAATCGCATTATCTACGGTCTCGGTGCGATTAAGGGCCTGGGTGAAGGTCCGATTGAAAATATTATTGCGGCGCGGGAAGAGGGCGGTCCCTTTACCGACTTGTTCGACTTCTGCTCGCGGGTTGACCCACGCAAGGTGAACAAGCGCGCGCTGGAGGCGCTGGTGCGCTCAGGGGCACTGGACAGCATAGGCCCGGATACCAATGGTGCCGACGGATTGGATTACTCCCGCGCTGTGCTGTTTAACGCGCTGGATGAAGCGGTAAAAGCGGCGGAACAGCAAAAGGCCAATGCCAATGCGGGCATGATGGACCTGTTTGGCGAAGTGGTGCCCCAGGCATCCGAAGGTGATGTGTACGAGGATTTCCGCCGCACACGCTGCTGGAGTATTCGCGAGCGCCTGGAAGGCGAAAAGAATACCCTGGGCCTGTATCTCACCGGGCACCCGATTGATGAGTATGCCGGTGAGTTACAACACCTGGTGAAGGCGCGAATCGCCGATTTGAAACCCGGCCGGGAATCGCAAAAAGTTGCGGGTCTGGTTGTGGCGATGCGGGTAATGAAAACAAAACGCGGTGATTCCATGGCTATTGTTACCCTGGATGACCGCAGTGGCCGTATTGAAGCGGCCATGTTCAGCGAGGCCTTTGGCGAACATAGAGACAAGTTGGCCAAAGATGCTCTGCTGGTATTGGATGGACCGGTTGCCACTGACGATTACAGCGGCGGCCTGAAGATGACAGTAAACAGCGTTTCCACGCTCGATGAGCTGCGCCAGAGCCGGGTGACCGGGGTGCGTTTGCGAGTGGATAGCGGCAGTGTGGCACCGGGGCTGGCCAAGCGGCTGGCCGCTTGCCTGCAACCCTATACCGGTGGTCAGTGCGGGGTGAGCCTTGAGGTTTCCCGCCACGATGCCCGGGGCTTGTACCGACTGCCGCCGCAGTGGAACGTAGAACCAAACGACCAGATGGTCCAGTCCCTCAGGGAACTGTTGGGACGTGAGCAGGTGGCGCTTCAATACGCACAACGGCGTTAAAATCTACCGGGCTCGACTGGCTGGTTCTGTACAGTTAAGCTATGCCGCTGTGATAGCCCGGTGGTAACAAAAAGAGTTAAAGGCGCAGATTTCATGAATTTTAATTTTCTCGAGTTTGAGCAGCCAATTGCAGAGCTGGAAGGCAAGATAAAAGAGCTGCAGCTTGTGGGTGATGACAACGAGCTGAATATCGCCGATGAAGTTACCCGGTTGCGGGAGAAGAGTAGAACTTTGACCGAGTCCATCTACTCCGACCTGAGCCCATGGCAGGTCGTACAGGTAGCCCGCCATCCGCAACGTCCCTATTCAAAGGACTATATCGAGCGCTTGTTTACCGATTGGGATGAGCTGCACGGCGACCGTCACTTTGGTGATGACAAGGCGATTATCGCTGGTATCGCGCGCTTAAATGGCAAGCCGGTAGCGGTGATTGGTGAAGAGAAAGGCCGCTCTGTAAACGAGAAGGTTGCACGCAACTTTGGTATGCCGAAGCCGGAAGGTTACCGCAAAGCCCTGCGTGTTATGGAAATGGCCGAGCGCTTTAAAATGCCGGTTCTGACCCTGATCGACACCCCGGGAGCCTATCCGGGTATCGATAGTGAAGAGCGCGGTATCAGTGAAGCCATCGCCCAGAATCTGGCAGTGATGTCCCGCCTGCGCACGCCGATTATTTGTACCGTGATTGGTGAAGGTTCCTCCGGTGGTGCACTGGCGATCGGTGTGGGTGACCAGCTGAACATGCTGCAGTACTCCACCTACTTTGTGATTTCCCCTGAGGGTTGCGCCAACATTATCTGGAAAACTGTTGAGAAAGCGCCTTTGGCCGCTGAGGCGATGGGGGTGACCTCCAGCGTGTTGGAAGAGTTGGGTATTGTGGATGAAACCATCCCCGAACCTCTCGGTGGTGCTCACCGCGATCCGGATGCAATGGCCACTAGCCTCAAAGACCGTCTTAGCGAGCAGCTGGACCAGCTGAGCAGCATCCCCATTGATGAGCTGCTGGAGAAGCGCTATCAGCGCCTGATGAGCTACGGCAATATCGTTTCCTAAGCTGCTTTTTTACTCTAGGGAGTTGTTCAGAGGCTCCCTAGATCCTTTCCCTGCCGCGCCAAGTGTATAAATTTATTGCCGTGTGCGCGGTTGGTGTTTCCTTCCTAGTCCCTTCTTTCCCTACTCATAGATACTTGCGCTTGTGTGTCATTTTCCGCGCGATTGAGTTTTCCCTTTCGCTGTCCCTCTGCCTGAAAAAACCACTACTTGCAGAGTTGCCTTGTGGTCAGTCTCGTCAATACAGCTAGGTTATTGGACTCCCGGGAAGTTTTAGAGGGGAATAAAGTACTCAAAAAGGTTGATCTACTCTTTCGAGCGAGGCCGTTGAGAAAGCGGTTCAGCTGGCCCGATAGCAGGCAGTCTGGAGTTTGACGGCCGCTGTATGTCCACGCTGCCTCCATTTTGAACCCCCTTATCGAAAAGCCCTCTGAGGCGGCGCTACCTCCATGATAGAAAGTACCAACAATAAAGATTGGTGCAATAGGCACAGGTTTGCCCGGATAAAAATATCGACCGGAGAGACCTGTGAGCTGAAGTCTCAGGATTAATAATTATGGCAATAATGCAGAGTAATACAGCAACGGATGCTGCGCAGATACCGACGGGTGACCAGTCGGGGCACAGGTTTGCCCTGGTGGCGCTGACCTCACTATTTTTTATGTGGGGCTTTATCACCTGCCTGAATGATATTTTGATTCCCTACTTGAAAGGAATTTTCGAGCTGAACTATGCCCAGGCAATGCTGGTGCAGTTCTGCTTTTTTGGTGCTTATTTCCTCGTTTCCCTGCCTGCCGGTGCCCTGGTCAGTAAAATTGGTTATCAGAAAGGGATTGTGACCGGCTTAAGTATTTCGGTGGTTGGCTGTTTGCTGTTTATTCCCGCTGAAAGAATGGAAGTCTATGCACTGTTCCTCGGTGCACTGTTTATTCTGGCTTCCGGTATTACTATTTTACAGGTCTCCGCCAACCCTTATGTGACAGCACTGGGCGATGAGCGCACGGCGCCCAGCCGCCTGACCTTGACCCAAGGCTTTAACTCCCTGGGCACCACTATCGCCCCTCAATTTGGTGCATTGCTGATTTTACCCGCTGCCGGTGTTGCAGCGGGTGCTGCCAGCGCTGCTGTTATTGAAGTTCCCTACCTGATCCTGGCCTCCGCGCTGGCGATCCTGGCTATCGTCTTCGCATTTTTGAATTTGCCGGCAATTGTCAGTAGTGCAACTTCTGAGTCTGTTTCCAATACTGAAGCCGCTTCCGCCTGGAGCTACCGTCACTTGGTGTTGGGCGCGATCGCTATTTTTGTCTACGTGGGTGCTGAAGTCTCTATCGGCAGCTTCCTGGTGAACTTTATCGCTGAGGATTCCATCGCCGGTTTGGAAGAGTCTGAAGCCGCCTTCTATATCTCCCTGTATTGGGGTGGCGCTATGGTTGGTCGCTTTGCCGGCGCTTTAATTATGCGCTTTATCTCTGCTGGCAAAGTGCTCGCAATCTGCTCTATCGGCTCCTGTGTACTGCTGTTGATTACTGTTACGGGTAGCGGCTATCTGGCGATGTGGGCGGTACTGGCTGTGGGTCTTTGCAACTCTATTATGTTCCCGACTATCTTTAGTTTGGCGCTGGCCAAGCTGGGCCCATCGACCAGTCAGGGCTCCGGAATCTTATGCCTGGCCATTGTAGGCGGTGCTATTGTGCCGTTGTTACAGGGGCTTCTGGCTGACCAAATTGGTATCCAATTGGCGTTCGTTCTGCCGATCTTCTGTTACCTATATATTCTCTACTACGGTCTCTCAGGACACCGTACAGATAAACGCGCTTAAGTTTTCTTTTCTTCTCTTCTGAGCTCGTTTGCCGGCATTTTTATGCCGGCTTTTTTGTGTCCGGAATAAATGGCCAATTTGAAATGTATTTGATTGTGGGGGGAGGGGGTACCGGCGATCCCTGCCAGTTTTAGAGAGGTTGGAGGTTAGGAAGCTTGGGGGGCAGTTAGATCAGACTGTTTGTTGGAATCGAGAAATTCTTTAATCGGTAAGCGATAGTTGCGACTTACTTTCAGTTTTGCACCGCTGCTCAGGGTGAGAAAGTACTCGCCTTTAGTTAAAACCTTGATATGCACAATAAAGTTCAGGTTAACCAGCGTGGATCTGTGAATGCGTTTAAAAGTGTCTGGGCAGAGTTGTTTTTGCAGGTCTTTAATAGTGCTGCGCATTACATGGGTTTCCCCTTTGGCATGCACACACATATAGTCACCCGCCGCATCGATCCACTCGATATCCGGTTGGCTAACCATGGTGATACTGCCCCGGTCTTTAATGGCGAGACGCTGGGTTGAAGTAGCGGCGTTCTCTCCGCTTGATGCTTTGCAGGCACTGCTTTCGAAAGATCGCATCAGGCGATTTTTCTCTTCCTGATGGCCATCCTCTCCTTTGGATATCATCTGTGCCTGGCGCTGGCGGGCCCGATCGAGGGCTGTTTCCAGTCGGCGCGGGTCCAGTGGCTTGAGCACATAGTCAACCGCATGGACTTCAAAAGCCTTAAGGGCGTATTGGTCGTAGGCTGTGGCAAAGATGACCAAGGGCATGGTGTCAGCCTGCAGGTTGCGCACCACATCAAAACCGTTCATTCCTGGCATCTGAACATCGAGAATGAGTAGGTCTGGGTTGTGCTCTGAAACTGCTTGGACAGCTTCCCGGCCATTGCGACAACAGGCGAGAATATCCAGGTCCTTGCGTTCTTCGAGCATACTTTTCAGTAGTCTTAAAGCCAGGGGCTCGTCGTCCACCAGTACGACGCTGAGCTTGCTCATTGAACTTCTCCCTGTGTCAGGTGGGTTGATTGGTTGGAAATTTCCAGTGGAATATTGATGAGTACTTGCATACCGCCATCAGAATTTTTGTTTTGTTCTATTTTGAAATCTTGTGGGTAGAGCGTCGATAGCCGTTCGCGCACGTTTTTGAGGCCCACTCCCGTTGAGGAGGATTCCGGGTCACATTCGCTGGCAAAGTGATCTGGGCAGCCGGTGTCGTAGACTTCCAGCACCAGGCGATCATCGGTGTTGTGCGCGTGGATACCGATAGTGCCCCCCATTTCGTTGGGGGCTATGGCATATTTCACCGAGTTTTCCACCAGTGGTTGCAGCAACATACTGGGCACTTGCGCCCGGCGTACAGTTTCATCGATCGATAGGTCTACGGACAACCTGTCGGCAAAGCGGGTTTTCTCAATCTCCAAATAGAGCAATACCGCCTCGATCTCGCGGTCAAGCTCCACTTTCTGCATGGGGTCTTCTTTCAGGGAGAGCCTTAAAAAATCACTGAGGCGCACAACCATTTCTCGCGCTTCATCAGATTGCTGGAATCGAATTAGGGCGTTAATGGAGTTGAGCGTATTGAAGAGAAAATGTGGGTTAAGCTGGTAGCGCAACATTTTTAGTTGCGCTTCATTGGCAATGGCCTCTGCTTGAAGTCTGCGGAGCTGCTCCCGTTCATGTACTGCTGCAACCTCCAGCATTTTCTTGTGCTCTTCATTGAGTAGGAAGTGATATTTTACCCCGCAGTACAGGGCGCTCCAGAATAAAAATACAAATAAAGAAGCGTAATACCAGCCGCCGAACTCAGACCAGATCGAGTGTTCACCACTGAGGCGTATATAGGCCTCCATTCGAACCAGGGTCCATATTCCGGAAATAACAGCGACAGCCAGAAGGTAGATCACGGTGCGGAAAGCGAGCTCTGATTCCCAGGCGACATCAAAAATCGGTTTTAGAAACAGGGATAATAAAAATGCAATAGCGCACTGGAATACTGTATTGACAGGCTCGAAGTGAGGCCACTCGGTAGGGGAGTGCCACAGGGTCAGTGAAAGAAAAGTGACCAGCAGTATGCCAACCCAGCTGACCAGCTGCAGTTTCCAAAACCAGCGGGTCGACTGAATTTCAGTGTTCGGTCTCGTATCTAGACGGGTCGAGTACTGCATGATTTCCCGCATATTTAGTATTGTGAAAAGGACGGGATAGACGCTCATCGTCGCGTTCATTATTATCCGCAGAATATTACCTTGCAGAAACGTGACCCGCCAGAGGGGATAGCGCCACGCTTCCGGCTTGTCCCCGAGAAAGTCCTTTTTATCTGATTTCGGGGTGAATAGTCGAGTAATTTTCGGCAATCTCGACTCAGAAGACAACTCCTCTCTATTTTTAAATACGAGTTAATCAGCCCGGACTTCTTTGAGGCTAAAGTTCAGTGGTACTTCTGTTTATCCAGCTCGACACTATTAGATTGTCTATCTGGTCAAAAACGGTAATTTGAAATTTGATTGAGTAGATAGGTAGTTGCCAATAATTGTGGTAAAAATGTGCAGGGCCTTTAACGGCTTGAATGAATCCACAGTCGCAGAGGTGGTACTAACTTTTGCGCAAAATGATGTGGTGGCGGAAAAAATTCCGGGTGAATGGACCAACCGCTAGAAAGAAATAGTTTAGATTTGGGGATCGGTTTCCGATGAGCCAGATGTTGCCCGAATCGGGGTTCTCCTCGAGCGAGATGGCTAAATATGACACTGATGCCCGTGCCGGAGTAGCGGCCGGCGTTGCCCCGCGTTATATCAATTTAATTGCACTTACGTCCCTATTTCTAATTTGGGGATTTATTACCGGCCTGAACGATGTGCTGGTGCCGCACTTAAAAAATGTTTTTGAGTTGAGTTACACCAAAGCTGTCTTGGTGCAGTTTTACTTTTTTGCTGCCTATTTCCTGGTATCCGTGCCGGCAGGCATGTTGTTGAGGCGGGTTGGTTATCAGCTTGGGCTGGTGCTCGGGCTTTTGGTGGCTTGTGCGGGCTGCCTGGTCTTTATTCCCGCTGCCCGCTTACAAATCTACGAAGTGTTTTTGCTGGGGCTGTTTGTTCTGGCCTCCGGGATTACCCTGCTGCAGGTTTCCGCAAACCCCTATGTTATCGCGCTGGGCAGTGCTCGCACGGCGCCCAGTCGACTGAATCTTACCCAGGCTTTTAACTCCCTGGGAACTACCTTGGCACCGGTGATTGGCGGCGCAGTTTTCTTTGCGGGACTTACTATTACCGCTGACCCGGATACAGCGGCGAGTATTATTGAGTTCAGGGCCCGCGAAGCGGCTTTGGTGGAGACCCCTTATTTCTGGTTGGCAGTGCTTCTACTGGTGATGGTCGCTTTCTTTTCCTGGATCAGGTTGCCAGCTATTCCCGAGCACCAACAGGGTGGAGGAGCGGATGGTCACGATGTGTTTTCTCTGTGGCGTTTCCCCCGCTTGACCCTGGGGGCTGTAGGTATTTTTGCCTATGTGGGTGCGGAGGTGGCTATTGGCAGCTTTCTGGTGAGTTTCTTTGGTGAACCATCAGTGGCAAAGATGGCTCCTTTTGAAGCGTCAAAGTATGTCTCTTATTACTGGGGCGGAGCGATGATTGGGCGCTTTGCCGGGGCCTTTTTGCTGCGCTTTGTCTCTGCTGGAAAAACCCTGGCGGTTTGTGGCCTGGGTTCGGTGGTACTTATAGCAATCGCGATGATGACGTCTGGCCCGATCGCGGTCTGGTCCATAGTTGCGGTGGGTCTGTGTAACTCGATTATGTTCCCGACTATATTCAGCCTGGCCTTGCGCGGGCTGGGTAAACATACCAGCCAGGGTAGCGGTATCTTATGTATGGCAATTGTAGGTGGTGCAATTATTCCTCTTTTCCAGGGAATGCTGGCTGATAGCGCCGGTATACAGTATTCATTTTTGGTGCCTCTGGTGTGTTACTGCTATATCGTTTATTACGGCGCTTTTTCACGAACCCTGCGCGGTAGCGCAGTGGAGTAGAACCTTCATTTATCCTTTCCGCCTTGTCTGCAATTTGGACCAGCCCATCGGATTTCTATTGGCCTGTAGAGACAAGTACTGCAATTTGTTGTCATTGCGAACTGTGCCCACTGGGTAGCCATGACTCAGTTTTATGGCCGATCGGTGAATACGGCATTAGCAGAACTTGATTCCGACGAGAGCTGGATCTGGAGTTATCTCTAATATTTCAGCTCGGTGGAGGCAGACCGTGCACAACTGCCGGGGCAGGTGATGTGCGGCATAATAAATATGGCGATAGTAGGTCGCGCTGGGTGTAGGGCTTTGGAGATATTTCCTCTAAGGTTTGTCTGAGCGCAACTCGTAGAGCCAGTTAACAAGCGTGGAATAATTTTGGGAGTTATTCGTGAATTTTAGTAAGCGATTTTCGCTGGGCTTTGTGCTCTGTGCTTCTGTGCTCGCCGGGTGTCATTCCGAGAGCCAACAAACTGAGCCAAAAGCCGATAAAGCGCAGGCCGATACTGGCACCAGTGCCGCCGAGGGCATCGACAACTGGCCTGAACTCAAGCCAGCCTTACCACGCGATGAAAAGCTGGAAGCCCAAATCACTGAAATCATGTCCCGCATGTCTCTGGAAGAGAAAGTGGGTCAGATGATCCAGGCGGAAATCCGCAGCGTTACTCCTGAAGATGTGAAGACCTATCACCTGGGTTCCGTATTGAATGGTGGTGGCGCCTTCCCGAACAACGATAAGTTTGCCACGCCGCAAGACTGGTTGGCCCTTTCTGACGCCTTCTTTAAGGCTTCTATGGACACTTCCGATGGCGGTGTTGCGATTCCCCTGATCTGGGGTTCCGATGCGGTTCACGGTCACAACAATGTGATCGGTGCGACCCTGTTCCCGCATAATATTGGTCTGGGTGCCGCCCAAGACCCGGAGCTGATTGAGCGTATTGGCAGCGCCACCGCCCGCGAAGTGGCAGTGACCGGTATCGATTGGACTTTCGCTCCTACCGTCGCGGTAGTCCGCGATGACCGCTGGGGCAGAACTTACGAGAGCTACTCAGAAGATCCCAAGATTGTTGCGGATTATGCCGAGGCAATGGTGAAGGGGCTCCAGGGCGAAAAATCCAGCGCTGAATTCCTGCGCGGCGAAAACCTGGTTGCCACTGCCAAGCACTTTGTCGGTGACGGTGGTACGAATCGAGGAATTGACCGAGGTGATAATGCGGTTCCGGAAAAAGAACTGGCAGAGGTCCATGCGGCGGGTTACCTGACGTCTCTGCCGGCTGGCGTACAGACCGTGATGGCTTCATTCAATAGCTGGAACGGTGAAAAACTCCACGGCCACAAATACCTTCTGACCACTGTTTTAAAAGAGCGCCTCGGTTTTGATGGATTTGTGGTGGGCGACTGGAATGGCCACGGTTTCGTGCCCGGTTGCACTGTAGAGAGCTGTGCAGCGGCGATTAATGCCGGCCTGGATATGTTTATGGTGCCGGCGGACTGGAAAGCCCTGTACAACAACACCCTGGCCCAGGCCAAAAGCGGTGAAATCGGTGCAGAGCGTATCGATGATGCTGTTCGCCGTATCCTGCGAGTGAAGATCCGTGCAGGTCTGTTTGACCGCAATATGCCGCTGGCAGGCAAAGATGGCATCCTGGGCAACCCGGAGCACCGCGCAATCGCTCGTGAAGCGGTACGCAAATCCCTGGTATTGCTGAAAAACAACGACCAGCTGCTGCCATTGGCTGCTGACCAGAATATTCTGGTTGCCGGCGATGGTGCGGATAACCTGTCCAAGCAGAGTGGTGGTTGGACGATTTCCTGGCAGGGTACCGGCAACACGCGCGCAGACTTCCCTGGTGCCACTTCAATCTTTGAAGGTATTTCATCGGCGGTTAAAGCAGCCGGCGGTGAAGCGGTATTGAGTGCTGATGGCAGCTTCTCAGATGCCACTTTTGCCAATGGTAAGGCACCCAAGGTTGCTGTTGTTGTGTTTGGCGAAGAGCCCTATGCAGAGTGGCACGGCGATATTACCAACCTGGAATACCAGCGCGGTAACAAGAAGGATTTGGCGCTGCTGAAAAAACTGCGCGAGCAGGGTGTTCAGGTAGTGAGCGTTTTCCTTTCAGGTCGTCCTCTCTGGATTAACAGTGAATTGAATGCATCCGATGCCTTTGTTGCTGCCTGGCTGCCTGGCTCTGAAGGTGCTGGTGTTGCGGATGTCCTGATTAAAGGTGCCGATGGGGAAGCCCGTTACGACTTTACTGGCAAGCTGCCATTTAGCTGGCCAATGCACAGCTATCAGAATGTCCTGAATCCATACCACGACAATTACGAGCCACTGTTTGAGTTGGGCTATGGCCTGGCTGCGGAACAGGAATCCTTGGTGAGTAACGAGTTGCCGGAGACCAGTGAATCCGTTGCCGGTGGCGGTTTGGAAGAAGCCTGGCTGTTGGTATCCCGCCCGCAGGCTCCCTGGGTGTTGAATATCGCTGAAGCTGGGGCAGAGGTTGTACCTGTACACGGTAACTTCGCAGTTAGCGGAGACGATAAAAACATCACTGTCAGCTCCATCGATATGTCTTCCCAGGAAGATGCTCGACTGATTACCTGGAAAGGCCTGCGTCCTGGCGCGGTTCAGTTGTCTGCTGAATATATGCAGGACCTGAATGTCTACCTGGAAGAGAAATCTGCGCTGACACTGAATATCCGTGTCGATCAGCCAATTGAGAAGCCGGTGGTGGCTACCATGAACTGTGGTGATGGCTGTTCTGCGAAGGTACCGCTGGAGTCTGCGCTGAAATCCATGGAACAGAAAAGCTGGACTCGGGTTTCTGTAGATCTGCAGTGCTTTGTAAAAGCCGGTGCGGACTTCGGCAAGGTGTTTAGTGCCTTTGGCTTGGAGAGTGAAGCTCCGATGGCTATTGCGGTTGCCAACGTTAAGTTGACCCCGGAAGCTGGCGTATCTGCTGATATTCGTTGTGACGGTTAAGTTACAACACACTTAAAGGGCTAATTACCCTCAGTTCTAACCGGAGCCTGTTTTTTGGTTCCGGTTAGCGGCTGAAACAATTTGTTCTCACAGGAACGGTGCCAGTGTGATGTTCTATCCCGTTGGCACTTCTTTGCCCGCCAATCTCTTCTTTCCAGATATTACTATTTCTTTTATCCCATAGATTTACTACTGGGGTGGAAGGAAAGAATACACTTCACTTGAGGCATGCTGTGAATACATCCCTGTAAGCTCCTAATCGGCATCCGTGCCTCATAGGGTCCCGAGCGGAGTGTATTATTTCCTTCTCCCTTTTTAGTATATTGGATAGCGTTATCCCACGATAAATCTACCCCTCCTGATTTTTGTTATTTCACGCCTTCTTAGTATTACTTGTCACAAAATTGTTGCCGCTATTGGTGCTGTATTGGGTTGTCAGGCACTGCAAACGTGCAGGCGAATAAATAATTCAATAAATTTTATTTTCTAATCTTATTTAAGTTTTGGAGTGGGGTAGGCTTTGCGCAGGTTCCATTTTCTCGGGAACAGAAAGGTAATTGATTTGAAATGAAGCTGCCATTCCTCTCTGGTTAGTATGACTTCGCTCTCAAAATTAGGGCTCTTGGATAGTTGGCATTCTTATTGCTGGTTATTTTTCGAGTGTTTACTTTTCAGACCTGGCCTTCCATTGAATTATGGCGGTTATGGTGGGTTGGTTCCCTATTTGATTTTTGTGCATTTTGAGGTCCTCGGTCATGGTAGTACCGGGGATGGTGCGGATAAATTAACTTGAAATGGAATTGGAGGAACTAATGGCACCTTGTCATATCGTTTTTTTACCAGGACTTTTCGCGCGTGGGTGGATTTGGAACCAGGTTGCAGACGCTTGCCGGCAGCAGGGACATAAAATAACTGTTATCGAGCCATCTATCCCCGAGGTTTTTATGGGTAAGTTGGATTCGGCGCACGAAATGATTAGAGAGTGTCTCCAGTTAAATGGAGATATGGAGAATAATATTTTGGTCGGCAATTCGATGAGTGGGCTTATTACGTTAGATTTTGCCGCAAAATATCCTGAACTGGTGGCTGGGGTGGTTATCAGTGGAGCCCCCGGGCTTGAGGAGTTGGAAGCAGGAGTTTCCCTTTCTGATTTACGCGGGTCGGTACCTGGAGCAGCAAATATACTTTGTGAACGGGTCTTCCGAGATATTAACCGCCTGCCTAAATCGGATTATGAAAAGGGCGTCGCCGATATCAATACTATTTTCTCCACCAACGAAACGTTTAAATCAGTAGTTAAATGGCTGAATATAAGTAGGAAGTATGATGTTTATGGTAGTCTGAAGAAAGTGAGATGCCCGATCAAGTTAATATGGGGAGACTTCGATCAAATAACACCGGCTGAATCCTGGCGGTCGCTGGCCTCCCAGAATGATAATTTGGATTATTGTGAAGTGTATGATTGTGGGCACAGTCCTATGCTGGAAAAGCCTGAAGAATTTTATCAGCTTCTCTCTGGGTATCTTCTTGGTATAAACAGGCCCTTGGCGCGGACTGCTTGATGACAAGCATTTCCCGGGTGGCTCAAGATACATAGCTATGACAGAAGTTGTGCTTGTCATAGCTATGTATCTCGAAGGCTGTTATTAATGTTCTCTCGAAGTTTTTTCTTCGAGACGATAGTCGGGTCGTTAGGTTCCCTGCATATAGTCTGTAATTGTTTTTTCCTCAAAGTTAATATCAGAAAACAAAGCTTGTACTTTGGGGCCTGTAGGTGATTGGGCGAGAAAACCAATCCTGGTGGACTTGGAGGTCTGCAGGGAAAATGATCGAAGGTATGACCAGTGTCTGCTATCCTCTGAGTGATAAAAGAAGTATGTAGTTCCTTTCCTTGCAATTTTTAGATGGCTGTATTCCCTCTGGGTTTCTATATGGTAGGCATCGTCACCACCTTTATAAACGACGGTAGACGCTATGCCATTTTTGCCAGAGTTAAACCTCTCAAGTAGAAGTTTTGCCCAGTTTCCCTCGTCTGCATAAACAATTAAAGCGGCTCCATCAAAGTTTTTCTCAAAGTCTACATAGACTTTTGCGGAAAAAATAAAGTCAGATTTCGGTGCGAAAAGTAACCTTGGGGCATTGTCTATTTGATAAGAGCTGTCGGCATTGGTGAATAAATCGCTGCCTTTTGTGGCGGTGATGGTGATTTTTGAAGGTGCGATGCTTGGTTCTTGAATGGTGTGCTGTTTTTCCAGCGGATAGGGAATTAGTAAATAGTTGTAAGTTTCTGGGGCGGCTGTCATTGCTATGCAATTGCTGGTTTGAAGTATCAAAGTCAATAGAGCGGGGGATAGGTATTTCATGATTTTATATCCTTTCTAGTGGACATATACGATGAAAGGTATTGCTGAAGATTTGCTTTTGATTTTATAAGTGCCTCTATTGTTTTCATACCCTTTGGCGCAGTCTCCTGCTCAAGAATAATCCACTGGCTGCCGCCGACTTCGATACTGGCCTCAATAATTGAAGGCCAATCTATTAGATCCATGCCGATTATAGGGAGCCTCTGATTAACTCCGTAATGCCTCTGCGGGTCTTGAAGGCTGCAGATGTTAGGCGCAGCTCGCCGCGAATGGCCGTAGCCCTTTGCAAGAGTTGCAACGCAGCAGATGCGGCCTTCAAGGCCCGCCCTTCGGGGCTTGCAGAGCGATTCACACTCCGCGTTGCGACTTCTTGAAAGGTCTAGACATTCCTGCGAAGCCGCGCCTTGATTGTGAACCGCTCTGCATGCCAGAGGCATCATGGAGTTATTCAGAGGCTCCCTAGCTTTATTGTTAATATTCTCATCAGGAACCCAGGATTTAAAATGAGTGGTATAGGTTCGCCCCGGATATCGTTTTAGATAGTTGATAGGATCTTTGCCTGCCGCAGAAGCCCAGCCGATGTCTAACTGCAAAATGAAATTGTCATCAGTAGACTGGGATATATAGTCCCAGAAAGTTGTGTTTTGATAGGTGGAAAATTCTTTATCGTGATTATGAAATCCCATTTTCAAACCGTACTTGGAAAGAGCGGATTGCGCACTGCGAAGCTGCGATATTAACTTGTCTACCCCGTTAGGGTTCCAGCTTCTCGGGTCCCAGCCAACGATTAGGTATTCGGCACCCAGGGTCTGGTAATAAGTGGCCGTTGTATCTATTAATTCCGGGAGCAGCTGGGTAATAGAAACGTGTGCACCGCTCACTTTTAGCTTTAATTGCTCCAGTAGAGAGCGGAGTTCCTTTGGCTTTTCTTTGTACGGACCTAGTTCCGTAGCCAGTTCTATCGCATTAAAACCTGCTGCTTCTAGTCTTTTTAGTGTGCCTGAAAAGTCCCGGTTTAACTCATGGCGAACAGACCATAGTTGAACCCCGAGTTGGGGTTCAATTTTCTCAGTAGTCATATTCACTTCTATTGCGACTGATTTTACGACAGGTAAAGTTGTCAAGAGAATAGCTGTAAACAGATTGCGAGATAAATTTCGTAGGCTTATCACTTTTATAATCTCCCCGCAGAAAGTTCGCTGGCTGCATAGTTTGCGGCTCGAGCAGTTAATGCCATAAAAGTTAGAGAGGGGTTTTGAACTGCTGAAGAGGCGAAGCAGGAGCCATCGGTTACAAAAAGGTTGGGTATGTCGTGCGATTGGTTGTACCCATTTAAAACTGAGTTGGTTTTATCACTACCCATTCGTGCTGTGCCTACCTCATGGATGGCACTTCCAGGGGGATATTTATCACTAGTGACTTGTCCACTAACTTCATTTAGCCCCAAATTCTTAAGCATAGCTTGCATGGCCTCACAGGCATCCTCCATCATTAGGCGCTCATTTTTAGACCATTGACAATTGATATGTAGTTGCGGGATTCCCCACTTATCTTTTTTGGTGGAGTGGAGCCTGACCTGGTTTTCGTGTCTCGGTAACATCTCTCCCTGTGCACCAATCCAAAATCCCCAGCGCCCAGGTTGTTGCAGTTTTTCTTTGAAAGATTTTCCAATCCCCTCGGAAGCAGCCATTGTCCGCCAGTCCTGCCGATAGGCGCTTCCTGAAATCTGGTAGCCGCGCTTGTAGTGCTTTCGGTAAAGTTCGGGGCGATATTGGAAATTGGGAATCAGGATGCCGGTTGGTCTCCACCCGGAGAAGTACTCATCTTCATAACCATCAATAAAGCCGTGGGCTGAGGCATTGTAATTGTGGTCCATTAGGTAGTGGCCCAGTACACCAGAGCTGTTGGCGAGCCCCTTGGGGAAATGCTTGTTGGCTGAGTTGAGGAGTATTTGGGTTGAGCCCAATGTGGATGCGCAGAGGAAAACGATTCGGCCAAAATACTCTCGTTGTTGCAGGGTTTCGCTGTCGATTACCCTTACGCCAGCTACTCGGTTCTTTTGCGAGTTGTAAATAAGGCTGTGTACCACGCTATTACTGGCAATTTGTAGTTTGCCGGTTCTCATTGCGGCTGGCATGGTGGCGCTTTGTGTAGAAAAGTAGCCGCCGAATGAGCAGCCTCGTTGGCACTGGTTACGAGCCTGGCAGTTGTATCGGCCTAGGGCTACCTGTTCCCGGTTTGGCTTGGTCAGGTGAGCAGCTCTTCCAATAATGAAATGCTTATCACGATACTGCTTTTCAAACCTGGACTTGATGTCTTGTTCACACTGGTACATCTCAAATGGTGGTTGGTATTCGGAGTCTGGCAGTTGCTCAATATTGTCCGTATTGCCACTGATTCCGGCAAAGCGTTCGACTTTGCTGTACCAGGGTGCAATATCCTTGTAGCGAATGGGCCAATCAACTCCTACGCCATCACGTTTGTTTGCGAGAAAGTCGTGGTTACTAAATCTATATGACTGCCGGAACCAGAGAAGGCTTTTGCCCCCTACTTGATTGCCGCGAATCCAGGTAAAGTCTGAGCCGGGCTCTGTGGAGTAGGGTTGGTCGCTGTCATTACAGAAAAAATGCTTGGTGCTTTCATTGAGAAAAATACTACGACTTTGTATTGGGTAGATTTCTTTTTTCTCTTTCAGATTCATTTTAGTACGGAGTGGGAATTCCCAAGGTCCCTTGTTTTCTGTGGGGTAGTCCTGACCGTGTTTTACCATCCGGCCCCGATCTATCATCAGGGTATTTAATCCCCGTTCGGTTAGTTCTTTTGCTGCCCAGCCGCCGCTAATGCCTGACCCTATAACGATTGCGTCAAATACCTGGCTTTCTTTTTGGATCAATAATTCATCATTTTGCATAGTACTTTCCTTTAAATACGTGGCAGTGAACCCCAGGCCTTCCCGGTTTGATCCAAGGGAACTGAACCTTTGAACCCACCGGGAATTGCTTGGTAAGCAAGCTCACGGGTGGCTCCGGTAAAGCTGGTGTAGTAGCCAAGGCACACCAGGAATTTAAGATTCCTGAAATCTTGCTGTAAGTCTGGGTTAAAGGGGGCTATTCCGGTGTCGAGTGATTCGAGTAGAGCAACCGATTGTTCTGGGGCAAGATGAATAAAGGGGTGTCCATACCGGGTGGTGGCACGCTCATCCAACTCATGTAAGAGCTTTTTGGTTTTTAGCTGGGTCTGCTCTTCTATGCAGCCGGTTAAATAGTGATCGACAAATAAATGGCACTCTGTTTCAGCTGCGCCGGGAGTATCCGTTGCGGGTATCAGGTAGGAGCAGATTTTGTGCAGGGTGGTGAGTTGTTCAATAGAGAAAAGTCGTGCCCGGTAGGCGTCAGTTCTTCGCGATTTGAAAAAATTATCTGCTGCCGCAAGAGCTTGCTGCTCTGTGCAGGTTAGGGCCAGAGAGGTCCCGCCCACAGTGGCCAGTCCTTGAATAAATTTCCGACGGTTTATCATCCCGGTCTCCTCTTGTTGCTTGAAGAGTTAGTTCTTTTCTAGTGAATCGATACTGGTAGGGAGATTTTGTCTTTGGGGCTTAAACTCGTCGTCTTGATTTGTGGTAATACCCAAATCTGGACGTACAAATTCAGGTATTACCTAAAGCTTTACCCCTTATTTGGGCGGGCCGATGGTGGTTTAGTGGTAATATCTTTTTAGGGAGCCTCTGAATAACTCCGTGATACCTCTGGCATGCAGAGTGGTTCACAATCAAGGCGCGGCTTCGCAGGAATGTCTAGACCTTTCAAGAAGTTGCAACGCGGAGTGTGAATCGCTCTGCAAGCCCCGAAGGGCGGGTCTTGAAGGCTACAGCTGCTGCGTTGCAGCTCTTGCAACGGACTAGGCCATTCGCGGCGAGCTGCGCCTAACATCTGCAGCCTTCAAGACCCGCAGAGGCATTACGGAGTTATTCAGAGGCTCTCTAGGTAGAAGGGCTATTTGAGTATCAATGGACGCTTTACTATTCAATTTCCACGACATTGTTCTGATAATGACCAGTTATCAGTGTGCTCTTTTTGCACTGTTGTTGTTAGTGATTCGTCGTGAGCGGCGTTTCAGCAACACCTTGTTGGCGCTATTTCTGTTCTCACAAGCCGCTATTCCCCTGGATATCCTGATTAATTTTGGTGAGGGTTTCCGCAGTTGGTCCATTGAGACTTCCCCGAACTTGTTTTTTGTATTTGGCGCAGCCTACTGGTTAGAAGGCCCCCTGTTACTTTGGTATACCCGCTCCTTAACTCGCGAGGGGTTTAGGGTTTCCAGGCGGGACCTTTGGTACTTGCTGCCTTTTTTTCTGGCAGTCGTGTTTGAATATTTCTCCTACTGGCAATTTGATAGCGAAACCAAGACAGCCATGCTGCGTGGGGAGAATTTAACTACTGGCTCGGTGTTCGATCACTTGTTGGGATTGGCTCGTGAATCGCTTCGGGTACTTTTCGGTGTTTTGTGTCTTGTTGAGGTGCGTCGATGCCGTAGGCAGATTCGAGATAATCATTCCAGTATTGAGAAAATTGACCTGATTTGGTTGTTGGTGTTGATCTGGGGCTTCTTGCTGGTTCGTATTTGGGCTCTGATGATTAACCTGGCGGTAGGGTTGGCTCAGGAGTGGCAGCTCCAGTTGGATATTGGAGCGATGGGGCTGTTTAGTAACTACGCCGTATTTGTTCTGGTTAGTGCCATGATCTTCTTCAGTCTCAGTTACTCCTCAATGTTTGAGGGCGATGGGCATAAAGTGGAGAAGTCCGGGGAAGGTGTAGGTTCTGACCTGGAACAGGATGTTAATGGGGAGCCTGAGATTGATCTGGAGTTGGCAGCCCAAATTGAAAATTATATGCGGGAAGAAAAGCCTTACTTGGTTCCTGCCCTTACCCTAGAGCAGTTGTCCGGGCAGTTACAGGTATCACGCAGGTTGCTGTCACAGACGATTAATCGTCATTTTCAGTGCAACTTCTTCGAATTTGTAAACCGTTACCGTATAGATGAGGCAAAAAGGATGTTGCGGGAGCCGCAAAATGCGGGGCTCACCGTGATGGAGGTAATGTTGTCCTCGGGCTTTAATACCAAGGCTACATTTAACTCGTTTTTTAAGAAAATGGTGGGTATGACGCCGACCGAGTACCGCCGGCTTAATTGCGAAGCCAGGGCTGGCAGTGAGATGGGTGCTATGGAGCCCAGCTAAAGGGCTCTAGCCGCCTTTGCTGGGTTTGGCAGTATACTTTTGAAAATTTGATTCTGGCTCGACCCCTTGTGAAACCCGTAGACCCCCCTGAAAAACTCCCAACTCTGATAAGGGGGTTACTAAAGTCCCACCCTGCCAGCGGCCAGCTGTGGGTGGGGTTTTCTGGTGGTCTGGACTCCACTGTTCTCCTGCACCTTCTGGTAACTTGCCAGGTTCCCGTGCGTGCGCTTCATATTCACCATGGCCTAAATACAAATGCGGACATTTGGCTGGCTCACTGTAAAGAGTTTGCTGAAAATCTGGCGGTTCCCTTTACAGCCATCCAGGTTACTGTTGATTACAAAGATGGCGGATTGGAGCAGGGGGCTCGCCGGGCGAGATATGCGGCCTTCAATCAGGTGATGTCCGAAGGTGATCAAATTCTGCTCGGTCACCACGCGGATGACCAAGCTGAGACTTTCCTGCTGCGCTTAATGCGGGGCGCGGGCGTGTTGGGATTGGCCAGTATGTCCGAGAGTCGAACTATCGGAGATAATAAGTACTTACTGCGCCCTCTACTCGGAGCGGGGCGAAAAGAGCTAGAGCAGTGGGCTGAGGCTCACGGATTGAGCTGGATTGAAGATGACAGCAATGCTGATGAGGCCCTGGAGCGTAATTTTTTGCGGCATCGAGTTGTGCCACTGCTCAACCAGCGTTGGGGAGTGAGTCGCCAGATCGCTCGGGCAGCGGAGAACCTGAGGGAGTCTGCGGACTTGCTGTCTGAGTTGGCACTTGCTGACCTGGAGGAGGCTGATTTAAAGGTGCAGCGATTTGGCGAAAGTCTGGCCCTGCCTCGCTTCTTCAGCCTTAGCGAGGGGCGCCGTAAAAACCTTATGCGGCATTGGGTATTGGGCCAAGGGGGGCAGCCGCCAGAGTCAGCCCTATTAAATCAGGCGCTTTTCCAGGTGACTCATGCGGCAGAGGACGCACAACTTGAAGTTAATATGGGTGGGCGAGTGGTGCGGCGTTTTCGGAATCGCCTTTACCTGACCCCTGAGCTGGCGCCAATTGCCAATAACTCCGATAAAGATTGGCACTGGGATGGCCGCTCTAATCTGACTCTGCCAGCGGGTGGCATTCTTCGGCCCTTGTCGGATTGGCCAGAGGGCGATTATCGAGTGTGTTATCGCAGAGGAGGGGAGCGTGCGCACCCGGTAAATCGCTCCAGGTCACAAACGCTTAAGAAGCTCTTGCAGGAGTGGGCCCTTGAGCCCTGGCTCAGGGATCGTGTCCCATTGGTATTTTTGGGGGATGATCTGGTGGCTGTCGCGGGGCTCTTTTCATGCAAAGCAGGCTGCGCCATCCCGGATGAACCACCCTGCTGGCGGTTTTTCGATTGAGTGTTAAGGGGGTTTCTGCTACCCTGGCGCCCCGTCTAAAAGGCACCGGGAGAAGCTGGATTATCCGCCCGGGCCAGCCCTGTAAGCTCGACATTCATCGAGCGCTCAACTGACCAAGGTTTTGCATGACGCGCTATATTTTTGTAACTGGTGGCGTGGTTTCCTCGTTGGGGAAAGGTATCGCCTCCGCCTCTTTGGCCGCCATTCTCGAGGCCCGCGGCCTCAAGGTTACCATCCTCAAACTGGACCCCTACATCAACGTAGACCCGGGTACCATGAGTCCCTTCCAGCACGGCGAGGTGTATGTCACCGAGGATGGTGCCGAGACTGACCTGGACCTGGGTCACTACGAACGCTTTATCCGTACCCGGATGTCCAAGCGTAACAACTTCACCACCGGCCGCGTGTACGAAACCGTACTGCGCAAAGAGCGCCGTGGTGACTACTTGGGTGGCACCGTACAGGTGATCCCCCATATTACCGACGAGATCAAGCGCCGCGTTGTAGAAGGTGGCCGCGATGTCGACGTCGCTATTGTTGAAATCGGTGGCACCGTAGGTGATATCGAATCCCAACCGTTCCTGGAGTCTGTGCGTCAGCTGCGTGTGGAAATGGGCACCAATCGCGCCCTGTTGATCCACCTGAGCTATGTGCCTTTCCTTGCCACTGCTGGTGAAACCAAGACCAAGCCGACTCAGCACTCTGTTAAAGAGTTACGTTCTATCGGCTTGCAGCCGGATATTCTGCTGTGCCGTTCCGAGCGCGAGATCGATGAGGACTCCCGCCGCAAGATCGCACTATTCACCAATGTTGAAGAGCGCGCTGTTGTACCGCTGCCCGATGCCAAGACCATCTACGGCGTACCGCGTCTTCTGCACAGTTACGGCCTCGACGATATCGTTGTGGAAAAACTGCAGCTGGAATGCCAGGCACCAGACCTTTCCGAGTGGGATGAAGTGGTCGATGGCAAGCTGAACCCGCAGCACGAAGTGAAAATTGCCATGGTTGGCAAATACATGGAGTTGCTGGATGCCTATAAGTCCCTGATCGAGTCCCTGACCCATGCGGGTATCAAGCATCGCTGCAAAGTGGATATCGACTTTATCAACGCTGAAGACGTTGAGGGTGAGAACGGTATTGACCTGATCAAGGATGCCGATGCAATACTGGTTCCCGGTGGATTTGGTGAGCGCGGTTTAGAGGGCAAGCTTGAATCTGTTCGCTACGCTCGTGAAAACAATATTCCTTACCTGGGCATCTGCCTCGGTTTACAGTCTGTGGTTATCGAGTTCGCGCGCAATGTGCTCGGCCTCGAAGGTGCCAACAGTACTGAATTCAATACTAAAACCCCGCACCCGGTTATTGGCCTGATCACAGAGTGGATCGATAGCGAAGGCAATATCGAGAAGCGCGACGAGCAGTCCGACCTGGGTGGCACCATGCGCTTGGGCGGTCAGGAGTGTCGCTTGGCTAAAGACACCAAGGCTCGCGATATCTACGGCGCCGACGTCATTGTAGAGCGCCACCGCCACCGCTACGAAGTAAACAACAACTACGTTGATCGCCTGCAGCAAGCCGGTTTGAAAATTGGCGGCTGGTCTGCAGACGATACCCTGGTAGAAATGGTTGAATTGCCGAACCATCCCTGGTTCGTTGCTTGCCAGTTCCACCCGGAATTTACTTCAACCCCGCGCGACGGCCATCCGTTGTTCGAAAGCTTTGTTGCCGCTGCAATGAAGCAGCGTGAAAACCAGGGTTAATCAGTATCCGCCCCCGGTCTCTGTGACTGGGGGTGAGATGACAGGGAGCTGACAGTGAAAACAATTGAAGTCGGAAATATTCAGGTCGCCAACGATAAGCCATTTGCGCTGTTTGGCGGTATGAATGTACTGGAATCCCGCGACCTGGCGATGCAGGTGGCTGAGCACTATGTAAAAGTCACTGAAAAACTGGGTATTCCCTATGTTTTTAAAGCGTCTTTTGACAAGGCTAATCGCTCTTCCATCAATTCCTATCGCGGACCGGGAATGGAAGAAGGCCTGAAGATTTTTCAGGAAATCAAAGATACCTTTAAGGTTCCCTTGATTACCGATGTCCACGAAGTACACCAGGCTGCTCCGGTTGCCGAAGTCGTGGATATTATCCAGCTGCCGGCCTTCCTGGCCCGCCAAACTGACCTGGTTGCCGCTATGGCAGCGACGGGTGCTGTGATCAACGTCAAAAAGCCCCAGTTTATGAGCCCGCCGCAAGTTAAAAATGTGGTGGAGAAATTTGCTGAGTGTGGCAACGAAAAAATTCTTTTGTGTGAGCGCGGAGCCTGCTTTGGCTACGACAACCTGGTTGTCGATATGCTGGGCTTTAGCACCATGATCAATGCCTCCGGCGGTGCGCCGCTGATTTTTGACGTCACCCACTCACTGCAAATGCGCGATCCTTCCGGTGCAGCCTCTGGTGGTCGCCGTGCACAGGTCACTGAGCTGGGCCGCGCAGGTTTGGCTATCGGGATTGCCGGCCTGTTCTTGGAAGCACACCCGAATCCAGACAAAGCATTGTGTGATGGCCCCAGTGCATTGCCACTGGAAAAGCTGGAGCCATTCCTGGCGCAGATGAAAGCGGTAGATGACCTGATTAAAGGTTTTGAGCCGCTGGATACGAAATAAAAAAGAAATATTTTTGCGCGCCCTGATTGGGCGCGCGGCACTTTCCCCTCTGCTATTTAGCCTGAGTGCTGTAGCAAAAGTGCATAACGTCTGATTTACGAAAACCTATTTTCAGTAAGTACCAATACGGAGCCCATTGTAAATGAGCAAGATTGTCGCTGTTAAAGCCTTTGAAGTAATGGATTCTCGCGGTAACCCTACCGTTGAAGCCGATGTAATCCTGGAGGATGGTTCTATTGGCTCCGCCTGCGCCCCCTCCGGTGCCTCCACAGGCTCCCGTGAAGCGCTGGAACTTCGCGATGGCGATAAAAGCCGTTACTTGGGTAAGGGTGTCCTGAAAGCGGTTGAAAATATCAACACTACTATCGCCGACCTGCTCAAGGGTATGGATGCTACTGATCAGCGCGCCCTGGACAAGGCGATGATCGATGCCGACGGCACTGAAAATAAGGCGAACTTCGGCGCCAACGCTATTTTGGCGGTTTCCCTGGCTGCCGCTAAAGCAGCTGCCGCTTCCAAAAAAATCCCCTTGTACCAGCATATTGCTGAGGTAAACGGCACTCCGGGCGAGTACTCCATGCCGGTACCGATGATGAATATCCTCAATGGCGGCGAACACGCTGACAACAATGTGGATATCCAGGAATTTATGGTTCAGCCCGTTAAGGCTGAATCTTTTGCCGAAGCTCTGCGCCAAGGTGCTGAGATCTTCCACTCCCTGAAAAAAGTACTGTCCAGCAACAGCCTGAACACTGCAGTTGGCGATGAAGGTGGCTTTGCTCCGAACCTGCCTTCCAACGAAGCGGCACTGAAAGTCATCGCTGAAGCAGTAGAAAAGGCCGGTTACACCCTGGGCGATGATATTACTCTAGCTCTGGACTGCGCTTCTTCCGAGTTCTACAAAGATGGCAAGTACGATCTGGCTGGCGAAGGCAAGCAGTTCGACAGCGAAGGTTTTGCCAGCTACCTGGCCGATCTGTCCGCCAACTATCCGATCCTGTCTATCGAAGACGGTATGGACGAGAGTGATTGGGACGGTTGGAAAGTACTCACCGACAAAATTGGTGAAAAAGTACAGCTGGTAGGCGACGACCTGTTCGTAACCAACACCAAGATCCTGAAGGAAGGTATCGAGAAAGGTGTCGGTAACTCTATCTTGATCAAGTTCAACCAGATCGGTTCCCTGTCCGAGACTCTGGATGCGATCAAAATGGCTAAAGATGCGGGCTACACCGCTGTGATCTCTCATCGCTCCGGTGAGACCGAAGATACTACTATTGCGGATCTGGCGGTTGCGACTGCTGCTGGTCAAATCAAGACCGGTTCCCTTTGCCGCTCAGACCGCGTAGCCAAGTACAACCGTCTGCTGCGCATTGAAGCTGAGCTGAATGGCTCCGCTCCTTATCGCGGCCGCGCTGAATTCAAGTAATCCATTATTTGAATTAGCGTGCAAGTACTACAAAGAGGGGCCAGCCCCTCTTTGTAGTACTATAAATACGAACAAGCGAAATATCGTAATCTCGTATGAAATGGCTGCTGGCAATACTCACCATTATGCTCCTCGCCACCCAGTACCGACTTTGGGTTGGTGAAGGTAGTCTCGCCGAAGTTACCCGTCTCAAGCGTCAATTAGCCCAACAGCAAGAAAAAAATATCGCGCTGGTGCGGGAAAACCGTCAACTGTTCAGGGAAGTCCGCAGTTTGAAAGTTGGCACTGATGGTGTGGAAGCGAAAGCCCGTTATGACCTGGGACTGATCAAGGAAGGGGAAACACTGTTTATCTTCCTGGATAAGGAAGAGGCTGAAAATTGATTAAGGATTATTGGGTCATTGTACCCGCTGCCGGCGTTGGCAAACGTATGGGGGCTGATCGCCCGAAACAGTACCTGCCGTTGCTCGGGCGACCACTGCTATCCCTGACTTTAAAAAATATTCTTGGGTGGCCAGGTTTGGCTGGCGTTGTAGTATCGCTATCGGAGCAGGATACCTACTTCCCTCACCTGAAAGAAGCAAACCACCCCTTGGTACACACCGTCATTGGTGGAGCTGAGAGAGCAGACTCTGTTCAGTCCGCCCTGGATTTCCTGGCGGAGCGAGAAAGCGGCGATACTCCGGTTTTAGTCCACGATGCTGCACGACCCTGTGTGTCTGAGCGCGATATCTGCGCTTTACTCAGTGACGAAGTCTCACCGATGGCACTTTTGGCGCGCCCCGCAAGCGACACATTAAAGCGCAGTCATGTGACTGGCGGTGTAGCCTGTGTGGAAGAAACAGTTGACCGCGAAAGTATTTGGCTGGCGCAAACCCCGCAACGTGCCCCTCTCAGCACTTTGCACTCATGCCTTGGTAAAGCCCTGGAGCAAGGGGTTGCTGTAACCGATGAAGCCAGCGCACTGGAGTTTTTTGGCCATTCTCCGCAATTGGTTGCGGGTGATAGTGACAATATTAAAGTGACGCACCCCGCCGATATCATAATTGCAGAAACTATTTTACGTCTGCGCTACTCCCCGACTGAGGATAAGCGATAGTGAGTTTTCGAATAGGCCAGGGCTTTGATGTGCACGCATTTGGCCCTGGTGATCATGTAGTGCTCGGAGGAGTACAAATCCCCTATGGGTATGGTTTGGTAGCTCATTCTGATGGGGATGTTTTACTGCACGCCCTATCGGATGCCTTACTGGGTGCTCTGGCCCTGGGAGATATCGGTAAACACTTTCCCGATAACGATGAACAATTTGCCGGAGCGGATAGCAGAAACCTGCTTCGACATGTTGTTGGATTAATCGATAGTAAAGGGTATCGCCTGGTTAATGCGGATATGACGTTGATTGCCCAGGCCCCCAAAATGGCTCCGCATATCGATGGAATGCGAGTCAATATTGCCGCTGACTGTGGTGTTGATTGCGGTGCGATCAGTGTCAAAGCAACCACTACAGAAAAGCTTGGATTTACTGGTCGCGGTGAGGGTATCGCCGCGCAAGCTACTGTTTTATTAGAGCGCAAAGATGTCTGAAGTTTGGAACCTGGATTGGCCCCGAGCGCTTGGGGGTGCGGTAATTTCTGGCGATTTTCGCACAGAACCAGAAGATTTTATTGTCGATGAACTGGCTATGCCACCGGCTGATAAAGATGGTGAACATGTTTACTTACAGGTTAAAAAGCGCGGGGCAAATACCGCCTGGGTTGCCAAGGAATTGGCGAAGTTAGCCGGGGTGCAAAGCCGGGATGTCAGCTTTTATGGATTGAAAGACCGACATGCTGTTACCACTCAATGGTTCAGTGTATGGCTCGGACAAAAGCCAGAAGCAGACTGGTCGCAAATTAACAGCGATGAGATTTCATTGCTCCAGGCCTTCCGGGGGCCACGCAAGTTGCGTCGCGGCGAGCATATGGGGAATCGCTTCAAGATTCGTTTGCGCAATATAGAAGGTGATCGGGACAAAGCAGAAGAAGTACTTCAGCTGATTCCCAAAGGGGTGCCCAATTACTTCGGTGAACAGCGCTTTGGGATTGATGGCAATAACCTTAGCTTGGCAAAAAACTTAGCTGAAGAGGACGGTCGCTGCCGCAAAAGCGAAAAGGCCTTCGCCATGTCTGCTGCCCGTAGCTGGCTGTTCAACCAGGTTTTGGCTGAACGAGTCAACACCGGAACCTGGCAGAGCCCCCTCGTTGGAGAGCCTGAAGATTACCCAACCGGGCCTCTTTGGGGGCGTGGCAGAAACCTGTCAACGGATGCCCTGGGGCAGTTGGAAGAGCAAGTGCTGTCTCCGTGGCAGCCTTGGTGCAACTGGCTGGAGCACTGCGGTCTTAGCCAGGAACGCCGGGCCATGATTTTATCCCCGGAGGCGTTTCGCTATAAGTGGGAAGGTGATCATTTAATCGTCGAATTTGCCTTGCCACCGGGTACTTTTGCTACGGCTTTGCTACGGGAGATAGCTCAGCTGGTCAATGTTAAACAGTGCACATAAAATTTGTATTTAGGTGACTGGCGCTGTTGCACAAATCATGGACAAGAAAAGAATATGGACCGCTTGAGACAAGAAGGTCTGGGGATGACTTCCCAGCGAACCCGTAATCGCTTGATCCAGCGATTGCGGGAAGAGGGGATATCCAACGAGGAGGTACTGGATGTAATGGCATCTACACCTCGACACCTCTTTTTGGATGAGGCCCTGGCTATTCGGGCTTATGAAGATACTGCTTTGCCCATAGGGTATGGCCAAACTATTTCCCAGCCATACATTGTCGCCCGTATGACTGAACTCTTACTGAGTAGAGCCAAGTCTCTACACCGAGTTCTGGAAGTGGGTACGGGCTCTGGCTACCAAACGGCCATTCTTGCTCGTTTGGTCGAACAACTTTATTCCGTCGAGCGTGTCGAACCTCTATTGGAAACCGCTCGCCATCGGTTGGGGGAGCTGGGTTATAGCAATGTAGAGTACAAGCTCAGCAATGGGGGCTTTGGTTGGAAAGACGAGGGTCCTTACGATGCTATCCTGGCTGCAGCAGCACCCGCAATGATTCCTGATGAGCTGCGAGAACAGCTGGCTCCCAATGGGGTTTTGGTAATTCCGGTGGGGGCTGAGCAGCAATACCTGACGATGGTGACTCGTCGTGAGGATAGTAATAAGTTTGATGTGGAAAAGTTGGAAGCGGTACGTTTCGTGCCTTTACTCGGTGGCGTGGTTCGATGAGATTTGCTGAGGTTCTAAAAAGTCGCTACCCCGGAGTACTACTGCGGGGAATGGCAATGGGGGCTGCCGATGTGGTGCCCGGTGTTTCCGGGGGAACTATTGCCTTTATTACCGGCATCTACCAGGAGCTTTTGGACTCCCTCAGTCGAATAGGCCCGCATTGTATTACAGTGTGGCGGAAGGAGGGGTTTCTATCTACTTGGCGCTATATTAATGGGAGCTTTTTGCTCTCTCTTTTCCTTGGGGTATTGTTGAGCGTTTTTAGCTTGGCCCACCTGATTAGTGGCTTACTGCAAAATTATCCAATTGTTGTATGGTCATTCTTTTTCGGTTTGGTTCTCGCCTCAATTGTTCCCATTGTGAGAAATATCCCCCGGTGGTCGTCATCTGTTTTGGTTTTTCTCGCACTGGGTATTGCGCTTGCAGTAACAGTGAGTGAGATGCGGCCTTCGGAGATACCGGCAACTCCACTTACGCTGTTTTTATCAGGTGCTTTGGCAATATGTGCGATGGCACTGCCGGGAATTTCCGGCGCTTTCCTGCTGTTATTAATCGGGATATACCCCAAGGTTTTAGCTGCAGTTCATGAACTCCAAATTTCAAACCTATTGTGCTTTGCGGCAGGGGCGGCAATAGGGCTGATGCTCTTCAGTCGCTTGTTGTCTTGGCTGATGCACAAATATGTAGCTAGGACATTGGCATTTCTTGCCGGGGTTTTGTTGGGTAGTCTGAAAATTATTTGGCCCTGGAAACTGCCAATTTCTGGGGAAATCGAAGCATCAAGCAAATTGGCCCCTTTGCTATCCAACACTTCTCCGCTAACTTATGTCGAGCAAACCGGCGACAGTGCTCATTTGGGGGGCGCAATTGTTGCGGCTCTAGGGGCAGCGCTCTTGGTTCTCGCTGTAGACTTCTTTGGCAAGGTGCACAGAGAGAAGTCTTGCGCCACTCCGCAATAAGATCTGGAAAATCTCGGTATGGCAGCGTTTTATCAAACTTTTCCAGAGATTTTTGGAGCTTTTCTTTAGACACTTTTTCCATAAATGCCGTGGTCTGATGTAAAAAGAGAATAATGGAATGTCATCTTTTGCAACCTCTTGAGCGCCGATATTGGCGGAACAAACTCCCTAAAATCGGTCATTGTTTGTGGGGGGTGTTTAAAATATTAGGCTTGCTGGTTCTGCTGCAGGCCGTTTCCTCCTGTTCCAGCCATAAGGCTCCCTCAAGCTCCCTACGCCAGCCCCCGAGTATCAAAATTACCCACCACACGGTCGGTAAAGGAGATACCCTCTATTCGATAGCCTGGCGTTACGGCAAGGATTTTCGCCAATTGGCGGCGATAAATGGTATCCGCTCCCCTTATCAAATATATCCTGGGCAGAGAATCAGGCTGACGGGCTCAGTGCCAACCAAGAGCACCGCTAGTGCGCAAAAGAAACAAAAAGCGCCAGTCACAAAAGCTAAACCGAAAACAACACAAACGACCACTGCTAAAAAATCTTTAACACCAAGCCCAAAGCGCCAATCAACAGCATCTCGCCGGAGCGGATCGGTCAACTGGCGCTGGCCCGCCAAGGGGAAAGTGATTAGTCACTTCCGCTCTGGGGACCCATTGCGTAAGGGAGTTGATATCGCGGGTGAAAAGGGTGAGTCTGTACTGGCAGCGGCTGATGGCACCGTGATCTACGCAGGAAGCGCCTTGAGAGGTTATGGAAAGCTGCTGATCGTCAAGCACAACGAGGTTTACCTCAGTGCCTATGCACACAATCACCGGTTGCTCGTAAAGGAGGGCAGCAGGGTAAAGGCGGGGCAAAGGATAGCGGAACTGGGTTCGAGTGGTACCGACCGCAACAAGCTCCACTTTGAGATTCGCAAAAACGGTCAGCCAGTAGACCCTCTTGCCTACTTACCGTAAGTTCACGGCCGCAGTAAAGCTCTGCAAATAAAAATGGACTTTTAACTAGTACCACTTGAGGTAGTCACTGTAATCGTGGCCATCCCAGGGTCAGCCGATTCAGTGGCTGTCGCCACATACCTGCGGCATTGATAGTTGTGTTATCAATGTCCGAGTGTGTTGTGCGGCTGAAATTGGCAAAGTACAAGGAGCAGGGGAAATGGAAGCACAACGGCAAGACCAGTCTATGGCTGGCCAGGCAGAAGACTTTCCTCCTGAGTTAGACGTTGAAAATGATGAGCAGAAATTAGGTTCAACTGAAGCAGGTGTTAGTCGCACGCGGAAATCTGCGGCTAAAAAGAGTTCCGCACCCTCCCAGGCAGAGAAAAGTAGAGTTTGTAGATTGGATGGCGATGGCCATTTGCAGAAAAATCTCGACGCTACTCAACTCTATCTCAATGAAATTGGATTCTCCCCCCTATTGACCGCAGAAGAAGAGGTGTATTACGCGCGCAAGGCTTTGCGTGGAGATGCTGCGGCAAGAAAACGAATGATCGAGAGCAATCTTCGCCTTGTTGTAAAGATTGCTCGCCGCTACGTTAGCCGAGGTTTGGCACTGCTGGACCTTATTGAGGAAGGCAATCTGGGCTTGATTCGAGCAGTTGAGAAGTTTGATCCAGAGAGAGGCTTTCGCTTTTCCACTTACGCCACCTGGTGGATACGTCAGACGATAGAACGGGCCATAATGAATCAGACCCGAACCATACGCCTGCCCATCCATGTCGTGAAAGAGTTAAATGTGTACTTGCGCGCATCTCGAGAGTTGGCGCAAAAGCTGGATCACGAGCCATCTGCAGAGGAAATTGCCACCCTCCTTGAGAAGCCGGTCGAAGATGTCGAGCGTATGCTTGGGCTCAATGAGCGGGTTACTTCTGTAGATACTCCCATTGGCCCCTCTTCTGAGAAGACCTTGGTAGATACCATCCCCGATCAGCAGGAGTCCGACCCAGCAGAGCTCTTACAGGACAGCGACCTTTTTGACAGTATCAACCGCTGGTTAGGAGAGTTACCTGACAAGCAGTGTGAAGTAGTATCTCGGCGGTTTGGTTTGCGAGGGTTTGAAGCGAGCACCCTGGAAGAGGTTGGACGTGAAATCGGTCTCACCAGGGAGCGGGTCAGGCAGATACAGGTGGATGCACTTAAACGATTAAGAGAGGTTATGGAGAAGCAGGGACTCGACGGGCAGTCACTATTTGGCAATTTGTAGTCTCTACTCCTTGATAAAACCCCACTGCCGCTATCTGGCTGTGGGGTTTTTTATCACTCCGCCTTGCTAAGCTGAAGTCCTCGGGCTATGAGTTACTTCCTTACCCAGCGTCCCAGATTGTCCTGGTAGTATTCTCCGGGTGACAAGCGGGCTTCCAACTTTTCAGCGGCGCGTGTTGCCACTTGGGCTATATCAATTTTATTGCGTTCAGCGATTCGAGCGTAAGCAGCTTTTCGCTTGGCATTCACTTCTTTGACCAGTTTTTCTAATTCTGGTGAGCTGGCATCTACGATAGCGATGTATCCGCTATTGGCTTCACCAACCAGGCCCTTACTTTTGGCTTCATTCAGGGAAATTGCCATTGCAGGCAGGGCGATTAATAAGCTCAGTGCCAAAAAGGCTTTCATTAATGTCTTCATATTTGCCTCCTTAGAAAATCCCTTCCTTGTCTTCAAACAGGTTGTCCAGGTCCTTGTCGACCTTGACCCGAATTTCATGCTCAATTTTCACATTCAGGTTTACTGTAATTGGCTCACTGGGAGCCTTTACCGCTACAGTGGGTGTACACCCTGTAGCAACCATAGCGTATAGCAGCCCCATAGGAATCAGTCGGCTGGCTTTCATCTGACACTCCTCACAGTACCTCTTTGGTACCCTTTTACTTTTTGTACCTAGCCCGTGTTACCTGCCTGGTTCAGCAGGTGAGTTGGATGCCGGCAGACTCAAGTATTTTATTGAGTCAACCTTAACCGGTGATGAACCAAGCAGGCTTGTACATACCAATAAAGGCTACTTCACTCCTGACCTATTGGTCCAGCTGCTTTTCCAGAGTTTCAGTCAAATCACGACTGGCTTGCAATGAGCGCAGCATGTCTGGGATATTGTTTTCAAGGTTTAGGTTGATCACCAGGTCTCGATCAGAATCGATAGCCTCACTTCGACCAACCAGCTTTAGCTGTAGTTGGAGATCTCCGCTGGCTGGATAGTCTATGCTGCCTTCCAGTGTTTGAAACTCATAATCTTCCAGTGCATTGGCTATCAACTTAAGTTGGGGGTTGCTTGCCAGCATCTGCGGAGAAAAGGCTCCGTAGTAGCGTAAGCGTCCGCCTGGAGCTTCACCCTGAAGGTGACCGGCTTCCACAGTGATACCCTCAGGCCCCGTTACAATGGGGATTTCTAAATTAATTAGCCCGCTGGCCTCAAAGTTCTCTGAGTTTGTCTCCAGTGCTAAAGCCTCCAGGGAAATACCTTGTGCATGTACAATGCTTTTTCGAGTCTCTTCAGCGAGATTCCAAATAAGGGCTGATGAAGTAACCTTGCCTTGCAAAAAGTCAGCAGAAAAATTATGCAATGTAATATCTTTCTGTTTATCCAGTTGCAGTGATAACTGGATATTTTTCACTGGTAAACCCGCGTTAATAGATTCTATCGATAGTGGGTATGGTGTAGGTGTGATCCAGTGCCCATCTTCGTTTTCTACTTTTAGATCTCCACTGATTCCGGTGGCAAAACTATCCTTATAGGTTGCTGCAATATCGTCCAATGAAACATGGATACTATCTTTGGACCGGGGGGGCAAAGACACAGAACCACCGGCAGAAAGTCTGCCCGAGACGATATTGAGGGGAAGCCCCTGGATCGTATCGTTTAGAGAGGGATCCGTACTAAAGGTAACTTCAGGAACGGAAAATTCAACTCCACCTGAGGATTTTGATAAGTCGTAAGAGCCGCTTAAATCAATTTTAATTGCACCTGCTTTAATTTGACTATGACTTGTTAGCTTATTGTGTTGCAGGGATAGCTTGCCTTTGGCTGAAGAGTTAACCTTGTACTTTTCCGATGTCTCAATCTCTAAATTGTTACTATTAAATTCACTGTCCAGCGCTGCAGCACCATTTTTGATGGTAACAATACTATCAAGAAAGTTGAGGTCTCCAGAAAGGGAAAATTGCTTGGTGTTGATAATTCCAAACTGACTGCTTATTTCTGGGAGAGTGCAGATTGTAGGTTCTGTTATTTCGCAGTGTACTGTTGGTATATCTAAGTTTACTCTGTCAGCCGCCAATGTTTTGGTTGCTATTTTTTCTCCAGATACTTTAATGCTCTCTAGAGTAAAGTTTTGACCTTTAAGATTGCTTTCAATCTTTGCCTTGGCCGTTGAACTCAGATTGGTAACTGCTAATTCTCTGGCCCGCTCATAAAGTTGGGGTACCTTTGTCTTCAGCTCAAAGTTACAGGCACTGATATCAGAGAAGTGACATTGTATGCCGCTAGCGGTTAACTGTACTGTCGAGTCCCTATTGGAGCCTTGTATTGTTGCAGTTAGAGATCCTTGTTCGACCTTAATATCTCTTTTGTTGGGATTGGTCAGGTCACCTGTAATGGAGATAAGATCTTTAATGCTTGCCTGAATCTTGCTCTGATGCAATCCGGTAGTAATTAAAGGCGAGTTTTTTCCTGATGTGGGAGCTGAAATATCCAATTGAATAGTTTGGTTTGGTATCAATTCTAATTGAAAGCTATTTACTTCTGGAGAGTTAATATTGTTAAGCGAACTTAGTTGAAGTTTACCCTTAAATGCCACATCTCCATTAACACTATCTATAGGTAGTGCTGGCAAGTGCCTGAGATATAGGGGGGAATTAACTATAGTATTTGCACTTGTTAGATGAAAAGTACCTTCGATATCTAATTCGGGAGATGTCGCCGATGTGCTCGAGCTAAAGTCCGCACTTAATAGCGGGGTATTGGTGTTTTTATCAGTACCTAAAGCTATATCAAACTCGCCACTCCCCTTGATATGTCGAGGTTTAAATGGAAATAGTGAGTCAAGTGTTATTTTTATTGGATTACTTATAGATAATTGGGCTTCTATATTGGAGTTTAGTTGAGCGTATGGGATTGTGGTCTTTAGATCATTGCCATTAAGTTGAATGTCAATTTCTCGGTAGCTTGAAATGGATAGCAGATTGTCTGGCAAGCTAATCGCGGTGGTAGCTATAATTTTGCCTGATACTGTCGGCTTAGTTGTAGAGCTAGCTTTAGGTTCAAATATCTCTATCAGTGGGGCTATAGATTCCAGCTCTGATACAAGTTCACTGTTTAAAACCCATCTATCAGTTTCTAGTTTAGCAATAGTTATATCAGCTTCAGACAGAAGCTTTGAGTTGTTAGTTAGTATTCTGGGTTTTAGTTTGATTTCTGACAAACCTAAAAAAGCCTCAAAATATAAATTAAGCTCGCCAAACTGGGGGTGTTTAAGGGGAGTTTCGGCATGAATTTTTGTGTTGTCGCGAGCTATATTTAGTGGGCCGCCAATCAATTGGTCATCGAGTACTATTTGCTTAACGGATATCTTGCCTGGCAAAAAGCGGGTTAGACTTTGGCTTAGGGCACTTAACGATAATGTATTACTTGTCTTGACATTATTTTCCGGGAGCTGCTCGTCGATATGGGCTTTGGTAACGATATCTTCAGCTTCCATGCTCCTGGTTAGCTTCTCTATTGATAGTTCAATTTTTTGAGTATTATCTCGGTCATAAATAATATGGAAAGGATAGACAATTTTTACTCCCTCAAGGAGGATAATGCTATTTACACTGGACTTTAGGCGAACTTCCTGGATCGAAACTTCTTTAAAACCCAGTTGTAGACCTGTCAGCTCCTGAATAACTACCTCTCCTGAGAAAATATTGATTAGCTGAGAAGCAACGATATCCTTTTTCCACCAGCTAGCTGCTATGAGCGCAGCTAAAAAACAAGATAGGGTTATGATGGATATACGGAGTTTACGCACACTGAACCTCGGAGTTCCCGCAAGAGATTAGCTCAAAATTAAATCTATTATTTGTTACAGAAGGGTGGAGTAGGAATACTTTAATCCCTTACTTCTACCTTATGGCGAGTTTACCAGATTGGATAATTATACTTGCTGCAATTTCTCGCCATGTTGATGAGTATCTACTGTGCTGTGGGGTGGGGCAGACAATAAGTGCTTTATGTAGATAGATAATCGACTATTAATTAATAGTTTTTATCTATATTAATGGCTATATTGATAGTTTTTAGCTTCTCCGCCGCTGTTGCCGCCACGCCTGTGTAGGCAGATGTGCCAAGAGTGCCGGTGGGCAAGGCTGCAAGGGCAAGTATTAATCTAACTTATCTATGCGTGGCACCAATCGCGCTGGGAAGCTATAGTCCGGTTTTTAACTTGGGTGATAAATAGTATTAGCCCGGGTAACGATATTGTTGGTCCAATTAATCGAATTCATACTGCCCCGGAAGGGCATAGAACGACTGAAGGTGTTTCAATAATGAAAGATAGCCAGCCAAAGACCATTTACCTGAAAGACTATCAAGTACCAGATTACTTGGTGGATGCTACTGATTTACATTTTGAGCTGGAACCCAAGGCAACTTTGGTCAAATCTCGTTTGAATATTCGCAGAAATCCGCAAGCGGGTGCAGGGCTGCCGCCTTTAGTGCTGGATGGTGTCGAGCTGGAATTACTTTCGGTTTCTTTGGATGGAGTTTTGTTGTCTACATCTGATTATCAGGTTCTACCTGAGGGCCTGTCTATCCCTGTAGAGAAACCAGAATTTCTGCTGGAAATCCGCAATCGGATAAATCCGGAGGAAAACACA
This sequence comes from Microbulbifer maximicatervae (SeqCode), assembly GCF_052468155.1. Classification (NCBI taxonomy): domain Bacteria; kingdom Pseudomonadati; phylum Pseudomonadota; class Gammaproteobacteria; order Cellvibrionales; family Microbulbiferaceae; genus Microbulbifer; species Microbulbifer maximicatervae (SeqCode). Next base: position 2,680,929 of record NZ_CP174335.1, read on the forward strand.
TCTCTAGAGGGATTATATCTCTCTAATGGTATGTATTGCACTCAATGTGAAGCTGAAGGATTTAGAAAAATTACTTTCTATCCTGACCGGCCGGATGTTATGTCCAAATTTACCACCACCATCGTCGCGCCGATGGACCACCCGGTACTACTTTCCAACGGCAATGAAATTGAGAAAGGTAGATATGAAGATGGTCGTCAGTTTGTAACTTGGGGAGATCCATTTGCCAAGCCGGCTTATTTATTTGCGTTGGTAGCGGGGGACTTGGAGCATGTGGAAGATAGCTTCACAACAGCCTCTGGTAGAAAGGTTAAGTTACAGATCTTTACGGAAGCGAAAAATATTGGGAAGTGTGATCATGCTATGCACTCCCTTAAAAATGCGATGCGTTGGGATGAGGAAACTTACGGAAGGGAATATGACCTAGATATCTTTATGGTTGTTGCTGTTGATCATTTCAATATGGGGGCTATGGAAAACAAAGGATTGAATATTTTCAATTCGGCCTGCGTGCTCGCTAGCCCAGAAACAGCGACGGATTCAGCTTTTCAGCGGATCGAGTCTATTGTAGGGCATGAGTACTTCCACAATTGGTCCGGTAATCGGGTCACCTGCCGGGATTGGTTTCAGTTGAGTCTGAAGGAAGGTTTTACTGTATTTCGTGATGCGGAGTTCTCTGCTGACCTTAATTCCCGAGCGGTTAAGCGTATTGAAGATGTATCCCTTTTGCGTACTACCCAGTTTGCTGAAGATGCCGGCCCTATGGCCCATCCTATCAGGCCAGATTCTTATATAGAAATTTCAAACTTTTACACTCTGACAATTTATGAAAAGGGTGCGGAAGTTGTACGGATGATTCATACACTCTTAGGTGAAGAAGGATTCCGCAAAGGAAGTGACTTGTACTTTCAGCGGCACGATGGCTGCGCGGTAACCTGTGAAGATTTCGTCAAGGCGATGGAAGATGCTAACAAGGTTGAACTGAAGCAATTCCGCAACTGGTATAGCCAAGCAGGCACGCCGATACTTGATGTGACAGATAGCTTTAATGAAACTGATGGCACTTATAGGCTAACTATTCGCCAGTCTTGCCCTTCATCGCCACGTCAGGAAGAGAAGTTACCTTTCCACTTACCAATAAGAATTGGATTGCTGGGGGCTGATGGCACAGAGCTTGTGCTCAATGAGCAGGGTGATACTGAAACTGTTTTACAGTTAACAGAAGATGAGCAATCTTTTGAGTTTTCCGGACTTACGGAGAAGCCTTTACCCTCATTGCTGCGGGGCTTCTCTGCTCCAGTAAAAATAAAGTACAACTATAGTAATGAGCAGCTTCAGTTTTTAATGAGAAAGGATAAGGACACGTTTAACCGCTGGGATGCAAGTCAGCGCCTAGCATTAAATGCTTTGTATGAGCTTCAGGTGGCTTTTCGTAAAGGTGAGGAACTACAGGTACAATCAAGTTTAATCAGTGCTTATAAAGAGGTTTTACAGGATGTTGATCTCGATCTAGCGCTGGTTGCAGAGATCTTGCAGTTGCCCAGTGAGCAGTTTATCGCTGAAGAGTCATCATTTATTGATGCGGAAGCAATAATTGTTGCGAGGGATTTTGTAAGGAAGGTAATTGCAGGTGAATTATTTGATGAATTTCGCAAGCGCTATCTAGAATTGAATACGACAAAGCCCTATAGCCCGAATGCGTTAGATGTTGCGCAAAGACGACTCAAAAATACCTGTTTATCCTATATGTGCATAACAGAAACTGAGGAGGCCTTAAATATAGCCCAGATTCAGTTTGAGAGCGCTAGTAATATGACAGATAGTGCGGCGGCTCTCGCTGTTATTATTAATCATGCACCGGAAGACCGAGCCAGGGGGTTGATTGAGCAATTTTATGAGCGCTGGAAAACCGATACTCAAGTCGTAGAACTATGGCTGAGCCAGCAGAGTTGTAGTCCCAAGCGCGGTACATTGGAAAATATTCGTGCACTTATGGATCACCCTGCTTTTGAAATGAAAAACCCCAATAAAGTAAGGTCTGTAATAGGTGGTTTTGCTAATCGTAATTTTAAGCAATTCCATAAGAGCGATGGTAGCGGGTTTGAGTTTGTTGCCGATCAGGTTCTGGCCTTGGACAAGCTAAATCCACAAATTTCAGCAAGGCTGGTTATACCGATCACACGTTGGAAAAAATACTCTGGTAGCCTGGGTGAGAAGATGAAAGTTGCCCTGCAAAGGGTTGCTGATTCGGGAGACCTATCTAAGGATTTGTTTGAGGTGGTCAGCAAAAGCTTGATTTAAAATAAATACCTGCTTGGGGTATGCTGCACATACCCCATTTTTTTATAGGATTTTGTTAACTTTTTCTTCGCCTAGCTGAACTAAATGTAGCTTGTTCCCATCATTTTTTAGCTCAGTGATTGAAGTGTAATCGGGCCTAAACTGTTGTACTTTTTGGTGGTTTCGGATATGTGCAACAACTGAATTGATGACCATAAAATGGCAGAAGATAAAGGTGTCCTCTGAAAGACTTTCCAAATACCGGATTATTCCCTCGCGCCAGTCTTTTTGTTCTCTGTCGCAGGGGTCCCACTCTCCAGTAAGTAATGTTCGTAACCAGGTTAGGCGTTGAGCTTTGGGTATTTCTTCTGGTGTAGGTATTTCCGTCACTGCATTTTCAATTACAACCTCTATATCCCAAACTTCGGCCAAAGGCTTTGCTGTTTGCTGTGCACGGAGTTTGGGGCTGCTGATTAATTGAACTTTCTCAAGAGAGGAAAGTTTTAGGGCTAGCTCTTCTGCCTGCTTGTAACCTTCGTCTGTGAGTATTGGGTCGGGGATGTGCTCCCCTTTCGCTGCTTCTCCATGCCTGATTAAAAAAATTCTTGCCATCTATGCCAACCTAAAGATAACCATTCAAACTATCGTCGGGTATATGTTGCCATAAACTGAGAAGCTCTGGTGAGTTAAACGCTCTGGCTGAGGGATGATTGCCAAATCGCTTACTGTGTTTTCCTGAAAACTCTGGCCAATCATTGCCGGGGTTCCCTGTTTCAGCAAAATTCAGCCAAGCTTGTTGCATTGAGGCACTTAATAAATGGGGGTTTTCTTCAGCACCATATAGTGTTTTCAAGGAGTGATCGCTATGGGTTCCAAATACATAGCCAAGCTCAACGGCGTGACAAGCCCCTAGCAATGGCTGTGCTGCGAGAGGTTGTGCAAAGTGATAGTGATAGTTTTCCCCCTGATGACTTTGTAGGTGTCTCAGCCCAGGCAAGGTGAATACCATATCAGTGAGCAAAAGGTTCCAGGCTCGGCTCCACTCTGGCCAGGGGTTGTCTGTCATTTTTTTTGCTAGTTGATAGTAATGTCTGAGTAGGGGCTTTAGCTCGGATTCTGAGATAAGCCATTCCAGATGAGTGCATATTTGCCGGTAGTCCATGTTAAAGCTTTCAGGGTTTATCGCGCTAAAGAGATTCCATTCCTCCAAATTGTTCCCTAACAAAAGGGATGTTTGGTGTGTCGGGGAGAGCTTCTTTTCAGGGGAAAAAAGTTCCCTGTCTGCGACAGGTTTAAATGGCAGTTGCCCCCATTTTGCTGTCATCGACGTGTCAGATAGTATTGCTTTTTGGGTTTTCAGAAGAAGTTTGGTTGGACAATTTTGTAGTGAGATGCCACCAGAGATTTTTTCATATTGTTGAATGAAAGTCTTACCAACATGGTTAGCGCTTTGCAGGGAGTGGGAGGCTCTTGGGTGCCCACTCTGGACAATTGCACGGCGTATAAGACCTTTACATTGTGGAGTTTCAAGTAAGGAGGCAATACTCATTGCCCCAGCTGATTCACCGAAAAGAGTGATATTGTTTGGATCTCCGCCAAATGCTGAGATATTTTTTTGAACCCATTGTAGGGCGGCTATTTGATCTAAAAGCCCTTCATTGCCGGTTGATGGTATATCACTAATATCCTTTAGACGTAGAAATCCCAGTGCGCCTAAACGGTAGTTTATAGTGACAACAATTGTCCGACCGCTAGCTGCTAAGTATTTACCATTGTAAATTTCTTGGCATCCTGATCCCATGTAAAAAGAGCCGCCATGAACCCAAAACATTACTGGCAGCTTTTTTCCTTGCGACATTGCGGGAGAAAATACATTCAAATAGAGGCATTCCTCCCTTTCAGGAAGATTCCCGTTTTGATCTCGAACTTCCATTAGGGCGGATGAGTTTTGCGCTGCTGGTGAACCAAAGCTATGCGCTTGGAAAGGATTTTTCCAGGGGTCTAACTCTTGCGGTGGTAGCCAACGTAAATTCCCTACAGGAGGGAGAGCGTAGGGAATACCCAAGAATTTATATACGCCAGTTTCCTCATCTGTGGTTCCGATGATTGGCCCGGCAGGCGTATCAACAACGGGGGTAGGTTTTTTGTTTAAGTGCCTGCCAATTTCCGGGTCTGTAGTCATTTGTAACTTCCTAATCTTGCTGAAGTTAGCACGAAAACTGTTTTTCTCCTGCCGCTGCCTAACTCCTCCTTGAAAACGTTTTGAATTACGTCCATACAAAAGTAGTGCGCGTAAAAACGTACTGGCGTAATTGTTTTTTTATGGAGGGAAATTAGTAAGGCTATGTATTAGTGAATCTAGTCACGGATGGGCTCAAAGTGGGGTATTTTCCGTCTTTAAGCTCAGGCCATGAACTGTGTATTTAGGAAGTTGCACCGTTTGAAGTTGGTGAGAGCATGATTGCGAAAATCTTTGACAAATCCACGGGCTCAATCGACGAGCGATCACTGGAGGGGCTATCTTTGACCTCTCCTGGTCTTGTCGAAATGCCCGCAGATCCTGAGGATATTGCGTCTTTTTCCAAGGACGGATTAGACCTCGTTATTGTTTTAAAATCCGGCCAGATCGTCATTGTTTCAGGGTTTTACCTGTTAGATGAAGATGGCGAGCACAGTGAGCTAGTGCTAACAGGGGCTGGAGAGCCTCTTATGTTAGCTTCTAATGGAGATTTAATCTCTGCCTTTGCTGCGGCTGGTGGCGCTTCTTATCCAGCACCAGCACCAGTCGATCCGGGTATTTCTTGGTGGATTCCTGCATTAATTGCACTTGGAGTTGTTGTTATCGCTGTAGCGGCTAGCGATAACGATGATGACAATCGCGATCAATTTTTTATTCCTGACTCTGATGCTGATGCTGATGCTGATGCTGATGCTGATGCTGATGCTGATGCTGATGCTGATGCTGATGCTGATGCTGATGCTGATGCTGATGCTGATGCTGATGCTGATGCTGATGCTGATGCTGATGCTGATGCTGATGCTGATGCTGATGCTGATGCTGATGCTGATGCTGATGCTGATGCTGATGCTGATGCTGATGCTGATGCTGATGCTGATGCTGATGCTGATGCTGATGCTGATGCTGATGCTGATGCTGATGCTGATGCTGATGCTGATGCTGATGCCGATGCCGATGCCGATGCCGATGCCGATGCCGACGCGGATGCTGATGCCGACGCAGATGCCGATGCCGATGCCGATGCCGATGCCGATGCCGACGCCGACGCCGACGCCGACGCTGATGCCGATGCCGATGCCGATGCCGATGCCGATGCCGATGCCGACGCAGATGCGGATGCCGACGCGGATGCCGACGCGGATGCCGACGCTGATGCCGACGCGGATGCCGATGCCGATGCTGACGCGGATGCCGATGCCGATGCCGATGCCGATGCCGATGCCGATGCCGATGCCGATGCCGACGCAGATGCTGATGCGGATGCCGACGCGGATGCCGATGCCGATGCCGACGCGGATGCCGACGCGGATGCGGATGCCGATGCTGATGCTGATGCAGATGCCGATGCCGATGCCGATGCCGATGCCGATGCCGACGCCGACGCCGACGCCGACGCCGACGCCGACGCTGATGCCGATGCCGATGCCGATGCCGATGCCGATGCCGATGCCGATGCCGATGCCGACGCAGATGCGGATGCCGACGCGGATGCCGACGCTGATGCCGACGCTGACGCTGACGCTGACGCTGACGCGGATGCGGATGCGGATGCCGACGCAGATGCAGATGCTGATGCCGATGCCGATGCCGATGCCGATGCCGATGCCGATGCCGATGCCGACGCGGATGCCGACGCAGATGCCGATGCCGATGCCGACGCCGACGCCGACGCCGACGCTGATGCCGATGCCGATGCCGATGCCGATGCCGATGCCGATGCCGACGCAGATGCGGATGCCGACGCAGATGCCGACGCAGATGCCGACGCGGATGCAGATGCCGACGCAGATGCCGATGCCGATGCCGATGCCGACGCGGATGCCGACGCGGATGCCGACGCGGATGCCGACGCTGATGCCGACGCTGACGCTGACGCTGACGCTGACGCTGACGCGGATGCGGATGCGGATGCCGACGCAGATGCAGATGCTGATGCCGATGCCGATGCCGATGCCGACGCGGATGCCGACGCAGATGCCGATGCCGACGCCGACGCCGACGCCGACGCCGACGCCGACGCCGACGCTGATGCCGATGCCGATGCCGATGCCGATGCCGACGCAGATGCGGATGCCGACGCGGATGCCGATGCCGATGCCGATGCCGATGCCGACGCAGATGCGGATGCCGACGCGGATGCCGACGCGGATGCCGACGCTGACGCGGATGCGGATGCCGACGCAGATGCAGATGCTGATGCCGATGCCGATGCCGATGCCGATGCCGATGCCGATGCCGATGCCGATGCCGATGCCGATGCCGACGCGGATGCCGATGCGGATGCGGATGCCGACGCGGATGCCGACGCTGACGCGGATGCGGATGCGGATGCCGACGCAGATGCCGATGCCGACGCCGACGCCGATGCCGACGCTGATGCGGATGCCGATGCTGACGCCGATGCCGACGCCGATGCCGATGCCGACGCGGATGCCGATGCCGATGCCGACGCCGACGCCGACGCCGACGCGGATGCAGATGCGGATGCAGATGCCGACGCCGATGCCGATGCCGATGCCGATGCAGATGCCGACGCTGATGCTGATGCGGATGCGGATGCGGATGCGGATGCGGATGCGGATGCGGATGCCGACGCCGATGCGGATGCCGATGCGGATGCGGACGCCGATGCCGATGCGGATGCGGATGCGGATGCCGACGCTGATGCCGATGCCGATGCCGACGCGGATGCCGACGTAGATATCGACATAAATATTGATATCGACATTGATATTGATATCGACGTTGACATCATCATTATCAATATCGGACATCATCCGCACGAGCAGAGCGCACTTCATGGAAGTGATGTAGCGACTCTGGGTGGCGACGGAGATATTTTGGCAGATCCGCCGTTATTCACTTGGGAACCGGACGGAGATGCTGATGCAGATGCAGATGCAGATGCTGATGCAGATGCTGATGCTGATGCAGATGCAGATGCCGATGCCGATGCCGATGCCGATGCCGATGCCGATGCCGACGCTGATGCCGATGTGGATATCGACATAAATATTGATATCGACATCGATATCGATATCGACGTTGATATCATCATTATCAATATTGGAAGGGACTACCAAGAGCCAGATGCGCTCCCAGATGAAGGTGTCGCTTTCATGGTTGAAAGTATTGGAATGCCAACAGATGAGATATTTGTTTGGGATTCTGACGCGGATGCCGATGCCGATGCCGATGCCGATGCCGATGCCGATGCCGATGCCGATACTAGCGTTGACATTGATATCAACATCGACATTTCAGTTGATATCGATATTGATATTGACATTACCATCATCAATATTGGATCAGATGTGGCAATGGACTCTGACGGCATATTGGATGTTGGTACTGCAACTGTGCCTGGTATTGACATGCTGGGTAGTGGCTCTGACTTGACTCTTGATGATCTATTCGAATCTGTGGGTAGCGATACTCAAATATTCGAGTCTGCTGGAGAGGTGGCTGGCGTAGATACGAGCCAAATTTCTAGTGGAGTAATGGATTCGATGGAGATGTCGGCAGCAATTGACGACACTATCGGAGATATGTGGCAACAAAACAGCTTGAGCGACACTTAGATCTGAAAGCGAAAAATTAACTTAAGTACCGGGCCGTAAGGCCCGGTTTTTTTTGGCTAGACTTTTGTGGCCACTCTACAGAATTTATGTAATTAGATGTTAATAGAGTGTTTAACCTCCCGGTAATTATTGAAAGTGAATATAGTGGAAGTGTTTAAACAGAAAATGAAAATATCATTTGTGTTGACTCTGGTGTTTTGGTCAATCACAGGTGACGCCGATATATTAATTTCTACCCGTTCCTCTGAAGTAATTAGCCCAAGAAGCATGGAAGTAGAGGCTTATGATTCATTAAAAAAGTTTTCCTTTAGGGAGTATGAGGAAGGTATAAAGCGAACTGAATTCAATATGCTTGAAGTGGTGCACCAAGCCGTCGGTTGGCATCCATTAATTGCAGAAGCCGTTGGGAATCTCTATCAGCAGAGGCAAGGCGTCAAAGCTGCACGATCGGGATATTTTCCTCGATTGAATGCTGGAATTGTGGCCGGGAACGACTCCGAGTACAAAAGCGAAGGTGATGGACACGCGTTCCAGGTGAATATTTCCCAGATGGTTTATGACTTTGGCAAAGTATCTAGCAATGTTGACTTTGCAAAGGCTGGTGTACAAAGGTCTCAGGCTGAAGTTCTCCAATCTATTGACGAAGTTGCAAGGAGAACCGCAAAAGCGGCAATTGAGGTTCAGCGCTATCAGTCTCTCCTTTTAACTTCTGATGCACAAGTTAATGGCGTATCTGCTATTGCTGATCTTGTGCAAATTCGAAAGGAGCGTGGAGTTAGTTCCCGCTCAGATGTGTTACAGGCGCAATCAAGAGTTGATGCTGCACAGGCATCTAAACAGCAAGTAGAAGCTTTGTTACGCCGATGGCGTACCACTTTACAGAATCTCACTGGATTCCAATCTCCATTTCGGGTGGCTATGTATGTTCCTGAGGACGTCGCACAAGCATGTGATGTCCAGTCTTTTGATTTGTCGTCAGTACCAGATGTACTTATTGCTGCCGCATCTAGAGCTGAAGCTGAAGCACAGCTTAAATCGGCAAAAGCAAATGCATGGCCAACCTTAACCCTTGATGGAAATGTGAATCAGTACTTGGATCAAAACTATGTTGATGCCAATGCACTTGATAGTAATGAGAAGGCGATTTTCTTTAATGTTTCCATGCCTATTTATCAAGGTGGAAAGATATCTGCCGGAAGAGAGGGGGCGAGTTATGCCTTGCTGTCGGCTGATGCGGCGAGAGACTCGGCACAATTATTTGTAACCCAAAAATATCGTGAGGCACAAGAAGAAGCTGAAGGGTTAATGCGTAGTTTGAGTTCGCTTAGCGCTAGGGAGAGCGCTATAGCTGAAACAAGGGATCTATATAAACAGCAGTATTCCACTCTAGGCACGCGGACTCTAATTGATTTGCTAAATTCAGAACAGGAGCTACACATTGCCCGCCGAGAAAAAAATAATACGATTTTTGATTTGCACCTTCTAAAAATAGATTGTCTACATAGTCGTGGTGGTTTGCGCGAGGCATTTAAACTGGATGGAACCGAGATTCAGGGTGTGGAGGTGTTGCCTTGAATGGAAGCCAATTAGATATTGCGGGTGAAATTGAAAAGCCATTTTCCAGCTCTAAAAATAATGCCGCTAACGTTACTCCTTGGTGTGAGGCAATAATTTCTATTGCTCGACATTATCGAATTGATTGCTCTTATGAAAGGGTCCGAATAGCTGGGAATTGGGGGGGATATAACTCTATAGAAAGCGTTGTTAGGCAGATGGCGCGACAGGCCGGGCTTACGGCAACATTCAGCTCGTTCAATGAGTCTGCGATCAATTCGTGGCGTTTGCCCATTGTTGCCCAATTGGTGGATGGTCAGTTAGTTGTTGTAGAGTCTGTATCTAAAGATATGGAACTGAGTGTTATCTACTGTGGCGATAAAGGTCTAAAGAGTACAGTACATCTGGACGATTTAAAAAATAATGTTCTGAACCTGGCTATATTTCGTCCCAGGAGAACGGCAACAGACTCTCGTATAGATGACTATGTTAAGACTGAAGACAAGCATTGGTTTCGCCGGATTATCCTTAGGGATTTGAAACCCTATTTTCATGTGATGATTGCCACAACAATTGCAAATTCTCTAGCACTAGCTGGAATTGTTTTTTCAAAACAGGTCTATGACAGAGTCATTCCAGCTGAGTCTTTTCCTACCCTTTACGTTCTATTTAGCGGTGTTGTAGTAGCAATTATCTTTGATTTTATTATGCGTACTATGCGAGTCAGGGTAACGGACTTGCTGGGGAAGCGTGCTGATATTCGTATGTCGGATTTGGTTTTTGGGCATGCTATTAGGGTTAAAGATCAAGCCAGACCAAAATCAACCGGTACATTTATCTCTCAGATTAGAGACCTTGAGCGCATAAGAGAATTGTTTACATCTTCCACCGTTTTGGCTCTTGCAGATTTACCTTTTTTTGTACTCTTTCTGTTTGTTATGTGGTGGGTTGCTGGGAGCTTGGCACTAATACCTCTTGTAGCAGTTTTCTTGTTAATTATTCCTGGGTTGCTTCTTCAGCCGAGGCTTGCAAAGTTATCGAAGGAATCTATTAAAGAAGGAGCGCTACGTAATGCAATGCTAATAGAAACGGTTCAAGGGCTGGAAGATATAAAAGCCATGCAGGCGGAACAGCGCTTTCAAGGGCAGTGGAATCATTTCAACGCAGTCACCGCAGATTCCAATCTAAAGCTGCGATATCTGGTTGGTGTTTTACTGAGTTGGACCCATAACGTGCAGTCATCAGTTTTTGCTGTAGTTGTGTTATTTGGAGCTCCGATGGTCATGGCTGGCGACATGACAACGGGCGCACTGGTTGCTGCCTCTATTCTTGGTTCGCGGATGATGTCACCAATGGCAAATATCACCCAGGTTTTAAGCCGCTGGCAGCAAGCCCGGTTTGCGATGAAAGGAATTGATCAGATTATGCAGTTACCGGTTGATAACCCTGAAGATGAAAAGAAAGTGCAGAAGTCCTCGCTTCAAGGAAATTATCACTTTAAACAGTCGGTTTATAACTATGGAGATGATACGTCTGATCCCGCTCTAGTTATTCCTGAATTAAAAATTACTCAAGGTGAACGGATTGCTATATTAGGTCGAAATGGATCCGGTAAGTCAACGTTGCTACATGCACTGTCGGGTTATATTGAGCCCGCTCGTGGTCAGTTACGGTTAGATGATGTCAGCTTGGCTCATATAGATCCCGCTGATGTAAGACGAGATATTTCTCTCCTTAGCCAAAAGACAGGGCTATTCCATGGGACTATTTATGAAAATCTTGTCTTAGGTTCTCCCAATGCCAGCGATGATGAAATTCTCGTCGCACTTAAAATGAGTGGTGCCGAGACTTTTGTGAGTAAGCTCCCGAAAGGCTTGGGATCTATGATTCAAGAAGGTGGCTACGGGCTGTCTGGAGGGCAAAAGCAGTCTCTGCTGATTGCTAGGATTTTATTACGTCAACCAAATGTTCTTTTGCTGGATGAGCCTACTTCAGCACTGGACGAAGCCACTGAGAAAAAATTTATTTGTGCATTATCAGATTGGAGTGTAAACAAAACAGTTGTTATTGCAACTCATAGAACTAGCATCCTTAGCTTTGTAGATCGAATAATTGTGCTGGATAGTGGTCGAGTTGTTCTCGATGAGCCAAAAGAAAAAGCACTCTCTATTCTTTCTCGACGGAAGGATCCTAAGAAGGATGAAGAAGTTTCCTAGAGGTTAGGATGGAGAAGCTGTAATGCCAATTCCAGATGACTTCGGTTTTCGCCGCGAACCAAAACGCATCGCTCTCTTAGATATTGATTCACAAAATGATGAAAAACAATATGAGGATGATATTGATGATGCATCTCTCGTACGCTCAGGAAGAATAGTTTGGGTATTTTTTTTATTGTTAGCCGCGTTGGTTTTTTGGTCTTACTTGGCCAAGGTTGATGAGGTTTCTTCTGGCGCTGGTAAAGTGGTTCCGACTTCGCGTTCACAGATTATCCAATCATTAGAGGGAGGAATACTGAAGGATCTTAAAGTTTCTGAGGGGGATATTGTCGAAAAGGGTGAAGTGTTGGCGCAGTTGGATCCTACAAAATTACGTTCGAATGTAGAAGAAATATTGGCTCGCTACAGAGCTGCTTTGGCTAGTGTCGCGCGATTGAGTGCTGAGGTAAATAGTACATCGATTAAATTTCCAGAGGAACTGTCTTCGCATGCGGAGCTTATTGCTAAAGAAAGAAAACTATTTGATACGCGGCGGAGAGGATTAGCAGAATCGTTGAAAGGTTCAAAGGAAACCCTAGAGTTGGTCAATAAAGAGTTGTCTATCACCAGGTCGCTTGTCGAATCAGGGGCAGCCAGTAGTGTTGATCTTTTACGTCTGCAAAGACAAAAGTCTGAGTTGGAGACAAAGATAAATGAGATAAAATCTATGTACATGGTGAAAGCCCGAGAGGAGTTGGCAAACTTTAGTGCTGAAGTTGAGGCGCTGTCTTCTGTAGTTGAGGGGCGTTCTGACTCACTAATAAGACTTACTCACAAATCTCCTGTAAGAGGCATTGTTAAAGCTATTGAGGTTACAACTATTGGTGGCGTAATCCCCCCAAATGGAAAGATAATGGAGATTGTCCCACTTGATGATCAGCTTTTAGTTGAAGCAAAAATTTCCCCCAGGGATATCGCATTTATTCGTCCTGGGCAGGTAGCTAAAGTAAAAATTACTGCATACGACTATACGATTTATGGTGACTTAAATGGTACAGTGACGACTATATCTCCTGATACGATTCAAGATGAGTTTGTGCCAGGCGAATACTATTATAAGGTTTTCATCCTCACAGATACTGATTCTCTGGAAAATCATGAGGGTAATAAATTTCCGATAGTGCCAGGTATGATTGCAGCGGTAGATATAAAAACGGGTTCGAAAACTGTTTTTGATTATCTTATGAAGCCAATCAATAAGGCGGGTGAGGCGCTACGGGAAAGGTAATGGCGAAATGGTTAGCTAACTCATTGGTGCACATTGTTTTTGGCTTCTTTGGTCTTTCTAGCTTATCTCAAGCTGAATCAAAAATTGTTACTCTTTCGGTTGAGGTCGCAATTACGAACTCTTCGAAGCAGGATATTAATGGTTATGTTCAAAGACTTTCTATGCCTGTAGAGTATAGTTTGCAGCAGTCATTAAAGAAGATTAGATATGATTATCCAGAAAAAATTATTTACAAGAAGCATGGTGTAGGGGGTTCTAAGTACCTTGAGTTTGTGCTGAGTATTCCTGCTGGAAGGACAGTTTCCAGGATTGTTGAGTTTGATTTAATGCTTACTTCATATGATTATACTCAATTGAGCAGGGGGCGAGACTTTTTTCCAAGTGGTACTTACTTAGAGTCAGCGAGGTTTATCGAGTCAGATTCCACTCCAATTAAAAAGTTATCCCTTAAAATACAAAATACTTTTGAAGATGAAGAGAGTCGTTTGAGGGCAGCTTTTTTGATTCCTCAAGCAATAATTAAATATAAAGTTCAGCCTACAAAAGGCGCTCTGGCGGGCCTTGAGTCAGGGGAGGGTGATTGTACAGAGCATGCGGCGCTTTTTGTCGCATTGGCACGCTCTATGGGGTATCCTGCAAGAGTTACTTCAGAGTTTCTTTTTTCCAAGAAAAAAAGATTTGATCGACCTAATCATCATGCCGCTGAAGTTTTTATGGGTGGTCGGTGGGTGCCGGTAGACCCCAATTTGGCGCAGAAGCCTTATCTTGGATATGGTTTCGGTAAGGGTAGTATAAGTAAAATTGTTCTTACTCGAGAGTTTTCATGGGTTTGGTCTAATTTGTTTCCGAAAGATTTTAAAGGTAAAAAAAATAATGTTAGTGTTTCTGTTTTGTGGAGTTTGCAATAAATATTGAATTTCTGGATTCAATTATTTGTTATGGGTGGGTTTAGTAGGGCGTGCAGTGGTATAGCGAATTACATCTGTCGGCCAGATGTGTAAGTTTGATCTGTATCATGTTTTTCTTGAGTTGTCATGTGTTGGATTTTAAGTTTTATTCTACCTCTATGGGTTGTCCGGTTTTTTGAAGTTTTTCTAGTAGGATGGGGATTGAGCCAAAGTCGGAGTCCCTTCTGGATCCTTTGATAAGTATTAGGTCTGAATCCTGGGAGAAATCAGCTAGATAGTCAACGAGAGGTGAAGCCTCTGAAAAATGTGGTCCTAAAATTTCTTCCGGTAATAACTCCCGGAGAAATTTCATTTCCTCACCGTGTGTTATTACCCAGTTAACATTGCTGTTGAGTAAGGGGTGAGTGAGACTTTCATGTAATTCTTGTGCTTTTTTACCTAAATGGACAATGCGACCTAGTACCGCAATTCTTCGTCCATTATTTTTTATTTTACTCTGAGAAAATACTGAGAATGCATTAATCATGGAGCAAACTTCAGCGTTCCAGCTATCATCAATAAGTGTTAGGGATTTACCTTGAATGTTTAAATTTTTTCTTTTTAAATGTCCCTCATCAAGTTCTAGGTCAAGCAATCTATTTGCGCATTGGGCTAGGTCTTTATCTAGCGCGTAAGCTGCACAAATAGCAGCTATGGCATTGTACATCATGCCAGTGCTGGGTGCGGGAACCTTTAATTCTAATCTTTGAGTTGGGAACTGTAGTGTGACATTGCTTCCAGTTTCATCGGCATCAATATTTATTATCTTAACATCTGCCCTTTCTCCTTTGCCAAACACTATTATTTTTTTAGCATATTTTTTTGCTTGCGAAAGAATATAGTCGAAGCACTTTAGGTGGTCCCCTAATATAGCTACTGAAGAATTCGTTAATCCGTCAAAAATGCACGATTTCCATTTCGCAGTGTCTTCAACTGATTTTATGCGATGGTTAGTTTGTGATAGACCAATTTCCGTAATTATAGATATAGTTGGTTTTATCTGTCTTGTGATGGGGCCTCGTTTCATCCATAATGCGCTCTGAGCCACTTCGATAACGGCAGCTTCATGGTCAGGATTTAGACTGGCAAGCATCGAAGGTGCGCCTACACGTGAGTTATAGTTACCTAAACTGGATAATATCTTTTCTTTGGGGCCCAGAATTTGCACAAGCATTTTTAGGGTGCTTGATTTTCCTGCAGTACCTGTAATGGCAATGACATCGCCTTGGAATCGTTTTCTGGCTGCTAATCCGAGCTCAATTATAACTTTTAATGGGTCTTCAACTTGAAGTACAGGCAGTTCCTTAGGCAATCCATCTACAGGGTGGGAAACAATGGCGCCAGCAATACGATGTGCAAATTCAGGAAGGGTTTTATGGCAGTCAAAGTAATTGGCAGATGGCTTTGAGCGCTGTTCGTGAAAATCTCTGTCTTTACTTGTATGAGCAACAAATAAGACAGGCCCCACTGCTTGGTCTAAAAATCCACTCCCAGAAATTACGCTGCGAATGTACCAATTTTCAGGTGGCGGCGTTAGCCATTTTCCTCCAGAAACTAGTTCAAGTTGTTGAGCATTCCAAGTCTGCATAGGCGTATGTTGGTATACAGCCGGAGGAAAATCTGTTTTGTATGTAGGAATTTGTGGCGGCTTCTTAGAAAAGTTTAGCTGTGTAATCATTCCGCCAACAATTACAGGCTTTACTTGTTGTGTGTTGGAAATAATACCTACGGCAAGTTGAAGATGAACAGGCTTAATTTGATTGGCTGCCGGGGCCCTTAACCCATAAAAGTCACGGTAGATTCTTCCTGGTTCCCATCGAGAAGTGGGTACTTGCCAATCACAAGGATCGTGGTCCATCGCCTTTCCCCAATAAGGCATAGATGTTTCTTTGATTGGGATCGCTCGAAAATCTAAACGGAAATCCTCCTTTACCTTTTTATCGGTAGTCCAAAATGACTCTACCCATAACATTTGTCTAGTCTTTATTTCACGCGGAAAAAATCTTACTCCCAATAGTTTAAGCGGCCCGCATTTTATTGGGGGGATGCGAGCATCTAGGGGGACTTGATCTACAGTCCAATTAGGGTTCAATGGACGCTTTTCTCTAATTACTTCTCGTTTGTAATGGGTTTTAAGAAGATGGGGAAGTTTACGGTATTGCCTGTCTGGAGGTGACAGTAGAATGGTTCCGCTACCATCTGGATTTAAGGTCAGGTGTGTCCCCAGCTCTGAGCAAGCTTTCGAAAATCGTTGCGTAAGATCTTTTGCTACATCTCCACTTAGTTGCTTACTGAAACCAAACCCAACACCTACGGGCACAAAAATGATTTTTTCTATTCCATTTTCGCTTAATTGGAGGCGAAAGATTCCACTATCGGCTAGGTTACGTCGGACCGCATCGAACAAAAGATCCCCAGCATCGTGGATAATAGGTCTGTCCTGATAAATTTCAATACCTTGTAGGTTATGTGCGCTGGTACCTAATATACCATCTGCTCCGGCATCGATAATGGCGTGGCCAATGGTTATTTCATCTTCGCTTGGTTTTGGTTCTCTGTTGTTTCCCCAATGAACAGCGACGAGCACGAGATGTGCTTTTTTGCGCGCTGCTTCAATCCTAGGCTTTAGGTTATCAAGCCAGAGGCTGGGTATGGTAAGTGGTAGATGAGCGCAACCAGGCGTACTTGGACCTGCGGCAAAGCGGGGCTGTGTGGCATCAATAGAGAAAATGGCGACGTTTAGCCGACCGGCGGGACGATATACTGGGGTAAGTGCTTCTTCGATATTAATACCTGATCCAGCGTAACCGATACCGGTTGCATCCAGCCAGTGTTGTTGCTCCAAAAGTGCTTTGCTTCCATAGTCCCCACTATGATTGTTTGCAGTAACAACGACATCAATACCGGCCTCCATTAACACGGATAGCATTTCAGGGCGGGCTCGGTAATAGTATGGGGATGACTCTCCCTTACTGATTCCTTGTTCGCCCTCAGTCCCTATCACACACTCTAGATTCACTACGCTTATATCTGCGTTTTTTAGGGCAATAATTGTGCCGAGCACTTTCTCGGTTCCAAATTGTGCCGTGCGATAATGTTGCCTTCGTGCCAAGTTTACGTCCCCCCCCCAAGCGAGCACAGGCAATGACTTGTGTGAATCGGCAGCTGGTTCGATAAGCATTTCTTGGTATGCCTCCTCAATATCCTCCGGTATATCTTTGGCGGCAATAAGATAATTTCGATAGGCGATAAAACCAGATAGATAGTGCTCGACATCATCAATACGAACTCTGAAAGCATGGTGCCGTATAAAAAAGCTTCCTAAGATTCGTCTGGGATTCTTGAAGTACATGGCTATTTCGGGCCAGAAATAGCCGTTTAGGAGGTACATTGCACGTTTGTGTAACGCTCTGTAAAAGTGCTTTAGATCTACCTGGTCTAGTAGGTACTGAAACTTGGGCTCTTTGCGTAAGCGAGTCACCATCTTTTCAGCAGCCATCATCAATTCAAGCAGAGTTGGGAAGGTGGTGATTCTATTTTCAACAAAATCCAAGTAACTGGAAAAGTTGCGAATACCGAACTGATAATACTTTTCTTCAGGGCGATATAGTGTCAGCTCATTGACACAGTAGCTCAGCCAGTGATCGTGGGCACGCCAGTGCTCAGCTCGGATAAAATAATTGAATGCCTTCTCGACCAATGTCAGCCAGCGGGAATCTTTAGTAAATCCGTAAAGACGCATTAAACCAAAGGCAGCTTCACCATCGTAATAGATGACTCTATGCTTGTCTTTAACTTGAAGTTCAGGATATTCAAGAACATGACAAAATTGCCCAGTGACGGCGTCTTGCATGTACTCCATACCAAGTGCCAGCTGCTCCATTAAATCGGAGTAGTGTTCGGTTTTTGTTACCTCAGAGTACTTTACTAGTGCCAGGAGTGATACAGCGTTGCCCCCTAATTTAATCTCATTATTCGACTCTACTAAAAATGCACCCATCTTCCCTGAAGGAAGGAGCGCGGATTGTATTAGCTTTTCTGTCAGGTACTTTAGTGACCGAAGGATGGAAGTCATCAGTGCTTTATCACCGGTTACCTCCCAGGCTTCAATCATCGCATAGGTACTGCTTGCATGACGCAAATTGTTATAGGTATCTATCTTCCGGTCGAAGCAGGCATGCCAACCATAGTGGAATGCTCCATTGTTTTTGACTTGGCTGCCCAGGTAATGGCTGCTTGTTTTAATTAATTTCGTAACAGTATTAGTATTTAGTTTTTCGATGATACGCCGACCAGCGTCTAATCCTGGACCATAGAGGCAGACGGGTTCACGTTTAGCTTCACAAAAAATCCCCTGAGTTGACAGAAGATATACTGGGCTGTCATCTGAAAAATCTAACTTGGTGTTTAGTCCAAAACGTTTCTTAGCATAGGCAAGGAAATTATTCTCGTTGATGATTACGTGATCGATCTGATTCCCGCCATAAAGCATGGCATTAGCATTGAGTTCCTGTTCAAGGAATGCGACATCACAGTTATCATCCAATGCCAGACCATAGCGAAAGTATGATCGTTTGGTATCTCTAAGTATTTGTTCCAGCCCAGCAAACGTCATTGCACTTTTTTGAGTTACCCAGTCAACTCTCAACCAGCAGGGGTTCACCCTGTGCGATTTTGCTGCACTTTGGATGAGCTTTGCTAGGTCTTGCCATACCTCTGCAATATCCGCCGCCGTTTTATGCTTCACGATGGCGCGATGCTTGGCATCACTAATTGAAAAAAACAAGGTATAGGGGGGGCGTTGGTTACCCAGTGCCTGCTCAACCTGAGCACGCACTTGAACGAGCATGTTGGATAGGGACATGTCGCGACTTATCTCTCTATTAAAAAAGCGTGGCAGTATTTTTTCTGCTGGTCGGCTCGGGTGCTTTTCCTGAACGAGTATAGACGGGGGGGAAGATTCTGCTTTTAGTGGTTTGTACTGGGGTGATGATGTGGCAAATATTTTTTTGTTTTATCTGTCAGATTGGGTTTTCAAAACAAATCTTGTCGGATAGTATTGGGTAACCGTATTCAGAATGATTGTTGTGCAACTCACTCAGATTATTCTCTATTAACCTGTAATTAACAGTGTGGGTTAATACCAAGGTTTAGCCGTAGGGCAGGAGCATTTTCTGCCAAGAAGGAAACCCGGGATCTTATCATCTCGGGTTTTTTTGTCGGTAAATAAAGGTTGTTTGTCTCAAATTCATCTTGCTTACTGAAACTCTTCCTTGTCTGCCTCTTAATTTTCTGAGGTAGGCTGCTTGTCCTCCCCTGAAAGATGGGCACCTTGGCCGAATAGTGAAAAAACCTTCCGGGTTTGCATTTGTACCAATGTCTTGCGGGCACTCGCCGAGTGGCCTTAGCGCCATTCTTTTATCTGGAACCAGTCAACTTAAACCATACAGGACAGGTGCCTCTATCGAATTGTTGGCAGTGATCTATTGGAGTAGTAACCATGAATGGGAAGTGGTGGAGAAGCTTGAGGAGCTTCCCTCCGTTAGTTTGGATTATTTTAATTGGCAGTTTTTTTAGCCGTGGAACTTATTTTATGGTCTGGCCTTTCCTGGCCATCCTTCTATTTGAAAAGTTTCACCTCGGCGCGGCTGAAATTGGTTTGATCCTGAGTGCATCTGCCGTTGGTGCTGCTGTGTTGGGCTTCTTTACCGGTGCGCTATCGGATCGCTATGGGCGTCGCAATATGCTATTGCTTGGCTGTATTGTGAGTATTTTTTCCTTTGCCTTGTTGGCTGTGACGCAAACCTTGGCAGGATTTATCTGTGCGATGACCCTGTGTGCTATCGGTCGTGCGGTGTGGGAGCCGCCGGCGAGTGCGCTGATAGGCGACTTAATTGACGATCAAGCCAGCCGTGAATTGGCGCTGCAATTCCGCTACTTCCTGATTAATGTGGGGGCCGCGCTGGGGCCCATTGTGGGTGTCTGGGCCGGTTTGAGTGCGCAGCAATCCACTTTTGGGCTCACCTCTCTCAGCTACCTACTCTTAGCCCTGGCCTTTGTTTGGGGTTTTGCCAGAACCGAGAGCGGGCGTTTAGCGAGTAAGCAAAAGGGTGCGGGTGTATCACTGGGAAATACGCTTTCGGTATTGCGCCGTGATCAGGTATTTCTGGTGGTGATTATTGCGAATATTTTAACGCTGTTTATCTACGCGCATATGGATTCAAGCTTGGTGCAATACCTCACCCGCGCTGAAGCGCCGGGATTGGTAGAGCTGATATCCAGCATGATCTTTGTTAATGCGTCGACGATAGTATTACTGCAGTTTCCCATTATGAAGTTAATGGGGCCGCTGGCCATTAACACCCGTATTGTGATTGGGTTGGGTATTTTGTCGATCTCCCAGCTTTGGTATGCCCTAAATCCGGTAGATTGGTTTTGGGGTTGGCTCGGAGCGACTTTTATTTTGAGTCTGGCTGAGGCAATTTTGTTTCCAACCATGAGCATTCAAATTGACCGGCTGGCACCATCCCATTTACGCGGTACCTATTTTGGGGTCTCTTCCTTTTATGCCATTGGCTGGTCGATGGCGCCATTAATTGGTGGAGTGATTATTCAATGGTGGAGTGGCCCGGCCTTATACGGCTTGTTAGTGGCGTTATGTGGAGTTGTGTTCGTGCTCTATCGCCTTACCGAGTATCTGTCTCGCCCTGAGTGGCCTGAGCCTGAGGGAACGGTAGTCGCGGATCGAGTCGCCAATGTCTCCTAGCACGGGATACAGAATTTAAGGGCAAAAAAATACCCCCGCCAACTCTGGTCAACGGGGGTATTTTATTTTGTGATCGCCGGGAGATTAGATCTCGGCAGCGAGACGTGAGCCCTGGTCGATAGCGCGCTTGGCATCGAGTTCTGCGGCTTCATCAGCGCCACCAATCAGGTGGGTGGTTACGCCGCGCTCTTGCAGAGCTTCGTATAGCTTGCGTGCGGGCTCCTGACCGGCGCAGACAATAATATTGTCGACTTCCAGTACCTTTTCCTCTTCGCCAACGCGGATATGCAGGCCTTTATCGTCAATTTTGTCGTAAAGGGCACCGGCAATCATCTCTACCTTGCGATGCTGTAGGCTGCCGCGATGAATCCAGCCGGTGGTTTTACCCAGGCCCGCGCCCACTTTGGTGGTTTTGCGTTGCAATAGGTATACCTGGCGCGGAGAGCTTACTGCTTCGCGAGGCTTCAGGCCGGAGCGATTCTCCAGGGCAATATCGACACCCCATTCGTTGAAGAATTCTTCCTTATCGCTGGCGACCACTTCATCTTCAGTGGAGTGGGGGCCATCGTGGGTCAGGTACTCCGCTACATCAAAGCCGATACCGCCGGCACCGATAATGGCAACCTTCTCGCCAACCGGCTTCTTGTGCTTCAGTACATCCAGGTAACCCAGGACTTTATCGCTCTCAATGCCGGGGATCGGTGGAGTGCGCGGCTCGATACCGGTAGCAATAATCACTTCATCAAAAGATTGCAGGTCTTCCGCTGTGGCGATGGTATTAAGTTTTACTTCAACACCGGTGACTTCCAGGCGGCGCTTAAAGTAGCGCAGGGTTTCCTGGAATTCTGCCTTGCCGGGGATCTGCTTGGCGATATTGAACTGGCCACCAATCTTATCGCTGCCTTCGAACAGGGTTACTTCGTGTCCACGCTCTGCGGCAACGGTAGATGCGGCCATGCCCGCAGGGCCGGCGCCGATTACAGCTACCTTTTTCACGTTGTCGGTAGGCAGGTAGTTCAATTCGGTTTCGTGACAAGCGCGGGGGTTTACCAGGCAGGAGGTCAGTTTCAGCTGGAAAGTGTGATCCAGACACGCTTGGTTACAGCCAATGCAAGTGTTGATCTCGTCGGCGCGGCCTTCGGCGGCTTTGTTGACGAACTCAGAGTCTGCCAGGAAGGGGCGTGCCATGGAGATCATGTCAGCCTGGCCGGAGGACAGAACTTCTTCGGCGACTTCCGGCACATTGATACGGTTGCTGGCAACTACCGGGATAGACAGGTGCTTTTTCACCTTGGCGGTGATATCGGTAAATGCCGCGCGGGGAACACTGGTGGCAATAGTGGGAACGCGCGCTTCGTGCCAGCCGATGCCGGTATTGATAATTGTGGCGCCAGCTTTTTCGATAGCCTGGCCCAGAGCCACTACTTCATCGAAGTCACTGCCATCTTCCACTAGGTCCAACATGGACAGGCGGTAAATAATAATAAAGTTCTCGCCGACGGCTTCCCGTACGCGGCGCACAACTTCGATCGGCAGGCGGATACGGTTTTCGAAGGAGCCGCCCCATTCATCGGTACGCTTGTTGGTGCGTTTCACGATGAACTGGTTAATAAAGTAACCCTCGGAGCCCATGATCTCCACACCGTCATAGCCGGCTTCGCGAGCCAGGGTGGCGCAGCGTACATAGTCATCGATCTGGCCTTCGATTTCCTCGCTGGTCAATTCGCGCGGGGTGAAGGGGTTGATCGGCGCCTGGATGGGAGAGGGTGCGATCAGGTTTTCGTTGTAGGCGTAGCGGCCGGTGTGCAGGATCTGCATACAGATCTTGCCGCCCTCAGCGTGAACAGCATCGGTGACTTCGCGGTGCTGCTGGGCTTCTTCCGAAGTGGTCATCTTCGAAGCGCCCTGGAATACGCCACTCTCTTCGTTCGGGGCAATACCACCGGTTACAATCAGGCCAACGCCACCGCGGGCACGTTCGGCAAAAAAGGCCGCCAAACGGGTGAAGCCATTGGGGTGTTCTTCCAGGTTGGTGTGCATGGAGCCCATCAGCACCCGGTTTTTCAGGGTGGTGAAGCCCAGGTCCAGGGGGGCAAGCATATTAGGGTAGGCTTGGGACATGGCAAATTTCTCTTCTTGTAACCTTTAGGGTTCATTTATGTATATGCAAAAAAGTGCATATCGTTGCCCAGCAGGATAACAAGACGGCCCACTGTGAAACAGTGACTTAACCGGTCGAATTCAGTGATCAATTACGGGCCCCGTCTAACCTTGATGCGTCCCATTCTCATCTATAAATAAAGTGTTTTTTAAGGGTTCCCTGTCTCGACGTATACAGAGGCTCATTTACTCCTCTACCAAGCTTAACAACTTGTTTCGCAGCCATTGATTGGCGGGATCGTCGTGTTGATTTTTATGCCACAGCAGGTGCCAGTCCATTTGCGGTATTTGAAACGGAAGCTCAAACAATCGGGCTGAGTACTGTCGCGCCAGGCTGGCGGGGACTGTCAGTGCCAGGTCGGTTCTCAATACCACTAACGGTGCGACCCGGTAGTGCTGGACCCTCAATTTCACATTGCGACGGCGCCCTAACTTGTTCAGGGCAATATCTTCCAGGCCAGGACCACTGCGACGGCTGGAGACATGGATATGTTCCAGCTTGAGGTACTGTTCCAGGGTAAGGCTGGCGGAATCCGCCAAGGGGTGATCCTGGCGCAACATACACAGGTAGCGATCGTTCATCAGTCGCTGTTGTTTTATGTGTGGGGAAGTGGGTACGGGAACATCCAGGGCAAAGTCCAGGGTGTTGGCGGCCAATTCCTTGACCAGCTGCTCCCTTGGGACCTGGAAAGACTCGACAGTAATACCTGGGGCCTCCTGCTCCAGCACTTCCAGCAGCCTAGGTAAAAGGAAAGTCTCCGCCATATCGTTCATGGAGAGCCGCAAGGTTTTTCTGGCTTCCTGTGGCACAAAATGACGCTGCTCGCTAAGGCTTGCCCCCAGTAGAGAAAGAGCTTCCTGGACCTTCGGCATAATGCTCTCAGTCAGTGGCGTCGGTGCCATACCGGTGGGGCTGCGAGTGAATAGTGGGTCGTCTAACGTACGGCGAAGTCGCGCCAGGGCATTACTGACAGCCGGCTGGGTGATATGCAGTTGCTCAGCGGCACGAGTCAGGTTTCGGGTTGTGTATATCGCCTCCAGCACGGGAAAGAGGTTCATGTCGATCCGCTGTAATTGCATTGCTGTCACCACCATCACTCTCATGAATGATTCAATATTCGCATAATAAACTTTGATGATTCAAATGCTGGAGATAGGGTTGGGGAGATCAAAAGGGGAGGGAAATAGGTGGCTGAATTTATTCTGGTACGTCACGGACAGGCTTCATTTGGGGCCGATGACTATGACAATCTCTCCGATACCGGCTGGCAACAGTCGCGCTGGTTGGGTGAATACTGGCGGGATAAGGGTGTTCGTTTCGACCGGTTGCTGTGTGGCAACCTAACCCGGCACCGGCAAACTTTGGACGGCATTTGCGAGGGGCTGGAAATCCCCGGTGAAAATACCCGCAGTGTACTCACCCAGCTTAATGAATTTGATTTTCTAGCGGTTGCCAAGCATTACAGCGAACTATACCCGGATCGGGCACCGGGAGCAGGTGCCAGTCGCGCCGATTTTTATCGATTCCTGAAGCAGGGGATGCTGGCTTGGGCCGCCGGTGAGATCAGTCCACCGGAAACCTGGTCGCATTTTGAAGCCAGAATCGCAGATGCGCTTAAAAACATTTGCGATAGCCCCAAAGGCAGCCGAACCCTGGTTGTTAGTTCGGGTGGTGCCATTGCCATGATGTTGACGCAAATATTGGGCGGCTCAATTTCCACCGTCGCCAATCTCAATATGCAAATCCAAAACACAGCCGTTAGCCGTTTATTTTTCAGTGCAGAAAATATCAGTCTGCACAGTTTCAATCATGTGCCGCACCTGGATCGGGATGGGCGTCACGAACATATCACTTACAGTTGATCGGGCAGGTAGCGATGGAATTTGAATACTCAGACAAAGTAAAAGGACTGCTGGAACGCCTGCAAAATTTTATGCAGGAGTATATCTATCCCGCCGAAGCGATATTTATGCAGCAGTTGCAGGAGGATCGCTGGGGAGAGCCGGCGATTTTGGCAGAATTAAAAATTAAAGCCCGGGAAGCGGAACTCTGGAATCTGTTTTTACCGGATTCCCGTTACGGTGCCGGGCTCAATAACCTGGAGTATGCGCCCCTGGCTGAGGAAATGGGGAAAGTGCTTTTTGCATCGGAGGTATTTAATTGTAATGCCCCGGATACCGGCAATATGGAAGTTTTGGCTCAGTACGGTTCTGAGGCCCAGCGGGAACAATGGTTAACTCCGCTTTTGGATGGAAAAATTCGCTCTGCCTTTGCTATGACCGAGCCCCGGGTTGCCTCCTCCGATGCCACTAATATCGAAACGTCGATTATCCGCGATGGCGATAGCTACGTTATTAACGGCCACAAGTTTTATATCAGTGGCCTGATGAATAAACGCTGTAAAGTGATGATTGTGATGGGTAAGACCGACCCGGAAAATCCCAATCGTCACCAGCAGCAATCGCAAATCCTGGTACCCACTGATACGCCTGGAGTCAAAATAGTTCGCCCGATGACGGTATTCGGTTATGACGATGCACCGGAAGGGCATGCGGAAGTGATTTTTGAAAATGTCCGGGTGCCCGCAAGCCATTTAATTCTTGGAGAGGGGCGCGGTTTTGAAATTGCCCAGGGACGCTTGGGGCCGGGCAGGATACACCACTGTATGCGCTTAATTGGTCAGGCTCAAAGAGCGCTGGAGATGATGTCGGCACGCGCGGAGCAGCGCATTGTTTTTGGTCGCCCGATGAGCAAGCAGGGATCGGTGCGGGAAGATATTGCCAAATCCGCCTGCGAAATTGAGCAGGCACGCCTGCTGACTCTGAAGGCCGCTGCGCAAATGGATCGGTTGGGTAATAAGGCGGCCAAAGATTTAATCGCAATGATAAAAATTGTTGCGCCACAGATGGCTTGTAAGGTGATAGATCGCGCCATACAGATTCACGGCGCTGCGGGATTGGGGCAGGATTACAGTCTCGCCCACCACTATGCCTATGCTCGGACTATCCGTCTGGCGGATGGTCCCGATCAAGTTCATATGATGCAGTTGGGCAGAAACCTGGCAGCTCACTATGCCGCCGCAGAAAATCATGGAGGACTCAGTGACTGAGACGGTAAACAATTTGCGCAGCTCTGTGGAAGAGCTGCCTGTTGAGCGACTGCAAGAATATTTGTCCGGCAAAGTCGACGGTTTCAGTGGGCCTGTAACGGTCACCAAATTTCCCGGTGGCCAGTCTAACCCCACTTTCAAGTTGCAAACTGCGGCGCGATCTTATGTTTTGCGGCGCCAACCTCCGGGCAAGTTATTGAAATCTGCCCATGCCGTAGATCGGGAGTACCGGGTAATGTCGGCAGTCGCCGATACTAATGTGCCGGTGCCCAAAGTATTGCACCTCTGTGAAGACCGGGACCTAATCGGTTCTATGTTTTATTTAATGGAATATTGTGAGGGCCGGATATTCTGGAGTGCGGCACTGCCGGAAGTTGACGCCGAGCAGCGCAGCGCTATGTACGATGAAATGAATCGTGTACTGGCGGCCATGCACAGTTTGGATATTAATGCCGTAGGCCTTTCGGATTACGGCCGACCTGGTAATTACTTCCAGCGGCAGCTGGACCGCTGGAGCACTCAATATCGAGCCTCTGAGCTGGAGCCCATTGCGGCAATGGATGAGTTGATGGCCTGGTTGGGTGACGTTTTACCGGATGATGATGGGCGTATCGCATTGGTGCACGGTGATTACCGGCTCGACAATATGATTTTCCATCCTCAGGAGCCCAAGGTCATAGCGCTTTTGGATTGGGAACTTTCCACACTGGGACATCCCTATGCCGACCTCGCTTACCAGTGTATGCAAATGCGAATGCCCGCTGGCAAAGACAAAATGTCCGGCCTATTAGGCTTGGATATAAAGGCCTTGGGCATCCCCTCCGAAAAAGAGTATGTGGCCAAATACTGCCAGCGAATGGGTATTGATGGGATTGATAATTGGCCGTTTTATTTGGCATTTAGCTTCTTCCGCCTGGCTGCGATTGTTCAGGGGGTGGTAAAGCGTGCAAAAGACGGCAATGCCTCCAATAAAAATGCGGCAAAACTGGGAGCCCTGGTAGAACCCCTCGCACAAGCTGCATTGGATATCGCTGCTAACGGTTAACTTCTGAAATTATAAGGATAAGAAATGGCAAAGAATATTTTTGATCTCTCGGGAAAAATTGCCCTGGTGACGGGTGCCAGTCGAGGTATTGGTGAGGCCATCGCAAAACTTTTGGCTGAGCAGGGTGCCCATGTTTTGGTTTCCAGCAGAAAAATTGAGGGGTGTCAGGCCGTAGCCGATGCAATTGTGGATGCCGGTGGCTGTGCCGATGCGATCCCCTGCCATATTGGCAATATGGATAATATCCAGCAGGTTATTGGCGATATTCGCGAGCGATTTGGTCGCTTGGATATTTTGGTCAACAATGCGGCAACCAACCCTTATTTTGGTCATATTCTTGATACTGATCTAGCGGCCTTCGAAAAGACGGTAGAGGTCAATATACGCGGTTATTTCTTTATGTCGGTAGAAGCCGGCAAGTTGATGCGAGAGCAGGGTGGTGGCGTTATTGTAAATACCGCCTCAGTGAATGCCTTGCAGCCGGGTGTTGGGCAGGGTATTTACTCAATTACCAAGGCGGCGGTGGTCAATATGACCAAAGCGTTTGCCAAGGAGTGTGCGCAATTTAATATCCGGGTGAATGCTTTACTACCAGGGCTTACAAAAACCAAATTCGCTGGGGCATTGTTTTCCCACGAGGATATTTATAAAACTGCTGTTGGCCATATTCCCATGCACCGTCATGCGGAGCCGGAAGAGATGGCGGGCACCGTTTTGTATTTGGTCTCCGATGCTTCCAGTTACACGACTGGAGAGTGTGTCGTTGTAGATGGTGGTTTGACTTCGTGTGGGGGGATTTAACCATGCATGATCCAATTCTCGATTTTAGCGATAAAGTCGCATTGATTACCGGTGCTGCCAGTGGATTTGGAAAATTATTGGCCAAGGAACTTGGTTCTCGGGGCGCTCGTTTGGTATTGGGAGATATCAATGAAGAGGCCTTGATGCAGTTGGCGGACAAACTGGGAAGCCAAAATATCGCTGTGCGCGCCCAGCGCTGTGATGTTTCCCAAGAGTCTGATTGCGCTGCTCTGGCGCAACTGGCTCAGTCAGAGTTTGGACAGCTGGATATCGCTGTTAACAATGCTGGAATCGCGCCTCCGATGATGTCTCTTAAGCAGACAGATGAGGCCATGATGGATCTTCAGTACAACGTTAACCTTAAGGGGGTTTTCCTGGGGCTTAAACACCAGTTGCCCCTATTGAAGATGACCGGCGGAGCTGTACTTAATGTTTCCTCTATGGCAGGGCTGGGCGGTGCTCCCAAGATAGCCTCTTACGCAGCGGCAAAACATGGTGTGATCGGCCTGACCAAAACGGCTGCGATGGAAAATGCCAAGTACGGTATCCGTGTAAACGCGATTTGCCCCTTCTATTGCCTCACCCCGATGGTTACCGATATTGCAACTGAAGATGCCAGCCCTGAACAAGTTCAAGCGTTTCTCGCTGAGGGTTGCCCGATGAAACGCCTGGGTAAGCCGGAAGAAGTCGTAGCGGCCATGTTGATGCTGGTTTCCCCAAAAATGACTTACATTACCGGGCAGGCACTGGCAGTAGATGGCGGTCTCTCGGCCTATTGAGGTTGGGAGTCGCAGAGAAAGCGAATAGAGAATCGAAAAGGAGCCTTCGATGCCTGTAGAAATTTCACCTGATAGCCTCGGCTATTACATTGGTTTTGAAACAGAGCCCACAGACTGGTTTGAAGTTGACCAGCAGAGAGTTGATAGCTTTGCTGAGTGCACCTTGGATCGACAGTTTATTCATGTAGACCCAGAGGCCGCTGCGAAAACACCTTTTGGTGGAACGGTTGCCCATGGATTTCTATCACTGTCACTGCTGCCTTATTTTGTAGGTGCTCTACAGATAACGGTTGCAGGTGCTTATATGGGGGTGAATTATGGCTTGGATAAAGTCCGCTTTATCAACCCTGTAAAGACCGGTAGCCGGGTGCGCGTCTCCGGGAAAATACTGGATATTACGGAGAAAAAAGAGTCCCAGTATCAAATTAAGCTGATGGTAACTATGGAAATAGAGGGCGAGGCGAAGCCAGCTTTAGTTGCAGAGTGGATTTTTCTGCAGATTACGTAGTGGGGTCAGTATAAGGCCGGACCACCATTTTTCTAAGTCGTGGTGGAAAGTGGTGGTTTCGATCTGTTTGAGAGTTGTTTAAGGCGAGTTTACAAAAATGTTTCTTCTTGTTTAAGGGTGTTGAGACCCATGCGAACAATATTCAAGTGAGAAGCGGGAATCCCTTTTTTGTAGTACTCGCCAGTAAAGTCAAATTGTTGGACTTCGATAAATGGTGAGAATAGGGTGCATCCCCAGTAGGGGTTTATACCCCACCAGCCATATTTTCCGGCGGTTCTGGGGTTTCTTTGAAAGAAGTTGTAAGCCCTTTTGATATTGTCATATTTGAGTTTGAATTTTCTTTTGTCATTGATGCTGTGGGCATCAAATATCACCAGGCATTGTATAGAGATGCCTTGGCGACCAAGCGCATTGGCGATTTTTATCGCAGCATTTCCCCCTCTGCTGTAGCCAAACAATATCGCTGCTTTTTTGCGTGAAACCCCATTTTTAAGGTAACGGTAAATAGTTAGCTTTCGTGTGTGGGAGAATATCCGCCCATGAAGTTGGTTGATTACTGACTTTAGTACTGGATTTTCTCCGGCAGAAGGACCACCGGCACCGTAGATGCCCACCACAGTGTAGTGGCTAAGTTGGGACTGTATAGGGAGTGAGAATTTGAATTGGCCGCTTGAACTTGATATCAGTTGTTTCTAGCTCCTTGAAGCCGTGCTCGATAAAATCCGGCAGTGACGCTTAGCACTTTTACGTAATTCATCGGGTAGGGATTCTTCACTTGCATCCTGCTGTTCTGCCCGCCAATAGTGGCACAAGGCAACATACTCGCCACTATTTACCTGATTGCGTAGTGCGAGCCAGGGATCTGGCGCTGGGGTAACTGCCATCACAGTTTCTTTCCAATCCCTTAATGCCGGCTCGTACAAATGCTGCTCGGTGGAATTTGCCTTGTGAGTGAAGGCACCCAGGTGTTGAGCTGGATGAAGAAGCAATAGCAAGGCGGTTACCAAGCTACAACTTACTGTTGCACGAGAGAGTAGATGATTGACGTTTACTTTCGGCTTATAGGTTTGGGCTGTTTTATATAGATCGTCATCCAGCTGCTGCGGGGAAGTCAACGTCTCGGCTTCTTTAAAATATTGATTTTCCCAATTGCTCATAGCATTAACTCGATTACTCTTCGATAACTTCTACTTGCCAAGGTCTTCTCTCCGAACCGTATATCGCTTCGTCCAGTGCGGTGCGGGCGCGATGATATAGGGTGCGGCATTTATTGAGAGAGAGCTGCTCGATGTCAGCCACGGTTGCCAGTGGCAGCTTGCATTCCATATGCAGTAATAAAACATTGCGCAATTGAGAAGGTAAATTTTGAATCGCTGCGAGAATTCTATTCTGCTGGGGAGACTCTTGCGCGGATTTCTTCGAACTGGAAAATTCCTCAAGCTTGAGCAATTTATTGACTTGGATGTAAAGCCAACTTTTAAGCAGGCGCCCGTGCAGTTCTGGCGGATTTTCCAAAAGACCACGCCAGAGTTTTTGCAAGAGTAAAGTGGATGAAGACGGCGCCATTTGCATACAGTAGCGATACAGGGAATCTTTATGACGGCCGTAGAGTTGACGGAACACAGCAGGTTTGCGCGACTCCTTGTAGTATTGGAATAGCGCCTCGTCAGATAGCTGGCGTAACTCTTTGAGAGACAATGTCTTGAGCCTCCGTACGCAAATTATCCCGCCTCGAACCACTGGCCGAGTATTGGTTTATGCGGCGTCAATAAAGAAGATTGTAGTATGGTTCTGCGTCGCAATTATTCTCTGGCCAGTACTTATAATTTCAGCCGATGTCACGGTACGACAGATACGAATCTTCGGGCTTGCGAAGTATAGTTGCCCCTGGTTTGAGAGGTGGTTGCTCGGGTAAGGGCCAACGCCAGATTTATCGATAGGTGATGATGCGCCTAATTAAGCAATCAAACGTCAAAAAGAGGCTTGCTCCGGCAAGGGTAGTGGCAATTGGACAGGGCCTTGCCCCGCCCGGAGGTCTGTGAGTCGCAGGCCTACCCCAAGAAGGCGGATAGGAGCAGGGCGTTTTTCTCGACACTCCTTCAGTAGCTGGCGGAATTCAGAAATACGCCCGGCACGGCTGCTGCGCTCGTGGGTGCTGGTAGTAAAATCTGCGTACTTTACTTTAACGGTGGCGCCATTTACTTCGTAACGATCGCCGAGTTTTTCCAGGCGCTCCAGCAGACGCATATACAGCTCTGTCAGCTGTTCCAGCCATTCGTCAAAACTGGATAAGTCTTCGCGAAAGGTGCGCTCGACACTAACACTCTTGCGGGAGCCATCGCCGCTTACCGGGCGATCGTCAACACCACGGCAAAGGTCGTAAAGGCGGCGGCCAAATTTGCCAAACTTCTTACTCAGTTCAACTTGTGAAAAATTGCGTAAATCCGCGCAAGTGCGAATGCCTTGTCGATGCATTTTCTCTGCGGTCACCCGTCCCACGCCGTGTATTTTGTTGATAGGCAGGCGCAAAACAAATTGATCGACCTCGCTTGGCGTAATGACTGTCAATCCGTCGGGCTTCTGCCAATCACTGGCAATTTTGGCCAGGAATTTATTCGGGGCCACCCCGGCAGAAATAGTGATACCCAGGGTATCGCGCACCCGTTGCCGGATTTCCTCAGCGATTAGGGTAGCGCTGCCGTGGCAGCGGCCACTGTCGGTGACATCCAGGAAAGCTTCGTCCAGGGATAGGGGCTCAATATCATCGCAGTAGTCGAGAAATATCTCCCGTATCTGCCCGCTGACCTCCCGGTACTTAGCCATGTTGCCGGGTACTACAATCAAATCAGGGCACAGTTTCTTGGCCTGGGCGGTAGGCATTGCGGAGCGAACCCCATAGCTGCGGGCTTCATAGTTGCAGGTAGAGATCACTCCGCGGCGGTCGCTACTGCCTCCAACGGCCAAAGGGCGTCCACGAAGATTGGGATCGTCACGCATTTCGACCGAAGCGTAGAAGCAGTCACAATCACAGTGGATAATCTTTCTCATGCTGTGATTATATACAGTGTTATGTCGTGCCAGAAAGTAATTTATGCCACTTGGACACCCGGCGATGACAGGTAGGTGAATAATGAGCAGTATTCCGTTGGTCGAGCACCCAACTTCCGATGATGTAGCCAGGGTTTTTGCTGAGATTGATGACGAGCTGGGGGGAATCCCCAGTCTGTTCCGTGTCTACGCCCAACACCCGGGATTGCTTGAGGCAAACTGGTACAAGTTTAAGACGGTGATGATTCACGGCTGTTTGTCGGCGCAGCTGAAAGAAGCCATTGGCCTGGCAGTCTCAGCCGATAACCACTGTGACTATGGCATTTACCATCACAGTATGTCTCTGCAAATGCTTGGGGTGGAAACCGATGAAGTGATGCGGATTCGCACTGACCCCAAGCATGTGCACTTTTCTGAAAAAGAGCACGCCCTGTTTGACTTGGCGCGCAATGCCAACAGCGCCCCTGATGACCATCGCGAGCACCTGATTGCCGCTGCGCGAAAGCTCGGTGCCGGTGATGATGAGATTCTTGAGGCGTTGGGCGTAATGGAGATGGTACTGGGGGCCAATCACATTGCTGAAGTACTCAGCCTGGCGCCGACCCGAGTGCCTCACAAGAAGTAATAACAGGCGCCCTTGGGCGGCTGTTCTACTTGGGTCTGCCGAAAATCAGTGCCAGCACAAACATCACAAGGAAAATAAAGAACAGAATCTTGGCTATTTCAGTTGCGGTCGAAGCGATGCCACTAAAGCCAAAGAAGGCGGCGATCAGCGCAATAACCAGGAAGGTGACAGCCCAGCGCAACATAAGAGGCTCCCAACAGGGTGGAGGGAGCCTTAGGCTCCCGTTCCGCTAATTGATAGAGTCCCGCTCCACAGGTTCCAAATGGTCGCCTGCTTTCATCAGGGTTAGTTGCTCCAGTGTGGCAAACTGGAAGCCCTTTTGCCTGAGTTGCGCAGTAATGAGGGGCAGGGCTTCCATTACCTGATGGTGCTGACCATACATGGGATGCAGCAGAACCACACTTCCGTCTTTTGCCTTTTGGGATATATAGTCAGCTGCGACTTGTGCGCCGCCTGCTTGCAGTTGCTCAGTAGGATCGATATCCCAGTGAGCAATCTTGAACTGGTGATCACTTAAAAGCGTGCCCAGCTCGTCAGACATCTTTCCGTGAGGAGGGAGGAACATGGGCTTGCTGGTATAGCCATTACTTTGTAGTAGCCGACAGGTTTTTTTAATCTCCTCCTTGGCACTGCTCAAAGGCATCTGGGAAAGGTTTGTGTGTGAGTAACCATGGTTGCCTAACTGATGCCCAGCCTGAATGATTGCCTGGGTCTGCTCCGGGTACCTTTCCATTTCCTGCCCTGTAGGGAAAAAAGTGGCGGTCACTTCCAAAGATTCGAGCCGCTTTAACAGTGGCTCGGTTTTGTCGGGGGAGGGTCCCTCATCAAAAATAAGCGCTACCCATTTATCCTTGCCGGTAATTGCCTGGGCACAGGTTGAAAATACAAAAAGCCAAATGCAAATAGCATTAATTATTATTTTCATTTTTTGGGGTTTCCACAGATAGAAAAAAAGCCGTCAATGACGGCTTTTTTTCTTTGAACTTGTTTAGCGCTCCAGCTGGTCCAGCTTGCCCTTCTTGCCGTCCCACTCCTCGGCATCCGGTAATGGGTCTTTCTTCTCAGTAATATTGGGCCATACCTCGGCGAGTTCTGCGTTCAACTCGATAAATTCCTGCTGATCGTCCGGAACCTCATCCTCAGAGAAAATCGCGTTGGCGGGGCACTCCGGCTCACACAGGGCGCAGTCGATACACTCGTCTGGGTGAATTACCAGGAAGTTGGGGCCTTCGTAAAAACAGTCTACCGGGCAAACCTCTACACAGTCGGTGTATTTACACTTAATGCAGTTTTCCCCAATTACGAATGTCATGTTTGTCCCTCGATAGTGCCACTGAATTCTTCGTGCAGCGGATTTTATCAATTACTGGCGCGAATTGTAGTGGCTTTTCAGTCGATTTAGTTCACTGTTTATAACAGGATGAATTGGGCGACCAGGGTCGCCCGGTCTTTTACTTCAGTAACTTGCGTAAAGAATAGAGCGCTTCCAGTGCCTGGCGTGGCGTCAAATCGTCTGGATCAAGCTCCTCAAGGGCATCCACGGCCGGGTGGCTCGGGCTGCCAAACAGATCTACCTGCTGGGGGGAACCAGGGCCTGCGGCCATTGGCACAGCGGCTTCTTCCGGCTCCTGTTTGGGGGCCGGTGCAGGCGCAGCGATAGGAGCTGGCACATCCACTGACTGGGCGCCGGCTTCCAATGCTGCCAAGCGCGCGCGGGCCTCGGTCAATACATCACTGGGGATACCGGCCAGTTTGGCCACCTGCAACCCGTAACTCTTAGAGGCGGGCCCTTCCTGGATGCGGTGCAGGAAGACAATTCCCTCGCCGTGCTCGGTGGCATCCAAGTGGATGTTGGCGGCTTCAGAGCACTGGTTGGGCAGGTCAGTCAGTTCAAAGTAATGGGTGGCGAACAACGTAAAGGCGCGCACTTCCCCTGCCAGATAGTGGGCACAGGCCCAGGCCAGGGACAGACCGTCGTAAGTGCTGGTACCGCGGCCAATCTCATCCATCAGTACCAAACTGTGCTCGGTGGCATTGCGCAGGATATTGGCGGTCTCGGTCATTTCCACCATAAAGGTGGAGCGGCCACCGGCCAGGTCATCGGCACTGCCGATGCGAGTGAAGATACGATCGAGCAAGCCGATCTGGGCACTGTCGGCGGGTACGTAACTGCCACAGTGGGCCAACAGGGCAATCAATGCTGTCTGGCGCATATAGGTAGATTTACCGCCCATGTTTGGACCGGTAATCACCAACATGCGGCGGTCGTCGTGCAACTCAATATCGTTGGCCACAAAGGGCTCGTCCAATACCTGCTCCACCACCGGGTGGCGCCCGCCGGTAATATGCAGACCAGGCTCAGTGCCCAGTTCGGGACGGCACAGGCGCAAATCGTCAGCGCGCTCGGCCAAGCATGCCAGCACGTCTAATTCGGAGATACCCGCAGCAGCGGCTTGGAGCTCTGCCAGGGACTCATTCAACTGATTGATCAGCTCTTCGTACAATGCCTTTTCACGAGCTAGCGCGCGGCTCTTGGCGGAGAGCGCCTTGTCTTCAAACTCCTTTAGCTCGGGAGTAATGAAGCGCTCTGCATTTTTCAGGGTCTGGCGGCGAATATATTCAGCTGGCGCCTTATCGCTTTGCCCGCGACTGATTTCAATAAAGTAGCCGTGCACCCGGTTGTAACCCACCTTAAGGGTGGGGATACCGGTGCGCTCTTTTTCCCGCTGCTCTAGTTGCACCAGGTAATCGCCGGCGTTTTCACTGATAGCGCGCAGCTCGTCCAGTTCTTCGTCGTAGCCGGTAGCAATAACGCCACCGTCGCGAATTACTACCGGAGGGTTTTCAATAATGGCATCTTGCAGAAGCTCTACTGTTTCAGGCCACTCGCCGATCTGGCTGCACAACTCACTCAATAAAGTTGCGTCAGATTCTGCCAACTGTTGCTGGATTTCCGGGAATTGAGCTAGGGACTGGCCCAGGCGAGCCAAATCCCGAGGGCGTGCAGAGCGCAGTGCCAAACGGCCCAGGATTCGCTCCATATCGCCTACAGGTTTGAGGGCATCACGCAGAGGCTCAAAGCCATAATCGGCAATTAACGCTGCGATGGCATCCTGGCGGTTGCGCAAGGTGGTCAGCTGGCGCAGGGGGTTGTTGAACCAGCGGCGCAATAAGCGGCTACCCATAGCGGTTTTACAGCTATCGAAGACCGACAATAGGGTATTGTCATCGCCACCGTTCAGGTTCAGATCAATCTCCAGATTGCGGCGGCTGGCACCATCCAAGGCGACTGTCTCATTACCACTTTCCGTCAGCAGGCCGCGAATATGGGGCAGCTCGGTACGCTGGGTGTCCCGTGCGTATTGCAGCAAACAGCCGGCAGCGATAACAGCACCGTGCATATGGCTACAACCAAAGGCCTCCAGGTTCATGGTGCCGAATTGCTGGTTGAGCAGACGCAAAGCGCTCTCCAGCTCGAACTCCCAAGGTGCGCGGCGGCGCACGCCCGCGCGGCGCTCGATTTCAACCGGCAGGCTAAGGTCTTCCGGCGCAAGCAGTTCAGCGGGATTGTGGCGCTGCACCTGCTCGGTCAGGGCTTCCAGAGTATCTGTTTCCTGAACCACAAAACGACCGGTTGCCAGGTCCAGCAGTGCCAGGCCAAATACATCGCCCAAGTGTGAAATAGCAGCCAGGAGGTTATCGCGGCGATCGTTGAGAAGTGCCTCGTCGGTAACCGTACCAGGGGTAACAATACGCACTACCTGGCGTTCAACCGGCCCCTTGCTGGTGGCGGGATCACCGATTTGTTCACAAATGGCAACGGAAACACCAGCTTTAATCAGCCGCGCCAAGTAGCCCTCAGCTGCATGGTATGGAATACCGGCCATGGGTATAGGCTCACCCCCGGACTTGCCACGGGCAGTAAGGGTGACATCCAACAGCTCAGCCGCCTTCTTGGCATCATCAAAGAACAGCTCGTAAAAGTCCCCCATGCGGTAGAACACCAGCTCTTGGGGATGCTGGGCCTTGATGCGCATGTATTGTTGCATCATGGGGGTGTGTTCGGGTTTCGCGGCCTTGGTCTTGTTTGCGGTTTTTGGCATTTTTCTCTAAGAAAATCAGTAAGTTACAAAAGTGTTCGCAAACCCCAAGAGCCCCGCAGGAGTGGCGGCCGGCTCAGATTGGGGTAGGGGGCAGGTTTCCTCGGGGGCTTAATAAGCAGAAGCGTTCGATCAAATAATGAACGGCAAGCCCAAACCTGATGTTCTTGAAGCATGCAATCGGGATAGATCTGAACAGAAAGGTCCAGGCTAAAGTTCGAAGGGCTTCTTTATAGGGGGCGCAGAATAGCAGAGTGGGGGGCAAACCACTATGGATGGCTTATCAACTGCAAGTGAAATGGCCAGCAGCGACCCTGTGATTTTATGAGAGCCTTGTAGGGAAGCGGGACGTTTTCGTCTTTGAGGTAGGGATCGTCACTTTTCTTTGCTCTAATGAATCTGCTGCTGATCTCAACAAAAAAGATTCCTGACTCAGTAAGGTCGAGTACAAAGCAAGCCAATTCTTTACGCGGTAGCGCATCCCTCCAGCTGGTACATATGTGCATAGTAGGCTGATGAAATACAGTACTGATAACTAAGTCCTGCTTCGTATATCAGAATTCAAAAGACGCTGCTCCTATTTCTGGGGAAAATTCTATAACTTGTTGATTTTTAAAGGATGTGAAAAATGATATAAAGCAGGGAGAGCGCGAAATTATAAAGACGCTGCTTTATATCTACTTGTTTCGTTTCGTGACACTCAATGTATTTTTTTGATTTTATTGGGTTTTTAAGCGGACTTTGATTGAGGGCGGTAGAATTATATAGAAGGGTGATATATAGACGCTGCTTTTGAATTAACTGTTAAGTGTAAATAATCAGAGCATATAATTAATAATGATAAGTTGGCTAAAGAACAAACTATTAAATAGAAAAGATCCAAGGGTCATTACTAAGAGTGTGCCACTCGAAGCACTAATAGAAAAAATGAAGGAGCAAAAGGATATTATTGTCACTATTTGCAGTGATGGTGTAGTGGCAGCAGAATGCAAAGATTGTAAGTGTTCTATTAACGTTTCGAGTAAAGATGGCTTAATTTGGTATATGTGTGGTTCATGTAAGAGATCATCTTTCAATCCAGAGGAAAATCTAACAAGAGATATTAAACTAGCTAATCAATTTGGTGGTAAATTTGAATATGAGATATTCTATTTTAAAGAACTTCCTCCAGGGCTAGTTCCACCAAATATTTAGGGTTAGTAAAACACTTAACAAGGCGCTGTTGTCGCCACTATCGTGGCTGGGACGGCTTACACTGCGTTCCAGCCGCCCCAAAGCTTAACGTTATAAACCTAAAGGGAATTACCTGAGTGAACATTAATATTTCATTGATCGGTCAGTTTATTACTATCTTTGCAATTTTTATCGGCATTATCAGTTACTACCTTGGGCGCAGGAAGACGGAAACTCCAATACTTGCAGCGTTTATCGGCGTTGCACTCTCAATTGTTCCCGTGTTCGGACTTGTGTATGTGGTGGTCTTGATGTTCAAACGAGATATTAGTAATAGTAGCCAAGCAAGTGCGTAATTCGGTTTATAACCAAGCCAGGCAAGATCGCCCAGCCGAGGGCTGGGCTGGACAGCCTACGCTTCGCTTCGGCTGCCCTTGCTGGCAACGTTATAGGGCTAGAACTTGAGCCAAATTCACAAAGACCAAAAATTAAGTGTATATCTGTGGAAATTCATGGTTTGTCTTTTTGCTTCAAGCTTGATTCCCATGGCATATGTACTTTGGGCGGTTTTACCAGGGTTAAAGGGAAATTGGTTTGGTGTTGCTGTGGTTTCAGCGGTTTGTTCAGCATTATTGACTGCGGCTTTACCGGTAAATAATGCTCGTTACTATGTCCCAAGTAGTGTTGTTGTGGGCGTGTTATTTTATGGGATAATTCAGGGTTACTTATTATACAATGGGGCCCCATAACTAGGCCAAGCAGGCTCGCCCAGCCCCTGTGGGGCTAGGCTGGACAGCCTACGCGGCGCGCTTCGCACGCAAACGCTCCGGCCGCCCCTGTTGGCAACGTTATGAGTACTGAGATTTAATGCATGGAAACTGTTACTTGCTATAGGCCAACCGGAGAAAAAGAGTTAGAACTAGTTAAGGAATCAGGCTATAAGAAATGGCCACCTCGCTTGCCAGAACAACCCATTTTTTATCCGGTTACAAACGAAGAGTATGCGATTGCCTTAACACAGTGGAATATCACCGATTTCGGTGCAGGCTACGTAACAAAGTTTGAGGTAGTTAAGTCCTTCATGGAAAAATACCCCATAAAATGCGTGGGTGCTAAGTCACATACTGAATGGTGGGTGCCCGCTGAAGATCTGGAAGATCTTAATAAAAATATTGTTGGGAAAATCGAGGTAATAGGTGAGTACCGAAGCTCATAACAAGTGACTATGGTTACTCGTCAAGTTTTTAAGCCATACTTTCATCCCAGTAGGTGTTGTTTTTCACCATTGTATTCAGGATCGTAATCTGCTTTCTCATGCAGGCAACCAGAGCAACCTTTTTAGGTTTGCCAGCGTCGACTAATCGCTTATACATGGGCTTTAGTTTGGGATGATGTTGTATGGCCGACATGATGGAAACAAAAAGAACCGTGCGTACGCGATGCCTTCCACCTCGAATATATCGTTTGCCCTGGAAGTTGCCGCTATCACGGTTCATCGGGGCGATACCGACAAGTGCAGCGATTTCTTTACGGTTCAATTGTCCTAGCTCAGGAAGTTCACTCATTAACGTATAGGCCAATACATTTCCGACCCCTTTGGCACTCAACAATAGGTCACGCCTTTGCCGCCACTCGGACACACTGTTAACCAGTTTTTCCAGTTGCTTGTCGATACCTTGTAACTCTTTCTTGATGGTGTTTAGAATGGTCTGGATAGGTTTGTGTACTGATTTCGGCATCCTCTGAAGCCGATTCTTTTGCATTGTACTCATCTCTAAACACTGACTTCTTACAGCCAGTAAGTCACTGATCGCCCTAAGCTTTTCTGGTTTTAGCACCGACAGCCCTGGCTTCATGGCCTCACCAAAATGTGCAATATCCATTGCATCTAGCTTGTCAGTTTTGGCGAGGCGCCCTGCAGATTTAGCGAAGCTCCTTATCTGCGAAGGATTGCAAACAACAATAGGTAATCCGGCTTTGTCGGCGGCGCAAACAAACTCTAACTCGAGCCTTCCCGTAGACTCTATTAATACTCTTTGAGGTTTAAGAGGTTGTAGTTGTTTAATGGCATCTTTAATGCCATTTTTATCATTGGCAACACTAAAGAACTGGCCAGTAGGTCTCACATAAATATCGAGTTGTTTACTGCTGGTATCGATACCGACATTGATCTCTTGAGGTTCCATAAGATAAGCTATCTCCGCCTTGCTATTCGGGCTCGAGGCCCACATGACTATCCGAGTTATGCCTAGTGAGTGCTTATCACGTTCATACTTGTTATCGGTCTTTTACGAACCAGCCAAGCAGCGAACTGTGATAAACAAGGCCTTCGGTGGCCGCCGAAGGTGGGTCTCAATTTACCCGTTAACGAAAAGGATTTTCAACATCAGAATCGGGCAAGAACAACCATACAAGTCAATTAACTACGCGCCTTCGGCGCCCGACAGCTTACACGCCGCTTCGCTATGTTTCAGCTGCGGGTTATTGAGGCGTTATTGTGGCGGTCGGTTTTATTGATTTTTCGCGGTAACTGAAGGTTTCGTGCCACTAAATAGCATCTGGTATTGAGCAATTTTACTGATTGCTATTCAGGCAGTTTCGCTCCAAGAGTGTTCGCTCGGGTGTTGTAAAAAAAGGCAGTCCGCTGCAATTTCGCGGATTGCCAGTAAGATAGGAATTGGTTAGGGAAAGTGCGGTATTCTTCCCTCGTAAATATTGGGCAGCGGCCAGCCAAACTATGGCTGGCAAAGTGCTAGTAGTCGGTCCCGAGCGCGCCAGCCATAACCAGGCTAGGCAAGCTCGCTCAACCCCTTCGGGGCTGGGCTGGACAGCCTACGCGTTGCTTCGGCTGCCCTTGCTAGCGACGTTATATTTTCAACTTTCCAAGATCGGAGTAGAAATTGCTTTATCATCATGGGCATATACTAATGCTTGCCAAGAAGGCTTATGAGAGATCTAAAGATGAATCATGGGAGGCGTCAGTCTCTATAATGCTCTCTGCAATGACATTGGAGTGTTACGTAAATGAGTTATCTCATCGGGTATCTGATTTTCAGAGGCATGAACCGATAGAAGAGTTGAAGAATTTAGGCTTTCTTCTAGGGGAATATGAGAAAAATAAGAATTCTTTGCAAAGCAAAATTGAACTTATACATTTTTGCTTATCCGGGGAGAAAGCAGATAAGGGCTCTAAGTACTTTCAAGATATAAGTATGCTGATCAAGCTTAGGAATGCTCTAGTACATAGAAAGCCTGAATCAACGGGCGACTTTGGCGCTGACCCTGATGCCGTATATTCATTGCACCCTTTTACTAGCTTTCTTGTTGAAAGAGGGTTGATTCATAGGCCATCTGAAAAAATGCCTCCTGTATGGAGTTATACTGTCAGCCAGCCATCAGTTGCAGCATGGGCATATAACACTGTTGTTGAAGCTATAACCACTACTGTTAGTATGCTTCCCGATAGCACTACAAAGTCGATAGAAGAATTTACAACTAAGCATGAAAAAATATAACAAGCCAAGGCTGTCGGACGCTGCGCGCCGCAGCTTGGGGCGTTAAGTTTTAATCAGATTATGCGTAAATTTTTAGTTTTAATATTCTTGGTTTCTTTTTCCGCTAATGCAGTAGAGGATGTGGCTCGCCCCATTACACATGTTGGTATGTCTGGCGAATTTAGAGGCCTGAGTTATAAGGCGAGCTTGGAGGTTTCAAGTGTAGAGATATCGACTTACCCGCACAGAGTTCACTATAAACTTGAGGGAGTGAGTTTTGAGCTAGGCGGCAAAGAAATCCAAATACCAAAAATAGATTTTAAGCCGGTAACATATATTGATCTTGGCCAAGTATTCGTATTGGGTAGCGCAAATGATATTCTTTATTTGCAACTACCGGTATCACCAGATGATCGTAGTTACGTTCGTCTCGTGTTTCAACATGGTGAATACAAGGGAACCATTGAGCATCTGTATTCAGTTGAACACAAGAATAAAACCAAGGGCGTAAAGTGGTACCAGTAAAACTTAACAAGCAGCAGCACGAATGCCCGGCAAAAGACGCCGGGCAGGACGGCCTACATTGCGCTTCGCTTCATTTCGGCCGCCCGTGTGCTGAGCGTTATTGTGGCGGTCAGTTTTATTGATTTTACGTGGCAACTGAAAGCTTAGTGCCACTAAATAGCATTCAGTGTTGAGCAATTTTACTGATTGCTATTCAAGTAGTTTCGCTCCTAGAGTGTTCGCTCGGTTGTTGTAAAAAGAGGCAGCCCGGTGCAATTTCGTGGAGTGCCAATAAGGTAGGAATTGGTTGGGGGAAGTGCTGTGTTCTTCCCTCGTAAATATTGGGCAGTGGCCAGCCAAACTATGGCTGGCAAAGTACTAGTAGTCGGTCCCGAGCGCGCCAACCATAACCAGGCTAGGCAAGCTCGCCCAACCCCTTCGGGGCTGGGCTGGACAGCCTACGCGTTGCTTCGGCTGCCCTTGCTAGCGGCGTTAGCTCCATTATCAGAGGATGTGTTGTGAATCTAGAAAAACCGAATGAAATTGTAGAGTTGGTTGTGTACACAGTAAAGCCAGAAATGAATAGTGTTTATGTAAATACAGCTATTGAGAAATTTCGCAAGCTTGTGATGGGCTTTGAAGGTTTTATTAGTTATGAATTTTATCAAAGTAGTCGAAGTAAAAATGTTTTCATGGATTTTGTACGTTGGGAGTCTCTTGAATTCGCTGAAGAAGCAGCTAAACAAGTTAAAATTCTTCAAAAAGCTCCTGAGTATAAAGAGTACCTAGATTCGTTTGCATCACTAGAAATATTTAATCATTTTTATCAAGTGAAAGCATGGAGCTAACAAGAACTTCAAGCGGAAAAAATACAGTTGGCTGCTTTCACTCCGTTCAACATTTTAGCCAACTATATTTTCCGCTTAAGTAGGCGTTATTGTGGCGATCGGTTTTATTGATTTTTCGTGGTAACTGAAGGTTTCGTGCCACTAAATAGCATCTGGTATTGAGCAATTTTACT
Source organism: Microbulbifer maximicatervae (SeqCode) (assembly GCF_052468155.1). Classification (NCBI taxonomy): domain Bacteria; kingdom Pseudomonadati; phylum Pseudomonadota; class Gammaproteobacteria; order Cellvibrionales; family Microbulbiferaceae; genus Microbulbifer; species Microbulbifer maximicatervae (SeqCode). The sequence continues at coordinate 2,724,147 of NZ_CP174335.1, forward strand.
GATTGCTATTCAGGCAGTTTCGCTCCAAGAGTGTTCGCTCGGGTGTTGTAAAAAGAGGCAGTCCGCTGCAATTTCTCGGATTGCCAGTAAGATAGGAATTGGTTAGGGAAAGTGCGGTATTCTTCCCTCGTAAATATTGGGCAGCGGCCAGCCAAACTATGGCTGGCAAAGTGCTAGTAGTCGGTCCTGAGCGCGCCAGCCATAACCAGGCTAGGCAAGCTCGCCCAACCCCTCCGGGGCTGGGCTGGACAGCCTACGCGTTGCTTCGGCTGCCCTTGCTAGCGGCGTTAACTGTACGAGGTAGTCGACATGGGAAGTCTTGATTCTTGGTCTGTTGAGTTCGATAAAATTGGTTGGTTTATTCCTCCTTATGTGACCATGGGGCAAATGGATGAAATCCTAAGAAAAAATATTGAAAGTCCGAGTGGCCTTACTCAGCCAGATTTAGAAATGATGTTGGCGGAGATATATTCACCTTCCAATATGGCAAATCTCTATATAGAGAAGTACTCGACCACGCCTTTTATAAAAGACTACATGAAAATTCTTGCCGATGGGCTGGAAGCCCATTTTCTTGGCCTGCATTATGCGGCAGTAACAACTTTGATTCCCGTGGTGGAGGGGGTTTCCAGGCGACTGGCTGAGAAGAGGTGTGTGGGGCATAAATACATAAAGCAAACAATAAAAAATTTATGTGAAAGCTGCAAAACAGAAGTCACTACTAAAAAACTGGGAGCATATGAAGAAGCAGAATCAATGATTAATTCTTTCGAGCAGTTCGCAACAAAGAAACTGTACACCGATTCTGCCCAGTATCCACATGATGACAATACTAACAGGCACGGTATCACACATGCTGCGTATGCTGACGCAGACTACGGAAAGCCAATCAACTTCTATAAAACAGTCGCAGCGATTAATTTGCTTTGCTTTTTGTCCGCAATTGATTCGGGATTGTCGTGGTCTCCACCAAAGGGAAGTGAGTCGGGTATGAAGAAGTCTTTGTATTATTCTATCTGCCAAAGGATAGCGATGATTAGAGAGCAAAACAGTTAACAAGTGACTATGGTTGCTCGTCAAGTTTTTAAATCATACTTTCATCCCAGTAAGTGTTATTTTTCACCATCGTATTCAGGATCGTAATCTGCTTTCTCATGCAGGCAATCAGAGCGACCTTTTTAGGTTTGCCAGCGTCGACCAACCGCTTATACATCGGCTTTAGTTTGGGATGATGTTGTATGGCCGACATAATGGAAACAAACAAAACCGTTCGTACACGATGCCTTCCACCCCGAATATATCTCTTTCCCTGGAAGCTGCCGCTATCACGGTTCATCGGGGCGATACCGACAAGTGCAGCGATTTCTTTACGGTTCAATTTTCCTAGCTCGGGAAGTTCACTCATCAACGTATAAGCCAATACATTTCCGACTCCTTTAGCACTCAACAATAGGTCGCGCCTTTGCCGCCACTCAGACACACTGTTAACCAGTTTATCCAGTTGCTTGTCGATACCTTGTATCTCCTTCTTGATGGTGTTTAGAATGGTCTGGATAGGCTTGTGTACTGATTTCGGCATCCTTTGAAGCCGATTCTTTTGCATTGTGCTCATCTCTAAACACTGACTTCTTACCGCCAGTAAGTCACTGATCTCCCTAAGCTTTTCTGGCTTTAGCACCGACAGCCTTGGCTTCATGGCCTCACCAAAATGTGCAATATCCATTGCATCTAGCTTGTCAGTTTTGGCGAGGCGCCCTGCGGATTTAGCGAAGCTTCTTATCTGTGAAGGGTTGCAAACAACAACAGGTAATCCTGCTTTGTCAGCGGCGCAAACAAACTCTAATTCGAGTCTTCCCGTAGACTCTATTAATACTCTTTGAGGTTTAAGATATTGCAATTGTTTAATGGCATCCTTAATGCCATTTTTATCATTGGCAACACTAAAGAATTGGCCAGTAGGTCTCACATAAATATCGAGTTGTTTACTGCTGGTATCGACACCGACATTGATCTCTTGAGGTTCCATAAGATAAGCTATCTCCGCCTTGCTATTCGGGCTCGAGGCCCACATGACTATTCGAGTTATGCCTAGTGAGTGCTTATCACGTTCATACTTGTTATCGGTCTTTTACGAACCGGCCAGGCAGCGAACTGTGATAAACAAGGCCTTCGGTGGCCGCCGAAGGTGGGTCTCAATTTACCCGTTAGCGAAAAGGATTTTCAACATCAGAATCGGGCAAGAACAACCATACAAGCGCAGGCACGGCGACGGCTTTTCCGTTGCGGCTTCGCCTTCACTATAAAACCGCGCGTGCTGCGGGCGTTACGCATCGGTATTGAGAGGAGCAATGGCTAAATATATAACTACTTTAGTATTTTTATTATTTTTCACGGGAGCAGAATTAGTGAGTGCTGGTACCGACGATTCAAAGATTGAGTTAAATAACGAAGATGGGGCCATTGAGCTAATTTATCGTTCTTCGAAACCTCAGATTAGCGGTGTAATTGCCTCCAAGGAAGATAATGAGGATGAATGGTACGTATTTGTAAATGCTGCAGAATTTGTTCGTGATGAACCCCTTGAGAGTAAATTGCAGAAGGTTGTTCACGAATCGTTGCTAAATGTAAATGGCGTCAAATCCGTGGAGGAAGCTGACCGGGAGGAATGGTTGGTGATGGGGAACCCTGATGGTAAAGACTTAGTACGTGCGTGTGTAAATGGCTTGAAATCTATTGAGTCAGAAATAGAAGCTTATATCAATAGTTTTTCTGGCTGAAAATGCATAACAAACCAATTAACGCCCGCCAGCAAGCTAGCTCGGACCTCCACTGCGTCGCTCGTTTTTGTGCTGAAATAGCGCAAAAACGGCTCCTGCGTTCCAGCCCGTTATTGGGCCGTTATGCTTCTGGAGGATTAATAGTTGCGCAAATTGTATGATATCGATTCGATTAGATGTTTTAAATGCGGTGAAGAACATTTTTTTCCTCATGGCCCTGGGCGTGTTTACTACTATTTGTTGGTTGAGATTGAATCATCGATGGATAGGTTGGAATATAAAGATTTAATATCTGTAATAATTAAACCTGTCTGGTGTTTTGATTGCGAGGCTGCTTCCGTTGCGGAAGATATACCAACAATTAGAGAGTTTGAGTATATCTATAAGGCTGTTTCAGATGGCGTTGAAATAGAGGTTCCGTTCTGTAGTAGTAATATACCAGTAAAAGAATCACAAGAAATTCTAAAGAGTTACATTTCTTGGAAAATGAATCGGGTAGCAGGAGAAAAGTGTTTACATTGTGGGGGGCAAATTTTCTAACAATTACTGAGGAAATGAATTTAATCCATGACAGTTGTGAGGATGGAGTTTTTTGTCATCGTCTTGCGGCGAGAGGGCCTTTCAATGGGCCTATATATGCAAGAGTATATAGTGCTGACGGTGAGTTTAAACTAGAGGGTAATGCAAATTATTCTCATGTCTCAGTCAACAAGTAAAGCATGACAAATAGCTGCAGTGGAAAACTTGACCCTGGCTTTAACTTTACGCTGATCGCGCAATACAAATCCAGCCTCAAGTTTCCACTGAGCTTGGGCGTTATGTTTCTTGGGTGGTGAATGGTCAATAGATATTTTGAAATATACCTTGGCTCTCCAGATGGTTTGAAATGCCTGATACAAGGTAATCTCAGTAAGTTACTCCAATTTTACAGGGATAGCTTATGGTATGGCCTGTCTGAAGAAGTGTTGAACTATGTAGACTCTTTAAATTTTGGTTCAGAATTAGAACCTATGGATGTAACGCAAGCTAGATATATCGACAAGTTTATTGAGTATGTATTTGACTTTTATGGTGAACATCATGAGTTCCCAGAAAGTTTGGGAAATGTGTGTTGCACTGAATCAGAGATAGAGCATATTTTTTCCATAACAGGCAGGCGCATATTTGCTGGTTATGGTGCTGATTTTGATACGAGAAATAAATAGACAAAAATAGGGTATTTATCGAATTCTGAATTAAGAGGTTTAAAAATATCTGGTGCGAGCGATTTTTTACAATTGTTAACGTCAGCGAGAGATTACGCAAAATCAAAAGGGTGCGGTCTTGTATATACCATCGATTAAACATAACAAGCGCAGGTTGTCGGAACGCATTTCCGCTCCTTCGTCGCTACAAGTCGTCCGCAACTGCGGGCGTTCAACACTCTTTATACTCAGCTTTATTGCCCTAGTGGGCGGAGGCTATGGAGTATACTGGGTAGCCCAAAGCGAAGGACCTTTAGATATGGTTACAAAGTCACTTTGTATTTTTCTTGGCTTTCTATTTTTCCTTGGGTTGGTGGCTTCAATCTGGGGTTGTAATCGGTGTGTGGCTCGTGTCTTTGGTAGTGCATAAATATAATAAGCGGTTCAATTCGTTCCAGCTGCGAAAAACGCAGCTTTCATTGGGACAAGCTACGCGTTGCTGCGCTTGCCCATTAACCGGCCGTTAGGGCAATTGGTAGATGAACGTATTTAAGAGGTTAGAAGAGCTCAGTAATGATGGTAGCTTCTACCTGAAGGCCCTTGATTTGAGTTTTCAACCATTTGAAGTAGAAAGTGATCTTTCTATCTTTAGTGCTCTAGCTACTGAGCTTGAAACCGAACATGCAGGTTATGAAGCTCTGCTACTTGATGTGAATTGGCGTTCGCACTTAATCGCATGTATGTGCCTCATTGTCTCGGAGAATAAGTCGCATCTGGAAGAGCTAAAGAACCGCTTCAAAAATGGTAGTATGGTTAGCCCACAAATTGCTGTTGCAATGGCTCGCCTTCATTTCAGGGAAATGATGGACTTTTTTCCCAGCTATATAAATGGCGGGCATGGGCCGGAGTCTTCTACCCAGATAGGGGCGGCGCTAGTACTCTTGCAATCGATGTTCGTGCGTGAATTCACGTTTCCAAAATCACAGCTGAACATTGAGCGTTTCTGCTTAGGGCTGTCGGTTGCACAGCATCATTCTGGATTTTGGCTTAAGCACAGAGGCAGTGCCCGGGGTTAGCCCTAACAAAGCGCTGCAAGGCGACGTCTTACTTTGTGCACTTTATGCGCAGTTGCTTTGCTCCTATTTTCGCGCACAAAGCGCCCAAAGTAAGCCGTCTCTAAGCCATGAATAAATTCTTAGTAGTCTTAGCTCTATTGATATGCTCACCAAGTGGGCTGGCAAGCTGCTGGATTGAATATACGAAGAAAACATTATCTGAAAGAATAGAAGAGTCGAATTTTACCTTTCGTGGAGAGGTTCAATATCGAAAGGCTATCGTATCGCAAGAAAAGGGGCATGAAGAAAGAATAGAATCTATTGAAGTTCTATTTGATAAGGTCGAAGATCTTAATGGAAATAGAATTGAAAAAATCTATCTAAAGCTTGATACAGCCTGTACGTGCAAATACGACTTTCAAGTCGGGGTAAGATATGTGGTTATTGGAGATAAGTCAGGCGCTCGGATTTCGGTTCAGAATTGTAATAATATCCTTACGGAGCAAATCTATGAGTTGCATCAGAAGTTCGAGCTTGGTGGCAAAGGCTAACAAGTAGGTGATGTTCGTTCCAGTCTCTGCGTGGCTTCCATATGCCGCTTATGACTATGCCCACTCATATAATAAGAACACGAAGATCAAGCCAGTGAAGATCGAGTTCCCTGAGCCTTACTACAAAATAGAGGGAAGTTCTGCTGTAGTAGTTTACGGCAACTATATCGATAAGCTGTTTCTTTTGAAGAAAAATGGTATTTTAAAAGCTCATGGGGACTTTCAGTAAAAAAGCTAACAAGCAATGGCAGCATTGTCTAGACTATGAGAGATAAACGAGCCATATTTGCGACAGTTGAACTCTGGTACTGCGAGCACAAAGGCATTCTGTTCGCAATCTTGGTTACGCTGGGAATTGGAGTGCTCTTCCAGTATGTCGGTTTTCCTAAAAGCACTGAGCTTGTTTCAGGTGTCGCGCATGCTCAGGTTTATGGTGGCAGCCAAACTGGAAATGAGCCTAAGCTCTTGGTCAAATTAGCTAACGGCAACTTAGCTCATGTGGGGGTAAGCTCTCCTGGCCAAGTAAAAATAGGCTCAGAGCTGTGCCTATATAAAAAGACAAGTCATGCAGGAACAGTACATTTTTCAATTAAGGCAGTAGGTAAATGCACATAATAAAGTTAGACATGTGACGTTTGCTGCGCGACCGCACATATTAAAGGTGTTAAGGTTCTCCATGAATAAGCTCGTCACTCTATTATTACTAAGTAGCAATACTTGCTTAGCTCAGGATCTAGTAGGCACCTGGGAGGATAGGAGTGGGGGCACATTTGGTGGTGAGTCAGGCTGGGACGAGTGTGAGTTTAGATATGACAACACTTTTAAGTGTACAAACTATCCAAAACTAGGCTGTTTGGTTTTACCTTTTGAAGGAGCTTGGGAGTTAATAGGTAACACTCTCATTCTTCGCTTGGATGGTTCTTATATAGTAAAGGCTCATATTGCCGAGATTGATAAGGATTTCTTTAGAGGGCTGGTAGAAAATGGCAATAAATTTACGTTTAGCAGGCAAAAGCCTTAACAAGGCAATGTAGCTGACATTTTATTTTGTGCGTTTTTTATACCGTTGCTGCGCTCCAATATGTATGTTAAATGTTCGCGAAGCAAGCCGCCGCTGATCTTAACGTTGTGAGAATAAGAATAAGAATAAGAATAAGAATAAGAATAAGAATAAGAATAAGAATAAGAATAAGAATAAGAATAAGAATAAGAATAAGAATAAGAATATGAAGAGCATTCCAATAATATTTACTCTCACTATTTCTCTCATGTCCGGAATTGCGTCGGCAACAATAATTTATGTAAAGCCAAATTATCCTTTAGAGGCACTTAAAAATTGCATAGAGGGGTGGGTCGAGTTCGAAGTGACGGTAATGCCTAGTGGTTTTTTTGAAAATGTTAAAATCATAGATTCTTATCCTGAAGGCGTATTTGATGAGGCGGCTAGAAAAGCTCTTATGAAATACAAGTTAGTGCCTGGGGAATTAATAGGTGTGACTGTCCCAGTTCATGGCGTGAAGCGCAAAATAAGCTACAATCTGGACGGCGAGTGTATACAGAAATAACAATCATGGGCAGCGAGTCTACGGCCCTACGGCCCTACGGGTCTGTGCAAGGTGTTAAGTGGTACAAGGGGGGAAAATGAAATCATTCATAATTAATTTTTTCGGCCTAGTCGGATCTTGGTATATGATCGATCTTACTTCCGAAAATTTTCTTAACTCAGTTTTTGCCCCGTTAGTATTCACTGGCTTCCTAATTTCCAGTGTGCTGTGGTTTATTGTAAAGTTTGGAACAACTCAGGGCTCTAGCTCTGGCGCTTACCTTGGCAGTGGATATTCAGGAAATTTAGGTGGTGGAGATGGAGGCGATGGTGATGGTGGGTGTTAAATCACTGAGCAAGCACATATTATTTGCCGCTATCGCGGTCGAATGGCTTACGCCACGCTTCGCCCGCTGCAAGTCCGAATGTTATGTAAATACTCTGTAATCGAGTAACCATTGATAGCTATGTCTTCAATTTCGAAAAATAAAGAAGAATTAATCTCCTCGATTGAAAATTCTTATGAAAATTTATTTGCTGATTATATGGGGATTCCCAAGGAGCTTTCGAGGGAGATTGGTGTTGAAGGTAATATAAAAAACACAGAAATAAGCGTTTCTGATACTATTTCATATCTGATCGGCTGGGGAAGTCTTGTCCTAAAATGGCATGAGCTTAGGGCAAATAATCTCGAAGTAGATTTTCCAGAAAAAGGTTACAGCTGGAATGAGCTTGGGAAGCTAGCGCAGCACTTTCATGCATCCTATAAGGATTGGTCTTATAAACAGTTGCTGACAGAATTCCAGTTTACAATACAAAAAATACTGAAGCTTGTAGACTCATTGAGCAATGATGAACTTTATGGACACAGTTGGTATAAAAGTTACACCCTTGGGAGGATGATCCAGTTTAATACCTCATCTCCAATGAAAAATATCCGCACAAAGGTGCGCAGGTTTAAGAGGCAGAATAATATCAAGTAAATTCATACAACCTGTAAACCCAGATGACGCCTAAGAAGTACCTAATTTAAGCGTTTTGTTCGAGGTGAAGAATGAACAGTGAAACAAAAAACGTACTGCTAAGTGCATATACAGCTATAGGGCTTCCTATATCAGGTATTTTGCTTTTTTTTGCATATATTCTTACAGACAAGGCAGTGCCTAGCGTTCAAGATTATGTAATTGCTACGATATGTGTATTTGTTAGCTTAAGGACCCTCTGATCAACGAAGCATTTTTCCAGAATTAAGCTGAGCTGCTTGAAAAATTCACTTTATTACGCACAAACGCGTAATTTGCGCGTAATAGTCCACTAATTTTTCATCTGAAACCCTCAATAGGTGGATTTCAGGCGAACCACCCCTAGGCAGCCAAGTATTTTCTCCCTATTATTAAGTTGGTAAAGCCTGCCAGTAAGCACAGCCTCTCAGTATTTTTTACCAGTCCCCGATAGCGGACCTTGTCATAACCAAATACCCGTTTGATGTAGCGGAAGGGGTGCTCGACCTTCGCTCTTATCTGCGCCTTGATCTTTTCCGCTTTACGAAGTGCATCACGCCCTGGAAGAGTTTTTAGCTTGCTCGGCTTCATTGCTATATACCAATCCGCCTCCCGCTCTTTCAACTCTTCACGTTTCTCCGCACCAATGTACCCAGAGTCTCCCCAGATTCTTTTCTCCTCCCCGTGGAGAACTCGCTCTGTAGTTGTGACATCATGCGAATTCGCTGCTGTTGTATCTATGCTATGTATTACTCCGAGCACATCATCAACCCCGATATGCATTTTCATTCCAAAATGCCACTGATTGCCTTTCTTTGTTTGATGCATTTCTGGATCACGTTTTTTCTTTTTATTCTTGGTTGAAGTTGGCGCAGAGATAATAGTGGCATCTACAATCGTACCTTCACGCAGTACCATGCCATTCTCAGCAAGATGCTTGTTGATTTCATCAAAAAGAGCTGCACCTAGCTGATTGAGCTCCAGTAAGTGGCGAAAGTTAAGAATCGTTGTTTCATCGGGAATTGGGCCGCTCAAAGTCAATCCAGCAAAACTACGCATGGATTCAATTTCATACAGTGCATCCTCCATAGCGGGATCACTGAGATTATAAAATAGCTGCATGCAATGAATACGGAGCATGACACTCAATGGATATGGCTGTCGGCCACGTTTGCCTTGTGGATAGCAAGGAGTGATCTGAGCTTCTAGTCGCTGCCATGGGATGAGGGCTTCCATTTGAGAAAGAAACTTCTCTCGGCGAGTTATACGGCGCTTTAGCTTATATTCTGCTTCGGCAAAGGTGACTTGGTGCATAATTCATCGTAGTCTTGATGGGTAGGTGAATATTACCAATATTGGCTTGGAATTATTCAGAGGTTCCTTAAGTAGTATTTATCTATATAAGAAATTGAGCGCTAGAGAATCTGACCCACCGTTAACTATTCGTACTGCGATTAATGGTGTTTTGTATATTGTAGCAGTAATAGTAATTACAAGTATCATATGGTAATCCTCCTACACAACAAGGGGTTCCAGTCGACACCCAAAGCTACGTACTTTTGAGTGTAAGGTTGCTGCGCTCCCCTTAATACACAGGTGGCGCTTCGCTCCTGGCGAGCCTGAATCCGCCATTATGAGCTAAACCAGCTATGTTTAAGCATGTTCTAAAATTTTTATTTTTAGCGCTTTGTGGCGAATGTATGGCCTCTGCCCACCTAAAAATACTTAAGTAACACGAGTAAATGCTGACTTGCTGTCTATTAAGTTGGAAAAATAGATTCTGGAAGTGTTAATACTTTTCTATATCAGCTTGAGTTTGCTAACAAACTCGAAAGTTGCTTAGCGGGACGGGTTCAAACCTTTCTATTGCTTGATAAAAAGAAAATTTCAAGCTCTTCTATGGATTATAAAGTCGGCAGTGAGCAACCCAGTGTTTTACTTCATATGCCCGCATCGGGTTATTATACGGCGATAACTATCCAGTATTGCTGCTCAGAGGGAGTATCCCCCAGCTGTAAACAATCACTCTCAATCAGTTCGGTCATTGGGGTTACATCGCAGTGAGAGGCCCTCATAGCAAATGACTATGGTTGCTCGTCAATTTTTTAAGCCATACTTTTATCCCGGTAGGTGTTATTTTTCACGATCGTATTTAGGGGGGGGAGTCTGCTTTCTCCGTGCGCAAATAAACTCTAATTCGAGTCTTTCTGTAGACTCTGCTAATATTCTTTGAGATTGAGAGGCGTCCTTAATGACTTAATGAAATTTATATTGGTGACACTAAAGAATTGGCCTGTAGATCTTACATGAATATCGAGTTATTTATTACCGGTATCAATTCCGATATTGATCAGTTGAGGTTCCATGCGATAAGCTATCTCTACCTTGCTATTTGGGCTTGAGATACACATAACTATCTTAGTTGTGCCTTGCGGATATCTGTCACGTTCGTACTCTTTAATGGTCTATATAAACTAATCGGTTCAGCAATGAACTGTAACTAACAGGGTCTTCGGTGGCCACCGAAGATGGCTCCCAATTTACCCGTTAGCGAAAAGTACTTTCAATATCAGAATCGGGCAAGAACAACCACACAAGGCGCTGTCACCGGCTCCAGCGCGAATGCGTCTCTGTGGGTGAGCTTAGCGTTATGAGGAAACTATGGTAACTCCAATAATTATTCTTTTACTGTTGTCTAGTCCCTTAGGTATCTCTTTTATTTATTCAAAGTTTAGCGGCATGCCTCTGAATGTTAAAAAGTACGCCTATTGGGGATTGGGAATAACCTTCATATTCTTCTGCGTTGGGCACTTTGTTAAAACGGAGGGCATGGTGGAAATGTTACCGTCTTGGGTTCCTTTTCGCCTAGCGATAATCTATCTCACTGGATTGATTGAGCTATTGATAGGTATTGCTCTTTTTGTGCCAAGATATCAACTCCATGCTGCATGGCTTGCTATTGTAGTTTTCATTATTTTCTTTCCTGCAAATATTTATGCGGCATTAAACGGTATTGGTCTTGGCGGGCATCAATGGGGGCCTGTTTATTTGTTATTACGTGCGCCACTGCAAATCATACTAATTGCGTGGGCATATTTTCTGTGTGCGAAAGGTCATAACAATTTAAAGCTGTCGACCACTAATTCAGTCGGCTGATTGGGGTGTTGTGTGTAAGGTCTGCCCAAGCTTTAGTAAATCAAATCAAATCTGACAGACGTGCTAACGCACACATGTGTTTGAATTGTTATATTTTTAAAAGGTCGGATGAAATATAGAGCATTATTTGCGTTAGGTTTTTTTGTTGGGTGTGTAGTTCCGATTTCTTGGTGGGTTGTGATTTTTACTCAACTGAGTGGTTTGATAAAATCAATCATATTGGTTGTCGCTGCTTTGATAATGATAACTTCGATGTTTATTTCAAGTAAGGAAATTGACGAACCGTTTCGATTTAGTAAAATTTACAAAAGCAGATGGAAGCCCAAGCTTAAATGTTTTCAATATTTTGGTGTTTTATCACTAGGAATCAATACTCCTATATTCATGTGGGTTGTTTTTTCAATTATTTGGAGTAAAGCATAACAAATTGCTGAATCCTATGTTCTGCTCGCTTTGTGCTGTAGACCAAAGCAGCTTTACCATGGTGATGGCCTGAGTAAAGCGTTGCGCTTATGAGTAGGTCTATGCTACAACTCAGATATGTGTAATCGAGAGGAATAAAAGATGATGAGTTCTTTGGAAGTGGCAGAGTATTATTTCAAACTCTCAAACGAAAGTAACTTTGATGAAATCACAAAGCTATTTTGTGAAAGCTCCACATTCAGGTCAGGAAAAGGAGATCTATTCTTAGGTGTGAATGACATTATGTCTATGCAGAGGCTTCATCATGGTATGTTTTCAAAGCTTGAGTGGGAAGTATGCAGTGTTACAGAAACCAAACCCGGGATAGTTCATTTCAATTTTAACTTTACAGGTGAAACACATGCTGGAGAAAAAGTAGAGTATTCCGGCTTGGAAGATGTGGTTGTATATGGCGGTAAAATTCAGCACGTTCAAATACAGCGTTTGTGATACCTTGTAGCTCCATATCAGCAAGTGCTGCATGCAGGGGTAAAAATCAGGCAAGGGAAGCCATGTAAGTTAAAACAAGAAGCTTTGAAAAGCTGGCCTAGTTTTGCCCAAAAAATCCTCCAACTTCATAAGTCCGGTGTTTGAGGTGTTAATAAAATGACTAGCCTGCCTATAGTAGCTATCCGGTATCGTTAGGTTTAATTGGAAGTTAATAGAAATTTTTGCGGGGAGATCTTTCACCCGTTAAAGCTGGAGAAGTGTTTAAAGTACTTCTCCAGTTTTTCTTAGGCTGCCAATCAGCATTTCGCAAATTATTAGCTCACAAAGTGATGGTGTTCTGCTAAAGAGTATATGGTTTATGGGTTGATTAGATGGAGCCTAATCAATCCATACCCTGGTATAAACCCGCTTCTGATCCGGAGTATCAATAAATCCATCCCGATCATGTAGGACTTTGGTGTTGTCAACGAAGACCATATCTCCAGAGTTCATGTAGAAGCTTAATGTATTCTCCGCACTGTTTAATTCCTTATCTAGTATATCCAGAGCCTTAAGTACTTCTTTTGATAAAGGCTGGTTCACGCGCTGATGGCCTTTCTCAATCCAGTACCGCATATAACGAATGCTGAGCTTTTCGTTTGAATATTCGAAAATAGGAAAACAGTTCTCAAGTATGCTTTTTATGTTTTTGTCACTGCCTGGAGTAACTAAATCTCTAATATAGTTGTTGTACAGGATCTCTAGTTTTTGTGGAGCGGTTTTTCGCAAGTTTTCATGAACTTGAGCCGCAGAAACGATTTTCGATTTTCCACCTTCAACTGCCGGAGTAAGGCAGCATAATCCAAGTATCTTTGGTTGTACGGTACGTTGTGAGCTATCAGTATGGACGCCAGTGGGTGCATTTGTCTGAGACACAGGAATAGCTTCGCTAGTGTAGTCTTTTCCTGTGTCGAGAATCCCATAAAGCCGGCCATAAGTATCTATAGTATTGCCCATTGCCAGGCTAAGCTTTAGAAATAGTAGGTTAAGCGTTGGCTTGCTTAATGATTCCTCGCCTTGTATCCATGCCACACCACTACCATGCTCTATTTCATTTTTTATCTGGTTGGCAAGTTGGTCGAACTCAGGTGTGGCAACTGATTCTTGGGTCAGATTTTCAATCGGGTTGTTTTGTTGTTTGGCCCAGCTCTCCAAAGCCTCGACCTCAGATTTCCAGTTTGAAGGCCACAGAAACTTCCAGTTGGAAGTTGCGGTCATATCATTAGCAGTCCAGGCTTGAGCTTGAACTACTTCACATGGGGCTAAGTTAGTCATTTACTTGCACCTTAAATAATACGTGTAGTGGATAGCCGGCTAGTGGTGAGAAAAAATCTGGATCTAGGTCGAGGTGCTCTTGAGTCACTGAGAGTTCTTGAACAGTTGGTAGGGATTTAAAACCAGCTTGTGCCAGAGCTTCAAAATAGTGTGAAAAATTTTTATGCACGCATCGCACTGAAACTGGTTTTCCATCTCTGCGCCATATTTTTCCTTCAAATGTTTGATCTATACCATCTAAATAAGTCATGTTGCCGTGTTGAAAGTAGAACGGAGGAACTTCTTCCCTCATGAATGGCAGGCAAGGGTGGGGCACTGTAAAAATAAAGGTACCCCCTTTATTTAGTAGATTCTTGACCTTGCTTATCACTTTTGTCATTTCTTCTATGGTTAGATAGTTGAAAAGAAATACAGCGATAGCATGGTCAAATTTATCTCTAGGGAATTCTGTAAATGTAACCGCATTTCCAACTGCATATTCTGCTTTCGTCAAGTTTCCAGCAGAAGCCGTTTTCTTTGCCTGGGAAATCATCTCTGAAGAAGAGTCAACTCCAAAGATTGAACCTGCTCCCTTATCAAGTAGCATCCTGGATACATAGCCTTCACCGCAGCCCATATCCAATATGTTTTTCCCGGAGATATCTCCGATTGCTTCCAAAACTTTGGGGCGAGCGGTGAAATCACTGAGTAGGATTTTCTCAGAGCGGTTCCAGCTGTGAGCTTGTTTGTTATAGATGGTTTCAGTTGATAGTGGTAAGTTCATCCCGAACTGCTCCTTCAATTTTAGGGATAAAGTATGCTATGCAGTGGTGTGTGTATTGGTGTTTACTACATGGCTGGTGAAATTTTAGGTATCTGCGGCTTTAATTATTTAAGTTTAATTGCTGTTTTGATAAGGCTAGCATTTTAAATATATAAAATTAGTCGTTACCAGGAAGTCCATTTGGTAGTTTTTTGTATTCTGCAGCTTATTTTGGGTGGGCATGCTGGCAGTTTTTTATTGTTTGGTTTTGTTGCTTAGTTGAGTATGCAAAGCTGGAGGAGGAGCGTCAAGGTCTTTTCTTTGAGATGGAATATTCATAATTCACATTTTATTTATATTTTTCATGCCGGCTCAGGTTAGCAGTACTTTTGTTTTTAGAGTTGATATATGTCAAATAAAACTTATTTTTTGGGGTTGAATTTAATGGATTAAATTCGCTTTAGGATGCTGTTTAGATAGGGGGTAATGTAATCAGGAGTATGTTTTAGCTTGTTGTATTCAATTCTCTTAGGTTGGATTAATGTGCTTGATTAGCGGCGCCTCTAGTTCCCCATATTCTTGGCGCCTCGATTCTTAGGTTAATTTTTTAGAATATCTCTTCCTTAGCTAATCTGATGTTGTTGTGGTTTTGATCCTGTTGGCGTCTAGGCATCTTGTTAAGCGTGATTTGATATGAGAGCAACCGCGATTGATTCTGTCGTTTTTTGCGATATTTTTAGTACTTCAGCAATGCGGAAGATTTTCTCGGATGAACAGCGTGTTCAGCGCTATCTCGATGTTGAAGCGGCGCTGGCTAAAGTACAGGCCCGGTTAAAAATAATCCCTGCAGAGGCTGCAGAGGACATTACTCAACACTGTGATGCCAAGCAGATAGATTTTGTAAAGCTCAAGGAGCAAACGGAGCTGATTGGTTACCCGGTGCTGGGTGTTGTAGAGCAGCTAGTGTCACTGTGTAGTAGAGATTTAGGTCAGTGGTGTCATTGGGGGGCTACTACTCAAGATATTACGGATACGGCAACCGTCTTACAGATTAGGGCGGCGCTTGAAATTGTTGAGACGGAGGTCAATGGGATAGCAGATGCTTTAGCGAGCCTGGCCAAGCGTTTCAGGGATACGCCTATGGTTGGGCGTAGCAATCTTCAACAAGCGGTACCTATAACGTTCGGCTACAAGGCGGCTGTTTGGTTGGCTGGTATTCATCGCCATCAATCGCGCTTAAAAGAGATAAAGTCTCGGGCGTTTGTAGGGGAATTTGGTGGTGCGGCGGGTAATCTTTCTTCCCTGGGGCATCAGGGGCTAGAAGTTCAAAGAGGAATTATGCAGGAACTCGATCTCGGAGTCCCTTGTATCGCCTGGCATACGATGAGAGATCGTGTTACCGAAGTGGCTTGTCTATTGGGGCTGATTACTGGCACCTTGGGAAAAATAGCCCTCGATATAAAACTAATGGCACAGACAGAAGTCGGGGAGGTGGCGGAGCCTCTTATATCTGGCCGGGGAGCGTCTAGTACAATGCCCCAAAAGCACAACCCTCTATCAGCAGTTCTTATCAGCGGTACTGTCCCAGTGGTTAGACAGCAGGTTGCCTCTTTGCTGGAAGCGATGGTTGAAGACCATGAGCGGGCTACGGGCCCGTGGGAGATAGAGTGGATTGTTCTGCCGGAAATATTCTGCCTTACCGCATCGATATTATCCCAGGCACGTTTTGCGCTAGAAGGACTTCAGGTATTTCCAGAAAAAATGATGCGAAACTTGGAAATGACAGGAGGTTTAGTGCTCTCTGAGGCTGTAATGATGGGACTGGGACCGAAACTGGGGCGTGAGAATGCCCACGATTTGGTTTACCAGATTTGCTGCCAGGCAATGGAGACGGGTCGTCCTTTTTCTGACTTGTTAAAGGAAGATAAACAGGTGTCGGGGGCTCTCTCTGATGCGGAGTTAGATCAACTTCTTGACCCTCATAACTATCTTGGATCATGCGGGGAGATGGTTGATGCAACGCTTGCTGGAAATGAGCGCTGACTCAGTAACCTGCCGTTTCCCAATTGTCAGTGCTAGCTGCTGTGGATTGATTCTTGTGTCCGCTGCTCTTAATGCAAACTCTCTAAGATTAGAGTCTAAACATTTATCTTGGCTGGTTGTTATTTTTTCAGTCAACTATTTTATTTTTAAATAGATACCTGAAGAAAATGTAGGTTATTTATTTAAAGATAGGGATTCTATAGCTGGAAGAAACTTAAAAATTAACACAATCAAGAATCGATGCTTATTACTTGTGGTGTAACATATACAGTAATTTATTCGGTTCATGTTGTATTTAAGTGGTGATCTGAAGGGGGGGATGATGGGCAGGTTTAAACTGGCATTGGCACAGTTGCCGTCAGTGAAAGGAAATATAGGACGCAATATTGAGTCACATATCCATGCTGTAAAAGTCGCAGTAAGGAAAAAGGCCTCTATTGTGGTGTTTCCTGAACTTTCTTTAACTGGTTATGAGCCGGATCTGGCTGAACAATTAGCGCTTAAGATCGACGCTCCACAGTTAAGCCCTCTAGCGGAGGTGGTAGCTGACAGTGGTGTTTGGCTAGTTGCGGGTGCGCCTATTCGCCAGAAGAATGGTATTGCGATCGGTTCGCTCGTATTTTCTCCTCAGGGTGAGATTTCTGTTTATTTGAAAATACATTTGCACCCAGGAGAAGAAAAGTGGTTCGTTCCCGGATCTG
Source organism: Microbulbifer maximicatervae (SeqCode) (assembly GCF_052468155.1). Lineage (NCBI taxonomy): Bacteria > Pseudomonadati > Pseudomonadota > Gammaproteobacteria > Cellvibrionales > Microbulbiferaceae > Microbulbifer > Microbulbifer maximicatervae (SeqCode). The sequence continues at coordinate 2,741,126 of NZ_CP174335.1, forward strand.
AATATCTATCACTGAACATCGAAGGTGAGACCGTAGCTCTGGCTATTTGTGCAGATGTTTGTAACCCAGGTCATGTTGCCACCTATGAAAAGCAGGGGGCTTCAGTTTATGTGGCGGGGGTATTGATTACTCCGACGGGATACCCGGAAGATAGTCAACAGTTGGCAAACTATGCTTTAGAGCACAATTTACTGGTGGCTATTGCGAACTTTAATCAGCCGACAGGTGGTTATTCCACAGCCGGCTGTAGTGCAGCTTGGGGCCCCGAAGGTGAGATTGTCAGCGCGAGTGATACAGCCAGCCAACTAGTTTGCGTTGAGCGCGATGATGAAGGGTGGTGTTCGGAGATTGTATCTCTTTAATTGTGCAGCTCTATAAATGGTAGTTGCCAATAGCTCCCTTCATTTACTCGCTTCCAGCTCCGCTACTAAAGCTGTCACCAATCCGGCTGCGGGCAGGGCTCGTGCGAGAGGGGCTCCTTGTCCGGCCCATTGAACGGCATATTCGTCATTGCCCGCTTTTGTAGCTGCCTGAGCCAGGGCTTTGCCCGCGGAGTAAGCGATCGGGTAATCCGGCAGAGGGGGAGCGCCCTTACTTAGTGCTTTATAGAATTGGTTGCTGATACCGCGAGCGGGGCGCCCGGAAATATTGGCGGTAATCTCTGTGTGCTGTGCGCGCTCACTTTGCAAGGCGCTGCGGTAGCTGTCGGAGGCCGCAGATTCCGGACAGAGGACAAATGCGGTTCCCATTTGCACGGCGCTGGCTCCGAGAGATAGTGCAGCGCGAATGCCAGCGCCATCCATAATGCCACCCGCAGCAACGATTGGTAAGCTGCTGTGGCAACACAGCAATCGCACCAAGGCCAGAGTTCCAATTTCCTGGTCGCTCTCTGGGTGGAAGACCCCCCTATGCCCACCAGCTTCAATACCTTGGGCAATTAAAACATCGATACCAGCATCCTCAGCCAGTTTGGCTTCTTGAGGGGAGGTTGCCGTGGCCATCAAGATAATCCCTGCACCTTTTAGTGCGGCGATAAACTCCTCTGACGGTAGGCCAAAGTGGAAGCTGACAACCGGTGGCTTTTGCTCGAGCAAAACTTCCAGCATGGCCTTATTGTCGATAAATGTTGAGTAGGGTTCATTGATCAACTTGGGAACCGGTGTATCGAAGGCGGCAAAATGTGGGGCGAGATGGGAAAGCCAGGCTTGCTCCCGTTGGGGATCTTTTGTCGGGGGTTGGTGGCAAAAGAGGTTTACATTAAAGGGGTGCTCGGTCTGGTCGTGAGTACAACGAATTTCATCTGCGGCTTTTTCTACTGAGCAGGCGCCGAGCCCAAGTGAGCCGAGTCCTCCTGCATTGGATACAGCGGCGGCGAGAGCGGGTGTGGATACCCCGGCCATGGGTGCTGCAAAGATGGGATGGGAAATTCCGAGTTTTTCGAGTAATGGATTCATGGCCCTGCCTTTGAATTGCGCTCCCCTTCTGGGCCACCTTAGTGCAGATTGAGCGAGGTAGCTATACCTCACAGGCGTTAGTGCTGCAAAAGTTTTTGGGGAGCGCGAACAGCAATCCTAGGTGGATTGCTTACAGATGTAGGTTGAAACCGATGTATGGTCCTTTGATTTCAATATCGCTCTGCAAGTCGTCGAGCTCTTCCAGATCGAGAGTCATTACGCGGTAACCAGCTTCGATAGCAAAGTCGACAGCTGGTACAAAATCCCAGCGCACTTTAGCTGTCAGGTCGGTATGGGTATCGCCACGGTAGGCCGTTGCATTGCCTTGGGCAATTACAGACCAGCCGGTAAATGGAAGATCAAAGCGCGCCATGCCGTAGGCCATAGGCAGGTAGCCCGTGAGGTCGACAGTCTCTGCCTGGGTATCGCTCACTGCAGTAAATTCACCGTCATACATACGCGCGGTCAAACCGAGATCCAGATTTACCCAGTTGTCCAAAATTTCGTAGTAAAGAGTGGCGTCGGTATGGCTGAGGTTCAGATCTGTGCGGATTTCTGAATTGGCAGTGAAGGTTTCATCATCAAAAGTAACGGAGGTGGCCAGGGTATCGTCACCGTCGGTATCGATATTGCTGTGGGCCAGAAGCACATTGGGCACCAGGGGAATGGGGTGTTCCAGGGCAACCTGCAGGAAGGTAATGTTATCTTCCGAGAGGGACAGGTTATCCAGCTTGTATTCGTCGGTACCGATATTACCGCTATAGCCTGGCAGCCATGCGCCGGCAGTAGCATCAAGGCCGAGGATAGTATCTGCGCTTGCGGTGCCGCAGGCGAGGAGGGTACTCAAGGCAAGTGCGGATTTCTTCATTGACTTCACTCCGTGATGAATTTGTCGCGGAGTTTACAGATAAATTTTTCCCGTGCCGTGGCTAAGTTGCACATTTTTACAAATCTTTAACGTTTTGCACTGGTAAAAATGGTGCGTTTGGGTATTGCCTGTTAGTAAATTGGTCGCTTTTTTCCTGCCTCACTAAATAGCTGCTTCGAACAACATCTGTTGTAGCGCGCTGGCGGGATTGCTCAGTGTTCGGCCCCGGTGACTGATTACGCCAAGGTTTCGCAGTACTTGCAGCTTTTTGACTGGCAGCACTGCCAGGCTGCTGTCCACCAGTGTGTGGGGCAGAACACTCCAGCCGAGACCGACACAGGCCATCATCTTAATGGTTTCCAGATAGTTGGTTGCCAGCTTCGCGGTGAGTTTTAACCCCTGGGCATCAAACTCTCTTTTGATCAGGCGCCCGGTATAGGTATTCATATCCGGCAGTATGGCTGGATAGTTGGCGAGGTCGGTGAGTTCCAGTTCCGGCAATTTTGCCAGGGGGTGGTCCGGGGCCGCCACCACAACACAGGGGTCGGGCCAGATCACTTCGGCATTCAGGTGCGGATACTCCTTAAGTGCCAGGGTGACCACGGCCAATTCATATTTGGCGGCCATCAGGGCTTCGTAAGCTTGTTCCGAGTCGACAAAATCGATGTCCAAGGCAACCTGTGGGTAGCGGAAACTGAACTCTTTCAGCACTGGAGGTAGATGATGTAGACCCACGTGATGGCTGGTGGCGATACGCAAGCTGCCGCTGACCGAGTTGCTCAATGCGCGCAATTCCCGCTCGGTGTCGCTGATCTCATTGAGTATATGGCGGGCGCGGGGCAGCAGGGCGCGGCCGGCATCGGTGAGCTGCAATCGTCGTCCAATACGATCGAACAGCGGGGAGCCCAGTTGCTGTTCCAGGGCAGCCAGGCGCTTACTCATGGCGGGCTGGGTCAGGTGCAGCAGCTCGGCGCCTTCAGATACCGAACCCTGTTCGGCGATTGCCAGAAATGCCCGCAGCCACTGTAGTTCCAAGCTGTTTCCCCTGAGCTGGTTTGTCAGTAAAGGTTCCGATTGAGCCCCTGTGTAAATGGCAGAGACGCCAGAAGATGGATATTACCTCAGTTTGGCTTTCGAATTCCATTTAGGAATACTTTAGATAATAAATATAAATTGGTGTTATTTGGTGGGTCTGGGTAGACTCAGGCTCTTAACTACTGAGAGGAATGGCTGTGGCAGGGCAAACACTCTACGACAAACTCTGGCAGGACCACCTGATCAAGAACTGTGATGATGGCTCCTCACTTATCTATATCGACCGCCACCTGATTCACGAGGTGACCTCCCCCCAGGCGTTTGAAGGCCTGCGTCTGGCGGGTCGCAAACCTTGGCGCAAGGATTCGCTAGTCGCCACTCCCGACCACAATGTGCCTTCCGAGGCGGCCGAGCGCGCCGCTGGCGTCAGTGGTATTCGTGATGATATCTCCCGAATCCAGGTGCAGACTCTGGATGAAAACTGCCGTGACTTTGATGTAGTCCAGTTCGGCATCAATGAGCCGGGACAGGGTATTGTGCATGTGATCGGCCCGGAAACAGGTGCGACACTGCCGGGTATGACGGTGGTTTGTGGCGACTCACATACCTCCACCCACGGGGCGCTCGGCGCCTTGGCCCACGGTATTGGCACTTCTGAGGTGGAGCATGTGATGGCTACCCAGTGCCTTACCCAGAAGAAAATGAAGAATATGCTGGTTCGCGTCGACGGCCAGCTGCGCCCAGGTGTCACGGCTAAAGATGTGGTGTTGGCGATCATTGGCAAAATTGGCACTGCTGGCGGTACCGGTTACGCGATCGAGTTTGGCGGCGAAGTGATGCGTAACATGTCCATGGAAGGCCGTATGACCGTGTGCAATATGGCCATTGAAGGCGGTGCTCGCGCGGGGATGGTGGCGGTAGACCAGATCACTCTCGATTACGTGAAAGGCAAGCCCTACGCGCCGAAAGACGAAATGTGGGATCGCGCAGTTGAGGCCTGGAGCCACTTGCACTCTGATGACGATGCGGTATTCGACGAAGTCGTGGTATTGGTCGGTGAGGATATTGAGCCGCAGGTCAGCTGGGGCACTTCCCCTGAGATGGTGGCGCCGATCAGCGCCCAGGTGCCTACCCCCAGTGACGAGAGCGATGCCACCAAGCGTACGGGCATGGAGCGAGCGCTGGAATATATGGGGTTGAACGCTGGGCAGAATATCAGCGATATCAAACTGGATCGCGTATTTATCGGTTCCTGCACCAACTCCCGGATTGAAGATCTTCGCGCAGCAGCAGAAGTTGCCAAGGGCCGTTACAAGGCGGATAGCGTCAAGCAGGTGCTGATTGTTCCGGGCTCCCAGGCTGTAAAAGCCCAGGCTGAGCGCGAGGGGTTGCACGAGATTTTTGTTGAAGCCGGTTTTGAGTGGCGCGAACCGTCCTGTTCCATGTGTCTGGCGATGAATGCGGACAAGCTGGGGGCGGGAGAGCACTGTGCTTCCACCTCCAACCGCAACTTTGAAGGGCGCCAGGGTTACGGTGGCCGCACGCATCTGGTGAGTCCCAGTATGGCGGCAGCGGCTGCAATTGCCGGCCACTTTGTCGATGTGCGAGAGATGGCACCGGTACAGCTGGAAGAGGAGATGGTTTGATGAAAGCGTTTACCCAGCACGAAGGTCTCGTGGTACCGATGGATCGGGCCAATGTGGATACCGACCTGATCATCCCCAAGCAGTTTTTGAAATCCATTAAGCGCTCTGGCTTTGGCCCGAACCTGTTTGATGAGTTGCGCTATTTGGATGAGGGGGTTCCCGGGCAGGACTGTTCTGGCCGTCCGCTCAATCCGGACTTTCCCCTTAATTTCCCCCGCTACCAAGGTGGCTCAGTGCTGATTGCACGGGAGAATTTTGGCTGCGGTTCCAGCCGTGAGCACGCACCCTGGGCACTGGAAGATCACGGCTTCCGCGCAATTATCGCTCCCAGCTTTGCCGATATCTTTTTCAACAACTGTTTTAAAAATGGTCTTTTGCCAATTGTCCTGGCGGAAGATGTAGTGCACCAGTTGTTTGAGGAAACACACGGGCAGGAGGGTTATGCGCTCACCATCGACCTGGAACAGCAGCATGTGCGCAAGCCCTGTGGCGAGCTGATTCCATTTGAAGTGGATGCCTTCTACAAGCACTGTTTGCTAAATGGTCTCGATCATATCGGTCTGACCCTGGAGCACGCCGACGATATTCGCGCTTATGAGCAGGCGCGCCGAGAGAAAGCCCCCTGGCTTTTTGATGCGGTTCAATAATTAAAGGAAATTCCTGTGACGAAAAAAGTAATGATTCTGCCCGGTGACGGCATTGGTCCGGAAATTGTTGAACAGGCCATGGCGGTGCTGGAAGTTGCATCGGGAAAATTCAATCTGGGGCTCAGCTTTGAGCAGGGCCTGATAGGTGGCTCATCTATCGATACTCACGGTGAGCCTCTGACTGACGAAACTCTGAAGGCGGCGGGTGATTGCGATGCGGTGCTGCTCGGCGCGGTAGGCGGCCCTCAGTGGGATACCCTGGAGCGGGAAATTCGCCCGGAAAAAGGCCTGTTAAAAATTCGCAGCGGCCTGGGCCTCTACGCGAACCTGCGCCCGGCGATTCTCTATCCACAACTGGCCGATGCCTCTTCGCTAAAGCCTGAAGTGGTCGCCGGCTTGGATATTCTGATTGTGCGCGAGTTAACCGGCGGCATTTACTTTGGTGAGCCGCGCGGTATCAAGACCCTGGAAAATGGTGAGCGCCAGGGCTTTAACACCTACGTGTACAGCGAATCAGAAATTGAACGCATTGCTCGCTCTGCCTTTGAGGCGGCACAAAAGCGCAATGGCAAACTCTGTTCTGTCGACAAAGCCAATGTACTGGAAGTGACAGTGCTCTGGCGCGAGGTGTTGGATCGTCTGGCTCCGGAATATCCCGATGTAGAGCTGTCCCATATGTACGTGGACAACGCGGCGATGCAATTGGTGCGGGCGCCCAAGCAGTTTGATGTGATGGTAACCGGCAATATGTTCGGCGATATCCTCTCCGATGCTGCCGCCATGCTTACCGGTTCCATTGGGATGTTGCCCTCCGCCTCCTTGAACGAAAGCGGTTTTGGTCTTTACGAACCCTGCCATGGCTCCGCTCCGGATATTGCTGGCCAGGGTATCGCCAACCCGCTGGCGACTATTTTGTCTGCTGCCATGATGTTGCGCTATTCCCTCGATATGAATGAGGCCGCAGATGCGATTGAAGCAGCAGTGAGCAAGGTGTTGGAGCAGGGTTTGCGCACTGCCGATATTTATACCGACGGCTGCCAGAAAGTCTCTACCGCAGAGATGGGCGTTGCCGTTGTAGCCGCACTTTAAGTTTCGATTCCACAAGTTTCGAAACCGCAATTTTCGATTCCACTATCGCGCCGCTTTCCCGGCGGCGCACTTTGACCACCTCACATACAGGACACCGCAATGCAAAAAATAGGTTTTATCGGCTGGCGCGGCATGGTCGGCTCGGTATTACTGGAGCGCATGCGAGCAGAGGACGACTTTGCCCATATCGCCGAACCGGTTTTTTTCTCAACTTCCAACGCCGGTGGCACGGCGCCGGACATCGGCAGGCCGCTGCCGCCACTGGGCGATGCTTACGATATTGATGCACTGAGCCAGCTGGATGCGATTGTCAGCTGTCAGGGTGGCGATTACACCAAGGAAGTTTTTACCCGCTTGCGCGAGGCCGGTTGGCAGGGTTACTGGATTGATGCGGCTTCCAGCCTGCGAATGCAGGACGATGCTGTGATTGTGCTGGACCCGGTTAATCGCGATGTGATTGATCGCGCGATTGATGCCGGACAGAAAAACTTTATCGGTGGCAACTGCACAGTGAGCCTGATGTTGATGGCTCTGGGTGGACTGTTTAAGGCGGGCATGGTCGAGTGGGTTACCGCCATGACTTACCAGGCGGCCAGCGGTGCCGGTGCGCGCAATATGCGCGAGTTGATTGCGCAGATGGGTGCGCTGCGCGATGGTGTGGCAACAGAGCTGGCCGACCCCGCCAGTGCCATTCTGGAGATTGATCGCAAAGTAGCAGCAGATATGCGTTCAGCAGAATTCCCCACCGCAGAATTTGGCGTGCCACTGGCAGGCAGTTTGTTGCCCTGGATCGATACCCAGTTGGAGAATGGCCAGAGCCGCGAAGAGTGGAAGGCGCAAGTTGAAGCAAACAAGATTTTACAGACCGAAAACCCGATTCCGGTAGACGGCACTTGTGTACGTATCGGTGCCATGCGCTGCCACAGCCAGGCTTTCACCATAAAATTGAAAAAAGATTTGCCACTTGCCGACATTGAACAATTGTTAAATGGTGCCAACGACTGGGTAAATGTGGTGCCCAATGAGCGTGAGGCTACGGTGCAGAACCTGACGCCAACAGCAGTTACCGGAAAGTTGGATATTCCTGTTGGTCGACTGCGTAAATTGAGCGTTGGTCCAGAGTACTTAAACGCCTTTACTGTAGGGGATCAGCTGCTTTGGGGCGCCGCAGAACCCCTGCGCAGAATCCTGCTGATTTTACTCGGCAAACTGTAACTGGTACGAACCTGAGTAAGTCCTCTACTAAGAGTGGAAATAGGCCACTTTAGTGGAGGACTTTTTGCCAAGCTGTGAACTTCTTCGCGTAAAAAACGGCTACTGTTTGTCATAGCGCCTTTTTCGAATTTTCCCCACGGGTATAATCGCCCCTCATTTTTCCCTTTCCAATTCAATGAAGTGATTTGCCATGTCCGAAGCCACCCGCGAACTGGTCATTGTCGGTGTTGATAACGCCGCCTTTGGTCCCCTGCTGGAAGTACTCGAAGAGCGTGAAGTAATTTCCGCCGAGCAGCTGAGTTTGCTGGAGACTGACGAACGGGAAGTAGACCCCCAGGTATTTGCCAATCGCAATATTCCGGTGGAGTCCCTGGAGAAATTTACATTTAACGATAAGCAGGTCGTGATTCTGCTGAGCGCCGGCGAAGCCGTTGAAGCAGCCATGGCTGCCGCAGAACAAAATGGCGCCTGGATTGTAGACGTGGCCAACAACACCCGTGGCGATGAAAGTGTTGCCCTGGTACACCCAATGTTTAACAGCGGTGAACTCGCTTCTGCCGAGCGCCGCGTTGTTGCGCTGCCAAGTGCCGGCGCCTCCATGGTGGCGGAAGCCCTGGCGCCCCTGAAAGATAAACTGCAAGTGGTAGAGGTACAGCTCAATCAGCCGGTGTCTGCTCTGGGCAAGGCCGCAATTGATGCAATGGCGGCACAAACCGCGCGGATGTTTAGTGGCCAGGACGCAGAAATTGATCCTGAGATTGGCCACCGATTGGCGTTTAACCAGCTCAGTGCCTGCGAGGCTCTGCTCGCCAGTGGCCACACCCTCAGTGAGCTGACTTTGGTTCACGACCTGCGCCGCTTATTTGGAGACGCGGTAGCAGTCGATGCCAGCATCAATACGGTCTCTGTTTTCCACGGTCAGCTAGCTAATTTGGGCGTCGCTTTATCTGAAGATGTCGATCTGGAAAAAGTGCGTGCGCTGCTGGCAAATGGCGCTGGCCTCAAAATGGCGGAGCAGCCCTCGGCAGAAAGTGCGGTGGGCAGTGACGTGACAATCATCGGCCGCTTGCGCCAAAGTCTACTCAACAAGCGACAGTTAAATCTTTGTGCGGTGTCTGACAACCTGCGTAAAGATGTAGCAATAAACTGTGCACAAATTGCCCACTTGTTGCTAAAAAACTACTGATATTTAATACTTAGCGGCCATAGTGAAGGTGTAATCTTAACTTTGGCCTGGCTGAGGCTGGCGAAAAATTCGCCATAGTTGGCGGCTGCCTAAACGGCGGCTAATTAGTTGAACGATTACCGTTCAGTAATGGGGATATTCTGAAGGCGCGCTTTTCGGAAACCCTGGGAAGGTTCTAACAATAAAGGGAATCGGATATGCGTGTGCGTAAGTTGGCACTTGCAGTTGGTCTAGTCGGTGCACTGGGAAGCAACGCGGCTCTGGCGCTTGGACTAGGTGAGATCAAGCTCAACTCGACCCTTAACCAGCCTCTCGATGCGGAAATCGGACTGCTGCAGACTCGCGGTTTGGAAGATACCGAAATTAGGGTTCGCCTCGCAGGTCCTGAAGAATTCGAACGCGCTGGTGTCGAGCGCTCTTACCTCCTTACTTCTTTAAGTTTTGAAGTGGACTACTCTGGTGGCAAGCCGGTTATCCGCATTTCCAGTCGCGACGCCATTCGCGAACCTTTTTTGAATTTCCTGGTTGAGACTCGCTGGCCCAGTGGCCGTCTACTGCGCGAATATACGCTGCTGATGGACCTGCCGGCGTTTTCCCCAACGGCTGCGCAACAACCCGTGCGCGCAGCTGAGCGTGAGCGGCAGCAAGTGCGTCGCACTGCCCCAGTTCAGCAGCCCCAGCCTCGCACAACACCGGCCCCGGCTGCTCGTCAGGCACCGGCCGAACCAGCCCCAACTGAAAGGGCTGCCCCAGAAACTCGCGAGCCCGCTCGTCCGCAGCCACGTTATACGACTACAGACACCAGTGAAAGCAATAGCCAGGTATATGGCCCGGTAAGTTCCTCCGATACGTTGTGGGAAATCGCGCTGCAAAATCGCGCCAGTCGCGAGTTCTCTGTTCAGCAGACCATGCTGGCGATTCAAAGGCTGAACCCAGAAGCCTTTATTAATGACAATATCAACCTGTTGAAGAAAGGTGCCGTACTGCGCCTGCCCAACACGGAAGATTTGCGCACTCTGACTATGACGGAGGCGATTTCTGAGGTGGCTCAACAAAATGACTCCTGGCGCCAGCGCTCCGAAGTGGAAGTGGCTACTGGCGCACCGCTGGATGCCCGTGCGGTTGAGGAGGAGTCCTTTGTCAGCGAAACGGTTGAAGGACGCGTTAGCCTGGCTGCTCCAGGGGACAATGAGTCCGTTACCTCCGGATCTGGAGTCGGCACTGACGACAGTGAGGCGCTGGAAGGCGATCTCACAGTAGCTGAGGAAGAGCTGGATAAGTCCAAGCTCGAAAACACTGAATTGCGTGAACGTATCGCCGAGCTCGACGAGCAGATCGATACCATGGATACGCTGATTGATGTTTCCAATGAGGAACTGGCTGCGGTGCAGGCCGTCGCAGAGCAGTCAGACGTGTTGCTCGACCCCACTGAGGCGGATGACGTTGAAGTAGAGTCTTTAGATGACAGCCTGACTGTTGAAGACAGCGAAGAGTTTGATGTTGCTGCTGATACGGAAGAAGAAACTGTTGAAGCAGAACCGGCTCCAGCAGAGACGCGTAACCGTGTAGTTGAAGTTCAAACCAAGCCCAAGCCAACCTTTATGGAGCAGCTGGCCGATAACGGAATGCTGATTGGCTTGGGTGGTGCGGGTCTGCTGGCCGCTATATTTGGCCTGTTCACCTGGCGTCGCCGCAAGGCTGAACAAGAGGCGCAGCAGGAACTTGAACAGCAGATGGCTATGGAACAAGAGCCGCTGGATATTCCTGAGGATATTGCCGAACCCGATGAAACTCTCGCTGCAGTTGAGAGCATGGAGGCAGACGATACCTTCGATCTGGGTGATCTCGGCGATGTAGGCACTGATGACCCAATTTCTGAAGCGGAGATTCACCTGTCCCTGGGGCAGTATGAGGAAGCGGAAAGCAAGCTGCTGCTGGGCCTGGAAAAGGACCCGCAGGTAGTCGATGCGCGCCTGATGTTGATGGAGGTTTACGCCCACAACCAGGACGTTGAAAAGTTTGACGATCACTACCGCCAGCTGCTTAGCATCAGCGACGGTCCTGCTGCCGATCGCGCCGCCCGCCTGCGTGAATCCATTGCTGGTGCGCCGGATTTTGAAGCTCCAGCTATGGGTCTTTCCAATGAGTCCTTCGAAGCGGCGCAGCTCGACGATATCGGCGCGGCCCTGGACGATGACTTCACCAGCGCCGAGCCGGGACTGGTTGGTAGCGGTGACGCGCTGGAGCCCGATACCTCTCTCCTCGATGACCTGACTATGGATCTGTCATTGGATGAGGAAAGCTCTGATTCTCAGCAAGAGCTGTCCCTGGACCTGGAGTTGGATAGCAGCTTTGAAGAGCCGTTGCAGGCGAGCGCAGATCAAAGTGAGTCGCTGGATACCGAGTTCAATCTGGATGATTTGGACCTGGACAGTGCTCTCGACGGAGACAGCCAGGAAGTTACGGCTGAGGTATCGGAACCAGAAGTTGAAAACGACTTAAATCTTGATGAACTTGATTTGGGTGAGTTGGACCTGGGTGATCTGGGCTCAAGTAATCAAGAGCCCGCTTTGATTGAAGACGATTTGGGGCTTGAGCTTTCTGATAACACAGAAGAGAGTGTCGATGCTCCAATAGAATTCGATACCTCTGAGTTGGATCTGGATTCCCTCGACCTGGAGCCGGCGGCAGAAGAAAACTCTGAGGCCTCAGTTGAGGCCCAGCTGGAAGAAAAGGCAACTACCAGCGGTGGTTCCGTTCCGGGCCTGGATTTTGAGCTGGATCTTTCCATGATGGAGGAAGAGATTCAGCCCCAGAAAGAAGAAGAGACTTCGGTTGAGCTGGATACGGCCTTTGAATTGGATGATGCTCTGGAGCTGGATTCCGTTGACAGCGGTTTGAGCGAGGAAATCTCCCTGACAGAAGGAGTCTCCTCTCCCCAGGAGTCTGCAGAAGAGTTATCTATGGATGACTTCTCTGAGGGTGATCTGGAGATGATCGGCGGCGACTTGGATTCCGATCTGGATCTCGACGGTATCGACCTGGAAGATATTGCTGCGGATCTCAACGCAACTGAGCAGCCCTCGGCAGAGGTAGCCGCGGCCAGCAGTGAGCCGGCAGCAGATTTATCCCTCGATGCTGATCTGGATACTCTCGATGCGGCAGGTATGGAACTGGCCGGGGCTAGCGATCTGGACTTCAATGCGGATGCAATCGAAGAGGAGTTCTCCCTGGAGGATGAGCTGGCTCTCATCGATGAATCCACTGAGGGTGATTTGACTCTTGAGCCAGAACCCCTGGTTGAAGCTAAGCCTGAAGCGACAGAGCAGGTTGAGGCGATTGTCGAAAAGCCGTCAGAATCTGACTTTGGTGACCTCGACTTCAACCTGGAAAGCGACCTCAATTCAGAGTTGAGTTTGCTGGAAGGCGGCGATGAGATGGCGACCAAGTTGGAGTTGGCTCAAGCTTATATGGATATGGGTGACGAAGAGGGCGCTAAGGATATCCTCAAAGAGGTAGCCCAGGACGGTGGTGGTGAACACAAAGACCGCGCCGAGGAAATGCTGGAGCGGATGGTGTAAGCTAGCAGCGTATTCCGTTTTTGAAAAAACCTCGCACTGGTTGCGAGGTTTTTTTATTTTTACCGGGAAGTTCCCGGCAGTGATTTTTACCCGGCGCAGTCGCAGCGGGGAGAGCAAGTGGTTTTGGTGATATGAGTCAGGTGACGCAGAGGGAATATATTTACAAGCCAAATGGGGAGGTCCCTGAAGGTGAGGGGCTGCCCGAAGGACTGCGCCGCATAGCCCTGGGCGTTGAATACTGCGGAGCCAAACTGCACGGTTTCCAGAAGCAGAAGTCTGCATCGGAGACTGTCCAGGCTCATCTGGAGCGGGCTTTATCCACTATTGCAGCGGAGGATGTGACCCTGGTTTGTGCCGGGCGCACCGATGCGGGCGTTCATGCTACCAATCAGGTCATTCACTTTGATACCCGAGCGCAGCGCCCGGACCGCGCCTGGGTGCAGGGAGTTAATACCAAGTTGCCGGATTCTGTGCGGGTGCGCTGGGCGCGGGAAATGCCGGCGCAGTTCCATGCACGTTTTTCCGCTCACGCACGCAGTTATCGCTACCTGATCCACAGCGCACCAACCCGCTCGGCCCACAGCGCCGCTGAGGTAACCTGGACCCAGCACTCACTGGACTTGGAGGCGATGCGTGAGGGAGCCAGCTACTTGATCGGCCGCCACGACTTCACCAGCTACCGTGCCTCTCAGTGCCAGGCTAAGAGCCCAGTGCGTGAAATTACCCGCCTGGATATTGCTCCGGTGGGTCAGCTGATTGCCTTGGAAATTAGTGCTAACGCATTCCTTCACCATATGGTGCGCAATATCACCGGGGTTTTGATGGCCGTGGGGCGAGGGGAGCGCTCACCAATTTGGGTAAAAGAGGTGCTGGATCAGCGGGACCGCTCCGCCGGCGGCGTGACTGCACCGCCGTTTGGCCTGTATCTCGTTGATGTGCGCTACCCGGATCATTTCCAGCTTCCCCAGTGTGAGCCGGGGCCACTTCTGGTGCCACAGCCTTTGGGTGCTTTGCTATCCAGTTAAACTGCTGAATTTTTCGAGGCTAAAGCAAATCTGGGAGAGGGCGTGCATTTCGCGCCTTCTGACTATCTGCTAGTATCCGTCGTTCCCTCTTTTGATCGGCCAGCCGGCTGAGTCCAGGTTACACGATGCAAGTAAAAATATGCGGCATCACTTGTATAGAAGATGCCCTGATGGCTGTAGATGCAGGTGCCGACGCGTTGGGCCTGGTATTTTATAAGCCGAGCCCGCGCTATATCGATCTTGATATGGCAGCTAAAGTTGCAGCGGCAGTTCCCCCATTTGTCACCCTGACGGGGTTATTTGTCGATGCGGCACAGAGTGAGGTGGACGCTGTACTAGAATCGGTGCCGCTTAACCTGTTGCAATTCCACGGCGATGAAAGCGCCCGTTTCTGCGAACAATTCCGGCGTCCCTATATCAAAGCGTTGCGGATGAAAGATGACCTCGATGTCAAAGCCGCAATGACTGAGCACCCCAAAGCCCGGGGTTTTTTATTGGATGCCTACAGGCCTGGTGTCCCCGGTGGTACCGGAGAGACCTTTGATTGGGACAGGGTTCCCCAAGATAGCAGTCGCCCGATCGTTCTTGCCGGTGGCTTGAATCCCGCGAATGTAACTGCAGCAGTAGAAGCTGCGCGCCCACAGGGGGTGGATGTGAGCGGAGGTGTAGAGCGTCAGCCGGGACGCAAGGATCGAGAAAAAGTTTTTGCGTTTGTCAGCGCGGCGAAGAGATAGATTTAGAGGCGGTACAGGAAGTGCCGCCCGCCGGCTTGGCCGGCGCGAGCCAGCAAATACCAGCAGATCGACGCATCTGCGCCAGTATTTTCTGGCGACGTTTGAATAGTTCAGGAAGAGCTAGTGCTAACAGTATTGAAGCGGCACAGGGAAGTGCCGCCCGCCGGCTTGGCCGGCGCGAGCCAGCAAATACCAGCAGATCGACGCATCTGCGCCAGTATTTTCTGGCGACGTTTGAATAGTTCAGGGAGAACTACGGCTAATAGTATTGAAGCGGCACAGGGAAGTGCCGCTCGCCGGCTTGGCCGGCGCGAGCCAGTAAATACCAGCAGATCGACGCATCTGCGCCAGTATTTTCTGGCGACGTTTGAATAGTTCAGGAAGAACTACGGCTAATAGTATTGAAGCGGCACAGGGAAGTGCCGCCCGCCGGCTTGGCCGGCGCGAGCCAGTAAATACCAGCAGATCGACGCATCTGCGCCAGTATTTTCTGGCGACGTTTGAATAGTTCATTCAGGAAGAACTATTCAAACAGTAGGTAAACAGTAAGAAAGTTTTAACCCCACGTGACCCACGGAGTATGAGTGTGAGTAAGCCAGGTGCTATCGATTTTTCCACCTTCCCGGATGCGAGCGGACATTTTGGTCCCTACGGCGGTCGCTTTGTATCGGAGACGCTGATCAGCGCATTGGATGAGCTTCAGGCAATGTATAGCCGCCTGAAAGATGATCCGGATTTTGTCGCTGCCTTTGATCACGATCTGGCGCACTACGTAGGCAGGCCATCGCCGCTGTATCTTGCTGAGCGACTGACTGAGCAGGCGGGCGGTGCGCGAATCTGGCTTAAGAGGGAAGACCTGAACCATACCGGTGCGCACAAGGTAAATAACACGGTGGGCCAGGCACTTCTGGCCAAACACAGCGGTAAGACCCGCGTAATTGCCGAAACCGGCGCTGGTCAACACGGTGTGGCTACGGCAACCGTGGCGGCGCGTCTCGGTTTGCAGTGTACGGTTTATATGGGTGCGGAAGACGTTAAGCGCCAATCCCCCAACGTATACCGTATGAAGCTGCTGGGGGCAGAAGTGGTGCCGGTGGAATCCGGTTCCAAGACCCTAAAGGACGCCATGAATGAAGCCATGCGCGATTGGGTAACCAATGTCGATAATACTTTCTACATTATCGGCACTGTGGCTGGTCCTCACCCTTATCCGCAATTGGTGCGCGACTTCAACTCTATTATCGGCCGTGAAGCCCGTCGCCAGAGTCTGGAGCGCTTTGGCCAGTTGCCCGATGCGCTGGTGGCCTGCGTCGGTGGTGGTTCCAATGCGATCGGCCTGTTCCACCCGTTCCTGAATGACGCTGAAGTGAAAATGTTTGGTGTCGAAGCCGGCGGTGAAGGCCTGGCTTCCGGTAAGCATGCTGCACCACTGAATGATGGTATTCCCGGTGTTCTGCACGGTAACCGCACCTACCTGATGGAAGATGATGACGGCCAGATTATCGAGACTCACTCGGTTTCTGCGGGGCTCGACTACCCGGGTGTTGGCCCTGAGCACTCTTGGCTGAAAGATATCGGCCGGGTGGAATATGTCACCGCCGATGATGATGAAGCCCTGGATGCCTTCCGCCGTCTCACTCGCACTGAGGGCATTTTGCCGGCATTGGAATCCAGCCATGCAGTTGCGTACGCGCTCAAGTTGGCGGCTTCCATGAGTCCTGAGCAGAATGTCCTGGTGAATCTCTCCGGCCGAGGCGATAAGGATATTTTCACCGTTGCCGCTATCGACGGTATCGAGGTGTAGCAATATCACCGCCCGCCTCTGAGGCGGGCAAAATGGGTGAAGATCAAATAATTGAGCTGGCTTTTTGCCAGGAGTAGCTCAGGGAATAAACTGTGACAGAACAAAATAGAATTGATCGCCGCTTTGCCAAGTTGCGCGATGAGGGCCGCAAGGCGCTGGTAACTTATATTGTCGCTGGCGATGGAGGCTTGGACAATACTGTGCCCTTGATGCATCAGTTGGTGGCCAGCGGGGCCGATGTTATTGAACTGGGGGTGCCATTTTCCGACCCCATGGCAGAGGGCCCGGTAATTCAGAAAGGGCATGAGCGCGCACTGGCCAATGGGGCTTCGCTGCGCAAATGTTTGGCATTGGTGAAAGAATTTCGTCAGTCGGATAGTGACACCCCGGTAATCCTGATGGGCTATGCCAACCCTATTCAGCGTATGGGTGAATTGGAGTTTGCTGAAGCGGCGTCCACTGCGGGTGTCGATGGTGCCCTGACCGTAGATCTGCCAGCTGAAGAGTCCGGTTCCCTGAATGCCTTTTTGGCGGAGCGCAACCTGCGCAATATCTTCCTGCTAACGCCTACCACCACTGAAGAGCGTATTCGTGAAATTACCGATGTTGCCAGTGGCTTTGTTTACTATGTATCCCTGAAAGGGGTTACCGGAGCAGGCCACCTGGATTTGGATTCGGTGCGTGACAATCTGGACCATATTCGCCAGTTTACCGATCTGCCCCTGTGTGTTGGCTTCGGTATCAAAGATGGTGCCTCGGCCCGCCAGGTCAGTGCCCATGGCGACGGTGCTGTAGTCGGTAGCGTGCTGGTGTCGGCAGTAGATGCAGCGGCAGACCTGGAAGCCGCTAAAACGGCGGTTGGAGCTATTGTCAGCGAGATGCGCGAAGCCCTGGATCGCTAAAAGCAGCTATAGGTCTAAGCACAAAGCTGGCCAGAAAGCCAAAAATAGCGGCTGATCTGGCCGGGTTTGTTGTTCAGCTTAGTGTTTTAATTCCTAGCCTGAAACCCACTGGTCGGTAAAATGTGCCGGCCCAAAGAAAGCATCCGGATTTGGAAACGAGATGAGCTGGTTAGAAAAAATTGTCCCTGCGGTAATTCGCACAGAGCGTCGCACCGGCAGCAGCAAGGTCCCCGAGGGGGTTTGGAAGAAGTGCGTCAAATGCGATGCGATGCTTTATCGCCCGGAGCTGGAACGCAATCTGGATGTGTGCCCCAAGTGCGATCACCACTTTAGAATCGGCGCCCGCCGCCGCCTGGATATCTTCCTCGACGAGGAAGGTCGTGAAGAGCTGGCCACCGATGTGCAGCCGGTTGATCGCCTGAAGTTTAAAGACGTTAAAAAATATAAAGACCGCTTGGTGCAGGCACAAAAGTCCACTGGTGAGAAGGATGCCCTGATCGCTATGCAGGGCAGCCTGAATGGTGCTCCCCTGGTAGCGGTAGCATTTGAGTTCGCTTTCCACGGTGGCTCCATGGGCTATGTGGTCGGCGAGCGCTTTACCCGTGCCGCTCAGCGTGCCTTGGAGCAACGTATCCCGCTGGTTTGTTTCTCTGCTACCGGTGGTGCCCGGATGCAGGAGGCCCTGATCTCCCTGATGCAGATGGCTAAAACCTCAGCGGTGCTGGAAAAAATGAAGATGGCCGGCGTGCCATATATCTCCATTATGACCGACCCGGTATACGGTGGTGTTTCCGCATCCCTGGCCCTGCTGGGGGATATCAACGCGGCGGAGCCCGGAGCGCGCGCTGGTTTTGCCGGCCCGAATATTATCGAGCAGACCATTCGCCAGAAATTGCCGAAAGGTTTCCAGCGCAGTGAGTTCCTGCTGGAGCACGGCGCAATTGATATGATTATTCCTCGCAAGGAAATGCGCTCTACAGTGTCCCGCATATTGGGTAAACTGACCGGCAACTGATTTCCATTCCCATAGGGTAATGCTGTGATCAGCTTAATTTCCGCTGATTGCAGCCCCCATCATTGATGTTTTCAACTATGCCTTCACTGCAAGATTGGCTCTCCCGCCTGGAGCAGCTGCACCCTTCCGAAATTGAATTAGGTCTTGAGCGCGTCGCGTCTGTGGCCGATGCACTGGGTATCCAGAAACCGGCACCGACAGTGATTACTGTGGCGGGCACCAATGGTAAGGGTTCCTGCGTGGCGACTATGGAGGCGCTGCTGTGTAAGGGAGGGCGCTCCGTAGGCGCTTACAGTTCCCCACACCTTCTGCGCTTTAACGAGAGGGTGCGTATCGGGGGTGAAGAGGTTGCCGATAAAGATCTCGTGCTGGCGTTTGAGGCTATCGAGGTTGCTCGCGGTGAGACCAGCCTGACCTATTTTGAATACACCACCCTGGCGGCGCTCTGGTTATTTCAAAGGGCAGGCGTCGAGTTTGCACTTCTGGAAGTTGGCCTGGGTGGACGCCTGGATGCAGTCAACCTGGTGGATGCGGATCTCGCTATTATCACCAGTGTTGCCATTGATCACGAGGACTGGCTTGGCAGTGACCGGGATATAATCGGCCGTGAAAAAGCCGGTATCCTGCGTGCTGGGGCGCCTTTTGTCTGTGCTGATAGCAACCCCACCCAATCTGTGCTGTCTGCGGCAGAAAAATTGTCTAGTTCCAGTTACTTTATAGGTCAGGATTTCTCTCTCAATTTGGGAGAGGGTAAAAAAGAACTTTACCGTTTTGGTGAGTTGGAACTTGCGATCCCTCCGATCAACTTGCCGCGCCCGAGTATCGCTGCTGGGATTACCGCGCTGGCTCTGCTCAATGTATTGCCCCAGGGTGGGATCGAATCTGCACTGGCTGAAATTGCCCTGCCTGGTCGCTGTCAGCAGGTTCAATGGCAGGGGCGCAACCTGCTGTTGGATGTGGGGCACAATCCGGCAGCGGCCGAACACTTGGCTAAATGGCTTGCAGATCACCCTGTAGATGGTGAGACCCATGTGCTGGTAGCGGCTATGGCCGATAAGGATTTGGTGGGGCTCTTCGCGCCTTTGCGGGATGTGGTGGATGCCTGGCACCCCGCAGAGTTACCGGGTAATAGCCGCGCTGCGAGCGGAGAGACCTTGCTGAAAGGTCTGGCCGCAGCAGGTGTTGAGGCAACGAACGCCGATAGCCGCTGTCCAAGCGTCGCCGATGGTTTACAACAGCTGCTGCCGACCATTGGTCCACAAGACAGGTTGCTTGTATTTGGTTCCTTCTTTACTGTGGCTGAGGTTCTGCAGCAGATGCGAGACGAAGGTAATGGAGAATTGCGAGGGTAAACCCTCCCGCCGAGGGCGATTGAACGACGGATTTAAGCAGCGCATTGTCGGTGCGCTGGTTTTGGCTGCGCTTGCCGTTATTTTCTTGCCCAGCCTGTTGGACCGAGAGGCCGCAGGCAATATCAGTGAAGCCAGCCAGATTCCGGCGGAGCCGGATATACGCCCTATAGAAATTGCCGAGCCGCAACCGGTAGCGGATGCTGTGCCTGCACCGGCGCCCGGTGAGGCTTTCCAGCCGGATTTTCCAGAGAACTTCTCCAACCCGAAGGCTCCAGTAGCTGATGAGGGAGAGGAGCGGTCAGAGGTCGCCAAGAGTGATGAGCAGGAGGAAAAACTGGCCGCGCCGAAGAAGGGAGCCTCGCCACTTGTGGATGCCTATGGCCTGCCTGTGGCCTGGGTGGTTCAAGTGGCTTCCTACCGGGATGAGTCCAATGCGGACAAGCTGCGTTTGCGCCTGATGAACGAGGGCTACAGTGCCTATACTCGGGCAGTGGATACAGACAAGGGTCGCTTGGTGCGGGTCTTTGTTGGGCCAAAGGTCAACAAGGCCGATGCCCATCAGCTGAAAAAAGAACTGGATACCCTTCTGAAAGCCCAGACCTTCGTGCTTCAGTTCAAGGCCTGATCGGGCCTTTGACTTCAGGTTGCCACCATTTCAGCCCGAGGCGGATGGTGGCAACTTGCTGGCAGACTTCCACTTTGCACTTTTATTCGCAATTAACCGATTGCCACTGCGCCAAACGTCCAGGGAAAGCGGTACTACAAGTAATAAATTCCAATCGGTTGGCCTACGGCTTCACGCGCTTAGTCCCTTCAGTTAGAATGCGCGCTCTTCGCGGCAGCAGCCGCCACGCAGGTAGGATTGAATGAATTGGGCTGACTGGATCATTCTGGCTATTGTGGGTATCTCCACGCTTATCGGCCTTAGTCGAGGTTTCATCAAGGAAACCTTGTCTCTGCTTACCTGGATTGCCGCCTTTATCGTCGCCATGATGTTTCGCGACCAGCTGGCGCCAATGCTATCCAACCTCGTCGACACCCCCTCCCTCCAAATGATTGCAGCTTTTGGCATCCTGTTTATCGGCACCTTACTCGCTGGCGCCGGTCTCAACATGGTGCTTTCTGCCTTTGTTGAGGCAACTGGGCTATCCGGTACAGATAGAGTGCTGGGAATGGCGTTTGGCTTGGTGCGGGGAGCCATTGTCGTGATGGCGCTGTTGATCCTGGCCCCGGCATTGGTGCCGGTGGAACAGGACAGCTGGTGGAGTCAGTCTGTTCTGATTCCCCATTTCCTCGAGTTTGAGGATAGTGCGCGGGAGCTGGCGGGCTCCGTTAAGGAATTCTTCGTAAAGTTGTTTTAAATAGAGCGCCAAAAGCGCTCTTCTCGAGTCAATAGGGTCAAATATATGTGTGGTATCGTCGGTATCGTCGGTAAGAGTGACGTCAATCTGCAGCTCTATGATGGGCTCACTCTGCTACAGCACAGGGGACAGGATGCCGCCGGTATCGTTACCTGTGACGATGATCGCCTGAACCAGCAGAAAGCCAATGGTCTGGTTCGCGACGTATTCCGCGCGCGCCACATGGAGCGTCTGAAAGGCAATTTTGGTATTGGTCACGTCCGCTACCCCACTGCCGGCAGCTCCGGCCCGGCGCTGGCTCAGCCGTTCTACGTGAACTCCCCCTACGGCATCGCCATGGCTCACAACGGCAACCTCACCAATGTGCACGAGGTGGTCGATGAGATCTTCCAGCAGGACCTGCGCCATATCAATACAGATTCTGATTCGGAAGTGTTGCTGAACGTGTTTGCCCACGAGCTGCACAAGTTGCACAAGCTGCAGCCGAAAGCCGAAGATATCTTCAGTGCGATGCGCTCTGTACACAAGCGCGTGCGCGGCGCCTACGCTTGCGTTGCCCTGATTGTTGGTTACGGTATTGTCGCTTTCCGCGATCCCAACGGAATTCGCCCACTGGTTTACGGCAAGCGTGAAACCGAGAAGGGCACCGAATATATGGTGGCTTCCGAGTCCGTGGCTCTGGACGTACTGGGTTACACCTTGGTGCGCGATGTCGCTCCTGGCGAAGCGCTCTATATCGAGCTGGATGGCACTGTGCACTCCGAGCAGTGTTCAGATAACCCGTCTTTGACTCCCTGTATTTTTGAGCATGTGTACTTTGCCCGTCCTGACTCCATTATGGATGGCGTATCGGTACACAAGGCGCGTTTGCGTCAGGGTGAGCATCTGGCGGACAAAATTCTCAGCATGCGCCCGGATCACGATATCGACGTGGTTATCCCGATCCCGGATTCTGCCCGCACGGCAGGTCAGACGGTAGCCCACCGCTTGGGGGTGAAATTCCGTGAAGGTATGGTGAAGAACCGCTATATCGGCCGGACCTTCATCATGCCCGGTCAAAAGCAGCGCAAGAAGTCGGTTCGCCAGAAGCTCAACGCCATCGAGCTGGAATTCCGTGGCAAGAATGTGTTGCTGGTAGATGACTCCATTGTGCGCGGTACTACCTGTAAGCAGATTATCCAGATGGCCCGCGATGCCGGTGCTGCCAAAGTGTACTTCGCCAGTGCTGCACCAGCGGTAAAATACCCGAATGTCTACGGTATCGATATGCCCTCCGCCACTGAGCTTGTGGCTCACGGTCGCACCACCGAGGAAATCTGTGAGGAGATTGGCGCAGACTGGTTGATCTACCAGGAGCTGGAAGATCTGGTAGTCAGCTCCAGTGGCGGTAAGCAAAAAATTGATCGCTTTGATTGCTCTGTATTCGATGGCAATTACATCACCGGTGATGTGGACGAGGAATACTTGAACGATCTGCACGCTCAGCGCAATGATACGGCCAAGCGTAAAAAGGCCGACGCCAACGCTTTGTAATTCGTCCTTGGGGGAATATCTAAATATCCCTCACCTGATTTGGCGGGCGGCAAAAAACCGTTTTTTGTAGCCTGCCAATAGTAAAAAAGCGTAAGCGTCCTTTTCTCGCGGCAGAAGAGGGCGCCAGTTAAGATCGTTTCGGTTAAGATGACTGCTTCCAAAAATACTGACCAGGAAGCGGTATATGTTTGAAGACGACGGTTACGCTCTGGAAACCCTGGCGGTGCGCGCCGGCCAGGTTCGCTCACCGGAAGGAGAGCACTCCGAGGCACTTTACCTCACCTCCAGTTATGTTTTCCCCTCCGCTGCAGAGGCTGCTGCGCGCTTCTCTGGCGAAAGCTCCGGCAACGTCTACTCCCGCTATACCAACCCCACAGTACGCACTTTTGAAGAGCGCATCGCTGCTCTCGAAGGCGGTGAAGCTGCGGTAGCCACTGCTAGCGGCATGGCTGCCATTCTCAGTATTTGTATGGCGTTACTGAAAAGTGGCGACCACGTTATCTGTTCCCGCAGTGTTTTCGGCACAACTACGGCTTTATTTGGCCGCTATATGGAAAAGTTCGGCGTGCGGGTGAGCTATGTCGATTTGACCGATATGGATGCCTGGAAGCAGGCCGTAGATGGTTCCACCAAGCTGCTGTTTATGGAGACGCCTTCCAACCCTCTGTGTGAAGTAGCCGATATCCGCGCGTTGGCACAGGTCGCCCACAGCGCTGGTGCCATGCTGGTTGTCGATAACTGTTTCTGTACCCCGGCACTGCAGCGACCTCTATCCATGGGCGCCGATATTGTGGTGCACTCCGCAACCAAATTCCTCGACGGCCAGGGCCGGGCCCTGGGCGGTGTTGCTGTTGGCCGCAAGGAAGTAATGGATGAGTTGGTGGTTTTCCTGCGCACTGCCGGACCGAGTATGAGCCCGTTTAATGCCTGGGTATTCCTCAAAGGCCTGGAAACTTTAAAGCTGCGTATGCAGGCGCATTGCACCAATGCACTCGACTTGGCTTGGTGGCTCGATGAGCAGGAGATGGTTGAGAAAGTAAATTACACCGGCTTGCCTAAACACCCCCAACACCGCCTAGCGCGGGAACAGCAAGACGCTTTTGGCGCAGTGCTGAGTTTTACTGTGCGCGGTGGTCGCGAAGCTGCCTGGAAAGTGATCGACAATTGTAAAATCCTCTCCTGCACCGCCAACTTGGGGGATGCAAAAACCACTATTGTGCACCCTGCCACGACAACCCATGGCCGCCTTAGTGATGAAGATAAGGCTCGCGCCGGAATTACTGAAAATTTGATTCGAGTTTCGGTAGGGCTGGAAAATGTTGAGGACCTCAAGCGCGACTTGATGCGTGGATTATCCCAGTTATAAGCGCTGGCGTAAGCGCCCAGCTACCTATGATTATTAGGGAGCCTCTGAATAATTCCGCAATACCTCTGCGGGCCTTGAAGGCTATAGATGTTAGGCGTAGTGTGCCGCGAATGGCCACAGCCCTTTGCAAGAGCTGCAACACAGCAGATGCGGCCTTCAAGACCCGCCCTTCGGGGCTTGCAGAGCGATTCACACTCTGCGTTGCAGCTTCTTGAAAGGTCTAGACATTCCTGCGAAGCCGCGCCTTGATTGTGAACCGCGCTGCATGCCAGCGGTATCACGGAGTTATCCAGAGGCTCCCTAGCGGACAGTGAAATACTGTTCGCTGCTTCCGGTAGTGTTTGCATTTTGTCGCGCCCCTGCCGGTGTGCAGAAATAGCCCCCTTGAGAAAAATTGAGCAGTAATGGATTTGCCGTGCAAAAAATAGTTTCCGCCATAGTGTCTGATATCGGCAGTGTTTTGTTGGGTAAAGAGCGTCAGGTAAAGCTGGCGCTGGCCTGTTTGTTATCAAAAGGCCACTTGTTAATTGAAGATCTACCGGGCATGGGTAAGACCACCTTGGCCCATGCACTCGCACAGGTGCTGGGGTTAACGTATAAGCGGGTGCAGTTCACCAGTGATATGTTACCGGCGGATATTCTTGGTGTTTCGATATTTGATCGGGAGTCCAGCCAATTTCACTTTCACGAGGGACCCGTGTTTAGCCAGGTGTTATTGGCGGACGAGATTAATCGCTCATCGCCAAAAACCCAAAGTGCGCTATTAGAGGCCATGGAAGAGCGCCAGGTGAGTGTCGATGGCGAGACCCGCACACTGCCCCAGCCATTTTTTGTGATTGCCACGCAAAACCCGATGCAACAATCGGGCACCTTTGCATTGCCGGAATCTCAACTGGATCGCTTCCTGATGCGTATCAGCCTCGGCTATCCCACCCGGGAGGCGGAACGAGCTTTGTATTTGGGGGCCGATCCGAGGCAGCAGCTGGCGAAGTTAAAGCCGAGAATCGATACCGCCACACTCGGAAAAATGCAAAACCTGGTTACGCAAGTGAAAACTTCTGACAGTCTGTTGGATTACCTTGAGCGACTGGTTTTGCAAACCCGCCAGAGCCCGGATTGCGCAGTGGGTTTATCACCCCGAGGCGCCTTGGCCCTTTTGCGCGCAGCCAAAGCCTGGGCGTTGATTCACAATCGTGGCCATGTTTTGCCTGAGGATATCCAGGCTGTGTTGCCGGCGGTGGCAGGACATCGATTACAGAGCGATGGCAGCAACGGCGAGCAGTTGGTTGAGCGTCTGATGCGCCAAGTGGATGTGATCGCGGCCTGAGTCGATGAATGTAAGTCACCCCCAACGTCGGAACCCTTCCCGCAATCCGATACACCTGCTGGTGGAATATTGGCGCAACCTTATGCAGCGCTGGCTTAGTCGCCGGGCACCGCGGGCCCGAGCGATTACCTTGAACCACAGCCGATTATTTATCCTGCCCACGCGCGCAGGCTTAGGTTTCCTAATAGTGGTGGCATTATTGTGGTTGCTGGGCACCAATTATGAAAACAATCTGGTTTTCGCTCTGACATTTTTGTTGGTCAGCATTTTAGCGGTGTTGCCACTACACACCTTTGCCAATTTAAGTGGCGTGCACTTGCGCCTTGTGGATACCCGAGCAGCTTTTGCTGGTGATTTTGCCGAGGCGGAAATTAATGTCAGTTGTGAGGGCAAGCGGGAGCGGGAATGGCTCGAGCTGAGTTGGCCACCGGAGCAGGGCAGTCGCGTGGATTTGTGCGAGCAGAAAAGTGCGGATATTTGTATCTCTATGCCGGTAGTAAAACGTGGGCGAGTGCAGGCACCTCGGTTGAGGGTTGAAAGTCGTTTCCCTCTCGGGTTATTTCGCTGCTGGAGCCGCATTGACCTGGATGTTGAATTTTTGGTTTACCCCCGTCCAATTTCTGCGGGCCCTTTACCGCTAGGAGAGACTGTTGCCGAGGGGGAGTTTGGTGAGGTGAAGCGGGGGGGAGATGATTTTGCCGCGCTAAAACCCTATCAAGCGGGTGACTCGTTACGCCATGTAGCCTGGAAGCAATACGCGGCCGGACGCGATCTTTACAGCAAGGACTATGAGCGCAAAACTGACACGCGCTTGTGGCTCGACTGGGGTTTACTCGATGGTAGGGATATAGAGATGCGCCTGAGCAATCTCTGTGACTGGACCCTACAAGCGGAAAAGCAAGGCATTGCATATGGTTTGTGCCTGCCTGGCATTTCAATAGAGCCTTCGCTCGGTTCCGAGCATCAGCAGCAGGTCTTGCAGGCATTGGCCCTGTACCCCGGGCGAGGCCAGTGATGATTGCGAATAAGGATTTATTGCCCAGGGAAAGTTTGCTGTGGATTTTTGCTGCCCAGTTTGTCGCCCTTTTGCCGCAATTCACAATGCTGCCACTGTGGGTGGTTTTTGCCTGGGCCTTTGCGGTTTATTGGCGCCTGGAAGTCTTTCGCGGGCGCAGGGATTTACCCGGCCGCGCTCTTAAACTGACAGTGATTCTATTGACGGTGGCGGGACTGGCTCTGTCCTATCGGCGCTTGTTTGCTTTGGAGCCGATGATTGCACTCTTGGCGCTGTCATTCACCCTGAAAAATCTCGAACTGGTCAGCCGCAGGGATGCCTTTGTCAGTCTACTGCTGGCCTACTTCGTAGCCGCCACTCTGTTTGTGCAAGAGCAGACCATTCCCTATGCACTTTACGGTTTACTGAGTGTGTTGGTAATTACTGCAGCCCTGGCGGCGCAGCTGGGACACTTTAGTGCGCGCCCGCGCCGGGCTCTGGGATTATCCCTGCGGTTGGTGGCACAGGCCACGCCGTTAATGGTGTTGTTGTTTTTGGTGATGCCTAGGCTGGGGCCCCTTTGGTCTGTGCCGCAGAATACCTCCGCTGGGCGTACCGGTGTCAGTGATTCGATGGCCCCGGGAGACTTTACTGAGCTTTCCAAATCCAGCAAGCCGACCTTGCGTATCTCCTTTGATGGACCAGTGCCCCCGCCAGAGCAGCGCTACTGGAGGGGCTTGGTGTACTCGGAATTTGATGGGCGTACCTGGCGCCAGGGCTATGGTGTTGACCCTCGAAATGGCGGGCGAGTGTATTGGAGAAGTGGTGAGCAGGTGCTTCCGCAAGTGGGTCCCCGTTATCGCTACCAGGTTATCCAGGAAGCGAGCCGGAGCCCCTGGTTGTTCGCTATGGCAAAACCGGCTTCAGAGAGCGCGGGTGTGGGAGAGACAACGGATGATCGCCTGGTAAAACGGACCCCGGTTCTCAACCGCTTTTCTTACCAGGTAAGTTCCTGGCCGAGAGAAACCCTGTCGCTCAGTGCTACTCTCAGCAATGCGGAGCGGCGCAGGAATTTGCAACTTCCCAGTTTCGGCAATAGCCGTACTCGTCAGTGGATGGCTTCCCTACGAGATCAGGGGCTCAGTGCTGAGGCGGTTTCCTCCCAGCTGCTGTCGCACTTCCACAGTGCTTTCACTTATACCCTGAAGCCTCCAGCACTGGGCGGCGATACTATTGATGAGTTTCTTTTCGATAGCCAGCAGGGCTTCTGCGAGCACTTTGCCGGTAGTTATGTGTTTGCTATGCGCGCAGCGGGGATACCGGCGCGAGTAGTGGCTGGTTACCAGGGCGGTGAGTGGGTCAGTGGAGAAGAGTACTTATTGGTGCGAGAGTACGACGCCCATGCCTGGGCAGAAATTTGGCTCGACGGCCAAGGCTGGCAGCGTGTAGACCCCACAGCGGCAGTAGCTCCGGAGCGGGTGCGCGACGGTCTGGAGAGTGCGGCGGGTGAAGAGTTTATGCAGGACTCCCTATTTCTCTTGCACCGTATCGGTATTCTCAGCCAGTTGCGCTTACAGTGGGATATGATCAACTACCGTTGGTATCAAACCGTGGTGAGCTTTGATGCCGATCGACAGCAGAATTTGTTACAGCGGCTATTTGGTGATCTGTCTCCAATGCGTATCGCCCTATTACTGGGGGCGCCGATTCTTGTGCTTTTGTTGGGGATCAGTTTATGGGCGGCCCGCTCCGCAGGAGGACCCAAGTTGGCGCCTGCGGAGAAGCTCTACCAGCGCTTTTGCCGGCGCATGGCCCGCAATGGGGTCCAGCGGCATTCCGGTGAGACTGCAGGATCCTATGCCCGCCGGATTGCCGAGGAAAAACCGGAGATGTCTGGTTATGCCGCAGCAGTGACAGAGGCTTTTGAGTCTGCCGCCTATGGTGGTGATGGCTCTGGGCTAAGAACACTTCGGAAGCTATCAAGCTGGTATTTCTGGTTGCGGCACTCGGCAAATATGACGCCGCACAAGCGTGAGTTGGCAGGTTATTAATCATTGAGTTATTTCGTATCTAGAATGCCAACCCAATTGCAAAGGTTTCTGTTGGGCTATAGCGGCACCTCCCTGGCAACCGGGTTGCAGGTGATATTGCTGCCCTGGATCGCGCTGACGATCGTGGATCTTCCCGCCCTGCAATTGGGGTGGATTCAGGCATCAGTATTGCTGCCAAACCTGGTATTCCTGTTGTTTGGCGGCGCTTTGGCGGATAGGCGAGATCCGGCTCTGGTGTCGGCTCTGGCCTGCTTGGGCCTGGCGCTTTGTCATACCGCATTGCTGTTGTATTTCACCTTCCATGTCCTGAATTTATCCACCTTGATGGTTTACGGAATTTGCCTGGGGGTGTGCAGCGCTTTTTTACAGCCGGCACGGGACAATCTGGTGCAGCGCAGTGCCCGCAACCGCAAGGGGCAGGCCACTGAGCGAGGCGTGCAAAAAACCGTAACCTGGATGATGTTGGCGCAGTACGGCGGCCAGGCAGTGGGTATGCTGCTAGCGAGTCGATTTGACCAGTGGGGCTTGCAGCACTTGCTGGGTGTACAGATTGCCGTTGTGCTAGTGGCTTCATTATTGCTTTTCTCCTTGCGCCAGCCTCAAGAGCGTCAAAAGACACCAGAGAAGCGACCCCATACCCTGATTCTGGATGGTCTCAGTCAGGCATGGAAACACCCGGTTTTGCGGGAGCTGACCGCATTGATGGCATTCAATGGCTTTGTGCATATCGGGGTTTTCCTGGTGGTCTTACCGCTGCTGGCGGAGGACTACGGTCGCGGTGCCGGTTACTACGCGACCCTGCAGCTGGCATTTATAGCGGGCACGGTGATCGCGACGGTGACTATGTTGAGACGGGGCCAGGGACAGGAGCCAGGGCGGGGAATTTTGATGTGCTTGCTTTACAGCGCAGCACTCTTGATTGCTATCAGCCTGGGGCCAACAAAGTTTGGCTTGATTCTGTTGTGTCTGTGTTGGGGGGCGGTTGCGGCAGCCTCCGCGGGGTTGGGGCGAGGCATTGTGCAATTGCTGGCGCCGGCGGATTATCGCAGTCGCATTATCTCCATTTATCAATTTGCCCTATTTGGTTCTGCGGCGCTGGGGGCCCTGGCTGCGGGTGTTTTGAGTGAGATTGCAGCGCCTCTGACGACACTATTGTGGGCGGGAATCCTGAGCTTATTGGCATTCGCACTGGTTGCCCTGAGTGGGGCTCTACGGCAGGTTAAAATTTCCGATAGCGAGGTTTAGGGAGCCTCTGAATAGCTCCGTGATACCTCTGGCATGCAGAGCGGTTCACAATCAAGGCGCGGCTTTGCAGGAATGTCTAGACCTTTCAAGAAGTCGCAACGCGGAGTGTGAATCGCTCTGCAAGCCCCGAAGGGCGGGCCTTGAAGGCCGCATCTGCTGCGTTGCAGCTCTTGCAAAGGGCTACGGCCATTCGCGGCGAGCTGCGCCTAACATCAGCACCCTTCAAGACCCGCAGAGGCATTACGGAGTTATTCAGGGGCTCCTTAGGAATCCCGCAACGACCAAATCCGGTTGAGCCACCATATATTTAACAGGGAACTGCGGTTATGGAGGTGGGGTTTGGTATCTGTAAAAAGTGCCAAATGGTCACAGAGAGTCACGACAAACAGCCATGCGCTGGACCTTGAAGCCGGTGTATTTAGCCTGGATGATCCAAAAGCGATAGCCAAATCCCTGAAGAGTGCAGCTGAGGCTAGTCAGCAGCGCAAATCAGAGCCTTTCCGTTCAGCCATGTCTATGCTCACTTTTTATATCAATCGTGCGGGTCATCATTTGCCTGCGCGCAGGCGCAGAATCCTGGAGGCCGCGAAAAATGAATTGCGTGAGCTTTATGGGCGTCCGCGCCGGCATTGAGCCGGCGCAGGGTAGAGGCGATGAAGTCTTTTAGGGGGCTAGGCAGGGCAGGCAGCGCACGTAGAGTCCGCGCGGGTCGCGGAAGCTCTGCAGTTCGCCGATTGGTGCCAAAACCGGTTGTAAGCTGTTTAACCAGGCGCCGAGTGGCAGGTTTGCCTCAAGGCTGGCGGCGATACGTGCATCCACATTATCGCTCAGGGCGCGCAGGAATCTTTCGCCGGGAGTCAGCTCGCGCTGGATCTCTATTACATCGTATTCTTCGATCTCAGCAAGCTGTGCGGCGTCGGCAATGGCGTCGTTGAGATTGCCCAGATCGTCTACCAGCCCCAGGTTTTTGGCCGCGCGCCCGGTCCAGACCTGGCCCTGGGCAATTTTGTGCACTTCCTTGGGAGTGCTGCCACGGGACTCGGCCACAATTCTCAGGAACCTGGCGTAGGTATTATCCACTCCCTGTTGCAGGATACTGGCGGCTGCCTCGGGTAGGGCACGATCCAACCGCATGCTGCCGGCCAGGTCTGAAGTGCCCACACCATCGGTATAAATACCCAGTGCCTCGAGGGAATCCTCAAAGGTCGGGAAGGCGCCAAATACGCCAATGGAGCCTGTCAGGGTTGCGGGAGAGGCCCAGATTCGATCGCCGCCGGTAGCAATCCAGTAGCCACCAGATGCGGCCAGACTGCCCATGGAGATAACGACAGGGATATCGGCTTCGCGGGTGGCGAGTAACTCCTGTCGAATTGCTTCTGACGCGAAGGCGGAGCCGCCACCACTGTCAATGCGTAGAACCAGTGCATCAACTTCTTTTTTGCGCGCCTGTGCGATTAGTTCACCCAGGCTTTCGCTGCCGATCCTGCCGGCGGGAGCGCGGCCATCGACAATAGAACCGCTTGCCGTGATTAAGGCAATCTTATTGGGTTCTTTCTTGGCGGCGACTTCGCTGAGCTTTTGGCTGCGTAAATAGGTGAGGGCATCGATGGCCTTATAACTGCGTTCATCGTTCTCATCTTCACCAATGGTTTTGCGTAGCTCTTGAACAGCCAAGTTGCGGTTGGCGAGTTGGTCGACCAGTTTATTAGCCAGAGCAGTACGTGCCCAGTCGCCCTCATGCTGCTGCAGTTTCTGGGGTAGCTCGTCGATAAATAGATCGATGCTTTCAGTTGGCAGGTTGCGAAGGCCGGTCACCTGTTCGGTGTATTCACTCCAGAGTTCATGCAGCCAGCGCTGGTTATTCTCACGGGAAGCCGGAGACATGTCGTCGCGAGTATAGGGTTCGATAAAATCCTTGTAGTCGCCAACGCGGAACACGTGGAAATTAACTTTGAGCTTTTCAAGGGCGCTTTTATAGTAATTTCGATAGACGCCAAAGCCGGTGAGCATCACGGAACCCATTGGATTCAGGTACACCTTGTCGGCGTGGCTGGCGAGGAAATACTGCGCCTGGGTGTAGTTATCACCCACCGCATAAATGGGCTTGTCGGCAGCCTTGAAGCGCTGCAGGGCTGCGCCAATCTCGTCGAGCTTACTGAGGCTGCCGCCGACCATATTGTCGAGCTCTAGCACCAGTGCGGAAATGCGTTTGTCCTGTGCGGCTTTGTCGATAGAGTCGACAAGATCCTTAACCCTGATTTCTGCTGGCCCCTGGGAGCCGCCGAAGAAAATCGGTAATCCGCTGGGCTGGCTGAGCTCATCTACCAAAAATCCACTCGGAGCCACTCGAAGGGCCGCGCCTTGTGGGACTACCAGCTGTTCGTCCTTGCCAAAAATTGCGATACCCAGGAATACCAGTATTAACAGGAATATCAGGTTGGTAAACACTCGCCTCAGCCAGGTAATTGAGCCGCCAATGGCACCAAAAAAGCTGCGGAACAGTCCTTTCTCATTGGATGAATCAGTCAAACCTCAAAACTCCTTAGTGCGCTGAGGGGCAAGCGTTGTCTATTTATCAGTTACAAAATCATAAGCAATGTGAGTAGTGCCGGTGGCTATTGCATGCGATGCCAGCGGCTGCTCATCATTGATGAAAAGAATAGGATAAGGCTAAGGACTACCAGTACGCCATCCTGCCAGCCGCGTGTAGGCATCGTTACACCGACAATACTGGCAGTGATATACAGCAAAAGAATAAAACAGAGCCACAGATAGCTGCGATAGTGCTGCTTGAGTAACCCAGGTAGTACCAATAGCAGTGGTATGGTCTGCAAGCACCACAGGAACAATGAGCCGCCTTCGAGGAATAGATTCCAGACGACAAACAGTACGAGCATGCCGATATAACAAATCCAGTTTATTCGCAGCGCTATCTTGAGCTTGCGCTGTACAGAATCGTTCACACTTTATCCTCTAGTTGTCGCCGTTATGCGAATTATCCAGCGTCTGTGCCAGGCTGCCGACTCGCTTGCCCAGTGCCCGGCACAGGGTTACTTCGTCATCGGAAAGCGATGTGGCGTGTTCACCGGACCAGTGTGAGGCACCATAGGGTGTGCCGCCAGTGCGGGTGCGCATTAAGGCGGCTTCGGAGTATGGGATGCCGGCGATCAACATGCCGTGGTGCAGCAGGGGCAGCATCATGGATACCAGCGTAGTTTCCTGACCACCGTGAAGACTGCCAGTGGCGGTAAATACCGCAGCCGGCTTACCGGTAAGGCTGCCATCGAGCCAAATATCACTGGTTTGGTCAAGGAAATAGCGCAGCGGAGAGGCCATGTTGCCAAAGCGGGTGGGGCTGCCCATCAGTAAACCGGAGCAATTGCGCAGGTCCTCGATTGTACAGTAGGGGGCACCTTCGGTGGGTACCGGCGGCTCGCTGGCTTCAGTGTCTGGGGATACGCCGGGCACGGTGCGCAGGCGAGCGGTAATCCCACTGGCCTCTACGCCGCGAGCCAGTTCGGTGGCCATGCGCGCAGTAGCGCCGGTGCGGCTGTAGTAGAGGATGAGGACATAGCCTTCGTTGTCCCGATCCATCAGATCAGCCCCAGTACATTTTCAGGGGGCCGCCCTATCACTGCTTTGTCGCCTTTTATAACGATCGGGCGTTGGATCAAAATAGGGTTTTGAGCCATTGCGTCAATTAACTGGGATTCGGCCAGATCTTTGTCTTTCAGATTTAACTGCTTGTAGGGCTCTTCACCAGTGCGCAACAACTGTCGTGCATCAATATCCAGTTTGTGCAGCAACTGCTGAATATCCTCGGCAGAAGGTGGAGTTTGTAGATAGAGAACCACCTCAGGTTCAATACCGTTATCCTGCAATAGCTGTAGGGTTTGGCGGGATTTTGAGCAGCGGGGGTTGTGGTAAATCGTCCACATTGTGGCGGCATCCTGTTACTGTTTGGCGTATTCTAACCGAAGAATGTTGCGGAGTTCTAAGGCGCTTCTGAATAATTCCCCCAACGTCCTGCGGGGTTTTCGGGAGCTCCTTGGCTATTTGGGGCAGTAATACTGCGGCCTGGGCGAGATGTCCAGGCATAGAGAGATCACAATGAGAAGCACCGTAAAGGATTGGGGAAACCACTGGCTGCGCTTTGCGACGTCACTGTGGAAACTGTTTGATGAAAAGGATTGTCGGCAACGCGCGGCTGCTCTTACCTACCTGACACTGTTTGGCA
The DNA here is from genome assembly GCF_052468155.1 of Microbulbifer maximicatervae (SeqCode). Classification (NCBI taxonomy): domain Bacteria; kingdom Pseudomonadati; phylum Pseudomonadota; class Gammaproteobacteria; order Cellvibrionales; family Microbulbiferaceae; genus Microbulbifer; species Microbulbifer maximicatervae (SeqCode). The sequence goes on from NZ_CP174335.1 coordinate 2,774,793, forward strand.
TAGTTCCCCTAGTGACGGTGAGCTACGCCATGTTGTCACTGTTTCCCGACTTTGCCGGCTTGCAGAGTAGGTTACAGGATCAACTGTTCACCCACTTTTTACCTCAGAGTGGGCGCGAGATCCAAAAATATATCAGCAGTTTTTCCGAACAGGCACAGCGTTTGACTGGCGTTGGTATCGCGATGCTGATTATTACTGCGGGTTTGACCCTTCGCGGTATCGAGGGGACCTTTAATTCTATCTGGGACGTCCAAAAAGGCCGCAGCGGCGTTTCGAGTTTTCTTTTGTACTGGGCGATATTGAGTCTCGGTCCAATCCTATTAGGGGCGGGACTGGCGACAAGTACTTTTGTCTTTTCACAAAAATTTTTCTTGGGTGGAGCTGATTCTTTTGAGGTAACTTCGTTGTTATTCAGGATTCTGCCGTTTGTTTTCAGCTCCATAGTTTTTACCCTACTGTTCATAGCTGTGCCCAATTGCTATGTCCCGTTGCGCCACGGAATAGAGGGGGGGATCATAATCTCGATTGTTTTCGAGGTTATGAAGTACTTATTCGGCTTGTTGGTAGCGCGGAGTTCGGTCCAGGCAATCTATGGGGCATTCGCTGTTGTTCCCCTGTTCCTGCTTTGGATTTATCTGATGTGGATACTGGTATTGGCTGGCTGTGTGTTGGTGCGCACACTATCGGTTTATCAAGCTGCGACCCAGGAGCGGGAGCATTCTGACCTGGTTGCCCTCCTTATTGTTCTCTGGCAGATGTATAAGAAATGCGCGAAGGGGAGGCCTCTGAAGGAGCGAGATATTTCCCGTATGGGAATCAAGTTTGTTCAGTGGCGAAGGTTGCGGAATATCCTTCAGGCTAATCGTATGGTGACCCAGACTGATCGCAATGATTATGTTTTGCTGAGGGACCTGAATACGGTGTCCCTGGTTGAATTGGCGGGTTGGCTGAGTTCGGATTGGATGCCCAGTGGAATTCCTGCGAGTCTGGATGGATTGCCCTGGTATGGAGAGGTAGAGCAACGCTTTGCCAATGCCAGAGAGTCAACCCGGGAGCAATTAGGTATCACTGTTGGAGAGTTGTTCCTGGAGGCCGAGCAAAAGGAAGCTGAAGATAAGCCCCTTGAGCTGGGCCACGACGGCGGGACTGATGATAAGCAAACAAACTCTGAAACCGGGGGAGAAAGTGGGCCTGATGAAAATAGTCAAAGTAAAGATGGCAAGAGCAGCAGCGGTCACCTTTCTTTTGTTGGTATGCGGAATAAGCGCCTGCGCTAAAGACGATAAATCGCTTCTAGCCATTGATGGGGAAGAGTTGGATGTATCGGGTAAGGTTTTGCTGGTTAACTATTGGGCAGAGTGGTGTAAGCCCTGTCGAGAGGAGATCCCGGTCCTTAACCAACTGGCCGACGGTAACAACAATGTCGTTGTTGTTGGGGTGAACTTCGACAATTTACCGATTGCGGAAATACAAAAACAGGCGGATAAGTTGGGTATTACTTTTCCCGTTCTAGTGGCCGAACCGCAAGGGCGCTGGGGGCAGGAGAAGCCGGAGGTGCTGCCTTCTACGTTCATTATTGGTACCGATGGTCGCTGGCATAAAACATTGGTTGGGCCGCAGGATAGAGACGACTTCATTTCGGCTCTCAATCTATAGCGAGTACTAATGGAGTGTTGGTAAAAGCCGGCGGGGTAACAGTGGATTATTAGAAGCTCCCAAACTTTATAAAACTATAACTAACACATCTATAGGCTTGTGGCGGTTCGCTGATAGCATGCCGCCACTTTCCCCTTTTGTTCCGGGTGGGACCCAGACCTTATGCATATCAGTTCATTTGCTTTCCTGCTTCTATTTATTGTTTTTATATACGGACTTTTTCGCTGGCAGCGAGGCCGTGACTCCCTCGCACCAGCAGTGCTGGCTGGCCTGATTCTTGGGGTTATCTTTGGAGGCACCCTGCAACTGTCTCGCGGATGGGGGGCTGCACCCGCAGAGGTGATACCTTGGGTAGAGATGATAGGGGACAGTTACGTAAACCTATTGTATTTACTCGTGATGCCCCTGGTGCTGACTTCCATATTAGTGGCGGTAGTTAAAGTCAGCCATACCCAGGCGCTGGGCAAAATCAGTATTTCAGTCCTGGGGGTGCTATTGGGAACAACGGCGGTGGCCGCTCTAATTGGCGTGGCTATGGCCGAGCTATTTGGTTTGTCGGCTGCGGGATTGGTTGAGGGTTCCAGGGAAGCTGCGCGAGTGGAAGTACTGAATGAGCGCATTGGCAAGGTCACAGACCTTTCCATTCCTGAGATTATTACTTCTTTTGTGCCGCGCAATATTTTTCTGGACCTGACCGGGGCTCGCTCTACTTCTGTTATAGCGGTGGTTATATTCGCGGTGCTTTTAGGGTTGGCAGCCTTGGCGGTTCGCCGTGAATTTCCCGAAGAGGGCGCAGCGATTGAGCGCTTCGTTCATGTGGCTCAAGTCTGGGTTATGAAGCTGGTGCGACTAGTGATGGCTTTTACCCCTTACGGCGTGATGGCTTTGGTTACCGGCCTGATCGCTAAATCCAGTATGGGAGATATTCTTAACTTATTGAGTTTTGTTCTGGCCTCCTTTACGGCTATTGGTTTGATGTTCCTGGTGCACGGTCTGCTGCTACTGATTAATGGTATCAATCCGCTGCACTATTTCACCAAGGTATGGCCGGTGCTGGTTTTTGCCTTTAGCTCCCGCTCCAGTGCTGCAACTATTCCCCTGAATGTCGAGACTCAGGTGGACCAGCTGCGTACGTCTCCAGCAATTGCCAATTTCTCTGCATCTTTCGGTGCGACTATTGGGCAAAACGGCTGCGCCGGCATTTATCCGGCCATGTTGGCAGTGATGGTGGCAGTCCCCATGGGGATCAATGTATGGGACCCGGTATGGATTGCTACTTTAGTGGCGGTTGTAATGATCAGTTCTTTCGGTATAGCGGGCGTTGGTGGTGGGGCTACCTTTGCAGCCTTGGTGGTATTGCCGGCGATGGGGTTGCCAGTCACTATCGCGGCTCTGCTGATTTCTGTTGAACCTCTGATTGATATGGCGCGAACCGCGCTGAATGTTAACGGCGCTATGACCGCTGGCACCCTGACACAACGCTGGCTCGGCGATGAAGTGCCCGGCCCGGAAGTTGTAGAGGGTTGAACAGAGAATGGTACTTTGCGCACCGATTATTTTTGTCTTCTGATTTCGCTGATTTTTCATAGGAGTCCTGTCAACCAGCTCCAGTGCCTGACGTTATAGTCAGTGCTGTTAATGCATTGAGTTTTTTGTTCACGGAACTGGAGCAACTTATGAATAAACTGATAGGACTGTCAGTACTGGCGCTTAGCCTTGGTTTTCCCCTCTCGCTGCAAGCTGAAAGCAGTGAGGATGATGGACATGATCGCGGCGACCGTATTGAAAATCGTCTCGATCGAAAGGGGGATCGCATTGAAGAGCGCCTTGATGATAAAGGTGATCGTATTAATGAGCGCCTGGACCAGCGGTCTGAGCAGGCTGCCGCTAATGGGAGAGATAAATTAGCTGCACATTTAGATAAAAAAGGTGATCGTATCGATAGGCGCCTGGATAACAAAGGTGAGAAAATAAACGAGCGCCTCGATAAAAAAGGTGAGCGAATAGATAATAGATACGATCGGAAGAACGAACGCGGCGAGCGGACAAAAAAGCACCATCGTAGATCCCGTGACAACAATAACGATTAGTGATTGTTGGTTGTAGCAGGCATTATCTAGTGGGTTGCGGCAAACTAAGGAGCCTCTGAATAATTCCGTGATATTTCTACAGTCTTGGAAGACTGCAGTCGCTAGGCGCAGCCTGCTGATAAAGGCCTTAGTCCTTTGCAAGAGCTATGCAGTAGCTGGGGCCTTCTAAGTCTGTCCTACGGGGATTTCAGAGTGGTTCATACTCTGTGCTGCGACTTCTCAAAAGGTTTAAACACTCCTGTGAAGCCGCGCCTAGACTGTGAGCTGCCCTGACAGCCAAAGAAATATCACGGAATTATTTAGAGGCTCCGCAATAGCCGTAGAAGGATTGCATCCTCGTCAAGGGACCTCAATCGGCTTTTATGGATCAGTTTCTCGCTTCAGTAGAAAAGCGGGCATTCACTATGGCGAAATATGCTGTAGGGGACCGTGATGATGCGCTGGATATAGTTCAGGACTCTATGCTTGCACTCGTCAAAAGCTATAGCTGCCGAGACCGTGCGGAGTGGCGCCCATTATTTTTTACCATTCTTAATAACCGCATAACCGATTGGCATCGTCGCAAGAAAAACCTGTCCCGTTGGCAGCTGTTGAAAGATAAACTTCCTATTAATAGCGAAGGCGATGAATGGGATCTGAGTGAATTTCCCGACCCCAACGGCCGCAGCCCGGATAGTGTCCTAATCGGTGAACGTACGATTGATGCCATTGACCGCGCCATTGAAAAGTTACCTCTGCGTCAACAGCAGGCTTTTTTGTTGCGTTGCGTTGAAGGCTTTAATGTCAGTGAGACAGCAGGGGCTATGGCTTGTAGCGAGGGAAGTGTGAAGACTCACCTCTCTCGAGCATTGCGCAGCCTGCGGGTTCATTTGGAGGCGATGGAATGAGTAATTTAGAAAACAATTCATCGACTAACGAGAAGCGTATACTCGGAGCGGCCAGTGCCGCTGTTATACGTAGAGAGAGATCGCTCGATACGGAAACCCTGGCTGAGTTGCGGCGAATCCGCTCCGCAGCGCAAGATCAAAATAATAAAAAACGGTACTTTTCACTCAACACCTTGTATCCATACCTTCCAGTTACAGCGGCTTCTGCCGCAGTGCTATTTCTTGCTCTATGGTGGCCCAGTTCTGTTATCAATAATGAAAGTCGTACAGAGCTGCTAGTGAGTGGTGATTGGCTGCTGGATGAAGATATGGATATCGAGATGATTGAGGATATGGAGTTTTATCAGTGGTTGGCGGAGGAGTTGGATGGGCACTCTTCGTAGTGTTTTATTCATCATATCTATGTGTGCGCTCGTATTTCCAGGTACTACCGAGGCGGAGGAAGCTGAGCCTCTGCCGGAGGAATTCCTGTTATTCCTGGAAGAGTGGGTCGATGAACAAGGTGATGTCGTTATCCCTGAAGATCCCGAGTTGGTTCAAGGTCCCGGGCAAACCCAAGAAGGCACCAAAAGCAAAGATATATGGCTGGGGGACAGTCATGATTAAAACCCTGGTCGCAACTTGTTTGATGGCAGCCTCTCTGCTTTGGGCTGGTATGGCGTGGTCGGTGGAGTGGAAAAGCCTAAGTGATAGTGATCGCAAGCTGTTACAGGGCATGGAAGAGCGCTGGCCCAACATGTCTGATAGCCAGCAGGAGAGGTTGTTGCGGGGTGCGCGTCGATGGAACTCAATGAGCCCTGAGCAGCGTGACAATGCTCGGCAGCGCTATGAAAAATGGCAGTCTCTGCCCCAGGAACGCCGTAATCAGCTGCGGGAATCTTATCGACAGTACCGTGCCCTGCCGGAAGGCAGGCGTGAGAGTATCCGTGAGGCTCGTGAGAGATATCGGCAGATGTCCCCCGAACAGAGAGAGCAAGTGCGCGAGCGCTGGCGGGAAGCTAGGGGCGATAGGAGTGAACCGCAAAGGCCCAGGGGTGATAGGGCTCGGGGAGAGCGAGCGCAAGGGGATAGACTCAGGGAAGATGGGCCTAGGAGGGATAGGTCCGATGAGAATAGACCTAGGGGAAACCGGCACAGAGAAGACCGACCAAGGGGCGACCGGGCGAGAGGAGATAGGCCGAGAAGGGAGCACGAAAGGGGGAGAAGGCACCAGGATTCTCGGCCTAGGCGTGATCGAGAGGCCAGTGACCGACGAGAGGGTGATGAGGAGACTGATAGTTCATCTGGGGCTCCTGAATAGTGCCCTGCCATTCAAATTCCAACCCTGAGAGGCTGGCTTATCGTTTTACCTCGCTGCTACGCTGGTACGACAGTGTAATTCAGCGTCTATTCAGATCATCTTAAGTAATCTGGCTCCCGTTGATGACTAGCGGGAGATATATCGTGCAACTATACAAACAGCTAATCGCGGGTGCGGCAGTTGCGGCACTGGTGGGTCTAAGTTCTACTGCCAGCGCGGGCCCCCGAGGCTATGCTGCGGGTGGCTATGATTATGCGCGAGTTACCGAGGTTACTCCCGTCTACACCGATGTTCAGGTTGTTACACCGACGACCCAGTGTCGCGATGAACAGGTTGCCTATCGCGAGCCGACTTCCCCGGCAGGTACTGTAGTGGGGGGACTTATAGGTGCTGCAATCGGCAATAACTTAGGCGATCACGGCCACCGTGGACGCTACGGTTATCATCGCAGTCACAATCGTGGCGGCGCCACAATCGCAGGGGCTTTGGTGGGCGCCCTGGTAGGTAACCAGATCAGCCGTGCCAATGCTCCAGTCCATTATGCAACAGAGTCCCGTTGCCATGTTGTAGATGAATACTCTACAAGAAGGGAATTAGTCGGATACGATGTCCGCTATCGGTATAATGGGCAAGTTTACTTGACTCGCACTGACCATCATCCGGGCGATAGAATCCGGGTCCATGTCGATGTCTCACCGGCTCTTTGAGTCCGGTTGAGGGCGGCAGGGAGTTTATAAAGGGTGGAAAATTGGATATCCACAGGAGCCGCACCGTGAAACTGAATCGTACCTTACTTGGCTTTATTGCTTTTACCGCTGTGTTTTTGCCGGCGCTCTGCAGTGCCACGGTACACAGCTACCCCGCGTATGAGCGGGAGAGTTTCCAGCCCCACTTTCTTCGTGTTCAAGGGGGAGAAATCTCAAGGGATCGGGCTGCTTCAATCGTAAAACAACGCTTTGGTGGAAAAATTCTCGCCATTTCTGAGACCAAAAAACAGGGGCGAGCCGTGTATCGGGTGAAGGGACTGTCGGCCAAAAGCCAGGTTTATGTGGTGTTTGTCGATAAACAGAGCGGCCGTATATCCCGATAACAGAATAATTGCGAGCCGCAATAAGGTAATTACTATGCGCGCACTATTAGTTGAAGATGAAGCATTACTGCGGCAGCAGCTGGCAGAGTCCCTGCGCACGGCCGGGTACACGGTTGACGAAGCCCCTGATGGAGAAGAGGCACTTTATCTGGGGAGGGAATATCCCTACGACGTTGCAGTAATGGACCTGGGTTTACCCAAAATTGATGGTATCCAGGTTATTGAAACACTGCGTCGTGAAGAGAAGCATTTTCCTATCCTGATTTTAACGGCTCGGGGACACTGGCAGGAAAGGGTCTCCGGCCTGGAAGCCGGCGGGGACGATTACCTGGTAAAACCCTTCCATACTGAAGAACTGCTCGCACGGTTGAATGCCCTGGTGCGCCGTTCCGCAGGTTTCTCATCACCGACGATTAAAGCTGGACCTATCGTTCTGGATACCAGTGCGCAACGGGTTAGTGTGGATGAAGTTGAATTGGACCTGACTTCATTTGAATACAAGGTACTTGAATATCTGATGCTGCATCCGGATGAAGTGGTGTCAAAAACCACCCTGACAGAACATATCTATGAACAGGACTGTGACCGGGACAGCAATGTGATAGAGGTGTTTATTGGACGCCTGCGGAAAAAAATTGATGCGGCAGCCAAGCTTAAGCCTATCGAGACTCTGCGCGGGCGCGGCTATCGCTTTGTGATTCCGCAGTGAGATCCATCAATTTCCCCCTGCTTTCTTATATTCTGGGTTCCTTAAAGGGGCGTCTGGCCCTGGTTACCAGTCTTGTGCTGGTCGGCTTTATTCTTCTTATCTCTGGAGTCCTTGAGCACGCCTACCGCACGTCCCTGAATGAAGCCAAGCAGCGGGAGCTGCAGGTCTACATTTACACCCTGCTGGCGGTTGCTGAGCCGGAAGGTAAAACCCTGATTCTGCCCCCGAGTTTGCCCGAGCAACGCTTCAACCAGCCTGATTCCGGCTTGGTGGGAGCTGTTATTGACCGGGAGGGTGAGATTATCTGGCGTTCGGAGTCAGCCCTGGCAATGCCGCAGCTGGAGTTCTATCCGCTTTCCCAGGGGCAGCAGTCCTATTCGCAGGTATCGGTTCCGGGAGAAGAGGGAAGTTATAGCAGTTTCCGCCAAGGGGTTGCCTGGGGGCTGGAAGATGAAAATTTGTTTACCTTTGCAGTGCTCGAGGATGCGGCCCCGCTACAGGCCCAGGTGGAACAGTTTCGCTCAACCATGTGGCACTGGTTGGGGTTGGGAGCATTGTTATTAATCCTTGCACAGTGGTTGGTTCTGCGCTGGGGGTTTGCCCCGCTGACAGCCCTGGCTAATGCGCTTCAGGAAATGCAGCGTGGGGGTGCTGATCGATTGGAGGGTAATTTTCCTCGGGAGCTGCGCCCACTGACAGATAACTTAAATCTGTTGATTGAAAATGAGCGCCGCCAGAGAGAAAAAACCCGGCATACATTAGCTGACCTGGCCCACAGCCTGAAGACGCCATTAGCGGTATTGAAAGGTCTCAAATTTTCTGGAGATTCAACAACCGCCGGTAAGACGCTAACGGATCAGGTGCAGCGGATGGACAGTATTATCAGCTATCAACTGCAGCGGGCAGTAACCAGTTCGCCGAAATCCATTATACGGGGGACACCGGTCGCGCCACTGCTCCATAAAATACTGGATGCGCTTGAAAAGGTGTATCGCAGTAAGCCGTGTGATGTCGAAAGTTCCTGTGCTGAAAACGCCCTGTTTTATGGTGACGAAGGTGACCTGATGGAAGTCCTGGGTAACTTGCTGGATAACGCTTATAAATATGGTGACGGGAAATTATCGGTTGCCGTTGAGAATGTGGAAGATACTCGCAAACTGTCTATTCGGGTTAAAGACAATGGCCCAGGGCTGGACAGTGAGAAATGGCAAGCGGTTACCCAGCGGGGCGTTCGCGCCGATGAACAGCAACCTGGGCAGGGTATTGGACTTGCCGTGGTAGTGGATATTGTTGAGAGCTATGAAGGGCAAATACATGCAGCCCCTCTTCCTCAGGGAGGTACGGAAATTACGGTACAACTGTAATTTCCGTTTTGCTCGACAAGTCGTTTAACTAGAACCAATTTTCCTGCATGTCGAAAGGAACGCTATTGCCTGATTTCAGCAGTGCGATAGCTGTCTCTGTTTTTGGCAGCTCCCATTCAAAATAGTATTTCGCAGTGTGTAATTTGCCCAGGTAAAAATCCTGAGCTTCACTGTTAGGATTCTTTTCCAGTGCTTTTTCTGCGATAACTGCCTGCTGTAGCCACAACCAGGCGACTACGGTACAGCCAAATAAATCCAGGTATAGGGTGGCATTACCCAGGCCGCGATCCACATCTTCCTGAAGCTGGGAGAATATTGCAAAACTTGTCTCATCCAACTTTTCCAGGGCTTCTTCCAGCATTTTGGCCATAGATTCGAGCTTGGGTTTATCCCTGGCCTGCATAATCGTATTGCGGATCTCTGCCTGTAACAGTTGGTAGCCAGCAAGATTTTTTGACGGTACTTTCCGGGCCAGTAAATCCAGGGCATGGATGCCTTCTGTACCTTCGTGAATTGCGTTAAGGCGATTGTCTCGATATAACTGCTCTACCGGATATTCACGAATATAACCCGCCCCCCCCAAAACCTGAATCGCCAACTCATTAGCTTTTAGGCAGTACTTGGAAGGCCAGGATTTTACTACGGGAGTTAGCAGATCGAGCAGTGTTGCAGCATTGTTGCGCTGCTCTTCTGTAGGGGCTGTATGCTCATCCTCGTAAAGTGAGGTGGCATAAACACTCAAGCTTAAGCCACCTTCAGCATAGGCTTTTTGCATCAGTAGCATACGGCGAACATCGGCATGCTGGACGATAGGGACCTGTTTGGATTCAGGATCTCGGTTAGAGGGCATACGCCCCTGCGGGCGGCCTTTGGCGTACTCAAGAGAGTAAGTGTACCCCTGGTATCCAAGTACAGAAGCGCCAGCTCCCACACTGATACGAGCCTCATTCATCATCTGGAACATATACTTCAGGCCCTGGTGGGGTTCACCGATCAGGTAGCCTATAGCGCCACTGTCCTCACCAAAGCTCAAAACCGTTGATGTGGTATTGCGGTAGCCCATTTTATGTAGCAGGCCTGCGAGTTTTACATCATTGCGTTTTGCTGGTTTCCCCTGCTCGTCCAGAAGGAATTTGGGAACCAGAAAAAGTGATATTCCCTTCACACCTGCGGGTGCGCCTTTAATTTTTGCCAGAACCAGGTGAACGATATTCTCAGTGAGGTTTTGATCGCCACCAGAAATATACATTTTCTGTCCGTGAATGCGGTAGCTGCCGTCTTCTTCTGGTAGGGCGCTAGTGCGAATGTCTGACAGCGCGGAGCCCTGATCCGGTTCAGTTAGTGCCATAGTCCCGGCAAAACGCCCGTCCAACATTTGTGGAAGGAATTGCTTTTTAAGCGATTCGCTGGCGAAAGTGCGTACCAGATTGGCCGCGCCAATGGTCAAGAACGGGTAGCTAGCGCTGGCAACGTTTGCTGCAGCCATATAAGCGAGTGCTGTGCGCAGAATAACTTCCGGCAATTGCAGTCCGCCTTCCTCTGCATTGCAGTGAGCGGCGAGAAATCCTGCAGAGGCAAAAGCATCCCAGGACTGTTTGGTTTCTTCGATAACGCTGACGTTTTCACCATCAAAGCTCGGTTCAATCTCATCGCCTTTGGCGTAGTGATTAGCGAAAAATTTTTCTGCAATGGTGTGTGCAGTATTCAGTGTTGCATCAAAAATTTCACGGGAGTGCTCACTGTACCGAGGGCGATTGATTAGGGCCTCGGTATCTAAAAATTCGTAAAGCAAAAAATCGATTTCACGCTCGTTGAGCAGCTGATGGGCCATGTTTACCTCTTACATTATTCTTTTTGGGTAATCCGTTTAATTTCCAGGTAGTTTTCCATTGAATATTTTTATGCTGGAACACTACGATTCAAGTGTATATGTAAACGTGGAGAGGGTGCACTGGGCAATGACTGATTCTATGAATAGACTTGGCGATTATTAGAGTGCTTTTACTCGGATATTCTTTGAAATACTGGTGCTGCGTCTGCAACGGGCTTTGGTACCACCTGGCGCCACAGTTGGGAGGATAGTTCAGCTGGGCTTTGTCGGCACCCGGAAGCAATCCAGTTGCCCAGTGATTGAGCCACATCAGGCCAAACTATCCGAAGTGGAGGGGGGCAGTTGGTTAGCCACTTGTCGATCGTATAGGCATTTATCTGTTTTACGATTGTGGCCAGTTTGAGCTGATCGAGTGCTTTGGCATTGGCTTCCTGCTCAAATTGATTGGCGAGAGGCCTGCTGAGAATGGGTTTTCCCAGAGCCAGGGTTTCAGCCAATAATTCAAATCCGCTATTGCAGATTACTGCTTTAGAGGTTGCCAGATCCTTCTGAAAGCCATTAATTGAGGGGGCCTTAACCTGAATATTACTAGAGGTAGGTAAATTGTGGGGTATACCGTAGACGATAAACCGATAGGGCAGCCTGGAAAGTTCGTCCAGCATCGGAATAGGCTGTTCGAAAGGCAAGTAAACTAGAATATGTTCACCCAACTCCTGGGAGAATTCAGGTTTCTGAGGGACGATTGGCGGTAGTATTGGGTTGCCGAAGTGGTGCCAATGTAAACCGATACTTTCTTGTGTTGGGGCAAATGATTTTAGTACTGTGCGGGATGCCCACTTATTGCGAGGTGCAGGGATCGGGAATTCAAAGGCGTATTGATGGCCGATACCGATGCTGCGTTTTTTCTTAAATTTCGCTGCCCAGGCCGTAACAGGTTCATAGTCACTGATAATTAAATCAAAATTATTAACCGGCAGTGTTCTTATATCCTTGATGAATCTTACTGCATTGATGTTTCGCAGTGTTGCGAAACTATTCAAGCGGCCATGACTGTGGATAAAAGTCATTCCCTCCCGCCACCAATAGTCTCCAAAAGAAGACATCTCAAATAAGCTTTCTCTTGGGCGGCCTGAAAATAACCACTGGACCTCGAGATTTGGATACTTTTCGAATTGCTTAGCCAGCGCACGGGAGCGACTGATGTGCCCATTACCCGTGGATTGAACGCCGTAAAGTATCTTCATATAAAGGCAGCACTCACAATTAAACTGACACTGGTCCCCAAAATAGCGCCGGCACAAATATCAGACGGGAAATGAACTCCCAGGCCAACCCTGGCGGCTCCGACCCCGGTGGCCCAGATATAACCGAAGCTCCACATGGGACTCACCTGTATAGACATCGCTGTTATAAATAGGAATGCGCATGAGGTGTGGCCCGACGGTAAGCTGAAGCGATCGTGCGCCACAATTACGGGACGCATGCCCGGGATTGCTTGGGGCGGGCGAAGTCGTCGTGTCGTGTTTTTTATTCCCCAGTACAATCCGCGCTCCAAGGCAACTGCGGTACATGCCAAGTACAGCAGTTGAATGGCTGAATTGAGCCATACATAGGTGAATAAAAGTGCCCCGGCTGCCCACCCATCCCCAGATTTAGATAGCCACAGATAGCGCCGGCGAGAGCTGGGGCGTGATGCCCGCTCAACCATATACAGCACTATGGACACATCAAAACTCTTTAGATTCATCGGTAAGCCTCGCATGCCGACAAGTTACAAATCGATTATTGCACGGACTTGACCGATTTATGTCGCAATAATGAAATCTTGACCAGGCGGGAAGAATAGAATGAAAGAGCTTATTTCAAAGGCTGAAAGATCCAACGAATAGTTGGCGCAAAATTATTCCAAATCAAAATTATAAGTAATTCGATTAATAAACGCTGGGGGTTTTCGGGGTCAGTTGTAAGCTGATAGTACACCTGAGTACCAGCAAGTTAGACAAAAGATTGAGTTGGATTGGGTGCAGATATAACTGAAGAAAGTTGCTTATCTTATTGGAAAAAATAATAGACAGATAAAGTGACTTTGGAGGAAGCATGGCCCCTCCAAAATTAATGATATTTCAGGCAGGTCAGGCAGCTATGTCAAATGCCTGGACTAATTCAAAGCGTGGAGATTTAACGCCGTTTTTAGAAACTGTTTCATTAAATGTTCTTTGGGGTCTCACCCAGACGCCATAGCCTCCATAAAGGGCTCGGTACACAACCATAACCTCTTCGGATTCACTATGTTTTGCGGTATGTAAAACCTCGTACAGATTTCCTTTGTAGTGACGATATAGGCCGCGTTGCATGGGTACCTCTAACTTACGTGGTGGGGGGCAAGCTGTAGCTGTTGGATGCGATTCCCGTGAAGTACAGCAGTGCCTGAATAGCGATGTTCGCCTGTAGAAGTAAACTCAAACTTGTAACTGCGGTGAAGGCTGAAAAACCCCCTCTTATCCTTTTTGATTCGAGTACGAACCAAAAGCACGGTGTCGTCTAACAGTTGGACACCGAGCTGTCGGCAGTGATCAGAAGCGGCTCGCCGGACGTGCTCTTTAGCGGCCATACTGGCCCAGATATACCAAAGAACCACAAAGAACAGGGAAAGCCACAGTATGTCGCTGAGAGTGTAATACATTGCTATACAGTTGCTATGATCGCTTTCCTGCAAGAATACCATTTAAGGAGCGCCAATGTCCGGCACGATTTTAATTACTGGCTGCAATCGCGGAATTGGGCTTGAGTTGTGTGCCCAGTTTGCCGAAATTGGCTGGAAGGTCCTGGCTTGTTGTCGGGAACCGAAGAAAGCTGCTGAGCTCGCGGTGTTGCAAGAGCACTACCCCTCGATACAGTTGATTCGCCTGGATGTGACCGACTACGAACAGATGATCTCTCTAGGTAAGGCCTTTCAAGGAGAGCCGATAGACATATTGCTCAACAATGCAGGTTACTACGGGCCGAAGGGCGTGGGATTTGGCGCTGTTGACCGCGCAGAGTGGCGTCGAGTTTTAGAGTCCAACACTATCGCCCCCTATATGATGGCAGAAACTTTTTGTGACAATGTTGCGGCCAGCGAGCACAAGCTAATCGCGGTGATGAGCAGCAAGGTTGGGAGTATCGCTGATAATCGCTCTGGCGGGGGATATATCTACCGAACTTCAAAGACAGCCGTAAACCAAGTCGTCAAAAGCTTATCTATCGATTTAGAGCCGAGAGGAATCACGGTTCTCGCTTTGCATCCGGGGTGGGTAAAAACGGCTATGGGCGGCCCCGGAGCACTGATTTCTGCTGAGGAAAGTGTCGGCGGACTAAAAAAGCTGCTTTTATCAGCAACGCCAGCAAAAACGGGTCGATTTTATAACTATGACGGGACTGAAATTCCCTGGTAATACTTGTAATGGGCTGTGACAAAACTCCTCTGAGAATCTAATAGAATGCAGCTCCCACACTCTGCCGGCCTGAATACGAGGTCGCTTGAGTAGCCTTGATCAGTCGAATTTATGCATTTCAACTTTTTTGCATATGGCCGGCGGGTGAGTCTGTTTTGTCTGCTTCGTGCTACTGCCTGCTGATTGCAAGATTGGGCAAGAATACGGAAGAAGTTTTCTATCCCCCAGAGTGGGAACTACCTGAAAATAGCTTCATATCAAGGAATGGTTCTGATAGATCCTTTCAGAGTGTTGGCGGGTTTTACGTTTTAGGCAAGGAATCTTACCTCTTATCAGGGTGTCCTCGAAGGAGTGGAAATCATGAAGTGGCCCAGTGTTTTAACCAAGCGTAAAAGCTTGTCCCCCCAGTTACTGAAGTCACCAATCCTTGCAATTCTCATTGTTGCGGCACTCGTCGGTTATCTGGGCGGAATGCCAATATGGGTAGCGGTGTTGGGTGTTATTGCCTATTACTCCAGGGGGCGTGATTGGCGGGCAGGTGCCTACAATCTCGCATGTGTGGTGACCGGGCTGGGGTTGGGGTTGGGCGCTCAAACAGCGGCACATAAATGGCAAATTGACCCAAGTATCCTGGTTGGGCCGATTGCACTTCTCTTCTCGATTATCAGTGTATGGGCAATGGGAATGGTGACTGGTATTCGGAATGTCACCAGCTATGCCATTGGTATCATTATTGCGTTTCTTGCGCAGTTGGACATTACCTTGGATGCCTATTTTCAACTGATTGCAACGGTATCTATCGGTGCAGTATTTGCCGGCCTGATTGATATTTTATGGCCGCGTCAGCAACGAGCAGTAAGGACTTGTTGAAAGATTAATCTGAGTGCTTGAGGGGAAGGGTTGTAAGGGGTTCAGTAAGATTGAATAGAGGTGTAGTTCAATGGTAAAACGTATATTGCTATCTACAGCAATGGTATTTGTTGCGGCTTTGGCGTTTACTGAACCCTATGGGTCTGAAAGTAGTATCGAAATGGAATACTACAGAACACTTCCTCATTGATGTAATTCGTTTCTTATCTATTTTTTTACCTTGGATTGTAGGAGCCAGTTGTGAAGGAAGAATTTTGGCATGATAAGTGGAAAAGAAATGATATTGGCTTTCACGAGGCGGCCGGCAATTCGTTGTTGACAGAGTTCTTTTCCAGTCTCTCTCTGTCTCCGGGTGATCGGATTTTCTTGCCGCTATGTGGCAAAACGAAAGATATTGCTTGGTTATTAGAACAGAATATCTCAGTCGTTGGCTGTGAACTCAATGAGGAGGCCGTGAAGCAGCTCTTCAGTGAAATGGCAGTAATCCCACAGGTAAGCCAGGTTGGTAATCTGAAGTGCTACTCTGCTGCCAACATCGATATTTTTGTTGGCAATATATTCGATTTGGGTAGAGAGGAGTTGGGGCCGGTTGTAGCGATTTATGATCGGGCTGCACTGGTAGCCCTCCCCTCAGATATTCGTGAGCAATATGTCAGACACTTAATGGCTATTACCCAGGTCGCACCGCAACTCCTCGTATCCTTCGAGTATGAACAAACCCAGATGCCTGGCCCACCTTTTTCTGTTGAGAGCCGTTTGATTTATGAATATTATGATGCCGATTATAGCCTACAAGTATTGGCGACAAGAGACGTTGTTGGTGGACTTAAAGGCAAGGTTCCTGCAAGAGAAGAGGCATGGTTGTTAACACCAAAGTGATAATGGCTTTCTCAACAAGCTAAATTTCTGGCAGGGAATGAGAGCCAAGTATTAGTTTTTCCTTTTTTGATTTTGGCCACTTCTTAATGGCTATCTCCATTTTCAAGGCGGTTGATTTATCGGGTAGCCCCACAGAGAACACGAGCGTAAGGGGCCCCTTACCTCGTAGTGCTTTTGCCGCCTTTGGGCCATCACTACAGTGCTCAGAAAAACGCCTCTCCAAATCATTGGTTATACCGGTATAGAGTGTTCCTCTGGCCGTTCGAACAAGATAGAGAAACCAATTCACCCTCAGCTCTTCCTTCTTTTTTATATGGCCCATAGATTCAAGAAAATAAATCCTGCTGCTCATTAGTGCGAGGCGGCGGCTTGAACTGGGAGCAATCCAAGGTAAGGCGCCGATGATCCAAGCCCAGCTTTTTCATTGCCACTTGAAAGCGTCTTTGGAGTAGTTGAGCAAATATGCCTGTGCCAGTTCGCCTTTGGGAAAATTCACTTTGATAATCTTTACCTGCACGGCTTTGCTGCACCAGGCTCATGACATGCTTTGCCCTTTCTGGGTAGTGTACCTCTAACCATTCCCGAAATAGAGGGGCAACTTCATAGGGGAGGCGTAATAGGATATATGCGGCTCTTACAGCCCCTGATTCCCGTGCAGCTGCAAGAATCGACTCCAGCTCACAGTCATTGAGAGCGGGGATCATAGGCGCAGCGAGTACTGCGGTAGGAATGCCCGCTGTACTCAGCTGTTCAATTGTTCGCAGACGAGCAGCAGGGCTAGCGGTCCTTGGCTCAAGCTTACGCTTAAGGGCATTATCTAGCGTGGTCACACTAATGGCGACTTGGGCCAAGTTATCTTGTGCCATTTCTGCCAGCAGTGGGAGGTCCCGCAAGATTAGCTGGCTTTTGGTGACAATGGTTACCGGCTGGCGAAACTCCTGCATAAGCTCCAGTAAACTACGGGTTATCTCTTTCTCTCGTTCCAGAGGTTGATAGGGATCGGTATTGGCTCCCAGAGCGATGGGACTGCACTGGTAGCTCTTCTTTCGTAGCGCTTTCTCTAAAAGCTCAGCAGCATTTGGCTTGTAGAAAATCTTGGTCTCGAAATCGAGCCCTGGTGATAAATCCATATAGGCATGGGCTGGGCGGGCATAACAATAGATGCAACCATGCTCACATCCCCTGTAGGGGTTTATCGATTGGGAGAAAGGGATATCTGGAGATTGATTAGTCGAGATAATAGTTTTCGCCTTTTCCTCAATGGATGAGGTTATTAGTCTCACCGGCTGATCAGGCTCCACTTGCCAGCCATCAGTTTCACGGGAGCTGGAAAGTTCAGCAAAGCGCCCTGGGAGGTTAGAAGCGGTTCCTCGGCCCTTGCATGGGGATGGCGCTTTAGTGGAAGGATGATCTGACATTTTTTTAGCGATAACTGTATTAATGTACAGTTTACGCCTTAATTTTGGAGGATTGCAAGCCTTAGCGGATTTACCTGGAGAGGAAAATAAGTCTGGATTTGGTTTCCCTAAGAGGCAATGCCTCTTAGGGTCTAATTGTGCTCTTAGATACTGTTTAGGCAGTGACTGCGGGGTTATATTTCGATTCCATTGTCAGCCCGGGTCTTTCGTCATCCCAAATCATATGCACTACCTTCCAGGATTCGCCATCGTTCAATAGCTGGATACTATTTATCCCTCTTTTTAGGAATTGGGTTTTCTCCTTATCGCTCCAGGCCTCATAAATACTGAAGACGTGAGCAATATTTCCAAATTGCTCGATAATGTTGTGTATTTCAGCTTCATAGAAAGGGCGATCTGCAATTAGATTTTCAAAATTTTCTGGATATTCTTGGACGCTGAGGATCGTAGACTGGGGCTTGCCATTGCTATCCACAAATGTGCGAATCATTTTCGCATCAGGGGAAAATAATGATGCCTGTCTTTCCCAGTCGCGTTGAAAACCTGAAGGGCCAGAGATTCCACTATATAATTCATCGATAACTTGTTGTATTTCCATATTATTTGTCATATTTCTATCCTTGTCTAATTTCAATTAAAAGCTTTGATTGTCTAGCCGGTGACCCTGAGTTAATATTTAATTCTATTTTGTATATTGAAAATACCCATGCCGACTCGCTTGAATATTTAGTGCTGTCATTAGTGAGCAGATTCAAAGCTGTCATTATGATATCAACTGAAAGTGAGCTTATCTACAAAGCCGCTAGGTGTGCATAGCTACGAGATAGTGTGTCACTTCACTTTTTATGTCGTAATTGTTTGATTTATATGTGGTTTTATTATTTTCTATAATTGGTATGAATGCCTAATAGGTACGGTAGCTTCAACCATGAAATCGGAGATACCCTCTCGGGAGATGGGACGCCAAGAAGCTCTTCATGTAGAGCTGTCTAGGCAGTCAAAAGGGGGCTTGCAACTTATTTCTTTTATTCGAGTTTGTGAGCCTCTAGCAATTGATACGCTACGTTCTGGCCTTAAAATACTACACCAGTATCATCCCCTCTTGCGAGCCCGCGTCGAGAAAGATAATAAATATCGGTGGGTTTGTGATGTGAATTTTTCCGAAATACCTATAGATGTGTACCGGCTAGATAAGGAAATGGATTTTGAGGGAGAGTACTCAAACCAGGCCAAAAAATATATAGACAGTGATAGATATGCATATTGTCTAAGCATATTTTGCAATCATGAAGGTTTAGTGCAGTGGGTTATTGTCAATAATATTCATGCGATTATGGATGGTCGTTCTATTATGACTCTGTTCTTGCAGTTGGATCAGTTAGTACAAAAAAATAAACCCTTTAGAGACAATGAAACGCTACCTCTTGGGGAAAGCATCGCTAAAAATTTAGAAGTCGCTGGATATGTAGGTGAAAAACATATATTTCATGATGCGGATGATCAAAAATTAAACTGGCCTGTTGAGAAGGTTGCACCGGCAAGTAAACGGCAGGCTGGTGCAATAGCGAGACTATTGTGTCCTGAAGATCTCCATCAGCTAGCAAAAATAGGTAAAGACCGAGGAGTAAAGTTAACCGCAATTCTTTGTGCAATTGCTTCCATTGCTTCAGTAGTCCTACCAACCTATAAAAAGGGAGAGGAGATTATTTTAGCTTTAGATGGAAGAGGCTTATGTACCCCCCCGATCCCATTAGAGCATATTGGTTCGTTTTCGCAAACTACTCAGTTATCTATTCCTGAAGACCCTACATCGGTTGATATCATAGATTTTGCTGAAAATTTACAGTCCCAAATATACACGGTACTAACTAAACAACGTCCGATGGCAAAAAAAATTGTGTCTGCATACACTGTTGCTGAGGTGGAAGCTATGGCAAGAGAGACAATCTCTGGCTCAGAATCCTTCTTTGCTGGTATTTGTATATCTAATGTAGGGAGTTTGAACAAATTAGGTGGGAGGATGAAATTTTTTGATATCGAAAAAGGAATGGTGACTCAAACTAATGGAATAAACCCATTGATGGTAATTTCGTATACAACCAATAAGAATTCAGTTTTTGTATTTGGTTACTGTGAACCACTTTTGAGTCGAAATAGTGTTCTTCTGTATGTAAAGCGGTATATGGATATTATTGGTAGTCTAATTCGTTGATTTTTATTCAGGGTTTCTAGAATGCTTTTTTGTTTTTATGTAAGGGTTTCACAAGAGAATTGAATTGTTCTTATTTTGTGTTGTTTAAGCTGTTAATTTAAATACATAAATTGCTAAGCGTATTTGCTATTTCGTACTCGGTTGCGGTGAGTTTCTCCATCGTAGTGATGACGGTTTGGTGGAAAGAAATTCTTGTAGAGGTCATTAAGAATTGCTTTTCATATGAAGATTAGTTGAATCCTATTTAAGTAAGGAATAATAAGATATCTATACATTAGCAATGTATTTTTAACCTTTTAATCTGTATAGACGAAGGAATCAATCGATTGTTAACTACATTGTGATTGTGCTGGCTGTCTTAGTGATACGCTCTCTGTATCAATAGCCAATATCAACAAACAGTTTCTAACTATTTTCCTATACTGAGGAGAGTGCTTCTTGTATCACAGGTGATCTACCCATTAGCAAATGTGAGGCCTGCATGGAGAATGAGCCACTCTCACGTGAGTTGGGGCCCCAAGAAGCTCTATTTATTGAATTGACTAATAAGTCTCGCGGTAGAACTCAGCTAATATCGTTTGTTTGTCTCCGCGATTCTGTTACTTTCGAGAAATTTTGCAGAGGTTTTACCTTTATCCATAGAAGACACCCAATGCTTCGGGCGAGGGCCAAGAAGGGCACCAAGGCTTCTTGCATTTGTGATGTTGAATTTGAAAAAGTACCTCTAATCATAAAGCATTTAAATAAATCATTAGAATATGAGATTGAATACCTTTGGCAGCAAAATCAATTTGTTGACATAGAAAATTGCGCCTATGGGATTACCTTGCAAGTTAACGTGAATGATGAAGTTGAGTGGGTCATCATTGTTAGCAATCATACTGCATTGGATGGCCAGTCAAGATTGGTACTTTTTTGCGATCTAGACAGGTTTCAGGAGAGGGAGGGAGACGATATTGGCCAAGAACCTAAACTACTAAGAAAAAGTACGGGTGAGTATTTTAATTTGTCTGGATTCAAGGATGTCGATTTATTTAATGTGCGGAAATCCAATAACTGTAGTAAATGGAAAGTAAAGCAAGCGGTACCCATTATAGGAAGAAAAGGATACTCAACACTTAAATTGATATCCCCTGAAGCTGTTGCCGTTTTTGCTGCGCAATGTATACCTACATTCCCAGAAGTCACTGTATTCCCTGTTGGTATTTGTGTTTCTAATACCTGTAATATGCAGCGATTAACTAGTGGGCTTAAATACTTTGAAATCGAGTCAGGCATTGTCGTACAAGTCCACGTTACCCACCTGCTAATAGTTATTACGTATACCACCTGTAGAAATACCATTTTTGTATTTGGATATTGTGAGCCCTTAACTAGCCATGAGAGTGCACATTTGTATGTGGAGTCATACTTAAAACTTGTAAAGTCTCTACTTGTAGATGAGTGTGTTCAATGAGAGTGTGTCTGTATTCGAAGTGCGAATGCACTGGCAATGGGAGTTGACAGGTGAATGATATAGTCACTGTTGTAGGGCAGGGGTTATATCTCGCTGCCGCTGCAGTTATTGGACTGGGCATTGCAAGGATCTTACGTATTGATAATACACTTGGCTGCCTTGTCGCAGGAGTGCTGGCGGCTTTGCTACTTCCCATAATTGACTATGATACAGGTTTGCGTGCAACCAGTATCAGAGAGCTGGTATTCTTTGTTATTTTACCGGTATTAATTTTTGAGTCCGCCTGGCAGCTGGAACCCAAAGTCTTAAAGCGCTGGATTGGACCTGTACTGTTATTCTCTACACTCGGTTTGGTTATTTGTGCAGTTCTTATTGCAGCAATTACTTATTACGGCATTGGTCATCCGGAGGGTTTTCCTTGGGTAGCGGCCATGCTAACCGGGGCTATTTTAGCGGCTACTGACCCTGTTTCTGTAGTTAATAAGTTGCGTCAGGAAAAAACGGGAGAAGATCTCTTAACCTTGGTGGATGGAGAGAGCCTCTTCAATGATGCTGCAGCTGTAGTTCTCTATTCGTTAGTATTAGGGCTAGCTACCTATGGTATCGTTGAAAGCTCATCGATGGGGGCTGCAGCCCCTTCGTTGGACGCGACTTCAGTGACACTATATTTTTGCATGGTATTTTTCGGTGGTGTTGCGATTGGGCTTATTTTTGGCTTGATAACCACTCTTGTCATATTGTTTCTGCGATCTCCCAGTGCGGCTTTAATGACTTTAGTAATCGCTGCATTTGGTAGCTTCTATTTGGCGGAAAGTATTTTTCATGTGTCAGGTATCATTTCGGTAATGATATGTGCAATTGTTGCTCGAGCGTGCTTAAGCAAGCAAAATAGCACCTATTTAATTCATGCGGGTCCAACCTGGGAGTGGATGGGGCTGTTTTTTACCGGTATTATTTTTGTGATTATGGGATTGGTGATTACTTTTGAGATGTTTACCCACCAATGGCTGGCGATGGTTATTGCTACAGCAGCTGCTTTAGGAGCTAGAGCATTATCTGTATTCTTAGTGGCACCTCTGACTCGCTTTGTTGGCCCCCCGATACCGAAATCCTGGCGTCTATTAATGAGTTGGGGCGGGCTGCGAGGGGTTATTGCGGTCGCTCTGGTGCTTTCTCTTCCAGTTGAATTGCCCTATTGGTGGACAATTCAATCTATGGTATTTGGCGTGGTCCTTTTCTCCTTGTTGGTACAGGGGACTACCAGTGGCCGCTTGATTCATAAATTAAACCTTTGAGCTAAGGTTCCAAGTCATACAGCCTTTAGGCTAATAGCGGTTGGGTTATCAGCAATTAACCACACAGCGACAAGAAGCAGACTGAGTGCAAAAAGCTTGTTTTGCAGATTTCTATTTTTATCGCTGATAAGTGCTTTCGATAAGGTCCGACCAAAAGCGATCCATGAGAAATGTGTTACAAAGTTGAGTATGGTGATCATAATAATCAAGGTGATAACACTGCTTTCATTGCTCTCCTCTTGCTTTGGTGCGAATACAGAGAACATAGTAATTACTATCATCCAAGCTTTAATGTTCATACTTTGAATCAGCATTCCCTGCCAAATACTTACCGATTTAGTGGTAGTTTTTCCAGGCTTTCTATTAGGCTTTATAAAAACGTAAGCAAGGTAAATTAAGTAGATGGCACCAGTCCACTGTAAGATGGTCATTACCATAGGGTAGTGAATTAGCCAGCTCATAAATCCGAAGCCAACCAATAAGGCCTTCATTAGAAATACAATGTCTATGCCTGCCAGTAAAGGTAAGGAGCGACGAATACCCAAGCTGGCTCCGGCTGCTGCAAAGGTGATATTGGCAGGTCCCGGGCTAAAAATTAGTGGGAACATTACTGCCAGCCAGGCTAATAGAAATTCTAAGCTCATATATATTACTCATGTCGTAGAAGAGATATCGCTATGAGAAATGGTTCACACCGTTTAACGGTGCGCTTTGTTTTCCCAGAGATAGGTGAGCTTAGAGAGAGTAGAAGGAAGGTTCTTGTACAAAATTGCGCTGTGCAGACTTCAAGTAGCGAGCAGGTGTGATACCGAATGCACGCTTGAAATTTCGACTCAAGTGGCTCTGATCAAAAAACCCACAGTCGATAGCCACCTCAGCCACCTGGGCTCCCGTACGAAATAATGCGCGGGCCCTTTGGGTTTTTAGGAGGATTAGGAATTGATGTGGAGGAACGCCAAACTGGGCATTAAAACTACGAATTAGCTGATATCGACTCATGCCAGTTAATTGGCACAACTCATCCAGTGTCACATTTCTTTGCCAGTTTTCCTGTAAATAAGCACGGGCCTTCAAGACTCCCTGTTTGTTAGACGATGCCTTCGGGTAGATCTTTTGGTCGCCGTGACGGGCAAAGAGCTGGCTAATTGCCAGGGTGAGTAGAGAGTCTGTTGAAAGGGATAAAGCGTTCATTTCAAGACTGCTATGTAGCTTGTAGAGAAGCTGAAAAAGCTCAGGATCATCCAATAGTGGCCCTTTCAAAAATGGTACGGGTGTTTGATTCAGCAGAGTGTGTTCTCTGAGGGTTTCCTCAATAAGCGCCGTGTCAAAGTAAAACATACGGTAGTACCAACCGGAGTCACTTCCGGAAAAACCGGTATGAATCTCCCCTGGATTAAGCGCAGCAAGGGTTCCCTGAGGAATAGTCACTGTTTCACCGCGATAATCGAGCTTTTCTACGCCAGAAAGGAAGAGTCCAATAGCGAGTTCATCATGCCAATGCTTGGCAAAGGAAAACTTATGGAAGTAGGCGTGAAAAAGCTCTATGCCGCAATGACTCGGACTTCGCCAAGCCTTAGAGAATTCCTTTCGCACTGATAACCCTCGTATGATAAATAACCATCACTTTACAGAAAGAAAGGGTGGTAAGGCAAAGTTACAGATAGGAGAGTGACAACTGAATAGTGGATAATTTTGAAGTGGTACTTTTGATGTCGAGTGCCTTTGTTTGGTAAGTATTTATCTTGCGAAATATATATTGCCCATTCTTACTTCATAGATCACTGGTTTTATCCTGCCCGTGTACCAGCCAGGACTTGAAACCATTGTTCCGTCCAAAGAAAACCAACCACCTTTACCCTCCTCAACGAAGGCACATTTATTCCCATTTGAATAAACTCCTGGCTTGTATCTGATCAATCTATAGTACTCGGAGTCATCATATTTAACAGAAGCTTCCAGTACCACAGGATCACCTGTAGCAGAGGAAATATAAATAAAGACTGGCAATTCATCTCGCCCAAATAATTTTGGCTTATCTACCAATAAGTTATCTATTGGCACAACTCTAAATTGATTTTTCCTTGCGTAATCTACAGGTTTATTTGATCTGAATACAATTGACATATAGAAAACTATACCTGTTAGGAAAATAATTAAAGTGATTTTGGTTAGGATTTTTCTTCGAATTTTATTCATATTGCTTAACGCCATGACTTTGGATCCCGTGAAGAGGCAAGTTTTTAATTTAAGCCTTCGAAGCCCAAGAATGGAGATCCAGCCCTCATAGTAGGTGGCGTTGACTAGTCTTGTAAAGTGTAACGATGCTACTTGAGTAATTTCATTACTAGCATGACCCTCTTTTTTGTAGATGGCTCCTTAAGAAAGCCTATGATAGGCTGGAAACGATTTTCTTATATATTAATAACCGATCACCTTACCGAAATTTAACGCTTTCGATAAGCGGTTTCTGGAAAGTGGGGTGAGTTGTTCTTTGCCAGGTACTCCTCAAAAGTCCAATACTGTACCCCCTGCATTTCTCTCTCAAGCTCATCCATATCATTGGGTCCAATATCACTCGGAAACGGTTTTGAAAGCATCGAGCGTACTTGCGCTAGCCTGTCACTTACCCTTGCACTCTGAAAATAATCAATAATTTCATCCTTCCACGCCTCTTCACCAAACTCGTGGTGTACTTTATTCATTTGATCCAGTGAGACCACGAATTCATTGATATCTCTAAGAACCGACAGGATCTCTTCTTTGCTATATATTAGTTCATCCACTATAAAGGTCTCTTTCTATAAGTCTTAAATGGGCGGCCGAGCAATCTGTTGTGAAGTCACGCCCGACTTGATTATTAGATTAAATTTCGTATATCAGTCCTCGCGGGCAATAGTCAAAAGACAAATCGCCAAGAGTAAGGTTGCAAGAACACCCGATGCTCCAGCAACGGAAGAGGGTAAATAGGAATCACGTCCAAACGTAACCGAAATAGCATTAGCAAACATTGCAATAACGCCAACTGAGGCAGTCAAACCTCCCAGCACTTTGGAGCTCCCATTCATTTTGGCAACCCCAAAAATAAGAGCAGCAAAGCCCAGCAAAAATTTCGCCGCGTAATAGATCATAAATGAAAAAGCCACAACGGCCCCCGCTGCAGCTCCAAGCGCCTCTAATTGGCTAGCGACCTCCCGAAATGGCATAAACATAGTGGCGCCAATGCTAACTTGCACCACATTGAATACAGAGCTGAATGCAATAGCGGACCACCCTACATGGTGGTTTTTAGTCTGCACCATGGCCGCTCCAGCAAAAGCTGAAAGAATGGTAAACAGCAAGCCCTCCAGCCCCCAGAAAAGTTGCCGTGAGGGGTTAATCTCTGCAACATACAGCATGGTAAAGAGTGCCTGTGTAACTACTAGCGCCAACAGCAGAAAAGCTATGATTTGGATATTTCGCGCATTGGTGAACTTCATAGTTAGATGCCTTGTATTATCTATATATGGATCTTGCTCCTAAAGATAGGGGTTGGCCTTATTTATTTTATATCGAAATATTGGGATATGCGGCTTTCTCGAACCTAACTATATATTTATATCGGGTTATAGGAAAGCAAGCGTCCCCAACGAAAATTTTTAGATTATATGTGTCAAAGTCTACTTTTTAGGATCGGACCTCGCGATTGAGGTCGCATCATAGCTTGGCAAAATGGTTGTGAAAAAGAAGCGATTGGAAAAAAGAGCAATTTCTTCATTTTATTATCATATTGTTAAATGGATATGTGAATGGTATTAGTATAACTATCTACGCCTAAAGATCTGCAAAGAGAGCTCGAAGTGAAGTGTAGCCCGTCTAGTCCGTATGTTTTTCAAGTGATCATGCTGTTGCTGTTTGTTACGTGTTTAGCCAATTTGACAGACGTTGATAATTGAAGCAACTAAAACTATAAAAATAACTAGAAGCTATTCCATGACTTCTTTAACGTAATTAACATACATGCAACATAGAAAAAGCACGATAAGTGGACAAATATCGCTCCCTTCTAACAACCAAACGGCGGTAATTTACTAGCCACATGAAATCTGCTTAACTTTCCAACGGAGGGCATACCTTCTGAGCCTTCTACCATCCTGCCTTGAGGCTTTTTTCCTATTAATCCTGTGTGACCAGATAAGGTCAATTCCAGGACACAATAGACTATCTCGAAGAGGATCAGAGTCCGCCGCCTTACCATAAACTAAACGATGAATCTTTCAATTTTTATATGTAACATCAAGTAATGGGTGTAATAACTTTACTTCTGCTGGTGAGGCCGAAGTAATGGTGCCTCTCAGTTAAGCAAAGACTATTGATCTAACAGCCCCAGGAATCTTCTCCATGCCTGTAACCAAACACCTTGCTCTTCCCAAAGTTGAAGCCTTCTCCAGCATGTACTCGGTGATGGATAGTATGTAGGAGGATCTTTCCATCGTGCTCCAGAACGTAAAACCCACAGGATGCCTTTAAAACAAGCTCGATTATCAATGGGTTTTGGACCTCCCTTTTCTCGTTTTAACTTAGAAAGACAAGGTTCGATCAATTTTCATTGACCATCGGCTAACTCTGACTTGAATCGGCTCACTATTGCTGCACTTTTTCCTTGTAATTGCGTGAAAATGGCAGATTTCAAGTTATGAAACAGCCTCTAATATTGTTAAGTCCATTTGCTGGCAGCTGGGGAGGCATACTATGCGAAGAAAAGGAATCCTCGGAAATTATTATTGGATTGAGGATAATGAGGTATATCTAGCAGATATTTTTTTGAAATTTTTCCTTTGATTTAAGGCTTTAGGGCTATAAATACCTCCTTTGATTCAGATGTTCTTGGTAGGAAACCTATGAGGCTCACTAAAGAAGATATCAGTTTGGGCTGGCATACGAGTAATCGGCGAGCTGTTTCGCCCATCATTAGTGAGCCAAATTTCGAATCATTCCTTTTTACGGACAGCTACGATGAGTGGTACTTCTTCAGGGAGGCACCAAAAAAGTTTGATGCTGTAGCCCTCTGTAACTATCTGGGAATTTCCCTTGGAAGAGCGGATGAGTTTAATTTTGAGGGCGGTTGCGATCTTATTGCAGCACTATCCGAGTATCAGCCTGTTGCCGTAGCTAGTTGGAATGATTCATTTTCTTACTATCTAGTTAATGAGGAGCCAAAGAGTTTCTCTCGTAAAATACAAACACCTAGTAGGCCAGCTTCGAATTCTTAGAATCTATGTATTAAACATAAAGAATCTGAAAAATCTTGGTAGAAATATCGTAAGTGTTTTCTAATGAAAACCCTGAAGGTTTAGGAATAATTGCCAAAGGTAACTTGCTACGGGGCCCATTGGATTAGAAGCTTGTCTTGCCACGCGTACTTCCAGTTCTTGCGGTTTTGGGATCCCTTCCACTGCAATGGGAGATAATAAGCCCTGTTCAAGCTCCGCTTCTATCATATGTTCTGGTAGCGTACCCCAACCCATACCTTGAAGAATAATTTCTTTTTTAGCCGGAAAATCGTTGACTTTCCATTGATCGCCCCCTTCAAGCACCCCGTAGGTTTTAGTGGATGACTTCCTACCACTGATGATCACCTGGGGATGGTGTAGCATAATCTGCCTTGGGATTTCCTCGTATTGGGTAAGTAGGGGAGAGTTGCCAGCGATCACAGAAACGAATTTCATATTCATCAGTTGAATAGACTCAAGCTGGTCGTGGGTTTCTATCCACGGAATAATAGCTAAGGAAACCTGGCCAGCCTCCAATAGGTCCAGTGGCCCAAGGCCATTTTCGGAGTAAACCTCCAGGCGTGTTCTTGGATATTCAACTTTACACTGGCGGATTGTATTGAGAATCGGGCTAATTGGTATAGCGGAAGTAAATGCAATACCCACTGCCAGTTCTTCTCCTGCGACTAACTGTTTTGCTAAGTTCTCAAACGAATAGACTTCAGCTAATACGTGTTTGGATTGCTCATACAGGGCCTTGCCTTCAGCTGTGAGTGTGCTCCTGTATTGGTCTCGATCAAACAGTTGTAGATTGAGGTCTGCTTCTAATTTTTTGATGGCGGCGCTTATAGTGGGTTGTGTTCGGTGAAGTGTCTGAGCAGCAGCTTTTAGCGAGCCCCCTTCAACTATTGCCTTTAAATATCGTAATTGTTCCAAAGTCATAGTGGCGTGAGTTTAGAGAAAATATAGGTAAGTTTCTGATGCAGCATATTTGAGGATCTTAAACTGAAAATAGCCATTAACTGGCTTTCTTTTATGAAGCATCTTTTTTTGTTGTGCTGACAACATGAGTAATCTGCACTTGATACCATTTGCCAGTGCTTGCAAACTGGACAACATCAACACCGCTGATCATTTTGAATGAGCAGCTTTTACGTAAACCAGTTATTTGTTTTTCTTCTACCAACAGAAGCTGGGAGTCTGCGTGCACCTTTTTACTTCATGCCTGCGCAGTATCATCACCCGATATCAGCTAAACCAACTTGTTAGGTAAAAGCTAACAAGAACTTAGATTATAGTTAATATCATTAACTTAAGTCTAACTTTATCCTTATCTCCTTATCAAGAAGTGACCTGTTCGTGAGGCATTGCGAGCGGTCGCGCTTTATCCAAACAGCTGAACGATATTGAGGCGAGTTATGATCAAACGGACAGACGTGTTAATCGTTGGTGGAGGCTTTGCTGGTGTTTCTGTGGCCCAAAAGTTAGCTAAGCAGGGTATGCAGGTGGTATTGGTTGACCGAAAGGACCATTTTGAAGTGACCTTTGCCACATTACGTAATGCGATAGCGCCTAACTTACTGACTGCTAATCCACGTAAATATTATCGTGACTTTATTCAGAGCGATTTTGTTCAAGCAGATGTGGTTTCCATGGATGAGCGGATAGCAAAGTCATCGAATGGATTAGAGATCCACTTTAAGCAGGCAGTTATCGCGACAGGCAGTCGCTACCCAACCTTGCCGATAGCTAAATCTACATCAGCTTATACAATTTCCGAGCGTGAGCAAGAAATGCGGAATGAGCAAAAAATACTGGCGAAATCTCAGTCAGTTTTGATTGTAGGAGGGGGTACCGTTGGCGTGGAGCTAGCAGGGGAAATTAGCAGCGCTTATCCCAATAAATCCGTGACGTTAGTCCATTCTAAAGATGTACTACTTGGCCATCTTAAGCCTAAAGCCCAGAACAAGGCGCTAGAACAGCTTGAGGCTAAGGGGGTTAGCGTACACCTCAATACTCGGCTAATTAAGGAGGGTGCTATCTACCGTTCATTAGATACTCAGGAAATCTTCGAGGCAGACTTGGTTTATGAATGTACCGGTATGCTGCCAAATACCGAATTTCTAAAAAAGGAATTAGCCTGTGTGTTAGATGAGAAGGGATTAATTAAAGTAGACGAATACATGCGGGTTAGGGGTTATTCTAACCTTTATGCGATAGGTGATTGCTCTACTCTGGATGAAAATAAGCACGGCTATATAGCAAACGTTCAAGGAGGCATCTTAGCGGGCGTTATCATTAAGACTTACCCACGTTTAGTAGACACCCTGTATAGTTAGGTTTAGGCCTAACACGGAGGTGTATCATGGGTAAGAAAAGAACTCAGGCGTATACGGAGGAGTTCCGCAGAGAAGCAGTTAAGAGAGCGGAAAAGCCTGGAGCAACAACGGCTTCTGTGGCGCGAGAGCTAGGCGTCAGCGCACAGCAGATCTACAACTGGCGTCGTCAATTTAATCGACTGTCTGATAAGCAGTTCAATAGTTTAGACGGTGTCGACTATTCCAAACAGGAAAGCGCTGAAGTTCGCAAACTCAAGAAGGAGCTGCATGAAGCTCGTCAGGAGGTTGAGTTTCTAAAAAAGGCAGCTGCGTACTTTGCGAACCACCAAGAGTAAAGTACGCATTGATACAAGAGCATGTAGGGTCATTCCCGGTTAGCTTGATGTGTCGGTGTTTAGAAGTCTCAAGATCGGGTTATTATCGATGGCGGGGGCGATTGCCATCTGCTCGCACGATTAGAGAGATACGAACAATCGAGAAAATCCGAGAGACGTTTGCTGAGTTTAAAGGTCGTTATGGCGCGCCTAGAATTGCTTGCGAGCTTCAAGAGTTAGGTGAGCCATGCTCGCGGAACTACGTCGCTAAGCTTATGCAACAGGAACATATTAAAGCGAGAAACGGCAAAGGCTTTCGATATAGTCAGCCCGTGGAGGGGAGCATTAACGTCTCCGCCAACTTACTTAAGCGTTGCTTTGATGTGGATCGACCAAATTGCCGCTGGACCAGTGACATTACGTATATCTGGGTTCTGGATAGGTGGCTATACCTCGCGGTAGTTATGGATCTGTACTCTCGACGTATTGTAGGTTGGGCATTCGACTCGCAGATGACCGATGAATTGACACGTCGAGCATTGAAAATGGCCCTAGAGCGACGACCAATAAAGCCTGGACTGCTAGTTCACTCTGACAGGGGTGTGCAATATCGATCGCAGAAATACCAGGATCTCTTGTCCGAAAGCAAGTGCAAGCCGAGCATGAGTCGCCAGGCTAACTGTTGGGATAATGCGGCAATGGAATCATTCTGATCCTACCCACCAACAACGGACACACCACTAAGCGACTAGTTGTTCCTCAAACGCCTCAGGGCTGAGATAGCCATTGGCGCTGTGTAAGCGATTTCGATTGTAGTCTATTTCTATATACTCAAATACGGTTTCCCGCATGAGGCACCTTGTAGGAAAGCGGTTACCATGGATTACTTCTACCTTAAGTGAGTGGAAGAACGTTTCTGCGCAGGCGTTATCATAGCAGTTACCTTTGGCGCTCATGCTGCACCGCAGATCATAAGCTGTAATTAAAGATTGATAATCTTTAGAGCAATATTGGCTTCCCCTGTCAGTATGCACGATAACATTTGTAGGTTTCTTACGTCGCCATAAAGCCATTTGAAGGGCGTCACAGACCAATGTAGCTGTCATCGTTTCTGACATCGCCCAACCAATAACCAGCCGACTATATAGGTCTATCACTACAGCCAGATATAACCAACCCTCTTCTGTTCGTAGGTAGGTAATATCCCCGACCCATTTCTGATTCGGCGCTTCAGTATTGAAGTTCTGCTCGAGCAGATTTGGGGCCACTGGCAGACCATGTTTTGAGTAGGTTGTGGCTTTATATCTCTTGGCGGCTTTAGCCCGTAGGCCCTGTCGACGCATGCTGGCAGCAACTGTTTTTTGATTATATTTACTCCCCTCACTGGCCAATTCCCTCGTCAGGCGAGGGGCGCCACTACGTTCTTTACTGGCTATAAAGCGCTGCTGTACCAAACCATCAAGCTCCATTTGGTACTGCTGGCGCTTGGATTGATCGGCCGATCTTGACACCCAATCGTAAAACCCACTGCGAGATACGCTCAATACCTTAGCCATCGCTTTGATGCTGAACTTATGCCTGTGCTTTAGCATGAAGGCGTACCTCATTTCAGGCTCTTTGCAAAGTACGCTGCGGCCTTTTTTAAGATCGCCAGCTCCTCTGCCTGCTCAGCCAGCTGCCGCTTAAGGCGAGCATTCTCTGTGGCCAGCTCTCTCTCGGCATCCCCTCGGCTCTGATGTAACTTAGCCTTGCTTCGCCATCCGTAAATCTGGGAAGGATGTAACCCAAGCTGTTTAGCGGCAACGCTTACCCCTACCTTGACCGCCAGTGCTAGGGCATCTTTTCTATATTCCTCTGAGTATTTTTTACGAGTGGTTTTGGTTGATTTACTTGATCGTGTCATAGGGCACCTCTGCTGCGTAGTTTATCGCTTAAGAGAGTGTCCGTCTTTGGTGGGTAGGATCATTCTTTAGCAGGCTAAAAGTCGAGCTGGTCTATGCCAGAACATTCGAAAGCGAAGAGCAAGCAAAATCTGAGGTGTTTGAATACATTGAGATTTTCTACAATAGGGTTCGTAGGCACTCTGCATTGGGCTATGTAAGTCCAGCAGAGTATGAGCGAAAATACGTATAGTTAGAGTGTCTACTTTTTGTGGGCAAGACCACATTAATCAAGCCAAAGGTAAAAAGGTTACGCCTTATAAAACACCTAGTTATGCCATTGTTACGCCGACCGGTACAGAGACAGGTGTAGCTCAAATGCCCTTTGGTGTTTTTACTTCAAAGCTATTTGTTAACCTGAAACAAAAAGACATGGGGATAGGCCACATGCTTAAAGCGAGCGGTACAACTCCAGACTTACTTAGCTAGAGCTTTTTGGTATACAGTAGAGTACCTCTAATTAAAATCTACCAGTCTCTAAGGTTTCTCTGAATGGACATTCTCACTGACCATTGAAAATCAAGTAAGAGGTAGTCCAGATACTAGCCATACTTGCCAGATGCGTATGAGGCGGCATAGAGGTGTTACTGCCATTAGTAGTAGTTTATTTACGTAGTTAGGTTCCCCGCCTGAATTTATTACAGGAAATTAGAGGGCCTTTTCTTCTTAATTTGCGGTATTGCGTATTTACGTTCTTCAACGTAATGTTTGTGCCGAAAGCATGAGAATGTTAGAAGTGAGTCCCGGCTCTTATGGGTTTCTACTAGGTACCCGTAAGAGCTGCGAAGGTCCCAAACTCATGGAAGGCTCCTTTCATGTGATGAATATTTTTCATAGGCTGTAATCTCAATGGGAAATTGAGCATAGGTAGGAGGTCTGTATGTTTATAGGAGAGGTGTCAAGAAGGACGAATCTCACTGTAAAAGCGATAAGATTTTATGAGGAAAAAGGCCTCATTGCCGTTCCTAAAAGGCAGGGCAGATATAGAGTCTATACGGCAGAAGATGTTGAAATTCTTACTTTGATCTCAGAAGCCAAAGTACTTGGGGTGACTTTGGCTGAGTTGAAGGATGTTATTCGGTACCATAATGGAGAGGTTGATTGGGCTCGAATCAGCGTTTTTCTGAAGAAAGTAAAAAGGAAAATTGAGGCTGAATTGGAATCACTTTCTAGTAAAGCTGAAAAGGTTGATCAGTGTATTGCTTCTATAGATTCCTGCCATAAAAGTCTTGACTCTCCCCTTAAGGGGAGACGGTAGACTTTTCATCATGTCTTTAAGCAATAGTATGACACGATGAAAAATATCCTACTTTTAAATGGCAATCCAAAGAAGAACAGTTTTGTTAAGCTGTTGAGCGATGTCTATGAGTCTGAGGCAAAGAAGCAGGCAAATGTTCGGCGATATAATCTGTCGGAAATGGACTTCAATTCGAATTTAGAGTTTGGGTACGATGACTATCAAGTATTGGAGGATTGTCTATATGAATTTCAAGAGGCTCTTAAATGGGCACAGCATATTGTTGTGATGTCGCCTATTTGGTGGGGCGGATTGCCAGGAAAGCTCAAAGGCTTGATTGATCGATCTTTTCTTCCCGGAATTACCTTTAAATTTGAGAGTGGTAGTGCAGAACCGATACAACTTCTTAAAGGCAAAACATCAAGAATAATTTTGACAATGGATGCCCCTACAGAATATTTAGAAGAACAAGCAAAGCCAGTATTAGAGCAGCTTGATCGATTTACTCTTCAATACTGCGGCTTCTCGAAAGCAGAGGTTAGTTTATTTGGTTCAATGATTATGTCTGATAAGAATCAACAGGACTCCTGGTTGAAAACTGTTAAAGCACTTGGTGCTAGCTGTATTTAGCCTAGAACAAATCAATCTATGTTAGTTATGACTTCCTAACGACAACCAATTCACTTGACGATACCTTAACTTCAATAGTTATGATTATTGGCAACAAATCCTGTATAAAAGCCATTTACCCTATGGAACTTTCGGGGAAAATTTGACAGTCTCTGGGCTTATCGAAGATGAAGTCTTTATCGGTGACCAATTTAGCATAGGCGATTGTCTCCTTGAGGTAAGTCAGCCAAGAATTCCATGTTTTAAACTCAATATGGCTTTAGATAATGATAATACCGTTAAATTATTTAAAGATTACTTCAACACTAGTGTGTATTTTAGGGTGCTTGAGGAAGGTTATATAGGACAAGAAAAAAACTAAGTAAAGTTGCTGAGGCACCTGGTTCTGTCAGTGTAAATACCATGTTTAGAGCCTTATTTGATAAGGGGTATGCTTTTAGCAAACAAGTACTTGAGGCCGTCCATCAATTGCGGCCCCTCTCCCAAGAGTGGCGAGAAAAAGTGGAAAGACGCCTGAAGAGGATTGATTAGATAAGCAGTTTTGTGATGGCTCGTAAGACCTTCCTGTTTGTACCTTTGGTCAATGGCGCTAAAGCATTATGCCTGCACTTCAGATTGATTCGCACTGCCAAGATGCACAGCCTTGCCCCCTAAATGTATTACGTCAAGTTGCTTGAGCAGATTCCTCACTGTCAATCCGTTGAGGGTTATGAGCCACTGCTACCTTGGGGCATCCAACTTGAGAGAGTGGAGTGGCCATTAATAGTTAACGCCTTTAAGTTCTGATAATTATTTCAAATCTGCTTTGAGCGCATTGATACCGTGCTTGCCAAGAACACATTTCACAAATACGCTTTACTAAGTACAGTCCTTGC
This sequence comes from Microbulbifer maximicatervae (SeqCode), assembly GCF_052468155.1. Taxonomy (NCBI): domain Bacteria; kingdom Pseudomonadati; phylum Pseudomonadota; class Gammaproteobacteria; order Cellvibrionales; family Microbulbiferaceae; genus Microbulbifer; species Microbulbifer maximicatervae (SeqCode). The sequence goes on from NZ_CP174335.1 coordinate 2,809,868, forward strand.
CCCAAGCCGGAACTATGTTTGTTTTTTGCACTTTCAGTAAAAGGATCTTTTATCAACTTCTGCTGAATCTCATCAATATTATTCGAAAAATGTAAATTTCCTTGTGAAAATTTAATGCTCAATTTATGGTCGCTGGCGTAATGATCTGCATTTTCTATGAGGTTAGTAAAAAGGTGCAGCAACAAATTTTCATTAGCTCGCACCTTTTCTTCAGCAGAAACCTGAAGTTCAAAAGTTAAAAGGCTATCAGGGCTTGCTTGTACATGATTTAATATCGATTTTTCAAGTACAAACAATAAGCTTACCTCCTGGCGTTCCAGTGACTCCTGCCTTGCCAGAGCCAGCAGAGTTGATATAGTTCTTTGCATCTCTGATGAAGATTTTTGTAGCCTCTCAATCTCCATTAAAGATATTCTGCCAGTACCAGCTACCTTGCTAATAATATTACGTAATACACTCAATGGAGTTCTGAGTTCATGACTAATGTCCCGAGTAAAGTCGGACTCACGCTTTAAGATGACTTGTTTATACAATAAGGTATCTTCAAAAGTCTTTGCCAAATAACCTATTTCATCTTTAGGGTAAGCTCTGGCGAAGCCCGGCGAAATGGGCTGCTGCTTACTTCTTGAGATTGCATAAGCAAGAGATTGTAGAGGCTTTAAAGTATAACTTGATACCCAGAAGGCCAGCAATAAACCTAAAACTACGAGTAACACAAGCATCAATGATAGCCATATCGTTACTACTGGTAGAAAATCAGTACTAACTTCGTAAGCGGAAATGTCTGCAACTAATACCATTTCCAGCTCCCCCAGAATTACTGGTTTGATATGGAGAGTTGGGCCTCGATCTAATACAAATTCAACTCTTTCTGGATCTTGCTCTAGCAAAACAGGAATATTACCTGGCAAAGCACTTCTACTTCCATACAACTGAATAAACTGCAATCTTGGAGTTGTAATTTCTCCTGATGATTTATAGACCTCCTTGAGATATACAGCCTCATTATTGACTAATCTATTAAAAATAATATCTTCTACTACCCAAGCATAAGCCACTATTACAAGACTATAAAGCAAACCCAAAAAAATTGAGTAAATTGCAATTAAATACAAGGTGCGCTGCTGTATGCCTTTCTTTGGCCACTGAGCTGGGTTATTCATATGGCACATCTAATTTATATCCAACCCCATGAATATTTTTTAGCATGTTATATGAAAAAGGCTTATCCAATATACTTCTCAATATATAGATATGTGATCGTAATACATCACTATCAGGAAAATTGTCTCCCCAAATTCTACTTAATAGTTCAGAGCGGGTCATAGCTTGAGGGAACGCCTTGGCGAGTAACAATAGTAGTTTGAAGTCTGTACGACTGAGCTTTAGAGTCTGCCCTCGGCGGGTAGCTTTATGCTGGCGTATATCAATACACAATTCTCCAATATTAAGGATTTGAGATCGATAAAGGTTATGTCGACGATATAAGGCCTTACACCGCATAGCCACCTCTTCCAATGAAAATGGCTTGGTTAGATAATCATCAGCACCAGCTTCAAAACCAATCCCTTTGTCATAAATACTATCTCTAGCGGTGAGCATCAACACCGGGGTATTCACTTCATAATTAGTTTTGATCTGTCGGCATAACTTAATACCATCAATATCAGGCAACATTAAGTCCAGCAATACTACATCATATTGATGTTGTTGAAACAGGCTATACCCCATCTTGCCACTACTGGCATAGTCTACCTGGAACAGTTGTTGCTCTAAAAAGTCGCACACCTGGCAAGCGATGTCTGTATTGTCTTCAATTAATAAAGCTGTCAGGCTCATGATTACCTCTTAGTCAGCACTATTTCGTAAAGATAACACTTTGTTGATGGCCAAATCATATCCGGCAGCGATAGCTTCTGCATTCGGAGTTACTGGGATATCTGGTATTACACCGCTAACTTTATCGTCCCCATTGGGCCTTACCAGCTTGCGTGTAGTGATATAAGCCCTCAATTGTGAATGTGGCAAATTAAACAAGTTACCTTGCGCAGTTTGGTTAGAGTAGCCTTCCGTTTTTTGACCAATCAATGTAGCAAATCGATGATCTTGAGCCGCACTAGAAAATACGATAGCAGCAGAATAAGTAACCGGGCTAATCAGTATATAAACTTCTCCTTCAAATAAGTTATTATTATCTATGGGGCGGTGCCATTCATCCCAGTCGTGTTGAATCAATTCTCCAGCTTTTCCCTTATAGTTAAAAAGCCCTCGATTTTGTTGATTCAATTTTTCTGTCATATAAGAAATCATACGAAACTCTTTGTGGGCAATATAGCTTAATAAATAGGTGGCACTATCAGTATTACCCCCTAAGTTTTCGCGCAAATCGATAATCAAGCATGTAATTTTTCTATTTTTGATATCAGTAAAAGCTTGATCGATAAACTCGCTAAACCAGTCCAATCCTACATCAAAGCTGCCTATATGAAGATAAGCAGTGTCATCTGATATGACTTTAAAATAGAAGTCCTGCCTGCCATTGATAATTTCATCTTGAAGGTGCCAGTTTTGTTTGGAAAGTAACTGGGTAGTATGATTGGATCGGCTCACAGGCTCCTGCCATTTCAATTCAAAATCGTCAATAAACCCAAAGACAGCCCATAACATTACACCAAACCGTTTAGTAATAATTTGCTCTCTTAGAAAGCGAGACTCCCCACCTGCAAACTTCTGCATATGATCCATCAAGGTTTGAATACTTTGACCATTAATTCCTGTAATTCTTGCCCCTGCCGGCACTGATTGCCTACCATTTATATATGTATTCTTTGTTACGATACTACCATCAGGAGTTAAAGTAACAGCCAATGGAAAGGGCTTTTTGCCACTGGCTATAAGTTTTTCATACTCCTGATAAGGCCATATCAGAAAAGAATGACCATCATTAAACTTGTGCGCCAGTTGCCCTACAACTCGATAGAAATGGAGTCGATTCATAGAATCAGAGATTTGTAGCTGTAAGTCTCTAACCGCTTCTTCCAGCTCCTGCAAATCGTTATAATGATCTAGTGCCGGATGTCTTTCTAAAGCCCCCAAGTAGAATGCCTCCACATCTTCTCGCATTTCAGCAACAGTTAATTTTTTTTCCAACAAAGAGCTGTCTGTTAACTCAGGAAAAATCTCTAGATGTGATGAGTTACAAGCAATAACCAATACTGAACTTACCAGAAAAAAACAAATTTGATATAACCTTTTCATTTCGAAAACTCAAGTTTGAAATGAGCAGCTTAACAATGGGGTTGTGAAGATTCTGTCAAGCTACGTAATAGCAAAGCTAGAAGCTATTCCATTAACTCAACAGGCCTAGTTAAACACCCAGTTCAACTTGCGTCAGCTAAAGGCAGGTAGTTTGTTTGGCATTGCATCTATGTTATTTGGGTAAGTTACAACCCCAGGAGCAGTTCTGGAAACCCAGCAAATAGAGTATTGACACCGGAGCTGATTAAATGTTGTAAATTCAATAGCTTGTCTAGTTATAGGAACTGGTCTTGCCCACAAAAAGTAGACACTCTAACTATGCGTATTTTCGTTCATACTCTGCTGGACTTACATAGCCCAATGCAGAGTGCCTACGAACCCTATTGTAGAAAATCTCAATGTATTCAAACACCTCAGATTTTGCTTGCTCTTCGCTTTCGAATGTTCCGGCATAGACCAGCTCGACTTTTAGCCTGCTAAAGAATGATTCCATTGCCGCATTATCCCAACAGTTAGCCTGGCGACTCATACTCGGCTTGCACTTGCTTTCGGACAAGAGATCTTGGTATTTCTGCGATCGATATTGCACACCTCTGTCAGAGTGAACTAGCAGTCCAGGCTTTATTGGTCGTCGCTCTAGGGCCATTTTCAGCGCTCGACGTGTCAATTCATCGGTCATCTGGGAGTCAAATGCCCAACCTACAATACGTCGAGAGTACAGATCCATAACTACCGCGAGGTATAGCCACTTCTCCAGAACCCAGATATACGTAATGTCACTGGTCCAGCAGCAATTTGGTCGATCCACATCAAAGCAACGCTTAAGTAAGTTGGCGGAGACGTTAATGCTCCACTCTACGGGCTGACTATATCGAAAGCCTTTGCCGTTTCTCGCTTTAATATGCTCCTGTTGCATAAGCTTAGCGACGTAGTTCCGCGAGCATGGCTCACCTAACTCTTAAAGCTCGCAAGCAATTCTAGGCGCGCCATAACGACCTTTAAACTCAACAAACGTCTCTCGGATTTTCTCGATTGTTCGTATCTTTCTAATCGTGCGAGCAGATGGCAATCGCCCCCGCCATCGATAATAACCCAATCTTGAGACTTCTAAACACCGACACATCAAGCTAACCGGGAATGACCCTACATGCTCTTGTATCAATGCGTACTTTACTCTTGGTGGTTCGCAAAGTACGCAGCTGCCTTTTTTAGAAACTCAACCTCCTGACGAGCTTCATGCAGCTCCTTCTTGAGCTTGCGAACTTCAGCGCTTTCCTGTTTGGAATAGTCGACACCGTCTAAACTATTGAACTGTTTATCAGACAGTCGATTAAATTGACGACGCCAGTTGTAGATCTGCTGTGCGCTGACGCCTAGTTCTCTTGCCACAGAAGCCGTTGTTACTCCAGGCTTTTCCGCTCTCTTAACTGCTTCTCTGCGGAACTCCTCCGTATACGCCTGAGTTCTTTTCTTACCCATGATACACCTCCGTGTTAGGCCTAAACCTAACTATCAGGGTGTCTACTAAACGTGGGTAAGTCTTGAACCTAACGCCCAGGGTTCTTTCTCCCAATCCAACCTCTAAACATCACTTACCAAGCCTCCCACCAAGGAAAGCGCTCTCACTTCAATAGGTAGAGATCTAGGTAAGTGTATTTCAGGCAATGTATCTAATTGAGCTGCACTTTCTACCAGATTGATGTCTATCTGGTAGAAAATGCAGCAGCCATTGGGACTAAAGTATCGCTCATTCTTAATCCCGCAGAATAAAAATTGATCATATGGTTGAGATTAGAAAATAGTACTCGTTGTTTCACAGTTTCCACCATCATTTATTTCTTTTGGGCAGACTTGTGGATTTACTTACAGCGGATAGGTGAATATCTGAGGGAGTATTTCTATAGGTTTAAGATCGTCGTTTCCCGATAACTCTCTCTGTAATTGGGGGCTCGGTGTGGATTGGCAATACAAAATGAGCCGCAAGGTCAGTATATATGGAGGGCAAAAGGGAGGTCCGAACCCTCGCTGTAGAGCCACTTTTGAGCATATTTCATACAAATAGCTGGCGGATCACACCTCTTCCCACAAGAATCAGGCAAAATTCATATGGACGTCAGGTGTTATAAAGACTGAATAGATACATTGGTTGCTTATTACTTCATATTTAAGCAAGGATATGTCATGAGGAACCTTTGTATTTCAATGGCTCTACTCTCACTGCTAGCCCTGAGTGTTAACAGTTATAGTCAGGATACACCGACAGTTCTTGAAGGGCCCTATCTTGGACAGAAACCTCCTGGGTTAACTCCAAAGTTATTCGCTCCTAATCCCTCGAAAGAGTATCGGGATTGGGGTGGCTACTTCACGCCTGATATGCAGGAGTACTACGTTACAAGAAGATATCACCAAAGTGGTGAGTCTTCGAAAGTTGTATTCAAGCTTGAGGGTAATCGTTGGTATGAATCGGAAGTGGCCTGGGGTGGCTCTATCTCACCTGATGGTCAAACAATGTATTCTAGAAATCGATATAGAGAACGCACTGACAATGGTTGGTCAGAACCTAAAAGCCTGGGGCCACTATTTGAAGACTTTCGTATCATGCGCCTTACGGCTTCTGCAAAAGGAACCTTTGTATTTGATGAAGTAGGTTCAAATGGAGATGGTATTCTTCGCTATTCGCGTCTGTTAGATGGTAAGCGTGAAGCGCCAAAACCTTTTGGAAAGCAGATAAATACAGGTAAATGGACTGCTCACCCGTTTATTGCCCCTGATGAGTCCTACATTATCTGGGATAGTGAAAGAGAGGGTGGATATGGTGATAGCGATATGTACATCAGCTTTCGCCAAAAAGATGGCTCATGGGGTGCGGCTATTAACTTCGGTGATAAGATCAATACGGAGGGGGAAGATGGTGGTGGATATGTAACACCTGATGGGAAATACCTTTTCTACTGCCGGCGTTGTACTCCACCGAATTTTGAAATAATGTGGGTAGATGCGGAGTTTATTGAGGCCCTTAGGCCTAAATAAAATTTACACTAAGCTACGCCTAGTTCTCTGTATCTATCATCATATTGCTAAATTTAAATTCTTTAATGATATTTCCGGTCTTCGCTATACATGAAGCCCCGGTTGATCCCGCAGCAACCTGTTAAGTTGTATAGAATCCTTTCACCAAGTAAGAAGGTGAGCACCACACCAAGTATGTGAGCGTTCACCTTTATGTGTTAGCCTCTATTAGCCACAAACTACCGAAAACTTGAAACAATGTTGATAGAAACCAGGTTAGGGAACCTCTGAATAATTCCAAGCCAATATTGGTAATATTCACCTACCCATCAAGACTACGATGAATTATGCACCAAGTCACCTTTGCCGAAGCAGAATATAAGCTAAAGCGCCGTATAACTCGCCGAGAGAAGTTTCTTTCTCAAATGGAAGCCCTCATCCCATGGCAGCGACTAGAAGCTCAGATCACTCCTTGCTATCCACAAGGCAAACGTGGCCGACAGCCATATCCATTGAGTGTCATGCTCCGTATTCATTGCATGCAGCTATTTTATAATCTCAGTGATCCCGCTATGGAGGATGCACTGTATGAAATTGAATCCATGCGTAGTTTTGCTGGATTGACTTTGAGCGGCCCAATTCCCGATGAAACAACGATTCTTAACTTTCGCCACTTACTGGAGCTCAATCAGCTAGGTGCAGCTCTTTTTGATGAAATCAACAAGCATCTTGCTGAGAATGGCATGGTACTGCGTGAAGGCACGATTGTAGATGCCACTATTATCTCTGCGCCAACTTCAACCAAGAATAAAAAGAAAAAACGTGATCCAGAAATGCATCAAACAAAGAAAGGCAATCAGTGGCATTTTGGAATGAAAATGCATATCGGGGTTGATGATGTGCTCGGAGTAATACATAGCATAGATACAACAGCAGCGAATTCGCATGATGTCACAACTACAGAGCGAGTTCTCCACGGGGAGGAGAAAAGAATCTGGGGAGACTCTGGGTACATTGGTGCGGAGAAACGTGAAGAGTTGAAAGAGCGGGAGGCGGATTGGTATATAGCAATGAAGCCGAGCAAGCTAAAAACTCTTCCAGGGCGTGATGCACTTCGTAAAGCGGAAAAGATCAAGGCGCAGATAAGAGCGAAGGTCGAGCACCCCTTCCGCTACATCAAACGGGTATTTGGTTATGACAAGGTCCGCTATCGGGGACTGGTAAAAAATACTGAGAGGCTGTGCTTACTGGCAGGCTTTACCAACTTAATAATAGGGAGAAAATACTTGGCTGCCTAGGGGTGGTTCGCCTGAAATCCACCTATTGAGGGTTTCAGATGAAAAATTAGTGGACTATTACGCGCAAATTACGCGTTTGTGCGTAATAAAGTGAATTTTTCAAGCAGCTCAGCTTAATTCTGGAAAAATGCTTCGTTGATCAGAGGGTCCTTAGATTGAGGTTTGTGCAACTAGAATACGCAATAAATATGCACGCCACAAAAAACCTGTTCTTTCTGATAACATTTCTCTATTTGGAACCGAAGTTCAGCCTGAGATATTTGTTGTAGAACATGTAGCTAATGCCGGAGTTAAAATTAGTCCGGGAGATCGTTCAGTGTTAGTAGATTGGGGCCCCATGGTCGGTTAAAATTTATCAATGATAGAGATTGTCTTGTATTACTTGAGTTGATTTAAAATGTATGAATGGATTCCTTAAGTATTTTAGTCGTGTTCTCCTTACAGTTTCAGGTTGCCTATTTATTTTAGGTTTAGTTTCTGTGTTTTATGTGGAGGTCAAGCCTGTATACGTCAATATAAAGGAGATTACACTATATCAAAATGGGTATACTGATCCGGTCGGAAGGTTTGGTTCTTATGCGAAGAATAATGGAGGGAGTACAAAGTTTGTTTTATTTAGTTACAAATATACGGTAGGTAAATCGTCATATAGTGGAGCCTGGATGAAAATAGGCTCTCTCTCAACGATAGGGCGAATGCGAACTGTATATTATAATCCAGTCCTGCCAATGTTCTCAGTTCTTGAAAAGGGAATCTCCTTGTTTTGGGTAATCTTCCTTGGAATGTTGGGGTATGGGCTTCTGGAAGTTCGCAATTGGCTATATCGATAAACCCAACTTGTAAGGTTAATTCTGCAGGAAGTAACTATTTACTCTTGCTTTATTTTGTACTTTTGGATATGGCATAACTTTTATAAGAATAAACTGTGAAATTATGATGAAAACTATCCTTTTTGTGTGCTGCTTTATGATCTGCTTAGGTATCAATGCAGCTGAAGTTGAAAACTGTACTAATTCTGAAATTAGCAATGAATATTTTGGTGATTTTTCAAATATTCAATTCCATGAGGAGTCTAATTAAAAGATGTTGCTCAAGAAAACCTTATTCAATACGCTAAAGAAATTACAAAAGTTGCAAATTGGGACTATAAGCTAAGTGGCCCAGATGAGCATTACTTACCAATTTTAATTGACTATCTTAAAAATCCATCAGGTTTGGGCCCTGAAATAGAGTGTATGTGGTTGTTGTATGAGGAGGGAGATGTACTCCGACGTTTCACTGATGATCAAAGTCATGTATCTAGGAGTGGCTATGCCTTATTTAAAAAGGACGAGTTATCAGCTTATTTCTACAGCCAAATTATATTGCTTTAGCAGTGTAGAAATTATAAAAGGTGATATAGATATCTCAGTTTTCGAGACTTTATATTAATAAAGGAGTGTCTTTTTGACTAAAGGTGAATGCAATTGTGGAGAGATAGCTTATGAGATACAAGAATCCCTCACAGATTTATATATGTGCCACTGTTCAATCTGTCGTCGTTCCACAGGGAGTGGCGCTATTACTGTAGCTATTGTGCCTACCGAGAAGTTTAGTTGGGTTAAAGGTAAGGAGAACCTTAAGTATTGGTCTAAGCCCGGGCATGATTGGCATACAAATTTTTGCGCTACTTGCGGTTCGACTCTGCCCGGAGATAATGATTCTTTAAATACTTACATTCCTGCAGGAAGCTTGGTAGATGGTAACGAGAATCTAAAAGTGGTTCATCATTTATGGGTTGACTCAAAGGCCTCTTGGGAAGTAATAGGTGACGCCGGGAAGCAGCATCCCAAGGGGGTTGGATCTTAAATTATTTAACGTCCTGATTTATTGCGCTTTGTATTTTTACTCACTATTACGTGTGTAGTGACAGGGAGGTTAATTTTGGAGTGAGTTTTGTCTCTGGAGCTTGAGAATACAAAGTAGTTTTAGGTGTATTATCTCGGGTGTAATAATCAGAGAGAAAGCTCATTCTCCTGTTCAGAAAATTGCCGAAACAAGCTCATATCCTCTATCTAATGTCCAAATAAAAGCAATTGCGCTACAGAGTCCAGCAACAGAATAACGTATCCGGATTTCCCATTCCTTTTTCCTGAGCCTGGCCAAATAGGCCAGGGGCCATATGGCAAGAATTATGAGTACTTGCCCGGCTTCTATTCCCAGGTTGAAGGCCAAGAGGCTTTGCCAGATATTCGGGGAGTCAACTTGGAGTATTTCATGTAATACAAATGAAAAACCCAGGCCATGGAGCAGGCCGAGCATGCAGGTGCCGATAAAAATTGTACTTTCGCTGCCTGTGATCTTTGTTTCTTCCCTGTGTAGTGATATCCAGGCCATATAGATTATGGATAGGGCGATACCGGTTTCTACCATAGGTACGAACCAGCTGACTATGGGAACAAAACCAAAGAATCCGGCTGAGAGGGTGATACTGTGACCGATGGTAAAGCCGGTAGCGCGCCACAAGAGTAGCGGTAGGCTGAGTGCACCGAGGCTTAGGCAGAGTACAAATAACACGTGGTCCAACCCCTTCAGGATATGGGCGATGCCCTCCGCCAGAAAAGTCTTCACAGCGTCTATTGAGGAGTGGGTAATCAGTAGTGGCTTTTGCATAAGACCGCGTGAGCGAAATACCTGGGTCTTACCTGGGTTGTAATCCAGCACCAGATTTGCGGTGTCTTCCTGGTTGGGGAGGCCGGGGTTAAGAGAGCTGGATAGTTGGTATTTTCCAAGGGGAGCTTCCAGAGGGTAGAAGATCTGAATATCAACCAAGGTGTCACCCACATACAACCTTTGATTGGTATCTTCAGGTAAGTATTGGTGCAAAAATGCCTGCTGTGCCTCCTCCAGCGTTGCAAAACCTGGTTCATTTCCTATCCGATACAGGCGCACGGCTTTTACATCGCCTTTTATCTGCTTGTCAGTATTGCGGAGAAGAGTGGCGCTCTCTGCAATATTACCGAGTCCTAGAGGCGCTAGCTCCAGCTGCTGAAAATCCACATAATGGACCAAGCCGCCTTGATCCAATGAGTTTTTGGTATAGGGCGCGGGTTGTGGGAGTTTGCCAGTATAGGGGTCGCGACCCTTTTTTGTTTTATCTGCCAGTAAATAGGGCATAGGCACTCTCATATATAGGTTGGCACCACTGGCTGTGTGCTCTATATGGAAAATCCGTACATTGAGGTTGAGAAGGAAGTGCGCTTGTGCTTGCCCGCTGAGGCTGGATATGAGGAGGTATAGAGCGATCATTGCGGGCAACTTGGGTGTGCTGTTTTTCATGGCTCAAACTATTTCTCTACTTTTGTTCTTACCGTACGGATAGGGGCGTAAATCCAGCGATTTTCCAGTGGTTATCAGACTGGATAATTGCGATATTGGCCCGGGTCTCTTGCGGTCTTTGTTCAAAGTGTCCCCAGCTTCGGTCCTCTACTACCGCCTGCCAACTTGTAATCAACTGGAATCCTTTGTTGCCATTCAGGTTAATTTGGCTGGAGTACTCGACTTTAAGATTTGTAATAGTACTGATTGATCCCAAGCCACCACTCGCTGTTTGGGGGCGATAAATTTGTGCCAGATTTGAATAGGTACTTTCGAATCCTTCCTTGGTAATCAGGTTTTTTAGCTTTAATTCCAGATTGATCGGTAGAGGCTCTTTAAATGCGGCAGCAACTTTTAACAGTAGCTGTTCTGTTACTTGGCCCAAGTCTCGTTTTTTAGCGGTTCCTGGGAGGTTTACCAGGTATTCTTCTGGAAGATTGAGGTACAAAGCGCCAGCTGAGATTATTATGGCGGTATAGATAATAGTTGAACCCTTGCGGCCTAAAAGTGAGTGTTTGGTGGATAGCGTCAATACAATTATCGTAATAATAAGAAATGAAAATAGGATAGCCATAGGGACCGCCAGGCTAGGGGTTTCTATTACGAGTGGATCGCTATTTGGAGGGCGGTAATCGTATAGGTAGTTGTGCCACTGAATATCAGGAAATGAGGGAATTACATGGGTGGGGAATGGGCCTGTGGGGTCCTGAATAAGGGTGGGAACGGAGTTGATCGTATCGGTGAATATATTCCAGTCTACGGTAACACTCTGGGGCAGTGCATCGATGGAAAATTTTTCCCGGTAGCCAATCATCACTGAGCCCATTTCAATAGTGTCATTCTCTGAAATCTGTGAGTACCCGCTATTATTTGCGCGAAGAAAAACAGTCTCAATGCTATTCGGCTGTGAGGGCGACTGATCAATAGAAGTTGGATTTTTATTATTTAGATAGCTGCGTACTGTGTGGTGCAGGAAGGCCTTACTTTCTGGTGTTAATGGTTGCCAGGCATCAAAAGGGTGATTGGTCCACTCCAGTAAGTCCTTGGTGCGCACGAGTATCTCATGGCGTATCTGGCGGGGCTCTACGTAGAGGAAAGACATTAGAGGGTAGCGATTATGCCGACTAATATCGGTGTTCTTAAAATGTGTATTCCATGGGTCTTTCCAGTCGATAATGAGTGGTTCAGGTTGGGATAGGTAGTGAAAGCCGCTGATAGGTGTTTGCCCGTGGCGACTGGTAAAGCCAATTGTCACGGATGCCAGCTCATCACTACCCATGGGTGGTTTTAGTTGCAGGTCTGAAAGTCCACCGATTGGATATTTCAGCTGAGTTAAAATAATCTTTTTATCTGCCGGGAAATCCGGCATTTTTATGCCGGTGCGGGGATCGGTTTGCCCAGCAAAAGGGGAAATTCTAGGTTTTCTCTGGGCTACTCGAATTGAGATAAGTTTGGGCTTAATGCTCTTATTTCCAGAGAGTACTTGAAAATCGAAAGATTGCTGGATTTTTGCTGATTGTGCCAGTCGATAAATATCTGGTGTATCTTCAATTTCTGGCCAAAATAGTTTGGAATCGCTTGCTGATATCTCGAATCTAATGTTTAGGATATTTTTTTGTATATCAATCTCCGCAATATTGTTGGCGGTCTCGGCGCCACTTAAACTGATGAAATCAGCCTTGCTGGTTGTTGATAATGCACAGGTGAATAATATCAGGGCCAGGCTGATAAGTATTTTGTTGAATGATAAATAAAATTTCGTTTCGGGAGTCATGTGTTTCTTGAGTAGAGTTTATCAGTTGCACCTTATTCATTTTTGAAGGGGGATTAATTTAGTCTGGTGCTTCAAGATCAGTACCGAAGGTTGCATTGTCTTCCCCGTAGATTTTCTCAATCAGCTTTTTATAAATTACTTTTCCGCCATAAATAGTAGGCATGAATACAACCTCAGTAGGGGCAGCTGGTAACTTTTCGGACTCCGGCTCGGTACTGCTGGGGTCCCAGGTCGGAAATTTCACTTGCCGGTTACTGATGGCCCATTCCACCCTGAGGTCGTCGAGATCGCCAATGTGGCTGCTCCGCAAATGCTCGACATGAAAAGTTAATTTATCGCTGTTACCCAATGCTGGCAGGAAGCGGGTCGTGGCTTGCTTTTGGCGAGGGGAGGCTATACGAGTGCCGGGCAAGTAAGCGTCCCCGATTGCCGAAGTCGTATTTTTCTTTTGTAGTTCTTGAGACCAGAGAGCGGCACTGAATCCATATACCAGTAACAGAAGAGTAATACTGAAAAGCTGCAATAGGGTTTTAGTCGGAATCATCTTCTTGTACAGAGTTTACTTATGGGTTTTATGCCTTTAGGCAGCTTAGTTGATGATTCAAGTCACAATATGAGGGTAGGTTGGTATGGCGTGGAGTTTCGTTTTGAAACTTGAATAAGTTGGTGTTGCCAGTTTTGGGGGATACGGGGACTTAATTGATGACGACTAGATGATTCGGCAGTTCATCTTTAATGGTGCTGGTGGGTATCGCTTCGTGAAGTAGATCTCCGCATTGCTCAATACATGCCAGTAATGCCTCTCCAGCTTTTCCCCGCTTGATTTGTTGCACAAAATTTTCAACTACTCTCTGCCAGTTGTCATTGGTGATGTGTTGGGCAATGCCTCTGTCGGCCAGTATTTCCACATAGTGTTCGGCTTCTGAAACAAATATCAGTAGCCCGAGTCGATCCTTGGTTGCGTGTAAATCCTGCTCCAGAAATTGCCTGCGGGCTAAGTTTGAAGCTCGCCAGAATTTTATTTTCTTTGGTACCAGGCGCATGGTGATGGGGCGCCAGCGGAATATTACTGCCAGGACAATAAATAAAATCCACTGAAGCGTCACCGCCTGTTGGAGGTTGATCCAGAACGGCAGGAATTCGATCAGAGGGGAGACTAACAGTGTTAGGAATGCGGCCCATAGGGTAGAGATATAAAGGTAGTTGTCCGCTTCCTTGGCGACCACAGCCATGACTTCAGCGTCTGTGCGGGACTCTACTTCCTTGATTGCTTCTGCTACCTGGCGTTGATAAGTATTGGTGAGCATTACCATCCTCCCGATGCGCCCCCTCCGCCAAAACCTCCGCCGCCCCCGCTAAACCCGCCCCCAGAGCTGCGGCCGGATAGACCTCCGCTAAATCCACCTCCACCATAGTAGCCGCCGTAGCGCCCCCGCTTAAAAATGCGGCTCTGTACAGGTGAACCCAGTGCGGCACTGCCGAAGAGGTGTAGCATGACCAGCAGAAGGAACAGGCCGACCAGTACAGCAATTCGGCGTCCCTCTTTGGTTTCTACGGGTTCAGCGACATATTCATTTTTCGTCGCGGCGATAATTGATCGAACCCCTGCATTGATTCCGCCGCTAAAATCGCCATTGCGAAACTCTGGCAGTACTTTGGTTTGGATAATATTTGCCGCCAGTGCATCGGTTAGGGCTCCTTCCAGGCCGTAGCCTACTTCGATACGGACCTTTCTATCATTGGGCGCAATCAGGAAAAGAACTCCATTGTCTTTGTCTTTCTTTCCTAGCTTCCACTTGCGTGCCAGTTGGTTGGCATACTCCTCTATAGTGATGTCCTGAAGCTCGGGGATGGTGGCGACAACCAGCTGATTGTCACTGTCGCGCTCATACTGCTGTATCAACTCAGTAAGTTGGTATCTCTCATCGGCCTTTAACAACTCTCCCTGATCTACTACCCGGCCGGACAGCGCTGGAAACTGTACATCGGCCCAGGCTGTTAAGGCACAGACCAGAGCGATCAGGATGGTTATGGCAAGACTGGGGCGGTTCATTTTGGGGTCGATGGCGCCTGTCTATTGGAAGTTGACTTCAGGTGCCTTATCGGCATCTTCACTGGTGGCTTCGAAAGTTTCTCGAAGCGGCATATCCCTGTAGAGCACGGCATGCCAGATTCTTCCTGGAAAAGTGCGAATCTCGCGGTTGTAGCGCTCTACAGCCTGGATATAATCCCGGCGCGCGACACTGATGCGGTTTTCGGTGCCCTCTAACTGAGATTGCAGTGTGAGGAAGTTCTGGTTGGCTTTTAGGTCGGGGTATCGCTCTACCACCAACATAAGGCGGGATAGCGCCCTGGTTAACTGGCCTTGTGCTGCTTCGAACTGTTGCAGCTTGGCTGGGTCATTGAGAAGGTTGCCGTCAACCTGGAGAGAGCTGACTTTGGCCCTGGCCTCAGTGACGGCTTGTAGGGTTTCCCGTTCGTGGGATGCGTAAGCTTTTACGGTTTGCACCAGATTGGGAACCAGATCGGCACGGCGCTGGTATTGGTTTTGAACCTGGGCCCAGGTGGCCTTAACCTGCTCGTCATAGGTTGGGATATTGTTGACACCACAGCCGCTGAGGGTGGTTGCCAGCAGCAGTAGCAGTGAGCTCTGCCAAAAGGGCCAGCCGCTGGGGAGCGCAGAGGTCATGCGGAATATCCTTATTCTCACGTGAACCCAACAAGAATAGTCCGCCTGACTCCCGGCGCTGGAGAAGGCATCACCATGGAGCCAAAATGGCGCTAAAAGCAACAATATTTAAGGCCAAAGTCCAGATATCCGATATGGACAGGGATTATTACGCCGAACATCCGCTCACTTTGGCGCGACATCCCTCGGAAACAGATGAGCGTATGATGGTGCGCCTACTGGCTTTTGCACACAATGCGGCGGAAACGCTGGAGTTTACCCGGGGATTGTCCTCCGATGAGGAAGCGGATCTCTGGCAAAAAAACCTGAGCGGGGAAATCGATCTCTGGATCGAGGTGGGGCTTCCCACTGAGGAGCGAATTCGCAAAGCCTGCAACCGCTCGAAGCGCGTTATCGTATACAGTTACGGGCGCCGTGCAGCACCAATCTGGTGGCAGAAACTGTCCAGCCAATTGGAGCGCTTTGATAACCTTACCGTCTACCATTTAGCCGCTGATGCCACTGAGCAATTGGCGGCTATGGCTGAGCGCAATATGGAACTGAGTGCCACCATTCAGGATGGCCATATTTGGCTGGCCGATAGTGACAACAACGCGGAGATTACTCCGGAAACCTGGAAATAGGAGCAGACAACTTAATGCCTTCTTTTGACATTGTATCTGAAGTGGATAAGCACCAACTCACCAACGCTGTGGATCAGGTGAATCGCACTATTACCAACCGCTTCGACTTTAAAGGTGTGGATGCGGAAGTGGAGATGAGTGAGTTCTCCCTGGTAGTTCGCGCTGAAGTGGACATGCAGGTAGACCAGATGGTGGATATGCTGCGCGGCGCACTGATCAAATGCGATATCGATCCACTGGCGATGGATGTAGGTGATAAAGAGCAATCCGGCAAGCAGGTCAAATTGGACGTGACCCTGAAAAATGGCCTTGACAAAGAACTGTCAAAAAAGATTGTTAAGCTGATCAAAGATGAAAAGCTCAAGGTGCAGGCTGCCATTCAGGGTGAGCAGGTTCGTGTTACTGGCAAGAAGCGCGATGACTTGCAGCAGGTGATCGCCTTGTTGCGCGGTAAAGAGCTGGAACAGCCATTGCAGTTTAATAACTTCCGCGATTAATTGGTTTTGCAGTGATCAAGCGTACTCTCTTCAGTGTTCTATCCGTGCTGTTGTCGCCACTGGCGATAGCCGCAGAAATTACCCCGGCTAGGTTGCTGGCCAGCTATTGGGTGGATAGTAGTGCAGGCCTGGATATTTCCGGCTTAAGTTTCTGTTCTGGAGATCTGCTGGCAGTCTCCGATAAGAATTCTGAAGAGATCTACACGCTTGAATTTCGCGATGGCAGTGCCGACCTGGTATCACATCTTCGCTTAAGCGGCCTTGGGATACCGGAGCAGGATGAGCCTGTCAGCGCTTGGGAAGGCTTCAAGGAGTTGTTCCGCCCGGCAGAAGATCTGGACTTTGAAGGTGTTACCTGTAGCGATGGCCAGGTCTATCTGGTCAGTGAGCATTACAACCGTATTGCCATCGTAGATATTGATGGAAATGCACGCTGGCAAGAGCATAGCTGGTCGGCATTAGCCAGGTCCCAGGGGTTTCTACAGAAGACCAATGCTTCCAGCGAGGGGTTGGTGAAAGCCGACGATACTTTCTGGGTAGCCATGGAGCGCGAACCCCGTGGTTTGTTGAGGCTTAATGCAGATGGCGAGGCCAGCACGCTGACTCTGCCTCAAGTAGATGGTCTGGACTTTGCTGGCCGTTCAGAGGACTTGGCGGGATTGGATTACCACGACGGCGCACTCTTTACCTTGGAGCGCAACGCCCACGCCGTGTGCCGCAGGGCACTTCCTAGCCTGGAAGCCGAGTGGTGCCTGGATTATCGCGCCCTTGAAGAATCTCCCGAGCGGGTTTATGAAGAAACCCGCTATGGAAAGGGCGAGGGGCTGGCAGTCGGAGAGCGGGGTATTTTTGTTATCCTCGACAACAATAATATCGGCCGTGCCCAGGCGCCTGACGACAAGCGCGCGCTGCTGTTGCATCTGGCAATGCCAGGTGAGGCCAGTAGGCTGCAATAGCTGGCTCTGTTTGGTGTCGTGCTCTCTGGGAGTCGGCGCCAATCTCACTCCTTTAGTTCCCTCTGGTTCATTAAGTCTTCCCCCTCTTTAAGATCTTCTCCAGCCACTAGCGCTAAAATTGTTTAGAGCAATTGGGGTAACTATGCTGTGTACCAATAGCTATTGGGACCTTACAGCTTGGTAGTGTCTGTTGGCCGCAGGGAGTCTCCCGGTTCTTAAATCACTTTGGCGATAAATTGGAAGGGTCGTGATTAAGCGTATTTTTTTAACTATCCTAGGTGCGCTGTTGCCATCCTCAGTACTGGCAGCTGACATTATTCCCGCCAAAAAAATAGCTCACTACTGGGTGGATGATAGTGCCGGGTTAAGCATATCTGGATTGAGTTTTTGCGATGGAAAAATGGTTACGGTGTCGGACAAGCAATCCAGGGAAATCTACCAGATAGTACTCGGAGACAGGCGCGCAATCCTGGAGCCTTATATCAAGCTCGCCGGGCTCCGGGTTCCTAAAAAAGATCGGCCGACCAATTTTTGGTATTTCTTACTGGAACTTACTCGCCCAGCCGCAGCGATGGATTTTGAAGCTATCACCTGTGCCGATGATAAGTTTTATTTGTTGAGTGAACGTTACAACCGGATAGCTGAAATAAATAAGGAGGGAAAGGGGCACTGGCTAGAAAATATGTGGTCGGCCACGGCTAAAGCCCAAGGCTATATGCACGGGTACAATCTCTCCGGCGTGGGACTGCAGAAAGTGGGCGACGACTTTTGGATGGCTATAGAGCGTGATCCCCGCGCCCTGGTAAAACTCGGTCCCAAGGGAAGTGTACAGATTTTCACACCGCCGCCAGTTAAAGGGCTGGATTTTCGCGATGAGTCGGAAAATATGGCAGGCCTCTATTATTACGATGGCGCTTTGTGGACCCTGGAACCTAATGCTTATGCAGTCTGCCGCAGGGAATTACCCAGCTTGAAAGCCGAGTGGTGCCTGGATTACTGGGAGCATGAGAACTCCTCTGAACTTGGCTACGAGGTTTCTCGGACCGGCGGTAAAGGGGACGGCTTGGCTATTGGAGAGCGAGGCATTTTTATCGTGTTTGATAATGATAATATCAGCCGTATTCACGATCCCCAGGACCGCAGAGCGCTCCTGTTACACCTGGCTTTTCCCGAGGGTAGACAATAGGTGGTAGTTGAGAAGTTACCGACACTGCTGGAGGAAATACGGGCTTGTCGCCTCTGTGAAGAGCAGCTTCCCCTGGGGCCGAACCCAGTCTTGAGGGCGGCAGCGTCTGCACGCTTACTGATCGTCGGCCAAGCCCCGGGCACCAAGGTTCATGCGACCAGTATCCCCTGGAATGACCCCTCAGGAGATCGCCTCCGAGATTGGCTGGCGATCGACAGGGACACCTTTTACGACGAGTCCCAGATTGCCATTATTCCCATGGGTTTCTGTTACCCTGGACGCGGCAAGGGCGGTGACTTACCGCCGCGACCCGAATGTGCGGCCACCTGGCATCAGCGCTTGATGGATCAGCTGCCCAACTTGCAACTGTCGCTGTTGGTGGGACAATATGCTCAGCGTCATTACCTCCCGCACTGGTATGGCAGCATTACCGAGAATGTTCGCCATTACCGCGATGCTCTGCCTGCGGGATATTTTCCCTTACCGCACCCCAGCCCGCGCAACACCCTGTGGCTGCGTCGCAGACCCTGGTTTGAGGAAGAGGTTGTGCCTGAGTTACAACATCAAGTTAAAAAGATATTGAAGGTTTAAGAATGCCGGTTCCGGACAAGATAAAGATCCACCCCTCTTGGTACGATGTTTTGGGCGGGGAGTTTGACCAACCCTATATGGCCCAATTGCGTCAGTTTTTAAAGGGGGAGAAGGCTGCCGGCAAGAAGATCTACCCGGCCGGTGGCCAGATTTTTAATGCCTTTAACTCCACACCTTTTGATCAGGTAAAAGTCGTTATCCTGGGCCAGGACCCTTACCATGGTGTTGGCCAGGCCCATGGCCTGTGCTTTTCTGTGATGCCCGGAGTACGCATTCCCCCATCGTTACAAAATATTTATAAAGAGCTGCATTCCGATATGGGTATTCCCCCTGCACACCACGGTTGCCTGCAACCATGGGCAGAGCAGGGCGTGCTATTGCTAAATGCCACCCTTACTGTTGAGGACAGCAAAGCCGGCGCCCACCAAGGGCAGGGTTGGGAGCAATTTACGGATGCGGCGATTCACAAGCTGGCGGAACAGCGTGAAGGGCTAGTCTTTGTTCTTTGGGGGAGCTATGCCCAAAAGAAGGGAGGCTTTATCGACCGCAATAAGCATTTGGTATTGCGCGCTCCACATCCCTCCCCTCTATCTGCGCACCGGGGTTTCTTTGGAACCCGTCCTTTTTCCCAGGCAAATCACTGGTTGCAGCAGCGTGGAGAAAAGCCTATTGAATGGGCTTTGCCAGAGGCGGATCAATTGAAGCGGATTGCTGTGGAGATTTAGTGGCTTGCCCCGGATAGGTATTATCTATCCGGGTTTGTATTTATCCAGAGAGCCAAAAATTCTATTCCTGTTATCCTTCTCTTGGCTTCCAGATAAAGAATCTTTCTATTTTTTAGTGGTTATATGCGTCAATTCTCTGCTTTGGCAGTGTTTTGCGATGGAAATCTATCGAGGCTTGAAAGCCAATCAGAGCTATTATCTATTTTTGGCTCTTTTGAAGTTATTTATCTGTCCGATAAAGTATCACTTGTGAAATCTAAGGTGGAATTGCTATGAAAATGATGACCTGCAAGGAGTTGGGGGGCGCCTGCGATGTGGAGTTTCGTGGGAATAACTTTGAAGAGGTGGCGGAGCTTAGCAAGATGCACGGAATCGAGATGTATCGAAAAAATGATGCACAGCACTTGCAAGCTATGAAAAAAATGCAGGATTTGATGAAAGATCCTGAATCAATGCAGAAGTGGTATGAGTCAAAGAAGGCGGAATTTTCAGCTCTCCCGGATTGTAAATAGAAAAATTAGTATTTTATGGGTGGAGATTGATTTGGCCTAATAAGCTTGGTGGCTAAAGTTTGATTAATAATATATGGATTGAGTAATTCGAAAAGGGTTTCCACTTGGGTGGTATATATTGCTTGGCTAATAATCCTATCTAATTAAGATTGGCGGCCCTTCACAGGGTGCCTCTTTTTGGTTTCAACGGCCTTCCAAAGAGGCCGCATTAACAACCGGGCAAACGCGAAGCCGACAAAAAATAAGTTACAGATATAGGCTAAAAAATAAGGGCCAAACTCTCTTTCGAAAAATATGCCAGTAGCGTTGAGGGTGCTGACGATAACTACCGATGAAGCGATACTGAAAAGCCCATAGTAGGTAACTTTCATTACAATAGACACAAATTTGAAGTGTCTTTTTTTCCACAGATAGACAATAAAGCCTGTGGTGGCTATTCCCATCAAGGAGCTGCTTGTAGACCAAACATAGCCAGCATCGATACGGAAGTTCAAAAGTGCCAAAGAAAAGGCGGCGAGCAGTGCGCTGAATAGGCTGATATAGACAATCATGGCCAGGGACACCACATGCCCTCTAGATATACTCTCTATTCTCCTTGACTGAAAAGTGGCAACCATTGCCGCAAACCCTGCCAGCACTATGGATATTTCAATAATGACAAGTAATTGATCGATTTGTACCGACAGTTTTTCCATCTTCCGCTATTGCCCTAAGCAGAAAGGTTAAATAGGAAAGTTGATAACAGTATATGAGTGAAATGGAGAACTGGTAAGTTGTTTCCCGTCTCACAATTAGCTTTATTTTAGCCCGCTTGCTATATGGTTAATAATTATTGTTAGGTGTAGGTGTCCAATGGTTGGCACCATATTTTTAGCTGAAAATCAGCCGGACGCCGCCGTTTTCTCCTTGTCGGTTCGGCCTAGTTCATTTTCTTTAACAGCTACCCATAATGGGCGCATAAGCAGTCTTGAAAATGCATAACCGACGACAAATAGGTTGCAAACAAAGGATAAAAAATACGGTCCATACTCCCTGTTGAAAACGATCCCTAGCGTATTCATGATATTGATAATAACTACTGAGCCGGCAATGCCGAAAAGAAGGAAATAGGTAACCTTGGCAACAATTGAAACAGATTTGAGTCGTTTCTTTATCCATAGGTAGCCGATAGAAAACGACGTAGCCACACTCATGGCAAAACTGCTTACTGACCACAGGGTGCGATCAGCGAGATCAAAATTGGATAGAGTCAGGGTGAAGGCAGCCAGTAATGCGTTGATCAAACTGATATAAATAATCATCGCGAGGGATACAATTCTTCCTTTGCCAAGATTTCTGCCTTTTCTGGGTTGGAGTGTGCCAACTATTGCAGCAAAGCCTGCCAGAATAATGCAGCATTCAAGAACGACAATTAGTTGGTCTAACTCTTTCAATATTGCCTCCCTCTACTGCTTTATTTAGCTGAAATTTTGAAGCCCAGGGAAATATCCATAAATATAGTAGCGGTAGTAAGCTGCGTTTTGATTGGTGCAAACCTTTTTACTTTCCAGAGGTTTTTTCTGGTTGTTAAATCATAAACAAAAAAGGCGACTAAAAAGCCGCCTTTTTGATTAAAAGTACTTTTCCGGTTTAGGCTAGCGGATCGGCGTCTGCATCGTAGGGAAGTTCTCCGATATCCAAAGTGCGGCCATCTTTCAGGTGTAAGGTTTCACCAGCGGCCACTTTGGCGATGGTGAGTACGGCGAGTAGCTGAACGCCTTCTTTGCTATGGCAGGCTTCTACCAGATTGCCAATGCTTTGCTTCCCATCTCCAAAGATCTCCATGCCCGATTCAGGGAGATCCCCCGCAGCGCAGCTTGCCCGGTAAAGGCGACGTTTGGCGGCGCCGCGGAATTGCATACGGGCAATTACTTCCTGGCCGGTATAGCAGCCTTTTTTAAAACTCACGCCACCGAGCAGGTGCAGGTTGGTCATCTGCGGGATAAACATCTCTGTCGTGGCGGCGTCCACCTGGGGGATACCGGCTTCAATTTGACGCATTTGCCAGCAGTCATAGCCGGTAGCTTCACACTCTGGTGATAGCTTTTGCCACAGTTGCTGGACCTTGCTGGTGGGTACCAGGATGGCTAGTTGCAGGTCGGTAATACATTGGGCAATGCAGCGCTCCCCTTCGAAGTCAAATAGCTTCACCTCGCCGACAGAGGGTTGCTCGAAGCCCAGCAATTTGGAGGTGCGCTCTGCCACATTGCGCCCCTGCAGGCCTAACCAGTGGGTTTCATCACTGATGTCGCGCAGCTCTGTTTTGAAAAAGACGGCGTACTTGGCCAGCGCTTGCTGGGCGATGGGGGCCAAATCCTTTGGCAACCGGAAGATGAACTCACTTTGCGAAAGCTTCAGTGCACTAAAAGCACTGATCATACGCCCCTTAGGATTGCAGTGAGCTCCCAGGGTGCTGTGTTCATCGGGAAGGTTGATCAAGTCACAGGTGAGCTGCCCCTGTAAGAACTTCTGGCTGTCGGGTCCGGTAATGGAAATAGCTCCGATTGGGCCCAGGTCCAGCAGGTGCAAACTCTGAGGGTCTTCGCGACTGGTGAGGGGGAAGTGAGCTTTGCTGCCCTCCCAAATGGCGCCCTCGTTGCTGAGAAAATCCTGCCACTGTTGCTGATCCATAATCCTGCCACCTGCATTTGTATTCGGGGCATAATTTGGGGGTCATTCGCGCCCTTTTCAAGTTTGGTGGGGCAGGGGGTATACTGCGCTTTTTATCTGGTTGGAAAGAAGTATGGATCGCAACCGCCTGTTTTGGGCCAGTCGCCGTGGCATGTTGGAATTGGATCTGGTTTTGCTGCCGTTTCTGGATAATGTTTACGAGACCCTGGAGCCAGAGGATCAGCAGCGCTATATCCGCCTGCTCGATGAGCAGGATCAGGATCTGTTCGCCTGGTTCTTGCGTCGAGAAGATCCGGCTGACTCGGACTTGAAGCGTATAGTGCAGATCATCCGTGACAACACCGGACTCCAGGAATAGCTCGACCCCCCCGCTTTATGAGCGCAGCGCCCGCTTAAGTTGCATCGTTGCGCCTTCCTTTCTTTTGCATTTGCTCCTTTTGCTGATCACCTTCCTGGCGATCTTACTACTCTGGTTGTGTAACCTGCCTTTAGTGTTATCAGGGCTGGCGAGCCTTTTTGTTATGGTTTACGCCGGGATAGAGTGGCGCCGGGTAAAAACTGTGAGAGGCCATTTATCGACCCGTGAGCGAAGGTGGTTTTGGCACCCTGATGGCGCAGATCGTCGCGAATTCCAGTTTGTAAATGAGCTGGTGTTGTGGTCTTGGTTGGTGGTGATAAATGGTCGGGACAGGGCTGGGCGCCGGCTCCGTTTGGTGTTGGCCAAGGATATGCTGGCGCCGCAGGATTGGCGCAGGCTACAAGTGGCACTGCGCTATTCCCGCTAGTTAGCTGGGTTGCCGTGGCGGGCCCAGCTGGCTAAAAATTGGTCGGTTAAATAAATTGGCGTTGGCCGGCAAAGTTCTCTGGCACCAAAATCGTATCCATAGCAAGTTCACGCAGCTGGGGGTAGTCGAGGGAGTAGTGCAGTCCACGGCTCTCGCGGCGATCCAGGGCCGAACGAATAATCAATTCCGATACCAGGGAGAGATTGCGCAGTTCAACCAGATCGCTGCTGATGCGGTAATTGGCGTAGAACTCGCGAATTTCTTTCTGCAGCAACGTTACTCGGTGCTGCGCGCGCAAGAGTCGCTTGCGGGTGCGCACAATGCCCACGTAGTCCCACATAAACCGGCGCAGCTCATCCCAGTTATGGGAAATCACTACATCTTCATCGGAATCGGTGACTCGCGATGCATCCCAATCTGGAGATGGGCGGGGCGCCTGTACCATACCCAGGTGCTCATCGATATGCAGGGCTGCTGAGCGAGCGTAAACCAGGCACTCTAACAGCGAGTTACTGGCAAGGCGGTTGGCGCCGTGTAAGCCGGTAAATGTCGTTTCGCCAATGGCGTAGAGCTGGTCCAGATCTGTACGCCCATGGCGATCGACCATAATGCCGCCACAGGTATAGTGAGCTGCAGGCACCACTGGAATAGGCTCTCGGGTGATATCAATGCCATATCGAAGGCAATTGTTATAAACCGTTGGGAAGTGATCGCGTACAAACTGAGGATCTTTGTGGGAAATGTCCAGATAGAGGCAATCTGCCCCCAGCCGCTTCATTTCGTGGTCGATAGCGCGGGCGACGATATCCCGTGGCGCCAACTCTCCTCGCTTGTCGAAGCGGTCCATAAACCGGCTGCCGTCGGGAAGCTTGAGTACAGCGCCTTCACCGCGCAAAGCCTCTGTTACCAGCAGGGCTTTGGCCTTGGGGTGGTAAAGGCAAGTGGGGTGAAATTGATTGAACTCCATATTGGCTACGCGGCATCCGGCGCGCCAAGCCATTGCGATTCCATCGCCGCTGGCACCGTCTGGGTTGCTGGTATAAAGGTAGGCCTTGCTGGCCCCCCCGGTGGCCAGGACGACGGCTTTAGCCTGGATCAGCTCGACCTCATCGTTGCTCTTGTTGAGTACATAGGCGCCGGCACAGCGAAATCGGCCTTTATCTGGATCTGGCTGGCGGATTAGATCGATGGCAACATGGTGTTCGAAACAGTCGATATTGGGGCTGTTTAGCACCTTGGTGATCAGGGTGCTGTGTACCGCTTGGCCGGTGGCATCGGCGCTATGAATAATGCGCCTGTGACTGTGCCCCCCCTCTTTAGTGAGGTGGTAGCCCTGCTCCTCGCGGGTGAAGTCCACCCCTTGATCGATTAACCAGCTGATCGCAGCAGTACTCTCCTCTACGGTAAAGCGCACTGAAGCGGGGTGGCAGAGTCCTGCACCCGCGTCTAATGTGTCTGCAATATGCGACTCAACCGAATCCATCTCATCCAGCACTGCAGCGATGCCTCCCTGGGCGAACCAGGTGGAGCCATCTTGCAATCTCTGTTTGGAGAGCAGGGCCACGCGATACTGGGAGGCGAGATGCAGGGCCAGTGTAAGGCCTGCTGCACCGCTTCCAATTACGAGAACGTCGTAGTTTGCCTGGGCATTCATAGATTTCAATTATGTTTAAGGGTCGCGTAGTATAGCGCCTCCTGATTATTCGTCGATTTGACGTGGAACTTATGTCCTATTGTCATTGTCATCAACACAGTAAAAGAAACGCCTGCGCCGGTGGCCCCGCAGTCAAATTTTGTGGCGCCCGCAGTGTGGCTGGATATGGGAGTTGGGGATGACAGCGCATCAGGCGTCAACGAGTGACCGTGAGCTGGTAGAACGAGTACAAAAAGGGGACAAACGCGCTTTTGATCTTCTTGTACTCAAGTACCAGCACAAAATTGTTGCTGTAGTGAGTCGGTTCATTAAGGACCACAGTGAAGTACAGGATGTAACCCAAGAAGCTTTTATTAAGGCTTATCGTGCTCTTGCCAATTTTCGTGGCGAGAGCGCTTTTTACACCTGGATGTATCGGATTGCGATCAATACCGCCAAGAATCACCTGGTTTCCCGCAGTCGTCGGCCGCCATCTTCCGATGTTGAACTGGAAGATGCTGAGTTTTACTCGGGCGCTGACCTGCTGCGTGACAACGAGACACCTGAAAGTCAGATGTTTCGCGACCAGCTGGAAGCGGCGGTGCATCGCGCTATTCGCGCACTGCCAGAGGATCTGCGCTCAGCGGTAACGCTGAGAGAGCTTGAGGGACTGAGCTACGAGGAAATCGCCGAGGTTATGGGATGCCCGGTGGGAACTGTGCGCTCTAGAATATTTCGCGCACGGGAGGCGATAGACCGGACAGTCCAGGCCGTGATGGCCGGCGAGCCGGAAACACTGGGTGACAGGGGTTAAAATTGCGGAAAATTTTCCCAGTCGGGGAAACCAACCGCTCAGACTCCGGTCATAACATGTAACCAAATATGGTGCTTGTGGGCACCGAATAAATGATTGCACAAGAGGGTTAACCCCTATGTCCCACGGGAATCATCAGGAACGTCTTAACGAGTCGCTCTCGGCGCTCATGGATGGCGAAGTCAGCGAACTGGAGCTGCAACGGCTTCTGAAGGCCAGCGCGGCCTCTGAAGAGTTCGGTGAGCGCTGGTCGCGTTACCAACTTGCGGCGAGTGTTATGCGCCGCGAACAGGTCGCGCCGGTCGACATCGGCCTTGCAGCGAGTATTTCTGCCGCCATCGATGAGGAAGAGCCTCTGTCGCAAAACGGCAATGGGGGATCTGCGGTTGCTGGCAATTTGGTCAACAATCGCTGGTGGCGTCCGCTGTCCCGTGGTGCTGTTGCTGCGACGGTGGCCTTTGCTGCCATTTTGGGTGTGCAGCAAATGACAGATTCTCCTCAGAGCGCTATTCAGGGGGCAAACCAGCCGGTAGCTTCGGTAGAACGGGAGGCTCAGCCGGTCGTTCAGTCTGCACCGCAGCCTTCCGGTTTCTATGTGCCCGCCCCTTCCACGCGCTCAGTGAGCACTGCGGCTCCCCGCTTTGTGCCGGAACAACGCACCGGTGTTGTGGGGCAGGCCGTAATTCAGCAGGCCCCGACTCCCGAGTTGATGCGCCACCTGAATCGCGTAATGATTCAGCACTCAGAACAAGCCGCTCATGTGGGCAGCCAGGGGATGGTTCCCTTTGCTCGCGCCACTTACGGCGAACAGGTTGGAATGTAGTGTGACGAAAGTCGAAACCAGGGGGCGCCGAATTTTCAGCGGGATTCTCAAGGCCAACGGTCTACTGTTGGCCTCCTCGTTGTTGGCACCCATGTCATTTGCCCAGGTTGACACTGGGGTCGAACCCAGTGCCCCCACCACCATCAATCTCGATATGAGTACTGCTCCCGCAGCAGCCCCAGCTGTAGTGGAGGTTGCTATGACAGACGGGGGCTCGGGAGAGGTGGAAAGTCCCGCTGCGGTACCGGCCGTTCCAGCAACTGCAACTCCAGAAAGTGCTGTTGGCGGCATGCCGGCGCAAGAGGCGGTGACATCTGGCGTAGTTAACCTCAACCCTGCAGCGCAGAACGGCATGGTAAGCCCGGGTGTGGTGAGTAATAACGAGGTTGAGCATTGGCTAGCCAAGTTGGCAAAGGCAGTAACTGAGCTTGAATACAGTGGTCTGGTGACCTTTGAGCATGCGGGCCTCCTGGAGACCTTGCAGGTAGTTCACGCGGTTCGAGAAGGTGAGCAGGTAGAGCGCGTGCGCTACCTCAGTGGTGAGCCTAGAGAGTTGATCAGCCACGGCAGTGCCGGAAATTGCGATGTCAGTGCTTCGCCAAGAAATCGTGCTACAGCATGGAACTCGGCGGGCCAACAACAGGCTCAGCGTGCCTACCAATTTATCTTGCGGGGTGAGGAGCGAATCGCGGATCGCGATGCTGTTGTGATTGAGGCGCGACCGAGGGATCGCTATCGCCTGGGCTTGGTAGTGAGTCTCGATAAACAGACTGGGCTGCCGTTGAAGACCATGCTGGTTAGCACCCAGGGCCGCGTACTGGAGCGTTACCAGTTTGTACAACTGGATCTCTCCCCTGTAGAGGATGCCGCACTACAGGCGGTCTCGAATAATGCCCGGCGCATCGACAATCGGAATGAGTGTACGGCTTCACAGAGCCGCTGGCAGGTGGGCTGGTTGCCCGACGGTTTCAGGGTAGTGTCCGTCAAGCCGTTATCTGATGGCGACATGATGGTGTTTAGCGATGGGCTGGGAGTGTTCTCTGTATTTGTCCAACGCCTCGGTCCAGAACTTGAGGGCTTTAAAGGTCGCGCAATCCGCGGAGCTACAACAGCCTATATGGACCGTCTGGAAATTGAAGGCGTTGCTTACACTGTAACAGTGGTGGGTGAAATCCCCGAAACTACAGCGCGCCGTGTCGCCAGCTCAATTACCGCAAAGAGCTAAGTGAGCATATAGGTGCTTCAAGAGCGTGGCCGGGTGGTGGCCATAGAGTCCGATGCTATCTGGGTGGAGACCACCCAGAGTAGCGCCTGTAATGGCTGTTCTACCAAGTCCAGCTGTGGGACCGGATTGCTGGGCGATCTGTTTTCTTCTTCGACCCGCGTTAAAGTAGCTCTCAACGGTTTTTCTGCTGATAAAATCCACCTCGATGATGTGGCAGTAATTGGTATTACCGAGAATGCCCTGACCAGTAGTGCCTTGCTGGTTTACCTCGTCCCCTTGATGTCCCTGGTGCTAGTTGCACTGATTGGGGATTCGCTCTTCGCTGAGCCCGGTGCTGTAATCGGGGCCTTGATCGGTCTGGTCTTCGGTGCTTTGGGCGTTCGCTGGTACAGTAGGTCCCAGTCGCAAAACCCCACCTACACCCCTGTACTTCTGCAGATTGAGCCCTCCCAAAAGAAATAGTCCGCCGCCTCCGCCTTCGCCAGCTAGCCCTCGTCTCCCTGACCTAAACTGAGAGTTCCTTTTATCGCCTGGAGGCTCTGTCAATGAGGGCTCGCTGTTTTGATGAGCGCTGGCCTCTACGCACTGCATTTGTCATCTCTCGTGGCGCGCGCACTGAGGCTCAGGTTGTGGTGGTGGAGCTTAGTGATGGTGAAGTCTCTGGCGTCGGTGAGTGCACGCCTTATGCTCGCTATGGAGAAAGTGCTGCCTCTGTTTTGCACCAGCTGCAGCCAATGCTCAAAGAGGTGAGCGATGGGTTGACCCGAGAGCAGTTACAGCTGCGTATGCCTGCCGGAGCGGCGCGAAATGCATTGGATTGTGCGCTGGCAGATTGGGAGGCTAAAAAAGCGGGGCGTCTACACCCGGCTCCGGATTTTCTCCCTACCGTACAGACATTAGTTGTAGATAGTCCCGAGGCAATGGCAAGTGCTGCGAAAATTGCTGTGACGGCGGGAGCTGATATTCTCAAGTTGAAACTTGATGACCAGCATGTGCAAGAAAGGGTGTCGGCAGTTCGCTCAGCAGCACCAGATACCAGGTTGGTGATTGATGCCAATGAGGCATGGCGAAAAGAGACCTTGTTGCAGAGATGTCATGATTTAAGCAAGCTGGGGGTAGCGATGCTTGAGCAGCCACTTCCAGCGAGTGAAGATGAATTTTTGGAGAGCTTTGAACACCCGCTGACGATTTGTGCGGACGAGAGTTGCCATACTCGGGAGGATCTACCGAAGTTGCTCAAACGCTATGAGATGGTCAATATCAAGTTGGACAAAACTGGCGGGATTACCGAGGCCCTGGCACTGGCAGATGAAGCGACTGATCTCGGCCTGGAAATTATGCTGGGATGTATGCTGTGTACCTCTCGGGCTATCCGCGCAGCCTGGCCCTTGGGAAGTCGAGCTAGCTTTCTGGACCTGGATGGGCCCACCTGGCTGGCCAGCGATGTGGAGCCCCCTCTGCGTTTCGAGGCAGGAAGAGTTTATTGGTCGTAAGTCAGCAGATCGATTAGCGCTTGCAGATAGTCTTCACTTGCCGCATCTGCTGATATTGGGGGGAATTCGAGAGTAATACAGGGCAGTGTTTGTTCTGCGCACCAAGTGCCGAATGATCCTGGGGTCTGGTAACCCACATCCCCAACCAGAGGCAGCTTGAAATCACTGGCAAGCTGCATGCCCAGAGGGCTGTTGCTGGGATCCTCGACACAGGCAAGGGGCTCGTGAATGGAAACGGTCCAGGTCGGTCCCAGCTTTGCAAACAACTGGCAAAGTGCAGAGGTCTCGGGTTCAGAGGCGGCGCTATCACCTGTACTTAACCGAACATCGCGTTTTTCCGCAGCACTGTTCCACCGGTAGACATTGCCACTGCCATCCCAATTTGCAGTGGCAAAGTTGCGGTTAAGATCTACGCCGCGTGCGTTGGCCCTGGTGCCCAGCTGGCAGCCATCCGGATTGACAGCGAGGATTACGTGATGTCTCAATGAATTGGTGGCGAGGGCCCGCAACGCGCAGGATAGAGCGACGACTGCGGCGACTTCATCTCCGTGGGTGCCGGCCATTATGAGGCCGTGGTGGGTGCCGGTTTGTGCGGGAAAATAGAGTAGAGGGGCACCCAAAACACTTTGGCCGTAGAGCTCAGTGGGCAGGTGAAACTGACCGCGTTCTGGGCGCGGGCGCATTTCGGACATCGTTAACTCTTTACACAGTTTTACAGTCTGTTGTAGAACTTTGGTGACTAGATCGCCACTAAGTCGTTACTGAGAGTCCCTAAGGGGCTGGACAAGCCAAGGCTCGCCCTTGAAAGGACTCGAAAATCCAATGGTTTCATATTAGAAGGGATCACTAGGGGTAACAAACCTATGGTTAAACGTTGTACACAATATCTACTGGTTCTGTGTCTGTTGGTTTCCGGGGCTGCCAGTGCCCGCGGACTACCCGAACTTACGGAGTTAATCGAAGATAACTCTCCGGCAGTCGTCAAAATCAACACGGTTGATCGCAACCGCACTAGTCGCAGCAGCCAGCCGCAGCTTCAGCAGGAAATTCCCGATATCTTCCGCCACCTTTTCGAGCCGCGCCAGCGCCAGCAGCGTCCGGTAGCGAGTATGGGTTCCGGCTTTATCATCTCTGAAGAGGGTTATATCGTAACCAATAATCACGTGGTCGATGGTGCAGACCAGGTAACCGTTACATTGACTGATCGTCGCGAATACGAGGCGCAGGTTATTGGCAAGGATGTGCGCTCCGACCTGGCCCTGTTAAAGATCGACGCGGAGGACCTGTCGTCAGTACGCTGGGGGGATTCCGAAGAACTGCAGGTGGGAGAATGGGTTGTCGCTATTGGCTCTCCCTTCGGCTTGGACTACTCCGCAAGCGCCGGGATCGTCAGTGCGATGGGGCGCAGTATCCCCAATGAGAGCCGCGAGAATTACGTTCCTTTTATCCAGACAGATGTTGCAATTAACCCCGGAAATTCCGGAGGCCCGCTGTTTAACCTGGATGGCGAAGTAGTGGGTATCAACTCTCAGATCTATACCCGCAGTGGCGGTTCTATCGGGCTCTCCTTCGCTATTCCCGCAAGCCTTGCCCAGGATGTGGTTGCCCAGTTAAAAGAAAAAGGGCGGGTGGATCGCGGATGGCTCGGAGTGGGAATCAGTAATGTCGACCGCAATATGGCGGAAGCCATGGGCCTTGGTAAGCCCGCCGGCGCCCTGATCGATCAGGTGAGCCCTGGGTCGCCTGCAGCTCAAGCGGGAATTATGCCCGGTGATATCATTTTGCGCTTCCATGGTCAGAAGATAGGAGTTTTTGGTGACCTGCCGCACGTTGTAGGGCAGATTCGACCGGGTACACAGGCCCAGGTGGAGTTGATCCGCAATCGTAAACCCGAGCGCCTGAGTGTCACTGTCGGCACCCTGCCGGGTTCTGAAGATGAAGCGAGGCAAGTGGCAGCCAATCCCAGCTCTGGAGTGGGTGGGCGACTGGGTGTCGTGGTTGAGGAAATTCCCGA
Organism: Microbulbifer maximicatervae (SeqCode); assembly: GCF_052468155.1. Lineage (NCBI taxonomy): Bacteria > Pseudomonadati > Pseudomonadota > Gammaproteobacteria > Cellvibrionales > Microbulbiferaceae > Microbulbifer > Microbulbifer maximicatervae (SeqCode). The sequence goes on from NZ_CP174335.1 coordinate 2,841,800, forward strand.
TATCCTGAAGCAGCGCTGGAATGTGGAAACTGGGGTGCTGGTGAAGCAGGTGATTCCAGGCAAGCCCGGTGCCAAAGCAGGTTTGCGCAGTGGTGATATCATCGCGCAACTTGGTTTTGAAGAAGTTGGCGACATTAGTGACTACAAAACTGTCGTCAAGGATCTGCCGGAGGATGAGCTATTGCCGATTCGCTTCTTCCGGGCTGGGCAGTCCACTTTCCGTACAATTAAGATCGAAAGCTAGCCGCTTTCCAGCGATTGGTGGCCCGTTGGGCCACCTAGCTCTCACCTCTGTCCATGAGTTCTGTTAGACTTGCGCCACACAGTTGGCACTATAGCCAGCTAATCATTTGATTTTGCAAGGGTTTTTATTCCGCAGTGGCCACAGATCTCTCTCATATCCGCAATTTCTCCATTATTGCCCATATCGACCACGGGAAATCTACCCTGGCTGACCGCTTTATCCAGGACTGTGGTGGCCTCTCCGATCGGGAGATGGCTGAACAGGTGCTGGACAGCATGGAGCTCGAGCGCGAGCGTGGGATTACCATCAAGGCGCAGAGTGTGACGCTCGACTATGAAGCGCGCGATGGTAAGACCTATCAACTGAACTTTATTGATACCCCCGGACACGTGGATTTCTCCTATGAGGTGTCCCGTTCTCTGGCAGCTTGTGAAGGCGCGCTACTGGTGGTAGATGCCGCCCAGGGCGTTGAGGCCCAATCGGTTGCCAACTGCTATACAGCCATTGAACAGGGGTTGGAAGTTATCCCTGTCTTGAACAAGATGGACTTGCCCCAGGCAGACCCTGAAAAGGTTGCCGAAGAAATTGAAGATATTATCGGTATCGATGCCGCCGAAGCGACTCGTTGCAGCGCTAAGTCTGGCCTCGGTGTTGAGGATGTACTGGAAGATCTGGTGCGCTTGGTACCACCGCCTGAAGGCGATGTCGATGCTCCTCTACAGGCGCTGATTATCGACTCATGGTTTGACAGCTACCTGGGCGTTGTTTCCTTGGTGCGTGTTGTCCAGGGCACCCTGAAAACCAAAGAAAAGATTGTCACCAAATCTATCGGTCGTGCCCATGTTGTGGACAGCGTGGGAATCTTTACACCCAAGCGCCACGAAACCGGTGTACTTCGCGCAGGTGAAGTGGGCTTTGTGGTGGCAGGGATCAAGGATATTCATGGCGCTCCTGTGGGCGATACACTGACCCATGCTAAGGGCGCCGATGATATTGATATGCTGCCGGGCTTCCAGAAGGTTAAGCCCCAAGTTTATGCAGGCTTGTTCCCGGTTAGTTCAGATGATTATGAGGCTTTCCGGGATGCGCTGGAGAAGCTGTCGCTGAACGATGCCTCCCTGTTCTACGAGCCAGAAACATCCGATGCGCTGGGCTTTGGTTTCCGTTGTGGCTTCCTCGGCATGCTGCATATGGAAATTATCCAAGAGCGTCTGGAGCGGGAATACGACCTGGATCTGATTACCACAGCGCCGACCGTGGTTTATGAAGTTGAGCAGTCAGACGGTGAGATAGTGATGGTAGATAATCCATCGCGCTTACCCGATGTAGGCTCCATCGAAGAGATGAGGGAGCCGATTGCCGAGGTGAATATTCTTGTACCTCAGGAGTATTTGGGCAATGTCATCACTTTGTGTGTGGAAAAACGCGGTATTCAAAAGGACATGCAGTACGTAGGTTCACAAGTGTCCCTGCGCTATGAACTGCCGATGAGCGAAGTGGTTATGGACTTCTTCGACCGTCTCAAATCCGTAAGCCGCGGCTTTGCTTCTTTGGATTACAGCTTTGTCCGCTTTGAAGCGGCCAAGTTGGTGCGGCTGGATATCCTGATTAATGGTGACCGGGTGGATGCTCTGGCGCTGATTGTCCACCGCGATAATGCGCAGCAGAAAGGCCGCGCAATGGCGGAAAAGATGAAAGAGCTGATTCCCCGTCAGATGTTTGATGTGGCGATCCAGGCGGCTATTGGTGGTCAGGTAGTTTCGAGAACCACGGTGAAGGCGCTGCGCAAAAACGTGACGGCCAAATGTTACGGTGGTGATGTTACTCGTAAGAAGAAGCTGCTGGAGAAGCAGAAAGCGGGTAAGCGCAGAATGAAGCAGTTGGGCCGTGTTGAAGTGCCGCAGGAGGCATTCCTGGCGGTACTGAAGGTGGATCAGTAGGGTTTCGGCCCTACGCCACGACGAAAAATAAGGGATAGTAGAGAAAAGTAATGGATATAAATTTACCTCTGATTCTGCTGTGGTTGGTTGTGATTAGTGGCGGAATTTGGTTAGTTGACAGTCTGTTTTTCGCCCGTCAACGCAAGAAGAATGTCGGGGACCAGCAAGAAGATCCGATCGTTGTCGAGTACGCGAAGTCTTTCTTCCCGATTCTGGCGATCGTATTTGTTCTGCGCTCTTTTATTGTCGAGCCCTTCCAGATTCCTTCAGGTTCAATGATTCCAACATTGGAAGTCGGGGATTTTATTCTGGTCAACAAGTATGCCTACGGTGTGCGCTTGCCAGTGTCCCGAACCAAGGTAATGGATGTGGGTGAGCCCAAGCGCGGCGATGTCATGGTGTTCTTTCCACCCCACAATAACGATACTTACTACATCAAGCGGGTGATTGGGTTACCCGGTGACAAGATAGAGCTGAAGAACAATGTGCTCTATGTCAACGGTGAGATGGCTCGCCAAGAATTGATCCGGGCTATCCCGCCAAGTAACCCGCAAACAGAAGTCATGTGGGAAGATCTCGATGGCTATCGCCACGAGATGCAGAAAAGTGTCCGCCCCCGGCAGTACAGTAACTTTAGTGGTGTAGTGCCGGAAGGGCATTATTTTATGATGGGCGATAACCGCGATAACAGCCTCGATAGCCGGGAGTGGGGCTTTGTCCCAGAGAAGGATATCGTCGGCAAAGCTTTCGCCATTTGGATGCACTGGGACAAGTTGCTCAGTTTGCCCAGCTTTAAGCGTGTAGGCTCAATCCAATAAAGAAACCAGCCGGGCCTTAGCCCGGTTATATATAAAGGATAGAGGGCATAGTTATGGGTAGTAAACTCAACCTTTCACTGCAGCAGCAGCGCGGTATGAGCTACTGGGGTTGGCTGCTGATTATCGCGATGTTGGGATTTGCTTTGACCTGTGTATCCAAGATGGCACCGGCCTACCTAGATGCTCGTTACGTTAACGAAGGGCTAAAAACCCTGGGACAAAATCCAAACCTGGAAGATATGACCACGGGTCAGATTAAAAAAGAGCTGAACCGTTTTTTCCTGGTAAACAATGTGCGCGGAGAGCCTACTAAATCTGTACAGGTAGTTCGCGGCGCAAAGGGTTCTGTTGTGAGCATCAATTACGAACTGCGCCAGCCGCTGATATACAACGTAGATGTTGTGATGAAGTTTAATAAACAGCTCGACACTGCGAAGCCGGAGCTTTGCTGTGATGCGCTGATCGATCTGGAGCAATTCCGCAAACGTGACTGATCTTTTATTGGAACGCCTTTGCAAGCGCCTCGGCCATGACTTTGATCAGGCCGAGCTGCTTGAGTTGGCTCTTACTCACCGATCCCACGGGAGTCGTAATAATGAGCGCCTGGAGTTTCTCGGCGACTCGATACTCGGGTTCACTATCGGCGCGGCACTTTACGAGCAGTTCCCCAACGGGCGCGAGGGGCAGTTGAGCCGCTTGAGGGCACAATTGGTTAGCGGTGAAACCCTGGCAAAACTTGCGCGGGAGTTGGAAATTGGCGATTGCCTGCGCCTCGGTGAAGGTGAAATGAAAAGTGGCGGCTTTCGTCGGGCATCGATTCTGGCCGATGCCGTAGAGGCTCTTATTGGGGCCATCTATCTGGATGCCGGTTTGGAGGCTGCGCGCGCCCGGGTACTTGAGTGGTTTGCATTGCGCTTGCAGGGCCTATCATTAGAGACCGTGAAGGATCCCAAAACTCGCTTGCAGGAGTGGCTACAGGCTCGAAAAAAACCTCTGCCGGAATATAAAGTCGTAGATGTTTCTGGCGCTGAACACGCACAGCATTTTGTAGTGGAGTGCCGTGTCAGTGGCCTTACGCAGCCTGCAAAAGGCGAAGCCAGCAGTCGCCGTAATGCTGAAAAGACTGCGGCGGTGAAAGCTTATAAGCTCCTCACCGGGCAGGACTAACCTTACAATAGAAACGACGCGCCGGATCCATTTCCCGCATCGTAATGACAGCCCCTTGTATCATTGGGGGCGCTTCTGGCTCCGGGGCTTCCCGGAGACCTCCAACTCTTTCGGAGAAATTTCTTGAGCGAACAACCTTCTCGCTGTGGCTATGTCGCGATTGTCGGCCGCCCCAATGTGGGAAAATCCACACTGTTGAACCACCTGCTGGGGCAGAAACTCGCGATTACTTCGCGCAAGCCGCAGACGACCCGCCACAATATGCTCGGTATTAAAACCGAAGGTCCAAACCAGATCATTTTTGTCGATACTCCGGGTCTGCACTCCGATCAAGAAAAAGCGATTAACCGCTATATGAACCGAGCTGCCGCCAGTGCTGCGCGGGACGTGGATGTAGTGGTGTTTGTTGTAGAGCGCACTCGTTGGAGTGAGGCAGACCAGTTGGTGGCAGATAAGCTGCGTGGTATTAAATGCCCATTAATCATCGCCGTGAACAAGGTGGATCAGCTCGAGGATAAAGCTGATCTACTGCCCCAGCTACAAGCCCTGGCTGAGGAGCATCCAAAAGCTGAAATTGTTCCCATATCAGCCTTGCGCAACGTAAATCTGGATACTTTGGAAGAGGTAATTCTGAAGCACTTGCCCGAGGGGCAGCATTTCTTCCCCGAAGATCAAGTGACTGACCGCAGCTCGCGCTTTCTCGCAGCAGAAATTGTTCGCGAAAAGATTATGCGTCAATTGGGTGCCGAGGTTCCCTACCAAGTTACTGTGGAGGTAGAGGAGTTTGCCCAAGAGGGTAAGGTCTTGCATATCAGCGCTGCTATTTTGGTTGAGCGGGCGGGCCAAAAACGTATCATCATTGGAAATAAGGGCGAGCGAATCAAACAGATTGGCAGCCAGGCTAGAGAAGATATGGAGCGCTTGTTTGATAGCAAGATAATGCTCAATTTGTGGGTGAAGGTGAAATCTGGCTGGTCTGATGATGAGCGGGCTCTGCGCAGTCTCGGTTACAGAGACGAGTAATCATCAGGGCAATTTCCCCTGCACCTATGAAAACGCCTCAACCGCCTCAACCCGCATATATCCTCCATTCGCGGCCCTATAAAGACTCCAGTTTGATCCTGGAGCTTTTCACTCCCGATTACGGCCGGCTGGGCTGTGTCGCCCGTGGGGCCCGCCGTGACAAGCAGCGCCGCCAACAAGCGTTGCAGCCTTTCACCCCGTTGCTTGTCACATTGATGGGAGCGGGTTCACTTAAAACGCTCGGTCCAGTCGAAAATGTTGGTGTACCACTATGGCTCAAGAGCCGAGCGGTTTATGCGGGCCTTTATGCCAATGAACTGATGGTAAGGCTCCTTCCCGAGGGCGAGGCGCATTACACGCTGTTTGCAGCTTATCAGAGCCTGCTGGAATCTCTGTCTCAGCTGGAGGGACTCTCCAACGCTGAACTGGAAGGTCCGCTTCGTCGCTTTGAGTTACAACTGCTCCTGGAGCTCGGTACCTGCCCGTCCCTCAATATTAGCGGCCCGCGAGGAGACCCTGTAAGTGAAGATGGGGTTTATCGCCTGGATGATGAGTGGGGTTTAATTCCTGTTCACCGCTCCAAAGATGAGAGTCTGGGAGAGTGTTTTTTTTCAGGTGCCGAACTATTGGAGATGGACAGCGCTATGAATGGGGGTGGCTGGTCAGGTGACGCTTTAGCACCTGCAAAGCGTCTTACACGTTTATTGTTGAGGAAAGTATTGGGGGATAAGCCTTTGAAGAGCAGAGAGCTTTTTCGACAGGTTTACGGAAAAAAATGATTGTTAGTATTGGCACCGATATTTGTAACTACGACCGTATTGAGGTGGCGTGGCAGCGCTTTGGTGATCGCTTTGTTGAGCGTGTTCTTAGCAGTGCGGAAAGGAAGGACTTTTATGCTATGGCTGAGTCCATCCGCGCTGCATATCTGTGCAAGCGATTTGCGGCGAAGGAGGCTGTAGCCAAGGCCTTGGGCACAGGGATTGGCGAGGGGGTTTCCTGGCAAGACATTGATGTCCGTCGCCGCAAGGGCGCTGCACCGCAGGTGGTACTGGCGGGCGCAGCTGAGGAGAGGGCCGAAAAACTTGGTGTGGACAGAATCCACCTCAGCCTGTCTGATGAAAAAGACTCGGCCCTGGCATTTGTCGTGTTTGAATCCTGCTAGGCAACTACCTCCAGGCCAAAGAGCGCATCCAAGTCTTGTTCAGAAGCCCACTCGCGCAGGGCCCGGATCTCCCTGAGAACAGCATTGAGTTTGCGCTGGTCAAAGGCTAGGGCATCGGAGCCTTGGATAGTGCGCAATGCCTCTTGTAACACGCAAGTTGATTCTCTCAAGCGTGAAACTCCGCAATAGCAGCAGCCACCGTGCATGCGATGAGTGAGTTCGAACATGCCCTTGTAATCCCCAAGGTTGTACAACCTTTCCAGTTCTCTCTCATCTGAACTGAGACCGTCAATCAACATGCGCAGCATGTCCCTGGCCAGCTTGGCATCGCCGTTGGCGAGGGCCAGGCATTCGCCAATGTCTACCAGGCGCATCTCCTCAATCTTCACTTTTTCTGCGGCCTGGGGAGTGATGATCTTAAGCCAGCGCTTGATCATATGGGAGAGCTGGGCCTCGCTAACAGGCTTGCTTAAGTAGTCGTCTAGTCCCGCAGACAGCAGGCGTGCTTTTTCTTCGGCGCCGGCGTGGGCGGTGAGGGCAATGATTGGAGTACGGCGGCCGGTCTCCTGCTCACGAATCAGACGTGTAGCTTCGATACCATCCATCTCGGGCATTTGAATATCCATAAATACCAGGTCGAAAGCTCCCTGCTGCCAGAGCTGTAGAGCTTCTTCGCCGCTTGCTGCAATAACGACTTCTACATCTTGTGCTCGCAGAAGTTCGCCAACCAGTCGGCGGTTTGCCGCGTGGTCATCCACTGCCAACACACGCGGTGGTGCAGGCCACGGTAGCGCCTGTACCCCGCCATTAACCCGCTGTTGCCCCTGCTGTGGTACTGCTCGTTTCAGGGATCGCAGCAAATTGTCTCGGGTGACGGGTTTGCTAAGGAAAGTGAGAGTGCGGGTGCGCAGTTGGTCGTAGCAGCGACGCAATTCAGCGGGTGGGCCCAGAACGATCACGCGGCACTGATAGGTATCAACCAGCGACTGCACTTTGCTACTGAAATTATCAAAATCACCTTTGGCAGTAGCTGTATCGATAATAACCGCATCCGGTAGGGCATCGTGCCGCCACATTTGCTCGATTGCCGGTTGCAGAGTATCGGTATCGCCGAGTTCTATGGGCTCCACTTGCCATTGGCTGAGTAGCTGGGCTACCTGGGTCCGTGTAACTGGGTTGGGGTCTGCAAGTAAAATTCGGCAGCCAGGATATTGAATACGCGGATACATGCCTCGATTACGTTCAGCCTGGAGGGAAATTTGCACCCAACAGGTGTTGCCGTCATTGGCTGTTTCTTCAATACCTGTGCAGCCGCTCATTCTCTCGACTAGGCTGCGGGCTATAGACATCCCTAAACCATTTGCGCTGATTTGTTGGGTGAGCTGTGGGGACTTGCTAGTGAGGATGTTCTCGATTTCACGGCGACCAGCCTCGTCAAGACGGTTACCCAGGCCGGTAACCGAAATACGGAGTACAAGTTCTGAGTTATTAATGCTATGTACTGACAAGCGCACAGGGATATTGCCATTTGCTGAGCTGCGCACCGCGTTACCGATCAAGTTTGTAAGTATTTGCTTAATTCGCAACGGGTCTCCGATTAAAGTGGGAGGGAGTTGAGAATCGATCAAGGGCACCAGTTCCAGATGGTGCTCATAGGCGTTTGGGGCCAGTATTTGCAGGGTCTCTTCAAGTAGTAAGCCAAGGTCCATAGGGATATGGTCAAGGACCAGGTTGCCGGACTCAATGCGGGAAAAGTCCAGGATGTCGTTGATGGTAGTCAACAGGTTTTCCGATGAACGTAAAATGGTTTGCAGGTAATCCTGCTGTAGCTCATCAATTCCAGTTTTTAACAACAGGTTGGTAAAACCGATAATGCCATTTAAAGGTGTGCGAATCTCGTGACTGGTATTGGCTAGGAACGTCGATTTAATCCTGCTTGCTTCCTGCGCCCTTTTACGTGCTAAGTCCAGCTCAATATTTTGTTCTTCCATACTGTCCAGGGATTGGCGCAGGTCATCCATAGACTGGAGCAAGTTGGCTTTGTATTCCTGTTGGTAACTGGACAGGTTTTCAGCCATCTCGTTAATTTGGTTTCCCAGTTGAGCGAGTTCTCGATTCTCCGTTTCATGGGTGCGTCGATCAAACTCACCTCTGCCAATCGCCTCCAGAGTATGCCCCATTCTAATCAGGCTGTGAGCAAAGCGCTCAGACATGATGACCGACCAGGCCAGCGCGGCTAGGGTACAGAGAATCAACCCCACCAAACCTACGAGTAAAACTTGGTAAGTTCCCACCAGGAAATAGGGGCGATGTAGCTCAATACTTATCCAGCAGGTGGTGATATCGCCTTTCAATGGCTGTAAAACCTGAAGGGTCTCATCATCTTCAAAAATAAAGGGTTCGCGCTTGTTAAGGGTGTCCCTACTAATGGGGCTGCGTGGACGCGGCCCGACACTGGCCAGCAAGCTGAGTCCGGTGCTGGGGTTGAGGGCTAGCTTGGGGCTGGGTTCGGTGGAGTAGACATGAACAGATCTGACCATATCTTTTTCCAGCATTAGCGCCAGCAAACTTTTACGCAGCCATTCCATTCTAAGTTCAGCTGGATGGCCCCCGCTCATCTCAATTAGTTCAGCTAGCTGTTCGGCGCTGGCTCGACCGTGGCTTAATAGTAATTGGCGACGATCGTGCATTTGCTGCAGGGTGAAAACGAGAGCGAGGAGCAAGGACAGAATTAGTGCGGGTGCTACAGTAAGGCGAAATACCAGGGTTCGTAAGGATCGAGGTTGCTCTGGTTCCTCGATTGAGAGAATAGGGTTGCCTGGGGCCATGTTAAGAGGGGCCTTGTACGATTATTTTTCCCTCATTTTACCGTTATGTACATCTGAGCGCACTCATTCACTTATCAGAAAACGCTTCTTTTTTGTCACAATATGCGCGTTTTAGAGGCTCAAAGATTCACTTTGCCAAGATTAGATAGCGCGGCATAGCCATCTGAATAATACCGCTTCAGGTATATCTCCCTTAATAACCTGGGTAGGGAGTAGACCAAAGTAGACGGTATTTAGTGCATAGTACCGCTTGCTGTACACTTGGACCCCGCGAGATTTTTCTGGAATTTATTGCATTATGGATTATCCAACAATTGCTGACTGCGTAGGCAATACCCCGCTGATTAAACTACAGCGCCTGCCAGGTGATACCAGTAATACTGTTTTGCTCAAGCTGGAAGGCAATAACCCTGCGGGTTCGGTAAAAGACCGCCCGGCACTTTCAATGATCAACCATGCGGAAGCTGCAGGATATATTTCTCCAGGAGATACCCTGATTGAAGCGACCAGCGGTAATACGGGAATTGCCCTGGCAATGGCTGCAGCGATTAAGGGCTATCAAATGATATTGATTATGCCCGACAGTGCTACCGAGGAGCGCAAGGCTTCAATGACAGCTTATGGCGCTGAGTTGATATTGGTTAGCGCTGAAGAAGGTATGGAGGGTGCGCGGGACTTAGCTTTGCAAATGCAAGAGGATAAAAAAGGATTGGTACTGAACCAGTTTGCCAATAGCGATAATCCCCTGGCTCACTATGAGGGAACCGGTCCGGAGATTTGGCAGCAGACCTCTGGAACGGTGACTCACTTTGTCTCCTCAATGGGTACAACCGGTACCATTATGGGATGCGGGCGTTACTTGAAGGAGCAAAATCCCGATATTCAAATCGTTGGATTGCAGCCAACTGAAGGCTCCAGTATTCCGGGGATTCGCCGTTGGCCGGAGGCATACTTACCTAAGATTTTTGTTCCTGAGCAAGTGGATATGGTCATGGATATGGACCAGCGAGAAGCTGAGGATATGACTCGCAGGCTAGCGAAGGAAGAGGGTATTTTTTGTGGCGTTTCCTCTGGAGGGGCGGTAGCCGGTGCTTTAAGGCTGTCTGCGCAGCTAGAAAATGCGACGATTGTTGCAATTGTCTGTGATCGTGGAGATCGTTATTTATCTTCAGGACTTTTTGCCTCCCCAAAATAGTTCTTACTTTTATTCTCTAATTTATCTTATTTTATTGATCAATGCTGGAAATAAAGTGCTTTAACTCCAGCATTGTGCCTGATATCTACTAGCAAAAACTTTGTGAGATTCGCAGCTTTGTAAAGTGATTCGCCAATCAATCTACAATCATCTCTCTTGCCCCTTTTTTTGGGGGGAGCCTCTAATCCTCCTGCTATATGTGCATTGCCAGTTAAAAAAGCAATAACTAAGCCGGTAAATACAAAAAAACTGATAGTTTGTAAAGTTCGGTAAAGCCTTGTTTTGTGTTCATGTAGAGGTGGAGAAATTCACTTTTAAGTAACAAATGCAACCTGTTCACTTCTCTCGATATTCCCCAATATCACAATTTTAGTTTTCTATAGGCATTGGTTTTGCAGGTTTACTGTTGGTTAAAAGGTCAACAAGCTGGACAAGACTTATACCTTCCCACTCAAATTGGTACGAAAAACTGCTGAATTTCGCGCAGCTTATTGAAATGTATACAGAAAATCATGGACTTTGGTGAGTTCAAACCTATGATAGAGAAGCGCTTAATCCAGCATGAGCACTGAGTAAATGTGCTGCTAAGCCAGGTAACGACAAAATTATGCCAATAACACAAATGACTCTTGTTAAAAGATGGTTCAAGTAAGAAAGCATCATTCCTTTGGTGGAGAAGGTGAACTCGACCTTGAATCCTGGTTGCGCCATGTACAGAAGCTCGCGGGCCTGGATGGTTCTGCGATAGTAACTTTGCGGCGCGCAGCTGAGGTGAGTGCCGAAGCAGAACAGCGCGCAATTGAGGCGGAAAATATCTGGGCTGAGGGCGCTAGCAGTTTTGCCTCAGGCCTTGAGATGGCTGAGATTCTCGCCGACTTACAAATAGACTCAGAAGCACTTGTCGCGGCGGTGCTGTACCGTGCCGTACGTGAAAAACGCCTGCCACTGCAAGCTGTGGAAAAAGAATTTGGTGAGCGAGTTGCCAAGTTGATTCGTGGTGTTTTGCGTATGGCTGCGATTCGCAGTCGCAGCGCAGATACCGGAGAAGAGAGCCCGAGTGGTGCGGTAGAGGAACATTCAGAGAATATCCGGCGTATGCTGGTGGCATTGGTCGACGACGTGCGAGTCGCTTTGATCAAACTCGCTGAGCGCACCTGTGCCATTCGTGCTGCAAAAAACTCAGAGCCGGCTAAACGCCAGAGAGTTGCTCGTGAAGTGGCCGATGTTTATGCACCCCTTGCCCATCGCCTGGGAATTGGTCATATCAAATGGGAATTGGAAGACCTATCATTTCGCTATCTTGAGCCGGAAGATTACAAGCAGATTGCTCGCTTGCTGGATGAGAAAAGACTGGCTCGGCAGCAGTATATTGATGAGGTATTGGAGCTATTGCGCTCTGAACTCGAGCGCGCCCATATTGAAGGTGATGTCTACGGGCGAGCAAAGCATATCTATAGTATCTGGCGGAAAATGCGCCGGAAAAATATCGGCTTCTCCCAGGTTTATGATATTCGCGCAGTGCGTATTCTTGTCCCAACAGTAAGGGATTGCTATGCGGTTCTGGGTATAGTGCACAACCTCTGGCGCAACATACCGAATGAATTCGATGATTATATCGCCTCCCCCAAAGAAAACGGTTATCGCTCTCTGCACACGGCTGTAATTGGCCCCGAGCGAAAGGTGCTTGAGGTTCAGATCCGAACTTTTGCTATGCATGAAGAGGCGGAATACGGTGTTTGTGCTCACTGGCGTTACAAGGGCACTGATCTTAAGAGCGAGAGTAAAGATAGCTACGAGCAAAAAATATCCTGGTTGCGTCAGGTGCTCGACTGGCATGAAGAGGTGGGAGGTAACCCACTACAAGATGATTTACGCTCCAGTGAGGCAGATTCACGTATTTATGTATTTACCCCCGGCGGTCATGTTGTAGACCTGCCTCGGGGTGCAACACCATTAGATTTTGCCTACAAGATCCATACAGAAATTGGTCACCGTTGTCGCGGGGCTAAAGTAGATGGCCGAATCGTGCCGCTCAACCACCGGTTGGAGACAGCCAATCAGGTTGAAATCCTCACAGGAAAACTCGAAGCGCCGAGTCGCGATTGGCTCTCTTCGGGCATGGCCTATATCACTACCTCCCGTGCCCGAGCCAAGATTATTCACTGGTTTAAGCAGCAGGCTCGGGATCAGAATATCGCCGATGGCCGCAGTATTCTCGACCGGGAATTTAAGCAGCTGGCGCTGAGTGATTTCGATTTCGATAAGTTGGCAGCCAAGCTCAACATGCATTCCCTAGAGGACCTCTATGCGGCAGTGGGTGCCGGTGATATAGGCGTGGGTCAGGTTCTCAACGCAGCCCAGCGAATGGTGAAGGTCGACAATGTGCCTCGGGTACCATCGCTGACGGCTCCAGTTGCCCGGGGAGAAGGCAAGGCAGATGTCTATATCGACGGAGTGGGTAATTTGCTCACCCACATTGCCGGCTGTTGTAACCCCGTTCCAGGCGATGAAATTATGGGGTATATCACCCTTGGGCGCGGGGTTTCTATACATCGTAAAGACTGCGCAAATATGCTGCGTATGCAGGTTGAGGAGTCTGAAAGGGTACTCCAGGTAAGTTGGGCGGAAAAACCCCGCGAACTTTACGCCGTTGAAATTATGATCGAAGCCTACGATCGCCAGGGCCTGTTGCGGGATGTCACGGTGATGCTGGACAGTCAGAAAATTAATATTACCGCTATGCAAACCCGCTCTAATAAGAACAAGCATACGGTAGAAATGATCGTGACTGCTGAGATCCACAACTTTGAAGAGTTGAGCCAAGTTTTACATCGGATCAATCAACTGCCCAATGTGGCAGCGGCAAAGCGGCGAATTCTGCGCTGAACGTTGAGTAAGGAATAACGTGGAAAAGAATTACTCTGTGGAGGACCTCCTCCACTTGATGGCTCAGCTTCGCAGCCCTGAGGGCGGTTGCCCTTGGGACCTGAAACAGGACTTTGCCAGTATTGTCCCCTCTACGATTGAAGAGGCCTATGAGGTAGCAGAGGCTATTGAGCAGGAAGACTTTGAGCACCTGCACGAAGAGCTTGGAGATCTGCTCTTCCAAGTCATTTTTTATGCCCAGTTAGGGCGTGAGAAAGACCACTTTGATTTCCCCCAGATTGTTGACACTTTGGTACGCAAACTAGTGCGCAGGCATCCCCATGTCTTTCCAAGTGGAACCCTCTACGGCGACCGCTCTGCCGAAGCTCTTGATGAAGCTGAAGTAAAGAGGAATTGGGAGGCGATTAAAGAGGCCGAACGCACTGCCAAAGGGGATGCAGGAACCCTGGCAGGAGTAGCTGTGGGTCTTCCGGCTTTGACGCGTGCGGCCAAATTACAGAAGCGCGCCTCCCGTGTCGGTTTTGACTGGCCCAATATTGATGGTGTCCTCGATAAGATTGAGGAAGAGGTTGCAGAGTTGCGGGAGGCCGTGACAAATGGGGATACGGAGCATGCAAAGGAGGAGCTGGGGGATCTGCTTTTCTCTTGTGTGAATGCATCCCGCCACCTGAAGGTTGATCCTGAGGCAGCTTTGCGGGGGTGTAGCAGGAAATTTGAGCGGCGTTTTGGTTATGTTGAGTCCAGTTTACACAGTGAAGGTCGGCAAGTATCAGAGGCAACGCTGGAGGAACTGGACAGACTTTGGGACAAGGCCAAAGTTCAGCGGAAGCCCGGTGCTGATAGCTAGGGATCTTAACAGGCTTACATAGAGCGGAGCTTTAAGCCCCTTTTAGTACTCTGTGGTTTGTATGGATTGTGGGGGTATCGGTAGCAATCTTGCCCAATCTGAGGTGTGAGTGTAAGGTAGCGCTCTTTTAGCGCGGCGGCTTTTGGTTCGTCGATAGTATTGGAGGCTTACTGAACATGCGAATTATTCTCTTGGGCGCGCCGGGAGCCGGCAAGGGCACTCAGGCTCAATTCATAACAGAGAAGTTCGGCATTCCGCAGATCTCCACCGGCGATATGCTTCGCGCTGCGGTGAAGGCGGGTACCCCTCTTGGCCTACAGGCCAAGGATGTTATGGACGCGGGAAAATTGGTTTCTGACGACCTGATCATTGCGTTAGTTAAAGAGCGCATTGCCCAGGAAGACTGCGCTAAAGGGTTCCTGTTCGATGGTTTCCCTCGCACCATTCCCCAGGCTGAAGCCCTTCTGGAAGCCGATGTACATATCGATCATGTTCTGGAGATCGCTGTTGACGATGAAGAAATCGTAAAGCGTCTCTCGGGCCGCCGGGTTCATGAAAACTCTGGTCGCGTCTATCACATCGTATACAACCCGCCCAAGGCTGAGGGTGTCGATGATGTGACTGGCGAGGCACTGATCCAGCGTACAGATGATACTGAAGAAACTGTTCGCAACCGTTTGGCGGTTTATCACGAGCAGACGGCACCGCTGGTAGGCTTCTATCGCGAGCTGGAAGCACGCTCTCCTGAAGCGGCTCCCAAGTACAGCAAGGTAATGGGTGTTGGCGGTATGGATGAGATTCGCGAGAAAGTGTTGGAAGCTCTCAGCTGAGATCATCGCTAACATTTTTTAAAAGCCCCCACTTGGGGGCTTTTTTGTATCTCCAGAAGTGATATAGAGCGAGTTGATCACGGCGGTATTGGCCTGGCAGTATGCGCTCTTCCCTGCCCGATAACTGGCAGGATTTCTTGAAAGGATAAGATTTCTAACGGGGCGGTTTATGTCTACGGCAATAATTTTGATGAATTTAGGTACTCCAGCTGAGCCCACACCTACAGGAGTAAGAAGTTTTTTGCGGGAATTCCTTTCAGATCCGAGGGTTGTCGAGATACCGCGGCCAATCTGGCTGACCATATTGAACTGCTTGGTACTGCCTTTTCGTCCACAACGTATTGCCCCTGCCTATGCGGAAATATGGAATAGCAGTGCAGATGAAACAAAAGTGGAAGGATCGCCGCTTCTCTACTATACGCAGAAGCAAGCAGAGCTGTTGCAGCAGCGTTTAAAAGTAAAAGGTTGCGATGTCGCTGTTGAATATGCCATGACTTATGGTGAGCCCCGCCTCGACAACACCATAGAAACTCTGCGCAAGAAAGGTTTTGAGTCTTTTATAGTGCTTCCCCTATATCCCCAATATTCGGCTACCACAACTGCAGCAATTTATGATCAGGTGGCGCAAATTTTTCGCAATAGTCGCGATATTCCGGATATTTCTCTGATTCGAGATTATTACCAAAATCCCCTCTACATAAAATCCCTGGCCAATTCAGTAAAAGAACACTGGGAAAAAGCAGGGCCAGCGGAAAAATTGTTACTTTCATTTCACGGTATCCCAAAAGCCAATGTTGATAAGGGGGACCCCTATTATCGCCATTGCATGGAAACCGCACGGTTATTAGCGGATGAACTAGAAATCAGTGAGGATAAGTGGCAAGTCACATTTCAGTCGCGCTTTGGTAAGGCAGAGTGGTTGCAGCCATACACCGATAAGACTCTTATTGAATGGGGTAAAACAGGAGTTAGTAGTGTCGATGTAATTTGCCCGGCTTTTTCTGCGGATTGCCTGGAAACATTGGAAGAAATTTCGGTAGAGAATCGCGCTAATTTTATTGATGCTGGGGGCAGTGACTACCGATATATTCCCGCATTAAATTTACGTGAGGATCATATAGAGGCGCTTGCGGGAATTGTGCAAACTAAGCTCAATGGGACAAAATAATTTCTACCAAAGTGCTAAAACGGGACCCAAAAGTGAAAATTGATAAGAAAAATATACTTTTTTTATAAAAAGTTTCTCATTTTTCGCTTTTTTACTTGCAATGCCGGGTATTTTTATTAACTTTGATAAAGTTGTATCGAAATAGGCGGTGCGGCGCTCTGCATAAGTAATAAAAACGGCCGATTCCAGTTTTTATTCGATAGCTAAAAGGCAATGCTGCCGGCACACTTTTGGATGTACTTCTTCTTTCAGTGAGGAGACAAGGGATGGCAAGAGTAGTAAAAAAAGGTACACGCGCGAAACGAGCAACTAGTGCGACCGCAGCGTCGCCAGCGGTCGTGAAAGCGCAGAAGGCGGTAGATTCAGCGACCAAATCGCTGGATGCGCAAATGGACCGTGTTGCTAAGGCTAAGGCTCGAGCGCAGAAAAGTAATGCGGCAACAGCGAAAACTTCGCTGGCCAGTGCCAATAGTAAGGCAAAGGATTTGCGCGCCAAGCTGGCAGCAGCAAAGATGGATCTTGCCAAAGCTAAGGCTATGGATGCCGTACATATGGCTGAAGCTGCTGCAAAAGAAAAGGTGGAAAGTCTCTCTAAGAGCCTCTCCAGCAAAGCAGATAAAGAGTTAGCTGCCGCACTTAAGGCATTTGAAACACGCTGGGTAAAAACCAAAGAAAAGGCTCATGCCAAGAAATTGAAGGCTGCTGAGAAGAAGGCTGAAGCTAAGGTTAAAGCAGCTGCAAAGAAAGCTGCCGCTAAAGTTAAAGAGTTAGAGAAGAAGGCTAAAGCCAAATTAAAAGCCGAAACTCAAAAGGCCAAGAAGAAACCTGCAGCCAAGGCCACAGCAGCGAAAAAGCCCGGACGCCCCAAGAAGGCCGCTACAGCGACGGCGAAAAAAGCCGGCCGTCCAAAGAAGGCAACTTCAGCGGCTAAGCCAGCAAAAAGAGTCGGACGACCCAAGAAAGCGACTGCGACAGCAGCTGCTAAGAAGGCTCCAGCCCGTCGCGGCCGTCCACCGAAGGCTGGTGCTGCCCGTCGAGGTCGGCCACCGAAAAAGGCCGCCTAGGGTCATATATATGGGCTCAACGATGTGAACTTTGGCAGGCTCCTCATAAACCCCGGTTAGTCCGGGGTTTTTTAGTTGCGGGTTGCGATATTGGGCATGACTCCCCTCCGCTCCCGTGCCACAATTCCCTCCCTTTTTTATGACCAGGATTAAGAACGCTGTGAAAATACTTGCCCTGGATACAACGTCGGGCGCCTGTTCTGTTGCTCTCATATCTGATGGCCAGCTGATTGAGCGTTTTGTACAGGCAGAGCGCGATCACACTCGTCGCCTTTTGCCAATGGTGGATGACGTTCTCGCAGAAGCCGGCATAAAGCTGGCAGGCCTGGATGCTCTTGCTGTCAGCCGCGGGCCGGGGTCATTTACTGGTCTCCGTATAGCAATTAGTAGTGTGCAGGGGTTGGCTTATGCTGCAGATCTACCGGTGGTTCCGGTTTCCAGCCTCGCAGCCCTAGCGCTTGGAGCTCGGCGATCGCATCCGGACTGGGGACAGTCACCCATCGTGGCAATGCTGGATGCTCGCATGCAACAAGTATATTGGGGGGTTTACTCCAGTGACTCTCCCTGCGATAGCTTGATCCCGGAGGCGGTACAGAACCCGGAGGAGGTTCTGCTGTCTTTAGAGAAATCGGAGATTTGTACTCCGATTTATGGGGCGGGTCCGGGATTACATTATGAGGCTTTTGAAGGGGCGTCATTGGCTGCCGTTGATCAAGCCAGCCTCATTCAGGCTCGGGATATAGCGCAGTTGGCAGTACCACTATGGGAGCAGGGTCATACAGTGACCGCTGAAGAGCTTGAGCCTGTTTATTTGCGCAATGAAGTGACTTGGAAGAAAAGACAAAAAATCCGATCTTAATAACACATGGAAACATTTCAGATTGTAATTTTGGCCCTGATACAGGGGCTGACAGAGTTTCTGCCCATCTCCAGTTCCGCGCACTTGATTTTACCTTCTGAGGTATTGGGCTGGCAGGACCAGGGGCTGGCCTTCGATGTCGCTGTTCATTTTGGCTCTTTACTGGCAGTAGTATTCTATTTCCGCAAAGATATTTGGGTGCTGATTAGGGATGGTCTAGGAGGATTTACGGATAAACAATTTACCGATGAGGGGCGGCTGGCCTGGTTGATTGTTCTCGCTACTATACCTGTGGGACTGATAGGCCTGGTATTTAAAGGGTTCATAGAAACTCACCTGCGTTCAGCCGGTGTTATCGCTGCTACGACTATTGGCTTTGGTATTTTACTCTGGTGGGCTGATGCAAAGGGGCGCAGGGTCGAATCTCTAGCCCAGTTAAATTGGAAAAAAGCACTTCTGATTGGCTTATCACAGGTGTTGGCCCTGATCCCTGGCACCTCCCGCTCTGGTATCACAATGACTGCTGGTTTGATGCTTGGCATGAAGAGAGAGGCTGCAGCGCGCTTTTCGTTCCTGATGTCCATTCCTGTTATTGCCCTCAGCGCTATTTTGTTAACAATTGAATTACTTGCGCTGGAAAGTGTTCCATGGAATGACTTGCTGCTTGGTACCGTTTTATCTTGTATTAGTGCTTATTTGTGTATTCATTTTTTCCTTCAATTTATTAGCCGCATTGGGATGGCTCCATTCGCGATTTATCGCTTGGTTCTCGGTGTAATACTTATTTGGATGGTATGGGGGTAGAGGAAATGGCAACAGTTGCATTTATTGGCTTGGGGGTGATGGGATATCCCATGGCGGGGCATCTTTCTAATGCTGGCCACATGGTGCGAATTTACAATCGCACTGTTAGCCGTGCGGATCAATGGCTACAAGAATATGATGGAGAGAGCTTTGTAACGCCCGCTGAAGCCGCAAAGGGCGCGGAGGTTGTTTTTGCCTGTGTAGGCAATGACAACGATCTCCGCCAAGTGGTGACAGGAGAGCAGGGGGCATTCACGAGTATGGGTGACGGGGCTTTGTTTGTAGATCATACAACAGCCTCTGCCGATGTTGCCCGGGAATTGGCAGTTGCAGCTAGCGAAAAGGGAATCGGTTTTCTGGATGCACCTGTCTCTGGAGGCCAGGCCGGTGCTGAGAATGGTGCTTTAACGGTTATGTTTGGGGGAGATAAGGCAGACTTTGATAAGGTGCAACCTCTTATCGACTGTTATGCGCGGGCGAGCAACCTGATGGGGCCAGTAGGTAGCGGCCAGCTGTGTAAAATGGTCAATCAAATTTGTATCGCGGGTGTCGTTCAGGGGCTTGCTGAAGGTTTACATTTTGCCAAGGCAGCTGGCCTCGATGGAGAGCAGGTTGTCAATGTGATATCCAAGGGGGCGGCACAGAGCTGGCAAATGGAAAACCGCTCAAAAACTATGTTAGCAGGTGAGTATGACCACGGTTTTGCTGTGGATTGGATGCGTAAGGATTTGGCTATCGTCCTTCAAGAGGCACAACATAACGGAGCTTTACTGCCCGTAACTGCCCTGGTAGATCAGTTTTATAGTGAGGTACAAGCTATTGGTGGTGCTCGTTGGGATACTTCCAGCTTGTTTGCACGATTAATGAATGTGCGCTCTTTCGATTAATCCCTCCAATCAATAGCTACCGGGGTTGAGTTTGATCCCGGTGCCGCTTCTTCTTGTTACTATTTAATGAAAGTTTTATTACTCTCCGCTTATGATGCGGACAGTCACAAGCGTTGGCGTAAAGGGCTGGCAGCGGCATTTTCTGATTGGCAATGGACCGTACTAACCTTACCACCGCGATACTTTAGCTGGCGAATCCGTGGTAATAGCCTTTCTTGGGGCCGAGGGGAAACTGCGCAAATATTGAAGCAGCGTTGGGACCTTATTGTTACAACCTCAATGACCGATCTAAGTGCCTTGCGCGGTTTAGTTCCTGAAATCGTTAGGGTGCCTACAGTTGTATATTTTCATGAGAATCAATTTGCTTACCCAGTGAGCTCTGATGCGTTTCGATCGGTAGAACCCCAGTTGTTGAATATTTACACGGCCTTGTCCGGTGATCTGGTCTTGTTCAACTCTGAATACAACCGCAGTACCTTGTTAGGAGGAGTAAAGAAATTACTCAAGCGCTTTCCTGATTGTGTTCCTCCCGGAATTTGTGAGGAGATTGAGGAAAAGTCGCGAGTTCTTCCTGTGCCAATAGAAGACATCGTTTTTGATAGTGCGAAAACTGAAGAGGCCTTTTCCTGGAACTCTTGCGCAGAGAGCATTTATGGGGGCGAGATAGGTCAAGATACTTTGATTATCAGTTGGGCGGCCCGTTGGGAATATGACAAAGGTGCGGACCGATTGCTGGATATCCTTCGGGGCTTGAAAGCCAGAAATGTTAAGTTTCTTGTTAATCTAATGGGGCAGTCATTTCGTAATAGCCCTGCTGAGTTTGCTCAAATACAAGAAGAGTTTGCCGACCATTTATTGGTACTCGGGTATCTCGAAAGCGCTAAAGACTATCGTCAAGTACTGCGACATAGCCATATATTCCTTTCTACGGCTTACCATGAATTCCAGGGGCTGGCGGTGATGGAAGCAGCTATTCTTGGCGCGACCCCGCTAGTGCCAGATGAACAGTGCTACCCAGAGATCTATTCCGAAAACTTCTGTTATTCAAACTGTAATGATGCAGTAAAAAAGCTGGAATCAATGTTTTTGTCGATTCTATCGGGTTCAAAATTAAAAAAAGTTGATTTAAGTAATTTCTCAGGGAAAGTGATTTGGGCAGAATATAGGAAGCAGTTCTTAAATCTGGTTCAGAGTTAGGTCGGCTACTATAGAAGTCGGTTTTATAAAGGCTCCCAAAGTTATTGGTGAGTAAAAGCAGCGCCCTGAAAATTTCTAATCAGGGCCTGTTAAGCGAAATCCTAGCTAATTGGATACATGATCTATTGCTTTCAATAGCCCTTTATCTGGGATATTACTGGGAAGAATACAAGAAGGAATATCTGAATGGCCAAGATTTTTACCATAAAGTAAGTTGCAAGCCATAATATTGTGGCCCTCAGTTGTAGGGTGTACCGGGTCTCCAGTTGGGACAATATTTCCTTGGTCTGCTAAGAAAATATTTTTGGTATTGGAGGCCGCAGATAGTGACTTCCTGATTTTTTGATTATAAAAGTCCGTACAGTAATTTTTCGGATCTTGTCCGTCTAAATCACTTCGACGAGGGATAGTTGAAATTACGAATGCAATTTTCTCAGTTGGAATATCTATGCTCTCAAAGTAATTTTGTATTCTATCTATTATTGATATGCCTTGAATATTATTGGGTGATGATATTATCTTACTAACGACCATATTTAGCTTCTGGGCGGATTCACTATTTTCTTGTATGGGAAGGCTACAATCAATCGCATTATTCATGCTAAGGAAGGTGATGTCGTTAGTGCCGAGCTGTATAGGTATGACAACGCTATCCTCAGAGGTTATATCCCGCATTAAATTGCAGGCTTGATTAGTGAGCCAGCCTGTACTAGTTTCGTTCTCCCTGCACATTTCGCTGAGAAATTGATTGAAGTTCTTGATGGAATTGAGGCAGTTGGTGAAATTGTAGCCCGGGGTGATTTGATGGCCTATCGGATCAAGGTAGCAAAGTAAATCGCTGGTTGTAGCTCCAGGTATCCCAGAGTGCCAGTAATTCTTGGTCTGTTGAGACATATCGTCAGGGCCTGTTGGTCCAGTGATAGTGCCAATCGTTTCTAGTTGTTTTCCATTGTATTTTAGAATTAGCTGCTCACTGGTAGATTCTTGATCTATAGGAAAGATTGAGTTGCCATCGGCTGCTTTGGCAAGATAGTTCCAGATCTGGCTACGAAATCCGTTTGAATTATAAGGGAGTGTTGTCATGCCGTAAGTAATCGAATCACCAATAAACCATAGCTTAATACTGCTACTATCTGAATGTTCATTGGGCTGATTGGGGGGCTGACTAGGTTGTGAAGGTTCTGTTGTGAGTGTACCCGTGCAGTTGCCAATTATAATTGGTGGGGTGTTTTCTCCAGAGTAATTTGCATTAAACCCAAAAGCTCGTGCCTCTCCTGCGGGAATAGATGATTCACTAGTAACAGTTATAGTCCCGTTACTTTCTGCGACTTGTGCATTCCAGAAGTTTGTGATTGATTGGTTACCTTGCCAGTTCCACTGTAGCTGCCATTTATCGAGAGAAGTCTTTCCTTTATTATAAATAACCACATTTGCCATAAAGCCACTTCCCCAATCGTTTTGCACTGCATATTCCACATTACACTGGCCTGAAGGTTCACCGGGTTCTTCCGGTATAGTAGGGGGAGTGTCAGGTTTGGGCTGTTGTGGTGGGATTTTCGATGATTCAAACCATTTTAAGGCATAGGTTCGAAATTCACTTTCTGACGGAAGGGAGGAGTTTTCCATATAATAGTTATCTAAGAATGCTCTCGCGTCCTTATAGTACTCTTGGTGAGTCTTATAAATCTCCTTTTTATTACCATCCTTGTCAATCAGCCAGTAGCCAGCGAATTCATTGATCCAGCTATCATACTCATTGTCATACATTTGCCAGTACAAAATAAATGGAGCACCCCACTGGAGTGCCGTTTTTATTACATTGCGTGATAGCATATCCTGGGCTTCGCCAGAGCGGGCTCCCCAATCCTTAAACCAGGACTCTCCGTAACCATATTCGCCAATGAAAACCCGCTTTTCAAATGGTAGCCCAGATTTTTTGGGAAGATTTGAGTTGATAAATTCCAGTGCTGAGGTCAACTCACTATGTAGAGTGGCAAAATCTGAATGCTTTTCTTTGGTAGTGAGATCGTAAGCTGAATAAGACACCAAATCTACATTAGTATGGGGAAGTACGGCATTGGTTATTCGTTCTTTGCCCTGCATTGCAGATTCAACCCTATTGACCTCAATATAGTGATATAAGTTAACGTCAGAGTGGGTGATATTTGCCTTGGCATCGTCAATGGCTTCTTGTCGAATATTGATCCAGTCAATTAGACCCTGTAAACGCTTAGGAGGGATAGTTTCCTGACTGTCATCTCTAGTACCATCAGTTTTTTGAACTAGGTTCCAATCGCCTTCCCAATGCCCGATCATGAATGTCTTACCGGAGCCGTTATATTCAGTTAGTAAATATTCAGCCAACGAATAAATTTTGTCATATTGCCAGTTTAGCTCTTCTTCACTCATTCCTTTGTTATCCATCCAGGAACCGGAGTCCTCGACCCAAAACATGTAGATGGAGAAATCCATTTCCAAGACTTGCTGAAATTCTGGTATTTCTTTCAGTATCCGCTTGAATTGATAGTCGAGTCCAGAGTTACTTAGCTCGTTATATAGGCTCGGAGAAAGGGCAATCTTGAGTAAGTTAGAGCCCATTGAATAAATGGCTTCAGCACTTTCAACAAGTGATCCCTTATCTGTAAATGTATACCTAGGGTTTATCGTTTGAGTGCCTAAAATTAAATTGTATTGTGAAAGGGGGTCTAACAGGTCTCGTGAAGGTGGGGTCGGATCTGGTTTATTGATGGTGTTGTTGCAACTAGCGTTAATATGAGCAGGCTTCTGTTTACCACCCGAGTAGCGAATATTAAAACCAAAAGATTGGGCTTGGCCAATGGGTACTCCTATAAAGCCTTGTTTTCCAACTACAGAGATCAGATTTTCATCCTGCGCTGAAGTAGCATTCCATATATGTGTGACTTCTTGGTCTGAGGGCCATTGCCATGAAAGTTCCCAATCACTTATTGGCTCGGTACCTGTATTACGTACAACCACTGAAGCCATATATCCGCCTTCCCATTCGCTCTGTATCGTCATTTGTACATCGCACTTTTGACCGGCCAGGGATGGTAGGGATAAGAAGGTCAATATGGAAAAAACTGAGAGGGTGAGAAGTTTAGCGTGCATTATTTATGTATCTATATGGAGTACTGCAGAGTAGTCAGATATTGATAGCTACATAAAGTTCACATATTTATAGTCAGGGACGTCAAATGCTAAAAGGGCCGATTATTAATGATATTCAACTTCCACCTTATTTCCTGTCAAGACAACTTTGAATGTTAAGTACAGGTGTTTGCCTAATTAATTGCTAATTTAATTGTTTTTGTGAACAAGAGGTCAATCGATGGAATATAATTGGAAACTGATTGAGTGCTAATTTTGAATGGCGAAAGTTTTTTACATTTCCTCTCTAAACGTAATTCAAATCTCCTAATTTATCCTTTCTTTACACTCATTTTTAGATTGTACTTGCTTGAATTGTAAATATTTAGGTTTGCCGTAGTTCAGAAAATCTTCGCATATTTAAAATTATTTTGCTTTCGACTCTAAATTAATGGATTTATGGCGGGCAATTACTCTGCGGGTGCTACCAAATACAGCCAGTTAGGGTATTCTGAACATGCGTACTAGAGCTGTACTCTCAGTTCCAGTGTGCTGACAGCAGGGAGGTTATGGCTACTATGTGTATTTTTGAAATAATAAAGCCGCTTTTCAGGATGAGATAATAAAAGTCAAGATTACATTGGCTAACTATCTAGAGAGCCGCGTTCGAGTCGATCGGAAGTGGCTTATTCAGATATCAACTTTCAACGAAAAGGATGCGCGTTCACTTCTGTGAACTGGCGAATGTACTCCTGCGTGTATAGATTCTGGAGAAAAAATGAAAATAATTAATGGTTACGTCATTGCTTTAATAGTATTTATTGGAGCTTCTTCTACTGTTATAGCATCTGACTGGCGTGTTGGTGTTGGTAAGTATGATATAACTGGTCCAGCAGCAGATGTTGGAATGGTAGGATATGGAGAAACGGGGCAGACAACCAAGGGAATTCATACCCGTTTATGGTCCCGCGCATTCATAATTTCTGATAGCTCTGAAAATAAGCGTTTGGTATTCGTATCAGCAGATCTGCAAGGTATTCCGCAGGGCGTGAAGCAGGGTGTCGTTGATAAATTAAAAAATCTCTATGGTAATAGTAAGTACACCGAAAAGAATGTGATGCTGACTGCTACACATACCCATGTAGGTCCTGGCGGGTATGATCATTATGTCATGTTGAATATGAGTGCTCTCGGTTATGCGGAAGATAACTATGACGCTATTGTTGATGGTATTTTTCAGTCAATCGTTGAAGCAGATAGTGGACTAACTCCAGGTGATATCTTTATTGAGCAGGGGATACTACTCGATACCAGTATCAATCGAAACCCATACCCTTATTCAGAAAATACTGATGCAAGCGACTATCAATACGATACCAATAAAACCATGACCCAACTCAAGTTGGTTGATGCCAACAACAAAGCACTGGGAGTTATTAATTGGTTTGCAGTACACAATGTCTCTTTAGGGACAGGGCAGCGGCAACTTAGCGGGGATAATAAGGGGGCGGCGAGTCAGTTGCTGGAGTCTTGGGCTGCCGAGCAGGGTGCTGCAAGTCAATTTACTGCGGCATTTGCCAATAGTAATTTAGGTGATGCGTCTCCGAATATTTGTGGCCCTAGGGATGGATGCGGAAATTCTGAGTATGAAAGTTTACTTTTATCTGCTGAAAAGCAAGTTGCAAAAGCTCAGTTTCTTTACCAATCAGCTACTGTGAAACTTGAAGGTGGATTAGATTATCGACATCAACATATCTATTTCCCTGGCTATACTGTAGCAGGTGAATTTACCGGTGAGGGGCAAATAGATATTTGTGAAGGTGCTGTTGGCTGGTCATTTACTGCAGGATCAAGTTGGGACGGTCCCAGCAATATTGATGGTATTTTTGAGGGAATGTCTGTTGAAAATGAGGGGGTGGATTGGGATAGAGATGTGGGACTATTTGAATCAGCGATTAATGGTTATCCACTTTTTGGCCTGATGAGTGCATTTTCTGCAGCCGCTGTATATGAGGATACTCAGGATGACCCCTGCCAGTACCCCAAACCTACATTTGTACAGCGTGAGGTAATAGGCCAAGCACTTTATACCCCTTACCTACCTTTCCAAATGTTTCGCATAGGCTCACTTGCTTTGGTCGCCGCGCCGGGTGAAATGACGACTATGGCAGGCCGACGTCTTGAAGCAGAAGTCTTGTCAGCTTTTGAAGGAAGCGGTGTAAACACTGTGGTGATTGCCGGTTTGGCAAATGCCTATTCCGGTTACATAACTACCCCTGAAGAGTTTGATAGGCAGCACTATGAGGGAGCACATACCATATACGGCCCCAATACCCTTGCAGCCTACAGACAGATTTATACCGAAATGACACATGCTATGGTCAATGGCGTAGATATTGCTGCAGGGCCTACTCCGAAAGATCTGTCTGATGACCAAATCATTAATGTAATTGGGGTTGTTTATGATGATAAACGCCTGTGGGAGTCTTTTGGTCAAGTCTGGGATGATGTAGGTACCAGCTACAGTGCTGGCGATACTGTATCTGTCACTTTCCGTTCTGGCCATCCCCGTAATGACCCGAAGACTGAGAGTACGTTCATTGAAGTGCAGCGTAAAGTTAACGGTAGTTGGGAAACTTATCTTACCGATGATGATTTGGATACACGCTTTATTTGGACACGAGATACGGCTATTGATTGTATGGCCTGTTCATTTGCTGAAGGACAGTGGATCATCGGAGAGGATACGCCATCAGGCACTTACCGAATAAAGCACTTTGGTAACTGGAAGAGTGGTTGGACTGGGAAGATCTCCAGCTATTCAGGTAAGTCGAGTAGTTTTACTGTTAGCAATTAGTGCTCATTACAGATCGGCTGGACAATCTAGCCGATTTGTATGTCGATACTTGTAATAGACGTGATATGTTCTACCGCTGAATCATTATTAGGTGTTTATTATACATTTGAGCGAATACTATAAATTACGGCAAAAATTTAATAGAGTTCAAGTGTTCTCTTTGAGATTAGTTTATCACCCATAACTTCAAGCTATATTTAATGTCGCTAAATGGTACTTTTTTGTCAGAATATGCTGCTATATATCGCTTGTCTGTGATTTTCTTTCTTTGATCCTAGTCAAATTTACTTGCACTATATGCAGTGTACTCTCCTGTAATCGTTTTCTCCTATCTCAACAATACAAATTAAGTTAGCTTTCACCTAATTTCTAGCCACTCCGAAAGATGGTGGTATGTTAGGTATCTTGGAGGATTGGCCTAGTAGCTATTAGATAGGGATTATATCTATTTCGTTTAGATCATTTGAAAAGTCTTTAAATGTGGATGAATTATGGCTTTCCTATTGGTATAGCTTTTGATGTTGCTATTTTGACTTTTAACATTTTGCTTGTGATATTGAAGACTTGAATGTGAATCGAGAGCTTATTGCTCCCGGCGTTGAAACACGCACTACTAAAATTCACACTCATTGTCAAAATTTTGGACACAGAAACTGTTCTTGGTTCAGGCGATTTTTTAATACCGATGTAAGAAGGCTGAAATGTATTTCTTCGTCTTTTGAAAGAAAAATCGTTCAAGTAGAAATGATTATGTAGAAGATGGGCACCTGGTTTAGGTGCCTCGAATGGATTCGTTTTTTGATGACCGTAGAATTGTCGGTCAGCGGTTGACAGGATTTAACTTTTGATACAGCTCTATATCGAAAACTCTCAGGGCTCTCGTTATGCGGTGAGGCCTGGATGGATATGCCAAACAGGTCCCTCTAGAAAGATTGATGCTGCTGAATTATTGAGGATGTTCGATACTAACACTCTTCAGTTAGTATATGACCAGTACCTTGGCTTATACACAACCTTTGCGCCAGATATAGACCCTGAGCAAGAGCGTCCCCCATCTCAATCGCGATTAAGTAATGCGCCTGGCTATCTTAATGAGCGGGATAAAGCCATTTATCTGGCATTGACTCAGGATCAACTGATTATTGAAGAGGCACCACTGCCATATTCGGCATTGGGGGATCTACAAACAGAGTTGGTTGCTAAGATTCGTATGGGCTTGCAGCAAATTATTACGCAGGAAGTTGCAGATAAGGCTTTTATTTGCCAGCAAACTGATTGGAGTTGGGTGAAGCGTGTAACAACTGTAAAAAAGAAAGTAAAAGAAACTGACAGTTCTGTGTGGCGCTTATCGATTTGGTCAAAGAGTGCTGTTGATGTTGAGAAAATAGTAAGTCCAGCACGTCAATCATTTGAGTTTAGCTCTGCAGCAATCAATTATGTCTTATATGAAGAAACTCCAGAAGAAGAAGCTGATGAATGTGTAACCTCCCTGTATCGAGGTGTGATTGATGTACTAGGCTTTAATCCCAGTTCTGTTTCAAAAAAGCAGCTCCGCTTGAGTTTCAACATAGCTGAAGTTATTTATAGTGACCCAACTCTTCGGGGAGCAGTTTTTCATTTTGCCCAGGACTACATCAAAACACAACATAGCTTGCAGCACACAAACTTAACTGCAAGTGGTACTTTTGAGATCATTTTGACTATAGCACTTGCGGCATTGACTGAGGGAGATGTAGCTATAACATCCTTAACTAAGAATAAGCGCTTAGTGAATGCTTTCCGTAATATTGGCGATTTAATGTTTGATTTTGCCAGGACAAAAAAGCAAAGGAAAATACTTGCTAAAAATTCAGGATATCCGACAGTAGGCAAAAGCACTGCTGTATCCGGAAAGAAAACCCCCAAAATAGCTGCACCCCGAAAAAATAGTCGAAATTTAGTGCAAGTCAAAGTGGGTAACGAGCTGCGAGAAAATAAAAGGGGTAGAGAACAAGCTTTCACAGTGCCCCATGATGTAAAGTCTGAATTTTATAAGATAAATTGTGTCAGGGATTATTCATATGATACTGATAACTACATTAGCGAAGTAGGTGAAAATTATAACTCCGATATATGTCAGAGCGATAATGTTACTGGTGAAGTAACTAGGTCTGTAAATCTAAAAACTGGAGAGGTTCAGTTTACTTTAGAAGATTTGGTATTGGAGGGGGCACTACCCTTATCGGTAACTCGTACCTATCGCAGTAGTAATTCAAGAAATTTCGGATTGGGTTGTGGCTGGACTCATACATTTAGCGAGCGCTTGGTTTGGCGTCCAGGCAAGCCCATACTCTTCTTTGATTCTGAAGGTAGAATAATTAGCTTGCCAGCTCCCGGAAATAGCTCGCGCAGTCATAATATTTATGAGAGATTAACTCTCACGCGAGTAAACGATGAGCATTGGATCATTACGACATATGGAATTTCCAATGGAGCACAAAGACATTTTAAAGCTACTGGTGAAACTGGTGCGTTAAAGCTCGCTGAGATTCGGGATGATAACGATAACTTTTATTTATTCAACTACTCAGGGGAGTATTTAAGATCGGTCGAGAGTAGTTCCGGTGAAATTTTATACATTAGCTCGCTTGATGAATCTCCTGAAAGTCACCTTATAAATACTTTGACAAAAGAAAATAATTCGGGAAGTTCTGAAGTAGTAGCTCAATATGTCTTTGATAGTGAAAATAATCTGACTGAAGCTGTAGACAGTGTTGGCAATAATGAAAAGTATGTTTATCACAAAGGCCTTATTAAACAAAGAACTTTAAAAACTGGTTATAGTTTCTATTTTCAGTGGGATGCTGAGGGTAGTTCAGCGCATTGTATACGGCAGTGGGGGGACCCTATTGGCGAAAAAGCTGCTTACAGTTATCAATTTATCTGGGAGGAAAGTGGTCACGGAGCAACGATGTGTGACACGAGAGGGGGACGGCAACGTTTTCACTTCAATAATCGCGGATTACTCACATTCCATCAAGATGCTGAAGGTGGAGAAACGTGGTATGAATACAGCGATCTAGGTCACGTTACAAAAGTACGGCTACCCAGTACTGATGGGACTATACGTGAGGAGTTATTCCGATATGACAATCAGGGTCGCTTGACCGAGAAGATAGATGTGGCCGGTAATAATTATCAAATTGAATATAACAATGAAGGTCTCGCCACAAAGTATACTGATCCATCAGATAGCAGTTGGCAGTATAGTTACAACAAAAAAAGACAGCTGGTGCTAGCTGAAGACCCGCTCGGCAACCAAGTGAAATATGACTATACCTCTGCTGGCATGATTAATTCTATTAGTGACTCATTAGGTAATGTTACGAGTTATCTGTGGGGAAGCAGCAATAAGCTATTAAGAATAAGTTGCCCCTTCGGACGATCTATTGATTGTAGATATGATGTTGATATTCGCACGGAATTGTTAACGCCTGCTGAGACGAAAGAGGCTTCTTGCAAGAATGAGGATCAGGGTCGGATCAATGTTAAGGTTGCTCAAAAAGATACAGATATTCAGTGCAGATTTAACCAGCATGGATTAGTTTCAGAAATATTAGATAAGGATGGGAATTATACGCGTTATTCTTATAACGCACTCCATCAAATAAAGAGCAAGACTAGTTCCAGTGGCAGTCAATTAGAATATCATTATGATGGAGAGGGCAATTTAATTTGCCTTATAAATGAAAAGGGTGAGTGTTATCGGCTGAAATATGATCTCAATAATCGATTAATAGAAGAGGAGGATTTCTATGGTCGTGTTACCCACTATGCATATAATGTCGCTGGCCACTTAATAAATTCTACGGAAGTAATTGCTTCTCAATCAGGCATTGGTACCGATATCTACTTTGAACGTGATTTGCTGGGCCAGTTAATAAAAGAAACTACGCTAGAGGGCGTTAATAGCTTTAGATATAATTGCCTAGGGCAACTGATCGAAGCTAAAAATAATTACTGTAGTCTGAAGTGGGAATATGATGCTAGTGGTCGTATTGTAGCGGAATGGCAAGATGATAGTAAGCTCAGTTATAAGTATGATATTTTAGGTAATCTTACGGCAACTTCACTATCCAGAAAAGAAGATGTTAAATTTATCTTTGATCATTCTGTGGAATCTGAGAATTCACCCTTCTCCTCAGTAAATGGAAATTTCAATTCTTTGTTGATAAAAACAACCGAAGGGTTGAAACCTCTGGACAATTATGATCCTCAGGTTTATGTGCAAGGCTTTATTGTCAGTAAGTTTGAAAGGCCAATTGATACAGTTACAAATATTTTGAATTTATTGCCGAATAGTAGCTGTTCACTTGCCAGAGTTAATCATTCCGGCAAGGTTAATAAAAATATCTTTAATGTTCATAACTTTTGTAAGAGTGATTCAGATCAGCTTCTTGCCTTCTTAATTTATGACCCCGCTGATAGTCTCCTAGGTAAGCTTAACTCGACGAGTAAGGTTGATAGTCAGATTCCTGGCAAAGAAGTTATTGAGAATAGAATCGTTGATAATGGCAATATATCCCGTGGTTATACCTCTTCTACAGGTCGTGTTGAAGAAGTTGGAGGGGAGGGGGCACAGAGGATTCGATACCATTATAATTGTCAGCAAAAGTTGATAAAAATAGAAAATCTAAAAGTAGAAAAAGGTGTAGAGAAATTTCAGGATGTGATTCGGTATCAATACGACCCCTTGGGGCGATGTGTAAGAAAGGAAAATTATGATGGTTGTGTCAGATTCTTTTGGTCTGGTGATACGCTTATTCAACAGCTTAAGAATGACGATCAAAGTAAATGAAGTATTATTTCGTAAAGGCTTATAAGTTGTCTGTGATATAGGGGGTTAACTCGAAAGCCTGAATACGTCAATTTGCGTAAGTTTTTACAGCAGTATTGCATTTTGAGATAAATCATATTCAGTGCTTCTTTACATGAAGACAAGTTGCTATCCTTTTTAGCTTATATAAGTCTATGCGGGTTAAATTGCTAGATAGGGCTTTCGGCAACATAAAGGGCAATAGCTTTAGTGTGTTATTTTCCATAAATAATGAAAACTCACTTTCTGAAGTCTTGGCTATCCTGCCAAGGTTGTCGGTAGTCTTTGCTTATCCGCCCTGGAAATAGCAGATTACCATGCGTAGTCTGAAGCCTATCTATATTTAATAACCCTCGAAAGTCCCAGCTATGGGGCTCAGCACCCAACCGACTGTAACAATATGTTAGAGAGCTTACTAAGCCTGAGGTTATTTGAGTCGATAAATTATTTAAATTTCTATGAGATCATCAATATTTTGATGCTCATATGAGCGAATAAGTAAGTGGTACGGCGGTGCACTTCTTGCGGGCTTTTAGGTCGTTATACGATAGAGCGAAGGCTTTAGGCGATAAATGTGAGTTTCTTTTGTTTCTTGCCTTGAATCAATTCATATTATCTGAGATGAATAGGACTTTAGATATTTACAGTTCCTTTTATTAGGAATGATTATCTTTTTCCTTTAATGGCGTTAGGTCTTTGAAGCGGCTCTTCTGTTGATGTGGCTGGGTAGTGTTTCTTTGTTGTAATTATTGGCCGCAATCAAAGTTTATTTGGCAGGATGCAGGGCTGTTTCATATACGACTATATATTCCGAAAAAAAATATCGTTATTACTTTACAGAATAGAAAAAGCTGGTACCTTAGGGTCAGGATTGCTTAATTATACAGGATTAACAGTTTGTGATATTGGTTCTGAAGGTGCCTTATTAAATAGCATTTTTATGTATATGGATGATGAGAGTATGGCTGATGGATAGTGTGTTTGCCTGTAGTCTCTAATTGGGGTAAGAATCATCGTGTGATCAATTCTCACTATTGGGTAGTAGCCACCTGGTATATTACTCAGATCAAGTGAAGAATTAACTTATTAGTAGTGTTTCCAGTTAATCTGGATTTTATTTAGGTTTTATTCAGCTTCCGCTATGGCGTTTTTTCACCTTCCTCTGAGGTGGTTGGGCTACCCAAGATAGTATTCCTGAAGTTTCTTTTAATAAGTTAGTAATCCGCACAGTGATTTTTGAGTTTGGTATATAGTTTTACGCTTATTCTGCAATTTAAAATGAACTGTAAAAAGAAAGTATCTATCGTATTTTACCCTGGGGCACACTCATTAGATGTAATGGGGCCCGCAGAAGTGTTTTCGCTGGCAAATCAGCAGCTAAAGGATAGGGGCTTTAGTTGTGATGATCAGTATGAGGTTGAATTCTTAGCCGAAGATGGAGATACCAAGGAAATCTCATCAGGTTTAAGGATATGCTCAGATAGATGTTTTACTGATTCAAGAGGAATTCATACTCTCCTTGTGAGCGGTAATCTTAATGCTGCTGATGATTTGAATATCAGTGAATGTTTGAGTAGATGGCTTTCTCTTCAGTCTGGTTTAGTTAAGCGTATAGGCTCTATTGGCAATGGAGCTCTGATTCTCGCAAAAGTAGGTTTGCTAAATGGTCGGCGTGCCACTACCCATTGGAGATATATTGATCAGCTGAAGAGATTCCCAGAAGTGGATGTCGATTCAGAATCTGTATTTGTCAAAGATGATCATATATATACTTCTGCAGGTGTTAGTGCGGGGGTTGATATGGCTTTGGCAATGGTAGAGGATGATTTTGGTCGGGGTATTGCTTTAGCTGTTGCTCAATTAATGGTCTTATATCTCAAGAGAGATGGAGATCATAAACAGAGTAGCACTTATCTTATGAGCCAGTTAAAGAGTGATCGTTTTTTAGAGCTGGTGCAATGGATTCATAGTAATTTGGATAAAACTTTATGCGTTAATAGTCTCGCGGAAAAGACATCTATGAGCCCGAGAAACTTTGCTCGCTGCTTTACTCGGGATATGGGAGTAACTCCAGGTCGATTCGTTGAGAAAATTCGCATTGAAAAGGTTTGCCAGCTTTTAGCAACTCAAGCGTTAACACAGGAGCGTATTGCTACTATCTGTGGTTTTAAGTCTCAAGAGCAGCTTAGAAGGGCATTTCGCCGAAATAAGGGTATGTTGCCGAGGGAATACCGTCGAAAGTTGTCGTGAGATAATTTATGGGACAGTCTATTCGGTGGGGCTGTCTCATTTTCAGAAAAGATATTTTTATCCTTAGTTACAAGATATAGATAACATTTTTATTAGAAACTTCTGTTCTTCTTGCCTTGCCTTGCCTTGCTTTGTGCTGGTGCCTCCACTAGATTTGCATCTGAGTAAAAAATTTTTAGCTGGCTTTTATTCTTATATGATAATTTACACAGCTTGGTTCTCTCCATTATATATCCTTACTAGGGCTGACCGAGTCGGTCCCATGAATAGGAATTAAATTTTTGTGTTAACTAGAAGCTCTAATCTTCGCGGGTAGAGTTTGAGCTTCTCGATCTCTATTAGGACCAGGCCGGTAGCAATTGGTAAGTGATATAGCCATAAAATTATATCCCGATATCTATATAGGTGTGACGAAAAAATAGTGATAGATTTGTGGCTAAATAAAATTAGACTCATGAAAAGGAGTCCTTTAGTGGTGTAGATATTCTGGGAGTCCAATATTGTTGGTGGGCTGTGGACTTGCCACGATACCCTTTGTAGTATTAAATTTCTGAAAAATGTTTAATACCCCCTTAATTATGGTGGACTTATTGTGATAATTAGGTGTATTAGAAATGGGTAAAGTAAGTGCCGCAGTGAGAAGTATGGTCAGAATACAATCTAAGATTTTCTAGTCTGATAATTTTCGATATCTATTCTCCAATATTAATTGACATATAACTAAGTACTCAATCTAAATTTTTTTGTGAAAGATTGCATGGGTAAATTTTTTGAACATCAAAAACAATCTTTCAGGGTGCGTAGTGGCGATTTTCATTAAGTATGTCTTTCAGCTTGCAGATATAGTTACTTTACCTATTAATGGATATGCTTTTAAGGAATACAAATTATTAGCTCTAGCCTTATTAGTTGCACTCGCTTATGAACCAAACCTCCTCTTGGGCATTTCTGCACTTGGAATAGCCTATGTCAATAAAACTGATAGATCTGATTATCCTGGACTACCGGAAGTTGATATATAGTGGCCTAAATAGCTTAAGACCGTCCATATAGAGTGGCGGTTCGATGTATAGGATGGCGAGGTAAGGTGGACTATCAATCTTCTAAAAGCCCGGTACTTAATCTTTGGGGGCGATTTGGCAGCTCGGCATTGGGCCGCTGGCTGGTATCTAAATTAGTGGCACTTAAGGCACCGTATTTTCGTTCAATCAAGCCACGTTTCTTGGAATTATCACCGGGTAAAGTGGAGGTTTTACTGAATAAGCGTTGGAGCGTGACAAATCATATCGGTACTGTACACGCTATCGCTATGTGTAACGCCGCTGAATTGGCTGGCGGTGTTTGTTTGGATGTGTCTTTGGATCGACGCTTTCGCTGGATACCAGTAGGGATGGAAGTCAAGTACTTAAAGATGGCGAAGACTAATCTGCGAGCCGTTTGTGAGTATCCAGGGTATAAAACCATCGAGGCTGGCGATGTTGTTATGCCTGTGAGCGTTATTGATACTAATGGAGAGGAAGTATTTCATGCCGATATTACCATGCGTGTATCAGAGCGCCCCAGCGCGAAGTAGTAGAGCTGTCATTTGAGGTCAATTCTTGGTGTGTTTACAAGGGGAATTGCCTTACTTTGAGCTTGAATATGGAGAAGAGTATGCCGGCTGGGAGACGATGAAGTGTGCTCTACTCATAAATCTCGTAGAATATTTCTCTGTTCAGTCTTGATGTATTTGGAGGGTTTATGAGATTGGCTTGGCAGATAGAAAAGTCGACATGCCTCTTTGGTGGTGAAAATAAAGCTGCTACGGAGCATGAGTTACACCGATCGGAAAGTACTGCCTTGGCGACTGATGACATTTATCAGGACCTTTCCGAAGTATTACAGCTCGCAATTTCCAAGCTTGATGAAAATGTAAGTGATACTTCTCTGTACTTCCTGATTAGTTGGGAGTCTGTATCTGCTTCTATGACGGTATCTGTAGTTGATGATAGTCGGAGCAATGACTCTAAAGTAGTTGTGCACTGTCACTTTGCTGGACTGGCTTCCCAATATGATGCTGAGCCGAAGAGGCAGGAAGCCTTGGTTAAATGGTCGGATGAACTTAGGTTTTGGTGTAAAGAGTATTTATCTACTGATCAAGGTTTTTCACAGTTTTCTCTGGTTGCATTGTTCGCGGCAGGCTCCAGAGATACTGCTGTGATTCTTTAAAATGTAGCTGAAAACGATGCTTATATAGTGTGAACAACTAGGGCGGGGAGGCGAGGCTTAAAATGCCCTCCCTGTACAAATAACATAGGAAATGGAGATTTCTATGAATGTTTACTATTTGTGTATTGGGCTCTTAGCGGCATTATCCCTTCTGCTCGGCGCCTTGGTTACTGTTGGGCGCGGTAAGTATGAGGTTTTAGTTGGGCATTCTTTCGACCCCGATAATACTCTGCACAAATGGGTAAGGGCCCATGCAAATACAGCAGAATATGCTCCCCTTTTGATGGTACTTATTTACTTAGTGAGCTTAGGGCAGTCTTCTACCTGGGTTTGGTGGTTTGTTATTCTGCTGACCGCTTGTCGATTTCTTTTTGTTGCAGGCATCTTATTTCCCTCCACTATGGCAAAGCCTAACCCAATGCGCTTCTTGGGTGCCGTAGGCACTTATATCTTTGGATTGGGGCTTTGCTTGGCGCTGGTGCAGCAAGCCCTGAGGCTTTGAGTTGGTTGCAAGCGCTTTCAAACCTTATATTGGTTGGTGCTTAAACTGATCAAAATCGATTGGTCTATCGATAGCTTTTAACTTTTTGCCAGCCGGCAAGAACTGTTTACGATCCTGGCTGTATAAAAAACAACCTAACAAGTTTCCCTGCAGGGTGGTTGACCGAATGCGACACTTGTCGCACACTAGCCCTGACTGTCACACGGGAAGATAAAATGAAAAAGGTAAAACCGTCCCCATCAGAACTTGCGCTGTTGAAAGCCCTTTGGAGGCGAGAACCGCTGAGTGCCAGAGAGTTACATGATCGGGTGGGACCTGAATTGGGTTGGTCATACTCCTCTACTCGAAAGACACTAGATCGGATGCGGGATAAGTCGTTTGTGGCTCAATCTGAGATCCATGGAATCCATGTTTATAGGCCTGCGATTGAGAAGGTGGAAACTTTGGCGTCAT
The DNA here is from genome assembly GCF_052468155.1 of Microbulbifer maximicatervae (SeqCode). Classification (NCBI taxonomy): domain Bacteria; kingdom Pseudomonadati; phylum Pseudomonadota; class Gammaproteobacteria; order Cellvibrionales; family Microbulbiferaceae; genus Microbulbifer; species Microbulbifer maximicatervae (SeqCode). Next base: position 2,878,952 of record NZ_CP174335.1, read on the forward strand.
ATGCAAAAGATTTCGCTGAAAGAGTATTAGAGCTTGATGGTCCCCTTCCTGTGTCGATGTTTGCTGGCAGTAAGTTAATGAGTGATAAGGATATCGAGGAGCTTCAGACAGTGCTCGATTCCTGGCCAGACTCTGAGCCGGTCAACAAGGATGGTGAATAGGCTATGGCCGAGATAGTCTCTACAGTTCTACCATTTGCACTGGATTTTCTAGCTACTTCTTTCTTCTCAATATTGTGGGCGGGGTTGGTTTTTATTGTTATTTGGCTGGCAACAGCTAGAAATAAAGGCAGCTTTAATGCGATATACCATTGGCGAAGTTTCTGGCTGTGTGCAATGGTTGCTGCCGGTTCCCCATTTTTTCTTGCGCAATTGAGCGACCAGTTAACGTTGGGTATTGCTCCGGATTTGAATTTTGAATTACCGCCAGCTTATGAGGCTACCTCTATACCACCAATTAACATAGTTCTGCATGAGTATGTATCGACCTCTTTGAGTTCTGTTGAATTACTGGCTTTTCTTTGGTTGCTTATATATCTGTCCGGGGTGTTTTTTACCTTATCTAAAGTGGTAGTGAGTCAGTTTTTCTATGGCAAGAAATTGCGTTTAATAGCAAATAATAAGCTTTCTGTTGTTAAATTTGACCAGTTTTTTACTTCATCTCAAAGTGATTTTCTAATCGGAAGTAAGACTCAGGTGTTTATAACACACTCAACGATTACACCATTTGTGATGCAGCTATTCAATCGTAAATTGGTGCTTCCCTCCTATATTTTATCAATGAATGAAACGGAGCGTCATCTAATCATTGAGCATGAAATTAGGCACTTGAAAAGGCTTGACCCCTTGTTGATTCTGATTGTGCATATATTTACTTGCATCCTATGGTTCAATCCCTTCTTAGGTTGGATGAAGTCTCGATTCAGCTGGGCGATAGAGTTGGGGTGCGATCGCGAAGTTCTAAAGTCATGTAAGCGAGAATTGCACCGTGTTTATGCACAAGCAATGATTGACACTCTTCGACGGAACTCTTCACAAAGAACAAGTGACTGGGTTGTAGCTTTCTCTTTCTCTGGTGGTACGAGTCAGGCTCCTTTTTTCCGACGCAGACTTTTGAATATTATGGAAGCCTCAAGGGCGGGGTCTAATAATGGCGAATTAGGTGTCTATTTACGCGCCATGTTGTTCTGCAGTTTTTCAACCATTTTAATACTCGGAGGGCTACTGTTAAAACCGGGATTAACAATGGCTTCAGTGGAGATTACCAAATTGACAGTCCCGGTTGAGAGTGCCCGTATTAGTAGCCCTTTTGGTGATTTCAGTAAAATTCGCAAAAAACCCCATGAAGGTACTGACTTTGCGGCACCGATTGGTACTCCGGTGGTTTCAGCTGAAAGTGGTGTTGTAATAGTCTCTACTGATGATTATAAGCATAAAAATTATGGGAAAATCATAATTATTGATCATGGTAATAATACGAAAACCCTGTACTCCCATTTAAATCAGCGGGAGGTTGAGGCAGGGCAGTCAGTACGTGCCGGCCAGGCGATAGGAACTGTGGGTATATCAGGGCGTGTAACAGGGCCACACCTTCACTTTGAACTTATCAAAGAAGGCAAGCGAATCAACCCAGACACTTTGCTTGCGAAGTAAGGGGGGAGTGTGATTTATTACTTAAGAAAAGTAGGGTTACCTGTGAGGCGATTAACTATTTTCTTTCTGATCGATATCTGGAGGATGGCTTTGTTGCTGGTTCTTTTATCGATTCAATCACTGGCGATAGCAGGGCCGTTATTGGAAAACCATTCCAATGTTAAATCGGTACAATATGATTTATCTTTTACATTGCCCCTACTCAATGATCTATCCTTGGTACATCAAGATGAAGGGATGCAGCGTAGGGAGGTGGCCCCTCCATATAGAGTTAAGGAAGAATATCTAGAGCGCACAAAAAAAGTTCAACTAGCTAAAAACCAAGGGGTTTTATCACTATTGGTGGATAGTGGAGTCGATCGTGCAGAAGCGTATAAAATAATTCAGGCTTTGTCGGAACATGTCAATGTCAGTATCCTACCAGTTGGTAAGGAATTTAACTTAACAATAGATACCACTGGAAAGCTTAATAAGCTTACCTTGGTTGTTGGCTTTGCAGAGAGTTTGGAGTTGGTTAGACATGGAGACAATTATAGAGCTAATCAATTTGAATCTCCTGTCGATGCCAGGAAATACTACGTTAAAGGTGGAATTTCGGGCAGTTTATACCAAAGTGGAAAAGAGTCTGGCCTATCTAATTCTGTGCTCACAAAACAAAATGAAATATTTAGTTATTCCGTAGATTTTCAACGGCAGATTCGAGCAGGTGATCAATTCTCTGTTTTCTATGATACCTTGTTCAATAGCCAAACTGGAAAGGAAAAACTAAATAGAATTTTATTTGCTGAGCTTATTCTTAGTGGAGAAAAAATAAGTTTATATCGGTTTTCTACTGAGGGGCCTCAGGGGGTGGATTATTATTACCCTGATGGCCAAGGCTCTAGAGGGTTTCTAATGCGTACTCCGTTAGAGAATGCAAGGTTGTCATCTTATTTTGGGCGCCGCAAGCACCCAGTCCTAGAGTATACTCGAGTACATAAAGGTTTGGACTTTGGAGCCCCTTTAGGCACGCCGATATTGGCTGCAGGTGATGGTATTATTGAGCGAGCTTCTTATTTTGGTAGTTTCGGCAACTATATTCGTATTCGCCATGGCTCTGGGATAAAGACTATTTATGCGCACCTTAAGGGGTACGCGAAAGGAATTAGTAAAGGGGGAAGAGTAAAACAAGGGCAGGTAATCGGTTACCTTGGCGCTACAGGTCGTGTGCAGGGGCGTCACTTGCACTATGAGATTCATAAAAATGGTACGGCTGTTGATCCATTAAGGCTTGACCTCCCTATTAGTAAGGGGCTGGTAGGAGATTCTTTAAATCAATTTTCTCAACAGGTTCAAAAGATTCAAGATGAATTGATAAAGTACGCTCAACAAAATCAGTTATGATTCATAATTAAGCTTTTTTATTTCTCTCTCACCTTATTATATTCAGGGTTTAACTGACTTACATTTTTGTTGGTAGCGAATTTTTTCTTAAAGCAATATTGAGTATAAAATTAAACTAGGTTAAATATGATTAGAGCTATTCTGCTGATAGCCATTCTGGTGCTGTCTAATTCACTAATTGCAAAGCCCCTCATTACCAAGGTTTCTGAATCTTTTGAGTTAAGTGGATCTAAAATATATACAGTTGACTCTGATATTCTCAAACGCAAATACGACTTGTACGTGAAGTTACCATCAGGTTACTCGAACGATGACAATAAAAATAAGACCTACCCGATAATTTACCTTAATGATGGGCCTCATACATTTAAGGTTGCCTCGGGTGTTACACACTTTAAGGATATGGATAAAGCCATCGTAGTTGCTATTTCATTCGCTCACGGAGAAAACGGACAGTATAGTCGAGTTCGAGATCTCACGCCCGTAGTCGATAGTGGGTGGAAGCGTTTTACAACTGGTGGAGCCAGTAAGTACTTACAGTTTATTGAAAAAGAAGTAATGCCCTTTATTGAGGGGAGCTTTAGGGGGGATCCCACACGTAGGATTCTTTCAGGTCATTCACTGGGTGGATCTTTTGGTGCTTGGGTATTACTTACCAATCCACAGTTGTTTTCCACTTATATCCTGACAAGTCCTTCTCTTTGGTTTAAGGATGAAATGATCTTTGATTTGGAGGATAAATATGCAAGCCATAACAACACACTGCCTGTAAACGTCTATATTGCCACTGGCGCTTTGGAGACAATACAAAAGAGCCACATGCGTAATGATATGGTAGATGGGCATAAGAGATTTCTTGCTAAGTTACAGTCGCGTAATTATCGTGGATTAAAGCTTAGTGGAGAGGTGGTGAGCGGTACGGACCACTATTCCACTTTCCCGGTGGGGTTGGCAAAAGGTTTAAGGTGGGTATATCAGGATTTGTGGGCAATATAATAATTCTCGCGGTAAAAGATGAGCTATAGCTGCCCGCGACAAATGGTAGATCTGTTATGCTATTGGAATTATGCGCATTTGCCACTTTGTCCGGTCATTACTGCCGCGCCAATCATATGAGCTAAACGTAGAGCTTCAGGGACATACCCAGTGTCAGTGGTTTGCTCTAACACCTGGGCGGCAATCTCCGGTTCACATCCCTGCACTTGAAAATGGAAGTTATTGTAGTTATGGATACTCCCAGCTTTCATCAAGGTTTCTTTACGCAGTTGATAGTCAGGAAAATTTTGCAGCGCTTTATCAATGGCTTGAATGTCTGGTGGTTTTCGCATTAACGCGATACAAGGGCGCTGTAAGATATCGGCCAGCTTGGGTAGATCAATAATATTGAAACCACCCACTGCTACTCCATCGGTCAATACGACATTTACCTGGCTGTAGAATTTACTTTCTTTCAGCAGTGTGGCAAGTGTTTCTGTAGCTTCCATCCCATCTTTGCTTACCTGCCCCCAAAGCATTCCCTCAAAGCGAGTTTTGGTGCAGACAATACCGCTTACTTTTACCGGCGCGCCCCTTCGTTTTTCAAAAGGGGCGTCATCAAAACCGATAACTCGGATCTGCTTCCTTAATCGTAATAATTCTGCCAGAGACTTCATTATTTCTTGTTGCCCTGAAGAAATAAGTAGGGAAATAACTTTAGTTTTTCCTCATGGCTTAATGATTCCATACGACGGATATTATTTTCTGGAATACTCTCTGGATCTGGATATAGATCAATCATTTTTTCCAGGTTTTCTTCTCTCAGCAGGTGTAAGATAGGATAGGGTGCGCGATTAGTTAGGTTTTCCGCATCGGCGGCTGCAGTGCCAGAAAATTGATAATCTGGGTGGAAGCTGGCTAATTGATAGGTGCCTACATAGTCGTTGCGTTCCAGTAACCACTCTGCTAAATCCAGGAACTGGTTGTAGTCGCTGAATTTCCCTAGGTCATTAGGGATAATCAATAAGGTGGTAAGCAATTCAGATTCCGAAGTGGTATCGAGCCGACGTAATTCCGACAATAGATCACTGAGTAGCGCCTCGTCTCCTGTGGCAGGACTCACCTTGAGTCGAATTTGCCCTGCACGCAGAGGTTTGCGTGCGAAAGGGCAGAGGTTGAGACCGACAACCACATCAGTAAGCCATTGTTCTACCGCCTGAGTAACAGCTTTTTCCATTTGACTGCTTACCACATAAGATCATCGGGGATCTGAAAGTCTGCATAGGGATCATCTTCATCTACCACTGCTGAACTTTCAGCAGGCCTGATTACGATATCGCTATTGCGCTCCGCAATTTTCTCGGCAATAACCCGTGGAACCAACTCAAATTGTTCTCCCTGGACAACAATCATCAGGCGCCCCGCAATCAAGTGATCCCTTAATTCTTCGCTGACATAGATGGTTTTGATTTTTTTGTCGAAAGTGAAGTTATAAGTAATTTCACCAGAATAAGGTTGGCGATTTTTTTCCACCAATTGCTTGATTTGCGCGGCAATAGCTTTCTGCTGTGCAGCCGCATCGCGCTCAGCATTGAGGGCGCGATCACGAGCGGCTTTCTCTGCTTGAGCCTTTTGTGCTGCTAGCTTTGTTTCATCAATCTGGGGTTGTGAAGACTTCTTCGCAACTTTCTGTTGCTTCCGTTTATCTTTGCTGATTTGTTTGGCTTTCTTTTTATCGACAAGTCCTGCTTGGAGTAGTTGGTCTTGCAATGAGGCCATAGTCTCTTCCCCGTGAAAGTCTAAAGTTTCGGCAGCCTTTACAGGTATGCCTGATCAAATTTTCACCAACCATATGGGTTGATAGTTTGTGAGGGTATTTTACCTGAAGATGGTCCAACTACCGCTAAAGATTTTTATGGTGTCCAAGGCTTACCGGAGGTAGCAGTTGCGATGATTTCATCGGGTTCCTTGCCGTCACTCAGCATTTGAGCGCCCCCTGGAATTACCAGGGCTGAGCCAGTAGCAATAGCCACCCGCTTGCCACTGGGAGTATCAATGTTGCAAGAGGATACTCTCAGCTGCCGGCCGCGGTGGAGTACCTGCGCCTCCAGAATCAAGTCGCCACTGTTGAGCTTGGCTGGGCGAGCAAAGCGGATATGCATGTCCAGAGTAGCGAATATAGATCCTGCAGGCAGTGTGGAGTAGACCGCGCCTCCCATGGTGAAATCTGCGGCCCATGCCAAAAGTCCACCATATATAGAAAGGGTCCCATTGGAGAACCAGGGAGAGGAGGGCATAGTCGAGATACAGCGACCATTTTCAACCTCTATTGCGCGGTAACCTGTGAGCATCCAGATAGGGTGAGTTCGCCCCTCACTAATCGTGGTTCTCTGCAGTTCGATAGGGACTTGCTCCGGTAAGTGTGCCATGTCGCAAAAGAACGTTTTTGGAGGAGGGCGAAGATAAGGGTCAGGTGTATCTGTTGGTCCTAGGTCGGGAATTGGAAGCTCCTGATCTGGGTTGACTGGAAAGTCGGCAATAAGGCAGCGAGTGCTACCGAAAGCGAGGGTTCTCCCCTCCTGATCGTTAATCTGAATACTTGAGAGCCCCACCTGGTTGCCTGAATGAACGGTCGTAGCTCTACCAACAATATTTTGTGTACTGCTAGTGATGGGTCGAATAAAGCACATATTTAATTCTGATGTGCTCAAGACTTTACCAGCTGGCAAGGTTGTCCATATTGCGGAGGCCAAGGGGGCGTCTGCAAACATCGCATAGATACCCCCCCAATAGATCCCGGTCCCATCAGCTAGCCACGGCGTAATAGGCATAGAATAGGTGGCCTTACCAAGGCCGGCCTCGGTGGGAGTCATACCCGTTAGTCGCCAAAAAGGGGGCCCGGGTAAGCTGCCGCGAATGTAACGTTTAAAGGTGTCGAGACCAGGTTGCTGCAACGCCCTGAGGTCACAGATGGCACCACGATGGACTTCGTCGGTGATATTGGTCATCCCCCAGCCTCCAGTTGCTTGTAGGACAAGGGTAATGTGAGGGTTTGTTGGATGCGAGAAAGGGAGAAAGCTGCGGAAGAGTCTTTTACCCTAACAGCGCAGCTATCGATCGGCGGATACTGGTTATGGAGCTAAGTTGGGTAGTTTGGCTACGATATGGGTATTCGGGATAGGCTGCCCCTCCATAAATAGATTTATCGCATCCTGGACTTCAGGAGAAGCCATTAATAAATTATGCCCTGCATTTTCGACTGTTACTTTAGTGGCGTTTTTGAACCCTGAAATGGCTTCATATTGACCTTCCAGATAAGTTCTTCCGTCCAAGGTCCCGCTAAATAGTAATACCGGAATATTGCTGACTGGCTTTTCTCGAAATTTATCCCCAAGGTCTAACTCTGGCGCCAAATTATCGTAGTGCAGAGAGAAATTTAGGTAGTCTTTCAGTAGAGATTTTTGTGCCTGCTCAACAACCTGTGCTTTACGCTTCATATCAATTCCAGAGGCTATATCCATCGCCGTAGGCATCGGGCGCAGGGATATGGGTATGCCTGGTTGCAGAAATTCATCGGGGAAGTAACGTCTGGGCACCTTGTCGAAACTTAATGTAGCTCCTTGGTCCAAATCGCGATAAAACCTGAGTAGATGGCTGACACTTTTAGGGTCCGCAATGAATGCCGAGGCTAGTTGTTGCATATCCCTACGCTGTAGGAGGGATTCGACTTCCCTGCCATCCCGTTGAGGGATTTTAATTTTCAATGGTTGTGACTCAAGTTTTTTATGGACTCGGCTTATAAGTGCTTTAATATCTGGATAGGCTTTTTTTGCTGCGGGTTGCTGATTGACTGCCTGTTGTAGACGGTTTAGATAGTAATCTGTTCGGGCGGGCAGCTTGATGGTTTGGTCCAAACCCTCTGCACTGGATAAAATTAGCTTATCAATAGAACCTTCGATCTCCTTTACCGCTGCCAAAGAGAGATGGCTTCCATAAGATGTTCCCCACAATACTATTTTCTCTGCACCCAAATGGCTCCGTATGGCATCAAGATCTCGGGCATTTTCGAGAGTATTATAGGCATTTAGGTTTACACCAGTAAGCTCCCAAAAGTGTAAGCACTCTTTTAGGGCTTTGCGGTGGTAGTTGATATACTGGGTATCGGTGATTGGTTCAAGGGAAGGTACAATTTGCTTGGATTCACAATTGGGAAGGTCATTGGAATGGCCGCTACCACGTTGATCTAATGCGATAACATCACCAAATTGTCGCAACGCCATAAACATATCAAAGCGATAGTTAACGGCCGTAATTCCTGAGCCACCAGGGCCGCCTGCCAGGTAGATTATTGGTGGACCCACTTTCTTTCCTGTTGCAGGAAACCTTACATATTGGAGGGTGATATTACGGCTATCTTTCTTAGTGCGATCTTCTGGAACCTCAATAAAGCCTTGATAGCCCTCTGCAGTTTGTTTGCTCCATGTAGTAAGGGTGTGCGGTTTTTCATTGTTAATGGACTTTGCTGATCCGCTGACAGGGCTCAGTGATAGCATTATTATTAGCGGAGCTAAAAGATGTGCTTTTTTGGCGTTATTTTTCATTGTTTCGATACTTCCTTATTGTCGAACTTAGGCGAATGTTATTGTTTTAGATTGGGCTCTTATTTTCAAGTGGATAAAAAGTTTATTCGAGAGCCCATGGGGCTTTTCTCGATATAGATACCTCGTGAATATCGGTAATATAAGCTATTAACCTCTCACTAGGGATTTCGGTTTAATTGGGCTGTCAGACAGAAGTCCGAAAAATAGACGGTGGATGTTTAAACCCCAGTGCTAATGGGTTTATGGGGTCCGTGCAAGGTTATAATCATTGATAGGCAACATTGCTACTCCATGAAAGCTAGCTTGCCTTAAATTCATTACGCGGAAATTAAGCTCTTGCTCTAAAATAACTAGAAAATGGTTCTACGCCTGGGCTGGCAAGTGTTCAGGTATTATGGGTTGTTATAAAAATCATTATGCTCAGATTCATGGGTTGCCTCTGGTGTAGATATTTTACCTGAAGTAGGGTATCTGAGGGAGAATCGTATGGCGATTTGAAGTTTATCATCCCTAGATAATAGCTTTGGTAAAGTGAGGCTATAGTGTCAATGAAAAAATGCCAGCTATAACAATAAGGATAGCCTTTTTATCTTTGGTTTGTTGATCACACCTATGAAATTTTTATAAATTTTAGTGGTTGCATCCGTTGATATAAAAGACCTTTGTATTAATGAAACTGTCATCTATTAGTTTACGTTACTGTTGCTCTTGCATGATTGTTTTGTATAGGCAGCCCAAGTCCTGAATGGCAGTAGTTGGAAATGAAGTGCCATGATTTGCTTCTGGAATAATGAACAGTCGGGAGCTTACCTCTAGCCTTCTTCAATGATTAATTTTCTTTAGGGCTGCCTCGCTCCCCTTAACATGTCGTTGCGAGTTTGGCTTTTTTCTGGAGTTTCTATAGCACCAACTTCAATAAACACCTTTCGGTGATTAGAGCTGGGAGTAGCTTTCACATTAAGGATTCTTGCACGATCGTGCCACATCGATAGACTGCTGAGGATATAGTTATCAAAGCCGCTTGGCCTGGTAAGCAACATATATGTGCCAAATAGCTCGCCTAGAGAGTGCCCTATAAACGTGTGTCCACTGTCAAATAGGCGATATGATCTTGCTAGGAGGGGCAAAATGACGTCATGAATAAAAGTGGCATGCTCATAGGCCTTGCAGTTAAATATTTCCAGTTTTTATCGATGATGGGGGTAAAGTCCCGAATACGGCTGGCATGATTTTTGACCCTTTTGAGTAAGATAGTCCAACTAAAATGACTTCCTGCAGTTTGCCTAAATCCATCGCCACTTGAGTTGTACCTGAAGTGGCCTGAAAGGCTGAGTCTGCATCTGTCATAAGCACTAAAGGATATCGTTAGTCGAGGGTACTTTCGTAACTCTTAGGTAACTTAACGTAAAGTGAATAGGACCTAGTACTGATAGGATCTTTAACTCCAGGCTGCTGCTTCGAGGAATTTGGAACGGTGAGATGTCTGCGTTCACTGAAAGTGGAGGGGCTGAACAAAGGCTGAGGGTGCAAAACAAGGTTGCTTAGGACCCTATCAGGGCTTTAGCACGGATAAAACGCTTGTACTTTTTGTATAGTGGCTTGACAGGCTCTATAAACGAAAGTGTCATTTTCTTTCCCAGTTGCGACTATGCCGGCGTGAACAAAAAGTCAGGAAAGTACTCTAGCATATAGAAATGATTCATCTTGAAAACTGTTCGCATAAGATTTATTCAAAAGATAGCAATTTTTTTTGTAATAAGATAAAGAGTATGAAGCTCTCAATGTTTCTGTGGAAGTGTAAAAATCTACTTTACTACTACAAAAACGGAAGAAGTAAGTAATTCTATTTTTATATTTCGTAATGTAACTTTTTCATATCTACAATTATCCAAGTACTTGTTCCATTTTCCCCTCTTTTATTTTCCCTCCTTTTGAAGGTTAATAGTCTACGATTTGATTAGCCTTTAGGCGCTGAAGTTCATAGTAATACCTCTCTATGCTTGTAATTTAGGCGTTACTTTTTTCCAACCGCTGGAGGTGGTCGTTTATCGTATGTTTTTTGTCTACTCCCTGTGTTTTTAGGGGAAGTTAACTTTAGTAAAACTAAAGACTTATATCGGTTTAGCTAGTTGATACTCGATTTTGAAAAAAAGGCTGGTTTTGTACTACAAAAATAATTTGACCAAAAAATAATTGATCGATGGTTTGTTTTGTTCATTGTCTCTAGAGAGCCTCTGTAAGTTGTACTAAGTATTGCAAAATTTTCCAGAAGCTCAGGGAAACCGGTCGGTCACACGAGATGGTTCACTAGAAAAATGGAAAACTTTTATCAGGATGATGTGACGCAGTGGGTTGGTGAGTATGGATTGGATTTGAAACGTTACTTTTCTTCCCGAGTTAATCTATCTGATGTTGATGATCTAGTCCAGGAGGTTTTTATTCAGTTATATATTCGTATCAAAAAGTATGGAGGGCAAATCGAAAACCCAAGAATTTACATCTATGCCATGGCAAGAAATCTTTTGATTAGTCATGGTAGGCGTCAAAAGTCTAGGTGTGGAGGGTTACATGACTCTATTGATCACAAAGTCGACATCCCTTACATGATTAGTCCGGAACGGACGGTGATGGGAATACAGGCTTATACCCGAGTGCAGGAAGCTATTTTAGGATTGCCGCCAAGAGCTGGTACAGCTTTTCGCTATCATCGCTTTGAGGGAATGACTTATCAAGCAATTGCGGAGCAAATGGGAATCTCTAAGGATTCGGTTAAAGAATTAATACAACGTGCTTTGACCAAGGTTAGGCAGGTGGCAGAGGAAGCTCCTTGATGGCGCAAAATATTTTATATTGTACTGTAGGTTGTAACCTTTTTTCGAGTAGATGTCTAACGGGACAATAAGCTCAACTAGAAATTTTTTGGTGAGTGATTCTGATAGCGCTACGCCAGAGGTTTGGCTTTTTTAGTTCTAACTGCTGTAGCTTTCGAAATATTTAGTTAATAATTCTGTTTTGACTTCCAGAAAATCAAGTTTATTTTTTATCCCCCCTTTCTTTTAGCTCTCGCGTCTTAAGTATTGTTAAACCTGAAATAGGTTTATATCAGGTCAATAACCCAATAATACCGACAATAAAGAGAGACGTAGTGTGATGATGAAACCTGTCAAAAAGAAAACATTGATTGCACAAGCGATTTATCAATCTGGACATTCATGCCAAATTACTCCCTGGTACAGCTCCATTGTTGCCTCTTTGGCAATTGCAGTTGTTCCTACCATTTCCAGCGCCCAGGAGAGTGAAGAAAGCAAACACCCAAGACAGGCGATTGAGGAGATCACGGTTACTGCGCAGAAGATTGAAGAGAGTATTCAAGATGTGCCCATTGCAGTATCTGCACTCAGTGGCGACAGTATGGATGACCTTAAGATTGAGCGGGGGGAGGAGTTACTACGAGCTGTCCCAAATACCAATTTTTCCAAATCCAACTTCAGCACCTATAACTTCTCTATTCGCGGTATAGGCACTAAAGCTGTTTCTGCTGCTTCAGACCCGGCGGTTGCTGTGAGCTTTAACAATGCTCCTTTAATTCGCAATCGATTATTTGAGCAAGAATTCTTTGATGTGCAACGGGTTGAAGTCTTGCGTGGCCCCCAAGGTACACTTTATGGCCGCAATGCGACAGCTGGCGTAGTTAATATGCTGCCAATTATGCCTGGAGATGAGTTTGCCTCTGAGATTAAGGCGGAGGTGGGCAGTTATAACACCAAACGCGCCAGCGGAATGTTTAATATCCCATTGGGGGAGACCATGGCGTTGCGTCTCTCCGGAGCCATGACTAAGCGTGATGGTTTTGACTATAACACTTATACCGGTAACGATGTTAATGACCGCGATCTATATTCTACTCGTGCAATCTTTGAGTGGGAGCCCAGTGAATCCTTTAGTGCCAACTTAATATGGCAGCACTTTGAAGAAGATGATCGGCGCTCGCGCACGGGCAAGCAACTTTGTACAAAAGATCCAGGCCGAACACATATTGGTGATACTGAACTAACAGGCTTTACGCCAGTGTTTTTTAGTCAGGGTTGTCTGCCTAGCTCGATTTATAGTGATGACGCTTACAGCGCACCCAATGCCCAGGGTTTTGCGAGCGTTTTGGCTACCGGGTTAATTGTCACGAGCTATGGCCAGGTTATTGACTGGTTTACTGACCCTTATGCGAATTCAACACAGTCGCGTGATCTTCGTAAAATTGAAACCAGTTATGATCCGGTATTTCGCGCAGAGAATGACTTAGTGCAACTGAACTTCGAATGGGGCCTGACAGACTCTCTCACATTTTACTCTCAGTCGACTTATGCTAAGGACGATTACTATTCATCCCAAGATTATAATCGTTATGTTTCAGATCCCATCTTTAATGATGGGGGTAATTTAGAACCTACACCGGGGGGAGTTTTTACTGATCCACAGTTGGGACCCTCTGAAGGACTGTTGGCGGTTGATATTAGTCGATCAGATAATAAGCAGTGGAGCCAAGAATTCCGATTGCAAACATCTTTTGATGGCCCTTGGAATTTCTCAGTGGGCACAAACTACTTAGACTTTAAAACCCAAGATGACTATTTCGTATTCAATAATATATTTAGTATGGTGGCGCAATATCTACATAATGCCGACCGCGATGAATATTTCAATTTAGTATTTCAAAACTGTACTGATCCAGAGGTAAATGTCGGTGCGGATTGTATTTATGTTGACCCTAATTCGATAGAAAACATTGATGAGGAAGGACATAACTATTTCTTGAGCCGAAATTTGGTGGAAGTTAATTCTTGGGCATTATTTGGTGAAACTTATTGGCAAATTAATGATGATGTAAAGCTAACTACCGGCCTTCGCTATACAAATGATCGCAAGCGCTCTACTCCGGTACCCAGTCAGCTGTTGTTAGGTACTTTTTATGATCCGGTAACGGGGGAAGTCTCCTCCGGTGAAATCTCAGGGGGGCTTGTCCATCGAGGCTATCCGGAAGGTGATCCGGTGACCCAGAACTGGAAGGAGTACACCGGGCGTGCAGTTTTGGACTGGAGAACGGATCTGCCTTTTACGGATGAAACTATGCTCTATATGTCCTTTGCCCATGGCTACAAAGGTGGTGGTACTAACCCTCCCCGAGCCGAGGTTGATCCAGCAATAGTACAGTTTCAGCCCCTGGAAGATTCTTTTGAGCCGGAGTTTGTTAACGCAATTGAGTTTGGCAGTAAGAACATTCTTTTTGATGGTAGCTTATCGCTCAATGCTAGCGCCTTTTATTACGATTATACCGACTATCAAGTCTCTCAAATTGTTGACCGAATTTCTCTCAATGAGAATTTTGATGCGGAAACTATGGGGCTTGAGCTTGAGCTGGCTTGGCAGCTTACAGATGCAACACGAATAGATATGAATTTAGGGTACCTGAAAACCCGAATTGCAGATGGAGAGGAATCTGTTGACGTGATGGATCGTACTCAGGGCAATGAAGATTGGGTACTGGTTCGTCCCAGCATCCAAGTGCCGTCTAATTGTATTGCACCTGTGGATTTAGTTGAAACCGTTATGGCTGCGCCTGCACCTAATATTTTTGCTATTTGGTCGCTTTGTGCGGGTTCCGCCCAGTATGGTTCATTCTCTCCAGAAATCGAAGTCTCGGATGCTTTGCGCCATGATATCAATTATGGAGTCGATCCCTACAACCCGCTAACGGATGCACCTAATGGGGGGCGTGGTTTTTCTGCTGATTTAAGTGGAAATGAGTTACCCAATGCACCACGTTTCACTGTTAATTTCGGAGTGGAACATACGATTCCTATTGAGAATTGGGATTTAACTCTACGAGCAGACTACTACCGTCAGTCGGAAAGTTATGCTCGTGTATATAATACTGAGTATGATCGTTTGAAGGCTTGGAGTAATCTCAATACTTCAGTTAGCCTCAGCAATCCTGACTCTGATCTATATATGCAGCTCTACGTGAAGAATATTTTTGATGATGCGCCTATCACTGATATGTTCACTAATAGTGATGATTCAGGTCTTACTACTAATGTGTTTACATTAGAGCCTCGTATTGTTGGCTTAAGTGTTAGTAAAGGGTTTTGATTAATCCGGTGAAATCTGTGATTCATTGCTTATATTTGATTGAATGAATATGTAGGTTGGTGAGAGGATTTCTTGCCAACCTATTTTTGCATTTTTATTGATGTCTTCTGAAATCTGGCGGTCTTGGCTTTAGGGGCGCTGCCAGTTTTCGTACTGCATATGAGTTTTGGGTTACAAAAATAGTCATTGATTATTGTTGGCAGGTATATAAATTAACTGTTTCCGTAATGCTAGTGTTGTTAGCATCTAGGGCTATTAATTAAGGTGGGATAGACTTAGAGGCTGTATAGGTGAAATGAGAGCTTGTTGAAATTACACTATTAATTTCCCTCTAGTTGTCTGAACCTGCGCTGGGAGTTTTGGCGCTGTTGAAGGTAGTTTTTCCATTTGGCTGATTCAATGATCTTATGAGGTCTCCAGCATATTCACCGGCGGTCGACTTAATAAGTCTATTTTTAATGACCATGGTATTGCTCATGCACTTATAGGATAAATCGTGAGTTTCCATCTTGCTGAAAAAGTCAATTTATTTTCATCGTTTATTTCTTACTTTCAGTAAAGTTAAGAGCTTTTATTTTGCGCTTTGCTGTAGTGAAGCGAATATTGAAATTCCAGTATCGAGGTGTTGGCTATAAATCCTGGAAGGCCAAATAATGGATTGATTGTATTTTATGGTTTATTTTATTGTTGGCTTTCATTTGTTAGTAAGCTCAGTTAAGTAGGGTGTCCAAGGTCATCCCTCTCAGTCAAATTTCCAAAGAATATGGGTTTTACTTTATTAAATTTCACATGCCTTGATTTTGTTAAAAATTCAATTTAATCGATAAAATGGATTTATAGGCAGATTAAGTAGTTGTGATGGAGGATTATGGGTTAGTAATGATAGTGCCACTTACGGTACATGGGGAAACCGGCTGCGTTATCGTTAGGAAACTCAGCCTCATCGGAAGCGATTTCCCCAATTAGCGTATTGGGCGGATATATTCTTGCTCTTACAGTTCGTTATCAGCTTTTCTTATAAAGCGTCATAGACTTGAAATAACTTATGGAGCTCTGGTGTCGGGGCAATTGAATTGCCGGTTGGCACCAAAAGATAAGATGCACGAGGTCGGGAGTATTTGCCCATAGCGGACCACCTGCTATCGGCTTCTACACCTTGTAGGCTGTATTTGCTGCCCTCTGGGCAATTTTGTTTGGTTTTTGCTCTCCCTGCTCCAGATTCATATTGCTATACTCCGCGCCCTTGAAAGCCCCCTGTCTTTATATGGAGAACTTGATGTCTGATTCACAGTGCGATATTGGCTTTATCGGCGCCGGTGTGATGGGTAAGAACCTGATCCTGAACCTGGCCGACAATGGCTATAGGGTCTGTGCCTTTGATTTGGATCACAACCGGCTGAATGCGCTGCTGGAGCAGGACAAGAAAGAGCGTGGAGACCTGCCTGCGCGTGTTGAAGCCTGCAACTCTTACACAGAGCTGTTGGCGAAGGTTAAAGCCCCGCACTTGATTATTCTCTCGGTTCCGGCTGGAGCCCCCGTTGATGACGTATGCAGCAAGCTGCTCGATGCGGGCTTGAAGGCTGACGACATCGTTGTTGATACTGGTAACAGCCTGTGGACCGACTCTGTAGAGCGGGCTAAACGGTATGAAGGCAAATTGATTTTCTTCACCACCGCAGTATCCGGGGGCGAAGTGGGTGCTCGTTTTGGGCCATCCCTTATGCCCAGCGGCGACCGTTATGCCTGGAGTCGTATTGAGCCAGTTTGGCATGCTATTGCCGCCAAAGTGGATAAAGCCAGCGGCCAGCCGATTGAGCGCTTTGAGCCTGGCAACCCGGTTCGCGAAGGTGAGCCCTGTGCGGCTTATATCGGCCCGATAGGCTCAGGCCACTATGTGAAGATGGTGCATAACGGTATTGAATATGCCGATATGCAGATGATCTGTGAGGCCTACCATGTGATGCGCACGGCGCTGGGCATGGCCCCAGAGGAAATTGCAGAAGTATTCCGCGAGTGGAATCGAGGCCCGCTGAACAGCTATCTGATCAATATCAGTGCGGAAGTGCTCTCTACTTTGGACTCTGTGACAGAACAGCCGCTGGTAGACGTTATCCTCGACCGTGCAGGGCAAAAAGGTACTGGTCTGTGGACAGCCATGAGCAGTCTGGAAGTGGGCTGTCCGGCTCCGAGTATTGCCGAAGCGGTTTACGCCCGTTCATTATCTACCCGGAAGGTATTGCGCACCCGCGCAGCGAAGAAGCTGCAAGGGCCTGAGTTGACACCGGTGGCTCCAGAGCAACGGGAAGAAGTGATTGCACAGCTGCACGACGCTCTCTACTGCGCAAAGATCTGTGTTTACGCTCAGGGCTTCGATTTGATGAAGCTGGCTGCGCGGGAGCAGGGATGGCAGTTGAACTTCTCTGAGATTGCCAGAATTTGGCGTGCAGGTTGCATCATTCGAGCAGTGTTCCTGCAATCTATCAGCGATGCTTACGATCGAGATTCCAAGCTTTCCAACTTGCTACTGGATGATTTCTTCACCCAGCAGATTGCCGACCACCAGGCCAACTGGCGCCAAGCGGTGGCGAGCGCCACTCTGAATGGTATTCCGGTGCCGGCCCTGTCATCGGCGCTCAATTACTACGATGCCTTCCGCACCGAGTCGCTGCCGGCGAACCTGCTACAAGGACAGCGTGATTTCTTTGGAGCCCATACCTTTGCGCGTGTGGACCAGCCTGAGCAGCGCAAGTACCACGTCCAGTGGACCGAACCTGGCCGCCCAATGGTTGAGATCTGATTGGTGGGGTAGGGGGCAGGTGATACGTGCCTTTCAGGTACGCATCACAATGTGAGTTCCCTAAAGAACGACCTCTTCTACCTCTTTGGCCAGGGCCTCCGCCTCTTGGCGGCTGGCTTTGGCGACCAGTTCCTCAACGCTAGCCGACTCGGTGTTGACGCCACCGAAGGCGGAGAGCAAGTCTTTGGTCAAGGCTGAGATCTCCAGAGTCATCACCGCAAAATCTGCATCAAATCTCTGGGCTGCACTTTCTGCATCGGCACTATCGGCCTTCTCCAGAAGCTCGTCACTGAACTTGATACGCTTTAGGGACAACTGATCATCTACCAGGAATTCAACGCCCCCACGCCAGGTCAGCCCCAGCTTGTGCACTTGTAGTCCCGCCACCAAGTGATTGTGAATTTCCTCTGCACAGAGGTCCTGGTTTTTACAGCGGATAACACTGCCGCTGTCTTTGGGATCGCGCAACTCGCATTCGTGGCCAAAATCAAACTGATGCGGTGCTTCAGGGGCACTGAGCCAGTGGGTCATCGTTTGCTGTGGCAGGTTCTTAGCGGAGAGTGGTACCACGGCAAGGCTACTGATAGCCTCGCGGAGGTTCTCCAGCAGTTCCTCGGCGGCGGAGGCAGAAGAGGCGTCAACCACTACCCAACCATCCTGAGGTGCAATATAGGCATATTGCAGACGGGAGCGAGCGAATGCCTTGGGGCGCATTTCAAGGAGAATCTCGTCTTTAAGGTTTTGCCGCTCCTTGCGACCTACCTGCCTGGCTTCTTTTTCAGAAATAGCTTGTGCCAGCTCTTCAACTTTCTCATTGACTACCGCAGCAGGAATCACTTTTTCTTGCTTCTTAGCACAGACCATTAGGTAGCCATTAGTTGCGTGCACCAACTGGCTGCCGTGGCGCCCTAGTGGAGGCACCCACCCATAGCGAGTGCTGTCCTGACTGCCACAGGGAACAAATGCATGGGGCTCCAGCAATTCGTTCAATTTTTCAGCATCCAGGGAAAATTCTTTCGTCAAACGATAAATACGGAGGTTTTTAAACCACATACATCAGGCCATCTGTTTTCAGTTGCGAGTGCGGCCTGCATTATGCGGAAACCGGGGCGGGGCAGCTAGAGCCTGTTAACACTTAATTGATGGGTTCTTTAAGTTGTTATCAAGCTCCAGAATATTACTGGTCCAAGGCGGTGAAAATTTGTTCAGCCGAACTTGTCAGGCCTGGCTGAACAAAGGTTTATTTGAGAATACTGTCTATTGCTTTGCCACTATCCTGCGAGAACTCTTCTGACTTATGGCCGAGCAGTTGTAGTGCGGTTGCGGCTATCTGATCCTGAAAAATGGCTTCTCCCCTGGATACTTCTCCCAAGGCCTTAATGTCTGGGCCCAGTGCGGCAATCCAGATTTCATTGGAGCCGGGTATACCCGCTTTGTGGGGGTGATCTTCTTTACCGAAGTATTGGGTCAGTGCAGGGCCACTGGCGTGGTGCGGCCAGGATTCAGCGGTGTTGCCACGCCCGTGGTCAACGGTAATGAGTAGGTTGGTATTGTCTCGGTATTGATCAAGAGATTGCAGTGTCTGCCAGAGTTTGGCGAGTATCATGTCGCTCCGATGTGCGGAGTGGAGATACTGGTGATATTCCTCATCGTGGGCAAAATCGTCAGTTTCACCCAGGGCAATGTACATTACCTTGGGCTTTTTGCTAATTAAGTACTCTTTTGCAAATCCATAGGTAAATGCATCGGGCCGCACGTTTTCCCAGAAAACCGGCAGTTGCCCCTGCAAATCATTGAGAAACCCTGCTCTTTGGCTCAATTTTGGCCAATCGGCAGCTTCCAGCCCCGCGTTAATGTAAATACCACTGCGATCACGATTAAGTATCGAGGAGAATACCCCCCAGCTGCCGAATGCAGCGATTTGGCCTTTGTACTCAGATTTGCTGTTTAGCCACTCGAGAAAGGTAGTATTGGCATTGGGAGTTGGGTCGTTACTATTGATTTTGGGGTCGGCGGAGCCGGTTAAAATCTCATTGTAACCGGGATAGGAAAACCACCAGCTATTGGTAACTTGTGCTTTAGACCCCTTGTCGCGATTGCCAATTAAAACCCCTTCTTTAGCCACTGTTTGCCAGATAAAAGGCAATAATTTTTGACGTTTTTCGATGAGTGAATCGCCGTGAAAGTGATTGATAAGGTCTTGTTTATTTTCAGTGAACTCTGCGTGGTTGAGAAGTTCAGGGTCATAACCGGAGAACACTTCCTGCCAGCGCAAGCCGTCGATAGTAACTAATACGAGGTTGTCTGCGGCAAGGGATTGAGTAGAAAGAAACAGGGTCAGGATTGCTGTAGTCAATCTGTTCATTGAAAGAGCTCTTTGCATATTTTTGGATTATTTATATTTGTCGCAAATAATCAAAATTATTTTTCGACTATATTTATTATTTATTGCACTTTATTTTTGAATCTACTGCTTGACTAAACATACGCACAATCGGCTAGCATTTCCAGCCGATTGTGTGGCTGCCAAAAAAATCTTAGAAATCAATAGTTGCAGAGAGTGAGGCTGTCCGTGGAGCACCTATCCAGGCACCGCCAGAAACGACAGTTCCTAAGTAATCCTCATCCAGTAAATTATTTATCACTAAATTCAGGTTGGCTCCCCGTAGTGCCGGGCTAAATTCTCCCAGATTCATGCCCAGGTAGGCATCGACAACTACATAGGAGTCAGCTGTCCAGCTATTGTCTAAGTCGACAAAGCGATCTCCGGTAAACTTACTGGAGATGCCACCGTAAAATATTTCAGAATTCCAATCCAGGCCAATCACATAGAGTTGATCAGCTATTCCGACTACGTCATTCCCTGGTGTTATTCCTTGAGTTTCATCTACTGCTGAGTTTCCTGAGCCAATATAGGTAGTGTCCAGCAGGGTATAGGATGTATAGAGATTTAGAGTTTCTGATAAATCGTAGTCCAGGAAAAGTTCCAGACCATCAGATTCGATTCCGCCGGCATTAAAATAGGTCCCATTGGTACCTATCAAATAGTTATTACCTGCGGCAGTATTGTTATCCAGGAAAATGATCCGGTTTTCAAAATCATTTTGAAAATAGGTGGCAGTTGCCGAGAAATTATCGGCGGTATAGCGAAGCCCTAGCTCTGTGGTCTCTGAGGTTTCCGGTTCGATATTGTCGAGATCTGAATCGGGCCGCTCTAATACGCTGTCTCCAATCGCCTTAAAGTTTTCAGCGTAGCCTGCGAACAGCTCTGCACCTTCCAGGGGTGTTTCCCAAATCAAACCGGCGGAGAGCAGGATATCTGAATCAGAGTCAACACTTGCATCGGAAGACTCCTGAAACAGATCTTCCCTTTCAACATCGACAAAGAACTGCTTGGCGCCCAGTGTCAAAGTGAGAGTGTCGATGGTCAGGGAGTTCTGTAAATACCACTTTGTGCTGGTGGAGGGGTAACTGCGGTCGTATTGCACCCAATAGGGTGTTGAATTGAAACTGGCACCTTGAGTTGCATCAGTGATTTTGTGCCAATCGCGGTGTTCGTCACGGGTGGAGTCTTCATACCAGAGGCCGCCTCGCAGCTCATTGTCTAACCCGGCGATGGTGGTAGCGTATGTAAAGTCTAGAGTCAGTCCGGCACGCTCTTTCTCATAATGAGTGTGCCGATAAGACATCGTGGGTATGGCGCCCTCTGCATAGCAATCTGGATTGTAGGCCGGTCCTGAATCGCCATAGATATTGGTGACTGACGCTGTACATGTTTCATCATAAGTAAGGGCATTGCCATTGGCGTCAACAAAATAAATGATGCCCGACTGGCTACCGCCGTAGGCAGTTGAGCCGCCGAGGAACTCGGGCTCGCCTTGTTCGCTGTCATCTGTAATATCAACCAGGTAAGGGGGCACCCAGTCCCCGCGGCCTTCGTTGCTGTGGTAATAGAGTCCGGCCTGTAGATTGAATGAATCTGTCAGGTCAAAATCGAACTGGGTGTAGGCCAGCAGGTTCTCACGCAAGGTAGACCAGCCACGGCGATAAAGTTGATCGATATAAGGAATACCAGACCAGTTGCCGGTAAGGAAATCGTTTTCAGGGTACTCTTCAAATTGGGCGTCCGAATAGATTCGTTGATAATTATCTTCGTGGATATCGTCGTAAGATAGGTAGGCCTTGATGGTACCAGCTTCCAAGCTGGTCACTAGTTTTGCCGCGATATGCTCTCGTTCATTCTCAGCGGTTTCAGTAATCCAGTCGGTCGCTTCCTGGTTAGAGTATGAGATCCAGGCTTTGCTGTTCCCGGCAAAAATACCAGTGTCATAGCGAAAATATACTCTCTGTGCATCAAACTCGCCTGCGGACAGTTCTATTCGACTGCGCTGTGTATCCAAAGGATCATCAGTGCGATAATCAATAGTGCCTCCCAAGGCTTCGTGGGAACGTGAGGCGATATCTGAAGTACCCTGTGATACTTCTACTGAACCGATATTACCCGGATCAACAAAGCGGTTTGCTTTTGAGCCTCCACCGTAATTCGAACCGCCATTGGGAATACCATCGATGGTGGTGCCAATTTGCTGTTCATCTAAGCTGTTAGTAAATCCGCGAATACTGATATTGGTTGACCAGTCGTCAAAGCCGTAAGTATCTCCTTCATTGACTGAGACACCGGGGAGGTTATCGATCAGTGCATTAACGCTGGTGATAGAGGACTGTTGCTTGCGCATTGCCTCAGATACTTCGCTGCTGTTAAAAGTGCTACCGGAGCCCAGAACCATTACTTCTTCAATTTGTGCGTTGCTGAGGTCTTCAGCGGTCACGGGACTGGCACTCATTATTGTGGCCACTGAAATGGCGGCTGCCAGGTAGGTCTTTTTAGTATTCATCGGGATACCCCAGTTTGTAGTGATTCAGCAAGTGTTAACCAGCCTGGTTAGTGGCTTGGGTTATTTGCGCGCGTACATTGACGCGTCTTGATGAATAATTCTTTACAGGGGGGTTAAACTCTTTTTACCCGTTGGTGAATGCTCAATAAATCCTGAGAGTCAGAAACATGAGCTGTTTCAGACTGACTGAATAGAGTCCTTGGTAGTGGGGGTGATCCGGTGAGTAATCTTGATTGAGTGTAGAGGGGGAGGGCTGAGTTACCCCAGCCCAATTTAAACAGAAATCAGATAGCAGCTTTCAAAGAAATGCCGGTGCAAGCTTCAATTGTTCCCCAGAGAACTCCCAGAACTGCATTCCAGACTTTTTCGATGGTAACTATCAGGAGTCCACGTAAGGTGTTGGCGAAGTTCTTGGCCATATCCTCCAGGGAGTCGAGAAAGTAATCTTGCAGATCGCCAGATATTTCATCAGATGCAATTGCTTTAGCAATCATTTTTGTTTGCTGGGCCATTGCGGATAACTGACGTTCGGAAAACCCTCTGAGTTCAGAAATATCACTGTTGATTACCGCAGAAGCTGCCCCTTTAATATCGGCAACGAGTTGGTTAACGTCAATAGACATAGTAATTTCCTCAGCGATTCAGAAAAGACTCATAGGTGAGTGCTTGGTCCATGGAAACAACAATTTCATTTTTGAATAGAGAAACAGCGGTTGCGTTTAGGCCCTTATCTTCATCTACCGTGCGCATCATATTCAAACTCTCTGAAATTTTCTCCAGTGACGCAACACTGGGGGGGGCCCGCTCAAAGCTAATATTCCTGCCAGAAGATTCCAAATAGTTGTTAATCTTTTTGAGTAGTTTACTTTCAGGCGCAGGGCGGGTTTTCGATTGCATAGCCAGCGCATCTACTTTGCCGATCAATGCATGGTATCTCTCATCTCTTTTTGAGTAAGAATCTTTGTTAGTTCCACTGGAAACTGAAGAGAAAAATTCCATTATCTCTACATTGACAGTGGTTAAATCGGAGTATAGCGCGGCATCATAGCGCGGCGCCATTTGTGAGCATCCGCTAACTAGAATGGTAAGAAAGGCTAAAACTGCAAAGATTGCTATTGGCTGCCTTATCATGACAACTCCCCCTTTAATTTTCATTTTAATAGTTCAATTCGGCTCTTTTCAGCCGCCTAAAGGGTGGCTGAGAGATATACAGTTCTTTCCAATTTTTTCGTCTGGGTACCCATTTATACCGGTTCCAAAATCTCATGCGAGGTCGGCGAAATACTGGGATCATTTTTCTTTTCAAAGTAAGTCAGCAGTAAGCGAACAGCCTCCTGATTATCGAAATATCGGGAGTGAACTCGAGCTGCCAGTTTGTCCGGAAAAGTACCGTAAGACCCGATAATTCTCTCATAACAGTGGTGGCGTGCTGGGACCGCAGAACCACTGGCAAACCAGTCTGAGTGAGATTTGATATCAATCCACTCGATTAGATCTTTTCTTTGTGACAGTTGTTCTACTTCATTCTGCAGCCAAGGAGCTTGCTTACCCAGAACTTCGATTAGGGACCCCATTGTTAGGATACGTATAGGTTTACCGATTGGCGGAAGATCGGCAAAAAGGTCTACAGTAACAACACTGCCAAAACTATGTCCGACAATAGTTACGGAATCGTAGTCATATAGTTTAATACTGTTTTCGAGCTGTTCTCTGACCCGTCGGATAATCTCAAAGCGGACTGCAGGCTTGCCCTTGGCCGCCGGCTCATTGGTGAGATAGCGCTTACAAAAGTCAGAAATATCTACTAGTAAGGCAACCGGCATAACGGCAACAACGGCAGTAGCAATCAGCCAGATCCGCCAGCCCCCTATATACTCAACACCTTGCTTGAGCTGTTGTACTGCGGGATAAAACGGGCTGTCACTGGTGGGCTCAACAGCTTCGACAAACAAAATGATGGTACCAATGTACCAAACAATAAAGGCTAATGCTGAGAGGGTTAGACCAAATGTCAGGTACTTTCGTTTAAGCACCCCTTTCCAAATATGGAGGTTGGCCAGCCAGAACCAGATTAGGGAGAAGCCTCGGGCTAAGCGGACTTTCAGG
Source organism: Microbulbifer maximicatervae (SeqCode) (assembly GCF_052468155.1). Taxonomy (NCBI): domain Bacteria; kingdom Pseudomonadati; phylum Pseudomonadota; class Gammaproteobacteria; order Cellvibrionales; family Microbulbiferaceae; genus Microbulbifer; species Microbulbifer maximicatervae (SeqCode). The sequence continues at coordinate 2,903,505 of NZ_CP174335.1, forward strand.
CTCTGCTGGGTAATGCTAGGAACCAAGTCGTTCCAGTAAGCTTCAACCAGATCAAGCTCCTGTTTATCGTTGACCCTCAGGCGGTTGATGCCGGCGGGGACGGTAGGATCAGAAATCTGAGTGAGAGGCATACGCTCACTGGCTGCGATCATTCCCTCGGTGAACTCTGACAGTTGGGCGGTGCTGGTGACTCGTGTCAATCCAGGCACCAGCATAATTAAGCTTCTTCTCATTGTTATTCCAATTGGCTCTATTCTGGAGATATAACCTTCTGCCAAGGTTTGCTCCTGCCTTTGTTTTTTCTGTGTGAAAATCGTTTCAGTAAGTGAGTATTTCCATATATAAGTACGCTAGCCAGTAGCTAGCTGCGGTGTATCTCAGTGGTGAAATTTTGTGCGATGGCCAGCTCTATACTAACCGAAGGACATTGGATATAGGTGCATGTCAACTGAATGTTACTCGATTTATATGTGATACAAAATGAGATGTAAATATAGAAAAGAAAAAGATTTATTGATTGGGAGGGGAAAAGCCGCTTCGTGGTTCTTTTCTTAAATTACTTGTCGGAAGTTATTTCATCGCGGTTAAGGGGGGAGACTAGCGAAGGTGAAGATCTGTTGCTGCTTACACCGCACTCTATGGGGGAATCAGAAGCGACAGGTTAAAATTTACTCTACGGTTTCTTTTTGTAGTTCAACTAAAATAAATTCGTTGCCGTAGAGATCTTCAAAGTGGGCAAACTCTGCACCCCCTTCAGAAGTGGGTGGCTTGCTGAAGTGAACGCCATTTTTTGCAAGTTTTTTATATTCTCTGTCAAAATTATCTGTATAAATAACGGCACAAGGCTGCCCTGCAGTTTGTGCTCCCACTTTCTTTTGCTGGCTTTCAGAAGTTGCCTGAAGTAACCATATACCCATATCTTTTTGTGCCGGAAGTCGAATATGAACAAATCGATGCGGTGCTGCTTGAGAGTCAATAAATACTTCAAACCCCAATTTGTCACGATAAAAGGCAATAGCTTCTTCATAGTTGTTGACTAGGATTACCAGTCTGCCAATTGAGTTCATTAGGGGCTCCGTGATTGGCCTTATTGCTGCTTCGATAAGAGGGGTCATCTCTTTCTGGTTAACAGGTGTACAGTTTTTCAAATAGTTTTTATTTGAGTGGCCTATACCAAAATGAATGCTTTTAGCGTGAAGCTGATAAGCTGTAAAAGTTTACTGAAGTTACAAAATATTTGAACTGTACATGTCGAAAGCGGTGTCAGTTTCTGGATCTTTACGCCAAGGTTGCCAAGTATTGGAATGAAAGACAGTCTCCCCATTGTTGGCCATCTATGATGGAAACCGGACTTTCTATTGTTTATAGCCGATTACAGTGATTGTAAACGATCAGTATATTAATTAATGATTTTGAAGGATGGTAGGCAAAGTGAAAAGGATTTCATGTTTTCCTAAATCTATAAGCTCCGTTATGGTTTTTGTTATTGTAGTGCTGTGCCTACTCGAGCCCAGGTCTTCGATTGCTTGTACCCGAATACTCTATGAAACTGGCGATAAGACCTATATTACTGCCCGTAGCATGGACTGGAGTGATACCGATGCAGCTATGGCATTTTGGGTTTTCCCTCAGGGGATGGAGCGCAATGGTGGCTTGGGCCCAAAATCTATTACTTGGACATCGAAGTTTGGCTCAATTGTTATCAGTATTTACGATGCGGCTACAACTGATGGGCTCAATGAAAAGGGCCTCGTAGGCAATCTTTTATACTTGGCTGAGGCAGATTATGGGAGTGCTTCCGATAGGGATAAGCCGACTATCTCTGTTGGGGCCTGGTTGCAATACATCCTGGATAACTACGCAACGGTTGATGCTGCGGTAAAGGGGTTAAAGAGTGACCCATTCACCGTGGTTGGCGCAGATCTTCCCAATGGGAGACCGGCAAGTACACATATTGCAATTTCAGATCCCAGCGGTGATTCCGCTATTTTTGAATATCTTGATGGTGTGCTAAAGATCCATCACGGTAAGCAGTTTGCGGTAATGACTAATTCTCCTCCTTATGATCAGCAGCTGGCAATCAACTCCTATTGGAATTCAATTGGAGGCCAAAACTTTTTACCAGGTACAATTAGTGCGGCGGACAGGTTTGTACGGGCGAGTTATGCTTTAAAAACATCGCCAGAATATAAAATGTATCGCGATGCATTGGCATCCGCATTCTCCCAAATTCGTGCCGTCAGTGTGCCGCTGGGAATGGATGATCCCGATAAACCCAATATAGCCTCAACATTGTGGCGGTCAGTTATTGATCAAAAAAATAGCCGCTACTATTTCGATTCTGTTATTAATCCATCAGTAATCTGGCTGGATATAGATAGTGTTTCTATCGAGCCGGGATCTAAAGTAATGACAATGAAATTAGATACTCCAATGGATACTGGTGGGGAAGTAGCATCTAAGTTGAGTCCTTCAGAGCCCTTTAAGTTCCTCGCTCCAGGTAGCTGAATAAATACGATAACGAGAAGAGTCTAAGTCAATGCATGAATCATTTACTGTTCGGGAGATGACTCGTAAAGAATTGGATTTACTGGTTGACTGGGCTGCACTTGAAGGCTGGAATCCGGGGTTGCACGATTCAGAAATTTTCTGGAAAACAGATCCAGAAGCTTACATTGCGGCGGAAGTTCGGGGCGACTTGATCGGAGGAGGGGCAATTACTGCGTACGGTGATGATTTCGGTTTTATGGGATTCTTTATCGTTAGGCCTGAATTCAGAGGTCATGGGTTTGGTAATAGACTTTGGTATATCCGACGGGACCGCTTAAAAACCCGGTTGAGGCCTGATGCAAGCATCGGTATGGATGGGGTATTTGCGATGCAGGATTACTATGCCCGCGGCGGTTTTAACTTCTCCCATCGGAATCTCCGTTATCGAGTCGAGCTTTCTGCTTTTGAGGGTGTGAGTACTCAATGCCCTGATGAAATTATCCCGCTTAGTGAAGTTTCTTTCGATCAAATAATTGCTTACGACAGGACCTGCTTTCCCGCAAGTAGACGGGTATTTCTGAAAGCATGGTTTTCCCAGCCAGAGGCTCTGAGTTTGGGCTATGTCCAATTTGGAAGTCTTTGTGGCTACGGTGTAATCAGGCGTTGCCGCAATGGATGTAAAGTCGGTCCTCTGTTTGCAAATAGCTATAAAGTGGCAGATATGTTGCTGAAGCGACTGGTCTCATTTGCAGATGATGGACCTATTTTTCTGGATGTGCCGGAAAATAATCCTGCGGCTATGTCGCTGGCCAAGCACTATGGAATGGAGGAGGTTTTTGGCTGCGCAAGGATGTACCTGGGGCCAATGCCGGATATTGCGCGGGACCGAATTTTTGGTGTAACGACATTTGAGTTGGGTTGATGCACAAGAGAAATCTGGAGGGTTACGCTGGGCGTCCGCCTCATCCCCGCTGGCCTGATCAGGCCCGTATTGCAATTCAGTTTGTCTTGAATTTAGAGGAGGGATCAGAATCTACCACGCTAAACGGCGATACCCAATCTGAATCTTACCTGCATGAACTTCCTGGCAGGCCTGCGCGGGTTGGAGGGCGGGATTTCAGTGTAGAGAGTATGTATGAGTATGGTTCTCGCGCTGGTGTCTGGCGGCTTCTCGATATCTTTAAGACTTACAACGTACCTTTAACAGTTTTTGCGACCGGTCAGGCGTTAGAGCTTAATCCGAATTTAGCGCTGGCCCTGATTGAAATGGGACATGAGATTGCTGGCCATGGATACCGGTGGATTGATTATAAAGATACTCCTAAGGGTCGAGAAAAACACGATATTCAGCTCACTGTTAAGATAATCGAGCAGTTAACCGGTAGGCCTCCGTTTGGGTGGTATACAGGCCGGGTAAGCTCCCATACTAGGTCATTGGTACGAGAAATTGATGGATTACTGTATACGTCAGATTCCTACAGTGATGATTTGCCATTCTGGGAACAGAAATCAGATTCATTGGTGGTGATTCCCTACACCTTGGTGAATAACGATATTCAGTACCTGCTGCCCAGTGGCTGCGCGACTGCCGATGATTTCTTTTTATTGCTAAAAGATGCTTTCGATCAGCTTTGGCGGGAAGGGAGCGTGAGTCCTAAGTTGATGAGTGTTGGACTACATGGGCGAGTCAGCGGCCACCCTGCCAGGGCTGCTGGAGTTTATCGTTTTTTGAAATATATCCAGCGATTTGAACCCATTTGGCTTTGTCGCCGCAATGAGGTAGCGCAACATTGGATCTCCAATTTCTCTACCGCTAGATAACTTGGGTGGTAGCTTTCCAAATTGCTTGTGTGCGGAAAATTTAGGCCTTATGTATACCCGTAAGTTTTCCTCTGTTATAGCAACCGTTTCTGCTCTGAGGCTTTTGCAACTTCCCCCGGCCACCTGTGGAGTTAGGAAATATTAAAATAGCCCAGTGGCTCTCTAACAATAGCTAGAAAGCAGTTTTTAGAGTGATTAATACGTTGGGTGTAGTAATTGGAGGGCGGCGTGGAAAGGCAAGGTGTCGGGCCTCGGGGTAAGCCGAGGCCTGATTGGGCGATTAGTCGCGAGTGGGAATTGCTTGGACCACTTTAATAAAGTAATCCCAGAAATTGGCGACACTCTGGATATGAACCTTCTCTTCAGGAGAGTGAGCGCGGCGAATGGTTGGGCCAAAGGAAACCATATCCCAGTTGGGGTAGGGCTTGGCCAGCAATCCGCATTCCAGGCCGGCGTGAATGACTTTTACTTCAGCTTCCTCGCCAGTCATATCTTTATAGACATCCTTCATCATCGCCAGCAGCGGTGATTCGGGATTTGGTGTCCAGCCAGGGTAATCGTTGTCCAGTGTTGTTTCTGCACCTGCCAGCTGGAAGGTGGCGGCGACATTGAGGCCGTGTTGGTCGCGGGCACTGTCAGAGAGGCTGCGTACAAGACATTGGATTTTTACTCGATGCTCACCGTTCTCCTCCATTGTTACAACACGGGCCAGATTGTTGGATGATTCAGCAATACCTTCGAGAGCAGTGCTCATTCGCTCAACACCATTGGGGCAGCAGCGGATTGCGCGAATAAGGGTCAACTGGCTATCTGCGTCCAGGGTGTTGGCTGGAGCTTCGGTAGCTTCCAGGGTGATGTCCAGTGCCGCTTCATTGTCCAGTTCACGGGCAATTTGAGCGCTTTCGCTTTTTACAATTTCCTGTACTTTATCGACCGCTACTGAAGGCACGACCAGGGTTGTGAAGGATTCGCGGGGAATCGCATTGCGCAGGCTACCGCCATCCAGGCTGGCAATACGCAGCTCGGGGACCTGGGTTAGAACGGCGTGGATAATGCGGTTTGCGATCTTGTTGGCATTGCCTCGGCCTTTGTCGATATCCAAGCCAGAATGCCCGCCACGGAGGCCGCGAACAGAGAGTTTTACTGCTTCGGCACCGGGCAGGATCGCTTCTGGCGTATAGGGCAGGCTGACATTGACGTCGACACCGCCGGCACAGCCGATATACAGCTCGCCTTCATCTTCAGTATCCAGGTTGAGGAGCAGGTCAGCTTCAAAATAGCCAGGCTTAAGATTCTTGGCGCCGGTCATGCCCGCTTCTTCATCGATTGTCAGCAGGGCTTCCAAGGCGGGGTGGGGAATATCAGTAGATTCCATCAGGGCCAGGATTGCGGCAACGCCAATACCATTGTCTGCGCCGAGTGTGGTGCCTTCCGCAGTTACCCAGTCTCCATCCACGTAGGGTTTGATTGAGTCAGTGAGAAAGTCGTGCTCAGTGTCGGCATTCTTCTGCGGCACCATATCCACATGGCTCTGCAGTGCCAGTGTCTTGCGGTTTTCCATACCAGGAGTGGCCGGCTTCTTGATAACAATATTGCCGATTTCATCCAGCTGAACGCCTAGGCCGCGTGCTTTAGCGAAGTTAACGATATGCTCCACTACGCGGTCTTCATGCTTGGATGGGCGTGGAATTTCACAGAGCTTGGAAAAGTGTGCCCACAGTGGAGTTGGGTTCAATTCAGCAATATTGCTCATGAGTGGCCTCGATTTATTCTATTGGTGCCGGAGCTATAAGTTAGCTGGCCGATCAAAGGCGGTGGGCTTTGGCCCCCGGCAGGAAAGCCCGGCGAGCGCCGGGCTTGGGTAAATGTGCAGGAACTTATTTCTGGGCCGCGTCGGCAGCCTCAGTTTTTTCAGCGTTCAGTTCAAAGGCGATGCGTCGTTTGTCTACATCGACAGACGCTACTTTAACTGAAACTTCCTGTTCTAGGTGGAAGCGTTTTTCATTGTGCGTAAGAACCAGGTGCTTGCCATCGAAGGTGGGCAGATTCTTCTTATCGCCATTCATGCGCACAAAGCCGTCAATACCAAAGTCGTCGAGTCGCACGCCGATGCCTGCGCCGTTTACCAGGGTAATTTTCCCTGTAAATTCCTGGCCAACTTTCTTCTCGATAAATTGAGCGTAGAGCCATTGCTCCAGGGCTCGGTTGGCCTGGCGACCGCGAATCAGGCTTTCCTGCAGGGATTCGATTTTATCATCGGCCAGGGTGGAGGCTTTCTCTCCCTGCGCAGCAGCGCGCAGAACGCGGTGGTTGTGCAGGTCGTTGTACTTGCGAATTGGAGAGGTGACGGTGGCGTAGGCCTCGAGGCCCAGTCCCAGGTGAGCCCCTACCTTGTTATCGAGCTGGCCCGGGCGCAGCATACGCTTGAGCACGGCGAGCAGGTTGTTCATCTGCGGCTCTTCATGGTTTTCCAGGTGCTTAACCAGTGCAAGGTAATGCTCCAGTTGCCCCAGATCGGCCTCTGCATGCTCAGGCAGCAGTTCTTTTAGCAGGCTGCGAACTTCTCCCATGCGCTCTTCGCGGAAGCCCAAGTGAACAGAGAAGCAGCCCTGCTCAATCTCGGCGAGTTTGCCACCCATGCTGATATTGGTAGCGAGCATGGCTTCCTCGACCATTCGCTGAGCGATATTGCGTTCCTGCTTTTCGATACGCTCGATCTTGCGCTGATCGTTCAAGCGGATTTCATAGTCCGGGCGATCTTCCATCGCCAGTGAGTGGCTGGCACGGTATGCGGCCCGCGCTTCGTAGATCGCCGCCAAATTACGCAGACTGTCCTGTTGCTCCTGGGGCACGGCGGAGTCGTCACCCTCAATAAAGCGGCTGACTTGTTCATAGCTCAGTTTGTGCTGGGAGCGAATAGCGGCAAATTCATAGCGGCTATTGCCAATGGTGCCATCGCTATCGATATCGATATGGATAACCAGGGCGGGGCGCAGCTCGCCGGGAACGAGGGAGAACAGGTTCTCACACAGATTGCGGGGCAGCATGGGTAGGGTTTCGCCCGGCAAATACTGGCTGTGGGCCCGATTAAACGCCTCTTTATCCAGGGGGCTGTTCTCATCAATTAGCGACGATGGGTCTGCAATAGCAATGTGCAGGGTCCAGCCCCCGTCACGGCTGCTTACGGCCAGAGCGTCGTCCATATCGCGAGTGGTTTCTGCATCGATAGTTGCGAAGCCCAGCTCGGAAAGTTCGGTGCGCTCACCGGTAACTGTTGTCAGTTTCTCCGCAATTGTGTCCGCCTGCTTTTGTGCAGCGGCACCAAATTGCTCAGGCAGCTTGAATTGGGCGACAACATAGGCGTGTTCGATACCGGGCATATCGGGCTTGCCGATAACGGTTTCCACCTTGGCCTGGGCTCTGCCGTCTTTAAATGGATGGCGGTTTACTTTGCAGGCAATAAACTCTCCCGGATGGGCCTTGCCGCGAGCCTTGGGAGGGAGAAAAATCCAGCGGGACAGGCCATTTTGCGTGGGCTGAATAAAGTGGCCCTGGCCGCGCTGTACATACTGGCCAACAAGGTAGTCGAGCTGGCTGTCGATCAATGCATCGAGCTCTGCCGCGAGTTTACCCTTGTTCTCTTCGGAGAGACTTACTCGAACCCGGTCACCGGGAAATACACGCTCCATTTCATTGGGAGGCAGGAAGGCTTCCCTCCCGTCATCCAACTCAACGAAGCCAAACTTGCCATTACTGCCGCGAACCCGGCCTTCGGCAAACTCCTTATTGGAGCGAATATCTGTTTTCAGTTGCGAAAGTTGTTTTAGAGCGTCGGCATTCAGCATCGAGTTTATCTCTATGGGTCGATTTGGGCGCGGATTCTACCAGACCATGCGCAGAGGATGTAACGCGCTTAGGCGGTGGAAATGATCTTAGTTGTCAGTGTTGTGAGGTTTTCAATAATTTTTGAAAAAGTAGACATATTAAGGAAGGCTTCAAAAGGTGGTTCTTTGCCAGAAGATTTATACAGGAATCGTGTTCTCTTGAGGGGCAGTTATAGGAAATTTATAAGACAGCCGCCAGCGGTAGGAGAGGGCCCGGTATTCAATGCCAATTGATGGAGAAATAAGAGCGTAGAGCTAGCCGCCTAGATTAATGACTGGGCGGCCCAAGTTATTTCAGGGCAAACGAATATCCTAAAAATAATATTTTGGTGTGATGTTTTAGCTATTCTAATGCTCATGTGTGCAAAATATGCAAACTTTGTCTGTGGGAGCTGGATATAATCTTATTCCAGATAAAAACAGATAAGGGCTGTGGTTGTTCCCCAGCTGTAGAACCGGCCTTCCGGAGAGGAACAGTTAATGAGTATTTTTTCCCATTCCGCCTACGATAAACACGAACAAGTGGCGTTTTACCAAGATGCAAAGAGTGGCTTGAAGGCCATTATCGCGGTACACAATACGAATTTGGGTCCCTCACTGGGTGGCTGCCGTATGTGGCCCTACGCCGACGATGGCGAGGCCCTGAATGATGTTCTCCGTCTTTCCCGGGGTATGACTTACAAGTCCGCAATGGCCGGCCTCAAGCTGGGCGGTGGCAAATCCGTAATTATTGGTGACCCGCGCAAGGAAAAGACTCCTGAGTTACTCCGCGCTATGGGTGAATTTATTAATACCTTGGGTGGCCGTTATATCACTGCTGAAGATTCTGGCACGAGCGTGGCGGATATGAGTGTTATCGGTGAGACAACCGAGTTTGTCTCCGGCCTGTTCGCGGGCTCCGAGTATGGTGGTGATCCTTCCCCTTCGACTGCTTACGGTGTGTTTGTTGGCCTGAAAGCTGCGGTGGAACACCGCTGGGGCAAGACTGACCTGACCGGCTTAAAAGTCTCTATTCAAGGCGTGGGCAACGTCGGTTTCCGCCTGGGTAAACTATTGAAGGATGCCGGTGCGGAACTGTTTGTCACCGATATTTTCCAAGACAATATCGATCGTGCGGTTACAGAGCTTGGTGCCATAGCCGTAACTGCCGACGAAATCTTTGACCTGGACGTAGATCTGTTTGCTCCCTGTGCGATGGGTGCAATTCTCAACGATGACACCATCAGCCGTTTGAAGGTTCAGGCGATCGCTGGCGCGGCCAACAACCAGTTGGCGGAAGAGCGCCATGCTGAAGTGCTTCGCGAGAAAGGTATTTTGTACGCACCGGACTATGTCATTAATGCTGGCGGTATTATCGATGTTTACTACCAGCAGAAAGGCGATTACGACGCTGCAGAAGTGCGCGCTCATATCGAAGAGATTGGCAACACTATGAAAGAAGTGTTCGAGCGTGCCGATGAAACCGGCCAGACCACTGCTCACGTAGCGGACCGGGTTGCCGAGGAGCGCTTTGGTCACCATACGGTTGTAGGCGAGGCCGAAGATAAGTCTGGTACTGTGGCAGCGTAATGTTTTCAGCGCAGGAGTAGAGCTGGTGACCTGATTCCTTGGGCGATTGTCATCTCGCTTCTCTCTGTGATGTATTGATTTGGGCACTTCGGTGCCCATTTTTTTGCCTGGAATATTTGCTAAATTGCGGTTGGTAAAAGGTTTTGCTGACACTCTGGAGGAAAGCTGGCCTAAACTTGCCATCCTGAAATTGCGGTTTTTTAAAAGGGAGTGACAATATGGACTTGCGTCCGCTACTTATCAGCGTTGCCATCGCTATTACTGGCCTTACCGCTTGCGGAAAGTCTACCGATGATACGCCTCATGCGCTTTCGGTGGATAAGGAAGCAGCAGCCAGTAGTAAGGCTGCTGCATCCGATAAAGAGGCGTATGTCCCGCCACCCAAGTTGGAGATTCCTTTCCATAAGGAAGTATTGCCCAATGGCCTGACGGTGATTGTGCATGAAGACCACAAAGCCCCCGTTGTTTCTACCAATCTTTGGTACAAAGTAGGCTCTAAGGACGAGCCGCCAGGTAAAACCGGATTTGCTCATTTATTTGAGCACTTGATGTTTAACGGTAGCGAAAACTTCCCAGGGGAATATTTCGAACCCTTCCAGCGCTCTGGGGCCACCGATATGAATGGCACCACTAGCAATGACCGCACCAATTATTTTGTCACCGTGCCCAAAGGCGCCCTGGATATGGCGCTGTGGATGGAATCCGACCGAATGGGGCATTTTAAAGGTGCAATTACTCAGGAGGTTTTGGATGAGCAGCGCGGTGTTGTAAAGAATGAAAAGCGCCAGGGGGAGAATGCACCTTATGGCAAAGCGTTCGATATTATTGCCAAGAGTACCTTCCCCAAAGGACACCCCTATTCGTGGACGCCGATTGGCTCGATGGAGGACCTGGACAACGCCAGTCTTGAAGATGTCAAAAAATGGTTTGAGGATCATTATCAGCCCGCTAATGCCGTTTTGGTAATTGCGGGTGATGTTACGGTCAAAGATGCGATGGCCAAGGTGCGCAAATATTTTGGTGATATCCCGAGCACAGGAGTGCAACCGCGCATTAAGAATTGGGAACTACCCACCCAAGTGAAAAAGAGGGAGGTGGTTTACGACCAGGTGCCCCAAACTCGAATTTACAAGGTTTGGAATGTGCCTGCAGTGGGTAGTGAAGTTGAAGACGCGCTGGAATTAATGACTTCCCTTCTCGCTAATAGAAAAAACTCTCTTCTTTACCGCCGTTTAGTTCGCGATGAGCAAGTGGCCACCAGTGTCAGCGCTTTTTATTATGGCCGTCAGCTTGCAGGGCAGTTGATGATTATTGTCGACGTGAAACCTGGGCAGTCTGTAGAAAAAGTTGAAGACTTACTGAATAAAGAATTAAAGCAATTCGCAAAAAATGGTGTGAATGCGGATGAGCTGCGCCGGGTTAAACAGAGTGAGTTTGCCGGGCTGGTAAAGGGGTTGGAAAAAACCGGTGGTTTTGGTGGTAAGAGTGACATCCTTGCCCAGTCGGAGTTTTATTTTGGCGATCCCGGAGCCTTGATAGAAGGCGTGGAGGATTATGCAAAAGTATCCGCTCTCGAAGTTCAAGAAGTGGCTGAGCAGTGGTTGAAAGAGGACTCCTACACCTTAATTATGGAGCCGAAGCAGAAGTATACGGCAGCGGCGGAGGGTGCTGACCGCAGCAAGCTCCCCGAGGTAGACAAAAATGTAGAGCTGGAACTGCCAAAACAAAAAGAATTTACCCTCAAAAATGGATTAAAGGTTGTCCTGGCCGAACGTCATGATACTCCCGTTGTACTGATGAATCTGCAATTTCGCAGTGGTGCCTCCGCAGATAAAAATAAGCCAGGTCTGGCTTCAGTTGCGGCGCAAATGCTGAACGAAGGTGCGGGTGATCTGGATAGCCTGGAATTTAGCTCTCGCTCAGAAGAGCTTGGTGTAAATATTGGTGGTGGTAGCGGCCTTGATTATAACAATATCAGCATGAGTGCCCTTAAGACGCAGCTGGAGCCATCGCTGGAGCTATTTGAGAAGGTGGTTACTGAACCTCGTTTCCCAGAGTCTGACCTGGAGCGGGTTAAGTCCAATCGCCTGGATGCAATAGCCCAGGAAAAAGCCCAGCCTCAGGGCCTGGCTATGCGTGAACTGCCGCCGCTACTATTTGGAGAAAACCACCCTTATGGCTCTCCCTTGACGGGATCGGGTACTCCCGAGGGTATTAAGTCCATAACCCGTGAGGATCTGGTTAATTTCCAAAAGACCTGGGTGCGACCGGATAATGCAACCCTGACGATCGTGGGCGATGTTACTGAAAAAGAAATAGAGCCTCTGCTGAATGAAACTCTCGGAAAGTGGACTGCTCCTAAATCAGAGCTTCCCAAAATTGAAGTTGCCAAGGTGCCCCGCCCGGAAAAGGCTCGAGTTTATTTGCTCGACCGCCCCGGCGCACAACAGAGTTATATCATGGCAGGTCTGCTGATGCCGCCTTGGCAGCCGCAGGGAGCTGAAGCTTTTGATGCGATGACAAATATTATTGCCGGAAAGTTTACGTCCAGGGTCAATATGAATCTTCGTGAGAACAAGCATTGGTCCTATGGTGCCCGCGCGGTTTCCCTCGATACAGAAGGGCAGCGTCCTTATATCCTCTTTGCTCCTGTGCAAACTGATAAAACAGCTCCAGCCATTAAGGAATTGGTAAAAGAGTATGAGGAATACTTAGGAGAGCGTCCTATTACTGCAAAAGAGCTTGAGGACTACCAGAATGACGAAGTCCTGAAGCAAAGTGCTCGATTCCAGACCAAAGGGCAATTGCTTTCCAGTATTAATTGGCAGGTGGAGAAGGGGCTTCCAGAGGAATATATTGCCGAATATCCACAGCGGGTTTCAGCACTGAATAAGGAAAAAGTAGAGGCTTCCGCGAAGGAGTATCTTGCGCCAGATCAATTCACCTGGGTGATTGTTGGGGATCTGAGTAAGATTAAAGGCGAGGTTGAAGCCTTGGATATTGGCCCCGTTGAGGTGCTTCCTGCAAAGGACTGATTTGAATTATTTCCCCGCCCTGTTTGGGCGGGGAAATAGGGTTTAAGCTTTAAAACTGGGGCGCTCTTTAAGTTGTTCACGCCACCTGATTAGATGAGAGTGCTTGGACGGATCGGGTCGAAGGTTTTGAACTTTGCCGAAATCCAGTCCGCAAACCATGCTGATATCGGCCACTGAAAAATAGTCACCAACCAGGTATTCATGGTCTGAAAAGTGGTTGTCGAGGGTATCCATAAACTTCAAGGCTCGCTTGCCTGAATCCTCACCAAAATCGGGGTAAACATTCATCCGGTCCTTAAAGAAACCGGAAACGTGCTGGAAACACATCCCGACAGGAAACATAAGGTTAAAGTCGGCACGGCGATTCCACATTTCCACCAGTGCTTTTTCCTTGGGGGTGCGGCCGAAGAGTGGTGGCTCTGGGTGTAGCTCCTCAAAATAACGCTGAATGGCCACTGATTCCGCAATGTAAGTGCCGTCATCCAGCTCCATTACGGGTACTTTTTTATTGATATCTTTGCTTCGAAACTCTGAGCTAAGATTTTCCCCTTTTGTAATATCTATTCCGACATATTCTGCATCTAACCCCTTTTCTGCCATAAACATGCGAACACGTCGACAGTTTGGTGCTGCTGCGAACTCATAGATTTTCATAGAGGCTTCCTCTCGCCTGGGTAATTGCGTAGATTGTGCGATCTTGGTAAAGGACGTTAAGAATCTAAAAGAGATCTACTGGGGACGACAATGACAACAAAGACCAACCGAAGCTACTTTGTCAACCGCGCAGCCGCCGTGGCTTTGTCGGTATTTGCCGGGCTTTTTAGTTTACAGGCTGGGGCCGAGAGCATCGCAATTTACGCTGGCAAATTATTTGATAGCAGTAATGGAAAATTATTGGAAGACCGCACCATTCATATTGTCGATGGGCGGGTTGAGTCAGTACAGAAGGGGTTTGCCAAGCGCGATCGAGAGCGCTTGGTCGACTTGAGAGAATATACGGTATTGCCAGGTTTGATGGATATGCACAGCCATCTCACTTACGAGTTTGGGCCGCGTGCTTATATGGAGTCTTTCAGCTGGAATACTGCCGATTTTACCTTGCGCGGCGTGGATGCTGCTCATCGCACTCTACAGGCTGGATTTACCACGATTCGAAATCTTGGTGATCACGACAATGTGACTGTGAGTTTACGTAATGCAATCAACAAAGGCCTGGTGGAAGGTCCGCGTATTTATACGGCGGCAAAGACAATCGCAACTACCGGTGGGCACGCTGACCCCACCAATGGGCTCAGGCAGGACTTGATGGGGAACCCTGGCCCGGTGGATGGTGTTATTGATGGGCCTATCAGCGCGCGCAAAGCGATTCGTCAACGCTATAAGGACGGCGCTGACCTGATCAAGATCACCGCGACTGGTGGAGTCTTGAGTGTGGCAAAGAGCGGCCAGAACCCTCAATTTATGCAGGATGAGTTGGAGGCAATTGTTGAGGCTGCTAAGGACTATGGTTTCACAGTTGCAGTACATGCCCACGGTAAGGAGGGAATGATCCGCGCAATTCGTGCTGGAGTGGACTCCATTGAACACGGCACCTATATGGATAATGAGGTGATGGACCTGATGCGCCGTAACAACACCTGGTTTGTGCCGACTCTAATGGCTGGCGAGTGGGTGACAGAAAAATCGGCGATTGAAGGCTTCCTGCCGGACCTGGTGCGCCCGAAAGCCGCGACTATGGGGCCTTTAATGCAGGATACTTTTAGCCGCGCTCACAAGCGCGGAGTAAAAATTGCATTTGGAACCGATACCGGTGTTACCCGTCACGGCAATAATGCTCGTGAATTCTTATTGATGGTGCAGGGTGGAATGAGCCCGGCCGATGCACTGCGTTCAGCGACTTGGAACGCGGCCCAACTACTGCAAGTACAGGATGAACTGGGCAGCATTAGCGAGGGCAAGATAGCCGATATTATCGCTGTGGCAGGAAATCCCCTGGAAGATATTTCGGAAATGCAACGGGTTCTGTTTGTGATGAAAGAAGGCGTTATTTACAAAGAATCCAGCGAGCTGCCAAGCGATGTGTTTCTTGAGCAAGATATCAGCGGTTAGCCGGTAGGGAAGAACGGCAGTGAAACAGCAAGGCTGTTGGTGCTGTTTCACTGCTGACAAGATATTAGCTATTACGGGGCAGCAGGGAAGAACCGAAATGGACTATGAATATATTCAAGTTCCGAATGGCCCCAAGAGCCGTGTATCCTTCCTGCCTCCGTATGTGAGTAGCTATTGCTCCGTATTAGTCCTCGAGTTCGTATACCAGATCCAGATTGACGGTAAGTGTGGTTTCTCCCGGTGAAATGGGGGTGGAAGCGCTGTCTTTCATGGCCGCCATTTCAGTGCGGTACATGGGGCGTGGCATACCGCCGTTGCCATTTTCTGAAATACTGACAATGCGACGCACTTTTGTACCCAGCGCTTTTGCGTACATTTCTGCACGTTCCTGGGCGTCTTCAAGGGCTTTCTCCCGGGCTTTGGCTTGAACTGGAGCAGGTTCACCAATTTCGAAGCTCGGACCGTTGATCTGGTTGGCTCCAGCGGCGGTAAGATTGTCCAAGACCTTGCCGAGTTCATCCAGTTTGCGAACCTTTACGCTGACGGTATTTCGCGCGGTGTAACCAGTGATTCGGGGTTTTTTGTTTTGCTGGTACTGGTAGCGCGGAGACAGGTTAACGCCTGTGGTTTGAATATCTTTCTTGTTGATACCCGATTTCTTGATGGCGGCCATTAAAGACCCCATCTGATTGGCGTTATCGCGCATTGCCTGTTTGCTGTCCTCTGACTCGGTCACCACTCCGACAGAAATTTTTGCGATATCAGGAACCTGACTTGCCTCCCCCCGTGCAGCGATGGATACCATGGTCCCCCGGTCTTCTGGAGCCCGCTCGTTACCACAGGCTGTGGCGAGCAGGGCGAGAAGGGAAATTACTGAAATTTTTACTGCTTTCATAACGCTTCCTTATCCATTGAGTGCTGATTATTGTGACGAAAATGGCGCCATTATTTTATAGATTGAATCCTGAACCGCAGCTGAGCCCGTGTGTCTTTTAGGTGTGAAATATGCTCTAGCGGCGGTAGTAAAAATCACTCCGTTCTCTTAGCTCTGAAGCTTTAAGAGTTAAAAACCTGCTGGTAAGTTTCATCCTTATCGTGATAGATGGCGAATCCCAGCCTGAGAAACTGTTGTCGGCGATCACACAGAACTGCTCGAGCCTTGAGTTCTTCCTGAACCCTCTGTGAGATTTCTGGTTGTGAGCAGTTAAATGTGAAAAAGTGGCCGTGACCTTCTTCCAGATCATGACAAATCAAGTTGTTGCGATTCAAGATGGGATGGTCTGAGTTATCCATGCTATTCAGGAATCGGGTTTGCGCATTGAGAACATAGCTGTGTATTTTCTCGATGGTAATGCCTTCGCGATGGAATAAATCGAAAATAGCCAGGGCTTTGTAGAGTGTTGAATAGTCCATGGTCGCCCCGGCAAAGCGCAGCCAATTGTCGCTATATCCGACTTCTTCCGAGTGATTCTCCAGCTCAGCCATTTCTGCGAACCAGCCGGTATTTACAGGGCGCAGTGTACAGTTCGCAGGAATTGTCATAAAACACAGGCCTTCACCGGCGCCTAGGTACTTATATGATCCTGCCGTAAAGAAAACCTTGTCTGCAACGGTTGAAAGATCGATTGGGCGAGCAAAAAAACCGTGATATCCGTCGATAACGAATTGTGTGTCGTGCGGTTTCTGTGCTGCAACCTCCAGCAGCCGGGGAAATACCACACCGGAGTCAAAAAATACCAGGCTGGCATAGACCAGATGGTATTCATTTTTATGTAGCTCGGTCTCAAATCTTTCCGCCAGGGTGGCGTAGGGTTCTTTGGCAACTCTCGTTACCTCTACTTGAGGAAGCTCTTCCAGACGTTGTAATTGGCGAGTAAAACTGTAGAACTCTCCGTCTGTAGTGAGAATGCGCAATGGTTTACTGGGATCGAATGAACTCAGTAGCCGATACACTAGTTCATGGGTATTTGGGGCTATAGCGATCAAGTCTGCCCTGGGTAGGTTGAGGGATTTTGCGATCGCCGCTTGCCATGAGGGTATCTTCTCCTCAAAAATTGGCCCCCATTTTTCATCGGCCAGAAGTGCTGAATCGCGCCAGTACTGCTGTACTGCATCAAGGGTAACATCGGGCCAGTAGTGGTGGGAGTGGCAAGCCATGTGCAGCATGGAAGAGGGACTGCCACTGGGCGCCTGAAGGAACTCGCGATAGAATTTTTTATACATATGCGTTTAGCTTTAAAAAGCCGATTTATTTGTTATGGGCTGATTGTAGAGCTTGGCAACAAGAAGGAGTAGAGGGTGAAGTACTTACACACGATGGTTCGCGTAACCAATCTGGATGAATCTCTGGCGTTTTACTGTGAAAAGCTGGGCCTGCAGGTCGTTAGTCGAAATGATTATGATAAAGGGCGTTTCACCCTAGTGTATCTCGCAGCTCCCGAGGATCTTGAAGCGGCCAGGGAGAATAAGGCCCCGACATTGGAACTCACTTACAATTGGGACCCGGAAAGCTACACTGGCGGGCGGAATTTCGGACACCTGGCATATCGGGTAAATGATATTTACGGGGTGTGCCAACGCATGATGGATCAGGGGGTGGTCATCAATAGGCCTCCGAGAGACGGCCATATGGCATTTCTTCGCTCCCCAGATGGGATTTCCATTGAGTTGCTGCAAAGTGGAGAGCCCCTCCCACCCCAGGAGCCCTGGATGTCTATGGATAATCAGGGTGAGTGGTAGCCCGGGATAGTTGAAGCCTGAGATAAATTCTGACGGCCAAGAAAAAGAGAAAGTGAGTGAAAAATACCAGTTGTATTCTACTGGCCGGAGAGACGGCTGCGCGGCGCATACGTGAAGAGGGATTGTCCCAGAGGCAATTTTCGACGCTGGTCGGCGCTTCCGGCGGTCCCAAGTGGCTGGTAATTAGCCAGTTGGATCGGGTATTGATGGGGGAGTTCTTCAAGGAGCGGAGCGAGCCAATTGTCACCTTGGGATCATCTATCGGTAGTTTTCGCAACATGTGTTACGCAATGGCAGAGCCGCTGTCAGCACTTGAACGATTAGAGCATCACTACATCTACCAAGCCTATTCTGACAAGCCCTCCCCTGAAGAGATTACTGCCGGCGGTCGCAAGATGCTGCAGGCAGTGTTGGGTGCTGAAGGTGCGCGCGAGGTAGTGGAAAATCCCATTTGGCACAGCCACTTTGTGGCGGTCAGGGGCAGGGGGCCACTGGCAAGTGAAAACAAGGCGCTGTTGGCGCCGGCATTACTCGCCTCGGCACTGGCAAATGCTGTATCTCGCAACAGCCTGAGCGCTTTTTGGGAGCGGGTGGTTTTTCATTCGCAAGAGTCGGCAGGCATCCACTTCAAGAACCTGAGCACCGAAAATATTCCGCTGACTGAGCAGAATACCTGTGCTGCTGTACTGGCCAGTGGCTGTATCCCTTTGGTAATGACAGGGGTGCAAACACCGGAGGGAGCTCCACAGGGTAATTATCGCGATGGCGGTATCACCGATTACCACTTTGATCTGCGCTTCCGCCACCCCCAGGGCCTAGTGCTCTACCCGCACTTTTTCCCCTATATGGTGCCCGGCTGGTTTGATAAAGGGCTCTCTTGGCGACGGGTTCGCGGAGATGCCATGCAATCCACTCTGGTTGTGGCTCCTTCGCCCAAATTCGTTGCCTCCTTGCCCTATGGCAAAATTCCAGACCGCAATGATTTCTACAAGCTCGACCGTGAAGACCGTTTGAAGTACTGGGGGCGGGTGGTTGATCTCAGTCGCCGGGTGGCAGATGATTTTTATGAAATTTGGCAAAGTGGTCGGGCGGCTGAACATTTAATTGAGGTGGGTGCGGAGGATGTCCCTCATATGTTGGAGCAGGTCAGGGCAGCATAGGTATGGTGCAGGAATTTAACAGTCCCCAGGAAGAGTACCGCACAACCCAGGAGAGGGTTTATTTTCAGGTGCGGGATGCCATTCTGCGGGGAAAGTTTTTGCCGGGTAGGGCGATTACTATTCGGGGCCTGGCCTCGGAGCTTAATTGCAGTCCAATGCCGGTTCGAGAAGCGTTGCGCCGCCTGACTTCGGAGCGGGCCCTGGAGCTGTCAGATACCCGTCGGGTCAGGGTACCGACAATGACCCCGGAAAAACTGGCAGAGATTTGTGCCGCTCGCGTGGCCCTGGAGTGTCAGGCCGCTGAACAGGCACTGCCATTGGTTGGGGATGCTGAATTAGCGCAACTTCGGGAGCTGGATGAGCTTGTAACAGAAGCTCTCGCTCAGAAAGACATCGAGCGCTATGTAACCACTAATCTGGAATTTCACTTTACCCTTTATCGCCTGGGGCAGCCCCATATCATCCTGTCCCTTATCGAGAGCCTGTGGCTACAGACAGCTCCCCTCCAGCACTTGGTTTTCCAGCGCTTTGGCGTGCAGGAGCTGCCAGACCGGCATCAAGATCTGCTTGAAGCTATTGCCAGTAAAGATGAGTTGAAGGTGCGCAAAGCCATTCAGCAGGATATTGAAGAGGGGCTCGGCTCTATCTCTGCAGAGGAGCTGCTGTAGCGGCTCCTCCCCCCCCCAGTTGACTATTTAGTTTCCACTTTTTCTCCTCGCACTGGCGCAATTTGACCTTATGTTTTCGGTAAGGGCAGATAGACCTTGCGCTTCTGTCGATGGCCCCACTAGAATGTGATCACAAATTAGTGGTAACGATTTGGCCTTTTGAGCCCGATTGGTGGGCGCTGAGCAAGGCCTGTGAAAGCCAGGAGAGAAATATGAACAAGACTGAGCTGCAGCAACACGACCGTGAGCACCTGCTACACCCATTTACTGACTTCCATGACTTGGGCCAGCAGGGGACCCGTGTGATTACCAGCGCCGAGGGCGCTTACATCACCGATATTGATGGCAACAAAATGCTTGATGGCATGTCAGGCCTCTGGTGTTGCAACCTCGGCTACAGCCGCAAAGAAATCAGCAATGCGATCTACGAGCAGCTGAATACCCTGCCTTTCTATAACAGCTTCTTCCAGTGCACTACGGTGCCCTCGATTGAACTGGCCGACGCCCTGGCTGAAGTGACCCCGGCGCATATGAACAATGTGTTCTTCACGGGTTCCGGTTCCGAGGCAAATGATACTAACCTGCGTCTGATCCGCCGTTTCTGGGATATCCAGGAAAAGCCGGAGAAGCGCATCGTTATTTCCCGTAAGAATGGCTATCACGGCTCTACTATTGCCGGTGCTAGCCTGGGTGGTATGAGCGGTATGCACAAGCAATTCCAGCCGCTCGACTACATTGAGTACGTACAGCAGCCTTACTGGTTTGGTGAGGGTGGCGATATGTCTCCGGAGGAGTTTGGTATCCAAGCGGCTCGCAGCCTGGATGAGAAAATCCAGGAGCTGGGCCCGGATAATGTTGCGGCGTTTATCGCTGAGCCAATCCA
Source organism: Microbulbifer maximicatervae (SeqCode) (assembly GCF_052468155.1). Classification (NCBI taxonomy): domain Bacteria; kingdom Pseudomonadati; phylum Pseudomonadota; class Gammaproteobacteria; order Cellvibrionales; family Microbulbiferaceae; genus Microbulbifer; species Microbulbifer maximicatervae (SeqCode). The sequence goes on from NZ_CP174335.1 coordinate 2,923,863, forward strand.
GGGTGCTGGCGGGGTAATTATCCCGCCGGAAACCTACTGGCCGGAAGTCAAGAAGGTGCTGGATCAGTACGACATCCTGCTGGTGATGGATGAAGTGATTTTTGGTTTCGGTCGTACCGGTGAGTGGTTCGGTGCCGACTATTACGGCATGAAGCCCGACCTGATGACTTTCGCCAAAGCAGTAACCAATGGCTACTTCCCCCTGGGCGGCACCATGGTGAGTGATCGTGTCGCTGAAGTGATCAAAACCAAAGGTGGCGAGTTTACCCACGGTTACACCTACTCCGCGCATCCGGCTGCCTGTATGGCAGGTCTGGCAACTATCAATATTCTGCGCAACGAGAAGATTATCGAGAATGTCCGCGATGTAACCGGCCCTTACCTATCCAAGCGTTGGGCTGAACTGGCGGAGCATCCGATCGTTGGCGAAACCCGCAGTTTGGGTATGGTCGGTGCCTTGGAGCTGGTAAAAGATAAGGCCAGCCGCGCTCGTTTTGATGATGACTGCACCGCTGGTGCGGTATGTCGTGACCTGAGTATCAAGCACGGTTTGGTGATGCGCGCCGTTGGCGATGCCATGGTTATCGCACCACCGCTGATTATGACCACTGAACAGATCGATGAGCTGGTAGAAAAAGCGCACCGCGCCCTGGACGACACTGCTAAAGCACTGGCGTAACATAGCGGCAAGATACTCTGTTGCAGAGGCGATCTGGTACCCCGTTTTCCAGGATTTGAATGGAAAAGGGATGCCGGACCGTCTCTGCGTTTAGATTGGATCACCCCAGGCACCTTATGTCTCAAGAAAAAGAATTCACTGCCCAGCCCGATTTGCTGGAGCAGTCGCAAAAATTCCTGGCAGAGCACTCGGACCTAAAGTGGATCGAAGGCTTTATGTTCGATATCAATGGCGTGCCGCGAGGGAAGTGGTTGCCGGCAGAAGCTGCGGAGAAATTGCTCAAGGGCAGTCTGCAAATGCCGCGTAGCGCGGTCAGTCTCGATATTTGGGGGCGGGATATCGAAGACAGCCCGCTGGTATTTGCCAGTGGAGACAGCGATGGCGTTTGTCTGCCGGTTTCGCCTATTAGCCTGGCGCCCTGGCATCGCGAGTCCACTGCCCAGCTGCATATGCAGTTGCATGAGGCAGATGGCTCCTCTCTCTATGCCGATCCCCGCAGCCAGTTGCAACGCGTGGTAGAGCGTCTCGGCAAACTGGGTTATACCGCCGTGTGTGCGACCGAGCTGGAATTCTATCTGCTCCGCGATGAGGTGGATCATCTGGCGCGTCCGCGCCCGGTTAGCGATAACGACGCCGAGCTGGTGCCTTCCACCGACGTTTACGATCTGTCCGAGCTCAATGCACAGCGACACTTCTTTGCCGATGTGCGAGCTGCTTGCGAGGCGCAGGGTATTCCCGCAGATTCAGTATTGTCGGAGTGTGCGCCGGGACAGTTTGAAATCAACCTGTTGCACAGTGCCGATCCCGTTAAAGTAGCAGACCAAACATTACTGTTTAAGCGCTTGTTAAAAGGGGTGGCGCGCAGTCACGGCTTCCGTGTGAGTACCATGGCCAAGCCTTTCGGGGATCAGGCGGGTAACGGAATGCACGTGCATATGAGTTTGATCGACACCAATGGAAAGAACGTTTTTGATGACGGTTCTGACACTGGCTCTGATTTACTGCGTTATGCCGCAGCAGGAATGCTGGCGACTGCCAACGATGCGATGGCGTTTTTCGCACCTCACAGTAACTCCTATCGTCGCTTCCAAGAGAGCTCTCACGCACCGCTGAATCTCTGCTGGGGCTACGATAATCGCACTACAACTTTGCGTGTGCCCGCCAGTGATCCTGTGGCGCGGCGTATCGAGCACCGTATTGCCGGGGCGGATGTAAACCCCTATCTGGTGTTAGCTGCGATTCTCACTGGTGTGTGTCATGGCATTGAGAACCAGATGGAAGCGCCTGCACCCGTGGAAGGCGATGCCTATCAGGTGGAGAGTGAGAAGTTGATCAATACCTGGAGTGGTGCACTGGAGCGCTTTGAGCAGAGCCCTTTGTGGCGCGAGTATCTTGATCCGCGCTTTGTGGAATTGTTCTCTCTGTTGAAGAGACAGGAGCAAGCAGAGATAGCTGCCCGCGTTACCGATGTTGAATACCAGAGTTATCTGCACCGGGTATAAACATTGGCGGTGTGCTTTAGCGTCGATTGCCGTTTTAGTGAACGGCTTTCACGACAGGAGAGTTAGTGGGGGGTATTTCCTCTGCTATACCTAAATTTAAGTGCGTAATGTACTTGAAACTCTCCTCCTGAAAGTGTGTTCGAGAAATCTGGCCCGCCTTTTGGCGGGCATTTTTTTATTTTCGATTGACTTATTTCCACTTCCTGTTCGTATTAATCCCTTCTTTTAAGGTTGCCATGGCTTGAGTGCATCGACTGACACGGTGTGCGGTTGCTGGGCTTTTGTTGCTATTTTGGCTTGCGAGCACACATCCTTGGGCCAGGATACCAAGAGTGTGGACCGCTTCCGCCTAGCAGTCATTTCTCCGCCAGTGTATTCTTCCGCTTTACCAGCGAGGCACCCCAGACGGTCGGCTTTTAGACGTTGGCATTCGCAGAATGTCTGTGCGAGAGCGGATAATGTTATGGGGTATAAGAATATTGCAGATGGGGAAACTATGACCGCCTTGGGAAATTGTGCAGACGGTCCAACGGCTGGCGAGACGCAGCCACTAAAAATATGCCTTTTGGGGTATCGCAGCAATCCACACAGTGGTGGTCAGGGTATCTACCTGCGCTACCTGAGTAAAGCACTGGTAGATGCTGGTCACTCCGTGGATGTTATTTCTGGCCAGCCCTACCCAGAACTCGATGAGCGCGTAAAGCTCATCAAAATGCCAGGGTTGAATCTCTATGAAGTTGAGCGTCCAGCGCGGGCCTTGAAACCTCGCCACCTGCTGTCATGGGCGGATTTTTTTGAATGGTGGAGTAAGCTTACCGGCGGTTTTGCCGAGCCTTATACGTTTGGCCGTCGGGTAAATAAATACCTGCGCAAGCACGGCAAACAATACGACATTGTTCACGATAACCAATCACTGTGTTACGGCTTGCTGGATATCGAAAAAAATGGATTGCCTGTTGTCGCGACAATTCATCACCCCATTACCCGGGATCGCCAATTGGCATTAGATGCCGCCCCCGATTGGCGTTTTCGTTTGCTGGTACGTCGCTGGCATAATTTTTTGAATATGCAGATCAAGGTATCGCGGAAACTTCGCCATATCGTGACAGTTTCCAAGCAATCTGAGCGGGATATTATCGAGCAGTTTGGCGTAGCTCCCGAGCAGATTCACCTGATTTACAACGGTATTGATACCGAATTATTCAACCCAGGGGCAGAGAATAAGCGCTTGCCTCTGCGAATTGTGACCACCGCATCGGCAGACCAGCCGCTCAAAGGTCTGCGCTTTTTATTGCAGGCGCTGGCGGAATTGCGCCAGGAATATGAAAACATAGAGTTGTTGGTGGTTGGCAAATTACGCGAAGGTGGCGCCACGGAACACTTACTTCACGATCTGGATCTTCAGGATAGGGTTCAGTTTGTCTCCGGTATTTCTAACGAAGAACTGGTCGATAATTACCGCAAGGCTACAGCGGTAGTTTGCCCATCGCTCTACGAGGGATTTGGTTTACCTGCCGGGGAGGCAATGGCATGTGGTGCTCCGGTAGTATCCAGTGACGGGGGTGCTTTGCCTGAGGTGGTTGGGGATGCAGGAATCGTGGTCCCTGCAGGAAATCACGAAGCTTTGGCCAATGCCCTGCGCCAGGTTTTATCCAGCGAAGCGCTGCGAAAAGAACTCAGTGAGAAAGGTCGCCAGCGCATTGAAAATAAATTTTCCTGGAAAATCGCTGCAGAGAGTTTGGTGAAATATTACCGGGAAATTCTCGGACATACACTGGCGGAACAACCCAGTAGTCATGAAATAGAAACTCCGAATATGCGCAGTGCGGAGGCGGCTTGATGATTACTGTAGATCCCCAGCACTTAAATCTTCGCCCTGGCCAAAAAGTCCTCGACTTGGGGTGCGGTGAAGGGCGCCATTCCATCCACTTGATGATCACCGATGATGTCGATGTTTACGGCATTGACCTGTGTTTTGATGATGTGCGCACTGCCAGTGAGCGAGCGGAACCTTTCCGCTCTCCCGAGCACTCAAAGGGTCGCTTGCAGTTCGGAGTTGCCAATGGCTTGCAACTACCATTTGCCGATGGGAGTTTTGATGTGGTTATCTGCTCAGAGGTACTTGAGCATATCCCCGATTACAAGTCTGTCCTGGCTGAGATTAACCGGGTATTAAAACCCTCCGGTATTTTTGCCGCGACAGTACCGGCATTTTTTCCCGAGTGGGTGTGCTGGAAACTCAGCGATGAATACCATCAGGTTGAGGGTGGGCATATCCGAATATTCCGCGAGCGCGAGCTGCGAGAGGATATTGAAAGGCTGGGACACCACTATTTTGCCCGGCATAAGGCCCATGCGTTACATGCACCTTACTGGTGGTTAAAGTGTTTGTTTTGGGACAAGCCCGATTCCCGTTTGGTCTCTGCCTATCACCGCCTGTTGGTGTGGGATCTGATGAAGAAACCAGCCTTTACCCGGATTCTCGAAAAACTATTGAACCCGCTGTTGGGAAAAAGTATCGCTCTCTATTTTGTGAAACCTGCCGGGTCGACACAACGAGTAGATACGCCTCTCTCTCTGCCTGAGGGAGCTGAAGCATGAGTAAAGTTTCTGTGCCGGCAAAAGCTTCTGGTCTTTTCCCTGAAGGATTTATCCAGGATAGCGCCGCCTATATTCTCTCCCAACAGCTCCCCGATGGTTCAATTCCCTGGTTTAAAGGGGGTTATGCCGATCCCTGGGATCATGTTGAGGCCGCTATGGGGCTCGCCATTGCTGGAGAGTTCAGTGCTGCTGAAAACGCCTATTGCTGGTTGGCTGAGATTCAGCTGGAAGACGGCAGCTGGTGGGCCGCTTATAAAGATGGCGATATTGACAACCGGGAGCGCCGTGAAACCAATTTTGTTGCCTATGTGGCAACAGGAATTTGGCAATACTTTCTGATTAGTAGAGACACACTGTTTTTACAGCGCTATTGGCCGATGGTGGAGCGTGCAATCGAGTTTGTATTGCGTTTGCAAACGGAATTTGGCGAAATTCATTGGGCGGTAGATTCAGAGGGTGCCCCTATGGAAGATGCCCTGATCACTGGTTGCTCCTCCATTTATAAAAGTCTGGAATGCGCAATTAATATTGCCCACCAGCTAGGGGTTGCTCGCCTCCAATGGATACTTGCCCGGGAAGCTCTGGGTGATGCGCTGCGCAATAAACCGGAGCGCTTTGATCGCACTTGGGAAAGCAAGGCGCGCTTTTCAATGGACTGGTTTTATCCCGTATTAACCGGTGCCTTTTCTGGTGAGGCAGCGCAGTTGCGTCTTCAGCAGCGCTGGGATGAGTTTGTCGTGGCTGGTTTGGGTTGTCGTTGCGTCAGCGATGAGCCCTGGGTGACGGTGGCTGAATCTTGCGAACTTACTATGTCCCTAATCGCTGCTGGCCAGCGTTCGCGGGCGGAAATTTTGTATCGCGGTTTGCACCGTTGGCAGGATAAAGATGGGGGCTACTGGACCGGTTATGTCTACCGGGATGAGGCCATCTGGCCGGAGGAAAAAACCACCTGGACTGTAGGGGCCATGCTTTTGGCTGCCGATGCGCTCGCCGGATTAACGCCAGCGAGCGAGCTGTTTACATCGGTGCGCCTGCCCCTAAATGCGGCGCAGGATTCCCAGGGTGTCGACAGTTTCGACGAGCTCGAATTGAGCGGAAGCCAGGGCTAGCTTGTAAATATCGTAGGGCGCCTGGCCGCCATCGGCGGGGTCCGGGAAAATGTCGTGGATCGCCAGGTAGCCACCGGGCACGATATGGCGGGACCAGCTGCGATAATCGGTCATGGCCGCTTCCAGGGAGTGGCCGCCGTCAATAAATACGAGACCCAAAGGGGTATTCCAGCAGCGTGCAGCTGTTGCGGAGGGGGCGACGACGGGAACAACCCAGTCATCCAATTCAGCCGCGCGAATATTCGCGCGGAAAGTGCGAAAACTGTCCATTAAATTGGCCTGGCCATCAAACAGTTCGGGATCGTGATACTCCTCTCCGGGCTGGTGCTCTTCAGATCCTCGATGGTGGTCCACGGCGAACAGGACGTTATCGGTCAGCTTACAGGCACTGGCCAGGTAAATTGATGATTTGCCGCAGTAGCTGCCCACTTCAAGACAGGGACCCAGTGGGCTGGCTTCAGCTGCCAGGTGGTAGAGAGCTTCCCCTTCATGGGCGGCGAGGAAACCTTTAATTGCTCGAATATCAATAGGTAGATTTAGGGACATGGGTAAACGCTTGCTATTTTTCGTGGCCGAAACACTAAACTGCCACTAATACAAAAGCAATTGGGTTTTTACTCAGGGCTCCGTAAATCCCATAAAATATAAGTAGAAATTAAAATATGCGTAAGGATCACAGGCCCTATTGGCTCAAGCGACTGCAGCTGCGTTGGCGAAAATGGCGAACAGAGTATTTCCTTCTGCCACAATTCGATGCGGTTGGGGTTGAGCCGGAAGTAATGGATCCGGGTTCTGTCCATGTTTTTGGCGGAAATGTTCGGCTCGGAAATTATCCTCACTTAATCTCCAACAACGAGAAGTGTATTCGCTTTACCACTTTTGGGCACAAGGGGGGAGAGGCATTTATTACTATTGGGGATTTCGTATTGATCTCTCCAGGGGTACGTATTTCTGCGGCTCAATCTATTGAGATTGGCGACGCCTGTATGATCGCAGCCAATGTGTATATTTCCGATTCTGATTGGCATGGGCTCTACAATCGCACGCGGCCCTTCCGTTGTACCTCCCCGGTGCGCCTGGGTAACAATGTTTGGATTGGAGATAGTGCAACCATCTGCAAAGGTGTCACTATCGGTGATAATTCTGTAGTGGGAGCCGGCAGTATCGTCACCAAGGATGTCCCCGCAAATACGGTTGTCGCCGGTAATCCGGCAAAACCCATTAAATCAATTAATCCCAAGCGGCGAATGATTACCCGGGAGGCATTATTTGCCGATGCCTTTCGCCAAGCGCATAATCTGGATGAATTGGATAAGATGATGTTGGGTGGGAACACCTTATTGGGTTGGTTGCGCTCGGTATTCTTTCCCCGCCGTAGCGATTGAATGTGCAAGTATTAATAAAATGAAAAAAAGAAAAAGTATTGTCCTGATTGGAATGCCCGGCGCCGGTAAAAGTACGCTGGGGGTGTTGTTGGCAAAGGAGCTGGCACTGGGGTTTACAGATACTGATGTTCTGATCCAGTCCAGAGAGGGCAAGACTTTGCAGCAAATTATGGCTGAAAGTGACTATCTTAATCTCCGCGCCATTGAAGGGGAGGTATTAGCTGAGGCCACCCTCCCCAGTGATGTTATTGCCACTGGAGGAAGCGCAGTCTATAGCGAAGAGGGTATGGCGAATCTACGCAGTCAGGGTGTGGTAGTGTTTCTTCAGTGTTCAGCGGAGGAATTGCGTCGGCGTATCCATAATTATGAAAGCCGTGGCATTGCGAAGGCGCCCGGGCAGTCTTTTGCGGACTTATTTGAAGAGCGACAGGCCCTTTACCGGCAATATGCAGAAATAACGGTGGATTGTGACAGTAAATCACTGCAGGAAACGCTTGATCATTTACTTAATGCGCTGCGGGAGCTTGCAGAGTAACCGAAATTTTCTCAGTAAGCCCCATGCGTTAAAGCAAGGGGCTTTACTTTTCACACTTTTGGCTTAAAGTGGCAGCTGGGTGGTGTACTTCACCTGCTTGAGGGCAAAGGTGGAGTTGACTGAGGCCACGTTTGGCAGGTGTACCAGAGAGCGCTTCAGTAATTGCTCATAGTGTTCCACACTATCCACTACAACGCGCAGGACATAGTCTTTGTCTCCGCTGGTGGAATAGCACTCGACCACCTCCTGGACATCCTGAACTGCTGATTCAAAGTTGTTCAGGGATTCCTCATCGTGATTGTGGATGGTAACGTAGCAGTATACGGTGACACCCAGATCCAGTTTGCGTGGGTCCAGCAGGGTAACACGGCCACGGATAATGCCTTCGGCTTCCAATCGCTTGATTCTGCGCCAGCAGGGGGTGTGCGAAAGACCGACTTTATCGCCCAGCTCTGCCATGGAGTAATCTGCGTTCTCCTGCAGCGCTCGCAGAATCTTACGGTCAAAATCATCCAGGTCTGTCGAACGCTTCATAAAGACTCCTATCCTATAAAAATTATCTAAATCGAAACTTCTATCACAAATTTACGCATATTTGCGTGAATAAAGCAATGCTCTATTGCGCTTAACGAACTAGTATGACCTGACTAAACCGTTTCGGGATAGGTGCAGTGTGCCCTCAGCCGCTCTGGGACTTTGCGGCAAATATAAAAACAGGCGCATCTAACCACAGAAAACGGACTATTCGGAAGAATAATGACTAATAACTCGAACCGGGTTTCGAGAAGAATAATTAACCGGAAGTAGGTGTATGACTGAAAAAGTAACCAGTCCTCAAAGTACGGCGGATTCCCAAGTAAAAAAACAGGTTTCATTGGACGACCGCTACACCATGCTCAAGGGCCGTGTGCTCCTTTCAGGTATCCAGGCCCTTGTGCGCTTACCCATAGACCAGATGCGAATGGACCGGGATCGCGACCTCAATACCGCGACTTTTATCTCCGGTTATCGGGGGTCGCCCTTAGGTGGCTACGACCTGCAGTTATCCAGGGCGAAAAAACTGCTGGGAGAGTACAACATCCGTTTCCAGCCTGGCGTCAATGAAGAGTTGGCGGCTACGGCAGTTTGGGGTTCCCAGCAGGTGGGCTTGTTCCAGGGTGCAGAAGTGGATGGCGTCTGTGGGATTTGGTATGGCAAGACACCGGGTGTCGACCGCTCCTGCGATGCATTTCGCCATGCCAATGCCGCTGGCTCCTCTCCCAAAGGTGGCGCACTGATCGTTGCCGGCGATGACCACGGCTGTAAGTCATCCTCCTATCCAGGGCAGTCTGAATTTGCCTTTGTGGATATGCATATTCCAGTACTTAACCCCGCCACCGTGCAGGAAGTGTTGGATTATGGTCACTACGGGCTGGAGCTGTCTCGCTTTAGCGGCTGCTGGGTGGCAATGATCACCCTGGCAGAAAATATGGATAGCTCTGCGACCGTGGAAGTGGACCCTGAGCGGGTTAAATTCCACTACCCGGATATTGAACGTCCCGAGGGCGGCCTGAATATTCGCAAGCAGGATAACCCTCTCGAGCAGGAAGAGCGCCTGTGGCGCTACAAGCGCCCTGCTGCGCTGGCTTTTGCCCGCGCCAATAAACTCAACAAGGTTGTATTGGAAAACCCTGAGGCGAGCCTCGGCATCGTCACTACCGGTAAGGCCCATCTGGACTTGATGCAGGCCTTCGAAGATATGGGTATCGATGAGCAGAAGGCCAAGCAGCTCGGTATCCGAATCCTTAAAGTGGGTATGACCTACCCGTTGGATGTGCCGGGTATCCAGGAGTTTGCCCGTGGCTTGGATACGCTGCTGGTGCTTGAGGAAAAACGCAGTTTGATGGAAGTACAGCTGAAAGAGGAACTGTACAACGTCCACGTGAAGGACCCGAATTTCCCGCGTATTCTCGGTAAAGTGGACGATTGTGATCAGCCGCTGATGCCCGCTTATGGCGAGCTGTCGCCAGCGATTATTGCCCAGGTATTGGGTTTTGTTTTGGGTGAGGACAAGTTGGATGAAGGCGGCAAGCACCGCTTGATGCGTCTCAATGCGCTGGCTGAACGTATTTCCCAGCAGACGGGCTCAAGTGTGTCTCGCTTGCCTATGTTCTGTGCCGGCTGCCCTCACAACCGTTCCACCAAGGTGCCAGAAGGAAGCCGAGCCTTAGCAGGTATTGGTTGTCACTATATGGCCCAGTGGCTCGACCGGGAGACTTATACCTTCACCCAAATGGGTGCCGAAGGGGTCAACTGGGTAGGGCAGGCGCCGTTTACCAGTGAAAAGCATGTCTTTGTAAATCTGGGTGATGGGACCTATTTTCACTCCGGTATTTTGGCGATTCGCGCTTCCGTGGCTGCCAAGGTCAATATCACTTACAAGATCCTGTTTAACGATGCAGTCGCCATGACCGGTGGTCAGCCCCACGATGGTGAGTTGGCTCCGGATATGATCTGTCGCCAAGTCTTGGCGGAAGGGGTTCAGAAAGTTGTCCTGGTGATGGATAACCTGGATAAATACAAGGGTGCACTGTCCTTCCCCAGTGAAGTTGAAATTCATCACCGGGATTACTTGCCCGTTGTAATGGATGAGCTGCGTGAGGTTGAAGGTTGTACCGTTATTATTTACGACCAGACCTGTGCCACCGAACTGCGCCGCAAGCGCAAGCGCGGGCTACAGCCTAAAGCCGAGGGGCGCCCCTTCATTAACGAGCTGGTGTGTGAAGGCTGTGGAGACTGCGTCCAGCAGTCGAGCTGTATCGCTGTTGAGAAAGTGGAAACGGCGCTGGGTGATAAGCGCAGGGTAAACCAAACCGGCTGTAACCAGGATATGTCCTGCGTTAACGGCTTCTGCCCCTCATTTGTTACGGTGAAGGGTGGCAATATTGCCAAGGGCGCCGGGGTGGGTGACGTGTTGCGAACTGAAGCGGCCAAGTTGCCCTCGCCACAGCTTCCGGGCTTACAGCAGCCGTATAACTTCCTGGTTACCGGCGTTGGCGGTACGGGTGTAGTGACTATTGGCGCCTTGTTAGCGATGGCAGCACATATCGAAGACAAGGCGTGCAGTACCCTTGATCAGACGGGATTGGCTCAGAAGGGCGGAGCGGTTTACTCCCATATTCGCTTTGCAGCTGCGCCCGAGGCTTTGCAGGCGGTACGTATTTCTGACGGTCGTGCCGATGCCCTAATGGCCTGCGACTTGATTGCAGCCGGCAATGTGGCAGCTTGTTTGGTTAAACTGGATAAATCGCACAGTCGCGCGGTAGTGAATACCCACTTGAGCCCAACGGCGGCAACGGTTCTCGGGCGTGAGGATGTCCATTCACCGCAAGCGGTATTGGATACGGTGAGTGGCGCGGTTAATGAGCTCAGCTCTGTGGAAGCGCATCGCCTGACCAAAGCAGCTCTGGGTGATACGCTCGCCGCCAACATTTTCATGCTCGGCTACGCCTGGCAGAAAGGGTTGATTCCGCTAACTGAAGCCTCCCTGCAGGAAGCGATCCGCTTAAACGGTGTCGCTGTGGAAGGAAATCTGCAGGGATTTGCTGCAGGGCGGTTGGCGGCAGAAAATCGCAACGCTCTGGACAAACTGTTAACCCACGAGAAAGTTGTGGTAGAGGTACCACAAACTCTTGAGGCGATTGTAGCTCACCGGGTGGAGCACCTCACCGGTTATCAAAATGCAGACCTCGCCGAGCGTTACCGCAGTTTGGTCGATACGGTGAAATCTGCTGAGATTTTAAAAGTGCCCGGGAATGTCCAGTTGGCCGAGGTGGTTGCGCGCAATTACGCAAAATTGCTTGCCTATAAGGATGAGTACGAGGTGGCCCGCCTATACACCGATAGTCGCTTTACCGAATCGCTAAAAGAAAACTTCAGTGGTGGCTTTACCCTGGAGTTCAATTTGGCTCCCCCATTACTGGCGCGCTTCGATAAAGGCTTGGGGCGTCCCCGCAAAATGAAATTTGGCGGTTGGATGTACAAGGCATTTGGTGTTTTGGCGAAGCTGAAATTCTTGCGCGGATCGGCGCTTGATATTTTTGGCTATACAGCAGAGCGAAAAATGGAGAGGGCACTGATTAGCGAATATGAAGAGTTGGTTAAGAAAGTTCTGGGCCAATTAAATTCGCAGAATCACGCTGCTGCAGTTGAGCTACTTCAATATCCGGATATCATCCGGGGCTACGGCCCGGTGAAGGAGGCCAATATTGAGAAAGCGAAAGAACAGCGAAATATCGCATTAAATCGATTTGAAAACCCGGTTCGGGATATAAAACTTTCAGCGGAAGTTGAGGTTTTTGACCCAGCTAAGGCACAGCAAGTAGGTTAATTGCCTGTTTGATAAAGTGGCTTGAGGACTGTCTTGAGTCACTTTATACCCCCCTACCAAACCCCTTGTAATCGTATGGCGAATTGGTTGGTTTTATCTCCAGTAAAATCGTCATCGCCGAGGGTGATGTTCATCATTACCCGGATTTTTGGGTTGAAATAGTAATTGACCCCAAGTGTAAAATTACTGGCTCGTAGCTGGCGAAAATCCCGATTCTCTATAGCGGTATATCTTGCGGCAACTTCCCAGGCACCCTCTGGAGGAGATGGCTTGATAGATTTAAATACTCCGATCTTGGAGTCGTAGGGTTTATGTTGGCCGGTAATTGCCCAGCTTCCCATAATGTACCAGGCATGAACATCCTGCCCGCCAATAAAGCATCCGCTTATGGGATCGCAAAAAAAACTTGGCGGAAGACCGAAGAATTCCTCATAGGTCAATTCAGAGAGGTATATCTTCCCTGTGAAATGACCATACGCATATTCCGCTTGGCCGAATAGAGGGCCGTAAGTCGCAGCTAGCTCGAAACCGGTAGTGTTGACTCTGCCCCCACCATCCCCAAGGAAGAACTCATCGTCACCAAACTCGCCAAAAAAATTATCTGATCCGCCAGGTGTGATTGCTATCAGCTGCTCCGGCCCTCGTCGGCCCGCATAGGCAACTTCAGCAACGATATCGGGACTGTCTTGATTCGCTTTTTCGTAGCTACGGTATACACCCAGGTGAACTGTTGATAAGGCATCGTTAATTGGGGCCCAGGTCAGTCGGGTTGCTGCGCCAAACCCAGAATTTCTGGGGTCACCGGGGTCTCGTAAATTGAATAACGTAAAACCAAATGTATAACAGCACCAATGCGTATGCCAGTCGATACCCTGTTGACGTCCACGTCCAGAATAAATACCTGCAGCGCTGGTAAATGCCCGCTCCATAAGCACTAGGTCATTGGAGCTTGTCAGCTCATTGATTGAGCGGCTGGGTTTAAAATTGCCGATGGTTAGTTTTCCCGTATAGAACTTTGTTGCTAAGTAGACATCCCTCAACCCTCCAGCTCCATCATCAGCAAAGTCTCTTTCAAGCTTATAGTTCCACTTCCATAGATTGCCTTTCATTGTCAATCTAACCCGACGGAAGTCGGTTGTATTGACCGGATCTTCTAGGTCTTTGTCAAAAATGTATGTATCGAAGTGAATCCTTCCGCCGAGTTGTGCGGAGAAATCCCCATCGTCAGAGACAATTTTCAGTCCGCCTTTTGTCTCGGCTTCATCAGCAATAGCTGGGAAGCTAAATAAAAGAATTGATATGGCACAGTATGCTCCCCAGCATTTCATCGGACGCCTCTAGTTGAGAGTTGTCATTGGTCACGGGAAAAGTGCTATTCGAGTTTAGCAATAGAAAAGACTTTGGACGGGGAGGGGGGATGGGACGGCGCAGAAAATCTGCGCCGAGGGTTACTGGACAGTTGATTAAAGGCGTTCTAATTTGTAACCAGTGTCGCCTAGAAACTCGATAACACTGCGTTCGCCCACCAAGTGGCCAGCGCCGACAATGACAAACAGAGACTGGTAGTTTGGCCCCTTAAGGGCAATTTTCTCAGCCATCCTTTCATTGCGATTAAAAAAAAGTGTGTCATAGAGCGGCTTATATTCAGGGTTTTCAGTTAGGCCGTCGAGGATAATAAGGCGATTCAAAGCTTCTTCATCTCCTCGCTTCCATGCGCTGGTAAGTTTGGGTAAAAAGGTTGAAATATCCCCAATTTGCTCAAGGGTTTGCTGGAAGAGGAGCGCAGGGTTGTCCAGGTCATTTAACATCTTGAATTGTTGCAAGACACCTTCCAACTCCAGAACGGATTTCCCATCCTTTTTTGCTTTTTGTAAAAAGTGCCGATCAATGCCTAGTTCTGGATTGAGGCCGTGGGCTTGCATCTCAATCATGCTCATAGAGATCATGGCTATGGCGGGACGCTGCCGGATAAACATAGCCTCGGGCATACTACGCTTGTGCATCCACGACTTTAGTTGGCTGTATATCGCGGGTGGAAGTTCGTCTTTTAAAGTTCGCTCACCTTGGTAGATAGACTCCATCATGATTCGCTGCTGTAACAGGCTGTCGCCTTCTGCAGCGAGAATGTCAGCCTCGACGGCAATAGCATCACTATTGGAGTAGGCCTGTTCAATTTTTGATCTTAGAGGGTAGAAGTCCTCAGTTGCCAAGTGAACCGAGCCTAATAAGTAAACGGTTTTATTATCTTTAGTTGCTTTCCAGAAGATGCCTTTATCACTCTCAGCGGCTGAAGCTCCTATTGTTAGTAGAAGCAGTGTAAAGGCGAGAAAGTAACTTATTTGTCGCTGAAGCATTGTCGGGTCCCTGAGTAATTTGCCTTTGCAAATACTATCACTAACACCTTCAGGTGCCAGAGGGGCTTTTAGGCATCAAGTCACTGACTTGTAAATTAGTGATGATTTACTGGGAAATTATCCTATAGGAAGTCAAAATAGACCTTTTGGTCTGTTTCACGGAAGTCAAATTGAAAGTTGTACAGTTTTTGCCCAGCCTAGAGCCTGGGATCACAGCAACTCTTGCGCTTGAGTTTGCAAATGAACTGGTCAAAAAAGGCCACGAGTCCCTGGTGATTTCTACTGATGGACCATTGGAGGCGCGGTTTCGTTTGCACGGTAGTGACTTTATCAGCTTTCCAAAAATCAGTGAGTCAATCTGGTCTTTGCGGCACAAATCCCGCCTGCGTAAGATTCTCGCAGGATTGCAACCGGATATTGTCCATACCTATGGTCGCTCAACGGCCTTCCTTGCATGGCATGCCTTGAAGAGTGAGTCAGTCGCAACTCGTCCTAAGCTGGTGCCTCTGGTGGATCAATATTTTTCCAATAGCTACTTCAACAAAGGTTTATTGGCAGGAGATGGAGTTATTGCAACTTCGTATGGGATTGCGAAATACCTGAAAAATGCTTCTATCAAATTTTCAGAAAATCCGATAGAAGTTATTTATCGTGGCATTAATGTCCGAGAGTTTGATCGTGAAAAACCTGTAGCGAGCCAGTGGCAATTAAAGCTTCTAAATAGTTACCCTCAGCTGGAAGGGAAAAACTGGTGGTTAATGCCTAGCGAAATCTCTGCAAATGGCGGGCAGGAAGAATTTCTACATATGTTGGCTCAGGCTGCGGTACAAAGAGATGATGTTCACGGAGTGGTTGTAGGAGCTTTAGTCGAAAATGATTTGCGCTATCTGAAAAAGCTGGAAGGGCTCGCGCAAGGCTTAGGTCTTGGGGGTAGAGTTACTTTCTTGGGGGAGCGCCAGGATATGCGTGAGTTGTACGCAACGTCCCAGTTAGTTTTTCATCTTGCGAGTGAAAAGAATGAGAGTGCAAAATATTCTAGGGAGGCGCTGGCGATGGGACGTCCTGTAATCGCTTACTCTGATGGTTGTACAGGGGAAGTTTTAGAGAAATACTTTCCTGATGGCTTAGTGCAACGAGGCAATATGAAGTCTTTGATAGAAAAAAGTTTGGGGTTAGTGAATAGGCCAAATAGCTTGAATCCTGAAGAGTTCAGCTATTCTGCTTCAGCTGAAAAAGCCATAGTTTTCTTTCAGAAGCTATTAAATTAAATTGCGCGCGTAAAAATTCTCAGAAGATATGTAAAATGCTAATTGACTAAGTTGCTAAAAGCTCAGGTGCCCATTTAAAGAAGCAAAATCAAAGCCAGGATTGGGTGTGTTAGTTCTGGCATTTGAAAAATGGCTGTATCGTAAAGATAGGATGTGGCCCCTGGGGAAACGATAGCCAAGTGCAAAATGCAGAGCAAAATTGAGCTTAGTACTTAGCCCAATATCACCAAAATCTTTTTGACTCAAATAGGATGCGCCCGCTCCAGCTTCGGCAAATCCTCCCTGTAGTTGACTGCGAGGATACCAGCGCAAAATAGGTTTAATTTCGAAAATATTTTGCTGCTGTTTCTCACTTTGATGCTCAATTCGCATATGGGAGTAACTGCCTTGCCCCCACCATTGAAGTGAATTATTGCCGAGACTAAATGAAAGCAGTAAATGGGAGTAGCTAAATCCAGCCATTTCTGAGGCTGAGATAGAGCGATACTGCATCAACTCATTCCCAAGTCCTTTACCTGCACTTGCAATGAATTCGGATTCTGCATGGGTGGGCGGAGTAAGGAAGAGTCCGCCGGCAAAAAAATAGGCACAGTATTTAAAAACACTGCACTTATCGTTAAAAACCACTGGTTTACGCATAGCTTCGCGGTACTAACTGATAGAGCTGTTTTAAAGACTAGTGGGAAAGGCTTCGATGGCAAGCTCTCCAAAGAGGCTTGCCATCGACTTCTTCCTTTTCTAGCGCCACTGCCGCTTCAGTTGTCGAAGTGCGTCAGAATGCAGTTGTCTCGCGCGCTCCTGGCTAAGCCCCAATTGCTCCCCAATAACTCGAAAAGAGCAGTCCTTGTCAGAAATTAATCCATACCTCAAGTTGAGGACTGTCCTTTGTCGTGCAGGGAGGCGGGCAACAGCTTCACGGAGACGTTGAGCTAGCTCTTGGTTGGTTACAAGCTCATCCGTATTGTAAAGCTCATCAGCAGGTGCGTAGTCCAGTCTGGTGCTGCTCTGGTCATCTGCAACCGGGTCATCGAGAGACCCTGTTGGTCCTGGGAGTTTTAATAAGCTTTGGATTCTCTCAATATCTAGTCCTGTGTGGCGGGCTAGATTGTCATCGGATGCAGGTTGTCCCTGAGCGCGGACTTCACCAATAGCTCTGTAAATCGCTCTTAAATCATCCTGGACATTGGCTGGTTGTCGGACAAGATCTTCGTTGCGTCTTAAGGCTAACTGAATCTCTTGCTGGATCCACCAGTAGGCATAGGTGGAAAAGCGGTATCCCATTTGCGGCTTGAACCGCTCAATAGCTTTCATTAATCCAACATTGCCTTCTTGAATTAAATCGATAAAGGGAACTGATGGATTGCGAAAGCGTTTTGCAATGGCAATAACTAGGCGCAGATTGCATTGGATTAGTTTTTTCCGCTGTTTTTGAAAACGCTGTAATAGCCCGTTCAGTTTGCTGCGGCCGCGCCTGTCCAAGTACTCGCTGGCGAGAAGGATTTCGGTGTGGGCAATTATCAATCCGTGATCATAGGCTCCTGTGCTTCCTCGTTGCTCGACTCCCTCGCTACGCAGTTGGACCAATTGGGTGCCACTTTCCTGGAGGTTGGAAATGAGCTTTTCTTCCAGGTCGCGTAATAGACAGGTGGTACTGTGCTCTTCCTCCGGAGTTAATAGCTCAAGCCTGTAGAGGTGCTTGAGATAGCTTTGCATTGGGGTGGTGCCGCTCTCGGAGAGGGTATCACCCGCTGCATGAATCTCTTCCGCGTCAGGGTCTCGCTCGACTTGAGGGTCGGGCTCGCTGGCACCCTGGCAGGAGTCAGAGAGTGGTTCGCCTGTATCCTTCAGCCATTCTTCATCCCTTGAGTAAAAATGTTCTCGGGACAAGTGCTTAAACCTTCTGTTGGCTGTGTGAACGATATTTGCTGATCGGTCTCTCAAAATTTCGATTGACGTCTATTTCTACTCACTATAGATGTGTCAGCAAACTTTAGGAGAGAAAAATGGGACTTGTAGGTTTTCTTTATCTGAAGAGGAGGGGCAGCTTTATGTACCCTTGAATAGAGCCGGGCATTTCGGCCACCGCGTCTTCCTTTCTTGGGTGTTATTTTCGGTAATAGGACCAATTTGTTATAACAAGCTGGGCGCTTATTTTTTACTCAGCTCGGCTATATTCCTCAGTCTCTTCCGTTAATATTGCTACGAAAAAGGGCGAGTGGAGGGAGTAGAAAATATATCGAAGCGGATGACAACCATGGCTTTCATAGTGTATTTGCTGCCTGTAATTGAGAGATGTCATCTAACTTTTGCCTCAAGAGACTTGTCTGAACAAATAGAATTGTCGATAGGTTCACACTTTTTTGGTTGTCAGCATGAAAGAATTTGAAGAACCGCACTCGCTGGCAGTCCATTAAGAGGGAGGCTGGAGTACGGCTCATTAAGCAAAGTCATTTGTAGTGGTAATTGCTTGATGGAGGAGGATATTTAAAGGGTAGACAAATAACCCTATCGAGTAGTGATCATTAATAAAATTAGGTTATCCAGGGGGCAGAAAAATGAAGGGATTGCTAGCACCTACAGCACTATTCGCTGTTGTAATTGGGTGTGTGTCTTTTGAGGGAGTAAATCTCACGGTGTCTGATCGATCTGTGGCCTTGGCTGGGGTTGTTACTCTTAGTGAGCGTGATGACCAGTCTGTTGATTACAGTCAATATTCGGGAGATGCTCAAGATATAGAGCTGTTTGATGACTCCAGCATGCTGGAATTTGAAGGTGATGTATTTGCCGATGCTCCAGAGCATATGCCCCCAGCGGGAGAGGGCTCAGGTGCTAAGGAAGGTGATAACAAAGGCTTTGGTGAATAGCTGTTATGGACAAGCCTCGAGCTTGAGACTCTGATTCTTGTCCATAGGCCAAGCTTTCTATTTCTTCTGGGCGCTAAAATGCTTCCCACTAACTCCGTTACTGTCTCTGCCCATTAAATAGAGATAGGTGGGCATAATATCTTCTGCAGAGGTTACCGACTGAGGGTTTTCTGCTGGGTAGGCAGTTGCTCGCATTGATGTACGGGTTGCCCCTGGATTTAGGGAGTTGACCCGGGTATTGGAAACCCCTTCCAGTTCATCGGCGAGTACCTGCATCAGTCCTTCAGTGGCAAACTTCGATACTGAATAGGCCCCCCAGTAGGCTCTCCCTTTAACCCCAACGCTGGAGCTTGTAAAGACAACAGAGCCTGCTTCTGATTCCTCTAGCAGGGGCAGCATTGCCTTTGTTAGTCCAAACGCTGCATTAACATTCACCTGCATTACTTGTTGCCAAGTGTTGAAATTGTAATTGCCGATAGGGGTGCGTTGCCCGAGTAGGCCGGCATTGTGCAGGAGTCCATCCAGGCGACCAAACTCGTTGCGAATAGCTTCTGCGAGGCTCTCGAAATCCTCTATTTTTGCCGCACCCAGGTCCATGGGGAAAATAGCCGGCTGTGGCCCACCGGCAGCCTCGATTTCGTCATAGACAGCTTCTAACTTGGGAGTTGTACGGCCTAGCAAAATTACCGTCGCCCCGTGAGCAGCAAAAGTCTTTGCTGCAGTTTTACCTATGCCGTCTCCGGCACCGGTGATAAGAATAATCTTGCTCTTTAATAGGTCGGAGGGCGCTTGATAGTCGCCAACAAAGTCTGACATGAAATATCCCGATACTGTCACCGGGCTTGGGTGCCCGGTATTACTTCAAGTTTCAAAAATAGTGTTGTTCTAGAAGGGGCCAAATTTCATTGGCGGAATTTACCAGGTGGTCTGCCCCCCAATTGGCGGGGTTGTCTGTAGAGTCAATATAACCATACCCGCAAGCGATAGTTGGCATACCAGCCTTTTGGCCGGCGATGATATCGCGCTTGTGGTCGCCGATATAAATTGCTTCAGCGGGAGCGCAGCCAATCTGGCTGCAGGCTAAAAATAGGGGCTCGGGGTCCGGCTTGGATTTGCTGACGTGGTCAGGGCAAACAATTGCAGAGGCTGGCGGTAGATGGGTAAAGGCTTCCATTAGAGGAGTGGTGTAGGCCTCCGGTTTATTGGTGACAATCCCCCAGGGAAGGTTTTTTTCAACCAGGTTGTCGAGCAGGTTGTCGATACCGGGGAAAGTGGTTGTCTTCTCTGCAAGATGTGCCAAGTAGAGGTCCAGCAACCTTTGCAGTAATCCTGGGAAGGCGGGGTCACCTTCTTCTTTGTTAAACCCCAATGTGACCAGCGCCCTGGAACCATTGGATACAGTTCCCCGGATCGTCTCGTCAGGCAGTGGAGGTAACTGTTCCTGTTGGCGCAGTTGATTTAATACAACAATAAAATCTGGCGCTGTATCAAGCAGGGTACCATCCAGGTCAAATAAAACGGCTTTCATTTTGCAGTTCACTTATTCTGGTTTGCTGGCATACATCAAATAATTGACGTCGACATCCCGGGGGTTCAATTTGTAGCTGCGGGTAACCGGGTTATAAGTCATACCGGTTATATCGTGCGATTCCAGGGACTCATCGCGCAGCCAGGCGCCCATTTCTGAGGGGCGGATAAACTTACTGTATTCATGAGTGCCCTTGGGCAGTAAGCGTAGGACATATTCTGCTCCGACTACGGCAAACAGCCACCCTTTAGGGGTGCGGTTGATCGTAGAGAAAAATAGCTTGCCGCCAGGTTTTGCAAGTTTTGCGCAGGCGCGAATGACAGAAGAGGGGTCTGGTACATGCTCAAGCATCTCCAGGCAGGTGACAATATCAAAGCTCTCGGGCGCTTCTTCTGCCAGTTCCTCTACTGCCACTTTGCGATAATTGACGCTGACGCCACTTTCGAGGGCGTGGAGTTTGGCGACATTGAGTGGGGCTTCCCCTAGATCGATACCAGTAACATCTGCTCCTCTCTGTGCCATGGCTTCAGCCAGGATACCGCCACCGCAGCCCACATCGAGGAGCTTCTTGCCGGCAACCGGAGCATACCCGTCAATGTAATTTGCACGCAGTGGATTGATTTCGTGTAGTGGTTTGAACTCGCCTTCCTTGTCCCACCAGCGGCTGGCAAGTTGCTCAAATTTGGCGATTTCTGAGGGATCTACATTGCTCATGAACTTCTCTGCAAACTCCGTCGCTCGTAACCGGCATTTTTCAGTGATTGGGCCGGAATCAGTTATCTAGCGTAAATTTCCGCTGATTCTATCACGCCATATTTGCGCCCGCTGGATAACCTCAGTTTCGTTTAAGGTTTGTAGCTGGCGCTCCTTTAAAAGTTGTCGCCCTGCAACCCAGACATCACTGACATTGTGTCCTCCGTTGGTATAAATCAACTGGGACACTGGGTCATGCAAAGGCTGCTGTTCTAGACCGCCGAGATTGATAGCAGCAATGTCTGCGCTTTTGCCTACTTCCAGGCTTCCGGTTATATCTTCAATTCCCAGTGCTTTGGCTCCGTTGATGGTCGCCATGCTCAGTGTCTGATGCGCGGGTAGGGCTGTTGCGTTCCCGCTAACAGCTTTTGCCAGTAGTGCGGCTGTGTTGGCTTCGGAGAACAAGTCTTGGGTGTTATTGCTCGCAGCGCCATCGGTGCCAAGGGATACGTTGATACCGGCTTCCAGCATGTCATAGGTCGGGCAAAAGCCTGAGGCGAGCTTGAGATTGGATGATGGGCAGTGAGAAACATGGGCGCCACTTGAACTCACTAGCTCAATGTCTCGTTCATTAGTGGCCACCATATGTACACAAAGTGTCTGCGGCCCCAGCAGCCCAAGGCGGAATAGCCGTTCGGTGGGCCGCTCTCCATTAGCGTTCAGGGCGCTTTCAACTTCAGCGTGGGTCTCGTGGAGGTGCATTTGCATGGGGATCTGCGCTTCGGCAGAGCAGACTGCAATTTTCTCCAGTGTTTTATCCCCCACGGTGTAGGGGGCGTGGGGTGCAAATACCACCTCAATTCGATCGTGCGTACGATAATCATCGCGTAACGCCAATCCTTTGTGCAGGGCCTCGTCGCTATTGCGGCTCCAGGGGGTTGGGGCATCCAGCACGGGGAAGGCGATATGGGCTCTGATTCCGCTTTCCCGCGCAGCAATGGCGACGGCTTCCGGGAAGAAGTACTGATCAGAAAAAGTAGTAGTACCAGAGCGCAGCATCTCGGCAATCGCTTGCCGGCTGCCGTCAGCTACAAATTGCGGACCCACCCAGCGTTGCTCTGTCGGCCAGATGTGCTGCTCCAGCCACTCTTTAAGGGGGCGGTCATCAGCGTAGCCGCGCAATAGCGTCATGGGCGCATGGTTGTGAGTATTAATTAACCCTGGAATTAGTGCGTGTTGCCCCAGGTCGACTTCATCTGTTGCCCTAAAGCGAATTGAGGCCTCAGCTGTGGGTACCAGAGCAGAGATTTTGCCCTTTTCTATTGCGAGTGAACAATTTTCATACACTTTTTTCTCGGGTACGACGGGTATGATCCAGCGTGCGTGGATCAGGGTATCGACAGCTTGTTGCATGAGGAGTTATCTGGTGGCTGCTGTGGGGGTGTTTTACTGTAGCCGCAGTCAATGGGGGCGACAACTGTGGTTTGTGCCGCAGTTGGATATCTCCGAGTCCTGCAGCTCCAAACATCTCAAACTATGGTAGAATCGCCCGCTTATCCCGGGCACAGTACGTACGCCCGCGCTATAAAAGGAACGCCGTAAGCCATGGGCGAATTAGCCAAAGAAATCTCTCCGATTAATATCGAAGAAGAACTCAAGCAGTCTTATCTCGACTATGCCATGAGCGTGATTGTCGGGCGCGCACTGCCGGATGTACGCGATGGCCTCAAGCCGGTACACCGCCGCGTGCTCTACGCGATGAGCGAGCTTAAAAACGACTGGAATAAACCTTACAAGAAATCAGCGCGTGTCGTTGGTGATGTAATCGGTAAATATCACCCGCACGGAGACACTGCGGTCTACGACACTATTGTGCGTATGGCGCAGCCGTTTTCTATGCGTTACACCTTGGTAGATGGCCAGGGTAACTTCGGTTCTATCGATGGTGACAGTCCAGCTGCCATGCGATACACCGAAATTCGTATGGATAAGTTGGCCCACGAGCTGCTGTCCGACCTCGATAAAGAAACTGTTAATTTTGTCGATAACTACGATGGTTCCGAGCAAATGCCGGAGGTGTTGCCTTCGCGTGTGCCGAACCTCTTGGTCAATGGTTCCTCCGGTATTGCGGTAGGCATGGCCACCAATATCCCTCCCCATAATCTGGGTGAGGTGATCAAGGCTTGTCTGGCTCTGATCAATAATTCCGAGTTGACCGTCGACGACCTGATGGAGTACATCCCCGGGCCGGACTTCCCCACGGGCGCCATCATCAATGGCCGCGCCGGTATTCTCCTTGCCTACCGCACTGGCCGTGGCCGCATTTATGTGCGTGCCAAAGCAGATGTGATCCGCGATGACAAGACCAATCGCGAAACCATCATCATTACTGAGATCCCCTTCCAGTTGAATAAAGCGCGCTTGATCGAGCGTATTGCTGAGCTGGTGAAAGAGAAAAAGATCGAGGGTATCTCTGAGCTGCGCGACGAGTCCGACAAGGACGGCTTGCGCGTAGTGATTGAGCTTAAGCGAGGAGAGCTGGGTGATGTGGTCCTGAATAACCTCTATTCCCAGACCCAGCTGGAAAGCGTCTTCGGTATCAATATGGTGGCCCTGGTCGATGGCCAGCCCAAGGTATTGAACCTCAAAGAGCTGCTCGAGCACTTTATTCGCCACCGCCAGGAAGTGGTTACCCGTCGTACGGTCTACCTGTTGCGCAAAGCCCGCGAGCGCGGTCATATTCTGGAAGGTCTGGCGATTGCCATCGCCAATATCGATCCGGTAATCGAGCTGATCAAATCTTCCGCCACACCGGCAGATGCCCGCGAGGCGTTGCTGGCTAAAGGCTGGCCTGTGGGCAATGTACAGCAGTTCCTGGAGCGGGCTGGTTCTGATGCCTGCCGTCCAGATGATCTGCCGCAAGAATTTGGTTTGCGCGACGACTCTTACTACTTGTCCCCGGCCCAGGCTCAGGCAATTCTCGAATTGCGCCTGCACCGCTTGACCGGTATGGAGCACGACAAGCTGTTGGCAGAATACCAGGATCGACTGGAGCAGATCGCTGAATACCTGCATATCCTCGGCAGCTTCGAGCGCCTGATGGAAGTGATCCGCGAAGAGTTAGAGCAGCTGTCAAAGGACTTTAACGATGAGCGTCGTACCGATATCGTTGCGTCTCGCCAGGATCTGACCGTTGAAGACCTGATTACCCCGGAAGACAAGGTAGTAACTATCTCCCACGGTGGTTACGCCAAGAGCCAGCCGCTGACCGATTACCAGGCCCAGCGCCGTGGTGGTATGGGTAAATCCGCGACCCAGGTAAAAGACGAGGACTTCGTCGAGCATCTATTGATCGCCAACTCCCATGACACCCTTCTATGCTTCTCTAATAAGGGCAAGGTGTACTGGCTGAAAGTCTACGAAGTGCCCACCGCTGGCCGAGCCTCCCGTGGTCGCCCAATGGTTAATATGCTGCCCCTGGAAGAGGGTGAGCGTATCAGCAGCATGATGCCGGTGTCCGAGTACGACGAAAATCACTTTATCTTCTTCACCACTGCCAATGGCACCGTGAAGAAAACCCCCCTCACCGCTTTTGCTCGCCCCCGCAGTGTTGGTTTGCGTGCAATTGAATTGGAGGAGGGCGATCGCCTGGTAGCCACTGCGATTACCGATGGTGAGCGCGATGTAGCGCTGTTTACCAGCGCCGGTAAGGCGGCGCGCTTCTCCGAGTCCAATGTGCGCTCTATGGGTCGTGTTTCCCGTGGTGTTCGCGGTATTCGTATGCAGGAAGGTCAGCAGGTTATCGCTATGGTTATCCCTGAAGAGGGTGGCTCTGTGATGATGGCTACTGAGAATGGTTACGGTAAGCGTACAGCTATCAGTGAATTCCCCACCAAGGGACGCGGTACCCAGGGTGTTATTGCGATCGCGGAAAGTGAACGTAACGGTGCCTTGGTTGGGGCCTGTCAGGTGCACCCAGGTGAGGAGATGATGTTGATCTCCGACCAGGGTACTCTGGTGCGTACCCGTGTTGATGAAGTGTCTGTACTTGGGCGCAACACGCAGGGGGTGCGAGTGATTCGCCTGAAGACTGGCGAGAAGCTGGTTGGTCTCGGTCGCATTGAAGAGACCGAAGATGACGGTGAAGAAAACGGTGGGGAAGAGTGACCCACCGCTCCAGACCACTAAGAAAGGCTGCGTTTATCGCGGCCTTTCTTGCCTTTGGCTCCCACGAAAAACGCTAAAGGCGCGATATCTATCCCCCTGAATGGCAGTTTGTGCGTAGACACATCTAGTTGTATTTGAAACCTTTTTTGTATTGTGGAAATCAGCTCATGAGGAAGTTTAATTTCTGTGCAGGTCCTGCCGCTTTACCGCAGCCCGTATTGGAGCAGGCGCAAAGGGAGTTGCTCAATTGGCAAGGGCTCGGTTGCTCTGTAATGGAAGTCAGCCACCGTTCTCCAGAGTTTGTTGAGGTAGCTGAGCGGGCCGAACAGGATCTCCGCGATCTGCTCAGTGTGCCGAGCAGCTACAAAGTATTGTTTCTTCAGGGGGGGGCAACTGGGCAGTTCAGTGCTGTGCCCTGGAATCTTCTCGGTGCCGGTTCATCCAAAGCTGAATTTATACACTCCGGTAGTTGGGCGGCCAAAGCGATCAAAGAAGCTCGTCGCTACGGTGAGGTAAATGTGGTCGCATCCAGTGAGGATCGCAACTTCAGCTATGCACCTGCGGCAGACAGCTGGCAGTCGAGTGGTGATGCGGCTTATTTCCACTATACCCCCAACGAGACGATTGGCGGTGTTGAGTTTGGCTATGTGCCGGAAGTGGAGTGCCCGCTAGTGGCGGATATGTCCTCAACTATTTTGTCTCAACCGATTGAGGTGGAAAAGTTCGGCGTTATCTATGCCGGCGCGCAGAAAAACATTGGCCCCTCAGGTATCGCTGTAGCCTTGATTCGGGATGATTTACTCGATCGCTCACTGGAAAATATTCCTCGCAGTTTGAGCTGGAAGGTGGCGGCAGAAGCGGGCTCTATGGATAACACGCCACCTACTTTCGCCTGGTACTTATCTGGTCTTGTCTTCCAGTGGTTGAAAGGTCAGGGGGGTGTTGATGCGATGGCTAAGCAGGCCGATGCTAAATCCAAAATGCTGTACGACTTCCTCGACAGCAGTGACTTTTTCTCCAGTCCGGTTGAGGAGGGAAGTCGCTCCCGCATGAATGTGCCCTTTGTGTTGGCTGACGACCGCCTGGATAAGCAGTTTTTGATTGAGTCAGAAGAAGCGGGTTTGTTGAGCTTAAAGGGGCACCGCTCTGTGGGTGGTATGCGCGCGTCGCTATATAACGCCGTTCCCATGGAGGCAGTGGAAGCGCTTGTGGCATTTATGGCGGATTTTGAAGCGCGCAAGGCTTAGGTAGTTAATTCAATCTTGATGATTTCTAGAGAAAGTAGATAAACGAATGGCAGAGGAAACTGTGAGTGGTGACCAGCGACTGCTGGAGCTGCGCAATCAGATCGACAGTATTGATGGAGAGATTGCTCGCTTAATTAGTGAGCGGGCTCGCTGCGCCCTGGAGGTTGCAGAGGTTAAGAAAGCTACTGGCGAGGATGCTCTCTATTATCGGCCGGAGCGTGAAGCACAAGTGCTGCGCAAGGCTATGGAGCGCAATAATGGTCCGCTGACTGATGAAGAAATGGCGCGACTGTTTCGCGAAATTATGTCGGCCTGCCTGGCCTTGGAAGAGCCCGTCAAGGTGGCCTACCTGGGCCCTGAGGGTACCTTTACCCAGCAGGCGGCATTAAAGCACTTCGGCAACTCTGCCCAGAGCCGGCCGCTGGCGGCAATTGATGAAGTTTTCCGTGAGGTAGAAGCAGGTGCCGTCAGTTACGGTGTAGTGCCGGTAGAAAACTCTACCGAAGGGGTGATCAATCACACCCTGGATAACTTTATGCACTCTAACCTGAGTATCTGCGGTGAGGTGGAGCTGCGTATCCATCATCACTTGATGATCTCAGATGTAACGCGCCCAGAGTCAATCACTCGTATTTATTCCCATGCGCAGAGCTTAGCGCAGTGCCGCAAATGGCTTGATGCTCATTATCCCAATGTGGAGCGTGTTGCAGTTGCCAGCAATGCGGATGCGGCCAAGCGCGTTAAGGGTGAGTGGAATGCTGCGGCGATAGCTGGCGATATGGCAGCGGAACTCTACGGGTTGAAGGTGCTGTCGGAGAAAATAGAAGATCGCCCGGATAATTCCACCCGCTTCTTGATTATTGGTACCCAGCAAGTGCCTGCGAGTGGGGATGATAAGACCTCATTGATGGTATCAATGCGCAATGAGCCAGGTGCTCTGCACGATCTCCTGGAGCCGTTTCGTCGCTACAGTGTCGATTTGACTCGGGTAGAGACCCGGCCATCGCAGTCTGGCAATTGGACCTATGTGTTCTTTATCGATTTTAGCGGCCACCGCGATACCCAGGGAATTGCCGAGGCATTAAAAGAAGTCGGTGGCTGCGCTTCAGACTTGAAAGTGCTGGGCTCCTACCCTCGCGGAGTGCTGTGATGGCAGAGGCTCAAATTGGCCGACTGCTGGTTGTTGGGATCGGTTTAATTGGGGGGAGTTTTGCCCTTGCACTGAAAGCTGCGAGGGCTTGCCGAGAGGTTATCGGGGTCGCTCTGGAAGAGAGTGTCTGCGATGAAGCCAGGGCGCTCGGTATTGTTGATCGGGCCAGCACCAGTCTCGAGCTGGTATTGCCGCAGCTGGAGCCGGGCGATTTGGTGTTTGTGGCTGTGCCGACACTGGCGATTGAGCCTGTATTCGCGCAGCTGAAAGAACACCTGCCGGCGGGAGTCACTGTGACAGATGGCGCCAGCGTAAAAGGTAGCGTGGTGGCAGCGGCAGAAAAAGTGTGGGGGAGTGCTCCAGATTTTCTGGTGCCAGGGCACCCAATCGCTGGTTCTGAAAAAAGTGGTGTTACCGCGGCGAGAGATGACCTCTATAGGGATCACCGCATTATCCTGACGCCGCTTGCGAATACAGGGGCTGCTCATTTGCATCTCGTGGAGCGAGCATGGCAGGCCGTGGGAGCTGAGCCCCTGACAATGTCAGTGGAGGAGCACGACGAGGTTCTGGCCGCTACGAGCCATCTTCCTCATGTCATCGCTTTTAGCCTTGTGGACACTTTGGCCCACGATGCGGAAAACGAAAATATCTTCCGCTATGCGGCGGGAGGCTTCCGTGATTTTACTCGTATCGCTTCCAGTGACCCGGTTATGTGGCGAGATATTATGCTCGCCAATCGAGATGCCATCTTAAAGGCTATCGACCTATACAGCCTCAACCTTTCTTCCCTGCGCGACGCTATTGCCTCCGGTGATAGCGCTGCCCTGATGGGGGTTTTTACCCGCGCCAAAGCGGCGCGGGATCACTTCACCAAAATGTTGGCAAAACAAGCGTATTCGGAACCTATGCAAGAACAAGAGATTACTTTTATCGTGCAGCCGGGCGAGGCTGTAAATGGCAAGCTCAGGGTGCCGGGGGACAAGTCCATGTCGCACCGCTCAATTATGCTGGGCTCCCTGGCCGAGGGAGTTACAGAAGTTGAGGGCTTCCTGGAGGGTGAGGATGCACTGGCAACCCTGCAGGCTTTCCGCGATATGGGGGTCGTGATTGAGGGGCCGGACAATGGTCGGGTTGTAATTCATGGCGTGGGTCTTAATGGCTTGCAGGCACCGCCCGGACCGCTATATCTCGGTAACTCCGGGACCTCCATGCGCCTGTTGGCTGGATTGCTTGCCGGGCAGGATTTCGACGTAACACTCACTGGCGATGAGTCCCTGTCAAAGCGCCCGATGAATCGCGTGGCTAACCCCCTGCGTGAGATGGGTGCAAATATTGAGACTGGCCCGGAAGGTCGTCCGCCGCTTTTGATTAAGGGTGGTAGTGCGTTGAAAGGGATTGATTACCCGCTGCCGATGGCCAGTGCCCAGGTGAAATCAGCGGTATTACTGGCTGGGCTCTATAGTGAGGGTCAAACGTCTACCGTTGAGCCGGCGCCCACTAGAGATCATACCGAGCGCATGTTGCAGGGCTTTGGTTATAAGGTGGAGCGGGATGGGGCTCAGGCTAAACTGGCGGGCGGCGGCTCACTGAAATCCTGTCGCATCGATGTGCCTGCCGATATTTCTTCAGCCGCATTCTTTATGGTTGCTGCCGCTATTTCTCCCGGTTCCGATGTTGTGCTGGAGCATGTGGGGATCAATCCGACCCGCGATGGGGTTATCAATATCCTCCGTGCAATGGGCGGTAATGTCGAATTGCTGAATATGCGTGAAGTGGGCGGTGAGCCGGTGGCGGATATTCGCGTTCGCTATGCGCCCTTGAAGGGAATTCGTATCCCTGAGGATCAGGTACCCCTGGCGATTGATGAGTTTCCCGCATTGTTTGTTGCGGCAGCTTGTGCAGAAGGTGAGACCGTCCTGACTGGTGCGGAGGAGTTACGGGTCAAGGAAAGTGACCGGATTCAGGCGATGGCAAATGGCTTGATTGCACTTGGGGTAAAAGCTGAGCCAACACCGGACGGTATCGTGATCCAGGGCTGCAAAGAGGGTGCGGTATTTGCTGGAGGCACCGTCGATAGCTTAGGGGATCACCGCATTGCTATGGCGTTTGCAGTGTCATCGCTGCGCGCAAAGGATACAATCCGCATCCTTCACTGCGCCAATGTGGCGACCTCATTCCCGAACTTTGCCGAACTGGCAACGGGCGCGGGTCTCAAGTTGCAGTTGGCGTGACACGGGCATTCAGGTTTGGGCGGTTGTGGTTCGCTTGAGTGCATCCGCCAGAGATGTTGAGTTGTAAAGAAAATATGAGTGATACAAACGGGTTGCCACCAGTAGTTACCATTGATGGTCCCAGTGGTTCGGGTAAGGGAACCATTGCAAAGCTTTTGGCTGATCGCTTGAGCTTTTCCTTGTTGGACTCCGGGGCCCTTTATCGGGCTGCAGCTTTGGCCGCAGTTAATAAGGAAGTTGACCTCTCCAATGACAAGTTGCTGACCGAATTGGCGAAAGATCTCGATGTGCGCTTTACCGTGAGTGCCGGTCAGTTGCAGGTGTGGCTGGAAGAGAGTGACGTCACCGCAGATATCCGTATGGAGCGGGTAAGCATGGCTGCTTCCAAGGTTGCGGCAATTCCCGGTGTGCGGGCAGCGCTACTGCAGCGCCAGCGGGACTTCCGCCAGCCCCCCGGCTTGGTTGCCGATGGTCGGGATATGGGCACTACCGTGTTTCCCGACGCGCCGGTCAAGGTTTACCTAACCGCCAGCGCTGAGGAACGCGCTAACAGGCGTTTCGCTCAGTTGCAGGAGAAGGGGGTTTCTGTTAGCCTCCGCGACCTGCTGGAGGACATCCGTGCCCGAGATGCACAGGATATGAACAGAAAAGCCTCCCCCCTGGCTCCCGCTGAGGATGCGGTTGAGCTGGATAGTACGGGGGTGAGTATCGATGAAGTCCTCCGAAAAGTGCTCGATTTGGTTCAGGACCGTATTTCACCCTGAAGTTCGGGCAGTAAATAGTTTTCTAACGACAGCGGCCGGGATCAGCCAGAATCGCCCGGCCGTTATCGTAATCCGACCCGCGTGCTGGCAGCGCGGTTGGGGTCGCGGCTGGCGGTTGACTAGACTTAACAGTTACCAACGGCTGGACCCAGCACTATAGGTAATGTAATGAGCGAGAGCTTTGCTGATCTATTTGAAGAGAGCCTGAAAAGCGTTGAAATGGCACCGGGCGCAATTGTTACTGGTGTTGTAATCGACGTAGATAAAGACTGGGTTACCGTTCACGCGGGCCTGAAGTCTGAAGGCGTTATCCCTGCTGCACAATTCGCCAACGATAAAGGTGAAGTTGAGCTGCAGGTGGGCGACGAAGTACAGGTTGCCCTGGAAGCTGTAGAAGACGGTTTCGGTGAAACCCGTCTGTCCCGCGAAAAAGCCAAGCGCGCTGAAGCCTGGAAAATCCTCGACGCAGCTCATGCAGCTGACGAAGTGGTTAAAGGTGTTATCAGCGGTAAGGTTAAAGGTGGCTTTACTGTTGATGTTGCCAATATCCGTGCGTTCCTGCCCGGCTCTCTGGTTGACGTTCGTCCGGTTCGCGACACTGCGCACCTGGAAGGTAAAGAGCTCGAGTTCAAAGTTATCAAGCTGGACTCCAAGCGCAACAACGTAGTTGTTTCCCGCCGCGCCGTTATGGAAGCTGCCACCTCCGAAGAGCGTGAAGCTCTGCTGGAAAGCCTGCAGGAAGGCATGAGCGTCAAGGGTATCGTGAAGAACCTGACCGACTACGGTGCTTTCGTAGACCTGGGCGGTATCGACGGCCTGCTGCACATCACCGATATGGCTTGGAAGCGCATCAAGCACCCGAGCGAGATCGTGAACGTTGGCGACGAGATCGAAGTAAAAGTACTGAAGTTCGACCGCGAGCGCAGCCGTGTATCCCTTGGCCTGAAGCAGTTGGGCGAAGATCCTTGGGTATCCATCAAACAGCGTTACCCAGAGAACAGCCGCGTGAAGGCGGTTGTAACCAACCTGACCGACTACGGCTGCTTTGCCGAGCTGGAAGAAGGTGTGGAAGGTCTGGTACACGTTTCCGAAATGGATTGGACCAACAAGAACATTCACCCGTCCAAAGTTGTCCAGGTTGGCGACGAGGTAGAGGTGATGATCCTGGATATCGACGAAGAGCGTCGTCGTATCTCCCTGGGTATCAAGCAGTGCCAGGAAAATCCGTGGGATGCCTTCGCGCGTAAATTCGCTAAGGGCGACAAGATTTCCGGTAAGATCAAGTCCATCACTGACTTCGGTATCTTCATTGGTCTCGACGGCAGCATCGACGGTCTGGTTCACCTGTCCGACATCTCCTGGAACGAAGCTGGCGAAGAAGCTGTTCGCAAGTTCAAGAAAGGCGACGAAATCGAGACTGTTATCCTGGGTATCGATTCCGAGCGTGAGCGCATCTCCCTGGGTGTCAAGCAGTTGGAGTCCGATCCGTTCTCCGACTACGTTACCACCAGCGATCGCGGCAGCATCGTTGTAGGTACTGTTAAGGAAGTTGACGCTAAGCAAGCAGTAATCATCCTGGCGGACGAAGTAGAAGGCGTACTGCGCGCTTCTGAAATCAGCCGCGACAAGGTTGAAGATGCTCGCAACGTTCTGAAAGAAGGCGAAGAAGTAGAAGCTAAGATCACCAGCGTGGATCGCAAGAACCGCGTGATCAGCCTGTCTATCAAAGCCAAAGACCAGGACGACGAGAAGCAAGCTATCAAGGATCACAGCAAGAAGCAGTCTGAACAAGTTCAGCCCGCTACTATCGGTGACCTGATCAAGGCTCAAATGAATAACAAAGACTAATCGTCTTTGAGTGTTCATAGCTCCAAATGGATCATTTGGAGCGACCCGAAAGCCGGACTGGGGTTGCCCAGTCCGGCTTTCTATTAGATGATTGGTGCTCTACTCCAGAATAATCAATGACTTACAAAGGTTGCGGAGCGCATGACCAAGTCCGAACTGATCGAAAGGATTGCGTTGAGGTTGGATCAGCTGCCAGTTAAGGATGTAGAGCTGGCGGTGAAAGTGGTGCTCGACACCATGTCAGATGCCCTGTCCCAGGGTGAGCGTATAGAGATACGCGGCTTTGGTAGCTTTTCTCTTCACTATCGAGCCCCGCGTACGGGCCGGAACCCCAAAACTGGGGATGCGGTTGATCTCGCCGGGAAATATGTCCCGCATTTCAAGCCTGGCAAAGAGTTGCGCGACAGAGTGAATCGAAGTATGCACGATGAGGCGAGTATCGAAGTATGATTAGATTCCCTGGCAGCAGTATAAATACTGCCATTAGAGCTTCGTCGTTAATCGATAAAGTTTTTTGTGGAACGTGGAGGTTCCCTTGTCATTTTTGCGTTGGCTGACACGCATCGTCTATGGGGTCGTCGCCCTGCTTTGCATCGCCTTGGGGATTTATTTCGCAGTTGCCAATCCGGAGACTATCAAACCAAATATTGTGGGCTATCAACTGCCGGCGGGAAGTGTAGGCTTTTGGTTGATTGGTTTCTTGTTGCTGGGGTTGTTGCTGGGTTTTGTCGTTAGTCTGCAGCCTGTTTATGCCAAGCGTCGCCAAGTGCGGTCGCTCGAGAAGCAATTGAAGAAAATGGAGCGGGAATTACACACCGCCCACCGCAAGGCTTCTGGAGACTGATTTGCTCGATTTTACCTATTTCTTTTTCCTGCTTGCGGCAATCGCGATCGGCTGGGTGCTGGGGCGAGGCAGCGCCAAAAAGAAAGTGGCGGATTATAGTGAGCAAGAGCATGCGCTGGTGAGGTCTTATGCCCAGGGTTTGAACTATTTATTGAGTGAGCGCCACGACGATACCATCGATAAATTTATTGACTCTTTGGAAGTAAGTCAGGCTACTTTTGACACCCACCTGGCTCTTGGAAGTCTGTTGCGCCGAAGAGGGGAGTACGATCAGGCGATTCGAGTCCATCAAAATTTACTCGGGCGCCCGAGCTTGTCCAGAGTTAGTCAAAACAAAGCTCAACTTGAACTTGCCTGTGACTATATTTCTGCTGGCTGGCTGGATAGAGCTGAACGTCTGCTACAAGAGCTGGTTGAGACTTCTCAGGAGTTAAAGGCTGTTAGCCTTGAGCGTCTGATTGAAGTCTACCGGGATGAAAGGGAATGGGCTAAAGCGATCCATGCTGTAAACCTGTTGCATGGCCGACGGTTCAAGCGCCTCTCGGCTGACTGGGCTCCGGTTCAGGCTCATTTTTGCTGCGAATTGGCAGAGGAGTCAATAGCGGCAAAGGATTACCTAAGTGCGAGGAAGCATATCGATTCTGCCCTGAGTTATGAGCGCAGCTCAGTGCGGGCAAATTTGCTGTGGGGTCGCCTCGAATATCTGCTTGGTAAGCCAAGAGAGGCCATTAAGGTTTTGCAGCGGATCCCCAAGCAGAGCCCGGACTATATTCCTGAAATCCTTGAGTTGTTGATTACTTGTTATGGGGATTTAGGGGATGGCAAGGGGTTGGATCGCTATCTTGAATCCCTTTTGAAAGAGCACCCCTCTAATAGTGTATTGATTGCCCTGACTGAGCGTATTCAGCAGCAGGATAGCGAGGCTGCAGCGGCTGCATTTATGGGGAAGCAGCTGGCGCTGCGCCCGTCTTTGAGGGGGTTGGGACGCTTTCTCGATTTGCATATAGATAGTACAGAGGGTAGGGCAAGAGAGAATCTCTCCCTACTCAAGACATTAATCGACCAGCTTATAGCGAGCCGCCCTCACTACCGGTGTAGCAATTGTGGGTTTTCGGGTAATCAGTTGCACTGGTTGTGTCCGAGCTGCAAGCACTGGGATTCGGTACGCTCCGTTAAGGGGATTGAGGGCGAGTAAAGTAATGACTGTCCTGCTCACCGGGCTGACGGCCTGGTCGGGGCGGCTTTTGAAATGAATGAGGTTTTTCTTGCAGTCTAAAGTTTCTTCTCCGGTTATCGTTGCTCTGGATTACGACAATGCTGAGTCTGCACTGGCAATGGCAGATCAGCTCGATCCGTCGCTGTGTCGGGTCAAAGTTGGTAAGGAGCTGTTTACTGCCGCTGGTCCAGACCTGGTGAAAACGCTGGTTGACCGGGGCTTCCAGGTATTTCTGGACCTTAAATTTCACGATATCCCCAATACTGTTGCAAAGGCCGTTAAAGCTGCTGCGAAATTGGGGGTATGGATGGTTAATGTTCACGCAAGTGGTGGTGAGCGGATGATGTCGGCTGCCGCCGAGGCCCTGCGGGAATTTGGCGAAGATAAGCCTCTATTAATTGCGGTTACTGTGCTTACCAGCACAACTGCAGAGGAACTGGCTGCAGTTGGTGTGGCTGCACCGCTGGAAAAGCAGGTGTTTCACCTGGCCTCTCAAGCTAAGTCCTGCGGTCTCGACGGTGTGGTCTGCTCCGCACGGGAGGCCCAACTGCTGCGAAGTGAATGCGGAGCCGGTTTCTCCCTGGTGACGCCGGGAATTCGTCCCGCGGGCTCTGATGCCGGGGATCAGCGACGCACTTTGACGCCTGCTGAAGCTTTGGCGCAAGGTTCTGACTATTTGGTTGTGGGTCGTCCCATCACCGCGGCTCCTGAACCTCTAGCGGCCCTAAAGTCAGTACTGGCTGAAGTGGCAGATTAGGATGGTTATCTTGCTTCGTGGCTTGTAATGATGTGTAATTAGGCCTGAGCCGACAGAAAGTTGCCCGTTGATATTATGGTGTGGCTTGGGGGAGGTAATAGCAGTCCCAAAGTGAAACCGATAATTCACTGGGAGTTGACCATGAAATTGACCTACCAATTGTTTTCTGTTGTTTTTGCGCTAGCTTTTTCGCTTTTTTTGAGTCCATCTGCATTTGCGGGAGAGATGGGCAGCGTTGAAGCCAAAGAGGTTGTGCTGTCTGTCAATGTCAACAGTGCTTCAGCTGTTGAACTTGCTGAGAGGTTGAATGGCATTGGCGAAGCACGGGCACAATTAATCGTTGAGTATCGCGAGGTGCATGGGCCGTTTACTTCTGTGGAGCAGCTGTTGAATGTTAAAGGAATCGGTGCGGCAACCCTGGATAAAAACAGGGATTTGATTCGGCTCTAAAGGTTTATGGGTCCCGACTGGAGGCTTTTTGTGGTCTCCAGTTGGGGTTTTGAGTTGGTGAGTAAGAGAGCATTAATAGATGACTCCCCCGGATGAATTTCAGTTGTTACTGTCGATAAAATGTAGCATTTATGTTGCGTCTGCCGCGGAGCTACACCATTCGTTGTGTTCTACTTCCTGTTCTCGTCCCCCTTTCATTGTTGGCAAATGTTCCCCGCCTGGATGACCTTTAGGTTTTTCTGTCGAGTTGCGAAAACATTTTTAATTCATTTGCTGGGCATGGTGCTTCCCTGTCCTGTTTGTTGAATGTAGTCGGAAGGATTGGCTTGCTTGGAAGTGATAAGGGTTGGTTAGTTGATTAGTATCGCTTGGGAGTGGGTAATACCGCTATTGCTGGCTTTAGCAGCAAGCTATGGCGCTACATCGTTGTTTATCGTGAGGATGCGCAATTTTGCGCTCGATGTGCCCAATAATCGTTCAATGCACTCGGTGCCGGTACCTCGCACAGGTGGTTGGGCCTTTTTGCTCGGTTGTCTGGTTGCGGTAGTCGCTAGCCCACTTGACCTGTCTCCGTTGGTGTTGGCTGCATTTACACTGTTGTTAGTGGTATCCGCACTGGATGATCTTGGAGATGTAGCCATACATCTTCGCTTTTCGGCTCATCTTCTAGCTGTGGTCTTTCTTCTGTTTGCACTGCCAGAAAGTTTGGAGTGGTGGTTGTACCCGGTCCTTATCTTGGCGGGGGCCTGGGTTGTTAACCTCTACAACTTTATGGATGGAATGGATGGTCTAGCGGGGTCAATGACACTTGTTGGCTTTTCCTCCTTGGGGATTATTTGCACTTTAAATGGGGACTTGGAGTTAGCCTGGCTCTGTGCCCTGGTGGCTGTTTGTGCGTTCGTTTTTCTGGTCTTCAACTGGCCTGCGGCGAAGATTTTTTTGGGTGATGCTGGCTCCACGGGCGTAGGTTTGGGGGTGGTTGCTGTCAGCTTATTTGGCTGGCAGCGGGGAGCGTTTGAGCTTTGGATACCCGTGGTCATATTTATACCATTTTGGTTGGATGCTACATATACACTGCTAAAAAGGGCGTTGAGTGGTCAGCGTTGGTGGGAAGCTCATCGTGAGCATTTCTACCAGAGGTGCGCAATTAAGATTGGCGTTAAAAGGGCGCTCATTTTGCAGCTGGGCGCAATGATATCTTTTTCTTTAGTGGCGCTAGCAGCTGTTGTACTTGAGGGGAAGTGAATGTCTCTCATGCTGAATGTCGTTTTAAAGGTAAATAGATTTCGGGGAGTCTTGTGACAAGAGTTTGGCGCAATGTAAAGAAAGCCCATAAGCCAGTATTGATGCTGGCCTTTGATATGCTGATGCTAAGCATGGCCTTTTTGTTGGCAATGATGATTAGGCTTAATAGTGTCGCTCAATTTTTCGAGTGGCGAATGGTGGTCTGCCTGACATTAACACTAGTTGCCACTAGCTTTATTTTTCTCCGGCTCGGCTTGTACCGGACGATTATTCGGTACATGGGGCAAAAAGCTATCATTGCGGTTCTGCAGGGGGTCACTCTTTCTGCAGTGATGTTGGCGCTCTTTTCTTACCTGACTACGGCAGGGGTTCCTCGCTCTGTCCCTGTGATCTACTGGTGCTTTGCGTTTATTGCCGTGGGTGGGTCCCGCTGGTTGGTCCGCCTTTACTATCAGGCAGCACTTGAGATTCACAAAACCCGGGTGGCCATTTATGGTGCTGGTACTGCGGGCCTGCAAATGTATAAGGCGCTAGTTCACGGGCAGCTATATAAGCCCGTTGCTTTTTTTGATGATAACGCCTCCAAACAAAAGACATTTATTGATGGGCTGCTTGTGTATAACCCTGCAGACATTCTTGAAGTGGTTGCAGGTAAAGATATTGCAGAAGTTATTTTGGCTATGCCGGGAGTGCCCAGGCGCCGCCGTAGAGAAATAACCAAGGCGCTTAGAGAGCGAGGCCTGGTGGTAAAGGCGATTCCCGGAGTGGAGGAGCTGCTTGACGGTGTGGGACGGGCAGAGGATGTTTCGCAGACTTATGAGAATATTCTGGGGCGTGCTTCTGTTGAGCCTCAGAAGGAGCTCGTTTCTGGCTCCATCAGCGGCAAGGTGGTTTTGGTTACTGGTGCTGGCGGGTCTATTGGGTCAGAGTTGTGCAGGCAGATATCGCAATGGAAGCCTGCCAGGCTGGTTGTTGTTGAGTCCTCTGAATATGCCCTCTATCAGATAGAGCGCGAGCTGCGACAGCAGCATCAGGATGACAGGGTCCAGTTTGAAGTAACCGCGCTGCTTGGCGATGTGCGTAACACTGAGCGTATGGCGGAAATCATTCAGGGCTTCTCCGTGCATACAATTTACCATGCGGCCGCATACAAGCATGTGCCCTTGGTTGAGCAGAACGTTGTTATTGGCGCCGACAATAATGTTCTGGGCACCCTCTCTGTACTTGAGGCTGCGGAGCAGTGTGGGGTTGAGCAGTTTGTGCTTATCTCCACTGATAAGGCTGTCCGGCCAACCAATGTTATGGGGGCCACCAAGAGATTTGCTGAGCTGATTTGCCAGGATTTTGGTCGCCGTTTTAACAAGATGCGTGTGTGCATGGTCAGATTTGGTAATGTTATCGGCTCTTCCGGCTCGGTAATTCCCTTGTTCACGGATCAGATCAATGCCGGTGGTCCGGTAACTG
Source organism: Microbulbifer maximicatervae (SeqCode) (assembly GCF_052468155.1). NCBI lineage: Bacteria > Pseudomonadati > Pseudomonadota > Gammaproteobacteria > Cellvibrionales > Microbulbiferaceae > Microbulbifer > Microbulbifer maximicatervae (SeqCode). The sequence continues at coordinate 2,962,133 of NZ_CP174335.1, forward strand.
TGACCCACTCAAAAGTAACCCGTTACTTTATGACAATTCCCGAGGCGGCTCAGCTGGTATTGCAGGCTGGGAGTATGGGGCGCAACGGGGATGTATTTGTTCTCGATATGGGTGAACCGGTTCGCATCTACGATCTGGCTGAGCGCTTGATTCGTTTGATGGGGCACACGGTAAGGGATGAAGAAAACCCTGATGGTGATATTGAAATTCAGCTCACTGGACTGCGCCCTGGGGAGAAATTGTACGAAGAGCTGTTGTTGGGGGATAACGTGCTGGGCACGGACCATCCAATGATTATGCGCGCCGAAGAGGAGCGTCTCGATAGCGAGGCTTTGCAGCTCCTGGTTTCGGATCTTAGGGATGCGTGCGGCTCTCATGATTGCGAGCAGGTCCGCAGGATTCTATGTCGGGCAGTAAAAGGCTATTCACCCAAGCAGGGGCTGGTCGATGTTGTCTGGTCGAGGCAGGGGCAGGTGCGAAAACCAAGTGGAGGAGCGACGGTAGAGAGGTTGCCGTTAGTTGGGGAGGCTGGCTCCCGCTAGCTGGTTATTTTGAGCGGCTAACCAGTACGGCTGGCCGCTAGCTCTATGCAGATTAAAAAACATTTGAACAGAAAAGAAAAAGCCCGGATAGATGGAATCTATCCGGGCTTTTGTTTGGCTCCGCCTGCTGGGCTCGAACCAGCGACCCAATGATTAACAGTCATTTGCTCTACCAACTGAGCTAAGGCGGAATTTAATCTAATTTATAGAGCGCAAATTAAGCTGCGCTTTGAAATTTGGCTCCGCCTGCTGGGCTCGAACCAGCGACCCAATGATTAACAGTCATTTGCTCTACCAACTGAGCTAAGGCGGAATATCTTTTCGGCTGTGCCGTTGAGATGGCGCGTATATTATAGAGCACTTCCGAACAGGTCAACCCCTTTTTTCATCTTTAACTAATTGATTTGTCAGGAAATTATTTTTTGGGGTCATGCGCAAAATGCCGCAGGTCAGAGTTAGGAAGGGTAGGACGCTATTCTCTTGTAATTGTGGGTCGTATGACGACAGCCTACAATCCTGTGTTGCATGAATGATTAAGCGGTTGGGGGAAGTGTATGGAGTCGCGACCTTTTAAGGTGGAATCCAAGTATCAGCCAGCGGGCGATCAGCCTCTGGCGATAGAGCAGTTGTCAGAAGGGATTGATGATGGTTTGAGCCATCAAACGCTACTGGGTGTTACCGGTTCGGGTAAGACCTTCACTATGGCGAATATTGTTGAGCGCCTGCAGCGGCCGGCCATTGTGATGGCTCACAATAAAACGCTGGCGGCTCAGCTCTACGGTGAGTTTAAAGAGTTTTTCCCGAAGAATGCGGTGGAATATTTTGTCTCTTACTACGACTACTACCAGCCGGAAGCTTACGTTCCCTCTTCGGACACCTTTATCGAAAAGGATGCATCCGTAAACGAACATATTGAGCAGATGCGCCTCTCGGCCACCAAGGCACTTATAGAGCGGCGCGATGTGATTGTGGTCGCCACAGTTTCGGCAATTTACGGTTTGGGTGACCCCGACAAGTATTTGAAGATGGTACTGCATTTGGATCGCGGTGATCTCGTTGATCAACGCACTATCCTCAGGCGTCTGGCTGAACTGCAATACACCCGCAACGATGCAGATTTCCGTCGCGCCACTTACCGGGTGCGCGGCGATATTATCGATATTTACCCGGCAGACTCTGATTTGGAGGCGGTGCGGCTGTCTCTTTTTGATGAAGAGATCGAAGAGATCACTATATTTGACCCGCTCACTGGAGAGCAGCTCAAGAAGGTGCCTCGGGTCACTATCTTTCCCAAGAGTCACTATGTGACGCCGCGAGAGACCATCGTCAGTGCTATCGATGAAATCAAAGATGAGCTGCGAGGGCGCCTGGAGCAACTGCGTGGCAACAACAAGCTGGTCGAAGCGCAGCGGCTAGATCAGCGTACCCGCTACGATGTGGAGATGATGCAGGAGCTTGGCTACTGCAATGGGGTGGAGAACTATTCCCGCTACCTCTCCGGTCGCGAATCTGGCCAGCCGCCCCCCACGCTGTTCGATTACTTGCCCAGCGATGCACTGCTGTTTATCGATGAAAGCCATGTAACGGTGCCGCAAATTGGCGGCATGTATCGCGGGGACAGGTCGCGAAAGGAAACCTTGGTGGAGTATGGCTTCCGGCTGCCGTCGGCGCTTGATAATCGCCCCCTTAAATTTGAGGAGTGGGAGGGCTTGGCGCCCCAGACGGTCTTTGTCTCTGCGACTCCCGGCCCTTACGAGCAGGAGAATGCAGGGCAAGTGGTCGAGCAGGTGGTTCGCCCGACCGGCCTGGTGGACCCGGAAGTGGAAGTTCGCCCAGCATTGACCCAGGTAGATGATGCCCTGTCTGAAATTCACCGTTGTGTGGATGCCGATCAGCGAGTACTGATTACCGTATTGACCAAGCGGATGGCGGAAGACCTGACTGAATATCTCTCCGAAAGTGGTGTTCGTGTCCGCTACTTACACTCCGATATTGATACTGTCGAGAGGGTGGAGATTATCCGGGACCTGCGTATCGGTGAGTTTGACGTGCTAGTTGGCATTAACTTGCTGCGAGAAGGCCTGGATATGCCGGAAGTTGCCCTAGTGGCAATTTTCGATGCCGATAAAGAGGGCTTCCTCCGTTCCGATCGCTCGCTGATTCAGACCATTGGGCGGGCTGCGCGAAACCTGGAGGGGAGGGCGATTCTCTACGCGGACAAAGTCACCGGTTCTATGGAGCGAGCACTCGAAGAGACTCGTCGTCGCCGCGAGAAGCAGTTGGCCTTTAATGAGGAGCACGGCATTACCCCCAAGGGTATCCGCAAGAGTGTGGCGGATATTCTGGAGGGAGCGGTGGCCCCCGGCGTACCCAAGAAAGGGCGCCGCAAAGTTGCCGAGGGTAAAGGTGAGTACAAGGTGGATGTCGAGGCCCTTACCGATAAGCAGCGCTGGGCCCGAATTGCCGAGCTGGAAGAGCAAATGTACCAGCATGCGAAGAACCTGGAATTTGAAGCGGCAGCAAAATTGCGCGATGAGATTACCCACTTAAAAGGTGTGGAATAATCCTTGCTGAAGGGCGGGACTTGGATCTACATTTTGATAGTCCCGCACTGCCTTGTTGGTGCTTGGTCGCTCTTAAAAAATTTCATACAAAAGTTCAGTAAGTTGTTGAAAACACTGAAAAGCGGTGCTAAAGTTCGCGCTCTTCACAGCACAGGGTTCCCCCGCTGTAGAGCTTTAGACCCGTAGCTCAGTTGGTTAGAGCGCTGCCTTGACATGGCAGAGGTCGGCGGTTCAAATCCGCCCGGGTCTACCACCTTTCAAAAGGATGGATTGCCCATCCCGATCAAGAGCTCCATGAATAAATTCATGGATAGTTTCATGCGGTCTTTGGTAGGGATCGCCACTGAGAACAAAGGATAAACAATGCCCGTTGTTACTCTCCCCGATGGTTCCCGTCGAGAATTTTCTGCTCCGGTTTCCGTACACGATGTAGCCGCTGATATCGGCCCTGGTTTGGCAAAAGCCGCACTTGCTGGCGTTGTAGACGGCAAGGAAGTCGATACCAGTTACGTTATTGATACCGACGTAAATCTGGCAATTATTACTGATCGTCAGCCCGAAGGCTTGGAAGTGATCCGTCACTCCACAGCGCACTTGCTGGCACAAGCAGTTAAGCAGCTGTACCCGACAGCCCAGGTCACCATTGGCCCGGTTATCGAAAACGGCTTCTATTACGATTTCGCCTACGAGCGCCAGTTTACGCCGGAAGATCTCGAGAAGATCGAGGAGCGTATGGAAGTGCTGGCCAAAGAAGACATCACTGTCAGTCGTCGCCTGATGCCGCGCAAAGAAGCGGTTAAGTACTTTCGCGAAATGGGCGAAGAGTACAAGGCTGAGATTATCGACAGCATCCCCAGCGATGAAGATATTTCTCTCTACCGCCAGGGCGACTTTGAAGACTTATGTCGCGGTCCCCACGTACCTTCCACTGGCAGGTTGAAAGCGTTCAAGCTGACCAAAGTGGCCGGTGCCTACTGGCGTGGCGATTCCAGCAATGAAATGTTGACCCGTGTTTACGGCACTGCCTGGGCCAACAAAAAAGAATTGAAAGCTTACCTGCGTCGTATCGAAGAGGCAGAAAAGCGCGATCACCGCAAGCTGGCGAAGAAATTTGACCTTTTCCATATCCAGGAAGAGGCTCCCGGCATGGTGTTCTGGCACCCGAACGGCTGGACCATTTACAGTACTATCGAGCAGTACATGCGTCGCCGCCAGCGCGAATTCGGCTACAAAGAAATCAAGACTCCGCAGCTGGTAGATTTCAGCCTGTGGCGCAAATCCGGTCACGCCGATAAGTTCGGCGATGACATGTTCACCTTGACCAGTGAAGAGCGTCAGTTCGCCATTAAACCGATGAACTGTCCTTGTCACGTACAGGTATTCAACCAGGGCCTGCGCAGCTACCGCGACCTGCCGTTGCGCCTGGCGGAGTTTGGCTCCTGTCACCGCAGCGAGCCCTCCGGTTCCCTGCACGGCCTGATGCGCGTGCGCGGCTTTGTGCAGGATGATGGCCATATCTTCTGTAGCGAAGACCAGATCCAGTCAGAAGTTTCTGACTTTATGGATCTGCTGCACTCCGTTTATAAGGATTTCGGCTTCCAGGACGTTATCTACCGTCTCTCCACTCGCCCGGAGAAGCGCGTAGGTTCCGATGAGAGCTGGGATAAGGCTGAGAAGGCCCTGGCCGACGCACTGGATGCCGCTGGCCTGCCGTGGGAAGAGCTGCCGGGTGAAGGCGCCTTCTACGGACCGAAGATCGAATTCTCCCTGAAAGACTGTCTCGGCCGTGTATGGCAGTGCGGCACTATTCAGGTGGACTTCTCCATGCCGGGCCGCCTGGATGCCCAGTTTGTAGCGGAAGATGGCTCGCGCCAGTCCCCGGTAATGCTGCACCGCGCAGCCCTGGGTTCCTTCGAGCGCTTTATCGGAATCCTGATCGAGCACTACGAAGGCGCGTTCCCCACCTGGCTCGCGCCGCAGCAGGTGGCGATCATGAATATCACCGATCGCCAGGCCGAATATTGTCGCAATTTGCAAGATCGTTTGGGTGAGCTGCAATACCGCGCCACAGCTGACTTGAGAAACGAGAAGATCGGCTTTAAAATCCGCGAGCACACGCTTCAGCGTGTTCCTTATCTATTGGTAATTGGCGATAAGGAAGTAGAAAGTCAAACCGTGGCAGTACGTACCCGTAGCGGTGAAGATCTTGGTACAATGACGTATGAGTCATTCCTCGAGATCCTCGAGCAAGACGTGAATCGTCGCGGTCGTTTGACAGAAGATAATGCATAACAACTTGGCAACTGGGAGACCATAGCTATTAAACGAGACACTAAGGGACGGTCCAAAAAGGCCCGCATAAACGATCAGATTGAAGCGTCAGAAATCCGCCTGATAGGCGCTGATGGCGAACAGGTAGGCATTGTCTCCCTGGATGAAGCGCTGGAAGCTGCACAGAAAGCTAGCTTGGATCTCGTTGAAATTGCCTCGGACTCCACGCCGATAGTCTGTAAGATCATGGACTACGGCAAGCACGTATTCGAAGCTAAAAAAGCTAAGAATGCCGCCAAGAAGAAGCAGAAGCAGCAGCAGATCAAGGAAATGAAATTCCGCCCGGGCACCGATGTCGGTGACTACCAGATCAAGCTGCGCAACCTGGCCCGCTTCCTGGAAGCGGGTGACAAGGCCAAAGTATCCCTGCGTTTCCGTGGCCGCGAAATGGCTCACCAAGAGCTGGGCATGGAAATGATGCAGCGCATCGAAAAGGACCTTGAAGAGTTGGGCACCGTAGAGCAGCGACCGAAAATGGAAGGTCGTCAAATGCTGATGGTGATTGCTCCGCTCAAAAAGAAAAAGTGAGGTCTGGGGAAGTCATTCCCGGGATCTCCTTTGAGAAGTGGTTGGGCGACGGCTGCCTCCCCACTCTCGCAGTGCCGGTAACTTCGGTTGTCGGCAGTTACTAAAGGTGCCTGTTTTTCAGGCGAATATTAACTTTGGAGTACAAAATGCCGAAAGCAAAGACTCACAGTGGCGCTGCCAAGCGCTTCAAGAAGACGGCTGCGGGCTACAAGCACAAGCACGCTAACAAGAGCCACATCCTCACCAAGATGACCACCAAGCGCAAGCGTCAGCTGCGTGGCACCCAGACTATGAACAAGTCTGATGCTGGTCTGGTCGATCGTATGCTGCGCGCCAAGTAATTGGCCCAAATCGCAAAGGTTTAAGAGGATAGAAGTATGGCCCGTGTAAAACGTGGTGTAGAGGCGCGTCGTCGTCACAAGAAGATTCTGAAGCAGGCTAAAGGTTACTACGGTGCGCGTTCACGCGTATTCCGCGTTGCCAAGCAGGCAGTAATTAAAGCTGGTCAGTATGCATACCGTGACCGTCGCGTTAAAAAGCGTAACTTCCGCGCTCTGTGGATTACTCGTATTAACGCCCAGTCCCGTGCTGAAGGCCTGAGCTACAGCCGCCTGATCGCAGGTCTGAAAAAAGCGGACATCGCACTGGATCGCCGTGTACTGGCTGATCTGGCTGTTTACGATAAAGTCGCTTTTGCTGCCGTAGTTGAAAAAGCTAAGGCAGCCCTGGCAGCGTAAGCTGTCACTTCAGTTGTAAAACTGAATACTCAAAATAGGGAAGGGCTGTAGTGGCCCTTCCCTATTTTTTTATGGAGTTTCCGCTATTTTTTACCGGTGGCGGTGCCTGGGGAAATTCCCTCCGGTACAGAAAGTACCGGCCGAACAAAGCAGAAAAAATTAATCGAAGTTGGATTCAAACGGGAACAGTTCGATGCAAGATTTGCAGTCCCTCACCGAGCAGGCTATGGAGCTGGTGGAGAAGGCCGATGGCCTCGCCGCACTGGATCAGGTGCGTGTTGATTACCTGGGCAAAAAGGGCCAGCTGACGGCACTGCTGAAAGGCCTTGGCAAGCTGTCGGCTGAGGAGCGTCCGGCGGCGGGTGCCAAGATCAACGAAGCCAAGCAGCAGGTTCAGGAAAAAATTAACGCGCGCCGCAATATGCTGGAGCAGGCCGCCATCAACGCGAAGTTGGCCGAAGAGACCATTGATGTCACTCTGCCGGGGCGCGGCGAAGAGCAGGGCAATGCCCACCCCATTACGCGCACCTTAAAGCGCGTGGAAGAATTCTTTGCGAGCATTGGCTTCTCCGTTGAAAACGGCCCGGAAGTCGAACAGGACTACTACAACTTCGAAGCGTTGAATATTCCCGCGCACCACCCCGCGCGCGCGATGCACGACACCTTCTACGTGGACCCCACAACCGTACTGAGAACCCACACCTCCTCAGTGCAGATCCGCACCATGGAGAAAAAATCTCCACCGCTGCGCATTATCTGCCCGGGCCGCGTATACCGCTGCGACTCCGATGTCACCCACTCGCCCATGTTCCACCAGGTAGAAGGCCTGGTAATCGGCGAGAACATCAGCTTCGCCCACCTGAAAGGCACCATCGACCAGTTCCTGCGCGCCTTCTTCGAAGCGGAAGTACCGGTGCGTTTCCGTCCGTCTTACTTCCCGTTCACCGAGCCTTCCGCAGAAGCGGACATCCAGTGTACCGCCTGTTCCGGTGAAGGCTGCCGCGTATGTTCCGGCACCGGCTGGCTGGAAATTCTCGGCTGCGGCATGGTGCACCCGAACGTCTTCGCCGCCTGCGATATCGACAGCGAAAAATACTCCGGCTTTGCCTTCGGTATCGGTATCGAGCGCCTCGCCATGCTGCGCTACGGCGTCAACGACCTGCGCTTGTTCTTCGATAACGATCTGCGCTTCTTGAAACAGTTCTAAGCCAAGTGACAGCGCGAATGGCAATGGCCCTTCGCAACAGCAGTCGAATTGTGGAGGCCTGGGAGGCGAAATAGCCCCAGGCGAAATGCGCACCAAGTTGCGCTGACGGAATACAGAAAGAGATCAACTATGAAAATCAGCAACTCCTGGTTGCGGGAATGGGTAAACCCGGAACTCACCACGCAGGAACTGGCCGATCAAATCACCATGGCCGGCCTGGAAGTGGACGGTATAGAAAAAGTTGCGGGCGATTTCTCCGGAGTGGTTGTCGGTGAGATTGTCGCCTGTGAACAGCACCCGGATGCGGACAAGCTGCGCGTGTGTAAAGTCGCTGGCCACCCCGACGGTGAAATGCAGGTTGTGTGCGGTGCTCCTAATGCGCGCACCGGAATCAAGATTCCTTTTGCCCTGGTAGGTGCCAAGCTGCCGGGCGATTTTAAAATCAAGAAAGCCAAGCTCCGTGGTGTAGAGAGCTTCGGTATGCTCTGCGCACAGACCGAACTGGAACTGGGCGAAGACAATGACGGTATTTGGGAGCTGCCAGAAGACGCACCCACCGGTACCGATCTGCGCGAATACTTGCAGCTGGACGATGAGACCATCGAAGTGGATCTCACCCCGAACCGTTCCGACTGCCTCGGTGTTGCCGGTATTGCTCGCGAAGTGGGTGTATTGAATCGCTGCGCCGTTCAGGGCCCGGAAGTTGCTCCGGTACCCCAGCAGATCGACGAGAGCATGCCCGTATCCCTGCTGGCCGAAGCCGCCTGCCCGCGCTACGTAGGTCGTGTGATTCGCAATATCGATATCAAAGCGGTAACACCTCTGTGGATGCAAGAGCGCCTGCGTCGCAGCGGCCTGCGCAGTATCGACCCGGTAGTGGACGTAACCAACTACGTTCTGCTGGAACTGGGTCAACCCATGCACGCCTTCGACCTGGAGAAACTCTCCGGCGGCATCAAAGTGCGTATGGCAGAAGCCGGTGAAGAGCTGACCCTGCTGGACGGCCAGGAAGTCAAACTGAAAGACGGCACCCTGGTAATTGCCGATGAAGAAAAACCTCTGGCGATGGCCGGCATTATGGGTGGCCTGGATTCCTCCGTGACCGCAGGCACCCAGCATATCTTCCTGGAGAGCGCCTTCTTCAGCCCGCTGGCCATTGCCGGCAAGGCTCGCTCTTACGGCCTGCACACCGACTCCTCCCACCGTTTCGAACGCGGCGTGGACTACCACCTGCAAGAGAAAGCGGTAGAGCGCGCTACCCAGCTGCTGCTGGATATCGTCGGCGGTGAACCCGGTCCGGTACACGTGCGCGAGCTGACTGAAATTATGCCCGCCGAGCGCCATATTACCCTGCGCCGTGCGAAAGTAGAGTTGGGTCTGGGCATCAAACTGGCCGATGACGAAATCGTCGATATCCTCACCCGTCTGGGCCTGGAAAAAATCGACCAGAACGACGAAGGCTGGACCTTCCTCGCTCCCAGCTTCCGTTTCGATATCGCCATCGAAGCAGACCTCCTGGAAGAACTGGCCCGTGTTTACGGCTACAACCGTATCCCCAGCGAAAGCTTTACCGCCGAGCTGGAAATCGCCCCGCGCCCGGAGAGCACTATTGCCCAGGACAACCTGGAGCAAACTCTGCTGAGCCGTGGCTACTACGAAGCGATTACCTTCAGCTTTATCGATAGCGACAGCGCCGCGCTGTTTGATCCGGAAGCCGATCCAGTGGCCCTGCAAAACCCGATCAGCGCCGAGCTGGCGGTTATGCGCACCACCTTGCTGCCGGGCCTGTGCAAAGCGTTGCAGTACAACCTGAATCGCCAGCAAAACCGCGTGCGCCTGTTTGAAACCGGCCTGCGCTTTGTGCCGGGTGCCGAGTTGCACCAGGAGCAAATGATTGCCGGTCTCGCTTACGGTAGCCGCTACGCAGAAAACTGGACTGGCAGCAAAGACGCCGTGGACTTCTTCGACGTGAAAGCCGATGTAGAGGCCCTGTTGGCTCGTACCGGTGTAGCCGATGAGTTCCGCTTTGTCGCTGGCCAGCACCCCGCGCTGCACCCCGGCCAAACCGCCAAGATTATGCGCGGCGACCGCGAAGTAGGGGTCATCGGAGCCCTGCACCCGCAGTTGCAGAAGAAGTTGGATCTGGCCAAGCCCGCGTTCGTATTTGAACTGAGCCTGGAAGCGATCGGCGAGGGCAAAACCCCCGAATTCCGCCCGCTGTCCAAGTTCCCGGAAGTGCGCCGCGATCTGGCCCTGTTGATTGACGCAGAGGTTCCTGCCGCCAGCCTGGTGGAAACTGCTGTCGAAGTTGCAGGTGAAACCTTGACGGACCTCAAGATATTTGATGTCTACCAGGGCAAAGGTATTGATTTAAATAGAAAAAGTGTCGCTTTGGGGTTGACGTTTCAGCATTCGTCACGCACCCTTAATGACGACGAAATCAATGCCGCTGTAGATGCGGTGGTCGGAAAACTAGAAGAAAAATATAACGCTAGTCTGCGCTAGTAGAGCATGATGCTCTCGGGTGCAGGCTGAATTGCACCCCGAGAGCGTCTGCTACCGGGTTGAAAGCCGCCGCGGTTTGGGCCGCTTCCGATCTGGAGTCGACGCCTCTGAATCAATTGGTAGGATCCAATGACAGAGGCACTGACCAAGGCCGGGCTCGCCGAGAAACTGTACGAAGAGCTGGGCTTTAACAAGCGCGAAGCGAAAGAGATCGTCGAATATTTCTTCGAGGAGATCCGCAATGCGTTGGAAAGTAACGAGCAGGTCAAGCTCTCGGGCTTTGGCAATTTCGACCTGCGCGATAAAAGCCAGCGTCCCGGTCGCAATCCCAAGACCGGTGAGGAAATCCCCATCTCGGCCCGCAGGGTAGTCACTTTTAAACCCGGGCAAAAACTCAAGACACGAGTAGAAGAGCATGCTGGAACCGAGCAATAACGCTCAGCTGCCTGCAATCCCCGGTAAGCGCTATTTCACCATTGGTGAGGTGAGTGAACTGTGCGCCGTTAAACCCCATGTCCTGCGTTATTGGGAGCAGGAATTCCCCCAGCTGAAACCCGTCAAACGTCGCGGCAACCGCCGTTACTACCAGCACCAAGATGTCATCATGATCCGCCAGATCCGTGCGCTCCTGTACGAAGAGGGCTATACCATTGGTGGAGCCCGCCAGCAGATCGAAACCGGTAGTGAGCGGGCAGAGGTGGTACAGCTTCAACAAGTACTACCCGAAGTGATCGCAGAACTAAAGGACGTAGTGGCCCTGCTGGAAGGGAAAAATAATTTATAAAAAACTGTAAACCTGGGCTTGCAATCCAGCCGCACTCAGGTATGATTCACGCCACATCGAGACACGATGTCTTTAAAAATCAATCACTTAGCGAAGTGAGCGATTTTTCAAAATCGGAGCGTAGCGCAGCCTGGTAGCGCACCACACTGGGGGTGTGGTGGTCGTCGGTTCAAATCCGGCCGCTCCGACCATATATATCGTTGCATGGCAACGGCGAAGAAACCTGCTTTTTAGTGGGTTTTTTTGTGTCCAAAATAAAGTCAATTAATAGATGGGTTTCCTTACTGGCCCGTACCTATTCTGGGGCTTCCTAGCTGTTGTATTGCTGGGAGTCTTCACTTGGGCGGCGCCAGGGGCACAATATCGCAGTGCAGATTTTTGAGTGCGCCAGGTAAGTCTCCTGGGGTCAATCGGGATAGGGGTGTATGGGCTAGATTGCGGTGTTATGTCCTCGGGCATATTGCTATTCACTGCGAGGGACATCGCTCTCCTCTAGTCGCTCGACTCGGCTCCCCACTTTGTCAGGGTTGTTGTCCTCCTCTGTAGCGTTATTCAGTTGTGCGATATCTAATTTCTTCTGGCGCAGGGTGATATGTCTTTTGCGATTGAATTACTCCGAAAAATAATATTGGTATGGGCACCGTCGATATTGTTTAGATTGCGCGCCTCTGTGGAGGCGGAAAATTTAAGAGCCACCATCTCTGCGCATAAATAGTTTGTTGTCTTACGTGTATTGCCGTTATTGAAGCTTGGAACTTATTGCTGGCGGATAGCAAATTGAGCTCAATAGAGCCGAGGTTCCTTTGCTTGTTAAATTCGCTTTACTGGAATTTCCCTTTAGTCGGTGCGATATGGTTTCTTGTGTAACGATTAAATATAAAAGGTGTCGATTTAGTGTTGATGTGCTCAGATATCTCTTTGCTTGTTGCGGAGTGAAATTAGGAGGGTTTGTTTAATCAATAGTATTTTTCGGGGTGATATGTAGGTGCTGCACTGAAGCGATGGTATGGGGTTTTTGTGCTGCTTACTGTGCAGAGTTCTATCCGAAAATTTTGTTTTTGTATTAAGTTCAGTTTTGTGGAATTTATGGTTATTAAATTGTGAATTGGCGGAATAGATTTGGGTGGGTTATATTTTTGTTGGAGGTTGGTACTGAAAAAAAATAGGCATCAATCAGAGAGCGTGATTACTGTAGATTGTCACGAAAGTATATCGCCCACTATTGTTGCAGATATAACATTCTTACCACTAAACTCTGAATTTAAAATGCACTTAAATAAGGGAACCTCTGAACAACTCCTTGATTCCTCGGGCTTACAGAACAGTTCACATTCAAGGCGTAGCTACGCAGAAATGTCTAGGCTTTTCAGGAAGCCGTAACGCGAAGTTGAACCGCTCTGCAAGCCAGAGGTACCACGAAATCATCCAGCGATTCTTTAGCTTTGCAAGCAGCCAGGCCGTTGGCTTTATCAACACCAGCTCTATATGTGTTAGTCCCAGCGAGTAATAAAAAGCTGTACAGAGATATTTTTAACCGGCTTGACTGTTATTTTTCAGAATGACTTTAATAGACGAAAGTTTTTTAAAATACAATGTGTTAAAAAATGAATCTATATTGGGGGTGGTAGGCAAAGTAATCATTTTTACACATAGGAGCAGTACGTTTAAAATCCGCGTACAGCGGGCTTCGGACAGAAAATCAGGGGATTATTTTGCCGAAATTAACATTTTTTTAAAAAATATTCCATTTTTTTTGATCGGTTGGGATTTTTTAGGGAAAAAGACCTGCTTGATCAGAGGTTCCATAGTACATGTAATAAAGCATATAAATATTTAAGTTTTTTCGGTTATTTTTCAAGCGGACAATAGGGAGATCACAATGGCAGTTATGTGGAGTGGAGTAGCAAAATATACAACTAAAAAAGGGAAGCTAACTCACGAGCAAACCAATCGATTTATTTATAAACATATTCATGTCATTAAAGGAGCAACTAAATACAACGACATGGAAAATATTGCTCAGCAAATTCTAATTAGTAGGTTAAATGCCAATAGGAAGGATGCTCAGTTTGGTGGGGTCAAACCTAAAACAGCGAACACTGTTGTAGTAACGAATGTCGGTGGATTTGAACAAATGGAAGCCTGGGTAATAAAGAACGGAAAAAAAGGTCATAATTTAATCTCCGTCGCCAATGGTGCTATTCTTTCAACTAATGTACATACAAGAGCAACTGTTTCAAGTGAAAAAAAATGCATAAAAGTAAAAATCGAGCTCGATGCAATCGGTAATAAACACATCACCCATTTTGGTGGCTTGGGCAAGAAAAATTGGGACGCAGGAGACAGTGATTCACCTATATTTCCTTTCTGGCACGAGTTCAACTATGAATAGCTAATGTTTTTTGCAAAAGGATTACAGCTAACAAAAAATGTGATCCAGGCCACCCAAAGATTAGAGAATAGGGCTAGTTGCGCGATAAGGACTGGGGAAGCCATTGATTATTGCTGATATAAACGCCCGACCACTAAACCCTGAATTTGAAATGCACTTAAATAATGGAACCTCTGAACAACTCCTTGATTACTCGGGCTTACAGAACAGTTCATAGTCAAGGCGTAGCGATGCAGAAATGTCTAGGCCTTTCAGGAAGCCGCAACGCGAAGTTGAATCGCTCTGCAAGCCAGAGGCACCACAAAATCATCCAGCGATTCTTTAGCTTTGCAAGCAGTCAGTCCGTTAGCTTGCTCAACACCAGTTCTATATGTGTTAGTCCCAGCGAGTAATAAAAAGCTGCACAGAGATATTTTTGATCAGTTTGACTGTTGTTTTTCAGAGCGGCTTTAACAGGCGGAAATTTTTTGAAATACAATGAGTTACAAAGTGAGTCTATATTGGAGATAGTAATCAAAGTGATCGTTTCTATACTTGGTACGACTGATATAAAGGCAAGCAAGCTTTTGATTTGAATAACATTTTTTAGCCAAGGCGTAAGCTTGATTCCAGGATATTAATCAGGTAAGTGGTGGTCAGAATGAGTGCTATATAAATTTTAGGTGGTATGTAAACCAAAGTGTTAAATATTCTACACCCAACCAGTAATAAGGAGATTACAATGACCGAAAATCAATTCATAGAAAAGGTTCAGGTGTCATCGGATGCTGTTGAAAAAATCATCCTCTTCGAATCAGGCTATGATGTCGATTACAATAATGCAGCGAGAGTAATTATATCTGCAGGCTTTGGAAAAGTTCCAGGAGTTGGCTTTGTTCTAAGTGCGCTCGTCAATATATTTTGGCCCTCATCAAATAAAGATGTTTGGTCAGAAATAAAAGAGAAGGTAGAGGAGCTCATTGATGAAAAAATTAGCCATTTGGTTTATCAACAGGTTCAAGAAAGCTTAGAGGGGCTCAAAAATAATATGAATGAATATCTGTGGGCTGTAAAAAACTCACAGAGTCCAACATACATTTCACAAAAATACAACGTTGTATTAGGCCATTTTCTCCAGCAGCTACCCCACTTCCAGTCAAATGGTTATAAGGTTCTCTTATTACCGCTTTTTGCTCAGTTTGCAAATATGCATCTAAGTCTTCTACGAGATGGCATTCTATATGGTGCAGATTGGGAATGGACGGAGGAAATACTGCAACACAAACGCGAACAGATCGTAGAAACTATCGAGAAGTATTCAGAATATGCCGAAACGACCTTTAAGAGCGGTTTGGAAGACACGAAGAAAAAAGCCCCTACGAACAAACACCATACAGAACCTTTTAACACGATCAATAAGTACACGCGAGAGATGGTAATTACTGTGTTGGATTTTAAGAGTATGTGGCAGTACTTCAATCCAGTAAAGTATCCCAATCCCATTAAAGTTTATCTTGATCGTGAGATATATTCTGATGCTGTTGGAACAGCTGATAACAGCGGTCCTATTAGTTTACCGGCACCACCCAAACAACCTATTTCGAAGATTGAGGTTTGGGCATGGGATCGTATAGATGCTTGCCAGTTGACGTACCCACAAGGTGGTGGGCCTGATGATGTAACCCAAACTAAGCGTATGGGAAACAAGGGTGGCGGTAGCTCAGAACCACCTCACGGCGGCGTGTTTGACCTTACGGCGCGGGGACCGATTGTGCAGGTTAAAGCTCAGACTGGCGACATATTAGACGCTCTGTGGTTTGTATTTTCAGATGGCTCTACTAGCAATAAGCTTGGAGGAAACTATCAGGGTGGTAGTGAGAATAAATTTAGCTACACCGATGAGGTGCTTTCAAGTATTAAGATTATGGGAACAAGCGCTTTTTACGGAAGTGCGGATTGCGCTGTTTTTGGATTTAAGTTTAGAAAAGAATCCGAACTACCTGAAGCATCACTGTTGCGTACAATTTATATCGCCTCTCCCACGCGGATTGACCCGAAAGAACTTGCTAATTTATTCGGGGTTCAAGATATAGAAAGAGTAGGTGACGAAATTCAAGGATGGGTAGAGGATTACCAGTGGGATACTTTGAGAGAACGTCATTGGGACAATTTGAACGACCAATTTGGTGATAAAAAGCAAAAAACCTGAATCAGCGGGATACGATGTCACCTAATCGGGTAGCCGGAGGTATCTAGCCTCCGGCCCCCACAACACCCTGCATGCGAGTCCGCACAGGGCGTTTCACTCAGGATAGTGAAGCCTGATCCAACCATCGCGCAGTGAGTGCAACCCCTCGGATTTCAAATACGCATCAGATAATGCCTGGTTAATCCCCGGAGTTTTCGAGCTACGCCATGGTCCTTTGCAGGTAATACCACATGCAACTGCGGCTTATATCTTTACACCACGCTTGATCAAATTTCTTACCTTGGTGCGCGGCTTGCGCCACTGTCGCCAATACGCCATGCGCACTTTGCGATTGATCCAATGATCTAATTCGACACACAGTTGGTAGCAATTGGCAATGCCAAAGAGTAATCAGGGTAGTAGTGGTCAGAATGAGTAGTATATAAATGTAAGGCGGCCGTTCTAAAATCGAGTATCTTAGTTCACAATATTTTAATGAAAAAAGGAATTTTTATGCCACAAGTTGATCTTTACTATTCACAAACATTGCTAGGGCACTTCACGATAATCGTTTACGATAAAGTTGACCTTATAGCTTATAGAATTCATTTAGTTGACCGTAGTGCAGAGAGCGCTCATGGCGGGAAATTGGCTTGGGCTAAACATAAGATTGCACAGGTTACAGGCTTTGCAACTAGTGAAGTGCTATCTGACTTTAAGAGCTCTCCAAATGAATTTACGCAAAGAATAAATTATTCTGCAGAAAATCGCTCAAGAATTAAGCAGTGGACTATTTCGGTACCACACATGGACAAAATGTTGAAGTGGATTCACCAGAGGGTTCAAAATCAGAATCAAGGTCATTATGGTAATTACGGATATGTAATATATTCAAGTGGTGTCGAGAACTGTGGTAGCTTTGCAATTGAATGCCTTCAACAAGCAGGAATATCTATAACACTTCCATATTTAAAAAGTTGGCTCCAGCTGCCTTCTGTAATAAAGAATGATATATGAAATGCCTAATCGGGTAGCCGGAGGTATCTAGCCTCTGGCTACCACAATACCCTGCACAAACGAATCCGAAACGAATCCAGGGCACTCATAAATTGAAAGAATAGCTTTCAAATCGTGTATTTCATCATCAAGCGCATAGATGCCAATCAGCTTTTGCATTCTGCTCTCTATCCACTGACGCCGATGCTCATAATCTCTCCCGGATTGGATATCTTTCCCACAAAGAAAAGCTCTGCGAAAACAACGGGAGACGCAGTGATAGTAAGGAGTTGCATTGAGGGATATCTGCGAATGCTGAGGCTGGGCCATGAGATAGAGGTTTCACTGTTTTAATATCCAGTATTATTATTGTATCCCCTGTATTGTGTTAATGGGTGTGGCGTCTCAAGTTTCCTATTTGCTGGGTGCTTCATTAACGGTTTTATATAGGGAAGCCTAGGGAGGGGCGGTAGCTAGAAACTACCGGCTACCAGTTGGCTGAAATAAAGAGAGTCAAGAGTCGGGCTGCTGAGGACATTGACTTAAAATGTCCTGCATGAATAGAAATTGTTCTGGGTAATGATATGGCTCATACGTATTCAAAGGATAGGGAGTATCTCTAGTAGCTACTTTCCAAAAATGGTTTAACTTTTATAAGTTAGCGAGGACCTATGCTGGCATCAGCTATTGATTAGCTGGCGAGATCTGCGCTAATGGGTTCTTTACTGGTGTTGCTAGCAATCTTCAATTGTTGCCGCAACCAGCGGTGCACAATATCGCTATTGCAAATCCGGGGCCATACAAGGTAAATCTCCAGGGGCGCAATTGGCACAGGGAAGGGCAGTATTTGTATGGGGTTATGTGCGGCAAATTGCTGTGCCATGCCCTCCGGCATAGTGCACAAGTAGTTGGTATTCAAAACGACCGGAATCATATTTTGGAAATGAGAGACTCGAACAGCTACTTTCCTACCTAATTGGTCTACTTGAGCTCCAACGCGTTGCGAGCTGTTATCTCCCCACTCCCCCACATGATTCTCGAGGTGGGTCAGACCTGAGGTATTCTGGTGTAGAGTGACATGCCTTTCGGCATTGAATTGCTCCAAACTAATTTCTCTGCGGATCCTGGGGTGATTATTTTTGGTTACAACAACCAGGCGATCAGAGGCAATATGCTCTGCCTGTAATTCTTTGGAATCTACGGGCTGATAATAGAGTGCAAAATCTACTGCACCGTGTTTCATCTTGGATTCCAAGCCGCCAACCTCAAGCGGAGAAATCTCAACAGTTATATTGGGAGAGATAGATTCAAGGTGGTTTAGCAGGCTTCCCAAAAAGATAATATCTGCATAGTCGCCGCCGATAATATTAAAATTACGCTTTTCTACGAAGGGATCAAAATCAACCTTCTCTTCAATCTCCTCACGTATTTGCCTGAGTGCCTCACTCACCGTTGCATGTAAGCGTTCAGCCCTTGGGGTCGGCAAAAAGCCAATACGCCTGCGAACAAAAAGTTCATCGCCCACAGTATGTCGCAATCGCTGAAGTGCGGCACTCATTGCCGGTGGGCTCATACCGATACATTCGCCCGCTTTACCCAGCTGACCATGCTCCATAATGGCTTCGAATACCGGTAGTAAATTGAGATCGATAGATCTGAGGTTCCGTTTCATTCTTAAATTCCGTTTAATGAAATATCCCTTTAATCGGTGCGATATAGTTTCTTGTGCAACGATCAAGCATAGAAATTGCCGGTTCGGTACTGATATCTTTGTATAGTTTTTTTGCGTATAGATTGTGTGAATTTGGAAGCCGTCCTTAGCTAACGTTAGCTTACGATGCCATATATAGGCGCCAAGTTGAAGAGTCGATATGAGAGGTATTTATTGTTTAGCATGGAGTTGATTTATTCGAAAAATTTTGCTTTATTAAGAATGGATACAAGTTTGTGAAGTTCATGGCTGTTAAATATTGAATTAATGTGATGATATTGAGTAGGTTGCTTTTGTGTTGAGGAGAGGTATTGGATATGGTGGTCAATTCTAATCGAGCATCTCTTTAAGTATATTTCTCAAACTCGATAGGGCTGTGTTCTCAAAAAAATTTAGGACACTCAAAGGTTAGAGTAGGGCCTGACTAGCAGGGGCTGAGAGGAGGCGTCAGCAGTCGCCTATGCCGTGTACCCAACGAACTAGGATGCCCATAGTTTGAAGGATTAAAAATAATGCTGTTGATATCCGCGATAACAAGTGTTTTTCTCTGGTTTAGGAGTAAAAGGAGACGTAAATTTCATGACCAGTGATGATATTTGCAAATATGGGTGGGAGGGGGAATGGTGAGCAAGATCGGAGTTGGCTTGTATAGCGCGAATTCAAATGCTCAGTACCCTCGACGGTAGCAAGTAGTGCTAAGTATTTTGATATAAATTTATTCTGCATCCAAAATAGCAAAAAATTTATAAAATTTTTTGTTTTGTGAGTACAGTTTCTACTGGAGCATCTATTTTTTTCACAATTCGGCGTCCTGTGTACTTAGAGGGAAATGCAACGAAATAAGACGCTCTATAAATTCGGAAACCCGGCAAGGCCGGGCTTTGGCTTTTAGCGGCTACCTTACAGTAGCTTATCCTTCGTTCATTTAAGGTGACTAATCTAATGAGGGCTCACAAGATGAGGGCGAGGAAGGTGAAAAGTTGTCAAATGCAAGACCAAAATAGTGTTGGTTGGGCTTAGTACCCGAGAAACGTAATTGCTTTATGTCAGCTTCATCGTGCTCGAAAGACCAAGCTGTTGCTAATCCATCACCCGTATTTACCACTTTGTTGTTAATGATAATTGTGCCTATTAGGTCACCCTGAATATTGTAGGCTGTAATAGTCCACTCCTCTTCACCATCAATATCAAGTAAGGCACCGCTGGCAGCGGACACAGCATAAGTGTAGTCAATAATAAGGTCAGCATTTAGCCCCAGGTAATTATCATCAGTTAAAAAGAACTGGCCCACACTTTGATTTTCAGCTGGAGTATCATCTGCACTGTTTGGCCCCACAAAAGCAGTAAGTGGAGCCCCTACTTCTGATAATACCGGCAAGGTACCATCACTCATAGAAAACCTAACGCCATACTGCTCTTCGAATTGATTGCCAATGGCCATGCCCTCTACCGGAGAGCTATTGGGTATGCTTTCAAAGTCAATCTGAGCAGAACTGTTAAAGCTAACGGCGCTGAGGGATAAAATAGAAAAAAAAGCAGGTAGCATTTGAAGTAATCTCATGGGGTAGACCTTCCGTTCGGTTAACAAAGGTGGCAAAGATTTGTGCTAAACATTTACTAGCACAGTATTAAATTTAGTGGTTGATAGATTCTCTGGCAATTTTGTATTTGATAACTTTTAATTCTGGATTAATTGATTTACCTCATTTTTTTGCAGTAGCGTAAACAAGAGTTTGTGTTCGAGTTTGGTGTGCATATTTAAGCCAGGTTTTACAGGATGGTTTCTGAATATCTAAAGACTTAAAAATGTGTCAGTTACGCAACAAACATCAGCTCTAAAAGCTATTCATTTCTGATTTAGGGGCGATAGCCATGAAAGGCCGGGAAATTGTGTTCAGTCTATGAGTAGTTTTACTCTTGGATAGAAAATCCGCACTTGTGGCGTCGAGTATTTAGAGTAGGGCTAGATAAGCAGGGAGTAACTAAGAGGAAATGCCGATAGTGGCCTATTCCATGTACACAATTTTTATTGAACTGTCTGTAAGCTTGTTGTATAGCCTTCACTAATACCACAAAGCCTTTAAAGCCATTTCTAATTAGTGATATTGGCACGGGTAGAGTTAAGGTCCACAAGGCCCATGCAGGCAGTGAGGGCCTTTTCTTCCAGTAAAGCCCAGAATTTAAAATGACCTTTCCAAAAGCGGTCTGTACGATTGGTCTGAATCTAGGAATAACCAAGCATTAACATGAGTGGGGGAGATAGCTTGCAAGATGGCAATTCCATGCTGCACTCAGGATTTATCCCTGCAGCGGATTCACGCACTTGCTGTATTTAACAACGGAGTTTTGTCTCTAAGAGCATAAAACTAGCACGCTATGTAATTGAGAACATTACTCTTTAGTCTTTTCAGAACAGCATGGGGTAAATTCTAATGTGAGCTGAATTCTCCAATAGTTGACTGAGATTTCCTTAGCCGCAAATATATTAAAATATAGGCGCGAAAATAATCTTATTGGAATTTATTCAGTTTGTTTCAATCTCAAAGCTGCGTAAAATCGATAGATATTTTTGGTATTTTGGCTGTAATTCAGCGAGCCGATTAAAAAGGCTTCAGAAGTTTAAAGGATTTTGGAAGCTTCGATAGAGCCGAGAATTTTCTAAAAGACCCATACCCTCAAAGGAGAACGGTAGCGTGACGTAAGAGAAAGTAAAAGGCGCTGACCCAAGGTGCTAGGAACACCAGGGGCCAGCTGACCAAATTGATAGGATAAGTATCAAGATGGCTATATGGATAATACGCTAGAAACCCGCTCGTCTTCAATAAAGTGGAGTACATTCAGTGGCTTGGGGCCTGTTCCCAAGCGCTGGAAGCCTAGCGCCCGCCTTTTCCTCTTCTCTGCCTACCGCCCCCGCGCACCACCCCACATTTCCTCCAAACGTTAAGCCCAAGCTTCCCCACCCCGGAAGCGCCCAAACTTTGACCACTGAAGGAAATAAGTATGTTGATCTTAAAGCGACGGACAGGTGAACTTCTAAGGATTGGAGCAAATGTCTCAGTCACAGTGCTGGAGGTGAAAGGCAATCAAGTGAAGATAGGCATAAGCGCACCCAAATCACTCCCCATCCACCGTGAAGAAATCTATGTGCGGATCAAAAAGCAGCAGAGAGCAAAGGCCTGAATATCCTAAAAAGGGTAGGGCAACTTGAGGCACCCAATAATTAAAAATGGGATTCAAAGCGGAATCATTGCGCCTCTGTTCGTGGAGCGATATACGCGCTCTGATTCGAATGCCTCTTGGGTGCCAAAGGTGATTAGGTAGCGAATTCGGAGTGGCCGTGCTGACGTCTTGGAGGTGTTTAACAAGCAGACCCTCTTATCCGACAGGAAGAGAGGGTAAGCAAGCCTTGCCAGCGCCATAAGACGTGTACTCAATGCTTGGCTTGCTATACAAAGATCCTCCAGATGAATGTCGCCGAGCCCACCAGCTGTTTCAAGCAACCTCCGGGATTGCGCTGAAGACAGAGCCTAGGATAAGTGAAGATGCTTAGCCTTTTGATGAAGGAGGAATATTCCCGTCATTGCTCCCTAGCTCTTGTGTACTGAGTCAGTGATCAATCCAGCTGCCAGCAATGGAGGTTCCACTTTTGAAGGAATCTATGCTTTGGTTTTTCTGCTCCTCGCAGCTCATCCTTTCCTGGATGGAGCCTCAAGCGGCTCGCCTACCCTGCAAAGTACCACCCCACAACGCTAGATTTCAATCCATCACGTTTTTCCGAACCTGTATAACCAGCCGCCCAGATTCGTTATCGCTACTTACAAGGGTAGTAGTAACGGAAGCCCTGTTGACGCCAGGTGATAAAAAATCAGGAGATCAATAAGGTTGGGGCAGGGAGAGGGCAGAAGTGACTAGCTAGTATAACCCTCAGATTATAAACTTTTAGCTATTCAAATTGGCTAATGTCGAACGAAAAGTGTACAGCTGTGCAATCTATAACAAAAATCAGCGATAGCTGTTCCTATTTCTAGGTGAAACTTAGTAACTCATTGATACTTAAAGGGTTCAAAAGTTGATGTAAAGCAGAGCAAATACAGAGTTGTAAAGACGCTGCTTTGTATTTATTTTTGCGTATTTACACAGATTTACGATAACTTATTGGTTTTTAAGTCTTCAGAGGAAGTGGAGTATAGAAATATAAAGCAGGGTGATATAAGGAAGTTTCTTTTAAATTAACTGTTATACGTCTTTGAAGTGAAGGAAAGTTCTAATTGAAACTGATAGGAAAAGAAAAGTTTAAGCAATGGAAAGAAGAGCGGAGTATCCCTGAAGATGTCCGTTTCGGTACGAGCAGAGCTTATTACGGTCTGTGTTTTCGTTCTAGACCAGGTGCATTGTATGTAGATCGAGAATCGATCGTACATTGGTCCTATAGTCCGAATGATTGCTCGGCGGCAATGTTTGAAAAGGAAATAAAAATCGCCATTCCACTTGAATGTATCAAGTCTGTAGAAATAGAAAACTTGAGTTTCTGGTGGAAAATAGCGTTTATGGGCGCTAAATGGGTTGTAAGAATTGAGACCGATCCGGATAAGCATGAAGTAGTTCTTTATGAAGATCCATCAGATCTTGTGGCCCCGATAAAAACAACCAGTCCGCGGGCCCAATAGCAAGTTTAGGCTGGCGACGCCCTAGCGTGCACACGCTGCTAAAATCGTTAACCCTCAAGGAGAGTCATGAGGCATCTACTTAAAATAATCGTTATTTCTTCGTTGTTATCTGCCCAAGGGGCATTGGCGTGCTCATTTAGCGGCTCTGATTTATTCAAGCCCACTTTAAAGCAATGGGAGCAACACCCTGGTCCAGCTCAAAAGGGAGAGAAAGGAGACTATTGGGAGCAAGTTCCAGCTCCTATCGTTAGAGTTTCTGGCATCACCAGAGGTTCAAGCGCACCGGGAAGCTCCTGTTCTGATGCTGGCACTTTGTCTCTGGAAATTTCTCTTCCCAAAGAATCCACATACTCAATCGAAGAGTTTGGCATTTATTTCCGAGTTAAAAGCGGAGTTCTGCCAGATGCTATTTTCCCGGACTTACCCATGGTCGGAGCAATTGAAAACGGCAAGAGTAATATCTTACTTGCGTGGCTAGATGGGCACCCATCTCATCAAATCGCGCTTGATTTAGAAGTTGAGGTATTTCTTGTTACCAACGGCCTAAACGTTGGTCCATCAAGTGTTTTTACCGTCAAAGCGGGTAAGGGTTAACAAGTGACTATGGTTGCCCATCAAGTTATTAAGCCATACTTTCATCTCTGTAGGTGTTATTTTTCACCATCGTATTCAGGATCGTAATCTGCTTTCTCATGCTGGCAATTAGAGCGACCCTTTAAATTTGCCAGCATCGACTAATCGCTTATACATCGGCTTTAGTTTGGGATGATGCTGTATGGCTGGCCTGATGGAAACAAACAGAACCGTGCGTACACAATGCCTTCCGCCCCGAATATATTTCTTTCCCTGGAAGCTGACGCTAGCACGGTTAATTGGGGCGACACCTACAAGTGCAGCGATTTCTTTACGGTTCAATTCTCCGAGCTCAGGAAGTTCACTCATCAGCTTATAAGCCAATACATTTCCGACTCCTTTAGGGTTCAGCAATAGGTCGCGCCTTTGCTGCCACTCAGACACACTGTTATCCAGTTTTTTGTTGATACCTTGTAACTCTCTTCTAGTGGTGCTTAAAATGGTCTGGATAGGTTTGTGCACTGATCTAGGCATCCGCTGAAGCCGACTCTTTTGCATTGTGCTCATCTCTATGCACTGGCTTCCTGCAGATCAGTAAGTCACTGATCTCCCTAAATTTTTCTGGTTTTAGCGTCGACAACCTTGGCTTCATGGCCTCACCACAATGTGCAATATCTATTGCATCTAGCTTGTTAGTCTAGGCGAGACGACCTGCGGATTTAGCGAAGTTTCTTATCTGCTAAGAACTGCAAACAACAATAGGTAATCCAGCTTTGTCGGCGGCGTAAACAAAATGTAACTCGAGTCTTCCCGTGGACTCTATTAATACTCTTTGAGGTTTAATCGGTTGTAGTTGTTTAATGGCATCCTTATTGCCATTTTCATTATCGGCAACACTAAAAACTGACCAGTAGGTCTTACATAAATATTGAGCTGTTTACTGCTGGTGTCGATACCGACATTGATATCTTGAGGTTCTATAAGATAAGCTATTTCCGCCTTGCTATTCAGGCTCGAGGCCCACATGGCTATCTGAGTTATGCCTAGTGAGTGTCTGTCACGTTCCTACTTGTTAACGGTCTTTATAAACCTGCGCAGCAACGAGCTGTGACAAACAAGGCCTTCGGAGGCCGCCGAAGGTGGGTCTCAATTTACCCGTTAGCGAAAAAGGTTTTCAACATCAGAATCGATCAATAACAACCATACAAACGCAAGCAGTTTGCTGCGGCCCTTCGGGCCTCCGCGGGAGTTATGATTTTTTATGCCTAGAAAGATACAAAGAATAGGATTAAGGCACTATGGAGCTAAGACGGTTGAGTTGAATAGTTCCGTAGATTGGGAGTCAGTGGTAACCGAAGTTTTCATCGGTTTTCTGCTTGGAGTCTTCGCTTATATGGGGTATGTTGGTGGAATTCTATTGCTCTTTGTCCCGTGCTTCATCGGATCAGTTATATGCTTCTACACAGTGCTAAGAAGTGCTGTGTTGTATTCCTGTAAGAAATCTAAAAAGAAGCGTACTGATGGCCCAACTTCATAACAAGCGGCTCAAGTACACAGGCTTCGTCTGCCGGGCTTGCTGCTGGGCGTTGTGCTCACAAGGAAAGCGAGTGAAGAGAGTCCCGATATTTATTTTAATATTCCTCATTCTTGTGCAAGCGGGTTGTACAACGAAATCACAAACTAAGCCCCCACTGGGAAAGAGTGCGTTTAAACGGGAGTTTCTTACAGATTGCAAAGGTATAAAAACAATCTACGAGGGGCACAATAGCTCAGGCTACTATTTTGAGGGCAATAGCGGCGGAGCAATCACAAAACACTCAATTAGCTTGTCAGAAATGGCATCGTGGTTCAAAGAGTGTGAAATTGATCCAAGTAGCGTAAGCCAAATAATAGAGTAGCAATAATGTCAGCATTGCATAACAAGCAAAGTTGCACCGCCCACTACATGGGCTGGACAGTTTTTCAGCAGCTTCGCTGCTTCAAATCTGCCGCTGTTTGCGGCGTTATGTACAAGACTTACCCACGCTTGGTAGACACCCTGTATAGTTAGGTTTAGACCTATTGCAGATGATCGATGAATTGGCACGTCGTGCATTGGAAATGGCTCTAGAGCGACGATAAATAAAGCCTGGACTAATAGTTCGATCTGACAGGGGGAGGCAATATCGGTCGCAGAAATACTAGTATCTCTTGTCTGAAAGCAAGTGCAAGCCGAGTATGAGTCACCAGGCTAACTGTTGGGATAATACGGCAATGAAATCATTCTTTAGCAGGCTAAAAGTCGAGCTGGTCTATGCCGGAACATTCGAAAGCGAAGGGCAAGCAAAATCTGAGGTGTTTGAACACATTGAGATTTCTACAGTAGGGTTCGTAAGCACTCGGCATTGGGCTGTGTAAGTCCAGCAGAGTATGAGCGAAAATACGTATAGTTGGAGAGTCTACTTTTTGTGGGCAAGCCCAGTCTCAGGCAACGACCAAGAAACTCATGAGTAAATACGAAAAATCCATTAAATTATTTGGCGATTATTTATTCGAGTCAAAATTTGATAAAGACAATGCAGAAAAAGATTTTTTGTATATGTACTTCTACTCGAAAAAATTTTCTAGATTGATGGCCCTACTTTTTGGAGAACAGAGCTCTCCATTTTGGGGTTACCTCCCAAGGAAGCTTAGAGAAGACAAGGATGGATGTCTGGCATTTGCCTCTCCTATTATCGAGAAAAGTAATACTAAAAGTGGGGAAGTTTTTATTAATTCGGGAGAGGAGATCGACATTGAGGAGTATTTCAGTGTTGTTCACTCTATCGATTCACCTAATAAATTACTCACACACTTATTTAAATTCGACAAAAATATGGTGGGGGTAATAGAGAGGTATTGGGTGTTTCTATATCTCTGTTGTGAATCTGGTCTATCGGAAGCCGCTAGGATGTTAACTGATGTGGAAATCCAGTATCGAAATCGCTGGGGAAGCGCGAAAGAACTTGATGAGTACATAGTTAAAGAGTTTATAGAAATATATGAAAAGACATAACAAGCTGACGTAATTTGCTCCGGGTCTTCGCCCCTCCATGGGATAAAGCCTCCCCCCTACTGAGTAGATGCTTACCTTTTGAATGGAGTAGGCGTCTACTCAATACGAGAGAGTTTTCAGGGGGTAATTACATGACAAGCCCAAATTCCAGAGGTTCATCATCATTCGAAATGAAGGCAGTAGATATGAAATATTACAAATTTTATTTAGCCTTCGAACGCGGTTCTTGATAGAAAACGGCAATCGCGGCGGTAGATGTTCGAGGGTGAGCTAGATTAGCAAAGAGTAATTAAGATGAGGTGACTGTATTGATCTATGCCATGTACCCAAATTCTATTTAGTCGGCTTCAAATTTGTTGCACTGCCTGACTAATTCCTAAAAGCCTTTGAGGCGGCTTTCAAAATTCTGGTTGAATACAGCCTTAATGGCTTGAGATACCAAACCGCTTTGGGTGGGAGGCGTGCGTTCGGTAACATAGCCTCGATTTCTAAGATCTGAATGCCGACGACTCCAGCCCAGGGGTCTCAAATAGTTGTCCAATTGAAAAGGCAACGCTTTCGGCGCATTCAAACGCTTACGCGGGTTAATAGAAATAGGTATCTGGGCTGATTGCCTTAGGCTGAGACATGAATACGCCGTTAAATCGAAGAGTAATTAGTGCCAATTAACATTTGTATGGGTAGAGTTAAGGCTTTTAAATGAAGCTGCGCAAGCAGGAATTACTTCTAGGTTGAGGTCATACATCTCAGTCAATTGTCTCTTGGATCTGTATAAATAAAGGTTTGGGCCGATATAATTTATTTAGAAAGACCTACTCATCCCACAGGTGCCTGTTCGTTACATGAGTGCTATAGACGATGAAATATACACTGGATTGTTGTAGTATTGAATTTATTTTTGATATTTAAAGGATATGAGTGTTGAAAAATTTTGGTTTATCTCTGCTGCTGATGCTTGTAACTCCAAATGTATTTGCAGAGCCTAGCTGGTCGTATGGCGAGATTGATTTACTTGAATCTTTTTCTGATTATGTGGTTGTAAGATGGACTGGGCCTAAAACTCAAGAATGTGGTAGCGGTAGTCATGCGGTAAGATTTGATGCTGACTCTTTGGGTAATGAGGCAGCTTTTAACCGTGCTGTATCAATTGCAATGACAGCTCAAGTTAGCCAAAAGCCTATTCGTTTCAAGTTGGACGGATGCATTGGTGAAAAGCAAAAAGCCACTATAGTTCAGCTGTGTACCAATTCAGATTGCTCTTACAATAGTTAAAATAGTTATTGCAAAGAATACCCTTGTGTTCTTGAGCGCATGGGTATTCCCCCCCCCCCACAAACACAATTAAAGTCATAAATTATCGCTAATTTACAATTGAAGGGAAAATGCATATAAGTTGTTTTTGCTCTATTTAGGTTTGTTTCTTGTTTTGGCGTTATGAGTAGGTAAGTATTAAAGTTACATTTATTTTCTTATACGCTATCTTCCGTGGGTATTGTACGGTCTGAGCTAAAAAGCAGAGGGTAGGTGGCATCTAATTGATCCATAGGTAAAGGCAGGGTAATGAATTTAGTGGGGGTTCTCAGTCGATAATGGTAGTATTTTATTACCAATACTTTCTTTTATTGCATGAAGGTTAATTTATTTAAATAAACGGAAGGGAGCTCCAATGAAGAATTTAATCTTTTCAGCTATGTTGGCGATATCTTTCCCTATATCGGTGTACGGCGACTGTAGCGGTGTGTGGAATATCAGTGGTAATGTATATGTAGAGGGAGTTGAGTTTCAGAAAAAAGAGCACGCTGGTGAGATGTTCTGCTATGTGGAGTTTTATTACGATAGCGGGGATTATTTGCCAGATAACTATATTCTCGAAGAATGCCATATCGGTGAAACGGTATTAGATTGGAGGGGGGAAGCAATGGCCCTAATCACATTGATAATGATAAGCAAGGAGCCGGATACAAAGAGAGATTATGGAATCAGGAGAAAACAAGCGTACACCTACCATGATTGTATTAATTAGAAAAGTAGTTTATTGGCATCTATGGATTGGAAAGGGGTGTCAGTTGTACGGCAAGCATATACTCTGAAGGTTTTTTATTTGCGAATAATAAACAAGGAAAAAATGCTGGGAATTTTTACTCAGGTTTTAAAGTTAAATGTTTAACTAGAGGGATGGTGGTCGCCTATGCCGTGAACTAAAAATTTACTGAGCTGGCTATAAGCTTGTTACAGTACCCCCTCCGATCCCGTAAAACCATTAAAGTAATCTTCAAAGTTTAGGCTGATAGAAGACCAGCATTTGGATGATGCATTAATCCACCCTGGAATAAATGGAATATTTTTAGCCGTGTGATTGTTCCTGAAATCTAAATTGCGATCCTTCTCTTTGGAGGCTACATACAGATAATTCTATGGTTTAAGCAAGCGTGGTTTCGCCAAGAGAATAGAAACCACTTTATGCCGTTACACCCAAAACTTCCGAACACTGGAGGTGCTCGGTTCAAACTTGAAACTTGAGATGGTAACAGCTGGCGATCCATTTTTTAGATCGCCTGGAGAAATACATCCGCTTATAGCTGTCTTACGTATGCTAAGTTTTGGGCGCTCTACCTGATGTCTATACTTATCTTAAATTGATAACTATTAAGAAAAGGTCACTGCACGCTCATTCAAATCATAATACTTGGTATTAACCTTAATCTTGACAGAGCTGCCAGTAGCGTCAAACCAACCAAGGTACCCAGTAACCTCTAGGCTTTTATGGGTAGTGGCCATCGCCTCACGTAAACGCTGTGCCCAGGGCCTTAGCCTCTCACCGTCATAACCTGACCCGCAAGCACAGAGATGCAGGTCCACAAAACTACCAGGTAAACCTTCTTTAACCAAAGTAGCTGCTAGTTGCGTCGGGGTATAGGTTTTCCATTCTCCACCCTGCCACGACTCTACGCCTCTCTCGAAAACTTTGGTTTGTTTATTCTTACCGTTATTGCGTTGAGCACCAATTTGCTCACCGTCACCAGCGCCAGTACCATGAGAAACAATATAAAGAGTATCTCCAGATTTGAGGCTACTGAGACACTTATCAATCCAGCGGTACATAGACTTACCAATACCGGATGTAACCTTGTTGGCAAGAATATGATTCTTCGGAATACTCCATGCGCTCGCCATATTCTCCGCAAACTCTAGCATTTCTTCACTGTTTACCGGGAGGTAAATATATTTTGCCATTTCGACACCTTGTTATTATCACGGTGACAAGATTATAACACTAAGCTTCGTTCATAAATAATTATTCAGAGTATTGTGTGGTTAGTGAGAGTTGTCAGTTACACGGTAAGTGTCAGTTTCTGTGAATTATCATCTCTGGTTTAGAGATAAGACACTTAAAATGCTGAGCGTTTGTGTTATAGCTTTAAAGACTAGCTTTGGGATAAAAAGTAAAGGGCTGTGGTGTCGGATGTATTGAGCAGGGCTAGACTAGCAGGAAGTTGCTGAGAGGAAGTACTGGCGGCTAGCTATCCTGTATGCCCACGCTCATTGAGCTGGCTAAAGACCTTTGGTACTGCCCTCAATGATCCCACCCAGCAAGCGGTCTGCGATTTTAAAATTATGGTTGAGATATGGCCGGCGTTGGGGGAGATAGCAAACTACCTAGGGATTGGAGGTCAGCTCTCAGACATGCAGCCCTATTTCTGGAAGATAAATACGGCCTGATCACTTGGCTGACAAACAGCAGATCAACTTGCAGTACGCAAGTCAAATAATATCCATTAGAGGTTCGCTTTTCAGGGCGACAACTTCTTGTAGTTTTGCCAATGTATAGTAGCTGAGGGTGCCGTTATGACAGCTTTGAGGTCTTAATTAGTGTCTGCCAATGAAGAATAACTTTGCAATCTATCCTCTTAAGGGGTGGCTCTTTGTTGATAGAAAGTACGATATTGTAGTGATTGTTCACTACAGCTTAGACTGTGGTATCAATGATAAAACTCCTATTACTTGTGTATACGGCTTTTAACCACACAGCACGCAGCAGGACGGGTAGTTATAAGGAAGTGTTGCATCAAGAAAAATCTCGGCGCGTCACGGCAGAACCTCTGGCTAAACATATGCAGATAAACGTCCAGTGCTCTATAAGATCTTACTCGATTGTTAATGAGATTGGCGCTTGAGACTTTATGTTGGGAGGATATCCATAGACAACGGGTACCAATATCGCATTCTTTGTGTCAAATATAAAGCGAGTTAGGAAATGGGGCTTTTGAAGTTATGTACATATATGTTGCGGCATGCGACAAATTGCAAGGGTATAGTTAAGATGTATCAGACTTATCCCCTAAGTGTTTGCCCCTTGTCTATATTACGAATTGCTTATCTATTCATGAGGGGGCGACTAACAGTATTGTGATCGGATTAATGTTCAGGCGAATGAAAGTTCGGTATGGATGGAAGCTACTTATGCGATCGGCAATTTATTATACTTTTCATTGCTCTCTTGACAAATGACAGTGGAGGGAGCTGATGAGATATCCGGTTTCAGGTTTGCAAAAATTAGATGAATACCCTTCAGTTAGTTTCTCTGGCGTGCTTATAGGAGTTGTACTTTTACTGTTGGGGCTGATGGGCAGGGCATTAGGCGCACAGGAAATCAGTTCCTCAGCAGCAGGGCAAATTAAACTCGCTAACGGTATCGCTGTTAATTATTTAAAGAAGGAGCTAGAAAGCAGCCAGAACTTGGTTTGGATTGGTCATAAAATTCCCGATACGGATTCCGTGAGCGGAAGCTTGCTCGCAGCCTTTATTTATGGAGGTGAACCAAGTATTCCGAGTAAAGTTAACCCGGAAACTCGCTTTGCAGTTGAGCGATGTAATGCGAGTGATCCAAAAATTATCGAGGATTTTTCAGGAAAGACTGTTGGACTGGTTGATTTCAACCAAAGCACTCAACTACCAGGCGGCATCGATCCAGACTCAATCGTGGCAATAATCGATCATCATGCAATTGGTGGGTCGCCAGTCAACATTCCAAATGTGATCAATATAGAAGTTAGACCCTGGGGATCAACTGCGACAATTTTAGCTGACCATGCACAGATGCTTGGTATTGAGTTACCAGTGAATTTAGCATGTATGGGATTGGCTGCAATCCTCTCTGATACCGTGAATCTGACATCACCGACTACTACCGAATATGATAAAGCCTATGTTCAAAATTTGGCCGATAGAGCAGGCATAGATGATGTTAATAAATTTGCAGAGAATATGTTGCTGGCAAAATCTGATCTGGGTGGGTTTTCAGCTACGGACATTATTTTACTTGATTATAAGAATTTTGAGTTTGGAGGAAAGAAAGTCGGAATTGGTGTTGCTGAAACACTTACACCCCAGGAGTTGATCAATTGGAGGTATGAATTAAAGTCCGCTATGGAAGAGATTAAGAAAGAAAAAAATATCGATCACTTGATCTTTGCAATTGTCGACACTCGTTAAAATAGATCTTATCTCCTTTGGAGTGACGATCAAGACAAAGATGTTGTTGTTGCGGCTTTTGGAGATCAGGAGGTGGATGACATGGTTATTGCCGAGGGGGTGATCTCACGTAAGCGCCAAATTGGCCCTGCTATACAAAGAGCTCTAGAAAATTGAAAGGTTTATTTGTTTATTGAGTTCTCCAAAAATATTTTATTTCTGCGTTGCTCATTCTTGGGTGATGATAAAATCGGCCGGGATCATTATCAAGAAAGAGAAGATGTCAGAAAAGCTGGAATAAAATTGGCTTATGCCAGGTGTGAGAGTTTACTACAAGTAAAAAATGGAGTGCGGATAGTTTCGCTGGCGCCAGGATACCTCGATCGTCAACGACGATTCTGATTGAAATGGTTGGAGATCATCAAATATTTCGAGTACTTATAGGATTGTCCTTGGTAAGGTAAAGTCAATTGTGTGGGAGATAATGTTTCATGATAACTACCTCTATGACAATTTAGAATGTGTTGTAATTGATTCTTGCCACTTCGCTTTTAAGTAAAAGTGGGTGGAAGTATTTATATGATTAGTAAGTAATTTATAGTTTTAGAAGGTTTTATTTTCTCAGGATAATTTCCCCCTTTAGATTGTTGGGCATATATTTCTAAAAATCTTATGGAGGTAAAGATGAGATCTGATATAGGCGATATCTGATTGTTGTTTCCATTGTTAAAGATGTACAAATGTGGGCGTGATAACAAGATTTTTAAATGTTTTATGCTGGGTTGAGTGAGATTGGAAGGCTTTGAATATTTTAGGCTTCCTCTCCAAAGAAATGCCTTCCCTGTACTTTTTGTATGTTTATGTTTGTTAGTAGGGGATAAAGCGGTAAAGCCCAGCGATAGTCTGGAGATATGATAAGTTCATTAAATTGTATTTCCTTGTTCATATTGTGTGTACCAATTTTCCTATCCCTATTACGAGTTTGGGTTCGTCAAAGTTTATGCTGCTCCAGAATTGGTACCTTTGATTCTTGGTATCTTAACTGCCAAAACAGGCCCCTAAAAAATCTTTTCGGAGTTGTCGGAGTCACAAACACGGAGGTATTACTACTGTATACGCTAACCTGAATCCTAAATAAAGAATCGGTTACTTCACAGTTAATGCAATCCCAAGGTATTATGGTAGGTATCGCAGTAGATCAAACAAAACCTTTGTTCCAAATTCAGGGGGCTGGACGATGATGGCATTACGGACATTAGAATAGTAGTTGGTGGTGGTGCCAGTAATGGTTTTCTCGGATTAATCGCGATAGTTCTCAGGTTCTATTCCTCCAATATTCTGGAATGATTTATTAGTGAAGTGGCTTGGCGATATGATAGTTTTCTGGAGCCGGAGTCGAGAGCGCAGTGGAAGATCCTACTTGGTAAGGCTTGAACTATTTGAGGCTTCAAGTCTCTCTTAAATCCATTGTTCTACCATGATCTATCTACAATGTGCATTTTGTCGCTTTATTCGGTTTGTTTGGCGCATTATCTAGATCTAATGGTTGTGCTTTGTTTAAGAGCGTAGTGAAAATAGCGGCACAATTTAGGAGGATCTAATAATGATAAAAACAACAGCCAAGTGGGTTGGCGGGATGCTATTACTTGGAATGGTTGCAGTTTCAGTCTTTGCTGTAAATGCGATTTATTTTAAACCGTGGTCTATCAATGTGTATTTTGAAAGGGCCTTTATAAAAATCCAAAGTACCAGCCCGGAAACACTCTCAATTTTTCGTATGCTAGAACGATTTGGGATTGATGGCCATAATGCTCATCTTGATGATGTTTCTGAAAAGATGGAGCTGCATGAGATACAGATAGTTAAGGATGAACTATCTACTTTAAGAAACTATGATCGATCTAGCCTCGATGATCGGCAGGCAATTTTCTACGATATTCTGGAGTACTACCTGGAAAATCTTGTAGAAGGAGAGCGCTGGAGGCATCATAATTACCCTCTCAATCAAATGTTTGGTGTGCAAAATGCTCTTCCGGAGTTTCTCGTTGAATTGCATCAAATTAATAATGTCAAGGAAGCTGATTATTATCTCTCCCGCTTAAGTGAAGTAGATAGAAAGTTTTCTCAAGTATTGGATGGGTTGAAAATTCGGGAGCAGAAGAAAATCTTGCCTCCACGTTTTGTAATTGATCGTGTGTTGAGCGAAATGCAAGGATTTATTAACGTTCCTGTGCATGAAAACATACTCTATACCTCTTTGGAAAGGCGACTGGATACCCTTGAAACTCTGCCAGCCAAAGAACGTACACGCATTCTTGGTAGAGGAAAAATATTAATTGAATCAGATGTCTATCCTGCATACGCAAGCTTGATCGCCTATTATCAAGAATTACAATATAAAGTTACAGAGAATAATGGCGTTTGGGCCCTTCCTGAAGGTGATGAATTTTATGCATATCAAACACGTATTCATACCACTACAAATCTGACTCCTGATGAATTGCACCATACAGGATTGATGGAAGTGGAACGTATAGAAGACGAAATGAAACAGATCTTTGCTTCTGTAGGTCTTAATACGGGTAGCATTAATACCCGTTTCTCTGCAATAAATAATGATCCTCGGTTTCTTTATGAAAATTCAGATAAGGGCCGTGAGCAGATTATCAAAGACTATCAATTGATTATCGATGAGATTAACGCAGGTATTGACGATTATTTCAATATAAAGCCAACTGCGGGTGTTGAAGTTAAGCGAATTGCGGAGTTCAAAGAACAAGGCGCACCTAAAGCATACTATATGCCCCCGGCAATTGATGGGTCTCGCGGAGGGGTGTTTTATGTAAACCTGCGCGATGTTCATGAAACAAAGAAATTTACCATGCGAACTTTGGCTTATCATGAGGCAATTCCAGGGCACCATTTTCAAGAGGCAATTGCAAAAGATTTAGAGGGATTGCCAACTTTTCTTAAAGCCGTATCAAATACAGCTTATGCGGATGGCTGGGCTCTTTATACAGAGAGGCTAGCCAAGGAGATTGGTTTTCAAGATGATCCCTATGATGATCTTGGGCGATTACAAGATGAGATGCTTCGTGCTGTTCGTTTAGTGGTAGATACCGGTATACATCACAAGCGTTGGAGTCGAGAAGAGGCGATTGAATATATGGTGAAAACGACCGGTTTTCCGAGAACTGAAGTCACCACTGAGGTTGAGCGCTACTTCGTGATGCCGGGTCAGGCTGTAGCTTACAAAACTGGTATGTTGAAGATATTGGAGTTGCGAGAACGTGCTCGTCAAAAGTTAGGGAATAAATTTGATATACGTGAATTCCATGATGTGGTACTAACTAATGGTGCCGTACCACTGATGGTGTTAGAGCAACTAGTTGATCACTGGATTGCCACTAAGAAAATCTATGAGAGTTAATAAAGAGGCATTTCAAGCGGTATTATTTGCTATTTAGAGTGAGCTCGCGTTAATTGTAATAGAGATCATCAAGGTCATTGTAGCGCTTGAATAGGGGGTTGAGTTCGACTCATACCCCACTACTGAACCCAAACAGATAATGGCCTGCTTGCTGCGGGTCATTTTTTATTTATCCCTTAGAATCTCCATCGCAGCGTTATGTCCAGGCACTCCAGTAACGCCGCCTCCTGGGTGGCTACCGGAGCCACAGAGGTACAGCCCTTGGATCGGCGTGCGGTAATCGGCAAAGCCCATGAAGGGCCGGTTGCTCCACAGTTGGTCCAATCCTAAGGCACCATGGAAGATATCCCCCCCCATCAAGCCAAATTTGCGTTCTAAATCTAGAGGTGAGTGAATTTGATGAGCGATGATGGAGTCACGGAAATTGGGGGCATGGTTAGTGACAGTATCGATAATGGTTTGTGCTGCTTGCTCGCGATAGTCATCCCAGCTTTTAGCGTCCGGCAGTTCTGGAGCAAATTGTTGGCAGAATAGGCTGGCGACATGTTGACCCTCGGGGGCCAGGGAGGGATCGATGGTGGAGGGGATCAATATCTCTACTATGGGTTGCTTTGACCAGCCGTATTGAACCGCATCTATATAGGCCTGCTCCAGGTAATCCATGGTAGGGCCAATGACGATTCCTGACTTGTGGTGTGGTTGCACGTGAGTACCGGGTTTGCATGTAAAGTCTGGCAGTTCAGACAGTGCGACATTCATACGGAAGGTGCCGGACCCCACTCTAAAACCACATACACGGCGGTGGAACTCTGGGTCCAGGTGTTGTTCGTCAATCATCTGGGAATAGAGTAGTTTAGGGCCGACATTAGCGATTACTTTATTGGCAGTAATGGTCTCCCTGCTACTTAGTCGTACCCCGGTAGCGCGATCACCATCGATAAGCACTTCTTTAACTTCAGCGTCTGTGCGAATAGTGACCCCGAGGTGCTCTGCTTCTTTACACATAGCCTGAGTGATAGCACCCATACCGCCCATGGCATGACCCCAGGCGCCTTTCTCGCCGTTTACTTCTCCAAATACATGATGTAGTAACACATAGGCAGAGCCGGGAGTACTGGGGGCGGCATAGTTGCCGACAATAGAATCGAAGGCAAGCGCGGCTTTGACATGGTCGTTCTCAAACCAGCTATCGAGTACGTTGGTAGCGCTCTTAGTGAACAGGTCCAGAGCATCTCGGCGTAATGCCATGCTTAACTTTTTTGCTCTAAGCCCAAATCCACCAGCGCGAACCATGTCCACAAGGCCGCCTCCCACATTGGGGGGAGTGCGCAGTAGCTCTTCGCGCAGTATGTTTGCAACGCTTTCGAGCATGGAATAAAAGTCAGGTAGCGTGGCTGCATCCCTCTTCGAGAAGCGGGCAACTTCAGCCTGTGTATCGAGAAAATTCTTATGGAAAGAAAGGCTTTCATTGTCTGAAAGTGGATAAAAATTAGATTGAGGCCGTAACTTTATATCCAGACCATGTTGACGGAGGTGCAGCTCCTCAATGATTTTCGGGTTGAGTAGACTTACGGTGTAGCTTGCTACAGAGTTCCGGAAGCCCGGGTGAAATTCTTCTGTAATCGCGGCGCCGCCGACTATAGATCGGCGCTCTAGGATTGTTACAGCTTTTCCCGCTTTTGCCAAATAGCAGGCGCAGACCAGGCCATTATGGCCACCACCGATAATTAAAAAATCCTTCATTATTATTCTCTAGTTGGATTATGGTTGTACAGATTGTTGCCAAAAAAAATCAAAAAATAAAGGGGCGACTCAAATATACCTTTCCTAAAGACTGATCTCTTTTATTTTTAGTCTAAGGCTAAAATAACTTGCGATCCAATTATTTTGGCACACTGGCCCTAAGCTCTATGGGGATGCTCCTTTGTGCTGCCTGTAGTAAGTAATAGAGATACTCTATCTTACTTTAATCCTTTTGGGATCGGGTGACTATTTTGAGAGGTAAAGTCTAATCAATGAGTTAAATCAAATGAAAAACCGGTAGTCGGTGTGAATAATAAGTGCCAGTATAATGAGTAGCAGTTTTAATTTTTACAGGCACTGAAGGGATGAGGATCAATTCTTCCAAATTTAATTTCTCTAAGTATGCTCTATCGGAGCAACGATTTCACCTAGATTAAATAGGCGGTTTAGAATTAATCCAGTGCAAGTGTTTAACTCAAGCCCTAATTATTTTTTAGTAATCTAGCTGTTGCAATATGATGCAAGTCGGCGCCATCCTTCTTCAAAAAGAGCAGGGTTTCATTGACTGTACTATCATTTGTGTCTAGTGATGGTTGAATGATAAAGCTATATTTCGAATTTTTGTTAGTAGATTCGTGACATTCTGAATGTGGTTTCTATTTAGAAAATTAGCCTTTTTTACCTCGGATAAAGACTGTATTGGGCGCGGCAATGGATATTATGATTCGCCCATAGTTTTCCCCCTAAGTGTACTAGGGTATCCTTTCCTCAAGCTGCTAAAAAGTAACTGAGAATAAGTGATTTATTTTGTTCTAAAGAAACGCCGCCAATTACATATCATAAACCCAATACAGAACAGGTATATCTTTTAGTACTGCCTATAAAAACTTGATGGAATTAATCATTTGGCGGCTGTGAGGTAAACAATATTAGGTGATCTAAGATTTATCACTCACCGACAGGGAGGGGTTCTCTTGACAGTAGCTGCGTGCGCACTCAAGGTTTGCATGGGGTGAGAGCATGCCAAAATTAAATTTCTTCAACAAACGGTTTTTCTTAACCGCGCAGGGCCAATCTTGATTGGCCAGGGCAGTTTTACCTAGCGAGATAATATCTGCTTGATTACTCTCTAGTACCTGACTTGCCTGCTCTGGCTCGGTCACGCCACCATTGGCGATCACTGGCAGACCGCTGTACTTCTTCGCTAGCTGCGAGAGTGATTCCGTGCCTTCAAAGGCCGGAGCGCTTATTTCAGGCTCCGTGGTGTGAATATAGTCGGCGCCGTATTGTCTCACTAACTCGAAGACTTTGGCAGCTCCAGATTCGCCTTCGTCCCAGATGTGGTTGGTATCGTTGACTTTCTTCTGTGAGAAGCGAATACCCACCGTAAAGCCATCCCCGACTGTTTTCCTTACAGCTTTAAGGGTTTCTTTGTAGATACGTAAGCGGTTATTAAGTGACCCGCCAAAGCAGTCTTGTCGTTTATTAGTGTAGGCGGTCAAAAATTGATCTAGAAGATAGCCATTAGCTCCGTGGATTTCGACGCCATCAAAGCCAGCAAGCTGGGCTAAGTGGGCAGCCTTAGCAAAACCTTCAACAGCCTGTGAGATGTCCTGCTGTGTCATGGCCTCTGGTATGGGGTAGGGGCCTTCGCCATGGTAGAAAGGCATCTGGATTCCCAATGGGCGAATATCAGAGGGGCCAGCAGTTCTGTTGGCGCAAGGGTTGTGCTGGGAGAGGGCTCCGGCATGCATTAACTGGGCAAATACCCTTGCTCCTAGTGCATGGATATCATTGGTAATTGGCTTCCAGCTCTCTGCGTGGCTGAGGCTGGCCATGCCAGGTTGATTTCTACAGCCCTGACTAAAAAGTTTATCGGTATAAAGCCCCTCTGTGATAATCAGCCCAAATCCACCACTGGCAAATTTCTCGTAATACTCCCCCATTAATGGCCCCACCCTGCCATCTGGCTCTGCACTGACCCGTGTCATCGGCGCTACGGCTAGTCTGTTAGGTATATAGAGCTTTCCAATCTTAGTGTCGTTAAATAGATTACGGTACTTAGTAGTCATAAATCACTTGTGCTTGTAATAAGTCTCCTCATTTTGACAATTCACAAAATGTTATGTAAATGAGTCATTCTGTCGTTACATTTTTAACTTTTTATTGAATATGCCGGGTATTAATCAGTTAGAGAGCTTGAGAGTATTCTGTGCCGTGGTGGAGCGCGGGAGTTTTACCGCTGCGGGGAAACGGCTGGGGGTTTCTGCCGCTTGGGTGTCCAAGTCGGTAGAGCGATTGGAATCTCAGCTAGGGGTTACACTTTTCCATCGCACTACTAGGCACATGCAAGTCACCGACGCTGGGGAGCGTTGTTATTCACGTGCTATTGACTTGCTCAGCAAATGGGATGCTTTAGAAGATGATCTATCGGAATCCCGTGAGAGTCATAGTGGGAAGCTGAGGGTAAGCGTGCCTATGTCCTGGGGGCTATCCAAATTTGGTCCCATCCTAAATGCATTTATGGATAGCTATCCAGATATTAGCCTCGATATCCAGATGGGGGATCATCATGTCAATGTGTTAGAGGAGAAGTTTGATCTCGTATTACGGCTCACTAATGAGCTAGTTGATAGTTCACTACTTTGCCGAAAAATAACCAGTTATCGCAGAGTTGCATGCGCCGCACCCGAGTATATAGAACAATATGGCGAGCCGCGCAATCCTCAAGATCTGAGTGATTATTCATGTCTAGTGTATACCTTGCCGGACATGCCTAGAGTGTGGCAGTTTAAGGAAAAGGATAAATTGCTAGAAGTTTATCTGGAGCCTAGGCTCGTTTCCAATAATAGTAAACTACTCCATACGGCTTTATTAGAGGGAAAGGGGATTGCCTTGATACCTGAGTTTATTATCGCTGATGACCTTGATAAAGGAAGACTGGTCCCGATATTAACAGGCTTTGAAACGAAAAGGCTGAACCTTTATTCATTGAGGCCTGGAAATAGGCGGCCCACCTATCGCTTGACGCTACTGACAAATTTTATAGATAGTCATTTGAGTGAAAGTTCAGGTGACTTAAGCATATAAATTTTGTACTTTTCTGTTTTCAAGAACTATTTATAGGATTTCTCAAATGTTAGATAATAAAAATAGGTTGCGATTCTTAGATGGATGGCTGAGGCATGTCGCTTTACTGTAAAAATTGCTTGCAAGGTTGAAGCACATCAGTATTTCTTAAGTGGCCCATTGATGTGCTTCGTGATTGAGACTCAAGTGTAAATCGTTACGTTAATATCAAATGATGATTACAAGTGAGATATATGAGTTAGACCATGCTTTGTTGTTTAATTATATTACTTTTTTCTCCACGTTTTCAGTGTTCCAATGATTAAAACCTCTTGCGTTTATTAAGAAGAAGGCCAGGTTGCCAATAGCCATACCATAACTTGACATGAAGAATATTCCTAAAATTATCCAAAGAACATTGGAAATTGCAAAAATAATAAAGCCAATTTTTTGCTTGTTGCCAAGCAAGTAGGCTGCATATAAGCTTAAGGATATAGCTAGCCAGTCAAGACCGTAGTGTGCCAGGTTATTTTCCATTTAAGTTTATCTCTTGGAATTACTTGGAGATATACTTTCCCACCTAACAGGATACGAGTTTTTCCATTTGCTTATCTTTTAAAGTAAGGAGGTCACTTAATCTGATAGGGGGCGAATATCTATTTTAAAGTGGTAACAATTAAACCCTGATTTTTTGCTTTATACATAATCCAGATCTATATAGATATACAGATAGTTTGTAAAATTTTCTGATCGAAAACAAAAAATGATTAAAGTGTGAATGGGGGTAGATACAAGTTGTGCAAAGAACATTTCCAGCTGAGTGTGGTATGTTTACTCATTCTTGCTGTCTTATTGATTGTTAGGGCCTTATAAATTTCCGCCTGTGAAGTTCAATTTGTGTCCTTGTGACGCATCCCTCTAAATGATCGTTAATTAGTCCCATTGCTTGCATGAAAGCGTATACAGTTGTTGGGCCTACAAATTTCCAACCGAGTTTTTTTAAGTCTTTTGAAAGTAAGATAGACTCTTTTGAGGTTGACATGCTTTGTGGTGTGGCAAGGGCTTCCTCCTTAGGTTCGTATCTCCAAACAAATGATGCCAGCGAACCTTCGTTCTTAACGATTTCTTTGGCGCACTTGGCATTACTAACTACAGCCTCGATTTTACCCCGATGCCGAATTATCCCTTCATTTTTTAGAAGTTTTTCAATATTTGATTGGTTGAAACGAGCTACTTTGTTAAAGTCAAATTTATGGAAGGCCCTCCGAAAATTCTCTCTCTTGGCTAGGACTGTGCGCCAGCTCAGTCCCGACTGGAAACCTTCCAGGCATAGTTTTTCAAATAGACGGTAATCATCATCTACTGGGTAGCCCCATTCAGAGTCATGATATTCTAGAAAATCCGGTGCCGAAGAACACCAGCTACAGCGATATTTACCATCGTGGCCTTGTATAAGTTGCGCAGGCATATCAGCTTCCTAACCATCTGTCTCAGTATTTAGTAAGAATTCAAGTTGCGGACTTGTTTTGGATGCATCGATTTCTATGACTTCGCTACTAACGACATTTTCAGATATAAAAGGATCTTGACTGATGCGTTCCAACAATTCTTCGTAAGTAGTATTAAACGCTAAAATCCCCCCACCAATACCGGGCTTTATGTTTCCTGATGCTAGAAATACACCATCATCATAACCTTTTTGCAGCCACACCTTATGACCTGACATATACTGGGCAGCTTGTGCTTTGTTCTGTGAAAATTTTAATAGGATAATAAACATATAATTCAATTCCTTTATAAATAGGGCTATCCCTTCATTTGGAACGTATCAACCCAAGAGCACATCTTCTTAACTTCATGCTCGACAAAACCCTTATCTTGAAAGGCGTTTGCCATAGTGGCCACCCCTTGGCTCCAAGATAAAACCTTCAATGATAAGTTATCTGCATCAATATCGGGGTTTAGCTGAGTAAATTGCATTCTTAACCACTCTCTGAATAGAGTGAATATTTTATTAGCGTCCTCCCGGCTTATATGATTCAGCTTAGCTAGTTCATTGGAGAGAGTACCAATGGGGCAACCAAAATCTCTGACTTTATCCCAATTGGTAATAACAATACGTATATAGCACTTGATTCTCTGATCAGGTGCGCTTCCTTGATTTTCCCAATCTTGGAGCATTACTCGGGTTTTTTGTAATCTTCGTTCTATTACGCTGGATAAGATCTGATCCTTCGTCTTAAAGTGATGATAAAAATTCCCGCGTGAAATATTTAAGAGGCTGGCAATATCTTTGAAAGAGGTATGCTCAAATCCCTGTTGGTAGAATAAATCATCTGCAACATCAATGATTCGTTCACGGGTATCTAGTTTTTCCATATTGATCGGGGACTATTTTCTAATCTGGGCTGAAGCGAATGGATAGTCATTATAGCCTTTTTCGTCCCCGCCGTAAAAAGTTGAATGGTCAGCTGGATTAAGTGGCATACCCTGCTTAAGTCGGTAGACTAAATCGGGATTTGCTAGGAAGGGTGTCCCAAAAGCAATTAGGTCAGCTTTATTTTCTTTCAAAGATGTTTGGGCGCGCTCGAGGTCATAGCCGTTGTTGGCGATATACACACCTTTAAAGCGTTCCCGCAAGAGCTGGTAATTTACATCTCGCTCTTTCTTCATCATATCACCTTCTAAAATATGGACGTAGGCAATATTTCGGAAGCTTAGTTGCTGCAATAGGTACTCAAAGTGATTTTGCGGATCGGAATCGGACATCGAATTAAAGCAATTTTCGGGTGTAAGTCGCACTCCAATACTATTTAAAGGCCACGCTGCCATTACGGAGTCAATCACTTCATTTAGCAGCCGCATGCGGTTCTTTATGTTACCGCCATAGAGATCACCGCGCTGATTAGTACCATCCCGTAGAAACTGATCGATCAAATAACCGTTCGCACCGTGAATCTCAACTCCGTCAAAGCCTGCCTCTTTAGCCATTTGTGCGGCAAAGCCAAATTGCTCTACGATTTTGGGGATCTCACTGCTCTCTAATGACCTGGGAAGTACAAAGTCTTTTTTTCCTTCATAGGTAACCGCTTGTCCAACTGGTTTAACTGCCGATGCGCTGACGGGGGTATCTCCATCTGGCTGCAATGTGGGGTGGGATATGCGCCCACAGTGTTGCAGCTGTATAAAAATTTTCCCACCTGCTTGATGCACTGCTTGTGTGAGTTTCCTCCAGCCAGAGACCTGCTCCGTTGTGTAAATACCCGGTGTGCATGGGTATCCAATGCCTTGAGCAGATATAGGGGAGGATTCCGTGATGATTAGGCCTGCGCTTGCCCGCTGTTGATAATGCGTCACCATCATTGGTGTCACTACCCCTTGTGCATCTGCTCGATTGCGAGTCATTGGTGCCATCACCACTCGGTTTGAGAGTTGAAGACCTGCCAAATCGAAGGATTGGAATAAATTAGCCATGTTTTACTTCCTTTTCTCAGCTTTATTTCTCTAGGACGCCTGACCTAGTGGTTGTTATGCTAGGTCACCCGTCCTAGCGGTGTCAACCATTTATCAATTCGTATACTGATCGAGGATAGGGGGGCGATAATTTGTACACCCAGTAGGTTTGATTGATAGGGGGTGCAATATGGCAACATTTGTTCTGGTACACGGTGCTTGGCAGGGAGGCTGGTGTTGGAAGCGGGTATCAGCGTTTCTTAGGCGGTACGGCCATGAGGTTTATAGCCCAACTATGACGGGGCTCGGAGAAAGGGCGCACCTTTTAGATGACACAATCAACCTGGATACGCATATACAAGACATTTTGGGTGTTATCGCATGTGAAGAGTTAACGGATATTGTCTTGTGTGGCCACAGTTATGGTGGAGTGGTAATAACCGGTGTGGCTGATAAGGTGCACCAGCATATACGATCCCTTGTCTATCTTGATGCCTTAGTTCCAGAGGATGGGCAAAACGTCTTAGATCTTTTGCCTGTAGAGGTCGGGTTGAGTTTTCAGGATATTGCCAGAACTCAGGGTGATGGATTTCGTGTAGCGCCAAGTCCTGCAATAGATTTCGGGGTTAACATTCAAGATCAGGCATGGGTGGATCGGCGCTGTGTCGACCATCCTCTGGG
This sequence comes from Microbulbifer maximicatervae (SeqCode), assembly GCF_052468155.1. Taxonomy (NCBI): domain Bacteria; kingdom Pseudomonadati; phylum Pseudomonadota; class Gammaproteobacteria; order Cellvibrionales; family Microbulbiferaceae; genus Microbulbifer; species Microbulbifer maximicatervae (SeqCode). The sequence continues at coordinate 3,006,719 of NZ_CP174335.1, forward strand.
ATCATTTGAGCAACCGATTCAACTACAGGGCTTATGGAAGCAAGTAGCTCGGCACCGATACATCTATGCGTCGGGCTGGGCACCAGGAATTGGTAGGCCGTTCTTTGAGAGAGCCCAGAGAGAACTTGGTTGGGAGACGATAAACCTTCCCTGTGGTCATGATGTGATGCTAGATATGCCCAAAGAACTTACCCAAATTTTGATAGCCTCGATATAGCAATAGCTGCGCTACTTTAGCAACTTATATGGGGCACCCCTTATGGATGCTCCAATGAGAGATGGGGCAAGTATGTCTCTGTATAATTTAAGCACGTGTCGATATAAAAAATAATTAATCTATTGAATCCAAGTTTCGCGTTGACTACGCCTAATTACATAGTGAAGAAATCAAAAGAAAAAATATTTCCTCGATTGCAGGTGGGTGGCATAAATCTAGGGGAGCAAGATAAGCCATGGTTGGTACTGCATCACGGTGGCGTGACTGATGATGCGGCTACGGCTTACCTTTTAGTTGTTCCTGGATGTAAGGCTTCTATATCTTTTGCGACTAACTATGTGCCAGAAAAATTCTGGCGGATGCGGGGGCGTATGACGTCAATCTTGAAAGAATAACTTGATGTTGAAAGGTGCAACCGCTGGGATTTCCTTCAGCCCTCTGTATAGTTGCGTTAACTTTTCTGTATCTTCATTGCTGCATACGTTGAGCGTGCCTCCCGGCAGACAGCCCTAAGCTTTTGGAAAGGCGGGTAGATGCTCATGTCAAATTTCTATAAGGCCTTTAAAGGCTTCTATACAATATCTCCATTTTTAATTTTGACTTATACCTGAAGTAGAAAGAGATAACTTACTGTTTTTGGTTGAAATGAACTGGGCTGGCTAAACTAAAGATACTAGTAGCAGGAGCTATCAGATTATATAGAGAAGACGCCTGCATAACACTATAGAAAACGGTCGATATGGGTTGTGCCAAAGGCGGAAAAAAACGCGTTTCTCTGTTGAGTGCTACGCTGCTTAGTGCCACCTGTATGATAGGTTCGGGCTGGTTGTTTAGTGCGCAGCTTACGGCAAACTATGCAGGTAATTGGGCTTTTGGAGCCTGGATATTAGCGGCGCTTTTGGTTTTGATGGTTGGCTTGTGCCTAAGCCGTGTCGTTGCATTCTACCCAGTCCGGGGAGCCCTCGCTCAATCCAGTGCATTGTCGCACAATAGTATTCTTGGAATGCCATTTGCGTTTGCTAACTGGTTTGGCACATTAATGGTTGTTGCGACCGAGGCGCAGGCAACTACCCAATACCTCTCATCTGCTATAGATTCCTCTTTGTTAATTGGCAATCACACCTTGACTCCGTGGGGGAAGGTTCTCGCGTTAAGTATTCTTTTTGTATATTTGCTGATTAACTATTACGGAATACGGTTTCTTGCCAAGATCAATAATGTTGTCACTGTTCTAAAGATATTTACTCCCACCTTTGCAATAGTTGTATTGCTTATAGTTGTATTTAGTAGTGATACAAGTGGGTCAAATTTTTCAATTGACTCTAATCAGGAGTTTGGGTTTGGAAGCGCTTTTTCCGCTGTTATTGGGGCAGGTCTAATATATTCGTTTAATGGCTTTCAGATCAGTGTTGCCTTTGCCAGTGAGATAAAACATCCCAAGCGTAATATTCCTTTGGCCGTTACTTTATCAATTACAATAATGACACTTGTTTATCTTGCATTGCAATATGCTTTTATGGCCTCAGTGCCGAACGATCTTCTGGTGGAAAATGGTGGTTGGCAAGGGATTAATTTTGACTCGCCGCTTTTGGACTTGGCGACACTGCTTGGCTTGCACTTTCTTGCAATGATACTACTCGCAGACAGTGTGATAAGCCCCTCGGCATCTGGATATACTTATTTGGGGGCCTCGTCAAGAATTCTATTTGCAATGGCCTCTGTAGGGCAAATGCCGCGATGGTTAGCTGTTTTAGATCCTGTACATAATTTATCAAGGCGCTCGATGCTTACTAATTGGTTGATAGCAGCAGTTGTACTTGCTCATGCTGATAGCTGGGCAGCACTTATGGTGATCGTATCTGGCTATCATATAGTTGGATATATGGCCGCCCCCATTAGCATGGGTGCACTTGAACCTGGCACGAGATACTTTGGAGCTGCTGTTTTTGCTGTACTGGGGGTGCTCATGATTACCATAACTTCATCATCCCTTTTGTTGGTGTGCGCCTCTTTGTCAGTACTTATTTGTATTTATGCATCATTGCATATTGCCAGTATTGGGGTTAAGAAATTATCCGTGTTAGTTCTGCCGTTTATTATATATTTATGGATTTTATATTTTATTCAGTATGCTTGGGCGGTAATTGTTTTTTCAGTTGCTTTTTATTTTTTAATATCTTCGAAGTCCTATGTTAAATTTTGCAGGGTATATAATAAGCTGTAGCTTGATGTATGGTTTTAAATGGTTGGTGTCTGTGATATTAGTAAAAGATTACAGGGTGTTGGGTGGATCCAAGTACATGAGTGAACCCTTTTGCCAAGGCCAATTCTGACAGGGTCAGTTTAAGTTATTGAATGCCTGATAATAGCTATCATTTTATCCGCAAATATATTGGTAGATGGCAATAGGGGGTGTTCGAGCATAGCTCGCGCAGTAATATCAACTTGAGGAAGCCTATTAATTCTTGTTTGTTTAATAAGTTAGTACTTTTCTCCAAAAAATTACGGTTAACACATTTAAGTCCGGGGGAGTGCCGGGTTTTAACTTTTACTACACAGCCCTCCTGGAGGCTCACTTTCGGAGGGAACATAGTTAGTAGGCTGATGTGATAAATTGCTCAATTGTCAGAGCTTAGAGAGCCGTCTTACAGCTTTCTCTCTCCACTCTTTGGATAAGGGTTGTAGTTGACTTGCAGCCTGGAGTACTTGCTTGGTATCGGGAAATTGCTTATCAAAAAAAGCTCTGAACATAGATCGTATGTCGATTGAGTTTGGAGCTTCAGCTATCTTACAAATCGAATCCCCTTCTTTAATATGCCCCTCCTTAATAACCCTAAAATATACACCGCAATTAAAGCTACTAGTGAGAATCTTGGCTGCAGCGTCATTATCTAGGGCCATGCTTAGCTTAAAGCAGGGTATTCTGGGTTGACTTACCTCAAGGATACAACTGCCTATGCGGAATTGGTCTCCAACAAAGATATTTTGTTCTCGAAGCCCTTCTACAGTTAAATTCTCACCAAATGCGCCATACTTAAGGCTCTTTCTGCCTAACAGGTCTTCCCAGTAAGGGTAGTGGTCATTAGAAAACGCATATATGGCCATATCTTTGCCGCCATGATTTTTTAAGTCTGCCTGCTCATCTCCTTCCAAATTATTCTTTCCAACAAAAAGTTTTCCTTGGACTGGCTTCTTGAAGATCCCCGTTGTTACAGTTTTACCCCTGTATTCGCAATCTACTTTTTTGGATACGTTTATAGAGAGGAGTTTCATATTTTCTTATTGGTAGATAATTTATGCAGGACCTGGATCTTAGCAAAATATACGCTTAATGCACAGCTATCCTATGTTGCTTTAATGTCCTATAGGACGGCTTACATATATCTGTTTATTGGTTAATGGTTGGAAGATTTATCCCGATACCAGCGCCAGCGATCTTCTTCGTACTCATAGCATATATTATCGCAGTGGATCTTCTTCTCTACGCACCAGTCTTGATTTTCATTATCTCTAATGCAGTCATAGTAGCTATTCTTACAGGTTTTTATACACCTGTTTCGAGCCTCACGATCATGAAGTTCTCCAGCTCTTACATTCACAAAGAGGCAGGAAGTCAGTGTAATTAGAATTGTGATTAGATAGCGAAGCTTTGGCATGGTTAAACGCCGTTTGATTTTGCTCCTGAAGAGTAATGTCACTAGCGATAAACCAGTAAAATATTTGTTGGTTGGTTTGCTGGCAGGCGGGTGAGAGGGTGGTGGGTGAGAGGGTGGCGGGTGAGAGGGTGGCGGGTGCTAAGCGTGTATTTTCTGATAGAGTGAATGCCACTGTCCTTAGATTAGGCGGCAACCGTTTTGCTGAGTTGCCGCCTTACATTGTGATGAGATTTTTATCCGTTGGCAGTGGCCAATTGGTCAATTACCTGTTGTATTTTCTGTTTATTGTTTTTAATGAGTCGATCTGAGTGAATCTTGAGTGAATCGATATTGTCATATTCAAATAGACCGACATGGGGTTCAGTTACCTCTACATTGAGATAGTCATATTTGATCTTTACATTGTTGGAGAGTAATGAAGCAATTTCCAGGGCGTGCAATTGCTGCTCATCCATTGATCTTTGAACACTTGAGATAGCATCTCGTGCCCACTGTAGTATGCCCCAGTTTTTCAGGTCTTTATATTTCACCTGCGAACTGGTTAGCGGGGAGGTGCCGGACCCAAGAATCAGCACATAGTAGTTCTTGTGAGGGAACTCTTTGATGATATCCAGGAGCGCAACACTTGCAGGGTTGTTGGCAGAAATACCTGCGTCGGCAAAGTATTTATGGCCCACTTCTTTGCTGTCAGCCATAAAGCCAACTGGGGGAAACAGTGAAACCCCACTAACTGCAGCTGTGACCAGTTGATATAGGCTGTTGGTAGGAAGCTCACTGGTATCTCCTCCTCGGTTTTTGAAGAGGTGAAGTTCACCAGTATTTACACTGAGTGAGGGGATAATCACATAATTTTTCAAATCGGTGAAGTTAAGCTCTGGTGTATAGTGCTTCTCCATCACTTTGTGAAGGCGGCGACCCAAATATTTTGGAGAAAAAAGACCGGATGCTGTAAGCAGTTTATGATACCAAGGGGTTGAAAACAGATAATTACTTTTCGACTTGTATAAGTTAATAAGCAAGTCTGTTTTTGAATCGACATTGGCATAGTTTTTAGCCAGGTGAGATGAGCGGACATTCAACCCGGTAACAATGACAGCGCCCGTCGAGACACCACTAAACACATCGAAAAGCTCGTCAACTGGTTGCCCCAGTGCTTTTTCCAAGTGCTTAATGACATATAGTGGTATGAGTCCACGGATACCACCACCGTCAATGACAAGTATGTTGATCGTATCTTTATCATTGAGATGATTGCGTATCGCAGTCTCATCCTCTTGCACTGGAGAGCGATAAAATGTTGCGCTTGCTGTAAGGATATAGTTGTACAGATAGGCGCAGGCAGTGAATATCACGATGATCACTGTACATATAATAAGGATATAACTGAGTTCCATTTCTGCACCTATAAGGTATTTACGTCACAAGGATATAGACACCGAATCTTTGATATTGACTAAATGGAGAGAGCGGGTTTTGTCGGGTAAGAAGGGGGGCGAAAAAAACGTATGATATTACTTTTTATGGGTTTAACGGTCCGTAGTTTTTTCTCGGTTGTAAGGGCTTTCGGTGAGAAAAAAGTGCGATTTATAGATCTGTGCGTCTTATTTTCAGTTTTCTGGTAATGATTATTTCGTATATCGATTTTTTCGAAATTATCGATATATCGACGATGACCGAATGGTTTAATATAAGCTGAAGATGACTATTTAGTTAAACATCAATAGTTTGATGCTGGATGGAGTGCTGTCCTAATTTGGGATATTAAACATTCCAAAAAATAAGTGTATTTCTGTATTAACCCCTTAATTTTTCAGTGCTTTTTGCTTGACTGAAAATTCCGCCTTTAGTTACTTTTCACGCATAGAATCTTGAGTGTCCACAGAGTCCAGCCTTATTGGCTGGCTCTCAGCAGGATTGATATCAGCGTTTGGCGTACTGGCTGGTATCAAATTTGCCCTTGATAGCGCTTGCCATGCAAATAGCTGAAAAGCTCTCGGTGGCTGAAAAAGAGGGGCTCAGCAAGGGGAGGAATGCTTTTTAAAGGTATTGAGCAGGGTTTTGGCTTCTTTAAGGCTTAGCAAATGTGCCCTGAATGAATTGGCCCCGGCATTTACTCCCAGAGAGATCAATTTCATCACTACATTGAACGCGAGTTCTGATTTTAGGTAGGGGGTAAATGCCAGAAAGGCATTAAATATAGACTGATGAACTCTGTTTAGTAACTCTTGTATATCTGGATTGCTAGTTGATATCTTCTCGGCCTTTTTCTCAAAGGCTTTTAGCTGATTGACATACTCTGAAAATAACCTGAGATTAAACACAACCGTTCTGTGCTCTTTATAACCGGCAATGATGGTGCTGAGTGCATCATTGATCTTGCGTAAGGCTATGTAATCATTTCTTGATAGGTCGGTATAAGAATCGGAGAGATAGCTGATCGTATCTCTCCGCAGCTGACAAAACTCAAATAAGTGTTGATCATGCTTCTTTACTTCCAGAAGCTGATACATTTTCGCGAAAATGAAGACAAGAGCAATTGCCGGCAATAGATAGAGCACTACTCAAACTCCTTTTCATTAATTGGCTTCTTGGGCGCGTTTTTCCTAGTGGGAGGTGAATAAGAGAAGGCGTTGTCCATCAACTTTAAAAACCTGTCCCTATATTCTTTATTATCTGCTGCAAGCCGGTCAATTTCAACTTGTCGGTCCTTCAGGCGCCCACTGTACATCCAGAAGAGGAGGTAATGAGCAAAGATGAAAAATATGACAAAGAGGCCATTCTTAAGCCCCACATTCTGTACGAACTGAAGTATATCTTTGAGGATATCAGTCATGTAGTCCCTTACTTCTGATTTTGACAGCTCCTCATGCATTTTTAACTATTGAGACTCTTGATTCAACTTGGTTTAACTTTGAACAGTAATTTTGGTACTTGAGTCTTATTTGCTTCTGTTTAAATCCCGGATATAGCCTTCGTGAGGCTGGAGGTGCCCGACCTTGCAGCGCAAGCCACTTCTCTTTTGGGCAGTTAGTCTAAGCATGTGGGGTCTGAAGTAGTGAACTGGTTTCCACTCCAAAGATTTCTTTCATTGCAGTCGGGGTCAAAGGGATCTGCGAGGTCAAATTGCTGATTGCCGTTTAGGGTATTCCCGGTAACCCGGTTGTTTAAGCTGTTCGAGTCGGTAACGATAATACCGCCATTGCTTGGTAGTACCGAGAGCCCATTATTGGATACCGTGTTGCTTGCAATCGAATTGCTTGAGCCGCCACTTAGATTAATGCCCACCTGCCCATTATCCGCCACATTGTTACTTGCTATGTTGTTGAAATTACCGTTTATCAGGATTCCAGCTTCACCGTTATTCTCAATGATGCTGTTAGATACAAATGTGAAGTTGCCGTCAATCTCGAAGCCGTCCTCGCTAAACCCAGAAACGGTAGTAAAGGAGATATTGTTATAGTCTCCCAGGATTTCAATGCCTTCGTCTCCGCCTCCTAGTACCGTACTGCGACTAATGGTGTTGTAATCGCCAAAAACCTCAATACCATCAGAGATGGTTGAAGTAGCAGGACCTGTAATATCGACGTTGGTGATGGTATTGCCGTTGCCGAATAGTAAAATTGCATTTCTTACAGCGCTATTTATTTCCATATTGGAGATGGAGTGGAAGCCTGAGCTGGAGGTGATGACACCATTGGTGCAGTTGGTTAGTTGGCCGTTGCTGAGATATGCTGCGGTGCCCTGGAGGTCTATTGCGTAGAAATCTGTTTGGGTTGGGTCCAGCGATACGCAGCTAAGCTCAAACCCCGCCATATTCAGGCTCCCCGATGGGCCTACAATGGTGAGTGCTACAGGATTGGCGATACTCAACTCGCAATTCAGGTCCTGAGATAGAGTGGTGGGCTCAGATATAGTGTCGCCGCATTCAATGGCCAGTGCGGCCGTAGATAGGGTAAAGACTGCGGCTAACAAACCTAGCTGCTTAAGTACATTCAGAGTCGTGATATCCATGGCGCTAACCCCTGAAAACTTCTCCTTGTTTCCATAGTCCAAAGCCTAGCTGTGTTTTGGTGTTGAGGTTGTCGCAATAAAAAAGGGGCTTACGTCAAAAAACGTAAGCCCCTTGAAAATGGCGCGCTCGGGAGGATTCGAACCTCCGACCGCCTGGTTCGTAGCCAGGTACTCTATCCAGCTGAGCTACGAGCGCGTCGAGGAGGCGCACAATATAGATTGGTGTAGGTAGAGTCAAGCATTTTTTTCATATGAAGCACTTTTTTGGTGTTTGGTGACCGTAAAACCTGTTTGTCTGTTTCTGTTTTCTCACAAAGGGATTTGGCTCAGGAGCCGTGGGTAGGGCTTTCTTGAGGTTATAAGAGGCTTTTGAGGCTTTGCGGCGACTACTGACTGATCGTTCCGCTATTGCTTGTTCCCAGCTGGGTCACATTGGCAAGTTGTGAGGTTCCACTTTGGCTAGCTGTGAGGCTGTTCAGGGTCCCGTTTTGAAGGGATGTTAAAGTGTGGTTCATTCCGCTCTGATTCGACATTACAGAGTTCTCCATGCCACTTTGGGTGGTCCATGAGTTAATTTGTGAGCCTGTCTGAAACAGTGTTTGTGAATTTTGCATGCCTTGTTGGCTTATATTTAATTGGCTAAAGGAACTGTTGGATTGATTGGCTGACACGATATTTAGCTCACCAACTTGATCTCCAATAGCAAAATTATTACCGCCTGCACTCTGACCAAGGCTGAATATATTTCCAGTGCCAAATTGTGTAGAGCTGGCAAAATCAGAAATGCTTAAGCTGTGAGATATTCCACTCTCATTTTGATCTCCGATTTGTAAAATTTGAACGGTACCCAGTGAGCTTTCAATCTGTATAGATACTCCGACATTGTTAGTGCCATCCTGAGTCATATTCATGAAATTATTGGTGCTATCTATTTGGGTGAGCAAGGTAGTATTAGAATCGCCTTGTTGTAAGGAGATGGCAGTGTCATTAGAAGAGCGAATTTGCGTGCCGGCTGTTCCATTATTGATCCCAAAAAGTGTCTGGGATAATGTCGTTCCAATAGAATCAATCTGAAAATTTGACAGTGTGTTTCCATCACCATTCTGTAGGATAGTCATACTGGATAATTCAGCATTTTCCTGCTCTAAGTTTAGAGTGGTATTTGCGTTGCCTATTTGTGTATGGCTGATGGAGCTATCAAGGGTAGCTCCAAATTGGATTGCTTCAGAGAAATTATTGTTGCCATTTTGCACTTGTAGAATGGTGCTGTTCTGAGTGCTTGAGTCGGATTGATCCGTCATTGCCATGTTGCCGGTACCGGTCTGCTGTACAATGGAAGTATTATTATTTGCCTGTAGATGTGCACTGAAAGTAGTAAGTGCAACTGCCATAACTAAAAAATTTGCTTTCATAGTGCGACCTCTAGGGTGTAAATGGAAATAGTAGTTGGATTGATATCAGTAGGATGCGCATACTTGGTTATGTTGCCCTCTAAGGGGAAGTTGATAGTGTCAAAATTGGGGGCTGTTTTGAGTGGCGCTAAGGGCAGTTGTAGCCAAATACTGCAAAGGAGGCTATCAAATTGTAGGAGGCGTCTGGCGAAAGACTTCACGCAACTTGACCCCATTTATGCTCTGTCACTCGTCTCACGGGAAGCCCTTTGGGTAACCCCGGTGCAGCCATCCTTCTCGCGACATCTTGATCAGGTCAATCGGTGCAGGGAAAGTGTTGGTGATCTGAGTTGAAGTTGCCATAGGAACTCAGTGTTAAATTACTAGGAAGAAAGTTCAGGTTTTAGTGCCCATTAAATTCCAAGTAATATCTTCTATTAAAAATTATCTTAGGTTTTAAGTAGTGGATATTGTCAGCGAAGATGAAAGGCCATTAAGCAGACCTCTCCCGACTTAAATCGTAGTACAATTCGAAAAATTGCTACTTGCTACTGATAAATAATACTTGAATTGGAACTTTGGAAGCTGGATATAGCATGTCCGGCAGTATCTGTTATTTAGGTGGGGCCCTTGTATACCCCGAACAGGATGACTTATGGTTGAGATAAATATTAAGGCTTGGATCTAGTTTGCCCTTAACCTCTTGGCGGTTTATTAGCCTTGGCTAACGTGCGATTCTAGTGAGTTGATATAACCCATATATATGTCTCGGTCACGCCTGTCTCCATTTGCATCGACTCCTGCCATAATGTCATTGATTAGATTGAATAGAGTTTCCGATAAGGTCTCTGATGCTTCACTCACAGCTTCAAGTCGGACAGACTGGCTTATATGGGTATAGAAGAAGTCCAATAGCCTTGTATCGTGGAGATTTATCGTTGAGCAAGCCAATTCTATTTGTCGGGCGTATATTTTGTATTCCGTCATGACCATTGCTCTGAACTTGTAGTCTCGAGGAAGGGCTTCCTTAAGGATATTTGCATTTCTATTATTATTGTTCTCCAAATATGCTCTAAAACCCATCATGTCATAGGATGTTGGGGCTTGTTCTTTGTGGGTTATGGTGCTGATAGCCGCGGAACAAAAGTCGGCCATATGAACTCGAAAATAGTGGTATGCATTTTTTAATTGTTCGACTCTTTTTTCTTGTCTTAATTTTTCTTGTCTTAATTTTTCTTGTCTTAATTTTTCTTGTCTTAATTTTTCTTGTCTTAATTTTTCTTGTCGGTTTGATTGGTATTTTGTAAATTCATTCAATAGTAGCCCAAATGTTGCAATTCCCGTCAGTGTTTCAATGGAGGTTAGTAGGTAACCGAGCTCATTGACAGGGTAAATTTCTCCATAGCCCAAAGTTGTTATTGTTACAATGCTGAAGTAGATACTTTTTGTGAAGTCGAGCTTTTCATTTATACAGGAGTCACATTCACTATATATTGCAGCAAAGATGAAGATTACTGAAAAATAACCGACAAGTATTTTTTTCCATGTCAGAAAAGATAGGAAACGTGTCATGTTCTGTGCTCATTAACTATAAGCGATGTAATTTATGCCTGCGTCATTCCTTTTGGGGTAATTATGATCCCGCCAGCAAGTGTAAAAGAGGGCTGCTTGCAATCAGTCAATCTGGATTATGGTGGCTGTTTTGATCTTACGTTTCTATTAGCATAGTAATGTTAGCTAAGTTGTGAATTATTGAGTCGACACTATAAGGTGTATTACTTATGGGGTGGTGGTGTTGAGAGTATCATTTGCATTCATGAGTTGATGTGGAGGGGTAGGTTATATCATCGAGAAACTCGCCCCTCAATTTATCTAGCATCTAAAATGGTCTGTACGCGAGGGGGTATGATTATTGCTCTTCAGCAGAGAGTGCTGATGCGTAATTCTATTACACCTGATAATGGCTTTTCGTTGGCTATTTGCCGACTGGGGTTCGCCCACTTACTTGTTGCTAGTGGAGCTCAGTTAAAATCTAGTGCTTACCCAATCGCTGGCTTTCTTCTTGGGAAAGAGGAACTGGCTCAGCCCGTGCTTGTATAAATTTATCTGTATCACCGGCAATTTATGTTTCTGGCAGTGAACCGCCAATTCCATCACTAGCTCCCAGCAATGGGTTTAGGGTGAGGAATACTTCCTAGAAGTTCTTGTGTTACGGCCCGGTGACGGATGCCTAGTGGTGGAGTTCTGGGGGAGTTGATGGCGGTGGGGCCGGCTCAGGCATAAAGGTAGTGCTGGCGGTGATATATGCATGCGGGTTTTACCGCACTATAACAAAAAAGGGCTTACGCTGTTAAGCATAAGCCCTTCGTTTGTATGGCGCGCTCGGGAGGATTCGAACCTCCGACCGCCTGGTTCGTAGCCAGGTACTCTATCCAGCTGAGCTACGAGCGCGTTACGGATGCGGATACTATAGATGCGGTGGGGGTAAGTCAACCTTAAGAGTAAAAAAATCCTTAAAAAACATTATGTTGGATAAAAGTTAGGCACTTTGAGTGAGTGTTGACTAGTTACAGATTCGCTGCCAGGGCTAGCGGGTTAAGAGGATGAAAAGGCACCACCATCAAGAGCAGACAAGTGGTTTTACAGAGTGAGGTGGCAAGGCCCGCTTGCGGGGCTTTTGGAGGCTCTTGAAAGGAAATGTACCGATCAGTGACAGAGCAGGGGTCAATCTCATCCAACTTATCAGGTTTCGATCTCAACGCCTAAAAGCGCGTCTCCAATGACAGGTCAAATCCGCTTATCCTCAGGGTATCGTTATCAATTGTTTTCCATTGGAGCCTGCAAGCAAAGTTATCAGTGAAAGAATACTTTACTCCAATGCCGTAGACTAAGTCCGTTTCATTTTTGCTTTGGGAGTAGGTTGGGCTTAATGGGCTATCTGGTATCCAGCTGGATCTTGGTATGAACTCGCTGTCGATTTTGGTATGGGAGAGGCCAACAAGAGCATTTACAGTCGTCTTGTTAAGGATTGGATATTGGGCAATAACATGCAGATGATAACTTTCTACTGTAACCGTTTCATCATCGGTGATATAGGCATCGCGATATTCATCAATTTCTCTGTCATAGAAACTAACTAATGCAACAAATTCATCATAGGTGTTACCGAAGTGGTCATACCCGAGTTCAACGGAAAGAAACTGATTGAATTGGTACCCAGCGTGAATGTTGACATTGTTGGCGTGATCGCCAAAGCGTTGAGAGCTTATATAGGGTTCTGGAAGTTTGTTCTGGCCCTTAAAGTCAAAGTATCCATATCCTATTCCGGCGTAGATTGACTTCTCTGCCGCGATAGAAGCATTTGCAAAGGTTAATAGTAATATGGCTAGTCTAGTGTATTTCATTGTGGCCCCATTTATTCCATTAAATGAGCGGTTTTATCTCTTTGATAGGTTGTAAATCGCTAGTTACCGTTGCGCTATATTCGCTTTCAAGTAAAGTTAGGATTTGTTGCCTGATCAACTCAATCTATTTTAGGCTTGGCTCATTAAGCCTCTTTAAACTGCTCAGCGAGCTAGCTATGGAAGTGTAGGGTATTGGCAATAAAATGAAAGCTGGAAGTTTAGGGGTTTAGAATATGAGGCCAGTTTCGTGAGGGTAAAAATAAAGGCAGTTTTTACCCTCGGATATTCATTTTATAGATGTCCTTAGAAATGGGTTTCTATAGACAAATGTATGCCACTGATATCTACGACATCATTATTGATGTTTTTCCATTGCAGTTTGCCGCTGAACCGGTTGGTAAAGTCGTATCTGACGCCGATACCGTAAGTTAGGTCAAAATCATTCTCGCTGGACTTGAAAGGTTTATTGTCTTCATAATTTCCATCAATATCCGCGATGCTCATGTAGGCGGTATAAGTACTATCTATTTTAGTGTAAGAAAGGCCAAGGTAGGCGCTGACAGTGACATTATCTAGCATTGGGTATTCGAAGACAGAATTTATTTGTACGCTGTCAATATCCAAGCTTTCCTTGTCATTAATGATGTTATAGTCAAGTTGAGCTATTACTGCACTATGATGAATATAGGTGTCGGATGCTTTACCAAAATGGCTGTATCCTGCCTCTACAGAGAAGAATTGATTTAGTTGGTAGCCAGCGTAAATATCAAAGGAGCTGGTGGTATCTTTAAAATTATTATTTACATAATAATCTGTAAGTTCTTGTTGCCCATCAAAATCCTGAGTCCCGTATCCAATTCCAGCGTAGAAAGGGGTTTCTTTTGCAAATGCTGAATTGTAGTTGGCTAATAGAGGGATCAATAGAAATATTTTTGAAATTTTCATGTTGGTCTCCTGAGGTGTAAAAGTAACGAAATGCTCAAGCGTCAAAATAGATAACACCTATATTGCTTTTGGCTGAAGAATTCAGTCAAGTTGTTTAATTAGAGTAGGATGGTTTTGAGGCGTGATTGTGCGTTGAAGGGGTGTTTTGTCTGATTTGATTGCCAATCTGTCTTCTTTTGATTTGTCAAAGTATCGGTCTGCACGCCTTTTTTGTCTGAATTTAGTTGTAGTTGTGGCAGGTTTTTTGAAGAGCTTTTTGTAGTTTTTCTAACTTGCCACTGTAGTACATATGGAATTGTGTCATTTTTAAAACCCATCTATAAAGGTAAAATTGTCAGGGTACTTATGTAACCCATCAAAATCGCCTTTGCTAAGGGTTACACCACAGTGGCGTGCAATTGCATAAACCATGCTTATATGGAATAGTAAGTTTGGAATTATATATTGATGGATATATTGTGGCTGTGGGAGATCCACGGTTGTAAAACCTGCTTTATCATTGATTCTTCTACTACTGTCCAGATCGGTTACTTCGGGTAAAGAATCTAAATAATTTAGTGTTTTCTGGATGGTTCTCAGAATACCCTCCTTTGTACTGCCATCCTCTTCAAATGTCACAATTTTTTGGTCAACGAGTGGGCAGTATCCGCGAAGAGAAAAATTGGCCGCAATTTTTGCATTCTTGGCTAAGCTGAACATGTTAGATGCCAGCTGCTTGTGAAATATTTCCTGCGGAATTTTAGTCACAATTGAAAGTAGTTGGGAAAGATAATTATGAAGAAGGCTCTTGATAGATATTTGCATTAGGTGACCTGATAACAGCGGAGTGAATAATTTTTTTGTGGTACACACGTTCCTGGATATTGCTACATCAGATATTGTGACAAAGTCTCCCAATCAAACCGTCGAGCTTTTCCATCGCTAAATAAAACCTCGATACGCTTGTCCTCCCATCCTAAAACCCTTCCATAGCCAAGTTTTCGATGCCGCAGTCCCTCTCCAGGTTCGGGTTTTCGCATGGGGGCCCGGGGTGCACTGATATTGGGGTTGTAATCGCAAGCTTCTAAATAGTGGAGCGCTTGGCGTGAAACCGGTACATCGGTGTCGATTTTTTCCGGACGCTCCTTTAAGGAGTCTGCCATCAATTTACTTAAAGGAAGCTGCATTTCATTAATAAATAATGAAGGCTGCGAAGCCTCTGGATCATTCTTTTTGGAGTCTTCTGCAGGGGCCAACAAGAAGAGTTTTGACTTGGCTCGGGTCATCGCCACATACATTAAGCGGCGTTCGCTCTCCAGTGACGCGGGTGTGCTGAAGTCCCGTTGGGGCTGATAGGGCATATTGTGCTGGGTGAGGGTGGGGATAATCACTTGTTCCCACTCCAAACCTTTAGCCTGGTGCATAGTCGTTATCTGTATAGCATCCGCTTCGGTTTGTTCGCCCTCCCGGTGTTGGCGTTGAAGTTCTTGTAGATGTGCCAGGGCTTCAGCGGGTGGCTGCTTCAGTGTGTCCAGGTATTTGCAGAAAGCGAGGATGGTTTGTTGCCTCTCCTCCCCTTGTTGGCGGGTGAAGGCGTCGTCAGCGATTCCGCTGAGAAGTTCCAGTTCACCGATATGGCGACGCAGTAGCTCTCCGGCGTGACCGCGCCAGCTCTCGATCTGGGTAAGCAGGTCTGCCCGTTGGCGCAAGCGTTTGGTCTGGGGCTTACTCAGGTTTTCAGGTAGCAGGGCAATCAGCTTCTTGCCCCAGCCTTTGTCCAGCGCTGCCAGAGAGGAACAGATGGGCTCCAGGACTTTGCGCGGAATACGCACATGGGGAGAGGTCAGCCATTCGTAAAGTCCCTGCTGGCGCCGCTTGGGAGGAAGTTCGGCGAATCGACCGGAGGCAATATTTAAACTCCAAAATAAGGGGCGGAGCTCCCGGCGCGAAAGGACGGTGTTGCGGCTTGCTGAACGGTAGGGGATATTATTGGCCAGCAGTGCCAGTTCAATAGGAGCGGCGATAGACCACAGCCGCACCAGTACGGCGACCTCCCTGAATGACTGACCTTGCTTTTGACATCGGCGCAGGTGCTCTACAAGCCAGCGCCCCTCCTTATCGGTTTTTACCAACTCGATTTCTGTTTGCTGATCTTCATTGGCTGAAACACAGAATATATCGGCGCGATCGCGATTGTTCTCAATAAAGTGGTTGGCGGCCAGGGATAATTGGTGGCCATAACGGAAAGTGCGGCTCAGGTGATAAATATTCGAGGGGGGAAAATCCCCATCGAAAAATGTGAGCAGGAAATCTGGTTTGGAGCCTCGCCATTCGTAAATTGTTTGGTCTGGGTCGCCAATCGCGATGACGTTGCCAGATTTTCCGTAGAGAACTCGCAATAAAAAGTGTTGTATCTCATTGATGTCCTGGTATTCGTCCACCAGGATATCTTCGTAATAGCTGCCGTACTGCTCGGCCATTTCCTCATCCATGCTGAGCAGTATGGCTGGGTCATAAATCAGATCGGCGTAGGTAACCGCATTTTGGCTGCGGCGCCAAGCTTCAAAAGTGCGAAACACCTGCAGAAAATACATGTATTCATCACCGAGCTTCAGTTCCTGAAATGCGCTGAGATCTCCCGACAGAATCGTTTTGGTGTAGTCGATAAAAAATTCAGCGGCCTCAATCTCAGATTGCTTCCGTGCTCTAATCTCTTCGAGTTCGTGGGTAGGCGCGCACTCTTCAATGGCCTTCCAGATTTGTAATTGGATTGTGGATTGTGGCAGGGGGGATAGGTTGGCAGCAGCGATATGGTCATTGGAGATCATGTGTTGGTATAAACGATATCCAACACTGTGAAAGGTATGTACCGCTGGTATCGAGCCTTCAGCCAGCTGCCGTAAGCGGCGGTCGAAGTCCTCCCGAGCGCTGCGGTTGTACATTAATACCAGCAGTCGTTCGGGGGCGATACCTGCATCAAGGCGGTTCTTTATGTAGTGCAACAGAGCAGTGGTTTTGCCAGAGCCGGCAACGGCAATGATCTTGGCGTGACCACCGGCGTGATCTGCAATTGCCTGCTGTTCAGAGGTAAGGTTGTTTCCGCCCATCGCGCTCTTTGCCCAAATACTGGATATTTTGCCAGTGTTTGATGTTGTCTTACAAGTCGCGCTAACTTATTTGGGTGGTTTGTCGCTATCGGAGATTTGATGGTGGCGCAGAGCAAGCTCTGCGATGTAGGGAGAGAGGAACACGCGGCCGCTCAATTCCTGCAGTAGCTTGGAGTGGCCCAGGCGATCCAGTACAGCCCCCTTTACCTCAGCCAGATGCAGCTGGATATTTCGATTCTGTAAATCCCGGTTTACTTGTAACAGACGCTCTATTGCTGTGCTGTCGATCCGGTTAACAGACGATAAGATCAGCACCATATGGCGGGTATTGCGATGTCGCTTTATCTCTACAAAAAGTCGCTCCTCAATCGCATTGATGTTGCTAAAAAACAGGTTCTCATCAATACGCAAGAACAAAATTTCAGAGTCGGTTTTCACTGTATAGCGAAGCACATTGCGGAATTGCTCGGTACCTGGTACACGCCCCACGACAGCGATATGTGGCCGGCTGGCTCGCCAGATCAATGTGGCGAATGAGAGCCCGACGCCCAGGGCAATCCCGGTCTCCACGCCAAAAAACACTACCCCGAGAAATGTGCCGGCCATTGCCAGTCCATCGGTGAGGTCGTAGCGCCAGTGGTGGGCCATACCCTGGAAGTTGATCAGGTTTGCGGCTGCAACAATGATGGTGGCGGCCAGCACGCAGATTGGCAGTTCGGTAAAGACTTTGGTGGCATACAGGAGTAGCAGGGCGATTAGCACTGCGGCTATCACGCCGCTGAGGGGGGTTTTTGCTCCACTCTCATCGTTAACGGCTGTCCGTGCAAAGCTGCCGGTTACCGCAAACCCTCCTGAAAATGCGCTGAGTAGGTTGGAGGCGCCCAGCCCCCGCAGTTCCGCATTAGTGTTGAGCTTCTCGCCGCGCCGTTGGGCGATAGAGTGGGCAATAGATAAGCTCTCGACAAAACCGAGCAGGGCAATAATCAGGGCAGGCAATAGCAGTTTGTAAATCGGCCCCGGATTAATAGAGGGGATACTTAGGTGCGGTAGGCCAGCGGGAATAACCCCCACAACGGGTAATTCCTTCTCCCAGTGAAAAATAGCGGTGAGCACAATGGCAATCACCACGATAAGCATGGGCGCCAACCGCGAAAGCAATTTGGATCGTGCTGGGCCGACCCCGATTTTCCTGAGCAGGAAGGGCAAGCCTAGACGGGCGGCAATTAAGCTGGCCAGTGCAATGAGCCCCAGCAGAGCTGCTTCCCGATCGGTTTCGGGCAGGTGGTTAAAGGTGCTGATCAATATCTCGAGAACCGTATCGCCATTGCTTGATATTCCCAGCAAGGGGGCAATCTGCCCGGCAATAATCAGCAGCGCGGCACCGGAGACAAAACCGTCAACAACCGGAAGGCTCAAAAGGTTGGCGAGGCTACCGAGGCCAAGAAACCCCATTAACAGCAGGATTACTCCACTCAAGAGTGCTAATAATATGGCGCCGGAAATGTACTCGGGACTTCCCGGTGAGGCTATGGGGGTGAGAGCTGAAGCGGTCATTAGGGCGAGCACGGCCACCGGGCCAACGGACAGCACCGAGCTGGAGCCAAACAGTGCGTATCCAACTAATGGGAGCAGCCCAGCGTAGAGCCCTAGATAAGGGGGCAAGCCGGCAAGTGCGGCATAGGCGAGGGCCTGTGGGATCAGCATCATGCTGGCCAGGAGGGCGGCAACACTATCTCCCACCAGCCACTTGGGCTGGTAGCGTCGAAGCCATGGAGGGATTAGGTGGAGTAGCCGCATCCTTACATTTGTTTCCGCTCTCTTCCTGCCGCAATTGTGTGAACTGCTCAAACAAGATAGACGGCGGCTGCCTCACCGTTGTGCTTGGGCGCAAGTTACTCCACTGCGGCAGTGCGCTTGATCCCGAAGAGTTGGAATATCCCCATACCCGTGAGCATGGCGAGTACAAAAATTACCGCTTTAAGTTGTCCCGCCCCGGTAGCGACAATCGCCGGTCCGGGGCAAAACCCCGCCAGTCCCCAGCCGGCGCCAAATAGAAGGCTGCCCAATACCAATCGGCGATCAACCTGGTTACTTGCCGGCAGGTGAAGCGGTTGCTTCCAGATAGACTGTCCCCGCCGTCTGATGAAATGGAATAGTGGCAGGCCCACGGCGATAGCGCCAAACATCACCAGTCCCAGAGAGGGGTCCCAGGCGCCGGCTAAATCGAGGAAGCCCAGAACTTTCTCTGGGTTGGCCATACCGGAGAGCAATAACCCCAGGCCGAAAGTGAGCCCGGCCAAAAGTGCGCTGATATTGGTTTTCATCATCATTGACCCAGCTGGCCGATCAGGAGGTGTCGCATTAGAAATACGGTTGCGAAGCCCGCGGCCATAAATATTAGGGTGGCGGTTAGCGAGCGAGTGGAGAGTCGGGACAAGCCGCAAACACCATGGCCACTGGTACAACCGGAAGCCATCCGCGTGCCCAGGCCCACCAGTAATCCCGCTGCAATTAAGGTGGGATAACCTGCCTGGATATCAATGTCGGGCACTGTTGCAAAGATTTTCCAGGCAAGAGGGCTTATCAATAGCCCCCCGATAAAGGCCAGGCGCCACAGGGAACCTTGGAATTGGTTAAGCAGCCCGCCAATGATGCCGGAGATACCTGCGATACGACCGTTGAAGGCGAGTAAAGCGGCACTGGCGAGGCCAATCAGCAGCCCCCCGGCGAGTGCAGTGCCCGGGGTGAAAGCGGTCCAATCGATGGTCATGGGATTACTCCGCACAGTAGAGCTGGTAAAGGGTTTGCAGCAGGGCGAGTACTCGCGGGTCTGCAACCCGGTAGAAGACGTTTTTTCCCTCGCGGCGTGTTTCGACCAGGCCTTCACGACGGAGGACACCCAGTTGTTGGGACAGGCTTGGCTGATGAATACCCAGGCGCTCTTCCAATTCGCCTACATTTAACTCTTCCTGGCTGAGCTGACATAGAAGTAGCAAGCGGTCCTGATTGGCCAGGGAGCGCAGCATCGCTGCCGCCTGGCCAGCGGAATCGCGCATTTTGTTGAGATCGAGATGTTCAGTATCAGGCATAGGAACTAAATCAATTTACACAATTACAATATATTGTTTTATATAATATCACATTGTATATTGTTGGTGTAGTGAATACGGGAGAGCAGAAGATGGCTCATGAAGAACACTGTGCCCGGGTACAGCCGTTCCTGGATCGGGATACAGAAACCTGGAGCTATGTGGTGTACGACAGGGAAGGGGGTTCCGCCGCTATTGTGGACTCTGTGCTGAATTTTGATTCAGCCTCGGGTCGCACCAGTAGCCGAGGTGCTGAGGAGCTGGTGTCATTTATTCAAGAGAAAGACCTGACTCTGGAGTGGATACTGGAGACTCATGCCCATGCTGACCACTTATCAGCGGCACCGTTTTTACGCCAGCAATTGGGTGGACGTATCGGAATCGGTGAACACATTTGCCAGGTGCAGAAAATCTTCCGCGATGTATTTAACCTTGAGCGGGAGTTCCTGGCAGATGGCAGTCAGTTTGATCATCTCTTTAAGGATGGTGAGACTTTCCAGGTGGGTAAGCTGACAGCGAAAGTGATTTACAGTCCCGGCCACACTCCCGCAGATATGGCCTGGCTAATCGGCGATGCGCTTTTTGTTGGCGATACCTTATTTATGCCGGATGTTGGCAGTGCGCGATGTGACTTCCCCGGCGGCGATGCGTCAGAGCTGTATCGCTCAGTGCGTAAGATCTTGTCCCTTCCCGACCAAACCCGCATGTTTATGTGTCACGACTACCCGCCTAAAGGTAAGCGGGGCTATCAGTGTGAGACCAGCGTGGGAGAGCAACGCAGGGAGAATATTCATTTGCGCGATGGGGTTGCCGAGGAAGATTTTGTCGCGGTGCGCCGCAAGCGCGATGCCACTTTATCTGTGCCGCGGCTGATAGTACCGTCTGTGCAGGTGAATATTCGAGCGGGGCAAATGCCCCCGGCAGAATCGAATGGTACGGTTTATTTGAAAGTGCCGCTTAATCAACTTTAGACGAAATTATTGATCGATATATTTATTCAGTTGAATGCATAGAACTGAGGTGACAATGAATATTAAACAATTAGATGAACAGGTGAGCGTTTCTGAGCATATAGCCTGTGAAAGTATGGTGCCATTGGCTCAGAGTGGGGTACAAGTTGTAGTATGCAATTGCCCGGAAGGTGAGAGTGAAACTCACCCCTCCTATTTGGAAATGGAGCAGGCCGCATTGGCGGTGGGTATTAAATTTGTGGCTATTCCTTTTACTCGCGGACGTATGATGCGAAATCACTGCGAGGCATTTCGTGATGTTTTACAGGAAGGAGACAAAGTGCACGCGTTTTGCCGGACGGGTAATCGTTCCAGCCAGGTATGGGCCGGCGCCAAGGTCCTGATGGGGGCAGATAAAAAGCAGCTCAACTCCCAGGCCCAGGCCGCAGGATTCGATATTGGTGCGGTGCTGATATCGATTGAACCCTAGCTCTAAAATGCAGCACTTTTGGTGCTGCAATTCAAACCCTTCTTTTAAGCTGATAGAACTCAGGCCGTAAGGCCAGAGCGGAAAACAGATCATGGCGATGCAGCATCTCACCAGATGGTTTCCCATTCTGGCAACTATTCACTCCTATAATCGGCAGCTGCTAACCCAGGACCTACTGGCGGCTTCAATTGTTACCGTGCTCCTTATTCCCCAGTCTCTTGCTTACGCTTTGCTTGCCGGATTGCCACCTGAGGTGGGCCTCTATGCGAGTATTGTTCCGCTGCTAGTCTATGGCCTGTTAGGCAGCAGTCGAACACTATCCGTAGGACCTGTAGCGGTAATCTCCTTAATGAGCGCCGCTGCTCTTGGAAAGGTAACAGCGAGCGGGGAGGTAGACTACCTCACTGCAGCAGCGATATTGGCGCTCTTGTCCGGGGGAATTCTCACTGTATTAGGTATATTAAAGTTAGGTTTTCTCGCTAACTTTTTATCACACCCAGTAATCTCCGGCTTTATAACTGCTTCTGCATTATTAATTGCACTTAATCAGATTACCCAATTGCTGGGGCTATCGGTCCATGGAGATACAATATTAGAGCTGTTGCCTGGCTTGTTTGAAAACTTGGGTGGCTATAATCAGTTGACCTTGTTAGTCGGTTTGGGGGTGGTGCTATTTCTATACCTATCTAGAGCTTGTGCGGCAAAACTATTGCAAAGATTAGGAATCACAGCTGATACCGCTAATCTTCTGTCTAAGTCAGCCCCCGCAGTAGCAGTGCTGATAACCGTGTACTTCTCATATACTTTTAACCTTGAAGCATGGGGAGTAGCCCTTGTTGGCAGTGTTCCTTCGGGGCTGCCTCAATTTAGCTTGCCAAAGCTGTCGGTTTCCCTATTTGAGTCACTTGCGTTACCTGCGCTAATGATTGCTATCATCGGCTATGTAGAATCGATATCCGTGGCAAAGACTTTAGCCGCAAAACGTAGACAAAGAATTGATTCCAACCAAGAACTGGTGGCTTTAGGGTTGGCGAATGTTGGGGCAGGTTTTTCTGGTGGATTTCCGGTAAGTGGTGGCTTCTCACGCTCAGTTGTAAATGCTGACGCGGGAGCACAAACACAGTTTGCCAGCCTATTTGCCGCAATAGGCATTGGATTCACGGCTCTTTTTCTAACGTCACCACTATATTTTCTTCCGAAAGCTACTCTCGCTGCCACTATTATTGTTGCAGTACTTTCACTGGTAGATTTTTCTATCTTGCGCAAAACTTGGCAATTTTCCAAGGCGGATTTTCTTGCTGTAGCGGTGACAATCTTCGTTACTCTATTATTTGGCGTTGAGTCGGGCGTGCTCTGTGGAGTGGGTGCATCGCTATTATTATTCGTTTGGCGCGCATCAAAGCCTCATATTGCAGAGGTAGGATTAATCGAAGGCACTGAGCATTTCCGCAATATAGATCGACACCCAGTTAAAACTGCTTCTGAGATTCTTACTTTTAGAGTAGATGGCCGTCTGATGTTCTCTAATATAAGTACATTGGAAGAGCGTATTTATAGCCGTCTAGGAGGCAATTCCCAGGTCAGGCATGTGATCCTGATGTGTAGTGCCGTTAATGAAATTGATTGGAGTGCCTTGGAAGTACTGGAAAGTATAAACAGTATCTTACTTAATAGAGATGTTCGACTTCATCTTTCTGAAGTTAAAGGTCCGGTGATGGATCGTTTGGAGAAAAGTAGCTTTTTACAAAAGCTCTCTGGCGAAGTATTTTTAAGTCAGTACCAGGCATTTGTAAATATACAGGTAGGGCAAGGAGGTAACACATAGATACCTGGAAACCTTCTAGGTTTCCCCATGTTGATTTAAGAGTCACCTGTCAAGACTTATCACTTGAATTTTTAATGCTCTCACTTTTTAAATGGTCGACAATTAGATCGATTTGGACCTGATTGTCTTTGATTAGTTGGTCCGAATAGTCCTTTAACTTTGGGAGTTTCTTGTGCTCAAATATGCCGATAAAAGGCTCTCGAATTTCGATATTTAGATAGTCGTATTCTATCCTCCCTTCTTCAGATAAAGACTTTGCAATTTCCAGTGTGTGGAGCTGGTGTGTATCCATTGAGCGCTGCATATTTGTTAGCGCATCTCGAAACCAGTTTATTTGTCCCCAGTTTTTCAGGGTATCGTAGTTTGTTGTTGAGCTAAGGAGTCGAGGGCTACCAGCACCTAATACCAGGATGTAGTAATTTTTATCGGGAAATTCGTTGATAACATCTCGAAGAATCATACTGGCCGGGTTGTTCATAGCTATAGCTGCATCTGCAAAGACACATTGGGATTCGTTTTCCGACTCTGCAAATTCAGGCTCACAATGCTGGATACCTTCATCTTCTGAATAGTTGAATACGACAGGCGGAAAAGCCGTTTCAGCACTTACCGCGGCTGTCATTAATTGATAAAGCCGATCGGTGGGGAGATAATTGACCGTCTCACCTTTGTTCTTAAAAAGGTGTATCTGTCCGTCCTTTAAGTTTAAAGAAGGGATGATTACGTAGTTCTCAAGTTCAGTAAAGTTAAGGTCTTTAGTATAATGTTTTTCCATTACCTCATGTAATCGGCTGCCAAAGTAAGAGGGTGAAAACAGACCGCCTGCGGTTAGGAACTTGTGATACCAAGGGGGAGAGAAAAGGTAATTTACTTCGTTCTCATAGATATCAACCAGATAGTCGAGATGGGAAAGCTTTTGCCCGTTTCTGGTGGGAATAGCTTCATCAGGAATATTGAGGCCTGTTGCGATAATTGCTCCAGTGGAAACCCCTGAAAAAACGTCGAACACCTGATCAAGGGGCTTCCCCAATTTGTCTTCAATATACTGCAATACATGTAGAGGAATTAAGCCTCTGACTCCTCCGCCTGCTACGACGAGGATATTAATCGTGTCTTTTTGCTGGAGATAATCGGTATTGTGAGTAAGATCATAGGTGACCGACTCTCGGGGGAATGTGGTTGTTTGCGTGAAAAAATTGTTATAAACGTAGGCGAAAAAAGCATAACCAACAGCTATATACACAAGTGTAATAATAGTCTTTTTGAAAGAGGCGTTGAACTTACTTGCCATGTTGTACCCAGAAACCATCTATTCCTCATGGGTTTTGCCTTTTTAAAGACAAACTCCCAAGGCTATAATAACTTTTATTTTGTATCTTCAAAGACTGAATGGTGATAAATCAAAATCTATAAGCAATATGGTAAGGAACTTACGCGTAGCTTAAGTAGAAAGTGTAATTATTCTAGTTGGTGGTGACTTGTCTCGAAATCCGACGCTGGTAAGCTCCGCCTTTCTATTGATATAGCATATGCAATGATATCTAGTGGAAGTAATGCAGCTAGATTATGTATCTTGGTTTTTGAAATTAATGTGTTTGGATTGTAACAACTAATTCATACGGTCTTGAAGTAAATGAAACAGCATGGTAATGGAGCTATTGTCCAGATATCAAGTGTTTTGGGGGAATTCGTATTACCTTCTCTTGGCTCATATAATGCTAGCAAGCACGCAATAGAGGGAATCGGAGAAAACTACCGCGTGGAGCTGGCTCAATTTGGCATTCAGTCTCTGATTGTTCAGCCTGGTTAGCATTCATTTAGAGCAACTGTTGATGGCACAGGCTTAAATCCAACTATTGAGAGAATTAACAAAGCTACAGAAGAGGCGATGCAAGAAATTTATTCAGCTTATGGGATGAGCAATATGTTTCAGCTTAAGTAGATTTGCCAATATAAATAGTTGCTTGGCACCTCAAAAATAGGTTGATTTTTAGCGGGTTTGTGAGGTGCTTAGTTGTATGAGAGTTTAGCTTTTTTGATGGTTATTTTCAGGGTTTCCCTTTCAAGGCTGTTTACTTAAAGTAATTTATCGAATGGAATACTATTCTGAAATAAGGCTATTTAATATACGCATATATTCATTAACAAATAAATCGATACTATGTCTGCTAATCAATGGTTCACAATACCCAAAGACAAAAACAGCATTGCGGTAGGTGGTGTAGGTTACTGCCATGATTGGGTTTATACCATTGGTTAGGGTGATCATAGGCTTTTGGATCTCAAAATACTGCATTTCATCAGCTAGTAAGCGCATACTGCCCACATTGGAAACAATAATACCTGCTGGAAATGACTTCTGTTGGGCTGTTATCTCTGAAGCCATTTGAGTGATATCATCCATCTTATAGTCAGAACTTAGGTTTTTTGTCATAGGGCTCTGCTTGAGGAGAACTGAAAGAATCTGCTGTTGAAGTTGTTTAGCAACTTCGATAACCTCAGCGGACTCAATGTTTTCAGGTAATTTTAAACTGGTAGTTTCTGAAAACGCTCCAATGTGCCCTATGGGGATATTGGGAGAGCATAACCCCCTAGCATCCATGGCCAAAATTACTTCAGTTAGATGCTTGTAGATAGGTATGGCTCGAGCTGCTATGGATGCAATAGCACAATAAATGGCAGTTATTTTAATGCCATTATCCTTGCCCCATTGGGCGAGTTTGTGGATCTTCTCTGGGGGCATCAGGTATGAAACGGCACAAGATATACGTTCTGTAGGAGGGGCCTGCTTCTCTACTGGCCAGCTAAAATCTCCGGTATTCTTGTGCTCGACCTCTTTTTCTCCAAAGTATCCAGCTGACTCTAGCTGGCTCGCAATACTCTCTTGTAGAGGTAGTGACTTGGCCTGTTCAAGTGTTTCGTTAGATTGCAGGAATTTGTCTAAGTCTGAAAATATAGTCATTACTGATCTGCCATCAAATGCTGCATGTATATTGATGACAGAAATCCACTCTACGAGACCTTCTTTATTGAGGTAGAGCTTTATGCTGTATACATATTTTTCACTGTCCAGGCAGTTTATGCCGTGAACTCTAAACTCATCCTCTAAATTGAGAGTACCGCCAACTTGGCATATATTTAATGGAATATCATTGAAGTCAACGTCGCAAATCCAGCGAAGTTTTTCCCCTCTTTGGATACGAGCGCGTAGAAGAGGGTGGCGTTTGTGTAGGTACTCTAATCCTGTGCGTAAAGTGTCAACACTTAACGATTTGCAGACTCTAATGAAAGAAACAAATTGTAAGCCACCATAGGAGAGTCTTGTCATCTCTATAAATAAGGCCTCTTGTGGGCCAAGTTCTCGAGATGGAGTTTCTAAACTCATAAAAGACACCGATCAAAATATCGACGATCTTGATTATTTGGGGTCAGAGCAGCATGAATGCCGCATTCGGGAATGTATCCTGACTTGCTGTCAAGGATAGTATTACTCCGCAATTGACTACTTCAGTGCACCAAGCTGCTTTAGGAATCCATATTTATCCCAAGTGACCCAAGCTTCGACTATTTTGCCGTCCTGAATCTTGGAGAATTCCACGGCATCCCAGGTGATTGTTTTTTTGGTTGGAGATTCCCCCATAAACGAGCCGACATGATTAGCGCTGACTGTAACATGGGTTGCGACTAAATCTCCTTCAGCTACTTGCTTGGTACTGACCGCCTTGATGTCTTTGAAAGCCTTGTGAAACTTAGCCACCTCTTCTTCAAATTGTTTGAGGTTACGCTTTTGTGGGCCTGCGCTATCCGTTGTCGCAGAATCCAGGTTATTTATATAGTTAGGAGATAAAATTGTCTTGGGATCTATCTTATTGCCGCTTAGCCATAACCCCACAGCTTGCATTGCGAGTTTTTTATTCTCTTCTAAGTTATTTGGCTGTGCCGCCACCAAATTGGTGATACTGAATAAAAGGGCTGTTAAAACCAAACAGGAAGCTCGTTTGAACATTTGATAGATTCCTTTCTACATAAATTAGGGTGTGTTTCAGGACGTCTTGTAAACGACATTAAAAATGAGTAAAGAATTGTGTCATCTCCTATTATGGACGCATATTTCATAAGGTGAATCGATATTCAGGTAGCTTGGCAAGCTGTCCATCTTTAGACTTTACTGGATTAAAAGTATGCCGCTAAAATTGATGTTTCAGATTAGCAGCAGAGTATTTATACGAGGTGAGTAATAGAGATGCTGCTGCCAGCATGGTACCTGGCAGCAGGTTATACGGCCGACCTACAAACTTAGCATTTCCCGTAAGCGAGTAGCGGGGCGTCTTGCAGCCTCTATTTCTTTTCCATCGGTCATTGTTATTAGTAGCCCACTATTGATCCATGGTTGAATATCCTGAATAAAATTCAAGTTTATGATTTGCTGGCGGTTGGCGCGAAAGAAAACCTCAGGATTTAAACGCTGTTCAATTTTAGATAATGATTTATAAATAAACGGCTTGTTGTTATCAAAGAATACTTGGGCATGATTTCCACAGCTTTCAAAATAACGGATATTTCCTATTTCTATTAGCCAGCAGCGCTCTCCGTCCTTGATAAAGATCTTGTTGTTGGTGTCTAGGTAGTTCGATAAGTGATTATCATCCTGTAAAGGAGAATCACTTAGTGTTTTGTTAAGCGCTCGCTTTAATTTTTCCGGGTTGATTGGTTTGAGGAGGTAGTCTAATGCGTTGACTTCGAATGCTTGTATGGCGTATTCGTCATAAGCCGTTGTGAAAATAACCTGGGGTGCAGTTTCAAGCTGTTCTAGTATATCGAAGCCTGTCCCATCTGGTAGATTAATGTCTAAAAAAAGTAAGTCTGGTTGTTCTTTTAAAATCAGAGAAACTGCCTGCTCACAATCTTTTGCCTCTGCAACTAAGTTAATATTTTTGTGAGGCTTTAACAGCTCTCTCAATTCATTGCGAGCGAGTCTGGAATCTTCAATAATAATGGCTTTCACTTATTATACCGCCAACTGTAGAGATGAAGTAGGAATATGGCATTGGGCAATAACTTGCTGCCCCTGTTGCTTTATCTGGAAGGATGTGTTGTTACCATATTGAAGAGTCAATCGTTTTTTTATATTAGCTAGCCCCAATCCGGTATTTTCATTTTTCTTTTTGCTGGGCTTTGTTTCTAGAGGTGCGTTTAGTTCTAAGGTCCCTGGGTTAGCTACCGTGATGACTAGGTGTTCCTCTTCATGGGATACTCTGATGGTTACTTCACCGCCATGCTTGGACTTTTCAATTCCGTGGCGTATCGCATTTTCTGTAAGCAGTTGGATAATAAGAGGAGGGATTCGTTCTCCCATCAATTCTGGATCAGTTATCAAGTTGAAAGTCAAACGATCTTCATATTGTATTTTGAGGAGGTCGATATATTGACAAACAATTTCCAGCTCATCTCTGAGTGGCACGGTTTTCTGTTTATGCGCCATCAATGTATATCTCAGTAGATCAGAGAGGTTTGTCAGCATCGTTCTTGATTTAGTAGCATCCTCGAGAATTAAGGCCCGGATATTGTTTAGTCCATTGAAAAGGAAATGTGGGTTAAGCTGCCCCATAAGTGCTGCCATTTTAACCTCATTGAGCTGTAGGTTAAGTTGAATGGCTTCCTGTTCAGCTTTGAGTAAACGGTCTTGATTAACTGCTGTAACATAAATCAGGGTCCAGCTTACTAATAAAATAGTCATGATAAGCCAGTTGCCAAGTACGTTGTGCCAAATTGATTCGGGAATGGCATACCCCATTAAATTATAATATGAGAATAGAAAAATAACTGAAATATAGGCACAGGTAAATGCAAGTGAGATTGAGGATAGAAAAAAGTAGGGCCACTGTTGCCTCCAGTTTTTATCTAAGAGGTCAAAGCGATAAATCATTTCTCTGATGATTAGTGTTAAAGCTCCGCAGGTTAATATCAGGGTGAGTGCATGTATGGCGAGTTGCTCAAAATTTTCATCGGTAAGTAATCCGCGAGAAATGGAGTTCACTAGGGCGAATATTAGCCAGCCGCCAAAATGATACGCTAAGAATTTTGTCGTAGGTGCGGGGGACTTCAGTAACTTCATAAATTAATACATGTTAATAAAATGGCCCCTTGTTCTGGGGCCACAGAGTTTAGTTAAAATCAGAATCTCTCGTTCAGCCAGGTTGACATCATCTCGAGGGCAATAGGGGAAAAGGTTTCCTCTATTTCCGCATACTCGGCATAGCTGCCGGTTTCGGCTGTTTGAAAGAGATGATTCATTTTATCGAGTTCAATAATTTCATAATCCTTATGATTGGATTTACTCAACACCTTTTCTATATTGCCTAAGTTCATTTCCGCATCAACTTGAAAATCCAGTGAGCCGTTAAGAGCCAAAATAGGACATTTTGTACCCTCTAAATAGGGCTCAGGGTTGAAGTTCAATGCATAACGAAACCAAGGGGTGGAATACTGTTTCTTAAGTACCTCAACTTGAGCTTCCAGTTTGCCTCCTTCCAAGCCTTCGAGTTTAACACTCTTATGAAGAGCTTGATGTAAGCCATCACTGATAGTTCCCCCTATGGGAAGACGAGCAAATTGTTCAAAAATAATTTTATCAAGCTTGCGTAACTCTTGTAGGTTTTTCTCAGTCACACCGCTGTGCTTTCTATCCCTGTGCCACTGGTCGAAAAAGAGCTGTTGCATTTTAACCCCTGGGCCGCCGAGAAGAATTGTAAACGCAATATCATCACGATTGCTGGCTACCATGGGGGCAATCATCCCCCCCTCGCTGTGCCCAATCAAGCCCGTTTTACCCTTGGGGAGATCGTTACGACTGTTCAGATAATCCACAATTGCACTGGTATCATTGGCAAAATCTTCGGTAGTTGCCGTGGAGAAACTCCCGGTAGAGTCACCAATTCCTCGTTCATCATAACGCAATACGGCGTACCCTTGCCGGGTTAAATAGTCGGCAATTACCGCAAATGCTTTATGGCCGAATGCGGTTTCATCCCGGTCTTGCGGCCCCGAACCACTAATCAGGATCGCAGTAGCTTTTATCCTTGAGTTTGGTTTGGTCAATGTTCCAGAGATTATATTATTTGTGATTGTACTTTTAAAACTTACCTCTTCAACAGTATAGGGATAGGGGCCTGTTGGTATTTGTGGACGGTTATCCGGTTTAGCAGTATTTATCTTTCTGAAGTTAAGAGTCTGTGACTTCCCTTGAGTAAATGATCCGAACATAAGCTCAACTACTGGGTTGTACGCCCCCTCGTAGCTGATTTGTAAGTCTTCAATTTCGAAGGATATGTTGTTGCCGCTAATGTCCAAGGATGACATCTCTATGCCATAGGCATTTTGTGAAGGGCTATCCAGTACGCCCGTCCATTTATCGTTATCCTGATCAAAATGGAGGACAATCGGAAGTACCTTGTCACTCTCTGTTTGGATAGTGGCCTTCCATTCTCCATCAATGCCACCAGCACTTGCTGTAGTAGAAAACAGGCCGGCGGCTAAGAAAAGCGACTTTAACTTTGCGTTTGTCTTTGAAAATCTAGTTTGAATATATCGCACAACTATTCTCTCTGTGTTCACCTGCTGAATGCTTGCCATCTTAGAGGAATCTTTTTCTTCTGGATTAAAATTAGGATAAGTGGCGAATAGGGCTGCTGAACGGCGAGGAAGTCTTGGCTATCCTTTGTCTAGTTATGCGTGGGGTAAAGGTATGTTGCGTCATCAGATAGAGGCGACTTATCCTGATAGATGGGACGGAGAGACTAACTAACGGTGCGGATTGTACCTATGACGAACACGAAGTCGCCTATATAAGTTGGTAAAGAACTTGGGTTATTGCTAGGTATGTGGATGTAAGGGAAGAGTTGTTTCGGAAATAACTCTTTGGAAGATGGTCTTTCGGTGCCAATGAGTCCATGGGTGCTGCCCATTTATGGGCAGCACTGCGAGATGAAGCGTTTACTGTAGAATCACACCTACGTTTGCGTTTCCGGTTTGATTGGCAAAAGCAGATTGCGCATCGCCAATTTGCGTTGTTGTTTGGGCGTTACCCACACCATTTTGGTAAGTTTGAGCGGAAGAACCAATACCTGTTGCCGTAATATTGGCAAAGTTGGAAGTTCCGAGCTGCTCGGTCAGTGCGTAGTGATCTGAACCCGTCTGGTTATGAATGGCCACATTGTTGTCGCCAATTTGCCAGAGGTTGCTCTCGTGATCATCGTTGGTTTGAATCACATTTAGGGTGTTGGTAGTACCGTCCTGATATGAGTAGGAGTAGTGGGAGTCCCCATTGACTTGATTGTGGGTCGCCAGGTTGGAGTCGCCGAGCTGATCTACATAGACTTCACTGTTTGACGTCAGTGTTTGGGTAACAAATGCGGTTTGGTTTACCCCAGCTTGAGTCACCACAATAACATCATCGGTACTATTGGTTTGAGTTAAGGTTGCACTGTGGCCATCCCCATCTTGGGTAATGGACATGGTGCTACCGTCAACAAATGACTGGAGAGTGAAGACGTACTGATTGTTGTCACCCTGATTGATCTCGATATAGGCGCCTACAGAGTTATCCTGATAGGACTCGGCGGTATTCATATCGCCAGTTTGGTTATGAATGATCGTGCCACCATCACTGTTAGCGGATTGCTCCGCATAGCTGGTGTTGTTATCACCGATCTGAGTTTGATCGATGGTATTGTTTGTGGCGGTTGGATCACTTTGATCAGCTGTTGCAGTGTTCCCAAGACCTTCTTGGTAAACCGTTGCAGTATTGGTGTCGGCGATAGCGCCCTGGCTAATGATTGCCAGGGCAATACTGGCGGCTAGAGGTGCAATATTCTTCATCATAAACTCCTTTAGTGATGAGACTGTACGACCAATGTCGTTTTCCATTGCATTTTCAAGGTTGAGGTCGTATCAATCACCGTTCACTAGCCTGATCATCGGAATTTGGCCGACAATCTGGCACGTACTCCTTGTGAATGGGGTTGATACAAGTATGAGTTTGATAGATGGCCTAGATAGATGCTATGAGAGGTAAGTGCTGATTTAGTGGGACATTAGTTTAATGGGAGGTTTTACTTATTGTCGGTTTGAAATTCTTGCTGAAGAAAGCTTGATAGAGGACTGCCGGTAACAATGTATGATTTAACTTACAAGGTATTCTATTGCCCAAATGATAGTCATTGAGAGAAGGCGATACAGAACTTGATTATCGCCTTTAGTTTTGAGTTATTTAGGGTTTAATTTATTCTAAACATGAAGGGTCACGGGTAACAAAAGTATTACCTATCCAGGTGTTATCAGTGCAAGTTGGATCGTTGGGTGAGTAAAGGTCAAAGATCCCATTGTTTAAGGAGGAGTTAGATAAGACGGTATTACCGTCGGCGCTTCCACTTTCAATAGATATTCCGTAGTCATTGTTATCACTTACACTATTTACACTAATGGTGTTGTTATCAGCGCTCTCAACCCTGATACCTGTCACGTTATTTGTCACTACATTTTGAGAAATGAGATTAGAGTTGGAATCTATCTCAATGCCAACGTCTGTACTGTTATCAATAACATTCAATATAAGGATATTTGAACGACCATCGGGATCGAAATCAACACCGTCACCACCAGCATTTGTGATTATATTGCTAGTAACATTGTTTGAGATTCCCTCTAGATATATTCCATCTCCACCGGTGCTATCGATAGTATTTCCGATGATTTGGTTATAATTAGCGGGATCTTCAGTTTCTATACCATTTCCGGAGGTTACGCCATCAGATTGTATCTGGATGCCGGTGACAAAGTTACTATCGCTTGAAATAAGTACTCCTACTCCATCAGGATCATCTATATCAACACTTGTAACATAGTGGGACCCATCGTCTTGTAACATAATAGAGTTGTTACAGTTATCGATAACTCCAGAGGTTAAACTAGCAGATAGGCCATTTAGGAGTATGCCGTCGTCTGTTGAGGCAGAGCACGTAACAGTAAATCCATCCATATCAAGTCCGCCCAAGGGACCGGTAATTGTTAGTGCGGGATTAGTGGCACAGACTAAGTCCTGAGTCAGTGTTTCTTGGGAGGTAATGGTATCTCCACAGCTAACAGCATAGCTTTCGAAGGAAATTGCTATTCCAGCAGCGGGCAAAAGAAAATAGGCAAGGGCTAATTTTAGTTTTTTCATACTTTCCATTCCTTGTTCGCGGTTGTTATGTTATTGAGGGTGATTCATTTTCTATGGTTAGATTGGATGAGTGCGTAAGCTGGGCTAGCGTTACTTTTACTATTATTAGCTTTTTTATTTGTTTTCGATAATATTTAATTTAAATTATGGCTTTGATTTTAAAACCCATTGTAAATATTGAATCTTACTTTCAGTAAGGTTTATGGGTGTCTGGAACTTTTGCGTAATACTTTTTTTCTGGTAGAAGTCAGTTTTAGGGAACCTCTGAATAATTCCAAGCCAATATTGGTAATATTCACCTACCCATCAAGACTACGATGAATTATGCACCAAGTCACCTTTGCCGAAGCAGAATATAAGCTAAAGCGCCGTATAACTCGCCGAGAGAAGTTTCTTTCTCAAATGGAAGCCCTCATCCCATGGCAGCGACTAGAAGCTCAGATCACTCCTTGCTATCCACAAGGCAAACGTGGCCGACAGCCATATCCATTGAGTGTCATGCTCCGTATTCATTGCATGCAGCTATTTTATAATCTCAGTGATCCCGCTATGGAGGATGCACTGTATGAAATTGAATCCATGCGTAGTTTTGCTGGATTGACTTTGAGCGGCCCAATTCCCGATGAAACAACGATTCTTAACTTTCGCCACTTACTGGAGCTCAATCAGCTAGGTGCAGCTCTTTTTGATGAAATCAACAAGCATCTTGCTGAGAATGGCATGGTACTGCGTGAAGGCACGATTGTAGATGCCACTATTATCTCTGCGCCAACTTCAACCAAGAATAAAAAGAAAAAACGTGATCCAGAAATGCATCAAACAAAGAAAGGCAATCAGTGGCATTTTGGAATGAAAATGCATATCGGGGTTGATGATGTGCTCGGAGTAATACATAGCATAGATACAACAGCAGCGAATTCGCATGATGTCACAACTACAGAGCGAGTTCTCCACGGGGAGGAGAAAAGAATCTGGGGAGACTCTGGGTACATTGGTGCGGAGAAACGTGAAGAGTTGAAAGAGCGGGAGGCGGATTGGTATATAGCAATGAAGCCGAGCAAGCTAAAAACTCTTCCAGGGCGTGATGCACTTCGTAAAGCGGAAAAGATCAAGGCGCAGATAAGAGCGAAGGTCGAGCACCCCTTCCGCTACATCAAACGGGTATTTGGTTATGACAAGGTCCGCTATCGGGGACTGGTAAAAAATACTGAGAGGCTGTGCTTACTGGCAGGCTTTACCAACTTAATAATAGGGAGAAAATACTTGGCTGCCTAGGGGTGGTTCGCCTGAAATCCACCTATTGAGGGTTTCAGATGAAAAATTAGTGGACTATTACGCGCAAATTACGCGTTTGTGCGTAATAAAGTGAATTTTTCAAGCAGCTCAGCTTAATTCTGGAAAAATGCTTCGTTGATCAGAGGGTCCTTAGCTTTATCCCATTAGTGCTGGCATGGTTGTAGTTTGGGGGCTATGAAGATGTGAGTATTGATTTCACTCTCAATCCGTTATCGGGGAGTATTGGCTACGAATGATTGCTAAGAGATTCTTTACTTTTTTATACTTTATAAGTAAGCAATATACCGCTCGGCTATTGCTTAACTAGATAATTTTATGGATTTAGTTTGGCAAAGCCTCAATCCAAGCAGTTAGGGTCATTAATGGTAGAACTATTGCCAATCCAGTTGTTCGAAGATGTGCAGTTCGGATCATCAGGGGAGTAAAGGTCGAATATACCATTGTCATTGGCTGTATTAGATAAAATGTTATTGAATTCTGCGCTAGTTCCCTCGATCACTATGCCATAGTCAGTGTTATTGTCAGCTTCATTGCTGCTTACTGTATTGCTGTCACTGTTATTGATTCTGATTCCAGTGGTGCTGTTCGATATACTATTTTGAGAAATGAGATTTGAATCTGAACTTACAGATATTCCCACATCTCCATCGCCATTGAGAGTGTTGAATATTCTCGCTTTACTGTCACTGATTATAGTGTTAAGTAGGATTAAGTTGCTCCCTCCATCGGAATCAAGAGCTATGCCAAAATCACCAGGGTTAAGAATTTCATTTCCGGTGACTGTATTGCTTCGCCCCTCGATATATATTCCTGAAAATCCCGGGAACTCTAGAAAATTTCCAGTGATCTGATTGAGGCTTGCGGGATTAGCTGTTTCTATGCCTATTGCATATTGCGTACCATTAAAAGGTATCACGATGCCGGTAACAAAATTACTGTTACTTTCAATACGTACGCCCACACCTACAAGATTGTTAATCTCAATATCACTGACAAAATGAACACCATCTTCCGTAAGTGCTATTGAGTCATTGCAATTGTCTATTACGCCGTTAAACAGGCTTGCAGCTAGCCCTGTTAGATAGATGCCCTCATGTAATGGTTCTATACAGGTAACAGTAAACCCATTTAAGTTCAGCCCGCCACCGGGGCCGTCAATTGTGAGGGCTGGATTGGTTTCGCAGGAGAGGTCTTCTGTGAGGGATTCCTGGGTAGTAATCGTGTCACCACAGCTCACAGCAAAACTGTTTGAGGCTAAAGGTAATCCAAAGGTTGGTAGCAGGGTTAAAAATAGCGTTAGGCTTGGCTTCTTCATGGGGGGCTCCCAAGATAATGAGTCTATTATTTACTCTAAAGTTTTCTTTCGATTAGTAATTGATAGGTGATGCCAAGTGGTATTTTATAGGGTTTAATCAGTTTGTTTTTGGTTTGTTAATAATATATATAAATTAAAGGTGCGGATTTAGTGTCCATTATAAATATAGGTTTATAAATGGCGCATGATATTTTATGTGGGCTCAGGTCTTAGCTTGAAATCTGTTCTCCTATATTGTCCATGCTTAAAGTGAATATAAAAAAGGGCCAGTCAATGACTGGCCCTTTTTAACGCTTTGGTGTTATTCAACCGAAGACCTAATCAAGTAGTCAAATGCGCCCAGCGAAGCAGTTGCACCTGCACCCATAGAGATCACTATCTGTTTGTAGGGGACAGTGGTCGCATCGCCGGCGGCGTAGACGCCGGGGACTGAAGTTGCGCCGCGCTCGTCGATCACGATTTCGCCCATGCGATTCATCTCTATATCGGTTTCGTTAAGGAACTCCGTATTGGGTACCAGGCCAATCTGTACGAAGACGCCTGCCAGGTCGAGTTGCTTGTTTTCACCACTCTCTCGATCGGTATAGGCCAGGCCGTTAACTTTGTTGCCGTCGCCGAGTACTTCGGTGGTTTGCGCATTGACGATAATATCAATGTTATCCATTAACTGAGCCTTGCGTACCAGCACCTCGTCTGCACGCAGTTTATCGGCGAACTCCAGTACGGTGACGTGCTCGACGATTCCGGCGAGGTCGATCGCTGCTTCGATGCCCGAGTTGCCGCCACCGATAACAGCTACGCGCTTACCTTTAAAGAAGGGGCCGTCGCAATGGGGGCAGTAGGCTACGCCCTTGGTGCGGTACTCCGCTTCGCCAGGTACCCCCAGTTCTCTCCAGCGGGCACCGGTAGCCAATACTACAGAGCGGCTGGATAGGGTAGCACCGCTTTGTAGTTTGATATCTACCATTTCGTTGCGTCGCAAGTTGGCTGCGCGTTGATCGGTAATGATATCAACACCATACTCTTTTACGTGTTGCTCAAGGCTGGCTGCGAGCTTGGGGCCCTCGGTATAAGGTACAGAGATAAAGTTCTCGATGCCTACGGTATCCATTACCTGGCCGCCGAAGCGTTCTGCCACTATGCCAGTGCGAATGCCTTTGCGAGCGGCATAAATAGCAGCCGCTGCGCCCGCTGGGCCACCCCCTACCACTAAAAGATCGTAGGGTGCTTTTTCATTCAGTTCTTCAGCTTTACGCTCGGCTGCGCCAGTATCCAGTTTTCCAACAATCTCTTCGAGGGACATCCTGCCTTGGCCGAAGTGTTCACCATTGAGGTAAACCGCAGGTACAGCCATAACATTGCGCTTTTCAACTTCCTCCTGGAACAGGCCACCGTCGATCATTTCGTGGGTGATGTTTGGGTTGAGGGTTGCCATCAGGTTCAGCGCTTGGACAACATCCGGGCAGTTTTGGCAAGAGAGGGAGATATAGGTTTCAAAGTGGAATTCACCCTTCAGGTTTCGTACCTGCTCCAGTAGCTCCGGGTCTGCTTTTGAGGGATGGCCCCCCGCTTGCAATAGTGCCAGTACGAGTGAGGTAAATTCATGTCCCAGGGGAATACCGGCAAAGCTAACCCGGGGTTCCTCTCCGGCAGGGGCGATGGCCATACTCGGCGTGCGCTTGGCTTGACTCTGCTGTGCAGTAATTTTGCTGGAGAGTCCGGAGATTTCATCTACCAGCGCCTCCAGCTCTTTGGATTTTTCACTGTTATCTGTGGACACACGAATCTCGATCGGTTTGACGATATTCTGCAGGTAAGTGTCCAGTTGTTTTTTCAGGTTTGCGTCCAACATCGGTGTGTCCTTTCTCTAACAATTTAAGGCTTGGTTGTGGCCCACCTTTTGATGGGCCGGGTCAGAGGTATTTGGGTTAAATCTTTCCTACCAGATCTAGGGAGGGGGCTAAGGTCTCTTCGCCTTCTTTCCACTTGGCCGGGCAGACTTCACCGGGATGAGCGGCGATGTACTGGGCAGCTTTGATCTTGCGCAACAGCTCGCTGGCATCGCGGCCGATTCCGCCGGCAGTGATCTCGACAATTTGGATACGGCCTTCCGGGTCGATTACAAAGGTGCCGCGATCGGCGATGCCTTCTTCCTCGATCATCACACCGAAGTTGCGGGTGATGGTGCCGGTGGGGTCGCCGATCATCGGGTATTGGATTTTGCCGATGGTGTCGGAAGAGTCGTGCCAGGCTTTGTGGGTGAAGTGGGTATCGGTAGATACGGAGTAGATCTCAACGCCCAACTTCTTGAACTCTTCATAGTTGTCCGCCAGATCGCCCAGCTCAGTGGGGCAGACGAAGGTGAAGTCTGCGGGGTAGAAGAAGAATACGGCCCACTTGCCTTTAACGTCGGCGTCGCTGATATCGAAGAAGTCGCCGTTTTGATAAGCCTTGGCGTTAAAGGGTTTCAGCTGGGATTCGATGTAACGTGACATGGATAGCTCCTTATTTATCACTGTCTTGTCGGTCGTTGTTTGGAAGTGGGATCAATACTATCGGTCGATGCTCTTTGATAAAAATTATTAATGTAAATACGTGTGATAGCTTTTGGCAATCGTTGTTGGCTATTTGATTGGTTGGGTGTTTAGCCGCTATTTAATGGCTTTGGCAAAGCGACAGCCGTTAGGTGAAACCTTATCGGCGCATCCTGATGTCTATTGAGCCGCAAAGACGACATATAGATGTGTTGATCGCGGTCCATACCCTCAGGCATCAAAAAAGAGTTGAGTCGTAAATCAGCGCACATTAGCAATAAGTTAGAAGTGCAAGCCCGGTTCTGATGATCTGGGTAGTGCCAGCGGATGTGAGGTTAAATGTTGCCGCTATGAATCAGAATGTGGTGCATGTCACGGTGGTAGGTGTCGGTCTGCCTGGGGAGTCAATCGGATGGCTGCATTTGTCTCAGCTAATGAATATGCGAAATGTAGTGGTGGATGCGATTGTTGAAGAGTATTGGCTTTCCAGTGATGTCGAGTCATCTGAAAAAGGGATGGTTTTCCGAAACGAGATGGCAAGACTTAAAGCTCAGTATGGCGATTTCAAAACTTATTCCTCGGTGGAGCAAATACCTGATGCGCATCCCTCCTTAAAAAATTTGGTTGTTATCTCTGTGAGGACTCCACTCGCGAAGGGGATTTTTGAATCGGTAATTAATAAAGGATATAGGAATATATACCTTGAAAAACCTGGTGCAGACTCGCTGGAAAAGCTGCGTGAAATGGAAATGATCGCCGACAGAAACAATGTAAATGTTGTTGTTGGCTATCAAAAGCATATCGCAAATTACGTGGATAGAGCCGAGAGGCTTAACGAGCAATGGAAGTTGAAGTCCAGGAGTGTCGGATTCATTCATCACAACCCGCATCCGGAAGCCAACCTGGAAAGCATTTTTAGGCAAAATTCCGAGGGTATGCTGCTCAACCAGTGTTGCCATGAACTTGAACTCTGTATAGCAAAGTGGAACCTTGCTCCTCACAACATTACTGATGTAGTGGTGAACCGAGATGAAACCGTGCAGAAGCGCTTCGGTGATATCGAGGATTTCAAAAAGCTGTCTTTTACGCTAAAAACTAATCTGGGGGTGAGTTTCTCTTTTCTGGCTACCCGTTGTGAAGGTGTCGAAAATTGCATAGTGATGCGAAAAGGCATTCGAGGCGACCCTGTTTTTATTCGGCAGGCCATGGAAGATGTCCTTGATCGGGCACTTGAGCTTACTAGAAAAGAAAAGGGAGGGATGTGGTATTGCTACTTGTTTGAGCGAGATTATTACAATCTGAAGCGGCTGTTTATTGAATCCATTCTAGATAGCAATGATGAGAAATACTTGAGCCTGCCGCGACTGCTTCATGCATGTGGTGTTCTCGAATTGGCCGCAGCGATTGAGCCCAGTATTAAGGCTCAATTAAGAGAAGATGAAAGCCATCATTCTATCGTACAAATTTCAGATACTATTTGTCAGGCTCCAACAAACCAAAGAATCTGGTACCACCATGGACTCTTTAATCCTGGTAATAAATTCCTTATAGAACTCCTAAGACCGCCGCAGAACAGAATTATTTGTTGTGTTGATGACAAGGTATGGGAGCTCTATGGGAAGGGTATTACCGAGTGGCAAAAGTCCATGGGGGTTGAGTTCATCCCGATAGTTATGAAGGGTGGCGAACAGTCAAAAAATATTAATAGTCTTATCAGTATGATTGATGAAATATGGAAGGCAAATCCTCTTCGTTACAGGGAGCCAATCTTAGCTATGGGTGGAGGGGCGGTAACCGATACGATTGGGTTTGTCAGTGCGGTGTGGCGACGGAATACACCCTGGATACGTATTCCAACGACTCTAATGGGAATGATTGACTCCTCTATCGGCATTAAAGTCAGTGTGAACCACAATATTAAGAATGGGATTGGTGCTTTCCATTGTCCCTTGCATACCATTATTGATCCCTCCTTCTTGAAAACTAATCCACAGCGGGTATTAAAAAGTGCGATTGGTGAAATGATTAAGGTTGGAGTGGTATTCAATAAGGATGTGCTCGATACCTTGTCAGCTCAGTGTGCCACTCTGTTGGAAAATAGTTTTTTAGAACCTGATGGCCTGCCGGGAGATGCATCCTATAAACTGCTGATAAATTGTATTGATGCCATGCTGGATAGTATTGCGGGAGACTTAAAAGAAGAAAACTTATCCAGACCAATGGACTTTGGACATACGTTATCCCGCTGGTTGGAGCGTGATGAGGCTTTTAGGTTGATGCATGGTGAAGCTGTGGGCATTGATTGCCTGTTTACTTCGCTGGTAGCTGAAAAAATGGGATTGATATCCAAGGCAGACATTGAGTTACTGTTTGGAATTTACGTGCAGCTGGGACTTGCAGCTAGTGTCAAAGGGCTGAGCCTGGATGTATACAAGACGGCAATAAAACAGATCTCGATTCATCGCTCCGGTACTTTGCGAGCGCCTCTCCCAGCCCCTCTAGGAAACTGTATTTGGGTCAATAAGATAGAGGCGAACCATCTGGAAAGCGCTTGGTATGACCTGCAAGAAAGGCTTACTCGTCATCCAGAGCTCATATTGGATCCTGATGAAATAGCAGAGGAGGAGTATTTACCTAAGCAATTAGACTTGACCAGTCATCAAAGCGCTAAAAAACTACCATTGAGAAGGCTGCGCTGGGGATTTATAGGCTGTGGAAGAATAGCAAATGATTTTGCATTAGTCCTCGATTACCTGGATTCCTCAGAAGTGTTTGCTGTAGCTTCCAGGGATTTTAATAGGGCGAGAGAGTTTGCGAATAGTCATGGAGCAAGTAGGGCTTATGGCAGTTACCTGGAACTTGTTTCTGATCCTGATATTGACATTGTCTATATTGCAACTATCCCCGAGTTACACCGACAACATGCTGAATTAGCATTAATGGCAGGTAAGCCTGTTCTTATTGAAAAACCTCTGGCGTTAACAGTTGAGGATGCTGTAAGGATTAAAGAGCTTGCCAATAAAAAACAGCTGTTTTGCATGGAAGGGATGTGGATGAGATTCTTCCCTGCTATTAAATACTGTAGAGATATTATTAGTCTTGGAAATATAGGTAAGGTAAGCCAGCTTCGTGCAGATTTGAGCTTTGACCTGCGTAAGGATGAAGGGTTGCAGTCTCCAAAATGGAAGGTGGGAGCTGGTATGGATGCCGGTGTGTATCCTGTCCACACGGCGCTGATGGTATTGGGTAGGGGGATATCAGACCTGGAGTTCTCTGGGGTGCTGGATAACTACGGTTTCCAGGAGGATGGTGCCGGACTCATTTATGCGCACTTCGATAGTGGATCAACAGCTGTAGTTTCCTGGAGTCATCTGGTTGAGGGTGCGGAAGAGTTGGAAATCTATGGCACAGAAGGGCGGATAAAAGTGTTTGCCCCGGCACATTGTCCAACTAGGGTGTCAGTGACGCGGATCACTGGTGATCGAAGGACAGATAATGAGACTAAGTTGTACGAATTCCCATTACCGAGAATAAGAGGCAGGTTTAATTATCCAAATTCTGAAGGGCTTTATTATGAGGCACAGGCTGTTCAGTTATGTATTGAGAAAAACTTAATTGAATCACCGGATCTTCCTCTTGCCGACTCTATACAAGCAATCCGAATGATTGAAGAGTGTGATCAATATATCAAAAGAAGGGCTGCGTGAAACGCAACATCTATTGGTTTGGATTGCTGTCATGCTATGGGGCTCTATTTTTACTGGGCTTTGTGGAGGTCTATAAAGCTCCAATTTATCCAAAAATTTTAGATTTTTTTTCTGTTTCCCCAACAAAGGGCTCCACCTTTTTCTTCCTGTCCACTTTTTCTGCCTTACTTATGACTTTGTCAGGGGCTCTCTGGGTGAAAAAAATCAGAGTGATCTCTGGGTTAGCATTATTCGTAGTGTTTATGGGGGTAGGGTCGGTACTTTCAGGTATTTCTGGATATTTGTACTCGTTTACCCTGCTTATTCTGGGCAGCTTCCTCTTTGGTTTGGGTGCCGGAGGGAGCATGGTTTTGATTAATGTGGCAATCCCCCTTTTTGTGCCTGAAAACTTAACTCGTCAAGGTTATTGTGGATTACATAGTACCTATGGGGTTGCCTCCATATTGTCTCCTTTGTTACCTGGGTTGTTATATAAATTTCACTTTGGATGGGAGGGCGGTTTCTATTTGTTTGGGGGGATAGCTGCAAGCATATTATTTTTTATCTTGTCTGGATTAATAAGAAGAAAAGGAAAACTAAGGAAAAATGGGAGTTCTTTTAACCCTGGCGCCTTTAAAGAGGCGAGCCAACGAGATAAAGAACCGAAAGAGTGGTGGATCGCAATTGGTGGTGGGTTTATTGTTTCTGCCTACAACGGCGCTGAACATATATTGGCGAGTAGGATGGTACTGTTTCTTGAAGCTAGGGGAGGGCACTGGGCCGTTGAGGCGGATATTTTGCTTTCAATCTTTTTCGGATTGCTCTGCTTAGGGAGAGTGGCCTTCACTTTTATCCTGCTGAAGGGAAGTGCTTTTTTCTGGTTGATAGTCTCCTTTTTATCGACAGCAGCCGTATTTTCTTTGGGCTACTGGGTGAGCCCACTATGGTTCCCAGTGTGTGGATTGACACTATCCTACTTGTTTCCTTATGCCATGGAATGGTTGACAGATTGTAGTAAGAATCCCCCTTTTACAGTTTCATTCTCCTTAGGTATGGGGGGAATTTTCTTGATTCTGGCCCATGCTTTGGTGGGATGGTTAGACGAAAGTTATGGAATACAAACCGCAATCTTTGTAGTTCCTGTGTTCCTCTTGGGAGGAGTTGTATGTTGCTTGCTTTTATCACTTATTGCGAAGCAAAGAAGCCATTAACACGGATTAGCAATATTTGATTAACGACAATGCCCGCCAAAAGGGCGGGCAAGGCCAGTTCCAATCCTGTGAGGGCTTGGGAAGTCTTAAATTTTGCCTACCAGATCGAGAGAGGGGGCCAGGGTTTCCTCACCTTCCTTCCATTTTGCTGGGCAAACTTCACCCGGGTGAGCAGCGATGTACTGAGCAGCTTTGATCTTGCGCAGCAGCTCACTGGCATCGCGGCCGATACCGCCAGCAGTAATTTCCACAATTTGAATACGGCCTTCCGGGTCGATTACGAAAGTACCGCGGTCGGCAATGCCTTCTTCCTCAATCATTACACCGAAGTTGCGGGTAATGGTACCGGTAGGATCACCGACCATCGGGTACTGGATCTTACCGATAGTGTCAGAGGAATCGTGCCAGGCCTTGTGGGTGAAGTGAGTGTCTGTGGAGACTGAGTAGATCTCTACACCCAGCTTTTTAAACTCCTCATAGTTGTCTGCCAGATCGCCTAATTCAGTGGGGCATACAAAGGTGAAGTCGGCGGGGTAGAAGAAGAATACGGCCCATTTACCTTTGACGTCAGAGTCACTTACATCGTGAAATTCGCCATTTTGGTAGGCTTTGGCGTTAAACGGCTTGAGTTCGGATTCGATATAGCGGGACATGGTTAGCTCCTTATTGGGTGCCTGGCTCTTAACTTTGATGCTGTTTATGCTATTGGCTGGCGATTGATAATAGAAATTAACAATTTAAATATCTGAGATAGTTTTCTGCTATCTAGGCAGCCTGGCGATAATTTAGTCTGCAATCCGTACCAATTTGAGGTCGCTGGTTACATCGGGGATACTCGGGACCAAAGTATTAATACCCATCCATCGTGTATGGGTAATTTTTCACAAGGCGCATCTATGCGATTGATTCGGTTGCTTAAGCATGACCTGGCCCGCGAGGCCGGAGATTGGGTTGAAGACGGTGTGATCAGTGAAGCTCAGGCTGAGCAGATCTGTGCCCGCTATGAAGTGGATTACCACCGGGCGCAAGAAAGAACACTTGGATATCGTATTTTGATTGGGTTGGCCTATCTCTTTATCGGGCTGGCGGTGATTACACTGATTGGGGCCAATTGGGAGGAAATCCCCAGAGCGCTGCGAATGGGGGGGCTGATCGCTTTGACCTTGGTGACCCAGGGAGTGGCGTTTAAGGTTT
The DNA here is from genome assembly GCF_052468155.1 of Microbulbifer maximicatervae (SeqCode). NCBI lineage: Bacteria > Pseudomonadati > Pseudomonadota > Gammaproteobacteria > Cellvibrionales > Microbulbiferaceae > Microbulbifer > Microbulbifer maximicatervae (SeqCode). Next base: position 3,051,238 of record NZ_CP174335.1, read on the forward strand.
ACCTGTCTGGAGATCGGAAAGCCGGAGAGGGCTTGTTCTTGTTGGGCAACCTGTTTTTTGGTGCGGCGATTATTTTGATCGCACAGGTATACCACTTGGGCGAGCATATGCCAGATGGTATTTTCTGGTGGGCACTGGGTAGTTTGCCATTTGCTTTAATTACCCGCAGCCCATGGATTGCAGAGCAGTCGTTGCTATTGGCTTTGCTTTGGTTCTTCCTGGAGTCGAGTTTAGGCTTTTACCCCGCCCTGTTCCCAATTTTCTTGCTGGGAGCCCTCTATATCCTGTTAAGTGGTCGTGCGAGCGTGATTCTCTTGCTGACCTTTATCTTTGGCTTAGGTTTTTGGCTGGAATTTTCCCTATCAGAATTTTGGCGTTTGCAGGATGGGAAATTTAGTGCGGATATTTATCCAGAGAACCTTGCTGTTGCAGTCTCGCTCTTTATCCTGATGTATTGCTTTGCCCATTGGTTGGCAACTCGCCCGTCGGCGGTAGCCAAGGACTACGCAGCAGTAATCTCTATTTGGTGCCTTCGGTTTACTTTAATTGGCTTACTGATTTTTAGCTTTGAATATCCCTGGGAGGAGATGATAGAAGCCCCCTGGAGTCACCTACCTTCTATGTGGGCGGTAGTGGGGACTATGTCTGCTGTGTCGATAGTGTTGGCGCTGCTGTCTCAGAGGTTGCTATTCGGACTGGGGTTGTGCGGTGTTTTTGCGGCAGTACTTGCGTTCGTAACGAATGCCAGCTCCAGTGACTACGCAGTTTGGTTACAAATTGTTACAAACTTTGCCCTGATTACCTGTGGAATCTGGTTGATCTTCAGGGGTATTCACGATGGTATCTCGCACTACTTCTTCCTCGGAGTTATGGCGGTCCTGTTGACGGCTCTGCTGCGCTATATTGACTTGATTGGCGACTATATAGGAGCTGCTCTCCTGTTTATTCTCTTCGCAGTTTTATTGCTGGCAGCAGCCAAGTATTGGAAATATCACCAGGCGGGGGGAAGTTTGCGATGAAACGTAGAGTTGTGATTGGCCTGGTTGCCGCCATTGGCGTGCAGTTTTTTATACTGTTAGGAATGTATATTAAGGCTCAAATGCCGCTGTGGACGGGCCAGCCTGTCTCAGTGAAAACTGTTCCTGTAGACCCGCGCTCATTGTTTCGGGGTAACTATGCCCAATTGAGTTACCCCTTTTCCACTTTAGATAAAGCCTTGTTTAAAGGGCAGGGACGACTGCGTCAGGGAGAGGTGGTTTATGTGGGCTTAGAAAAAGGGTCATCCGGATTGTATGAACGCGCCTCTGTCAGCCTTGAACAACCACAGGGCGGAGTTTTTATTCGAGGGCGGGTAGCAGGCCAGAATTTTTGGAATTCATCAGATAGCTACCGGATTCGCTACGGTATTGAAGCCTACTTTGCTCCGAAGGAAAAAGCCCTGGATCTGGAAAAACAACTGCGGGAGGGTGGCGTGGCCGAATTGATGATTTCTGCGGATGGGCGAGCGAGCTTGAAGGTTGTCAGAGGCTCAGGAAATCAATAGGCAAAGGGAAAAATCAGGAATGGAAGCGATTGGTCCGGCACGGCGCAGCCTGCCGGTTTTCTTTTTTTTAATGGATATTCAACTGGGCTGTCTATTGCTTGCAGCTCTGGGTCTCTACCTCGTGCCAATGGAAGTTTCATTTGTTGGTGATACGGTATGGCTGCAACTGCTGTTGGGATTGTTAGGCGCTATTGTCACATTTGCGGTAGTACTGACATTAGCTCGTTCTGAGACGCTATTTGGGAAAATGCTGCGGCTCCACTGTACTCAATTGACCCCTCTGTTTTCCAAGTTGTCCCCATCACAGATGGTATGGGTTGCTTTAGCTGCGGGTGTTTGTGAGGAGCTATTGTTTCGTGGTTTTCTACAGTCTTGGCTCTCCCAGCTCAGTACGCCATTCCTCGGTTTATTGGGTGCATCACTGATATTCGCATTACTGCACTGTGTTTCCTGGGTGTACTTCTTCCTTACCTTTATGATTGGGCTCATTTTAGGCATTTTCTACCAAATGTCCGGGGGCTTGGTGGGGGCGATTGTTTGGCATGCGGTATACGACCTTTTGGCAATTTTCGCCATAGTGCACTTTCCCCATTTGCTCGGATTAAAAAATCAAGTCTTAAAGCGAGGGTAAGTAGCCAGCTTTGGTCTGGAGACCTGCAGAGATGTTACGGAGTTACTCGCGGGCTCCTAGGGAGCCTCTGAATAACTCCATAATGCCTCTGCGGGCCTTGAAGGCTACAGATGTTAGGCGCAGCTCGCCGCGAATGGCTCGGTCCTTTGCAAGAGCTGCAACGCAGCAGCTGTGGCCTTCAAGGCCCGCCCTTCGGGGCTTGCAGAGCGATTCACACTCCGCGTTGCGACTTCTTGAAAGGTCTAGACATTCCTGCGAAGCCGCGCCTTGATTGTGAACCGCTCTGCAAGCCAGAGGTATCACGGAGTTATTCAGAGGCTCCCTAGATCACGGCAACGATCACCACTAGTACCAGGGAGGCCGTTAGGATAAAAGCAATAAGCGCTAAGAGTCCGTCTCGAGCTGCCAGCGACAGCCCAAAAATGGTGAGAGCGAGACCAGCAGTTGAGGCAGAGAAGGGGATTACTTCCATTATTGGCAGGGTCAATGCAATAAAAATGCAGGTTCCAGCAATAGCGTAGGTGCCATATCGGCGCACGATAAAATCCATCCGTGGCTGAATCCAGCGGTCGGCAAACCGGGCGGGCTTTTCCATCCAGTGCAGGGCATCCATCAGCTTCTCGCTGGATATGGAGCGGTTGATTAACCACTGTGGAAGCCAGATATAGTTGCGCTTCATCAGCAGTTGTAGGGCAAACAGTAGTAGCAATACGCCCATCGCGGTAGACATTCCGGGAATACCGCTCAGAGGGGAAAACAGGATCAACCCGATAAGGATAAGGAATGGGGCAAAGGATCGAAGCCCCACAGCCTCAATAACATGCTGGATGGAGATTTTCTCCTGCCCCTGACTTTTCTCCTCAATATCCTTCAGCAGCTGGCCCAGTCCTATGATTTCTTGTGTCATGGTTGGAATTAGTTGCTGTGTAGTTTCTTTGCAAGACAATCTACTGATAAGAGGGCTGGAAACCGGGTAGTCTCTACGAGCTATCCGGTTCCAGAGATATTGTCGAGCATAGCACTGTGACTGGCTTTTCGGCTAAAGTCAGGCAGTTTTTCAAAGGGGATAAGCTGTCTGACGTCAAACTAAACGGATAGAGATAGGCTGTTGGCGGAGGATTATGCCTGTCATCATTTTCTGTTAGATTATTGCTGATGGCGGGTGTGCTTATTTCGGCTGATTGAATTTCGGTGTGGTTTCTAGTTGGTACGGAATCCTAAGGCAGTCTATTTAGGTACTGAGCCACTCGACTACCTCGATAAACTACTAATAAAAAGGACGGTCACAAATGGATGCTGTTGACCAAACAAAAGGGAATCCACCAGTTTTTCTTTTATTAATTGGCACTCAGGTTGTTTGCTTGTTGCTGGCCCTTCTGGGCTTTTATCTGGCTTCACTCAAGGTAGTGATCATTGGTGATAGTGTAGGGTTGCAAGTAACAATTGGCATCATTGGTGCAATGGCTACCTACGGTGTGATGTTGTCGTTAACTCGCTCAGAAACGACCCTTGGCAAGTCAATGCGGCGTCAATCGATCGCCCTGATTCCGCTATTTTCACGATTGTCTTTCTTTCAGCTGCTGTTGATTTCTATTGTAGTCGGAATTTGTGAAGAGCTTTTGTTTCGGGGGTTTTTGCAGTCCTGGTTATCAGAACTTAGCTCGCCATTGTTGGGGTTATTAATTTCTGCAATTGCATTTGCGCTACTTCATTTCTCATCGTGGACCAATTTCTTTCTGACTTTGGGAATTGGTGTGGTTCTAGGAGTGGTTTACCAAGTGTCCGGAAGCTTATTTGGAGTGATAATCTGGCACGCAGTCTACGATGCAATTGTCCTTATTGTTTTGACTCAATATCCGCATTGGCTAGGGATTAAAGTAAAAGAATAACCGCAATATTCGGGAGCGATTTACTTGTTTTAAGCTCCCGAATTTAAGCTTTGGGGTTTAAGGAGCCTTCCAGATTCGCCGAGACATTACGGAATTATTCAGAGGCTCCTTAAGTATTGAATAACTCATCCAAACGCAGGGTCTCAACCCCTTTTCGTTCTTGTCGACTTAAATAAACCATTTTTTTGGCTACTTCACGCCCCTCAATGGGCCTATAACGTCTCAGCCCCGGCAGCATACAAATTACTGGTAGGAGGATGCCTCCGATTTTCTCACCGGGTCGGGCATTTGCACGATCTCCGAGGAGTAGGGAGGGTTGCAGTATACTGATACGCTTAAATGGAAGTTTCTTGATTTTCTCTTCCAGCTCACCCTTCATACGTAAGTAAGCACTGGCGCTATTGGCATTGGCTCCGCTGGATGAAACCAGTAAGTAATGGCTGACTCCTGCCGCCGCTGCCAATTGGGCCGCTTTGTATTGATATTCAACGTCAACCTTGTGCTGGGCGGCTAGGCTGCCGGCTTGCTTGCGAGTGGTTCCCAGGCAGGAAAATAGAGTATTTCCCTGAAAAAGAGGGGCAGCCTCCTCCAATCGATCAAAATCGACAATATGATTATGTATTTTTTGACTTGCAGTGGCTTTGGGGCGTCGAGTGAGGGTAAGTACTTCATCAAAGACTTCTTCACCAGCCAGTTGCTCTGTGAGATGGCCACCGATAAGGCCCGTAGCTCCGAGGATAATGGCTCTTTTGCTCATTGGAGGTCAATTTCCATTGGGTATATGTTCGCAAGGCTAATAGCGTACTTTAGCGCAAAGATGTCTATGTTTGTTAAAAGTTGCCAGCTGGAAAGGGTGTCTGGTGAGCAATGAATGCCGAAGCGTAATTAATTGAGGGAAATCTAACTCTGGGATTCCTCAGTAATACTGGAGGATACAAAAATTCTCTATCAGATTGTGGATGTTCAATAATTGTTCACTGTGCAGGTCCTTGCTGCATCTCATTGCGTCGCATGGGCATGCTGTCGATACGTTGGAAAATTTCGACGGCTGAGAATTTATTGGCTTTATACTTTACTTCCCCATCCTTTCCTATAAGAAGCACTTGCATTGCTGGTCCTTGCAGATATTTTTCCCGTACATTTTTAGCAAAATTGTCTGTGACTTTACCGGGGAAGTTAGTCTCAAGGGTGCCGTTAGAGAATAGGAACCATATCAAGTTTCTCTCTGCAAACTGCGGCGCTAACTTGAGTAATTCATTGATTGTGCTATTGGGATCTTCCGGGATATTCAGTAATAGTATGCGATTTTTCCACTGGAAGTCTTTTAGGTCGTTCACCGTAGACCCCTGGGCGAATGTAGAAAAAGTCAACAGAACCAAGACAAGCACAATGTACTTATGCATTTACTCATCTCATCTATTAGCGTGATCTTAGGGGGCTCAGCAGGCTATCCAATTACTAATTCAATTTTCCGGCGCTTGGATGTCCTTTAAGCATAAGATATGAGCTGCCAGTTACAAGGCAGATGATGATCAGTATCGACAGTGAAAACTGACTAGTCAAAATGCGTGTAAATGAGCGAGTGGTCTAGGCTCTAGGCGGGAGTATTAAAAATATATCGCAAGCTAATTAGGTTCTGAAGGATTACCTGAGCGGCTCGGGTGTCGAGTGAATTACGCAGTATGGCTAAACAGAGCGGCAAAATTACACGAGATCAGTACTTGGGGTTGGCTGCATTAGTTCTCGCCGCCTTCCTTATTAGTAATGACTATACCGCTTTTGCCCCCGCACTACCTGCCATCGAAAGAGAATTCAATGCAGACATAACTAGCTCCCAGTGGATCATTAACGGCTACGCCTTGGTTTTTGGTGTTTTCATCATAACCGGTGGCCGCTTGGCGGATATCTATGGCCGCCGCAGAGTATTTATGATTGGAGCGGGAATATTCGTTTTCTTTGCCGTGCTGGGTGGCTTGGCAATGGATATGTGGATGTTATTGATATCCCGCGCATTAATGGGAGTGGGTGCGGCATTGATGTGGCCGTCCACTTTGGCAATGACTTTTAACTTGTTGACCTATGAAAGGTCAGGGTTGGCGGGTGGTATCCTGATGGCCACCTGTGGGTTAGCGAATGCAGCTGGACCAGTTTTGGGTGGGGTGCTCGCAGATTTTTTCAGTTGGCGATGGATTTTCTTCGTTAATATTCTCCTCACTCTGGCAACAATGCTGGCTTGCTGGTGGGCAGTACCCCCCGATAAACCTCGTGACACCGAGGAAAAAATAGACTTCTTCGGTGTGCTACTACTGTGCACCTCGCTATTTTGTTTGCTTTTTGCACTGGATGTCTCCGCGGAAATTGGTTTCAAGCATCCTGTGGTTATCAGCCTGATCGTTGTGTTTCTGGTGTTGCTCTGCCTGTTTACCATCGTGGAGTATCGAGTTGGTAAAGATGCCCTGATTCCCCCTGATATTGCAAAGAACCGGAAGTTCCTAGCGGTAGGTGTTACGACACTTCTAATCTCCGTAGTATTCCTATCGGCAATTCTCTATGTCCCCCAATTTTTGGCGAATTTTCGTGGTTACTCAGCATTTCAGGCCGGTTTATCTTTGGTCCCTTTAATGGTTGTATCGGGGCTGGTTGCTATTATCTCCGGCCGCCTCTATGAGCTAGCTGGACCAAAATTACTCGTCTCATTAGGTATTTTGGGGATGAGTGTTGGAATGTTCATGCTTTCGAACCTGACTTCGGACACGGGTTTTTTAGATATGTGTCCGGGCTTGGTCGTGTTGGGAGTGGGTATTGGGCTGTTCAATCCATCCAGTACGACCGCGGGTATTACTGTGGTGGAACCTCACCGTGCCAGCTTGGCAGGCGCAATCCTCTATATGTTTAAAATTGGTGGGGGTGCGGTTGGTTTGGGTATGAATGCTACAATCATCGCCTTCGCTCCAGATATACCTACGGGTATAGATAGAGCTTTTACAGTAAATGCCTACCTAGCTTTGGTTGGCCTGATTGTTTGTATGTTCTTTGTGATCGGTAGGCCAGAGAGCCAAAGCGGAGAGCTTTCTTGATCGCAAGTGAAGTGCGTCTCATTTCTTTTGTGTCGTAGATCTCTTTTATCTAATTGAAGTGCTTTTTTCAAAATTTATCCATTCTTTGAGTTTTTGTGAGATTTGAATTTCCTCACATCTGATTAGCCCTCTATTCAATACAATGCCGCAGCTCAAGGCCCTGTTGTGCCTGAGTTTATTGTGGTCCTGTTCCAGGTTCTCTGGCAGGAATTGATAGTTTAGGGTTGGGTCGGAGGTAGGCCACATGTTCAGAATTCTTCAGATTGTACTTTTCTTTCTGTTGGCCAGTACTGGGCATGCTCAGACTATTGATAGAGATGATATCCGTGGCCTGGATGAGCAGATCCAGGATGTTAAGAAAGATGTAATTGATCTCACTGCTGAGTTGTCACAGTTGGAGGAAAAGCTCTTATTCCCCTCTAATACGCAAGTAGCTCTTTTTGTCTCGGTGGCTGATGAAAAGCCCTTCGAGCTGGAATCGGTTGAGGTCACATTGAATGGCAAATTAGTTGCCCATCATCTCTATACCTACCGGGAAATTGAGTCCCTGCAAAAAGGTGGGGTACAAAAAATATACACTGGCAATGTGCAAGTGGGTGGGCATCCATTAGAGGTTAGTTTTCTCGGTAAAACCCCATCAGGAAAAGAGTATCGGGCTACAGCTTCCTACACCGTGGAGAAAGCAGTGGGTCCTAAATTTGTCGAGATTAAGGTTCTGGGAACCGAGTCCACGATAAACTTCAAGGACTGGTAATCATGCTCAGGTCCCTGGTAAATGTGTTGTCCTGTCAAACCAGGATGATGCTTGGTGCTCTATCCCTTTGTTCTTTGGCTGCTCTCCCCGCTGCAGCGGCGACTGAACCGCAGGAAGAACTTAAAGACCTGTTTTTCGGTGCGGCAATGTTTCATGCCCATCAGGAAAGTTATTTTGATGCGATTGTGGCACTGGACACAGAACTTGCTCAGTATCACCGCTTAGATCAGCCCGAACTCGATCCTTTCAGTGCGCACTTGGGGCAAGCTGAGTTTTCGGTGGGTGACTTGGAATTGTCCTATCGAATGCACAGGGAGGCTGGGCGGGCTATTGAGGCTGTACTGCAGGGAAATGTTTCCCAGCCGGTGCGCAATGAAGCCGCGTATCGACTGGCAAAAATTCACTATCACAAACAACAGCCGCGCAACGCCTTACATGCTCTGGAAATGATTGACGGGCGGGTTCCCGAGAGGGTCCGTGCAGATGAGCAGTTTTTGCGTGCTCGAGTCTATATGCAGCTTGGTCGATTTGAGGAGGCCGTAGAACTGCTGCAAGACCTGAAGGGTGAAGAGTCATTAGAGGGCTTTGTTTCCTTCAATTTGGGTATTGCCCAACTGAAGGCGGGAGAAGAGGAACGCGGTGTTCTGGAGTTGGCTGCGCTTGGAAGAAAGCGCAGTTCAGAGGCAGCCCTGCAGGCCCTTTACGATAAAACCAACCTCTTATTGGGCTCCCATTTAATGGAGCTGGGCAGGCTGGATATGGCGCGCCCCTATTTTGATCGTGTAAACCTCGATGGCCCTTTTTCAAATAGGGCGCTGCTGGGTGCTGGCTGGGTAGAGGCCCGCGCGGGTCGCTATGACCGGGCACTGGTGCCCTGGAAACTGTTGCAAGACCGCAAAGGCACCAGTGAGCCAGTGCAAGAGGTCATGTTGGCGGTGCCCTATGCCTATGGAAAATTGGATGTCCACAGTACCGCTGCAATTAACTACGGCCGCGCATTAGACGCGTTCGGGCGCGAGATTGATACCCTCACTCAGTCTATTCATAGTATTCGCAAAGGTAAGTTCCTTGAGGCGTTGCGTCGTAAAGAGGCTACCCAGGTACAGAACTGGGTAGTGGCCTTGCGCAATTTACCGGAAGCCCCCGAAACGCATTACTTACTCGACCTGATGGCGTCCAATGACTATCAGGAATTTCTACGCAACTATCGCGACCTCAACGATTTATATGAGCGCAATGAGGAGTGGCTAAAAAGCCTCACAGCCTACGAAGATATTATTCGTATTCGCCGCAACTATTACGAGCCCCTGTTGCCGGAGCTGGACAGGCAATTCCGGGAACTCGACGCCCGTATCAAACTGCGGATGGAGCAGCGCGATCAGTTTGCCAGTCGTATAGAGCAGATGCTGATCTCCCGCCGCCCAGAATACCTGGCAACGGCCGAAGAGCAGGAAGCGCGATTGAAGCTCCTGGAACTTAGCGGAAAAATTGCTGAGCATCCCCAGGGCTTTACTGAAACTACTTTGGAGCGGGTACAGCGGCTCAAAGGTGTTTTGGACCTGCGTCTTTCCTTTGAGTACGACCAGCGTTTGACCGAGGCCTACAAACACCTTGCGGAATTAAACCAGGAGATCGAAAGTCTCAAGTCTGTTTACGATTCCTTTGTGCGCAGTCGCCAGGCGGCAACTCACAGCTATACCGGTTACGACCGCGATATTACTCGTTTGCGCGCGCGTATCCAGCAAACCCAACGGCGACTGAAAACCCTGATGGCGCGCCAGGGCACCATGCTTGAGGCATTGGCTATTGCCGAGTTAGAACGCCGTCGCGCACAGTTGGAGAGTTATCAAATTAAAGCCCGCTTTGCCCTGGCAGACAGCTACGACCGCGCTAATGAGCTGCAGGAGCAGCGTGAAGATGAATTTAAGGTAGAGCAGCACAAGGCACTGTTGGAAGAGCAAATCCCTGAGGAGAATCCAGCGGAGATGGAGCCGGTGGAGGAAGAAGAATCAGCAGAGGGAGGTGATTCGTGAGTAAGTTGCTCAAATCTAAATCTCAAGCTGGTAAATCTCTCAATCGCGCCGTCGGTCTTCTCTCTGCACTTATAGTGCTAGGGGGTTGTGCGGGAAACAGCGGCAAGACCATCGGCAGCCTCCAAAATGTCGAAGTAGAAATTAAGGAAGAGCATATTGATGGCAGCCTGGAGAAGGCACTGGCCAGCTACCAGAAGTACTTGCAGGAAACCCCTGAATCCAAGCTGACCCCCGAGGCGATGCGCAGGATTGCCGACCTGAAAATCAAGCAGGCACACCGCGCTGAAGATGCAGAATTCGATAACCTTGCTGGAGTAGCTGCTGGAAGCGGGGCGGTGATCTCTGTCGATGCGTCAGAAGCTATGGCTGAAAATACCCTGGATGCTCCAGAGACGGCAGCGCCGGTGGCGAAGGTTGAGCCGGTAGTGGCTGAGGCGCAGGCCCCTGGGGTTGTCGAGTCTGATGAGGAGTTTGAAACCCGGGCTAGTGGCAGCATAGAAATAGCTGCAGATGATACTCCGCTTGAAGCGCCGGGCGTTGATTCTGAGGAAATGATGTCAGCCAATGCCCGCGAGGCCATCAATCTCTATATTAAATTACTGCAAAAATATCCCCTGTATCACCGCAACGACCAGGTGATGTATCAGTTATCCCGAGCTTATGAAGAGGCGGGAGAGATTGATGCAGCGGTGGATGTATTGCGTCAGCTGGTGGCTAACTATCCGGATTCGCGACATATCGATGAATCCTGGTTCCGGCTGGGCGAATACTATTTTACCCGCAAGAAGTTTCTCGATGCGGAAGAGTCCTACGGAAAAGTTATCGATATTGGTGTGATATCCAGTTTTTACGAGCTTGCCCTGTATAAACGCGGTTGGGCGCTGTTTAAGCAGGATATGTATGAAATGGCTCTGGATGACTATATCGCCATGCTGGATTACAAAGTCTCCCAGGGATATGACTTCGACCAGCAAAACAATAAGGGCGAGCGCAAGCATATTGACGATACTTTCCGTGTGGTCAGCTTGAGCTTTTCTTACCTGGAAGGCCCTGATTCGGTTGTCGATTACTTCTCCCGCAAGGGTAATAGAGATTACGAATTCCGGGTATACAGCCAGCTGGGTGAATATTATTTGGAGAAGCGTCGCTACCAGGATGCGGCAAAATCCTATATTGCGTTTGTTGATCGAAACCAGTTACACAGAGTATCTGCGGATTTCTCAATTCGTGTTATTGAGATCTACAGTAAAGGCGGCTTCCCCAAACTGGTGCTGGAAGCGAAGAAGGATTTCGCCACTACTTATGCACTTAATGCCGATTACTGGACTGTCTTCGATATTAATGAATACGGAGAGGTGGTTGCCTTCCTGCAGACCAACCTGGTCGACCTCGCCGGGCACTACCATGCGGCTTACCAGAATAAGAAGTTAAAAGACAAGAAGGCCGAGAATTATCGCGAGGCGATTCACTGGTATCGAAGCTATCTCGATTCCTTCCGGGAAACTGAGCGCGCACCGGAAATCAATTATCAGCTTGCCGGATTGATGTTGGAAAACCGGGATTTTCATGGTGCAGCTCTGGAGTATGAGCGCACGGCCTATGAATATCCTGCGCACAAGGATTCCAGCGAAGCAGGCTACGCAGCGGTTTACGCTTATCGCGAACATCTGGCCAATAACTTAAAAGATGCAACGGATGAGCAGCGTGCACCACTATTGCGGGAAATTATCCGTTCATCGCTGACATTTGCAGCCACATTCCCTGAGCATGCCAAAGCCCCTCAGATCATGCTCGGCGCGGTGGAGGATCTTTACGGGTTAAAAGACTATGCCCCGACGATCGCCAATGGCCGTTCACTGTTGGAGCAGTTCCCCACTGCGGAGCAGGAGATTAGACGTTCTGCCTGGCTGCTGGTGGCTCACGCTTCTTTCGATACTGCGGCCTTTGCGGATGCAGAAACCGCTTACGGTGAAACTTTGATGCTGACTGCCCAGGATGCAAAGGATAGGGCGGGACTGGTAGATAACCTGGCTGCTTCTATCTACCAGCAGGGTGATATGGCCCGTAAGCAGGAGGATCATGCAACCGCAGCGAGCCATTTCCTGCGTATTCGAGGCGCTGCACCCGGTGCGACCATTTTGGCTACGGCGGAGTACGATGCTGCCGCATCATTGATCGTGCTTAAGGATTGGGTACAAGCGGCAACGGTATTAAATAACTTCCGCAGTCACTTCCCGGAGCATGAGCTGGCAAAAGATGTCACCAAGAAGTTGGCAGTGGTTTACCAGGAGAGCGGTGAGCTGTTGTTGGCAGCTGCGGAATTTGAGCGTATTGAGCGGGAATCCGAGGACGATGAAATACGCCGTGAGGCCTTAACCCAGGCGGCAGATCTTTATGCAGCGGCAGAAGATAGCGCTAAAGCGCTGTCTGTTTTGCGTCGCTACGTCGATTATTTCCCCGAACCCATGGAGCCGGCGCTGGAGACCCGCCAGAAAATTGCCGATATCTACAAAGTGTCCGGGAGTCAAAAGCTTTATATGGCAGAGCTTCGTGAACTGGTGAAAGTTGAGTCCCGCGGTGGTTCCCAGCGCAGCGACCGCACCCGTTATCTCGCAGGTAATGCGGCCCTGCTATTGGCTGAACCCAATTTTGAGGCTTTCACCCAGGTGGATTTGGTTACGCCTATCGAGAAAAGCCTCAACCTCAAGCGCAAGCGTATGAAAGCAGCCACCCGTGCATTTACTGACCTGATTGATTATCAGGTGGCTGATGTGACCGCTGCGGCAACCTTTTACCTGGCTGAAATTTATCTCCACTTTAGCGTGGCCCTGAAGGACTCTGAACGTCCAACCAACCTGAATGCCCTGGAGCTGGAAGAGTATGAGTTGGCATTGGAGGAGCAGATTTATCCCTTCGAGGAAAAAGCCATTTCTGTTCACCAGAAGAATGTCGAGTTGCTGGGCGTCGGTATTTATAACCCCTGGATTGATAAAAGTATTGGCAAGCTTGCCAATTTAATGCCCGCTCGCTATGCACGGGCGGAAGAGGCTGGTGAGTATCTCCAGACTATTGTACCCCTGCCGCCAGAGCCGGAATTGCCCTCAGCGGGATCAGCAGTTTCGGGTCAGTAATAACAGGCATTTGCCTTTTGGAGTGGAAAGTTATGCAAAAACAAATGCGTTTGTTTTTTCTGGTGGGCTTAGCCTTGTTGTTAGCAGCTTGCGCCAGCACCCAAACCAAGTCTGGAAAAATCTCTGATTATTCTTCGGTGCGGGTATCGGGCAGTGTGAGTCGGGACTTTGAGCGATCCCTGGAATATCTTGCCGAGCAGGATTATGCGAGTGCTATTGAACTTCTGCAGTCAGTGGTGGAGCGCGAGCAGCGCCTTCCGGCACCCTATATCAATCTGGGTATTGCCCACTACAAAAGTGGCAATGAGGCAAAAGCGGAAGAGGCTTTTTTAAAGGCATTGGCGCTGGACGAAAAGCATCCGGTGGCAACTAATGAACTGGCCGTTCTCTACCGAAAGCAAGGGCGCTTTGCCGAGGCGCGAAAAATATATGTGAATGCTTTGGCAGAAAATCCAGAATATCTACCTTTGATAAAAAATCTGGGCATATTGTGTGATCTGTATCTGCAAGATCTCCAGTGTGCTCTGGCACAATTCGAACAATATGTTCAATTGGAGCCAGAGGACCGGGATGTCACTATCTGGTTAGCTGATATTCAACGGAGGGCTGGTAAATGATTAAACTTCGTTGGGCTTTGCCATTCGTGGCCAGCTTTATGGTTTTTCCTTATGCCTTGGCTCAGTCTGAGGGAGAGGAGAAAAAAGAATCCACCGATAAAAAGGTGGATTCAAAAATTAAGGAGTTATCGGGTATTTCTATTATCGGTAACAAGGAAGCCCCTAAGTCTCTCTATATTGTCCCCTGGAAAAGTTCCGAAGTGGGTGTCGAAAGCGACCTTGTCTCCAGTTTGATGGACGACAAACTCAAACCGCTCGACAAGGAAGTTTTCATGCGTGAGTTGGAGTTCTATCAACTCAGCCTGTCCGGCGATTAACGCCATATTGATTCTGGCTGTCGCCGGATTAGCACCAAGTTTTAGCTGTATTTCTCAAGAGGGTTTGTAATGGACTTTTTCAATAACGTCATCGAGTTTTTCCAGACGGGCGGTACTTTCATGTACCCGATTCTCGTGGTTGCCGCACTGGGTGGTGCTGTGGCTATCGAGCGTTTTATCCGCCTGCATTTGGAGCGCCGCAGCAACCGCAATATGTGGGATAAGCTGCAGCCGGTATTAGCTTCAGGAGACTTCGATCGCGCTCGCAACCTGGTAAAACAGGATGAGTCCAGTGTGAGCAAATTACTGTCTATGGGGCTGGCCCGGCAGGGGGCTGTTCGCCGTCGTGAAGATATCGAAATCGCGATGGAAGAGAGCATGATGGAGATCACTCCACAGCTGGAAAAGCGCACCCCTTACGTAGCTTTGTTTTCCAATATCGCAACTTTGCTGGGGCTTCTGGGAACCATTATGGGTCTGATCGAGGCCTTTACCGCGGTAGCCAATGCCAACCCGGCAGAAAAAGCGGACCTGCTCTCCGCCAGTATTTCCGTGGCGATGAACACCACCGCCTTTGGTCTGATGACTGGTATTCCATTGTTGATCGTTCACGCACTGCTGAACTCACTCACCGGTGAAATTATCGACAGCCTGGAAATGGTCTCTGTAAAAGCATCCAACCTGATTGATGGTGCAACCCGTCGTCGCTTTGAAGTGGAGCCCACAAAATCCAAGCCGTCTAGTGAAAAAACTGCTCCAGCTAAAACCAGTCCAGTAGCACAGCAAGCGGAAACTGCGTAATGAGAAGGCGGCGCCACGGGCGGGATAAAGAAGCTCCTGAGCTGGATATCACCGCTTTCTTGAATTTGATGGTGGTATTGGTGCCTTTTCTATTGGTATCGGCGGTATTTTCGCGGGTGACAATTCTCGAACTGAATATGCCGAGTGGTGCCGGTGGTGGGGCACCGGATGATCCCACGGTTACGGTGGAGGTAGTTGTGCGAGAGCAGGCCGTGGAAATCAGTGATGGTGAAAAGGTTATCGCTCGCTTCCCCAACTTGAACATCGATGGTGAGGGTGAAAATGCTCCGGTTGAAGCCCCCGTTGGGGCAGATACCGAGCAGGCTGAGGCTCTCGCTGTGCTGCCCACAGCAGAGGTGTATGACCTTAAAAAGCTTACTCAGTTTTTGTTGGAAGTTAAGGCCAGTTATCCGGATAAAACCGATTCCATCATCCTGATGGAGCCCACAATCGCCTATGAGCATTTAGTGGGCATTATGGATACTGTGCGAGGAGCTGAAGTGCGGGTTGAGGGGAGTGATCCCAGTGACCTGGAAGCGGTGGAAAAGGTGGTTTTATTTCCTGATATTTCCATAGGAGATGCGCCGTGAGAAATGAAAGCCGACGCATGAAGCGTATGGCGCGAAGCCATAAGCGCAAGAAAACTTCAGGCATGAACCTGACTTCCCTGATGGATGTTTTTACGATCCTGGTATTTTTCCTGCTGACTAATACCTCCAGCAATGAAGCGCTTGAGCCCCCCAAGGTGATTACCTTGCCGGACTCAGTGGTGGAGACCAAGCCCCGGGAGACGGTGACCCTGATGGTGACCAATGATGAAATCCTGGTGGAGTCCAACTCGGTAATTGCCACCTCCGAAGTGTTGGAAAGTGAGGAAACCATTATTGCGGCCATTAAGGAAGCGATGGTTGCGGAGCTGGCCAAGGCAATTGGTGTTGCCCAGGCCTCGGAAGATTCAGGTGAGGGTGATGTCGAGGGGGGGCAGGATCCAGAACCACCGGAGGTCAATATTCTCGCGGACAGAGGCATTCCGTTCAGTTTGCTGAAAAAGGTGATGTCCAGCTGTACAGACGCTGGCTATACCAAAGTTTCACTGGCGGTTATTCAGAAAGCATCTCAGGGTTAATGGAAGTTTGTGAGTAATTTTCTTCAACAACAGCGGGCGGTAGGTGAGGCGCTTGAGGCGGTTCACCATCGCATGCAGCTGCTCGAGGATGAGCGGCACCAGATCGAAGAGAAGCTGGCTGAATTACAGGACCAGGGGTCCAAGTACCAGTTGCTCGACGAAATTTCCGAACGCCTGCGCAAGCTTGAAGAAGCGGGCGCGGGAGAAATGTTCTGGGCGGAAGATTATCGGGAGAATGCTTCTGCGCAGGTTATCGAGCGGATCGGGCAGTCGACGCGCAGTTTCAATCAGAGCCTGGAGCAGCTGCGCGATGAGCGCAGTGCTTTGCAGAACAGCATAAGCGAGTGCCAGGAAGAGGTATTTACGCTGGATGAGCGCGCGGATGAGCTGCGCCGCGAGGAGGAAGAGTCAAAGTTCGAGTTCGAGATAACACGGGAATTCGAGCAGCCCAAGTTCCGCCCTATGGTGATGCCATGGCACAAGCAAGGCGAGGACGAAAAGCGTTTTCGCCGCTGTGTTTTTGCCTCACTGTTTATCGCCGCCTTGCTGGGCTACCTGATTCCTCTGTATACGGTGCCCCAGCCCGAGTCTCAAATAGTGGAAATTCCCGAGCGCCTGGCCAAGCTGGTTATTGAGAAGAAAACCAAGCCCAAGCCACCGCCGGAGCCAGAAAAAGCCAAGCCTAAGAAAGAGGAGAAAAAACCGGAGAAGAAGCCTGAGCAGAAGGTAGCCAAGCAGGACCCGAAACCCTCCAAGGCGGAGAAAAAGCAGGCGCGTAAAAAAGCTGAGCGATCCGGTGTTCTCGCCTTTAAGGATAACTTCCAGGACCTGATACAAGATGATCTGGATAACCGCCTCGGCCAGCAAACCCAGCTGAGCACAGCCGGTAAAAAAGAGAACCGCAGTCAGCGCTCACTGATCATCGCAGCATCTACCGCGGGAAGTGGTGGTATCAATACGGCAGAGTTGAGTCGCAATGTGGGTGGATCTGGTTCGGACTTGGGTGGCGTTGCCTTTGCTCGAGTGGAAAGTTCTATCGGTACTGAAGGTGACTTTGCCGGCGAGGACCGTCCTCTCAGTGATGGTGCTGGACCGTCGCGGACAGATGAGGAAATCCAGATTGTTTTCGATCGCTACAAAGCCACCTTGTATCGTATCTACAATCGTGAGCTTCGTAATAATCCCGCGCTGCAAGGTAAGATGGTGTTGAAGATTACTATTGAACCCAGCGGATCGGTTTCTGCCGTGAGTGTAGATTCTAGTGATGTGGATTCGCCGTCGCTCAATGCAAAAATTGTGGCTAGGGTCAAACGATTTAACTTTGGTGAAAAGGCCGGAGTGCCGACCATTACCATTCTTTATCCGATTGACTTCTTCCCGCCAACCTAGGCTGATAGTTGGCCGGAGCCCACTGAATAGTGGGCTCCGGTCGTTTCAAACTGATGAAATTTTCGTCATACCTGTTCAGTTATTAGTTATCCGTTCTGAACAAAATTTTCCCTCACAGAGGGCCCGCCTGAGAACCACTTGGCAATCCCTACAAAAGTTCCACTTGTTAGCTGGCTAATTATGACTTGTTTCACGGCTACCTAAGTGGGTTGTAATTAAAGTTCGCCCACCGTGGAGTGTCTGGTGTAAATGCCCGATTTATCTCCAAATATCTGTATTAGAAAGTGGCGGCCGTTAAGTGATAATGAAGTCGGAATTTGTTGAGCAAAAATCCTGCAAGTCTGTGATTATTGGATTTTTATTGGTCTGTGCGGTGGTCCTATTAGCTGCGCCGCAGGCATTTGCTCAATCTAGCTGTCCTTCTATTACCGATGATCCTGCAGGGTTCAATATTCTCAGTCACCGCTCCGGCCAAAGTTGGTGCGTTTTATGTGGTGATGGTCAGGTAACCATCGAAGTTGATGTACCCAGTATTTTCAGTGGCCTATCGGGTACCCAGTCCATTCAGAATATCGTTATTACGGAGAACTTCGGGTCCTCCGGTCTTGAGTATGTGACTGGCTCTACTTCAGTGAGTTCTGGGTTTGTTCTGGACGAACCCACTATTAGTGGTACCACGATTACTTGGGATCAAAATGACCTGTCGGCACTTGCTGAGCGGGACGAAAGTACGACGCTGACGATTACCTTTAATGTGCGCAGTCAGGATGAGGAAGAGGAAGAGCTGGTTGTTAATAATCGCACCTTAAATGCTACCGCAACTTTTGACTACTGCAGTTACCCCACCACTACAGATACTCACAGCATGGAGTTGGCGATCCGCGAGCCGGAACCCTCCATGGACAAACGCGGCCGTAATATTGATGCGGCGCAAACAAACTACACCAATAATGTCTATGGCAATATTGAAGATGATGTGATCTGGCGTATTCGTATCTCCAATGATGGTGACGCAGATATGCAGGATGCGCGTTTTGATGATTTGATGTCCAACTCCAATATGGATATCAACTACGCCTGTCCGAGTGAAAGTGCCGCTGAAGCTGTTGCCAATAATAATGGTGTTGCGCCTGGTGGCAGTAGCTGTGTTTCCGCAAGTAATTCTATTAATAACTTTGAGCTGGATGGTAATTTTTCCAATGGTTCAGGGCGCACTGACGTTCCGTCTGGTGGCGACCTGGATATCTACTTGGTAGGTAAGGTAAATACCTCCTGCACTAATGGCACCAATACAGTGTCAGATTTACAGTGGGGTTGTGAGATTGATGGTGATACGGGTGTGGGCGGTATTTCAAGCCCTGCGGAAGCCTCGGCTCCGGGTTCTGATACTTCGGAAATGCGTGTTGAGGTTTTAACTGATCTCACTATTACCCAGGAGATTACCGGTACCAACTTGAATCAACCTCTCGGTGCTTCCGGTTACGTCACTATAACCGTAAATAACCGGACGGGTGGCTCGGTAAGAGATATCCAGTTTGTCAGCGATCTGCCCGATGAGTATGTGGTTGATACCACCTTTACACCGGAAATTACCCGAGAGCGTCGCGGTATTGATAACCATGGCGCTAACTACAGCTCAGACTATGACGGCAAAGCCGATACGCTGGAATGGCGTGTGGGTTCTACTTGGAATCAATGGGATACGGATCCACTTAATAACAACCAACCGGAATTCCGCTTGTTGAGTAGTACAGTTCACTCGGTATACTCAGACCAAGAGCACATGATGCGACATGGAGATGAAATTCAAATTCGTTTCCGCATCGTTACGATTGAGCCCGACTTCTATGACCTGGATGCGGACCTGGATGTAGAGGAAGAGTCTTCTACCACCGGTACTGATCCTAATAGTAATATCGCTCTGGCAAATAATGTTCTCACTATTGATTACGAGGACTTTTGTTCTTCAACCAGCCCTGCCACTCAGGTAGATACGGAATCGGTTACGCCTGATCCCGAAGACCTGGATATTAGTACTGTTCACCCCCTCTATATTGTTCGCGATAGTGGCACTTCAGAACTAACAGTGGATATCACCAATAATGGTGGCCACGATGCGAATGATTATTCAGTGTATGTCACTTTCGGTGAGGCGATGAGGGTATTGTCTAACGACCGCAGCTGTACGGCGTTGGGCAACCCGAATGTGGGCACTGTACCTCAGCACCCTGTATGGAACCAGCCGGATTACTTGCCAGATTCCTCAACAGTGTATCGTTGTGACAGTGGTGATCTTGGTGGTGAAATTGGACCCGGTGATACAGAGCGGGTGATTTTTGTGGTTGAAAAGAATCACTCGGCCACCGATGATGACCTGACTTTTCGCGCGGATGTGGTCGGCGAGATCACTCTGAATGATGGTACACCTCTGTACTTTCCGAGCCCTGCCGTAATTACCGAAACAACACCAAACTTGCAGCTGGCCAACAATTACACCCTTGATGGTATGCGCGCGCGGGTAATGGGTTTTAACCTGGTCAAGGACCGTTCTGATGAATGTACCGAGCTGACCAGTGAAAGTGCTTTCCCAAATAGCAGTGTATTGATTGGTGAAGAGTGTAGTTTTGAAATTCAAGCCGGTGGTTGGTTTGGATTCGATACACCGGGATTCACTTTGATTGAAGTGAAGGATATTGATGTTATCGATGACCTTCCCGATGGTCAGGGCTATATTGCGGATTCGGCGTTAAATTGTTCAGACGTCAGCCTTCCCGATCCTACCTCTCAGGCAAATTGTGTGGTTATTTCCACCAGTGATATTGTCGAAGGCGGTGGCCTGAATAACTCTCTGAGCGAAACGGACTTACAGTGGGATATTACTACCAATATTACTGAGAAAGATCGCTGGTTCCTTGCGGATATGACAACCCGCTTGTTGAATGACCCAGTGGATACAGAAAACACTGATCCGAATCAACACGCAAATGACAGTATCGATTACGCCCGCGCCCAGTTTACTGCGGTTTTTGATACTGAAACGATTATCGTAGATAACTACAATACCAGTGGAACCCTGACCAATATTGATGGTGTTCCAACCACGGTCCCCGGTTTCCCAGATATTACTGAATGGTCGGAATCTGTCACTGTTACTGAACCCTCGATAGAAGTCGATAAAAAAGTCTGTAATGAGAATCTCTACGGCACTGGAACAAGCTGTAGCAATTTTGTGGATTTTACCGATGAAGGGCACCGGGACCAGACTTATATCTTCCGTCTCACGGTGACTAACCGGGCTGCGGATAGCGGTGTTGATCGCGCTCCTGCATACGATGTTGTAGTAACTGATACCCTGGATTCTTCCGGCCAGATGTGTGTGCAGGCGATGGATTCCGATAGCCTGGATAACGATGCTGATGGCAGTTCGGAAACTGTCAGTGGTGATGATGGCTTGGTGGGAATTACCTCCGGTGCAAATAACTATTCGGAAGCTACCCACTGTAATGATGGTGGCACTCCGGCTATTATTACTTTTTCCTATGAGCATTCCACTGCCCTTGAGCGAATTAACCCGGGTGACTCCGTAACTCTGTATTACCGTGTGAAACCACACCAGTCAGTGGCACCACTGCAGCTGTTTACCAATACTTTCTTCGCTCGCTATGACAGTTTGGAAGGCGATTTTGGTAATCAGACTTCTCCGCAAATTGACAGTGACACGGACAATGATGGTGTCGGTGACGGCACTCCTGCAGCCGGTCGGGCGCGCCACTACCAGTCCGACGATGCCGAAGCACAGATGAGGATTATTGAAGTACAGGCAGAGCCGAAGGAAGCCCTTGAGTTCTCCAACGGCACGGCCAGTGGAACCAGCAGTGACACAGCGGTTGTCGGTGAAGAGGTACGTTATGAACTGACAGCACAGATTCCGGCAGCGAAACTGCGAGATTTTGTGATTCGTGATGAATTGCCGGCAGGTATGCGCTGTATCGAAGGGGAGACCATCGATTTAAGTGCCTCCCCTTACGATGCCGCTGGCTTTGTACCGGGAGGTACTTTTAATGCTACCTGTACCAGCACAGGTACTGCAGATTACGTTGAGTGGGATTTTGGTGATCAGGAACTCACCACCGTATCCGGTAGCCTGTTTGATTTTCCGGTAGAGTTTATTGCCCGTATTGAAAACAGCAGTAACACCAATGACGGCGATGTTTTGGGTAATGGCGGCAGCTATACCACTGCGCAAGTTACCTATGTGGATGAGTCCGGTGCTGCGGTGGCGGTGCCATTTGATGCCCATGAAATAACAGTACTCGAGCCACAAATACAGCTGACCAAATCCTTTGCTGTTACCAATAGTGATGCTGACGATATTTTGACAGTCACGGTTACAGCAGAAAATATTGGCAGTGCCGATGCCTACAACTTGCAGGTGCTCGACGATCTCACCGGCAGTAATCTTATTTACCTGGGAAATGTGGGCGGTAACGATCCACCCAATAATGTCGATGTCACTACGGTGGGCACCAATGCCCCCATCTTTAGCTGGAATCGCAGCAATAGCGATTACACTATTGCGGTTGGCAATACAAAAACATTCACTTTTGAAGTCCAGGTAGAGCAGGGCGTTGAGCCCCATGAAATTCTGGACAACACCGTTGAAGCCCGCTGGCAGTCCCTACCTGGTATAGATGTTGCCCTTAATAGTGGCAACTCTATTGGCGTTGATGGTGCCGCTGACGGCATGCGTATTGGTGTTTTGCCCAATGTCGGCGATCCTATCAATGATTATGAAACCACTGCCAGTGCCCAGACTGAAGTACCTTCATTAGAGTTGACTAAAACGGATTTGGACACCTCGGTAGTCCCCACCATCGGTGCCCATAAACAATTCCAACTGGAGATTAGTTTACCGGAAGGTATCAGTGAAAATGTAGTTATCACTGATCAGCTGGGTAGCCCTGAGGGTTATGTGCTCTCTCATAATACTGACTACGATATCACTTACGATTTTGTCGGTATTGAAACTATTAATGGCAGCGCGCCATCTGAATCAGCTTTTAACAGTTTTCCGGGGGATAATACTTCCGGAAATGCTACCTGGGATATCGGCACCGTCGATACCAGCAGTGAAAATGACACGGCCGGAAGCACAATTGCTCCGCTGATTCGAATTACCTATTTTGCCCGCATCGAAAATGATCTCGCCACTAATGATGGTGATAATCGCCAAAATAATGCCGCGCTTACTTACAGCAATGGGGAAAGTGGCAGCACAGAAAATATCAACGACAGCACAACCAGTGTAACGGTAGTAGAGCCGTTACTCGAGGTTAATAAGACAGTGAGTAATGCCACCAACCCCGGCAATCTGCCGGTGGGTGGTGATGTGCTGGAATATGTTATTACCGTGGAGCATGATGCGGGCTCCAGTGCCGCAGCTTATGAGCTGAATTTAGTCGATACGCTGCCTTCAGAGTTGACCTTTGATAGCAGCTTTACACCTACCGCAGAAATAGGCGGTACCGCAGTATCCGGCTTTGTCGCCACACCAGCGGCAGCTCCAGCAGGTCCACTCGTATGGGGTCGTGACAATGGCGATAACAGTCTGGATTTAGCGCTGGGTCAAACTCTGGTGCTCACCTACCGAACCCAGGTTACAGGCGTTTTTGGTTCGCCTATCAGCAACAGTGTGATGCTGGACTGGACCTCCCTGGACGATGGCAGTATCAATGACCAGGCCTATGAGCGAGACGGTGCTGGATGCCCCAGTATTTCCGCACCTGATGATTACTGTGTTGGTCCTGCAGAAGCCAGTATTAATACGGTAGACAATACTAGCATTACAAAAGCAGTAATTGCCGATACAGATACCGCAACTGCAGTGGGTACTTTGCGTGTTGGCGATACTGTCACTTACCAGCTCACCCTGAATTTACAGGCGGGAACAACACCAGCGGTAACTATTGATGATGCGCTGCCCAGTGGTTTGGAATTTGACACTGTTGTCAGCGTGAACGGGGATACCACTGCTCCCTACGACGATAGCCTGAATGATTTTACCTATTCAGCGATTTCGGTTCCCACTGCCGGCGATACCGGTACAGTTTCCTGGGATCTAGGGGATATCACCAGTAATTTCGGTAATACCAATAACTTTGTTATTGAGTACACCGCTAAAGTAGTAGCGGGTTCGGGAATCACCGCGCCTACCTCAACTCTTACCAATACGGCTCAGCTAAATTACACCGGTGCCGCCAGTACCTTGCAGGACAGCGCCGATATTACTGTACTGCAACCGGTGATCGACAATCTCACCAAGACCGATGCTACCTGGCCCAGTTCCCATATGAATGTGGACCCGGCCAACGATATTATGCAGTTTACCCTGCTGGCCTGTAACTCGGGTCTTGCCCCCGCCTACAACCTATCGCTAACTGACGATTTAGCGACGCAAATGGATGAGAGTTCCATTGCCAATCTCCAGGTGAGCCTCGACGGTACTGTGCTGACACAGGGAACAGACTACACCTATAGTGCGCCGGCAACACGGGGTGATGATATGGGCTTCGATTTCCTGGTGCCGGTCGAAGCGGGCACCTGTTTGGAAATCAGTTACGAGATCGGTTTCTATACAGATATTAGTGGCGGTGAAAGCTGGGTTAACACTTTTACCGTCGATGAATTCTGGTCGCTGGAAGCTAGCAATGGCGAACAGTACTCTGCAGTTACTTTGGGCACTCCCTATCCTATGGGCACTGTTGCGACCAGTGTGACTGCTCCACAAAAAACACTGCAAACAGCGACTACTGCCGCTGTTGGTGACGAGGTCGTATACCAGATACAGGTACCCGGTAGCGGCACCACCTCGGCTATATACGATATTGAAATTTCCGATGTATTAGACCCCAGCCTGGAGTTGGTGCAATTGCAGGAAATTAATGGGCTTACCTACACCGATAATACCAGTGGCAATAATATCGATATGGCAATCGATATTATCCCAGCCGGTACCGTGGCAATTTTTGAAGTTCGCGCTCGGGTTGCCAACAATGCTACAGCCCAGGCTGGCCACAGCTTTGAAAATGAGGTGACTTATTCTTATGCCGCGACTGATGGTGGCACTTCGCAGTCCGGAGGCACTGGTACTGCGGCGACACTTACCATCGTCGAGCCAGAAATAAGTGCAATTGCCTCTGTCGCAAATCAAACCAACCCCGGTAACGATCCGGATGCGGGCGATGTACTGCGTTTTACCCTGGATCTCAGTGCTGCGGGTAATGCGGAAAATTCTGCAGCTTACGATCTTTCGGTTAATGAGTTGTTATCCCTGGGGCTTGGGTTTGTACCGGGCACCGTGACTTTTGCCGGAGCCTCCCAGGCAGATCCCACCGTGAATGGTGACGGAGTTACTAGTGCACAAAACCTGGTTTGGGATAGGGCCAATAGTGATCTGGATATCACCGCAGGTGATAACAGTGAACTGGTGTTCGATGTAGTTGTACTCGACAGCGTACAGCCAGCAGCTGCGCTGTCCGCAACTGCCAGTGTGGAATGGACCAGTCTCGATGAAGATAACAGCAGTATTTATGAACGTAACGGTGCTGATGGCAGCGGCGGCCTGAATGATTACTTGCTGGAAAATATTGCTGCTCAGCTAGATGCTGCCAATGACAGTACAATTAGCAAAATCCGTTCAGATGACAGCTATGGTAGCGCTGACGAGCAATTGCGAGTGGGCGACTTGGTTGAATACCAGATTAACCTCTCCCTACCAGAGGGCACGGCCTCCAATGGGCTTATTGTCGATACTTTGCCCCAGGGAATGGTGTTTGTAAGCACACTTTCAATTAATGGCCAGACTTCTGCACCATTTACGGCTGCGGCGCCCTTTACCCACACCGATATTGCAGAGCCAGTGCAGTCTGGTGATCCTTCTACTGATGCCACTACGGTTACCTGGAGCATTCCCGACCTGGTCAACACGGGTGATAACGATACCAGCAACGATGAATTTGTTGTGCGTTACCTTGTGCGGGTTCTCAATGAGGATTCCCATCCCTGGCCAGCAACGAACACCGCGCTGACCAATACTGCAGAGTTTGGTTTTGATGCTGCCACAGGAGCCGAAACCCGCAGTGATAGCGAAACACTGGACCTGTTACAGCCGGACCTCGCCGTAGCTATTAGCTCAACTCCCGCAGATGGCAGCACGCTTTCCGCCAGCGATACGATTGAGTATACCGTTACGATTACCAACAATGGTTCTTCACCAGCCTATGACCCGGTATTCCGCGATGTGATTCCTTTAGGTCTGCGCCAAGGGGGAGTCAGTGTCCAGTCCCTCACGGTAAATGGTGCCGCAGCAACAGTGGTTGCGCCTACTTTCGATAGTAGTAATGGCGAAGCCGTTTGGAATTTTGCCGCAGGTACGGGTTACGGAATCAACGCTGGTGAGTCCATGGAAATGGTATATCGCGTTGAAGCGGATTCTAATTTAGGGGCTGGACTTAGTCTGCAAAATGCGGCCTATGTTGAAGTTTATTATTCGCTTGATGATAACGATTTGCCATCTCTGAATTCCGTGGCGGTCACTGACGATTTACGTGAGGATTATGGCCCGACTTCTCCGGTGAGTGTCCAATTTAATACTCCCAATGCCGCGCCACTGTTGATTGAAGTTACCCAATTAACAGCTTCCATTGGCGAGCCGTTTAACTATCGCATTACCATCCCGGAAACGGTGCAGACCACGGCGCTTCACGATGTCACTGTGCTGATGGATCTGTCTACGTCTGCTGCAGACCTGGAATTTGTCAGTGCCAGTAAAGTATCTGGCAGTGCATCTTTCACTCCGGAAAATAACGGCAGCTCCACGAGTCTCAGTATTGCAGATAGCACTAACGGAATTGATGTGCCTGCCGGCGAGCAAGTCGTTATTGATGTAACACTGCGACTGCTGGATATGGACCCGCCGAATGTGGACGGTTTGAATTTTGCCGCCAGTGCCAGCTACAGCTACAACTACGATAATGATAATTCCTCTGCGGGGCAGGGTGCGGGTAGCGGCAATACTACGGCGGACATGACGGTAGTAGAGCCCACGGCTATTACCCTGACTAAAACTGGCCCCACCAGTGTCCAGTCCGGTGTAGGCGGTACCTTTACTTTAGATTTGCACAATACTGGTACGGGCCCGGCCTGGGATATTAGTGTTACCGATATTTTGCCGGATAATAATCCCGGTGGAATGTGTGAAACGGCCCCAGCCAATTTCACCGCGCAAATTACTGACAGCGCCGGCACCACGACGGCCACCCTGGCAGAGGGTTCCGACTTTAGCGCGGTATTCGATAACGATAGCTGCACCCTCACAATTACCTCCATTGGTTCAGTGGCAATGCTGGATGCGGATTACCATCTGCTGATTGGTTACGATGCCTATTTGGATGCCGACACCGTCGATGGGGATACGCTGACGAATATTGCTGGTGTTACTCAGTGGCACAGCTGGGATAGCAGCCTCACTGAAGTTCGCCAGTACACCCGTGCGGCGCCCACCGATGGCACTCCCGGTGTGCTGGATCATGAGGATGCTTATTCAGTTAGCGCCTCTGTGCCGACAGTGACTTTCTACAAAGCTGTGGAAAATATCAGCCGTGGAGAAAACCCGGCCACTGCCGCCAGCCCCACGGAAGTTTTACGTTACACATTGACTCTGACCAATACGAGTGGTGTTGATGTGAGCGGAGTAGAGATTACCGATGACCTGGGTCGATTAAATAATTCTGCACTGTTTGAATCGGGCACTTTACAGTTGGTAAGTGCTCCGACTGGCAGTGACAGCAGTGCTATCGATGCCTCTGCCGGTACCTGGAATAGTGGCTATCTGGAAGTCAGTAATCTGGATCTTACGGCGAGCGGTACCGCGGGAGATTCTATCCAGATTGTTTATGAAGTTACCCTGGCAGCAGTTATTGATAGTGGGACCCAAGTCTTCAACCAGGCCCAGGTTCAGCTTCCCGGGCAATTACTGCAAGACAGTGATGATCCCAACATCAACGGCACTGATGATCCGGATACGGCGGGTGATGAAGATCCCACAGAAGTACTGATTGAGTCAGAGCCATTACTGGTGGTAGAAAAAACGTCGGCAGATATGACTGATGATGCAGATCTGCTGATGGTTGGGGATACCCTGCGATATACTATTACCGCGGAAAATGCCGGTAATGAGAATGCGATCAATGCCCTGATATTGGATCAGATCCCATCTAATACAACTTATGTCAGTGGCTCTACCACCCTGAATGGCTCCACATTGTCTGATGTCAGCGGCACCTCTCCTCTGGCTGCAGGTATGAGCATTAATACCGATGGTGAAGCCGATGGTTTTATCGGCGCAACGGCCAATGGCGCACCTGCAGTGGTCATCACCTTTGATGTCACCATTAATGACGTTAATGATGGCACCGTTATTTCAAACCAAGCGTTTGTAAATGGTGAAGGTGCGGGTAGCGGTACTTTTGATGAAGTGCCCTCCGATGATCCGAATACCGATGCTCCCAATGATCCCACGATCGATATTGTTGGCGATGTACCCCTGTTAATTGCCCACAAGACTGTGGAGATTGCCGAAGACTATATTTCCGCAGGGATTGTCGATCCGGGTGATGTACTTCGCTATACCATCGCGATCACCAATATGGGTGGTGTAGATGCTCTCGAAGTAGCGCTTACCGATCAGGTACCAAATGACACTGCTTATGTTGCTGGCACCACCATTTTGAATGGTGAATTGGTAGCGGATAATGGTGGTGGTAATTCACAGTTGGATTCTGCCTTACCGGTTTCATCCGATGACCTGACACCGCCGCTACCAGGAGCCAATGAAGGCATTATTACCTCGGGTCAAACTGCCACTGTCACATTTGAGGTAATGGTGAATGCTGGCACTCCGACAGGCACAGTTATCAGTAACCAGGGTAGTGTCGAAGCAGATGAGTTGGCACTTACCCTGACCGATGCAGATGGCAACCCAGCCAATGGTGCACAGCCAACTGACGTTGTCGTGGGTGATGCCCAGTTGCTCTCCATTGTGAAAGAAGTTGCGGTTGTCGGTGGCGGTGCCGCAGAAGCGGGTGCGGTATTGGAATACCTGGTAACCGTTGAAAATATCAGCGGTGTCCCAGCAACTTATATTGAGATCACCGATGACCTGGCTATAGCTGGAGATGGAGTTCTCACCTATATCGCCGATTCGGCCATGCTCAACGGGCAGACCGATGGAATAACGGTTGTCGACACGCTAATCACTGCAGACTACGCCACAACTTACGGTGATTTGGAACCGGGAGAGATGGTTACTCTGCGTTTCCAGGCGCAGATGTCAGAAAACCTGGATTATGGTTTTACTGTATTAAATACCGCAGAAGTACAGTGGAATGATCCTGCTTCCAGCGCTCAGGCCAGTGTTGCCATTGACGTTGGCGGTACCCCGGGCATTGCCAACCTGGCTGGTTATCTGTGGCACGATGTGAATTTCAATGATGCCTTGGATACGGATGAGAGCCTGTTGCTTAATTGGGCGGTAGACCTGTATTTCAATGACGAATTGATGGAAACAGCTCAGTCTGATGAAAATGGTTACTTCCAGTTCCAGGGGCTGGTACCGAATAGCTATGGTGGCCTTAGCTATGAAATGCGTTACACCGCACCAGATGCTACTGAAAGTACAGCTTCATTGGGTAACTCTGTTTCTGATTTCACCAACGGCCCGCAGTCCATTAGTGAAATTTATGTAGATTCGGGAGCGAACCCACAGGATTTGAATTTGCCTCTAACACCCAATGGCGTGGTTTACGATTCAGTAACCCGCTCCGCCATTGAGGGTGCCACCCTCACTATGTTGAGGGTGAGTTCCGGTCAGGAATTGCCTGCGCGTTGTTTTGATGATGAGAAACAACAAGGGCAGGTAACCCAGTCTGGGGGTTACTACAAGTTTGATATCAACTTCAGCGATGCAGCCTGTCCATCCAACGCGGACTACCTGATTCAGGTGGATATCGCGGATGAGGATTATGTGGGTGGTGAATCACTGGTAATTCCTTCTCAGACAAACAGCGAAACTGCCGGTTTTGATGTGGCCGGTTGCCTGGGCAGTAACGCCGATATGGTTCCTGCGACCGCAAATCATTGTGAGGTTCAGGAATCGTTCTCTCACCCCTCTCTTGATGTCGAGGCGCGGGATGCGGCAACGGACTACTACCTGCGAATGACTTTGGATGATGGTCAGATTCCAGGGGAAAGCCAGCTGTTCAACAACCATGTCGCCATGGACCCGGAGTTGGAAGGGGCGCTATCCATCACCAAAACCGCGGCCATGCTCAATGTAACCCGCAGTCAGTTGGTTCCTTACACCATTACTTTTGGCAATACGCTGCCAATTCCACTGACAGATCTACAGCTAGTAGATTACTTCCCGGCAGGCTTCAAATATGTCGCGGGCTCGGCGCGCCTTGATGGAGAAGCGGTTGAGCCTGAAAGCGAGGGCCTGCAATTGAGGTGGTCGGATCTGCGCGTGGAAGCGGAAGAAACCCGTGTATTGAAATTGCTATTGGTTGTGGGCTCCGGTGTGGGCGAGGGCAAATATGTGAACCGCGCTCGTATGTTTAATCAGCTCTCTGGACAGGCAGCCTCTGGTGAGGCCTCTGCCACTGTGCGCGTGGTGCCCGATCCCACCTTCGACTGCACCGATGTTATCGGAAAAGTGTTTGACGATAAAAATATGAATGGCTACCAGGATGAAGGCGAGGGTGGTTTACCGGGTGCTCGAGTGGTGACTGCTACCGGCCTGAATGCTACTGCGGACTCCCATGGTCGATTCCATATTACCTGCGCAGTGGTGCCGAATGGGGATCGAGGTTCCAATTTTGTGCTCAAGCTCGACGATCGCAGCTTGCCAAGCGGGTATCGTCTCACCACTGAAAACCCGCGTGTGCTGCGAGCCACCCGAGGCAAGATGCTGAAGTTCAACTTTGGAGCCAGCTTGCACCGGGTAGTGCGCCTGGATATTGCCGAAGCGGTATTTGAACCGGGCACAACAGAATTGCGCCCGCAATGGCATTCCCGAATGGATTTATTGTTGGAAAAACTCAGTGAAGCTCCCTCTGTTTTACGCCTTGCCTATCTTGGGGAGAATGAAGATCCGGATCTGGTGGACGAGCGTCTGCAGGCAATTAAAGATCAGGTCGCCCAGGACTGGGAGAGCCGTGAAGGTGACTACGATTTGACCATAGAAACTGAAGTTTTCTGGCGCCGTGGAGCGCCTCCTGGTAAAGGAGGTTTGGAGTGATGTCCTTTGCAAAACGGAATCGTGATCAGCGAGCTTGCTCGATAAAAGCTGCCGCGAAGACGACCCGCTTTTTCCCTCGGCGGGACTGCCGTCTCGCCACTGCGATCGCGTTGGCATTGACACTTCCAGCGCAGGCCCAGGAAGCGGGTGCGAAAGTAGATGAGCCTAGTTGGTGGCAGGTTTGGCAAAATATTCCGAGCCTGAGTTCTGAAGAAAGTGAAACCCAATCTGAACTCGAAGAGCAGTCGATCGGCAGTAATACAGAAGGTATGCTGCTGCGCGCACCTACAAATCAATGGTTGCAGGATGCGACTCAATTTGTTGCGCCGCTGGACCCGATTGTGGTGGAAGATTTTATCGATCCAATCCTGTTCTATGGCGTTGAGGATGAAATTCCTCTGGAGACAGTGGCGTTACTGAGCCAGACCTTGAATGACTTGGGTGAGACGCCTAATTTTAAGTTGCACTTTATTGGCCATACAGATTCCGATCCCCTTACCGGGGAACAGGTAGCAGACTTTGCCAGCAAAGAAGAATTTACTTTGGCGCGGGCCCAGTTCGTGGCGGACTTCCTTCAAGAGGCCCTTGAACTGCCTGAGCAAATGATTGTTGTTGAAGGGCGTGGGGATATAGAACCCACAGCGGATAATATTACTACCGCAGGTCGAGAAGAGAATCGCCGAGTACAGGTAAAAGTAACCTACGACGCCCTGGATGAAAAAGCCATGGCGGACCGTGCCCGTGCGGAAGCATTGTTGCTCAACCGGGTGAAAGTATGCCGCCAGGAAACGGTATGCAGGCTTACTTATGCCGCAGGCAGTGAACAGCGGGCACGCCTTAGAAACCTGGTGACGCCACTGAGGATGGAGCCCGGGCAAACAGAATTGCCGGAAGCCTTTATTCGCCGTATCCGCGAGGTTCGATCCAACCTTGCGGATAAAAACAATCTGGTTATTCACTTTATTGGTCATACCGACGCCCGCCCCCTGGACGTGAGTGAAAATCCGGAAGCCCAACAGAGTGCTTATCAGGAGCGATCCTATAGCGAAGCCCGCCGTGTCGCTCAGGCCCTGGGTTCTGCACTGAATTTGCCTGCGGCCATGGTCACCAGCAGTGGCAAGGGGGCAAGTCAACCAATAGCGGCCAACGATACGCCGAAAGGCCGAGCCCTCAACCGTCGCGTAGAAGTGGAATTTTGGTATGACGACCCATTGGAAGTCGCTACAGATTCTGTTCAGGCCTGTCCGGAAGCTGCCGCTGCGGAAACTCTCACCATTGCCTATGAGTCTGCCGGTGGAAAACTGTCGCCGATTCGTTTTGATAATGGCGATCCGATTATCAGTCAGGCACAGCTGACACAAATACGTGCGGCCATGGCTGAAATTTCCAATAAAGCGAATGTTCGTCTGAGCTTTATTGGCTACAGCGATAACCAGCGTATGGATCGCCGCGAAGCGATGGTTTACGGCGATGACCAGGGACTGTCCGGTGCCCGCGCTCAGCGCGCTATGGCACAGGTACAGGAATTATTGAATCTCGAAGACACCCAGGTGGAGTTTGAGGGGCGCGGCTACGTCCAATCTGCGGATGTTGTGAGCAATGGCTTTGAGCAGCGGGATGGCGCCAGGGTTGAGGTCGAAATCCTGTACGATGAACTGGCAATTCTCACTGAAAGTGATCGCTTGGAAATCGAGCGCATTAATCGTGAAGCCATAGCCAATAATCCCTACGCACTTAACTTAATGCGTATCACTGTCGATGGCAGCCCGGAATACGACCCCTATAAAAACTCGGCGGACTTACAGCGCTGTACTGATGTGGCCTTGCAAGAAGCGAATATTCAATTTCGCTTCGACAATAAAAAAATGCAACCGCGCCTGAATGTGACAGCATGGCCCAACACCATCCGTTACGCAGATAACCCGGATACCGACCTGGCAGAGAACCGGGTATTTTTCAGTAGCTATACCAACTATCCCTCTTTTATTAAAAGTACCGAAGTGCGATTGTTTGAAGAGGGACAGTCTCTGCGCGATACACCTCTGGCAATTGTACCGCTGGATCACTTTGGCAAAGGGGAATGGCGTGCAGAATTTTCTGAATTCCAGGCGCCTCTAAAAAAATTACACTACGTACTGCGTGCCTATGACAGCAAGGGCCGCTATGACGAGACCACGGAACAGACCCTGTGGTTGGTAGATCAAATTGAAGAGTCTGCAGAAAATGAAGATATCGGCAGGGAATTATTAGTAGGCTACGGTGAGAACCGCTTAGCCCAGCGGAACATCCCTCTGGATGGTAACAGTGTACTGGTCAATGGCACTCAGGTGCCGTCCGGGCACACCGTATGGTTAGCGGGCAATCCGGTACCGGTCGATAGTCAAGGCCAGTTTATCGCCGAGCAAATTTTTGAGCCGGGCATGCATACGGTTGAAGTGGCGATACTTGATGATGAGGGTAATGGTGAACTTTTCCTGCGGGATTTGGATTTTGCCAAAAACGACTGGTTTACTGTAGGTATTGCTGACCTTACCGTGGGTTACGATAAAACCAATGGCCCAGCGGCCCTGGTTACTGGTGATGAAACTCACTATGACAATTCAGTAAGCTACGATGGCCGTCTGGCGTTTTACACCAACGGTGGTTTCGGGGAAGGTTGGCGGCTGTCGGCCAGTGCAGATACCGAAGAGGGCCCGGTGGAGGATCTGTTTTCCAACTTTATGGAAAAGTCTCCCGATGCCTTGTTCCGCCGTCTGGATAGTGATTTGTATTACCCGACGTTTGGCGATGACTCCACCGTAGTTGAAGACGCCCCCACGTCAGGCAAGTTTTATGTGAAATTGTCCAAGTACGATGACTACGGTCTCTGGGGTAATTTCAAAGCCAACTACGCCGATAATGAGCTCGCCCAAATTGACCGAACGCTCTACGGCGGTAGCGGTCACTTTGAAACCGATGCGATGACCAGCTTTGGTGAGAAGCGCTTTCAAATAGATGCCTTTGGAGCAGAGCCGGGAACCATTGCAGGGCGCGATGAGTATCGTGGAACCGGTGGTTCCCTGTATTACCTCCGTCACCAGGACATTTCCAGTGGCTCGGAAAGTTTACGAGTAGAAGTTCGGGATAAAGATTCCGGGCTGGTGCTCGCAGTTAAGACCCTTACCGCAGTAGTTGATTACGACATCGACTATATCCAAGGGCGTATCCTGCTTAACAGCCCTTTATCTTCTCTGGCAAATGATGAACTGCTCATTGAAGATGGCGCTTACAACGGCAATCCCCAATACCTGGTAGCACGCTACGAATATACTCCCGGTTTTGAAGAAATGGATACCCTGGCTGTCGGTGGGCGTGCCCACTACTGGTTGGGCGATCACGTCAAATTGGGCCTCAGCAGTATTCAGCAAGATGAAGATGAGAATGAGAGTTCCTTGCAGGGTATTGACCTGACTTTGCGTAAAAGCGCCAGTAGTTGGGTGAAAATTGAAATGGCCGATAGCGAGGGTAGCAATCTCGATAGCGTCAGTTCACTCGATGGTGGCTATACCTTTGATGACGAAAGCCTGGATTCCACGGTTGCTGCCAGTGCAACTAAAGTGGAAGGCGTTTTACAGCTGGGAGATTTCTTCGAGAGTTTGCGTGGCTCTGGTAATTTCTACCATCAAGAGCGTGAAGCTGGTTTTTCCGGTCCAGGCCAATTTGTGGATGGCGATACCATTCAATATGGCGGTGGCGTTAACCTGCCGATCGGCGAAAGTTTTGATGTAAGAATCAAAGCCGACACCAAAGAGGAAGAGCAGGGGTTGCAAACCAATGCCATGGACTTGATGCTCGGCTACCGCATTAATGATCACTGGCGACTCACCTCCGCAGTTCGCAATGATAGCCGTGAAGATGAATCCGAAGTTGTCGCCGCTACCCAGACAGAAGGGGATCGCACAGATGTTGCTGTCGAGGCGAGCTATGATTCCGGTGAGAGTTGGAGCGCCTTTGGTTTTGTTCAGAATACGATGGAAGTGACCGGTACCCGGGAAGAGAACAATCGCATCGGCCTTGGTGGCGCTTATCGGGTAAGTGACCGTTTGACAATGGACAGTGAAGTTTCCGGTGGTGATACTGGCACAGCTGCCCGACTCGGTACGGACTTTCTGGTGACTGACAGAACCAGCCTATATATGAATTATGCGCTGGATAATGAGCGCAGCGATACCGGTGTGCGTGCACGCAAGGGCAATATGAGTACCGGCTTCCGCAGTCGCTATTCTGATACGCTAAATATTTACGGTGAGGAGCGCTATAGTCACGGTGATGTTTCCACTGGCCTGACCCACGCCCTGGGTATGGATCTGGCCCCCAATGACCGTTGGACCTATGGCACTACCCTGGAGGCGGGCACACTCGAAGACCCGGATACAGGAGCCAAGACCGAGCGCAATGCCATGGGCTTTAATGTGGGCTATGGTTTGGATGCTATACGCATCGCATCCGCGCTGGAATACCGTACGGATATATCGGAAACGGTATCGGGCGAAAATACTGTATCGGAAACTGAGCGCGATACCTGGCTATTAAAAAATACCTTCAACTACCAGTTCACTCCGGACTGGCGCTTGGTAGGCAAACTCAACTATTCAGACAGCAAAAGTTCGGAAGGTGAATTCTACGATGGTAAATTCACCGAAGCGGTAATGGGTTATGCCTACCGCCCGGTAAACAATGACCGCCTGAATACCCTGATGAAGTACACCTATTTCTATAATGTGCCGACTCAGGATCAGGTTACTGTTGAAAATACCTCCACTGAATTTATCCAGAAGAGTCATATCTTTTCGATAGATGCCAGTTACGATCTCAATCGACAGTGGACTTTGGGTGGCAAGTACGCCTATCGCCTGGGCCAGTTGAGCATGGATACGGAAGACCCGGAGTTTTTCGATAGCCGTGCAAGTCTCTATGTACTGCGTGCCGATTGGCATTTTATCAAGCGCTGGGACCTCCTCTTGGAAGCACGTCTGCTCGATTTACCCGATGCCCAGGATAGCAAGAGCGGCGCCTTAATCGGCTTGTATCGCCATGTTGGCGACCACCTTAAGTTGGGGGTGGGCTACAACTTTACCGACTTCTCTGATGACCTCACCCAGCTGGACTATGACAGTCACGGGGTGTTTATTAATATTATTGGTAAGTTGTGAGTTTATGGCCCGGTGCAAGCTGGGCCTTTGTACCAAATTAGACTGCAACTGCCAGTTTGACTAATACTCCTCTTGCCACTTTCATGGAAGCTCGGCAGCTTCTAGCTAGCCACGCTCGTTGATCAGTATTTCCGCAAGTTCGTATTGAAACTTACCTAGTTCCTATTGAAAGATACTTCTGAATATCAGCGGCGTTACCAACTTTTCACTTGATGCCTTCGTAGATGCTTATGGAGCGGTCACTCGCTCAAAAGAATGGTGGATAGCTATGCATTCTATGGTGTTCTTATTGCAATGCTAAAGGCTAGTAGGCGTTCAGGTGCCAATGTAAAAAGCCACCGTTAAAATATATTATTATTCGTAGTTTAATTTTAGTTGTGTTGTGGGCACGGCCTCACACGGATGGATTCCTACCATCTAATTTCTCGAAAATATCTCCGGTTAATATGATTTAACTTGATATCAATAGGTTTCGAGCTTAAAAAGAAAGCATATTTAATCGCAATGTTTAGTAATTGCTTTGGGGAATATCAAGTGGTTGGCTATACGCTAATGCCGCTGTAAAAACAGAAACCCCTGTACCATTTTAACTTGTAAGATAGCCATTACTCCATCACTTAGCTAGAATGCCGATCATTTATTCTAAAAGCCTATTATTGTTATTTTTTTGGAGGGGGTATGAATAAGATTTTATTTTATATTTTTTTACTACTAATCTCATCTGGGTCCATAGCTGAAGATGTGTACCAAGATCCTGGAGTCTACGAATCGAGCCTTTCACAGACTGCTGATGCACCTTTCCCCAGTTTTCCTGGGGAAAACTTAGACCTTCGTACAGGTTCAAGCTACTGGGAAATTCCCGGGCCATCATTACCTGGACAAGGTGGTTTGGATATGGGGGTAAATTTCTCATTTAAAAAAAGCACAGAAAGCGGTTTCTATAATCTGGGAAGCTGGGATTTAGAAATTCCGCGCATAGAAATTGCCGCGAGAACTCATGTATATGGCCACACAAGAGGGAGCTACAACAATAGAAATAAAGCTTGTGAAGATCCATATACCAAAGGAAGTGATTATCACGGGGTTCCAGATGGTAAAAGGAGCCCTATCAGTTTAGTGATTCCAGGAATGGCCCCGCAAGTGGTTCTTGAGAGAGATGCATCGGCCGATATCTACCCGTCTGGAGTCAAGTACTTAACTTCATCCAATTATATTGTTTACTGCTCAGATAATGGTGCAACATTTAAGGTGATTTCTCCCGATGCTATTACCTATGAGTTCAATGTACTTAGTGCAACAATGGGATTTTTTAGCTATAGAGATTACCCGGCATTTTTAACTATTTATCCAAGTAAGATTTATGATCCATGGGGCAATAAACTTACGTTTACATACTATGACAGTTCGGCGGCAACAAAATTACCCGCTTACCATACACGGAAGATAATAGACAAAATCCAGTCTAATGATGGCCGGCTTATTGATTTTACTCACTCATCCGAAATAAATCCAAAGTTAGAGAAAATAACTGTTAACGGCCGTGTATGGAATTTTAAATATGAAAGTGCTACGACCACTTCAAAATATCTAGAGGAAATTATCCTGCCGGATAATTCTAAATGGGTTATCACACACGATAAACACCCAAAAGGACGCTGGAGTAACTCAACTTTTGGTGTCCTTCCAGAAAAATACAACTCTACTATAACTTCTAAATATTTATATGCTATTAAAGAGGTTAAGAGTCCAGCGGGTGCAAAAGTAAGTTATACATACACCGCACTGGACAAAAAATTCTGGGGGTTAAATGCCTGTTGCGGCAAGGTGCCAGTGATATTCACGAGAACGGTAAGTGGCAGTGATATCCCAACGCACTCCGCAACTTTTACCTTAAGTAAGCAGGAAAATAACAGTATTTCAAGAACTGAGATTGTGTCGGGTAACCGAAAGGATGTGCTTGATTATCATAGGAATGTTTGGCAGCACGGTCTGTTAAGGAGCCATACGGTCTATGATGACGGGAAAAAGGCTTTAAAGAAAAGTTATACCTGGGGGCGTGCCGGGCGAATAGGGCGAACCTTTCTTGAAGGAGAACATGTCAGTAGCCAAACACTTCGCTGGGTGAAAAGTATAACGAGCGAGTTAGATGGAAAAACTCTCAGTATGATTTTTTCCGGGCAGGATAAGTTGGGTAATTCACAGAAGATATCCGAAACTGGAACTAGGTCTAGAGTTGCACGGTATACCTATCATAATGACTTGGATAAGTGGTTTATTGGCAAGGTGAAGAAGGCCTCTGTAGATGGGGTTTCAGATATTACCTCCTATACCTATGAGAAGAATAAAGTTAAAACTGTAACAGATAATAAGTTGACACAAACTTTCTATTACCACAGTAATGGAAATGTAAAAGAGGCTACTAGAACTGTCAGCGGTGTTTTGGAGCGTGAATATTATAGCGATTATTATCGAGGGGTTCCAAGGCAGTTAAAAGATGCCGATGAAAATACAACCAAAGTTGTAGTGGACTATTTTGGAAACACTAAACGTATTACTGACGCTGAGAGTAATTGGGTTGAGTATGAGTATGATTCTTTAAACCGGATCTCTAAGGAAAAAAGGCCGGGTCGGGCAGATATGGTGATTACTTGGCCCTCAGTAACTCAAAAAAACACCACTCAAGGCAGCTATAGGAGTATAGAGAAATACAATGCCCTAGGTAATTTAAAATATAGTAAAGTTTGGGATACCAATTATGTATCCGAGCCAATTATTAGTACTAAGCAATATACAAATCGGGGTGCGCTCTACTTTACTTCTTGGCCTTCTGAGAGCGAAGGCCAAACAAAGGGCGTTAGACAATATTACGACGTTCTTGATCGTCTTAGTAAGGTAACCAACACAACAACCGGGAAAAGTAAGAATATTTGTTACGGATCTGCATGTATACAATCCGGTGAACCCTCAATTGGCTATGGACTGCGGACGACGAATGAAAAAGGTATAACAACAATTATGGATTTTGATGTTTATGGTAGCCCTAGTGAGACCTACCTAAAAAATCTATATCGAGAAAAGTCAGCGGGATCTAATAGCTTTGTCAAGACTACGCATGTGCGCAATGCAAAAGGTGTTATAAATTCTGTAACACAAGGTGGGGTGACTGAAACCTACCATTATAAGCCGGGTACTCGCTATATAGAGAAGATTACACGGCCTGAAATTATTGTTAATGCCTCTCTGGACGAAAAGGGCCAGATTATTGAAAAATGGTACAATAATAATCGGTCGCAGATTGCAAAATACGATTATACAAAAAGTGGCCGATTGAAAAGTATTGACTACCCAGCGTCCACTTATGATGTATTTTTTGAATACTATAAAAACGGCGCAATGAAACGCGCCCAGCGGCTAGATGATGTAGAAAATCCTACTCATGAGTTGAGTTCTTGGTACTACAGTTATTATCAAGATGGTAATTTAAAAAATGAGGAGCTATCTGTCTCTGGGAATAGCCATAGTTTGGCATATAAATACAATCCCCAGGGAAGTGTGGACACGATAACTTATCCGTCGGGGGAAACAGTGAGTTTTTCTACTGATAGCTTGAGCAGAGATCGCGCGTTGTTTAGCAGTTACTCTGAAAAACCATCCAGGTACTTGGTAAATAGTGTGGATTACCATCCAAACGGTGCTATTGAAACCATTAATTTTAGTAACGGGCTTTCTCAAAGCTATGGCGTGGATTCTCAAATGAGGGTTGATAGGATTACTGTACCGGGTGCAGTAAATCTAAAATATGAATTCGACAGCTTGAATAATATCGAGTCCATTACCGATTATATTGACGGCGGTAGGAAAGACCACTTTACTTATGATGGTTTGAATAGGCTTTCTAAGGCCAGTGGTCCTTGGGGAGATTACACCTATAGGTATACTGATTCTGGAAATATAGATAGAAGAGAGAAAGCCGGAAGCGCTTCTTTGGTATATGCGTATGATTCCAATAATTTGCTGAGCGCAGTATCCGGTGCTTATAAATATGCTTATGAGCATGATAGCCGTGGCAATATCACCTATAACTCGAGAAATCACTTTATTTATGATTTTGCGGATAATGTTTTGGGTATGGGAGAGACGGAAAAAGCTGACGACTGGGTTTATGAGTATGATGCTCATAATAAGCGAGTAATTAACTATGCGGGAAGAGGCGAGTATGTCTCCATGTATAACCTCGCTGGAAAGTTGATGGCAGAGATAGA
Organism: Microbulbifer maximicatervae (SeqCode); assembly: GCF_052468155.1. Classification (NCBI taxonomy): domain Bacteria; kingdom Pseudomonadati; phylum Pseudomonadota; class Gammaproteobacteria; order Cellvibrionales; family Microbulbiferaceae; genus Microbulbifer; species Microbulbifer maximicatervae (SeqCode). The sequence goes on from NZ_CP174335.1 coordinate 3,091,354, forward strand.
CACAAATGGAAATGTCAGTGAGTATTACTATCTTAATGGAGAGCTAATAACCAGAAGGGATGATTGTGTTTCATTTTCTGATGCCCAAGGTAATTGTAGGGTGAAGGTGGAGTGGATTATGCCCATAATTACATCACTGCTGAATTAGGAGGAATGATGAAAAGTATAATGACCTCAGTTATTCTGTTATGTGTTTTATTTTTCTCCACATTTGCTGCGGCAGAAGAAAAATTAACTTTTTACCATAATGATATGTTGGGTTCCCCCGTGGCGGCTTCTGATAAAGAAGGCAAGCTTCTATGGAGGGAATCCTACGAGCCCTATGGTAAAAAAGCGGGTGATGAGCAAAGCCTGAATCACCGCGGTTATACGGGGCATGCGGAGGATGCCAATACGGGACTTGTCTATATGCAGGCCCGTTATTACGATCCACTAATTGGCCGCTTTTACTCTATGGACCCGGTGGGGTATCTGGGGCATTTAGAGCGAGGAAACCCTATTCAGGGAATGAACCGCTACGCCTATGCGAATAATAACCCCTATAAATATAATGACCCGGATGGGGAGTTCTTAAACTTTGCTATTAAGTTTGCTGCTGATGTGGCCCTGACCGCAGCGCTGAATTATGCAGAGACTGGCTCTCTTAATCTGACTGGGGCAATGGGTGAAGCAGCAGTTGGTATGCTAAACCCAGCCAAAACTTTGCAGAAATTCAATCGAGTAGCAAAGCTTTACAAAAAGGGTGGAGGCTGTAGCTTTACTCCAGAGACACTTGTTCTTACTCAGAATGGCTATAAAGCCATCATTGAAGTTCAGGTGGGCGATATTGTTTTGTCCAAAAATGATATTACCGGTGAGCTAAGCTGGCGGGAAGTTACTGATACCTTTAAGGATTGGCACCAGGAAACTATTACATTTACAGTTATTGATGAGAATGGTATTCAGGAAACGATTACTACTACCGCGGAACACCCCTTCTATATCGCTGGGCAGGGGTGGTTGCCGGCAGGTGAAATCGGGGTTGATACCGTCTTTGCAGGATCCTCTCCTGAAAGTGCGATTAAAGTTGTTGGCATAACTGTTAATGATTCACCACAGTATGCCTATAACTTTACTGTAGATACGGACCATACTTATTTTGTTGGTAAGACGGATATTTGGGTTCATAATATATGTGATGTTTCCTTCTCTGGAGTTGTGTCTTATGGTAAGAATGCTCTGTCAAAATTTAGAAGCCATTCTCATCATATTAGAGAGACAGCGAGAAAGCTCGGTATTGAAATCCCTAAAAGCCCAAAAAAGCTTGAGACCCAAGTTGCCATGAAAACTTTTATTGAAAAGGTGGTTTCAGAAGGTGTAACTAAAACGGGACGGTATAAAGAAGTTAAAGATGCACAGTACAGTCGGCTAGGGGATGCGGTTGTTATTCGGTACAGCAATGGTGAGTTTCTTACTTTCCTTGATGCATCAAAGAAAGGTGCAGCACTTAATATGCCAAAGGGGCTGTGAGAAAAGTGGATATATACAGACAAGATGATGAAACTGAAATATCGGAAATCTACGGAATGCAGTGTAATGAAATATTAGCAATTCCTAGTGATCGGGACGGGAATGTCCACGCTCTATATTTGAATGTAGGTTTGTTATGGCTGCGTTTGTTTATTGATGCCGGCCTGCTTTTTGTTGACAAATGTAATGGCCCTGATCCAGAGGATGATTTAGATGATAGTGAAAATTATATTAGTTATGCTGATTATTTGAGAGAGAGAAATCGCTATGTACGCGCTGCTTTCATGAAGGATGGTGTATTCACCCTTCTTCTACAAAAGGGGGGAGGAATTGTTGTCACAGAAACTAACAATGGTAATCATGTAAGCTGTCTTTAGTTATCGTATATATGGAGCTTATTAAAGGCTAAATTAAAGGCAACCGTGGATCATGGGGGGACACTAGTGGAGGTGCTAGTGCTCTCCTTGGTGATCATTTCTTTCTGGCTTTGTATAAGTCCTTGATTAAATGATTATGAATCATACTTGGAACCTGGAGACGGTGATTTCTAGCTAAGCTGGAGGAAGTGATAGGTGAGAGAATGTTTTAGAATTTTCAGGGTGTCGTAGAAATAATTCGCTAACAATCGACGGTGTTATGGGTTTATTGATATGCCCGTTGAGTGTAAGCGATCAAGCAACCCCACCTAAAATACCAACCAACTTTTCTCTACTCTCCTGGTTTTTAATGATCAGGAATTCTCAATGAACACCCAGAGCAAATCCGAATTTTGGCAGAAGAAACAAACTAGGACATCCATAGATTAGGAAGAGACGCTAGCAGTATTGGCGCTAGCTCCAGCGGCTATTTCTTTCTGCTTTATAGTTAAAGTGAGGGGAAATGTTAAAGGTTTATGCTTGGGCTTAGAAAAACTGTGGCTTTGAGAAAAAGTATTGAGGGAGTGGGAGGGAGTTAGCAAGGTGTAGCAGAAAGGTAGCGCCGACAAGCGCTTCGTAAGGCCTCAGCAGACCCTACCAAACCTTTAAAGCGACTTTCAAAATTTTGGTTGAGATAGAGCCAGTGTTCAGGTTAAATACCCAGCCGTTTAAGTATGGGAGGAGTATTTTCAGCAATGGCTCCGCGCTTTCTTGGGTCTAGATGCCGCCCGCTTCAGTCTACCAGCTCCAGATAGTGATCCAGCTGAAAAGATAGCCCGTTCGGCATATTCAAACGCTCACCGCCGATAAATGGAAGGAGATTTTTGGGCTGCTTGCCTGAGACTGCCGCACTAATACGTTATTGAATCAAAGCGGCCTGTACACCTGTCTTCAGCATTAACCTGGCGAGCGACAGACTCATTTAAGCAGCGCATAAACCAGCTGATATCCGATAAGCGTTCCCGCCATATCGAAGTGATTTCTTTTAGTGTGTTCAGCTCACAGCAGTCGAGGGTATCGCCTTTAAGATAGCGCTGAGCCAAACTAGGGAGCCTCTAAACAACTCCGTGAATCGCTCTGCAAGCCCCGAAGGGCGGGCCTTGAAGGCCGCATCTGCTGCGTTGCAGCTCTTGCCAAGGGCTACGGCCATTCGCGGCGAGCTGCGCCTAACATCTGCAGCCTTCAAGGCCCGCAGAGGTATTACGGAGTTATTCAGAGACTCCCTAGACGCTTTAAATAGTTTTTGCCAGCGAGTAATCACCTCTAAAAGAGACCACTTATCAGCAGATTTTTTGTCAATGTAGAGAACCACATGGTAGTGATTGCTCATTACGGCATGGGCAGCAATATTAAGGACAAAAACCTCAGCCAAATTAAGTATACGGTTTTCAATCCACTCGCGCCGATGCTCGTAATCATTCCCGGATACGGCATCCCGACCGCAAAGGAATGCTCGCCGTGCACAGCGGGATACGCAGTGGTAATAAGGCGTTGCGTCAAGAGATATCTGGGTGCTTCGCGGTAGAGTCATCGGTTATACACCTGTTTACTGGATTAACATACAGTATTTGTGGGGTTTCACTCTTTTGTCAATAGGACTGGCGGTGTATACTTCCTTTGGTGGGTGTCCAGAATCTGTCTGCTTATCAAACAAAATGTTGAATTTTATTTGGATATAATGAGATAATTCTATTTTTAATATTAAATGGAGTTTAATTAAAGTGAATCTGGTTAGGATTGTTGGTGGTATATTCTTGATGGCTTTTGCCTCTTGTACTCTAGCTGAGTCAACAAACGTTAAAGGTAAAATCATATTTACTGAAGGGCACCGAGTACCGAATTGCCGCACTGTGCAGCTAGAGAGTAATGCAACGAAGGAGCGATTAACGTTTAGAATAAAAGATGACGAAGGATCTTCTGATATTCTCTCTATCACCTTGGCTGCCCTAATGGGGGATAGAGAGGTGCTGGTGACATATGATCCTGAGGTTACAACAGGCTGCGGAAAAGATCCTCAGATTCTTTATATCAGAATTCACTAAGTTGTGATAGCAATGATTAATTAACATTAGTCATTGATTGGAGGGAGGCGCTAGAGATAACAGGTAGCGCTCTCCCTGGCTGTACTTTTCTTTTAGTTTGGCACAAAGTTTAAGTGAAAGGAGTCATAGTTATACTACAAGAAAAAATATAGTAAACGTGGATAAAACAGTAAGAAATGATAGCAGTTAGGAATCAGGCCATAACCTATTTGCATGTTACGGAAAGAAAGCACCAGTAATTATCGATGCTGTATACTCCTTGTTTATGGCATTTAGTCTAGATTTATTCTACATTTTCTTGTCTTCTGCCTACTTCAATAAGCGAGCTTTGAGATATCGGCTATGGTATTGCAGATATTGTCACTAACAAGAAGTCGTTATATGGGCGCTAAATATTACCCGTCCAGCCAAATAGAGGGCAAGTTGAAAGAGAGTTCTATTATTATATTCAGATGTTGGTTTTTTACAGATCGCAAAAACACAGATCTGTAGCCTTAAATAAACCTATTTAGCTGCGTTAGAATACAGATCACTTAAAGATTTACCGTAAGCATCAATTGTAGGCTCTGGCCATAGCTAGCTATCCCTTATACCTCTCTTAGTCTTTCTAAGGTGACGGGATATTGTGGAATTGCTTAAACATCGTTAAATTGATCTTAAGCCTACGGAGGGTTATATAAAAAACTATTTGACTCTATTGTTTTTGCTTCTTTCGATAAATACTTAAGCTGGTGAAGGATACCTTACCAGAGGTTCTACTGTAACAAAAGTATAATCGACTTCGCAGAATGAAGATGTTTTTTTGATATGGTGTTCATCAAATACAGATAACTGCTCTGGGAAGATAAGATTTCAGCATAGTTAATGCAGGGGCTGAGGGAGTATTTCAGAGGAGTTTTACCCTGGCAACAACTGCTCTAATTTCTGGTAATAAAGTGGATGTTTGAAGTTGCAAGGATGATACTGACTGTTTCTCAGATGTTTCAATTTATGCTTGTTGAATAATAATGCTGTGGAAATTGCTTGATGGAATATTGCCGCAAAAAATTACAGCAGTTGTTGTATGCGTATTTGAAAATTGGATGCTTGTTTTTTAGGTTCTTTTGAATTTTAGTATAAGCCTTTCTGGAGCAAAGGCAAGTATCAGAATTTCAGATGCCTGCTAAAATGAATCTTCCTTTCTAATTTCGTGATCTAGTAAAGTGAAATATTTAGGGTTCGAGCCTGTTGATTTCAATATAGGCTGAAGTTGGAGTTAGGCAGATTCTACTAAGTATTGGTGTCTCCACTATCCCGATCTTAATATCCATTGAGAAAAATTCAGCAGTACCATACGGTTTGTGCTAAATCTACCAGTCGCTATTGATTTATAATTAAAGATTAGCGGTTTAGCTTTATTTTAATGTGGTGATTTATTGGTGTTTTCAAGGGGTTAATTTTTGGAGGGCTCATTATTCGAGGTGTAATCCTTTTTGATTATCTTATTTTAATTTTTCATTATAATTTGGGCTCGTAGGGGGCGGCAACACGTAGAGCTTGGCCGTTGTGGCGTAAACTTTATTTGTAGGGGGTGTATTGATATAATATGCATTGTGAGGTGCTAAGATATTACTTGTAGCTTGATTAAGAGTTTATGAGAAATATAGTTATAAATATTTACTTTTCTTTGTGGTTGTCTTCATTGATAAAATGAGTAATCTCTAGAGGTGAAACGATGCTCAGGAAAAATAGTTCTAGAATATAGACTAAAGTGTAAATTTTAGGCACTTAAATTGCTCGTGCGAATAAAATGGTAAAAGTAAGTGGTATTTCTACAAGCCAATACTGGGGCCTATTAATCCTTTTTCTGACAGTATTCCTAATCGCTAGTGATTTTACCGCCTTTTCACCGGCTCTCCCCGCTATCGCTAAAACCTTTTCTATACGCCTATCATTTGTGCACTGGGTAGTGAATGCCTACGCCTTGGCTTATGGGGTCATTATAGTAACTGGTGGACGTTTGGCGGATATTTATGGGCGTGGAAATACATTCCTGATTGGGATTGTAATTTTCTGTCTGTCATCACTACTGGGAGGTCTTTCTAGAGAAATAGAGGTGTTGTTGGTCGCCAGAGCACTGATGGGGTTGGGGGGCGCCTTAGCTTGGTCTGCCTTATTGGGCATGGCTTACACCCTATTGCCATCTGATCGGGCAGGGTTTGTTGGCGGATTTGTTTTGGCGGCATTAGGTGTGGCTACCGCCTGTGGGCCAGTTGTTGGTGGGATCTTGTCAGATTTTTTTAACTGGCGTTGGATTTTATTTATAAATATTCCAATTGCTGCTTTGGTGGTGTCTTTGTACGTTTTAAAGTACCCGGCGGAGGAGCATAAAAAAATAGAGGATCACATTGATTATCTGGGTATATTGACTCTTTCCCTGTCGCTGTTTTTATTTCTGCTCGCCTTGGATTTTATTGTTGAGCCTAGTGTTTCTAGATTTTTGGTGTTCTGCTTGTTGGTTATATCTGTAATCGCTGCAATGAGTTTTATACTTGTCGAGAAGCGAATGGCGGAGGATGCACTTATTCCAGCGAGTCTGGTAATTAATCGTGTCTTTATGGTATCAGGAATTAGTGTCTTTTTTGTCGCTATCGCGTTCTTTGCAATCCTTGTCTATATCCCTCTGCTTTTTATTAGCGTGCATCATTATTCCGCATTTCAGGCTGGATTGGCTTTGTTGCCAGCTATGGTCTCTTCTGGCGTTTTTGCCTTTGTATCTGGAGCAATTCATGAACGGCTTGGCCCAAAGCTGCTGCTCTGCTCAGGTGCTCTGGCGATGAGTCTGGGGCTTTTTATGCTCTCGGTTCACGGTAATCATATCGTCTATCTGGTCTTTGTACCGGGCATGTTATTGATTGGCATTGGGTTAGGTATATTTAGCCCTGCCGCTGTGACTGCCGCAATAACTTCTGTGGAGGCCAGTAAATCCAGTTTATCTGGTGCTGTTGTCTATATGTTCCGTTTTTTAGGTGGTGCTGTGGGTTTGGGGATCAATTCAGCCATATTGGCGTCAGCGCCGGATATTGCCACCGGTGTGAACCGGGCACTACTGGTAGATGGATTTATTGTCCTTATAGGGTTCTTGATTGCAATTTTCTTCTTTCAGGAGCCCCAGAGAAGGTAATTAACGCGCTGCTTAGATTCCTCTTAGGCAATACGGTTTCTTATCGGTCTTTAGGAGCGTGTTTCCTATTTTCATTCTCTCTAAATGTTGACTGCAAGGGATAGGGCGAGTGGTCGGGGCTATCCTTCAACAAGTATTAGCGATGTTAACTCGTATGGGTTGTTAGCCGTTTAATATTGGCGGCTCAGGAAGGGCTGAGTTCTTAGAGATTGCTAATAGTAAATTTATACGAAATGGATCTCGGATATGAAATTGTCTTGGTTGCGGTTCTTGGCTGATAATTCTTTTGTTGTATCTCTTGTTGTAATCTTGATGGTGTCAGGCCCCATTGCTCTGGCAGAGAATTTACGGGGAAGTACTACGGGGCCAACTTCTGCACCAGGATACAGCCATCCGGATCAATTTTTGCATTTAAAGCCTGTAAAGCTGGCTGACAATATGTATCCGGTAATCCAGCATCCGCAAGAGGAAAAGCAAGCTAGACAGAAGCTGGCTCTTTTGGAGGAGAAGTTTGGAAAAAAGCCTAACATATTGATTTTCTTACTTGATGATGTGGGCTGGATGGATGTTGGTTTTAACGGAGGAGGAATTGCTGTCGGCAATGCTACACCCACCATGGATAAGTTGGCGAATGAGGGGCTTATCTTAACCTCTGCCTATTCAACACCTTCATGCTCGCCAACACGGGCTACGATTCATACCGGCCAAAATCCGCTACACCATGGAATCCTACGCCCCCCTATGTACGGTGAGGCTGGTGGCTTGGACGGAGCGGTAACTATGCCGGCGGTACTCAAAAAGTTAGGCTACGTGACCCAGGGGGTCGGTAAATGGCATATGGGAGAGAATAAGGGCTCACTACCGCAGAATATTGGTTATGACGATTACCGAGGGTTTCTCGGTGTATCAGATATGTATACGGAATGGCGGGACGTTTATTTCAATCCAGAAGTGGCGCTGTCTCCAGAGCGCTTTGCCATGATGCAGAAGGAGCCATTTAGTCATAGTGAGGTTCATTGCACGCCGCAGGACACGGAACGGTGTGAAGATCTCCATCTGATTGACCTGGACACTATCAAGGTGCTCGATGACCAGTGGATGGATTACAGTGTAAATTTCATTAGGCAAATGAAAAGCTCTGAAAAGCCATTCTTTTTGTATCACGCCCCCCGAGGTTGCCACTTTGATAATTATCCATCTGATAAGTGGGCAGGGAAATCGCGAGCTCGTACAGTATATAGCGACTGTATGGTACATATGGATTATGTACTTGCACAGCTATTTAGTGCTTTGCAGGAAACAAACCAGCTGGATAACACTCTGATTTTCTTCACCTCGGATAATGGCCCCGAGTGCGAGGTTCCTCCTTATGGCCGAACCCCTTTCCGGGGTTGTAAAGGTACGAGCTGGGAGGGTGGAGTAAGAGTGCCGACATTTGCCTATTGGAAGGGGATGATAGAGCTGCGCCGAACTTAAGGGTTGTTTGATCTGGCTGATCTCTTTAACACAGCAATTTCAATAGCGGGCAAGCCCGGTAGGGAGGTGGCAAGTTTTGTTAGTGAAGATCGATATATCGATGGTATCGATCAAACGGGAATGCTGTTGGCGGATAATGGCCAGTCTGCACGCCGTAGTCGGCCCTATACGATGAATCAGTATTTTTCTGCCATGCGTATTGATGAGTTCAAATATGTATGGACGGCAGAAATCGAAAATGGTGTCGTACAGAGGGGAAACTGGGGCGGGTTCAGTGGTCCCATTTTTGTTGAGAGTGGTGGGGCAATATTATTTAACCTTTATTCCAATCCTCAGGAAGATGTCAGTATCGGTGTACGTCATTTGCCAATGCTTGTACCGGTGATGACAACAGCAGGGGACTACATGAAAGAACTCATTAAGTATCCCCCACAATTCAAGATCGGTTTTATATCCAACAATCCGCCAATCTATGACCTTTTACCTCAAGCCAAAGAGAAGTTAGAGCAGTTTGAGAAAGAGGGTACTGGTAAGTATCCCTGGCCTTAGAGTTGAACCCTGAAATGTAGCTTTAACTCTACGAGTGGATTTATGCTTGAGCCGTTTAAGTATGTAATATTTTGACGGCTATTAAACAGGGTGGCGGGAGCCATTCTCTTGAGATACAGGCCTCGATAGATCAAACAAAATGGCCGGCCCCGCTCGTGATTCTGGAGGCCGGCCTGTGGATTATTGTAAGATTGTGCCGGTGTTGCTAGTGCCCACTTGCGTAGCGGTTGCAGAGTTCCCAGATGTTGCCTGGGTGGTATCATGGGTGTTTGTTGTGCCCATTTGCATAATGTTGGCGGTATTCATCGTCATTGATTGGTTAATCGTAACCGTATTAGAATCTCCAATCTGTTCCACATCGGCAACCAGTAAATCTCCAAGCTGGAATAGCGTAGAGGAATTACTTAAGCCATCCTGTTCGATCTCAGCATCGTTACTGTCACCAAATTGAATGGCAAAAACCATATTGGTTGTACCCAGTTGTTCGGCAAAAAGGTTATTACCGAGGCCGTCCTGCTGTCCAAGATCAGCATCGTTTGAATCGCCATCCTGTATTAGCTCGGCAGTACCACCGGTAGATGTAAATTGTGTTATGAGAGAGGTATTACCTGTCCCTAACTGGATTGTACTCTGAATATTCCCCGATCCGTTGGCGACCTGAAAAAAGGTAGCCATATTTGATGTGCCATCCTGAAATATGGTGGCGGTGCTAGAAGTTTCACTTGACTGGGTACCGCCTACGTCATTAGTCGTTCCCAGTTGGATGACAACAAGTCCATTCCCCGAAGAGTTTGATTGAATAATAGATCCAGTGTTTGAATCACCATTCTGGGTGATTGTGGCTGTATCGAGGGAGGAATTGAGTTGTGTTGTGGTGAATTGGTTGGAAGTGCCAATTTGTGTGGTTGTCGAAGTTACCGATGTGGTATTGGTTTGAGTGGCATCGAATAAATTAGTTTGACCGTTTTGCAGTACAGTAATTGTCGATGTGATCGCATTATCTTGCTCAATCGTCGAAACGGTATTGTTGTCGCCAATTTGGGTACTGTTGATAACACTATTTGTAGAGTTGGTTATCTGTGATGTGGTTGATGAATTGTTGTCGCCGGTTTGAGTGAATATCGCGAAGTTGCCCGACGTGGTGGGGTCAGCTTGGTTGGCTGTTGCTGTATTCCCGGTGCCATTTTGATTGACAATCGTGGTATTGGCGACAGCATGCGCGCTGATTGCTAAAGCAAGTGCCGAAGCAATATAGGTGTAAGTTTTCATATCTACTTCCTTACAAATCAACATATTAATCTTTATCAAGCGGATTACCGCCTGCTTGTCGATTTGGGACGCTGCGGAATATCTGGTTAGGCAAAGACGGCTCTCAAATCCCTGGGTAATTACTTGAATTGTTCCCATCCAAAGTTACTGCTGACACCCAAGATACTACCGTTAAAATGATATTGGGTGATGGTGTAGGATGACCTAACGATTTTCGGTCAGGTGAGCAGTATTTTCCTTGGGATTTAACTATCAATCTACTGAGAAGAAATCCCTAAAGAGATAGTTGCAGGCCTATATTGCAGCTTGTCTTGTGTAAAAAAGAAGTGACTAATTACGTTAGTCATTTCTTTTATGCATTTAAAATAGGGGCGGGGAAAACTCGGGAGCTTTAATTATCGAAAGATTTACTATAGCAATTTAAATCTTTCGATATCATCCGGTATGGCCGGCTCCAGCTTGAGGCTCACTGGGGCCGGCCGATGAATTACTGCAAGATGGTACCTGTATTACTGGTACCTAGCTGGGTAGCAGTTGCTGAGTTTCCACTTGTTGCCTGGGTAGTGTCATGGGTGTTTGTCGTGCCCATTTGTATGGTGCTAGCGGTATTCATCGTAGAGGTTTGGGTAATCGTAGCTCCATTAGAATCTCCAACCTGCTCCATAAAGGCTACAAGTAGGTCTCCATCTTGAGAGAGGTCTGCGGTGTTACTGAGGCCATCTTGTTCAAGTCCTGCCTCATTAGTTGATCCAGTCTGGTCCGTCATTACCATGTTAGTTGTGCCAAGCTGTATGACCTCAATGGAGGTGTCGGAGCCATACTCCTGGACAACATGGGCATCATTAGAGTCACCATCCTGTAGCAGATTAAAAGTGTTGTTAAATGCAGAGGATTGTTTAGCGAATGATGTATTACTAAGGCCTAGCTGTATGGTACTTTGATAATTCCCCGAACCATTTTCAAAAATAGAGTCTGCAATATTCGAGGTTCCATCTTGGAAAATTATGCCAATACTAGACGTCTCGTTAGCTAGAATGCCTCCGACTACGTTTGAGATTCCCTGCTGATTTAAAATTTGGGAAGTATTAGATGTTTGGTCTTGTCCGAGCACGCCTATATTTGAATCTCCTGTCTGGGTAACAACCATATTATCTAAGTTGGATTCAAATTGTGTAATTACCATTTCATTAGATGTACCATTTTGTGTGCTTATTGATGTGCTTGTCATCGTATTGCTTTGCATGGCAAAAAAGAGATTGGTTTGGCCATTTTGCAGTACATTAATGGCTGAAGTGGTGGTGTCAAATTGACTAATTGATGAAACGGTGTTGTTATCACCTATTTGTGTGCTATTGATAATACTGTTTGTAGAGTTGATTGTCTGAGCGGTGGTGGATGAGTTGTTGTCGCCAGTTTGAGTAAATATTGCAAAGTTGCCAGATGTTGATGGATCATTCTGGTTAGATGTTGCTGTATTTCCATTACCGTTTTGAATGACAATGGTAGTATTGGCGGCTGCATGCCCACTGATGGCTATAGCAACTGCCGCAGCAATGGAGGCGTAAGTTTTCATATCTATTTCCTTACAAATCAACATATTAAATTCTATCAAGCGGATTACTGCCTGTTTGTCGATTTGGGACTCTGCTGAATAGCTGGTTAGGCAAAGACGGCCCTCAAATCCCTGGGTAATTACTTGAATTATTTTCACCCAAAGCTACCACTGACATCCAAAGCACTATCGTTAAAATGATATTGGATGACGTTATAGGATGACCCTCCGATTTTTGATTATGGGCAGAGTGTTTTCCTTGGGAAATAACTATCAATCTACTGAGAAGAAATCCCTAAAGAGATAGTTGCAGGCCTATATTGCAGCTTGTCTTGTGTAAAAAAGAAGTGACTAATTACGTTAGTCATTTCTTTTATGCATTTAAAATAGGGGCGGGGAAAAACCTGGGGGCTTTAATTGTTGAAAGATTTACTATAGCAAAGTAAATATCACTATATCATCAGGTTTGGCCGGCTCCAGCTTGAGTCTCACAGGAGCCGGCCGATAAATTACTGCAAGATGGTACCTGTATTACTGGTACCTAGCTGGGTAGCAGTTGCTGAGTTTCCACTTGTTGCCTGGGTGGTGTCATGGGTGTTGGCGAAACCCATCTGCATAGTACTGGCATTATTGTTGGTTGATGTTTGGGTAATTGTTGCAGTATTCGAAGTCTGGATTTGTTCTATATAGGCTACGAGCAAGTCGCCATCCTGTGATAGATCTGCTGAGTTACTTAATCCATCCTGGAGAATTTCACCATCGTTACCCGCACCAGTTTGAAAGGTCATGACCGTATTGGTGGTGCCTAGTTGTTCAGCGTAGAGACTATTGCCCGCGCCTAAATCTTGTTCAATATCTGCATCGTTTGAATCACCTTCCTGTATTAATTCAGCAGAATCTCCGACACTGGTAAATTGAAGAACTAATGAGGTGTTACTCGTTCCCACCTGGGTTGTACTTTGAGTATTCCCTGTTCCGAGAGATTGTGTACTTCCCGACATATTTGATGTGCCATCTTGAAGTACCGTGATGGTGCCGGAAGTCTCAGTTGATTGAGCTGCTCCTGCGGTATTAGTTGTTCCAAGCTGGGTAATAAAAAGCCCATTCCCAGAGGAGGATGACTGAACCATGGAACCCATGTTGGAGTCACCATTCTGGGTGATTACGGTGTTATCCAAAGATGAATTAGTTTGTACGGTGGTATATTGATTGGAGGTGCCAGTTTGTGTCGTTGTTGAAGTGCTTGAAGTAGTGCTAATTTGAAGCGCATTAAACAAATTGGTTTGGCCATTTTGCAGTACGGTAACAGTTGATGTAGTAGCATCGCTTTGATCAATCGATGAAACAGTGTTGTTGTCTCCAAGTTGAGTGCTGTTAATAACACTATTCGTAGTGTTGACTACCTGAGATGTGGTCGATGAGTTGTTGTCACCGATTTGTGTGAATATCGCAAAGTTTCCTGACGTGGATGGGTCAACCTGGTTGGACAGGGCTGAATTCCCGACGCCATTTTGATTGACAATGGTAGTATTGGCGGCAGCGTGCCCACTGATGGCTATAGCGACTGCCGCAGCAATGGAGGCGTAAGTTTTCATATCTATTTCCTTACAAATCAACATATTAAGTTCTATCAAGCGGATTACTGCCTGTTTGTCGATTTGGGACTCTGCTGAATAGCTGGTTAGGCAAAGACGGCTCTCAAATCCCTGGGTAATTACTTGAATTATTTTCACCCAAAGCTACCACTGACATCCAAAGCACTATCGTTAAAATGATATTGGATGACGTTATAGGATGACCCTCCGATTTTTGATTATGGGCAGGGTGTTTTCCTTGGGAATTAACTATCAATATTCTGAGAAGAAATTCCTAAAGGTGATCAGAGGTCCTTAATTCTTCGTCTGAGGGAGGGGGAAGTGACAGGTTCTTTTATGCGCTCTTTACATCTTTGCCAGATTTTTCAACAAAATAATGGCATAAAAAGGCAATGGGAATTGAGTATAAAGCGATAATAAATGCGAGACCGAAGAAACCTGATTCTGTTGTTGCTATTCCTGCGCAGCAAAGGAGAATGCTTGGAAGAGCACCACCCAACATCATAGAAACTCGGTTGTATCTCTGCATCTTTAACAGGAAGTACTCAATAAGCTTCCCGTAGGTTAGGGTGGCGATTAAGGATATCAAAGTAGTCATCAGATAGAATGTCAGCATGGGGACTGTGCCACTAAGAATCTGAATTCCGGAAGCACCTGGCAAGGAAAAAACTGCAATAATAGTTGGCAATACGACACAGGTTAGCGCAGTAGCTTTCAGGGCAATGAGGAAGGATATAGTTTTGGGCGCAGGAGTGGTTTTACTTTCCAGGTTGGCCTTAGGCGCTTTGTAATAATTTGTAGGCATGTACTTCTTGATGAAACTCGCTTAAATCTGTTTTTTCAAGTGGAATTTAGCTTAATTAATGGTAATCATTAGTTGTTGCCATGTAAATGCGATAGTGGCTCGAATTATATAGATTTTTGATCTCGAATTGAGGTTTTTGCTGGGGTGGATGTTGGAACAAATACACCATACTGGATATAAAGTACCTGTAGATTTAATCGATGGCATCCAATGAAAGCTCTTTAACTCCCACTCACTACTGGGGGCTCTTTGCCCTGCTACTGGCGGCATTTCTTCTTGCCAATGATTATACGGCGTTTTCGCCGGCACTCCCGGCAATTCAAAAGACATTCAATGTCGATATCACCACCATTCACTGGGTTGTTAACGCCTATACCCTGGTGTATGGTGTTTTGATTGTGTCTACGGGCAGGATGGCTGATATCTATGGTCGTCGGCGAATGTTTATTACCGGCATCTATATCTTTACTGCATCTTCCCTTGTTGGTGGGTTTGCGGGAAATATAGGAACGCTATTATTCGCCCGTGCTGGGATGGGGTTGGGAGGCGCCTTGGCCTGGGCTGCGATCCTGGGTATGGTCTTCTCCCTCTTACCCAGGGATAAGGCCGGGCTGGCCGGAGGATTGATTCTCACTACAACGGGGTTGGCCAATGCCAGTGGCCCAGTGATTGGTGGCCTGTTGGCTGACTTTGCCAGCTGGCGCTGGATATTATTTATCAATATTCCCATTGCTTTGCTGGTTATTCTTCTATGTTGGAGCAAATATCCTCCAGCTAATACGCAGAGAAGCACTAAGAAAATTGACTATTGGGGTGTTATTACCCTCTGTGGGTCTTTATTTAGTTTCCTCCTTGCTATGGATCTGGTGGTTCAGTATGGCTTGTCCCACTTCTATGTGTGGGGCCTATTGGTACTTTCCATATTTCTCATGATAGTTTTTGCTGGTGTTGAAACTGTTGATCCGAATAACGCACTAATTCCCGGTGAGTTGATAAAGAATAGAGGCTTTATCGCCGCTGGACTCAGTATGTTCTTTGTTGCTATCGCATTCTTTGCAACCCTGGTTTATATCCCGCAGCTATTTATCAAGGTGAAGGGCTTTTCTGCCTTTGGGGCTGGGTTGGCTTTGTTACCATTAATGGTCAGCTCTGGTGTTGTCGCCTATATTTCTGGCACTTTATACGAGCGGTTGGGCGCCAAGATTTTGATTTGTTCTGGCGCTTTGGGTATGTGTATAGGGCTATTCCTACTGTCGGCTATAAAGCCCCAAGTATCTTATATTTTTTTCATTCCTGGGCTTTTGATAGTAGGCAGCAGTATTGGCATATATACCCCTACGATTGTTACCGCGGCAATTAGCGTAGTTGAGCCGAGTGATTCCAGTTTGGCAGGGTCGATTATCTATATGTTTAAATTTGTGGGTGGTGCACTTGGGCTGGGGGTTAATGCGACTTTACTGGCGATGGCTCCAAATATCTCTGTTGGGATTGAGCGGGCCTTTGTGGTTGATGCTTATCTGGCACTACTTGGGTTCTTGATTTCCATGATTTTCTTTTCTGGTCATTCTACAAAAACGATCCATTAATGGCAGCTATTTTTACTGAGAATAAGCCGAGTTTTAGGTGTGGTTGATAAAAAGCCCTCGGTGAAAAGTAATCTATATCTTGGCCTAGGCGCGCTGTCCCTGGCCATCTTTCTTGTGGCCAATGATTTCACTGCATTTTCGCCGGCACTGCCTGTGGTTGAACAAGAGTTTCAGTCAGATCTTACTACGAGTCAATGGGTAATTAGTGCTTACGCATTGGTTTGCGGTGTGTTAATAGTTTCAGGAGGTCGTCTGGCTGATATGTATGGTAGGAGGCGAACATTTATTGTCGGGTTATTAATTTTCATGTTTTTCTCGTTTTTGGGCGGAATTGCTGGAAGTATGGGGATGCTGTTGGTTTCCCGTGCATTTATGGGGGCGGGGAGTGCGCTGATTTGGCCGTCTGTTTTGGGGATGATGTACAGTCTGATGACACCGAAGAATGCAGGGTTGGCCGGTGGACTGATTATTACGATATGCGGTATAGCAAATTCTGTAGGGCCATTAGTGGGAGGTTTCCTGGCCGACTATATCAGCTGGAGATGGATTCTATTTATTAATTTACCACTTTCTCTAGTGGTTCTTTATCTGTGCTTCAGAGTGATTCCACCAGATTCGTTAAATGTGCCTATAGAGAAGTTAGATTATCGAGGAGTTGCTCTACTGTCATCGGCACTATTCTCTCTTCTGCTTGCTTTCGACTTTGTAGTCGATGTGGGGTTTAAAAACTATCTGGTGTTTGGACTGTTTATGGCTTTCTTTCTCTTGTTTTGCCTCTTTATATTGGTTGAGGGGAGAGCAGCTGAGGGGGCATTAATCCCTCCAGATGTAGCAGGAAACAAGTCTTTTGTCACTGCAGCCTGTGTCGCTTTGTTAATTGCCCAGTTCTTCTATGCGGGGTTCTTTTTTATCCCGCAATATTTAAGTAAAGTCCATGGAGCTTCTGCAACAATAGCAGGTCTGGGATTGGTTCCACTTATGTTGGCATTTAGTGTATTTGGTTTTGTTGCTGGTAATGTCTATAAGGTGCTGGGAGCCAAGCTAATTGTCTCCATAGCAACACTATTAATGGCTTTAGGTTTATATATGCTGTCTCATATCTATCAGGACGGTCAATATATTCGCTTGGTTCCCGGGTTGTTAATTTTGGGGGCGGGTATTGGCTTATTCAATTCTACTATAATCACGTTTGCAATATCGGTTGTTGATCCGCGCCGAGCAAGTTTGGCCGGAGCAATAATCTTTATGATTCAAATAGCGGGTGGTGCAGTGGGGTTGGGCCTGAATACCACAATAGTCGCAATGGCTGGTGATATATCTTATGGGATTAGTCAGGCATTTACATTAAACGCATACTTGGCAATGTTATCTTTTATTATTTGCGTTTTATTTATAGGGTCTAAGGAAGAAAAAGCTTAACGTCATTTTGTATGTCAATTGGTTTATGTATATGTAAGTATAGGTTTACGCAATGGAAAGACAAGAGGGTCTCTTAGATAAGAATTTATACCTTGGAATGTTGGCTCTGTCTCTTGCTATTTTCCTTGTCGCCAATGATTTTACGGCCTTTTCTCCCGCGCTGCCGGCAATGGAGCACGAGTTCCACTCTGACCTTACAACGACCCAGTGGGTCATTAATGGTTACGCCTTAGTCTTTGGAGTACTGATTATTTCAGGTGGTCGCCTTGCCGATATGTATGGCAGGAGGAGGGTATTCTTTATTGGAACCCTGCTATTTATGGCGTTCTCACTTATCGGTGGGATTGCAGTTAATATGGGAATGTTATTGATATCCCGGGCACTGATGGGGATTGGAGGGGCTATGATGTGGCCGTCGATCCTGGGTATGACCTATGGCCTGATGACTGAAAAGCGAGCGGGTTTGGCTGGAGGGCTGGTGATTACTGTTTGCGGTATTGCCAATTCAGTTGGACCACTGTTGGGTGGTGCGCTGGCAGATTATGCCAGTTGGAGATGGATTTTCTTTATTAACCTGCCGGTATCAGCAGTTGCCTTATATGTTTGCTGGAGAGTGATTCCTGATGACTCTCCAGAAGCTTGTGATGAACGTATTGACTATGCCGGAATCACTTCGCTGTCGATGGCTCTATTTGCCTTGCTGCTGGCGTTTGATCTTGTGGTTGATGTCGGTTTCAAAAGCCCATTGGTCTTCGGCCTTATCGCTGCCTTTTTCTTACTTATATGCTTGTTTAGTGTCGTTGAGAAGCGAGTTGGGGCTCAGGCGTTGATTCCACCGGATGTGGCTGGGAATAAACGGTTTGTCTTCGCCTCTGCTGCTACGTTATTGATTTCAGCGCTTTTCTTTGCTGGATTGTTTTTTATTCCACAGTTCCTAACCAATGTTCGTGGTACCTCCGCAATGAGGGCGGGGATGGGGCTGATCCCTATGATGCTCTCCTTTAGCGTTTTCGGCTTTCTGGCAGGGAAGCTATATGATGTGATTGGAGCAAAGAAGATAGTATCGACAGCTACTTTATTGATGACGCTGGGAATGTATCTTCTATCTCATATCCACAAGGATACTCAATATATGTCTTTGGTTCCTGGGCTTGTGATATTGGGTGCTGGTATTGGTTTGTTCAATTCCACCATTACAACTGTAGCTATAACGGTTGTTGATAGCAGTAGGGCAAGTTTAGCGGGTGCAATCATTTTTATGTTTCAAATAGCGGGTGGTGCCGTAGGGTTGGGGTTGAATACAACGATAGTGGCGATGGCCACTGATATGCCATCGGGTATTGGATATGCATTTACTGCAAATGCCTATCTCGCCATGTTTTCTTTTATTATTTGCATTTTATTTGTCGGGGATAAAAAGCCTGAAGTTTGACTTTAATAATCTATCTATTATCTACCTTTCCGTTTCAGTTGTTAATTGATCGGCAGCCTTTAAAGGTAAATTTTGTGCTTCTTTGTCGAGGTTCCAAAATGGAAAAATTCCCGTTTCAATTGGGAAAACAGGTTTGCATTGACTGATTGGTACGGCATTAATTATTATTTTTAGATCTCCATAATATTGTCTGTAGGCATGGGCTATTGGGGTCAGCCTCTGCCGGTCGAAATACTTGGCGCCCTTGTTGTTTTCGAATGCTTGTAGAAAATTATCTATTCCCTGCTGGATGCCAGCCCCATTTCTTGTCGTGAAGTTCCAGAGATTCTCATTAATTGTTTCTGCAAGACTGGCAAGATAAATCCATGATTGAAGATTGAGGCATTCAAAATTAACACTATTTTTACTCTTGGTTTTCGATACTTGGTTATCCGAGTGATCAAACTGCTCTAATATTCGGAAGCGGGAGTCCCTGAGAGTTTTTCTGGCAGTTTGTATTTGATTGAGATAGAGCGCTAAAGCTACAACTTGTAAATCATACTGTGTGCCAAGATGCCCAAGTTTTGGGCGTGTTGATTGTCCGCGATGACTATCTATCAACCAGTTAAAGTATTGCTCCAGATGGTAGTCTAATCGCTCAACTCCTATCAGACGAATCTGCTGTTCTTGTTTCAGTTTTTTGAAATTGGAGAGGGTGTAGACCAGTAGGTTGGGATTTACAGATTGTAATTGTTTGCTGTATTTCGTTTCATGTTTGTTGGGGAATAGCTTGATGAGGCTATTGTCGATAAATTGAATGAATTCCTGCTTCGAGCAGTTGGATTGCGCAAGGGCGACAATGGTCAAATCCTGAAGCAGGCTGTTAATCGAACTGGATCGCGCCCTCTGTTTTGCTTTTACCGACCTTTGCGTGGCCTCTCTTAATAGCATTAGGTAGGGAAGGTCGCACCTGTTTGCTGCGGCCAACTTGCTGCCAGGGGCGCTTGTATCGGCGGAAAAGCAGGAATCATCGAGGTGATCCAGCATGGCAAGGATAGCTTCAGAGCGAGTTGTTCCTCGATCCCGGCTGGACTGCTGATCTGTCCGCTCCAGGTGCGGCTTTCCGGAAAATAGCCTGGCTACCCAGCCTCCTTGAGTATAGTGACCTGCGGCTTCCGAGTAATCCGGGCAGGGGAGATCCCATGGGAAAATCGCCCACTCATCCCATTTCCCCGATACGCCTAGCCGCCATAAAAGTTCTACCTTGGGGCGCCTGCCGTAGCAGTAGCGGCTATCAAAAATCTCTCTGCTATCAGATCGAAATACTATTTGTGGTTCTTCAGTGGGAGTTGGTTTGAAGTTTTCACATAGAATGGATTGGTTATCCAGCAGTCTTGTCATTGGAATAACATGGTAGGGGTAAGCGTTGTTGTGAAGTACCTGTTGCTTTATTGCTTGCCAGGCTTTTGGGGTTACGAAGCAATTGCCGTCCCAAGGTAAAATCCAGTCGGCTTTTGATTTGCCGTCCTGGAGGGCGAGATTTCTGGCCCCATTATTGTTCATTACATAATTATTTTTATAGCGGTAAAGGCTCAGCTCTGCCTGAGTCGCTAAGTCCTGACGTAATCGTAGCCCTTTTAATTTATAGGGGGCATAGATGATGGGGTGGTCGAGAATATTCCACTCTACTTTTCTGTAGTCGTCCCAACTAAAGGGGATTCTGATGAAAGTTTGTTGATGGTCGTCGAGCAGTTTAATGATGGCTGCTTCTTCATTAGGGTCGACTATTCGATTGAGGATAAATACTTTTTTGCAGTTGTCGAGTACCGACTCATGCTTCAAAATAAATTCCAGATTCTTGCGGGACTGTCCCACACTATGCCGGGGAGCTAAGTCGTTGCCGATGATTCTGTAGAGGATAAAGGTCTGGATATTATTTGATGTGTTTAGGTGGGTATTGATTGGTGTGGTTTTAGGGTAGGGTGGGCGGTTGTAAGGAAAGTAAAAGGTTGGGAAGAAACGATTTCTGTGAATGATGATACGGATTAGAGTTCTGGAGAATTTTAGTATTTTTCTTTTGAGTTTACGAATGAAAAATATCCAGCGATTTTGCCACTGTAACCAAAAGGCCTTTTTGTGGGCGACTATTATCCTTTGTTTGGGCTTGGTGGGCTTCTGCATATATAGATATGTCTTTTGGTTCAGTTCGAGGGCTCTTAATGGTTGTTGGCTGGTACGATAAATGCCTTTGATATCAATTTAGCCGTGTGATTATGGGCTTAATATAGCAGGTTTGATTTTTGATTGGGATTTCGGCGCTATAAAATACGCCAATTAACGGCTAAGCCGTAAATTAAGATATCTCCAATTGACTAAGGTGTGGACGTTAACGTATTGAACTCTAACCTGAGTCAGGGTTCCACTTAAACCTTCTCTTCTTTAGTGAAGTACAATTCTCTTTGCGGTGGATAGGATGGTTAGTTTATGTTTATTAATTGAGGCGAGAAGCTGATTGGGTTTACTGGGCTTAGGCCAAGGTGGGCGGGATTTGTATTTTTTTGACTAAGTCGATTTTACTCCCGCTCTTGCTCTTTTATTTTCTACTGACGATTTTCTTTTGCTGAAAATATTGACCCATGCTTTTCTGTAAATCGTTCGAATATTTCTATGTCGTATTTGCAGATATCTTCGATCTTTTTAATGGTTTTGAGGTCGGATTTTATTTCTTGGGCCAGTTTATTGTTGGGGTTCTTGTTGATTTCAGGGATGTTCAACTGTATATCAAAATCTTCTTCGATCTGCTGTGTTAGTAGGTCAAGGTGGCCAGTTGTGCCTACAATGGAAAACTGTTGGAGGTTATCCAGGGCCTCTGCAATATGTTCTGATGGATTTCGATTATTAAAGTTAGAAAAATATTGAAGATACTCTTTTCCAGCGTTAACCCCAGTTTTGGAGTCTAAGTATTCATTTAGAGAGAGTGTATTTTTATCCCACTGACTTTTCTTGTAAGTATTGTAGGTATAGAGAGATATCCATCTATCAACAGGATTCCTCAGTACCGTCAAAAAGTTCCACTCGCCGGAGAAACTTTTGACGACATTTGGGCGGCAATATGAATGACCTCGGCCGTAATAGTTCGATTTTATTGATAAGTTGTGGACCATTACGATTTCTCGTACCGACATCATTGGGATATCTAATATGTCTGCTGTACGTTTGTTTACTGCTCGCTTGATACCAAAAGTGTCTAGTTTGTTGGGCTCATAGTATTGAGAGCTAATGGCAGAGTTGAGGGAGGAACCGGCACATTTTGGTACGTGACAAAAGAAAATTTTAGGTGGGGAGGTTAATTTTATCGGGAGTCTAGCAAGTGATGGGCGAACCAACTTTTTTAACATTCTTTTCATTTGATGAAGTACTGCTAAGTTTTTGAAAGGCTTGGTCTGAAGTAATGGAAGGGTAAGTTTAATATATTGTACGGAAATTAAAAAACCCGCCTTTAGGCGGGTTTTTTAAAGGCTCGTCCGTACTTAAACAGTAACTTCCTGGATCTCAGTCGCTGCGATGCGCTTGCCTTCTTCGGCAGACTTCTGGAAGTCTTCAATCTGATCGAAGTTCAGGTAGCGGTAGATCTCGCTGGACATGGAGTCCAGGTTCTGTGCGTATTCCTGGTACTCAGCCGGAGTCGGCAGTTTACCCAGGATGGCGCCTACAGAAGCCAGCTCAGCGGAGGTCAGGTACACGTTGGCACCATCGCCCAGACGGTTGGGGAAGTTACGGGTAGAGGTGGACAGTACGGTGGCGTTCGGTGCCACACGTGCCTGGTTACCCATACACAGGGAACATCCGGGCATCTCGGTGCGGGCACCGGCAGAGCCGTAGATGTTGTAGTAACCCTCTTCCATCAACTGGTGCTCGTCCATCTTGGTGGGCGGGGAAATCCACATGCGAGTGGAGATGCCACCTTTGTGTTCTTGCAGCAGTTTACCGGCAGCGCGGAAGTGACCGATGTTGGTCATACAGGAGCCGATAAACACTTCGTCTACCTTGTCGCCAGCAACGTCGGACAGCAGGCGAGCGTCGTCTGGATCGTTAGGAGCACATACGATCGGTTCTTTGATCTCGGCCAGGTCGATCTCGATGACTTCCAGGTATTCGGCGTCGGCGTCCGCTTCCATCAGTTTCGGGTTGGCCAGCCACTCTTCCATGGCGCGCGCGCGGCGCTCCAGGGTACGCTTGGAGCCGTAACCTTCAGCGATCATCCAGCGCAACAGGGTTACGTTGGAGCGCAGGTACTCAGACATGGTGTCTTCGGACAGCTTGATGGTACAGCCAGCAGCGGAGCGCTCGGCGGAGGCGTCGGACAGCTCGAATGCCTGCTCTACAGTCAGGTCTTCCAGACCTTCGATCTCGAGGATGCGGCCGGAGAAGATGTTCTTCTTGCCTTTCTTCTCAACGGTCAGCAGGCCCTGCTTGATGGCGTAGAGAGGAATGGAGTGCACCAGGTCGCGCAGGGTGATGCCGGGCTGCATTTTGCCCTTGAAGCGCACCAGTACGGACTCAGGCATATCCAGCGGCATAACACCAGTAGCGGCGGCGAAAGCTACCAGACCGGAACCTGCCGGGAAGGAGATACCCATGGGGAAGCGGGTGTGGGAGTCACCACCGGTACCTACGGTGTCCGGCAGCAGCATGCGGTTCAGCCAGCTGTGGATGATGCCGTCTGCCGGGCGCAGGGAAACACCGCCACGGTTCATGATGAAGTCCGGCAGGGTGTGCTGGGTGCTGATATCAACGGGCTTCGGATAGGCCGCAGTGTGACAGAAAGACTGCATTACCAGGTCGGCGGAGAAGCCGAGGCAGGCCAGGTCTTTCAGTTCGTCACGGGTCATGGGGCCAGTGGTGTCCTGGGAGCCCACAGTGGTCATTTTCGGCTCGCAGTAGGTGCCCGGACGGATACCTTCAACGCCACAGGCTTTACCAACCATCTTCTGCGCCAGAGTGTAACCCTTGCCAGTGTCGGCAGGTTGCTCAGGCTTGCGGAACAGCTCGGAAGGCGCCAGGCCCAGGGCTTCACGTGCTTTGCCGGTCAGGCCGCGACCGATGATCAGATTGATACGACCGCCAGCCTGAACTTCGTCCAGCAGTACGTCGGACTTCAGTTGGAATTCAGACAGGACTTTGCCGTCTTCGGCCAGGATCTTGCCGTCGTAAGGGCGGATCTCGATAACGTCGCCCATGCCCAGTTCGTCAACGGGGGCTTCGAATACCAGTGCGCCGGCATCTTCCATGGTGTTGTAGAAGATCGGGGCAACTTTACCGCCGATACAAATACCGCCACCTTTCTTATTGGGCACGCCGGGCATTTCTTCACCGAAGTACCACAGCACGGAGTTGGTGGCGGACTTACGGGAAGAACCAGTACCTACTACGTCACCAACGAAAGCAACGGGCAGGCCCTTGGCTTTAACTTCTTCGATCTGCTTTAGGGGACCGGTAACGCCTGCTTCTTCTGGCTCCAGACCGTCGCGCTTCATTTTGTACATGGCCAGCGCGTGCAGGGGAATGTCCGGACGGGACCAGGCATCCGGTGCCGGAGACAGGTCGTCGGTGTTGGTTTCGCCAGTTACCTTGAATACGGCAACTTTGATGCTCTCGGGTACTTTGTTGCGCTTGGTGAACCACTCGGCGTCTGCCCAGGATTGCATTACCGCTTTGGCGAATTCGTTGCCGGCTTTGGCTTTCTCTTCCACATCGTGGAAGGCGTCAAACATCAGCAGGGTGCCTTTCAGCTGCTCGGCAGCCAGTTCGGCCAGATCTTTGTCGTCCAGCAGCTCGACCAGGGTGGAGATGTTGTAACCGCCCAGCATTTGGCCCAGCAGTTCTACAGCGTGTTTGCGATCGATCAGCGGGGATTCTGCTTCACCTTTGATAATGGCGGACAGGAAACCTGCTTTAACATAAGCGGCTTCGTCAACGCCCGGCGGAACGCGTTGGGTGAGCAGGTCAACCAGTTCCTGTTCTTCGCCTTTTGGCGGATTTTTCAGCAATTCAACCAGGCCGGCGACTTGCTCGGCGTCCAATGGCTTTGGCGGAATGCCTTGTTCGGCGCGCTCGGCGACGTGTTTGCGATAGGCTTCAAGCACTGATAAGTCCCTCTTGGTGTGTGGGGTGGCACCTACAGCGGGCGGAATTCCCGGTCTATTAACTGTCAGCCGGGATTTTTTTTTCGAGGCCGCTGATGGCGGGGGGCGAATACTACAGGAAAGCCCTACAGCTGTTAAGTTTATCGAAAAATCAATAGTTTAAGTGAATTATGACTATTTGCTAGGTGAATTTTAGTGGTTTGGCAGCTGGTACTTCCCCCCTTTTCTTGGCGGCGGAAACAAAATAGGCTACGCGCAATTTGAAGGCCGCGCGGGCGGCATAAATAGGTTGGTCGGATAGTTAATGTATAAGAAGGTTCGCACGCCCTGTATCGGTGTTTGCTCCACGGGAATTGGCGATGATGTTTGCCGTGGCTGCAAGCGCTTTGCACACGAGGTTATTGATTGGAATGCCTATAGTGAAGAACAGCGCCGAGTAATTGCCGAGCGCCGAGAAGGGTATTTGGTGAACGCAGTACGCAGCCAGTTGGAGATCGTGGATCGCGAGCTGCTATTGGAGCAGCTTCATCACCAGCGGGTCCGTTTTGATGAGAGTCAAAATCCATACTGCTGGGTGTTCGAACTATTGAGGGCAGGGGCCAGCCAGATATCGGACCTCAAGGCTTTTGGGTTGCAACTCACCGCACAGGTTCGCGGCGTCCCACTGGTGGAAATTCGCCGCCTTATCGATGAGGATTTTTACGCACTGTCTGTCGCCTATTACCAGCGCTATGTGGCGCCTGGTATTACCTAAGAAGGTTCAAAAATTTGATGGCAGCCCCATTTGGGGCTTGGGTTTAGCGCTGCTGGCGCAAAAATACTCTGAGCGCCGGTAGAAAGGGTTCACTGGCGATTGCCAGATCCCGCCGCTGGCGCCGTCGACTCAAGCTCGGTTGGTGGTCAACTCGGGTGAATTCAGGCAGCTGCCCGGCTTCGTTGGCCTCTACCAGAATCGGCATGGAGGAATAGCCGACCTGATGATATTCCTCTTCCTCACCTGGCTCGTGCCCATAGAAGATTTCCGCTACCTGGAGATTGGGGCGACTTTGCACTTGCACCTGGCGTAAATCCTCCTGCTGGCTTTTGTGTAGCCCGGCGAGTAGCTGGCGCTGATATTGGATACCGGGATCGGACCCTTGAGGGTCCAGCTGTACCAACTTCTTTTCACACCATTTCACCGTGACCTTGCGAATGGATTTACGCGCCTTAATCCATGAAAGGGTGATAGCATCGGGCCGCTTCGGGCACATCAAGACCAGGCGGTAGCATTGGCGTAGATGTGCGCGGGGGTATCCGGCATCCGCAAGGGTTTCCCGCACAGTGCGATCCTGCTCTGCTACTGGCCGCTCCGCCAAGGCGCCGCGAAGTTCGGCGATAGCCTTGGCGAAGATCTCTTTGTGGTTATTGAGTTGTTGGGCAAGCTCAAGGGTTTTGGTCGGTACCGCCAATAAGCCAGGTACCTGTAAAGTAGCGCGGGCATCCCCTCCGGCGCTAATGGGCTCCTGATAGTCGAGTTGCGAGTAGAGAGCGCCTGACAGTGAATAGGGGCGCTCAAAGCTCTGATTGAGACTGAGTGCGGCATCCTGTGCGAAAGGGGGCTGAAGTAGATAGTGCTGCCAGGGTTTCTCGGCATTTTGCAGCAATTCCAGGGATTCTCTCAGGGCTTGGGCGGTACCATGGACATTTTCTAATAGCGGTGGGATAGCTTTAGCCTGGGTTCTGTAGTCATTCATCAGATATGCCGGATAAAAAGTGATTTATATATTAATGCACTTAATAAATCGTTATCAAATTGAGTGTATTTATCACTAGGGACCTTCCTGGATAATTGCAGCCCCGGTTTGTCAGTTGGGGGAGTAGTGCCCGCTGATCGTTTAAAAGCGGGCGTTTGTGGCTTGGGGCCGCTATAATCCCGCGCCAAGTTATTTTGCTCCGGTTAAGTTTGTTCGTCTTATGAATGCTCAAGTCCCAGATCTGTCCGCTATCAATGAATTCCTGCTGTGTCCCACGCCCGATGCCTGGGTGGAGGCGGCATTGAAGGAGCCGGAAATGATGCTGATCGATCATGCCAACTGCGAGAAAAAAGCGGCGGGTACTGCCCTGAACCTGATGTTTCGCTATCTGAATGACTTTGAGCTTCTGAACAAAATGTCGCGTCTGGCTCGCGAAGAGTTGCGCCACTTTGAGCAGGTGCTGGCGATTATGGAGAAGCGCGGTATCGCCTATCCCCACGTTAGTGCCTCCCGTTACGCGGCCGGTCTTCGTGCCGAAGTCCGCAGTGCGGAGCCGGGGCGACTGATCGACACGCTGATTTGTGGCGCTATTATCGAAGCGCGCTCCTGCGAGCGCTTTGCACGGATTGCGCCCCAGTTAGATGACGAGTTGCAGAAGTTTTATCTCTCCCTGCTTAAATCTGAGGCGCGTCACTTCCGCGATTACCTGCATCTTGCCCAGAAGGCTTCCGATGAAGATATTCAATCTAGGGTTCAGGTACTGCTGGAGAAAGAAAAGGAATTAGTGGAAGGCAGTGATGGACAGTTCCGCTTTCACAGTGGTGTGCCGGAGAGTGCAGGGCAGTAATTCTCGCTTGGCCTGCTAAGGTGGCTCAGATTTTCAGGAAGCTTTCGAATTGATGTTTATTAGCTACAAGCTTCCTGATTCTTTAGTGATAACACCAGAATTCTTGCTGCCTAAGCTCACTTATGGGGTCATACCGGCAGTAGCGCTAATCGTTGGTTATGGAATTATCGTAGGGCTGCTTGGTAGTTCTGTTACCTTTACCCGACCCGACCCGACCCGACCCGACCCGACCTGACCTGACCTGACTCTACGTTTGTGCCCTAAAAATCAGCACAGGTCTCTTTGGGATCTCGCCGGTACAAGTCGATATCAACTGATCAAACGCTATAAGTAAGCTGGGTGAGCGGTAGTAAACTAATACTAAAGGGTATTTGTAAGCTGTACTATCGTAAGCTCGCTAGAAGATCAAACTCGTACACTAGGGGCTGTTCATCAATACCCTGTTGGCCACAATCTTGAAAAAGATATGTACTGCACAGTGATTTTTACTGACCATCCTTCCGTAAAAATTATAATTTAGAGTCAATGTGTGGAAGTACAGTTTTTGAGTACCGCCTTTTGAAGGTTTAAGTGCCGTTTCTTAATTAGCTTTTATTTTCAAACAGTTATTCTGTAATCAGAAAGCATAAGTGGTTTATGGGCATCTTTGTCTGAGTGATTCAAGGAAGACGAAAGTGGCTCGTTGGATGCTTTTTTGTAGTGCATTAAGGGCTAATGAAACTGCTTAAAGACATATTAAGAGAGGGATACTAGGCAACGGGCTAATTTCAGGAAGTTTTTAGGCTACCTGAGAAATGCACCAAAACGGGAAAGCCTGGGGCGGTAAACATATTGGTGTTACTGCAGGGGCCGCATTCGACGATCTTGGAGCACTGAAGATTGAGGAGCGTAATGATCAGTCAGGATGATTGTTATGGTGAGTTTGTACCAGGTAGCCCGGTATTTCTTCCCTCCTCCCCCAGAAAATGTAAGTAATGGAAAAACTATCTTTCATTTCCAAGAAATATACAGATGCTGAGAGAAGCACAGAGGCAAGGCTGTCCCGTGCTTTACTCAATAATTTTGCACAAGATCTCATAAAGCAAAACGGTATTCACAGTGGGGTTGATCACTTAGACGCCGTAGTATTTTAGTTTGCAGAAAATATAAAGATCTTGGGACGCTCTCCAGTAGATATGATCATGATTTACATTTATCCTTGGCGAGAAGGTTGTATCAATAAAGCCATTGAAGAGTTCTGTTAGGGTGTGAGGCTATTTGGCCTTCCTCGAGAAGGGCTGAAAAAAAGACATGGCAAGCTTCCAACTTTACTCTGGCGAAAAAGGTTATATTTTGCCGTTTGAACATCAATATAGCTAACTCTGAATCAGTATTGGTGCTCAAGATGATCTTTTGTGTGACCAATGATGTTGCTAGGAGCAAGCTATTTCAAAGCTGTAATTGTTTATTGGCTCCTGAGGATGTTAAAAAATATTTGCATGCAATGAAATGTAAAGGTTGATATTAAAGGGAGGCTGGGGAGGTGGTGTTATTTGGGACTGGTGTTTGACGAAATATCTGGTTATGGATACCCAGATATTGGATTTTTTAAACACAATTCCACCATGTTGGCAGGTGGTGGTCCTATGCTTTTAGACTTGGTAGAAAAGTACTAGGCGCGTATCCCAGTGATAACTCTGAATCTTTTGGAGGTGTTGATGCCTTTTAGGTTTTAGGGAGTTTGAATATGATTCAGAGGGTATTGGCAGCCGCAGGTTTAATCTAATAGGTTTGAAGGCTGTTCAAATATGCATTAATGTAGATACTCCAAAAATAGGGAGGTTTTTGGAGGGTGGGACGATAGGAAGATGGATAACTTGATCAATTAGGAAGAATATTAATGAAAGTTATATATAAATTGTTTTTTATGGTTTTAACCGTCAGCGTATGTTTTGCTGGGTCAATACATGAGGACGTGATTCACTCTCAGGTATCTGAAGAAGGGAAAACCTTTTCAGTAGATATGTTAACGGCTGAAAGTGATGTGTCTGGTGCAGTGACAGATAATGTTGCTAATATTCTTGGGGCAATAATTAAAATTCTACTGGGAGAGGTTTAACATTTAGCCCAGCGGACTTTGGGTGAAATGATGGGGTAATGTTTCGCTGGGCTTCAAAACTCTGTGCCAGCTGTATAAGTCCATAAGATGATCAATTTATCTGGAAGATAACTGCGGTAGTATTAGGCTGTAATTTTAAACCGGATGCGTTTGGTTTTTTAAGTTTGGTGGCGGATAGTGTCTCCATTCGTGCTTGCGGTGTTCTTTTAGTGAATATCGAAGAGTTACTCTCAACGTGTCTCATTTCGGTGTTTAAAATTTATCTCTGCTTGAGGTTCCAAGGCTCTTTTCTCTTATCCTGAATCAAGCTTTTTCAATAGCCGAATAAACTCTTCAAGCTCTTTACTGCTGGTGGAATCCACAGAAAATTTATTGTGAAAAAATATGGTGAGTTTCACTTTGGGGGAATTGATAAAAACCGTATAGCCGTCAAAGTCAGTGCTGACTGCCAGCCCCTGGTAATGCCATTCGTTACCTTCCTTGCGCCCCTCCTTTGTCGCCCTATCAAACACCCGCAGCGCCTGTTTGACGTCAATTTTCTGTTCGGCATCCATTGCTGCTTGCTCCTGCCGCTAAGCTTGTTGTTTGAGACGAAACTGTCTTTGACTTGGAAGCTTAGACGACATGGACACTGACATCCATCACTACCCACCAGTAAATACGCGACTGTTTGACTGGCTGGCTTACCTTGGTTTGATTCCATTTGTCGCAGGAATCATTATGCAGTGGTTAGGGTTTTCTCTTTGGGGAGTGACTCCTCGCCTACTGTTCACCGCCTACAGCGCCGTGATTCTGAGTTTTCTCTGCGGTGTTTGGTGGGGCGCTGCACTCAATCAAGTGGGGCATCCGCACAGGATGATTTTAGCGCTACTGAGTAACCTGGTGACGTTGGTGGGGTGGGTGGCGCTGCTGATGTTTCGCACCACTTGGGCGCTACCGGTATTACTAGTTGCTTTCGGTTTTGTTGTCTGGGCCGAGGCCCGGTTGAATCCCAATCTGCCCGGGCGGGATCAGTATTTCCGTACCCGCAGCATCGTGACCTACCTAGTGATGGCCTGCCATCTTCTTATGATTCTGCTGCTCCTTTGAAATGTCTGGCGCAAACTAAACTGTTACCAGCGAAGTTATTTTGGGGTAGCTCTTATGCAACCTGTTTCCTCTGAGGTGCTCGACCAGCTATTCAACAAGGCCCGAACCCATAGTCATTGGCAGGATAAGCCGGTTTCAAAAGAGGTTTTGAAACAGCTTTACGACTTGGTCAAAATCGGACCCACCAGTGCTAATTGTTGCCCTATGCGATTGGTGTTTGTTGTAAGTAAGGAGGCTAAGGAGCGGCTCAAGCCAGCGCTTAATGAGGGAAATATTGAAAAAACTATGCGGGCTCCGGTGACTGCCATTGTTGCTTACGATGTGCACTTTTATGAACACCTTCCGAGGCTCTACCCCCAGACTCCTGCGAGGGAATGGTTTGCCGATAGCCCCGAATACGCCGAGGTTACAGCATTTCGCAATGGTTCCTTGCAAGGAGGCTACTTTATTTTAGCGGCGAGGGCCCTGGGGCTCGATTGCGGCCCAATGTCGGGGTTTGATAACGCATTGGTTGATGAGGCATTCTTCAGTGACAAATGCTCAGCACCGGCTTTTCTGCCGGAGCACTTCCCTGATTGTCATATTAAGTCCAATTTCTTGTGCAATCTTGGCTATGGCGAAACCGACAAATTATATCCGCGCAACCCTCGGTTGGATTTCGATGAAGTGTGCAGAACTCTGTAAATTGTTGTGTTTAACATAATTCGTATTTTTTAATGCGGGTTAATGGCAGTGGATCAAGAATTTAGGTGTGATTAAGTGGTTCTTAAACGATCTCAGCGGTTGATTGACCCGGAAGAATATTTTTTACCTCGGCAAGAGGACGCGCTTTATGAGTTGTTTGGCCGGGACATTAGCCGGGCTGTGGTTGAGCGATTTTTGTCGATGCAAGATGAGGAATACTTCCGCTGTGTCAGTTCGGGAAATTTCGGTATCTATGCCGCAGACCAACTATTGATAGATTGCTATGCAAAAAAAATTAATGAGCAGGCAATCCTCGATGAAAAGTTGTTGTTTAGTCGAGAAGAGCTGGAGCCGATTATTCAGGCATATAGAGCGGAAACACTTTATATGAACCTGGCAATGGACAACGCAGCGCTGCCACACGATGTAATTACCACCGAGGAATTTGTCTTACATCTACAGGCGACCATTCTTAAGGCATTGGAGAAAAAGCGGGATGCTGATGATTTTATCGTGGTTATCCCGACCACCAGCTACAAAGGGGAGCTCATTCCCAAGGCCATTTGCAGTAAAGCCAAGTTGAATGATGAAACCTTTGAGCGTCAATTCCAGTTGGGGCTTGTTCGCAATCAGCACCTGCAATATGTCTTAAGTAAATCCTACTTGTGGACCCTGGCACATGCCTGGCCCTTTATAACGGGTTCGGAAGTGGGGGAGGGGTTGTTCAAAGGGGTGGTATTTCGGCAGTTTGATCTCGGTTTTGGCACTATAGCTTCGGATTTAGACAGTGATACCAATGTATTTGTGATTACAGATGCAAGTTGTACCGGTGGTGAGGCAGAGCATATTCGCAGCCGTCTGTTGAGAATGGACCGGCATGAACGCTCGGCGATTATTGTTCCGCTATGTAAGAAAGAAGCGATACATCGTTTGGATAAAAGTGCGGAAGGTAATGCAGAAATTGTGTCTGGCGTAGTTCTGGATGACTTCAAGCGGCAATGGAAAGATATTGGCCATCGAGCGAGCTATAAGACCCTCAGGGGGGCGAAGAGGTAATGGCCTGGCATGAGTCCTTATAGTGCCGGCTTAGACACCATCAGATAGACAATGACAACGGTTATGGGAAATGCGATAGCCCCGAGCAGGGACCAAGCCATCATTAGCTTGCGCATTTTGTCTATATTACCGTCTTCTTTGGCATGTTTACGCAGCTGGTACTGAAGGTAAACAACCGGCAGCCACAACAAGAACACGGTTGCGCTGAGACCGGCGGCTAATTGCAGCCAGGCTTGCAGCATCCAGCTTGGATTAATCAGCAGCATTCCCACCGCGCTACCGAATAGACCAATTACCGCCGATCCGGTAAATATCCAGTCTGCCCGTACCGTCTCCCGGCTGACCCACTGCATAACTTGGGCATTTCCGGACAGCCAGCCCCTCAGGGTGTACCAAGCGATGCCGGTCCCTGTGCCGAGTACGATTATGGCGCAGAGGATATGCAGTGTTTTCAGTATCAGATAGTAATTCACAGCGCTGCTGGCCAGACTAAAGTTGGAGATAAATTAGTGGCTGCGGTCGTTAATTTCAATGCCAATTATCGCTGCCTTGATATCTGCTAGCTTGAGCTAGTAGGACGATAAACGATATGGGGGAGAAAAGTGATCTTCCGACCGGAGAAAATTATCAGTGGTGGTCAGACAGGGGCGGATACCGGCGGCTTGCTGGCAGGGCAGCGCCTGGGAATTGCCACCGGTGGCACAGCACCGCAGGGTTACTGGACTGAGATCGGTGATCGGCCGGATTTTCTGAAAAGGCTTGGGCTGGTTGAAAACACGTCCCCGGATCTGGAAGAGCGTACTCGTGAGAATATCCGCAACTCTGATGCCACTGTTATCTTCACAACCAATCCCAGTAGTGATGGTACCCTGTTTACTATTGAGTTCTGCCAGGCATCGGGGAAACCACACTTGGTAGTCAATCCGACTGATGCCGATCGAGTACAACTGGTGCGCGACTTTATCCTCAAGAATCGTCCGCAGACGCTCAATGTGGCGGGTAACCGTGAATCCAACTCCCAAGGGATTACTGAAATTACCGCAGAAACCATCGAGAGGGCGCTAACCCGCTGAGTCTAGGGTTCAATGTGCCTCTCAAGATGATGACCCGAGGGGTTGGGTGCGCGCAGGCGCAATTCCAAGTCCGGGTATTGCCCTACGGAAAACCAGAAGAACAGGCACAGGGTAGCAATTGTGGCAAAGAGAGTGAAGTAGTGAACCCAGGCTGGTTCTGGCCCACCGGGTAGAAAGTGCTTTTCTTCAACGCTACGACGGCGATTTAAAATTAGCGCATAAAAAATGACTGTCGCAATCACAAAGATCAGGGACCAGCGGGTTTGTTGCCCGTCAGATCCCACCAGGGCCACAAGGCAGTACACCGCTGCAATCAGCAAAATCACAGTAAACAGTCCGTACTGCTGAGGCGGCATTTTTCCGTAGGCCAAAACCCGCAAAGCTACCGCTGAATAGATATAGGGCATCAGTGTCATAATCACAGCGACAGAGGCAATTTTGCCAAACTGCTGGCTGGCCGTTGGCGATATGGTGGTAAGTATCAATACAGACATCAGCACGGCCACCAGGGTTAATCCGCCGGTAGGTACGCCTTTGTTATTGGTGCGGGCAAATAGTGCTGCAAACAGGCCATCATCTGCCGCCGCCTTGGCAGACTGCCCCACCAACAGTATCCAGCCGCCCAATGAACCGATACAGCCAATAGCGGCGCACAGGGCTACGACATTGGCCGCAGTATTTCCCAGTGCCAGGCGAGCAGCATCGGCAAAGGGAGCGGAGGAGCTGATTAATTCCTGGTTCGGCAGCATCCCCATAATGACCGATGAGCTGAGTACATAGGCAATAGAAGCTAGGATAACTCCCCCAACCGTTGCGATTGGGACGTTCTTGGTGGGGTCTTTTACCACTGCGGCGGATACAGAGGCGGTTTCCACCCCAATAAAGGCCCAGAGCGTGAAGGTCAGGCTGGCCATAATGGCACTGGGGTCGCTCTTGCCCGAGACATTCCAGCTGCTGGTAAAGTTTTGCTGGTCGAACCAGAACCAGCCAAAAATAGCGGTTCCGAGGATTGGAAGTAAAACCAGGCCTGTGGTGAGGGATTGGATGCGACCGACGGTGCGCGGGCCCAGTACATTGGCGTAAGTTAGCAGCCAGACCATGGCAACCTGGGCCATGGCAAAAGTCAGTGGGTCTTTTAACGGTGGAAAAAAATGGGTCAGATAGCCCAGGCCTGCAGTAATCAGCGCAACATTACCGATTACATTGGCCAGCCAGTAAACCAGGTTGGTTTGGTAGCCAATGTAATCGCCAAAAGCGCGGCGGGCGTAGGCGTAAGGGCCGCCGGCTGCGGGATAGATAGCGGCAAGCTTGGCAAATACCAGGGCCAGGGAGATAGCGCCGACGATGGTTATCAACCAGCCGATCAGGGAGATACTGCCGACTGCAGCGAGATTGGCGGGGAGCATAAAAACCCCGGAACCCATCATATTGCCTGCAACCATCAGGGTTGCGGGGACCAGGCCTATTTTATGCTCCTCTTTGATAGGCGAGCCTATGGCAAGTCTCCCCGCAGGGCGTAAATATGATAGTGGCCGTCCCGCACCTCTACTCCGTGGTTATCGTGGGTAAAGCCTGGAAATTGCTGGTCGAAGGCTTCCAGAGTTCTCAAGTAAATCAATGCCGGACTATCTTCATCGCCAAAATTTTCGCCGGGCATTAGCAGAGGAATACCTGGAGGGTAGGGTACAACGCCTGTGGCTGCGGTACGTCCCGGTAACTTGCTTAGCGGAAGCATTTCCACATCGCCGCGAACCAGGGTTTCATAAGCTTGTACCGGACTGCAGTCAGCTCTAGGTAAGGCTGAAAATCCTGCAGACATTTGCACTGTGGTTTGCAATTTTTTCATGGAAGCAAACATATTGTCTGCAAGGTCGCGCAGCCCGATATTGCGATAGGCTGGGGACTTTTTTATAAGGTTTGGCAGGCATTCACTTAAGGGCCGGTTGGCATCGAAGTCGCGCTTAAAGGCCAGTAAAGCATTGATTAGAGTGCCCCACTTACCCTTGGTAATACCGATAGAAAACAGGAACAAAATCGTAAAATCGGTAGTTTTCTCCACGATAATGCCAAGGTTGTCCAGGTATTTACTGACGATGTTGGCAGGTATTCCAGATGCAGACAGTTTGCCATCAGGGTTTATCCCCGGGGTGGTAATCGATACTTTAATCGGGTCCAACATGCAGTAATCTGGCTCTATATCACCAAATCCATGCCACGATTCGCCGGGGTCTAATAACCAGCAGCTGGGCTCATGACACAGGAGTTCTGCTGGGGCGCTGTGAAAAGCGTAGTTGTGCCCGTTATTGGGATCGGTGACATGCTCAGGCTGCCAACCTCCGAAGAACCACTCTTCTTTATCGCGATACTCCTGTTGCAAACGGGCCAATACTTGTCGGAACGCTACGGCCTCAGCAATTGACTCCTCTGTTAATGCTTTTCCACCCGGTCCATCCATCATTGCTGCGCTCACATCATTGGAGGCCATGATGGAATAAAGTGGGGAGGTTGAGGCATGCATCATAAAGGCTTCATTAAAGCGCCCATGCTCAATGGGTTTACGCCCATCGCGAATGTGAATCATCGATGCCTGGGACAATGCAGCAAGTAATTTATGCGTTGACTGAGTGGCAAATTTGCTCGGGCCATTTTTCGCGTCGGCTTCTCCCAAATCGTACATTGCGAAGCGATCTCGATAGATAGGATTAAATCGAGCGTATGAGTACCAGGCTTCGTCAAAGTGCAGGCGATCAACGGACTCGCCGAGAAGTTCTTCCACTCTGCGCACGTTGTAACAGAGACCGTCGTAGGTGGAATTAGTAATGACTGCGTGAACGGCGCGGGAATTTTTGGCGTGCTTGGACAAAGGGTTTTGCCGAATAGCATTGGCAACAGAGCTGGCCGTCAGCTGCTGGGGAGGGACTGGGCCTATGAGGCCGTAGTTGTTGCGTAGGGGAATCAGGTAGGTTGGAACTGCACCTGACATGGTGATCGCGTGTTCGACGGATTTATGGCAGTTTCGATCGCATAGAGCCAGTTGCCCCCGGGTAACCGATGCCATCAATATCACTCTATTCGATGTCGAAGAGCCATTGGTTACATAGTAAGTGCGATCCGCACCAAATACTTTTGCTGCATATTTCTCTCCCTTGGCAATGGGGCCCGAGTGATCCAAAAGCGATCCCAACTCTGTTACAGAAACAGAGAGGTCCGAGCGCAACATATTTTCCCCAAAGAAATCGTAAAAAGCGCGACCCGCAGGGGATTTGAGAAAAGCTGTTCCCCCAGTGTGGCCGGGTGTGTGCCATGAATATTCATGGACCCGGGCAAAGTGGGTCAGGGCGCGAAACATGGGGGGAAGAATGGCGTGGCGGTATCTTTCAATCGCACTCTGGATGCGACCGCCGATAAAGGTCGGGGTATCTTCTAGCATCCAGATAAAATCGTTGGCTAATTCCAGGGCCCGTCGCGGCATGGTGCTGACAGTCTGCTGATCTGCCAGAAGGAATACCGGCATTTGGGGATTGCGGGCGCGAAGTTCTTCCAATACAACCAGGGCGGGGCATTTCGCTTCACCGGGCAGGGTCCAATTAATCAGCAGGCATTGGATCGCGGTGTTAGTACTCAGTATGGCGCAGGCATCACTACCACTGGTGGTTGTTATTACGTCAATTTTTCGCTCTGATAACTCTGCCTGTAGCCTCATGGCGGCGCGGCCGGGAGCGCTGTTGTCGTCGACTTCACTGCTGGCGATCAGGGCCAGCATGCTGTTATGGCGTTGCTGTCCGAAATGATGCATGAGTGCCGCACAAACCTTTTGTTGTGGCCTGCTAAAAAGTCTCAGCGCAGGAAATTGTCTCGCAAAAGATCTACCACCTCATCGGCGCGGCCGTTGAGTATTGCCTTAAGTCCGAACAGTGCGGTGGAGGTGACTTGCTGCGCTGTAACTTCCGGCGGCATCACCAGCTCCACGCGGTTCGTCGGTACGCTGAGTAGTGCCGGCCCGTCAGTGGCGAGCCAGCGCTTCATACTTTCCTCAAGCTGATCCGCACTCTCGATACTGGCACCACTGATGCCACAAGCTTCGGCAACGCGGCCGAAGTCCGGGTTATGTAAGTCGGTATAGCTGTCGAGAAGCCCCTCAATGCGCTGCTCCATCTCTACGAAGCCGAGGGAGTTATTGTTAAATACCAGGACTTTTAATGGGATTTTTTCTTGCACCAGTGTCAACAGGTCTCCCATTAACATGGTCATACCACCGTCGCCGCACATAGCGATGACCTGGCGCCCGGGATAGGCTTTGGCCATGCCCAGGGCTTGGGGGTAGGCGTTGGCCATGGTGCCGTGGGAAAGGCTGGTGAGAAATGAGCGTTTGCCGTTGGCAGTGAGGTCGCGGAGCATCCAAACCATACAGGCGCCGCCATCGGCGGTGAATACGGCATCCTCATCGGCCAGCTTGTTGAGCGTCTGGGCGACAAATTGAGGGTGGATCAGGCTGGGGTCTTTCTCTTTGCCGCGGCTCTTCATCTCTTCCCGATCTTTTTTGTATCGTTCGAGAAGGTCATCGAGGAAGGTGCTATCGGTGCGGGCCTTTAATCGGGGCAAGAGGGCTTCAATGGTGGGCCCCACATGCCCTACCAGGCCCATATCCACAGGAGCGCGTCGCCCCAGGTGCGGCGCTTCCGCATCAATTTGAATAATGGTGGCTTTTTTCGGGTAGAACTGGGTGTAGGCAAAATCGGTACCCAGACACAGTAACAGGTCACAAGTCTCCATGGCCCGGTAGCCCGCGGGATTGCCGAGAATCCCGGTCATGCCCACATGGCAGGGGTTGTCGTATTCGAGAAACTCTTTCGACTTGGTGGTGTGGGCGATAGGAGCGGCCAGGTGCTGTCCCAGTTTTACTACTTCATCGTGAGCGTGACGGCAGCCGATACCGCCGTAAATAGTGATATTTTTTGCGGCGTTGATTTTCTTTGCCAGGGCGTCGAGCTCAGAGTCAGACGGACGCGCTAGCCATTCAGGGCGATGTACCGACCAGGGCAGACTGTCTTTGGTCTTCTCCTTGAACAAGTCGCCGCTAATTTGCACCACCGCGACACCACCGCGAGTAAGCGCAGTTTGTGCCGCCTGCACAATCATTCGACGGGCTTGCTCCGGGTGGGTCATGGTTTCACAGAAGACCGAACACTGTTCGTAGAGTTTTTGCTGGTCCACTTCCTGTGGATAGCCGAACCCCTGTTCCGCACGGTCGATGCGGGATGCAATCAGTACCACCGGGGCGCCATTGCGATGGCTTTCAAAAATGCCGTTGATAAAGTGCAGGCTGCCGGGTCCGGCAGTCCCGGCGCAGACACTCAGCTCACCGGTAAGGTAAGACTCCCCCCCAGCGGCGAAAGCGCCCACTTCCTCATGACGCACATGTATCCACTCCAAGTCGGAAGTGCGTACCGCTGATGTAAAGTGATTGATGGTATCGCCGACAATGCCGTAGCACCGTTTGGCGCCGGCCTTGACCAGTGTATCGACAATAATCTCTGAAACGGTTTGCATAGCAATCTCCACAGATTGGGTGAGGCTAGCGGTTAATAGCGCGGCGGATCGACGCGTACTTGCCCTCTTCGAGCTTGATCGCAGGCTGAAAACTGTCTGCCTGTGCGGCCAGCCACCAGTGCCAGTAGGGCGTATCTTCTGGTGCGTCGATCAGCGAGTTGGTGTCAAGAAAATGCCAGATACGATCTATCGGCCTGGATTCTGCGCCATTAATTCGATGAATCATGTGATAGGGTTTTAGGTCTCGGGGGTCGGTAAGCCCCGCGCCGGCCACAATATCCTCCAATGCTTCGAGGGTTTTTGCCTGGAAGGCCGCCGCTCGCTTGCTTTGCACATCCACCACTAGCCCACGCTGACGCCGAGGATCTTGGGTGGTAACGCCAGTTGGGCAGGTATCCGTGTGGCAGCGTTGGGATTGAATACAGCCTACGGAAAGCATGAAGGCCCGCGCCGCATTGCACCAGTCGGCGCCGATGGCCAAGCATTGCGCTAGTCCGGATGCGGAATAAACCTTGCCGCTGGCAGCCAGCTTCACCTTATCTTTCAGGCCCGCCCCCACCAGGGCATTGCGTACGATAATCAACCCTTCCAGCAGCGGCATACCCACGTGGTTGGACAGCTCCAGCGGCGCTGCACCGGTACCGCCTTCGGCGCCGTCTACAACAATAAAGTCCACCAGTTTCCCGGTTTCGTGCATGGCCTTCATTATGGCCATCACCTCGTAGATATGCCCTACACAGAGTTTTATGCCTACCGGTTTGCCGCCGGACAGTTCACGCATTTGTTCGGCAAATTCCAGCATTTCAATGGGGGTGGAGAACATGGAGTGCGCGCGGGGGGATACGCAGTCCTGGCCGGGCGTAACCTTCCGGGTGGAGGCGATCTCCTGAGTTACTTTGGTGCCAGGTAATACTCCACCGTGCCCGGGTTTCGCTCCTTGGCTCAATTTAATTTCCGTCATTTTAACCTGGTCGTTACAGGCCTCGCGGAATAGATCCGGGTTAAAGCTGCCGTCATCGTTGCGCGCACCGAAATAACCGGTACCCAATTCCCACACTAGATCGCCGCCATGTTTGCGGTGATAGGGGCTGATACCCCCCTCACCGGTATCGTGATAGAAGCCGCCAATTGAGGCTCCTTTATTCAAAGC
The DNA here is from genome assembly GCF_052468155.1 of Microbulbifer maximicatervae (SeqCode). Taxonomy (NCBI): domain Bacteria; kingdom Pseudomonadati; phylum Pseudomonadota; class Gammaproteobacteria; order Cellvibrionales; family Microbulbiferaceae; genus Microbulbifer; species Microbulbifer maximicatervae (SeqCode). The sequence goes on from NZ_CP174335.1 coordinate 3,131,572, forward strand.
TTCTATTGCGGCGGCGGACAGAGCGCCAAAGCTCATGGCCGAGATATTTAACAGGGCGGCGGAGTAGGGCTGTTTGCAGCGGCCCGTGCCCACTTCAGTACGGCAGGAGGTGTCTGCATGTTTTTCGGGCTTCACCGAGTGAGTGAGCCAGGTATATTCCTCACTCTGCACATCTTTTTCAGTGCCGAACGGATGCATATCAGAAAAACCTTCGGAGCGGGCATACACAAGCCTTCGGGCTTCAATGCTGTAAGGGCGTCCTTCCTCATCACCCTCTACCATATAGGCACGGAAATAGGGACGCAGGTTCAGGAATATCCAGCGAATGCGGCCGGCAACCGGGAAGTTCCGCGTAATGCTCCAATGGGGTTGGAGCATATCGTAGATTCCCAGTAGTACCAGTGAAACGCTAATCAGTAGAGCCACCAGCCACCAGGCGCTGTTTGTAAACGTGAGCACCAAGAAGAATGGGGTCAGGATAAGAGCGGTAATGGGAATAATCGCGCGCTTTATACCATTCCGGCCGGAATAGGCGCACCAGGGGTTGGAGCTACTCATAAAATCAGGTTCAGCATCGTTACATAAAGTTCCGATACTGAACCTAGATCATTTGTAAGGGTTCTGCCTTGATAAGGTCAACTAAAGGGCTTTTTCCCCTAACTTGCCGCTAATGCAGGCAGTGAATTTTGCTTTGCAGGTAAAAACTCGATGGCAGTGACGATGGAGTAATCCTTTAGTTCATCCAGAATTTCATCCAGCTTTAATAGTTGCCAGCAGGCGCGCGCGCCACTGTCTGAAATTTCACCGCGAAGGAATTTTCTCGCCAAAGCCACTGCGGGTGCTGCAGGAATCCAGACGCCATCGCCATCCATTCCAAGTATTTGCCACTGCCTTCCAGCTGCCCTACCGTCAGCATCTTCACCCAGTGCGCGGACAATCATGCCGCCGTGAGAGCTGCCACCAGGCCAGCGGGCACTCAATTTATGGGCAATCTGTGCGATGCGGGAACTCGTGGCGGGCAAATTTAGGCGCGAGAGTTGGGCGCACAAAGACAGGCCGGCCTGGAGAATCAGGGGCTCTGTCCCCGTGGAAAATAGTGCTGTGTTTAAATTTGGCAGGTGTCTTGGGCACAACTCCAGGTCGGGTACTTCAAAGTCGCACAGCCAGCGTTTTCCCACTGGATGGGCAAGAGTTACCGAGTGCAGGTGATTGCCGGCAAATGATTCTCTCCAGCGCCCATCCCGCAATTGGGGGAAGCTCTCTCCCAGCGCTTCAAAACCGGAGCGCACGGTGGCGAGGCCGCGTTCTACCTTGTGTGCCGGAGCAATTGCCGCCTGCACGGAGCGAATGACCGGTAGCTCTTTCTGGATCTCAGCTATGGCTGCTGAACTGAGGCCGGGCAGGCTGCTGGCACCGGATACCATGGCGATACCGGCGGCCTCGGCGGCCGGGGAGAGACGGTGAAAATCACATACAAAGCGGCGCGCATCTGAAATATCGATGTAGGGTGTGCGGGCTTCAATGCAGGCTTTGGCCACCCGGTAATCGGTTTCTCTCTGGTAGGGGCCAGCGCAGTGGATTAATAAATCCAGGTGCAAGGCTTTCAGTTGCGCAGCCAAGTTGATGGAGTCCCGCTCCAATCGTAACCCCTCGGCGAGGCCACCGAGTGATTGGGCGCAGCGGTCTGCCCGTGTCTTGTTATGGCCGGCAATAATCAGCTGGATATTGGGCTCAGAACTCAGCATTTGTGCAATACGTGCACCGAAATTGCCGTAGCCGCCGAGAATCAATACGCGTTTATTCAGGTTATTGATCACCTGGATGGAACTCCTGCCCCTTATAGTTTGTAGAGATCATGCATCGTGCCGGCGACTTAAATCAAGAGAATCTTGTCTGCGGCTTCAGCATACCGCCGTTGTCATTTCACTGTTTTGTATATTCTAAAAGTAACGTTCCCGATGATCTTGTGCAGTTTTATCAGATTCATTAGTGATCTTGTGTCGGGCAAATGATTTTTGGAGACCAGAATGGCCGGTTGGAGTTTATCGACTCAGGTCCCCCTATCGATCACTGAGCAGCGTATTTATGATTTGCATCACCGCAAGGATCTGGTCGACCTGATTACCCGCGCCATGGTTTTCAAAGGAAAATTCGATGTTGAACTGTTTAAGAAGTCCATTTCAGAGGTGGTAAATACCTATCCGATTTTTCGCTGTCGTTATAGCGGGGAACCGGCTGTTCGCTCCTTTGTAGATATTGAACTGGACTATATCGACATCCGCCACTTAAGTGATGCTCACTTCGAGAGCTTTTTGCGTCAATTTGGCAGCTCGCCAATGGATTTGACGCAGGACCAATTGTTGGGACTCAGTGTTCTTCGCAGTGGAGAAGATGAATACATTTTTTTGACCAAGTGTCACCACATCATTGCCGATGGGATTAGCTTGTCACTCCTCTGGTCTGAATCCTTGACGCACTATTTGGATAGTGCAAAGGGTAAGGATTATCAACCCAGGGTGGAAACTGCAGACTTTGCTGATTATGTGAATTATGAAAATACCTACTTGAGATCGCCGAGGGGGGATAAGGCGCGAAATCTTTGGCAGAAAAAGTTGGAATCCCAAAAAGATGAGATAGAGCAGTTGCCCCAATCGGAAGAGACTTCGGTTATTTGTAGTGAAGTAATCCAGCACATAGATGAGATTGAGCTGGAGCAGATAAAGGCATTGGCCAGCTCGGAGAATGTGAACCTCTTCGCTTATCTAGCAGCCGCATTTCAGCAAGTTTTATGTGATTTCATACCTCACTCTTTTTGGATGAATGGCAATTTATCCCTTCGGCTTAAGAGGGAGTATCGGGAAGTGTTTGGCCCCATGTGCCGGTATGTCAATTTGACGGTTCGTAGGGATGAGTCCTGGCAGGAGAAGCTCTCGCGCCTGTCTGCGGAGATAAAGTATGCCATGCGCACGGTTTATGCTGCTGATGCAATTGGGCCTCACGGCCTGATTGGCCACCACCTCGATGCATCCCATTGCTACTTGGTGACTTTCCTGCAAACAGAGGAGCACCGGGAAGGTTTTTTTGCGGTTTATACCGGTGAAACTTCTAACTGGGTCAAATTGAATGACCATTTGAAGATTCGCATTGTCCCCCTGGCGACGCGCTTAACGCCATATGGCATCTATCTATCTATTACTGTCTTTGGAAAGCAGTTGCGCTCGAGTTTTATCTACAATGAGAATTGCTTTGAACAAAAACAAGTAGAGGAAATGGTAAGTCGCTGGTGTGACAGATTATTGTGCGGGCCTGAAGATATTCTACCGCCGCTGTAAATAACGCTGTATAGGGACTGTAGAGCCAATTGTTATGTCAAGATGTGCCTTTGTGACCCTGGTCAATAGTGCGGATTATGTAATAGGTGCGCAGGCACTGAAACACTCGTTGGATCGTACGGTCAGTGCCTATCCGTTAATTTGTATGGTGCCACCGAACAGTTGTGATCCAGCGCCATTGGAAGCGGCGGGCTGTAAGATAAAAGAAGTTTATACGCCTCGTTTTTCCGATGAGTTTATCCGCCGCCATAAACGCGATTCTTTGCACCGGCGCGCGCCCTTTGACAAGGGTAGTAAGCCCGCTTTCCATGACCCACTGAATAACTTTTGCAAATTGGCACTGTGGCAATTGACCCAATTCGATAAGCTTGTTTTCCTGGATGCGGACACCCTGGTATTGCGCAATATTGACCACTTGATGAATTATCCGGAATTTTGCGCAGCTCCCAATCTTTACGAAGACTTGGATGGATTTCATCGTATGAATTCGGGATTGTTTACTGCGGTACCGAGTGAAGCGACTTACCAAAAAATGCTTGAGCAACTGGATCGACCAGGGGTTTTCTGGCGGCGCACAGACCAGACATTTTTGCAGTCCTTTTTTCCTCGTTGGCACGGCCTGCCTTATATCTATAACGCCTTGCAATACCTCTACCTGAATTTACCGCAGCTGTGGCAGTGGGACAGTATTCATGTCATTCACTACCAATATGAAAAACCCTGGCAAAAGCAACACTCGAAAGTTGAGAGGCTCAAGCCCCTGATCGACTTATGGTGGGCGGTTTACGAAGGGCGAGATATCGCCGTTGATCTGGGTGAGTTAGCCCGTGCTTAGAAAATAAAATCGAGAGAGGGAATTGTGAGAATAGGGATAACTGGTGCGAGTGGCTATGTGGGGCAATTTCTGGTCAGGCATTTTTTGCGGCAGGGCTATGAAGTGCGAGCATTACTGCGCAGGGAGGAAAGTGCAGATCTTTTTCGCAGTATTGCTTCACCCAGATTAGCGTGGAGCGTCGGGGATATTACTTCTGATACAACACTACAGACATTCGCCAGCAATCTGGATGTGGTGGTGCATGCAGCTTTCGAGCATCTTCCCGGTCGCTATCGAAATGGAGAAGGGGGTGATCTTGAGGGTTTTTTACATGTAAATCTCAATCGAACCCTGGCATTAATCCAATTCGCCTATGCAGCGAAGGTAAAAAAATTTGTATTTATTTCCAGTCGTGCCGTTTATGCCACTGGAAAGTTGAGCGGTTCTTTAAGTGAGGAGCAGGTTGTTCAGCCGGATACTTTCTACGGCGGCTATAAAGCGGCTGTGGAAGCCATGCTGTCTGCTTGGGCGTATCAGCGTGGCTGGCATACAGTTTCATTGCGCTTAACTGGAGTTTATGGGCTGGTGAGTCCGCTAAGTCGTAGCAAGTGGTATGACATCGCTCGAGCAGTGATATCTGGGGAAGCCTATTTAAATTCCCGGCTTTCAACGGAAGTGCACGGAGAAGATGTGGCGCGGGCGGTAGAGCTTTTACTGGAGCACAAAGATGCTCGGGGGCGGGCAGTAAACTGTAGTGATTGCCTGGTTAGCAGTCGCGAGTTGGTGAAGATTCTAAGATCGATATCCGGACAGCAGGGACCGCTACCTCCCCAGCCACAAATGAAACCGCCAGCAGTGATGGATTGCGCTTATTTACAGGGAATAGGTTTTCGATTTGGGGGTGTGCAGTGTTTGCGGGAGACGCTTGAGGAATTGGTAGAGGCTGTGCAGCAACAGCAGAGCCTCTACCAAAACGCCGGCTCCTAGCCGATCGGCCAGTGAATCAACTCCAGTGAGTCGTTGTCCGCTTTCAGGCACCAGGCATTCTTATCCCAGTCTCCCAGCACAATACGCTCCGCCGGTTCACCGTTGATCGTCAACGCGTGGCGGGCGGGCCGGTGGGTGTGGCCGTGGATCAGTCGAAGCACATTGTGCTCAAGCATCACCCGCTCCACTTCTTCCTGGGTTACATCCATTATGTCTTCGGCCTTGCGGCTGTTCATACTCTTGGATGCCATACGAATCTGCGCGGCAATAGCGCGGCGTTCCTGTAGGGACTTGGCCAATAGCTCTTGTTGCCACTTGGGGTCCCGGGCCTGGCGGCGGAACGCCATATACTCTTTGTCGAGGGTGCAAAGGCTGTCGCCGTGCATAAGCAACACGCGCTCATTACCGAGGGACAACGCAGTCGGGTCCTGAAGTAAAGTGGCTCCCGCGCGCTGGGCGAAGTCGGTACCCAGCAGGAAATCTCGATTGCCGTGCATCAGGTACAGCTCTACGCCGGTACCGCTATAGCGGCTTAACTCGCCAATCACTTCGCGGACCAGCGGGGCATCGTCGTCGTCGCCAATCCACGCCTCAAAAAAGTCGCCGAGAATATATAGCGCCTCAGCACCGGCAGCTCGCCCGTGCAGGAAATCAAAAAACGCCCGGGTAATATCCGGGCGTTTTTCGTCGAGGTGCAAGTCAGAAATAAAATAAGTAGACAATGTCCCCGCCTTAGAGTCGGTACTGACCCGTGGAATTACTTATCGGCGTAGGCGTCAGAGATGCTGATACCGGTGATTTCGATAGTCTCCAGGGGTACGTCCTGGTGGAAGCCTTTGCTGCCGGTTTTAACGTCTTTAATTTTGTTGACCACGTCCATGCCGTCGACAACCTTACCAAATACGCAGTAACCCCAACCCTGAGAATCTTCGCTGCGGAAGTTCAGGAAATCGTTGTCCTTAACATTGATAAAGAACTGGGAGCTGGCGGAATGCGGGTCCATAGTGCGGGCCATGGCCAGGGTGCCAGTGTCGTTCTTCAAGCCATTGTTGGCTTCGTTTTCGATGGAGTCGCGGGTTTCCTTCTGTTGCATGTCCGGAGTCATGCCGCCACCTTGGATCATAAAGTTGTTGATCACCCGGTGGAAGACAGTGCCGGTATAGAAATCGTCACGGCAGTACTGCAAAAAGTTGGCAGCAGTCTTGGGTGCCTTTTCGAAATCCAATTCGATGGCTATATCTCCATGGGTTGTGTGAAGGGTGATCATAAAATGTCCTATGAGGGTTGATTTGGGGCGGCATGATACCTTGTAGTCTGTAGCTGTAAAATGCTGTGTCGGAATATCTGTGTCAATTGCACAAAAATCAAACGCTTGCAGTGAATTTCTATGAAAAGCGTTCCTTCAAATTCGATATTCTGTCTCTCAAGTAGGTTATAATTCGCCGTTTACGTTCGCACAGCTGTAAATTAAGAGAATCCTATGACATCCGAGAGCAAGCCAGCTCACTTTTTACAGAACCTTATCCGTGAAGATCTGACTGAGGGCCGGGTTACGCAGATCGCGACCCGCTTCCCGCCGGAGCCCAACGGCTACCTGCATATTGGCCACGCCAAGTCCATCTGTCTGAATTTTGGTCTGGCGCAGGAATTCGGTGGCACCTGTAATTTACGCTTTGACGACACTAACCCGGCCAAGGAAGAGGAAGAGTTTGTCGATGCGATTAAGCGCGATGTCTCCTGGCTCGGTTTTGAGTGGAATGGCGAGGCGAAGTACTCTTCGGATAATTTTGATCAATTGTACGAGTGGGCTCTGCACCTGATTAAAGATGGCAAGGCCTATGTCTGCGACCTGTCCGCAGAAGAAGCTCGTCACTATCGTGGCACGCTGAAAGAGCCGGGCAAAAACAGCCCCTTCCGCGATCGCTCTGTCGAGGAAAACCTGGCGCTGTTTGAAAAGATGCGCGACGGTGAAATGGAAGAGGGCCAGTGCAGCTTGCGCGCCAAGATCGACATGGCCGCGCCGAATATTAACCTGCGCGACCCGATCATCTACCGCATCAAAAAGATGGCCCACCACCAGACTGGTGATAAGTGGTGCATTTACCCCAGCTACGATTTCGCTCACGGACAGTGTGATGCGATTGAGGGTATCAGCCACTCCATCTGTACCCTGGAGTTTGAAGATCACAAGCCCCTGTACGATTGGCTGATTGAGAACCTGCCGGTGCCTTCGCGCCCGCGTCAGTACGAATTTGCCCGCCTGCACCTCAACTACACCGTGGTGTCCAAGCGCAAGCTCAAGCAGCTGGTAGACGAAGGCCATGTAGACGGCTGGGATGATCCCCGCATGCCGACCCTGTCCGGTATGCGCCGTCGCGGCTTTACCCCGGCTTCCATTCGCAACTTCTGCGAGATGATCGGTGTAACCCGCTCCGACTCAGTTGTCGATGTGGGCATGCTGGAATACAGCATTCGCGACGATCTGGATAAAAATGCACCGCGCGCCATGTGCGTGATGGAGCCTTTGAAGATTACCCTGAAAAATTACCCGGAAGGCCAGGAAGAGATGCTGTCAGCACCCGGCCACCCGGTGCGCGATGATCTGCCGGCCCGTGAACTTCCTTTTGGCCGCACTCTCTATATTGAGAAAGAGGATTTCCGCGAAGAGGCCAACAAGAAGTACAAGCGTCTGGTGCTGGGCAAAAAAGTTCGCCTGCGCAACGCCTATGTGATCTTTGCTGAAGAAGTCGTGAAGAACGATGCCGGTGAAATTATTGAGGTGATCTGCTCGGTTGATCTGGACACCCTGGGCAAAGACCCGGCCGACGGCGTTAAGCCAAAGGGCGTTATTCACTGGGTATCTGCGGACAACAATGTCGATTGCGAAGTGCGCCTCTACGATCGCCTGTTCAATGATACGGCGCCGGATGCCGGCGGTAAGAACTTCCTCGACTGCGTAAACCCGGACAACCTGCAAATCCTAAAAGGCTGTAAAGCGGAAATCGGCCTAGCCAAAGCGGAGCCGGAGCAGGGTTACCAGTTCGAACGCAACGGCTACTTCTGTCGCGACAGCAAGTACGGCAGCGCAGAAGCGCCGGTGTTTAACCGCACCATTGGTCTGCGCGACAGCTGGGCCAAAGAGCAAAACAAATAGCAAAGCGGAGGACTGCCCGAGCGGCAGTTTTCGCGGCTGGGTCAATGACTGGCCCAGCCACACAGCAAAAAGAATTCGAGAGAAAAGATGTCTCTACAGGTCTACAACACGTTTTCCGGGAAGAAAGAACCCTTCGTACCAATGGTGGAAGATCAGGTGCGCATGTATGTGTGTGGCCCCACCGTGTACAACCGCGTGCATATTGGCAATGCCCGCCCTGTGGTGGTGTTCGACACCCTGTACCGGGTACTGAAAAGAAATTTCAGCGATGTGATTTACGCGCGCAATATCACCGATATTGACGACAAAATCATGAAGACCGCGCGTGATAACGGCGAGGAAATCGGCGTGCTGTCAGCGCGCTATGCCCAGGCTTACTACGAGGATATGGCCGCGCTCAATAACCTGGAGCCGGATATTGTCCCCTACGCCACCCAGCACTTGCCGGAAATGATCGCGATGATCGAAAGCCTGCTGGAGAAAGGTCACGCCTACGCCGCCGAAGGCCATGTGCTGTTCGCTGTGGAATCCATGCAGGAGTACGGACAGCTGTCCAAGCGCTCCCTCGACGATATGCTCGCCGGTGCGCGGGTGGAAGTGGCGCCTTACAAAAAGTACGCCGGCGACTTCGTACTGTGGAAGCCGTCTGCCGATGACGAGCCCGGCTGGGACAGCCCCTGGGGCCGTGGGCGCCCGGGTTGGCACTTGGAGTGCTCGGCCATGATCAAGAAGCACCTGGGTGACACTATCGATATTCACGGCGGCGGTCGCGACCTGACCTTCCCCCACCACGAAAACGAGCGCGCCCAAAGCTGCTGCGCCAATGGTGTGGATTTTGTGCGCTACTGGATGCACAACGGCTACGTGAATATCAATGGCGAAAAGATGTCCAAATCCCTGGGCAACTTCCGCATGGTCAAAGACCTGCTGAGCCAGTACCCCGGTGAAGTCCTGCGTTTCGCACTGCTGTCTGCCCACTACCGTTCAGAACTGAATTTCAGTGCTGATTTGCTGGATCAGGCATGGCGCACCCTGGATACTCTCTATGGCGCACTGCGTGAAACGGAAGCGGTTGAGGCTGAAGCGGCAGATCTTAATGACACCGCCTTTATCAAGGCGTTGGAAGACGATCTGAATACGCCGATCGCCATCAGCGAATTGCACCAGATTGCCCGCGACCTGAACAAAGCCGATGAGGTGGATAAAGGACGCCTGAAAGGCTTGCTACTGGCCGCTGCAGATATGCTGGGCATTCTCCAGCAAGACCCGGAAGCCTGGTTCAAACAGGCCCGTGGTGGAGATGAAGGTATTTCTGCCGAAGAAGTTGAAGCACTGATCGAAGAGCGCGCACAAAGCAAGAAGAACCGTGACTTTGCCCGCGCCGATGAGATTCGCGAAGAGTTAAAATCCAAAGGTGTGGTGCTTGAGGATAGCCGCGAAGGGACCAAGTGGCGCCGCGAATAGCGCGGTCCCTCCCCGAGACACGGATAGATTTGAGACACCGATAGATTTTCCCCAGTTTGGCACATTGCGGCCGCCGGGGAAGTGAAATTCGAATTTCATTTGTAGAAGCGAACCATGAAAAAAGTATTTGTCCTGACCAGCGCTGTGATCGCCCTTATCGCACTGACCGGCTGTGAGCCCAAACGGGGTTCCGATGCCTGGTGCGAGAAAATGGATGGCATTCCCAAAGGGCAGTGGACTTTTGACGATACCCGCGACTACACAAAATATTGTGTCTTCAACCAAAAGCCGGAAGAGGAATAAGCGGGCCTATAGTCGTTGTTCTTCGTCGATTCCTACCAACACTTCTTCCGCCCGCTGACCGGTAAATACCGCGAGCAGGTGGTTGAGTGCTTGCGTCTTTTGTATGAGCGTCTGTACACCGCCAAGGCTGACTACGGTGAGTCTTTGCTGCGGGAACAGATTCTGGAAATTTTTGCCGAGGCCCTGACCCGCGCGCCCCAACTCGATAGTGAAGATGGAGTGCAGGACCCCGAGGGCCGCTTCCGCAACCTACGCGATCAGGCGGTCTGGGTACTGAACAGCCTGGTGGAGTTCGGTTGGCTGGAGAAGCAGGTAGACAGCGCCACGCTCACCGCCACCTATCCGTTTAGCCGCCGGGGCCGCCTTTTCACTCAGCCGCTAGTGGAAGTGAACGGCACCCGCGTGCGCACCCGCCACCGCAATACCCGCAACACCTTAAATGCCCTGGAAGCCTTTGCCAGCCGAGGTGAAATCCACGACTTGATCGATGCCTGGGAATACTCCGAGCGTATCGTGGCGGATTTCACCGATATGATCGCCGAGCTAGAAGAGCGCAAGCGGGAAATGGTGCGGGAAGTGGAGGCCCAATTGCTGGTGCAGCAGGCCACCGATGAGTTTTTCTCCTTTATGGAGAGCCGCTTCCAGCCGGACCTGGCTATCCGACTGTCTGCGGATAGCGTGGAGAAGCACCGCGATTCCATCAACCGGGTAATTGACTGCATTCGCCGCAAGGAGGATATGCAGAAAGCGGAGTGGGAGAAGCGCCTGCGCCAGCTGCTGCCGGAATTGATGCAGCCGGGCCACTCCCTGTTGTGGCTGATGCTCGATACCATCGAGGACCGTATGCGCCGCGCCTGCGAGGTAAAACTGCCCGCCTTGCGCCGCGCGCTACAGGGTTTTACCAAGCGCGCGGATATTATTATTCGCCAGCTCAGTTACCTGCACAGCCAGGCCGAGGGCGAGTTTGCCGACCTGTGCCAGCGCCTCGGCGAGAGCCAGCAAAAAACACAAATTCTCGAACAGCTGGGCGAACAGTTAGGTGGCTTCCAGCTGCGCCTGTTTGACCCCAAACAAACCCAGCTGTGGCAGCGCAATCGCCGCCAGCCGGTGAATACCCGGGTCGAAGATGAAACCCCCATTGGTGAGGAGAACCGCCGCGAGATCGAGCTGCAACAACTGCTCGACCAGGCGTTTAATTTCAACAACAGTAACCTGCGCGATTATCTGAGTGATGCCCTCGGCACCGGCCGCCAGATCAACAGCCGTAACCTGCCATTGCGGGATGCGCGTGATCTGCTCGCTATGAGCCATGTGATCGAAGCAGCGGCGGTGAACCAGAGCGGCGCCGCCGACCTGCAGGTGAAATTTACCGGTGAAATCGCCAGCAATGACTATTTCACCGAATTTGACGAATATATCCTGGAGCTGAAAAACAGTGATTGAACAGGCTTTGGAAGAGGCCCTGGCGCAGTGTCGCCTGAACCGCAGCGAATTTTCCGAGCTACTGGTGCGCCTGTTGGATTACGGCGTTATCTGCCGGGATGAAAGCGTTATCGAAACCACGCTTTATGATCGCTTCCAGCGCTGCGAGCAGCTGGTGCGCGAGTGGTTGGCCCCGCTGGGGTTGCGTTTGCAGCACGACAGCCGTTTCCAGTTTATTCGCGTGTATCCGCCCGGTGCCGAAGTACCGGGTCTGCCGGATCAGGAAGAGCCGCACCACGGCGGCTTCCGCGCCCGACTCAGCCAACAGGAAGTGGCCGCGATTCTCGCCCTGCGCGTGGAATACGATAAAGCGCTGCGGGAAGGGCAAGTGGATGAGAGTGGTTGCGCCGCCCTGTCGATGGAAGCCCTGGAGCTGGGCATGCGCAACCTGCTGAAAATGTCCCTGCCGGATAAGCACGCCGAGCGCAAAAATCTGTTGAAAAAATTGCGCCAGCTGCGTTTGGTGCAGTTCAGCAGCGAAGAAGTGGATACCAGTGCGGAAGTCTGGTTGCGCGTACGCCCGACCATCGCCCACTTTGTCAGCGAGTCGGTATTGCACCAGCTGATCGACAGCGAAGTCCCTCCTACAGTGGAGAGCGAGGCCGCTCAAGTTCATGAGGTTGGCGAGGTTGAAGAGGCGGAACAAGAGCAAGCGCTCGAACGCATCACTCCAGAAGTCGAAGATAACAGCCTGTTTGAGAGTGAAGCCGCTTCCTAGTTGAAAATAGAGGCCGCAGTAGCGGCTATAAAAAATCGAAAACATTCGACCGCCCGGGTTTGCGTAAATCGCACCCGGGAGCCTCGGAGAGGGGTGTCGGCTTCCCGCCTGCAAAAAGACCCTGCTTTTGAAAAGACCGTTTTTTTGAAAAGACTATGTTCCTAAAAAAACTGATCCTGATTAACTGGGGCAATATCCCGCAGTTGGAATATGATTTCGGCCCGATCAACCTGTTTTCCGGTGGCAACGGTTCCGGTAAAACCACGGCGGCCGATGCTATCCAGACATTGATGACCGCCGCCCACGACACTCTGTTTACCTTTAACCCGGGACAGGATGAAACCACCCAGCGCGGGCGCGGTGGCAAGCAGGTGCGGACGCTAGCTTCCTATGTACTGGGTTGTGACGACGGCAGTTATGCCCGTGTCGAGCCTACCGACTGTTACATCGCCGGTATTTTCCATCCCACCAGCGGTGAAGACGATGCTGAGCCCTTTACCGCAGTGATGGGTATTCGCGCGCACCTGGATAGCAGCAGTAAACCCGCCCAGGCCCGCCAGAGTGATTTGCGCTTTTTCGTATTCCCCGGCGAACAGTTGGTGATGGGGGATTTTATCCGGGACTACACCGACGGCAAACACCTGCTGCCGCTGGATAAATTCAACCAGGTCCTGAGCAAGCAGTTCGAAAAAGTAGAGCAGTACGACAAGAAAAAGGCCTACCTGCGCCGCCTTTACGGTGCCCTGCGCGGACGTCGTGATGCGGTCTCCGATCGAGAGGCTATGCACGCTGCACGCACCTTTGCCAACTTTATGGCCTACAAGCCAGTAAAAAGTATTAACGATTTTGTCGCCCAAGAGGTGTTGGAAAAACGCGATTTGGGTGATGCCATCCGCTCCGTCTCCGAACTGATGAAAACCATTCACAGCATGGAGCAGGAAGCCCGCCAGATTGTGGAGCGGGTCAGTTCCCTGGAGGCCATCGCCCAGTCGGTAGAGCTCTACCGGGAGCAGTGGTTGCAGTTGCGGGTGCAGGAATATTTATGCGCGCGCCACCGCCAGCAGCGGGTGCAAAAGAGTTATCTGAGTGGCAAGAACGACCAGAAAAAGCTGCGCAGTGATCTGGACAACAATGAGCGCGAAGTGCGCGTCGCTTCCGAGCGCGTCGAGCAACTCAATGGCCAGCTGGTAGAGCTTCAAGCCCAGCGCCTGGGTATCGATGCGCTGCGCAATAAGGACGAACTGGAACAGCGTATTAACAATGCCCTGAGCCTGCTGTCCCAGCAGCACACCCCCATGTCTGCCGAAGAGGCCCGCTGGCGCGAGAACCGCGAGGCCGCCGAAGAATTATTAAACCTGCTCAACTCCACCTCCGCCGAGCTGGAAATTCCCGCCTTCTCCGATAAGGCACTGGTGCAGGCAATTAAGCAGGTGGCCCGCGAGGAAGACCTACCTGATCTGCACAAGTTGTTGGGCAAGGACTGGATTGACCTGGCTGCATTGGAGCCATTGCGCGAGCGTGCTGCCAGCAGTGAGGCCCTACAGAACCGCCTCTTCGATCTGCTGGATAGCAGTGGTAAAGCCGGCGCCAGTGATGAGGTTTCCCCCAAAGAGCAGATTGCCCAGCAGGCCTCCCGCTGGGAGCAAAAAGTGCAGCAACTGCAAAAGCAGCTGCGCACCCAGGAGAGCCGCATTCAGCATCTCCAGGCCAACCGCGTGCGCTACCCCCAATCGGTGGAAGTGGCCCTGGCCGCAATTCGCGAGCAGTGCCCAGAGGCGGAGCCCCGCGTCCTGTGTGATTATGTGGAAGTGCTGGATGAGCGCTGGCAGATGGCGATTGAAGGCTATCTGGGCGGCGCGCGTTTCTCGATTATCGTGGAGCCGGAACACGAGGCCCGCGCGATTCGTATCGTGCGCGGCCTGCCCGGGCGCAACAACCGCGCCCGCGTGATCCAGGGGGATAAAGCCCGCCGCGATGCGGAGCGCCTGGATACTCCGTCGGGCTCTATTATCGAACTGATGGAGTTTACCCATAAAACTGCCGAGCACTATCTGCGCGCCTCATACGGTGCCGTGGTACAGGTGGAGGATGAACACGAGCTGCGCGGCACCCGCCGGGGCCTGACTGCCGACGGTATGGCCAGTGGCAACTACAGCATGTGGCGCTGCGATATGGACGATGCCGAGTTGGTATTCGGCCAGGGCGCCCGCGCTCGCGCACTGGCGGCGCAGCAGCGCGCTATGGAGCAGTTGCTGGAAGAGGCCGCCCACGTCAACGAGCGCCACCAGCTCTACCGCCGAGTCACCAACGCGGTGCGCGGACTGGCGAATATCAAGCTGTTGTCCATTGTGGATTCCGCCCTGGCGGCCCAGCGGGAATGGCGCAGCGCCGAGCGGGCTCTGGAAAACCTGGACCTGAAGGACTTCGAGCAGTTCGAGCAGCAGGTCGATGAACTCAAGGCCCAGCTTAAAGACCAGCAAAAGCAGCTGTCGGACCTCCAGCGCAAGCATGGCTCCCTGGAAACGAAATTAAAGAGCAACGAAAAACTCTTATACGCCCTGTCTGGCGAGCTTGAGTCCCTGGACGATGCCGCCAGTGACAGCGAGGAAATGGTAAGGCGTATTACCGCCATCGACCCCACTTTCGATGCCGAGCAAGTACTGGTTACTGCTGATGAGCAGGTAGAGCGCGCAGCTGACAACTTCGACTTCTCAGCGGATATCGAAAGTTGGCAGGGGCAGCTGGAGAAATACAGTCGCCAGTTGGATCGCGCGGTGATGGAGTACAACGCCACCTGTGCCAGCGTCGATACCCTGGTATTTGAGCCAGACTTGAGTGGCGGCCACAAAGATGGTTTGTTCAAGTTGATCAGCGGTCTCGGCGATCAGGTAGAGACCCTGCGCAACCGCCTGAAGAACAACCTGCTGGTGGAGCGCCACGATCAATTGCTGGGATTGAAAAAATCCTTTAACACCACTTTTGTAACCCACTTGTGCCACGCTATTTACCAGTCCATTAACGATGGTAAGCGCGTGTTGGATGATCTGAACAAAGAGCTGGAACACCACCGCTTTGGCGCCGACCGCGAGCGCTTCCGTTTCGACTACCAGTGGGTGGCGGAATTTAAGGAGTACTGGAGCTTCTTTAAGGCGGTAATTGAACTGCCGAATCTGGGTGAAGAGCAGAGCCTGTTCGACACGGACTTGGCGCCCAAGCACCGCAAGGTGCGGGACCGCCTGTTGAGTATGCTGCTGAGTGAAGACGAGCAGGTAGCGCGGCGCGAGCTGGATCGAATCAGCGACTATCGCAACTACCGCAGCTATGAGATCTATAAGGAACCGGAAGGCAAGGAACCGATTGCGCTCAGTCAGTACGGCACCGGTTCCGGCGGTCAGCTGGAAACGCCGGCTTATATTATCCGCTCCGCAGCGGTCACTTCGGCCTTCCGCTTTGGTGAAAGCGGCAGCCATTTGCAAATGGTGCTGGTGGATGAGGCCTTCTCCAAAATGGATGAGTCCCGCTCCAAGGAAGTGATCCGTTACCTGACTGAAACCCTGGGGCTACAGCTGCTGTTCATTATGCCCAGCAGTAAATCGGGACCTTTTATGGACCTGATCTCGAATCAGTTTGTATTCAGTAAGTGCCCCAGTGCCAAGCCCATCGGCCAGCTGAATACCCGGGTGTATGTCGATCGCAAGGTCTGCAACCAGGAGCGTATCGCCGAACTCTGGGCCAATCACCGCCGTACGATTCGCCAGCAGGCGTCGCTGGATTTTATGGACCTGGTAGAAGTAGAGGGATAGGTATTTTCGGGGGAAACCCCTCCATTGGCAGGGAGGCAACCGATGGAAAAGACATTGCCCTATTGGGTAGAGGAAAACCCGCTGTTAATCGGCATCCTGAATTTTATTCTGGATCGGCGGGACAGCCAGCTGGAACGCGGCAAGGAAGCCCGCATTAGTTTCAGGCTGGATTTGCGCGCTGGCAGTAAACGCTGGTTGGAAGTGTTGGAGCCCCTCAGGGACCCCGATCAAGACGAGCAGGAGCTGTGGAATGAATTGCAGCATTTTGCGCGGGAATACCAGTGTTTTACGGTGAAACCGAATCCGAAAAGGCGGCCGGGTATTGCCGAGTGGCAGGGGGCCCAATTGATTTTTCGGGATGCCAGCGAGGAACAGCTACGCCTGTGGCTCAATCGCCCATCCCCCACCGTTCGACAATCCGCCTGGACGAGTCTGCTGGAACCCTATGTCGATCGCTTTGAAAATCCCTCTGCTTTTCCCCTCGAGGGCTTGGAACTCCAACCGGGGTTTGATTCCGTCGAAGAAATTATTGCTTGCTGGGTGTCCGTCGGCAAAGAGCTGATCTTTGCCAATAAAATTTCCTGGCGACAATTAGCCGCACGCTGCTTTAAAGGGGATTCCAAATACCTGGAATTACCCAGCCGCCAATCTCTGGTGCGCAACCTCTATCCTGACCTGAGCCGTAAAATCCAGGGGCGCCAGCTTTTACTTCACGCCTACCTCCCCAGGCAATTTGAGCAGGTCATTTTTATCGAAAACCAGGACACTTTTATTAGCCTGGCGGAGCTGCAACCCAGTCGTGCAGCACTGGTTTATAGCGAGGGCTACCAGGGAGGCGCAGAAAGGATTCGCAATGGGGAGAGGGTTCGCTTCAGCACTATTAATGTGGTTAGTGAAAATATCCGGCAGCAATTCCTAAGCTGGTGGCACGATGGGGAGTCCCGAACGGTTCCAACATTTTTCTGGGGGGATCTGGACTATGAAGGATTGCGGATTGCCGCAGCGCTGAGAAAGAGCTTTCCCGACTTGCAGTGCTGGCGCCCGGGCTACGATCTGTTACTGCATTTTCTGCGCACGGGAAAAGCCCATGCTCCGGAGCAGGCGGAAAAGGTGGGGCAAAAGCTGGTGCAAGCGATTGGTTGCCAATACGCAGATAGCACTCTGCTGCCAGCAATTTCAGACAGCAATCGCTATGTGGATCAGGAGGCGGTTGAGATTGGGGAGCTGGCTGGGACATTAGTGTGAATATGTCGCTATCCGATAAATTTTAATTGTTCGTTTTTTATGGAATGGTGACTATCAAGGTGTCGGCGGGCGTTTGAACTTGTTTTTTATGCGCAATTTCTCGGAAGATAGAAAAAATATGCTGTAAAAATGCCCCTCAGAATAACAAGTGCAGTTTCCGGAGTTTGCTATGCGTCAGTTTTCCATCCTGGTCATTTTTGCGTTGGCCTTTGGCGGCGCCGCCGTGATGTACGAGAAGGAAAGTCGTAAAGTAAAAGGCGTGTTGACCCAGATTACTGAACTTCAGGCGCAGATGGGTGATTTACAGGCGGAGATCAACCGCCTGAACAGCGAATTGGAAACCGTGAAGCTTGCGGAGCGCCGCCGCCCTAATCTGAGTGCTATGGCCAACCGTATTCGCCGTGAAGGTAGCGGCAATCCCGCACAAGTTGCGCCCAAGCCAAAAGTGGAAGACCGCTTTGAAAAGTCGCGCAACCTGATGCAGTCAGACGTTACCAGCGCGCCGCCGGCTATCCAGTCGAATACTCGTAGCAACAATGATGAAAGCGAGTGGTCTCGCCCAACTGTAGATGCCGATGAGTATCGTGGTGAGACCGGTGAAGAACCCGCAGTGGTCGATCCCTACCAGTAATTTTGCACTCTGCATATTGATTCCCTCGCCAAAGCCCGCAAAATACCTGCCTCCCGCAGGATACTGTTTTGCGGGTTTGCCAGTTTTAGCTGACACGATTTGAAATTATAAGTGGGCAAGGGGCGCTAGGTATGTCGCTGAACAAGTTTTACACCACCTTAAATGGGCAGCTGGAAGGATTGCTTTCTGGAGAGCGGGACTGGCTGGCCAACACCGCCAACGCCAGTGCGCTGTTGTTTATGGAGTTGGAAGATATCAACTGGGCCGGTTTCTATTTCCTCTACGGTGATGAATTGCGTTTGGGGCCCTTCCAGGGCAAGCCTGCCTGTACCCGGATTCCAGTGGGTGCCGGTGTTTGCGGTACTGCTGTTTCGACCGGTGAATCCCAATTGGTAGAGGATGTGCATCAGTTCCCCGGCCATATCGCCTGCGATGCCGTGTCGGCTTCAGAGGTGGTGGTGCCGCTCTATGACGAAGCGGGTCGTTGCCTGGGAGTGTTGGATATCGATAGCCCCAGTGTGGCGCGCTTTAGCGAGGAAGACCTGGTGGGTCTACAGGATTTTGCCCGGGTATTGCTCAAGTCCTCAGACCTCCCGGCGAGCTGATGGCGCTGCTTTGGCAAAAGCAGGTTGGCGACACCTGTTACCAGGTGCGCAATCATGGTGCCAGTGTGCGCCTCTACAGCAACGGGGTTTTCCACTCTCAATGGAATCCCCGCGATCCGCTCAAGGGTTCCCTTTGGGAGTTATTGCTGCTACCGGCATTTTTCCTCCCTGAAGAGCGCTTGAATTCGGTATTGGTACTCGGTGTCGGTGGCGGTGCCCTGATTCGCCTTTTGCAGGCGTTCACCTCCGCCAAGCGTATTGTCGGCGTAGATTTGGACCCGGTGCACCTGGATATTGCCCGTCGCTTCTTTGGCGTACGCGATGTTGAGCTGGTGTGTGCGGATGCCTGCGACTTTGTGCACGACCACTTGAAGCGACCCTCTCACAGCACTTTCGACCTGGTGATCGACGACTTATTTGGGCACTGCGACGGCGTAGCGCAGCGAGCGGTGCCCGCCGATAAGTCCTGGTGCTCCAGTCTGATGCGCCTGCTTCATAAAGATGGCGTGCTGGTCAGCAACTTCGGGGATAGGCCCGAGCTACAGAACAGTGCTTGGCGCGATAAAGCTATGCGTGAGCGACTCGGCGGTGCCTGGATGGCCTATATGCCCCAGTATGAGAATCATATCCTGGCAGTGAGCAGAAGAACTCTGCGCAAAGGTGAGCTGGCGGCCAGGGCCCCAGAAAAGATCAATCCCGCCAACCCCAATCGGCGCCTGGATTTCCGCATGAGCCAGCTTCGCTAATCTCGACAGCCCCCACAGAGGCCGGCTCCTAAAATCCCTGTCACTTTAATAGTGATATTCATTGGCGCCCTTTGTCACCTCGTGACTATACTCAAGGTGAGCGAAGTGTTCTGCCGGGATCGATTGATGCGGTACAAAACTGTTGAGGAAGTGATTCAGGAAGGAAGGGATTTTCATGCCAAGTTGGCGCTGCAGTACGAAGAGTATGAGCAGCTTGCCACCAATGAACGGGTCGAGTTGCTGCTGGATCAGCTGCGACGACGGGAAGATTCCATGAAGCACTCACTGGAAAATTTCCATGAAGACCTGCCCCCTGGAGCCCTGCATACCTGGGTGCAATTTGCCCCGGAAGGGCGAGAGAAAGAATTTTTGCAGCGCTTGCGCGGCATTGATATTGAAGACTTGGAGCAGATTGCCAAGTTGGCCATGGATATCGAGATCTACCTGGCCGATCAATATCGGGATCTTGCCCAGGGCGCTGAAACCCCATCGGCACGGGATGCATTCGAACGATTGCGACAACTCGAAGAGTTGGAAGAGCATACGCTGTCGATGAACTTGTTTAATTTGCGCGATTACTAGCCTTTAATCCTGTTTCCAGGCGACTGCTGCCGGCCTGCGCCCCAGCTCTTAGGGGCGCAGTCGGTATACGCAAAATCCTTGCTCTTTGGTGATTAAATCCACCTGGGAAAAATAGCGGGGCCCTTTTTTCGCCAGGGGAATAAATTCATTCACCACAAAAATCGCAGTGCCGGAATATTTAAGAATCCGCGCACTCTGTTGCAGAAAGCGATCGGTCAAATCTCCCTCCACCTGAAAGCCCTGATGGAAAGGAGGATTGCACAGTACCAGATCGGCGATTTCACTTTCCAGTTCAGAGCCTGCATCAGAGGGCACAACGATGCCTTCGACTCCCTGTTCGGTAAAATTTTTGCGGCAGGCCACTAGAGCAGCGGCGTTATTATCCGTAGCGGTAAAATGATATTTACCCAAAGCGGCTAATTGCATACTCAGGTAGCCATAACCACAACCGAGATCAACAATACGAGAACCGTCCTGTGGCAACTCCGTCGTTAATTGCTGGGCGAGTAGGGCACTGCCTTTATCGATTTTGTTCCAGCCGAACAATCCCGGCTTGGAGTAGAGGCCGCCAAGCTCGGGCAGCTTTTGTAACTGGGCGTACTGAAGCTCACTGATTGGATTGCCGGTGTCCTCGTGAGCGACAACATTACTGCTCAGGTAGTCGTTACCGTTTTTTTGCAAGTGCTTGGCAGTGCCCAGGCGCTCGGCCACTTTCGCAGCGTAGCTTTTGATTCCGCTTTGCTTTTCACCCAGCAGAGCCAATTCGCCACCTTCACCGAGGAAGTGGGGTGCACAATCAATAATATGGTGAACTACGGCCTTCTCTTTCGAAACGGCGTAAACAATACGGCGGTATTTACGGTCCAGTTCTTCAAAGTGGAAATCGTTGAAGAAGCTCCGCTTCACCGTATTTTCGGCGAGTTCGGCAATATCCCAGCGGTTACTGATTAAATCCCCGGCAAAATGAAACCCCTCCTGGTGTAAGAGGGGCTTGCTGTTTTCATCGGCGATCCACAGGGTTTCCTCTGGGGCCTGGATAAGTTCCTGATATAGAAGGGCTGACATATCTTTTTTTAATTGATAGAGGCAATTTCTTCAGGGGTCAGGAGGCGGTAATCACCTTCCTGAAGTTCTTCATCCAAGATGATTTCGCCGATCTTTTCCCGGTGCAACTCCAATACCTTGTTGCCCAGGGCCGCAAACATACGCTTCACCTGATGATAGCGCCCTTCACCGATGGTGATGCGCACTTCGTTGGCAAAGAGGATCTCCAGCTTGGCGGGCTTGGTTCTCTTCTTTTCGTTATTGAGCCAGACACCCTTGGCAAGCTTGGCCACGGCATCTTCCTCAATTTTCTCGGCCAACAGAGCGTAGTAGGTCTTGTCGCAATGGTGGTTGGGGGAGGTCACTTTGTGGGACCACTGGCCGTCATCGGTAAGCAGCACCAGGCCGGTGGTATCAATATCCAGGCGCCCGGCAATATGCAGCTTTTCCTTGTTAGGCTCATCAATCAGGTCCAGCACTGTAGGGTGCTCGCCATCTTTGGTGGCACTGACATAGCCCAGGGGCTTGTTCAACATAATGTAGCGGGGCCCCGGCTCGTGCAGGGGCTCATCATCCAGGCACAACTCATCACTGACTTGTATTTTGGTGGCCGCATTGGTGACCACCTCACCATTGACGGTAATGCGCCCCGCCCAAGCGGCGCGCTTTACATCAGTGCGGGAGAGGTCGGTGACCTGGCTGACCGCTTTATCCAGACGAATCAGGTTAGCCAATTTTACGCTCACCGGAATCGACAGATTGATAGATCAGGGTATTGATGGTCATGGGACCAACACCGCCGGGTACCGGGGTGTAAGCTGCAGCGCGCTCAGTCAGCGGGCCCAGCTCGACATCGCCGACACCGCCGGGGTGGTAACCGGCATCCACAACCACCGCGCCATCCTTAATCCACTCAGCCTTGATAAACTCAGGCTTGCCCACGGCGCCCACTACGATATCGGCGCGGCGGATATGTTCGGCCAGGTCTTGGGTGCGGGAGTGGCAGATAGTCACGGTGGCATTGGCATTCAACAACATGGCCGCCATCGGCTTACCTAAAATGGGGCTGCGACCCACAACCACGGCGTGCTTGCCTTCCAGTTCAATATTGTAGGCTTCCAGCAGGCGCATAATTCCTTTAGGAGTCGCGCAACCATAGGCCTCTTCACCCATTGCCATACGGCCAAAGCCCAGGCAGGTTACACCGTCTACATCTTTCTCCAGGCTGATCGCATCAAAACAAGCGCGCTCATCGATCTGCGCCGGTACCGGGTGCTGGAGCAGAATGCCGTGGACGTTGGGGTTGGTGTTGAGTTCTTCGATCTTAGCGAGCAGCTGCTCAGTGGTGGTGGAGGAGGGCAGTTCCACCTGGAGGGAGTCCATGCCGATTCGGCGGCAGGCATTGCCCTTCATCTTTACGTAAGTGGCGGAGGCGGGGTCATCACCTACCAGAATGGTCGCCAGGATTGGCGTTTGGCCACCACTCTTTTCCTTTAGTACGGCTACCCGAGCCGAGAGTTCCTCTTCAGTTTTCTGTGCCAGGGCCTTGCCGTCCAGAACCAGTGCAGACATAGATACTATCTCTAACAGTAAAAAATCGATGGCTAATAGACCGGAATCTGCTTCAGCACCTACTTTATATAGAAGGGCGGAAGCCGGCGATTTTTTAAAACGCTTACTTTTTATCCGGTCGGATTCGCGAAGTGCGCCATTTTCGCACAGGTTGGAAATAATTTCGCCACTTCTGGGCCCAGATAGGCAAAAGGATAAACTTCTTTAAAAATAATAGCTTAGAAGCGTTGACATGGGCCGGGGGTATCATTACTATGCACGCACTTCGCAGCTACAGCGACTTACACAACCACCTACGGGGCGGTTAACAGAGTCAAAGAGGTGCGAATGATTGGAAAAACGGGGCATAGCGCAGTCTGGTAGCGCGCCTGCTTTGGGAGCAGGATGTCGGGGGTTCGAATCCCTCTGCCCCGACCAATTTTCCGGGTTCACCTTGCGCCCGTAGCTCAGCTGGATAGAGCATCCGCCTTCTAAGCGGATGGTCGCAGGTTCGAGTCCTGCCGGGCGTGCCATCTTCACAAGATGGTGCTGGTTTGGCAAAAAGGACTTAGTCTGAAGCCAGATTGGCTGCAAGAGGTATCCGGCAATCAGTACTGCCACAAGGTGCTGAAGTATATCACTTTTATGGTGGCCGTAGCTCAGTTGGTAGAGCACAGGATTGTGGCTCCTGAGGTCGCGGGTTCGATCCCCGTCGGCCACCCCAGATTCTTCCTTGTTTATCAAGGACTTAAAACCCCGCCGAGTGCGGGGTTTTTTAGTTTTGGGCCTCAGTGTACGAATTCAGTGTACTAATTTCTGCCTCAATCTATGCTGAGGTTTGAATTTGGCCGGTCATGAGTCATGCCCATTTGTCGGTAAAAATTCCCCCCTCCCTCCTGTTGAAATCACTAAGAAGTAGCTTGGAGCTGTAATGAAGTATCTGCTGTCCGTATTTTTCCTAACTTGTTCTGCTTTCGCCTCTGCGGCTGAGGACTCAAATTTCTCATTAGGGGGGGGGCAGGATCATGCTGGGATAGGAGCAAAGTATTCGATTAACCGCGGTAAAGATAAGTACTTCGGCTCCTTGGGTTGGAAGGGCTATTCCGATGAGGCTGGTTCAGTTGCGGGTTACGGATTGGGTTGGGAGCGACTTGTAGCTTCCGATAGCCATTCTTTAGGAGCTTTCTTGGGGCTTGTAGAAGTTCACTACAGTAGAAATGAAGCAGCGCGCTATAACGGGATTGCTTTGCTTTACAATTATTACTTTTCAGGATTTTCTGAATCCTCATTTGTTCTCGGTGCCGCTGTTCATGCGGGAACCAGATCAGGTGATAAGTCGTATTTTGATGAACATACTACCGGTGCGAGTGTAAAGTTAGCTTATCAATGGTAGGGTTGATGAAGTTGGCCGCACTCCCTGTGGGCCACTTCTAATGCGCACTCCGTGATTGGGGTCCATTCATATTAGGCTTTATTAAAGTGTGTGGTTGTCTTGGATTAATTCAATTGGGGCCCCAGATAACTATTTGTTCGCAGGAGTGGGGTTATCGCGGTAGCCCCAGTAAAAATGTATCAGTTAAATCGAATAGTTTATCTGAGGGATCTTCTCCTTGCTCCTTTGCTTCTAGCATGCTTATGAGATCTTGGTCTGTTAAGGTTAAGATTAACTTCCCGTGTTCGCGCATTGCTCCTTGAATCATTTTGTTTGCATTGTCACTGGCCCCTTCACGAGTTAAAACAATAGCTACCTTTCTGAGGGCTCGCTCTAGAAGGTATTTTTCAGTTGTTAGAACTTGCTCTTGCTGGATCTTGTTAGTGTAGTTTTTAAACTCGAATATTATGTAGTGGCTGCCTAAGCTTTGAGCAATTAATTTCCAAAATGCTGAGTTTGAGCGAACCCTGCAAACTAAATCATATCTATGTAGCCCGTCATCTGTGGTTTTCTGTGCGCTCCAACCATCTAGTTCATTTTCAAACAAGTACTTTAATATTTTTATGCAGAGAGCTTCATAGTTCCTCCAGTCCTCCTTTCCTTTAGGTAGCGAAGTCAACTCCTCGGATAGTTTGGTCCCTTCATCATCAATTGTGTGATTTATGGGGGTTTCCTTTATTAGCGTACCTAACTCGAAAGGAGTGGTTGACTGGTTATTGGTGAATTGTGGCTCTATTTCGATCAGTGAGTCTAGTTCATCTGTTAGCTCCGGTGAGGCGAGAGCCAGATC
Organism: Microbulbifer maximicatervae (SeqCode); assembly: GCF_052468155.1. NCBI lineage: Bacteria > Pseudomonadati > Pseudomonadota > Gammaproteobacteria > Cellvibrionales > Microbulbiferaceae > Microbulbifer > Microbulbifer maximicatervae (SeqCode). Next base: position 3,156,255 of record NZ_CP174335.1, read on the forward strand.
TCTTAGTTTGTACCTATCCAAGATATCGATGTCGTATAACTCTTTTAATACTTCTTGGGTCTTAATTGGAAGCACGCTTGAAACAATCAGCATATATTTTTCTTTATTTTCTTTTTTTCCATTTGTTGCTACCCGTTTTGCTGCGGAGTTGATGAGGGAGGATCTAACATTTGCCGTTCTGTAGTATTTAACATCTATTGCCCATTCTTCATTGTTTTTTGACCCTGTAAAATCGAATCCGTGGCTACCTTTTTTTTCACTTGGTTAAATTTTAAATTCATCGGTTTCAAGAATCCTCCCAACAGGCTCTTCAAATTTTTTCCAGTTAGGTTTTTCTTTTTTCAGTATCGTGTTAATAGTTTCCATGGATTGTTACTTGCGTTATTTTTTGGTTTTGAAAGTGCAGTTATCTATTGCGTATTTCATTGTTGTTTGAATTTTTAATGAATTTTACTAGATCATTTACTCTTGCTCTTAAGTCAAGATTGGACAGGGAGGCTTCGTTATTGTTGGTGTAATGTTTGGCCACTTTGACTTTATTTGCAGTAACTTCATCATTTTTTTTGATTGTTTTGTATTTTAAAAGATTTTCCCAGACACATTTGCTCACGATCTCTTTTGCTGATGGGTGGACAGCTTTTACGCTTTCTTCAACTTTGTCAAATTCTAAGTAATTTTCTACTTCTCTGCCTTTTGTTATCCATGCAAATCCAGGTCCTGAGTTAAATTCTTCTTTGAGTCGTTGTTTAGTTTTGTTTAATTTGCCCCTTGGATTTTTCTTGTCGCTATCAAACATTATTACCGAATTCCGATTAAGTTTTCTGACTGATATAAGGTCGTTAGCGGCTGAGGTGGCTTCTTCTGAGTCGTGTGCTGTCAAATGGCTAAATAGCCTTCCTCCATAGAACATTATTGAATAGTGAATGCCTTCTATGAGGTCGGGGGAATGATGAGAGATCCAAAAATTTAAGTATATTCTGTCCGAGGGTCCTTCAACCCAAATAATGCAATTTGCTTGAAGTATATCTGAAGCTTTATATCCTAGATCATTGCATATGTTTGATTTTTGCTTGGTGCTAGATATTGCTTCAACATTGGACGCTCCATTTTTCAATGTAACATGAAATACTTCAGAATCTACAGCGTCTAACAAGTGAGCTGAATGTGTAGTGAACAAGTATTGATTGTTTGTTTCTTTGTTTAGGTAGTTGACTAACTTTCTTTGAAGTAATGGGTGTAAGTGGAGCTCTGGCTCCTCAATGCATAATATTGTGTTTTCTAATGAAGTTGCAGCTGCGGCTAAGATTATTACCTCATGAACTCCAGTCCCTAGAGATTCCAGTGGGAGAGTTTTCCCATCTATATGTGTCAGGATCATATCTCGTTCGTAGGGTATTTCTATCTCTGCTGAATTATTGCTAAGTACATCTTGGAGGAAATGATTGATAGCAAAGAATTTACTTTTTGATTTTTGATCCTTTAGTGAGGGGTTTTGTAGTCTTGCTAACCTTTCGATAATTCCTTCGCCGCTAAAATCAGAGGTTTCGCTATTGGATGAGCCAATTTTTCTGATTGCTGGTACTATTTCTATTTTTGGCGGTTTATCTGGTGTGTAAGCTAGGGCTTCAATGGTTTCTGGAATCCAGTGTTTTAACAGTTCTCCGCCTGATTTTCTTGTTAGGGCGCTACGAATAGTGCTCCATTCCCTTTCAGATAATTCTTGACGAACAGTATTAGGGTATTCTAAAGAAAAATGTCCATTGAGGTTGCTTGCGCCATATGTGAACCATATAAAACCACCATCAAAGAAATGCTCAGATAAAAGGACTTTTTTTGCTAAGTTGATATAACTGGAATGGTTTTTTCCATTGGGAAGCTTTTTGTATATATGGTTATCAATTTCACTTACAGGCAATGGAAAAGAAATTCTGTGCCAACCTGGTTGGCTTGAAATGTGTTTATCAATTTCTGTAAATGAGTGTTTCTTTTCAATTGGGATATTGTGTCTTCGATCTTTAGCTTTTTTTAGGAAAAAATCATAGTGGCCGTGAAGAAAATTGATAATATTGGATTTTCCTGAGTTATTTTGACCGATGATAAAGTTAACCTTTTTAAGTGGGCTAATTTTTACCAATTCATCCCCAATGCTTCTAAACCCAGAAAAACCAAAACCTTTAAATTGCACCTTAATTCCTTTAGTGTTATGAGATGGATATAAATTGTATTGAGAAAAAGCAGTTTATGCAGGTAACCCCCATGAGGAGTGCCCATAAACTTAATCTATAACGAAGAGATATGGGAGGTATCTCTTGGCGCCTAATGCCAATTCAGTAATTCTAGTTATACTTGAGCATGAAATGAAGTAGATTTTATTTAGGGGTTGCCTTTTGATTGGTTGCTAGATTCAAACTAGCGACCCGATCCGCCGTACGGTTATATCGCTCAGCCATAGATCGTGTCTTATGTCCGGTGAATTTTTGAACATCCCCATCAAAGTCACTAGCCGCTTTGATCTTCAAATCGTGAAAGCGAAAGCGCTGTTTGATTGCCCCAGCAGCTAGCGCTGCTCGTTGTTCCCTTTGCCAAATAGCATTGAACCCGGTGCGGGTGTAGGCGCGGCCAACGCGGCTGCGAATGATATGGGGGGGGTTGGATTTGTGCTTCTGTGTTAGTGACTACTGCTAGGTCAACGGCTTCTTTGAGCGCTGTGCTCCATAGTTTTAACTGGGCTTTGCCTGTTTTGGCTTGCACGATCAATAGGCCATCTTCTTGGATGTCTGCACGGGTGAGAGCGAGTACATCCTGTTGCCTGGCTGCACACAAATAGCTAATTTCCATAGCGCACTGGTGCATCACATGGCCGCGATCACCCAGCCATTGCCAAAAGGCTTGGTATTCCCAGTCTTCTACGTAGCGCCCGCCGGGCTTTACTTTAATTGTTTTTACTACTGCTGTGGGGTCTTCAATCTTAACGAAGCCCCAGGCTTTGCCCCATTTCATCACAATGCCTAGAAAGGTTCGCTCTCTATTGGCTGAGGTTGGGTACTCAGCGCCGCGCGCACCCATAAACATCTGTACTAGTGGGGAGGTGATATTGTCTGGTTCCATTTTCCCAAATACCGCGAGAACTCGTTGGCTATAGCGGTGGTAGTCTTTTTGAGTTTGCGGTTTTATATGTTTGGTGTACTGAGGGGAAGCGAAGTAGAGCTCTACTAAATCCGCGAAGGTAAAGGCCTGATGCACTAGACCGGTACGTATTTCTCATAGGCAATCCAGACTTCAGTCTGGGACGCGTTGGGACCGGCAACTACCTTAATACCGACCCGGTAGTGCATGACACTATCGAATTGCTCTATCTGGATGTCGCAGCCAAAGCCTGGGACCCCAAAAGGCATGGTGAAATCCCCAAAACCAGTTAACAGCTAGTTCTAACAACATTCATTGAAAGGGCTGCATCGTGCCGCCTTTTACTTTCAGTTACAAACCCAGCCGAGGGAAAGAGAATGACTACTAATTTTGTACAAGATGGGCGCATGCTGGATTACACCAATAACTCCAGTGCGAAGATTACCTCTGGTCAAGTGGTAGTAGGTGTGGTGTTGGGTGTAGCGATGGATGATATCGCCGTGGCTGAGTCCGGTGTAATTGGCATTGATGGTGTATTCTCCGCGCCCAAGGTATCCGCCGCAGAGATCAACCAGGGTGAAACCCTCACCTGGGTCGTTGCCTCCAAATCGTTTGATAACAACGCAGCCACTGCAGCTACAGGCGATATTACCGATGCGATGGCCTTTGCCGCTGAGGATGCGGGTTCCAGCGTTACTAGCCTGGCGGTTAAATTCACCGGCGTACCGGGTACCGTTAAATCCTAGGTGAACTATGGATCTGGACCAGAGAGCCGCAGAGCGCGCGTTTCGCAAATGGGGCAAGGCTGCTAGCTATGAAGATGGTAGCGGCGGCGAGCCTATTGATTGCCGTGTGATAAAAGATCAGGAGGTTGACGGGTTCGAGGATGAGGAGCGCGTGAGGGTGCCGCGAATTGAGTTGAGTCTGCCGGTGAGTAAGGTTACGACTCAGAGGCGGTGGTTACCCTTGTTGGTATGGCGTATACGGTGCGTAAGCAGCTGGCGGATGATGGGGTTTTCTGGCGGGCGTTGGTGAAAGTGGTGACTTGACATCGGCGAATTGTCAATGGTTTTGTTTCTAGTTTTATTTAAATATAATTCTAAATCTGTCGAAAAACTGTGGTAGTTTTTGCAGCGGCATTGTTCATGGCTCGAATCTATTTATAGGAAGATATCGGATAAGGGATATGTTTAATTTTAAAGTAAATGCAGTAGTTTTGTTGCTGCTTAGTTTTATTTCACCAGCTTCATTGTCGCTCGAATTTACTGTTGTCACACACAATATCTGGAATTCACTAGCATCAAGCTATGATGTTACAACTAAAAAGAAAAATGGCCTATTGAACTGTAGTGAAAGTGAAAGTTCTAAGAATGATTTTGATGCGCGGTTTCAGGCATATTTAGCTCAATTGGATGAGGTAATAGATAGAGGCGAACCATTCATTATTGGTTTTCAAGAGGCGATGAATAAGACCAAGCAAGTCTGCAATAAGCCATTTATTCAAGAGGTGGATGATTATTTTTCCCCCAATGTAGTAAATCGTTTTTATGGCTTAGTTTCCAATATTAACTGGGGAATGGAAGATGGAGGGTTTAGCGCCCGAACTGGGCCTAGTGAGGCTGTTGGTGTCTACAAAGGTGGGGCTGTAGTCACTAATGTTAAAATTGAAGATGAAAAGTACTTAGAGCTTACGGGTACAGAGGGTACAGATACAGGAGCCATAGTTCTATTTCAGGATTTTGGTGATGGAAAAAATGTCTGGTTCGTCACAACGCACTTTGTTTTTGTGAAAGGTGATACTCAGAAAAGTCTTGAAGATGCTAAGAGTATGATTCAGCAGTTTAAGACTGAATTTGATAAGAAACCAGCACCAGTTATATTTGTTGGTGATTTCAATATAAATTACCACAAAACTGAGGACTATAATGAGCTTATCTCTGCATTTAAGGACGAGTTTCCTGGTGTCGTAGACGTAACACAACATATTCAAAATACAAAAAATGATGCAGGAGCGAATAATCCTGTGAAGATTGATCACATATTTTACTATTCACCTCAGGGAAAGATTAGGCCGAAAGTAAATCGGGTAGTTGTTGGAAAGGAATTCTTATCCGCGTTTAATATACCAGTTGCACATTCTAAGGAAGCAATTTGTGTAATGGATAGCTGTACACCTGATCACAAGATGATCTGGGCTAAGTTTGAATGGGTTGATTGAGGGCGCCAGTTAGGATACATGTCAGTATTAGTTTGTAAACAGTTAATGAGGGATATAATTAAATGAAGAAGTTTATGTTCGGTGCCGTAGTCTACATGATGACAATGACGGCTTGGGCTACAGGTTCTGGCTTAGTTGGTCCTGGAGCAATTAGTAAAATGTGGGTAAATGGTGGGTGGACACAAGTTAGAGTCCCAGAACTTGATGCCTCAAATCATCCCGGTAAAGAAGCTGTCTATAATCCTAGTGGATGTGAAAATACATACTATTTTGCTATTCACGAAGACCATGATAACTATGCAGCATTTCATTCAACTTTGTTAACCGCACAAATGACCGGAACAAAGGTCAGCTTTTGGTTGTCTGGTTGTGGTGGGCAAGAAGGACGCTACCCGTACATACTTAGTGTTTGGTTACACACCGAGTAGTCGATAAAGTTTACATATTATACCAAGTCACTTTGAATCATAGGCGGCCACAAAGAAGTTCCTAGCACAAATAGACTCTCTCGAACTGCAAATATTAAAACCCGCACCAGCGGGTTTTTTTAGCCCGAAATTCTTGGAATGATCCCCAATAACCCAACGTATAACAATCGGCAATGTCGTACAAAAAGCTGCAACGGTTACAAATTACCTAGGCAAGTGGGGATCGAGTAAAGGGGCTCTGAGATCGATGATTAGGAGTGGAAGGAAATAGCGCTCGCCCATTTTCATTCCCCTTCAGGTGTTCAGTGACTGCCGACTTGTCCGATCAGACCTATTGAAACCTTTATGAACAGAAATTGGCGGATGATGGGGTGTTTTGTTTGCTCTTCTTAAAATGTTATAAATAGGCTTCCTTGTATGTATTGGACTCGCAATAGGTTGCTCTCTTGTGTGGCGGGCGTTATGTGTGTCCAAATTTTAATCGTTTTAAATGTGGTAACTTATTGACGATATGAAAAGGTTTTTTCTTATTCTCATTTCACTCTCCATTGTGGGTTGTAATTCTATCCTTGTAACGTATAAGCCACCTCAGAATAGTAATTTGACTAAATTAAAATTGCCAAAAGACGACAACACTTTATACAAACTAGGTGAGTTAAATGAAAAAGGTTGTGCGGTCAACTTTAGAGCTGTAAGGGCTGAAAGCTATTCGGATAGCGAAAATGTACATGTTCAAGCTAACAAAAGTATTGTGCTTCACGTGAATAAATCGGGTAGGACAACCTGTAGAGGCACTAAGGCTATGAGCCTAGAGAGTAACAAGCACTATGAGGCGTATATACTTTCATTTCGCCATATTTGCGGCGTCTTAATCTACGATATTACTGATGGTAAGAAAGGCGAAAAGGTAGAGCCTGAGGATCTTAACGGTTGTATGAAAGGTTAAATTTTATCAATCACATAGTAGCTCAAACCCGCACCAGCGGGTTTTTTAATGCCCGAAATTTCTGGAGCATTACCCAATGACCCAACGCATCACCATCCGCGATGCAGTACAAAGCAAGCTGCGAACCCTATCCGGCTGCACATTCCCACCTCCCGGTACCACGGAAGAAATTGATACCAAAAAACTACCAGCGATTGTGGTGGGTTTTGCTACTGAGAACAATGAGCACGAAATGTATGGCGGAACCGAGCGGCAACTGAATCTGACGGTTGTTGCGGTAGTGATAACTAGTGGTGATGTATATGTTGCGTTAGACCAGGCAGCGGCAGCTATTGAATGCTCCTTGCAGGGTGCTTCTCTGGAGGACGTCTGTGATTTGTTACTGCTCAGCCAAACCGAGTTTGCGCTGGACCAGGATCACCCATTAGGTGGAGTGCGCTGACGTATAGCGCCAAGTATTCCACTGAATCCACTGACTTTTAACAAAACAATCCAATTGAGGTTATGACTATGGCACAAGGTTATAAAGCCAAGTTTTATCGCAGTGATGATGGCACTTCCTATTTTCAAGTGGCGGGAATGTTGGATCTTGAGCCTGGTGAAGAGTCTCGTGGTTCGGTTGATATGACACCGATTGATGGCACCAGTGGCTATATGGACTATAACCCTTCGGGCTTGCGTGATCCGGGTGAAGTCTCTATTACCTTGATCTGGAAAGAGAGCGACAGCGGTCAACAGGCTCTGCGCTCAGGTAACGATTCTCATAACCAAGTCCGCCCACCTGTGGAAGTCATCTTCGCGAATAGGGTGGTTAACCAGTTCTGGATAAACCAGGGCCGCATCAATTACCTGGGGGCCGATCACCGCGATAATTTGCACGCGGCCAAAAGGCGATTTCAGGATTACTACGAGAGTATGCCGAAGGCTGCTTGATGGGCATGACATGAAATTCGAAAGTGCTAGACAAGCGTGGCACGACGCCTTTGGTAGCTCCACCGCTGCGTTTGATTATGAGGCCATGAACGGCAGAAGTACGGTTTCCTCGGCTGGGAGAGGGCGAAAAGTTGTAATTCGCGGAGAGGTGCAGGGGAGGGCCAACCAAGTCATTTGCCGGGTTGCGGCTGAGAAAGAAGCCCCAGGGATTAAGGACAGCGGCAATCGCATCATGGGTGCCTGTGAAAAGGGATTAATTCAAGATACAGTTGCAAAGCTGCGAGTGAGTGATCCGTTAGCATACTGCTGGAGCATGGCCGCCTACGCCCCGCCAGCCTCAAGAGTCAAAGAGCGGGCAACACTACTGAAATACTTGATGAGTGAGTTCGATAAATGGGGAGAACCGCACCCGCGAGAAAAGGTTAGCCAGCTGGCGTTATTTTGTATTAATGCGTGTGCACTGCGTGATGTGAATGGCCGATTAATAGACCTGGGCCAAGCGCGGACAATTTTAGGGTGTGACAAAAAAGCGGTGGGATAGGGATTGGGTAAAAATTTGGAAACGTTTGCAACGGCGTTTGGACCCTTTGCCCGCAAGAGCTTTAGGGCCTATATCTGAGATTGTGCAGGAGTACAGAGGGCGACTTAAAGCCGCTTGTTGACAGCTTTGTCCTGAGGGGGTATAAATTTCCTAGCGTGCAGTTTTTCTGCTTTGCAAAATTAAACCGGCCACTGAGCCGGTTTTTTAAGTTCTGAATACAGAGAAGTTTTAATTGACAATATAACCCCAACTCCAACTTTCGATTTGGGAGTAGGCATCACATGAATCACTCCCAACGGCATATATTTTCTTACCTTGTGCTTGAGCTGCGAGGGCCATTGCATATATGGACGCGCCACCCTTTTCATTTGTATCGAAAGCGAGCGCATCCTTATAGTGCGAGCTTACGCACTCGGGGGGATCATAGTTTAGTTCTGATTTGAACCTGACAAACCCTTTTCCAGACTTGCCAATACGCACATATTCAATATCAAATGAAGACGCAATGCCGGCTGCACTGGTGATTGGTGAGTAAGATAAGGCAATAGCAATCGGTAATATTAATTTTTTCATGATAAGTTTTTTCATGTTTATCTATAAAGCATTTTCGCCTGAAAATAATAAATTGGAACTATAGATGGGTTTGACTTGCTTCTATATAGGGAGAGTAATTAGTTGTCCTATGGTGGAGTTTGTGGCCTTTTGAAAATTAATAAATCCTGACATAAATGGTACGAGGGTTTGTTCCGCAATCCGGTGTAGTCTCGGGGTCATAAAAGAGGAGTAGCTTACCTATTTTTTGACTACTTTCAACTAAAAAACCAAATAGGAAGTTTCTACCTTATGGATTTTAGCGTGACAAGATTTACCAGTGAGTCGGTTGCTACTTTGGGGCGCTTGATGTTGTATGGCTGAACTTTCTATATCGTAGAGCGTCCATGGTTGGGTAATCGTAATTGTATCTCCAGGGGTATATACCTATGTGAGCCTTATAACTCTGCCAAGCGTTCTAACGTGTAGGGACTACAGGAAGTTCCAGGTCGCTCGATAATCTGGACCTCCACCGCCATCAGATTTTCAAGGATGTACTGGAATTGATACAGCTCTTGCTCCGGGAGCCTGGCGAGTAATCCAGTTGCGGAGAGCTTTGAGTTGAGTGCCGTTCGCTATATTCCGAATTGCTTGCGAGAAAAGGTTAGCCAGCTGGCGCTATTCTGTATTAATACGCGTGCACTGCGCGATGTAAATGATCGATTAATAGATCTGGGTCAAGCGCGGAAAATTTTAGGATGTGACAAAAAGCGGTGGGATAGGGAGTGGGTAAAAATTTGGAAACGTTTGCAACGGCGTTTGGACCCTCTGCCCGCAAGAGCTTTAGGGCCTATTTCTGAAGTTGTACAGGAGTACAGAGGGCGACTTAAAGCCGCTTGTTGACAGCTTTGTCCTGAGGGGGTATAAATTTCCTAGCATGCAGTTTTTCTGCTTTGCAAAATTAAACCAGCCACTGAGCTGGTTTTTTTATGCCTGGAAGTTGGTTAGCTCAGTAAGTTTCTTCAAACTTTAATCGCACTTTATGTATTTTTTGAATGGCTGTTTTACAAAGTGTGATCAGGCGCTGGGTTTTTACGCGTTCTGTTTGTATTAATTCTGGTGAATGAGAAAGATATTGTTCGTGAAATTTTGAGTTTCTTTATTTGGTAAGATCGTACTGGGAAAGGATGCTAAATTAAGTTCAATATAATTTACTTAGTTTAAGGTGTGCTGTAAGTTTTACTTCCTCTTTCGTTAGTTAATCAATACATTTTTTGGTGAGTTTTTATGTTTTTAAGAAATACCGTCAAAACAGTAGCTGTTTCTGTGGCCTTGTTGGCCTTCGGCGCGCAGGCTAAAACGTTCCAATACGAACTTCAAGATCTAGGTTCATTTGGTGGTGAATTACAGTACCCCGGTCTAGATTTAGAAGGTGCTAGCTCTGCAACCTTGACTGTTGATCAAAAAGATAAATGGTCCCCCGCTATACTTGCTTCGTTGGAAATTAACTTTCCTAATGCACCCAGTCTGTCAGTAAGCAATTTCCAGGTGGATGACGGAGGTTGGAGACATGAAGCGACCGTCGATGACGCCTGGGTGTATCGTCAGCTTGATGTTGTAGTAGATGGCTTGGACCTCGAAAGCTTAAATAATACAATGATCAACATTGATGGTTATGTCTCTGAGGCTGAAAATTTTATTGGGGCAGAGCGTTCACTGAACTATGACCAAAGACTATTTACTGTTCATGGGCAGCTGGTTGATGTGACTCCAAGCAAGATTGTTGATGTCGCAACGTTCACAGTTGACGGTAAGCAGGTTGAATTGTCTCTAAGAGATAACCCAACTCTTGATCCAAATTCAAACAATGGTGATATGGCATTTGTTGTCGAATTACTGTGGTTTGGGGAGGGGAAAGAGGTTTACCATTTTCACGCACCTTTTGGTGATGAATCAAAATTCTATGAAGCATACAAGCTAGAAGTGACAACAACAACTGCTCCTGATGGTGATGAAACAGCCATAGGTGTTAAAATTAAAGACGCGCAAGGTATGGAATCTGAAACTCATCATGTATATCTTGAAGATATGCTGAGAGATGCTTACCAGCACTAAGCGCGTCCTTATTTTTGATTTAAGGTTTAAGATGTACTGTAAGTTAAAATCAGTTAAGAAATCTTAGATAGTCGCTCAGTAGCGATACTTATTTCATAAAAATTAACCCGCCTTGTGCGGGTTTTTTCATTTTTTAGTCTTTGATTTTCTGTACTTGGCGGTGTTCACTTGGGTGCCGTTTTCTATTCCAATACTCTGCGAGTAGAACTTCATGAATTGCAATCTGCAGCGATTTGCCTATGGGCCTAATGCCACATTGGGACGGCTAAGGGTGCGCGACTGTGTGTTTTATACGGTAGAGCGCCCGTGGTTAGGTAATCGTCCGTTCGAGAGCTGTATTCCTGAAGGGGTTTATTCCTGTAATCCCTATAGTTCACCAAGGTTCCCCAATGTGTGGGAGCTACTGGAAGTGCCTAGTCGTTCAAAAATCTTGATCCATACAGCAAATTATGCTGCAGATGTGCAGGGCTGCATTGGGGTTGGCTCTAGTCTGGCTCCCGGCAATTGGTGGGTGACGCAATCCCGCAGGGCAATGCAGCAATTGCGAGAGCTGCTGCCTTATGAGTTTAATCTAACAATCACGCACTATGTGCCGGAGTATCCGTGATGGGTATTTGGTCTGGAGTTAAGAGTTTATTTGCTGGCCCCGAGTCGGCAAACAAAGTGCTAGATGCCACTGTGAATACTGTAGATGCGATGTGGTTTACCAATGAGGAAAAATCTCGTTGGTATCTGAAATAACTGAAGGCCACGCAGCCGCAGAACCGGGCGCGAAGATTAATTGCCTTTCTGGTGACAATGGTTTGGGCGCTGCTGGTTTTATTTATTGCAGCGGCCAAGGCTTTTAACGCGCCTTTTGTAGCAGACCTAAAGGGTCTGCTAGTTGATGTGGTTGTGCAGCCTTATAGCATCATCATCGGTTTCTATTTTGTGAAGTCGTGGGTGAGTGAGGTTAAGCGGTGAACACTGTAGCTCAAGAGGCAGCGAGGGAAGCCATGGTTCAGAAGGTCGCCAGTGCAACCACTACGGTTGCTGCGGGTACAGCGGTAGTTGGTGGATATGCAGCACAAGAGATATTGGCGGTAGGTGGTTTCTTGATTGCTTTGGGTGGGTTCATTGTGAATTGCTATTACAACCACAAGCGCTTGAAGCTGCAAGAGCAGCAGGGCGGGGGCGATGGACGTTAATGTAAAGCTCGATACCTCAAAGTTTGATCGAGCAGCTGCTGAACTGAAGAAGCAATTACCTTATGCCAGTTCGGTTGCCCTAAATAACGTGGCCTTTCGTATACGTGGAGAAGAGCGCGCAGCAATTGGGCGTATCTTTGCAAATCCAGCGAAGCTGACACTGAACTCTGTACTGGTGAAGAAAGCCACTAAGCGCTCGGGTGTTGCGAAGATCTTTATTCGTGATCAAGCAACCAACGGCACGGCACCGAGTAAATACTTGGCGCCGTCGGTTATCGATGTGAAGCGCAACGATAAGAGATTTGAGCATGCCCTGCGGGATCTAGGTGTGCTGCCTGCGGGTATGTAGGCCGTACATGGAAAAGCGGCAAGGCTAAACCGACATGGGAATATCTCGGTCGCTACCTATAAGAAGATTCTGGCAGAACTCCGTGCTGGTTCAGGTACCAAAAAGGGCAGGGCAAATAGTACTCAAGGGCCAACAGGCAAGCACTTTGTAGGAAAGGTAAACGGAGTGTTGGGTGTGTGGAAAAGGGCCGGGGGTAAGCGACGTCCTACAGTAAAGCCCATTCTCATTTTCCTAAAGGGAAAGCCAGACTACCGCAAGCGCTTTCCTTTCTTTCGGATTGCTGACGGCACAGCACGTAGGCATTTGCCACTAGAACTTGATAAAGCCATGGACCATGCGATTGCGACCGCGAAGAGGCGCTGAATGGGTCCTCCTGAGAGGGGTAGCACACGGGTAATTCGGACCGTGTTTTTTTAACAGATATCTGAAATTTCCTAGGGGGTTATACCTTGGCTGACAACCTATCACTTGATGATCAGGCCACTCAGTCTGGTTTTGCTCGCCTGGTTGGTGCTACTCAACCTGCTATTGCCAAACACTTCAAGGCTGAGGTCTTTACCGTAGGTGCCAGCTACAAAGTTTGGCTTCATGAATATTGCGAGCGATTGTGAACTGAGGCCGCAGGCCGCCAGGCGAATGAGGCCCGAAATCGTCGCGATATGGCCCAGGCGATTGAGTCTGAAGTTAATGCAAAACTAAAAATGCGCGAGCTGTATCGAGAGGATCAATTAATCCTTGATGTCGAGTCGACGCGCAAGGCGATGGTGGAGTGGTCCACCGTTGGAAAAAATGAATTTATAGGAGCGGTAGAGAGCATCATTATTGCTATCGAAAGTCAGTGTGCCATTACCGTCGACAGAGAACCCCTATAGCCAAACATTGAAGCTGCCCTCAGAACTATTGGCGGTTACGAGATTGAATTTACAGAGGCTGGTGAAGGAGGTACGCCAGACCTGGATACCGCAGCCTAAAATTCCGCTGATTGAGTGGTTGCCAGAAAATATCAAACTGCCCTCTGAAGATAGTGATAACGCAGGATATTACAGAGTAGATTTTGTGCCCTATTTCTGGGGCGTAATGTACGCGCTCGACAGCCATGTCTCTTGGATGGTGGTAATGCAAAAAGCGGCGCAGATTGGCTGGACGGTACTGCTAGCGGCAGATATCTGTAAGGTGGCGGTGACTGATCCCGCGCGGGTTTTGATGCTCTTTCCTAAGGATTCAAAAGGCCAGAACTTCATGGACGAAAAGTTCGTGAAGATTGTTGAGGGCTCGCCGAATGTAGCGCGTGTGATCGATGTCTCCACCAGTCGCAAGCTAGGCAACAGACCTACCAGGAAAGTATTCCCGGGTGGGGAAGTACGTACAGTCGGTTCTAACTCCGTCTCCAATGTTAAATCCACCACCGCCAAGCGCGGCTATGTGGAGGAGCCGGACGATACTAATAAAGACGTTGGTGATCAGGGCGATTCCATTCGCCACCTGCGCGAACGCCTCAAGCGAATGCGCAATAAGAAATTGATCATTGGTGGCACGCCTGCCGTTGCTGATCTTTCCCAGGTGGAGCACTACACCAAACTCGGCACTATGCGTGTACTGCCGGTTACTTGCCATGACTGCGGTGAGTCTCATGTACTGGATTGGGAAAACGTTAGTTGGTTGGAAAAAGAGGGAGGCACACCGCACCCGGTATTCGGCTTGAATCAGCCAGAAACCGCAATTTACGGTTGCCCCAAGTGTGGCAGTGAATGGGATGACTACCGCCGCCAAGCTAACATATTGAAGACCTGTAAAACAGCGCGTGAAAACGGTGATGAATTTGCCGGCTGGGTTAAAACCCAATGCGGCGAAGACTATGAGCAGGATGAGATAGAATCGATAGAGACGTTTATGGAGCTATCGGAGCTTTATGTGTGTATCCCTGGCACAGGATTGGCGGAGGTCGTTAGGGATTTCTTAGAGGCTGAGCACGAAGCCAAAAGCGGCGATGAATCTGCACGCATTGTATTCCAAAACAACAAGTTAGGCAGACCTTATAAATATGCTGCCAATCGGTTACTGGACCACGAGAAACTGGAAGAAGCTGCCGAAGACTACTCAGAATTGTTTTGTCCTGCTGGCGGTTTGCTGGTGACTGCCGGTGTCGATGTCCAGCACGATCGACTCGCAATCACCATCCGCGCATTTGGTCGCAATGAAGAAAGTTGGAAATGTACTGGGGCGAAATTGATGGCGACACGGTAGATAAGCGTGATAGCTGCTGGGATGCCCTGGATAAGTTAGTTTTTCAAAGCTTTAAGCACGAGCGCTTTGGTGAGATTTACGCATCTGCGGTGAGCATCGATTCCTCTGATGGAACTACCAGCGGCGCAGTGTATGAGTGGGTAAGAACCAGAAAAAGAAAATATCGTCGCGTTCTTGTGATAACGATTAAAGGCGATAGCAGAGACTTTGGTAGTAAAGAAATATTTTCCCACCCAAGGAAAGCAGAAGTTAGCAACCCTACGCGTACTACGAAAGCCGATCGCCACGAAGTGAAGGTGTATATGGTAGGCACCCACAAGGCTAAGGATCTGATGGCCCGGCGACTACTAGGCACCAGTGCCTATATGCACAGCTGTAAGCATGTGCGACAGGATTACTGGGAGCAGGTAACTGCTGAAGTAAAAGCACCGAGTAAAAAGCACAAAGGTAGAGAGACCTGGCAGCAGCGACCCGGGAGACCGAATGAGGGCACAGATACCAAGGTTTATGCCTTACACGCCGCTTACGCCATGGAAATACACAAAAAGACTGAGAAAAATGGTCAACTCTTGAAGCGCGTTTAGGTCAGCGCACTTTGTTTAGTGAGTCTGATCGGGACCCTGAATCAACGCACACCACTAAAAAACCACTCCGGCCAGTGCAGCCCGTTGGCTCCTTACTGGATAGTTAAATGTCTAAAACGCCTCAAGAAATGGTCGACCTCTATATCGAGGCCGAGATAGACGTGCTCGCCGGTAAAACCACGGTGACCAATGGTCGGCAATTTACTGCAGAGAACCTGCAGGAAATCCGTGCAGGCCGCCAGGAGTGGGAGCGCCGTGTATATCAAGAAAAATTAAAGGCTGCAGGTAAACGCTGCGGACCTGCCTACGCGAATTTCTACTAATGAACAAACTGGATTCTCTCATCGGGTTTTTTGCTCCCGAGGCTGCTTTGCGCCGTATGCAAGCTCGCCGGGCATTAGAACTGGTTGCCGCTTACGAGGCCACGCGCCCTAGCCGTACAAGAAAAAATCCCGGGGATAACCGCAGCGGGGATTTGGTGCTTGAGAGCAGTGTAGAAACCCTGCGCGGCCAGGCTAGGCACCTGGAGCAAAACCACGATTTTGCCTGTGGCATTCTCACCACCTTGGTAACCAACGTAGTTGGTCCGCGCGGTATTGATGTGGAGTTCCAGCCCAAAACCTGGGATGGCGACATTCATGAAGACCTCGCCACCCAAATGAATGCCGCTCATGAGGAATGGGCTCGGCGCCCGGAATGTACCCGGCAGTTCAGTTGGGGGAAAGCGCAGCGGCTTCTGTGTAATACGTGGCTACGGGATGGTGAAACCCTCATGCGGCACTTGCAGGGCACGGTACCTGGCTTAAAGCATCGTACTGAAGTGCCTTACACCATCGAATGCCTGGAGCCGGATTTCCTGCCGGTGGATTACAACGATCCCAGTAAGCGCATTGTTCAGGGTATCCAAAAAACTGCTTGGGGCGAGCCCTTGGGCTTCTGGTTACACGATGAACATCCCGGGGCATCCTTTAACTGGCGTATGAAGCGCAGATTTCACAGTGCCGAAAATATTGAGCATCTAAAGTTTGTGCGCAGGCTGCATCAAACCCGTGGAGTTTCCATCTTTGCTGCGGTGATGAACCGCCTTAATGACATTAAAGACTATGAAGAAAACGAGCGAGTTGCCGCAAAGATTGCCTCGGCCATAGTTGGATTCATTCAAAAAGGTGGTCCTGAAGATTACAAACCTGAGGACAGTGATGATGAAGGAAATCGCACCTTGGCTATTCGCGCTGGTGCTATCTATGACGATCTGCGGCCTGGGGAATCTGTCGGCACCATTCAAAGTAATCGCCCCAGCGGTCTACTAACGCCATTTTTAGAAACTATGCACCGCATGGCTGCTGCCGGCACCATGGTCAGCTTTAGCAGCATCAGTAAAAACTACAACGGCACTTATAGTTCGCAGCGCCAGGAACTGGTAGAGCAGTGGGCAAACTACGAAACCCTCAGCTTGGAATTCTGTGAGGAAATTGTAGAGCCAGTAACCCGGCGCTGGGTGCAAATGGGTTTATTAGCAGACGCCTTTCAAGTGCCTGCTGATGTGGACCCGGCAACCCTGATGCACGTCGATTTTATTACCCCGGCTATGCCCTGGATTAATCCAGCACATGAAGCCAGCGCCGATGAAACGCTGCTGGAAAATGTTCTGGCCAGCCCACAGCAGACCATTCGCCGCCGAGGCAAGAAGCCGGACGATGTGATTAAGCAGACTGCTGCCTGGCAACAAAAGTTGCGAAAAAACAAGATCACCACCCCAACTAAACGCACTGCGGTCCCCGCAGAAAACACTGAGTCTGACTCTAAATAGGAGACCGCAATGCCTAAAAAATCTTGGTACAGCATTACCGCGGTCACAAAAAAAGCGAAGCCGATATTTATGTATATGACTACATCGGTTATTTGGGCGTAACTGCTTAAGGCTTTGCCCGTGATCTCAAAGCACTCGGTGATGTCAGCAAGATCAATCTACACATCAACTGCCCCGGTGGTGATGTGTTCGACGGTACCGCCATTTACAACCTGCTCAAAGATCATAAGGCCGAAGTGGAAACCTGGATTGAAGGCATCGCAGCCAGTATGGGTAGTGTGATCGCCTTAGCCGGGGATACGGTTCATATCGCCGAGAACGCCTATTATATGGTGCATAACCCTAGTGCCAGCGCCAGAGGCGATGAACGCGCCCTGGAAAAAACCAAGAGCCTGCTGGCAAAAGTGAAAACCACCATGATCGGCCTTTATTCCTCCCGCTCAAGAATGCCGGATGAGGAAGTCAGCCAAGTGATGGATGACGAGACTTGGTATACCGGTGCTGAAGCCGTAGAAGCCGGTTTTGCCACCGATACCACCACAGAGATCGAGATGGCTGCCAGCTTTAACGCCGATCTCTTAAACCAATTCAAAAATACCCCTAAAGCGATTAGCGAATTGGTCATGCAGGGGCCCACTGAATTCAGATTCCCGTCTGCGGTTGCAGACAACCCAACCGAAACCAAGGAGGCGCAAGCCATGCGAAAACTACCTCCACTACGCCAGCTGCAACCGCTGTGCCCGAGGTTACCCCAGGAATGAAAGCGCAAATTGAAGCCGATGCCAGAGCACAATTTGCAGCAGACGAGCAAAAGCGCAAAGACGATATCAAAGCCGTATTTAAAGGTTTTGAAGCGCACAGTATTGTGATGCAGGAATGTCTCAATGATATGGACTGCTCAGTGCAGGGCGCCAAAGACAAACTGCTCACAGCCCTGGGTATTCAAACCCCAACCCCAGAGCAAAGCTACAGCGTGGTGGTGCAGGAAGGTGAGGGCATGAAACGGCTTAAGGCTGATGCTGAAAATGCCATTGCCGTGCGTGCCCTCGGTGAAAAGCGCACAGAGGGCAATGAGCTCAGTGGCTACACCATGATGGAGATTGCCCGCATCCTGATACAGGCCCATGGACAGAGCCTGTCTGGCCTGGATCGGATGGGTGTGGTTGCCGCAGCGTTTACCCATAGCTCTGGTGACTTCGCGACTGTCCTTGGCAATACTGCCAATAAATCCATGCTGAAAGGCTATGAAGAAGCACAAGAGATCTTCCCGCGCTTTACCAGCGTGGGCAACCTCAGTGGCTTTAAACTCACAACTCGCATGGACCTGGGCAGCTTCCCCTCACTTCGCCGAGTGGCTCCGGGGGCAGAATTTAAATACGTGAGCATCGGAGAGTGCGCCGAGACAGCTACACTGGCTACTTACGGTGAACTCTTCTCCATTACCCGCCAAGCCATCATTAACGATGACCTCAGCGCATTTACCCGTATCCCACAAAAGATGGGCCTCGCTGCCGTGCACACGGTGGGTGACCTGGTATTTAGCATCTTGCTCAATAATCCCAATATGGCTGACGATAAGCCCTTGTTCGACGCAAGTCATGGCAACCTCGCTAGCCCAGCGGGAATCAATACCAGCAGTATTGATATTGCGCGGGTATTGATAGGTAAGCAAAAGGATGGCGATGCGGTGCTCAACATCCGGTCCAAGTTCCTGCTCTGTGATATTGCTGATGAAGGCAGTGCAAAGGTTGCCCTGGAATCTGAGTACGAAGTGGGTGCATCCACCAAAAACAACACCACACCGAATAGCGTACGCAATATTGCCGAAGTGCTCTCTGATGCGCGCCTTAGTGGCCACAATGCGTGGTACCTCAATGCCGACCCAGTAGCGTATGACACTATCAAAGTGCTCTATCTGGATGGCCAGCAAGCCCCAATTTTGGAAGAGCAAAATGGTTGGAGTATTGATGGGGTGGAATTCAAAGTCCGCTTGGATGCTGCAGCCAAAGCCTGGGATGCTGCAGCCAAAGCCTGGGATGCGAAAGGCATGGTGAAGACTCCAAAAACCAGCCAACCGCTAGCTCTAACAACGTTCATTGAAGAGGCCGCATCGCGCGGCCTTTTTACTTTCAGTTACAAACTCAATTGAGGGAAAGAGAATGGCTACTAATTTTGTACAAGACGGGCGTATGCTGGATTACACCAACAGTACCAGTGCGAAGATTACCTCTGGCCAGGTTGTGGCGGTTGGTGCGGTGCTGGGTGTGGCGATGGATGATATTGCCGTGGGTGAGTCTGGCGTGATTGGTATTGATGGCGTATTCACCGTGCCCAAGGTATCCGCCGCAGAGGTCAACCAAGGGGAAACTCTCACCCGGGTAGTTGCATCCAGCTCATTCGATAACAACGCAGCCACCGCAGCCACTGGCGATATCATCGGCGCAACGGCCTTTGCCGCTGAGGCAGCGGGTTCCAGTGTTACCAGCTTCGCGGTCAAATTTACAGGCGTACCGGGCACAGTGAAGTCCTAATTCATCATGGACTTAGATCAGAGAGCCGCAGAGCGCGCGTTTCGCAAATGGGGCAAAGCCGCTACCTATGATGATGGTAGCGGCGGTGAGCCTATTGATTGCCGTGTGATCTTTGAGCAGGAGATTGATGACCTTGGTAGTGATGAACGCGTGCAGGTACCGCGTGTTGAATTGAGTCTGTTGGTGAGTGAGGTAGGTGCTTACAACTCAGAGGCGGTGATTACCCTTGGTAGTGTGGGGTATACGGTGCGCAAGCGATTGGCGGATGATGGGGTTGTTTGGCGAGTGCTGGTGGATGTGTAGCCTGAGTTGGTAGGTCAGCACAGGATTTATGATCATTGTGATTGTTATTTTTTTGAGTTGCTCAAACATACAGGAAAATGCTTTAAAATCATTGACTTAAAAGATCGGTTAAAAATGGGGATAGTGGTCAAATTGATCATTTTTCCAGATGGACCGGTAGTGCCAAATGATCGTAATCCATTGATTTAGTGGAATAAAATGGCGTATTGGCGTAAATTTGTGCCAGAAATAGTAGTCATGATGACTCCTGCATAAATATTAGGCAAAGTCAAGAGAAAATCATATGAGCATAATTGAAAAGTTTCGCAAAGGTATTGGATCTAGTCGCTATAGGCGATTTATCGTACTTACGAGATCACGAACTGGATCGAACTTGCTCATATCGTTGCTCAATTCGCATCCGCAGATTGAGGCAGATGGGGAAATATTCTCTAAATTGAACGGAAAGAATTACAAAACAGTTTTGTCCAAGGCATTTCCTAAACAGCCACTTAACATAAAGGCCAAAGGATTCAAGATTTTTTATTATCACCCGCAGGATGATCATTCATGCGGCATATGGGAAAAACTTAAATCAATGAATGATCTACATGTAATTCACTTAAAGAGAGAAAATATCTTGCGTACTTTAATTTCGAGAAAGGTCGCAGGAGTTCAGGATGTTTGGGCAATTAAATCTGACCAAGCTTCAAGCACTCCTAGTAAAGAGGTATCAGTCAGCTTTACCGAAGATGAGCTGCGAGCTGAATTTAAGAGAACAAGAGATTGGGAGGAAAATGGTGAAAACAATTTCAAGAACCACCCTCTTTTGTCTATCACCTATGAAGAATTAGTAAATAACCGCTCGGGTACATTCAGAAAAATTACTGAGTTCTTGGATGTTCAGCACATAGAACCAAAAACGAGGTTGAAAAAACAAAATACCAAGACCTTGAGGGAATCGATAAAAAATTACGATGAATTGAAATCAGAGTTTTCTAAAACAGAATGGGCGCCTTTCTTTGAAGATTGATTGGCTAAATCGGGTAGCCGGTAGTTTCTAGCTACCGGCTACCACACCACCCATCGTGCGGGTCCGCAATGGGCGGTTCCCTCTCCGTAATGAATTTCTACCCCGCGATCACGTAACGAGACCAATCCCATCTTTTGGAAAAGCTCATTGTTGAGTGCAATATGAATACCTTCCGTCTTTGCATTTCGCCAGTAACTTTTACCGGACGATCCACAAGTGACAGCCCGTGATTCACTCACGCCCACGCGCAGTAAGTTTCGGACTTTCGTTCTCACTTTACGCCAGTTTTTCCAGTAGCTCATTCTCAATCTTCGTCGTATCCAGCAGTCAAGATCGATACATTTTTGATAGCCTTGCGCTATCCCAAAATAGTTGATCCAACCATGGAGGTATACGGTAAGTTCTTTCAGTTTCTTTTCCATCGAAATATCATGGGATCGCCTTGTGATCTGGCGGACGCGATATTTAAATTGGAGCAGAGACTTATCATGCCAGACAAGCCTTGCACCGCGAAAAGAGAATCCCAAAAACTTACAGCGGCTGACAGGAACTACTTGGCTTTTAGTGTCGTTAACTTTGAGCTTAAGCTTGCGCTCAACAAAGCGTTTAATACTCGCCATAACCCGTTCACCCGCGCGCTTAGAAGCAACAACGATCACAAAATCATCCGCATAGCGAACAAAATCATGTTGGCGTTTTTCCTGCTCTTTATCGAGCAGGTCGAGTACAATGTTGGAGAGCAGCGGCGATAAAGGGCCGCCTTGTGGTACCCCCTCATGACAGCCTTTCCAGCATCCATCTTCTACACTTCCTGCACGCAAGTAGCTTGCGATTAGTTTGAGTAAGCGCTTATCGCTGATTCTTTGGCCAAGTAAACTCATGAGAAAATCATGATTTACCCGGTCGAAGAGCTTAGATAAATCGACATCTACGGCTATTCGTTTCCCGCCTTCGATATACTTCTGTAGCTTTTTCACCGCATGATGCCGTGATCGCTTTGGGCGGAACCCATAGCTGAACTCCGAAAAGGTTTTATCGAAACTGGGACCGATGATTTGGGCGATAGCCTGCTGAATAACACGATCAAAGATCGTAGGTATCCCGAGACCACGCTGGCCACCATCTGGCTTGCGAATGTAGACGCGCCTGACAGGAAGCGGTTGGTAATGACCTTGCCGAATGGTTTCGATAAGGTCATCGCCAACTGCCTTAAAGTGCTGCACAAAGTTATCGACTGTAATCCCGTCAATGCCTGCGGCACCTTTATTGCTCCGAACGTGCTTCCATGCAGCATTGAGGTTTTCTTTGCTGAGGATGGTTTCGAGCAGATTTTCATTTGAGTTGAGTGTCATGGCAATGCGCTACGTCAATTTTATATCCGGCTGGCAACATATCAGTAGGCTAGCCCTGTCTTTTAACTCGTGGATTTTGGGTTCAGGCCTTCACCCTGTCCAAGGTATTAAACTTGGCATTTCGCTACTATGCCCTCGGCTGACTTCTGTTTAATCACTTTGATCATTGCTGACCGAAGCGCTTCTGTGTCCCACCATTTTTTGTCTACACCCGCGATGGTGGCTAGCGGGTTGGGCCTACTTATGAGTCAGCGGCTACGCTGACAGCTTCACAGGAGCAAGCTAAACAGATCTCCCCAGATAAGAACGTGAACTTTCACTACACAACTGCATCATTTACTCTACCCGTTAGATCACATGGCTTCGGTGTCCTTGGCCGCCTCGCCTCCAGGCTAAGCCTTATATGATGTTTCTGTCCGTCAGCTCGTAGTTTTGCTAGCGGCTTCCTCCCCACAAGACCTCGCGGCATTGCAGTTGCCATTCGCTAGTAGTTAGCATTTAATGGAATCCATTAAATGGTGATCCTCCTACAGGGGACTTTCACCCCATTAGTTCACGCCCATGCTGGGCGTACCAAGTACAAGCAGGTTGCTACGGGCCTTTGGCCCTTCGCGGGACAGCTTACGCTCCGCTCCGGACGCCCCTGTTGTAGTCGTTCAGACTGTAGAAAAACTCTTAAAAGGAAGCTTTTTTGTTAAAATGGAGGTCTTGATGTCGAGATTATCCATATGCCCAATTTCAAACGTTACGATTACAACCAAAATGCAATGGTCGTCATCAATTTCGAAGAACAACTACAACCTGAAACCTTTGAATTTACACTTCATCATTTGATTGATGATCATATAGACCTCTCTGTCTTCCATAAAAAATATCAAAAGGATAGCGGCGGGCGAACCGCCTATGATCCAGCTATCCTGCTGAAAATCATATTGTTTACTTACTCAAAAGGCATTACCTCAAGCCGTGAAATTCAATGGCAATGTGAGAACAATATCCTCTTCAAAGCACTGTCATGCGATACCGTTCCGCATTTTACTAGTATTGCAAGTTTCGTAAGCAGTTATCCTGATGCGATTGAATCGGTGTTTGAGCAAGTGTTACTGGTCTGCGATCAGCAGGGGCTGCTTGGCAACGAACCTTTCGCAATAGATGGATGCAAGATGCCATCCAATGCTAGCAAAGAACATTCGGGGACTTTTAAAGAGCTAGAACAGAGGCAGGAAAAAATTCGCAAGAAGATCAAACATTGCCTCAAAGAGCACAAGAGGCTTGATGGCAGGAAACCTAAAGAAAAAGAGCTAAAGCGGCGGATACGCTGCAGAAACACTTTGATAAAATTGATCAGTTCTTAAAGAATCACTCCCCCAGGATGGGGCAAGGTAAAAACCCTAAAGAAGTAAAAAGTAATATCATGGACAATGAATCATCTAAGATGACTACCAGCAAGGGAACCATCCAGGGCTATAACGGTGTTGCCGCAGTTGATAGAAAGCATCAGATAGTTGTTGAAGCACAGGCCTTTGGAGAGGGCCAGGAACATCATACACTGAAACCTATTCTCGATGGCATCAATTGCCATTATCAGAATATAGGAATAGATGAAGACATCTTGGCCAAACAGGTCATCATTACTGCTGATACTGGATTCTCCAACGATGCTAACTACAACTACCTGCGAGAGAACGGCATCAATGCCTACATACCTGACAATAAATTCCGTTCACGTGATAAAGCTTTTACAAAGCAAAAAACCAAGTATGGCAAGCGCAATCAAAAAGATAGGGCTAATGTCCAAAAGACTATCCCGGCTAGTGAATTTACATTCAACAAGAAAAAGAAAACCTGTATCTGTTCAGCAGGAAAATCCATGCTCTTGTTAAAAGAAGAGCATGTCAGTGAAGGTAAGAAAAAACTATTGTTCGAAGGGCGCCTCACTGACTGCAGGAAATGCAGCCTTAAAAATCAGTGCATGCGAAACCCAGATTCTGCCGACTCTCGAAAAGGGCATGGAAGGCAAGTATCCCTAACTTGGACAAACGGACGGACAGCCACTGACTGGATGAAAAAGCGGGTTGATAGTATCGAAGGCAAGACCATTTATGGGCATCGAATGTCTGTTGTCGAGCCTGTGTTTGGGAACATTGGTACCAACAAGCGATTAAATCGCTTCTCGCTACGAGGAAAAAGTAAGGTTCAGGGACAATGGCAGATGTTCTGCTTGGTACATAACATTGAAAAGTTGATGAGATATGGCAGTATTCACTGATTGAGTGATGAATTAAGGGCGTCAAGACGCCAAAATTTAATACAATGAAAGAAATTTGGTGGTATAGCTAAATTTAGCCCGAAATTTTAATTAGAGGAGCCTGAGGAGTGACAGCTTTTTCTAAAACTGTTTTTCTACATCCTCGTTATGCGCCGTAAGAGTATATACGAGCAGTAATGAGCAAAATCTATATCTACGTACTCACAACAGAAACGTTTCCTGATAGGCAAGCGTACTTTGATGCATCTTCAGAGACTGAATATTTCTATGTAGGTAGAACGGAGAACCCTGAGCGTAGAAAAATGCAGCATGAAGGAGAAGCCAGAAGAGGATCTAGCTATCCATATCATGAAAAAATAAGAAATCTCAAGGAAGGATGGGATTTAGAAGTATTAGAGGTTGTTGATAAACAGTTAGCTTCTGATCATGAGGAGTACCACATGATAAGGTTTACTTGTGAAGGCCACTCATTGCTAAATATAAAACGTGGTGATCGAATAAAAAGGGCGTCAGTAGATATATTCGAGAGTTTCAAGCGAAGCGGCATAGAAAATTCAACCGACTACTTCAATGTAATATCTATTACCAGAGAGAATAGGATAAGTCTTCGCGGGTCCAGACAAATAATGAAGCGCCTAAAACACGTAAAGTATGATTCTGAGACAGAAACTCATCACTATGTCCTCGATGGAGTAGTATATATTGTCGAAAAATATGTATCGAAAAAAGAACTCATAGAATCACTATGTCCAAGTATTGATAAAAAATTGCAAGATCTTCTTAAAAGAGTAGAGTCGTTTCGAAAAGAACGTAAAGCAGACTAGGTATGAAATGCATGAAAAAGTGCGGCAGGCTGACGTCCTACTCTGTGCAGATTTTATGTGGTTGTTACGCTCCTATTTTTGCACAAAAACTTCACAGGGTACGCCGCAACAGCGAATGGCTTTCGGACTGCTGAAAAACTAATGTATGTATTTGTCCTCTCAAATATGATCGAATATCAACCATAAATGATGATTTTACGTGAATTCTGGTTTAGCTTTCACTGATGAGTGGGCTGCTTTTCACGTAGAAGCACAATACAAAAGAGGGATGAGCTTTTTTACCCCCTCGTTAGGTGCATTTATGTTAAAGGCAACTAAGGTGTTTTACGCTATTAGCTTCGCTCTGAGTTTGCTGGTTACGGTATTTTTCTCAGTTATTTGGTGGAAGTGGCATCAAATGCCATACAACGAAACCGGTAGATATTGGGATGGGTTCGTTGTTTGGCACGAACAAGCGGCGGGAGTCTATGCAGGTTGTGCGATAGTTTCATTGGTTGTTACTGTTGCTATGGCAATTATCTATCGTAAGGTAGGGCGCAGTGAAAATACCTAACTAACAAAGGTTGCGAAGGCAGCAAGGGTCGCAGCGCTGCTTTGGACGTTATCGCAAGCCCTTCTGAAGTTGGTAGCTACTCTCAATCACTCGGTGCATATGTCGGCGAAACTCCTGTGGCAATTTTGTATATAGTCGGGCTGTTAGCAATGGAAAGGGAACCTTCGCAAAGTGGTATAGGTTCTCAATCTCACACACTTCCGCCAAAGTAACCCTTACTAGCTCACACCATAATGGCAGCAAGTCCGCAGGGATTCGTTGCAAATCCGTTTCCATTTTCGATATTTGAGATGACACAAGCCCCATGTCCAACGGATGACACACGGCTAATAGTGCAGCTGGTAAGGCGTGTGATTTCAGAATTGTTTCAGCAGGGGCATAAATTCCTGAAAGCCGGGGTAGGGCTGATAGAGCTTACCCTCGCTCGTTGGGGCAAGGCGATATATTTGCCGCTGGCCAGCGAATACGATCAGACGAGACCATGTAGGCCATCGATCAGATTAATCAGAAATTTGGACGAGTTACCTTGTTCTTGGCGCTTAAAGTATCAACAAGATGCGGTAATCGCATTGCTCTCTAGCTTATATAACTCAGCGGGATCAGTTGCCAGAGATTGCAGTCTAGGTTCTGTGTAAATATACAGTTTGTGAGTGTGGCAAAAATTGAGAGACTGAGTGATTCCGGGGTTTATGAGAGGTGCGAGCCGCCGTACCAATTACACATGGATGATTGTAACTATATGATTATTATAAGGTTATACATTTGATTGTGACTCCTGAGGTCGCGGGTTCGATCCCCGTCGGCCACCCCAGATTCTTCCTTGTTTATTAAGGGCTTACAAACTTACCTATGCGAATTTTTTCGTTTCTGTTTCGGTGTGGCAATTTGGGCCTTAATCTATATTAAAGCTTTTTTTCTCGGTGTCCCGTTAAAAAGATTCAAATATTAGCTAGGTGGGTGTACTGGAGCCGATCATAGAGCTTTTGGGTACGGTGGTAGGCAGTGAAGAGTAGCAGATAGAATTTGCTGTCAAGAGAGAGGCTGGGAAGAAGCTCAACTGATCCTACTCCCTTTTGTCATACGATATGAAGACTTTTATGAGTAGCTTGGAAGCAAGCTGGTTATCCAACTTCAGAAAGAAATTTCTAATCTCTGTTCCTATACTACTTTCGCGCCAAGGCCTGAACTTGTGGCTCGGTGAGGGTGAGTCTCTTCTCCATCTTAGCTCCAAGCTTTTTAATCTCAGTTTGAAATCTTTTAGTCTGATCTTACCCAAATGCTTCGAACGCCACGAGGACACACAAGTGAACTGCGTTTACGCAGTTCACTGATGACTCGAATCTGCCGATGGGTAGGCTCCTAGAGGAGGGCATAAGTCAAAGCTGTTTTTTATGGCTGTGTCAATATGGTTCTTACGGTTGGATACCCATCGATTATTCTCAAGATGGGCGTCTACGTCGCGAATTGAAACGGTCTCAAAGGTGTCTCTCGATACATTCTGAATCATATCAGCTTTGGATATATTGCCCAGTTCTTTTACTGGATTGAGCTTCATATTTTTTGTTTGATAATGCGATTATTAGTATGGATCATCGGGCTTATCTTTGGTTTTAGGTCTAGGTTCTTGCAGCTAAACCGCTAAACACCTCCTTTTCATAGGGTGTTTCAGATTAAGATTGAGCTAGTTCATTTAAGTGGTTTTTTTATGGAATTTCCGTTTCGCAGAGATACACCTATGGCCTGCATAATTTGACTACTAGCGCTATAAATTTTTGTAGGTTGGGATACTCTTGTGTCGAAGCTACCCTTCAGAAGCATATAAGTAGCTTTAAGAACGGAGTAATTTCTTCTTTATACTTGCTGCTATTGGTAATTGATACCCGTAGGGTTGATAGTGCCCAGGCATTGTTGGAAAGTAAAAATCTCTTTATTTACTGAGTAGCCACATAGGTATCTGTTATTCGATAGTGCATAATATATATGCGAAGGTTTGCGAGCCTGCTTTACGCGGGCTCACAAGCTGGCTGAATACTATTTAACAAAACTCAGTTACAGCCTTCACCATTGATTTAGCAGATTGCTTTGGGTAATCATTGATTTTATTCTCAATCACATTTTCATCGATAATATTAAAAATTCTTGCCTTATCAGTTCTCTTGTCGAATATCTGTGCCCAGTGAGTAAATGGGTCAGTTTTAGCAATTTGTTCTATCTCTTTATAGGCGTCCTCCTCATTGTGAAATGATCGCTTGAAGTCCTTTATTCCACCCATAAGTAGGTTATAAGTACCGGTAAATAGTGCGTATCTTTCCATGGGATTCTCCAAACTTATAAATCTGGGCTCCGAGTCGGTAGCCTTGGGTAGCTGCTGTCGGCTAAATACGCCGAAGCGCGGTTGGCTAATTTCTCGGCTAGAAGTATGTTTTATCTTTTATAAAACCTACATACTAACCATGCACTCTAATTTAACCCTTTTGTTTATGTATAGAAGCTTAACCAGTACATGCATTTGCATTTTGAGGAGAGTTTTTGTCGTGATCTGCAACATGTTTGCGCAAGAATAATAGGTCTAAATTGTTCTAGGCTTTATATTGTTCGATATATTTTTATTTTGCTTGCCTTAATAGATGAAGGGGGAGGATTTTCAGGTCCTCTCAACCGCTCTTAACCTTCCTGGCTTGATCTAAATGTTTTTTTTAGCTTAAAGGATAGAATTTCCAACTCAGAAGCTTGATCGACATGTCCTTAATTGATAATGGAGGCTTTGTTTAGTTAATGAATTTGGTGGCGATATTTTCTAGATTTGTGCATTAGTACTTAATATTTTAATGTACGATATTGCTTAAAATAGATGGGTGCATTTAGAGTGGGTTATCAATCAGGTTTAAGTACTTTAATGGTTGATTCTTTGGTTGGGTATACGTGAACAAAAAGAGCCTTGAAGGCTGTAAGAGTTACTTTTGTATCTCTTATATAGTTTAAATAGGTTGAATGAGTCAATTCGTGCTTTGTATGTGAGGGAAATAGTATGCCTAATACTATTTCTCTGTAGTATCTATTTTGGATTGGCTTTTGTTTGTGTCTGAGCAATAGTTCTTCTCTTAAAACATAGGAAACTTCTAAATGAACAACGCGCTCAAGATCGTTACTTGTCTGGTTTTATCAATGATGGCTTATAATAAGGTTTTGGCTATTGATATCCTTGCTCACAGAGGAGCTTCTGGTGAGTATCCTCAAAGCACCATTCTGGCTTTTGATATGGCATTGGAGCAGGGGGCTGATACTCTAGAGTTGGACATACATTTGTCAAAAGATCAGTTCATTATTATCAATCACGATGCAGATCTTAAAAAAAATGTAGGTGTCTCGGATAAAATAGAAGATTTGACTTTGGTAGAAATAAAAGCATTGGATGCTGGGCATGAGTTTACCCTAGATAATGGCGACAGTTACCCATTCCGAAACCAAGGGCTCGTCCTCTTAACATTAAATGAGCTATTTGAGAGCTACCCTAATGCCATTTTTAATATTGAAATTAAACCAAATAATAAGGTCCTATCAGAAATACTATGGCAAGTAATTGTTGACTATAGAATGGAGCAGCAAGTTACTGTGGCTAGCCAGCATAATAGGGCTATGGGCCATTTTCGTGATATCAGTGGGGGAGAGATTAGAACGAGCGCAACAATCGGTGAACTTATAGAGGCCAGTCTAGCCTGGAGTTCGGGCTTTGGATGGGCTTTCAAGCCGGACTTTGAAGTTGCCCAACTGCCATACAGTATTACCACTAAGCCCTATGTTCGCTTTTTTCAGAGTAAAGGCGTGGCCGTCGATCTCTGGACAGTTAACGATATAGATGACATTGAGCGCAGTATATCCCTTGGTGTAGATGGGATTATTGGTGATTTCCCTGGGCGAGTTTATCAACTACTTGAGAGTGCTGGAGAACGGTAATTTTTCTCGATGCGAGTCAGAATTGCCGAGTACAGAAATTTTCTTGTAAAAGAATAATGAAGTTAGTGTTAACTTGATAATTTCAACCTTAAAAAGTCAGTGCTTTATTGACTTTTTAAGGTCCTAGGAGACGGTGATATCGATCTTTATGGGCAAAAGTAGCATACAAAGAGTTTGTGTTTAGCCTGGAGGCAGAAATCTACATACTTCATTGAGCCTACCGAAACTTCAGATTCAACAATTAATGAGGGTTGGGAAAGACCTAGCTGCAATCTATTTCGGTATACAAAAAAAGTACTGTTGGGGAGGTGTGCTCTGATACCGACAGGCCTCCACTTTCTAATACTTACATTGTTAGTCGATAATTCGACCTTCGGTTTGCTGTATGCAATCCGTCGGTGAGACTGCAATTAGAAGCTAGCATTCTCTACAGGCTGTTGTGTCAATTTCCAGGGCTAGCCCGCTGTCGACGACATTGTTTCTAGAAGAAATATGGCTGGCCATTTTTTGAGCCATTTTCATTCCATTTTTTGTCGTATCTCTGGATCCAATTATTGCAATGCTAGGCTACTTAAGTAAGCTAATATTACCGCGTGCACATACAGTCGAGAGGGAATTGGGAGTGTCTTCTAGTCCATAGGGATATTTGCAACTACCACGTTGAATCTTGACTACTACCATTGTGCAAGCCAAAAGAGTCCCCATACTTTCTAGCAAATCTCATTAACGCGTAGACAGCTAACAAAAAGTCATAGCCGCAACACATGAGGCTTTCATATCAGGTTTCTTTCGGCCTTTGAGTGACCCCGCGTTTATAATACAAATCCTGTTGGAGAAACAGTAGGCTTCTGAAATGAAGCTTTGTTTTGGGTGCGGGGCTGGGAATGTAATGTCATAGTTGCCTTAAGTTATACAATCAGATTTAGGGCGAGACTTGTTGAAAACGATGAGTTGACAGTTTAAAAATAACAGAAAGCCCTGTAATTGGTGTCTTCTGGTAATGGATTTTTTGTGAGATAGACTTGTGCCAAAATAGAAGAGAGCTAGGGCTGTATATGAGATGTTATTAGGTATACATTTTGCTGAAGTTGGAAGTTATTCTATTGATATCATCTGCGTGGATAAAGATGTTCATCGTATAGTAATAATTGTTTGCGTGCGACGCAGATGTGTCCTGTTCGTTTGTTGCTTATATCTCCTCGACCTTTAATTTTTTAAAGCTCGCGGGAGGTTTGGTCAAGAAAATGATAACTTCTGACCTCCTATGACTGTTTGAGAGTTGTGCCGTAATCGAGGTTTTAGTCCGCTCGGGTTGAATACAAAATAGGTGGTATTAGATTGATTTTTTAATTTTTCCTCTTTGTGCTTCGAACTCTTTTCATTTAAGCTGTGGTGGAATCGGTGCTCGATAAGTTCAGTTGTTATTAGTCAAATATACTGGAGGGGGAATATGTACAATACTATCCTTTGCGCTATAGAAGCGTCTCAAGAAGGGAGGTATGTGTTGTCTAAAGCGGTAGAATTATCTAAGAAATTTGATAGCAAGCTAGTAGTTTTAAATGTGCTGCCTTATAGCTTCCTGCCCAAGGATTATCAAAAAGAGCTGAAAGAGAGTGCAATTCCGAAGTTTGAGGAGATTACGGAAGACTTTGGGGTTAGCAAGAGAAATCGGGCCCTTAAAGTGGGAAAGCCTTATGAGGTTATCTGTAAGGAAGCTGAAAAAAGGAAGGTGGATCTGATAGTTCTGGGAACTCACTCCAAGAAAGGTTTGAGTTCCCTGATTGGTTCTACCGCTAATAGCATAGTGAACTATGCACATTGTGATGTAACTTTGGTTCGAATCTAAGTTATAGGGCCATAGTCGATTTAAAGTTTGCCTTCTATTCGTTCCTTATTAGTGATCACGCTTTTTGTAGGCCGGGCAACCGGAGTTTGCCCGGCCTATTTTGAATGTTGCTGTTTAGTTGGACGTAGCTTGGGCCGGGTAATCTGGCTCCTCGCCCTTGACTTCATTGTCTTCTGAGGCGGGAGCATTACGCAGCACCAAAAAGCCAGCTGTCCCAGCGATAACCGATGCTAATAGAATGCCGGCTTTCGCCTGAATAAGCAGTTCATTTTGCGAGCTAAATGCTAGTTCGGCGATAAAAATGGACATGGTGAACCCAATACCTGCGAGCAATGCTACACCGACAATATGTTGGAAATTCGCCGCTTTGGGTAATTGGCCCCAACCTAGCTTCCAACCTACCCAAGTGGCCCCTACAATCCCAAGCAACTTACCGACCACCAAGCCAAAGATAACCCCGAGAGTGACCGGGTTGAGTACTGCTTCGGAGCTGCTGAAGCTGTCGACCGGAATTCCCGCGTTAGCTAGTGCAAAGATAGGTATCACTACAAACCCGACCGGTATGTGCAGGCGAGTCTCCATTCGTTGTAGCGGAGATTGGGCTAAGTTCACGCCATTACCCAAGCCCATTACGCGAGCTCGTAAATCATCGTTAGCGATAATCTTGTCGCCTGGGCGGAAGCAGCGGTCGAAGCTGCGAATGATATCTTTTACGAAGGTACTAAATGCTACAGGATCGTATTTTGGCTTGGCAGGTAGTGCCATAGCGGTAATGACACCAGCGAGAGTAGCGTGGACACCGGCTGAGTGAAGTCCGTACCACAATAGACCTCCAACAAAGACATAGGCTGCGGATCGGCGAATACCCGCAGCATTGAGAAGCCCGAGCACTATAACCAGGCCACCTGATGCGATGAGCGCTGTCATGTTTACTTGCTCTGTGTACCAGATGGCAATAACGAGAATTGCCCCTAAATCATCTACGATCGCTAGTGCGACCAAAAAGGTCACTACTGCTCGTGGTACACGGTTGCCTAGTAGTGCAATACAGCCTACCGCAAAGGCAATGTCTGTTGCCATCGGGATACCCCAGCCTGGACCGGCTTCGGTACCTAAATTAAGGGAGCTGTATAGTAGGGCGGGCACCACCATGCCGCCGATAGCGGCCATCACAGGTAGTACTGCCTGACGGAGATCTGAGAGTTCTCCCACAAGAAACTCTCGTTTTAATTCCAAGCCTACCAGAAAGAAAAAGATGGCCATTAGGCCGTCATTGATCCAGTGATGCAGGGAAAGGGAAAATGTCCAGTCTCCTGCACCTATCGCAATAGGCATATGAAGTAGGTGCTTGTAAGCCTCTTGCAGAGGAGAGTTGGCAATAATCAAAGCGATAAGCGCAGAGAGCATTAGTAATATACCACTGCTGCTTTGGCGATGAATAAATTCCTCAAAAGGAGTAACCAGGCGACCAAATGCCTCTTCTAGCGGGGCTTCAAAAATTTTTCCTTTGCGAATTTTAAATCTATTTAAAACCCCTTTACTCATCGTTGAGCATCCTCCTTTATCGGCTATAAACCCTAAGAAATATAGGGCTGTTTTTTCTCAATTCAGGCCCAAAGATTACCATGGAACTTGTATTTTTAACTAGATTAAAGCGCGTCACTCGGTAGCCGGTCGCAAATATGATGAATGAGAAAACCTGCGCAATTGTTGGGGGTTTGTTTGCTTCGTGTGAGAAAGTTGAGGGTGTTGATGATTTGAAATTAAATGACGCTTTTTATTGGAAGGTGACAAGCTTGAGTCTAAGGCCATGAAATTTTAGTGTATTCGGATTGTAAAGAATAATAGTTTTTTATGTTAACTATAATAATCAATTGTCTATGGATTTGAATGGTCTACTTTGGTTTGCCTAGCTAGTCCAATAGGGTAGCGATGTTCCTAAGTTTCTTTGCTTGAGGTTAAGGAGGGTAGCATTGTATAGGAACCTCCTTGCCAAATTTCCCTAGCTGCTATTTGCTTTCCTGCTGATGATTCAACGGCATATAGTTCATTGGAGCGAGTAAAAGGGGCTACCGGAAAGGGCTTACATCCCCGGTGAGAATTTATAGATTTACAAAATATGTAGATGGGTATTGGTTGCGAGCGTTTGTGACTAGTGATACTTCTTGCTCCATTCTTTATTTCACTCAATAGCTAATAGAAGTACCTAGTTATAGATGGATTAGTGTAACAACCTGATGTCCCACTCAGCCTTAGCGTAACGAAGGGATGCTAGTGGCAGAATGGTTTAATGATGCTGCCTGCAGTAGTACCACTGGAGCAGATTCCAAGCAAAAAAGTCCTGTCTATAGAGTTATTTTGCCCATTCGGCCCCACTATTAGAACAATGCCACTTTGTTGCTTATGCACTTAAGACTTTGAGTTGAATAGACACGTTATAACAGAGGGCTTTACGCTTACCGCCCAAATACTCAATAATTAGCGCCCACATCACAGGCAGGCATTGGCACAGAGTGCAGTGAAATGCTTGATACCTGTGACACTAGGATTGTATTCAAGATTTGGAGTAATCAGTGACAGCTACAGTTGAGCAAAAAGCGACCAATGTCCATTGGCATGAGGGTGATGTGACCCGCGAAAACCGGGCGAGTATCCTCGGCCACAAAGGCGTGACCCTCTGGTTCACCGGCCTTTCGGGCTCTGGTAAGAGCACTGTGGCTGTTGCCGTAGAGAAGGCTCTGGCTGCTCGTGGCGTGCTCAGTTACCGTCTGGATGGCGATAACATCCGCTTGGGCATCAATTCTAACCTTGGCTTCTCAGCTGAGGACCGCCAGGAAAATATCCGACGTGTAGGCGAAATTTCCAAGTTGTTTGCGGATACTGGCGTGGTTGTTTTATCCAGTTTTATCAGTCCGTACCGTGAAGATCGTGATTTAGTAAGAAAGATGCATGAAGCAGGAGATCTTCCGTATATGGAAGTGTTCGTAGACTGCCCACTGAAAGAGGCTGAGGCACGCGACCCCAAAGGCTTGTATAAGAAAGCTCGCGCAGGTGAGATCAAAGGTTTTACTGGTATAGATGATCCCTATGAGGCACCTGTTTCACCAGAATTGCACCTGAATACTGCTGAAATGACTCTTGAAGAGGAAGTAGAAGTGATTCTCTCCACTCTCCAAGAGAAAGGCATTATCGCTAAAGACTAGGCGGTACTGCTTTCGAAAAGGGGATCAGGAGATTCCCTTTTTTTGTTTTTGTCCTAAAGATATTTGCGCTTCTGCGCATCGCTCTACAAGTCCTGCCTCTCTTTAAGTCTTCCTCGGCGCCAACTGCCAGTAGCCTGGGACATCCGTTCATATACTCAAGCTGTACAGAAAGTGATGTTTCCTGTGGAGGCGCTTATGTCCGTTAGGAGAGGCTGGATACTCTCTATTTTGCTCTTGGTGCTAGTGGGCCTGGGGGCAGCAGCTTGGTATGGGTATAACCAGCTGCCAAAAGTCCACGGGAGCGTAGATGCTCCGGTGTTGAAGGTTCCTGAAGGGGTGTTGGACTATCAACCTGCGCCAGCTTATTCCGGTCCTCACCCCCGAATGATGTCCCGCCCGCCTGAATATTTCCCATTTCCTATTGGCTTGGGAGAAGTAGGGCCTGTAGAGACTCTATTCAGTGGCCCAGCCAGGTACCCTCTTTATTGCGGGAAAAACAATATTACAAATAAGCAGCCCCTGGTAGATAACCAGGATGGTGAAGGGGTGCCTATCTTTGCTCTAAATGATAAGGGCAGGAAGACAAAAGAGGTTATTGGGTATAGCCGGGATTGCAGTCACGCTACAGAGGTTACCTATTTTTACCGTAGTACCACTGATGGCCAGTTTCACTATCTGCATGAGGCCAGAAATGATATCGATAAGGTGACGGTAAACGGGAAGCAGGTAGATTTTATTGTTCGTGTAGAGACAGGCACGATCAACCGTCACTTTTATGCAATAGCAGTATTGAGGGGCGAGGGTGAGTCTGCAGGTAGGCCAAGTGGTAGTAACTGGAATAAGCGGCTGATCTATCAGTTCCGTGGTGGCGTAGGCATTGGAGGGCGCCAGGGAAAAATCAACAAAGGAGATATCACCACGCGGCGAATGGATGAGCTTGCGCGCGGTTATGCGATTGTCTATTCGACCGCCAATCAGACTAGAAACCACTACAACATGTGGCTGGCAGAAGACACTGCTCGTAGGGTGAAAAAGCAATTTGTATCGTTATATGGGGAGCCAATGTACACCGTTGGCATTGGGGGGTCAGGTGGAGCGATCCAGCAGTATCTATTTGCGCAGAATGCACCGGGCCTCTTAGATGCTGCTATCCCCTTGTATTCCTACCCAGATATGGTGTCCCAAACAATTTATGCCTTCGACTGTGAGCCACTGGAGTACTTTTTTGACATTGTGGATAGGCAGAATCAGCGCTGGAAAAAAGCAGAGGAGCGCACGGTTATCCAGGGGTTAGCTGCCAGTGAGAATGGTTCAAGTAAATTTGGAGTGTTGAGCTTTTTTGCTGGGATTTTTGATAGTCGTTACCGAGATAGGATGCAGGGAACCACTGAATGTGTCGAAGGGT
Source organism: Microbulbifer maximicatervae (SeqCode) (assembly GCF_052468155.1). Lineage (NCBI taxonomy): Bacteria > Pseudomonadati > Pseudomonadota > Gammaproteobacteria > Cellvibrionales > Microbulbiferaceae > Microbulbifer > Microbulbifer maximicatervae (SeqCode). Next base: position 3,192,519 of record NZ_CP174335.1, read on the forward strand.
GGCGAGGCTTAGTACCGTTGGTTAATAACCCTAACTTTGTTCACTTTGCTAAGAGTTTCGCTGCTGAGGTTGTCCCAAAAGTGCATTGGACGCACTGGGAGGACCTTCGCCAATTTTATGGTGCAAACGCATCAGGGTACGCAAATAGTTCTTGGGACAATGAGGGGGTGCAGTACGGCCTGAAAGCCCTGGTGAACGGCGAAATCAATATAGATACATTTTTACGTGTCAATGCTGCTGTAGGTGGCTGGAAAGTGCCAGAAGACCAGAGCCAAGAGCAGTTATGGTTTATGAATGGGAATATGTTTCCGGTTCGCTTGTCCCTTTGGAGCGAGCAAAACCTCAATATGGGAACACTCCAAAAGCCGGCGAAGCGCAGCCGCGCAAGTCTGGAGGCTATTAATGGAATATATCGTTCCGGGCACGTTTTCCTGGGGGATGTAGAGATTCCTATTATTGATTTGCGGCACTACCTCGATAAAGAGCCTGATATGCACCACAGCTCTGCCTCTTTTTCTGCACGCGAGCGTATTCGGCGCGCCCGTGGACATGCGGAGAATCAACTGATTTGGATGAGTGACAAAGGCTACAACCCGCTGCATGAGGCGCTGGATTTAGTTGACCGTTGGATGCAGAGCATCATAGAAAACCCAGGTAAAGGTGTAGTGGAAAACCGCCCGGATGACGCCAATGATCGATGCTTTGACAAGGAAGGAAATTTGCTAGCGTCTGGAGGCAAGGTCTGGAATGGCCCCTGGAATAGCCAGGCTCCCGGGAAGTGTATGAGGGTATACCCGATTCATAGTACATCAAGGCAAGTGGCGGGGGCACCGGTGACCGATGATGTCTTTAAGTGCGCTCTACAGCCGGTTGAGCGGGCGTTGGCGAAGGGGATCTACGGTCCATTCACTGAGGAAATTTCCAGTCGTGTGGCAGATCTAAAGAGAATATTTCCTACTGGTGTGTGTAATTACAACGAGCAAGACTTGGCCCGCCCAAAAGAGCAGCTGATACCGAGGGGGATACCTGTGAAGATAGCTGGGCATCTGCTAGACCCAGACTATCGGCAGGGTAAGGTCTTGCAGGGAGCAAGTACTGAAGAGGCTGAAATGAGGGGGGTTCCTGTCTCTTTACCAGACGAATCGGATGGAAATTAATCGGACGTGATTATTTGGCGTGAAAATTGTTGACAGGAATCTACAGTCGGGTAATATGCGCGTCGCTCAAGGGGGCACGGCCCCTATAGCAAAGAGCACCGGGTGGTTAGCTCAGTTGGGAGAGCGACGGCCTTACAAGCCGTAGGTCACAGGTTCGACCCCTGTACCACCCACCAACTTCCATAGAGGAAGTTTACTACCGAGGACCGGTAGTTCAGTTGGTTAGAATGCCGGCCTGTCACGCCGGAGGTCGCGGGTTCGAGTCCCGTCCGGTCCGCCAGATACGAAAAAGGCCCCCTCGAGAGAGGGGGCCTTTTTTTATGGCGGAAAAATAAGCCTGAGGGGGGCAGACTGGAGCTTTAGTTCATTTCGCCCAGTGTAAGATGGCTCGACAGATTTGATTTTCTATATGGCTAACTTGCCCTTACCGATTGGAAGTGTGCTAAGGATTCAATCTCAATTTTCTAATTTTAGGCTAGTGGATTTGAGCATTGGCAGGAATATTGTGGAACACTGTTTAGTCTTTCTCGCCTGAAAGAGGGTGAAGCCAGTAAAGGTTTTCCTTTTGCAGGGGCGCGATTTAAAAAGCCTTAGTGGCGCCTGTCAGTCGAATAAAGAAGGGTGCCAGTAGGGAAGCTTGCTTAATTAGAATAATTGATTTCGGCGATTAGTTTTGGTTTTCTGATAGCAGCTGGCTGATAATGATTTGCTTAATAAGTGCGATTTGCCTTGGCTAGATTAATGACTGGTAATTGTGGTGATGTAATTTTTGGTAAATGTAATACCGCTTATTAAGTGTCAGTTGCAGGCTTTGGGTTCGATGTTGTTTTATTAGGAGTCCTTCACCCCTTGCCTGAAATGATATGTAGAAGGGGCGTATCTTTCAGAGCAATGGTTTTTTGCTTTGATTTACAAAGCTCGACCGTATGAATTAATGGGTGAATCTCTGAGTATTTACCTGGTAAAGAGGGCTATACAAATTCGCTACTTAACTTGCCTCAATTTGAAAAGTATTCTCGATGCAGCACGGGCAATCCCTTATCAAAGAGTTGATAGTGATCAGTTCTCAGGGATTGAGCTATGGGTTCGTCGAGATGACCTTTTGGACCCTCTAATTTCAGGAAACAAGGCCTATAAGCTCCTATACAACCTAACGGAAGCGAGCGAGAGGGGCTTTGAGGTCCTGATTACTTGCGGTGGCGCTTGGTCAAATCATTTGCATGCCACCGCAGCAGCGGGGGCGCGGTTTGGATTTCGTACAGTTGGTGTCGTTCGTGGCCAACGACCGCCTGTGATGAGTGGCATGCTTCAGGATGCAGAGCGGTTAGGGATGCGATTAATCTTTATCTCTCGACAAGAGTACCGACTTCGCCATCATCCCGATTTTTTGGGGCTAATTGGGCTAGAGCCAAACTGCGGGCTCTACATCCCGGAAGGTGGGGCAAACTTTGCTGGAGCAAGGGGGGTGAGCCTGTTGGGTCAAATTATTGAAGAGACAGCCCCGATTAAATTCGACCAGCTCTGGGTCGCTTGTGGCACTGGGTTAACTTTGGGCGGGCTGAGTTCATCTATAGACAGTTTCCCGGTACATGGTGTTGAGGTATTAAAGGCCGGGGACGGCATTCGTAGAGAAGTGCGACATTGGCGGGCGGTGTTGTCGGGAGGCAATGCCTCTGATAATTCATGTATCACTATGAATAATATTCATTTGACCAATCAGTATCACTGTGGAGGCTATGGCAAGTACCCCGGTCGGCTGTTGGATTTTCATCAGTCTTTCGAGCGTCAGTCCGGTATCCCCTTGGATCCTATCTACACTGCAAAACTTTTATATGCTCTTTCTCAAGAGGTCCGCGCTGGCCGTATTTGCAGCGGATTTAAGGTTTTAGCTCTGCACTCTGGGGGACTGCAGGGTCGGCGCGGATTCCATTGTGCCGACTGAATTAAGGGTGTGGTCATTCGACGGTGCCCGACCTCTGACTTGTCATCCGTAATTCGACTCACGTACCAAGCTAAGGCATAATTGCCTGTCACATTTAGAGAAGCTATGACTATCGGACTTACCTGGTAGTGGTGGGTATCAAGTTGGCAAAGTGTTATTTGTAAGGCCTTGGTTCGGCCACCCAGAGGGGAAGCGGTGTCGGAATTTTTTAATATCGGCTTGATTGGCCGTATAGAGAGTGATAGCGCTGTACTATCACTCAAGCGTTTGAGCGAGTTTCTCGAGAGAGGAGGCTATGCGGTTGTACTGGAGAAGGAGACTTCAACTGCGGTCACAGCCAATAATGCTCGCGTATCTTCTAAAGAAAAGCTGGGAGAAGCTCTGCGACTTAGTAATTGTAGTTGGTGGGGATGGTAGCCTGCTAGCTGCCGCTCGCGCCCTGGCTAAATTCAGCGTTCCCTTACTCGGAATTAACCGTGGACGGCTGGGTTTCCTCACTGATATTACCCCTGATGAGATTGAGCAAAAAGTTGGTGAGGTATTGTCTGGTAAGTATATGGCCGAAAGCCGTTTTCTACTTGATATGTCGGTGACCAGAGAGGGCAAGCCTATTGGCAAAGGATCCGCCCTGAATGATGTGGTGCTGCATCCGGGCGAGTTTATCCGCATGATCGAATTCAACCTTTTCATAGATGGTCAATTTGTTTATACCCAGCGCTCTGATGGATTGATTGTCTCTACACCTACAGGTTCTACCGCTTATGCCCTTTCTGGTGGAGGACCGATTATGCACCCCAAATTGGATGCTATCGTCTTAGTTCCTTTGAACCCACACACACTCAGTAGTCGTCCGATTGTTGTGGAAGGGAGCAGCGAATTCAAAATCATAGTGGGTGAACACAATACCACAAACCCCCATGTTACTTGCGATGGGCACGATCAGGTCATTACAAAGCCTGGAGATGTTGTACGTATTCATAAGAAACCGCATCGGTTGACACTGATCCACCCGATTGATCACAACTTTTACGAAACATGCCGTTCAAAGCTAGGTTGGCTGAACTGATGATTTCATTTCGGAGTTACTAGATATGTCTGAAGCTTTTATAAAAAAAATTAAGTCCAAAGAAACTATAGTTGGGATCGTGGGTCTCGGCTACGTCGGCTTACCACTTTCAATTCGTTTTGCTGAGGCTGGGTTCGTTACAGTCGGATTTGATATCGATGAATCAAAAGCAGAAGCAATCAATGTGGGAAAGTCCTATATAGAGCATATTCCATGCGAGCAAGTTCGTAATGCAAGCGAGAAGGGCTTAAGTGCGACTACTGATTTTTCAAAGATGCTGGAAGTCGATGCGTTGATTCTTTGTGTTCCCACTCCCCTTAATAGATATCGCGAGCCGGACCTCTCTTTTGTAACTGGAACGCTGGATAAAATGCTGCCTTATCTTCGTAAAGGGCAATTGGTATCGCTAGAGAGTACTACGTACCCTGGTACCACTGAAGAAGAAGTGGTGCCTCGAGTAGAGAAAGCTGGACTGATTGCTGGTAAGGATGTGCATATTGTCTATTCGCCTGAAAGAGAGGATCCCGGCAATAAAAATTTTAGCACTCAGAATATTCCAAAAGTATGCGGTGGATATACAGCAGCGTGCCTGAATGCCGGAGTCGCACTTTATAATGAGGTCATAGATAAAGTAGTTCCTGTTAGCTCGGTGGGAGCTGCTGAAATGACAAAGCTGCTTGAAAATATTCATAGGGCGGTAAATATAGGCTTGGTTAATGAGATGAAAATTGTTGCTGATGCCATGGGAATTGATATCCACGAAGTGATTCGAGCTGCCGCAACAAAGCCATTTGGATTCACTCCGTACTATCCTGGTCCGGGTCTAGGGGGACATTGCATCCCTATTGACCCATTTTACCTAACCTGGAAAGCAAGGGAGTATGGCCTACATACTCGTTTTATTGAGTTGGCTGGTGAAATTAATACTATGATGCCAGAATGGGTCGTAAATAAGGTAGTCGCCTCTTTAAATAGTGTAAAAAAGTCAGTAAATGGCAGTAAAATTCTGATTCTAGGTATTGCCTATAAGAAAAACGTAGATGACATGCGAGAATCACCATCTATGGAGCTCTTGCGAATGTTACTAGATTTGGGTGCGGACGTATCATATTCTGATCCGCATGTACCCTCAATTCCTAAAATGCGTAAGTATGATTTCTCAATGTCAAGCGTCAACCTTAATCAGGTTGATTTGCTAAATTATGATTTAGTCTTGCTAGCAACAGACCATGATGCGTTTGACTATGAATTACTCGCTGAAAAATCACAATTATTGGTTGATACAAGAGGTCGTTATACAAAGAAAATAGGTAATATAGTAAAGGCATAGTTATAATTAATTCGGGCTGTTAATAGATTTGGTGAGATTGATTGAGCTTAATAGTCCGAATATTCACGGTCTTGGATGTAAATTCCCAGCAACGCTCTTGTCAAGCGTGTTTATCATACGCATTGGCATTTATTTTGGTCCTGATTTTGAATGATGAACTCCAAATCCAAAGATTATAAGGCCTCCTTAATTGAAGACCCAGGCCATTATAGTTTGCTAATGCAAAAAAATATTGAGTTAAGATTACTTAAGAGAAAAGTACGTGAAATACATATGCAGCTTTTAGTTTCTGAGAAGCAAAAAGAGATATTAAAAGAGGCGTATGAGGATGTAAAAGCTGGGTTTATTTTTCGGGCAGGTGAGTTGGTAGTCAGCAGTAAAAAAAATCCGTTGTCTCTTATTCGACTAGTTAGAGACCTTTATTTATTAAGATGTGAAGTTAGAGGTGAGGTAGCATTAAAAAATGGAGATATTTAAGTTGGTTGTATGCCTGTCTTTTCAGAAGGGATTTATTGTTATAGGAAATTTCTAGGACTTTGTGTCTATCTATATTGAGGCTGGCTTACTGATATGACATTTGATTATTTTATATAAGGGTAGAATTTTATCGGCGAGCGTAAACGTTTCTTCAATAATTTCGAGCTCTGTACATGATGAATCAAAATGAAAAGTTGGGTAGGAAGGCGATAATATTAGGTGGAGCCAGCTCTGCTTTGGTAGCCGAAAGAGCTATTAATTCTTTATTGCCGCAGGTAGAGCATATAACTTATCTGAGTTTTTCTAATAGTGACAATTTAAATCAAAATTATAGCTCTCAAGTTAAATTTAAGCGGATAAATGAAAATGCTATATTGGAAGAGCTGAGCTATGAAATTGATTCGCACCACGGATATATCCTGATCTGTCATAACAGCTTGATCTACCCCAATAACTATGCTGCTTGCCTTTGTGGATATATTGAGGACTTAAAGCGGCAGGCGGTTGTGGGTATTCAAGGAGGGCTATATAAATTTGGCCATGAAAATAGCGCCATTCATCCATTTTACGCCTCAGATAAAAAAAAATCCCCTACTCAAGTCCATTTCCTTAGTATATTTGGCTCGGCCTTTCATCGTGATGTTTTTTCGAGAGGAGTTCTCGAACCCTTAAAGTCTATCAACTTTATGCTGGGATTTTATAATTGTACAGAAAACTTCCCGCCTTTATTCTTAGTTCCAGGAAATAGAGATTTAATAAACAACTCTAAAAATGATTTTGGCATTTGGCGGTTAGAGAAGAGTCTAGAGAATTTAGAGAGTGCTTGTTTTGAGGGGGCTGATAGTGATTGCACTGGTTTGCTGTCGAGTAGAAAAAGCTCCTTAAAAAAAGTACCAGGAAGAGAGAAAGTAATTATAGCCATAAAGACTTATAATCGACTAGATTATTTGTCAGAGTGCCTGAAAACTTGGTTGGCATCTGCTGACCCTAAGTATGATTGGGTGGTGATTGTGGCTGATGATGGTTCCACTGACGGCACTCTAGAATATTTAGAAATGCTCGATTTTCCATTTGAGCTGCATATTTTAAAAAATAGAAGAAAGTATGCAGTAGGCCAGACTAATACTATATTTGATCTTTGTAAAAACATTGGTTTTGATTTTGCTTTTTTGATAGATGATGACTTGCTCTTTAAAAAAAAGGGGTGGGATTCTCTCTATATTAATGCTATCAAATCAAGTGGGTATGCCCATCTATGTTATTTCAATCCAGAAATAAAGTATGAAAACGAAGACGTTAATAGTCTAGAAGATATTAATAAAAATAGAGTCGTTGATCCATCAGGTACGTGTGAGGCTTTTGTTGACTGTTATAGTTGCATGGGTTGTTTGTTTACTTTTACTGAAGTAGTACTTGAAAAGGTCGGTTATTGTGACGAGAAAAATTTTCCGGTAAGAGGTCAATGGCATATAGATTTTTCAGCTAGATGTTCTCGCTTAGGCTTTAACAAAGAGGCTTCATTTTTCGACGCCTTGGGGAGTAATCACTATATTACTCTTCAGCATGAAAACAGTAATGACTATCGTTGTGCTATTTCCTGGGGAAGCCAATATGCTTCCGTGACAAATAGAGAAGAAAAGCAGAGAAGATACAAGGTTATCTATGATGATAGCCGTCTTTTCATTCCAAAGAAAAATGTTTGATATTATGAGAAGTTGTGAGGGATAAGTTTTGAATATCTTTGTACTATGTACAGGGCGATGTGGGTCTATGTCATTTGCAAAAGCTTGTGAGCATATGATCAATTATACATCAGGGCATGAATCTCAGAGTGGTTTGCTTGCATCTCAGAGGGGGAGGTTCCCCGAATTCCATATTGAAGTTGATAATCGCTTGTCATGGATGTTGGGTTTATTGGAAAAACAGTATGGTAATGATGCGTATTATGTACACTTAACTCGAGATCGGGTTCAAACAGCTCATAGTTACAATAAAAGATGGGACTTTGAGCAAAGTATTATGCGAGCTTACTCCCATGGAATTCTGATGAGGGATTCAGGCGGGCTGGATGAATGTTTAGATTACTGGGAAACTGTTAACTCTAATATTGGTGCATTTTTGCAAAACAAATCCAATAAAATACAAATTAATTTAGATAATATTGAGGTTGAATTTCCTAGGTTTTGGTCAGATATAGGGGCTGAAGGAGATCTTGAAGCTGCCCTGACAGAGCTAACAGCTATACATAATCCTTCAAAGAAAGATGCAGTTTCAGGTCATGTTGAAAGCCAGGCGAATAATTTGAAGGAAATCTTAGAAAATGAGTTTCTTAATGTTAGGGAAACCTTAGACGAGATTATAAGTTATTCTTCACTAAATTCTGAACTGAAAGATGTAGTTAATAAAAATGAAGAGAAGCTAAAAAGGAAAGAGGAAGAGCTAAAAAGGAAAGAAGAAGAGTTAAAAAATACGAAAAGGGAGCATGAGAAATCTCTAAATAATGTAAGAGACTCATTAGGTGAGCAATACCAGTTAATCTTGAATAGCAACTCATTTAAGATTGGCCAAGTGATAGTAAAAGGTATAAGGTTCCCGCTTTTATTACCTCTAAAAATAAAAAGGTATCTTTTATCTTTTAATAGGGCCAGGCATAAAGGCTTAGATCTTAAAGAGGAGCATCAACCCAATGCTCATTTTCAAAAGGAAAAATTTGTAAATAAAACTAAGTCCACCAACAGTAGGGGGGTGCAGGTCACTAGCCTTGAAGCTGGTAGCACTGCAGAGTCGGTAAAATATAGTAATGTCCTTCCGTCGCGATATAAGAAGTTACATGGAAAGCGGGACCACTTTAGAGTAGAGCCTCTCAATGTTGAAAAGAAAAAGCCAGTTTTTGCTTTGTGTGTGACAACATGGAATAGGCAAGAGTACATACAAAAATTCATAGAAACATTTGTTGCTACTCGATCAGATAAATTTCACTGGGTTTTAGTGGTGGCAGATGATGGATCTACAGATGGTACCTTAGAATACTTACAGAATTTACATATATATAATTGCCAAATTATTTTGATCAAAAACAAGAATAAGACGATTGCGGGACAATCAAATTCACTTTTTGATGCATCTAAGTCATCAAATTTTGATTTTGGTTTGATGTGTAACGATGATATCTATTTCTTAAAAGAGGGTTGGGATTCATTATATTATGAAGCCGCAATTCATAGTGGCTTTGGGCACCTTGTGTACCACAATTCTGAGTGGAAGAAACCAAAGCATAGTAAGTCAACAGAGCTTTTAAGCTCATCGGTCTCTTCAATTGAAGCTATGGGGTGTCTATTTTCTTTTACCCCTGAAGTTCTAAACAAGGTTGGTTATTTTGACACATTGAGCTTTCCTTTTAGAGGGCATTCTCACATGGACTTTACGGCTCGCTGCTGCCGTGCGGGTTTTAATAGCAGTGAAACTTTGTGGGATGCAAAGGGTTCTGAGGAGCTTGTAGGGATGTGGCAGAGAGAAAACTACAAAGAGACAGTTGATTGGAGTAGTGAAAAAGTTAAACAAATATTAAATCCTCATGAACGAGCTCGTAGGATGGCGCTTGTACAAGATGATAGTCGCCAGTTTATACAGCTGAGCCATAAGTCTCCTTTCTCTTCGCGTAGCCAGATTCTTCTAAGCCCTCAAAACTATCACCTTGAAGCGCGATTAATAGAGAGCGGTCACTTTTCAATGGGCTATGGTTTGAATCAATACGTGGATGCCGTTTTTGTCCTAAATTTGACTGAACAAGTAGAGAAATGGAAAGCTGTTTCGACCAGATTCGCCAAACATGGAGTTCAAGTTGAGCGTTTCGATGCTGTAAATGGTTATTCTAAAAAATATAAAAAAGATTGGGATAGATACTTTGGTGGGGGGTTGACTCACCCGGTAGAGAAGCAGATTAATCGAAAATTAATACAGTCTCCCGGAGCATGGGGCTATTTATTAACAATGAAAGGCCTACTTCAAGAAGCTAAAGAGCGGAGACTAAAAAGAATTGCAGTTTTTGATGATGACGTTATCTTGCATAAAGACTTCCAAAGAAAGCTTGAGGAAGCTTGCTTCGAGCTGCCTACGGACTGGAAGCTTGTTTATTTAGGCTGCACTCAATTAGAGAGAAGTAAAGTCTCAATGTACTCAGGAAGCTTATACTATCCAGGTGGTGGAGCTGATGGGAGCTTTGCATACATGATTGATCACACTTCATTTGATTTTCTTTTAAATGAGCTTAGTAAATTTGATTGGCCTTTTGATTCTGGAGCACTTAGATCACTTAATAGATCTTATCAAGAAAATTCATTCGCCATTTATCCAAATTTGGTAATAGCCGATGTAACTGAAAGCTCAATTCGGGAAACAAGAGATCAGCTAGAGTTTTCACAAAAAGCTGGTTGGGATTTAAGTTTATACGATTTTCCGTATTATTCACACCCACTAAAATTGGGGTTAAAAAATTCTGAGCAGGAAGAATTTAATAAGTTGAGAATTGATGTTGTTATTTTGATTGACAACTGTGAAACAATGTCTCGTTGCCTAAGTTCACTTTCGAATCAATCCTTTGAACATTATTCGATCATCTTTGCACTGGAAAAAGAATTTTCTGAATATTGGTCATCTGAATTAAAGCTTTACATGAAGTATAATACTAGAGTAAGTAATATTATTTCTAAATGCGAAGGTGATTCAAGTAAGGATTTCTTCGATAGAATTATGGGAAAGTGTAAAGCAGAATTAACGACTTTTATTAATTCTACGGATATTCTTGCTAACGACTACTTAGCTCGTATGGAAGCGTTGTCAAGAGCGAGCAAAAGTATGGTTGTTCCTACTGGGGTTACACAGGGTGTGTCAGGTAAAGGGGCGACGTTTGACTCTGTAGTTCAAGGAAATTACTCAACTGTAACTGAAATATTTAGTCGTACTCTGTTTTCTAAAGAACTTCTATTGGATAAGTCAGATTCCATCTGGTCTAGTGCTCCTTGTATTTTTGAAAACCTAGAAGATCTTGTAGTAAATGGGAAAGAAAATTACTTAAAACAAGAAAGGTGCCCTTATATAGTCATCGAGACGCCTTAGAAAAGATAAATGCCGGAATAGATAATTTATTGCATTTAAAAGGCGCCTAATATTAATTAGGTGCCTATATTTTTTTATTCTTGAGATTTTAAAAAAATGGAGTATAGACGGGATATTGATGGGTTGCGCGCTTTAGCAGTTTTACCTGTCATAGCTTTCCATGCGGGAGTTACTAATATTTCCGGAGGATTCGCTGGTGTTGATGTTTTTTTTGTGATTAGTGGCTACTTAATTACAGGTATCATATTGGGGGAGATTTCCAAGGGTACATTTAGTTTTTTCGATTTTTATTTGAGGCGTGCACGAAGGATTCTCCCGTTATTATTTTTTATTGTTTCACTCTCAGTTTTTTTTGGAGTGCTCCTTTTCCCCCCTGAGAGAGTGTTAGAATTATCTATTACAAGTTTATATGCACTGTTGTTTAGTTCGAACTTTTATTTTTACTCTAATCAGGATTATTTTTCCCCTGAGGCAGAATTAAACCCGCTTCTTCATACTTGGAGCCTGGCAGTTGAGGAGCAGTATTATCTTTTCTTCCCAATTTTAATGGTTCTTTTGTGGAGAAATAACATTCGTTTTGGGGTTGTGGCCGCACTGACTACTTTCAGCTTTTTTCTAGCTGACTCACTTTCTACTCGATTTGTTAATGAAGCATACTATTTGCTACCATTTAGAATGTGGGAGATTGGTGTCGGGGCACTTTTGGCATTTAGGCGAGAAGATGTAATGCCACTTCAAAGGTATGCATCATATATTCAGATTGCTGGCTTATTATTGATTCTCTCTTGCTACTTCTTGATAGACTCAACTCTCCCCTGGCCTAGCCTATACACGCTTCTTCCGGTACTTGGTGCCGCAATGATTATAGGTTGGAAGAGTTCCGGTCTAATAAATAAATTATTATCTTGTCGTTTGCTTGTGAAAATAGGCCTTATTTCCTATAGCCTATACTTGGTTCATCAGCCAGTTATTGTTTTTTTAAAAGAGTTGATTGAAAGCGAAAATATCATTTTTTGTGTTTTTGTTTTTTTTGTCTCATTTGTGTTCGCTATTCTTTGCCATTATTTAATTGAGCGGCCTTTTCGCCAGTCCAATTATAACATTGGGAAAGTTATCGGGGTGTCTAGCTTGACGCTAACCCCGTTTATATTGAGCTTTGTGTTGATTCAAAGTCAAGGGTACCTTAATGAAAAGAAAGATGCTGTTAAAGATTTCTTTGAAGCTCATGAGAATGAAAAAAATTCAGAATTTGTGAGAGGTAAGTACAATAGCCAGTCTTTTGATAGCTTCCCTACCAGTAAGAAGCCTAATCTGCTGATCGTCGGAGATTCTTTTTCACAGGACTTATATAATAGTTTAGATTCTACTGGCGTTTTGGATTATTACAATGTGGTAACCTATTACGTTCATGTTAAGTGCCAAATTTATTTATCTCAGGCTGACCATAAAGACTCAGACTTTGAATATGTTCTAAAAGCTGATAAGGCGTTTTGTAAAAACGGTAAATCTATACGAAGAAATCTACAGATTTTTGAGGAGGCAGATATAGTAGTCTTTGCAGGTATGTGGAGAGACTGGGCTGCGGAGAATATTGATAATACTATCAATCTATTGCCTCTAAAAGAGCAACAAAAAATATTTGTAGTTGGAACTAAATGGTTCCCTAAGCCTAAGTTGGAATATTATTCTAGACTTGACAATAGGCTGGAGAGAACTTTTCAGCCGCCAGAATCAGTAAAAAATATCAACTCAATATTAAAGAAAAAAAGTAGTGAATTGCTATTTATCGATCAAATGAGCGTTTTATGTAGTGATGGCGTTTGTCCAGAGTTTGCTACAGAGGAGAGTTTAATTTCCTATGATGGAGGACATTTGACTCCTTCTGGAGCTCAAAAAATTGGCAAACTACTTATAAACTCAACTGGTTTATCTTGTCTTAAATTTTTGTGTGCTTTTAATTAAGGGAGTAGTTTGTGTAAATCTGCATTAACCTACCATGAGGAGAAGGTTAGTCCAGTTCAGATTACAATTTGTGCAAATGGGCCTACCGGTTTTGATAAGGGAGAATGAGCCTAGAGGAAGGCTCAAGGGTAGGCCCTATTAGTTATACAGACAATTGCTTAATCAAACAAAAGACAGGTTGACAAGTAGGGAAAAGCTAAAACTTGTAAATAAAAAACATTCATATACTTCTCTAAATCCACTCTGCAGTAGTGTTGGCTACTACCACTGTACTTTTAATTTATGGGTAATAGAAGGGTGTTAGAATTTCTTGGATTAACATCTAACATCTAACATCTAACATCTAACATCTAACATCTAACATCTAACATCTAACATCTAACATCTAACATCTAACATCTAACATCTAACATCTAACATCTAACATCTAACATCTAACATCTAACATCTAACATCTAACATCTAACATCTAACATCTAACATCTAACATCTAACATCTAACATCTAACATCTAACATCTAACATCTAACATCTAACATCTAACATCTAACATCTAACATCTAACATCTAACATCTAACATCTAACATCTAACATCTAACATCTAACATCTAACATCTAACATCTAACATCTAACATCTAACATCTAACATCTAACATCTAACATCTAACATCTAACATCTAACATCTAACATCTAACATCTAACATCTAACATCTAACATCTAACATCTAACATCTAACATCTAACATCTAACATCTAACATCTAACATCTAACATCTAACATCTAACATCTAACATCTAACATCTAACATCTAACATCTAACATCTAACATCTAACATCTAACATCTAACATCTAACATCTAACATCTAACACCTAACATCTAACACCTAACATCTAACACCTTATAGTGTTTGGATCCGATGGGTATACTTGAATATGGTGAGACTCAGAAGGGAGGGTTAGAATACTGAACTTGACTGGACTTGACAAAGTGCCTCTTAAAAAAATGAAGTTGCCATAACAGTTCTGAGCTGAGATTCTAAGTATATGGGCGGTATAAATATGAATTTATTATTTAGAACTTCTATATTTTTTGAGCTAGCCCATAAATTTTAGTATATAAGTAGCTAAGTAAAGTCCTGAACTCCCGCGTAATAGATGTTTTGGCAGAGCTGTTCTATCAAGTCAGTCCATCATAAAACTTAAGAGCTCCGCTAATCAATATCATGAGCATCCAAGCTACCAAGGGTGCATTATGGATACCTTCATCATAAAAGGTTTGGTTTTACATAAAAGTGGTAATTGGGCCATAAGGAGAAATATTCAACCTCTTATAAATGACTGGTCGTATTAAGCTTGGTGAGCGCTTAAGGTATCAGTTGGTTAACGACTCATTACTAAATCGATTGACTTGACTAGCGGTTACATTTATCACTAACAGATTGCTTTTTTCGAAAGCGCCGATCTTTGGGAGTGGGAGAGTGATATAGCTTATGATCAAGATGACTATGTTGTGGTATTAGTTAAATTTACTTAAAAGCTACTGATCGTACATTGTGAGTAAAATGTCCTAACAAAGTCTGAAGTATACATTGGAAAATGTATAAAATAATGATTTTCGACAACTGTTGGGGGTTTTGGGGGCGCCAACCGACAATGTGGAGATTTGATCCTACCCACCAACAACGGACACACCACTAAGCGACTAGTTGTTCCTCAAACGCCTCAGGGCTGAGATAGCCATTGGCGCTGTGTAAGCGATTTCGATTGTAGTCTATTTCTATATACTCAAATACGGTTTCCCGCATGAGGCACCTTGTAGGAAAGCGGTTACCATGGATTACTTCTACCTTAAGTGAGTGGAAGAACGTTTCTGCGCAGGCGTTATCATAGCAGTTACCTTTGGCGCTCATGCTGCACCGCAGATCATAAGCTGTAATTAAAGATTGATAATCTTTAGAGCAATATTGGCTTCCCCTGTCAGTATGCACGATAACATTTGTAGGTTTCTTACGTCGCCATAAAGCCATTTGAAGGGCGTCACAGACCAATGTAGCTGTCATCGTTTCTGACATCGCCCAACCAATAACCAGCCGACTATATAGGTCTATCACTACAGCCAGATATAACCAACCCTCTTCTGTTCGTAGGTAGGTAATATCCCCGACCCATTTCTGATTCGGCGCTTCAGTATTGAAGTTCTGCTCGAGCAGATTTGGGGCCACTGGCAGACCATGTTTTGAGTAGGTTGTGGCTTTATATCTCTTGGCGGCTTTAGCCCGTAGGCCCTGTCGACGCATGCTGGCAGCAACTGTTTTTTGATTATATTTACTCCCCTCACTGGCCAATTCCCTCGTCAGGCGAGGGGCGCCACTACGTTCTTTACTGGCTATAAAGCGCTGCTGTACCAAACCATCAAGCTCCATTTGGTACTGCTGGCGCTTGGATTGATCGGCCGATCTTGACACCCAATCGTAAAACCCACTGCGAGATACGCTCAATACCTTAGCCATCGCTTTGATGCTGAACTTATGCCTGTGCTTTAGCATGAAGGCGCACCTCATTTCAGGCTCTTTGCAAAGTACGCTGCGGCCTTTTTTAAGATCGCCAGCTCCTCTGCCTGCTCAGCCAGCTGCCGCTTAAGGCGAGCATTCTCTGTGGCCAGCTCTCTCTCGGCATCCCCTCGGCTCTGATGTAACTTAGCCTTGCTTCGCCATCCGTAAATCTGGGAAGGATGTAACCCAAGCTGTTTAGCGGCAACGCTTACCCCTACCTTGACCGCCAGTGCTAGGGCATCTTTTCTATATTCCTCTGAGTATTTTTTACGAGTGGTTTTGGTTGATTTACTTGATCGTGTCATAGGGCACCTCTGCTGCGTAGTTTATCGCTTAAGAGAGTGTCCGTCTTTGGTGGGTAGGATCAATTTGACTGAAGCATTGGTCTTGCCCACAAAAAATAGACACTCTAACTATGCATATTTACGCTCATACTCTGCTGGACTTACATAGCCCAATGCAGAGTGTCTACGAACCCTATTGTAGAAAATCTCAATGTATTCAAACACCGCAGATTTTGCGTGCTCTTCGCTTTCGAATGTTCCGGCATAGACCAGCTCGACTTTTAGCCTGCTAAAGAATGATTCCATTGCCGCATTATCCCAACAGTTAGCCTGGCGACTCATACTCGGCTTGCACTTGCTTTCGGACAAGAGATCCTGGTATTTCTGCGATCGATATTGCACACCCCTGTCAGAGTGAACTATTAGCCCAGGCTTTATTTGTCGTCTCTCTAGAGCTATTTTTAATGCTCGACGTGTCAATTCATCGGTCATCTGAGAGTCGAATGCCCAACCTACAATACGTTGAGAGTACAGATCCATAACTACCGCGAGGTACAGCCACCGCTCCAGAACCCAGATATACGTAATATCACTGGTCCAGCCGCAATTTGGTCGATCCACATCGAAGCAACGCTTAAGTAGGTTGGCGGCGACATAGATATTCCCCTCGACGGGCTGGCTATATCGAAAGCCTTTGTCGTTTCTCGCTTTAATATGCTTCTGTTGCATAAGCTTAGCGACATAGCTCCGTGAGCATGGCTCACCTAACTCTTGAAGCTCGCAAGCGATTCTAGGCGCGCTATAACGACCTTTAAACTCAACAAACGTCTCTCGGATTTTCTCGATTATTCGTATCTTTCTAATCGTGCGAGCAGATGGCAGCCGCCCTCGCCATCGATAATAACCCGATCTTGAGACTTCTAAACACCGACACATCAAGCTAACCGGGAATGACCCTACATGCTCTTGTATCAGTGCGTACTTTACTCTTGGTGGTTCGCAAAGTACGCAGCTGCCTTTTTTAGAAACTCAACCTCCTGACGAGCTTCATGCAGCTCCTTCTTGAGCTTGCGAACTTCAGCGCTTTCCTGTTTGGAATAGTCGACACCGTCTAAACTATTGAACTGCTTATCAGGCAGTCGATTAAATTGACGACGCCAGTTGTAGATCTGCTGTGCGCTGACGCCTAGTTCTCGTGCCACAGAAGCCGTTGTTACTCCAGGCTTTTCCGCTCTCTTAACTGCTTCTCTACGGAACTCCTCCGTATACGCCTGAGTTCTTTTCTTACCCATGATACACCTCCGTGTTAGGCCTAAACCTAACTATACAGGGTGCCTATTAAACGTGGGTAAGTCTTGCATATAACGCTAGATCATACTACTCCTAGGAGTTCTGTTTAATCAAAATACCAATAGTTTTTCCAGACATCATTTATTGAAACGGAGGCAATTAGCTAAATGTCGAATAAGTAGGTTGGAGATGAAAGACTCCGTATCAATACTTGCCGAAAAACTATAAACTATTAGTGCCTTTGGAGTTTTTGGTGCTAAGTTTATGGCGCTGATGTTGGTGTTCTAGGACCCTAATTAACTTTCTTTTTGCCCATACTTTAAGGGTAGCAAAAATAATGGCAGATAATGAGTAACCTGAGTATCTTTGATTTTTGAGTGCTGATCTTATGTTGGAAAATGAGGCTGTAGAAGAGATAAGGTCTTTTTGTTTGTGGAGGAGTAGGTGAAGAAGCTCTTCCTGCCTTTCAACTGAGTATTTGTGACGAGTGGGGATAATATCTTCCAAGTTCACCCTAATAATGGCATCACTACTTGAAAAAACTCCATCGCCTGCCGCATAAATAGGCTTCTCATATATCAATGATTCTAACAAAACAGTACTATTTATCCCTAAAATACAGTTAGATTTTGATATTAATTGGTGTAAGGGAGTTTCATTGTCGATTTTTATTCGGCTATTTTGGGGGAGTAGGTTATATGAGGGGCTTCGGTCAAGGGGGTGCTGGCGTGTAATAATATTTGTACTGGGATCTGTGTGAGATTCTGCCCATAGGAGAAAGTCTTTCATTGTAGAAAATGGGGAAAACTTTGTAATGTTCGTGTCTGTTTCTAATTGAAGCGGGATAAATATATACCCATTGTCAGATGTATTATTGTTCTCAAAATTTTTCCTGTATGATGATTTCCATAGAGCTATGTTTTGACGTTCTTCTAAGCTAATATCTCTGGGTTTTGTAATTGCTATTTCACTTTGTGCATTTACTCCAAGGGGGTCCTCATAGTACGTAACTGACTGTGGAAACCAGCCCGCTTCCAGGAACGAGAAAGTTTGCTTTGGGTTTATCTTGCGGGCGAGGTTTATAAAGTCCTGTTGATAATGCGTTAGGCCGTTCCAGATTATTATCTTTTGCGGTTTATAGCTTTCTAAAACTCTTTGGAAGTGATCAGTTCGATAGTGCTTTATATGTTCTTGGGTTTTTTGCGGATTCTCTAGGAATTGTTTTGCCAGGATTTTATCTCTGGGTACGACGGCGAAATCAAAACCACCAGTTGCGATTTTTGCCTTTATTATGTTTGTGCAATTGACGCTATGTGGGTGATTAATGTGGTTTCTGCTGAGAAGTTGTACCTCTTCTTCAACTAATAGCAAAATAGAATTTCCGAGTTCGGACTCTTTGTGTGCAATTGCCAATATTACATCTGCGCGCCGAATGTCTGGCATCGGTTCATATATTAGGGTGCGCATTACTTTTGTGACTCTTCATAAGCTGCCACTACAGTCTTGCTATCACCGTAGCGGGCTACAACACCATTTTCAATCCATAGGGCCTTATTGCAAAGTCGCTTTACAGTTTCTGAGGAATGAGAAACTAGGACTATAGTATCTCCTGAGGTGATTTTCTCTCTCATCACCGCCTCTGATTTTTTTCTGAATCTTGAATCCCCAACGGCCAGAATTTCATCAATGAGTAAGACGTCAGTTTTTAAGTGGATTGCTACGGCCATTCCAAGCCGCTGCTTCATGCCTGTAGAGTAGTTTTTGATTGGTTGATCAAAAAAAATTCCAAGCTCAGAGAATTCATCGATTTCATTGAGTTTGCTGACAATATGCTGCTTTTTTAAACCCATCATCATACCGCTGATGACGGCGTTTTGGCGGCCAGACAGGTGCTGATCATAGCCGACTGTCAAGGAGAGCAGCGCGGTTCTGTGACCGTGATTGACCACCTCCCCGCTATCTGGTTTGATAATGCCATTTAGCAGGCGAAGCAAGGTGCTTTTGCCTGCGCCATTTCGGCCGATAACCCCGAGCGAGTCGCCCTCATACAATTCGAAACTGATATCTTTTAGCGGACTATATACACTGGTAGCGCGAGTAAATGGAATTCCCGAGCGATAGGTCACCCGTACATTCTTGAGGCTGATAGCCGATTTCTTTCTTTCATTCATCGTTGCATTAATGCCCTGGCAAATACGGGGTTAAGTTTATTCATCAATAACCTGGCTAGCGTATAAAATGACAAAACTGCGCAGCCGTAAATCGCCAAATTGAATATATCGGGTGCTTGGTTATACATTAATATGTCACGATAACTTTGAATAATCCAGATCATCGGATTGTATGCGAGAATATCTTGAGCGCTTTCCGGAAGAGAGCTGACAGCATAGAGAATGCCCGAACCATACATGCCAAGCCGTAGCAGGTGGGGGATCAAATGGGATAAATCCGGTATAAATGGAATCAGCATGCTGGCGATCAGCCCGCAGGCATAGTTCAATAGAAACTGCACGCCTAAAATCAGCGGAAGGTAGATATAGCTTAATGTAGGGGGGTATCCCATTACCCAAAGACCAATCAGTAGCAGAGAAAAAACAATACTGAATTTGAAGGTGTCCATGACGATATTGATCGAGGGGAGTACCACCTTGGGGAAATTGACTTGGCTGATTAAGGCATGGTTTTGAGTGATCGCGGCAGAACAGTGACTGACACATTGGGCAAACCACTGCCAGACAACTAGTCCCACCAGTAGGAAGGGGATAAAATCTTCTGTTCCCCGTTGAAAGACAGCACCAAAAATAAAATAATAGATCGCCATTGAGAAAATTGGTTCTATGATCCACCAGAGGAAGCTCAAATAGGTTTTTGAAGCTTCGGATCTCAAATTACAGAGTGCCTTGTAGAAGACGATATCTCTATGGTGTTTTTTTAGGAAAATCACGGGATTACAATACTTTTTGGTATTCGGTTAATATTTCTTTCGACACTGCTTCGGAGGATAGCCCTAAAGTAGGGTAGCCTATTTTCGATATGTCTTTTTTTGCTACGTTTAGCAGTTCTCTCAGCCGCCTCACATCATCGACCGGGAATACGGCAGCTGGAGGAAGAAGTTCCGCGCAGCCTGGTATATTGGAGGCAAGAACGGGCTTTTTCCTAGCTGCTGCTTCAAGCAATACTTGCGGTTGATTTTCTGGTGAGTTACTAGGTATTACCAGGACATCCAGAGAGTCTAGAAATTCTTTGCTTTGCGGTTCGCTAAGTTCGCCAAAATACTGAGTATTTCCATAGGTGTTTAGGCACTGTTTTGCATATTTCTGAGCTGATGTTTTTCCAGCGACCCTGAGAGTTATTTTTGAGTCACCAAGGTCATTTAGTGCGTGGATAAGGGTATGCAGGCCTTTGTGTGGGGCAAGGGCCCCAAGAAACCCTACTACAAAGGAACTACTATTCGTTTGTCGAGAGCAGCTTGTTTCAAACCAAGTATTCGATAGACCTGCAGGGATGTAGTGGGTGTTGCTAAGTGAGAAGTATTCGCTTATAAGCCTCTGGCTTGTTTTTGAGAGGCAAATTACCCTTTTGGCTTTATTCAGGACTGAGATCAGTATTTTTTTACGATCTTTATCTTTTGGTTGGGCAGTAAATTGAGCATTCTTCAAATGCAGAATTTTGGCCATACAACCCCTGGCAGCAGGGAGCTGAGAGGCAGCTTTAACCAGTCTGTTAGGGTGTGTTTCCGCAATACATCGGAAGCAGGTTTCTTGCTCGGCAAAACCTGAGCAGAACTCGCCGGACTTAAGCGTCAATGTATGCTTTGGGCAGAGCCACCAGAAGTCGGTGATAGATATAAAGTAGGGAATCCCAAGCTTTTGAGCGGCATTTAGCAAATTAACACCAATATGGGCTGGATTTACCATATGCACTAAATCGGGTTTCAATTCCGTAAGGAGGTTTTGATAACTATCAATTGAGTCGCCTAGAGTGGTGCTCCAACCAAAAGTCGGAAGTTTGATTAGCTGAACCCCCCTTCCATCAATAAGAGAGTCATCGGTTATTATGCCTTCCGGGTCACCACCGGCAACCACGATATCACATCCCCGCCCACTTAAATCGCGAGCGAGGTTGCGAATATACTTTTCGGTTCCCTGATTATATCCGGGCCCGAATTGCATAGTACAGAACAGTATTCTCACATTGACACCGGGGTTACTGGAGCGGTTATCATACCCTAATACGTTATAAAACAATAGGTTATCTGTGGGGCTTTGGTCCCGCTGTTAAGTGAGTCTCCATTGATCCCCGAGCCTGAAATCCTACATTGCTATAGAACCTTTTATCCTGAATCTCAAGGGGGGGTCGAACAGGTAATCCTAGAAATTGCACGAAAAACAGACAAATGTGGCGTCCTGACCTTGGTGAATTCTCCCTTGCGCTTGAAGCTGAATGAGCGGTTTCCCGTGATTGCCCGAAGGCGCTGGTTTTCGGTTGCTTCGTGCTGTGTGGGGCCGGGGCTTTTCAGAGCTTTGTTTCGCTCAAAAGCCAAGTTGTTGCATTTTCATTTTCCCTGGCCATTCGGCGATCTGACTTATTTACTGGCTGGTAGGTCACGCCCGCTGGTGGTGACCTACCATTCCGATATCGTTAGACAGAGGCTGCTAGGTACTTTATATCGACCATTGATGTGCTGGTTCCTGGGGCGAGCAGATCGTATCGTGGCAACTTCATACAATTATGTGGAAACTAGCCCAGTTCTTGCCGCTTATCGGGACAAGGTAAAGGTAATACCCCTAGGGGTTTCTGAGCAGGGATATCCTGAGCCCTCGAAGAAGTCTTTGGTGAATATTGAGATGAAGTACGGCAAGAATTTTATGTTGTTTGTCGGTGTGCTCAGGTATTACAAAGGGCTGGAATATCTAATCCGGGCCGCCGCAAATCAGCCTTATCGTGTTGTTATTGCAGGTAAGGGCCCTGAGGCTAATCGCTTAAAATCCCTGGCGGACAAACTCGGAGCAAGTAACATATATTTTGCTGGATTTGTCAGTGATGAACAGAAAGTGGCGCTAATGAAATTATGCCGAGCAGTGGTTTTCCCCTCTCATTTGCGCTCGGAGGCTTTCGGAGTAACTTTGATTGAAGGGTTGATGAATAGTAAGCCCCTTATCTCCTGTGAAATTGGCACTGGGACCAGTTTTGTTAACCAGAATGGGGAAACAGGGTATGTCGTGAAGGCGGCTGACCATCTCGCACTGCGTAAAGCGATGAATAGTTTATGGTCCGACCCTGTGAAAGCAGAGGAGATGGGACGCGCCGGTCGTTGTCGTTACGAGAGGTTATTTACGGCTGACAAAATGGCCGCTGCTTATCATCAGCTCTATCGGGACGTTCTCTTGGAGAGGGGCCTGGTGGATTAGTGGCCAGAAGGGTGGTAGATGCCCGACGACTTTCGATTCCTGCCAGGGTGATTGGGCGTTACATTCCTGCTACCTTGGGTTGAATGCTGAGGCACAAGCTCTTTTGATATCTATGCAATCATACGTGGCTCCTAGTCGATCTTAAGTCTCTCATGTAATCCCTCGGCCTATAGCGAGGCACGCAGAGAGGCCATGATAAATGATAAGACTTGAGCTATGGAGCATGCCTTCCCTCGGCGTGATGAGGTTCAGTTCAAAGGGGGGGGCACGCTGCTTATCAAGAGCTTTGCCGAAGATTGCTTGGGTGTGATGTAGATAGTGCTGTGACTGAGTTGAATAGGAATTCCAATGCTTAGGATAGGGGTTGATGCCAGGCCGCTTTCAGTTACCACCACTGGGATTGGCCGTTACACAGAGGCACTTATTGAGCGCATGCTGAAGAGTGGGCATCATTGGTTTCTGTATAGCGACGCCCCCCTCCCGGATCGGTTTTCTAAGGCTGAGAACGTGTTTGTACGTTCAGGGAAGGTAGGGCGCAAATCCCTGGGAACATTTTTTGCTCAAGCCTTCTTTCCGTCTTGGGCCAAGCGTGATGGTGTACAGGTCTTTTGGTCCCCTAGGCATCATTTACCACTGATGATGCCGTCTTCGGTAAGCCGGGTTGTGACGATTCACGACGTGGTTTGGGCGCGCTTTCCTGAAACTATGTCTGTATTTGGTAAACACCTAGAGCGTGGGTTGATGCCCCCTTCGGTAAACTCGGCGCAAACGGTGATAGCGGTATCAGCATTTACCGCCGATGAGCTCACAGAGTTAATGCCAAAGTCTGTGGGTAAGACCGTTGTTATTCCTGAAGCACCTTTCTTGGGAAATACTGACGACCGCATTGATGGGGAGTATTTCCTTTTCGTCGGTACCCTGGAGCCCCGGAAAAATTTGGAGCGCCTGCTGGCCGCATATCGAGCTTACTTGGATATGGCTACTCAAGGAGCATTGCCGCTTTATATTTGCGGTGGGCAAGGCTGGGGGCTGCCTCGATTAAGTGAAGTTATTGAGGGGTTGGGTTTAAGGGAAATGGTAAAGGTGCGGGGTTATGTGCCTGATCACGAGTTAAGTGGCTTGTATCATAATGCCAGAGCTTTACTAATCCCTTCGATTTATGAGGGGTTTGGGCTGCCTATTGTTGAGGCATTTTCGCAGAACACGCCGGTTTTGACCTCTAATACTGGAGCTATGCGGGAGGTGGCTGGAGACGGAGCTATTTTAGTCGACCCTCTTTCGGTTTCTAGCATGGCTAATGGTATCCATCAGCTGCATTCAGATTTGGATTTGGTCCGTAGCCTTCAGGAATCTGCATGCGCTCGGGTAAAAGAGTTTTCTTGGGATCGAGCAGCGGAAGCCACCTTGAAGGTGTTGGAGGAGGCTGCTATCAACGGGTAGCTGGCTTTGGTTCATCTTTTTATAGCGCTAGCTTCTACATCATTTTCTTTTCGGGCGGGTCTCTGGCTATTCCCTGAAGTAAGTTTGTGTTCTGCGGTTTCAAGGTTGTGGTGCTTTAAGCCTTATCCAAATTTATTTTCTCATTGATTGTTTCGGTCTTCCCTTAAGGTTGCCTGGTTCTAACTACCCTGGCTGCTGTCGAAATTCCCATCTATCTCTCTCCTGATCCAGTTGTTGAAATCCCCGCCCATCCTGTTTGTTGGTCAATGTTGTAGGTTGCTAATTCCAAGTGTTGTGCTAATCGTTTAGTCAGTGCGTGATGATTCAAATGTCTAACAATATCTGCAATTGGTGCTGCTATGCGGGTTAAATTTTCCGTGATTGTTCCGGTCTATCAGCAGTGGCACTTCATTGAGGAGTTGGTTTGTTGCTTGGAGTCTCAAGTCATTTCAAAAGACCTTTTTGAGCTTGTACTGATATCAAACGACGGGAATTCTCCATCCTTTTTAGGGGGGGGAAGCTTCCAGGTTAAGAGAGGAAAGTGCAAAAAGCCTGGATCTTATGCGGCAAGAAACAGAGGGGCAGAGATAGCTGAAGGAGATTGGCTTATATTTACGGATGCTGATTGCCTGCCGGATTCAAAGTGGATAGCCGGAATTGATAGGGCGGTTGGGTGTTGGGGAGGGAGTGTAAAGTTATTTGCCGGTGATGTGCGAAGTCAAAAGCAACATGGATTTTCCAATATCTATGAAGTCTATGACTTTATGAGAGGGATACCACAAGAGGTTTACGTATCTGCAGGAGTTGCGGCTACAGCAAATATGGTAGTTGATCGGTTTTTGTTCCTGAAGTTTGGCGGCTTTAGTGAGAATTCCTTTTCGAGTGGTGATTTTGAGTTTTGCAGAAGGTTGAGGGTGGGAGGGTATCAAGTTTTATTTCTGAAATCTGCTTTTGTTCATCATCGAGTTAGATGCTCCTGGCAATCTGTAGCGACAAAAGCAAGGCGGATAAAGGGAGGGCAGTTTTTCCTCTCTAAAGGGGCCGGGAGGTTTAAGCTGATCCTATATACCCTTCTTCCGCCGGTAAGGTCGGTCGTATTTTTTTGGCGGAAAAGGGAAATTTATATTGGTTATAGATTGTTGGCAACTTTCGTTCAGATAAGGTTGTGGGGGGTTGAAATACGGGAGATGGCTCGCTTGATGTTAGGGGCGAAACCTGAGCGACATTGATCTTTGTAAATGTTTGGACGGTATTGGATGTGGAGAGGTGGTGCGCTTGTATACCAATAATTCTAACAGGCTGAGACATGAAAAAAGCATTAATAACCGGTGTAACAGGCCAGGATGGCTCTTATTTAGCTGAATTTCTATTGGCGAAAGGGTACGAGGTTCATGGAGTTAAAAGAAGGTCCTCTTCATTTAATACGAGCCGCATAGATCACTTGTACCAAGGGCCGCAAGATGATAGTAGAAGGTTTGTTCTTCACTATGGAGACCTTACCGATACGAGCAATTTGACCCGAATTCTTCAGGAGGTGCGACCTGATGAAATCTATAATTTGGGTGCTCAGTCACATGTTGCGGTCAGTTTTGAATGCCCTGAATATACTGCAAATGTGAACGGGCTTGGAACCCTCAGAATACTTGAGGGGATGCGTCTTCTGGGGCTGGATAAAACCAGGTTTTACCAAGCCTCAACATCGGAGCTTTACGGTGCTGCCAAAGCTTCCCCTCAGAATGAAAACACTCCTTTTTACCCCCGCTCTCCATACTCAATTGCAAAATTGTTTGCCTATTGGACTGTGGTCAATTTCCGTGAGGCCTATGGCTTATATGCTTGCAATGGGATCTTATTTAATCACGAGTCATCACGGCGTGGTGAAACTTTTGTTACCCGAAAAATAACCCGGGGTTTGGCAAATGTTGCCCAAGGTTTAGAGCGTTGCCTGTATTTGGGGGAGCTGAATGCACTGAGGGACTGGGGTCATGCTAGAGACTATGTTGAAATGCAATGGTTGATGTTGCAGCAAGAAAGTCCTAAGGATTTTATCATCTCTACAGGGCTGCAATACTCCGTTAGGGATTTTGTTCGTAATTGTGCTCAAGAGTTGGGGATAGCGATAGAGTTTCATGGAGAGGGGCAGAAAGAAGTAGGTGTTGTTGCTTCAATTGTGGGAGAAGATGCTCCAGCAGTTAAATGTGGAGATGTAATTGTTAAAGTGGACTCTCGTTATTTTCGCCCGACAGAGGTGGTGTCACTAATAGGTGACGCCTCATTGGCTCGGCAAGAACTGGGGTGGGCACCTAAAACAACCTTGAAAGATTTAGTTGGGGAGATGGTTAAGTATGATTTGAGGGAAGCGAAGCGGAATTTGTTGTTGGCTGGGAATGGTTATCGCACTGAGCCTATTTTTGAGGAGTAGTTAGTGAAATACTCCCAGAGAGTTTTTGTCGCAGGTCATCGGGGCATGGTTGGTTCGGCATTAATTCAGAGGCTGAGACCGCTAAAAAACTGTGAAGTCATTACTTGCCCTCGAGATTCGCTGGACTTGACAGATGCTGATGCTGTTTCTGATTTTTTTAATTCGGAGTCGATTGATACTGTTTATTTGGCTGCGGCAAAAGTGGGGGGCATATTGGCGAATAGCATGCTCCCAGCTGATTTTATTTACCAGAATCTGATGATTCAGTGCAATGTAATCCATCAGGCTCACAAGGCCGATATCCAAAATTTGCTGTTTATTGGGTCGTCTTGTATTTATCCAAGGGATTCCCCCCAGCCGATACGGGAGCAGGACCTGCTTGGGGGCAGGTTGGAGACGACTAACGAGCCTTACGCTATTGCTAAGATTGCCGGAATTAAGTTGTGCGAGTCGTACTCAAGGCAGTATGGACGTAACTATCGCAGTGTTATGCCGACAAACCTTTATGGTCCACATGATAACTTTGACTCTGCAAATTCACACGTTATCCCTGCATTAATACATCGTTTCCATAAGGCCAAAAATGAAGGGGTGCAGAATGTCAGGATTTGGGGGAGTGGTGATGTTCGACGAGAATTTCTGTATGTAGAGGATATGGTTGATGCGTTGGTGTTTGTAATGGGTTTGGAAGATCGAGTATATCGATCCGTGACAGAGCCTATGTGCTCCCACTTAAATGTGGGTACTGGGGTGGATTGCACTGTTAAGGAGCTGGCTTATTTAACCGCCGGGATCATTGGGTTTGAGGGAAATATTACATTTGACAGGTCAATGCCTGATGGTGTGCCGCGGAAGTTGCTAGACACCTCAAAGCTATCGAAGTTGGGGTGGGATTCCCAGACTTCCTTGGGGGTAGGGTTAAAGAAAACATACGACTGGTATAGAAGTATTTTACGTTGATCGAATGTCAGATATTGTAATTTGTACTAAAGTTCTCAAGAGAGGTTTTACTTTTCACGAAACGACAACTTGAGACTTTTTGTGATAAAAATAAGCCTGATAACGGTTTGTCTAAATAGTGCTGACACCATTCGCGACACAATACTATCCGTGTTGGCTCAAGATTATGCAAATATTGAGCATATAATTATTGATGGTGGCTCTACTGATGGAACGCTAGAGATAATATCTGAGTTTAAAGACCAAGTCGCGGCAGTTGTGTCTGAAAAAGACTCAGGTATTTATGATGCTATGAATAAAGGCATATGCCTGGCGTCTGGCGATATAGTCGGCACAATTAACTCTGATGATGTCTATTCTGATAGTCGTGTAATTTCAAATGTTGTTAATGAATTTTTAGTTTCGGGAGCCCAATCTGTCTATGCAGACCTGGAGATTGTGGCTCGCAATAACTTAAGCCAAAGAGTGCGTTTTTATGGCTCCAGTAAATTTAGGGTGTCTAAATTTCGCTGGGGCTGGATGCCACCCCACCCTACATTTTTTGTACGGCGTGACTGTTATAAAAAGCTAGGTTTATATAAAACCAACTACCGTGTTGCAGCAGATTTTGAATTGCTAGCTCGTTTTCTTCATCGGGATAAAATCAGCTTCAGGCGCTTGCCAAAATGTATTGTGAAAATGCGTGAAGGGGGTGTTAGTTCCCAGGGCGTTTGGGGGCGGATTCATCAAAATCTGGAAATTGTTAGGGCTTGCAAAGAAAATCATATCTACACAAACTTTTTCCTGATTCTATTTAAAGTACCTCTTAAACTGCTCGAATACACAGGAATTGGCCTTACCCATAGGCGGTGAAGGCCAACCTTTCCCTGTTTGATTTGAAGTGGCTCCTGTTAAGAGAACAGTGAGGGCAGGGCGCTATCCGTTTCACTGGGTTCACTTTCAGGTTTCGCGTTCACTAGTAAGTCGACTATTGCTTTCACCTTATTGATGTCCAAAGGACTAGCCGGTGACTTGTAAATAGCGGCGTCCAGAACTGCTTGGAGCTGATCCAGCTCGGGGATGTTCAGTTGCCTCGCGGTCGCAGCCAAGCTCTTCCCATTTACTTGCGGCCACTTTGCAGCAAGCCACTTTAAAGTGGCTTGCTGGATATGGATGGGATTCTCACTCTCCAGAGCTTTTTTAAGGGCACGGGTTTCACGTTGTAAGTCGGGAGCCTGGATGTGGTTGCTCGGTATTTGTTGGGCGGGTTTGCGCCTCTGAAAGAAAAAGTACAGCACCCACAGTAAGTGAGAGGCAATCGCGATAATAGCCAGGTTGCGCCAAAAATGGCTCACCGTACCGACTTGTTCAGTGGGTGTAGCTGACTGAGGTACTTTGGCACTGGTTTCATTGTCGCTGGTTACTGCAGCAGCAGTACCGGAAACTGAGAAGCGGAATGCCGGTAGTTGAGTGGTGCGTTGTCGTTGGCTTTTTGTATCCCACCAGGTCACAGTGACGGGAGGAAGCTCGTAGTCCCCGGGTTGTGTAGCCACAATCGCGGTTGTCTCAATACGGCTTCCGGTAACGCCGTTGGGCCCAACCTGGTCTTCTTGTTGCGGTTGATCGGGGTAAGTTTTAAGGCCATCCACGTTGAGTTTGGGAAGTGGGGGCAACTGTGCGGCCCTGAGCCCTTCGGCACGTACGGTAAGAATTCGGGTAATAGGTTCGCCTACGGCAAAGGTGTCCGGGTCCTGGCTCCAGCTTTGAACAATGCCGAGACTGGCAGCGGGCAGCCATTGGCTGCCAGAGTAGTCAGCGGGTTTTGGCAGCACTTCGATAGACTTCTCCTGGGAGCGAAGTCGAAGCCTTTGGCTGTTGCGATTAAATAGGGAGAAGGGGTCCCTGCGCCCAGCGATGGCCACGTAGGTTAGTGCGGGAATGCTGAGCTTGCCTGAGCTATCTGGGAAAACGGCGTAGGTAACTTCGTAAACCGCATGGCTCACATCATTGAGCTTGCGCTCATATCGCTGCTCATCGACTTTTTCTGCATGAGCGCCGGCAACCTTGAGAGGCTCTGTTGCGATATCGTGTAAGCCGATAGTGGTGTACAGGCGAATTTTTACCAGCAGTTGCTCTTGGACATATACCTTTTCCTTGTCGAGTGTTACTTCCAGAAAAGCCTGCTTTTCACCGCCGTTAGGTCCACTTTGCGCTCCGGTGACCGTGACGGGAACCGCATCGGAAACCTCTCCTTGATAGTTAAAAGAGGGGATAAACAGTTTGCCTTCCCGTTTGGGGGCTAGCGCCAGTACCCACTCGACAAAACTCTCTGCACGGCCATTGATAACGCGATACTGGTTGGACTGTTGGCGTGAGAGAATATCGAAATCCTGTTCCAACAAGTCAAAGTCCGGTTGTCCACCACTTTTGTCTCCTGAATAGCGCACACGTAAATTGACTGTCTCATCAATTCCAATCTTATCTCTATCGACCGTTGCGCTGAGATCGCTTGCTAAAACCGGTGTCGACAGACAAAGTGCTATTGCAAGAAGTAGCAAAGCGAAGGCGTGGCTGAGTGGGAGGCTCCAAAGTTTTATTCGGTTGTTAATGATTGCGTCCATAGGCATTTTTGAAATCAGTGTCCTTGAATCCAGCGACATTGTTCTACTGTTCTTTACCATCTTTGTGTCGCCCCATTTTCCGGTGGCTCCCACTCTCCGCTGCGATAGGCACGGCGCCTTTGCAGGCTCTCGTATTTGAACTTCTCGCGCATCAGGCCGGCTGGATCATCGGGAATTTGACGGAGCCATTGGTCCAGGGCTTGTTGGGTTTCCTGGTCGAGTGGGCTTTCTTCAGCGCCAGTAGGTTGCGATTCCCCTTGCTGCGGCTGTTCTTCACCCTGTTGTTCGCCTTGCTGTTGTTGTTCGCTCTCCTGCTCTTCCTGGCCCTTTTCTTGGGAGCCCTGCTGCTCCTCACCTTGAGGCTGTTGCTCAGAGGACTCTGGTGAACCAGAGGGCTGTTGATTATTGCGCTGTTGTTGCTGCTCGCTGGACTGCTGTTCGTTGTTCTTAGCTTGCTGCTCTTGGTTTTGCTGTTGTTCCTGGCTCTGCTGCTGGCCCTGCTGGTTCTGTTCCTGCTCGCTTTGCTGTTGTTCACCGGACTGCTGTTGGGATTGCTGCTGTTTTTCTTGCAACTCTTTCAGCTTTTCAGCAATTTCCCGATTGTGCTCGGCATCGGCAAACTCGGGCTGCTTTTGCAGGGCTTCATCGTAAGCTTCGATAGCTTTATCGTAGTCCCCCTGTTGCACCAGGCTGTTGCCAAGATTGTACAAGCTCTGTGAATTATTACGTTGGGCGAAATTTTCCTGGGCCTCTGCGTAATTGCCTGCGCGATAGTTGGCAGTGCCTTTCCATTCGGGATTGTGAAATTCTTGCGCGGCCTCTGCCGGCTGTCCCTCTTCTAATAGGCGCTGGCCCTGCTGGTCTTTGCGTTGCCATAAATCCTGCCACTCAATAGCCTGGCTTTCACTTGAAATCCCAGTTAGCAACAGTAAGGGCAGGGCGCATGCCAGAGCTCCCCGACGGAAGAGTAGGGCTGCAAAAGGTAGTATTAAAAGGAGTAATAGCGGCCCTTCATCCCGCCATTGGTCGAACTCCCTTTCAGTGAGCTGCGCTTGTTGCGGGCTGTCAGTTTGAGGTAGTAAATAGTCGATATCGCTGTCATTTACCGTAATTTTGGCAAAACGCCCTCCGCTGGACTGGGCGAGCTGGCGAAGCTCAGCGGCATTGAAATTGGAGATGACGATGGCCCCTTTACTATCGGTCACAAATCCACCGGTATTTCCCCTAGGGATGGGGCTGCCCTCGCCGCTGCCCACGGCGAGTATGCTCATCTCGACTTTTGCGTTGGATAGAGCTTTGGCGACCTCATCGGCGGCCATTGAGTCTATGCCGTCGGTAACGGCAAGTAATTGCCCGCGCCCAGCAGCTCCGTCCTTTAACAGGCGAATTCCTGTATCGACGGCCATTTCGATATTGCTGCCGGGGACTGGCATGATTGAGGGCGATAACGCGGGTACCAGATTGGCGATAGTAGCCGTGTCCTCGGTAAGAGGGGTGACGACATGGGCTTCTCCGGCATAGGCGACGAGCGCGGTGAGGCCGTCTTTTCTCTGGCGCAAAATATCCAAAATTTTAAGGCGGGCGCGGGTTAGTCGATTGGGTGAGAGATCTGTCGCCATCATGGACGGTGACAAGTCTAGCAGTATGACCAGGGCATCCTGGTTGCTGTACACCGGGATTGGCAGCTTGCGCCAGGCAGGGCCCGCCAGAGCGATAATCATCGCGACCAGCAGCGCAAATATTAATGCGAATAACCAGGGTCTTTTACTGCCACCGCGCAGTAGAAGGTGAGGCAGCAGATCTGGGTCTATGACCTTTTGCAGTTGAGCGCTGTTGAGCACCATCTTTGCCAACCCCCAGCAGAGTAGTGCTGCGGGAATTAGCAGCCACAGAACCCCAGGGCGCAAGAAGTGGAAGGATTGGATTAGGTCGAGCATATTCACTGGGCTTGACCTCCATTGTTACGACTTAACTCTTCTCGTCTGGCAGGGAGCTGAAAATTGCTCGCCAGGGGAATTAGGGCCCAAATTCCAGCCAGTAGTAGGGCGATACTAAGGGGCCAGGTGAACAGGGACTTCATGGGGCGGTAACTTTCCGCTTCCTGTTCGACAGGCTCTAACTTATCCAGTTCGGCATAGATTTCTGCCAGCTCTTGCGGGTTGTGGGCGCGGAAATAGCGGCCCCCGGTTTTATCGGCGATTTCCTTGAGGGTCTTGCTGTCGAGGTCTCGCGAAGGGTTAATTCTGCGGCTGCCAAAACGGCTCCCCAGAAGACCGGGTTGAACCATTTCGTCGGCACCTACACCGATGGTGTAAACCGTAATGCCCGCTTGTTGTGCCAGTTCGGCAGCTTTGAGAGGGGAGACTTCCCCCGCAGTGTTGGCGCCATCGGTGAGGAGTATCAGCACGCGTTGCTCTGCGGGGCGTTGGGTCAGGCGTTTGACCGATAGCCCAATGGCATCGCCGATGGCAGTTCCCTGTCCAGCAAAGCCGATCTGGGCCTCTTTTAGTAGAGTTTCTACCGTCTCCCTGTCGTAAGTGAGTGGGGCTTGCAGGTAGGCGCGAGTCCCAAACAATACCAACCCCAAACGGTCACCTTTACGCCGTTCAACAAAGTCACCAACCACCTGTTTTACTGCATTGATACGCATCGCCGGTCGGCCATTAATTACCATATCGGGCGTTTCCATGCTGCCTGAAATATCTACGGCAATAAGGAGATCCCTTGCGCTGCTGGGTTGAGATATCGGCTCCCCATACCACCGGGGACGGGCTGCGGCGCTGATTAAAAGCAGCCAGATCAGAATCAGCAAAAAGAGATTGAGCAGATTGCTTTGTTCGCCGCCGCCGCGTTGGGATAGCTCAGAATAAAATGGCACCTTCAGGGCGCTGCTCATGGGTTTGGAGCGGGGTAGCAGCCAGCGAGCGAGTAGCGGGAGTGGGGCTAAAAAGAAAACCCATGGCCAGGCGAATTCAAACATGCGCGGCCTCCCCGCCTTGGTGTTGCGGGCTGTTTTTGGTGGGTTGTCCGTGCTGCTTCACCCACAAAATGGCATATTCCTGTAGCGCTCGGTTTTTGTCTGGGTCACAGCTGCCACGATAGAGGTTTTCGACGAGTGCTTGTTGCGCATCAGAGGGGCACTCGAGTGGGGCTGACTTTTTCAGGAATTCGACCCATGCTGTGCCGATAAGATTGCCGCACTCTGTGCGACTGTATGTTGTAACTGCCACTCGCTTAAGTATTTCATTAATTTCTGGAACTGCATCCACCTCCTCAGTATTTACTGCGGCGAGCAGTGAGGCTGCTTCGACACGATAGCGATTGCGTTCAATTTTTTTGCGCCGCTGCCGCCACCATAGGGCAGCGGCGGCCACACAGACAAGAATTAATACGGCCAACATCCACCAGCCTGGAGCGGGTGGCCACCAATTAACCGCATTGGGCTCTTGTATATCGCGGAGTTGCGATAACAGTTCCTGGGCCTCGGGCGAAGGCGCTTGCGGTGTTGGGGATTGCATTTGTTTTGCCAGAAGACTTCCTTTTATCACGACTGGCCCTCAATTAAATTGCCAGTGCGTTTTGCCTTCGCTCCTTGGTTCGCCAAAACACTGGCGACTAGCTTTTTCTGCACTTTCAAACTCATTACTACTTGGGCCTTCTCGCATTTTGCCAGCCATTATTTCTTTGCCGCGAGCCGTAGACGGACATCAGTGCTGGAATAAGCGGTTGGGTGTTATCAAAGTCCAGCAGCGGCAGCCGATAACGCCGGCACAGTTGTTCAACCTCGGCGCGGGCTCGGGCTTGCTTTTCGGCAAAATGTTCGTGTACCGGCCGATTGCCGGCATGAAGAAATGTGCGCTGGCGACCGTCAGATATAGTGAGGGATTGGCCGGGCAGATGTTGCTCCAGCGGGTCCGATACCCTCAGCACCTGGAGGTCGGCATGGCGGGATAAAAGATAGAGTGGCTGTGAGCAGCTCTCGTCGAGATCGTGACAATCACTGATTAAAAAGAGTGCACTTCCAGGGCGTGCGATTCTTCGCGCTTCCTCAAGTAATGTTTTCAGCGTTTGGCTGCCCTGTTCGGGGATGGGGCTGCTCAGTTCCGCAGCGCGGGCAACCGTACTGTGAATCATCGAAAGTACGGCGTGGTGGCTGCGGCGCGGACGCACTGTGTCTATTTCCCGGTCGGAGAAAAGCAATGCCCCGATCCGATCGCTGTGCTGTAAACCAGCCCAACCCAGCGCTGCCGCAATGCCGCTGGCCGTCACCGATTTAAATGCCCTTTGGCTGCCAAAAAACATCGGCGAGCGCAAATCCAACAGGATAACTACCGGGCGTTCGCGCTCCTCTTGGTAAAGTTTGGTGTGGGTTTGGCCGGTTCGAGCTGTTACGCGCCAGTCAATGGAGCGCACATCATCGCCGGCCTGGTAGTTCCGCACTTCCTCAAAATTCATGCCGCGGCCGCGATAGCGAGTGAGCAGGCTGCCGGCCTGATCACTGCGGGCCAGGCGCGGTTTGAATAATTGCAGCTGCCGTGCGGCGTAGCGCATTTGCACCAACGGCGTTACTTCGGGATAAGCCCCGCGCAGTTCGAGCTCAGTTGGGGATGCTTCAGCGGACATCAGATCGCAGGCACCTGTTGAAGTAATCGCTCAATTACCTGGTCGGTAGTAATTCCCGCCGCTTCCGCCTCAAAACTCAACAGGAGTCGGTGGCGTAAAATATCGGGAGCGACATTCATCACATCATCCGGGGTGACGTAGTCGCGCCCGGCGAGCCAGGCGTGAGCGCGCGCGCAGCGATCCAATGCAATTGTTGCTCTCGGACTTGCACCAAAATCTAGCCATGACGCCAGCTCGCTGTCATACTTCGCCGGCTCGCGAGTAGCAATGACAAGTTGGACAGTATAGGTTTCCACGGCCTCAACCATCTGCATTTCCAGAATTTGGTTGCGCGCCTGAAGAATGGTTTCTTGGCTGATAATTTCAGTGGGGCGATTTTCGCCAAGGCTAGCCTCGGATCTGGCCAGGCGCAGGATTTTTGCTTCCGCCTCCGCATTGGGATAGGCAAGATTTACCTGCATTAGGAATCTATCTAATTGTGCCTCTGGCAGAGGATAAGTCCCTTCCTGCTCAATAGGGTTTTGGGTAGCCATTACCAAAAATAACTGGGGAAGGGGATAAGTTTTTCGGCCGACACTGATCTGCCGTTCTGCCATAGCTTCGAGCAGCGCCGACTGAACTTTGGCTGGCGCGCGGTTAATCTCATCGGCCAGTATCAGGTTGTGAAACACTGGACCTGGTTGAAAATGGAACTCTCCGGTTTCCGGCCGGTAAATGTCGGTGCCGGTAATATCCGCCGGAAGCAGATCTGGCGTAAATTGAACGCGATGGAAGTCACCCTCAATAGCTTCGCCCAGTGTTTTAATGGCCTTGGTTTTGGCCAGGCCTGGCGCTCCCTCCACCAAAAGGTGGCCATCGGCCAGCATGGCGATCAGCAATCGGTTAACCAATCTCTCTTGACCGATAATCTGCTCTTCCAACCAATCGCCCAAAGCGGCGATATGATCCCTAATAGTCTGGTTTGCTTCCATAGTATCTCTTCTTCTGAGAATTTAGCCGCCGCACGGACCTGGCTGGCTTTCTACCATCTATATATAGTCGCCGCCGAGAAGGTGACGACTGATGATTTTAGCGGCACCAAATGAAGAGGCAACTCTTGAGACGTAGGCCTCTGCCGAGCCGACTAGATTCTGAGGTGGAATGGACTTCTCCTCACTGTCTGACTGAAAGTGTAATTTTTAGGACTCGACCCTGCAGCTGCGTATGGGCTGAGATGATGACCTTTTCGGATCTACAGTGTTTGGATTCGATGTGACAAAAATGAGATTGGGAGGTTCCCCGTGAATATGGCGACGGTTATTACCGACAGCCGTGAAGAATTAGTTGCGCAGATTTGCGAGCTGATTCGTGACAAGCTGACCAGCGAAGCCGAACCCGTTGTGGCTTTTGCCCAGCAGTTCCTCAATCAGTACCCATTAGAGGATCTGGCCGGTCGTCGTCTTGTTGACGTCTATGGCTGCATATACACCTGGTGGAACTTTATTCAACAGCGCCCGGGCGGCCTACCCAAGGTGAAGGTTTTTAACCCCCGCCTCGAAGACGATGGTTGGGAGTGCTCGCATACGGTCATTGGTGTGCTGCAGCGGGATATGCCATTTCTGGTGGACTCCATTCGCATGGAGATCAATCGCCGAAATACAGTGACTCATTCGATAAAGAGTACGGTGGTTCGAGTCGAGCGTGATGCCAAGGGGAAACTGACTCGCCTGTTGCCGCCAGAGGAAGAGTTACTGGGTGAAAAGCCGCAGGCAAAAGGGAAGCGCATTACGAACGAAGCGATGATTTATGTCGAGATTAATCACGACACTTCATCTGAGTTCGCTTCAGGCATGATGACTGGCTTAAAAGACGTACTCGGCGATGTGGAGCTGGTAGTGGACGACTATGTCCCGATGCTGGAAACCTGCAGCGCAATGGAGGGGCAGTTACAGGCGGGACTTCCAGACGAAGACACCAACCTATTGGAAGCCAGTGCATTTTTGCAGTGGATGCGCGACGGTAACTTCACCTTCCTGGGGTATCGCGAATACGAGTTCAGTGTTGTCGGGGATAAAAAAATCCTCAATGAAGTTGAAGACCGCAGGCTCGGTATTTTCAAAAAGCTGGAAGAAGCTGCGCCGATGCTGGAAACCTCTTTTAGTGAGGGCAAGCAGCGTTTCTACCAAGGGCCCAATTACCTGACATTTGCCAAGTCCTCCGTTAAGTCTCGGGTGCACCGCACGGCCTATTCGGACTACGTGATGATTAAGCGCTACAACACCGATGGTGAGGTGATTGGTGAAGCGGCGTTTATGGGGCTTTATACCTCGCCGGTTTACACCGAGAGCCCGGCGAAAATTCCGATTATTCGCCGCAAGATGGCCTCGATCATCGAGTCTAGCGGTCTCTCCGGGCAGGGGCACGATGGCAAAGCCCTGCGCCGGATTCTCGATACCTTCCCAAGGGATGAACTTTTCCAGGGCAGCACCAAAGAGCTGTTTGACGTGGTAATGGGGGTGCTGCAGTTAAATGAGCGGGCTCACCTTCGCCTGTTTATGCGTCGCGACCCCTTTGGTAAATTCGTTACTGCCACGGTATACGTTCCCCGTGAGCTGTTTAACAGTGATGTGCGCGAGGTGATTTGCGCGCATATTGCCAAAGCGATTAATGCGAAGGACTCGGACTTCACCACTTTCTTCTCCGAATCCATTCTCGCGCGGGTTCATTTTGTTTTCCGCGTGTCCCCCGATGAGCCTGTTGATTTTGATGTCGCGCTGCTGGAGGCGCAAATTGTGGATATTACCCGCTCCTGGGAAGATGTTTTCCAAAGATCACTAATTGAAAATAGCGGGGAAGAAGAGGGCAGTCGTCTCTATCGTACTTTTGGCCGCGCCTTCCCGGCGGGGTACCGTGAAGACTTTGAGCCTCGTATTGCGGTGCAGGATGTAGGAGCCGTTCAGAGCCTCAGTGAAGATAACCGGGTAGCAATGAGTTTCTACCAGCCGGTGGGGGCCGCTCAGGGCAGCCTGCGGTTCAAGGTATTCAACTGGGGCAGCGGCCTGACGCTCTCCGACGTGATTCCCGTGCTGGAAAATCTGGGCTTGCGGGTTATAGGTGAATTCCCCTATACGATTCGCCCCCGTGGCTATACCGATGTGTGGATGCACGAATTCCATCTGGAATTTGGTCTGCCCACAAAAATTGATGCGCAGGCATCCCGTGGCCTGTTCCAGGATGCGTTCGCGGCGATCTGGAATCACACGGCGGAAAGCGATGCCTTCAATCGCCTGGTGCTGGCCGCCCGCCTTAACTGGCGCGAAGTATCCATGCTTCGTGCCTACGCCCGTTACCTGAAGCAAACCAAGTCCGGTGCCAGCCAGAGCTATATTGCCGCTACCCTGGCCAGCCACGTGGATATCACCCGCAACCTAGTAGCCTTGTTTAGGGCGATGTTCGATCCCCGTTTAAGCACGGGTAAGCAGGAGCAGCCCCGTGTCGAACGCTTGATCGCTAAAATTCACGATGGTTTGGATACGGTTGATAACCTGAATGAAGATTTGGTTCTGCGCCGTTATTTGGAATTAATCCTGGCGACCCTGCGCACTAACTTCTTCCAGGTGGATGATGAAGGGCAGCCCAAGGATTATATTTCGATCAAATTCAGTCCCCGGGATATTCCCGGCATTCCCGAACCCCGCCCGGAGTTTGAGATTTTTGTTTACTCCCCTCGTGTGGAAGGTGTGCACTTGCGCGGCAGTAAAGTCGCTCGCGGCGGCCTGCGTTGGTCTGACCGACTGGAAGATTTCCGCACAGAAGTTCTGGGCCTGGTAAAAGCCCAAGCGGTGAAAAATGCGGTTATTGTACCCAGTGGTGCAAAAGGTGGATTTGTCGTTCGACGTCCGCCTACCGATGGCAGCCGCGAAGCCATGATGGAAGAGGGAATCTCCTGCTACAAAACCTTTATTCGCGGCCTTTTGGATATCACTGACAATCTAAAAGATGGCGAAGTTGTGCCGCCCAAATACGTTGTTCGTCGGGATGAGGATGACCCCTACCTGGTAGTAGCTGCGGATAAAGGGACGGCGACTTTCTCAGATATTGCCAACGGCATTGCCGGGGAGTATGGCTTCTGGATGGGCGACGCTTTCGCCTCCGGTGGCAGCCAGGGATACGACCATAAGAAAATGGGTATTACAGCCCGTGGAGCCTGGGTATCGGTGCAGCGCCACTTCCGTGAGATGGGGGTGGATGTCCAGAAAGAAAACTTCTCTGTTGTCGGCATTGGCGATATGGGTGGAGATGTTTTTGGTAACGGCATGTTGCTGTCTGAGCATATCTGCCTGAAAGCGGCCTTTAACCACCTGCATATTTTTGTGGACCCCAATCCGGATGCAGAATCCAGCTTTAAAGAGCGCCAGCGTTTGTTCGCCTTGCCCCGGTCGAGCTGGAGAGATTACGAGCGCAAATTAATTTCCAAAGGTGGTGGTATCTTCGAGCGTCGCGCCAAGGCCATTGCTATTACGCCCGAAATGAAAGAAGCGTTTGATATCAAACAGGATCAACTGAACCCCAACGAGCTGATTAGTGCCTTGCTCAGAGCGCCGGTGGATCTGATCTGGAATGGCGGTATTGGCACTTATGTTAAGGCTACTACCGAAACGGACTCCGAAGTTGGTGACAAGTCCAATGATCACTTGCGCGTTGATGGTCGGGAGTTGCGTGCCAAAGTCTTTGGCGAGGGCGGCAACCTGGGTATGACCCAGCGTGGACGTATTGAGTTTGCTCTCAATGGCGGGCGTTGTAACACCGACTTTATCGATAATGCGGCCGGTGTGGATTGTTCTGACCACGAGGTAAATATCAAGATCCTTCTGGATAAAGTCGTTGCTCAGGGTGATTTGACTGAAAAGCAGCGCAATGAGCTACTGGATGGGATGACCGATGCTGTCGGTGAATTGGTGCTGCACAATAACTATGAGCAGACTTTTGCCCTCAGTGTGGCGGAATATCAGGTTGCCAAGCGCCTGGACGAGTACCGCAGAACCATCAACACTTTGGAAGACGACGGCCGATTGAACCGCGCGCTGGAGTTTATTCCTGACAACGAGCAGATTTCTGAACGCGAGCACAAAGGGCAGTCCCTGACCCGCCCTGAATTATCGGTTCTAATCTCATACGTGAAGGTCAAGTTGAAAGAAGAGCTGCAAAATGCACAAATCACCGACAATGAGCGGGTGCGTTTTGCGGTTGAGTCTGCATTCCCGGAAAAATTGGTCGAGCGTTATCGCGACCAAGTCTATGACCATCCGCTGTTGCGCCAGATTGTGGCTACCCAGGTCGCCAATGAGATGGTTAACAGTATGGGTATCACCTTCTACAACCGTATCGGTACAGCTACTGGCGCCGATGTGAACGATGTAACTGCTGCTTACGTCAGCGCTCGCGATGTGTACGAGATGCACGACTTCCAGGAGCAGCTGGCTGCGCTGGACTACAAGGTGCCAGCGGAGCTGCAAACAGAACTGCTGAACTCGATGATAGGCCGTGTGCGCCGGGCAACCCGGTGGTTCCTGCGCAATCGCCGCAATGAGTTGGAGCCAGCTACCAACTGCGAGCTGTTCCAGGAGCCGGTACAGCGGGTTATTACAGCGCTGCCGCAGGTCTTGAGTGGCGAGCCCCTTAACGAATGGGAGCAGCGCTACCAGAAACTCCTGGAAGCAGGGGTGCCAGAGGCCCTGGCCCTGCTGTCGGCGTCGCCCACCTACCTCTACTCGGCACTGGGTATTTCTGAGTCGGCGCGAGCCAGCGATACGCCCGTAGAGGAAGTTGCCACGGTTTACTTCAGGCTGTCGGATGAGTTGAACCTGCATTGGTTTGGCAATCTGATCGTCGACTTGCCGGTAGACAGCTTCTGGCAGGCGCAGGCCCGGGAGACCAGTATGGATGACCTGGACAGTCAGTTGTCGACACTGGCGGTGAACATTCTCCGCTTGGGCAAGGCTGAAAATCTTGATGTAGAGGGTGCAATGTCCCGCTGGAGCGCTATCATGGCGCCCGCAATTCAACGCTGGCACAATATGATTGCCGAGTTGAAGTCTACTTCTGTCGGTGACTTTGCCATGTTCACCGTGGCTTTGCGCGAGCTAATGTATCTCGCCCACGCCACTGCGGATCGGGAAACCCTGGCAGAACAGTAGCGAAATAGAGCCCAGGGGCCACTCAAAGGCCCCTGTAGTATCGTCATCACAAGATAGAGCCCTTCGTTTTTCTAAAGGGTTCGCCTCCCCACGTAAGGAAAGGTATGTATTCAACACTGCGTAAAGCCTTGTTTGCGCTTGACCCTGAGCGGGCCCACCATTTGTCGATTGATGCCATTGGCGCTGCAGAGCGCCTCGGTTTGATGTCCCTTTACAAAAAGTCGGTCCCGGATGATCCGGTCGAGTTGATGGGGCTCACTCTACCCAACCCAGTCGGTTTGGCCGCTGGTCTGGATAAGAATGCGCAGGCCTTTAATGGTTTCGGAGCCCTGGGTTTTGGGTTTGTTGAAGTGGGCACCGTGACACCGCGTCCCCAACCCGGCAATCCGCTGCCAAGGCTGTTTAGGGTGGAAGAGGCCGATGCGATTATTAACCGTATGGGTTTTAACAACCTCGGTGTTGACTACCTGATTGAAAGAGTGAAAAAGCGCCGTTATAGCGGTGTTTTGGGGATCAATGTGGGTAAGAACTTTGATACTCCAGTAGAAAAGGCCGCCGATGACTACTGCCTGTGTATGGAGAAGGTGTACCGCTTCGCCGACTACATCACTGCCAATGTTTCCTCTCCCAATACCAAAGGGCTACGTGACCTCCAGTTTGGTGACAGTCTCAATCGCTTGCTGGGCAGCATCAAAGACAAGCAGATGGAGCTGGCTCAAAAGAGTGATCGCTACGTCCCTGTTGCCGTCAAGATTGCCCCGGATATGGAAGGCGATGCGGTGGCGCAGATAGCCGAGGCGCTGTGTGAGTACGATATCGATGGCGTGATCGCTACCAATACGACGATCGATAAGTCTTCAGTCGCCAAGCTGCCCCATGGTAGCGAAGAGGGCGGTTTGAGCGGAAAACCCCTGAGAGCGCAATCCACCAAGGTCATCGAGCTGTTATCGAAAGAGTTGAGCAAGCAGATCCCGATTATCGGGGTTGGCGGTATTTTTGATGGTGACAGTGCGGCTGAAAAGATTCGTGCTGGGGCGACTGCCGTACAGATGTATACCGGTTTCATCTATCGGGGGCCTGAATTGATTCGTGAGGCGGCAGAGGCAATTGCTTTGGAGCGCCGCCGAACAGAGCAAGGGTAAGCTGTATCAGTTGCTGACTGCTAGGAAAAGGGGGGCTTTTGACGATAAGCCCCACTTGCCATCGCTAAATGGTGCTCCACCCGTCAGGGT
Organism: Microbulbifer maximicatervae (SeqCode); assembly: GCF_052468155.1. Lineage (NCBI taxonomy): Bacteria > Pseudomonadati > Pseudomonadota > Gammaproteobacteria > Cellvibrionales > Microbulbiferaceae > Microbulbifer > Microbulbifer maximicatervae (SeqCode). The sequence continues at coordinate 3,234,563 of NZ_CP174335.1, forward strand.
ATTGGATGTCGGTAGAAACGGCGCCATAAATCTCCAGTTTTTGCGCCTTGGTCACTCTGTCGAAGCCATTCCAGTAATCTTCCCGCCCCTCACGCCAACCATTGATCCACTCCTGATGAGGATCCTCTTCGACAAATGGGCAGCTATCCATAGACTTGTTGTTCAGGGCTGCCAAATAGCCCTTGTAAAATGCCCTGTCGGCGTGATTTCGTTTTTGGCGTTTCATCGTATACGGCACCTCTACTTTGTCGGTCTGTGGACAGTTTGTCGGCAGGTTCGCAAACGGCTCTATTTGGGGGTGTCTCTCAATGAATTTTAGTGAAGGAAATAAGTCTTTGAACGGACCGACCCAATCCACCTTATTAGTAAGAGTAAAGTGGCTGCGTGGGAATCGGAAAATATCTCTAGATGACAGTATGACTTATGGGGCAGGTAGTAATTAATGGCAGGGCGTATTCTCTTCTGCCACAAAATGGGATAATCGTCCTCTTTTGGGGCAAGGCGATAGCGCTCAATTTCCCTAGTTGGGGACTGTAAAGGTTTTGCCTCCAAGTTTTATTTGTGCGTACTGGCGGCGCAGACGTTGCCGGCAGCTTTAAGTGGGCAGTCTTCATTGACGCACAAAACTTCCTCCGCAGGAGGAGCTTAATGAGTAAGTATTTTGACAGATTTACAAACCGAAGAATTTGAGTTTACGGCTACGTGTCCCAAGGGAATAGAGGGGCTGCTCGCTAATGAATTACGCGACCTGGGTGCAGGGTCTGTAAGGGAGCAGCCGGCGGCAGTGTATTTTTCCGGCTCCCTGAAGCTGGCTTACCGCTGCTGTCTGTGGAGTCGCTTGGCCAACCGCATTATGCTGCGTTTGGCGCAGGTGCATGTAGTCACCGCTGAAGACCTTTACCAAGCAGTTGCCGAGCAACCCTGGGAACTCCACATTCGCCCCTCGGGCAAACTGTGGATGCAATTCTCTGGGACCAATCGAGAGATCCGCAATAGTCAGTTCGGTGCTCAAAAAGCAAAAGATGCCATTGTCGACCGCCTTCGCCGCCAGTCGGGAGCTCGTCCAAGTATTGATAAACATCATCCAGATTTGACGGTTGCCCTGCGCTTGCATCGGGATAAGTTGGATATCGCCATCGATCTAAGCGGTGACAGCTTGCATCGCCGTGGCTACCGAACCCATATCGGTGCAGCCCCACTGAAAGAGAACCTTGCGGCAGCACTGTTGCTGAGAGCCGGCTGGCCAAAGATTGCTGAGCAGGGTGGAGCCTTGCTCGACCCGATGTGTGGCTCGGGCACTATTCTGGTGGAGGCGGCGATGATCGCTGCGGATATGGCACCGGGATTAATGCGGGATAGCTTTGGTTTTGAACGCTGGCTAAATCATCAAAGCGATATCTGGAATGAGCTTCGCGAAGAGGCATTGCAGCGTCAAGGCGTTGGCCTGGCTCGCGAACTGCCAGAGATTCGCGGTTACGATGCCGATGCGAAAGTCTTGTTTGCGGCTGAAGCTAATATTGCCCGGGCCGGTCTGGAGCGCCAGGTGCGAGTGAGTTGCCGCCCAGTAGCAGGGTTTAGGGTACCGAGTCATAGAGAAGTCAAAGCGGGATTGGTTTTGACAAACCCACCCTACGGTGAGCGCTTGGGTGAGCAGGAGGCTTTGCGGGAGACCTATTTAGAACTGGGGCGGCAGTTAAAAGCGGAGTTCCCGGGCTGGTTGGTCGGTGTGTTTACCGGCAATCCGGAGCTGGGTTATGCCACCGGTTTACGCTCTCACAAGCAGTACCAGCTATACAATGGCAGTATTCCCAGTCAGTTGCTGATGTTTGAGGTTCGCGCGCAAAGCGGAGCGGCGGCGAGTGAAGCTACTGGGCCGAAGCTTTCACCTCAGGCGGAGATGGTAGCGAATCGCTTGCGCAAAAATCTGCGCACTACGGGTAAATGGGCTGCGAGGAGTGGCGTGGATTGTTATCGCCTCTACGATGCAGACTTGCCTGAGTATGCTGCGGCTATCGATATCTATAAAACCCTGGATGGTGCCATGTACGCCCATTTGCAGGAGTATCGTCCGCCGGCCACTATCGAGGAAGAGAAAGCTCGGGGACGCTTGCGCGATTTGTTAAGGGCCCTTCAGTCCGTGCTCGAATTGCCCCGCGCGAATATCAGTATTAAAGAGCGCCGTCGCCACAGCCACAAGGGCGGAGGTAAGGGTGTAAGTCAGTACCAGAAGCAGACGGAATCCAGAAAGGAGCTCTGGGTTGGGGAGTATGGTGCTGAGTTGGCGGTAGATCTGTGGAGCTACCTGGATACAGGGCTTTTCCTGGATCATCGCCCGGTGCGCAAATATCTGCGAGAGATTTCTGCCGGTAAAACATTCCTAAACCTTTTCTGCTATACCGCCAGTGCGACGGTCCAAGCGGCTCTGGGTGGTTGCAAGCAAAGCACTAGTGTCGATATGTCGCGAACCTATCAAAACTGGGCGGGACAAAATTTCCGTGCTAATAACATGGATCCTTATCGCCATCAGTTGGTCGAGGCCGATTGTTTACAGTGGCTTGAATCTGCTCAACAGAACAGGAAAGGCCATTACGATTTAATATTCATGGACCCCCCGAGTTTCTCCAACTCCGCGAAGATGAGCGGGGTATTAGATATTCAGAGGGACCACGGGAAATTGATTCGTCAGTGTATGTCCCTGTTGTCGCCTCAAGGTCGCTTGGTGTTTTCCAACAACTTGCGCAGCTTTAAGATGGACGAGGACGTTTCCAGTGAATATTCGGTAGAGAAGCTGAACCTTTTGGATAAGGACTTTCAGCGCAACCCAAAAATTCACAATGTTTGGGAGCTCCGGCTGAAGTAGGGTGGTACTAACGCTTTAGTGATTTATGGCCGGCTTGATTTAATAGCCGGCCTAAGATACCTAAGGTCTAATAGGTTTTGACCATTGAAATTGAGGGATTTTACAAGCTGGAGGTAAATCGCCGTCCAGTGTCAATTTACTTGTAATTCAATTCTAGGTTAATTTGGGCCAGCGGCTTTCAGCTAGAACTTTGCATAAATAAAAAGATAGCGAAAGTTGACGGTACAACTACAGAAACCCGATTCGCTGTGAGCTCGGATCTATTCATTCAGATCCATTACAACCCGTATCCCCACATCCTTTGAGCGCGCGGTTTCATTGAGGCCTTTTCGGTAGTCAGAAGAAATCTTACTAGAGGTATCACGCATTGAGCCGCCCCTTACAGAATGAAGTTGGCAGCCGTTAATCTTTATAGGCGCTGAAGTAGTTTTTGTTGGGTTGTATCCAGCTTGGTAGCAGTCTTCCACCCACTCAGCCACGTTCCCTGCAGTGTCAAAAAGGCCAAAAGGATTCGCCTGGTAATGCCCTACGGGAGCTGTACTGATACTGAACAGCTTTGTAAATTCGCTAGAGCAACCCCTGCGGCAATTCGCTTTTCCCCGGACGTCGCTGGAAGCCCACCAGTATTGGTGGGAACTACCTCCCCGGGCTGCGTACTCCCACTCGGCTTCACTGGCCAGCCGATACTGCTTGCCAGACTCCTTTGACAGCCACTTCACATACCTTTGTGCGTCCCGCCAGGTCACATTAATTACCGGTCTATCGCCGCGCCCCCAGCCTGCATCGCTGGGTTTAGCACTGCCGGTGACCTCGGCGAAACGATCGTATTCGGCAAAGGTGACCTCATAGATGGATATAGCAAAGTCCTGCTCTACATTTACCCTGTGCGCAGGGCTGGCCAATCGCCGCTGGTTATTGCCCATGGTAAAGCTGCCTGCTCCCACTGCGACCATTTTCGGGCCCAAGCCACCAGAGGATAATTCAGATTGAAATCGCTTGCCGATAAAGTAGGCAGGTTCCAGCTCGATTGCCACTTCGAGGTTTTGTTCTTCCAGCAAGACCCACTGGCGAACTTTACTGAAGCCCCGTTTACTCACTTCCACATCATATTTGCCTGGGCTCAATTCAAGCCCCGGCTGGTAGCGGGGGGCTATGTTCATAATCCGCACACGGGCATCAGACGGCTTTGTGTTAATCGTTAGGCTGTACAGCTTGGGTTGGTTCTCTGCTCCTGGCTCTGCAGGCTCAGGCGTGAGAACTTTTGGGGGCTCAATATTACTCCTGGCAATCAGTGCCTGATTACCACTGAGGGGTAGTTGTGCATCTGCATTGAGCGAGGAAGGTAGATTTAGCTGGGTAACTTGTACCTGTGAGTCTAGGGCATCTGCTGCTGATTCAGTTGGCGCAGACTCTGTATTTGAATTTGGAGCAATATTGGCAGGCTGCTCCGCGGTACCTAGTAGGGTGGCAGCTGTAATATCGGCAGCGCCGTCCAATATAGGTAGTCCAAGTTGCCAGCCGGTCTTGTGATCAACGATGCTATACAGGCCCCAGGTTGAGGTAAGGCCAACAGCGATAAAGCTGCTCATAAGCCAGGAGCGCTTGTGTTTTGTTGGCTCAGCGAGGAACTGCCGCAGGCGTACAACAGTATCCTGCTCCTTACGCTCTGGCTTCTCGGGCGTTTCCTTCCGTTTCCAACTGGAAGCAACTCTCCCGAGTTGGTCTGCCACACTGCCGTAAATGGTCAGTACAAGTGCTTTTGCCAAGCTGGAAGTTTTTAAAGTTGAATTGTTGAGCTGGCTGATTTGGTTGGCCGGCTTTCCGGCGAGGGCTGCAACCAAATCATCTGCGGCATCGGCGATATCCAGGCCGCGTTGAAATCGCTTATCCGGGTCTTTGGCCAGGAAGTGATCAAGTAGAGGCTGATAAAGTGCGTATCGGGCTGGCAGTCGCGGTATTGGGTCGGTGAGGTGCTTTATTGCAATGGCGACGGCTTCGTCTGCCTGATAGGGCACGGCTCCTGTGAGCATTTCATAGAAAACAACTCCAAGGCTATACAGGTCGGCACGACCGTCAACCGCTGCTCCGCGAGCTTGTTCCGGGCTCATATAGTGAGGGGTTCCCACAACCATCCCGCTGTTAGTCATACGGGTGGTTCTCGCGATAGCCCGGGCAACCCCAAAATCACTGAGTACGGCCGATCCGTCTTCGCGAAACAGGATATTCTCCGGTTTCAGATCTCGGTGTACATAGCCCTTGCTGTGGGAGTGGTCTAGGGCCATGGCTATCTGGCGCACAACATTAAGCGCCTCAAGAGGCTCAAGCCCACCTTTGCTTAAACGCTCTGCAACCGAGCCCCCAGGCATGTAGTCCATGGCGATATAGTTCAGGCTGCGGTAGCGGCCAATATCGTGAATACCGACGATATTTGGGTGTGACAGCTGCCCAACGATATTCGCTTCCCGCTGGAACCGCTCACTGAAGATTGGATCAGCGTTCAATACTGGCGACATAACTTTTAGTGCCACCTGCCGGCCCACACTGCGCTGTATAGCCAGGTAGACTGAGGACATTCCCCCCTGATTGATTTTCTTGAGGATGCGGTAGCCCGGTATCTGCAGTGAAGAGGTGCCGCTATTGACGACTTCCATGAAGTGCTTTCCCTATCTTAAAGCAGAGTTGAAAGTCCGTAGGCAACTGCGGTGGCTAAAGCGACTGTGAAGAGGAGAATGAAGGGGCGATACTTTCTGAGTGTGGAGCCGGGCAGGGTGGGCTCGCTAATTGGGTTGAGGGATGCGGTAGAAGAAGGTTGCGCTGTGGATGGGGCATCTATGACCTGAACAGTGACATTATCTTTGCCTCCTGCATCCAATGCTGCAGCGATTAGAAGTTCTGTTGCTCTGTGGGTATCACTGTTTTCCGTCAATATTTGGTTGATTGAGTTTGCTGGTACTTCCGAACTAAGTCCATCGCTGCAGATGAGTAGTCTTTGTCCTGCTGCCCAGCGATAGGAGACTCGGTCCACTTCGAGTTTGGGGTTGGTACTACCGCCGATACATCGGGTAATTACATGCCGGTTGGGGTGAATTGCGGCTTCTTCGGAGTTGATAGCGCCTGAATCCATCAACATCTGTACGTAGGAGTGGTCGCTGGTTAGTTGGGTGAGCTTCCCTGTTGTGCCTTCGGGAGCCCAGAGGTAAGCGCGGCTGTCTCCAACCCAGTAGATATGAAAGTAGTCACCCTCTTCAGCAACAACGACCGCAGTAGAGCCCATATTGGCTGTGGTTTGTTCATCGCCCAGTAAAAGGGCGTGCGCTTTTTGCAAGGCACGCTCGTAGTGCTTGTCAGTTTCCGCTGACTTTTGGATTTCTTCAACAACAGTTTTGCTCGCGAGTTCACCAGCGTGGTGACCGCCAAGGCCATCGGCTACAACCCAGATACCTTTGTCTTCCGCAGCCCAATAGGCATCTTCGTTCTGTTCACGCTTATAGCCGGTATGGGTTGCGCCGGCACTGCGTGTAGCGTCTTTGCTATGCTGAACTATCCCGCTGTGCCGTGATACTTCGCGTACTTTGGCTTCACTCACTGGCGTGCAACTACCTGTAATTTATTTAATCTTTCTAACGGTGATAACCCTCCGGTAATCACACGCCTCTTCCCTGTTGTGCTCTCGGCTTATTTAAGTTGCCGATCACTTTGTAGGTCATCGCTGAATCTGTTAAATACTAGACCATTGGGCCATTTTAAGCTGCAAACCGAATCACACGCTAATGATATCGCCCATGATAAACTCAACTTTATCAATAAAAGTGAGTGTTTCGGCTGCTTTTTAACATTAGTTAAGCTCACTGTCTTCAATAATTGGCCAATTTCACACGGCCATTTTGGCTTTAGGAGCGATTTCGATGCTCAAACTTTGTGATGTCAATGATCTCAGCCAGAGCGTATGGCTGGTATCGCCGGGAGTAACTGTGGGGCGGGCGCAGAGTAGTGACTTGTGTATTGCCGATGATTCCGTAGCGAAGTCGCACCTTAAAATTGCAGTTAATGGCGATGTTCTGACTTTGCACAATTTGTCGGGCGCGGCCCGTGTTTTGCTTAATGGTCAACCAACTGGTACACCGTGCCAGTTAAAAATAAACGATCAGGTCAAAGTGGGCAGCCGTTTACTCCAGGTAATCGACCCGAAGGTAACTAAGCTCAAGTCTGGCCCCCCTAAGGCTGCTTCGAATCAGGGCGTTGCCTGGGCGCTAAGAGCCAATCACCGGGCTATTGCAGGAAAGGTGTTCCCTGTGAAAGAGAGTGCGGTAATTGGGCGCTCCGATGAGTGTGATATAACTTTTTCGCTTTCTCATCTTTCGCGTAGGCACGCTCGTCTCGAAGTAAGGGAGGGCTTACTGTTCGTTATTGACTTAGGTTCGGCAAATGGGACTTTTGTCAATAATAGAAAGGTTAGTGAGAGTCGGGTGCGCAGGGGAGATGAGCTCCGGCTCGACACTTTAAGTTTTTCAATTGTCGGCCCAGCTGACGATAACAACCGCACGGCTGTACGCCCGGCTTTGCCGGAGTTCGAATTGCCCAGTTCTACCTCTGTCTCTGGAGAAGCCGATACAGTCCCCTACGCAGTGCAACCCAGTTTGTCCGAGGAGGTACCTGAGGAAGTCGATAAGCCAAAGGCTAAAAGTAAAACGTGGCTTTTAATAGTGGGGCTTGCGCTAAGTGTTGCGGGATATCTCTGGGGCAGCAGCCAGGGGGTTTTTGGATGAGCGATATAAAAGAGCTTTTGCTCTACACCACTTTGGGTTGCGGCCTGTGCGAAAAAGCCAAAATTGAAATTTGGCCTGCCCTGGAAAAATTCAACTTGCGTCTTCGCGAGGTGGATATCGCCGAGGATGAAGCGTTAATGGAGCGCTTTTCTATCCGCATTCCGGTGGTTGGCCTTGGAGACCCCGACGATGTTTGCGGTTGGCCGTTTGACCAGGTCCAATTGCAAGATTGGCTGAAGGAGAGGCTTTAAATTACAGCCGGCTCGCAGCTTCACTCTCCCTTAATAGTTGCAGCTTGGTGCCGCTTCGGTAGGCGTAAATTACAGAATAGGCGAGTACATTTTGCACATAATTACGCGTTTCCCGGAATGGAATGGTTTCAATCCACACATCATAGGGCAGCTGTTTTCGGGTCTCTTTTAGCCATCCCGCTACGCGGGTTGGCCCGGCATTATAGGCGGCGGCTGCCAGAAAGCGGTTATTGTCAAAGCGGTTAAGTAAGCTACTTAAGTAAAAGCTGCCCAGCGCAATGTTAGTATTGGGGCTCAAAAGGTCCCAGCTGCGTCGATAGCGCACCCCCGCTCTGCGTGCAGTAGCTTTTGCCGTGGATGGGAGCAATTGCATAAGTCCCAGGGCCCCGGAGCTGGATTTTGCATCGTGGCTAAAGTGGCTCTCTTGTCGTGCCACAGCGTAAATCAGATATGGCTCTAGTGCCGAGCTCTGGGCACCAACCTGTTTGCTCACATCGTGAACAATATCGGAAAAAGCGAGTGGGAATCGCAGCTCCAAGTCGTCGAGGTAGTCAGCCGCAAGCACTGACTGGATTGATTTATGGTACCAACCCCAGGCGCTAGCTACTTTGCCGGCCGCAAGTAATTCCTGGTGGTCCATAGCTCTTGTGGCATAGCTCCATTCCCTTCGGGCATGGAAGAGTTCGCCTATCGCTTGTAATTCTCGGGCCCTCAGCAGTTCGGGGCGCTTTGCCATCTCCTGCACTTGAATGGGGGTGATTGGTGCCGGCCGGTGCTCAAAGCTGTACTGTTGCCCCAAGGTATCAGCGGCAAGGAAACCGTAGTAACTGCGATTGCGGGCGGCTTTGCGGTAAAGGTGGGAGGAAGCTTCGGAACTTCCTGTGCCATAAAGTTCTTCCAGTGAGCGGGCTTTCCAATATATCCACCGGTCGAGTTGTTGTTTCTCCTCTGGCAGGCGGTCAATCCAGAACGCGACCTGTTGCCAATTTAATTCACGTAGGGATTGTCTGGCTAGCCACTCGATGGTACGGCCATCGGTCACTGTGTGATGTTCAACCAGCTGTTGCAAGCGCTGCATATTATCCTGGCGAGCAAATTGACGCGCCAAGTGCTTGAACATGGCTTCTTGTTGGGCATCGGAAAACAAGTAGCTGGCCTGATAGCGGTGCCACGCAGTTTCAGCTTTGATCGCGTCTTTTTTCGCCAATTGGTGCAATCCGTGCAACACGATATCGCGATATTCCAGTGGGTTGTAGGCGAACTTGGTGTCAGTGAGAAGCTTCTGTGGGTTGCGATGGACCGAGCGTAAAAGTTTGGCTTTCTCTGCTTGTGCTGGCGTCATTTTTTTGGCGATATAACGTGCCAAATCGAGATTGCCTTCTTCGACTGCCAGCAGGTGCCGCTTCCAAGCGAGTTCCTGCGTCAAGCCGCCGTTTTTTATCCAGCGGGCAAAAACGGGGTCGCACTCCTCGACTTGGGACCGGCCAACAAGCCAGAGTTCTGATATCAACTGCTGTGTTTCTGCCTGATAGCCGTCTCGGCGCGATAGGGCATCGGCGTAATAGCAGCGGAGGGAGGTGCGACTGTGTTGCGAAGGTTGGTAATAGCGCAGGTAAGTCGAGAACTTTTTTTGACTACCGAGTTGGCGCAACAACCTGACCATCATCCAGTCGCCAATAGCCGTGCCTCTGTTGCTCTCCAGGAATTGATCAACTTCTTTTAAGGGCAGCTGGTGCAGTTTTTCACTGAGCGCCCAATAGTCAATATAAGCAGCGAGGGGATAATCTTTGAGCTCAGCTTTAAGTGCTCGAAGTTGCCGTCGATCCCTGTATTTTATCGCCTGCCGGGCCTGGCGCAGCTTTTCTCTCTGCGCCGCACGATTATCTTCGGATACTTCCGGTGCGATAGCGGTTGCCTGAACAGATTGTGCATTAGTGGGCACGGCTGTGCAGAGACAGGTGATGATTAGGGCAGAAAGAAGCGCGATTCCTTTTGCGTCAGCTGACATCTCAATTACCTCAGTTGGACGTGTGTTTCCAGCTATGACTGACTATACGGTAAAAACGCGTAAAATAGCTGATTTTTCACAGAACCCGAAAGAGCCGACTTCGCTTCTTTCATCAGCGGGATTGAGGTTCGGGTTTGATAATTGTAGTGCCTATTTATGTTGCTTCTATTGGATGGGGTCAGTCTTCGTTACGGGACCCAGGTACTGGCAGACAATGTCAGCGCAAAAGTTGAGCGTGGAGATCGTATATGCCTTGTGGGGCGTAATGGGGAGGGGAAATCCAGCCTGTTGCGCTTGATCGCGGGGCAAGTTGACGCGGATAGCGGCGAGATTGTTCGTGCCAGCGGTATGGTTCAAGCGGTTTTGGAGCAGGAGTTACCTGCCGATTGCCCCGATTCTGTCTACGGATATGTGGCTATGGGATTGGGCGAAATAGGCGCTGTTTTGTCGGCGTACAGGGACTCCCCCACAGCAGAGCTACAAGCCAAAATCGAAGCGGCTCACGGTTGGGAGCTGCTGCCGAAAGTGGACAGTGTATTAGATCGTTTGGGGCTCGATGCAGACGAAAAGGTTGCCGACCTTTCCGGTGGCTGGCAGCGCCGTGCTGCTCTGGCTCGCGCTTTGGTGGTGGAGCCTGATCTGCTGATACTGGATGAGCCAACCAACCACTTGGATATTGCTGCAGTCGAATGGCTTGAGAATTTCCTCGCCAGCTATCGTGGCGCTCTTTTGTTTGTGAGCCATGATCGTGCATTGGCACAACGTTTGGCCACCAGCGTATGGGATTTGGATCGTGGACACCTGCGGACATTTCGCTGCAAGTTCGACCGTTACCAGGAAGAAAAAGAGAAGCTTCTTGAAGAAGAGGCAAAAAATGAAGCTCTTTTCGACAAGAAGTTAGCACAGGAAGAGGCTTGGATTCGCCAGGGCATCAAGGCTCGCCGAACCCGTAATGAGGGGCGGGTTAGAGCGCTTCAAGCACTGCGTCGCCAAAGGGAAGCGCGCCGGTCCCAGCAGGGTATAGCCAAGATGGCCCTGGATAGCGGTGAGATGTCCGGCAAATTGGTCGCTGAGTTGAAGGGCGTCACTTTTGCTTACCCCGATGAGCAAGCGTTGATTAGGGATTTATCATTCACGCTGATGCGTGGAGACCGCGTTGGCCTAATAGGCCCCAATGGTGTCGGCAAAAGTACCCTGATCAAATTGCTGCTGGGAGAGCTAAAGTCCCAGGGGGGGAGTGTGCGCCTGGGTACCAAGCAGCAAGTGGCCTATTTCGATCAGCGCCGGGATCAGCTGAATCCCGATTTGACTGTGCTCGATAATGTTGCCGAAGGGCGCGACTCAGTGACTATTGGTGGTAAAAGCCGCCACGTAATGTCTTATTTGGCCGATTTTCTTTTTAGTGGTGTTAAAGCCCGTACTAAAGTCAGCGCCTTGAGTGGTGGAGAGCGAAATCGCGCCTTGCTGGCAAAATTGTTTAGCCAGCCCGCCAATATTTTGGTGCTCGACGAGCCCACCAATGACCTGGATGTAGAAACCCTGGAGCTGCTTGAACAGTTACTCCTGGACTTTGGCGGAACGGTTCTGCTGGTGAGCCATGACCGTGCTTTCCTGGATAATGTGGTGGGCTCATGCCTCGCATTTGAGGGGGATGGCCGCATCCGTGAATACGTGGGTGGTTATGGGGATTTTGTGCGCCAAGGTGGCAGCTTTGTCGCTGAGCTGAAAGAAGTTAAGCCAGCTGCTAGTAAACCAAAGGAAAAGCCTCAGTCCCAGGAGGCGGCTCCAGCGAAGAAAAAGAAACTGAGCTATAAGCTTCAAAGAGAGCTGGATAGCCTGCCCGCCTTGATTGAGTCTTTGGAAGAAGAGATAGGGGCTATTGAGCAAGAGGTTGCCGACCCCAGTTTTTATCAGCAGGAGCAGGCGTTGGTGCAGGCTAAGCTGAACACCCTGACGGAAAGACAAGCCCAGCTCGAAGAGGCATTTGAACGCTGGTCAGAGCTGGAGGGGGGAGACGACTAAGTTGAAGGGGAAGCTGCAATTATTGCTGCTTCCCCCTCCCCAATTTTGAACGATTATTCGTCTTCCATATGTACCCGAATCGCCAGAACATCGCATTTGGCACCATGGAGAACGCCGTTGGCGGTAGAGCCGAGTAGTAGTGCTAAGCCGTGACGACCGTGGCTGCCAATAATGATTAAGTCAGCTTCGATATCTTTGGCTAAGCGATGAATCTCAGTAGATGGCTGGCCGAGTATTACGTGCTGGCGATCTGCGGGGATATCCAGCCGATCGGCGGCTTTTTGCAATTGCTCCTTGGCCTGGGATTGTAGTTGGTCCTGTACCTCGGAGAGGTCCATTGGGATGTCGCCGCCATAGGCAAAAGTCAGGGGCTCAATGGCGTGAAGTAAGCTTAACTCTGCACCAAATGCTTCAGCCATATCAGCGGCCCTATCAAGCACCTGGGAAGACTCTTTTGACAGGTCCAAGCCCACGAGGATGTGTCGGTATTTCGCCATAATTTACCTGCTCCTATCCCTTTTATTGACTGTGAAAAACACCCTTGTGACACCTATTTTGAGTCTACCGCAAAAAAAACCGATTGACATAGATCACGCGGAACACCGCACAATAGTCACTTTTTTCCACTGATGAGGAGTGGTTATGTCTGATTGGTTGCCGGTGATTATCGTCGGATTTGCCATCGCTTTGGTGCTGGGGCCGGTGATGTGGCTAAAGCCCAATGCCCGTGACAGCCGTCTTGCAGATTTGCGTAGCCGGGCGGCCCAGGCTGGCATTACCGTACAAATCCAAGCGCTGCCTGCGGCGTTGGGTGATGGGACTGCAGCTGTCTATTATCACCGCTGGCAGAACCGTAAAGGCCTGAGTGTGGGGTGGGTTTTGGATAAACAACGGATTGAGCACGAGCTGAATTTTTCCGGTGTTTGGGATTGGGCTGATGGCCAGCCAGCTCCGCAAGGGGCATGGAAATATTTGCGCGAGCTACTGGAAAAAATCCCTCGGGACGCCTGTGCGATTACTGCAACACCAGTGGGTCTCGGTATTCAGTGGCCGGAGTCAGGAGGCAATCAAGCCTTCCAGAAACTAATGGCGTCGCTCGATGAGTACACCCCCTTAATAGAAGAAGCTATTCGAAAAGTGAGTTCGCGCGCGGCGACTGAGGGGCTGTCTTGATTGCCGTAATAGCGGTGTAAAAGAGCGTCTACTGAGTCGCATTTAGGCGGACTGCCCAGTGCCAATTTTGGTGACTGTGAGTGGAAAATTGTCAGCTTTGCTTGACCGCGCTTGAAGTGAGGCTTATATATTCGCGCAGCACAAGCCCGATAAGAGGGCTTGAAAGACTTGCAATAGCAGTAAATTTTCATTTGAAATCAAAGGCTTATGGGTAAATCACTGGTCATCGTCGAATCACCGGCCAAAGCGAAAACCATCAATAAATATCTCGGCAAGGACTTTGTTGTGAAGTCCAGTGTCGGCCATATTCGCGATTTGCCCACAGGTGGGGGCAATAAACAGCCGGTTGACGCAAAGGAGCGCGCCCGTCGTGCAGCGGAAACACGCAAGCTTTCCCCCGAGGCGAAAGAGGCTTACAAGCGGAAGAAAAACCGCGATCAGCTGATTAAGCGTATGGGGATCGACCCAGATCACGAGTGGCAAGCCCACTACGAGATACTGCCGGGTAAAGAGAAAGTGGTGAGTGAGTTACAAAAACTCGCCGAAGGCGCCGATCATATCTATCTCGCAACGGACTTGGATCGCGAGGGAGAGGCAATTGCCTGGCATTTGCGTGAAGCAATTGGTGGCGATAACGATCGCTACCGCCGGGTAGTGTTTAATGAAATTACCAAGTCTGCGATTCAGGAGGCCTTTAAAGATCCCGGCCGTCTGAATATTAATCGGGTAAACGCCCAGCAAGCACGCCGTTTCCTCGATCGAATCGTTGGCTATATGGTATCCCCTCTACTGTGGGAAAAAGTGGCCAGAGGCTTGTCTGCGGGGCGTGTGCAATCTGTTGCGGTCCGCCTCGTAGTTGAGCGGGAGCGGGAGATTCGCGCGTTTATCCCGGAAGAGTACTGGACTCTGTTTGCCGATACGGCGACGGCAAAGGCTTCCAAGCTGCGCCTCGAGGTGAAAAAGCAGGCTGGTGAGGCTTTCCGTCCTACCAACGAAGAGCTGGCAATGAGTGCTGCCAAACAGCTTCAGTCCAGTGAGTTTGTTGTTTCCGCCCGTGACGATAAGCCAACCAGCTCCAAGCCCAGCGCACCATTTATTACTTCCACCTTGCAGCAGGCGGCCAGTAACCGCCTTGGCTTCAGTGTGAAGAAGACCATGACCCTGGCCCAGCGCTTGTATGAAGCCGGTCATATCACCTACATGCGTACAGATTCCACCAATCTCAGTAAAGAGGCTGTGGAATCTGCACGGGATTATATTGCCGAGAATTACGGCGATAAGTATCTTCCAGAAAGCCCCAATAGCTACAGCAGTAAAGAGGGCGCTCAAGAGGCGCACGAAGCGATTCGCCCATCCGATGTTCGTATCGCCCCAAATATGTTGTCCGGTGTTGAGCGGGATGCGGAGAGGTTATACAACCTGATTTGGCAGCAGTTCGTGGCCTGCCAGATGACGCCTGCCCAATTTACCTCCTCTTCAATCGTGGTCAGCGCAGGTGACTTTGAATTGCGTGCGCGGGGTCGAGTAATTCGTTTCGATGGTTTCCTGAAAGTTGCGCCACCGAGCGGCAAAAAAGATGAAGATCTGGTGCTTCCAGATGTGAAGGTAGGCGAAAAGCTATCCCTGCAACAGCTGGATCCCAAGCAGCACTTTACCAAGCCGCCTGCGCGGTTTAGTGAAGCGGCCCTGGTTAAGGAACTGGAGAAGCGCGGTATCGGACGCCCCTCCACCTATGCTTCCATTATTTCCACGATCCAGGATCGTGGTTATGTCCGCCTGGAAAACCGTCGTTTTTACGCTGAGAAAATGGGGGATATTGTTACCGACCGTCTCAGCGAAAGTTTCAAGAACCTGATGGACTACGGATTTACCGCAAACCTGGAGGAATCCCTGGATGCGGTTGCCGACGGCGATAAGGGTTGGAAGCAACTGCTCGATGAGTTTTATCAGGACTTTTCCGGGCGCCTGGAAAAAGCCCAGTCTGCCGATGCAGGTATGCGTCGCAATACGCCGACAGACACTGATATCGAGTGCACCAAATGTGGCCGCCATATGCAGATCCGCACTGGCTCCACCGGTGTATTCTTAGGGTGCTCTGGATACGCACTGCCGCCAAAAGAGCGTTGTACCAATACCATGAACCTGGTTTCTGGTGATGAGGCGGTCGATGCGGATAAGGACGAGGAAGCTGAATCCAGGTTGCTGCGGGAGAAGCGCCGCTGCGGCAAGTGCGGCACGGCTATGGATAGCTACCTGTTAGATGAGCAGCGTAAATTGCATATTTGTGGCAATAACCCGGATTGCAATGGCTACGAGATTGAGCAGGGCACTTTTAAAATCAAAGGCTATGACGGCCCCATTATTGAGTGCGATAAGTGTGGCAGTGATATGCAGTTGAAGTCTGGTCGCTTTGGCAAGTACTTCGGCTGTACCAATGAAGACTGTAAAAACACCCGCAAGCTGCTGAAAAATGGGCAGCCGGCGCCGCCGAAAATGGACCCGGTTCCCATGCCGGAATTGGCCTGTATCAAAGTTGAGGATCACTATATCCTGCGCGATGGTGCCTCGGGTCTATTCCTGGCTGCCAGCCAGTTCCCGAAAAACCGTGAGACCCGTGCGCCCCTGGTTAAAGAGCTGCTGCCTCACCAGAGTGAGATCGATCCAAAATACAGCTTCCTATTCTCTGCACCGACGCAAGATGACAGTGGGCGGGATACCGTAGTTCGATTTAGCCGCAAAACCCAGGAGCAATATGTTCAATCTGAGGAAGAGGGCAAGGCGACCGGCTGGCGTGCTTTTTATCGCGATGGCGGTTGGAAAGTAGAGGCCTCCACCAAGAGCACTGCCGCCAAGCGCAAGAAACCCGCAGCTAAAAAGACAGCGGCAAAGAAGTAGGTAATGAGTAACTCTTACACGATTCATGTCACTTCGGCTCTGCGCAAGAGCCAGCTGTTGCTGCAACAGCCGTGGGACTTGCCTCTCCAGCGCGATGCGCTGGAAGAGGCAGCGTTGATGCAGTTGTACAAGGCCTATCGGGCATTTCTGGCAGAGCAGGCCGCCCAGCTTCAGCTGGGATTTGAACCGGAGTCTCCGCAGTTGATCATTGATGCGCTGGGCGTTCAGGGTAGGGCCAGCGCGGAGGCCAATGAGCTGTCCGGCTTGGTCGGCGACCCGGAAAGCTGGTTGTCCCATATGCTTTACGCCTGGAAAGAACAGCAGAAAATATCTGTGGATGCCGATGAGAAACAGCAACAGGTTAATTTAATCCCGCTACACAACGAAGTTGCCAAGCCTGAGTTTGCACCCTTGTCCAAAGAGTTGTTGCTTCAGTGGCATCGCTCACTGAATGAATTGGTGGTGAGGCAGCGCGCTCACTTGGATGAGTGTTAACTAATACGCTTACTCGATCTCGGTGAACTTCTGAATAGGTTCGTAATATTCCTGCGAAT
Organism: Microbulbifer maximicatervae (SeqCode); assembly: GCF_052468155.1. Lineage (NCBI taxonomy): Bacteria > Pseudomonadati > Pseudomonadota > Gammaproteobacteria > Cellvibrionales > Microbulbiferaceae > Microbulbifer > Microbulbifer maximicatervae (SeqCode). The sequence goes on from NZ_CP174335.1 coordinate 3,251,092, forward strand.
TTTGAAGGTTGTTGATATTAGGTGCACCTCTGTGGGAAAGTCCGCTGTCCTTTGAGTGAGTTACAATAGAGTAGTTGTGGCCCACTCGACATAACCCCCAACCGGCGCAACGTGCAAAGCAATTCACTCTTCTCTTGTGATCTCTTGAGTGGTTTAGGTAATTCCTTGATATAGCGTACTGGTTATAGAAAGTCAGGAGTCAGAAGCCCTTAAACTGGATGAATGAAACTTATCGCAAGCCTGTGGTACACTGGGCGCAAACTGTTGTGCCGTGAAGGAAAAGCGAATGTCCTCCGAAACTTTTGAAATAATCGAGCTGGCTAATGGCGATGTAGCTTTGCGTCGTGCTGGCCATAAAGAGGACCCTTTGGTAAGCATTTCTTTTTCTGCGGAAAGCCTTCAGTTTCTGCGCAAGAACAAGGTTGCTGTGGCAAGGGCTATGTTGGAAGCGGGTATTGAAGCCGTACAAAATCTAGACGATCTTGAGGCTGGTTACTTCGAGGAAGAAGATGATTTAATGCCGGTAAATCATACTATTCACTAACATCAGCGTTAGTTCGAGTCTTAATAACAGCGGCCAATGGCCGCTGTTGTCGTTTTTAGGGGCTTAAGGCGTTTGGCGAATGACCCCTACGGCTAATCCCTCAATCACAAAGTTCTTATCTCTCATATCGACTTGAATTAACTCAAAGTCATTATTTTCAGGTAGCAACTGAACGGTTGCCTGATTTCCCTTGCGGCGAAAGCGTTTCACTGTGACTTCGTCATCGATACGGGCAACGACGATTTGGCCATTGCGCACTTGCTCGGTCTTTTGTACTGCCAGCAAGTCTCCATCGAGAATGCCCGCATCTCGCATACTCATACCATGCACCCTCAACAAATAATCTGCGGGGGGATGGAAGAAGCTCGCGGGCAAGTCGCAGTAATCTTCAATATGTTCACTGGCGAGTATGGGATTCCCCGCAGCTACTCTACCCACAATCGGCAAGCCGGATTGGTGATCCGGAATTCGAATGCCTCGGGAAGCGCCGGCAACCATCTCAATGGCGCCTTTTCTGGCGAGCGCTTTCAGGTGTTCCTCGGCGGCATTGGGTGAGCGGAAGCCGAGCTCCTGGGCAATTTCTGCCCGCGTTGGCGGGTAGCCTGTTTCATCCAGGTAGGACTTGATCAGGTCGAGAACCTGGGACTGACGAGCGGTGAGATTGGTCATAGATTTACCTAGTTTTCTGTATTTATATACAGTTGCTGGAATTATATACAGATTTATTGTTCGCGCAATCCTCAGGTTTTAGTCTTTGTGAGCTGCTACATTGATGGAGAAAGCAAGGAGAGAAGAAAGCGTTGAAGGAACTGACAAAGAGGGAAAAATAATGTTGGATGCAAAAATGCCGGAAGCCTGGAGAGTGCTTCGTATTCAGTCTGAATTGGTAGATGGGATAGAGCGGCTGATAGCGTTAGGTGGTGCAGTGACAGTGTTTGGAGGGGCGAGATTTACAGAGGACAGTCCTGAATATCAGCAGGGGGTAAAGTTGGGAGAGTTGCTCGCGGCTGAAGGGATCCCCGTGATTACCGGTGGTGGGCCGGGGCTGATGGAGGCTTGTAACCGAGGGGCTTTCGGGCAGCCCGGCGCATCAATTGGGTTAAACATAGAGCTGCCTTTTGAGCAGGCGGCAAATCCATATCAGGACATTAGTTTGAACTTCCGATACTTTTTTGTACGGAAATTTATGTTTGTAAAACACGCACTTGGATTCGTTGGACTTCCCGGTGGCTACGGCACGTTGGATGAGCTGTTTGAAGCTCTTACCTTGGTGCAAACGCAGAAAGTGCGACGTTTCCCAATTGTGTTGGTAGGTAAGCGTTACTGGAGTGGGCTGTACGATTGGTTGGTAGATACAGTGTTAGAGCGCGATTGTATCGATGCCAGTGATCTCGACCTTTTTCATATCGTTGATAGTGTGGAGGAGGCTGCGGCCCTGATTATGAAATATATGCAGGTGAAAGAATAATTATTCGGATGATCTTAAAATACCGAAAAAATTTTCAAAGTTATTTTTGTTAAAGCTGTCCCCGGACTAAAAGGCTATACCGGCTGGTGGGGTGGCGTACTTGCATAAGTTGGCGGGAAATCAACTCCAGCAGTATTGATCTTGCCGCCTGACATACTTTTCCCTGTTATTTTTACTCTTGCACCTTGCTGAGTGGAGGGCTTAGCTGGCGGGCTCTAGATCAGTGAGAATGTGCTACTCTGGCGTCGATTAAACGTATGTTTTAAATGGTGGTTTGATACTTATGAGCCAGATAGATACGGTCAGCCGGATACTCGATGCAGCGGAAGTGCTGTTTGCTGAACGGGGTTTTCCTGAAACCTCATTGAGAACAATTACGAGCACGGCCGGGGTTAATCTGGCGGCAGTTAACTACCATTTCGGCTCCAAGAAAGAATTGATACAGGCGGTATTTGAACGCTTTTTAACGCCTTTCACTAACGCTCTGGAAGAAGAGCTTGATCGCCGTATTGCCCTGGGGCAGCCCCTGGGGGTGGAGGAGCTGATCGAATGCCTGTATCGAGTTGGGTTGGGAAGCCTTGGGCTGGAGGGAAAGGATCCACAGCGATTTATGCGTCTTTTAGGATTGGCTTATACCCAGTTCCAGGGGCATTTGCGTCGATTTATCGTATCTCGATACGGGGATACTTACCGCCGTTTTGCCGGACTGCTGGCTGAAGCGCTACCGGGCTTGGACCCAGAAACTTTCTATTGGCGCCTCTACTTTATGCTGGGAGCGACCATTTTCACACTGTCGAGCCACGATGCGATTGAGGCTATCCTGCGGGAGGATTTCGGTTCTGACAGTACCCTGACCCAGACTCTTGAGCGATTGGTACCCGCTGCTTCGGCCATGTTGAAGGTAGATAATTAGTGGGCGCACTCTTAAATCGATAAGGAACTTAATATGTCTTTACCACCCGGACCGGTCATGGTGGATATCGAGGGGCTTGAACTCACCGAGGAAGACTGTGAGTTGCTTCGGCATCCGATGGTGGGCGGGCTGATCTTTTTTGCGAGAAACTATCGGGATCGCCAGCAGCTTATCCAATTGGTTAACTCCATTCGTGCGGTGCGACCAGAGATCCTGCTAGCGGTAGATCAGGAGGGTGGCAGGGTTCAGCGGTTTCGCGATGACTTTACGCGAATACCTTCAATGCAGGCCCTCAGCGCTGTCGCCAGTAACGAGCAATTGCAGGATGTGGGGTGGCTGCTGGCCGCAGAGTTGCTGGCTGTAGGCGTGGATTTTAGCTTTGCGCCGGTTTTGGATGCGGATGACAGTCACAGCAGGGTGATCGGCGATCGGAGTTTTTGTCCCGACCCCGCCCAGTTAACCGCACTGGCTCGCCCCTTTATCCAAGGAATGCGCGAAGCGGGAATGGCCACGACAGGCAAGCATTTTCCGGGGCATGGCCACGTGCTGGAAGACAGTCATGTGGAGTTGCCAGAGGATAAGCGCTCGTTGGATCAGGTCTTGGCAACCGATGCACTTCCGTTTATCGATTGTATTGGAACCCAGGAACTTACTGCGGTGATGCCGGCCCATATCCGCTTCATCAACATTGATAGCCAGCCGGTGGGATTCTCCCGCTATTGGCTACAGGATGTATTGCGGCGACAGCTGGGATTCAATGGAGTGATTTTTAGTGATGATCTGTCTATGGAAGGGGCGGGTGCGGCCGGAGGCTATGGCGATAGGATTCGCGCAGCCCTGGAAGCCGGTTGTGATATGGGTATCGTATGCAACAATCGTGTCGGCGCTTTTGAGGCGCTGGCGGCACTGGATACCTTTGTGCCTAAGCCGGAGTCCACTCATCGGCTGTCGGCCATGGGTGGCAGGCCGGTGATCGGCTCCTGGGAGGAGCTTGAGAAGAGTGCGCGTTGGCACAGAACCAGGGAGTGGTTAGCTTCCATAATGCGCTGAGATAAGTTGTTGAGATCCGTCGTCTATTGAGAAGGCGTTGTACGGATATTACTGATTGTTGGTTAAAGCGGAGGGGTTCGAGTGGAGTCCGTTGAGAGCGTGCTGTTGTCCTGGCTTGGTGAGAACCGGATCTGGATAGTTTCTGTTTTCCTCATAGTACTTGCGTCTGGGGTGTTGGCCTGGTTATTTGGCCGGTTTGTGCAGCGCATGGCCATTAAGGCGGAAAAGACGGTTAATCCCTGGGATGATGCTTTGGTTGGGGCACTCTCCCCTCCCGGGCAGGTACTGGTATGGCTGCTGGGCTTGACTGTCGCTGCCCAGCGAGCGGGGGACGCCACTGGAGCCGAGATATTCTCCCTGGCTGCACCGACGCGGGAAATAGGCTTGATCCTGGTGATGGCCTGGTTTGCCTGGCGATTCTCACACAGCGTGGAACACAATCTGTGCGATCCGCGCTATATGGGCAAGCCGATGGATGCCACTACGGTACGTGCGATCGGCAAACTGGTCAGGGCCTCAATCGTGATCACGGCGGGAATTGTGGTCATGCAGTTCCTGGGTTACAGCGTCAGCGGTGTTTTGGCATTTGGTGGTATTGGCGGACTGGCTGTCGGTTTTGCGGCCAAGGACCTGCTGGCAAACTTTTTCGGTGGCCTGATGATCTATCTGGATCGGCCCTTTGCGGTGGGCGACTGGATTCGCTCCCCCGATAAGGAGATTGAGGGGACCGTGGAAGATATCGGTTGGCGCCTGACCAGAATCCGCACTTTTGATATGCGACCCGTCTATGTTCCCAATGGTATCTTCACCCAGATTGCGGTAGAAAATCCTTCCCGTATGTTAAATCGTAGGATTTTTGAAACGATTGGTATTCGTTATGAAGATGCCCACCATATGGCGGCCATCGTGGCGGATGTTAAAAATATGTTACAGGAACATCCGGAAATTGATTCTAATCGTACGCTTATTGTTAATTTTAATAGTTTTGCTTCCTCCTCTTTGGATTTCTTTATATATACGTTTACCCGCACTACCGATTGGGTTCGTTATCATGAAGTAAAACAGGATGTTCTATTAACGATTCTTAAAATAATTGAGGGATATGGGGCATCCTGTGCATTCCCAACCTCAACATTACATATTGCCGATATACCTTCATTAACGCGAGAGGCCGCGTTAGACAGTTGAGGAATGGGAGTGCAATAAGGTACAAATGATTAGTTTCTAATTGAGCACTATTGAAGATTTTGACGGTTAATTACGCATATTGGGAAAAACGTAGTATTTATTTCACATAGAAAACTAGACACTGGCGCTGTTTTATCTAAGAATCAGGGTACGTCCTTTGAGTATATGCTCATCGGATTAAGCAAGATAGCATTCTGCATGGAGCAGTTTGTTAACAATGGGGTGGCGTTTGCCCCTCTTGCCGAATTGAGCAGTGAGGTAAAAGAGGTAGGCGCAATAACAATAATGAGGTTTTCTCAATGAGTGATCGCGTTACAGGTACAGTGAAGTGGTTTAATAACGCACGGGGTTATGGCTTCATCACCTGTGGAGAAGGAACTGAAGATATTTTCGTTCACTATCGCAGCATTCGCGGCGAGGGCTACAAAACCCTTAATGAGGGGCAGGCGGTAGAGTTCGAAATGCAACAAGGTGACAAAGGACTGCTGGCGGAAGATGTTGTTCCCTGTGAGTGATTTATAGATCACTCGTTGAAAGAACTGTTGTCGTGTAGGGTCCTGCGGCTCGATTGACGCCGGCCCTGTCAGCGCCTCTGAAAAGCGGATCTTTATGATCCGCTTTTTTGTTTGCTACTTTGCAGTGGATATAGGCTTTTCTTCTTTAAGTTGCATTTGTGTCCCTCTTTGTAGATTTGGTCATATCCCACCCCACCTAAAGTCCCCAATGTAATTGTGTGTATATGAGTGAGTTTATTGTGCTCAATACCGCTGTGCTAATTATTATTTTAATACTTCCGGAATATTGGCCCACTGATTGCAATTTTATGTTGTTGTGGGGTGGCGGTATTTGCTTGTTTGCTGGCAGTATTTTGATTAAAGATAAATTGATTAAATATCGGCTGGGTGGGGTGTGCTTGCAGTGATGGTGAAATTAATTCGTTTGAGGTGAAGAGTTTTAAAGGTATATTTAAAATAATCGCCCCTGCAAGATTTGCAGGGGCGATTGGCGAAAGTCGATTATTTAAATAAATTAACTTTCTGTGCGGTTATCTTTTTCTTGGTCGGAATTAAGTATATTCATATTTTGCGAGTCTTCTTTGGGTTTGGCTACAGTGCGCACTTCAATAAGAATGCCAAATGCAGGGTGGTCGATATAATGAAGTTGTCCGCTACGCAAACGTCTCTCGTGTTGCAGTCTTGCAGCATGGGCTACATATAATGGCTCTTCTTTTATAAATTCCGGCTCGCCCAGTGTGAGTGGCTGAGTTGTGTTAATTGCGCCCTGACTATTTTCGATATCAAACCCGTTATTTTGTGAATATGAATTTTCAATATCACTGTAATTGCCGGTTAGGATTTGTAGTGGCTTTTCGATTTTATTTTGTGGGCGCTGAGGAAGAAGAATGCTGTGTTCCCCGGGTTGCGTATAAAAATCGCTGAGCCACAAATTAGTACTGATATGTAAATAGCGAGCGACACTCAGGGTGATAGATCCCTCAAGCTGGCTGTGGCCGCTGAGCTGGCTGCCGCCATCAATCAGAATGGCCGGGGAGTTTCTCTTGGTTTTTAAAACCTGGCGCCAGGCCTTGTGAAACAGGACCCTGTCACCAGCCCTGGAAATTGCGGCGGCTTTGTTGTCCAGCAGCCTGGGTACTGGTCTTAGCAGCAAGTTTCTTGGTGCTTGCTCAGAGTTCTGCAAACTAGTAGATGCGTCGCCCTCAAGTTCCGATGATTCAATATCGGCTGGGCCGCTCGTATCTGGGCTCGAGATGATGTCTTCAAGCGATAACACCTCATCCTCTGTTGGCTGAGTTGGGGTGCGCAGGGTGTCAAAGTCGATCCACTTTGATGGATACTGAAGACGGGGTGCCGTCGGCCAGGTCTCTGCGGTTCTTTCCATCCCCTGGGGGCGCTCGAATACGATCATTTCTATTTCGAAAGTATTGCCAGCGTAGTTGACGGCCTGGGCACTGGTTGCTGCCAGCGTGAGCGCCAGGGTTGAGCAGAGGCTAATTATCCTTTTCATGGGTTTACCACTTAAACAATTCTATTTGGGTGCAGAGGGTGTCATTGCCGACAGGCCGTTTAAGCGGGAGTAGGAGACTCATTAGTTTTGCCGCCAGCTCCCGCTGCTGCCTGCCGGATGGTATCACTGTGCAAGCTTTTCCAGAACTTCGTTAATTTCCTGGAGCTTGCGATCAGTACCCTCCTCATCGAGACTGAAATTCAGTTGGTTTGCGCCGGCCAGCTGGTAGCGTCCCGGCTGGGTTTGCACCATCTTAACCAAAGTGAGCGGATCTACACGGGTATTCTCCGCAAATTCGATACGCCCTCTTGCCGCAGAGGCCTCAAGTTTGCGGATGCCCATATTCTCGGCCTTTAACTTGATCTCCGTGGTGCGGAACAAGTGTTTTACCGATTCCGGCAGTAGCCCGAAACGGTCGATCATCTCTACCTGAAGTTCTTTCAGTTGCTGCCCGTCAGTGGCATTGGCAATGCGTTTGTACATGATCAGTCGGCCGTGGACATCGGGCAGGTAGTCCTCGGGAATCAGCGCAGCAACCCGCAGATTGACGTCCACCGCAGGGGATTCGAGGGGTTCGTCAATATTCGGTGTGCGGCCCTCGCGAATGGCCTTCACTGCCTTGTCGAGCATCTCCATATACAAGTTGAAACCGACACTCTGAATCTGCCCGCTTTGTTCCTCACCTAGCAGTTCGCCTGCACCGCGAATTTCCAGGTCGTGGGTAGCCAGGGTAAAGCCTGCACCTAAATCCTGGGCCTCGCTAATCGCTTCCAGGCGCTTCACGGCGTCATTGGTCATGGAGCGTTTGTTGGGAGTCAGTAGGTAGGCGTAGGCCTGGTGGTGCGAGCGTCCCACGCGACCGCGCAACTGGTGAAGCTGGGCCAGGCCGAACTTGTCTGCGCGCTCGATCAGTATCGTGTTGGCTGTGGGGACGTCGATACCGGTTTCGATAATGGTGGTACAGACCAGGACATTAAAGCGCTTGTGATAGAAGTCACTCATTACCTGTTCCAGCTCCCGTTCGCGCATCTGGCCGTGGCCTATGCCGATACGGGCCTCGGGAATCATCTCCTGTAGCTCCCGCGCGATTCGCTCAATGCTTTTGACTTCGTTGTGCAGGAAATACACCTGACCGCCGCGCAATATCTCCCGCAGGATAGCCTCTTTTACCAGGGCATCATCGCGCTCGCGCACGAAGGTTTTCACGGAGAGACGCCGTGCTGGTGGGGTGGCGATCACCGATAGATCGCGAATACCGGCCATGGCCATATTCAGGGTGCGGGGAATAGGGGTGGCGGTAAGGTTGAGGATATCCACCTCGGAGCGCAGGCTCTTCAGACGCTCCTTCTGCCGGACGCCAAAGCGGTGCTCTTCGTCGATAATCAGCAGGCCGAGATTTTTAAAGTCCAGATCGCTTTGCAACAGCTTGTGGGTGCCAACCAGGATGTCCACCTTGCCACTGGCAACCTTCTCTTTCACGCTGTCCACTTCCTTGCCGGACCGGAAGCGGGAGATCACCTCGATATTGATCGGCCAATCGGCAAAGCGATCCTGGAAGGATTGATAGTGTTGCTGGGCCAACAGGGTGGTGGGAACCAGCATGGCCACTTGCATACCTGCGTGGGCCGAGACAAATGCAGCTCGCATGGCCACTTCTGTCTTACCGAATCCCACGTCACCGCAAACCAGTCGGTCCATCGGCTTATCTGAGAGCATATCCCCCAGAACTGCCTCGATGGCTTGTTGTTGATCTGGAGTTTCCTCGAAGGGGAAACCTGCGGAAAATTCTCGGTAGGCCAATTGAGGGTTATCGAAGGCATGGCCAATACGGGCTTCGCGGCGGGCGTAGATATCCAGCAGCTCTGCAGCTGCATCGCGGACTTTCTCGGCGGCTTTGCGTTTGGCTTTTTGCCACTGTTCACTGCCCATTCTGTGCAGTGGGGCCAGGGCTTCATCGGCACCGGAGTAGCGGCTGATCAAGTGCAGGCTGGCTACCGGTACGTAGAGCTTGGCATCGTCGGCATATTCAAGGGTCAGGAATTCTGCCGGTTGCCCGTCGATCTCCAGGTGCTGTAGGCCGCGATAACGACCTACGCCGTGATCAATGTGAACGACGGGAGTGCCCATGCGCAGTTCAGCCAGGTTTTTAACCGCGTTGTCCGCTTCATCTTTGGCTTTTTTACGGCGGCGTTGCTGCAGTACCCGCTCACCAAATAACTGCGGTTCCGCGATCAAGTTGATTTGCGGGTCCTTAAGCAGCAGCCCTTGATCGATGGGGGCTACGGTAATGCCGATAGTGTCCTTTGCGGCGAGGAAGTCCTGCCAACTTTGGAAGCTGGGAGGGCTGAGCCGTATGCCCTTTAATAGCTCCAGCAGCGCTTCGCGACGCCCGCTACTTTCAGCACAAAATAGCACCCGACCGGAGTATTCCATCAGGTAGCTTTCCAGTGCAGCCAGGGGTTGTTCGGACTTGCCATCTACTGGCAGTGAGGGGGGGACGGAAGTGTCAAAACTACAGTTGCCCTGGGCTTCCGGAAGACTCTCCGCAGAGAAGATTGCCCGGGGCATGGACTTCAGGGCACCGTTAAGCTCATCAATTTCCAGTAAAATCTGGCGCGGTGGCAATATGGGGCGGGTCAGGTCGCCGCGACGACTTTCATAGCGATTGCTGACTTCGCGCCAGAAATTGTCCAGCGGCTGTTGGATATCTCCCTGTAAAAATGCCTGGCTGCCCTCGGGCAGATAGTCGAACAGGCTTGAGCAGTTCCCATCGAAGAACAGGGGCAGGTAGTACTCAATGCCCGCCGGGGCAATTCCTGCACTGATATCCTGGTAAATTGGCACTTGGCTGGGGTCGCTATCGAATTCACCGTGCCAATTTTGCAGGAATCCTGATAGGGCAGCCTTGTGCAAAGGGAATTCCCGCGCAGGTAAAAGGTGAATGGTTTTCACCTTGTCGATGGTGCGTTGGGTTTCCGGGTCAAAGGTGCGCAGGGATTCAATTTCATCGTCGAACAGATCGATGCGGTAGGGCAGGGGGCTGCCCATTGGAAAAATATCCATCAGTGAGCCGCGCACAGCGAATTCACCGTGTTCGTAGACGGTGTCTACGCAGTGGTAGCCGGCCTGCTCCAGCAGTCTCCGCTGGATATCGATATCAAACTGCTGCCCCTCCTCCAATATCAGCGCATTGCCGGCAATATAATTGCAGGGTGGTAGCCGGTGCATCAGGGTGCTAACTGGGATTATGACGATCCCGCCCCCCATTTTCGGCAGCTGGTAGAGGGTGGCGAGGCGATCCGAGATGATGTCCTGGTGGGGAGAGAATGTGTCGTAGGGGAGAATTTCCCAGTCGGGAAAATGGAAAATTTCCAGCTCCCCGTTTTCCCCCTTATCTCGCCGCGCTTTGTTAAAAAATTTCAATTGCACCTCTAAACGGTGCGCTTCGAGACTGTCCTTTGTGATTAACAGGGTGGGCGCTTTGTTATTGCGTGCCGCGTTGAGGATGGCGAGCGCGGCAGCTGCGCCATGCAGTTGTCCCCAAAATTGTCGGTCACTGGAGGAGCGAAACTTCGGTGGGGTCAGGGGCTGTATTTCTGTCATCTTTCCTTATATATCCGCGCATTCATTCGAGATGTCTTCGAGGTCGGCTATTGTAGCCGCGAACAGTTTTACTTGCAGGGAATGTTAACCCTGCCTGTGTTTCCAGTCGGGAACAACTACGCTTTTTTATGGATTGCGCAATGTCGCTCGGGTGGACTACAAAAAGGTAGTTTTACTACATTTTTTTGGCTCTTTTTTGCTCAGTTGCGCAGTGTAAAGCGAACACTATAATGCGCAGCCATGCGGTCCTGAGTGGTTTCAAGGCCGTATTTCTTGCCTACTAAATACATTGCAGAGGTGTCCGATAGTGACTCAGAAGCGACCGAAGCCCGCGGACTTTTTCAAGGACTGGAAACAGCGTGAAGCACTGGCTGAATCCATGATTCCGATGATTGGAAAGCTCAACCGTGAGAGCAACGTCGGTATTTATATGTACGGCCGCAACCTGGTTAATCGCTCAGTGCTGAGCATTATGAAAGCGCACCGTTTCGTGCGTCAGGTTGAGGAAAATGAACTCTCCGAGTTTGAAACCTTCCCTGTATTGGAAGCCATCTGCAAGATGGAGCTGGGTCCCGTACATATCGACCTGGGAACCATGACCAACAAGTACATGCGCGACGATCGCGGCTTGTCTGTGGACGAGTTTGTACGTGAAGAGCTGTCCGACGCAGCGGGTGCCGGCAAGCCTCTGCCCGAATCCAAAGATGTTGTGATCTACGGTTTTGGTCGTATCGGCCGTCTGGTTGCCCGCCTGCTGATCGACAAGGCTGGTAGTGGTGATGTTCTGCGTCTGCGCGCTATCGTATTGCGCAAGGGCAAGGCCCCCAACGATTTGGTGAAGCGCGCTTCTCTGCTGCGTCGCGACTCCGTACATGGCGCCTTCCAGGGCACTATCCGTGTGGACGAGGAGACCAACTCCCTGATCTGTAACGGTAACGAAATCAAGATCATCTACGCCAACTCCCCTCAGGAAGTGGATTACACCCAGCACGGTATCGACGATGCGATTATCGTTGACAGCACCGGTGTATGGCGTGATGAAGAAGGTCTGAGCCAGCACCTGCAGAGCCCAGGCGCTTCCAAGGTGCTGCTGACTGCACCGGGCAAGGGCGATATCAAGAATATCGTTTACGGTATCAACAGCAGCGACATCAAGCCGGAAGACAAGGTACTGTCCGCCGCTTCCTGTACCACTAACGCCATCGTGCCTGTCCTGAAAGCGATGATGGATGGCTACGGCGTTGAGCACGGCCACGTAGAAACCGTACACGCCTACACCAACGACCAGAACCTGATCGACAACTACCACAAAGGCGAGCGTCGCGGTCGCGCAGCAGCGCTGAATATGGTTCTGACTGAAACCGGTGCTGCCAAGGCGGTTGCCAAAGCGCTGCCCGAGCTGAAAGGTAAGCTCACCGGCAACGCAATTCGTGTTCCAACCCCGAATGTTTCCATGGCGATCCTGAACCTGAACCTGGGTAAAGAGACCACCAAGGAAGAGTTGAACGAATACATGCGCGATGTGGCACTGCACTCGCCGCTGCGTCAGCAAATCGATTTCACCAACTCCCCGGAAGTGGTGTCCAGCGATTTTGTTGGCTCTCGCGTTGCCTGCGTATTCGATTCTACTGCGACTATCGTAGATGGTAAGAACGCTGTGCTCTACTGCTGGTACGACAACGAGTTCGGCTATAGCTGTCAGGTGGTTCGCTGCCTGGAAGATATGGCTGGCGTTCGTTACAAGCAGTTCCCTAAAGAGGACTAAGGCGTCACGCCTCCTTGCCGCAGTCGGTACCCAGAGCCAACTGCGGCGTTTTGGCGGCTCTCCTGGCCGCCGCACCTCACCTCCCCAAATCCCTGTTTTTTCAGCAGAAATTTCCAAAGTTAGTGCCACTTAACGACTTTCCAGGCTGGTAAAGATCCTGGCCCGTCTTTATAATGCGCGCGATTTTGCGGGGCGGCCGTGCGCCGAGAAGTTAGCGCGCACAACCATTTAGTCAGCTTCCTTCCTCCCGGTCCACGGGTGATACGGCATAAGCCCTCGCAGCACGGAATTCCACAATAGGACCCGTCATCCCAGGCATGGGACGGTGGGTCCTATTGCAATTTTTTTAAACTAGAAACTTAGGCATAGGCGTATGAGAAAGATCCGTCGGGGATTGGACTTACCCATATCCGGCGCGCCCGAGCAGGTCATTCAAAAAGGACCTGCGATCAAGACCGTTGCTGTTCTCGGCCCCGATTATCACGGGATGAAGCCGACAATGGCAGTGGCTGTAGGGGATCGCGTCAATCTTGGTCAGCTGTTGTTTAGCGACAAAAAAACTGAAGGCGTGCGCTACACAGCGCCTGCTGCCGGTCGTGTTGTTGCGATTAACCGTGGCGCTCGTCGTGTTCTGCAATCCGTCGTGATTGGCATAGACGGCGATGCAGCGGAACAGTTCCAAAGCTACAGCGCGGATAAACTGTCTGGTCTGACTCGCGAACAGGTCGTTGAAAACCTGGTTGAGTCCGGCATGTGGACGGCACTGCGCACCCGCCCGTTTAGCCGCGTTCCCGCCCTGGATGCTGAGCCGGTAGCGGTGTTTATCAATGCGATGGACACCAACCCTCTGGCAGCCAATCCAGAAGTTGTGATTGCTGAGAATCCCAAAGCCTTCTCCCAGGGCGTTGAGATTCTTTCCAAGCTGGCAGAAACCACTTACGTCTGTACTGCTCCGGATGCGGATATTCCAGTACCGAGCGCAGCGAATATTCGCCGCGAAACCTTTGCCGGCCCCCATCCGGCAGGCTTGTCCGGTACCCACATCCACTACCTGAAGCCAGTTTCTGGCAACCGCAGTGTATTTACCATTAATTACCAGGATGTGATCGCCGTAGGCAAACTGTTTACCACCGGTAAGCTGTTTACCGATCGCGTCGTTTCCCTGGCAGGCCCTCAGGTCAAGCAGCCGCGTCTGCTGCGCACTCGTCTCGGTGCCAGCCTTGAAACCCTGACTTCTGACGAGCTGAAAGGCGATAACGATCGCATCATCTCCGGCTCTGTATTCGGTGGTCGCACCGCTGCTGGCCCGATGGCTTACCTGGGTCGCTACCACAACCAGATTTCTGTACTGGAAGAGGGCGATGAGCGTCCGTTCCTGCACTATCTGCGTGCGGGTAATAAACGTTTCTCTGTATTCCCGATTTATCTGTCGCGCCTGGTGAAGAACAAGCTGTTCAACTTCACCACCAGCACCAACGGTTCTGAGCGTGCCATGGTACCGGTCGGTAGTTATGAGAAAGTCATGCCGCTGGATGTACTGCCCACTCAGTTGCTGCGCTCCCTGATCGTTGGCGATACTGCAATGGCGCAGAAGCTGGGCGCACTGGAGCTGGACGAAGAAGATCTGGCGTTGTGCACCTTTGTGTGTCCGGGCAAGTACGAGTACGGCCCCATTTTGCGGGACAACCTGACCCGTATTGAGAAGGAGGGGTAAGTATGTTGCGTAAATTCCTCGATTCGATCGAACCCAAGTTTCACAAAGGCGGTAAGTTCGAAAAGTTCTACGCCCTGTTTGAAGCGATTGACACCGGTCTGTTCCAGCCGGCAGACAAGACCAAAACCACTGCTCACGTGCGCGACGGTATCGACCTGAAGCGTATTATGATCACCGTTTGGGCTTGTGCCATGATCCCGGCGTTCTACGGTATGTGGAATATCGGTTTCCAGTCCAACACCATTCTGGAAGGTATGACCAACCCGGATCTGTCCGGCTGGCGTCACGCCATTATCGGCGCTCTGACTTCCTACAACCCAGCTAGCCTGTGGGACAACTTTGTCTACGGCGCTATGTACTTCCTGCCTATTTATGCGGTCACTTTTATTGTGGGCGGTATCTGGGAAGTCCTGTTTGCTGCGGTGCGCGGTCACGAAGTCAACGAAGGCTTCTTTGTAACCTCCATCCTGTTCGCCTTGACCTGTCCGCCGGATCTGCCTCTGTGGATGGTGGCTATGGGCATCAGCTTCGGTGTGGTTATCGGTAAAGAAGTATTCGGTGGTACCGGCAAGAACTTCCTAAACCCGGCACTTACCGGCCGCGCCTTCGTATTCTTTGCCTACCCGGCAGCGATGTCCGGCGATGCGGTTTGGACTGCGGTTGACGGTTACACCGGTGCTACCGCGCTGTCTGTTATGGCAAGCGAAGGCATCCAGAACGGTATCGTCAATGCTGCTGTTGGCCAGGTAACCTGGTTCGACGCCTTCTTCGGCCAGATCCATGGCTCCATTGGTGAAACCTCTACCCTGGCTATCCTGATTGCCGGCGTAATCCTGATGGGCATGAAGATCGCCAGCTGGCGCATCGTAGCTGGCACCCTGCTGGGTATGATGGCCACTGCTTTCATGTTCAATATGATCGGCTCCGAGACCAACCCGATGTTCCAGGTTCCCTGGTACTGGCACCTGGTAGTGGGCGGTTTTGCCTTCGGTCTGATCTTTATGACTACGGACCCTGTATCCGCTGCGATGACCAACACCGGTCGCTGGTGGTACGGCATCCTGATCGGGGTGATGGTTGTCCTGATTCGTGTGGTGAACCCGGCCTTCCCGGAAGGCATGATGCTGGCGATTCTGTTCGCCAACCTGTTCGCTCCGCTGTTTGACCACTTTGTGGTGCAGTCCAATATCAAACGGAGGTTGGCACGTGGCTAATAAAGATTCCGTAACCGGTACTCTGATTGTCGCGCTGGTAATGTGCCTGGTGTGCTCCGTAGTGGTATCCACCGCTGCGGTAATGCTGAAGCCTGCCCAGCAGGCGAATGCCGAGCTGGACATGAAGCGCAACGTACTGATGGCTGGCGGCCTGTTGAAAGACTCTCACGCTGATAAAGCGGAAGTCGAAAAGGCCTTCGCCGACGTAAAAATCAAATACGTCGACCTGAATACCGGTAAGTTTACCGATCAGGCTCCGGCTGGTGGCAGTGGTCGCGCTGCTGCCAAGATCCCGTCTGACAGTGAAAAACTGCCGGCTGACGAGGACACTGCCAAAATTATCCGCCGGGAAAATACCAAAGAGGTATACCTGGTAGAGAAAGACGGCAAGCTGGACAAGATCATTCTGCCGATTCGCGGTTATGGCCTGTGGGGCACCCTGTACGGCTTCCTCGCTCTGGAGAGCAACCTCGACACCGTAGCGGGCCTCGGCTTCTACGAGCACAAGGAAACTCCGGGACTGGGTGGTGAAGTTGACAACCCCAACTGGAAAGCCCAGTGGATTGGTAAGAAAGTCTTCAACAACCAGGGCGACGTGGATATCGCAGTGATCAAGGGTCAGGTTAACCCCAACAGCCCAGACGCGATTCACGAAGTAGATGGTCTGTCTGGTGCAACTCTGACCAGTAAGGGCGTTAGCAACCTGGTGAACTTCTGGTTGGGTAACCAGGGTTATGGTCCCTTCCTGAAAAACCTGAAAGCAGGGGAGGCATAAGCATGAAAATTAAAGATACTCTGCTAGAGCCGATTTTTAACAACAACCCGATCGCGCTGCAGATCCTGGGTATCTGTTCTGCACTGGCTGTTACCAGCTCGCTGCAGGTTACCCTGGTAATGTGTATCGCACTGACCTCGGTTGTGGCCTGTTCCAACGTTGCGGTATCCCTGATCCGTAAACAGATCCCGAACAGCATCCGTATCATTGTACAGATGACCGTGATTGCCTCTTTGGTAATCCTGGTAGACCAGCTGATCAAGGCCCTGGCTTACGACATCTCCAAGCAGCTGTCTGTATTCGTTGGTCTGATCATTACCAACTGTATCGTAATGGGCCGTGCGGAAGCCTTCGCTATGAAGAACCCGCCGCTGCCCAGCTTCTTCGACGGTCTTGGTAACGGTCTGGGATACAGTGTGATCCTGATCGGTCTCGCGGTGGTTCGTGAACTCTTCGGCGCCGGCAAACTGTTCGGTGTAGATATCCTGACTACCGTGAGCAACGGCGGTTGGTATATCCCCAACGGCCTGCTGCTGTTGCCGCCGAGTGCATTCTTCCTGATCGGCCTGTTCATCTGGGCAATCCGTGCCTGGAAACCGGCACAGGTGGAAGAAGATGAGTTCAAGATTGCGCCTAATTCCCAAGCGCAGGAGGCCTAATCCGTGGAACATTATATTTCTTTGATTATCCGCGCCGTTTTCGTTGAAAACATGGCGCTGGCCTTCTTCCTCGGTATGTGTACCTTCCTGGCGGTATCGAAGAAGATCGAGGCCGCTATTGGCCTGGGTGTTGCGGTTATCGTGGTGCTGACTCTGACAGTACCAGTGAACAACCTGATCTACACCTACCTGCTGAAAGACGGTGCACTGGCCTGGGCCGGTTACCCCGACGTGGACCTGAGCTTCCTCGGCCTGTTGTCCTACATCGGTGTAATTGCGGCACTGGTACAGATCCTGGAGATGTTCCTGGATAAATATGTACCGGCTCTCTACAACGCGCTGGGTGTATTCCTGCCGCTGATTACCGTGAACTGCGCCATCATGGGTGCTTCCTTGTTCATGGTTGAGCGCGAGTACGCGTTTGGCGAGAGTGTTGCCTATGGCTTCGGTGCCGGCCTCGGCTGGGCACTGGCGATTACCGCTCTGGCCGGTATTCGTGAAAAGCTGAAGTACAGTGACGTTCCGGATGGCCTGAAAGGTCTGGGTATCACCTTCGTAACTGTTGGTCTGATGTCCCTGGGCTTCATGTCCTTCGGCGGCATCGATATCTAAGCGGGGAAAACAATAGAATGAGTATTGAAATTATCCTCGGCGTAGCGATGTTTACCGTCATCGTTTTGGCGCTGGTAGCGGTGATCCTTGCGGCCCGCTCGCGCCTGGTAAACACCGGCAACGTCAACATCCTGGTTAACGGTGAGAAGACTCTCACCGTACCGGCCGGCGGCAAGCTGCTGCAAACCCTGGCTGCCAACAACCTGTTCCTGGCCTCCGCCTGTGGCGGCGGCGGCAGCTGTGCGCAGTGTATCTGTAAGGTGAATTCCGGTGGTGGCGATATGCTGCCGACTGAAGCGGCTCACTTTACCCCGCGCGATGCAAAAGAAGGCAAGCGTCTTTCCTGTCAGGTTGCGGTTAAGCAAGACATGGAAATCGAAGTGCCGGAAGAGGTGTTTGGTGTTAAGCAGTGGGAGTGCACTGTGGAATCCAACCCGAACGTGGCCACCTTTATTAAAGAGCTGACCCTGCGTCTGCCCGAAGGTGAAAACGTTGACTTCCGCGCTGGCGGTTACGTACAGCTGGAAGCTCCGGCTCACCATGTCAAGTTTGCTGACTTCGATGTCGAAGAGCAGTACCGTGGCGACTGGGAGCACTTTGGCTTCTTCAAGCTGGAGTCCAAAGTGACCGAGCCTGTGGTTCGCGCTTACTCCATGGCTAACTACCCGGAAGAGAAAGGTGTTGTTAAGTTCAACATCCGTATCGCGACTCCGCCGCCCCGCACTGAGGGCATTCCGCCGGGTCAGATGTCTTCCTACGTATTCAGCCTGAAGGCAGGTGACAAGATTAAGGTGTACGGTCCCTTTGGTGAGTTCTTCGCCAAGGAAACTGACAACGAGATGGTATTTATCGGTGGTGGTGCCGGTATGGCGCCAATGCGTTCACACATCTTTGATCAGCTCAAGCGCCTGAACTCCACCCGTAAGATCAGCTTCTGGTACGGCGCGCGCTCCCTGCGCGAGATGTTCTACGAAGATGACTACAACGGTCTGGCTTCCGAGTTCGATAACTTCCAGTGGCATGTGGCTCTGTCCGATCCTCAGCCGGAAGACAACTGGACCGGTTACACAGGATTCATCCACAACGTGGTATATGAAAACTACCTGAAGGACCACCCGGCTCCGGAAGATTGTGAGTACTACATGTGTGGGCCGCCCATGATGAACGCAGCAGTCATCAATATGCTCAAGGACTTGGGTGTAGAAGATGAAAATATCCTGCTGGATGACTTCGGCGGATAATTGGAGGGCTTAGCTTGCTAAAAGCAATCACAGGCCCGACAAACTCAAAAACAGGGCCCGTCTTTACGGCCCTGTTTTTGCTTTGGGCGGCTGTAATTTTATCGGCTTGTGCTCCTTCGCCGGAGTCCTGGCAGTTGGCTGGCCGCACCATGGGAACCAGCTATCACATCACCGTCGTTCAGGTGCCCTCTGGGCTGGAGCAGGGTGAGTTGCAGCAGTTGATCGACGATGAGTTGCAGCAGGTCAACCAGGAGATGTCGACCTATATCGACGACTCTGAGTTAATGCGCTTTAACCAAAGCCCGGTAGGGCAGGCGATCCCGGTGAGCCAACACTTGGCAGATGTACTGGAAATGTCCCTGGATATTTATCGCCGCAGTGAAGGCGCTTTCGAGGTGACGGTCGGCCCTCTGGTCAACTTGTGGGGTTTTGGTCCCCAGCCCGAACCGGAGCATATCCCCTCAGATAAAGACATTGCCGATCTGCTAACCGTCGTCGGTTCCGATGCGTTAACCCTGACCCGTAAGCCAGACACTGTTATCAAGAGCCGCCCCGTTGAGGTGGATCTTTCAGCGATTGCCAAGGGCCACGGAGTTGATCGGGTTGCGGAGCTATTGGAAGACCTGGGTATTCGAAACTACTTGGTCGAAATTGGCGGTGAACTGCGAACTAAGGGTGTGAATCCAAGGGGTAAGACCTGGGTAATTGGCATTGAAGTACCCAGTACGGCAGGGCAGATGGTGCAGGAGCCAATCGCGGTGAGTGGGAAGGCAGTAGCTACGAGTGGAGACTACCGCAACTACTACGAAAGGGATGGTGTTCGTTACTCCCATAGCATTGACCCACGCTCCGGGCGGTCCATTAAGCACAAATTGGCATCGGTAACCGTTATTGCCGACACCTGTGCAGAAGCCGATGGTCTGGCTACCGCGATCAATGTCCTCGGTGCTGATGCCGGCATGGCGTTGGCAGAAAGAGATAATCTAGCCGTCTTTATGGTGGTGAAAACTGATTCAGGTTTCGAAGAGCGTTCTAGCTCTGGCTTTAAACCTTATGTAGAGAGGTCTGAGAAGTGACAATTTTCATATTTGCCTTTGTGGCCATGTTGCTCGTTGTTGCCGGTATGGCGATCGGGGCCATGGTTCAGAACAAACCGTTAAAGGGAACTTGTGGCGGGCTCAACAATATCGGCATGAAGCAGGATTGCACAGTCTGCGGTGGCGATGACGATGAGTGTGAAAAGGAACAGGAGAGGCAAAGACAGCAGCAGATGACTGCCAAAGATCTCGCTTACGACGCATCTAAACGCAAGTAAGCTTTCCCTCTCCAACAAGCCCGTGATCAACGGGCTTGTTGTTTTATGTCATTGGCACAAGTGGTGTCGATAACCGTATATTTAGTATTGAGTAAATGGCGTTAGCGCGCTGTGGACTCCGTTTGGAAAATAGAATTAGAGCATTTAATGGCAGAGCAAAAGTTTGACCTGGTAGTAATTGGTTCTGGCCCGGCTGGAGAGGCCGCCGCAATGAGCGCAGCAAAAAAGGGCATGCGCGTTGCGGTTATTGAAAAGCGCCAAGTGGTTGGTGGTAATTGTACTCACAAAGGTACCATTCCCTCCAAGGCGCTGCGCCACTCTGTCAAACAGTTGATGCGTTATAACACCCAGAGCGTTTTTCGCGCATTGGGTGAACCCCGCCGCCTTACTTTCCCCCAGGTAATGCAGACGGTGAATAAAGTCATTTCCTATCAGGTGGAAATGCACACTTCATTTTATGCCCGCAACCGGGTTGAGCTAATCGTCGGCGAAGCTAAGTTCCGCGATGAACATACTGTCGAGGTGCTTATGCCCGATGGTGCGGCGGAAACTATTACAGCGAAGAAGTTTATTATTGCTACTGGCTCACGCCCTTATCGCCCCGCCGATGTAGACTTTGATCACGAACGGGTCTACGACAGCGATATGATCCTGGACATGCAGCACACCCCTCACTCCATTATGATCTATGGTGCTGGTGTTATCGGCTGTGAATACGCGTCTATCTTCGCTGGCCTCGGCGTTAAGGTGGATTTGATTAATACCCGTAACAGCCTGCTGGAATTTCTCGATGATGAGATTTCTGATGCGCTGAGCTATCACCTGCGCGATATGGGCGTGACTGTTCGCCACCAGGAGGAGTATGCGCGGGTACTGCCCAATGAGCAGGGCGTAATTATGGAGATGCAGTCCGGCAAACGTATTCATGCGGATGCATTGCTCTGGTGTAACGGCCGTACTGGTAACACCAGCTCCCTCGGTCTGGAGAATGTCGGTCTGGAAGCGAACCATCGCGGACAATTGAGCGTTGACGATCATTACTGTACCGAAATTGAAAATATTTTTGCGGTAGGTGATGTGATTGGCTGGCCCAGCCTTGCCAGTGCCTCTTATGACCAGGGGCGTGCGGTTGCAGCAGCGATTGCGGGCCGTGGCCATCGAGTAATTGAAGATGCGCCTACCGGGATTTATACCCTTCCAGAGATTTCCTCTGTGGGTAAAACCGAATCAGAGCTAACCGCAGCCAAAGTACCTTACGAAGTGGGCCGCGCACTGTTCAAGCACACTGCGCGGGCGCAGATTTCTGGTGAGCGCGTAGGCATGCTCAAGATTTTGTTCCATATCGAGACTCACGAAATCCTGGGCATTCACTGCTTTGGAGCAGAGGCTGCTGAGATTGTGCATATTGGCCAGGCCATTATGAAACAACCAGCACCGAATAATTCGATCGATTATTTCGTTAATACCACCTTTAACTACCCCACCATGGCAGAGGCATATCGCAGTGCTGCACTGGATGGGCTCAACCGGGTTGCCCGCCTATGACAGAACCCTCACCCAGTGAGTTTCAGGCGTTGGTAAAGGAATTTTTTGAGCAGATTCCTTTTAATCAACAAATTGGACTTGAGATGCGCGACCTGGACCTGGAGGCGCTCACACTTTCCGCAGGGTTTGAACTGAACCCACAGTTGATCGGCAATGTGTGGAAGAACATCCTGCACGGTGGCGTAATTGCCACCGCCCTGGATACGGTTGGTGGTTTGACCGCAATGGTCGCCGCCTACCAGCATCTGGGAGATGTGCACTGGAAAGAAAAAGTGGATCGCCTATTAAAGCTGGGTACGGTCGACATGCGTGTAGACTACCTAAAGCCGGGCAGGGGAGAACACTTTCTCTGCCATGGCTCAATTCTGCGCACCGGTAACAAGCTGGTTGTAACGAGAATGGAGTTGATTAACGACACGGATGAATTGATTGCTACCGGTACGGCAACTTACCTGTATTGACCTTAGTCCGAGCCAACCCTTGGCTCGGCGACCTCCTTAGATATACCCCTTAGATGTACCCCTTATCCACTGGCTTTCTTTAAGGTGTTTATTGTTATGAGCGAAATCCTCGCATTTGCTGCAATCTCTCTTTTGTTGGTTATTTCACCAGGGCCGAACAGCGTCCTGATTCTTAAAACAGTAGCTAGTAGGGGGCTGAGGCCGGGAGTAGAGAATATTTTTGGGCTGGTTTCAGCAACATTTGCCCATGGTGCCATTTCAATTTTGGGCTTGTCGGCGATTATATTGCAGTCGTCTGAGGTTTATACAATTATCAAATATCTTGGGGCTGCCTACCTGGTTTATTTGGGTGTGAAAACGATATTAGCCACGCTGTCAAAATCTTCGGTGAAGGATACAGGGGATGAATTGTCACCAATTACAGCAGCTCCTGGGAGCTCATACCGAAATTTTGGCGAGGGCTTTTTAACCCAGATTCTTAACCCCAAAGTATCGATGTTTTATCTCGCGGCCTTTCCACAGTTTATCTCAGTTGGCAGTTCTAGTTACTATGAGGCTTTCCTGCTGGTCTCACTTCATGCATCAATAATATTCCTGTGGTTTCTGGCACTTGCGACTATGTTGTCGAAGTGGAAAGTGGCTTCCATTGGTGGGAATATGCAAAGATGGGTTCAGCGTTTTAGTGGTGGCCTATTGATTGGTTTTGGCAGTTTAGTGGTTCGCCAGGATACTTAAGATTCTCTCGTGTAACTGATGTTGTTTCCAGGGCTTCCAGTATTTATTCCTTCCGCCCTAGGTTAAAACTTCCCCTGGCGGGTATGGAACACAACAATAGCAATATCCCTCCGAGACAAAAAAGAGCCACGATGTAGTGGCTCTTCAGCCTTTTTGATCCAAGTTCATTGATTCTTTCTTCTGATCGTTTGTTTATGTCTCTTTTGAGTACGTTATGCGGTGTAGCGAAAGGTACTGATTGCTGCCTGTTTACCGAGGGTAATTAAGTCAATGTGTTGATTTAAAATTAACTGGGTGTTTAGTTAAATTGCTGTACTGATAAGTATATTTAAAACCAGTCTCTATTTAGTAAACCGAAATGCCTTGTTGCCTGTAGTGAATTTTAAATAACAGTAATTATTTTGTGGTTGTTTTGCCTGATGGCGACATTGATCGCTTGTCGTGGACTTGTAGTCTGTAAAAATATAGCATGTTGAAAACGTTATATTTTCGACCATTCAAACTAATATAGTAATTGCTAAGCTGCGTTTTAATTTTAAGGTTCCCTTAAAGGTGGGTGATACCTCAGTGTTTTGTTTGTCACTTTCTTGTGACGAGTTGATCGGTTGAGGTGCAGTCTTTGAGTTTTTGTCGTGGTTTTTAAAGGAAATGTTCGGGTGATATTTTTCTAATAATAATTAATCACTAAATTTGCACATTGTTTGCATAAAGCCCGGATAATATAAATAAAGCCGAATATTCGGTTGTGATGTGAGGATAAAAAATGCCAAGTTTACTGAATAGTGATGCAAGTGCGTCCAATTACGGCGGGCAGTTAACCTGGAAGTTCAGTCAGGGAAGCTATTCAAAAATCACCAAAAAGCATCCACATACCAAGGGTGGGATTTGTGAGGCTCTATCAGTTAGTTGGATCAGTAAAGCCCTTCAGTCGGGGCTTCAGGATGCTTTAACGACTGGTAATAGTATCGATGAGACAAAAATAGCGGTGGTCGCCCAGCGCTTCGCCTCTATGTATCGATTTAAGTTTGCAAATGGAAGTGAGGGCAGGCCTAGCACATCTCATGAGATGATTAAGGAGACTAAACAATATTTAGAGTCTCAGGGATTTCGCTATATTGGGCAGGCTGGTAGCGGTATTGCACAGAAAAAGAAAAGTCCTTCGTTGAAAGATCAGTTTGCTGCGTCTTTTGATGCTCTTGAATCCAAAGATTGCTTCAAGCAGCAGTCTAATACCATCCACTGTATGTTGAGAACTGCAGGTACTGGGTGGGGGCATGCGATGGCATTTCGCATTGAGCCATCTGCGGATAAGGTAAGCTACTTTTTTGACCCCAATAAGGGTGAGTTTAAGTTTCTGAAATATGCACAATTTAGAAAGTGGTATGAGCATTATCACAGTGATTCTAGATTGTATAGAACTTCAAGGGCTCTGGGATTTGATATCTTTGTGCACAGTGACAGATAGTTGAGACTTGTAAGGTAGCGCTTGCGCATTTGCAAAGTGTTTTAGGTAGTTGGGCGGGGTGTTCACAGGTTGTAAGCCTGGCGAAGTCGCTCTCCCTTCTACTTTTGGCTCATACGATTCTTTATTGATAACCCTTCCGTAAGTTTGTTTTAGTATGAGTTTCTAAGGGCCTTTTGTGAGTCAAAGCTCCAAATATTGGCCTAGGCTATAAGGCCCATACTGACATGGTTTTGATTTTGAAAATGGGTTTTTAACTCCTTTCCGATACGGTTGTCCGGCTCCTCAATATGTTTGCTCTACTTCTTGTAGATGCCCATTATATATTGGGGGATCTAGCCCTTCACTGGGGTCCATTTGGGGCATTTTCAGAATCTCCTGATAAGACTATCGAGCCAGACTAATTCTTCGATTCCACTCTAACCCCTAAAGAAGCCCAATGGAGTGTGCTTTCTTGGCCAGATTTAAGCTTCACTGCGCCGTTGGTATTCTCATTGCTGTCTATCTTGGAATAAGCGTTTTTGGCAGAGGGTTTCACATCTTTCGCGAACGGTGTTTGCAGCTAACAATTATCCTTGAGAAAATCACCGGCGCCTTTCTCTGAGAAATGCTAGTACCTTACATTTCAGGGGTTAATAACTTATCAATGGGAATCTCAATCCAAATGCTGGGCGACTTGCTTGTCTCCCGTGATGGCAGCCCTGTTAATCTACCACCCTCAAGAAAAACTCGAGCACTTTTGGCTTTCTTACTGTTGGCTGCGAGACCTCACAGGAGGGATCGCTTATGTGAGATATTCTGGGAGCTCCCTGACGATCCGCGTGCCTCCCTGCGCTGGTCTTTGAGTAAAATTCGATCCATTGTCAACGACCCAGAAATAGAGCGCCTCATTGCTGATAGAGAGCGTGTCAGCTTGGATACGGAAGGCATTTGTATTGATGTTGCCGAAATAGCACTTAAGCTTGATTCCCCCGGCGTTTTGGCAGCAGAGCTGGAAGATATCCATCGACAGCTGCAGGAGCCTTTCCTGGATGGGATCGATCTGCCCGATCAAGAACTATTTCAGCGGTGGTTACTGTCTGAACGTCAAGAGATTGTTCAATTGCAAGGAAGGGTGCTGTCCCGCTTGTCCTCTCACCCGGGTGTTCCTATACCGGACCAGTTAACTTGGGCCCGCAGCTGGGTGGCATTGGAGCCCTATAACCCAAACGCTGCAACGCAGTTACTGCATTTGTTGAGCTCATTGGGATTGAGTAGTGAAGTGGAGTTTGAACGGACAAGGCTTGCTGACAGATTCCGCAAAGCAGGCATTACATGGTCGCCCTGCAGGCTTGGTGAGTCGGTAGTTCAGAAATCCGGTGATGATTTAGCTACGGGGCGTAAACTGCTAACTCAACAGAAGGTTGAGTTTTGTACGGCCAGCGATGGTGTGCGTATTGCCTATGCCAAGATGGGAGAGGGGCTTCCTATAGTTAAAGCCGCAAACTGGTTGAGTCATTTAGAGCATGACTGGGACTCTCCCATATGGAGTCCATTGTTTCGGGAGCTTTCTGTCGACCACCAGTTTATTCGTTACGATGAGCGTGGGAATGGCCTGTCGGATTGGGAAGTTGAAAATATCTCTTTTGAGTCGTTTGTTACAGACCTTGAGACAGTCGTCGATGCCTGTGAAGTTGATAACTTTACTTTGCTAGGTATATCGCAAGGAGCGGCAGTATCTATTGAATATGCAGTAAGGCATCCAGAGCGTGTTAGGCAGCTGATTTTGTTTGGGGGTTATCACGCAGGTTGGCGAATAGGTGCCAGTGAGGCCACGATAAAAGAGCGCGAAGCAGTAATGACCCTGACAGCGACGGGCTGGGGACAGGATAATCCTGCTTATCGGCAGATTTTTTCCACGACATTTATGCCAAGCGCGAATGCCAGCGAATTAGAGTGGTTTAATGAGTTTCAGCGGCTGACTACTTCGCCGGAAAATGCAGTCCGCTTCCTATCGGTTTTTGGCAGTATTGATGTGCGGGACAAGCTCAAAGAGATTAATGTGCCCACTTTAGTGATCCATTCACTAGGGGACCAGCGTATTCCTGTTCAGACGGGCTGTGAAATTGCTTCTGCTATACCTGGCGCTCGATTTGTTGGTCTCAATAGCGACGGTCACTTACTCCTGGGGCGTGAGCCTGCCTCCAATGTATTTGTGGAGGAAGTTCGTCAATTTATATCAAAGCATTAATCGCCGATAGTGTGACCTATAAAAATAATATGAGGGGGCGGTTCTGCAGTGCAGCCACCCTGCTCAAAAACCAACAACTAAAGCTCTTAAGGGTTGGCTATAGGTAAACAGCCAGTTCTTTAGCTGAAAGATAGCGAATAGATGCTTCTGGAAATTTTCGAATGATATCGAGGGCGGCAGAGCGGGCATCGGCCTCATCGGCATATATATTGGGGAGCTTAACATTGGAGGTTGTTCTACCAGATATATAGCGCATTACCACGATATATCGCCCTTTCCATTTGCCCCAAAAAACGTCATTAGGAGCGTTGTTGACTGAGGACTTTTCAGGGGCTGCTTCTTTCTCTTCCTGGGGCTTAAGCTCCAACTCCGCTTCTTGCTCCCACATAAGTTGGGCAAGCCGATTTAATTCTTTAGAGTAACTAGTTGACATAAATCTCAAAGGCTTAAGAGTTTATTGGTTTAGGGTGTTTTGCTGATTACTAATACTGGCAAATTAAAGAGTTAACAGAAAAGATCTTAATAAATACTAATCTATAATTGAAAAATAGAAGTTAAGTATGGGTATGACCTTATCCGCTTGCATAGTTTATATATAAAACTTCTCTCAATTTATCAATAAATATTCCACTTGGTTCCATGGCACCTATTTGGTGCAGAGTCCGTCATGACGAGCCGAGGGATATTGTTAAAAGCTATCTTCTCACATTTTAGAAAAAAATCATACCTGGTACAAATCAAATGTTTATTAAGTTTAAAGATAGTTAAGTTAACAGCTGCATTACCCGGCAGTATCTTTGTGATTACCTAGCGGTTTTTGGGTGATTACACCAGAGTGAGGGGCTTAATCAGGCAAATTGTTTGGGTTTTCCATAATTTACAAAGCCAGTAGATGGTTATGGGGCCTGTTTTAGATATCTTTTGCCAAATACCTGAGGTCTCTCATTACCACCGGGCTGCTAGTGAATACTTAGGGTTTTTAAGTCAGTAATTTTCATATGGTGACACTATTTCTAATAGAATAGGCGATGCTTAAACCTCACAATCCCTCACTCTCAGAGACTCCTCTTGTTCCGTTTAAGGTAGTGTAAATAAATGTAAAGGGTGCATTGGGGTGTCTACTTGCTTTGTCGCGCATGAAGAATAATTGAATTTTGGAAGGGCCCGCTAAGTAGTGCAGGATTGTATGTTCCTGTTTATAGGTTAATTTATGAGACCTTCCCCTTATCCTGGCTAATAAAGTTGCCCTTCCTAAAGAGGTTGGCACTTTAGTCCTGCAAATAGTTTCGCTGTATCCGCCTTTCAAATGATTCTTCAAACGCTCAATTCAACGATTGTGGGTTTTAATGGCTGAACTCGAAAGCGGCTTTGTCTCCCCCTTGGTGACCACGCACCCCGTGCACGGATCTCTTGATGAGTGCTCCCTGAGCACAGTGGAAACAAAAGTGTCGTGATTGGAGCTTGGCTTCAGCTGAGTCAGGTGAAGCGTAAAGATACAGAAGAAGTAAATTTAGTGGTGAATTCCATGATTGCCCCTCGCCAAAAGGATTTGGACACTCACATAAGGCAAAATGTCTTATTTGAAAGTCAGTATTTAGGTGACTTGTTTCGGTTTCAAAAGATACTTGTTTCACCAAATGGAAATGTTTCAATTGGGTTTTCTTCAGATTTTAATCTGACAATGGTGATTTCAGGTGTTGCTGATATCAATAGTGATGCTTGCGAATTCCCTATGGCTTCGGGGGAGATCTGGCTATCGGGTGAAATGAGCCATGTTACAGTTGATAATTTGTCTGAGGGAGAAGACCTAATAATCATCTGTGCGAGTATCAGCCCGGTCATGCTGACACGATTTTATGAGCGACACTCTCGCGTACTGATTAAAGCAAAGAATGCCCTTGCATCCAGCGTGACAACGTTCCCCAAAAGTGGGCCTTTTGTTTTTCCAAAGTGCGATCTGACACGCTTTACCTTGGACTCACTGAGTGCATTTAGCAAGTTAAATGATGAGAGTTTGAATTATTTAAAGCTGGAAGAATTACTTCTCTTAAAGCTGAAGGGTGCTTGCGGTTGTCGCTTAGCTGACGAGCTGCTTCGGCAGGTTAATCCGGTGAACGAGCGTTTCCGCCGATTTATGGAGGAAAATGCTACTCAGCACTGGTCTGTAGCAAATTATGCTAAACAGATTGGGATGAGTCTCACATCATTCAAGAATAAGTTTGGCCAAGTCTTTAAAGCTGAGTCACCAAAGGCTTGGATTAACGAACGTAGGTTACAACATGCTGATATTCAGTTGAAGACTACCAATAAGCGTTTAGTCGATATAGCTCTGGAGAGCGGATTCTCAAGTCAATCTTATTTTACCCAGCTCTATAAATCGATGTATGGGTACCCCCCTTCAGAGGTAAGGCAGAAATCTGTAAAGTCAGCTTGAAAAGGTACTTGTGATTTCTTGTGACCGTGTGCGCCTGGCCAGTTCCCGGAGAGCTGTTATAGTATTCGGCACTCTACGAATAACTAAATAATTGGTCCACAGAAATGGAAGTTAGAGAATTAGAAGGCCTGGAATTAGTGGGTTTTTATACCCGCACTAAGAACGCCAATGAGTCTGACCCGAAAACAGCAAAGATAACGCCAATGTGGGAACGCTTCGGCGCAGAGGCTGCCCCCAAATTAAGGGGCAACCCTAAGGTATTTGGTGTTTACTCCAACTACGAATCTGACCATACCGGCTTTTTTGATGTGTATGCATGTTCAGATATGTTGTCGAAGGATATGTCTGAGGATTTCAAGTCGATTCAAATACTGCCCGGCAAATACCTAATGTTTTCCGCCAAAGGGGAAATGCCTCAGGTCGCCATTGATTTGTGGGGCGAGGTTTGGAGTTATTTCGCTGTGGAGGATTGCCCCCATCAGCGAGCTTTCACCACAGATTTTGAGCAGTATGTGGATGGAAATGAGGTTCAGATAGCCATATCCATCAAGTAATTGAATCGCGTATATATACGGGCTATTTAAGGAGCCTCTGAATAACTCCGTAATGCCTCTGCGAGTCTTGAAGGCTGCAGATGTTAGGCGCAGCTCGCCGCGAATGGCCGTAGCCCTTTACAAGAGCTGCAACGCAGCAGGTGCGGCCTTCAAGGCCCGCCCTTCGGGGCTTGCAGAGCGATTCACACTCCGCGTTGCGACTTCTTGAAAGGTCTAGACATTCCTGCGAAGCCGCGCCTTGATTGTGAACCGCTCTGAAAGCCAGAGGTATCACGGAGTTATTCAGAGGCTCCTTAACTCTAGGGTGAATACCAAATTGGCGAGCTGAATGCTCGCCCCTGCTGGGTAAGGGGTACTTTTTCATCCATTTCAATACCGAAGCGTACCTTGTCAAATAGAGTCCATCGGGGTGTGGGTATCTCCAGGGCGCGCAGGTAGTAGACGGCTCTTTCCTTGGGGTTAAAGTCGGGATCTTTGAATACCGCGATTAGCTGAGGGGAGCCGATAGAGTTGGTGTATTCCGCCGTCTTCATATCCACAGTAGTCCCAACTGGGGGTAGTTTTCCCACGGTATCCAGCTTACGGCTTCCAGACCACTTCACATTAAAGATCTTTTCCCGGGTGAGTCCGCTGCTATCCAGCCAGCCCTTGATGATTTGGATACGGTCCAGGTTGGCGCCCTCAGGGTCTTTCAGTGCTGCGATAAGGAATGTCGGTGCCTGTCCCTCACTGGCTTGAGGTAGTTTCCCGCCCATCGGCACGCCTTTTTTATAGCCATTGGCGACCAGATCACCGTGAATATCCTCATCGTTATAGTCATAGCCTCCAAAGAAGCGAACTGAGATCCGGGGGCCTGTGGTGGCGAAAGTCTCCTTGCGGTACATCGCATCCCATATTGCCTCCCGGGTATTCTCGTTGGCCCAGACTCCCGTAACGCCTGAGGCAGCTTGTTCCCATCCGAAGTACTCTCCACCAACCCCCTTGAGCAGGGGAAATGCCCAGCGCTCCTTGTTGCTGGGTTCCAGGGTCTTGAACTTGCCAAAGAAGTTGCCCTGATCCGGTGTCGAAAGTCCGGTATGGGTGTCGGTGGCTGCGTTTGCGCCTAGCACGAAAGGGTTGGTGCCCAGCTTCTCTTCCAGGCGTAGGCCAGACTTGAGTGCCTCCCTCCAGTACTCGTATTGCAGGGCACCGGGGGGCTTGGGCTTTAAGATCAGGTTGCCTCTATCCCA
The DNA here is from genome assembly GCF_052468155.1 of Microbulbifer maximicatervae (SeqCode). Classification (NCBI taxonomy): domain Bacteria; kingdom Pseudomonadati; phylum Pseudomonadota; class Gammaproteobacteria; order Cellvibrionales; family Microbulbiferaceae; genus Microbulbifer; species Microbulbifer maximicatervae (SeqCode). The sequence goes on from NZ_CP174335.1 coordinate 3,281,828, forward strand.
CAGATCCCAGTTGGCAAATTCATCTTCCGGGGAGAGGGCAGGGTGGGACTCACTTTGTCCCTTTACCTGTACCAGCTCATAAAGGGGTTCATAACGGGCGCGCATTTGTGCCCACTCCGGAGTGAGTTCGGAGCCATCAAACTGCCGCTCGATAAACATACGGCCATTAGACATATTGCCGTTGTGGGGAATGGCGAGTACCCGGCCGCCGGTTTTGTCTTCGTAGGCTTTCATCCACTCCCAGAGTTTTACCGGGTTCTCGGTATCAAAGGTAGTTAGGGGAAGCAGGGTCTTAGTGCGGTCTGCGCCATCACGAAAAATAATATTGCGGTGCAGGTTGTCGCCACCATCGGCGTTAACTGTCCACTCAAAGGCGATAAAGGTAGAAAACTCTCCGGGTTTGTAATATTTCTCTGCGGCTTCAACGGTTTTTTCCCAGGCGGATTTCATCCATTTCGGGTCCATTACCTGCTCGGGCAGTTTGCCTTCTGATTGAAGCACGATGACTTCACTTTTTGCTTCATTGGTCGCTTCTTCGCTGCCTGAAATTAATGCCTCGTGCCATTTTTTCAAGGTGGCATTGGACATCATTTCCGGATTGCCATCGATGATCTCGCTGATAACTCCCATACCGTCTGAATGATCGGTGATCATGAACCAGTCGTAAGGGCGGCTGAGCTTGGCTTTCAGTCCGCTGTTGGAGGTAACAGTTTCTCCCAGGGCAAATCGATAGGCGTCACCAGGAGTAAGAATTGCGCCATCCAACCCCGCATCTACCGACCAGCCAGTATGGACATGTGTATCGCCAAAATAGACATTGCGAGCGATGCGTTTATCGCTGTCCCGTTGGGCTTCCAGCTCCGCTTCTATCTCCGGTGCCATCGCCGTGAGCGGCCTTTGTTTTTCTGGAGTGGCGTCCTCTGTCTGTCGGGCGTTTGAATTTGTATTTTTATCTCCGTCGGGCTTTTTACTGCAACTATAAAGGCTGAGTACAAGAATAAAGAGGAGCAGGGTTAATCCAGCTTTGCTCTTGTGCATCGATGGCGGCTCCATTTCCTGAATGTGTCGGATCGCTTTTTAACTTAAAAGAATTCGTTGCGAAGAGAAGATAAATTACAGCTAGCATAGTTGAGCGACTCTGTTTATTCGCGAATTGGGCCACACCGGGGGCCTTGTTATCTATCGGCACAATAGATAGTCTTCGGCTCAAGTTGAGTTAGCACATTTATGCAACTTCAAGAACATGGTTGGCTAATTCAGTCATATTGAAATATGGCTACGCAATAATCATCGCTTCGGGCGATAGGCAAAAGCAGGCATATGAGTAACAACGAAAAGCGTCCACTTTACATCCCCCACGCAGGCCCCTCCCTACTGGAAATACCACTGCTCAATAAAGGCAGCGCATTTAGCTTGGAAGAGCGTCTCGAGTTTAATTTGGTCGGTCTTCTGCCGAATACCGTTGAGACGATTGAAGAGCAAGCCAAGCGCGCTTACCTCCAATTCCAGCAGTGTAAGACTGGCTTGGAAAAACATATCTACCTGAGGGGAATCCAGGACGACAACGAGACGTTGTTCTTCTATCTGATCGAACATCATACGGAAGAGATGCTGCCGATTATCTACACCCCCACTGTAGGTGCAGCTTGTGAAGAGTTTTCCAGTATTTATCGCAACCACCGGGGATTATTTGTCTCCTATCCGGACCGGGAATATATCGACGATATTCTGCGCAGCGCCACTAAAGAGAACGTCAAAGTTATTGTGGTGACCGATGGCGAGCGGATACTCGGGTTGGGTGATCAGGGTATCGGCGGCATGGGTATCCCTATTGGCAAGCTCTCCCTGTATACCGCCTGTGGCGGCATAAGCCCGGCTTATACCCTGCCTGTCACCTTGGATGTTGGCACCAATAACCGCACTTTGCTGAATGATCCCATGTATATGGGGTGGCGCCATGAGCGAATTTCCCAGGAAGAGTACGATGAATTCCTGGAGCAATTTATTGAAGCGGTAAAGCGTCGCTGGCCCAAGGTATTGGTTCAGTTTGAGGACTTTGCTCAAACCAATGCCACGCCGTTGTTAGAGCGCTATCGCGACCGCCTGTGCTGTTTTAATGATGATATTCAGGGCACGGCGTCTGTAGCACTGGGTACTATCCTGGCTGCCTGTAAGACCTGGCAAGAAACCCTCGCCGCGCAGAAGGTGACGATAGTGGGGGCCGGTTCAGCCGGGTGTGGTATTGCCGAGCAAATCGTCAGTGCAAAAGTGCAGGCCGGTCTATCCGATGCCGAGGCTCGTGAACAGATCTTTATGTTCGATCGCTACGGGCTTGTGACTTCCGATATGAAAGGCCTGCACGACTTCCAGGCAGCTCTGGCCCAGGACCCGAGTAAGTATGAGGGAGTGTCCAGCTGGAACCTTGAGACGCTGATCGGCAATGTTGAGCCCAGCATCCTGATTGGTGTTTCCGGGCAGGGTGGCCTGTTTACCCAGCCAGTAATCGAAGCTTTACACAAGGGGCACCGCCGTCCTTTGGTGATGCCACTGTCAAACCCCACTTCCCGAGCTGAAGCGACTCCAACTGAGATATTCAGCTGGACCAAGGGCGAAGCTTTGGTGGCTACCGGCAGCCCCTTTGCAGCAGTAGAAATCGATGGACATCACTATGCGGTAGCGCAGTGTAACAATGTCTATATATTCCCGGGTATTGGCCTCGGCGTGATTGCTTCCGGTGCTTCCAAAGTGACTGACGGTATGTTGATGGCAGCATCCAACGCCCTGGCAGAGCAGGCGCCGGTGGTGAAAGATGGTGAAGGCGCCTTATTGCCACACCTGAATGATATTCGCGATGTGAGCATGCATATTGCTCGGGCTGTGGCTGCCCAAGCGCAATTGGATGGCGTTGCGCCCAAGGTGAGTCGCGAGCATTTAGAGCGTTTGCTAGAGCGCAACTTCTGGCGTGCAGATTACCGTTCTTACCGTCGTCGCTCTTTCTAAATAAGAGCGCTGGGCCCGTTGCGACTATCGCATCGGGCCTGCATTTAAGCCAGCTTTTCCCCAGTATAGAAAGAGTCCGGCTGGCGCAACACCAAGTAATCCTCCCAGTGGAATCCCTGATTCAAAAACTCAATTGCTGCATTGACGCCCGATAAGAACAGGTGTTCGCAGTGGTGGTCCGGCATGGAAAAATCCAGCCAGTGCGGGTTTTCTCCGGTATCGGTGGGGTTAATGGGGATTTCTTTTACCAGCGCATGGTATTCCGCGTTCAAGCTCGCGCGCACATGGTTGTCGAGCATATTGCGACAAGTGCTGATCAGCCCCATCGCAAACCTTCCTACCTTATCTGATTTTGGCTGGTACAGATCCACTTCCAACTTGATCCCAAAGGTTGGCAATTTGGGGGTGCCGATGGGTTTATGGAAGATATCGAAAGGGAAGTTGGAGACAAGGCCGCCGTCAACAAATTCAATATCTTTGGGAAAGCCAGCACGGAAAAAACGTTTGGGATCACCGATGCCTTTAATGCTACGCCAATTCTCGGCGACAGTATTGCACTCACTTAATTGGGGGATGCCCTTTACGGTGTAGGGCTTAAAGAAGCCGGGTACCGACATGGAGGCACGCACGAACTCCGCAGGGTTTACTGCGCTCGGATTATCGAAGTAGAGCGGCGCCTTGGCTGGAAATACTGCGCGGGTCTCTGTAGTGATATCCGCTGCCACCAGGGCAACCTCGCCGCTACCTATCAAGTGATCTGGTGTGCCGCGGTACAGAAGCTGTGGGAACTGGTTAATTCTCTGGTTGAGCTGTGCGGTGTTGGTAATGCCCAGCTGTGTCAACTCCGTTTGTAACCACTGGGTAAAGGTATCTCCCGGATTCAGCCCCTTATGTCTGAGCAGGTGCCGCAAGGTGCGGATAGAATCGAAGGGGTGCAATGCCAAACTGCTCATCAAGCCTTTGCCCTTGAGCAGGCGCTGTACCGTTTTGCGCGCATAGCGCTCGCCATCTTCAAAACTGGCAAAGTCCGCATTGGCCAGGATGCCCAAGAGCTTTTCGCTCTTGCCAGTGCTCGGTGTGCCGGCCGCTGCCAAGAAGAGTGCGTTGATGGCGCCCGCTGAGGTTCCTGCAATTTTGCGAAACCGAATTCCCGCCTTTTCCAGAATATAGGTATATCCCACCAGGGCGATCCCCAGCATACCGCCACCTTCCATCACAATATCGACATACTGAAGGCCCTGGTTGTCCTGTACATCACTGAATACTTTGCCCTCAATGGTGGACTTGGATGCCTGCCAGTGTGCATCCGCTTTTGCGATGGCGTTTTCAACCCATGGCGATTTTTGCATGTCGGCTTTCCGTAGTGTGACAGCGATCTACTTTAGATAACTTATGTGCAGGTTGGTGAAAAAGCCAGGGTATCACCCAGAATCAAATTCGCCATAGCATCCAGTTTGTTTTTCGTGCCTTCCCACTTGGGCATCACTTGATTCATTAAACGGTAAAATCGCTCGCTGTGGTTGTGTTCTGCGATATGGCAGAGCTCGTGCAAAATCACATAGTCGATGCACTGGCGCGGTGCTTTTACCAGGTGGGGATTGAGGGTAATACGCCCCTGGGGGGAGCAGCTGCCCCACTGGGTTTTCATACTGAGGATACGCAGGGGCGGGCGCCCGGAAACCCACAGGGCCTGCTCAAGCAGTGTATCCAGGCGGCGGTGAAAAATATCTTTAGCGCGCGCCTTGTACCATTCGGCCAAAAGCAGGCGCACTCTTTCGGGATCTTTTTTCCGCACGGATACTTCCAGCTTGCCGCGCAGTAATTTCACCTGTTGTTGGGTGTCTTCAGATTCAATGACTTTCAGCAGATATTGCTTGCCCAGGTAGTAGTGGCTCTCGCCGCTGATATATTGCCGTGGCGTTATATATTCCAGCGCTTTGCGGAAATCCCGCAGCTGCTGGTAAATCCAGCGCCCGCGTTTTTTTACCGCCTTTAATACTGCATCGTTATCGATAGGTTCCGGTGCGCTGACCACCACACGGCAGTCTGGGTGTACTTTGATCAGCACTCGCCCACTGGCCTGGGGGCGGGGTTGGCATTCAAACGTGATGCGTTCATCCCCATAGGCAAAGCTCAATTGCCGGGAGTTGGGTTTAGTTGGGGGGGAAGTAATGGGCACATTCATGCCGAGGTTAGTCTCCGCTTAAACCAACGCGGGTGATCTGTAGGATCATCTCCACCATTTTCTTGGCCTGCACCATACCACTGCCGATGGATTTACACTCCATAAATAATTTGGGCATCAGTTTTTTATGGATATCCTTCTCAATATTTTGTGGGCTGATGGAGTGTTCCATTACGGCCTGGTTCACAGCCGTATCCACCTCGAAAGCCAGCTTGATCCATTTATCCTGTACCTGGCTATCAACAATTGTGAATGCTTCCGGCAGGTTTTTCTTGAATACACCAAAATAGGCCTGGGCGTGGCGATTATCGGCAAAGGCATTGGGTATTTCATCCAGGTTGCGGGCTTTTACCTGGGCCTCCAGCGCTTCGAACAGTAAGTACTGCTTGAGCGGGTGATCGAACAGTTTTTCCGCCTCCTCAATGGCTTGCAGCAGTAACTTGGAAAAGGCCTCCTGGGCATAGGGGTCGTCGCGCAGCTCCTGCTCGATCATGCGGGTCACGCGGGTTTTGATAATGTCGGTTTCGTTGCGGGTTTTGTCCTCCCCCCAATCTTCAGGCCGCTCCGCCTTGCCCATTTTATTGACTTCGTATTTGCCTTCGGGCTGTAAGATTTCTACCCCCACCACATGCTTATCCAACAGGTTTTTAACCTGGGCCGCGTAGTGGTCGTAGTCCACAGACTTTTCGGTTTGCTGTAGCGCCCACTGGCGTAGTTTGGCGAACTCTTTAATTGTCTGTTTGTAGTGCTTGCGGTCACTATCGCTAAAGCTTTTGTCTTCGAAGAAGGTGGCCGATTGCAGGGCTACTTTCAGGCAGGTGGTGAAGTGGGTGAGTGCCTCGTAGAAGTCCTCGCGCACTTTCAGGTTTACATCGACTAGCTCACCGTTGCGCTGTTCAATTTTTGGCACTATCACCTGACGCAGTTGCTCGGTGTCCTGCTTATTTTTTACGCCGGCGAAAATGCCCCAAAGGTTTTTATACAGCAGGGGCAGGCGCTTGTACTCGCTGCTCATGGGGCTATAGAGCCCGGCGATATCGTCGATATCGTAACCGCCCTGGGTGCGCGCGGCCAGATCCTGGTATTTCTGCATGGTGGTATCCAGCTCTGCCAGGATGCCCCGGTAATCGATTAGCAGGCCAAATTTTTTATCCGGGTGCAGGCGGTTGACCCGCGCGATCGCCTGGATCAGGTTGTGTTCCTTGAGGGGCTTATCGATATACAGCACCGTATTCTTAGGCTCATCGAATCCGGTTAGCAGTTTGTCCACTACAATCAGCAGTTTCAGGGAATCGTCTTTATCGAAGCGCTCAATCACTCCCTGGGTGTAGCGCTGTTCATTTTGCGAGCCCACATTGTCTTTCCACCACTTCACTACCTCCGGCATCGAGGATTCATCTACCGCCTCGTTGCCCTCGCGAGTATCCGGTGCACTGATCACTACTGCCGATTCAAATTTCTGCGCTTCTGGCCAGTGCTGTTGGGCCTCATCCAGGTACTTTTTATATTGGATGGCAGTGGCTTTGCTATCGCAGGCCAGCTGACCTTTTAAGCCCGCATCGATATTTTTAACAAAATGGGTGGCGATATCGGTAGCAATCAGTCGAATGCGATCGTCTGCAGTGTAAATCTCTCCCTTGCGGGCAAACTTGCGCTTTAAATCTGCCTGCTGCTCCTCGCTCAAGCCCACCGTAATGCGCTCAAACCAGCGGTCAATTGCGCGCTCGTTAACATTCAAGTCCGGGATACGCTCTTCGTACAGCAGTGGGGTTACGGTGCGATCCTCCACCGCCCGCTGCATGGTATAGGCGTGCACTATGGGGCCGAATTTATTGGTGGTTTTGTCGTCTTTCAGCAGGGGTGTGCCGGTAAAGGCCACAAAGGCGGCATTGGGTAGGGCCTGGCGCATACGGATATGGTTTTCGCCGCCCTGGCTGCGGTGGCCCTCGTCGATCAGCACAATCAAGTCGGCACTGTCGTTGCGACACTCCGGCAGGGCAGTGGCGCCGGTAAATTTTTGCACCAGCGAGAAGATAATCCGCTCATTGCCGCTGCCAATCTGCTGGGCCAAACGCTTGCCGGAAGTAGCCATGGCCGCTTCTTTGTCTTTCTTGCCCGCCAGTTCTCCACCGCTGGCAAAGGTATTGCTGAGCTGGCGCTCCAGATCCACCCGGTCGGTGACAATAACCAGGCGGCTCTGTTTGAGACTCGGCTGGAAGATCAGCGCCTTGCTTAAAAACACCATGGTGAAGGATTTGCCGGAGCCGGTGGTATGCCAGATCACACCGCCCTCCCGCGCGCCGTCATTGCCGCGTTGGGCAATGCGCTCCAATAGTCGTTTGATACCGAATACCTGCTGATAGCGGGCGACAATTTTACCGGCCTTTTTATCGAACAGGGTGAAGTAACGGACCATCTCCAGCAATCGCTGGGGCGATAGCAAGCTGATTAGCAACCGATCCTGGCCGCCCAGGGCCAGCTCGCCGCCGGCGATCAGGGTCTGGTACCAGTCCAGATCTGATGGGGAGCGCTGTTTAAACAGAGTTTGGATTTGTTCGCTGGAAAGGGGGCGGTTTTTGATCGCCAGCATTTCCCCATCGGCGATATCCTCCTCGCGCCAGGCCGCCCAGAATTTTGCCGGCGTGTTACAGGTGCCGTAGCGGCCCTCGGCGCCGTTGACTGACAATAAAAGTTGGCTGTACGCGAACAGTTGCGGGATTTGATCGTTGCGCTGGTTGCGCAGGCTCTGGGAAATGCCCTCGTCGATAGAGGGGCCTTTCTTGCCATCCGGGCGCTTGGCCTCGATCACTACCAGGGGAATACCGTTGACGAAACACACCATATCCGGGCGGCGGCTTTCTACGCCGCTGGCACGGGTTACGCTGAATTCCTCGGTAAAGGCAAAGTGATTGTTTTCGATGGTGTGCCAGTCGATCAGGGCAATCGTGGGGGTAGCTTTTTTGCCATCGACAAACTCGGTCACCGAAATGCCGTAGAGCAGGTGGTTGTACAGCTCTTCGTTGGCCGCAAGCGGTCCTTTGTTCAGCGCTGGGCTGCACACGATGCCAATCAGGTGGTCGATGGATTTTTGCGAGAGCGGCTGCTCTTTACCGGCGAAATGGAAGGTCCGTTTGCCCAGCTCCCGGCGCAGTATCTCTGTGAGCACCACCTGATCCTGGCGCCCACTACGGGCTTGGTTGGCCTCGGCGGGGGGTAAAAACGACCAGCCCAGATTGCACAACAGGGCCAGGGCGGGGATCTTTGCGGCGTATTCTTCTTGGAATTTCGGTACTGCTGTGTAATCCATTTCCACGGTAATACATGTCTCCAAAGGGAAATCCGTTTTTATTGGGATAAAAGTGTCTCTGTTTCCGGGCTGTGGAGCAAGCTGGGAAAATACGCTTGCCAGTCTCCGGCCACCAATTGTTGGCTGTGCAGATTAAATGGCAGCGCCCAAAGGTGCAGGTTGTCGGAAAAACTAAAGCGCGGCAGGGGTTGGCAAAAATCCCCGTGGGCGGGAAAGATCAGCGCCATATGGCCCCGGCCATCCATGTAATAGTTGCCGTAGGCAAAGAGCTGGTAGAGATCAGCTTGGCTCAGTTTGTATTTCTCGTTGCTGCTGGCGCGGCTACTTAATAATTTCCACTTGGTATCCATCACGGATACTTGTGGTCGACCTTTTTCCATGGTGTTACTTTCCAGCAACAAATCCGGGCGCAGTTGAAACCAGCGGCCATCCGTTTCTGTGCCCTCGGGCCTGTGCTTTAACAGGTATTGGCCGCTTGCCTGGGTGCGAAGGTGGCTGCTGGGCGGTAATGTTTGTTGCAGGCTGTGCGCCACATAATTTTCAAATAACCGCTCCATGGGGAAGAGCAGGGCGATACCGCGATGCTCGCCTTGGGTAAAACTGGCGTTGAGGTTTTGTAAGATTAAACGGCACCAGGGTTTGATCGCCTCATAGCTTTGCATCAACCGGTCCGAGCGCCATTTTGGCAGTTCGGCTAGTGGCACCCGGCTTGCCGGCACCGCCGCCATCTGGTGATTAAAGCTATTGGCCAAGCGCCAGTTATCGGCAGTGGCGCAGAGCTTCAGGGTAATTTCCAGGGCACTTTTGAGTAGGCGGTTTTCCCGGATTTGAGGGCTGAAAATATCGTGCTCAATATGGAACCAGGTGGCCCTGTCCGGCGTTTGTTGTGCCTGCCGGGCCATGTTAAGGCGGCCACGAATAAATCGGCTCTCCTCCGCCCGGCGCTGGTAGTCACTGCGCAGCCCGCGTTTTAACAGTCGGCTCAGGGCTTGCAAGAACTGTGAAAAAATCCACTCGTGCAGGGGCAGCGGTTGCTGCTGCAAATCAGCCGGGCCGGCATTGCGGGGGGTAATACCCAGGCTGATAGCGAGCATTTTCTGCAACAGTTGCCGGCTCCGCTGCGCTTCGCTGGCTGAGGGTGGTTGCCGGTGGGTTTTCGGCAGAATTTCGATAGCTTCCCCAGTGGGGCTCTGCAGAAACCCCACATAGCTGCCCAGTTTGACTCTGTGGGCACCGCTATCCCGAATAAAATGACTGCCCTGGCTCTGCCCCAGTTCCCGCAGCCATGCCAGGGTTTGTGCTGAGACTCGCGCCCGATCCAGACTGGAGGGGCCGGCGAGGTCGCTGTGCAGAGTGGCGTATTCGCGAACCTGGATCATTCCGCTACTTCGCTCTCGGCTTCTTCTAATGCTCGCGGCTGCGGTGATGTAGTGGTGGTGGAAGTAGACAGTATGCCGCGATAGGCATCCGGCTGGGTAAAGGCTTCTGTATTGAGAGAAAAACGCCGCTCATTGATTTGGCTGGCGATATCCGCAGGGAATAATTCGTTTAAAGGTTGTTGGCCACCCTCAATAATAAAGCGGTGGTGCGGATGTTTCGCCGGGTCATTCAGTACCCAGCCGATGCGCTGCCAGTCATCGAAAAAGTATTCCTGTAACAATGGCAATATTTGTTGCTGGAAAATAGAGGCCAGCTTGCTCTCACGCTCTTCTAAAGGGAGGCCGCACAGGGGCAAAAAGTAGCTGTGGCCGATCAGGTGATCTCGATCCAATAGTGCCTCAATACGCTGGTTTAGGGTTGTGAGCAGCTCACCGATATCAATACCGTAAACCTGGGTGCCCGCCAATAACTCGGGATTGGGTGGCATTTCTACAAAGCTAAAGCGGCGGCGCAGGGCCAGGTCAAGCTGCGCCAGGGATTTATCGGCGGTGTTCATGGTGCCGATCACATACACATTGGGCGGCACAGCGAAGGTTTTTTTGGAGTAAGGCAGTATCACTTCGCGGGCATCCTCGGCACCCTTGCGCTTGGCAGGTTCCAGCAGGGTGATCAGTTCACCAAAAATCCGCGAAATATTGCCGCGATTGATTTCGTCGATAATCAAAACCAATGGCTTTTGCTGTGGCTCGCTAATATCCTGCGGTGCCAATAGCTCTGCAAGTTTGTCTATATCAATGGTGGAAGGACGCAGCTCGTAGAGTGTCATTTGTGAGAGTGCTTTTTTAAACAGTTGCTCACGGGGCAGGCTGGGTTCGTATTGCCGGTGCCATTTTACCGGGCGCGCCTGCTGGTAACCGGTGCGCTCATCGGTTTCCAGGCGTTGGTAGTCGCCGGTGATTTCCGCAATTGCGCGAAACTTGCGGTTGCCATCGGAAATAACCACCAAATCCCCAACTCGAAGAGTATTGCGGAAGTTATGTACCGCAGTGATGGGGTAGTCAGATTGCTGAATTTCTAGGCTATTGGCCGTCTCAAACTGTTTGCGCACGGAATCGCGGCTAGTACAGCGAGAAAAATCGATACTCTCGCCATAGCCCAACAAGACATAATTATTTTCCAGGCACTCCTGATAAATATCGTCGTTGTCTTCCAGGGTATTACCCAGGGACATTTTCCAAAAACGGCGGCCATTAAGGTCAATCTGTTCGCCGCTCTGGCGGGTAACTTTGGCATCGGCGGACTCACATAATTCCTTAAATACACCGTCCTGAACGGAATAATTTAGTTGCCCGTTGTCACTACTCTCCGCGCGGATACCCTCAATAAAGTCCTCGTAGGCAAAACTCTGGTGAAAGGTGGTAAAGACAATGCGCTTTTCTGCCTGTAGAGCGTCGTAGCGCTCTCTCACTGCGCGATTATCGGGCTCATCTTGATTGGCGTACCACTGCGGGTCGGCGATCTGTACGGCCAGGCGGGTGGTATTGTAGGTTTTGCCGGTGCCGGGAGGGCCGAACAGGATTTGGTTGAGAGGCTGGATAGGTAAGTTAGCGAGGGGGAGTTTCTCATCCATAAGCTTATTCTCTTGCGAATCGTTCTCTGCGTAGAGCCGCCAGATCAGAATATTGGTTTGCACATCATCAAAAGTTTCCGGCTTGTACTGGTTGATAATTTTCTTGAGAGCTTTATTACTCGCCAACCAATGCTCTTTTCCATCAGGAAGGTCTATATTCCATCGCCGATGGATTTCATTTAAAAGCAGTCTAAAAATATTGGGGGATACCACAGTGGTACATTGGTTGGGGTGAGCGGCAGCAAAGACCCGGTTAATCACTGAGTGCAATACGCCAATAACCAAGCCCTGGGATTTAAAAGCAATAAAGCTATCGACAACCTGACGGTGTGTTGCTTCTGAGCCATCAGAAAAAATTTGCCAAGTTAGGCTGCGAAACTCTTGTTGTAATTGTTCGAGCGCTTTCCGTGAGAGGGCTCCTGTCTTTATGGTGGCGACGCCATTGCTGCGGGTCCACCATAAGTCTTCCAGTAGCTTATCGGAAATAGTAGCGGTTTCTCGCGCCTCCTGAATACGGGAAAGTAGATCTTTATAATCTGCTTCCCACTGGGCTTTCGAATCGAGAAAGGTTATTCCGGCAGCGCCAAAAAGTGTAGCAACGGCGCTAGAGAGTTTGCGGGCGCTGGTGGTTTCCGTATCCATCTATATCATCCCTGTAACTGGTTATTTTCTTGGTTTGGGCTGCCCCGGATTTCTAGCTGGAGTGCTTAATGCAAACAGCAGCGTTTAAATTTTTTGCCGCTGCCACAGGGGCAGGGGTTGTTGCGGCCGGTTTTGGGGGCTGCTCGGTGGGGGCTGGGGTTGGTTGAGAGTTCCGGGGCGCGCTGTTGCAGCCAGTGGCGGTGCAGGGCGCGGGCGGCGGGTTCTATTTGGGTGATGCTGTGCTGGTGCTCTGTATCGGTGAGGGTGCTGAGGTGATCGAAGTGTTCCTCGCGGCCGTGTAGGGCGATGGCTTGTAGCTGGGTATCGAGTTCTGCGGGCAGGTTGGGCCATTGGCCCAGGTCGACGCCGCGCATATAGCCGAAGCACCACTCCTCGACAATGGCGAGGGGAGCTTCGCCCTCTCGCTCGGTGATACGAAACAGGGCGCTGAACTCTGCGGGGGTTTCCACCAGCATCATGGCATTGCTGTTCATCAGCTGGAACAGCAGCGCGGTAAAGCGCTGCATCTCCTCCTCGCTCTGCCACTCCGGCTCATTGCCGGGGCCGCCCCAGAGGGCGGAGAACCAGCGGCTGGGGGGAATCATTTCCGGGCCGGACACCAGGGCGGTGAGAAAACCGTCCAGTTCGCAGATATCCAGCACCGAGTCGTCGTTGCCGTATTTGAGCAGCACGTCCTCAATAAATTCCAGATCGGCTTCACAGATGGGCGCATCGAGATCGAGGGTTTCGCTAAAAGTCATTGGACTTCCCCTATCTGGACCCGGCGCTTGCCGGTGAGCAGCTGCTGCATCAGAGCTTTTTTCTCCTGCTTTAGGCCGTCGAGTTTTTGTTGCAGGGTTTCGATTTCCCGATCGGCGTTGGATAGTACGTTCGCTATTGCTTTTTGCTCTATTAAATTTGGTAATTTAAAGTGAGCTTTATTTATTCCTCCCACTGATAGGCCAAATCTCGTGGCGCCACTAGCTAGAGTGAAGAAGTAATATCTCATTTGAGGAGTTGAAAGTAGTTGGCTAAGAAAAGGGCCATGTAAAAACTTTCGGTTTGGTCGAATTATTGCTAGGTGATAGCCGCAAACGACTCCCCCTAAATCCTCTGCTACCAGTGCAGGAACAGCTATGTCTCCGGGTGTTTCAGAGTCTTTAGTTATTATTACATCGCCTTTCTCTAGAATATATTTTTCAATTTCAGATTTCTTTGCTGTAGCTTTCATGAAGCTCAGCTTTCTTGTTATTTGATTGTTGTAATACACATCTGTGTAGTTACAAAGCTCTACTGGTATCTCACCGGGAATTATTTTTTTATCAACAGGGCTGACGATAATTTGGGAGGCGTCAGTTAAATATGTGTCATGCCAGCTTTCACTAAACCGAACCCCATTCTTATCCCGCAGGCGCTTTTTTCCGGTCAGCAATTGCTGCATCAGGGCCTTTTTCTGCTGGCGGCTGTTGGCGAGCAGTTTTTCGCTGGTATCGATGGCCTTATCCCAGGTGGATAGGATTTGGGCGATCTTTTTTTGCTCGGGTATAGACGGAATAGGTACAGGAAGCTCTTTGCATAATTGGATTGTCAGGTTTTGCTGACCAGAGGTTTTTTTTGAGCGGGACTGTAGCCATTGTTGAGCATAGACTCCACAAAGGAAGGAAACAAAGAAATCTTTGGATACGATATTTTGATCAAGCCGGTAAAATACAATTGCTTGATTCATATTGTACTCAGGATATAAATCATCAAGTAAGGCGATTTTACCGAGTGGGGGGCCTACAATATTCATTAGAATATCGCCCGGATATGCTTTAGAGCGAGCTAGGAAACCATTGTGAGATTCCTGAGACACGAATTGAAAGTTTGATTTACGATCAAGCTGTCCATTAAAAGATAAGTTATTTACTCTTAAGAAGGGCGTAATATTATCTTCTACTATTTCAGATTTGGGTGGGGTTGTGCCTTTACTGATTTTGAGGCAAATTTCATCTGCTAATAATAATCCCCACTCCTCAGGTATAAAGCCGACTCCCCTGGTATCTTTAAACCCCTTAGGCACCATAACCCAACTCCTGCAAATACTGCTCCATTTCCCCCTCCAGCTCACTTAACTGGGATTTCAGCTGCTGTCGCTCGGCGCGCACCGCCAGCAGGTCGATCTCTTCCTCCTCTTCGAAGGTATCCACATAGCGGGGGATATTCAGGTTGTAGTCGTTATCCTGAATTTCCTTGAGACCGGCCACATAGGCGTATTTGTCCAGGTCGGCGCCCTGGCGGTAGGTGGCCACCACTTTGTCGATATTGTCCTGGGTAAGCAGGTTCTGGTTTTTGCCGGCTTTAAATTCCCGCGAGGCATCGATAAACATGACGCTGTCGTCCTGCTTGTCGCGGGCGAAGATCAGGATGGCGGCGGGGATGCCGGTGCCGTAGAAGAGTTTTTCCGGCAGGCCGATCACCGCGTCCAACAGGTTCTCCTCGATCAGCTGCTTGCGAATCTTGCCCTCGGCGGAACCCCGGAACAGCACCCCGTGGGGCACCACCACGCCCATGCGCCCGCTCTTGGGATTGAGGGTTTCGATCATATGCAGGATAAAAGCGTAGTCCCCCTTGGTTTTTGGCGGTACGCCGCGATGAAAGCGGCCGAAGGGATCGTTGCCGGCTTCGTCGTGGCCCCATTTGTCCAGGGAGAAGGGCGGGTTGGCGGTGACGATATCGAACAGGTCCAGGTGGCCATTTTTGTCCAGCAGCTTGGGGTTGCGAATGGTATCGCCCCATTCGATTTTGTGGTTGTCCTCGCCGTGCAGGAACATATTCATCTTGGCCAGAGACCAGGTGGAGCCGATGGCTTCCTGGCCGTAGAGTTCGTACTGCTTGCTGTTGTGGTGTTCCCGCACCTTGCGCCCGCACTTCATCAGCAGGGAGGCGGAGCCGCACGTAGGATCGCAGATGCGGTCACCGGGACGGGGGTCGAGCAGTTCGGCGATCAGTTCGGACACTTCCGGTGGGGTGTAGAACTCGCCGGCCTTCTGGCCGCCGCTGGCGGCGAAGTTCTTGATCAGGTATTCGTAGCCGTTGCCGATCACATCCAGGTTGCCCACACGGCTGGGACGCAGGTTCAGTTCGGTTTTGGCAAAGTCTTCCAGCAGGTGGCGCAGGATGGTGTTCTTCTGTTTCTCCTCGCCCAGCTTATCGGTGTTGAAGGAGATGTCCTGGAACACGCTCTTGCCGGCGTCCTTGAGCTTGGTGCCGTTGGCCTCTTCGATGGCGTGCAGGGCCTGATCGATACGCTCGCCATTGCCGGGCTCGTGGCGGTGCTCGTACAGGGTGTAGAAGCTGGCACTTTGCGGCAGTACAAAGCGCTCGCTCTTCATCATCTCCTCGATCAGCTCCGGCTCGTTGCCGTAGGTTTCCACATACTCCTCGTAGTGGTCCTGCCACACATCGGAGATGTACTTGAGGAACAGCATGGTGAGGATAAAGTCTTTGTAGGTGTCGGCGCTGATGGTGCCGCGAAAGGTATCGCAGGCATTCCACAGGGCCTTGTTGATGCTGTCCTGGCTGATCTGTTCGGCGGCGCTATTGCTGCTCATGGGGTGTTTTTTGTCCTTTGTGTACTGCTGGGGCGCTGTGGCCCAGTCGAATTCGGTTTGCGCTGGCATTGCTACAGGTGTTGTCGCGGGCGTTGTTACCCGGTTTTACGGTGCTATCTGTTTGGGTGGCTCGCTGGTCGGGCATGGTCGGGAATTGGTTGCCCGATGGTCCCGATGGTGTTGCAGCTTCCCAGACAAGGCCGGGGCAAACCCGGATTGCGCTAAATGTCGGGGATGGTGATTCAGCTGCCGGGTGGCGTCAAGGGCTGTAGGGCAGCTTGTGTCTTTTGGGGAATCGGGTTGGTTGTTTATTGTTCAGTTAGAGGTCTGGTTTTGTCGAGGGGATAGGGGGCGGCAGGCTTGGTATGTTCCAATTGCTCGTCAATCTTGTAGACGTGGGGTTCGCAGTTGCTATTGGTTATATGAGTAATTTCGGTGGCTACAAATAAATAGCTGTAAGTACTGATTGCGATAAGAAAATGACGGCTCCAGTCTGCAACCTCAATATCCGGTTACGAACTGAACCAAATAGATTTGGGTTCGATTACTCTATCAGTTTGGGCTTGTAGAAGCGGGATGTTATAGGGCTCAAAGGTGTGCACTTCTGGCGCTATGACTAAGTTGCCTCTGAAGTACCCAATTAGTTTTCTATCTCTTTAATCAGTACATGTTTTGGCGAGGGAAAGGGTGGTAGGAAAGTCCTTGCCTGGGTGCGCTGGTATTCTAAGCCGCAGCCTCTACTTTTCTCAATAGCCTGTTGCGGTAAGTTATAGCCACCGAATCGCTCTCCCGCACAGCTGGATAGCAATGGCATCGCTCCTAGAAATGAGCGCCTAAAATCTTATGTTGAAATACTACCTACCCAAAATATCATTAGGGTGTAATTAATTGTGGGCACAATTAGTTTGTACTGTTTATACCCCCTTTTTGGCTATTGGCATCCAGCCTAAATAGGTGCGAGCATTTTCATAATGATCCATACCCACTTCCCAGGTGGTATTGGCGTCCCCATTAATAGATCTTGTTGATTTCCATATTACCCGTACATAGCCGCGGCTGGTGGCATCCCCTTTATGGGGCAGGCGTTCGCGGCAACTGATCCACTGTGGGAGTTCTGGAGTGGCCACTTTGTCTATTTTTGAGGGGGAGTGATTGATCAACTTATTACTCCTTTTGAAAACAGGGTTTTTATTGGAATTTTCTAAACCAGCTTTCTAACTCGGAAGCTTCTGCTCACAGCCTAATCGCTTCGGGTGAGTATAGTTGCTGTTCGTGATTTCTGCCGCCTGATAAGCTCGGTTACTACGGAAAGTAAAGGTTAGTTTGTAAAGCGCTAGAGGGCGCCATACTAAAGTTGTTAACACCCTTGGATCTGGCACTTGAATAGTGCGGGCGGAACTTACTACTGGGGTGGAAGGAAAGAATACACCGCACTCGAGACACGCTGTGAATACATCCCTGTAAGCTCCTAATCGGCATCCATGCCTCATAGGGTCCCAAGCGCGGTGTATTCTTTCCTTCTCCCTTTTTGGTAGGTGGCAGGTAAACCCTTTATGGATCGGACTGGGATGATGTTAAAAGTGGCTGCTCTAGTCGTGAGTATTTTTGCGCTGTTATGGATATTGATCGTTGCGGTTAACTCTGAAGTAAGTAGCGCTGGAGGAGGCAAGCTATCCAGCAATCCCTTTGAATATTGCGCGACGGTATTGAATGATGACAACCCAGTTCAGCGCTTTGCCGGACAAGCTATGCCAAAGGAAATCGTTGATGGTATCAGAAGAGCAGCCAATCTCGGTGCAGAGGCGCCTGAAGATTGGATCGCGAGGGGGACCTATTGGCGATGTATGGATGGAAGTGTCTTTGCCTGCTTTGTTGGGGCTAATCTCCCCTGTGATGAGAAAGCTGACACCAGTCGGGAGCCGAGTAGTGCGATGCTTTCATATTGCAAAGATAATCAAAGTTCCGGGACCGTTCCTGCGGTAGTGGCTGGCCGTTCCTCTATGTATGAATGGCGCTGTAGGTCGGGTGCCCCGGAAATTATCAGGCAGATTTCTAAACCCGATGCCCGGGGCTTTTTGTCCAATTACTGGTATCGGTTAGATAGGCCCGTTTCTGTTGAGTAGGGAAAGCCTGTAATTAGAAGACTTTCTCTTCCCGCCTGCCTGTAAACTATGCCTGTCCTTCCATCTTTTCATTGTCCAGGCGCTTGGCGAGTTTGTGGCCTTCGTCTGACTGCCCAATTTTCCAGTAACTGGAGATATAAATATGGGTTTTGGGGATTACTCTTTCCTGCTTAAAGAATTGCCGTAGGGTGCGCATGCTGTCGAATTCACAGGCGGCCCATACGGAGGCCTGCCCATCGAGCCAGGTTAGTGCCTGTAATTTCTCCAGGAGTTTCTCGCCGGATGGAGCCGGATTGATAATCCATTGGATTTGCAGGTTCTCTGGGTGTTCCAGCTCCTGAATATCCGCTTCACTGGAGATCTCAATTAATGCGTACCCCTTTGCATCCTTGGGTAGCTCCGCAAGGTTTACGCTGATGGCTGGCAGTGCAGTCATGTCCCCCAGTAGTAAAAACCAGTCTGCCTCGGGGTTGGTCATTTTTTTGGGGCCGGGGCCGCGGGTTAAAATTGTATCGCCGGGCTGTGTTTTAAGTGCCCAGCTTAGAGCGGGCCCTTCGTGTTCATGCAGTGCAAAGTCGATATCAATTTCAGTTTCACGCTGGTGTCTGATGGTATAGCTTCGCAATAGGGGGCGCTCGCTTCCAGCTTGTGGAAACAGAAATTTGATATAGGCGCTTTCCTGATTGGGGGCGAGGGTTTTTAGATCATTGCCACCGAGGGTGATGCGCAGCATATTTTTAGTAACTTGTGTCCTGCGAATAACGACCAATTCTCTGGTAACTTTCTCGGCCATAGGGTTTAGCTCCTTTCGTCAGGGGTGGAGTGCTCTTTCATATTGGCGACCATAACGCTGGTAATGCGGGCGAAGTTTTCTAGCTCTTCAGTACTTAAGTTGCGAGTCATTTGTCTGGCCACTTCAGCTTCTTGTCCGCTCACTTTTTCCAGCGTGCTTATTCCGTCTGTAGTTAGTGTCAAAAACTGGCTGCGCCGATCATTGGGGTTGTCGGTCTTTGCGATTAGCCCTGAGTGCACCAGGTCGTTTAGCACTCGTGTTACTTGGGCTTTGTCCAAATTCATCCGCTGGGCAATTGAGCGGGCAGTACTCAGTGGAAATTTGAAGACACCTTTGAGTACCCGTATATGGCTCACCGGCAAGCCAATATGCTGCTCCTGTATGCCAGCTCGCAAACGCCGTTTGTAGGCGTGAATAAGCTGGTGGAGGGATTCATTGATTGCGGTATCTTTCATGGCGCCATGCTAACTGGTTGATAGTGTCAACTTTATGGGTGTTGGTTGACTCTGTCAACTAAGCTCAGGTGGAAGGAGGTTGGGTTGATAGTCTGTGGAGGGTAATTTGGTTGGGGGTGCAGGGAGGCTGGGAAGGGGGTATCCCCTTCCCGTGAGCTTAATTAGGTGCTACCAAGTCAAGCTGATATCGGTTCCATCAAACTTTACATCTGAATCGTACACATACTTCAAGGTGCCTTTCCAGAAGGAGCCGTGCCATTCCCAGTCGGCATCGTAACTGACTTCATTGAGCACCTTCTGTCTAAAAGCATCAAAGCTCCCGTAGCGCTCTTCACTTCCCATAATGACGACCCAGGTCTGCTCGTTCCAATCACAGGTCACAGTGTTGGAGTCACCATTGCCACAGGGGTAGCGGACAGCAACGTATCCATCATCTTCCCTACCAAACTTCCAGTTACCGCTGCGGGACTCCTCCTCGAACTCTTCGGGCCACTGTAGTGCGACATCGGAGCCACCGGAGTGAAACAGTTCTATTTCCGGGTAGGGGTTGTATTGGATCACGGCGACATTGTTTACCTGCTTTATTTTCGGCAGGTGGTCATTTTGCATGGTGCTATTGCCGTCACCGACTTTTGCCCAGATAGATTGGGAACCGGTGGTGGCTATCCAGGGGGTTTGCTGGTAGCCCTGGCGGCCTCCCCAATAATTCTGGATGGAGTGCATCATGACTCCGCCATCTTTGTACATGGAGAAGTTGGCCGAGGAGAGGACAGAGCTGCGGCTGAATACAGCCCCGGCCTTGGCGGCCGCAGGGGCGGCTGCTTCGGATAGTCCCAGGAATTGGTCAAATGCTTTGAGTCCCTCATAACCTTCGAGTTGGTATTTGCTGGCGAACCAGGCGGTATCCGCTGCGACATCGGGGTGGAAGTAGGCTCCCTGGCTCCAATAGAAGGGTACGCGCTCTTCCCGGGGAAAGTCTGCATAGATCTCGTTTCTGGCATCCCCCAGCGAATGGCCGACTGAATAATTTATGTTGAGATCTTTACCGAAATATTCGAAAACCTCATCGGTGATTTCCAACCCGGATGTGGCGAGCATTACGCCGGCGGGACTGGGGGTGCGTACTGACTCTTTGCCCAGACCTGTCAGGAGGTAGATAATCCGGTTGATATTCCCTCCGGACCCATTGCGGCGGTAGCCGTCATTACTGCGCCCGGCTGCGGCGAAGTTGATCCCCTGGTCGTTGGTCACCAATAAAATATCTTGCAGCAAGCGATGAGCAGCGCCGATTGCAAGTTCACGAATTTCCTCATCCTCTGCAAAGTCTACGAGGTTTAGCAGTGCCGAGAGGGTATAGGGGTAGTAAACAGGGGAGTAGAACTCATAGAAACCATATTGGTTCTTCACTTCCAGATAGCGCTTTAGGCGCTTATAAGTTCTGTCGTCCTCAAATGCCCCATATTTCTCCTGGAGGAGATATTGGGCAGAGGTGTACATGATCATATGGTTTTCTGAAGCAAAGACATGGTCACCCGTCCCGCCTTCTTTAAACCAGAAGTGATAGCCGTCGAGTGCGGCAAAGAGTTCGTCTTTTATTTCGGGGCGGAAGAATAAGATGCGGATTAGGCGGGTGAGAGTGAAGTCAGAATTTTTCTTGCCGCCGTTGCGGAGTACATCCAGGTTCTTATTTAGCGCATCCCAGTTGAGATCATCACCGGTGTATGCCTGAAGTACGACGGCAGTATCGTTGGTAGAGGTGACTCCTTCCTCAATATATTGCAGCTGCCTGTCAATATAGGCGCTCTCATCAAAGGACTGGGCTTGAGACGTCGCTGACTGAATCGCCAATCCTAATAAAATCGGGTACAGCACTCCTGCTGATGGCACTTTCATAAGTACTAGTTCCTATTTGGTTTTAATTGATTTATAAAATAAATACAAGCGTACCACTTATCTATTGCATAAATTTGACGCTTGAGAAGCTAGTTATTTTCTTTCGGGATTAGTTGCAAAAACGATCAGCGGATATTGCTGGTTCTCAAATTGAAAATATTTTTTAAGTAGTCATTCTTGAGAAGTAGGGGGCTAGTGCTTTATCTAATTTTTCTGGCGTTTCCGCTGTGTCTAATTGGTACGCAGGCGTACTCAAGATAAATTTGGTTTATGTTCTGTATTATTGGGTAGGTAAAGTAGAAAAGTTACTCTGTCATCTCGGGTGAGGTTGTGATTCGTGCGCTAGGCTATTTTCCGTTGAGTGACGATGGTTCTTCTATATTGTGGTTTGATTCGCGAGTAAATATTGCAGTGGCCCTACAACTCTAGGAGAGGGAGATGAAAAACCTACTGATATTCTTCGCAGCCGGAAGCCTCGGTGCTTTGGCAAACAGTATTGCGGTGTGGCTATTTGGCCAGTTGGGGATTAATGCCGCTTTTGGCGTATCAATTGCCCCTCCTCTATCTCCTGAGTGGCTTTATCCTCGTATTGTTTGGGGTGGCTTATGGGGACTGCTATTTATTCTTCCGTTCTGGTCATCGAAGTTACTTTTAAAAGGAGCTCTTCTTAGTTTTTTTCCCTCTGCATTTCAATTGTTTGTGGTTTTCCCTGTGATGGCAGGGAAGGGTGTTGCCGGATTTGAGTTGGGAGTCTTAACACCAGTCCTGGTATTGTTTTTCAATTGGATTTGGGGTGTTGTTACTGCCCTAACTATTAAGGCTGCTCGGTAATAGGGTGTTAACTTTGTGGTGGTAGGCTTGGCGCTATAGAAATCTTGGCAGTTGTTACTTTTGGGGCAGTTTGACCTCGCTATATCGCTTTTCTCCTGCAAACTATCGATCTTATGTCAAGGTTGTACGTTACTCATGTAATCTATCTATTTCGTATCAAAGTTATTCGAATGGGGAAGTTGAACGTGAGAAAAACGGCAAAAATCTGTAGCCTTATCTGCTCTATGATAATTCTTGTGACGGGCTTTATTACACCTTCACAAGCAGCTGAGAATAAGCGGATACTAATCGTTGCTTCTAATCTTCAGGATATGGGTGATCCGGAGAAACACGATGCGAGAAATAATTTGTGGGAGTACGCTCCGCCTTACCATATTTTTGTTTCCCATGGGTATAACGTGGACTTTGTTTCGCCAAAAGGTGGGGTGGTCCCGTTTATGATGGATCCACTGGGGATTAGTAGTTACACCATCAAACATGAAGGTTTTTTAGAGCGGGCAAATAGTTCACTAAAGCCTGAGCAAGTAGTTATAGAGAATTATGCAGCTGTTTATATCGGTGGAGGCTATGGAACCTTATTTGATGTGGCATCTAATCGTGAGCTGCTAAGGAGCCTCTGAATAACTCCGTAATGCCTCTGCGGGTCTTGAAGGCTGCAGATGTTAGGCGCAGCTCGCCGCGAATGGCCGTAGCCCTTTGCAAGAGCTGCAACGCAGCAGCTGTGGCCTTCAAGGCCCGCCCTTCGGGGCTTGCAGAGCGATTCACACTCCGCGTTGCGACTTCTTGAAAGGTCTAGACATTCCTGCGAAGCCGCGCCTTGATTGTGAACCGCTCTGCATGCCAGAGGTATCACGGAGTTATTCAGAGGCTCCCTAATATTATGGGTGAGATTTACCAGAAAGGGGGAGTTGTGGGCAGCTGTGGCCATGGGGCAGGTGCGTTTGCTGATGTGAAACTGAAAGATGGCCATTATATGGTAAGGGGCAAGAAGGTTGCCGGTTTCCCTGACTCCACAGAAAAAGAGAAGTCTTGGGCTAAGCAGGGTACTTTATTACCGTTCTTGGTAGAGGAACGCCTTCGAGAGAATGGAGCCATTATTATTAATAAGGATAATGTTGCAGATAAGCATGATGTCATATCCGATCAGCGTATTGTTTCTACAATGTTTTTACCTTCTTCTGCGCTGGTTGCAAAGGAAATGCTGGGTTTAATCGAGAGCAACTAAATTGCTCCAGTACCTTATTGTGTATTTGCTCTATCGTTAGGCAGTCATTCTGCGGGTCAAGCTCTAACGAGTTTGGCCTCAATGCGACCAATCTCTACCTGTTAGTCTCAATATGCTATAACGCGGGTAACCAACTCGGGATCACTCGATCGCCCTTGTAGCTAAATCTTGTCTCTGCATATTTATCTACCATTCTTTCTAAAGGGAACTGAAATCGGCGGCAGTGAATATGCGTCCATTTATTGTATTAATAATATCGGTAACTTTGGGGAAGCTGGCCTATGTGTTTAGCCCCTCTCTGGGGAACAATGTAATAGTGGCCTTATTGGCTCTATTGGGTGCAGTTCCCTATTTGTTAATGCCGATTAGATCCGAGTTTTTCAGGGTGCAAATTCTTCAATGGGCTAAACAGAATGATATTGGCGTTTTGAGACTCGAGAGTAGGGGGTTTTCCAAAGGACGATTGTTTTGGCGTGTATCTGATGCGCAAAGCGTCTTCTGTGTTACCTCAAGAGAAGCCACTTACTGGGTGGCCTGCGGCTCCTGGTTGCTGGGTTCTTATAGTCGGAAGCTAATCATATATAAAGAGGTTGGGGGTGCCTTGGATTTGATTGCAGCATTTGACGGAGATAGTTGCCAGGCTGAGTGATTCTGATCGGTGCTTACTGGACTAGAGGGTTTGATTTGATAGCAGCAATGTGAATATAAATGTATTTTTTCTTGCGATTCATTATAAGAAGCAATCTATCTCGACAATTCTGTAAAGGATTCCCTGGCTGACGAGCAGAAAGTTGCTGATCTGAGGCAGGATACCAAGAATTTACAGGCAGATATCAAACGCCTGACTGCCAGCATCGTTACGCTGGATATTGCCGATGCCACTGCTATCTCTCTGGGCACGGTTGCTTCTATCGTGGCTTTTCCTGAGGGTTTGTTGAAATGGTTTGTGATGGGTCCGGTGGCAGCTGCAAAAATTGTTGCCGATCAAAAGAGTATTCAGGATCAACAGGCAGAGATGAACCTGTTCACTACTGATGTATCCACTCTACAAAAACTGTCCCAGAGCTTTGGATAACTAGCAGAAAAGCCCAGTAAGTTAAAGATAAGTTACAGGCCGTATTACAAGAGTGGCAAAGAATTGAAAGTGATGTTTCCGATGCGATAAGTGATATTCAAACTGCGATCTCTGATGAAGAGAGGGCAAACTATACAGCAGTTATTAATGGCCTCAACGAGGCGGTGTCCGAGTGGAATGATGCGTATTCCCAAGGGGGAAGCCTGTTTATTGAGCTCAACGTAAACAATGCAGATTTGAAAGTTAGAATGAGTTCAGAGCAGGTTAAATCTGCTTTTTCTGCTGGAAGCACTGTTGGTGTGATTCATTATTATAATACTCTATAAGAAGTATTTTTTTAGATTTACTGAAGGATTACCAAAAAAGGTAAGCCTTTTTGGCTTTTGATAGGGCGTATAGGTTCGCTTTCTAAGGTTGTTACAGAATGGCCATCGATTTTCACCTGGAGCTCACACTATTTTTATGGGCACATTTCAATTCGTGTATTTGTAAGCGATTCTAAATTATTCATCTAGTGTTTTTGAAAGCGCTGACCTGAGATACTATAGTCGCACTTCGGCAGACTCTGAAAGTGTACAAGCCCCATGAGTGATATTTATAAAGCCCCTAAAAGTGAATTAAATACAAGTAAGTACCACTCTTTGATTGAGAGGTTACTGAAAGAACAGAGTATGCCCCTCGCGATATTTGCGGTGTTGTTAGGTACATTGGGTACGCTCGTTTTGCTTTCATTTGCCCGCGGTATTATCCCTTTGTATGTTTATGTGATCCCAGGATTTATTGCAGGTATCCTCGTTAAGTTTATGGGGCGACCTGTAACAGCATCCTACCGTGTGATTCCTGGGTTATTGAGTGGGGTGATCGTCTCTATCTGGGTGAGCTTAGGGGGGATTTCTATTTATACATTTTTACTTCCACTATTAAACATCTTGTGTTGTCTGGCTGTGTCAAGGCGCCGATTAAACTATGAGGAAGAGAAAGCGTTGTATAAGTACCGGCATGGATTGGTGAAGTTATGACAATGATTATCTCAGCTTGGTTGTTTAGAGGTCGTATTTAGTTCTATAAGTACGACCTCTTCATAGGCTCTGGAGGCCGAAACTACTCCTCGTAACGAATGTCAGTAATGTAGAAAGCCTGCCACTTTTCCCCCTGACGGATATCCACCTCATCATCGAGCTTGCGCCCTAATAAGGCACGGGCAACGGGGGAGTCCATAGATATCAAGCCTGCTTTTACATCGAATTCATCGGGTCCTACAATGCGGTAGCAAACGCTCTCTCCCTCATCATCTTCAAGCGTTACCCAGGCTCCAAAAAATACCTTTTCCTTATCGTCCGGTATTCGATCTACAACAGTAATTTCTTCCAGGCGCTTGGTGAGAAAACGCACGCGGCTGTCGATTTCCCGCAGTCTTTTTTTACCGTAGATATAGTCTGCGTTTTCCGAGCGATCTCCCAGCTTGGCGGCGTCGCTAACCGCCTGGGTTACCCGGGGGCGCTCCTCCTCCCAGAGATGCTTAACTTCGGCGCGCATACGTTGCGCGCCCTCTGCGGTGATGTAGCGGGAGCCGCGTGGACGCGGCGGTCTCCATCTTCCCATAGTATTTTTTTAAACTCTTTTTAATTCAATATTGTTTAATTATAGGTTTTCGATGGTAATTCCCGGGCCGGGTTCCGCGAGCGGGAAATTAAATATGCGGCTGTAGAATTCAAGCTCTCCCTCCAGGGCCAACTTGATACTGTCGCCACTGCGGAACCCATGCCCTTCATTGGCAAATGTAATATAAGACACCGGGATACCTCGCTCCCTCAGGGCATCCACCATGGTTTCGGCTTGCTTGGGTGGTACTACCTTGTCCTCCATGCCCTGGAAGAAAATCACGGGGCAATTCAGCTTTTCCACATCGTTAATGGGGGAGCGCTGAAGGTAGACTTTTTCTGCGGAAGGCCAGGGTCCTACCAGTTTATCCAGGTAGCGGGATTCAAACTTGTGGGTGTCTTTGGCGAGGCTACTCAATTCCCCGATTCCATAATGGCTGGCACCTGCTTTAAAGGTATCGTGGTAAGTCAACGCCGCCAGAACTGTGTAACCGCCGGCACTACCACCTTTGATCAGCAGGCGATTGGGGTCGGCGAGCCCATCTTCTACCAGGTATTCTGCACCGGCGCAGACATCTTCTACGTCATAGATGCCCCATTTATCGGCGAGGCGGTCCCGATACTTGCGGCCATAGCCGGTACTGCCGGAGTAGTTTACGTCCAGAATGGCAAATCCCCGGCTTGTCCAGTATTGAACTTTCAGGCTGAGGCCTGCTGATGTAGCGCCGGTGGGGCCCCCATGACTAAATACAATCAGCGGTGGCTTATCGCCACTGGGTGCTTGGAAGTTGGGGTTGTGGGGTGGGTAATAAAATCCGTGTACTGCACGATTATCCACTTGGAAAGTGACGGCTTGAGCGATGGAGAACAAATCAGTTGGCAGCGAGCTGCTATTGCTACTGGCAATCTGTTCCGTTTTACCCGTCTTTTGGTTAAAGCTAATAACAGCGGGAAAGCTCTCTGCACCTGCGGCAATCATCACCCCGTTGCCATTTTCACAGTGCAGGCTTTCGATATCACAATAAGGCTGGGGAAGAGTTTGATGCTCTCCGCTTTTTATGTCGACCTTTCCAAGGTGCCAAGTGCCATTCTGGGTGTAAGTACAGAGGATTTCCGTGGGGCTAATAAAGCCGTAAGTGGACATTCCAAATACCCACTGTGGTGTGGCGAATTCTGCTTCTTTTTCCCACAAGGGTTCGCTTTGTCCGAGCCTATATAGGTTCCACCAGTTGTTGCGATCGGAGACATAGCAGAGTTCGCCCTCAGGAGACCACTGGGGCTGAAAGACGGATTCATTCTCGCCTCCGGCTACTTGGGTGACTTCACCGATATCCCCCGCCTGATCGAGTTTGGCGATACAGAGTTCTGTCGCGTCCCAGGGGAGGTTAGGGTGGTGCCAGCGCAGAAATGCGAGTCGATCACCGGCCGGATTCAGAGTTGGGTTCGAATAAAAGTCTGCACCTTCTTGAAGGATTATCGGTGGATTAGCCAGTGGGTTGTTTAGGTCTACCGCGATAATGCGCGCACGGGGTTCCTCGCCCTGCTGGTGGCCACTGGTATCTTCCTCGACACAAATTAATCGATTTCTCAGGGGGTCGATAATCAGATCGGCGTAGCGGGAGCTATTTTCTGCGGTGATTGCTTCGGGGATCGCATTGTCGAGCTTCATACGATAAATGCGCTGATCTTCTGCCAGTACGAAATAGGCGGTGTCACCGTAAACAAGATAACTGCCGCCTCCATATTCATGGGCTTTGGTGCGTACGGCGATTGGGGCGGGGGTGAGATCTCTGAGCCCATTTTTTGGACAATACTGCACCAGTACATTCCTGCCTTTTTCAGACGGGCGGGACTCCAGCCAGTAATAGCGGCCATCTACTAAATTGGCTTCTGCCAGGCGAACGCTGCCCTCCACGAGAAGTTCTGCGTTGATTGCAGATTTCCAGCTGCCGTAAGGGGCGATGGTTGGAGTGATAGTCTCGCTCATGAGGTACTTACTTCCTTATTGGGTTTTTCGCATTCTGCCGAGATGAATCCGGGGAAACAAGGTGCCTTGGCGGGGGCCCTATGATACTCTCGCATAACCAAGCAAGCGCTTGGTGCTGTATTTTGTCGATGCGCTATCCAGAATCAGCTCTTCCACTCGCTCTGGTCCTTTTACGATCAGTTGGTGTTGTAGGAGCGACGCGCACACGCTGGATAGCCCTGTAAACAGCGGCCTTAACAAAGATAATTCAGGAGAGCCAGCGATGTCTGATGAAGTGGTGATTACTTGCGCCCTAACCGGAGTGCTTACCAACCCCCAGCAGCACCCGGTCCCGGTAACCCCCAAGGAAATGGCGGAATCCGCCCGTGAAGCCTACGATGCGGGGGCTTCCGTTATGCATGTTCATTTCCGCGCGCAAGAGGAAAATAAAGGCCATTTACCCACCTGGGACCCGCAAATAGCCTTGGAAATTGCCGATGCAATTCGCGATAAATGCCCTGGTGTTATTCTAAATTTTTCAACTGGCACTATCGGACGGGATCAGCAAGGCCCCTTGAGTTGTGTGCGTGCCGGTAAGCCGGAAATTGCCGCCTGTAATGCGGGAAGCCTGAACTATTTAAAGGCGCGATCCAACGGCACCTGGGCTTGGCCACCCATGGTATTTGATAACCCGGTCGATAAGGTAGAGGAGCTGTTGGCAGTTTGTCGGGAGACCGGTACCCGCCCGGAATTTGAGTGCTTTGATATCGGTATCGTTCGCTCTGTGGGAATGTATGCGGATGTAGGGATGGTGGATAAGCCCAACTACAACCTGGTGATGGGAGTGGCTTCAGGTATGCCTGCCGATCCCGACTTACTGGAAATTATTCCAAAATATATGAAGCCCGGCAGCTTATGGCAGAGCACAGTGATCGGCCGTGAGGAAATCTGGCCGGTGCATCGCAAGACTGCAGAATTGGGCGGCCATTTGCGCACTGGAGTTGAAGATACCTTTTACTTGCCGGGAGGAGAGAGGACTTCAGGGAATGGTCAATTGATAGAGGCTCTTGCGGCTGTAGCTGAAGAGACTGGGCGAAAGGTGGTGTCACCGAGTCGGGCGCGGGAGATTTTCTGCTAAAAGCAGCATGCGCCAATGATTGCGTCCGGCCCCTTGCTGCGGAATTACTTTCCGAGGCTGTAGACTGTCAGCTATTACTTTTCTTCCTTTTGGGCCGCATCAGAATACTGATGCGGCTCTGTTATATGGAGCCGATGGGCTCTGTTTTTCCAGCATTAACTCCAAGGTGACTAGTAGATTGGCCTGCTAGTCTTAGAGCCAAATAACAGATTTGTTTAATAACGATAAGTTGTCCTGGGAGTGGTCAATGCAAGGGTTTCTGGATCATTTCACTACCCTGATCGAGTGGGCAAACCTGCTTGCCTGGGGTGGCGTCGGTGGCATCTGGTGGCTTGGAATCTTGATTTTAGGATTGCTGCCGGCGGGGCTCTACTTTTCTATTCGCACTCGCTTTATACAATTTCGTCACTTTGGTCATATGGTCAAAGTCATGATTCGTGGCATCCATAAGGAAAATGAAAATTCAGTAACCGCATTTCAGGCATTTGCCACTAGCGCAGCTGCGAGAATCGGCACCGGGAATATTGCTGGTGTGGCTGTGGCTATAACCGCTGGCGGGCCCGGAGCGGTGTTTTGGATGTGGCTGGTGGCCTTGCTGGGGATGGCTACCAGTTTGGTGGAGAATACTCTCGCGCAAACTTACAAAGAGCGCGGCGATGTTCCCGGGGCGTTTCGCGGCGGGCCTGCCTATTACATTGAAAAGGGGCTGGGACCACAGTGGAAATGGCTGTCCCTGACTTTTTCAGTTTTTCTCATGATTTGTTACGGATTTACCTTTAATGCTGTGCAGTCAAATACGATGGCTGCCGCATTGTATGGAGCTTGGGGTGTAAGCCCTTTATGGGTGGGTTTTTTTATTGCGCTCTTTGCCGGGATTATTGTTTTTGGCGGTATTCGTTCAATTGCGCGATTTGCCGGTATTGTTGTCCCTTTTATGGCAATTGGTTACTTGTTGGTAGCATTCTATGTGTTGGTCGCCAATATTGCTGAATTACCTGGGGTGCTGTTGGAAATTCTGGCAAATGCCTTCGGGTTTCAGGAGGCTGGGGCGGGGGCCTTTGGTGCGGCGGTGGCCAATGGAATCAAGCGGGGCCTGTTTTCCAATGAAGCTGGACTTGGCTCCTCGCCCAATGTCGCTGCTGCTGCAGATGTAAAACACCCAATGGTGCAGGGATACGTGCAAATGGCATCGGTATTTCTCGATACCATTATTATCTGCACTTCCACGGCAGCAATTATCTTGGTGGCAGATGTCTTTATGGTCGGTAATTTGGAAGGGGTTGAGTTGGTTCAAGACGCGCTGGCGAGCGAGGTGGGTACCTGGGGAAGCAGTTTTATTGCTACTGCATTGATGTTTTTTGCCTTTACATCAATTATCGGTAACTACTATTACGGCGAAACCAATATTTATTACCTCTACCATACCCGAACATCCATTTTATGTTATCGGCTATTGTTTTTAATGTTCGTACTTTTTGGGGCTTGGGTGGCAGATACGGGAAGTGCGGAAAACTTTGTCTTTCTTTGGCGTATGGCCGATGTCTCGATGGGTTTTATGGCATCGGCAAACCTTATAGCTATCTTACTTTTGTCTGGTGTGGCCTTTAAGGTAATGGCAGATTACGAGGGCCAGTTGTCTTCCGGGGTGCGTGAGCCGGTGTTCAATGGAAGTAAATTTAAAATAAAAGGCATTGAGCACGATGTTTGGGGTTGATACCAGTTTGAGGTTGATACCAAGAGTGCTCAATGCCATCCAGTTACAAGCTGGGCTTGTGCATAGCCAGATAAAAAATAGCGACTACTTGCAGGAAGGCAAGTACACAGGCAGTGATTCTAATTGGCTTGGAAAAGTTGGGGCGTAAAGCAAAGACGCCAGCAATAATGTAGCCAAATACCAGGGCTACTTTCGCAGCTAGCCAGGGCGATGTGCCCGGGTTCCAGCTGCCGAGAATTACCAGTCCGGCAGCCGCAGCTAACAGCAAAGTGTCGTTGAGGTGTGGCACCCAGCGCAGAGGGCCATTTCGCCAGCCCGTGTTGTGGCTGAACTCCAATCCCACTCTGATGGTAAACAGCAGGATACTGAGCGCTGCGGCGGTCATGTGGACGTGTTTTATAAGGGCATAATCAATCATGGTTATGATCTGGCTGTATGTTGACCAAGGTGTTCTGTGTACCTTCCAGACAAAGGGAAGGTGTGATTCTAGCCGCCAAAGCATAACGACATGCTGTGGTCGGATGCAATATGCAAAGCGGGGAAGGCAAGAAACCTACTGCTAGCGATATCTCATAAGTTAATACTGCTAGCAGTAGGTACACAGATCATATCTGTCAGTTTGCTCTGGTGGGCCGGCCTCAGGTTTTGGTGCTGGCGGGGCCCATATGCGCGAGATTAGTTCAGGTTTCTGATCTGGCCATACTTCATCCGTTGCGCTACGCCATGTTCAGCCCGAATCATATTTTCGTTAATGGCTAGCGGGTCAGTAGGTACATTACCGTCATCGTCACTGAGCCCGACAGTGGCGATCTCCTCACGCAATTCCATGGAGCCACCTACCCAAATCCAGCCGCTAGTCCTGGTTGAGATCAGGTTGTTGCGGTTCGGGATAGTTATATTGTTATAAACAATATTTAGGCCGCCATTGGCAATGCGGGCCATGGTTAAGGGAGCATTTTGCTGGCGGAGCACTCTACCCATGGGAGCCTGGCGTTCATCCGCCAGGAAAGTGGAATTTGCACTGCCCGACAGGTATCGCCCGCGATTACAGCGGTCAGCGTGGACCAATTCATGGGCCAGGGTGATATAGCTTGGGCAATTCCCCATTGCCACGGTGCCGTTGTTGGCCAGGTTGGCGGTTTGCAGGGCTGTATTGTTCCACATTACAACGCCGCTGGAGCCGCTGCTCATCACTTTGGCCATAAAGCCTCTGTCCGGGCTTACTAGTGGGAGGTAGCTCTTAAAGCCGCTCCATACCTGATCCATCAGCCACTGGTCGGGACGAAATCCGAGAGCGTGGTGCTCAGTAATTCTGGTGTCGTGGCGGCTGGTAATTAGTCGGCGTAGCAGAGTGGTGCTGTTTGCCCTCAAGCCAGCTGCAGTCAAAATACCAACTCCCTCTGTAATTCGCAGCACATGTCGCCCCCCGGTTCGGTATCGCTCCTGTGTATAAGTAAGTGCGGTACCGACACCGCCGACAAGAGTATTCAGGGCAGCCCTTACTTGTGTGATAAACGTGATATTACTGGAGTCAATGCAGAGTCCCATTGTTATTCTCCTGTCCTGCTCGCAATACGAATTATCGTGGCTGAGAAAAGTTGTGACTTTTTGAAGTTTCTTAAATGGAAATTAATACTTAAGCAGCATAAAGCTAAAGGTATTAATCGATATGATTTTAATAATAGTGTTCTGTACTTGCTTAGAATTTTTGAACTGAAAAGTTCTCTTTGGTCAGGTTGTATATTTTGTAAGCGAGGCAGGATGAATTCCTGGAAAATTAAAATTTTTTTTGTAATTTTTTTGAAATACATCTTGTAACTATCTAAATGATTATTTTAGGGATGCCTCTACGACTCTACTCCCAACTGGTACGTTTTGCTATATATTTTATTTTCCATGATGATTATTTTAATAAATTTAAATAATTGCTTGTTGAGCAGTGTTGGAGTGCACTATTTGGTAGCTAATGTGCTTGTCTGCTTTTGGGTGCTGCGAATTGCTAAGTTTGGCTTCTGGTATATGCAACTGTTTCCTATAAAAAATATAAATGGGTAGCGATTGAGTATCCTGTTGATATTACAAAAAAGGGAAGAAGTGAATTTAACTTCCGATCGCAATTAAGTGTGCCATTCGAGCTGGAGTTGCAGACAGAAAGGGTGCTTGATTTTCGCGAGCAAAATTGTCGGTTGGGTATTCAATTTCTTGATAGGGAAAAGTATAAAGTTCATCCTGAAACGCTGGCTATCGATTGGGCAATTTTAGAGGAGGGGGTCGAGGTTGCAGTGGGTAAGAGCGGTGACAAGGCCTCAGGATTTTGGGGGTCAACAATGGGAAAAACACTGCATGTATTCGAAACAATAAAGGGCAGGAATTATACCATTCTAGCTTCTGTGATAGAGCCTGACCCTGCACTTGCTGTTACGGACCCGGTGCTTAAGGTGGTAATTGATCGGATAGAACACAAAAGTGCCGTTATTTACTTCGGCCTGCTTAATTTAACTTCTTTTCTGCTTATTGTTATCGCTGCTGCAATTTGCTTCATTGGACTTACTACTGGGGTGGAAGGAAAGAATACACCGCACTCGAGACACGCTGTGAATACATCCCTGTAAGCTCCTAATCGGCATCCATGCCTCATAGGGTCCCAAGCGCGATGTATTCTTCCCTTCTCCCTTTTTAGTATCTTCAAGCGGCTGACTTGAAATTGCTAGCTTGAACCACACATAAGTAGATCCAAATGGCGATTTGTAAATGGGTTTGATTTATCAGGAGGAATCTAAATGGCCCCACTGTTAATAAGCGTCAAACTCTAGTGTTCATGGTACATTTTGTACAGCGTGAAGGTCGTTGTTCATAATCAATCGAAAAAAGGATACGGCGATATGTTAAAGGCGGAATATCAAGAGCGCGGACCAGTGCCGCAGGATGTTATTGAGGCGGTGTCCTTTGATACCCCTGAACTTCAAGAGGGGCAGGTGTTGCTGGAGATGCTGGCAGCACCAATTAACCCTTCAGATGTTCTGACCCTGACGGGCGATTATGGGATGTTGCCTCCTCTTCCTGCGGTTGGAGGCAATGAAGGTGTTGCTAAGGTCGTCAAACATGGACCTAATGTTACCGCGCCAGCCATTGGCCAGGTCGTTCTCCTGCCGGTAGGAAGCGGCACCTGGGCTACACATATGGTGGCCAATGCCCAGGGGCTGATTCCGCTCCCGAATAATGTGGACCCTCTACAGCTTTCCATGATAACGATTAATCCGCCAACAGCTTACTTGCTGTTGAGCGAATTTGTAGATCTCAAGGAGGGGGATTGGGTTATTCAGAATGCCGCAAATTCCGGTGTGGGGTCTTATCTGACAACCCTGGCCAAGTTGCGGGGCCTGAAAGTGATCAATGTTGTCCGCCGTGAGTCTTTGATTGAGCCGATGAAGGCCGCAGGCGCTGATGTGGTTCTCGTGGATGGTGAGCACCTGGGTAAGCGAGTGGCTGAGGCTACTGGTGGTGCTGAGATCAAGCTAGGCATTGATGCTGTTGGTGGAATGGCAACTGCTCGCATGGGTGAAGCTCTGTCAAATGGCGCAACCTTAGTGAATTATGGCGCGCTTAGTGGGGAACCTTGCGTTATCGCACCGGGGATGATCATCTTTAAAGATATCACCGTGCGCGGGTTCTGGTTGGCCAAATGGTTCGGCTCGGCATCCCCAGAGCGGCAACAGGAAGTTTTTGGCACTATCACAAAGCTTGTAGCGGAAGGTAAGTTATCTGCACCAGTTCATGGCACATACCCTCTGTCTGAAATTAAAGAAGCGGTACGAATAGCTGCGGCAGGCGGGCGTGACGGCAAAGTACTGGTTGTTAGTGAAAGCCTGACTAGCTGATTGCTCGCGCATTTATTTTTCTAGCGGAAGTGTCACCCAAATAGGCGACACTTCTGCAGACCGCTCCGTCATTCGTACGGAGCGTTACTTCCCAAATGCTACCCTTGATGTCAGTCCTGACATTTCGTCTAAGTTTGTTTGTTGCGATAGTTTTCAGCAAAAGCATTCGTTCGCAAAAATGAACACAAATATATTCTGCTTGCATAATACTTTGATCTTTAGTTCATCCGCCGGAGGCTGCTGCCAGATAATGGAAGAGGGTTCCAGTACTTGTCTTGTATTGTCTCAGGAGGTGCCAAAGTACTTGGGGGATGAGTATCGATCATGGCATCAGAAGCTGGTGGATGTTGCGCTAGATTGTGATGGGTTGCTCGAGGTAAATTTGTTAGAGCCCGTTTCTAATATCCAAAATGAGTGGGTTCAAATATTTCAATTTGATACGGTTGCTCACCTTGAAACGTTTCTTGGAAATAACTTACTTAAAGATCTAATTGCTTTTTTAGAGAAGAAATTCTCGGTTGAAGTAGTATCTCAAGTTGTCGCTGGTGCAGATCAACTAACAGTGCCCGTAACGATTGTGATATCCAAAAAAGTGAAGCCTGAATTTTTTCGCGAATATATGCAGTGGCAGAAAGAAATTGATAAAGCACTTAAAAAATATCCAGGCTTCTTGGGTGCTGGTCTAACTAAGCCAATAAAGGGGGTTCAAGAGGAATGGGTTGCAATATTTCGATTTGACTCCAATAAGCATTTAGACAGCTGGCTTAATTCTGATGAACATAGGCGATTGGTAAAACGTGGTGAAGGGTTTTTTGAAGATGTAAAAATCAAGCGGATAGGGCATGGCTTTGAGGATTGGTTTTCTCGGGCTCGTGGCCGAGCTCAAGACACCGCGCCCTCGCAGTGGAAAATGGCCATGCTCATTTTATTGATGTTATATCCGATAGTTATGGTTATTACGATATGGTTGTTACCTTTGGTAGAGAGTTGGCCCTTTGCGACGACTAACTTCTTTATCAATTTATTAATTGTTGCTTCGCTTACTTGGGTGGCGATGCCGCTGATCACTAGAACTTTTAATATTTGGTTGTCTGACAAGTCAGGAAAGCTAACAAAAATCAACACTATCGGAACCCTTATCATTATTGTTCTCTATGGGGTCTCGATAATGCTTGTTGCTTGGCTGTCGAGTCTGAATTTAAGGTAGTCTTTCATGATGATCAAAATAGAGCTGTTTATCTGTTTTTAGTTTTTTTCGGACGGGGTATTTTTAGTGGTCTAAGCTTGGCGGTTAACAGAAGGCACTAGGTATCGAGCGAGTCAAAGGATAGATGGAGCACGTATAGTGAGCAACTTAAAGAATTGGTCTGAGAGTAAAGACTGGCCAGAGTTACCCTACGCTGAGTCGGTAAATACGATTGCCACCCTGCATATGTGGATGCAAGTTATTGGCAAGATTCGCCTGGTACAAACCCCTTGGATCAATCACTCCTGGCATGTTCCTTTATATATTACCGCTAGAGGGCTGGAGACATCTCTTATCCCTTATGGAGGGAGGTCGTTTTCTATTGGCTTTGATTTCTATCATCACGTACTGAAGCTGTTGACCACTGAGGGGGGAGAATGGGTATTACCCTTGGAGTCCCGCACAGTTTCTGATTTCTACTGGGAAGTGATGGCTGCACTCAAGCAGCTAGGTATACCGGTTGAGATTAACACTATGCCATCCGAAGTGGCGGACGCGATACCCTTTGAGAGGGATCAGGATAACTACGAGTATGATCCCGAATATGCTAAACAACTATGGCAGGCATTGGTGCAAATTCATCGGGTTTTCACTGAGTTTCGTAGTCGCTTTATTGGCAAGTGCAGTCCAATTCATTTTTTTTGGGGAAGTTTTGATTTAGCACTTACCCGTTTTTCTGGCAGGGAGGCGCCTCCGCACCCTGGAGGCGTTCCACATTTTCCCGATTGGGTGGCCAGGGAAGCCTACTCCCATGAGGTTAGCAGTGCCGGTTTTTGGCCTGGTGGTGGTGGTGTAGATGGCGCTTGCTTCTATTCGTATACTTACCCAGAGCCCCAAGGGTTTCCCGAAGCAAGGGTGGCGCCGGCCTCAGCTTACTATTCCAAAGATTTGGGTGAGTTCTTGCTGCCCTATGATGCGGTGAGAGCTTCGCGTTCCCCCGATGAGGCGCTGTTTGATTTTTTGCAGAGTACTTATGAAGCTGCAGCCGATAAGGGAATGTGGGATAGGTCTGCCTTGGAGGAAAGTTTCCCCCCACAAGCCCGGTAGAATTTGTGGGGGCTTTGCTTATTCTCTGCTTTTAAGCTGCTCGATAAATGCATCAGATGCTTGTTCTATAAGCTGGAGAATATGTTGAAACCCTTCAATACCACCATAGTAAGGATCGGGTACTTCAGCGAAATCACTATCTTGCAACACTGATAAAAATAACCCTAGTTGGGCGTCTGATGAGTCAGGCTGCAAGGATTGCAGTGCTTTCAGGTTATCTTTGTCCATCGCAAAGATGTGATCATATTTTGTAAAGTCGGTGGTGGCTACCTGGCGAGCGTAGCTATTTTCAAATGAATAGCCATTTTCTTCACCAATCGCCAAAGTTCGCGGATCTGGTCGCTTACCCGCGTGGTAGCTGATAATGCCCGCAGAGTCGACGGAAACAGGAATACCCGCCTGCTGTGCCTTGGTGCGGAAAACGGCTTCCGCCAAGGGAGATCGACAAATATTACCGAGGCATACAAATAATATCGAGAGAACTGAATTGGCTGTCAAAATTGCTCCAAGATACTTCGGGTAAATTAAAGAGGGGTATTTTAATCAAAATATCGAATGTTTACACGCTGGCTATCAGGGGCAATAGAAAGTACGGCTTTAGTCTCAATATAAAACGGCTGGTGTTTACTTGAAAGGTAGTTGGGATTAAGCTGCTTTTGTGTAAAAGAGACCGTATTTTCTGTCGTCCAGTAAGCTTGCTCTGGTCCCCAGTTTTCAGGCTTTAGCTCGTATAGTAAGTCCAAAGTATTTTCAGATAGCTTGTAAACCTGTAAGGCATTTTCATTAAAACCGGCATCCAGGTCTTGTTCGGCAACAAAAAGGTAGCCGCCTTGTGGAGACAGCAAAGGGTAGCCGGCAAGAGAATATTCATGGCCGTTTCTCAGGTCGAGCAAAATATAGGAATGTGCTTCCCAGAGCTGTTGATGAATCAGTAGCAGGTTATCAGTTATTTGCTCAATTGCAGAGTAGGCTATGTGTTCTGCGGGACTATTTGCGGGAAGGATGTCTGTGTACGTCAGTAATTTCCCGCTATTCAGGGCTATAGTCAGGTGCCCTGGTTGCGTCCGCTGGATATGGTTGATCTGAGCACTCAATCCACTTTCGATTGACCGTGCACAGTTTAGAGAATTGTGAATATTAAGGCATTCAAATTTATCTTCAAATACACTGAAATGCAGGCCCAGGCAATAATTGGGAACTACTGCTAAAGCTGACAAGGTAACGAATATCAGTGGATTTCTCACCCCCAACTTAAACGAGAACTTGATCCTCATAAGTGCCCTGTAGATGCTCTAGCCGGTGATTTTGTGCCGCGCACTGAATAGTGCTACACACCCGCGAATTTCTATTTTGTACTCCTTAAATCGACTGGCAAGAAATGTATTAAGGTCCTCTTCACAATCCTGAGTATTAGAAAATATTCCTTTCTTATTGTAGATAGCCATTAACTTCTTGGCTGCCCCACTTTTCGGTACTCCTTCAGACAGGATGGTGGAACCAAAGACGGTGCCTGAATCCGATAGCAGGGTTGCGACATTATCCAGCGCAACCAGTTTTTCTGATAGCTTGCCGGGAAGGCAGTGAAATAGATAATTTAAGGAAATTGAATCAAAAACTTCAGTCTCTAAAGTAATTTTATCCAGGACATTGCAGCGGAACTGTGTTGGATTATACCGGGCCACTCTTTGCGCTGAGATATCCAGGCTGTTTTGATTCAGGTCCATCAGGGCGAGGCGGACTTTGTCGGAGGGGAAATGGCACTTGTCCATAAAGTAGCCCGTTCCAACACCTACATCCAAGTGGTTAGAGGATATATTTCGATTGAAGTGCTCTAGTATTCCAGGAGTTGGGCACTTCCAAATAAAGCGGTTTGATATGCCCAGAACCCACATATCATAAAGCCAAAGTACGGGTTTGGAATAGACAGCTTGGCCTTGTTCGACCTCTTTAGTGATTGTCACTTCAATCTCCAATGTATGACTGTTGTGCCGCTTTACCAATAAAGGAGAGGGGATGTATCTACAGTGTATTTCGAGAGTATTGTTTTCACTCTCTTCAGCCCCAGTAGCAAGCCGCTTATTATTGTTCTATGGTACCACCTAATGTGGTGCTAAACAGCTGAGTGTTTCACAGAGGATCTCTAATCGCTGCAGAGTTCTTTAGTGGCACATTCTCACTCATCAAACAGGCTAAAGTCATACTCCTGCAAGCGCTCTTGTGCAAAGTTCAAAAACACGTCAATTTTCTTTGAATCTTTTCGCTTTACTTTATAGATAGCGCCTACAGTTTTATCTTTTCGCTCCAAGTCAGGGAGTACCTCTACCAGTCGCCCCTTTTTGATATCCCGTTGGCAAAAATAGGAGGGAAGCTTGGCAATGCCATTCCCGTTTAATGCGGCTGCTCGGGTATGGAAAGTTTTGTTGGATATTAAATTTCCATTGAATTGATAGAACTTCCCATCAATTGACCAGCCATCTTCCAGGCCGTCAAGGCGGGTTAGCATGATGTTGTGTTGGCTGAGCTCGGCAATGGATTTGGGGCAGCCGTGTTCTTCCAGATAGGTCGGCGCGGCAATAAAAATAGGGCGGATACTAAATAGGGGCTGGGCGTAAAACTGGCAATCGGGCAGGGTTTCCCAGACGCGAAAAGCAATGTCGATATCGTCCTCGATTAAATCTAGGTGATAGGGGCTGAAGATAAGCTCCAAGCTGAAATCGGGGAATGCTTTCTGAAAATCATTGCAGATATGACTGAATACTTTTAGGCCGAGGGTTTCCGGAAAAGTGATTTTTAATTTTCCTCGGGTGAGCGTTGCCGCCTCTGCAATCTGGTCTTCCAGCTCGGTGAATGAGCTGATTATTTTTTGCCCTTTCTGGTAGGCAATCCTTCCGGCGTCTGTGACAGCGATTGCCCGGGTGGTGCGATTGAGTAACACCTGACCAAGGGCCTGTTCAAGTTGGGCGAGAGTCTTGCTTACGGTGGGCGTAGACAGGCCCAAGTGCTTGGCAGCTTTGCTTAAGGAGCCGTGATCAACAACACTGCAAAAAACGTTGATCAAGTGGTATTTGTCGTACTCTCTGCGCACACACTGTTTCCTTAAAGCTAAAAGATCTTTTCAATATATCCCCTTTGTTAAATTAAAGTAAATAGTAAACTGCTTCCCCATACTAATCGACCAGGGAGATAAGGCTATGAATCCATTAACTTGTCATTGTGGAGCGATTCATTTCAACAAGCTTATAGATGCCCTGTTTGTACCAGCGGGCCAAAGGGGGCACGCTGATACTGAAGTCGCTATCCATATCAGCGATCCTGAAAAGTCACTGCGCAAATATCATTTTAAAGAGGGGGCTTTACGGGAGAAGGCATTCTGCAAGCACTGCGGTGCAGAAATCTATGCGATCAATCGTAGCGGCGAGGTAGTGCACAACCCATCAGCAGAGGCAACCTCTAGGCCGAACTATGCCGGTGTCCTTAATTACGGCTTTTAGCTGGCGGCACCTACTGGTTGTGCAGTTTTGTTAGTAGATGCCTGCCGACTTGCTATCCAGAGGCTCTTTAGGCCTGAGTGGTTAAGTACTTCAGGATATCGACAACCTGTGCGGGGGTCTGTGCCCAAGCCTGGGCGGCACCGTCCACTTCCTTGAGTGCGTGCACCAAGGATTCATCGTGAAGTGTGATATAGGGCTTGCCTAAGGCTGCGCAAAAGCCGGCATCAAATGCGGCGTTCCATTGTTTGTATTTCTCGCCAAATCGAATCACCGCCAAATCACAGTTTTCAATCAGGTGCTTGATTCGGATTGCGTTAACTTTGGCAGATTTGTGATCCCGCCAGAAAGCGTTCTGCTCCTCACCCAGGCCATCACCAGCGGCATCGCTGGCATCGTGGTTGGTGACTGCGGAAGAGAAGGAGATATCCAGCCCTTCTTTTTGGCAACCTTCGATAATTTGCGCACGCCAATCGGAGTGGATTTCGCCGGAGAGGTAAACTTTAAGCTTCATTGAGTGGCCCTGTAGAACTGGAGACTAATATGCAATTTAGAGTCACATACTAGCACTTGGAAGCTTTGAAATCCGGTAGTTGTTCCAGTTGGGGGGGCTGAGAGCGATCAAATGGACACAGGCCCTGTGCGATCAGGGCCTGTATGGCACTTTATTATAGGACTTGCTGCTCAAACTGGACGTCTTTGGGGAATTTCTCTGCGGGCAGGCGGGTTGAGTGCAATTGGGCTACTAGCCACTTGCCATCGATTTTCTTAACAATGGCGCTTTCCAACCACACCGCTTCTTTATTGCCATCCTCGGATTTAAAAATGGACTTGGTCCAGTAATTGATGGTCAGCAGGTTCTCATGCTCTTCAAAGTTGATAATGCTGAAGTAGTTGATTCTTTCCAGCTTTGAGGGATTGGGCTTCATTACAGCGATAAGGTCTTCAATATCCCAGACTTCACCGTGCTCAAGGAGTATAAAATCGTCGCTGACGCCGTCTCGCATAGCCTGGTGGTCCAGGTTTGAAAGCGCAGCAAACAGCCCGTCTATCGTTTTAAAACCTTCGGGTTTCTCTACCGCTTGTGCGTTGATAGCGATAAAGGTAAGTAGTATTGCAAAAAATGATCTGATCACAGGAGTACCTCTGTGGTTATTTTAGGGGGGTGAAAAAAGGGGGGTATTTTAGCCGAGTCGGGCCCTAGTTGAATTACTTCGACAGCAACTTGGATTGCGCCGCAGTGACTGAAAGTCGCTTCTTGGGGATTGGGCCTATTCTAGCAGGGATTACTCAGCTGAGGCTGTGAGCCGATAGGCCTTTCAATAACTGTTGGGCTTTTTTCCCGATATATCTCCCTTGCTCCGGGGACCTTTGGGTTTGGTTACTCCATTGTACCCCGTGCCAGAGAATACAAAGGTAACCGTAGATCAGCTGCCATAACTCCAAGCGTTGATTGTCTTCAGGTGACACAGTGCGATTAAGATAGCACTCCAGTAAACTATTTTGCTCTCGCTGATTCAAGTTGTGTTCCTCTACCAAAACAGCGAGGTCATAGAATTTATCCCCCATTGCTGCGAACTCCCAGTCGATAGCGTATAGCTTGTCAGAGGGTGCCCAGATCAGGTTGCCAACCGTTAGATCGTTGTGACACAGGCAAATTTCGTCGCCCATCCGAAAAGCAGCATCAATTAATTGCGGAAGTTTCTCTT
Source organism: Microbulbifer maximicatervae (SeqCode) (assembly GCF_052468155.1). Classification (NCBI taxonomy): domain Bacteria; kingdom Pseudomonadati; phylum Pseudomonadota; class Gammaproteobacteria; order Cellvibrionales; family Microbulbiferaceae; genus Microbulbifer; species Microbulbifer maximicatervae (SeqCode). The sequence goes on from NZ_CP174335.1 coordinate 3,323,747, forward strand.
GCAGTGTGTCGAGCAAGTGGAAATAACTGGCTCGCTTATCGATAAACTGCCTGTAACTAGAGATTTTCTCACCGATGTTTAATTGGGCATCAATTGCAGGGGAACCGTGTATACGGCGCAGCAGATCGGCAAGTTTTTCCAAACTGTGGGCGACATTTTTATCCCAGGGAGTGCCTTCAATATAGCGGGTCAGCAAATATCGGTAATGCGGGTCACAGTAAACCAAAGAAGCACAACTGTCGGAATATGTGGCAGCTTGCAGCGCCTGCTGTTCAGCAGCCCTGTCGAGATTGAGCTGATCGCTGATGCTGGAGTTTATCCGGAGCACCATCCGCTGATCGGCGGACTCAACCAGAAAGGCGTTATTGGTCAGCCCCCCAGCCAAGGCCCTGACCACCCTGGGCCGGGCCTTGCTCCAATGATGCCAATCGTTGGGGATGATGTTGCTCAAGTCCTGGCTCATATCAGTTGGTCACTATGCCGCTGCCATTGTTTGAGGAGCGCTATCGGGTTGTTGTTTCTCTTTTCGGAAAATGGCCAACCACTGGAAATAGCCAATCACAACCAGCACCAGGTACAGCATAAACAATACGGCAGTAAGGTAGAGTTCTCTGTCCAGGTAGAGATAGATTGAAGCACCGTCTACGACAATCCAGTAAAGCCAGTTCTCCAGTACCTTCCGGGTGACCATATAGGTGGTGACGATTGCCCCCAGAGTCGTGAATGAATCCAGGTAGGGGAGGGCGGCACTGGTGTTGCGATCCAGCAGGTAGCCGATCAGTAAAGTCAGTATCAGGGTAGCGCCAATAACTATTGAGTGGGTTTTTCCGCTCCAGCGATGGATTTTTAAATCGTCTTGCCGGTTGCGGTGATTTCGCCATTGCCACCAGCCATAAACCGCCATCAGCAGATAGAAAACCTGTAGTGCAGACTCCATTAACAGGCTGACATCCCAAAACAGAAACAGATAGATCGCCGTACTGATAAAGGCAGCATACCAGCAGCTGATTTTCTCCCTCATGGCTAGAAGCAAATAGGCCAGAGCCAGTATTACAGCGGCTACTTCCCAGAGGGACATGGCTGCAATCGAAGCGCTGATTGCGGTACTGATATCCTGGTCAAACATGCGCTTCTCCCGGGGCCAGGTCGCCGTCAATAAACTTGCATACAAAAATGGCGCGGCCAAACTGTTCGTAGGATTTGCGCATTTCCAACTTGAGCACATCCATCAGCAGATCGTAATCGCCAAACACCTGAGTACTCATTGTATTGGTGATTACCTTGAGTTTTGGATGGCTGTTTAACTGTGCGATAAACGCTTGAATAGCTGGGATGTACTCGTCCTTTAACGGATACATACTGATTTCGACAGAGAGCTGCATAATTCCCCTCTTGATAGAGAGTTTTGGAGCAGCGAAACGCTGCCCCAAAGTCACTGAGTGATTAGAAGGTGTAGGTGCCTGTTATCCCGGCAATCCGGGGCTCACCATACTGATAGTAGGGCTCGGGTGCGTAGCCATTGGCCGGGTTGTTGCCATACTGGTTACTGAAGTAAAACCCGCGCACATAGTAATCTTCGTCAGTCAGGTTTCTTCCCCACAGGGCAACATCCCAGTTATCTCCCTGGTAGGTCAGGCGAGCATTGACCAGTTCGTAGGCTGTGGATTTTTCGTCGTGGCTGTTTGAGAAGTAGAATTCGTCTTTACCCTCAAGCTCCAATCGCAAGATCAGGTTGGGAAGCAGATCGATTTCTGTACCGGTGAAGAACTGGTAGTTGGGGGCGTGAGCGATATCACGGCCATCCAGATCAACCGCAGCCAACACTGTTCCTGCGTAGTCATCGCGGGCATCGACATGGGAACTGCTTTCGTAGTCTTTAAATTCTGCATTCAGCCAGCCAGCAGAGGCGAAAAAGCGCAGGGCGTCGGTAGCCTGATAGTTCAGTTCCACCTCAAGACCAGTAGTGCTTCCGCCGGCAGCATTGGCAAGGTAGTCACTAAATGAGTAGTCGGCAGGGTTAAAGATAGAAACCTTGGCCTGAACGTCATCTCGATCCTGGTAGAAAGCCGCAACCTGGGCTTGCAAACGATTCTCCAGCCAGCTGCCCTTAATACCTAATTCATAGTTGAGCATATGTTCGGTATCGAACTCGAACATGTCACTGTTGATCTCTGTGTTGCTTGTTGATTCTGAGATGATTCTGCCGTTTACACCGCCGGCTTTATAGCCTCGGGAAACCGTAGCGTAGAGCAAGGTGTTGTCGGTGTAATGGTATTGCAGGGAGATATTGCCGCCCCACAGGTTTTCTCCATTATCTGCATCGATGTTATAGGAATCTGAGTAATCGGCTTCGCGTCTTTCCAATCTCAGACCGGTGATCAAGTTGATCGCAGGGGTGATTTCCGTAGAGAGCTGGCCGTAGATGGCAGAGTTTTCAGTATCAAAAGTGCTGCGGAAGCTCTGGTTGCGATTAAGGTCCTCGCGCTCCGTGCGGCCATAAAGGCCCACAACCCAGTGGCTGCGATCCCAGAATAACTTGGACTCTTCGGTAGAGAGTGCGCGAAGGTCAATGCTGATATTGTCTTTATCGCGCTGGTAATTATCTGTGGAGCTGTATTCCCAAGGATGAAAGCCGACATAGCTCCAATCCTCATCGTAGCCATATTCTGTATCTGAATCGGCGAGGCTGAGGGTGCCTTCTAGGGTAAAGTTCTCGTTACCAGACCATTGAGCAGTCAATGCGCCGGCAAAGGTTTCCTGGCGATCCCAGCCGGGCTGGTCAGATTGGGTTTCGCGAGTGTTATAGAGAGAGAAAGCATCGTAGCCATTATCAACGTTGATATAGAAGAGGGTAACGCCCAGCTTTAAATCGTCGGACGGGGAGTAGGCCAGCTTACCGCGCAGTACAGACTCATCAATATTGCTGGTGTCATCGCGGTTGAGATACACATTCTCGGTATAGCCGTCGGATTTGCGTTTGCTGGCAGCCAATCGATAGCCAAGAGCATCGCTCAAAGAACCACCGGTAGCCGCAGACAGGCTCTGTCCATTGTACTCACTCAGCTCGGCGGACACCTTGGTGGTCGACTCACTGGTAGGCGCTGCACTGGTCATGTTGATCAGGCCGGCCAGGGCATTAGCGCCGTACACCGTGCCCTGTGGGCCCCGCAGGATTTCCACTTGATCGATATCCAGGGTGCTGGCTGCGAGCCCCAGGCCAGTAAAGTCGATACCGTCGATGATCAGGCCAACTGAGGGGTTTACTGGATCGATAAACTGGCTGCGCTCACCAATGCCGCGAATCTGTACAAATCGTCCCCTGGAGGCGCCAGACGAAAAATTCACATTGGGCGCCATGTTCAAAAGCTGGTCCAGGTTGGCCGCGCCCCGCGCATCGATCGCGCTTTCATCCAGTACGGTAACACTGGAAGGTAGCTCCAAAAGGTTGGTTTCCCGTAGCTGTGCCGTAACCACCACTTCCTCAAGCCCGGTTTCTGCGGTATTAGCGGTGGCGATACCGGCGAACAGGCTGCTGGCAAGGCTGACAGACCAGGCAATAGGGTGGGTGGGAAACTGTTTTTTCATGGTTCTCTCTCGAATAACGGCAGTGAAAGAGACCCGGAGTGCGACGTGGGGAGGTTTTGCTTTGTCTACCTATTCCTACGCCGGTATTAACCGGATCAGGTTCAAGGGTTTGTCGCGACAGACCAATTTGATCCCCGGACATCTCAGGCAAGGCCACCCCTTAGGTTTTGCGGGCGCGATGATAGCAGAAACTGGGGTATAAAGTGGTAAAAGCAAGGAAGGGAAAGCGCTTATGGATCAGGTATCTTACTTCAGTGGCAAGACGGCACTGATTACCGGTGGTGCTTCTGGAATCGGTGCGGCCTTGGCCTGTCGACTGGCAGCACTTGGGGCTCAAGCCATTATCGCGGATATCCAGCAGGACCTCGCTACGCAGGTTGTCAGCCAAATACAGGAGTCCGGTGGGAGAGCATCGTTTGTTCACTTGGATGTTCGTAACTTTGATCAATTTTTTCAGGTCATTAGTGAAATATCTCCGTTAGATTTCCTTTTTAACAATGCTGGTATAGGGGTGGGTGGATATTTTTCCGATCATAATCTTGAAGATTGGAAAGCGGCGATTGATATCAATTTGTTTGGCGTTTTTCATGGGCTCCAATGTGGTTTTCAGGTCATGAAGCGCCAGGGCTTTGGCCATATTATCAATACTGCCTCGATGGCGGCTTTAGTTCCGTCGCCAGCAATGGCTGCCTACTCAGCCTCCAAGAGTGCTGTGGTAGCAATATCAAAGGCTATTCGCCCTGAGGCTGAGTCCTGTGGTGTTCGAGTGAGTATTTTGTGTCCCGGGGCAGTATCAACGCCGATTTTGCAGGGAGGTGGTGTCAATGGGCGGATGCCAACTCCCATTCCTCCTCAACAGCAAGCAGAGATGTTCGAGCCTCTGGGGCCAATATCTGCTGATGCTTTTGCAGAAAAGGCTTTGTTTCAAATAGCAAAGAACAAAGAAATCATTGTTGTGCCAGCAAAACTTAAGTTGCTGTGGTGGCTGGAAAGATTGTTTCCCTCTTTGCTGTGTCGCCTTTCCTTTAAACAGATGGAAAAAATACTTCAGCCGTTGGGACTAAAATAATTGTATCTTTGGAAAGGCGGAGTAAATTGGGAAATGATAATTTCCTGTGACCACTGTGGTGAAGTTTGGGAGTTTTCTGCTAAGACCCTGTCGAATATTCAAGGAATAGCACGGGATTTTCCTGAGGGGCGCATTACTGCAAGCTTAGTAAAGGCGCTGAGAAGGGAACTTAAGCTGCCCATGCTCTACAGCAAAAATTTTGCTAATCATTTGACTATGAGAGAGGGGTGCTGTTTTTTCTGCCAGGAGCCCTTGGGGATAGCGGAAACTTTTATAAAACACTGTCGGGGCTGTGGTGCCTTGAATTTGGATCGCAGATTCGCCTAATAGGGAGTAGCTAATTTAGAAGCTCCCAGCGCGCCGAAATAACAGCACGCCGGGGTGGGGTAGAGGAATAACGGAAGCGATTACTTCTTCACCAACAATAAACCTGTTTCAGTATGGTCGGTATAGGGGAACTGATCGAAGAGCGCGAAGCGCTCGATGCGATGGGTTTTGGTCAGCGATTCCAGGTTTTCCAATTGGGTTTCCGGGTTGCAGGAGATGTACAGGATTCTCGGGAAGCGGGCGACCATCGCACAGGTGTCTTCATCCAAGCCCGCTCGGGGGGGATCAACCAGGACGGTGGAGAAGTCGTAGCTATCCAGATCTATATCCTTAAGGCGGCGAAAGGGGCGTACCTTATCGATGGCCTGGGTAAACTCTTCACTGGATAGACGTACGATATCCAGATTGGTGATCTGGTTGTTGGCGATATTCTCCTGGGCCGAATTTACCGATACCTTGGAGATTTCAGTGGCCAGGACCTTGCGGAATTTCTCGCTGAGCGGGATGGTGAAATTGCCATTGCCACAGTAGAGCTCCAGCAGATCGCTATCACTGTCTCCGCAGGCACTTCTCGCCCACTGGATCATGGAACGACAGATCGCTCCATTGGGTTGGGTAAAGCTGCCTTCCACCTGTTTGTACTGGTAAGTTTTCCCATCGATATCCAGTTTTTCGGTAACGAAGTCACGCACCAAAACCACTTTTTGCTTGCGCGAGCGCCCCAAAATCGGGAATCCCAGCTGTGCCTGGAGTGCTTTGGCTTCCTGCTCCCAGGTCTCATCCAGTTTCTTGTGGTAGATCAGCGTAATCAGCGCATCACCATTCAGCGTGGTAAGAAACTCGGCGGAGAACAGGCGTTTGCGTAGGACTTCGCTATTATTGACAGCAGCCAGCACCTTCGGCATCAACTGGTTCATCAGCTCAGAGCCGACGGTAAACTCATCGATGATAAAGGGCTTCTTGTACTCACCCTGGCGGTACATGGCGTAATTGGCTACACCTCCCTCATGCCACACCTTGAATTCGGCGCGCAGACGGTAGTGAATGGGCGGGGAGGGGAAGAGTTCCGGCTCCAGGTCAGTGAACTTGCTGTAAGCCTCTTGCAGGCGCTCGGCCTTGTTTTGAAGCTGTTGTGGGTAGTCGTCAGTATTAACGCGGTACAGTGCCATATTACAATGCGGTGTCAGTACAAAAAGCGGGCGCGAATTATATAGGAAACCGTATGGCAATAGGTGAGATAAAAATTCCGGTTCATGGACAGGGGCTTCACGAGTTTACCGGCAGTGTAGTTGATTGGGTCAGTGATCAGGCCCTCGATGAGGGTCTGTGTACACTTTTTATACAGCACACCTCTGCAAGTTTACTGATTCAGGAAAATGCCGACCCCAGTGCGCGCCGTGACCTTGAGAACTGGCTCAATCGACTGGTGCCGGAAAATGACTCGCTTTATACCCATACCCTTGAAGGGCCAGATGATATGCCGGCTCATATCAAATGCAGCCTTACCGCGACCAGCTTGTCCATTCCAGTGCAAAAGGGGCGCTTGATGCTGGGTACCTGGCAGGGGATCTATCTTTGGGAGCACCGCCATCACCACGGGGCTCGGCACGTTATCCTGCATATTTGATTCAATACCGCGCGTTGGTGGCGATAGCTAGATGGCTACGCCAACTGCTTGGCAGTACTGTCTCTCCAGTCGGGTGCAAAGTCGTCTAGCTGGATCAGGCCACATTCAAAACTGCGCTGCTAGATGCGACAGAGATCATCACTTATGACGCCTGTAGCGGGGAACGACTCTGTGAAAGTCTCTGGCCCCCCACTACTTGGATGCGCCCGAAGCGCTAGTGGGCGATTGCAGTTCATCTCCGGCCAATAAGCGCTGATCCATACCAGAATTTGGAGGTGCGCTTTATAGGGGGAGTGAACTTTTAATCACTAATCAATGGAAACGGCGATACCGTTTTTTAAAGAATCAAGCTTCTCATGTAGTCGCATGACTTCAATTTCCAGCTTTAGATTGATCTGGAACGCGGCTTCTTGCTTGAGTCGGTCTTTCTCTGCTTGGCGATTTTGAGACATCATAATTATAGGAGCTTGGAAAGCTGCAAGTGTTGATAGTCCTAAATTCAGCAATATATAGGGGTATGGATCAAAGGCGTTATCGGCCATAAAAAAATAACTGTTGGTAATAATCCATACCGCGATAATCAAAAAGAATAGGCAGATAAAGCTCCAAGACCCTCCGAAACGTGAAACTCTATCAGCAACTCGCTCACCGAAAGTGAGTGACTCAACATAAGTATCATTGACATTCTCTGCCAAGGTCGTTTGATCGGCGATACTGTTGATGACTCGCTTTTCGGAAGTGCCAAGCTCTTTGATATCCTTTCCCATCAGGGCCTTAGTTAAATTCTGAAAATATTTTTTCATCTCTTCCGCTCCTTTCAGTCAATGGGGAGTCTGTGATCATAAAGTTTTCTGAGGGGTCAATCAGAACCCGGCTGCCCATACCCTCACGCCCCAGTAGCATGAGGTAAGACATATCAGATCTGTCTGTCAGCGTAATTTCAATCGGCCATTGCTGGCCAGCCAAATCAAGCTGGGTTTTGACCACATAGCGTTCCTCAGATTTTCCATTAGATGACTTGATGCGTCGAACATCAAAAAGTGGTGATTCACAAGCAACTACCTTATCAACATTATGGATATCTGGGTGGATATCAAAGGTGACCCAAGCACGACCATTTTTTTTCAAACGCCGGATGTTATCCACGTGCAGAGAAGATGTTTTAGCACCAGTGTCCACCCTTACATGTAAATCGGAGATGCTTAATTCTGGTAAATTACAGACCTCTATTGCACCGATTGTAATTTTATTTGTTGATTTCATCTTCAACATCCTTTTTCACTGGCTTATTGCGAGTGATTCTTACGGCCTTTTGAAATACCAATGAATTCGGATAGGTGACTATCGCATTAGCTTCATCATGCATAATGACATGAAACAGAGTTATCTCTTTGACTTGTCCAATAACCGTATTGTCTCCATCAATAATCTCCACCCAATTTCCCACTCGATAAGGGAAGAAAAAAAATACAATAATACTGGCAGTGGCATTACTTAGCAGGGACCATTGGGCAAACAGTGCAACACCTAAAAAAGCCAGAGACGATCCGACCAGTACGCCCACGTCCTCAACACTGCTACCCGTCAGCGCAATGCCAGCTACGACACCAATAAATACCCAAACCAGCTGTATGGATTTGATGACATAATCGATACGGCTTTCATCAATATGGCGTTCAGCACCTACTCGATTAACTAGTATTTTTATTGCCCGATTACCTAGGATTAAGCCGATAACTACAGTTAGCAATATCCCGGCTGTGTATAGACCCATAAATTTCTCCTATTACTGCATCTGTCTAATCAATCTACTATTGACTCAATATCAGGCGAAGACAGCTCAGGGCTTTCTTCAAGTACCACCTGCATTTTTTCAATGATGGAGGCAATGTTTTCGTCACTTTCCGAAAAATAAGCTATATGGAACATGGCATCACCTTCCTGCGCCAATGGGATGTTCTGCTTACCGATGATAATGCCGGACTTATTTGCAGTGACCTTGGCTAAACTATCTCCGAAAGGTGTACCTATGTCTGCCAGAATATCGCCTTTGGTAACCTGATCGCCCAGCTCTTTTAGAGTGTTCACGAACCCACTGGCAGAAGCGCGTATCCAAGTACTGTTGTTGGCCACAAAGGGCATCACTTTTTTTCGCCTGATCTTGCGCTTTAGCATGCCCAGCTTGCTCAATACATTGATAACACCACGAACTCCGGCCCGAATCGATATTTCATCAAAACGTAATGCTTGACCTGCTTCATAAAGTAAAATCTTTGTCTCCCATTCCACTGCGGCTTGACGCAGTGAACCATCCCTCAGGTTGGCATTGAGAAGTACTGGTACACCAAATGCCTCTGCTAATGCTCGGGTTTCTGGATCTGACAAATTCGCTCGAACTTGTGGCAGGTTAGAGCGATGGATGGCGCCAGTATGTAAATCAATGCCATAGTCGCAGTGCTGAACGACCTCCTCCAGAAAAATAGAAGCGACCCTTGCAGCCAATGAGCCTTTTTCAGAGCCCGGAAAACAGCGGTTCAGATCGCGCCTGTCGGGCATGTAGCGGCTCTGGTTGAGCACGCCATAGACATTCACCATTGGCACCAGAATCAAACTCCCTATCTTTAGATTCAGGTATTTTGAGTTAATCAGGCGGCGAATGATCTCTATGCCATTCAGCTCATCGCCATGCACTGCGGCTGAAACGAACAGCGTTGGCCCCGGTTTTTTTGCACGCACGACGTGAATAGGGATAAAAATATCCGTATCGGTGTACAGATTTGCTACCGGTATTTCCAAGCGCCTTGATTGGCCGGGGAGGATGTCCACTCCGGCAATCGTCAACTTATTGTCTTGCATCAGCCTTTCCCCCGGGTGCGGGTGTGATTGGGCTTGGCTTTGGCTTCGATAAACTCATAGATCATACCGGCGACATCCTTGTTGGTTGCTGTTTCTATACCCTCCAGCCCAGGAGAAGAGTTGACTTCCATCACCACCGGCCCGTTCTTGGATTGCAAAATGTCTACGCCACACACACTTAAGCCCATAACTTTGGCGGCATTTACCGCCGTAGTGCGCTCTTCTTTGGTCAGGCGCACCAGCTTTGCTGAGCCTCCGCGATGCAGGTTAGATCGGAATTCCCCCTCCGCTCCTTGCCGCTTCATGGCTGCAGCTACCTTGCCCCCAACAACCAAGCAGCGGATATCGGCGCCTCCGGCCTCCTTGATAAACTCTTGCACCAATATGTTGGCTTTTAGCCCCATAAAGGCTTCGACAATGCTTTCGGCAGCCCTGTTGGTTTCAGCCAGCACCACCCCGATACCTTGGGTACCTTCCAGTAGTTTGATCACAACAGGAGCACCCCCCACATTTCTGATCAAATCCTTAATATTGTCGGGTTTGCTTGCGAATCCAGTTCTGGGCAAGCCCACATCCTTGCGAGACAACAGTTGCAGCGAGCGAAGTTTGTCTCGAGAGCGGCTAATAGCCACAGATTCATTGACACAGAAAGTGCCCATCATCTCGAACTGACGTACAACAGCCGTGCCATAGAACGTGATTGAAGCGCCTATTCGGGGAATGACGGCATCGTAATACGGCAATTCTTCACCGTGATAGCGAACGGTCGGGCGGCTTCGGGTAATGTCCATGTAGCAGTGCAGTGTGTCGATAATGTCTACCTGATGGCCACGAGCCTCTCCGGCTTCTTTCAAGCGGCGAGTGGAATACAACCCTGGGCCCCGGGACAAAATTGCGATTCTCATATGAAGTTCTCCTAGGGCTAAAATGGGCGCATTTAGCCAAATTTTTCAACTTTGATAAATATTACTGGTTGTTGATTTTGTTGCTTAAATCGGCTTATATCCTATAAATACAGAGCCTCAGATCTGGCGGCGATCTTACGTCCTCCCAGAACCCTGGGTAAAACGAGTTATTTTTTTGTTTTTGATAAAATATTTTGATTGAAGTGGTATGAATACAGACCTTTTGCGCACTTTTTTGGAGGTTGCGAAGACCCGTCACTTTGGTCGGGCTGCTGAGAACCTGTTTTTGACCCAATCAGCGGTCAGTTTTCGGATCAAACAACTGGAAGGTGTAGTTGGGGTGAAACTGTTTACCCGCGAGCGCAACAATATACTGCTCACCCCAAGTGGTGAGCGGTTGTTACCTCACGCGGAAAACTTACTAGCGGGCTGGCAGGCCGCGCTACAGGATGTAGGTGTAGCCGACCAGAAGTGCTTGCAAATATCGATTGGAGGGACATCAAATTTGTGGGATACCTTCTTGCAGTCCCTTCTTCCGCAAATGGCTGGGGCATTTCCGGGCCTCTATTTGCGTACCGAGATTAACCCTCAGCGAGAATTGACAAGGGCACTCCTCAGTGGTCGATTAGATATTGCGGTACTTTTCGATCCACCCAAGGTATCGGAGCTGAGAACCAGCCCAATAGGTGAGATGGAACTGATGTTTGTCTCTAGCGAAAATGTCTCCTGTGCGGAGGATATTGAGCGCCTAGGTTATATCTTTGTAGACTGGGGGACAGCGTTTAACTTACAGCATGCCAAGTTCTTTGATCAGGCTATTGCGCCAGTACTGCACACAGGACAGAGCCACATAGCACTAGAGTTCTTGTTAACGCATGGTGGAGCTGCATTCCTGCCCAGCAATCTAATTGAACCTCTGCTTGCAGAGCGCAAGCTGTTTGAAGTGAAGCATGTTCATCGTGCCAGCCGCAGTATTTTTGCAGTCTTTAATGAGGAAAGTGAAAACAATAAGGCCTTTATGCCAGTGGTTGAGTTTTTAACCCAGCGTGCGGCCAAAACGTTATCAGTCTAGGTAAAAAATTTTCGTCAGGCTGAGTTCTTTTCGTTTTACAGCAGGGAGAGTTTCCCCAGTATTTGTTTGCCAGCATATATGGTACGACGGTTAGTTATGACCACAGATTTCAATATTGTGGCCGACATGGCCAAGAGAGCAATCTCGATAGGCATTAATGGCGATAGCTAGACGGCTACGCCAACTGCCTGGCAGTACTGGTCGATCAATGACTGGGTTGCGCGGGCCCTCTCGATAGCCTGGATACGATCAACTTTATTATCTGGGGTTGTTAAGTGGCAGAAGTCTTCGATCATCTGTACCGCCTGCGATCGCTCTATTGGCACTTGCTGGTGCTCGAACTCGTCTGGGGATGCCTCCCCCCGGCGAATCACAAATTCTGGCGTATATTCAGGGTTGTAAAAGACTGCGCTGTCTCTCCAGTCGAGCACAAAGTTATCCAGTTGGATCAGGCCGTTTTCACCCAGAATATCCAGGTCCATTTGCCAAACGCCTGAGTCATAGCCGAAGTCAAAAGTTGAAGTTTGTCCGCTGGCAAATTCAATCAGGCCCGCACCGCTAATAATGGTCCCTGTTTGCGAGTCCCGCTTTATCGCTCCTGAAATTGTCTTTATTGCTCCTGTAGGGCGCATATATTCGACGATTGCACGCATGTTGTACCAGCCGATATCCCCGATTGCGCCAGTGGGTTCTTTTTGTGAATTGAAGCGAATATTGTCGCGGTCCATCATTGGGATAAAAAAGGCGCTGTGAACTCTATTAACTTGGCCCAGATAATTTTTTTGCCGCTGAATAATCTTGGCAGTGCGGGGGTGATGGGTGAAATGTGTGGCATCCATAAATGCCAATCCTTCAGACTGAGCCTTGGCGGCAATTTTGTCGACCGAGGCAGTATTGAGAAAAGGTTTTTCGCAGAGAAGATGCTTATGGTTGGCCAGTGCCGCGAGGCAGATTTCCTCGCGGCTGGTGGTGGGGCTAGCCACGTAAATGGCATCCGAATCTTGCGCTTCTAGCAGGGATTTCCAATCCTCGTAGGTATTGGGAATTTGTTGCTCACGGGCAAACTCCTTGGCTTGCGAATACCGTCTGCTGGCAACGGATGAGAGGCAGGCACTGTTAGCTCGACTGATTGCCTTGCAGGTAAAGTCGGCAATCGCGCCACTGCCGACTATTCCAAAGCGCAGCTTTGGCATTGGATGACTCCTGGTGAGATTTAAAATTGAGAGCGATAGTTTGCGCTTCTACCAGAGTCTAGAGCAGGTGATTGATGGGGGCGGTCAGCCGGATATTTAGAGGGGAAACTGACCAGGCTGTATCAAAGTGCGCCTGGCCGGTGGAGAAATTTATAGGCAATTGGTTGGTTTGGGTAAGCCGGCAATTTTACTGGCCACTTTAGCTGGGCTTGGGGGGAAGAGCTGCATCAAGTAAATACTGCGGCCCTTTTCTGCGCCGAGATGCTGGCCAACATATTTCACCAGCGGGCGCATAGCGGGGGAGAGTTCAAATTCACGGTAGAATTCTTGTAACAGCTCAATAACTTGCCAGTGTTCCTCGGTTAACTCGATACCCTCAGCACTGGCTAACTGAAGGGCGGCGTCCCGGCTCCAGTCGCTGAGCTTGCGCAGGTAACCCTCTTTGTCCAAAGGGATTTCCTGGCCATTGACTACTAGGTTGCTCATTTTTTGTTACCGAAACCAGCTGACTATGGGTTGATGCTCGGTACAGAGCTGTACCCAGCGCGCATCATCGATCATTTCCACTCTATCCATGTTTACTGCAAGTTGCTGATGGCCTCGGGCAGTAGCGTCTGCTTCAAGGCAGAAAATTTGGGTACTTGGCACTGTTTCCAGAGCCTCATGCCTCAGCGCATAGACACCATCTTCAATAAGCAGGAGCGAGTCGTCCTGAGCAAAAGCACCCAGGCATTCCTTAAGGGCGCTGCTGGTATAAGGGGATTTACTGACAATATGCAAAGTCATATCAGAAGCTCAATACGGTGGGGTAGGCGGCGATCAGTGAGCCGGTGTCTTTTACGGCTTTAGTCTCTGCGCCGGCAACCTGGATCTGCTCCAGGCTGATATTGCGTTCAGCGAGGCTTTTCTCACAAACGAAAAACTGCTCAATGCCAAACATCGGCAGAGCCTGCAAATTGCGTCGCAGGCTTTTCTGGCCGATATCCGCAGGTGATTGTTGGTCCAGCAACTGGAATACCCCATCGCCGAGAAATAGCAGGTCCATGTCCTGTTCCATCGCCGCCGCTGCCAGTACAGCTTCGATACCTTCCCGCGCCAGGGCATTGCCGTAGGGGGCGGTGCGGCATAGGGCCAATGATTTAGTGCTCAATGCTCAACCTCCAAAGGTAATCAGGCGATCGGAATTGGCGACAGCGTCGGTGAGTTGGCCGAGGCCAGCCAGCTCAAAACCCTCTGCCAAGTTGGCGGCGGGTCTTTCCAGACGCTCGGCCTCTCTCTGATTCAGCACGCCGCGACGTTGGGCAGCGGCAATACAAACTACCAGGTCCAATTGGTGCTGGTGGCCCAGTGCCTGCCACTCTGAAGTCAGATCAGTTTCGTCCTGGGGAGGTGCGGCAATGGCATTGCTGTTTTGCACGCCGTCGCAGTAGAAAAACACTCGATAAATTTCGTGGCCTTGCTCTAGAAGGGCTTTGGCAAACCGGAGTGCACTGGATGAAGACTGGGTGCTGTGGGGGGCTGAGTAGATGGCTAGGGAAAACTTCATAGGGGGCCAAATAGTAAAATGCCCCGCGGTGCGGGGCATTGTGACTTGCTCAACAAAGCTGATGCTTATGCTTAGTCGTCAGAGGATGCGAATCCAAGGATGTGCAGCAGGCTGGTGAACAGGTTGAAGATGTTCAGGTACAGGGAGGCGGTTGCCATCAGGTAGTTGGTCTCGCCACCATTGATGATGCGGCTGGTGTCGTACAGGATGAAGCCAGACATCAGCAGGGCAACAACGCCGCTCAGGGCCACGCTAAACAGCGGCATGTGGATGCCGAAGAAGCCAGCGATGATAACGCCCAGGAAACATACCAGTACTGCGATCAAGCCAACGGCCAGGAAGCCGCCCATAAAGCTGAAGTCTTTGCGGGTAGTCAGTACGTAGGCAGACAGGGCAAAGAAGATCAGGGCAGTGGTGCCCAGGGCTTGCATAACGATCTGACCGCCGCCAGCCATGCCCAGGTAGTGGTTAAGCAATGGGCCAATGGAGGCACCCAGCAAGCCGGTAAATGCGAATACAACACCAACGCCTGCGGCGGAGTTTGCTGTGCGCGGTAATACGAACCAGATGAGGGCCAGGGCTCCGAGGGAGCAGACCAGGCTCATGCCACGACCCATGCCAATAGACATGGAAATACCGGCGGTAATGGCACTGAAGAGAACGGTCATTGCCAGTAGGGCATAGGTATTGCGCAACACCTTCGCCGATTCCGAGCGATCCAGTGCGCGGGTTTGAGTATAAGCTTGCGGTTGCATTTAGCGACTCCTGCTATTAAGTGATAGAAGAATCATATAGCTCGCAGTGGGGACCTTCAAGTCGGGAAAACCCTTTTAGCGTCCGTCTGCCAGTCTCTATGAATTCACAAAAACCCTATATTTTTAAAGGATTTATTCAAATATTCTCCGCTTATTGTGGGGGCTGTGGGGCATTTTTCAAGTGTTATCGCTCGGGTTGGAGGGTGCGAAGAGTGTGGGGCTCGATAAACCGAGATCGATTACTTTCCACCCTTGATGGGTAGGTCGATATCCACGATCAATGGCAGGTGATCTGAGGCTTGGCGGGTCAGCGATGTCCTGGGCACCCGTACCCGCTTCACATTGAGTCCCGCACTTAGGAACATGTGATCGATACGGACCTTGAGGAAGGTCCCTTTGGGGTTGTGGCGGGGCGCCTGTTCCTGGGCATCCCTGAGATAGCCTCCGAGTCGCTTGCACTCGGCAGAGTTGGGTAGCGCGTTGAAGTCCCCCAGCAGCACTCGCTCTCCGGTGCAGCGGGGATTGCTAAGCCATTCGGGGCCGAGAAGGGCATCTACCTGACGCAGCCGCTCTGCACGGGATAGCCCCAGGTGGGTGTTGATAATCTGGATAGGTTTGCCATTGGCCTCGATTTCCACCCAAACTGCTCCACGCGGTTCGTCTGCAGCGGGGTTAAAAAGTCCCCCTTTGCCGGAGGGAGGGCCGGGCAAAATCCCTTTCTTGATGAGCCGGGCCGGGAGATGGGTGAGGATCGCATCACCGTAGCGCTCCTCTTTCATATTTATGGTGGGCTGGAAGTGCAGGTCCATTGCCAGCAGGCGAGCAAGTCTTTCGGCCTGGTCGAGGCCTCCGGTGCGTTTGCGCATGACATCCAGTTCTTGTAATGCCACCACATCCGGGCGATAGCGGGCAATTACCCGGGCAATTCGCTGCGGGGAGAGCTTGCCATCCAGCCCTCGGCAACTGTGCACGTTATAGGTCATGATGCGCAAAACAGTTTTTGGCATCCTGTGGTTATCTACCTTCATGGGGCGGGCGCCACGGAGGTAGGCGCGGGCTGTGGAGCGCAGGTCCTGCGGGCGCCAATAGCCCCGACTGGGATCTGGGGGCTGGATATCCTCTGGCATCAGGGCGAAGGCATGGGTTTCATTGGGGCCAGAGCCGCCGTGACTGCCATTCTCCATGGCGAAAGTCATGGGTTGCCGCATACCGGCACACCAGCCGTACATCATAAAGTCGCCAGAGTCCGGGTGCCGGCACAGGCTGGCCATATCCTCTGAGGCTTCAACCGGGTAGGGATGTTCGTCCCCCATCAATTTGCGGCCGTCTTCAGGAAGCTTGATGGGGCCATCTTTCCACCACCCATGCACTGGTGAGGAAGCGGGGGAGGATGGGTCTTCCAGATAGAGTACTAGGGGCACTTTGGCTTGCTCCACCATTCTTTTGGCGGCATCTGCCCGGCTGGTACCGTTCAGATCAATGTTGTACAGCATCGCGATTGGGCCCAGGGCCGCTATGGCAGTAGGCGTTCTATCGCCCTCTTGCGTGGATTCCTCCTCGATGCTGCTTTTGTCCATCCACTCACTGCCGAACAGTCGAGCTCGTTCGAAACGGACTTTTTTGGGGATGGTGGTAGATTTGATCTGCGGCGCTGAAGGTAAATTGGATAGAGCTTCCGAAAGGGCATCGCCAAGACTGCGCCCGTTGACCTCTTCATAGGCCACTGTTTGTTCCTGCCCGTGGTCTGAAAAAATCCAAACGTCGTAGTGCCGCCGCTCAGAGCCGTGAGCAGCCTTCCAGATTTTGGCTATCGCACTGTCTATCCCCTTCAATACCCAGTGGGCAAAGGCCGATTGCGGCCCGCGCCGGTGGGACTGCTCATCGTAACCGAGCAGGTTGATATAAATAATCGGCAGGCCGCGGGTGATATCAACTTTCACCCCCATGGTGCACAACTCTCTAGTGAGAATGGTGATGGCGACCCTTGTGGGGATAAACATCAATTCCTTGAGTAGGTTTTGGCCACCGATTATCCCGCGTACGCAGTCGACTAGAGATAAAACCAGCTCAATCAAAATTAACGCGGTAGTGCGAACAAGGCTCCAAATATTGGTGACAATCAGAATGGCGATTGCCATGGGGCTGGCTTCGCGCAGTGCCGGGCCCCATCCCTGGTCGGCGGGGCAGAAGTGCGCTTCACCGGTTTTTGTTCCGGCTTTAAATAGGCTGAGATAACAGCTGCCCCCACGCAACAGTGGATCGCGGTGTTGAGTCTTAATTCTTTTTTCGACCAGGGCGGCAACCTCGGGATCGTACATCCGTCCGAGTTTTTGCGTTTCGTGGACGAGGAAGCCAAATGCAGGTACGGCCTGGCGCACTCCATAAAAAAGTTCGGCCTGTACTGCAGGAGTTGTCGATGGGACTCCCGGGTACATGTGCTCCAGGCGATAGTGCTCTTTTCTGATTAGCCGCTTCAGAAATGGCATTCGCCCTCGGGCCAGTGCTTTGAGAAGTTCGGGGTAGGCCAGTCCGTCAATCTGGATCAAAATTAGCCCCGGAGCATGGGGGCTATTTGGGTTGGTGGATAGTCCGAGCAAGCGAGTAATCCACTCGCTGCGACTGAGTCGGCGGCGCCAGCGTCTGATTGATAGTCCGATACGGCTTAACATAGTTTCTGGACTAACGCTTGGGTGGTTGATTCAAGGCTGCGCCTGCGGCTTCTGTGAAGCCCTCGAAAATCTCCCACTGTATGGTGATTAATTTTCCAGTGCGTATACATCGCGCATAAATAGAGTTATCAAGCGGCCAGTTGTAGTGCACGAGGGGTTGATAGAGATCCAGTGCTCGCTGGGCACAGCTATTCATGGAAAAGTCCTGGGCCGTAATTCTGGCTTCCTTGATCATCTGCTGGCGGCGGTCATCAGGCAGGTTGTGGAACCAACGTATCGCCGCCACAAAATCATTCAGCGATTCTTTGGTTACCAGGCAGCCGTTAATACCTTGCTTCAATATATCTCTCGATCCATTGGCTTCCAGGGCGATCACGGGAACTCCAGAGGCCATTGCCTCAGACAGCACTAGACCTTGGGTTTCAGTAGTGGAAGTAAATAGAAAGGTGTCCATCGCGCTGTAGACATCCCGGCGGGCATCGCCAATGACTTTCCCTGGCATATGTACACGTTGCATTAATTTTTTGTCGGTAAAAAACTGCTGGAGCTGATCTTCCAGTGGGCCGCTGCCAGCGAGAAGAAAGTGTGCGGATGGATACTCCTGTAAAAATTTGGCGACGGCCTGACAAAGAAAAACCAAGTTTTTTTCCTTCCCAAAGCGGCCCAAGTGTCCCAACAAGAATGCTGATGCGGGTATTTTCAGTTTTTTCCTGAGCTTATTTCCTTTTCCATGGGCGTATTGCTCTGGGTGCACTCCCGTAGGGACTTCCGCGATTGGAGTTTGTACCCCTCGCTCCCGGAGAAGTCTCACAATACTCAGGCTTGGGGCTAAGACCAGATTTGCTTTATTGGCGAAGCGGGTGGCAACTTCCATTACAAAGCGTTTGAGTGCTTGTGAATCTCCCATCAAATTGTGGGTGTAGTGCTCGTACAATGTGTGATGGGTAAAAACGAGCGGTAGCTCGCGCTCTCGCGAAATACGTAGGGCAGTCAGCCCCAGGAGAAAAGGGTGGTGGGCATGGAGGATATCCGGACGGAATTTATCCAGCGCATCATTCAAAACCCCTGAAAATGGCAGCGCCATGGAAAAGTCGGTGCCATTAAAGTTCTGGATTGAGTGAATTCTCAGAACATGTTCTTCATCGTCAGACTTTTGCGGGAACTCAGGTGCGATCACCAGTACTTTGTGCCCACGTTTGCGATATTCCTCACTAAACGCGGCGACGGAGTGCGCAACGCCGCCCACGTGAGGCAAGTAGGTGTTGGTGAGCATCACGATATTCACTTGGGGCTCAACTCCACACTCTGTGATTCGTCGGTGATCAGCACTGGCCGGAAGCCGATGGCCTTAATGGCGATAGGTGGGGGCTTACCATGCCAATCGGCAGCCCAAGAGACCGTTGGCGTGGAGCCTGGTTGAATCTCCAGGGTGACCGAGCCAAACCGGGTTGGCGCGGGCCCAAAGCGGATGGGCTGATCTGAGTCAGTACCTTTGAGCCACTCGGGGGGAAGCCCGGAGATGAGAACCAGAGCGTCCTGCTCTTCGCGGACAAAGCAATTGCGTTGCATCGCCACCCACTCAGCCGCTGCCCAGGCGTGCTGTCCATCCCCCATGCATCCGCCGAGAGAATGGGGGTGGATGGCTTCCGGCCATTGCCCTGTTGGCGATGCCAGTTCTGCCACACTGCGCATAAGGTCAATACAACGGGCATCTCCAGCGCGAAGCAGTACCTGGGCAATGTGGAGAGTGAGGTAGGCGTTAATGCCGGAATGGATCATGTCCTGGAAAAACCCGCCGCTCACAAAGCACTTTTCCATCAGGTATTCCGCCAGGTCTACCAACCTCGGGTCCTCTGGTGGGTAGAGTTGCAAGGGATAGCCTGCGGCGATCGACCCTACGGCACCGGCATCCAGGCGCCGGTTTGGTGAGGCTGGCATCGCGGGGCGGCCCAGACGGTCCTGTGCATCCTGCAAGCTTTGATCAATAGTGCTCTGGAAGTCGCTGGCCGCGGTATTGAAGCGATGGGCGTTGTCATCCATACCTTCGCGCGTGCAAATACTGGCGGCACTCTGCAGACCGGCGACGCCCCAGAAGTCGTCCCAGTAGTAGCAGTCGTTGGGCCCCAGGTGTTCTGCACTGAATCCCGCAGGGAGCAGGCCCCCACAGGGGCTGCCATCATTCGGAAGGCGCTTGTTGATAATCCATTTGGCACCCCTGACGACAGGTTCACACCACGGCTGCTTTAAGGGTTTGCCGGTTAATTCACAATAGAGGTTGAAGATCCACAGGGCTTCACCATTGGAGTCCCACTCGCCGTCCTGGGAGTGAAAAAAACCATCCCGCTTTTGCCGGTGGGGAAATTGCTCCAGAGCTCTTTCTGCGCGGTTTGTCAGTCCGGCATAAAGCAGCGATTGAATCATAAATGCCGCGTCCCGAAACCAAAACCGCTTGTAGGTGTAAGGCCCCGGGTAGACATCTTTGGGAGAGTGGAGAATAAGGGTGCGTATTGCCGAGTCGTAGAGAAACTGAAATTTTTCGTCGGGAACAGTCAGGGCGCAGTGACCTTCCAGGACGTGTTCCCAGCACAGGGGAGAGCGCTGTTTACTCTCCTCTGTAACCAGTGGAATAGCAACTTCAACCTTGCGGGATTTTCGGTCTTCGATACGAAACATAGCGGCCGCAGAGGCCATGCCAATATCGCAGAGCCCCTCGCGATTGCTTTCCTTGTCCCGGAGATGGAGGTAGATATCGCCCCGCTTGTAATTGGATGCCAGGTGTTTGTCTACCGGCTGGCTGAACTCTACGGCGGCCTTGTCTTCAATAAGCCAATTGCGCCCGCTATCGCCCAGGCGAACCTTGTGAACAAAGCTGACGCCCTCAGGATTGCAGGGGCGCAAGACCACCATTAGCCAGCCGCCTCCCGGGCATTGGGCATTGAGTTCAAGCACACAGCGGGGATGGCCTTGGAGCAGGCTTGCTGAGGCCCTATTGTGCAACTTCAGACCCCGACGATGGGATTCGGTGACTATCGCAATATCATCTCCCAGCTCCTGGTGCTGGTTGCAGAAGCCGAGGGTGGAAGGCGTTAGCTCTTCACCGCTATCACTGATGACCCAGACATCAATAGACCAGCCATCGTAGTGAGGTGTAAGCAGGCCTCGGGGGTCGACAATCGGCAGTTCTTCGCAGTCGGGTATACCTACAGCGGTCCAATTGCGGTGGCTCAAATTGCAGTGGCTAATGGAAAAAGCCCGAGGGATAAACGACTTGTCATAGGGGTCGAACTGGCGCTGAATCCAGTAGGGCCACACCCAGTCCAGGTTGTGTTGTATGACTTTACTGTTGATCAGTGCTCGAGCGTGAAATACCGCCCCTGCGCGTAGCAGCTCGATGGGTTCACTCACCTCTGAAGGCTCGGCAAAGCGCTGTAAGTGCGCCATCAAAGTGAGTGGATCAAGGAAACCGTGAGCGGTGGCAAAGCGGCGTACGAAGAAGCGCCAGGGTAGCCATTTCATCCAAGGCATCAGAGGTCCTCTTCTTTAATAATTCTTTTCAAAGCTCGGCGAGCCATTCGGGTGAGCCCGATGAGTGCAATGACTGCCAGGGCGAATCCGGCAATATAAAATCCCCATTGAACGGGAGTCCGTTCCTCAACCTTGCCCAGGGAAGTGAGGTCTGCAGCGATGGAGCCGATGTAAACGTTGTGCAATGTAAGGGGGATAATTCCAAGGAAATTTCCGATCACAAAGTCACGCAGTCGAACTGGAGTCAGTCCAAAGAAGTAGTTCGACAACTTGAAGGGAAATAGGGGAACCAGTCGGGTCAACATAATCATTTGCCAGCCCTCGCGACGAATCACTTCGCCGACAGTCGCGGGCTTGATATGAGACATAACCCACCGAGAGGGCTTCTCGCCGAGAAGGTAGCGGGCGATAAGAAATGCGAGGGTTGCCCCGAGTACGGTGCCGGCAATAACCAGTAGAGTTCCTTTTATAACGCCAAATACAAACCCCGCCCCCATGGTAAAAATGACGCCAGGGAGTAAAAAGACGATTGCTGCGGCCACAATTAAGATAAATAGCAAACTTGTCTGCCAGCCCTGCTCATTGAGCCACTGCATCAGCTCAATAATCTGATCATCCAGGTCAAAATAAACCAATAAGCTCAACACCCCAGCCACGGCGATAGTGCAAACCGCGAGAATCAATAGAGGAATAAACTTCACCGCCATAGGGTTTTCCACGGAACCAAAGAAATACGGTTTTGATTGCCGCCATTAACTAGCCTAGCTAAAGGATCGCGACAGGTGATGCTTCTTTATGGCGTCTGCACAGTTTCTGTTCGGAAAACTGATGGGTGGGGGCTGTCCGCTCTAAGAGGTGCTGGTGTTTTCGAAAATGAATCTCTAGTCGCGAGTCGGTGGAATATAAATTTATTAAGTTATTAAAAATATGAATATTGTCCAAGGGGATAAATAGGAATCCGCCAGTCTGGGGCCAGCAGTCCGGTCAGTGGCTGTCAACAGATATACTTACTCGATCCTAAATTTATTTGCGCAGTGAGCAGATTTAAATTGTTGCTGGAAATAGAGGTGGCCGTTGTTCGAGTGCGTGCTCGCAATACTGCTGACTGGCGGCGGAGCCTGGAGCTATGCCAGCGAGCCGGTTTTGACCCTGGAAGATGCCGTCGATTTGGCAGTGACAGCTAATTTACGGATTCAAGCGGCTGCGCTAGAGGTCAACGAGGCTTGGGATGACGTCGAGGCATTAAAAACAAAGCGCTATCCCCGGCTGGAAATGAACGCGGGAATAATCGATAACCTAACACGCCAGAGGTACACCTTTGATCGTGGCGTTTTTGTGCAGAATTCTCCGATAGGCCCTATCCCTCCTAGGGATATAGAGATCACATCAGAGGAAGGTGTGACCAAGACCTTCTCTGTTAGCGCGACTCAACCTATCACACAGTTGTACACCATAGAGCTAGAGATTTGTGAGGGCTACGTTGTCACTGAAATGGCGGAGGAAAAGGTTCGCTTGGTGCAGCAGGATATAGGCTACCTCACCAAGATCCAGTATTTTGAAATTGGCAGAATCCTTGGTGATTTACAGGCCGTGGATGAAGCCATTATCTTCCTGACTTCTTTGAGTGAACTTGTAGGGAATTATGTTGCACAACAAGTTGCCCTTGAATATGAACTTTTGGATGTGCGAGCACGCCTGGCCCAGCGCAGGCTGGAGCGCCAGCGCCTTATTGATGAGATGGCGACAGCGAAGGAGCGTCTCAATGCGTTGATGGCCCGGGATGTTGAAACGCCCTTCAATATTCAGAGTCTACCAAACCCACATCATTTAGCGTTCGATGTCGAAACCTCTTTAGGACTTGCCTTTGAGCAGCGTCCAGATCTCGCTGAATCAGAGCTGTCGATTGAGCGGGCTGAATATAGTTACGATGTGAAGAAGTCCGAGTATATCCCCGAAGTAGATTTGAATATTGAATACCTAAAGCTTTATGACGTCAGTTTAATACCCGATGCTGAAGCTTTCATTGCCCTGGAGATGCGCTGGGAATTTTTTGATTGGGGGCGGAAACGGGATGAACTTTCCAGTCGTGCCAATAAAATTCTCGAAGCGGAAAAAAAGTCTGAAGAGGTTCGAAATCGAATAGAAATAGAGGTTCGTGAAAGCTTGCGTCGCTTGCGCACTTCTCAAGAGTCTGTGGGCGTTGCGCGGGAATTACAAGCGGCCTATAGGGAAAAAGTACGGGTAATGACAAATCGTTACCGCGAACAAGCTGCTGTTCTGAGTGATGTCCTGGAGGCGGAAAAACAGCTTTTTCGTGCGAATAGCGACTACAACCGCGCGATACTGTCTGTTTGGGGGTCCCTGGCGGAATATGAAAGGTCGGTGGGGGAAGTGTGATAAATGCGCGTTATCAGCCTCTATATTATCGCTATATTAGTGGTCGTCGGTGGTTGCCACCGCCAACCACCGGAGAGAAAGCCCACACCGGTGGAAGTTTTTGTTGCCCGCTCGCAAGACGCAGCAGCTGGTTATCCTTACTCCGCAGTCGTCAATCCTTATACGCAAGTTGATGTGGCATTTCGTACAGAAGGCTATGTGCGTGTAATTCCCTCTCGAAAGGCGCTCGGGCAGACGCGTTTACTGCAAGGAGGGGACTACGTTAAACGCCATGAAGTACTGGCTAAGATTGATGACGAGCAATATAGAGATCGCGTGGTAGAGGCCGCTGCGAATGTGAGTAAAGCGGAGGCAGAACGGCGTAAAGCTGATCTCAATTACAAACGGGCAACTGCGCTTTTTGCCACTGCCAGTATTACCGCTCCTGATTATGATTCAGCTAGGGAAGAGTATGAAATTGCGCAGGCTTCGGTGGTTGGCAGCAAGGCCCACTTAGATCGGGCAGAGGAAGAGTTGCAAGATACGGTACTGCGCTCCCCGCTTACCGGAATTATCCTGCAGCGCAATATTGAAGTGGGGACTTTGGTTCATTCGCAGTCGGTTGGTTTCGTTGTGGCCGACATCTCCCGAGTTAAGGTGGTGTTTTCAGTGCCTGACATAGTGTTGAGTTTTGCGCCTCTGGGAAGTGTGGTGTCATTGCGCACAGAGTCTCTGCCAGACCTTACATTCAAGGGGATGATCACTGAAGTTTCGCCCATGGCTGACCCCCGCACCAGAGTATTTGCGATTACGGTTACCGTTGACAACCCTAAGGCGCAATTACGGGTAGGAATGATTATGTCTTTGGCCTTGGATAAAATACCGATACCTCCAGATAGGGTCGTTATACCTCTCTCATGTTTAGTAGCCCATCCTGGTAAATCTGAAGGGTTCGCTGTATTTGTACTGGAAAATGATGGGAAGGTCTTGCGCGCAAAACTAAGAAAAGTTCTCCCGGGGCAAGTAGTCGGCAATGATATTGTCATTATCCAAGGGTTAACCGAAGGTGAGGAGGTTGTATCAACCGGTGCTGCCCAGCTCAGAGATGGGGAAGCCATAATTGTCGTGCCTTGAGGGCTAGGGAATGGCAGATCAGGAAGAAAAAAGACAGGCGGAAATTATTGAGGCGGAAAGTCACCACCGCTTCAATACTGCCCGCTTTTTTGTAGACAATCCAAGTATTTCCGCTGCATTACTGGTTACTATCCTGATATGGGGGGTAGTTGCATATCTCTTTATGCCGAAAAGCAAAGATCCAGATATTCCTGTGCGTATTGCTGTAGCAACAACTCATTGGCGTGGACAATCTGCAGTAAGAGTTGAAGAGTTGGTAACTCGAAAAGTTGAAGAGGCGATAGCGCAGAGTGAATATCTTCACGAGCCAGACTCAAGGACCTTTGCAATAAAGTCCCTTACATTAAATGGTGTCTCTATCGTACAAGCGCAGTTGGCACCGAAAACCGATGTCACCAAGGCATTTAATGATCTTAATCTGAAGCTGATTGATGCTCAGCAGCAATTGCCATCTGGAGCTAGCAAAATTTCTCTGAACTCGGAGTTTGGTGATACTGCAGCTATATTACTCAGTGTTGCTAGCCCCCGCGCAGGGCCAACTGAAATTACATTACGTGCGGAGGATATTAGGGAAGGTATTTCAGAGGTTCGAGGGCAAGAGTCAAATAGTAAGGGACGGGTGAGTATTGTTGTTGCCCTTCCTTTGTCTTTAGCAGATACGTACTCTGCTACAGGCCTATGGATTTTTGCTAACTGGCTGGAGGCCCAAGGATACGGAACGAATTTTGAAGTATTAAATGGGGCTGGCTACCTTGGGGTGGATTTTTTATCTGATAAAAGTAACAGTGAAATACTAGCGGCTACCAAGCTCTACCTATCCGATAGGCTAAGTGCCCAGCGCTTTTTTCCCGATGCTTGGGACCCTTTCGTAGTTCGTAATCTAGCCAATACTCGTGACAATTTAATGAAAGTGGCAGGTGCGAAATATAGCTATCGTCAACTTGATGATTTCTCTGATCTTATTGCAGCAAATATAAGAGCCATTCCTGAAGTGAAAAGGGTGTTAAGAACTGGTGTGCTGACTCAGGAAGTGAAACTTCTGTATTCGCAGGAGAGGTTGGCCTCCTATGGGCTGCGACCGGATATGATTGCCCCTGTTCTCAATGCCCGCAATACAACTATTCCCGGCGGCACCATTATTTCGGATGATCTGGGTATCGCGATTATGCCCAGTGGTGAATTTAATAACCATGAAGAAATTGCCAATGTCCCGGTAGCTTTGAGTGATACAGGAACGCCGGTATATTTGCGAGGAATTGTCGATATTATTATGGGGTATCAAGCACCACCGCCCCTGTTAAATTACTACGTAAATAAAGATGAAAATGGAGACTGGCAGCGTAGTCGCAGCATTAACCTCTCTGTGCAGATGCTGGATGGAAAACAAATAGGCGAGCTTGGTCGCAATGTTAGCACAGTCTTGGAAAAGGTTAAGGTTGATTTACCAAAAGACCTTATTATTGAAAGAGTTTCTGATCAGCCGCGTCAAGTGCGAGAGAGTGTAAGCCTCTTTCTAGAAGCTTTGATAGAGGCGATTATTTTAGTGGTGATAATTGCGTTTATCGGGTTTTCAGATTGGAGATCTGCTGTACTGTTAATGATATCTATACCAGTAACACTGACAATGACCTTTGGATTTATGCAGCTGCTGGGGATAGATATTCAACAGGTGTCAATTGCTGCGTTGATAATAGCTCTGGGCCTTTTGGTAGATGATCCAGTAGTGGCGAGTGACGCGATTAAACGACAAATGGCATCCGGTAAACCCTCAATTATTGCTGCTTGGTTGGGCCCAACTTTGCTGGCTAAGGCGATTTTTTTTGCGACATTGACAAATATTGTTGCGTATTTGCCGTTTTTATTGCTAACGGGTAACCAGGGAGATTTTCTACATAGCCTTCCTGTTGTGATGGTTTGTGCTTTGGTTGCATCCCGCATTGTTTCCATGACATTTATCCCTTTTCTTGGGAATACGTTATTACGCCCGCCGGATCAAACGGAGCGCAGTTTGGAGGTGCGGCGGAAAGAGGGGCTTACCGGGCACTACTACCGAACAGCAGATTGGGCTATAAGTAACAGAAAGATTGTTATATTAATTGCTTTAGGCATCCTTGTATTGGGTGTTGTTATAAAAAGCCAGTTGAGGAATGCATTCTTTCCCGCTGATGTTCAGTATTTATTTTATGTTGATGTCTGGTTGCAAAATGATGCGAGTATTGATGCAACGGATAATGTAGCAAAGGTCGCAGAGGAAATAATTAGAGAAACTATCGAAGAGTATCAGCGGGAGTATGTAAAAAATAGTGATGGACCCATATTGGAGGGGATTAGCAGCACTTTAGGTGGTGGGGCGCCACGTTTTTGGTACACCTCTAATCCTCAACAAAAGCAATCCAATTATGGGCAGATTATCGTTCGATTAAGTGATAAGTATCTGACACCTATTCTAGTTCCAATTATCCAGGCTGCTCTTTCTGAACGAATCCCTGGAGCGGAGTTAGATGTTCGCCAGCTACAAACAAGTACTGTTGATCACCCTGTTGAGATAAGAGTTTCTGGGCGAGTTGCTGTTGGGTCTTTGGAGGAGGAGAAGGATATAGCACTTCTGCGAGAATATGCTGCAAAAGTTAAAGAAATTATTGAGAAATCTCCTTATGCTCGTGTGGTTCGCGCTGATTGGGCAGGAAAAAGTCTAGTAATGAATATGAATGTGCTAGAAGATCGAGCTGAGATGTCGGGCGTAACCAATGCTGATATCGCTCTGGCATCGTCTTCTGGTTTCACCGGGTCCACGGTGGATACCCTGCGTCAGGGAGACAAGGAAATACCTATTGTTGCCCAGCTTCGATTGGCGGAGCGTGGGCAGTTGGAGGATGTCAATAATCTATATGTATTCGCATCTGATAGCGATATTCATATCCCTTTGCGACAAGTTGCAACTACGTCCATTCTCTTTTCGACAGAACGAATATATAGGTTGGAAAAATTCCGAACGATTACAGTATATGCATTTCCATATTCCGGGTTCATTTCATCAGATATTATGTCTGGTATTCAAAAAGAGTTAAAAGAACTCTCAAATTCTTTGCCTGCTGGATATCAATTGCAGATATCTGGAGATGCAGCCAGTACTCGTCATGGATTCTTGCAATTACTAATGATCATGGCTGTTTCCTCCAGTGCAATATACCTAGCTTTGGTATTCCAATTTAGTAGTTTGATAAAGCCTCTGGTAGTGTTCGCCACGGTTCCATTAGGTATGGTGGGTGCACTAGTAGCGTTGTTTATATCTGGTCAGCCATTTGGATTTATGGCGTTTTTAGGGATAGTGAGTCTAATAGGCGTCATTGTCAGTCATATTATTGTCCTATTTGATTTTATTGAGATGCGTCATACTGCAGGAGATTCGCTTCGTCAGGCATTACTTGATGCAGGTATTCTTAGACTGCGCCCCATTTTAATCACTATTGCAGCGACGACCTTCGCCTTAATCCCCTTAGCTATTCACGGAGGCCCCCTCTGGCGGCCATTATGTTTTGCGCAAATTGGCGGCCTTATCTTGGCCACTTTTGGAACACTATTTTTGGTGCCGGTCATCTATACAACTATGGTAGAGGACTTAAAATGGATTAAGTGGATTGAGCGTAAGCCAAAGAAAGGGAGCGATCCCAGTGACTTGGTGACTACCTAAGTCATGTTTTCCCTTCCCTGGGGCATGCTGTAGAGATTCGATGGCGCCTTCAGGTAGTAATACTATTGGCCGGAAGGAAAAGGCTACTTACTGAATATCAGTTGTAAATTACCACTGATATGCTCAGAGAATTGTCACTTAATGCAGCGCAGCTGGATAGTGAAAAGGCTATGTTTTGATCCTG
Source organism: Microbulbifer maximicatervae (SeqCode) (assembly GCF_052468155.1). Taxonomy (NCBI): domain Bacteria; kingdom Pseudomonadati; phylum Pseudomonadota; class Gammaproteobacteria; order Cellvibrionales; family Microbulbiferaceae; genus Microbulbifer; species Microbulbifer maximicatervae (SeqCode). The sequence continues at coordinate 3,352,261 of NZ_CP174335.1, forward strand.
CAAACTCGACAACTGCTAGGATCAAAATGCGCCTATTAATGAAAATCCTGATACCGGCAAAGGCCGGCAACAAGTCCATTGCTGATGATAGTATGTCTGTAGCGATGAATGATTTTATCGCCTCAGCCAATCCTGAGGCTTCCTACTTCTTTTTGGAGCAAGGAAAGCGTGCAGCAATTTTTATCTTTGAGGAGAACTGTCAAGATCAGTTGATGACCTATAATGAAAAATTTTTTGCGGCCTTTGATGCTGAAATATGGATCACTCCGACCTTAAACCTTAAGGAGTTGCAGTTGAATTTATAGGCATTTTTTATGGTTGCTGTTTCTGACTTGAAAATCTGTCAGAACATCGCAATTTTGCCTGCTTAATTCTGTGGGATATTAGAAGGTAAATATATTATCGATTTTTTTTGTGTGTTCTGGTGGGGCTGTCAGCGTATTAAAGGGGTGCTTGTTACGCAGTGCTGAGAAGTAGGGCAGAGGGAGTTTGATGTTCGATGACAACCCTATTTGAGAACGTATTTGAAGTTATTATTCCCGTATTTATCTGCGTTCTTATTGGATACCTGTTTGCAGCAAGTAAGCAAGAATTAAATTCCAAAATGGTATCCAAATTAATGGCCCATATTGGTTATCCGGCGCTGATATTGGATCATATGCTGGGCCAGCAGATAGTATTGGGTAGATTTCTATGGATGCTGTTGGCCGCCTTCCTGATGTACTCGTTGATGTCAGTGCTAGCCCTTCTATTCTTATCTTTATTTAGGCAAAATATACGTACTTACTTTTCTTGTCTAAGTATGAACAATGTAGGCAATATCGGCCTCGCAGTATGTGCCTTAGCATTTGGACATGCGGGAGTTCTATACGGAATTGCTTTTGTTGTTGTGGGAATGATTTTTTTCTTTGTGGTTGCTCCTGGAGTAACATCGGGTAGCTGGTCGGCCAAGGAAATTATGCTTAGCCCAGCAATTTACAGTGTGGTTTTTTCTATAGTCGCATTGATTTTCAATATAAGTTTACCAAAGCCCGTTATGTCATCTCTTAATATTTTGGGCGGTATGGCAATCCCTCTAATGTTGTTGACCCTCGGACATAGCTTGGCCCAAATTAAGCTGGGTGATACTAAGATTGGATTGGTCTTTGCTATTGGGCACATAATTCTCGGTGGCGCCGTCGCGCTTATTTTGATAAATCTGTTTAACTTTACGGGTGCTATGCGAGGGGTGCTTATTCTGCAATCCCTTATGCCATGCGCTGTTAGTACTTACCTCTGGATATCTATTTATCGCCCCCAAGATACCCCGAAGATATCCGGTATTATTTTCCTCTCAACTATTATGAGCATTTTTATTTTGCCTGTTGTGTTGACTTATTGGGTACAGTAGTTCATAGCTAGTGCCTGAGCTTCAGGCTATTTGGGAGTGATAAGGTGGTTCACTAAACTTCTGTGTGTTGTTCATTTGGCCTTCACAGTACGGAATTCACAGCCGTAGGTAGATTATTTAGGGAGGCTCCAGACTTAAATGCCAACACAGATTTTGACTGGGCGGCCACTCTTGCTGCTGTTGACGTTGCTACTTTTCATGCTGGCTGTGCCACTTCTTGTTATTGCAACTCCCCATCCTCCAGGGCTATTAACCAGCTCCAATGATGATCAATATGCTAATGAGGAGCTATTGGGAGTTACATTTTTTCGAATGCTCCATCTGGATAGTACTATGGATAAGCAGGTGCGCCCGGATAGAAAAATCCAAACACCACCGATCCGCCACTTTGAAGGTGCTACTGCCAAGAACTTTCAGGAAAAGATAGCCCATAAAAAATACCACCAGATTTGTGATCGTCAGTCACCCAAAGGGTTGTCTCTTTGCGAGGAGGCGAACTGGAAGTACAAGCAAGCGAAAGCCTGTTTACAAGCCAGGGAGGCTTGGGAAGCCCGCTGGGGCAGGCCGGATACTCAAGCTCCACATGGGAGAGCCCTGAAGAATGTCCGGGCTCGGCTTAAAAATGCTATTACTGACAAAGAACGCCTTTGTGGTATTGAATAGAGTTCTAATAGCCAGCGATGCTTGGGTAGTTTGTCATGCTCACTATGTAGTTGACGAGATAAAGGTGTGTCGAAAAAGTGGTCCGTGTAAACTAACGTGAATTCTACAGCTGAGAAATAGGCCCCCATTGAAAGGACGTATATTACTAACCGGCGCTAGTGGCTTTGTGGGAACCGCACTCTTGCCGCAGCTTCGCAAAGACGGTTACCAGGTTTTGCCGGTGTATCGCCGCGATGTTGAGGGTGGCTTTCAGATCGGTGACCTGTCAAGCAATACGGATTGGGCACAGGCGCTTGTCGATATAGATACAGTCATTCACACCGCTGCGCGCGTCCATGTAATGGAGGAGACCTCTGCTAACCCTCTGGACGAATTCCGTCGGGTGAATGTCGGGGGTACTATCAAGCTGGCACAGCAGGCGGCTTCATCCGGTGTTAGACGTTTTATTTATCTTAGTTCTATTAAGGTTAACGGGGAGTCTACCGACAACCGCTTGCCATTTAATGCGGATGAACAATGTGATCCTACGGATCCCTATGGGATTTCAAAGAAGGAGGCCGAAGACGCACTGCTAGAGCTGGCTGAGTCAACTGAGATGGAAGTTGTTATTATCCGACCACCTCTGGTCTATGGGCCTGGGGTCAAGGCGAACTTCCAAGCGATGATGCGTTGGCTTACCAAGGGGATCCCGCTGCCACTAGGGGCTATTCATAATCGCCGAAGCTTGGTATCTATCGGCAATTTGATCGACCTGATCCGCGTTTGTATTTCTCATCCCAATGCGGCAAACCAGGTATTTCTGGTATCCGATGATATGGATGTATCGGTAACAGATTTGTTGCGTGGTTTATCCCATGCCATGGGTTGTGATGCTCGACTATTGCCTCTTCCCCAATTCGCACTCACCAGTGCGCTGAAGCTAATAGGAAAGGGGGCAGTTGCCAAGCGCTTGTGCGGTTCACTACAAGTGGATATCACTAAAACCAAAGAGTTGCTTGACTGGACCCCCCCGGTGGCCTTAGGTGAAGGTCTGGCGGAGACTGCACAGGCATATTGCCAGGCAGGAAGCTCTCAGACCCCACAAAAGAGCACTTAGTCAACATTCATTGCCTACGGAGAGGGGTAGTCACCCCTCGTAATTGGCAACCGCAGCGTAAAAACCAAGCAAGTAGGTTGCTGGAACCTCAATGGTAGAGCTGTGCCCGGATCTTGCTCTCAGTTTAAGTTTGAGTTTATCTCGATTGCGCACCGAAGCCTGTATTTGTTCCTCAGTGAGAGCAATATCCAGAATCTCTTCAAGCATACATTCATTACCACTTACGCATTGAAGGACATTTTTGTTAATAGGGGCCGTCTCTACTGGTTGTCCGCTATTTAACTCCGCAGACTCATAGTGACGCCACGCCTTGCGATAGGTGATATGGATCTGTAGGTGGTACTTCGTTGGCTCGTTAGCAGCGGGTTCAAATGCGCGGAGGTTGTAGTAGTAGAGGTTTAGGTCAGAGCCATCAGTAGTGGCCTGTAATTTCGGCCCTGAGAACTGAGTACCAGAATTTTCCCCACTAGCTTGGATAGATACCGCCTGCCTGATTTCCCCTGCCGTTTTTTCCGAGAGCTGAGTGACTGAGCTACAGCCAGCCAATAAAACCGCTACCAGAGTTAGTGTGAATTTAGTCATGGGTCTTCCCTGTTTTCTTTTCACTTCTTTTGGGGCGGAAGTATCGCATAGTTGGAGTGCTGGCTGAAATTTTACGTAAATCTTTATACTCTAGGAGGGTAGCGGCACCAATTGACAACTTCGGAGGGAGCTTTTTAGTTGAAAATAATAGGGCACATTAGAGGGTAATTGGCTGCCTATTCAGTATTCTAGATTTTGTAAACAGGAACATCAAAAGGCGATATCTACTTTGCGATACTTAGCAAGATACCGCCTCTGCAAGCGAGCTTGTATTTCAAGCTGTGTAGATGGATTTTTTCCAAACAATGATAACCGAATCAGCTGGTACAGTTGTATTTTCAAAAGGAATTTGTTCTTCGTCAAAGCAATAGGATTCTACGGTATCAAAGCCCGCATTTTTCATAAGAGATTTAATTTCTTCCGTAGAGCGTATATGAAATTTAAATTGAGTAAAGGGTATTTTTTTGAGCGATTTATCTGAACGAATCCCAAAAATTGCTCGCCCTCCAGGTGAAAGCCAGTTGCTAATATGACTGAAAAAGCTTAATAAATCGTCGATAAAGTACAGAATATTAACTCCGATAACACCGTTAACGCTTCCATCTTCAAGACGGACTTCCAGGCAGTCACCACAAATTACTTCCGCTGCACACTGGCTGTCTCTCAGTGTTTCTCGAAGCTCGCTGGCCATAACTTCTGACATTTCAATACCTAAATAGTGCCCATTAATGCCTAATCCGCTCAATATCGGTAGCGACAGCGATCCATTACCTGGTCCGATTTCGACGATTGACTCATCTTCTTGCGGTGATAGTTTTTGAATAGCTTGATTGGTAATAATCTGATTGAAAGCACTCATTTTGTTGCCCATTTCAATGCCAGCCTTTCCCTCAGGGCATGAAAGCTGGTTTGCGATAGATTCTAGATCAAGGTTTTCCATTAGTAATGTCTTTGTTGTCAATTACAGTTATATTGCTTGGAGTATAACCATGAAGCTGAAATAATGTTTCTTTTTCTTAGTAGGGCTTTAGATTCACAAGTGAGAAGACTGAGGGGCGGAGTATAGCTCTGGCGCTCCAGCTGATAACTGAGAGGTGTCACAGACATGGGGGCACTTTCTTTTCTGTAACACTTTGTGGGGAAGTACTATTTAACAGCTTGGGATGTGGTTTCTACGCTGCTTTTCTCTGTACGTTTATTGATCTGGTAGTGCAGCCTAGATTGCCAATACAAGTGACACACGCCAGCCCGGTAGAGATTCTAGTGAGCTCAACTAATTTAGAATCTCTTTTGGATGCGAGTTTATTCGGAACACTGCATCGTCAATACGGATTTTGGGTATCTTGCCAGTTTTCACACCTTTCGGGAAGAAACGTCTCTGTAGACCATTCGTATTTTCGTTTAATCCATTTTCCCAGGAGTGATAAAGCTCTTCAATATATATTTTATACCCCAGTTTCTGTGCAATTGATTGCCCGACTTACTGTCTTCTTACTCTTGTTGGACACCCGACGAGTGAGCAACAACTTAGAGACTTGTTCAACTAAAGTCACAAGACGGCCATCTTGGCCGTAAACCGTATAGCCCTTCCAGTGGCCGAGCTCGGTGTTTCCATCAACAATCGTAGGCCGTTCTTCAATATCAATACGCTCCGGAATGAGCTTTGCTCCTGCCTCAGAACCTGTACGCTTTCGGTAGACTTTGCCTTTTCGTGGAAGTCGCGGTCTCCAGCGAAGCTGAGCTATCCAGCGACAAATAGTAGAATAACCGACCGTTTTATTACATTTCTCAAGCTTCATCCGACCAGCAACTTGTTCGGGGCTAGCGTTTTTTAGCTGATAGTCAATTTGCACCTTCATGGCGAACAAATTTGGTGTACTTACGAGCCCCATATCGTCTCTGCAACACCTGGCGATGAGCGCTTTCAGCACAAAAAGGGTGAAAGCGATTAAGTTCTAATGAGATAGTTTTGTTGGAGCGATTGAGATGTAGTGCAACGCCTCGAGCCGAATAGCTCTGTCCATTGAGGACTTCGATCTGCTATCGTTCATTCAAGGTCAGTTGGTTGGTATAGATTCTCATGAGGTTCCTGGCTTGTTTGTGTGGAAGCTAACCAGCCTACAGCCAGCTGGCCTCCTTCACTATCGCCACTTGTGTCAGTTATTGCGGGGATCTAGGCAGAATCTTGCCTGAAACATTACTCAGAAAAGAATGTTGATTATAGTGGATTTTGGTGGGCGCTTAAGAGTCGTTATTAAGTTATCAGGAGTAAATATAGGTCACAAATAGGTCGAGATATATATTTAAATGTAGAAACAAGTTTTGGTCATAAAGAGCCTTTTCGGATGTGGCGTATATGCGAGTTTTTGCCGAGGAATGTAGGGTTGATATTGCGCGAAATAGAGAGCTATTCGGGCTGCTTTATTCAAATAAAGGGTTGCCAAATATATTGTCTGACAAGGTTTGTCGGGAGTTCTATAACTATGTACGAGAGTCGGATGAAGATTTAAGAACACTGGGTTATGTCGATAGAAAAGATGCAGATAAAATTATTGCAGAGGGACGAGGGTGCTTTTGTCGGCATGACCATTTTATTGATGATTGGAAACAGAAATCCCTAGCCCATCAAACCTACAAAACTAATGTCAAAAGGGCTAAGCGGCACATGATAGACATAACTACCCTCTCTCCAAGCTTCAGCATTGCTGCTTAAAGAAAATAGCAGGTAATGAATAAATGACAGGGCCGTAATTACATAGTGAAAATTAGGGAGGGTGTTAGAGTGGATGGATTATTTTGAATTGTGGAATATCTTTAATGCCCGCTTGATATGCGGTTCGCTTTGATTGTGCATGAAGTGATGCTCGAGGAACAGCGCGGCGAGATTGACATCACTTTATCCCACAGTTACCTGGGATTCACGGCGGTTGACATGGTGCTATTTCAGGAGGGTGCTGCCGTATTGATAAAGTGAATATTGATCGAGTCGAGCAAAAATATGAACTGATTCACGACCGCAAAAGCGTCTACCAAAGCCAGCCTTTAGGGGGGCATGGCCGTACCGGATCAGGTTACCTTGATTGCGAACTCAACCTATACCGATTTTATTAATGCGCCAATACTATCCAGCGGCGACGATACCTATCTGGGTTATTACATCACCATCGCAGGCAGTAATAGCGCATGGAGCGACGCCACTACCCCGGCCTCTGGGCAATAGGTTACCTGCTTCATGTACGCCTGGGTACCGAAGCAACCCAGCGCTCATCGGGTATGGGCTTTGTCCTGTTGGATCGTAGCACGTTGAGCTATATCCCCACCGAGCGCTACAACGCAAACCAGACACTAACCTTCCACGCCACCAGTAGCGGCAGCTGTGTAATGACCACTACCAGCGCCAGCCATATTGAGTTGGCACCCACCAGCCCGATTTGCGGAATCTCATGAGAGCCACAGAATCCGTCGGTCACTGAAGTTGCTACGTAAAGAAGGCTTTGAAATTGGGCGCTATAGAGTTTGCAAGCTAATGAAAAACTTGGTTTGGCAGTAAAACATAAGAAGCAATTTACTCTAACCACAAATTTCAACTTACAGTTGCTGAGGATTTTCTGAATAGGGGTTTCTCATCGAGTACTAAAAATCAAGTTTGGACTACGGATATCACATATATCTGGACTTTGTAGGGCTGACTATACCTCACGGTAGTAATTGATCTTTATTCATGCCGGATTGTTAGTTGGTGCTAAGATCGTTAGATAATGACGGCCCAGGTAAGTCATGCACTGAAACAGATATGAGGGCCTATATTGCTTATTGCAATCCACGCAGAATGCATACAACACAGGGGGACATAGCCCCATCGAATTTGAAAGACGTGCTTGAGAAAGCGTCCGGTTATAGTTGACCGCAGCATCTGACCGCACTCAAAAGAAAATGCTTTTGATAATGCTGAACCTAATCCATTGTTGGTTGGCTTATTTCTGAAAGCTACTATAACTGATTTTTCCAGAGCCTTTCAGATGTGTATGTAATACTTTCACGTTTAGACCTTCGCTTATTGGTGCATTGTACTAGCAAGAATGGCACTAAAGTATAAAGTTATCGTTCATAAAGTTCTTCTTGCTAACTATTTTTACTCTTTTTGAGAAGGAGTCTTTTGTTTCGATCGATCGAGAGTGACTGTTTAAGAGATATCGTGTAAGCACCTGTAACTCCCTAGTTAACATAATTCTAGTATAATAAAATCGAACGGTGGATGCTGTTATATATGGCTACAACGACAGTCCCACGTTATTCATTTTCGGGTTAATTGTGCTGTAAGTATTTGGGTGCTCATAAAATAAGATCAATATATCTAATATCAGTAGAAAGTATAATTTAGACAATTTAATGGAAATGTGCTGGATTTACAGTGTTAAGTGCTGCTGTGTTAGTGTTTTTACTGCTATCTGTGTTGGGCTGGCTAATGTTTGTTGAAAATATGTGGTTAGCCAGCAACCCATTTAATCCGAAAAACATTTACTAAAACATAACCTTTTGACTTTGCAGTTTGCTAAGAGAAAACACTGGTTTCCGATATTTGAAAAAACTTGCCAATAATTTGAACCTCAAAAATTACTGTTTCCGTGAACTGGCATCTTTACAAGTAATTACTTTGTAAGTAGTTTCAAGGGCCTGCCTTACTTGTTGGTTTAAATTTTAGGGCCTGATAATTCAGGTGGCATTGACATTAGAAGAATATCGAGAATTATGGTCATTTACTATTGAAATGGGGGAGGGTATAGAGAACAGTCTATTTTAAAGTGTTTTTAGGTGTTTATCATTAAAAAGTGATCGGTAGTTAGGATGCTACATTGGTCACATGGATATAGCAAAAAGGAAAATCCAATGCTAAAAGATGTAACTTATAAAAAAGCTTTAAAAAGTATTATAGGATTAATATTTGTGTCAGCAAGTTGGCAAGCGCAGGCCATCAGTTGTCCTCAGTTAGAGGACGTTTCATTGCCTCCAAAATGTAGCTCTGAAGAGCTAGGAACTTGTAATGTTGCGGTACAAAATATAATCCCAGCTGCAGCCTGTGCAATCTTCGAAGTGTCTCCGGCTGCAAATGATGCGACGTTGGTACTCCGTTTTACGACGCTTATCACTAACTCCTGGTTTGATGCAACAGCGCCTTATCATCCGACAGCAAAGGGCGTTTACTCAGATATTAGTCGAATGACAGAGCCGACAGATAATGCTGAGTTAAATATTGCATTGACCTATGCTTCCCACAAAGTACTAAGTGGTTTATTTCCCCATTTGGTATCTGAATGGGATGATATGCTAATTGAGCTAGGATTAGACCCTGAAAATATTTCAGAAGATACGACGACACCAATTGGTATAGGGAATTACGCTGGTAGAAAAGTTCTGGAAGGACGTGTCAATGATGGGATGAATCAGTTAGGTAATGAAGGTAACCAGCTTTATCATCGCTTGCCTTATGCCGATTATACTGACTTTAAACCCGCTAATTCTGCCTACAAGCTGCGTTTTCCATCAAAATGGCAGCCGGCAGTTTTAATGGAGCGACCAGGCGTATTTCGGGTTCAGCAGTTCGTAACTCCTCAAATTGCCTTGACTACGCCCTACAGCTACGAATCTCCTGATGAGTTCACTTCACCGATACCAATTAAATCCAAAATTTGGAACTACCCCAGTTACGTAGCGCAAGTAAATGATGTATTGGCTACATCAGCGAATTTAACTGATGAGCAGAAGATGAAAGCTGAGCTATTTGACATGAAGATATTCAGCTTAGGCTTCGCTGCCGTTTTTGCATCTGAATCTCAAGGTTTATCCCTGATGGATTTCATACACTATGACTTCCTGACTAATATGGCAGCTTTTGATACTGCAATTGCGATTTGGAAGGAAAAGCGTCGCCATAACTCAGTAAGACCTTTTTCTGCTGTTCGGTATATCTACAAGGATGAACCTGTAACGGCTTGGGGGGGCGCTGGAAAGGGAACTGTAAATGATTTGCCCGCCAGTCAGTGGACTAGCTATCTGCCTGTAGCTGATCATCCTGAGTATCCCTCCGCATCAGCTAGCTTTTGTGCTGCGCATGCCGAGACAAGCCGCTTGTTTTTACCTCAAGGCGATACTTTGGGATATTCTGTAACTGCGCTGTCTGGCAGCTCTCAGATTGAACCTGGTGTAACACCACAAACTGACTTGAATCTATATTTCCCTACCTGGACTTCATTTGAAGAGGACTGTGGTAACAGTCGTGTATGGGGAGGTGTACACTTTGAGCCTTCAGTACCTGCAGGGCAGGCGATAGGTCATCAAGTGGCACATCGTGCTTTTCAGTTTTACCTCTCAAAATTAGAAGGTAACTAAGAGAGATGACGTGGGGCAGAAGAATCACTAATTGATAAGCTCTAATCCAATTAGTATCTTCTGCCTCATTTATAAGTTAGATGTTTCTATTCTGGGACCTCTGTTCATCAATGTTTAAAATGTGAGCTAAGTTGTCATTAGATAATCTTTTATCTCGATACTTGGGAAATCTAGAGTGGCTTCCGGTCACAAGAAATGTGAACCTAAGAACCCGATAATAAGTTCACTCAAGTGACTGAAAAGGCCATATAGATAATGCAGCCTATTGTACCATAAGTTAAGAAGTGAAATACTTGACAATCATTTTTGACAGAGGAGTCTGAATCTCAGTAGGGGACAATATCCCGTTGAAGTATTTCTGCAGTTTTTAGATGTTTTACAGGGCTTAACTTTAATTAAAATATAATTCGGTCCTGTTTCTCTTATACTAATTACTTTACTTATAATAATTGGATTGTTATTGCCTGCAGTATGGCAGGTATTGTTAGGATAATTGTGATGAAGCGAATCCCTGAACCCTTCCGTATAAAAATGGTTGAGCCGATCAAGATGACAACCTATAAAGATAGGGAGGTTGCACTCAATAAGGCTGGATTAAATCCGTTTTTACTGCGCAGTGATGATGTCTATATTGACCTATTGACAGATTCAGGTACTGGTGCAATGAGTGATAATCAATGGGCGGGTTTGATGCTTGGTGATGAGTCCTATGCCGGTAGCCGAAACTACTACAATTTGTGCAATGCAGTAGAGCATTTTTTCGGGTATAAATTGGTTGTTCCTACACATCAGGGGCGTGGAGCAGAACAAATTTTGTTTCCTGCTCTGATTGAGCGTATGCGTCAAGTGCGTGGAGGGACGGAGCCTGTATTTATTTCAAATTATCATTTTGATACTACTGCAGGGCATATAGAGTTAAATGGCGGAAAAGCAATTAATGTGGTGGATAAACGTGCTTTTGATACCACGACAGCATACGACTGGAAAGGTAACTTTGATTTACAACGCCTTGTTGCCACTATTGAGGAGCACGGAAGCCACAATGTCTGTGCGATTATAACTACTGTGACCTGTAACAGTTCTGGTGGTCAGCCTGTGTCCATGAAAAATATGCAGGCAGTTTATGAAATTGCTACTAAGTATGATATCCCAGTGGTAATTGATTCGGCTCGATATTGCGAAAATGCTTACTTTATAAAGCAAAGGGAAGAGGGGTATCAAGAGAAATCGATTTTAGAAATTATTCGCGAGATGTATCAATATGGGGACATGTTGACAATGTCCGCAAAAAAAGACCCTATGGTAAATATTGGTGGCCTTTGCTGTATTCGAAACAATGAGGAACTGTTTCAAGCCGTACAAACCCGCTGCGTCCCTATGGAGGGTTTTGTGACCTACGGAGGGATGGCTGGTCGCGATATGGAAGCGCTGGCCCGGGGGCTCTATGAGGCTGCCGATGAGAGCTATTTGAACTACCGAATTGGCCAAGTGGCCTATCTGGGAGAGCGATTGAGATGTGCTGGAGTACCCATTCAATATCCCACAGGTGGGCATGCGGTTTTTGTAGATGCATCGAAGATTCTTCCCCATATACCATCAGAGCAGTTTCCGGCACAGGTGTTAACCAATGCGCTCTATCTAGAAGCGGGAATCAGGGCTGTGGAAATTGGCTCTTTACTTCTTGGGCGGGACCCGGATACCGGTGAACAAAAGAAAGCAGATCTAGAATTAATGCGGCTTACTATTCCACGTAGAGTCTATACAAATGACCATATGGATTATGTAGCAGATGCGATTATCGAACTTAGCTCGCGGGCCAATGAATTGCGGGGGTTAGCTTTCGAGTATGAGCCGCAAGTTCTACGACATTTTACTGCTAGATTTACAGAGACTTGAGCTATAAATAACTATTTTTTCTATTATAGTAAAACCATTCTGTAGTATATTTTACAGCCAAAATAAGGTGGATACATTGGATATTTGTATCCACCTTATTTTTTCTAGAAATTATCTTGTTGTCTTACCTGGTTCCAGCTGGCCCCTAAGTCGGTTGATTCGTAGAAATCACCATTGGCACCATCGCAGGAAACTAATAAACGATCGGCAACCAGAGGAACTATAGATGTACAGTAATCTGTAGGTGGTTTATTGTCTGTAGATATCCAGCTTTTTCCGCCATCCGTTGTTGTTAAGATTCTGTTTTCTGTTTCACTTTTCCTACCGGAAAAGTTACTTTGTGAAAAACCAACAATCGCAACGGCTTCATTGTCAGTTGAGAACCAGGGAACGGATCGAAATGTGAAATTTCTATTTATACAGCGATTTCTGGAAGATTTGCTCTCTTTACATTCTTTAATATACGTAGTTATTTTATCCTGGTTGCCATTTTTATCAATTTTGTAATAGGTTGGCTTTCCTGTCCAAGACCAGAAGCCAGCTTCCTCGACACCTAACTGAACTGCACCTGCGTCAACAATTGCATTTAGGTCAAAATCATCTACTGTTTTTTCAATCATCCAACTTTCAGGATCATAGATGAAGATTTCGCTATTGATTGGAGAAAATATAATACTTCCATACGTTGATTGCTCACGGACAGTTATGTAATTCTGGCCGTTGAATTCAAAAATAGTTGTATTATATATATGTTGGTCACTTTTGGTGTGAGCTTTCATTTCCCCTATTTTTACTTCTGCAATATGCTTCCATCCTTGACCTGATCTTGAGGAGTATTGATTCAAAAGTTTCCACTTTACTTGTGAATTTGCTACTACTCCCCTATAGATATTCACTTCGAAGTCGCGAGTAACTAGAAGTTCTATCTCTCCTGTATCTAGAAGTTTCAGGTTTTCAATGTGAGCATTATGCTCCAATGATATGTCTAGCCAATCCCCTTTAGCAGAGCGCCAGAATAGCGCGCCTTCACTCCCCCCGACTACTAGATCACCATGATTATTTTGTGCGATAGCCGTTAGTTCATGATTGGTGTCAACAGCATCAAGCTCCCAGTCCCCGTCGGGAGTACGTTTCATAAATACGCCGACCTTTCCAAGAAAGTAGATGGAACTATCAGGGGAAATATACTCTTCGCTGTATGTCAGAGGATTCTGTGCAATGGATATATAAGCTGACTCACGCTCTTCATCATTTTCATCGATATGCCACCCGTTGATTGATTGAGGATCGTATTTTATGAATGGAAAGTGCTTTGCAATTACCTCCCCTTCTTTTGATTCAGGCGCGCGAATCAAAAGGTCAAGGTATCTGTCACCTTGTGGCTTTGGATAATAGATCAAAGTACCAAGATCAGTGACCTCACCCTGCGTAACTGAAAAGGTCCCCAGCTTCTCATCTGCACTTACGAAACGGCTGTACCATCCATTACCGTTTGAATAGAACGCCCGAATGCTACTAATAGAGTAATTCCCTGGTTTGACAGAAGAGGCAAATACAGTTGTACCATTTAGCTTTGGTCGATCCGCAAGGAGACGTTCAGGTTTTATGGCCTTAGACTCGTTTAAGTTTTCCGGGTTAATTGTGAGTTGATTAAACGGCAGGGCAACTCCAGATGCGTTAATGATTCGGGCGACAACAATTCCATCTTGTTCGTTAATAGGGGTGTCTTCTTTCAATGCCGGTAGCATATTAACTTGCACCGCACAACCTTGTAGAAATAATAAACAGACCGTTAAAAGAAGTGGGCAAGACTTAACGTACCTGAGAGCGTTCATCCCTGACATATTATTCTCCATAATTAGAACCAAAGCTTGCCAATTGTATTGCATTTGGCTCTGAGATAGTATTCAAAACGTTGTCACTCATTTATAAATAAACATATGGAAGTGTTATTTTGACACTAAATTTAAGAAGCGTGATGCCGATAGGCTATCAGGCAAGTGGAGTTAATACTCTTCTTAAAGGCATAATATTTGCGGCAATCCTTGTGTCTGAATCAGTAATTGCTCGGGCGCTGTCATTGGTACCCTATGATAGTCCGCCTGAGTTAGAGGGCGGGCGTGGGTATGTTTTGGTAAAGCTCGATGTAGGAGGTACTGCGCCCTCAATAGAGTTTGCTAAGATGTACGCTAATGGAAATAAATACCTGCTGAGTGGGCAAAAATATAAACTGCGAAAGAAAGGTCGTTATAAAGTCAGCCTCAAGGATAAGTCCGAAGGCTTTTACCTGATGACAGTCCCTGCTGGCCTGTACCAAATTACCCAAATAAATGCACCTTACTTCAATCTTCCCTACAAACTAGATACTGCTAAGCGGCGCACATGGCGTTTTCATGTGGAAGCTGGAAAAACAAATTATATTGGCAGCTTGTTTATAGGTAAGCAAAGAAAGTCAGATACGGTAGAGGTCTATTTCAAAAATCGAATAGCAACAGATTTAGATGGAGTTCAAGAAGCCTTAAACTCATTAACTGAGTTGTATCCTCTGGTATCTGGTGCGGGAGTGCAAGATGAATTCTTGCAAAGTTGGTTAAGTCCTCTGGAGATAAATCAATGATTGTTTTTTTTCGAGGGGCTTTATTGGTTTTGTTATGCATTCTGGTGAAAATTGGTCCAGTAGTAGCAATGCCAGCAGAAAGCTACTTTAAATCGGTTGATACTATAACAGCACAGGTTAGTCCAGATGGAAGGTTGGTAGCGTCCATTAAGCAGAGTGACGCTAGTCAAAAGTTAGATATTTGGAGTCGTAAAGATGGATCTAGTCATACCCTAATTGATCTCGAAACATTGACTTCCAGGGATGCATCAATTCAATTTATCCGTTGGGTTGGCCCAAAGTATCTTGTTGCCCAGTTTAAGGAAGTCAAGATGGGTGTTAAAAATTTACTAGATACCAAGCCAGCTTATCGACTATTAGTGCTTGATGTATCAGGCTCCGAAGGCCAGCCTCCAGAAATATTTGAGGTAAAAACGCCGGGTTGGTTGGTCCATGCGTTGCCAAACAGGCCGGGCCATTTTCTGTATGCAAAAAGTGGGATTTACTCCAAGGTATACAGTATTGACGTATCTAAGCTTAACCGATTTAAACAGAAAGCAAGTAAACTTTTACGAAAAGATGGAGGCCAGTTTACAGTTCAGAATGAAGTGGCGTCGGTTGAAGGGTATGCGATACGCTGGTTTTTTGATCCATCAGGCCAGCCAAAGTCCGTTTTGTTTTTCAATGACAGCAAGCTTCATCTGAGTAAAGTTGTTGATGGAAACTCTACCGCCCCAATAAAGAGTTGGTCTGAAGAAGAGTTGGAAGAGGAGCCCGCTCCCGGAGCAGAGCATGGAGTCCTTATTCCGGTGTCTATAAGTTCAGAGCCTGGAACTTACTTTTGTTTAGATACTAATTCGGAGAAAGATCGGGTAGTTTACCGCTGCAATTTCACTAGTGGAGAACAGAGCATAGCTTATCGATCTGATAGCTACGATATTATCGATCTGGTAATAGAGCAATCGACAGGGGAGTTGATTGGTGTAAAAGTCGTTCATAATGGACGGTTAGAATATCAATATATTGATGAGGATAGACAAGAAAAAAATGGCATGGCGAGTCTACTAAAAACAACAGTAGGAAGAAGCCTCGATAGTACTATAGAACTTTACTATAGTGAGAGCCACGGCCAGCCAGGACGTTATTTCATTAGCAGGAAAAACCAGAAAATTGACCAGCTAGTGGCCTCAAAATTTCCACATTTAAATGATCAGCTTGAGAGTCGCCAATACCACGAGCAGGTTAAAGTGGAGGGATTGGATATTCCCTATATATTGACCATGCCAAAAGGTAACGGGCCATTCCCTCTTATAGTTATGCCACATGGTGGTCCTCTTGGCGTTTTTGACCATCAGTATTTTGACTACTATACACAGTTCTTTGTGGCGAATAATTATGCCGTTTTAAGGGTGAATTATCGAGGGTCGAGTGGTTATTCAACTGAGCTGGAGGAAGCGGGTGTTCACCAGTGGGGTAACTTAATGCTTGAAGATATATTTCAAGCAACAAAGGTGGTAAGTGACCGAAGCGATATTTTGTCTTCGGAAATTTGTTCTGTTGGAATGAGTTATGGTGGATATGCTGCACTAATGATGGCTATCAAACACCAGCAATTGTTCCGCTGTGCAGTCAGTGTGGCCGGTGTCACAGATGTTAACCTCTACCTGAACTCACCCTATGCAACTGAGGCTCAAAGTAAGTGGATGCAGGAGAATGTTGGAGATACTGTTAAAGACTATGGCAAACTGAAGGACATTTCACCGGTATATCTGGCACAAAACCTTCAAAGGCCTGTATTTATTATTCATGGTGAGAAGGATGAAACTGTTGATGTTGAACATATGTACCGCATGAATATGATGTTAAGTAAGTTTGATAAGGACTATGAGTGGAAACTATATCCAGATATGGCTCATGGCCCTACTGATAGTGAGCACCATAGAGCTATTTTTGGGTCGATCATCAGTTTCCTTAAAAAGAACATGTAGGTTTCTGGGATTATGGAGGCTCGGAGTAATTTCATAGCAGTATTTGTGGGATTACTTAGAGCCATCTATTACCGAATTAGAGAGCTAGCTGAGACTTTAATACTCTCCTTTAAGATGGAAAGAAAACTGCGAGATACTGGGATAAGTGTATCTGTTCCGGAAAGTCGGACAAAATGGCGTCGTGACTGTAACTTTAATTCAAGGATTCTATGGCTGTTAATGATGTAGCTTCGATGTAATCGGTAAAAAGTTTCCTTAGGTAGCTGCTCACTGAAACTGTCAAGTGTCATATCTGAAATAATGGTATTTGTATTGTGGGATTTAACTCCTGTCTCGGTAAGGTGGATGCGACGATAACGACCGATACTGTCGATATAGTTAATTTGGTCATATTCAAATATCTTCATTTGATTGTAATCACTCAAAACCAATCGGTTTCCGCTTGTCG
Source organism: Microbulbifer maximicatervae (SeqCode) (assembly GCF_052468155.1). NCBI lineage: Bacteria > Pseudomonadati > Pseudomonadota > Gammaproteobacteria > Cellvibrionales > Microbulbiferaceae > Microbulbifer > Microbulbifer maximicatervae (SeqCode). The sequence continues at coordinate 3,369,307 of NZ_CP174335.1, forward strand.
AAGACGTCTGTTGCCCTAAGGCATACATCTCTTGCCGTAATATCTTGCGAATGCTTTTCTTTATTAATTCTGGATGAGCAGGCTTTGTCAAATAGTCGATTGCATTTGTGTCGAACGCACGCAGGGCATAGTGCTGATAGGCTGTTAGAAAGACAAGTTGATAGTTTATATGTTGAGTTGCATTGGCCACATCAAAGCCATTCACCTCTGGCATTTCAATATCAAGGAAAACGATATCAGGGCTTTTGGTTACGATCTGCTTTATTGCTGACTTTCCATCAGTTACTTGCGCCACAACTTTCAATTCATCGAAGGTGTTAATTACTTCTATTAGATTGGATCTTGCTGCAGGTTCATCATCGACAATAATTACTTTTTTAGTATTCATTTTCGCCATTTTCAATCTACGGGGTTATGGATGAATTTACTTGTGGGAAGCGAATTTTCAAACTTGCTCCTTCACCGCTTGAATTTAACTTGAGGGCGTGGTTGTCACTGAAGTTGACTCTTAATGTTTGAGTTAGAATACGTAATCCTTCACCATAGGTAATGTTCTTGTCATCAAAGCATGCCCCTGTATCCTGAACTTCCACTTCTATGTAGCTATTATTTAGTTCGACATTTACACTCACATGACCACTTTTAGCGTAGGGTGCAATACCGTACTTTATGGCATTTTCCACAGCTGGCATTAGTAGTAATGACGGTATATTCATTCCATTCAAATTTTGTGGGCAGTCAATATCAAAGGTGAATCGATCCTCAAAGCGCTTTTGCTGCAGCAAGAGGTATAACTCGATTAATCTTAGTTCTTCCTCAATAGTTATCCATTGGGTTTTGGTTAAGTTGATTGTGTCGCGCAATAAATCGGAAAGGCTGTAAATGAGCTCTTTAGCTTTTGATGGGTGCTGAATGACTTCTGATGCAATCAAATTTAGGGTGTTAAATAGAAAGTGAGGATTAGATTGCATTTTAAGTATTTGTAGCTCTGCCTGTTGTGCATGAAGCTGCGAGCGATAGAAGAAACTTTGCTGTTGAAATATATATATGGCAAAAATATAAACTGTGGATTCAAGTAGTATTATCGCCAATGGTAATATTTTAATATCAGGTACTTTAAAAGTTAATGGGGGTTCTACGATCGGTGCAATGCTTATAAATAGAAAAATGACTACAATTGGTCTAAGTAAGTAGGTATGTTTTTCTTTTAATAATCGTAGAGGGCTGTTGGGAAGATTTTCAATAAAAATGAAAAGAAGGTGACAAAAAATAAATGTTCCCCATATTTTAGCTGTAGCCAACAGGAAGAGGTGGGGGGTTAGTGACTCAAGTGAATAAAGTGTAGCAGAGACGATAAAGATATTCACCCATGGCCAAATTAGAAGAAATATCCATGCTTGGATCTTATTTATTTTGCGAAATTCAAACAAGGTTCCTTGCCTATATTGCATTCAATATCGATTTTATATATCAGAATATCAACAGTGAATGATATAGGTAATCTTATATGAAAGAAACTTGCCATTTGCTCCATTGAGCTTGAAATATGCACCGTTCATACAAAACATTCTCGATTGCAAGCAAATTTTTAAGTATCTAAGCATAAGTTTATGTATCTCAGGTTCTTAAATTGGCGGAGGTTAGTCATGTGCTTTTTTATTGAGTTTTCCCTGTTTAATTAATGATAAAACTTCCAACAGTTCTGGTCGTGCGGAGATTTTCACCATCCGCACAATTCTGTTATAGGTGGATGATCTGATGGTGATATGAATATCCTCTCCAGTTAAAGGAATTTATATTTAATGTAAAAGGAAGGTTTATATTATGAATTATTCTTTTGTCTCTATATCTATAACTCCCCAATATATCTCTCTATTCCGGTGCCTGTTCGGTATCTGCTTTTTGGGTTCCCTATTGGTTGCTTGTGACTCGGATGACTCTGAAGATGTCTCAGGGACAGAGATTCCCTTAGTTACAGGTCCAAATAGCGATGCTTGTAAATTGTCTGAAAGTGAAATATATGCAACCGCTACGGGTTTGGAATATATTGTTACTCCCGATGCCTGTTTTGACTCCCTTTCAGGATATGAATTTGAGCCAAGTTACGTAGAAATTGACGGCTTAAATATGCATTACGTGGATGTTGGGCCTGATAATGGCGAAGTTATATTGTTACTACATGGCCAACCCAGCTGGTCCTATTTATACCGAAAAATGATCCCGATCCTTGCTGATGCCGGTTACCGAGTGATTGCACCAGATAATATTGGAATGGGAAGGTCAGACAAGCCGATCGACGTCACAGTTCATCAATATGAACAACATGTTGCTTGGACTAAGGCGTTTATTGATAAGTTAAATTTAACTGATATTAATCTATTTGTACAAGATTGGGGAAGTGTTATTGGTCTTCGTATTGCAGGTGATATGCCACAAGTTATCGGAAGGCTAGTTGTCGCGAATGGTGACCTTCCGGTGATTCCATTGGGGGGAAATCCTTATATATACCCGACTTTTGAGATTGATGAATCACTGGGTGATGCAGAAACATTCTTTACTTCAAAATCGACTGACAGGGTGGAGGGATTCCAACAATGGATTAACTATGCTTCTAGTGTACCGGAATTAATTGCTGGAGATGTGGTACAAACATTGACTATTAACCTGCTAAGTGATGAGGAAGTACTTGCGTATAACGCCCCCTACCCAAATATTGAGTATAAAGCGGCAATACGAGCATTTCCTGCGATGATGGTAGGCATTGAAATGCAGAATTTTTCTGCCTGGAAAACACTTGGAGCTTTTCACAACCCATTTATGTTTAATGCCGGTGAGTATGATATCAACTTGGGGAGTATTGAAACGCAACAGAAGTGGGTGGAGCATGTACCAGGTTCGGATGATGGTGATCATAGGCGCTTTGCTGCAGGCCACTTTATTCAAGACGATGTAGGCGAGGAATTGGCCATACACTTTTTAGATTTCTTGCGAAATACTACGGTTGAGGAACCATTGCAAGCTGGCGGTCCACTCTTTAATTTTCGCTATTGTGAGATATTACTGTCTTATCTAGACGGAGCTGAGGAGTCAACAGAGATTTGGGGTACCCCGGGTGTTAATTTTTGTCCCCAAAGTCAGTGGGATACTATCAACTTCAACGATATAGAAATTGAGTATGGTGCGCTTTTTGCAATCCCTAATGGGCCGCGTTTTTTTGTGGTGGATGAAATTTTAGGTGGCGATATTGTCTCACCCAGTCCGGATGATGAATACCGTTTTTTTGGTGACTTAGAAATGCGCTTATTGACTACCATGAATTATAGTTCTGATCTCGGAGAGAGTGTTTCCTATATTCCTGGACAAGTACTAAGGAATAATACTTGGTTGTTTTATGAAGGTCGCCGTGTTTATGAGCTAACTGATATCAATGGGCAGGTGTATATTATGCAATCATTTAGTCGTATTGAGGTCTCTGATCTTCAGTTTGACGATTTGAAAGACCTGGGAAGTCGCCTCAATCTGCCAGAAGGCTGGACATTTAGAAGTCGCATTCTAAGTGAGCCATTAGAAGTCTCCGCCATCAATGGTATTGCTGAGGTTGTACAAGACGACTTAGGTAATAGCTACCAGTTAGTGCCGTAATATAAATGAAGTAACATTCATCGGTGTTATAAGGAATTACTGTTCTTTAAGAAGCCCATTTTTATTAAAGTGGGCTTCTTATGCATCGCCATACCCTTCAAGTGCATAGGTTAATGGAGGCTTAGGTGGTCTCTATGTCAAGTTGCTAGCGCTTGTTACTTGTGACTCTGCCAATTAAACGAGTTTCACGCTCTATCCCTGGGATTTATCTATAAATATCCTCGCTTCGCCGATATTCCGCATTTGAGGTGTTGAAACTCATTTTGTTACAGTGCCTACTATAAAATAGGAAATTGAAGTTTTCTTTATAGAAACCTTTTTAATGAGTTTTATGTTGCGGTCTTATAAGAATGATTAATGTAAAAAGAGCGGGTTTAGGTGTATTGGTAGTTTCATCGGTCCTAATGGGGTGCTCAGTTACTGATAACCAAACTGATGTGGCCGGTAGGGAAGCTATTGACAACTCGGCGCTACTCCATGATCTAGCGGATCAATATGCTGAAGCTTATTTAGAAAACTTCCAGCCGTACGCTTACTTCTCAGATATGGAGCTGGACAGGCACAACCTTTTTTTAAGTAACTCCCCCAGTAACGCTGCCTCTCTAGCGGCATCTGAGGACAGAATACTCAATAAATTGGCAGAGATAGATCTTAATGGTCTAAAAAGTGATCAAGAGAAGGTATTCTACTTCAAACTAAAAGAGCGATTAGAGTCCAATGTTGGCCTAAGGGTGTGTAAGACTGAACTCTGGTCTGTTGATCATATGTTTGGGCCTCATATCATTCTTGGCTTTTTGACCGAGGTTCAGCCGGTTGAAACAGCCCAAGAAAAGGCAGATGCGATTGAACGTTGGCTTGACGCGGCTCGTTACTATGAGCAAGAAATAGCCAATCTCCGCCGGGGGTTAGAGCAAGGTTACTCCGCACCTCAGAGTGTGGTTAAGCGAGTCATTCAGCAAGTTGATGGCTTGACCCAAGTACCTATCGATGAGCACCCGTTCTTGGGGTTAGCGAAGAAAGCTGGGGACCCTGAGTTTGAAGCTGCATTTAAACAGGTGCTTTCAGATTACGTTATCCCCTCAATGGAGAATTACAAGAATTTTCTAGAGTCTGCCTATTTACCTGAAGCCAGAGCGGAGCTTGGTATCCATGCGATTCCTAATGGCCGTAAATGTTATATGGCTCAGTATCGTTCTTATACGACTTTGCAGAGAACACCTGAAGAAGTTTTTGAGTTGGGTTTAAGGGCTGTCAACTCAAACAAGAGCGAAGTGGTTCGCTTAGGCAAGGAGTTCTATCAAGTAGATTCCTATTCTGAGGCAGTGGCAAGGGCCAGTGAGGATAAAACTCAGAAATTTAATAGCGCTGATGAAATGCATCAGTTTTATGAGCGCCTGGTAGATAAGTCTAGAGATTTAACCGTTGACTTCTTCCATGAAATGCCTTTGATCGAAATGGAAGTAAAAGCTATCCCTGAGCATGAACAGGGATCAGGTCGCAGCGCACACTATATTCCGGGCACCAAGGAGCGCAAGGCGAGGTTTGGATATGATCCGACAACTTACAAGGATGAGTCTTACGCTTCTGCAGAGAAGGTTACTATCCACGAAGGGTACCCGGGCCATCATATGCAAATTGCTCTCGTACAAGAGCAAGAAAAGTTTCACAAAATAGAAGATGCTTTGTCTAACTCTGCTTTTGCTGAAGGTTGGGGTAGGTACTCTGAACATCTAGCGGAGGAAGCGGGAATGTATCAGTATGGGTCAACCAAGATCCTAAGGAGAGCATGGCCTGCGCGAGGTATGGTAGCGGACACCGCAATGCATGTACTCGGTTGGAGTGATGAAAAGGTTGCGGAGTTTTTGCAGGATTCTGGCGCTTCATTTGCAAAAGGCCCGAGGACTCTGATGGACCGAATGGCGGTTATGCCTGCGCAGCTTACCTCTTATGATTCTGGTGCCCTCGAGATTTTCGCCTTGCGAGAACTGATGCAAAATGAACTTGGTGAAGACTTCGATATTAAGGACTTCCATGAAATCATTCTGAGAAATGGCAATGTTCCTATGGCCGTACTAAGTGAGCAGGTAAGGGATTTCATTCAGGACAAGAAGTAAGGGTAGCTGCATTTAAGTCTGATCTCGGGCTCGTGTTATTGCGAGCCTGAGCTACACAGTTGGGTACCAATTAATTTTTGAGTAAGTGTCAGCGCTATATAAGTTGGTTTCCCGAATTGGGCTATGTTTAACTTTTTTACTATAGTGGTTTTTTCCTTCCCAGTTACGATTTTAATCAGTCACCTAAAGTTATCTGATCTGATTAAGTACCAATTTGAGAGGTACCATGAAAAATGGCTTAGGGATGGAAGTCCGATGGCTTTGTTTTTCAAACCGAGGGGTTCTTCCTTTTATGCCTTTCATACTGTATGTAACAGGTTGGCTCGAGGGGAGAGGCCGGATTGGATCTTTGGTGATCCTTATGCAGAAATACTATTTGGGAAAGTGAATTTTTGGGATGAATTTTCTAAATATCACACAATTCTCTTCACTATCTCTATATTTTTATTCCTCTAGTAGTTGTTAAGATGGTTATAAAGTGGGTAGTTAACTGTTCTCTTAAGAAGTTGCTGCTGCTTGAGTCAAAGTAACTACCCCAAATAAAGCTTCGTAATTATTAATATGAATGTTTTCAGGGGGTCTTACACTTACTAAATCCCCATTTGCCTGGACGCTAGATCCCGCATTATTTCTTCAGATCCGCCACCAATCGCATTCACCCGCACTTCACGATATATACGCTCAACACGGCTGCCGCGCATATAGCCTGCGCCGCCCAACACCTGCATAGCCTCCCGAGCGCAGAACTCAAGGGTTTCTGTGGCTTGGACTTTGAGTAGTGCGATATCCGCTACTTTGAGCTGATGTTGTTGCTCTGCCCAGGCACAGAGGTCCAGATAGGCTTGGGTGGCATTGATGCGTTGAAGCATCTGGGCAAATTTGTGTCGAATCACCTGGTGATTGGCTAGACGCTTTCCGAAAGTTTGGCGCTCCTGGGCCCACTCAATGGCATCCTGCAAGCAGACCCGGCTGAATTCTACACAGGAAGCGGCAATGCCCAGGCGCTCGCGATTGAAGTTGTGCACTATGGGCAAGAAACCTTGGTTCTCACCGCCAATTAGATTACTCGCGGGCACGCGCACCTGATCAAAAAAGATACTGGCCGTATCAGAACACCACCAGCCCTGCTTTTTATCGAGAAGCTGCCTGCTAACGCCTTCGGCATCCGCAGGGATTAAGAGCAGGGAGATACCGCCGAAGCCTTCCTCGCCAGTGCGCACCGCAGTAGTAAACCAGTTAGCGCGCATACCGCCGGTGATATAGGTCTTTTCGCCGGTAACGATATAGTCATCCCCATCACGCTCTGCGCGGCACTGGAGATTGGCTACATCGGAGCCTGCGCCTGGTTCGGTAACAGCCAGGGAAATATGCTTTTCGCCACGTAATACCGAGGGAATAACCTGATCTTTTAGGGCCTCGCTGCCATAGTGCAGTAATGGGGGCAGGGCAATGCCGTGGACCATCAGGCTGGCGTAGAGGCCACCAGCGCCGGGGCGGGCTAACTCCTCTGCGGCAACAATCATATGGAAGACATCGGTTTCGATGCCGCCGTAGTTTTCCGGGTAACTCATCTGTAGAAGGCCAACTTCTGCGGCTTTTTTCCAAAGCTCGGCGGGTAGTTGGCCATCTTCGTCCCATTGAGTGATGTAGGGAGTAATCTCGCGGTCGACAAAGCGGCGCAACTGGGTGCGCCATTCCTGATGGCCTTCGTCACAGAAGGGGCTTGCCATACGGGAGGCATCAATATCGTACATGCTGATCTCCTTTAGGAAGTAGCGTCGCTGGGGATTTTGGCGGTTTCCGTGGGAGCGGCTTCGATCTGAACTAACAGCTGGCCACCGCGTACCTGGTCTCCTTCACAGGCGCCCAGTTTAATTACGGTACCGTCACGGTCTGCGCGCAGGGCGTGCTCCATTTTCATGGCTTCCATTAAGGCGATAGTGTCTCCCCGCTGAACGCTTTGATTGGGTTCAACCAATACCTGCACCAGGCAACCGTCCATAGGAGCCGTGATGCGGCCACTGCCTTCGTTAAGGCTCAATTTGGCCGGGGCGTGGGTGATATCGACAAAATGAAATTGCCTGCCGTCTAACAGGACATACAGATTACTTTGGTTGGCTAGGAACAGTCTCTTTTGGCTAACGCCATCCAGCAGGAGTTCAGCACTATAAACTCCACTTTCTTTTTTTGATTTCTCAAAATGGACCCACTGAATCAGGAACTGTTGGTCGCCTACTGAGATTTGATAAGAATTATCTACTAACGCCAGCAGCTCACAGTTTAGGGTTTGTCCTGAAATTTCCAGTCGGTAGTTGATCGGCACGCTGTTGTCGCCACTGCGCCAGTCACTGCGGCCGCTACGCTGATCCTGAGGGTTGGCTTGGTGCAAGTGATTAAGTAATGTGGCTTGGGCTGCAATTACTGCTGGAACTGGTTCTGCGGATGTCAGCGTGCTTTTTTGGTCGAGAAAACTGGTATCGGCATCGCCAGAGATAAACTGTGATTCCGCCAGGATCTTCTGCAGGAAATGGATATTGTTTTTGGGGCCGATAAATTCCAGCCGGGTCAGGGCTTGGGTTAGCTTGCGCCGAGCTTCTTCTCGATCCTGCCCCCAGGCAATTAATTTGCCGAGCATGGGGTCGTAAAATGGCGTAATTTCACAACCATTTTTCAATGCGTGGTCGATACGGATTCCTTGTCCCTTTGGCGCTACCCAGTGGAGTACTTTTCCGGCCTGGGGCAGGAATTGTTGTTCCGGGTCTTCGGCATACAGGCGGACTTCAATGGCGTGCCCCTGCTGGGTGACTCTCTGCTGGGAAACGCACAGGGCTTCGCCGCGTGCTACTGCCAGTTGCCAAGCTACCAGGTCAAAACCGGTTACCATTTCTGTTACCGGGTGCTCCACTTGCAACCGGGTGTTCATTTCCAGGAAATAGAACTCGCCGTTGGGGCAGAGTAGAAACTCAACGGTGCCCGCGCCTAGATAACCGCAGGCTCGCGCGGCGTCGACTGCGGCTTGCCCCATTCTTTCCCGCAGCTGGGTGTCGACCGCAGGGGAAGGGCACTCTTCGACCACTTTTTGATGGCGTCGTTGTACGGAGCAATCTCGCTCCCCCAGGTGAATACAGTTGCCGTGACGATCCGCAAACACCTGGATTTCGATATGGCGAGCGTTGACCAGTGCCTTTTCCAGAATTAACTCGTCGCTGCCAAATGCACTCATGGATTCACTGCGGGCGGCGCGTAACTGGGAGGCCAGCTCGTTGTCTCCGTGAGCCAGGCGCATGCCGCGCCCACCACCGCCTGCGGCGGCTTTGATCATTAATGGGAAGCCAATGCGCCGCGCCTCGGCGATCAGGGTGTCGTCGTCCTGGGCACCCTGGAAGCCGGGAATACAGGGTACGCCGGCTGCGGCAACAAACTCCTTGGCTTTGCGTTTGTTGCCCATCAGTTCTATGACTTCGGCACTCGGGCCAACAAAACTCAGTCCACTCTCTTCGCAAGCGCTGGCAAATTCCGCATTCTCAGCGAGAAAGCCGTAGCCGGGGTGGATGGCGGTGGCTCCGGATTTTTTAGCCGCGTCGAGAATTTTTTGGATATCCAGATAGGACTCCGCCGAAGTCTGCCCGCCAATGGCTACGGCGATATCGGCAGCTTGTGGGTGAAGTGCATCGCAGTCCGCATCGCTGTAGACGGCGACTGTGCGATAGCCTTCCGCCTGAGCAGTGCGCATAATTCGCAGTGCGATCTCGCCGCGATTGGCGATTAACAGGGTCTCTGTTGTCGACATCAGTGCTGCCACTCCGGTGATCGTTTTTCCAGAAATGCACGGGCGCCTTCGCGCCCTTCATGGCCTTGAATTGCGCGGGAAAACTGTTGCGCAGCGCCGTCGAGCAGTTGGCTGAGGGCAGTCTCATCACTCACCCGCGCCGCATCCAGCAAGATTTGCTTGGTCGTTGCCAGAGCGCCGGGAGCGCAGGCATTGATCGCGCCCAGGTGTTCCTGCAGCGCGCCTTCAAGGGCTTCGGAATTATCGAGTAACTGATGGATTAACCCAATTTCCAAAGCCTGCTGTGCATTGACCTTTGCTCCGCTGAGGGCCAGGCGCCGGGCCTGGGAGAGACCGACCCGTGCCACGACAAAGGGAGCAATTTGTGCAGGCGGTAAACCCAGGCGGGTTTCCGGAAGGGCGAAGCGGCAACTGCGATCGGCAATGGCAATATCGGCACTGCAAGCGAGCCCGAAACCACCGCCCATTACGGCACCTTCCAATACGGCAATGACTATTAAAGGGGTGCGATTAAAGCGTTCCATCAGTTCACCGAAACGACGGTTTAGGTGAAAAAACACATCACTATTTCCATCGCTCGCGCCCTGCTGAGCATTGAGCATATCGGCAATATCGCCACCGGCGCAGAAGTTGTGTTCTGCACCCCGCAGTACCAACGCTCGCACCTGCGGATCTTCTTCCGCTTCTGCGAGTTTTTGCAGAAGCTCATCTACCATTTGCAAACTGATGGCGTTGCGCTGCTGCGGGCGATTTAGCGTGAGATAGCGGGCGATGCCGATGGTTTCATCAATAATTGCCTCCATGGCCTGACCTCACGCGGTGGGTTTGCGTTTGCTGGGCAGTATGCCCATCAGCTTACAGATAATGCCGAGCATTACTTCATCTGCACCGCCGCCGATAGCGGTGAGACGGCTATCCCGGTAAGCGCGGTTGATTACAGTCTCCTCGATATAGCCCATGCCACCCCAGAACTGCAGGCACTGATCGGGAATAGAGCGGGACAGGCGACCAGCCTTGAGCTTGGCCATTGAAGCAAGGGTAGTGACATCTTCACCTGCCACATAAGCTTCCACCGCGCGCCAGGTTAGAGAGCGCAGGCATTCCACTTCGGTCTGCATTTCTGCGAGGGCAAAGTGGATAGTTTGATTGTCGATCAATGGTGCTTTAAAGGCATGGCGTTCGCGCACATAGTCGATGGTGCTGGTTACACAGTGCTCCAGGCCTTTTAAGTTCAGCGCGGCGCCGGCGAGGCGTTCTTCCTGGAACTGAAGCATCTGCAATAGGAATCCGGCACCTTCATCGCCGATACGGAAATGTTTGGGCACCCGTACATTGTCAAAAAAGATGGGAGCGGTTTCCGATGAGCGCATACCTAATTTGTCGAGTTTTTCGCCGATGCGTACACCAGGCGTTTTCGCCGGAATAATGACCAGGGATTTGTTGCTATGGGCTTTGCCCTCACTGGTATTGACCAGGGTGCAGAAAAAATCGGCGCAGGGGGCGTTGGTGATCCACATCTTGCTGCCGTTAATCACATAGTCGTCGCCATCGCACTTGGCGGTGGTCTTAATCGAAGCAACATCGGAACCGGCGCCGGGTTCGGAAACGGCAATTGCACCGATCATCTCGCCACTCACAGCGGGAATCAGGAACTGCTCTTTCAGATCCTGGCTGCCAAAATTAGCCAGGGCCGGGGTGCACATGGAGGTTTGCACTGAAATTGACAGGGGTACGCCGCCACAGTGGGCGCTGCCCAGCTCTTCCAGGAAAACGGTTTCGTAACTGAAGTCGAGGCCCAGACCACCGAAGTCCGTGGACTTGCTGATGCCCAGCAGGCCCAGGTTGGCCAGTTGTTGGAAAATTTCGTGGATAGGAAAGCGGCCGGCCTTTTCCCATTCCGCCACATTGGGATTGATTTCCTGCTGTACAAAGTTTTGTACAGTGCGCTGCAGTTCTCGGTGCTGATCGCTAAATATCATTATTGTTTTCCCTGCCTTGAAGTGTGAACCCGGTGATTGTGTTAATGGGCAACCGCACTTCCTTGTTGCCCCAGTTTTTCATTAGAGCCTAGCTACGCCAAAGGTATTTTTATTGAGTTTTCTCTGTTCGGCCTCATTGCAAATTTCTAGCAACATGCCTAAAAGTTTGCGTGTATCGCGGGGATCGATAATGCCGTCATCCCAGAGGCGTGCACTGCAGGCGAGAGCATCGGAATTGCCATGCATAAATGCGCTGGTGTCATTTTCCAATTTGTCCAATACAGTCTCATCCACATTGCCACTGCGTTGCATTTTTTGCTCTGTGACGATACGCATTACCTTGCCGGCCTGGGCTGCGCCCATAACTGCGGTGCGGGAATTGGGCCAGGCAAAAATAAAGCGGGGATCGAATCCGCGACCGCACATGGCGTAGTTGCCGGCCCCATAGGAACCGCCCACGACAATACTGAGTTTTGGTACGCTGGCATTGGCCACGGCCTGAATCATTTTGGCCCCGTGCTTGATGATGCCGTTGCGCTCCACCTCGGTACCCACCATAAAGCCGGTGGTGTTATGTAAAAACAGCAGTGGCGTGCCACTCTGTTCGCACAACTGAATAAACTGCGCGGCCTTGTTGGCGCCCTTGGGGGTGATGGGGCCATTATTCCCAATAATTCCCACAGGGAAGCCTTCGATACGAATATGGCCACATACGGTTTGTCGATCGAATTCCGGCTTGAAATCCAGCATGGCAGAGCCGTCGGCGACACGAGCGAGAATTTCGCGCACGTCGTAGGGCTTTTTGCTGTCTGCTGGAATCAGGCCGAGCAAGTCGTCGATAGGATGCAATGGGTCTCGGTAGTCTTTTTGTACTGAGCTTTTAATGGGGGAGGGGAGGGCGGCAATAATTTCCCTCGCTATGCGGATACCATCGGCGTCGTTCTCAGCTAAGTAATCGCCACTGCCGGATTCGGTACAGTGCATTTCCGCTCCGCCGAGGCTTTCCGCATCGGCAATTTCACCGGTGGCTGCTTTCAGTAGCGGCGGCCCAGCCAGATACATACCGGTTTGCCCGCGTACCATGACCACATAATCTGACAGGCCTGGCTGGTAAGCACCGCCGGCAGTAGCGCCGCCATGTACCACGGTTACTTGCGGAATACCGGCAGCGGACATTCGAGCCTGGTTGGCAAATCCGCGTCCACCGGGAGCGAAAGTGTCGCTGGCATACATCAGGTTGGCACCACCACTTTGTGCCAGGGCGACAATCGGCAAATGATTCTCCAGAGCGATCCTCTGCATTCGCAGGGCTTTATCCATCCCGGCTGGTGAGATGGTGCCACCTTTTACGGCATAGTTATCCACCCGAACCATGCAACGTTGTCCGCTGACCTGGCCAATGCCACAAATGGCTCCGCCACCCGCACCGGTACCATCCTGGTCGTCAAAAAGTTTATAGCCGGCAAGGGAGCACAACTCTACAAAAGGCGCGCCGGGGTCGAGCAATAAATTTAGGCGCTCCCTTGGCAGCAGCCAGCCCCTGTCACGATAGCGCGCAGCCTTACTTTTCTCTGCCTGTACCGGACGTTGCTCAGCTTCACGAAAATGGTTGATCTGTTCCAGCATGGCAGCTTGGTTGTCATTGAACTCTGCCGAGCGGTTGTCGAGCTGGGAATCAATCGGCTGCATTAGAGCTTGCCCTCCGCTTCCAATTCTTCCACTACCTGCGGCCGGCGTTTGCGATGGAATCCGTTGAAGCGTTTAGAGTTACGAGCCGCCTGTGGCTGCCAAAGGGGAGAGTGATGTTTGAGACTCGAGCCACCATCGATACGCAGCGTTTGTCCAGTGATATAGCTGGCGGCATCGGAAAGCAGGAAGCACACGGCCCCACTAATTTCCGCTTCCTCTCCCAATCGATAGAGGGGAATACTGTCTCGGAAGCCCGGTAATAGCTCGCGCAGGAATTTGGGGTCGTAAGTATCAAAGCCGCTGGAGAGAATATAGCCTGGCGCTACAGCATTAACTCGAACCCCAAAAGGTGCCCACTCTAAGGCGGAGGTTTCGGTAATATTTTCCATGCCTGCTCGAGCGGCACCGGAATGGCCCATCATTGGCATACCGCCGGCGTTATCTGCGGTGATATTTACGATACTGCCGCCGTGCTGTTTCATAGATTGAACAAAAACTTCTCGGGACATTAAAAAGCCACCGAGCAGGTTACTGCGTACAACAGCATCAAAACCTTTTGTGTTGATCTGCTCAAGGGGGGAGGGGAACTGGCCACCGGCATTGTTCACTAATCCGTGAATTTGGCCCCGGGCCTGGACTATTTGCCCCACTGTCTCCTGCACTCCTTCTTCATCGCGGATGTCCAGGCTGAATAAGCTGCACTCGCCAGCATCGTTGTTGATCTCGCCGGCAACCCTTTCCAGCTTGTCCAGTTTGCGTCCGATCAATACTACATGGGCGCCGAGGCTGGCCAATTCGTGGGCAATGCAGCGTCCAATACCGCTGCCGCCGCCGGTGACGATATAGGTTTGCTCGCTAAAGCTGCCGGAGCGCAGCTGGCTTTGATAGCGCATGAAAGTTTCCTTTTTTACGGCCTTACGGCTTATTCAGTTTTTATTGTTCTTGTCGGCGCTTGCGCCTGCGTGTGGGAAAACGCAGAATGGCTTAACGCTACCAAGCAAGCGCTTGGTATTCAATACTTGGCGCCTATTTGATTAAAAATTCTCAGGGCCGTTAAGATGTTTGACTCAAATTGACCAATATGGGGAGTGGTTCGTGATTGAAAGTGGGCAGGATTTTGTGAGAGTTCCCGAAGAGTTATCGCCGCAGCAGCTGGTAGGTGCTTTGGTGGCAGAGGGAGTGCTAACAGATCCTGAATCTGCCCGTGGACGTTTGCTGAATGCTGCAGCGCGGTTGTTTGAGCAAAAAGGGTTTGCCCGGACAACAGTGCGGGATCTCGCTGCGGAAGTGGGTATTTTGTCTGGCAGTATTTTTCATCATTTCTCCAGTAAGGAGCAGATTCTCTGTGAAGTAATGCGGGAGGTGACGATATTTGCCGGTGCGCGAATGCGAACCGCAGCGGAACAGAGTCGAACACCGCAAGAGAGGCTTCAGGCCTGTATTCAGTGTGAATTAGAGGCTATTCATGGATTGGCAGTACCGGGTTTTTCTATCCTGGTGGTGGAGTGGAGAAGCCTATCCGAAGAGAGTCAGCAGGAGGTTTTACGCTTAAGGGAGGAGTATGAGCAGATATGGCTGGACGCTATTGAGGCCGCCGAGTGTCCCGGTGGTGATCCCGCTCTGGTAAGGCGTTTGCTGGTTGGTGCCTTGAGTCACACATACAGTTGGTATAAGCCGAGAGATAAGGGGTTGTCTATTCCAGATCTGGCGGCGCGTGTTCTAGCGATATTCACTCCCTGAATTCTTCCTAAATTGGCAAAGCGTGCCATAAAAACTGTGAACTTTGCCTTCTTTCCTGCCATTTTTGTTTTTGAACTGGCTTGGTGAGAACTGGTGCGCAACTGATTTTCTCTGAATCTTTTACTCTCCGCGCAAGATGTAATAAATGTGACAATTTGCGTCACTTGGTGACAGGAGAGGGAGATGGCGGGCCAGGATTTGTACCAGGTGGTTTCCACGGGAAGGACACTTCACGCCAAAGAACCGGGTCCGGTTATCCGGGATGTGGCGAAGTTGTTCTCTATCTCGGAGCCCCAGGCGCGCAGGCTGCTACTAAAAGGCTGGGTAATTAAAGATCGGTTGGTTTCTGACCAGGCGCTGGAGTTTCGCACCAGTCTGCAGAAAATTGGCCTGCGAGTGGAGGTTTGTCCGGCGGGACGATTTGATAACCGCGAGCTGATTGCAAAGATAAAAGTCGCCCAGCGGCGCAAGGCCCAGGTCAATGCTGCATCGGTGGATGCGCCGGATAAGTCGCGCGCTGGTACTGACCCTTTTGTTCCTGTTAGCCAGAAAACTCTCGAAGCAAACGAGCCCCAGAAAGTCGTTTCATCCACTCCTGCCGCAGGCAATCCAGTAATAAAGCCGGAAGGCTCCCAGGATTCGGTTGAGTGGTATTTATCTGATGCAGGCCGATTACAGGCTGACAGTGTCACGAGTCAGGGCAAGGCAGTTTGGGGAGTGGTCAAAGCAGTAATCGTGCCTTCAATATTCTGGTTGGTACTGTTCGCTTGTGTTTTCTCCAGTGGATATGCCCTATGGCAAATCCCTATGGCTGTTTGGCAGGGAGAACTTACTTGGGTGGGGGTGTCGCTGAGTATTTTAACCGTACTTCTCGCCCTGCTTGTTGGTCTGCTGTTTGTCTGGCCATTTTTCTGCTTATCCTCCCGTTTGCGAGAATCATCGGAGCCCCGTCAGCTGTTGCCCTCTGAAGGTAAGGAGGCCTTGAAGTTAATTAATTCATTGGTCGATAAGTTAGGGCTGCCAAAGATCAGCCAGGTCTTTGTAAGTGCAGACTCCCATATTCTGTCCCAACCGGGATTTCTCCAGGTTTTTAGGCAGAACTTACCACTTACGGTAGGGCTTGCCAGCGTCGCCTCATTGGACGGAAAGGAGGTCCTGGCACTCGTGGGTAGGGGGCTCGCCTTCTATCGCGGCCGTTTGCTCGGCGCACTTGGTTGGTTAACTTACGGCACTGTGCAGCGATTGGAACTGATGCAGTGGGCTTTTGAAAATGAGCGCAGTGTTGTTAGCCCGGAGAATGCCCCCGGACCACTGGCCGCGCCATTTCACCGTATGCTAGTGACTGGTGGATATATTTTGCTCCCTATCTTGCAGCGCCTGGAGGCACTGCATTGCCGCTTAACCGCAGGCAGCGCCGTAATGCTACAGGAGAGGGCTGACGGTGTTGCGGCGCAGATAATAGGTAGTGATGCGTTGGCAGACTTCGCTAGGAAGTGGCATAGGTTAGTGCACGCAGATCTTTTAGTGACAGAAATTAATCGCGAAGCCCAGGCGCTGGGACGCAGTTGTGCAAATATTCCCGATGCCGTCCGTTGGATGCAGGAGAATCTGGATGTTGATACCTGCGATGTAGTTGAGGCTGCTATGACGCAGGCCAGGGACCCCTGGGATATTCAGCAGGCGATCGACAGTGAATGTGTAACGGTGTTGATTGAGCGAGAATTTGTGGGGCAGGTTAGATCTGCGATACCCCTGCAATCCATGTTTGTGGACTTTGCCGGGCTGGCAACCGCTGTGACGTCTGAAGTTGCTGGCAAAGACTGTGAGATGGTCGAAAACCGACTTTTACTGAGTTCAAGTAAGGAGTCAGAGGAGTCTGCTGAGGTACTGGACGAGTATTTCAATCGCCTGGCGCCCTTGACCCTGATGCCTCTGCGCAGGCCATCCTCTGCGGAAATGCAGGCGCTGGATCTGCAGGGCACTATCGATTGGCTGCGCAGTAAACTGGTGGAGTTGCGTGATTTGCGTGGACGCCGTGAGGACTTGCAGATCAGGGTTTTTACAATGCAGCTGGGAGCAGCGCTGATACGCGGCAAAATCCCTTTTACCGCTGAAGACTTTTGCTTGAAGGGGGCCAGCCTTGCAGGAGCTCAAGAGCAGATCGCTGTTAAGCGCGCTGAACTGGAGGAGTCACACAAGCAATTACAGCAGATCTATGGTGTTTTCTATCAGCGCCTGTGTCTATCCCTGGTAACTATGCCCACGGATCAGCGTCAAACAGCCAGGAATCAGCTGCGCCATTTGGCCGCCTACGATAGCTTGGCACCGCATCTGGATCGGCTCGCCGGTTATAGCCACTCGCTGGCAATATTTGCCCAGCACCTATCACCAGAGTTGAATGAAAGGGAACTGCTGCAAAAATATACGGCGCTGTCTTTGCGAGAGATAGATGCCATAGTAGCGGCAGTGGAGAGTTCGGCTCTATTAAAAGAGCAAGGCGTGGCGGCGGCAATAAATTTGAAAGCTCAGGGGGAGCCTTTCAGGCAGCTGCCACAAGGGCGACAGGAAGTGCTGGATTCTCTGCAGGTTATGGAATCGCGTTGCAAACACATTCGCGCTGCGATTCTGGAGCACTATCATATCCAGCTAGCCGCCTTGCTGAGTCAGTGTTTGGAGCGGGAAAAGCAGTTGCAGTTAAAGCCACTGCGACTGCTTAAGGCCGGCTAACCGCCGGCCAGTTTTACCGTGTGGTTGCGAGATTCCAGGAATGTTTTGATCTCAGTACGCTTGTCACCCTGAATCTCAATCACCCCATCTTTGAGGGCGCCACCGCAGCCACAGCGCTTCTTGAGCTCTGCCAGGAGCAGCTTGAGTTCGCTGTCAGTGCCTGGCAGCCCGCGTACGCAAGTCACCCCTTTTCCTTTGCGGCCCTTGGTTTCCCTTTGGATTCGAACTATGCCATCTCCATCACGGCGCTTCTCTGTCCTGGATTCCTCTTTAATTCGACCGAGGTCAGTTGAATAGACGAGACGATTCTCCTTAGCCATGGCTGGGAATACTCCGTTGGTATTTGCTGAAAATGCCGGGAATTGTGCCCGAGGTGCGCAGGATATCAAAGCCGCTGTAAACGATGTTGAAAATGGGGCGACCCCTGGGGCTTGAGAGGTTAGAATTTTGCCGCAATATGAAACAGCAGCGTAGTTGAGGTGATAGATGGCGTTGACGGGACGTCGCAAACTGCTCAATGAGGTAATTTTCGGAACCGAGACCCGGGCAGGGCGGAATTTTGATGTTTTTTTGATCTGGGCGATCCTGATCAGCGTGGGTTTGGTGCTCCTGACCTCCATAGGTACGGTGCGCGACCGCTATGAGCACTTACTCATCGGCCTGGAATGGGTATTTACTGGTCTCTTCACCATTGAATATATCGCCCGGATATATTGCACGGTGAATCGCCGCAAATATATTTTCAGTTTCTATGGGATTGTGGACCTGCTCGCAATTCTCCCCAGTTACTTGGCGCTTCTCTATACCGGCGCCACTTATCTTTTGGTGATTCGCCTGTTGCGGGTGCTGCGGATCTTCCGAATCCTGAAGTTGGTTCGCTACTTACGTGATGCCAACGTCTTGTTGCGAGCCCTCGGGCTGGCCCGGCGCAAAATCCTGGTCTTTTACTCCAGTGTTTTGGTTATGTGCATTATTTTTGGTTCCCTGATGTTTGTGGTGGAGGGGCCAGGCCACGGATTTACCAGTATTCCCACGAGTGTTTATTGGGCCATTGTGACCATCACAACCGTTGGTTATGGCGATATCTCTCCGCAAACGCCTTTGGGGCAGGGCATTGCTGCAATGACCATGCTGATTGGTTACTCAATTATTGCAGTGCCTACCGGCATTCTAACGGCGGAGTTGGCTGGAGAAATGCATCGGGAGCGAGTGCAACAGCGCTGTGATAACTGCAGCCGTAGTGCCCATGACCCAGATGCGGAATACTGCAAATTCTGTGGCCATCGCCTGGAGGATATGGAAGAGAGCGAAGCACTGTAAGTTATTCGTACTTTGTCACTGCCGGCCAAAACAGGGCCGGCAGCCATTTATCAGCTTATGGTTTTACCATTCATCAGGGACGCGGACTGCTATGACTTCTGCCTTGGCGCAGAGGCGTCCATTGCTGGTGAGATTGCAGTGCAGAACAGTTTTCTTGGAGGAGCGCTGAACAATAGTGGCTTCGAGAATGACTGGTTTATCGATGGCAGCCGGTGCCAGATAGCTAATATCCAGTTTGCCGGTGGCATACCAGATCTTGTCACCAGTGCCGACAGCTCGTCCGGCTTGCAGGTAACCATCGGCGATGGCTGTGCATACGGTATGGCAGTCGATAACCGTAGCGATAATTCCACCGTTTAAATATTGAGCAGGTCCAGCATTGTGATGGGAGCAGGGAAGGAACTCGCAGCGGGTTTGATCCTTCTCGGTCCAGTAGCTTTTAATACGCAGGCCCTGGTCATTGTCTGGGCCACAGCCGAAGCAATGATTGCCCTGGATCTGATCTTGAATTGCGCTTTCCTGAGTCATATTTATCCCTCGCTATGAGCGCGCAATACTACCGATTTGCGCCGCAGAGTGGAAGAAACTACCCTTGCGGGCTTGCAACAGAGTTATCCGAATTATCTGGACGTAAATACATGGACATATACGGCTTTTGTGCCCCTGGTTTAGAGGCTCTTTACGATGCTTTTGCCAGAAATTTTCGCGAGTGCGGTGATACAGGAGCGGCCTTTGCCGTGCGCCAGCATGGAGAATTAATCTGTTCCTTATGGGCGGGAAGTGCGGATCGGGGTGCAGAGAGGCCATTTACTGAAGACACATTGGCCAATGTCTTCTCATCTTCCAAAGGCGTTCTTGCAGTTTTGGCGATGCAGCAAGTTGCCGCAGGCAAACTGGATTTGGATCGCCCGGTAGCGGATTACTGGCCTGAATTTGCCCCAGGCAAAGAAACTGTCACCGCACGCCAATTGCTGTGCCACCGCAGCGGACTTGTCGCTTTCCGTGAGCGGGTAAAAGACAGTTTGATTTACGATTGGCAGGCGGCTTGCGACCAGGTGGCTGGCAGCGAGCCTTGGTGGAAGCCCGGAAGTGCACAGGGTTACGCCCCATTTTTATACGGCTGGAGCTTGGGTGGATTAATTGAAAGGGTTGCCGAAAAACCCTTGTTGGAACTTTATCGGGAATTGCTAGCCAAACCCCTCAATCTTGATGGGGGCTTTGGGGCAAACGGACATCGTTCGCAGAGAATTGCCGATGTCAGCCCGCTGAAACAACCCTTACCAGAGCTTCGAGAAAATGCCATTGGCCGCGCCATAAAAGAAGACCGCAAAGGGCCTGTTGCGATGGCATTTAGCAACCCGGTGAGCTTGATGATGGGTACCAATAGCTCCGAGTGGCGCGGTGCTTTAATTCCTGCAGCCAATGGCCACTTTAGTGCGAGAGACCTGGCAGCGGTTTACGGTGAACTCACCTGTGACGAGCCGACTATTTTGCCCAAGCGGTTGATAGATGAAGCGGCAAAGGAGCAGAGTCATGGCCGCGATAAAGTATTGCAAGCTGAGGTGAGTTTTGGTTGTGGTTTTATTCGCAGCAGTTCCGCTGCGGACTTGCGCTTTGGGGGTAGCCAGGGCTTTGGACATCCGGGAGCGGGTGGTAGTGTCGGCTTTGCTGATCCGGAAAGAGGGCTGGGATTCGGATACGTGACAACTCGTTTGGGGCAGAGCTTATTTATGGATCGTCGAGCGGTCGGTCTGGTAGATGTTCTTTACGGGTTGTTGTGATGACTGAAGAAATAAAGGCTCTGGTAGAGCGGGTCGATGAACTGGAGAGCCGTTTGGCTTTTCAGGAAGACACTATAAGCCAATTAAATGATGTGATTACTCGTCAGGATACGGATATTCGCACTCTACTCGCACATATGCGCGAGTTGGGCGAAAAGTATCGGACGATTGCTTTTGAGATGCAGGGGGCCGGCAAGCCGCTGGATGAAAAACCTCCGCATTACTAATTCAGTGGTTACAAAAGGGTTTTTATAGAAGTCCACAGGGGCTGGCATGAAAATCTTTTTTGTTACTAAGTGACAGACATAGAGGTATTCGCTGCCTCTTGGGGGCGTCTTTAAAAACAAAAGCGTCTAAAAAATTGCCTCAGTGGAGTGTGGGGCTATTGACAAACTTTTCCACATACGCAGTTGGTAAAATTTGCCCTCAAACAAGAAGATATCCACCGTTATTTTACGTCAAGGCAAATTTTTAACTTGTTGTTTTTTAAAGGAAAACTGAAGAGTTTAAAAAATGTGCAAAACGCTGTAGGCGAGAGTTTACGCCGGTTGGCGCCACGGATAGCTTATTAGTGCACAGTTTTATCCACAGATTTTGTGGAAGACCGGGAAGCTGATCACTTCTTGCTCGCTACTTTGTCCAGCATTGGTACGTAGTTATGAATAGTTACTACGTAATGGGGACTAGTCAGTAGAACTGACAATAGATTCGCTTTAGTCTATGGAGAATTTCATTGGGTTGGTTCAGCCGCCAGTCAGATAGTGTGTTGAACAATACAGAGATTGCACAAGACATGTGTAGCTCAATACCCGTTACTTAAAAATGCGTTAGGAGAGCCAATAATGAAATATTGGGTAGCAGCCCTGGCACTGGGTTCGATGGTTGGTTGTTCCACATTGGACCCTTACACAGGTGAAAGTAAGACCAGTAATGCCGCCAAGGGGGCTGGAATTGGAGCTGTAACTGGAGCGATCGTTGGTGTCGCTACTGCCAGTAAGAAAGACCGTGGTAAGGGAGCCTTGACCGGTGCCCTGGGTGGCGCCGCTATCGGTGGTGGCATTGGTTACTATATGGATCGTCAGGAAATGTTATTGCGTCAGCGCTTGGAAGGTACCGGCGTACGTGTGGAGCGTGAAGGTGATAATATTCGCCTGATCATGCCAGGTAACATAACCTTCGGTACTAACCGCGCTGATATTCGTACTGATTTCTATGACACTCTGGAATCGGTCACTGTTGTATTGCAGGAGTTCGATAAAACTGCAATTCGAGTCAGCGGCCATACCGATAGCACTGGTTCAGATGTGTACAATCAGAGCCTGAGTGAACAGCGCGCTAATTCCGTTGCTGGCTTCTTCAGCGGTCAGGGCGTTTCTGCAGGTCGGGTGCAGGCGGTAGGTTACGGTGAGCGTTATCCTATTGCGAGCAACGATTCCGAGTCAGGCCGCCAGGCTAACCGCCGGGTTGAGTTGGAGTTGCTACCACTTTAATTAGTTAGTTTTGTAAATTAAGCCGTTGTTAGTGCTCAAGGTGCTGATCTTGGGCGCTATACAGCTTGATTATTTTTCGGTGGGCTATTTATTGCCTCAATTTTCTGTATCTTGGTCACTACTTACTGACCGTGTCTTAAAATTTAATGTGGCTTTAATTAGAGGCGACAAATTACTGTGTAATTTCTAATATGAGCTTCTCCAGCTTATATTGATAGGCTTCATTTTTTCCGGCTTTGTTAAATGCAGAGTGGATCATATCTTGCAAAACTTCTGACGGTACCCTGTGAGAAAACTCTCTAGTTAAAATGATACTGATCATGGTCTCTTTTTGCTTTTGCAAGTCTCCCCCCAATCGCTGAAGCTCAATAATTTCTTGCGTTGTAAATGCTTTTACTCCCTGAGGGGCCTCAGTGGGGTTGCCGCTAACGTTTTCTATGTTTGCTTTTTGTTGTGGTGCCGGCCTGCTGGGTGTCGAAGATCTCCCCGCGAGGTAAGCTCGGTTGTTGAACCTGTTGTCAAGCTTCATATTGGCTGGCCGGCTCCATATTGTGATAGGAGCATTTTATTTATTGCATCGCTATCCTTGGCAACACTTTTTTCTTCTTTGGCTGTTTCCGTTACTACCTGGATAATTTGTTCGACATCAGAATTTAGGGCCGGGTTCTCTGTGTTGGACTGTATTCCTTGCCTTAGCAGATCAAGACCACTTTGAGTTTGCTCTTCTATTATTGCCAGCAACCCATTAGAAAATAGTTGAAAGTACTTAGGAGTATTCGGCGTGATAACCAAGTGTTGCCAGATGTTCTTAGCTTTCTCAATTTGCTGAGTGACTAAATAAACTTGGCTCAGTTGAAAATGAGCTACCCATAAAGTGGGGGCCATTTCTATACTCATCTGCATTTCTTCGATGGCGCGATCAAAAAATTTTATCTGAGCATATTCTGCGGCAAGGAGTAAATGTGTTGCCGGTTGCTTCTCGAGTAAAAGGCAACGCTTAAGTAGCTCAATTGCTTTGTCATGGTCTTTTGTACGACTTGCTTCCAAGGCGCAGTGTAAGAGCTCGGCAGTATCTAAGTGGCTATGGATCTCTTGTCGCATGTCTCGATTCCTCACTTTCAAGCCTATTTTACATGTTCACATGAAAATATTCTGGGAGCATTCTCTGAATGACAATTAGGTATGTAAATTTGTCTTAAATCCTCCTTTTCTGGTGCTTCGTATTAGTTCCATTCTCATTCTTTGAGATGTATGTGATTAAAATCACTGCTTGTGGAGGTTGTCCGTTAAGTTAGCTAGCAAGTCATGAAATCAATGTATTTTGAGCTTTTAAGAATAAAATAAAAAAATATCTGCACGATTCCCCCAATCTGATGGATATGTATTTAAAGCGACGCGGATAAAGTGGCCCACAGTGGTAGATGCCGCGACAGAGTCAAATGGAATAGTTTTTGGGGAATCTCTATGGTTGCTATTATCAGCGGAGACGTACTGGGTCTTTTCAATAGTACAAAGACCGGTATCGGTTCAGCGAGTTTTGGTCAGGGGCGTGAGTCTGTTTATGTGAACGCCTCAACCGGCAACCTGGTTTTGCGCCAACAGGATGAATTTGTAGCGGCAGCTGGCCTCGACTTGTCCATGTTGCGCACCTACAACAGCCAAGGGCAGATGGATGGTGATAACAACGACGGTTTTCGCTTCAATTTTTCCAACCAGCTGATCAACCTGATTGGCAGTCCCGGGCAGACGGGTAGCCAGGTTACCCGTATCGGTGGTGATGGCTCAGAAACAATTTACCAGTTTGATGCCCATCAACAGGCCTATGTTTCAAGTGACGGCGCCGGTGCCCACGACCAAATCATTTATGACAGTGGCAGCAATCAATGGGTCTGGCGTGAGGGCTCAAGTCGCAGTGAAGAAGTATACGGTCAGGTTAATGGCGAATGGAAAATGGTGGCCCGCGTGGATGCCGAGGGCCGGCAACTGGTTTTTGGTCATAACAGCAGCGGCTTGGTCGATAGCATCACCGATGCGGCTGGGCAGAGTTTCACCATTAGCTACAGCGGCAGTAAAGTTACCGGTGTTAGTGTTAGCACCGATGGCGCTGCTCAGCAGCGGCTGTATTACAGCTACGACAGTCAGGGGCGGCTGGACTCAGTAACCGTTGACTTAACCCCACAAGATAACAGCATTGCCGATGGCAATGTATACCGTACCGAATACACCTATGACGGCAGCAGTAATCGCGTTCACACGATTGAGCAAAGCGATGGCAGCTACATGGTGTTTATGTACGTCGATGTCGACGGCCTGGGAGATTATCGGGTCAGTGAAGTGCGCAGTGGTCGCCACTCTAACTCCGGTCTTGCAGAAGAGTTGGATGGCAGCGATCGGCGTATCACCACCTATAGCTATGACCTGGAAAATAACACCACCAAAATTACTCAAGTGGTTAACCCCGAATCCGATGCCAGCAGCTGGATTGGGCCGCAAACGGAATTGGTTTTTGATGGCGCCGGACGGGTTATCGAATTAAAAGCCCCTGCAGACCAAAATGGCGTGCGCGAGAGTACCCAGTACAGTTATGACGATGAAGGTAATTTAACCTCAAAAACTGATCACAGCGGCAATACCACGGTTTACGAATATGACAGTCGCGGCAATCAAACCCTGCTGCGCGACGGGCAGGGCAATACGCTCGAGCGGGAATACGACAGTTATAACCAGCTGATTAAGGAAACGGTCTACTTGCAACCGGACCCCGATGGCGATGGCGAGGAAATGCCAGCAGACCCCCGGGTAACCCACTATGTTTACGACGACATGCAGCGCCTGCGCTATGTGGTAGGCCACGACGGCACAGTACAAGAGACCCGCTACGACGACGCAACCGCTACCGCGCGCACTATCAGCAGTATCACCTACTTGCACCACGGCTACTTTGATCAGTTCTTGGTGGATACCTACACCCAGGCAAGCGTCAGTTACGATATCGATTTTAGTCTCAGTGCCCTGAATACCTGGGCACAGGAAACCCAGGCGGACATACTCAGTAGCGAACTAGAGAATGCCACGCGCAGAAGCGATACCCGTTTGGACTTCCGCGGTCAGGTCTATAGCGTTACTGATTACAGTACCGTGGATGTGAATGGGGACGGCGTTCTCGATGGTACTGAATCCACCAGCTATACCGTTTATGATGCCCGTGGCCAACTGCTGCACACCGTGGACCCCCGCGGCACTGGTGAGAGCTCAACCAGTTATAAAACCAGCTATGTCTACGACGGGCTCGGTCGCGTGCTCAGCAGTACCGATGCCCAGGGCTACACCAGCACCAGCATTTACAACGACGCCCAGTCGCAGATTATCAGTACCGATGCCAATGGTTTACAGGTAACCCGCAGCTACGCCACCAACGGCAGCCTGATCAGTGAGGTCTATCACGATACCCACGACGGTCTCAGCGCTCAGGGTAAGGTCCAGTATTTCTACGATCACCTCGGGCGCATTCGGGCCACTCAGGATGCCGCCGGAGCCGTCAGCCACAGCCTTTACGATGATAAAGGACAGATGGTGGCGGTGATCAGTGCCTCGGGCGCAATTACGGAATTCCACTACGATGCCGAGGGGCGGCAAATACAAACCACGCACTACAGCACCCCGGTGAGTGGCACCCAGTTGCAGAGCCTGCTGATTAAAGACGGCGATGCCCTGGTCGGTATTGAGGAGAGTGTCAGCCTGGAGGATTTGCGTCCGGCGGCCAATAGCAGCGCCGACCGCGCCACTTATCAATACTATGATGATGCCGACCGGGTGCGCTTCTTTGTCGATGCAGAGGGCTACCTGAGTGAAACCCTGTACACCGCCCAGGGCGAGGTGCTGAGCAGCACCCGATATAATCTTTATATTGAAGACCCCGCTGCAGAAACGACGGATTCGCTAGAGGCAAAATATGCCTCCAACGATGCCAGTCTCACAGTTGCCAGCCGCAGTGCCACTCACTGGGTGGAGCCGGTGCAGAGCTATGCCCAGGCAGATAGTCCAGGGTTTAACCAGCGCGACACCGCCAGTTATATAGGCAGTGTCGACCTGGACAGCAGTCCCAGCACGCGCACCGCCCGTAACGATTACACGTTGTACGGCACTGTTTACCAGCGAGTGGAAAATACCCAGACAGAATCGGTCAGTGGCAGCGCAATTACCACCGCCTATACCCGTGCACCGGTACAGCCCTATACCTATGCCAGCAGCGCGATTGTGGCCGAGGAATATACGGTTATTGAAAATCGCAGAGTTGATATTTACAACAACCATACAAGCCGCGCGGCTGAACCTCCGGCCGGGATGGCTTTTTCCAGCACTGCGGTGCGCAATGTTGACGGCGCAGTGACTCAAAGCAAAAATGTGACGATCGAACCTCAAAGCAGTGCAGTTGAGTCCACATCGAGTAGCACCAAATTAACTGCGGGAACTTTTTCTTCAGTAACTGCAAAACCAAATTCAACTAGTGGAACCGGAGACCTATTTGCATTCTTTACTGTGAAAGTTACAGTAACAGGAATTAATGGTACCGGGTTACCTTCGGGCTATGAGCGGACCTTTGAATATAATTATTCGAATAGCATATATGACGGTTCTGCAGATTTAACAAAGTTCTATGGGGACAACCTGCCCTTTGGTGACTATCGGGTTAAAGTCAGTTTAGAAGAGTGGCGAAAGAGTAACCGCGATGGCGTTCCCGGTGAACCGGGCTATGTAATGTGGAAATACAAAGACCACGCTGCGCAGACAAAAGACGTTAATGTTGGCTCTCGTATTAAATGGGATGACCCTACTACTGGCCGAGGGAACTCTACCACCTTTAAATTTAAATCGGGTATCTCTTGGATAAGTAGTACTATCAGCTCTAGTGGCAACAATAACACGGTCATTCTAGACTACCACCCCAGTGGTGACGTTCACTTTAAAATACAGTATTACGCGGCGGATATCTCGGATACTAGTTTGGAGCAGGATGAAATACAGCTCTCTTCGAGTAGTAGGCTGAAACAGGAAGCTAATGGCACGTTTACCGGAGGGGGTAGTTCCAATCAGGTAAAATCGACCAGCTTTAAGGCGAAGACGGAATTTGTATCCAATTCTTCAGCTTTAACCGGTTATTCGACCAGGACAGACATTAAGCAAATAAAAGCAGAGTCCGTAAATTGGGTGACGGGGGATATAGAAACAACTTATACCTACCCACAAGATATGTCCTCGTGGAATGGCTGGGTAAATTTGAGTATCGGTAATGAACTCCCCGATGGGGTTTACACGGTGACGCTAACAATTACTAAAACAGATGATTCATCTGATACGGATACATTTACCTACGAACAGGGCACCCAGCACTTTTATGATCCAACTAAAATTCGTTGGGATTGGTGGCCATCGGATGAACTGGATGATGAAAGTGGCAGTGGAGCTGTAAAATTCTATTACCGACGTCAGGGAGATAGTAGTGCTAGCTGGATACCTGAGGGTGCTTCACCAGTTGAGCAGGAAGGAAGTAAGTACTACGAGTCCTCTATCAGTGCAGAGCTGGACAATGGTTATTATGATTTTAAGATCGAATACTCCAATGGTGGACAGGTCATAAAAACTGCGTACGATACTTTTAGAATTAATAAAAGTGGTACTTCCGATAATAACAGCTCTGTGGATGCTGATTTTGAGTTTTACTCCACCCGTTATATCACTCAGACAAACGCTTCAGGTGTTGCCGACTACTTTACTCGTAATGATGCCGCGACAATTAAGCGTACTGAGGTGCGAGTGCGGGATAAGGTCAGTGGCGATCTAGTATCCAGTAGCACCGCTGTTCCCGCAGATTATGTGGCTTGGGTTGAAGAAAATGATGGTACCTTTAGCGGTTTTCTTAACCTGTCCGAAGACGGTGAGCTGGAGAATGGTCGCTATGAAGTAGAAGTCACCACTTATGATTTGAGTGGAGATGAAATCGACACGAATACTTTTGACTACGAGATAGGGGATCAAACTGAGTATCACCCCACCGAATTCCGCTGGCCCGCGAGTTCGCGCCCCGAGGGCACCAGTGTTATTTTTGAATATGAACATAGCCCCGGCGACTGGCGCAGTGTCTTGGTCAATGACGAAGGGAGCGATTTAAAAGTCGTACTCGGCGATGTGGATGAGGGTAGTATCACTGAGGGGAACTACCATTTCCGAATTCGCTACGAGAAAGACGGGCAAACAGTAAAGCAAACGATTGGCGATCCGACACTCACCGTAGATAAAGGGGTTGCGAAAACCAGTGATTTTGATTTCCAGTACACCACCGTTTCTCTACAGGAAGACACGGGGGTAGGGATTATTGGTTACCCGGTGGCAATCGGTTCCAGTCCGGCCTTGCAAAAAATCGTTGCCGAAGTGCGCGATCAAAATAACCAGTTGATCTCCAGTGCAGAGACCTGGCCCCAGTTGTATGGCAGTTATAATGGCGAAGTAAATTTATCGGTCGGCAGTGACTTGCCCCCGGGCCAGGCTTATCGTGTCACCTTAACCCTGTATTACGACGATGACAGCACCGTCGGCAAAGAGCCCTTTACTGTCGAGATCGGTGAGCAACCGGCCCAAGACCGGGTGATACACTGGTCTGACCCCAATCTGAGTTCCCACAGTTACTCCCGTCATACCTTTAACAGTGAGGATAGTTTTAATATCAATCACTGGAGTGTCTATGACGCTAGTCCCGCAGGGGCGACTGTTACACAAGTTTATGACTCGCAGTTGCAGCGTTCGGTGGTGGAGGTATCCGGCACTGGTACAGATAATGGATTTAAACTGGGAATAAATGAAGCCGGGGATTCCTGGAATATTACCGATGGCCGCGTGGTTCGCACTGAAATTCAATTTTCCAGTGAAGAGCATACGCGCCTCTATTATACAGTGACTAGTAGTAAGGCAAGCAACGGGGTTGCCTATGTCTCCTATTCCTCAAGCGTTAGCAGTCCCTCTATATCGATAAGCGCTACCAGCGGTTCGATCTTTTATAACTTCCCTTTGGAGGCCCAGTACCGGGATGGCAACTGGCATACCTTTGAGCGGGATATTGTTGCGGATGTGGCCTCTCTGGACCCCGATGAACAAATACAAAGTATTAATAACCTTCTTGTGCGCGGTAGTGGTCGTATCGGTCGGGTAGATATTGTCAATTGGTCCGATGCGGGGCTGAGCGCACAGAGTTTTTCCCGCTACCGTTATAACACGGCTGATAATTTCGACTTGGGACAATGGCAGGTAGGTGATAATGATCCTGCTGGAGCTACGCTCACACAAGTTTATGACCCACAATTACAGCGTTCGGTAGTGGAATTCTCAGGCAATGGTACGGATAACCGTTTTGACCTGAGTAAAAATGCGGCTGGAGAAAGTTGGAATATTACCGATGGTGGTGTGGTTCGCACAGAGATCCAACACTCAGGTGAAGGAGACCTTGCTCTCTTTTACAAGTTAGGTAGTAGTCTTGCTAGCAATGGGGTTGCCTATGCGACATATCACTCTGGGATTACAGAACCTGAAGCTGCGGTATCTTCTAGCGGTACAATTTATTATAAATTTCCATTGGAAGATCAGTACTTAGATGGTAACTGGCACACCTTTGAGCGGGATATCCGTGCGGATGTCAATTCCCTCGATGCAAATGAATATATTCAGGCTATTGATAAGTTATTGGTGCGCGGCAGTGGCCGTATCGGCACTGTAGAAATTGACTCGGTTTTTTCCGCTCAGTCAGGTGGGCTCAATATTCCTCGCCATGTATTGAATAGCGGTGAAAACCTGGATGTTAATAGCTGGGAGATTTACGACAGCACTCCAGCCGGTGCAACCATTGATCGGGTTTACGATGAGTTCTTGCAGCGGGATGTCGTCGCTTTCTCCGGTACGGGGACAAGTAATGGGTTTAAGTTACATAAAAATGCCGCGCACGAAGCATGGAATATTAGTGACAGCGCTCAGGCCCGTATTGAAGTTAACTTGCAGGGGGATACTTACTTATATTTTTGGGTTGAGACTTCGGGGGGGGGCGCCTACTTAAAATATAACCCCTTTATCTCCAGTCCTTTTATTGAAGTTTCTGAATCGGGGACTATTTATTATAACCTCCCTCTAGACAGCCAATACCTGGATGGCAACTGGCATGCTTTCGAGCGTGACTTGCGCCAGGATCTCGCTACTTTGGCCCCGGATGTTGAGTTGTTAGAGGTCGATCGTTTCCTGGTGCGCGGCAGTGGCCGTATCGGTGCGATTACCCTCGGTGAAGCCGATGAAGTCACCTACCTGGAGTACCGCCGGGTTGGGGGGAGCGATGTTGTACGTCACTCCTATAACAACGGCGATAACCTAGATATGAAACAGTGGCGGGTTTCTGACTCTAGCCCGGCGGGAGCCACCGTGACGGAGGTGTACGACACCCAGTTACAGCGCAAGGTGGTGGAGACTTCCGGTGATAGTGCCAATAATGCCTTTTCGCTCAGTAAAAATGCCGATAGGGATTCTTGGGATATTGCCGATGGGGTCAATGCCAGCGTTGAGATGCAATATGCTGGTGAAGGTGAATATCGAATTTACTACAAGCTGGACAGCAGTAAGGCCGCCAGCGGTATCGCCTATGCCAAGTACGATTCAGAAGCCACAGAACCCTATATTCAAGTGGTTTCCGGCTATATTTATTATACCTTCCCCCTTGATGATAAATACCTGGATGGCAACTGGCACACCTTCGAACGGGATATCCTCGCCGATATTGCCTATTTGGACCCCACTGAAGAAATACAGGCTTTCCGCGAATTTACTCTGCGTGGCAACGGCCGTATCGGCACCGTAGAAATTACGACCGATACCCCTGTCAGTGGCGAAAATCCCTGGCAGCGGGTGGCCGTGCAGCAAAACGGAGACCACTTCAGCGCTAACCTGGGGAGTGATCTCAGCGGCGATTACGAGTATCGGGTTGTCACTTACCGGGATGGTGTTACCGACTATGTCGGTTACACCTACAACAGCGCCGACAACCTCAATCTGGACCACTGGGATATTTACAGTAATAGTTCGGAAACGGCGGCGCTCGGTACGGTTTACGACAGCTATTTACAGCGGGAGGTGGTCGAGATTTCCGCTCAGGGAATCGATGATGGCTTCAGGCTCTATAGCAACACCCTTGACCAGGGTTTTGGGGTTACTGATGCCAGTACGGTGAGTGCCCAGATCAACCTGAGTGCTCCCGCCGTACTTTACTACCGCATAGAGACCTCAGCGGGCTCCGCCTATGTCGAGTATCGCTCGGATATTTCCGCTCCCGAAATGTACGTTAGCGGCGGCGGCATAACCTATTATAAGCTTCCCCTGGGGGCGGAGTACCTAGACGGCAACTGGCATACCTTTGAGCGGGATATCCGCGCGGATATCGCGCAGTTGGATGCAGGTGTTGAGCTGGAGTCTGTGGATGCTTTCCTGGTGCGCGGCAGCGGCCGTATCGGCACCATTGAGATTGGTACTAATCGCCTGGACAGCAATCGCTACGGAGACAACGATCGCCTGCTGCGCAGTTTGTCTGGGACTTTCGCCGCCAACGACAGCGGTATTACCCCGGCCACCTGGGAAATGCCCACCTACCACCGCAGCACTGCGGAGGGCTATGCCGTTGAGGGCTACCTGAGTGCCGAGGAGGCGGCGGCGATCGCCTATATGGAGGCGGTGGTGATCGACAATGCCACCGGCACGGCCATCGGCGCCCCCGTGCAAACCTGGATTGATCCCGCCACCCTGCGCGATGGCTCCTTTGCCGGCCGCCTCAACCTGCTGATGGGCGCCACGCTGCCCGACGGCGATTACACCGTGCAGGTGACCCGTTACTACAACGATGGCACCAGCCTGGTGGATGACCCCTTCCAACAGCAGGTGGGGCGGCAGCTGCAAATGGTGGAAAACCCCCGTCTAACCCTGGCCCTGGACCCGTCCTACAGCGCCAGTGGGATGGAGCTATCCATTCGCTCACTGCCCGAGGGTGAGTGGGTCACTCTGCCGGTGGATGCAGAAAATGGCACGGTGGAGCTGGACAAGGACTTTTATGGCAGCGGTGTCTACGAATACCGCCTGTCTTACACCCTGGATGTGGATGGTGTTGCTGTGAGCAAGAGCGGCGAGGGCCGCTTTACCCTCGCTCCCGGCGACAGCTATACCCAATATCTCAGCGCCACGGCCAGTGGAGTGGACCTGGCCGATGCCCGTATCAGCCGCACTTTTTACGATGAGGCGGGACGGGTCAGCGGCACACTGGACCAGGAGGGCTATCTCACTGAGTATCGCTACAATCGCGCAGGCCAGCTGGTGGCAACCACCCGCTATGCCAACCGGGTGGCCAGCTATAGCGAGAGCGCACACTGGCTGAACAGCGGTACCCTGAAGACCCTGCGCCCGGTGGTGGACGCGCAGAATGACCGCACCAGCTACTGGATTTACGACGCCCAGGGTCGCGAAGTTGCCGAGATTGATGCAGAGGGTTACCTCTCCGAGCACCAGTACGATGTCGCCGGCAACCGGGTTAAAACCATTCGTTACGCCAGCGCACTCAACGGCCTCGACAACGCACTCGATGCGGTGAACGGCGATGCTTCGCGCCTCACCCTCAAGGGCCTCAATTTTATCCAACACCGTTTTAACGAAGACAATTTGGATCTGGGTAGTTGGGATATCTACGCCCAGAACTCCGGCAGTGCCACGATAGAGAAGGTGTACGATATTCGTATGCAGCGGGAAGTGGTGGAGCTTTCCGGTTCGGGCACTAACGACGGCTTCAAACTGTATAAGAACGCGGCGCACGAGCAGTGGAATATCGAGGGTAGTGCCAGTGTGCGTCTCGAGATGAACCTCAGTGCCCCCAGCCGGATCTTCTTTTCGGTGGAGACCTCGAAGGGTTATGCCTTTATCGAGTACAGCTCGCAGGTGACCAGCCCGGGGATCTATTACTCCTCCTCGGGAACTCCCTACTACCAGTTCCCCCTGGATGCCAGCTACCTGGATGGCAACTGGCACGCCTTCGAGCGAGATTTACAGGCGGATCTGGCCTCCCTGGACCCGGATGTGGAGCTGCTCAATATCGGCGTGTTCCTGGTGCGCGGCAGCGGTCGTATCGGCACCCTGGAAGTTACCACCGAGACCACTGGGCGCCTGGTCAGCAGTGATGACGACCAGGTGAGCGAGTGGCGCTACGACAGCCGCAACCAGGTGACCCACAGCACCGACGTCTACGGCAATACCAGTCACTTCACCTATACCGCCGACGGCCAGCTGCAGAGCAGCCGCAGTGGTCTCGCGATAACTTCCGGCTCGATCCTGGATAATTACCTGGACAACTACCAGGGCGATGCGACCTTTAGCGCCAATGACAGCGCCGCTCGCGACGCCCACTGGGAGTACGATGTACACGGACGGGTGACCGGTGAGTGGGATCACCTGGGGCGGCAGGTCAAAGGGTACAGCTACGATGCCGCCGGGCGGCGCTTGTCCAGTACCGATGCCAACGGTTACACCACCTATTATGCCTACACCGAAGACGGGCAACTGAAATATACCATTGCGCCGGTGTTCAAACCGGGCTCGGAGACCCTGGAGTGGCAGGTCAGCCAGCTGGCTTACAGTGTGTTTGGCGAGCTGACCCGCAGCCGTCAGTACGCCAATCGCCTCAGCGACAGCCTGCTGCACAGCTTGAACCTGAATGGCAATGCAGCGCAGTTGGACAGCTTGGTCGAGGGGCTCGCCAGTGATGGGGACACCGTCACCAGCAGCGAGTACAACCAGCGCGGCCTGCTGATGAGCAGCACAGACGGCGAGGGTTTTACCAGCACCTCTACCTACAACGCCTTCGGCGAGCGCACCCACCTCAGCCAGGCCATCGACCGGGCCAACAGCCGCTTTGCGCAGACGGACTTCAGTTATAGCCGCCGCGGTGAAGTGCTGACCAGTAGTACGCACCTGAGTTACGGCGCCTATACGGCGGTGACCACGAGCAGTGAGTACAACGCCTTCGGCCAGGTACAGGCGACTGCGGATGCGCGGGGCAACCAGCGCGCGTATTTCTATGATCGCCTGGGGCAGGTGGTCGAGGAGCGCGATGCGCTGGGGCAGAGCACCCAGCTGAGCTATGACGCCTACGGCCGCGTCCTGACCCGCACCGACGCGCTCAATCGCACCACTATTTATAGCTATGACGATGTGCGCCGTTCACAGAAAATGACCACTCCACAGGGGGTGCACACCGAAACGCTGTTTACCATTCACGGTGAAACCCTCGAGGTCTCCCTTTACGCCAATGGCAGCTGGCACCGCCAGGCGCGCTATGAGTACGACACCCAGGGCAACTTGGTCAGTACCGAGAATGGGCTGGGTGAGGCGCGTCGCAGTGAATACGACGCTGCAGGTCAGCTCACCGCCACTTTGGATGAGCGCGGCGTGCGCACCGAGATACGTTACGACCCCCAGGGGCGGGTATTGACCCGCACCGAGGATGTGGGTGGACTCAACCTCACCACGACCCAACGCTACGGCCACCGCTTTGAAGAGACGGTGGATGCCAATGGCAGCATGACTCGCACGGAATTCGATCACAACGGCCGCGTGGTGCGGGTGATCGTGGATGCCAGCAGCGATAACTCGGGCCTCAACCTGCTCACTGAGTTTGACTACGACGGCCAGGGCAACCTGTTGCAGATGCGCGAGGGTTATCTCAGCGGCGGCGTGGCGGGCACCGCCAGTTACACCCGCACCCGAGTGTACAGTTACGACGAACTGGGACGAGTGCAAAGTGAAACGGTCGACCCGGATGGGCTGGCCATCGCAACTCACTACCAGTACGACCGGGATGGCAATCGCACCGCCGTGACCAATGCCCTCGGCCATACCAGCTATACGGTATACGACGCCGAAGGCCGCGCGGTATACACCCTCTCCGCCAGTGGCAACCCGGACAACCCGCAGTACACCCTGGTGCAGAGCCAGTACAACGCGGCCGGCGAATTGGTTGGCAAGGTGCAGTACGGCGCGTTCCTAGACAGCGCAGACCTGCCGGCGAACATCGCCAGTGGCGCCGCCCCCGAGGCGATTGCCGCACTGCTCGACAGTGGCGTGGCCCAGCGCAGCACCCGCTATATCTACAATGGCGACGGCCAGCTCACCTACACCATTGACTCACTGGGTCAGGTGAGCGAGACCCGCTACGATGTTGCCGGGCGCGTCAGTGCGGAGATCCGCTATGCGCACAAAATCAATCCGTCTACCGAGAGTGTCGACGACCTGGTGCGCGATACCAGCCTGGATCGGGAGACCCGCTACCAATACGACGCCGCCGGTCGCCAGACCCACCGCTTGCAGGTCTTTGAGCGGGATGGGGCCCAGTACGCTTATGTGACCGAGACCCTGTACACCGCCCGTGGCGAAGTGGCCGGAGAGATCACCTACGCCCGGGCCATTGCCCTGGCCAGTGAGACCACCGCAGACCTGGACCCCAATGCCGCGAACAATCGCCGCAGCCTCTTTATTTACGATGCCAGCGGGCGCCGCACCCACAGTGTCGACAGCCTCGGTTATGTGACCGAGACTCGCTATAGCGACAGCGATAACCGCGAGACGGTTATCCGCTATGCCAACCGAATTAGCGTACCCGCTGTCGCCGATTGGGGTAGCTTGCGCGCTGGAGACCTGTCTATTGGTAGCAGCAGCGCCACCGACCAAGTGTTCGTTACCCAGTACGACAGCGCTGGACGCAAAACCAGCATCACTGAGCAAGTTTGGAATGGCAGCGGACTCAGCAGCTTTACCGAGTACTACGGCTACGACGCTCTGGGCAACCGCACTGAGATCACCGATCAGCTCGGCTACAAGTCCTACCTCAGCTACGATGCCGCCGGTCGACTGACCCATCAACTGGTACCGCGCAATGGCTCACAGGGCTATCTGTCCACCTGGAACTACGACGCCCTGGGCCAGGTGCTGACCGAGACCCATTACAGCCAGGCGATCCCGCTGAATAGCGAACCCAGTAGTATCGATACCGGTGCCCTGGCACACGCCCAGGATCGCTCGACCCGCTACACCTATTCGGCCCGTGGTGAAGTGGTCCTCACCATTGACAGCGCCGATGTGATTACTGAACAGCGCTACACCGCCTTCGGTGAAACCTGGCTCACGATCGAGGCCAAGGGACTGCCCGAGCAGCGGGTGACCTACCGCGGCTTCGACGCCCTGGGGCGGCTGGTAGAGGAGACTGCGGGTCTGCCGGACGCCGAGAGTGACACCATTGCCAATCGCGCCACCCTCGGTGAAGCTGATCTCGGTCGGCACGAGCGCATCGCCACGACCTACTTCAGCTACAACCACTTCGATGAGTTGGCGACCCTGGTCAGCCCGAGAGGCGAGATCTATGTCAGCGCCCAGGAGCACGACCAACTGGGGCGCAAAGTGGCTGAGGTGGATGCCCGCGGTGGCAGTACCCACTCGGTACTCGATGCCTTTGGCAATATCGTCGCCACCACCGACCCCAACGGCAATGTCGGCATTTTTATCTACGATGCCAACAATCGTCTCACCCACCAGGTATTGCCCAATGGCGGCGTAACGACCTATGAATACGACGCCTTTGGCCAAGCCACGGCGGTGCGCAGCTACGCCGAGAAGCTTGCTGGCGATGTGGATATTGCCGCACTGGATGCCGCCGCACTCGACGCACTGCTCAGTGGCAAACAGGATGTGGTGCGCGACCGCTATATCACCAACAGTTATGACAACCGGGGTCAGCTACTTTCGACGACGCAATACGGTTACGACTTGATTGCGTCCCAGGCAATCGCCAGTGAGACCCGCTATGAATACGACGCCGCCGGCAACCGCACTGCGGCCATCGACGCCCTCGGCGCCCGCACCGACTACCAGTTTGATGCCCAGGGGCGCATTACCCAGGAAACTGGACCGCAGTTTGCCGCAGCGCTGAGCGCCCACAGCACCGCGACAAGAGAAGTGCGCGCCATTACCGAATATGTCTACAACGCCTTTGACCGGGTGGAGATGACTCAGGGGCGCTACTGGGATGTGAGTGCCGCCAGTGAGAAAACCGATTCCCAGGGTCTGCGCACCACCGAGATGGCTTACGACCACCGCAGCCGGATGATCACCTCTATCGGACCGGAGTTTGCCGCTGCCAGCAACAGTGCATTGAGCACCCCGGACTTTGATGGCGCGATCGGCCAGGTCACCCTGCGCCAGGTTACCGAAGTGCGCTACGACGCCCTGGGCCGCCAGGTCTACGAAGGCCAGCGCGGCCTGAGTGGAGCCGCACTCAACAGCGACGGCAGTGTCTCCGGCACCCAGCACGGCCAGATCCAAGCTGTCGCCTCGGTTTACAACCGCCTGGATCAGCAGGTACTGGTTTTGGATGCCGATGGCGGCCTCACGTTTAACGTGTATACCGCCGCCGGGAACCTCACCACGGAGGTCCGCTACGACCAGCGCCTGCACATCGACGGCAGCACCTGGGACGGCAGTGCAGCCGCACTGGATCTCGACAGTGCCTCCGGGCACTGGCGCCACGATGCCCTGGCGCTACAGGATCACGAACTTACCACCGGGCGCAGCACGCACTTCT
Organism: Microbulbifer maximicatervae (SeqCode); assembly: GCF_052468155.1. Lineage (NCBI taxonomy): Bacteria > Pseudomonadati > Pseudomonadota > Gammaproteobacteria > Cellvibrionales > Microbulbiferaceae > Microbulbifer > Microbulbifer maximicatervae (SeqCode). Next base: position 3,407,270 of record NZ_CP174335.1, read on the forward strand.
ACTACAACGCCAACAACCTGTTGGTGAGAACGGAAAGCGACGAGGGCATCTTCTTTGACCTCAACAACCTGGTCGACCCGGATTCCACCAGCGGTGACCAGGGCGAGCTGCAAGAGGGCTTCAGCCACGGCAGCACCCAGGGGTATCAGGTAAGTTACGATGCCAATGGCAACAGCATTATCCAGATCGACGGCAAAGACCAACCCAGCTTTGCCCTCTTTGATGCCGCCGGCAACCAAGTGCTGATGGTAGACCGCCTCGGCTATGTCACTGAATCTGTTTACGATGGTCTCGGCCAAGTAATCGCGCAAACCCGCTATGCCATGGCCCTCAACTTTGATGGCCTCGGGGCCCCCGCCGACAATGAGGCGCGCCACGCCTGGCTGGAGTCTCTTTACAATGACAATCGCGATGGTTTGATTGCCAACCTCACTTCTGAGGAATATGACGAAGAGCTGCGCACCACCGAGTATGTCTACAGCGGCCGCGGCTTGCTATTGGAGGAGCGCCTCAAAGGCGAATCCTTCTCCCGTATCAGCAACTCGGGCACCGCCCTGAGTCGCAGCCAGGTAAGCAGCGATTTGGTGACCCGCTACGGCTATAACGAAACCGGCCTGCAAGACACTGCGGTGCGCTACGACGGGGATGAAAATGCCAGCGACAGCCGCACGGAGAGTGTGTCTTACAACGCCCTCGGCCAGCAGGCACAAACTCAGGGCGCGGAGTACACCAACTACAGCGGCGACCGCGTGCGCGCCACGGTGAGTTATCACTATGACCTGTATGGCAACCGCACCGCAGAGACAGTGCACAACGACGGCGACCAGGTGACCAGCCACCGCTACAACGCCCTGGGCGTGCGCACCGAGACTCGCGATGCGCGGGAGAATCGCGGCGATGCCAACTACCAAGGCACCACGGAGTTTGTCTTCGATGCCTTCGGCCATGCGGTCTACCAGACCAGCTACCAAACCGATATCGACAACCAACAGGCCCAGGTGGTGACCTGGGTGCAATACGACGCCCAGGGCCGCGAGACCGCCCGAGTGAGCAGTGCCGACCAGGCCGTAGGTGGCGGTCTGGTGCAGCACGATATCGCCTACAACACCCACGGGCAGATTGTTGGCAAGGGTATCAACACCGCCAACCGCATAGGCTTCGCAGAGCACCAGTACCAGGAGTACTTTGTCTACGACGAGCTGGGTCGCCTGTTTAAAACCAACAGCGGCAATGGCACCCCGCGCATCTACTTGTATGACCAAAACGGCAACACCACGCTGGAAATCTCCGCCATCAATAACGATGGTCTGGAAGATGTCACCACCGTGCAGCAGGCGCTGAACGAGACCACCCAGAGTGAGACCCAGTGGAAATACAGCCTTTACGACCAGGAAGATCAGCTGATCACCGTAGTGGAGGCACCGCTGGATACCCCGGATGACAACCCGAACCTGGATGTGGGGTGGAATGTCGACAACGACGGCAGCGAAACCCAAAACGAGGTTAGCTATGGCGAGAGCAGTGGCAGTGTACCGACCGTAGGTGTCCGCAATCGGGAGACCACCCAATCCAGTAGTAGCTCCGTGTGGGTGGACCTGGGCAGCGGGGACATGCCGGCAAGCACCACTGTGGCTGCCAGTCATGAAATGAGTCTTCCCCCTGAACGGCCGATGGCAACCGAACGTTACTACAATATTCATTTTGTCGACGATGAGGGGCGCGGTTACACCAGCAACCCCGGTGATGCCGAGGCGGTGGACAGCTCGCGGTCTTGGGTGGAGCACTCCGATGAACTCACTTATTTAAGTGAGAATGATGACAGGCTTCGCCTTGAGGAGCTGGACCTTACCACTGAGCAGCGGCAGGGCCTTAGCGGTTTACTCGATAGTGATGAATTTCTTTTAGACGACACAAATAAACAAGCTCGTCAGGGGTACCTGGAGCGGACTTTCCATGAGTATGTTACCAGCCGCGAGGTAACTCTCGACAGCGGTCGCACGATCACCGTGGAGACTACTCACTACGAAGAAATTGAGCAGTTGCATATTTTGGTACCGCTATCCCACGATGGCGTCGAGTACGGCTGGCGCGAAGTAGTGATTACTACTCGTGATTACAACTACAACGTCACCAGTAATTTCCTTCAGGCCGGCGATGATGAGGCCGCTGATATCCTGGATGACGCTCAGAATAACCCCCTGGCGCTGATGCCCAGCCTGGATTGGACCCTGGCAGATAACACCCTCAGCCTCACCAGCGCGGATGTAGCCGATGTTTTTGGCAGCACCGCCAAGGTGCAGGTGCTGGCAAAGAATGCCGAGGGCGCAGTGGTAATGGATAACACCCAGTACGACTGGAGCGACGGCATGGAAATTGCTCTCGCGCCCGGGGTGCACTCGCTGTCGCTGACTTTCCTGTCCCCAGATGGCCTGGTGCTGCACGCGGTGAACCTCTATAGCAACGGCGCCACTACCCAAGAGGGCAGTATTGGCCTTCCGGGGGAGGGTGTGGGCCTGGAACATCTGCCGGAGGTAAATACCTTCTGGCTGTCGGCGGGTTATAAATCCTCAAGACGGGGTGGAGGTAAAGATATCGACTTGCGTTACGCCGACTCGCTAGCTACCAATGAGACAACCTATGGACTGCCTCCGGGCAGCGTCGCTGCCAGTTACCCGGGGCAGGTAGAGGCTTATGGTGACGTGTCGGTTACCTATGACTCGGTGCAAAGTGTTGTTCTGGGTTCTGAGCCGACTGGCAACGGTGATCTCAGAATGTACGACATGCAGGCTGAGATCACTTTTACGGTCTCGGGGTTGCGGGATGCGACAGGCGCTGAGCTGAATCTATCCATAGGTGGCAATTCGGCAACGGTTATCGTCACCGGTAATGGCACTTTTACGATCGCTGCCGGTTTCTACCGAGCGGTTACAGAGAGCCGGCCAAACCCTGCCATCTCCGTGTCTATGAAGACTAACGGCCAGAGCTGGGGGCATTACGCCGGCGACGGTGGTGCGACTTATACCTCGCCTGAACGCGTCAAGGTCTACGCTTTGCCGCCGGGCACTGAGTCCATCACGTTTGCGGCCGATGGCGAGACGAGGAAGGTCGATGTACCTACCGGGCAGGATTGGGTTTATGTCGACACTTCAGATATGGACAACAGTGCTACCGCTCTCGACTTCGAGCTCTGGGCCTACAGCGGCAACAACCAGACCGGGACCTTGCTCAATCACGCCAAAGGCCAATTTAATAACGACAGTGGCGGCTCGGTGAGCAATATCACCAACGAGGTGCTGAAAACTGTTGACACAAATACTTATACCCGCAGTGCGAGTTCCGATGGTGACGCGAATAGCTCGGTGTTCTACTCCCTGGTGGGCATGTATAACCGCCAGGCAGTCCGCAATATTGCTTTGCAACTGACTGGTGCCGCCAATGACGAGACACTGATTGCCCACCACGCTAGTTATAACGCCTTTGGCGAAACCGTGGCCTCTATCGACAACAATGGCAATGCCACCCTGTACCAGTACGACAAGCGCGGCAATGTGGTGCAGGAGTTGAAACCAGAGGCGGATGTCTACACGGAGCAGATGACCCATTTCCGCGCCCACACCGCCACTGTGTACGGCGTTAACGCTTACGGCGAGACGGTGATGGAAAAAGTGGCTGCGCAAGCCGCCGCAGGCGCCAGCAGCGCCACCCGCACCGCTGTCGACAACTACAACATCAAGCACGAGCAGGTGAGCTTGCAGGACTATGCTGCGGGCTTGTTGGTTGCCAGCCAGGACGCGGTGGGAGACTACGATACCCAGGCCTTCGACCAGGCCGGCAACCTCAAGGGGACCAGCCAACTGGCCTACCGGGCCGGCGAGCGCGGCAGCGGTACCGGTGCGCTCTACTATCAGGTGGCCTACCACTACGACGCCAATAACCAGCTGGTGCGGATGAATCGCTTCCAGGACAGCAGCCGGGCGATCGACTACAACTACGGCGCCTCCGCCTACTACGATGAGTGGGACTACGACGAGTTTGGCAATCGCATCCGCCATCGCAACGCCCTCTACGGCGACACCCGCTATGTGCTCAATTCCAGCTTTGACAATACGGGCGATGCCAGTGCCAGCGGCACAGTTGGACAGGAGACCTATCGCTACGACGGTCTCGGCCGGGTATTGGAGTACACAAGTTACAGCGGCCAGGTGACCGATTACGCCTACGCCTGGAGTGACTATGTTACGCGCAGTGTGCTCGCCGCCAGCGGCGAGCAGGCCCAGGACGACGCCATCCAGGTGCGCCTGGGGGGCTATATCACCTCGGTGGCCAGAGCCGGTATGGGCGGTACCGTCGCGGTCAATTGGAGCCAGAGCTCCCGCGAAGACGTGATTACTGATGTCAGCGACTACTTTGGCAAAGCGGTCTGGCACGACGACTTAGGTGGCCACCGCATCGAATACTCCTATAACTATGCCGGCTGGCTGTCGCGTCAGACAGGCAATACCGGTATGAGCGGCGACGCCCTGTGGGAGGACCGGAACAGCCAGGATATTCGCTACACCTATTACCACAACGGCAACCTGTTCCGCACCTTCGACTACGGCAACAACGGCCTGGTCGATGGGGATCAGGCCGCAGTCGGGGATACGGTGGCGCCGGCGGTGACCGAGTATCGCTATGACAAGGCGGGCAACCGCACCGGTGAGCTCTATTACCGCTCTAACGACTTGTATAACAACAACGGACGCGTGGTGTATCAGCACAGCAACGCTGAATACGATGAGCAGGGCCGTATTGTCAGCATTGAGGGCTACGACGAATACGGAAATGCCTACCAGATCGACTACACCTTCGATGCCTTTAGTAATCGCCGCAGTGTCAGCAGTGTTTACAACGGCCGCTATGTGGATAACTTAGACGGCACTATCGAAGGGGAAACCCAATCGTTCTATTACACCTACGACAAGAACAACCGCTTTACCCTGACCCTGGGCGAATTCCAGGACGGCCAGATAGTGATGGGAGAGAGTGGAACCGCGATCAGTTACAACGGCCTGGATCAGCGTTATCAAGCTGTGCGCGCCAGTGATGGCAGCATTCGCGAGCAGTACGCCTACGATGCCAATGGCCGTGTCACCACCGTACATATCGACCAGGGCAGCGGCTTTGTCTTGCGCGCCCAACGAGTCAATAACCATGCAGGGCAGGTGACCGCCTCTTACGAGTATGACTCGGATGGCACCCTGTTTAGTGTGACCGAGAATCATCACAATGCCGATGGCACCCTGTTGGGTTACCAGACGACCCGCTATGACGACAGCGGTCGGGCGACCGATGAGGTTACGCGGATGCGCAACACCTTCCTCGGTGATGGCGCAACAGTGGATACCTCGATTACCAGGGCATATCCCGAAGGCGGTGCGGCGCCCACGGTCACCACCTTGCACAACAGTTACGAGAAGTGGGATACCTACAAAACTAAGTCGGTAGTGATCAACGCCGATAACGCTGATCTCACCCCGGAGCAGCGCGCCCAGTGGGAGAGCGGTGAGGCCTACTATACCTATGACAGCAACGGCCATATACGCCGGGTCTACGATGTGGCCAATGAAAGTGCCAGGGCTTACGTAACCGATAAAGAGGGCCGCACTCTGGTGCGCGAAGAGATTCGCGATAGCGGGGAAACTACACTCGGTCGCGAGATGCGTCACTTCTATTACTTCAATGGCCACGCCGTGGGGGATGTGGGTAATGACCGGGTACCGAGCCGCTATGACTATGTGAAAGCGCTGGCGGAAACTGACGGTAGCGGCAACCGCCACCTAAACGACAACGGCGACCATGTACAGGCGGTGCAATCGGCAGACTTTGACCAGAACTTCCAGCCGATCAATCCCAGTTACCCGGCCGCCAGCTATACCAGTTACGAGGCCCAGGGCGGTGAAAGCCTGCAAACTATTGCGGCCACGATTTGGGGAGACTCCAGTCTGTGGTACCTGCTGGCGGATGCCAACGGTCTGCGTGGGGATGAAGTACTGACCCGGGGACAGCGCCTGGAACTGCCCAACGTAGTCACCAATATCCATAACAATGCCGACACTTTCCGTCCTGTAGACGGCAGTCTACAGCTGGGCGATATCAGCCCAACCCTGCCAGATGTACCGCCACCACCACCGGTTGATTCCGATGGTTGTGGTTTGGCCCAGGTAGTTGTACTGGTGGTTGCTGTGGTGGCCTCGATGTATCTGGGGCCTTGGGTGATGGGTATGGTATCGGGTGCACTTGCTGGTGCTGGTGCTACTGCTTTCGTTGCCGGAGCGGTGGGTGCCTTTGCCGCTGGAGCCGCCGTTGCTGCTACCACGCAGGTGGCCAGCATGGCTGTTGGTTTACAGAGTGGCTTCGACTGGAGTGGGGTTGCTCAGGCCGGCGTCACAGCAATGGCGACTGCTGGAGTAATGTATGGGCTGGAAAGCCTCGCTGGCAGTGAGAGTGCCGTTGCTGGTACGTCTGACTTCTTCAGCTCCAACACCGTTGGCTCTGCGATTACAACCAATGTAGTTGATCAGGGAGTCAATATGGCATTCGGTGATCAGCACAGCTTTAACTGGGGCGCGGTGGCCGTTGCAGGGGTTAATGGTGCAATTCAAGGAGGGATGGAAGGAAGCTTTGAGTATGAGACGAGCTATGCGGAACGTACTTACAGCACTGCAAACCTGAATAATGCCGAGGACTTCTTAACCCAGGCCTCTGATGGTTGGCAGCTGACCAAGACACTTCTATCCACTTCTATTAATGAAGCGCTAAATGCAAGCGTATGGGATCAGAAATTCAGCTTCGCGTCAGTGGCACAAAATGCTGCGGTTTCCCACCTGGGATACGCCCTGTCTGCACCGGTGCGCCAATCGCCGATCGCCGTTGAGCCCGTTGCTGATAGGGCTGTCGGCCAAGCAACAGAGCCTACGCCTCAGCACGCTGTCGAGGTAGCTCAAACGGCCCAGCAAACTAAAACCGAAACGCAACTCGTCTTGCAATCCCAACCCGCCGCTGTGCACACGGCCGAGACCGATAGCCGTGTCGAAGTAGTTGCAGAGTCCCTTAATAATCAGCGTACGGAGATAGGTTTCTGCCCAGCGCCAATGGATGAGGTGGATTATGGAGAGGCGTTGGTGGGTAGTGTAGAGAATATCATTTTCGAAAATGTAGGAATATCCTCTGCAGAGAAGCACCTTGACCAAGGTATCGGCACTGGTCTACCCACAGTCGAGCCGAGTTTACTAGACTCTGCACTCTTATGGTCTAAAGAAGTAATGCATGATTTTGATGGCTGGCTGAATGATTATAATAAGCCAGGATCAGGGAGCATTGGTCTGACCGGAGATTTGCAATATGGGCCGTTTGCTGGTAGTAAATTTTCACTTGTAGGTTTGGACTCAGCGGGGCAATTATTCTACTCATCCGGCTGGGAATCTGGAGCAGCATTAAATTCGATGGTGATTGAAGGTGGAGCTCAATTGGTTGCTACTGTTGCGGATGTGGATTACCCCGAATATGCCATGGAGGGTGGAGAATCAACCATTATTAGCACTGAATGGGATGCATCCAAAAGTACTTGGGGGAAAGGCGCAAAAGGTATATTCAGCTCTATTCTGCGGACAAGGCAAGTTCCTGTAGACCCAATTTTTGGATGGGAGCACGCTATGATTCAACAGAAGAAAGGTGCGAAGCAGATAGGTAGCGCGAACTCACTGAAAATAGGGGTGTCTTTTGGAGTTCCAAATGTAATTAATAAGAAAAATGCAATGATTCCATTTGTGCCTGCAGTTGATGTGACACATGCATGGACAACTTATTCGAGTAAATTTGATGCCGGAATTTTTGGTAAAGCCGTATATGCTGGAGTGGTTCAAACACCAATAAATATTTTTGATAGTTTTAAGCCGGCTATTGATTTGGTTGAGTTCATGGTTGAGTTTGAGAGCGATAAAGAATGAGTTTTAAAGTAAAAATCGATATTGAATTTGGCTGTAAAATTAATAAATGGTTGATGGTTCTACGGCGTATGCCGTGGGACCATTTAATTAACAAATAGGTAAACCACCGCCTCAGGCGGTGAGACTTGATAAGGCTCTGCCGTTCCGGCGTGCAGAGTAAAAATATGACCTCCATGAACCGGCAAGTTCTTTAAGGAGGCCATGTGCGAGATTGGCAGTGCCAAGCTCACGTGAAACATTATTGCAGGTACCATGTGGTATTTGTTCCCAAGTATCGAAAGAAAACGTTATTTGGAGCATTGAAACGTGAGATTGGAGCAATATTCCGAGACTTATGTCGTCAAAAAGACATTGAGTTGGTCGAGGGGTACGCAATGAGGGATCACATTCATATGTTGTTAATGATTCCTCCAAGGTTAAGTGTTTCCAATACGGTTGGGTTTCTGAAAGGGAAATCTGCGATCCAGATATTTCGGAAGTACAAGCATGTGCAGAGAAATTTCACAGGAAGGCACTTTTAGGCTCGGGGCTACTGCGTGAGTACAGTAGGTCTTGATGAGCAGATGATTCGAGAGTACATCAAGAATCAAGAGGTTGATTGAAGAACGCCGGCAAGAGCAGATGCAACTGGCTGCTTTCTCAACGGGTTCCTCCAAGCGTTTAAAGCGGCTTTCAAAGACATGGTTGAAATAGAGCCGGTACTTTGATGATATATTTTGCCATTCTAGAATTTGTGGGATACCTTCGGCAATAGTGCTGCTTTTTCAAGGTGCAGTTATCGGCCATTCCAGTCAAATAGTGATGTATGGGGTTAATTCGCTAGCACTTTTTATACTGGCTCAATTAAAGCAGTAATTTTCGCGGCGCTTTTGGTCCAATTGAAAGGTTTCGCCGGCGCTCAATTGTGGATCTTAATGAACGCCTTAATTTTATCCTCCAGCCCCCTCATACTGGAAAAGTCACCTCGTAGAGTGCTTTGCGTTCCAGCTGTGCAACCCTCCCTGTTACAGTATTCAGTCACGATAAAATAGATGGAGTAAAGCTAAAGTGTACTCGTGGATTCAGAAAAACCCAAGATGTAATAATTAATGTTTTGTGAAGCTCTGATTGTATCTATTTTCTTGAGGTTTTTGATTCAAATAAAGATCGTAGTGTGACACATTTAATAGTTTGAGCTTAGTGTTACATCTATTTAATTGCAGTTATATAAAATTAAAATGGATTCCGATGAGGAGTGAATTAATTTATTGCCCAGTATTCAGTTTGGCAATCTAAGGTTCAATTGTCGGATACTTTTTGAAGTAAATATTTACATGCTTTATCTCAGGTATGGCGCGGTGTTAATTTCTTATGAATGTGAACTAAGATGGTGCCAAATACCAAAAAGTAGAGCTTTTGCAGGAAGCTTGTCCTTTGTAATAAAAGTCAGGAAATCTAAGATGAAGCCTCGTGACAATTACCCATTTTTGTCACCTAACTTATCTGTGAGGTTTTAAATGAGACTTAGGTCTAATTTTAAGTGTTTTGCCTGGATGTTGATGATGCTTCCGGCGGCTGGCTTTTCAAAGACAATCTATATGTCCTCTGAGGGAGATGACTCCAATACCGGTATCAATATTGAGGAGCCGGTAAAGACTTTATCCCGGGCACAGGAGCTAGTGGATTTTAGTGATGGTGATACCACGATTGCTATTCGTGGCGGTACTTATTACGCTGAAAGTGTGAAATGGACTGAGACTGATAAGGTATATCGGTTAATTATTAAGCCTTACGCTGATGAGGAGCCGGTATTTGAGGGGCAGGGAAGCCAGTCATTTTTTAATCTGAGCGCTCAAGATGGTCAGTGCACCAATGTTGAGATCAGTGGCTTAACATTGCGCAACTATGCCACCTACGGAATAATCTTTAATGGTGGTAGGCAGAATAGAGCGTCGAGCTGGAATGGCTGTAATAAAATCCACGATAATAAGTTTGTGGAAATGGGCACATTATTTGATGTTAGTAACTGCCCAGAAGGTTGCGCTGGGTATGGTGTGGTTGACGTTGTAAATTCAAAATATAACGTGATTTATAATAATGTTTTTCATAAGGCGGAGAATATCCCTGAGCAATCATCGTTAATGCATGCAGTATATCTTGCTCATAATAGCAGTGAGAATGAGGTGTATGGGAACTACTTTTACACTATATCAGGTGACCCTGTTCGGGTAAGGGATGCTAGTAATTTTAACAATATACACAGTAACTATTCAGATCGCTCTGGAAAGATAGCCTTTCTTTCTAGCTGGCGTAATGTAGCCGGTGGGGAGCAGCCTTCGTTTGGTAATTTAGTGAAAAACAACATAATTACTTTCCCCTATCGTGATCGTAGTAAAATAGAAGTTACAGCTACTCTTGCGTCTGACGATGTTGGTACTTTTATTGAAAGAGAGCAAAAGTTCTATCATGGAGATCAAATAGTTAAGGAAAGCATTGGAGGCACCATCGCTGGTGACTTTAATGGAGATGGCCTGGATGAAATATTGGTAGCATTAAACTATAACGACTTTACAAAAGTTGTTTTGGCTACTGGTGGTGAAGGGAAATACCTTAAGGACGTTGTCTATATCGGTTCGGATTATAAAGTCTCTAATTTGGAGAGCGGTAATTACGGTGGTGGTGAGTCGGACCAGGCTATTACTGTACTTTCAAATAGGGAGAGTGATGAGACAATAGTTTACCGTGGTAACGGCACTAGAAGCTTATTTGATCAAGGGCAACTTTTTAATAGCGTTGATATGAGCATTGACGCAATAGTATCGGGTGACTTTGATGGCGATGGCGCTTCTGAAATTGTCACGGCTATGACCGCTCCATCAGGTGAAACGATCATCTACCGTGGAGACGGTATTGAAGGCTTGACAAATATGGGGGTTCTACACCGCAGTGACTACTGGGAAGTCCCCGCGTTGGCATCTGGCGATTTCTTGGGGGCAGGACATGATCAGCTAACAGTGGCCTTCCAGTCGGATGATGAAACCCGAATTTATCGTGGAGATGGTATTACTTCAGCAACCGGGTACGGATACTTTTATTCAAGCCCTGATTTCACAATTACTGCAATGGAAGCTAATGACTTTAGCGGATCTTCACTCCCTTCATTAGTTACAGCCTTCAAGCGTAAAACAGCAGGTGATGTTTCCCTCTATAGTGGCGATGGTATGAACACGGCAATGGACAGGCAGTTTTATAGTAGCATTTACTGGGATATTACTGCGTTAACCTCTGGGTCTTTTAGTCGCGATGGCAGTGTGAATTTGGTGGAGTCATTTACCAACCTTAGTCAAAGCCAGATCTGGGCAGGGAATGGGGTTAGCAGTATTTCATCTGGAGGCCTTATCCATAAACTTGAAAAGTTGTAACTGTCATTAAGTGTAATATGGCCGGTACCGCCTAATTGAGTACTGTATAGAGTCCCTCTCTACTCTTTGGCTGGGGGCTCTTACAAGAAGGTGCCTACAAGAGGTCGATTCCCTTCTATTGCTTAAAGGCTGCCTGTTTAATTCTATTGAAGTTAAGGTAGTGAGCTATACGGGGGATAGATGCGTAGATATGGTCTCACTCTACACCATGTTTACATAATGGCAGCCTGACATATAGTTCTTACGGCTTGTCGCGAATTACAAGGCCAAAGCTTTACGTGGAAAAATGGGCAGAAGTTGTTCTTAATGTGTGTAAAATTTTAATCCAAAATATCATTTAATTGCCCTGCATGTGTTTTATTTGATTCTCTTTCATTAGGTTTTTATTGTGCCCCTTGTTTGACGATATTGGGGCTAGTAAATCTCGGCTAGCTGTGAGGGAAAATGCACTAAAGCTCTATTGATTTCAAAGAAATATAACCTGCAATCCTTGGGTGCGAGGTCAAATATTACTGAAAAAAGACAATGCCTGAAAAATTTAATTGTTGCCTCATTCCAAATAATTACTTTTTACGTAATGCCATTACGGGAGGTGTAGTGAGTTTGTTTTACTATTGAAACTATTTGGTGGAGCTAATTGGTACAAAACATGTTATTCCAAATAATGGTCTTTTAAGAGAGGGCCTTCTATTTTCTGCTAAATAGCATGCAAAAAGCGCCAATTTTATAAGGGTGAAAAATGCTAGCTCTTACCGCCTAACAAAATAATTGTTGGTTCAATGGTGCCAAATAAAGAGATAAAAAATATTTGGGTGGCTTGTAAAGATAAATAGGGTTGAATTTGACCAGCTAAGGAGCCCCAAATAATAGATGACCCGTTATTCCGAAAAGCAATAATAATATCTCTTTACAGAATATAGGATGCTGGTACATTCTCACTTAAAGTCACTGAATCCAAAATAGTCATTTTGTCTTTTTGCGACAGGTTAACTTTGCAAGACAACATAAAAAATCCTTTAAGTTTGATAAGTTAGTTTTAGGTGTTCAAAGTGAAATGTAGTACCCCATCGCCCTACCTGGGTCTTAAGGAAAGAAATAAAAGAACGGTATCCATTGTTATTTGCTCCGGCGCTCAATGCTTGGATATTGCTGGCCCAGCAGAGGTTTTTTCATTTGCAAATAAGCAAATGGCCGATTTCGGTTACGGTGAAAACCAGCTTTACAACATCGAATTTTTGGCTGCGTCCAAAGAGCCCAAGGAAATATCAACAGGTCTAAAAGTATATCCTGACAAGTCTTTTGAAGAGGCAGGCTCCATCCATACTCTTTTAGTTGGTGGTGGTACTGCGAAAAGTTGCCTTGACTTAACGGATGACAGTCAGTTTCTTGAGTGGTTGAAAGTTAAGGCAAAGGAAGTTGAGAGGATAGGGGTTAGCGGAAGTGGCACATTGGTACTTGCTAAGGCTGGAGTTTTATCAGGGCATCGGGCTACAACCCATGAGAAATACATCGGTGATCTAAAAAAATATAAAGATATTGAAGTAGATAACAAAGCGATTTTTGTGAGAGATAAGAAAATCTACAGTTCTGTAGGGCGAAGTGCAGGGATAGACTTGGCCTTGGCTATGGTTGAGGAGGACTTCGGTCGAAAACTGGCCCTTTTAGTTGCTCGGGAAATGATTTTGTACCTGAAGCGTGATGGTGATCAGAGTCAGTACAGTAGTTATTTACAGGCACAATTAAAAAATAATAGGTTCTCCCCGTTGTTGGAATGGATAAACCTAAACTTAGAGCAGTCTCTCAGTGTTGATTTTTTGGCCAAAAAACAAGCAATGAGTCCCCGAAATTTTTCTCGCTGCTTCACAAGCGAGATAGGTGTAACTCCGGCTCGGTATTTGGAGCAGGTTAGAGTTGAGAAGGCCTGTCAGTTAATATTGGAGGCAGGGATTAGTCAGGATGTAGTGGCAACCCAGTGTGGCTTTTCGTCGCAGGAACAAATGAGAAGGGCGTTTCTTCGGCAGAAAGGTATTCTTCCCAGTAAATACCGCAAACAGTTCGCTTGAAAATACTGGATTTCGTTGATTTTCGGCTTATCTTCGATATGGGAGGCGGCTTTTCAGGGTTTAAGCATGAATGCTCATGTATGTCTGAATCTCTGAGTTGATCAACATCTTCACTTTTAGTTAATATTTATATTTTGCAAGAATATAAATATGAAATACTTACTTTTGGCCAGTTTGCTATTTGCAGCTTCTGCAAGTGCTGAGATAGACCTTGATTACCTCAAGGTACCCGAGGGCTTTAAGCTCAGCTACTTTGCAGAAGATGTTGAGACTGCTCGTCAATTGGCACGTTCTGAGTCGGGTACAGTATTTTCTGGTTCTTTCAGCGCGAAAAAAGTTTATGCTTTCAAGGACACAGATAATGATGGTGTAGCTGATCAGCGTTGGCTATTGATGGATGATTTAAAAGCGCCGACAGGTATTGCCTATAAAAATGGCGATTTATATGTGGCTGATGTCAATAAGATTATTCGCTTTCCCCAGATTGATAAAAATCTTGACAAACCGAAGTCTGAGGTTGTTTACGATCAGTTTCCAGCGGACAGGCATCATGGTTGGAAATTTTTGCGTTTTGATAGTGAAGGGCAGCTGATAGTGCCCGTCGGCGCGCCCTGTAATATCTGTGATGCCAACGAAAATTACTCAAAAATATTTTCGCTGGACTTGCAATCTAAGAAAACAAAAGTGATTGCAAATGGAGTGAGAAACTCCGTTGGCTTTGATTTTCATCCGCAAACCAATGAATTGTGGTTTTCAGACAATGGTCGGGACATGATGGGTGATGATATCCCACCCTGTGAAATCAATAAGGTAAGCTTTGCAGGAGAGCATTTTGGCTATCCTTATTTCCACGGTGACGATATTGCAGATCCGGAATTTGGCCAGGGTAAGAAGGCCGCTGATTATTCCAAGCCGGTATTAAATTTAGGTGCCCATGTGGCGCCTCTCGGAATTCACTTCTATCGCGCTGGGCAGTTTCCCAAGGAATACCAGCAGAACTTGTTGGTTGCTGAGCACGGGTCCTGGAATCGAAGCAAAAAATCAGGTTACCGAGTAATGATGGCGACAGTTAAAGATGGGGAGGTCACGGATTACAAGCCGCTGGTCACTGGTTTTATGCGGGATGAAACCACCTATGGGCGCCCTGTTGCATTTTTAGAAATGCCTGATGGTAGTGTGCTAATTTCTGACGATTTTGCCCATAAAATCTATCGCTTAACCTATACCGGTATTTAAATGGCCGATTTTATAGCTATCAGGGCTGCTCACTGAGTAGCCCGCTTGGTTATCCACTGTATTGATTTTCACGCTAGAGGAATTTCTGCCAAATTTCCTCACCTCTTAGCCATCCTTCAGACTCTGTAAAAAAGAATAAGCCGATCCTAATTACTTGTGCTATGTCTACTGCGATAAGAGCATAAGTAAGGAGAGGGTTGTGACGCAAAAAATATCCTGTGAGACATTTTCCAAAATCGTGAGCGTTATTTTATATCTCCTAGTGAGTAGCACGGCGCATGCGGCTGAGGACATAGCTTCGGCATCTACTGCTCATTTGGAATTACGTTTTGCCCAAGCTGAGGTTGTGGCGCAAGTAGAAATTATTGATGTTCACAGGGATGTGGATAGCGCACTGTCTGAGGAGGGAATTACAGCCATATCTGGCTATATCTACTCTGCCGTTCCCAGCCAGGTTTGGAAGGGGCCAATGGGTGGAGAGATCACCTTCCGCCTGGGATTTGAATCCTGCGATTTAAAGCTGGAGCAAGGTGAAAACTATCTGATTTTTGCGAATTTGGATAGCTACGGAAGGTTACACCTGAGGAGTTGTGAGGCGGTTATTGCCGAGTCAGACGCCACGGCGATACTAGCCCAACTTAATAAGTTTATTAAACAGGGCTAATAAGTTGCTTTCTTGCAGACCTGTTAGAACTATCAGTTGTAACTGGTTCTTTCTTTACAGCAATCCAACCTGCTACGAAGTGGCTCTCCCCCTTGAAGAACCCCAAAGGAGGGTTATTCTTATCAGTATTGGCGCGACCTTCTTTTACAGGCGCTGCATCTCATTAAGTTGCGCACCGTTGTAAACAGGCTGGAGTGTCAGGGTTTGGGATTGTTATCGAGAAAGTACACCGACCAGCACTGTGTAACCGGCTCGATTTTAATGATTAATGTCTTCTTTTGAGTTTGCCTGGGGTCGAGAGGTCCAGATATGAAGAAGTTACTGATTCCCCTGATCATTTTATTACTGATCATCGGTTATTTTATGTCGCGCAGCGGCGAGCATAAGGCTAAAGAAGCCTATAACTCGATGGAGCAGGAGCAGAAGAGTGAACAGATGAGGGGATCCTCTACCCCCTCTAGTGGAGGAAGTAGCGGTGGCTCAATGGCCCCAGCAGATACCTCGGATTCCCCTGATGGTATGGGCAATCCCGATTCCCAAATGCCCCAGGACTCTGACTCAACCGATCCCGCCCCTCCGGGGTCTTCAGATAACGGGGGCTCACCTGACGCTACTATGTCTGGTTCAGACAATATGGGTGCAGATGGCAACATGAGCCCGGATGCTAATGATTCTAGCGCCATGCCAGACGCGAGCAATAACTCGGGCGGCGACCTAAATCAGCAAGCGGATAAGGTCGTAGATGATGCTACGAAGGAAGCCAATGATGCTGTAGAGGGCGCGACTAACGATATGGATGCCTCTGCCGATGGCACTGAAACAGATACAGAGGCAGATACCGGTCAGGATGAAGGAATGGAAAGTAATGATAACTGACCAATAGTAATGACTCAGCTACATCGAGCTAAGCGAAAAGCAGGGCCGCACAGAAGTGTGGCCCTGCCGCATTCTCAAAATATGATTGAGCATATCTGGCATCAGGGTGATCGAATACTCGAGGTTAGACCAGTTGGGAAGTTAACCGTTGAGGACTTCCAGTTGCTAGCCGCTCAAGTTGATCCGATCATTAGCAAGCGGGGACGTATAGAAGGGTTGCTAGTCAATGCGGGAGATTTCGCTGGCTGGGAGAGCTTCGTCGCAATGATCTCTCATTTTCGCTTTATTCGAGAGCATCAAAGGCATATCCGCCGGATAGCCGTGGTTACCGATAATCCTATCCTCCGCTTTATGCCCAACCTTGCCTGTCACTTCATCAGTGCTGAGGTGCGTCCCTTTCCCGAAGAGGAGTCCGCTCAAGCTCTGGAATGGTTACAAAAACCGGGTTAGCATCGCCTCCCTTTTTCAATGTTACCTGGAGGGCAGGTGAGTCCATCGTTGGCTATTGTCGCTGCGGCGCCAGAATATGTTTCCGCAGCGGAAGAACTATCCGCTCAGTTAGATTACCCCCTCCTTGGAGCTATTTCTCCTGCTGATGTGGTCGACTTTCCCCAAGTGTTGTGTCTCGGAGAGCAACTGCAGTTATGTGCGACCGGGCGTAAAGCAGCCGGGCCAGTATGGGTGGATTTTGTTGCTGGAACACTTGCTCATCGCCGCAAGTATGGCGGCGGTAAAGCTCAACCAGTAGCAAAAGCTGTTGGTCTGCGTTCTGGCTTCCATCCCAAAGTTCTCGATGCCACCGCTGGTTTGGGTAGAGATGCTTTTGTTCTGGCGGCGCTGGGATGTGAGGTGCAGATGCTGGAGCGCAATCCGGTTGTTTTCCAATTGCTGAAAGATGGAATACGCCGGCTGCGACAGGCGTCTATCGGGGATGCTGAGTTGGCTGCAATTTCTGAGCGAATGAGCTTGGTGGATTGCTGTACGGCGGCGTCAGAGTGGCTCGCGCTGCAATCGGAGGAATCCATCCCTGTTATTTATCTGGATCCGATGTTCCCTGCGCGAGGGAAAGCTGCCAAGGTCAAAAAGGAAATGGCTGCCTTCCATCATTTGGTTGGGACTGATGAGGATGCGGATAGCTTATTGAGCCCTGCCTTGGCGGCCTGCTACTACCGCACAGTAGTTAAGCGCCCTAAGCTTGCCCCCTATTTGGCTGATATGAAGCCCAACCTTTCCTTGGAGGGGAAATCCGGCCGCTTCGATATCTACACCAAACATGGGGTTCCAGGCTAACTGCCACATACCGCTGCCCTAGCCGATTTCTCCTTGGGTGAAAGATGGTGTGGGCACCGACTTGCTATGAATTCTATGTTTCCATAAGTCCGTTGCTAAAAGGGCGGCTTATGCCTTGGTAGCGGCACCTCTGTTATCCCATCTATCCCGCAGACCCCCACGATAGGCTTTGCTTCTTTGTACTGCCGCAAAAATATTGCACTCCAGGGAGGTCCCATCAGTGCGACCAAAAGGGAGCAGTGCATCGAGCACCCCGGATATTGCCAACAGAAAGATGTTTTCTGTGGCTGCTCTCGGGCTCCTAACTGCCGCAACGGTCGTTACCAGCTTGCGTACCCTGCCGATGATGGCGCAAGAAGAACTGACGATGTTTTTCTATATCGGCTTTGCGGCATTGCTGTTCTTGATTCCTGCAGGGCTCGTGTCGGCAGAACTTGGCAGCGCCTTTTCAGAGCGTACTGGGGGTGTCTATACCTGGGTTGGTGAGGCCTTTACCCCGAAGGTGGGTTTTGTCGCTATATGGTTGCAATGGATCGAGTGCATTGTTTGGTATCCCACGGAGTTGGGTTTTGCCGCTGCGGCGGTGGCTTATGCGGTGGGCGATAATACCATCGCCCAGAATACCTACTATATCGGTGGGTTTTGTATTCTTGCCTATTTGCTAGCGACATTGATTGCCCTTACCGGAACCCGCTTTCTGGTAAAAGTGGCACAGTTTGGATTTCTGGTGGGTATCGTATTTCCCTGTTTGATTTTGATTGTCCTGGCTGTTTGGTGGGTGGTGAGTGGTAATCCTATTGGCTGGGAGACCTTGACCGACCCGGAAGTAGCAGTGCGTCGGGATGGTTATGATCACCCGCGCTGGTTTCCCCATATTAACGGTTTGGGGGCTATTGCTTTTCTCGGGGGTATATTACTTGCCTTTGCTGGTGTGGAAGCACAGGCCACGCATGTGTCGGAACTACGTGATACCCGTCGAGGATATCCAGCTGTAATTGCCATCGCCGCCGTTATTTCCATCCTGGTGTTCACCCTCGGCGCTCTCTCTATTGCTGCAATTTTGCCCTATAAAGAGATATCTGTAGAAACTGGCTTATTTACAGCTTACGAAAGAGCTTTTGGGCAGCTACTTGGGATTCAATGGCCCGTGCAAGCACTTTCCTGGCTAATTGGCTATGGTGCACTAAGTGGTGCCTTGGCATGGTTGGCTGGCCCCAGTCGAGGGCTACTGGCTACGGCCCAGGATGGGATGTTGCCGCCCTGGTTTCAGCGAGAAAACCGGGTGGGTGTACAAAAAAATATTCTCCTCGCACAGTTTGTAGTGGTAGCGGCAATCTCGTCCATTTACATTTTAATGGATAATGTATCTACAGCTTTTGTTTTAATTTCAGTGATGGCTATTAGCTTATATATCATTATGTACATAATGATGTTTGCTGCGGTTATTCGATTGCGGATCACGCAACCAGACTTACCCAGAAGTTTTCGTATCCCGGGAGGGCTGCCAGGGGTTTGTATTGTTGCCGGAATAGGCCTAATTTCCGTTGTTTTTGCCTTGGTAGTTTCATTTTTTCCACCAGAACAGCTCACGATAAAAAATCCTGTAACTTATGTTGCTCTCAATCTGGGTGGAATTGCTATAGCGATCACCGTTCCCTTGTTAATTTTCTATTTTCACAATCCCTCCTGGCGGGGGGAGGGGGGCCATCAACAGCAGTCATTTTCTGATATTGATGAGTGAGCCGGAGGTAGGTAGTGAAAGAGCAATCTCCATTTGACAGGTTCTTTGACGAATACAATGAAGATATTCCAGAAAAGCATTTTCCCCGGTGTAGTATTTCAGCAGAGGCTGCTGAGGCTATTGTAACCAGTGAAACCTGGGCTGACGCAAAGCCTGCGATGAACTTATCTTCGTTTGTCACAACTTTTACTGAGTCAGAAGCATTTGAGGTCGCTAAGAAACATTATCTGAAGAACTATATTGATCACGACATGTATCCACAGCTGTTTGCGATGGAAGCGCGAATGGTTCGCTGGTTACACAACCTCTGGAATGGACCTGAGGGAGTAGAGCCATACGGCGCAGCGACCATAGGCTCGTCAGAGGCCTGCATGTTGGCTGGTTTGGCGCACAAGTGGAATTGGCGTAAGAAGAGGCAGCAAGCCGGCAAAGACGGCTCAAAACCTAACCTGGTTACCGGAGCCAATGTGCAGATCGTTTGGGACAAATTTATGCGCTACTTTGATGTGGAGCCGCGCATAGCACCGTTAAAGCCTGGTCATTACCGCTTTACCAGTGAACATCTGGATGAGTTGGTCGATGAGAATACCATCGCTGTTGTCGCTATCGCCGGACAAACCTTTACCGGTGAGGATGATGCATTTAGGGCGATTCAAAACTGGTTGGATAAGTATGAAGAGAGAACAGGAAACGATATCCCTATGCATATTGATGGGGCGTCGGGAGGATTTGTTAATCCATTTCTCTATCCGAATTACAAATGGGATTTTCGTTTGCCAAGAGTGAAATCTATCAATGCCTCCGGGCACAAGTTTGGCTTGGTGCCGCCGGGATTGGGGTGGATAATTTTTCGTGAAAGAGCAGTTTTTGATGAAGACTTGATGTTCTATGTTAATTACCTGGGTGGGGAGATGCCTACAGCCACATTGAACTTCAGCCGAAATGCATCGCCGGTTGCCTACCAGTATTACAACTTTATACGTCTAGGCTATGAGGGTTACAGGCAGATTATGCAGCACACCTTGGAAAATGCGCAGACTCTTCGTCAACTTCTGGTGGCCAGTGGGTACTTTGAAATAATGAATAAAACCCAGAGAATCCCTGTTGTTGCCATGACCCTGAATAAAAAATATAAGAATTTTAATGAATATGATATATCCAATAAAGTACGTGAGCGGGGATGGGTTCTTTCTGCCTATTCGATGCCGCCAAACGCTCAGTCTGTAAACTCTCTGAGAATTGTTGTTCGCCCTCATCTCAATCAGAATGCAATCAGTGGCCTTGCAAAGGATATTATCCATGCTTGCGATTGGTTGAGTAAGCATTGTGGTAATGCAACTCCGCCCAAGTTACATGACCCGCAAAAAGTGGCCCCCAGTAAGTGTTAGTTCTTACGGGACTTTAACGATCCTTGCATTCAATGACTGGATAGATAAGTGGACTATTTTGGAATCTCAGAGGCATCTTTGACAACTCTAACATGCTGCATCATGCCCCCATCCTCATGATAAAGTAAGTGGCAATGCAGAGGATACTTTCCGGTAAAATCTTTGAAACGAGTACGGAATTTGACATGTCCATGGGGCGGTACTTGAAAAGTGTCGCACCAAAACGGTAGTTTGAGTGTGTGGTGCATGGGGTCTTCTCCAACCACCTCGATAACATAATACGGATTAACATGTATATGGATTGGGTGTGGGAATTCACTCTCATTAACCAAGGTCCACTCCTCTACTGCATCAAGCTCTACGTAATGATTAACCACTTCACATCCTTCGAATGGTGAATGATCAATACTGACATTCAGCCCGCGATAATATTTTTGAGGGTCATCAAGCGTGTTGGCCTGGAAAGTGAGTCGACGTGTATTGGTGATCTCATCATCTGTAATAGGTTTCAGTAAGTCCACTTTAAAACTGCTGGGGAAGGGTGGGGGCGCACATCGGGCGGGTGGTTTGCTGGGGGCATAGATTGCCGTTCCGATTTCCTCTCCCTGGGCAATAGCGATAACAAAAAGTGGACTGTTGTTATGGTACTTATAATGCGGCATTTGTTGGAACTCAATCGCATTATTGTAAATGTAAAAATGAGTTCCCGGAGTGGCGGCTTCACTGATTTTTAAGAAAAGGGAGGCTCGATTAGCTGGGCCCAGGCTTACTCCGTCTTGTAGGCGGTAGTCATCAGTAGGGTTTCCATCAAACCCGTAGATGTACATTTGCGCGAACCAAGGGCAATCGATATCTATCGATGTCCTGGTGGTAGCATTGAGAAGTCTCAGATTGAGAAGCTCGCCCACCGTTGCATGAATGATAGGGCAGTATTGTCCGTTAACGGTAATACAGTATTCACTATCTGGGAACTTAGCGACCTGGTGTTGATCCTCTACTTTTCCGTGCTCATCTACGGCAATATTCTGGAAGACAAGAATATGTTCCTTAACTCCCATTGCCTCAAGTTCATCGTCAAATTCATCCCTTACGATTAGGGCACCTGCCATCCCGCTGCCGACTTGTATAGCGACAGAGCCGTGCTTATGGGGGTGGTACCAGTAGAGCCCTGGGGGTTGGTCCTTTGGGATGTCGTATTCGTAGGTATAACTTTCCCCTGGTTTGATCTTCATGCAGACATTGTCGGCCGGAGATTCCGGGGAGACGTGGAGCCCGTGAGTATGTAAGTTGTAGGTATTGAACTCATGGGGGAAGTTTATTGTAGCGGGTGTATTGAGGGGGTCTTCCTCTGGCAGCAGGTTGTTTGTCTGGATAGTAAGGTGGCTATCAGCGCGAATTTCAATGGTAGGGCCTGTCAGTGTGAAACCTGCTTCTTGAGTGATTGATGATGAAAATACACGGGTCCAGGTTGGTGTGTCATGGGTTTTGTAAAAACTGAAAATGTTATTCTTTTCGTACTGTACATCAAGTTTAAGTTCTAATTTTCTATTTTCTTTATCCATTGAGTAAGCGGGCGGATTTTTTATGGGCTCTAGAAAGGAAATATGCTCTCTATTGCTCACTGTTAACTCTGAGAATTTTGTGGGAAGCAAGATTGGTAAGGGGTATTTTATGAACGAATATCAGTTTAGATTCTAAGGCTGGATTATTTGTGGAATTTCTCGCCATATAATCGTTAATTGAGAGGTAAGTTAGGGTGGCAATAATCCTTCTGCAAAATTCATAATAATTCTCGCGACTTTGTTGGGGTGTGCCTGAGCAATAAAGTGCCCACCTGGAATATCAATGACATTGAGGTTGATGTATATCGCAGATATATCGATGACAGCTTTTTTACTTACAAGTCGATCTCTACCCGGGCGGATATAGACGGCAGGGATTTCCAATTTTTGGGATGGTTTGGAGATAGAGGCGATATTATGAAGCCTTTGCTTTAGTTTGCCTCTGTTGGTATTTAGTAGGGCGTTATAGGTGCTGTCAATGAGTATGTCACTGCCTTTGCCATTGAAACCAAAGAAATTTAGTGTGATTTTGGTTAAAGATGGGCAGTCTATAAGCGAAATTGGAGCTAGTTGTGCTGCCTTGGATAGCAGCGAAGGAGAGCTTATAAAGCTAGCTATAAAGGTAATGCCTAAAATTTTCTCGGGAGCTAAAAGGGATAGCTCATATGCAACTCTTCCTGAATAGGATTCAGCGATAATGTAAGTCTTCTCATTGAGATAGCTCTTGGCGATTGATTGAGCTTGAGCCAGGTAACTATCCCCTGGGAGCTTGGAAAGGCAGATAGTTTCGGTTGTCCATTGTTTTGGTAGTGCCTTAATCAAACCTGAAAACAGTGTTCCTGTTCCATCAAGTCCTGGTAGAAGTAAAACTTTCAATTCCGAATATCCTGCTGGAATTTCCTATTAATTGAATATTAACATGCTTATGTTGAGTACTTCTCTATATATGACATTCAGCCAGGGTAATTCTTCTTGATGATTGTACGGGACAAGCAATCTGGTAGTGCCGAAAGGTGAAGTTTTCTATCGTATGAGGCGGTTTGAGTTGCTGTGAAGGCTGTTGGGTGTGCATGTTTTAGATAAAAATAGTTTCTTTGATTTAAGCCTCTAAATATATTTAATTATTCTAGTGGATATTTATTTATACTAATACGTTATTTCTAGTTATGTCGATAACGAAAACGGAATTGCTAGGCCAATAAGTTGTCTAGGTGAATAAGTATTAGAGTTCGTTAGTGTAACTTAATGACAGGCCTAAACGTAGCTAGAAAGTTAATTGAAAGTCATTTGGTCAAAGGGAATATGGCTCCCCAAAGTGTTATCGAGCTTAAAATTGACCAAGTCCTCAGTGAGGATGCCACCGGCACGTTAGTGATGTTGGAGCTTGAAGCTTTGGGGGCGAGGCAGGTGAAAGCAGAAATATGCGCTCAGTATGTGGATCACAATGTATTGAGGGCAGACCACAAGAATGGTGATGACCATGTATTCCTGCAAAGTTCCTGTCGAAACTACGGGATATGGTACTCGCGACCCGGAAATGGTATTAGCCATCCTGTCCACATGGCTTGTTTTGGTATCCCCGGTAAAACCCTTTTGGGTGGGGATAGCCACTCATGTGCTGCGGGCTCGTTAGGTATGTTAGGAATAGGAGCCGGAGGAATTGAGGTTGCGCTCGCAATGATGGGATTTCCGCTTTCTCTGGTAATGCCAACTATTTTGGGGGTGCGTTTAGAGGGGGAGCTACAGCCATGGGTAAGCGCTAAAGATGTTATTTTGGAGCTTGTACGTAGATATACATTGAGAGGTTGCTGGAACAAGATCGTTGAATATCACGGCCCTGGATTGGCAAACCTTACAGCAATGGATCGTCACGTAATCGCCAATATGGGGCAGGAAATGGGGGCCGTAACAAGTGTCTTTCCAGCTGATGATCAAGTGAGGCTTTTCTTGCGGCAGCAGTCGCGCGAGAGCGACTTTGTCGAGCTGCTTGCCGATAAGGATGCAACCTATGATGAGGTTGCAACTTTAGATCTATCGAAAATTGAACCAATGATCGCTTGCCCCTCGCGGCCGGATAAGGTTGTTAAAGTTCGTGAAGTTGAAGGTAGGCCAGTTTCTCAGAGCTATATCGGTTCTTCGGCTAACCCTGGGTTGCGTGATTTTTCTATTCCCGCCCGGATGGTAAATGGTCTCTTTGTACCGCACGAGGTTTCTTTAGATATTAATCCCGCGTCGCGCCAACTACTTCATGAGCTGACTCATAGTGGTGACCTTGAAAAACTACTTGGTGCAGGGGCTTACTTGCATGAAACCGGCTGTGGTGGCTGTATCGGTATGGGGCAAGCCCCAGCTAGCGGGCACAATAGTCTTAGAACTGTGCCGAGAAACTTCCCTGGGCGTTCGGGAACTAAAGAAGATAGCGTCTATTTATGCAGCCCAGAGACTGCGACGGCCAGCGCCCTGAAAGAAAAAATAACTGACCCCAGAAATTTAGACATGGATTATCCGGTATTTGAAGAGCCTGAACATCTAATGGATATGCGATCACTATTGGAGCCACCGCAGGAAATACCAGTGAAAGTTGAGGTGAGAAAGGGCCCCAACATTAAG
The DNA here is from genome assembly GCF_052468155.1 of Microbulbifer maximicatervae (SeqCode). Classification (NCBI taxonomy): domain Bacteria; kingdom Pseudomonadati; phylum Pseudomonadota; class Gammaproteobacteria; order Cellvibrionales; family Microbulbiferaceae; genus Microbulbifer; species Microbulbifer maximicatervae (SeqCode). The sequence continues at coordinate 3,432,089 of NZ_CP174335.1, forward strand.
CCTTTGCCAGTTTTGGAAAAAATGTTAAGTGTGATCGAAGGCCCTGCGCTTTTAAAGCTGGAGGATAATGTTTCAACCGATGATATTATTCCCGGAGGTGCGGATGCTTTGCCTTATTGGTCAAATGTCCCAGAGTTAAGCCGCTTTGCTTTTTCAAGTGTAGATGAATCTTTTTATCAGCGGGCTTTGAGCACCAAGGAGGATATATTTCTTATTGCTGGCAACAGTTTAGGTCATGGGTCGAGCCGGGAGCATGCCTCAATTACATTGCGATATTTGGGAGTGCGCTGCGTCATAGCCAAAAGTGTAGCAGGACTCTATCGCAAGAATCTTATTGACCACGGAATTCTCATTTTAACATTTTGTAATCCAAGCGATTTTGACGCCTTTAGTAAAGATGATCAACTTCAATTTTATGATCTCTCAAGCTGTACAGGGGGTAACAAGATGCTAGGGCTGAGAAATGTGACAAAAGGCATTAAGATTTGGTTGGAAAATGATCTTTCCCAAGAAGAAATTGAAATAATTAAATTTGGAGGCCGCATCAATTATATTAAGGGATTGTTGAGAAGGTCTCTGGAAGATATGGGTCCATTTTAACAGTATGCTAGATATTGTGGGGTTGGCTCTCCACGCGAAATACTTGCTTGTATTTTTTAGGACGATATTTTTAATTGTGAGTTGGCAGTGAATGTATAGATTAAAATTTAGGTTGGCTTTTGATGAAGTTCTACTCGCTTGGTGGGGCTGAAGAGAATATTATTTGCTGCTAGTAGTTTTTGCTGCTGCAATTGACTAGTTAGAATATGCAGGATCTCTTGCTGTTAAAAGTTTGTCTCAGGTTATATATCAATAGATCTTTGTGTTGAAGTCTCTGTCGTTATGATGGTCAATTTAAGCGATTGAGATCGCTCACCTACCATTGCTGCTGATGTCAAGCGCAGAGATAATTTCATCGTATCTTGCTTTAGAATGGTATCCATAATCTAAGTTGAAATCTGTTGATAGGGAATCATTGAAGGTCTTGGCCAGTTCGAAAATCTGCATCCTCTTTATATAAGTTTCACTGTAAAGTTTATTAATGAGAGTTTTGTGGGCTCCGTAGATGTTATTCTCTTGGGGGACTAAAGTATATATAGGTTTAGATAGAGCAAGGGCCTCAGAAATCATTGATGAACTGTCTTCGGTTATAAAGATAGCTTCACTTGCACCGAGTATTTCTTCGAGGCTGGCGTTGGGGGCCTCATAATCTAGCAAGTTGAAGCATGTATCAAATGGCATGTTGCTTTCAATTAGCTCAGCCACATATTTAGGGGTTCTTCTTGAGGTGCTAATTAGCCATGAAATATTTTGATAGATCGCTATTTTTTTTAGCTCTTCTATCAATTCTATATAATCCTTCCGTGTGTATTTATAGCCGCTCCCATTGCCTCCGATAAGTAAAGTGTAAAAGGGTTTGTGGTGTTTCTTCTTTAAGTTGTCGCCCAATGCATTGCATAAATTTACATCTATGCGGCTAAACGGAAGGTATTTCCTTGATTTTTTAATATCCTCTTTGGTAGATAGGGTTAGAGAGAAATCGGTTTTGCTGAAGCTGTAAATATTTCCTATGGCAATATTCATGCATTGTATTTTTTGGGTTAGTGCAACGTTCGCAGCAACGCTATTTCCACCAAAGGAAATAATTAGATCTGGTTTTCTTTTGAAGGAGGGGTTTCTGTGAAAGAACATAATAAAATTGTGTGCGCTTCTGGCGAGATGCCGAGTCAATAGTCTTATTGGTTTGTTTAGGGTCTTTAAAACTGGTTTGCTGATGGTGATTTCATAAGAGTATTTGCCCTTGGAGTGGCGGGAGAGCAGCTGGTATAGCCCCAGCGAAGGACTGAGATGGCCCGGTTTTCCATCGTAAATAATTAAAATGTGCATAACCTTGCTTAATGGTTTGAGAAATGTTTCTAGTGGGGTTTAAGTGAATAGGAGTACCCTAAATTGATTATTCTCAATTTTCTGTAGATGGAGTGTCTATACGTAGTGGCTGAGATGGAGAGTTTCAATCTGCAGATTTAAATTTACAATCTACCTTTGGTTTGTTATCGACTTCTGGTGCTGCAGATAGTGGTCTAGCCCTTGCAGCATGATGAAGGTGTGAGAGGGTGTGATTTTGAAATTATTTCTGATCATATTTTTACTTCTTCGGTATAAATAGGGCTCAGATACTATGGTACTGCTGGAATTTTCTTAACAACAGTTAGGATTTTGCCGATATTCCAACGAAAAATGACACATTTAGAAAAAGTAAGTGGCCTTATTCAAGCATTGAATTTTTTATTGTTGGGGAAATATGTAATAAAAATATCTCTTTTTAATCAGGCAAACTCTCCCTGAGCCTGGTAGAGGTAGGTATGGGTGTTATCAATTATTTATGTAGAAGTTCAAGACATAAATGAACTTATTGGGCCTGGTATTACCTAAATTGGATTTATGTTAATGTTGGACTCTATTTATTGGGCTAAGAAATAGGTTGAAGTCCATATTTTAAGGCCAGGTTGTTTGGTTAGGTGAGTACCCCAAGTATGTCTATGTTTCAAAAACTCAAAGCGTCAATAGGTATTGGTGCAGCTAAAGTTGATACAGTTCTACAAAACTCTGAGCAAGTTCAGGGTGGAATCATTGAAGGGGCTATCCATATCATTGGTGGTGATATCGACCAGCAGGTGGATGCTATAAGTTTAAAGCTCTGCACCGAGATCAAGGTGGAGACCGATGAAGGGGTAAGCCATGAGCGTTTTGTACTGAATGAATTACAGGTACAGGACCCTTTCACTATTGGCGCTGGAGAGAGCCGGGAAGTTCCTTTTCAGTTGGCGTTGCATGAAGAGACGCCGGTTACTGTTTTAAACACCCGTAAAAATAAAAGCTATGTATGGCTGGAAACTTCCCTGGATATTGATTTTGCGCTGGACCCGAAAGACAGGGACCCCTTGCGGATAAGACCTTTACCTGTTGTAGAGAAGGTACTTTCCATGATCGAGGAAAGTGGCTTTAAAATGGTAAAAGCGGATGTTGAAAAGGGGCATTTGCGTGGAAACAATTTTGTCTCCCGGTCTGGTTGCTACCAGGAGATAGAGTTTAAGAGTAGTGGCTTGTTGACTTCAAAAGAGATTGAACTCTCCTTTATCGTTGATGGTGAACAGGTGCACTGTTTGGCTGAAATTGATCGCAGATTTGGTCTGCGGGGCGATGAATATCATTCATTTTCATTAGCACATGATGCGAGTGATAATGAGGTTGTCGCAGCGGTTCAGTCTATTTTGTCTCTATAGATGAGCTAATCCATAGAGTTTGGCGGCACTGAGCTGCCGGGCCGTTAGGGGCAAAAGTGTTCCAGTAAAAAAGTATACTCTTAGTATCAGCTGCCGCCAGGTTCGTTAGTGATTCAGGAGGGTTTCTTAATGAGATTGGGGGGGAGCATAACAGGCAGAGTCAATATCATAAGCTTCTGGCCATTTATGGAGAGCAATTTCGGAGTAAAAATGCATAAAAGTTGCTGTTATTGCTAAATTTTCAGCTTAGCTTGGTCCTGCGGAATTGTTGCGCTTCTGGCCCCGAATCAAAGGGTTAGGTTTCCATAAACCACTTCGGGGGAATCCATGAGCCTTCAAAATATGTATTTCCCCATTTGGCGATTGCCTGAAGAATCGGTAAGACATCTTTGCCTTTCTGTGTTAGCAGGTACTTATATCGCTTAGGCTTTGATTGATATTGTTCCCTCACCAACATTCCCTCTGCTTCTAGCATTTTTAATCTTTCTGCGAGTCTGTTGGTTGGTATTTTTTCTGGTGAGTCAGCTAGCTCGCTATAGGTCTCTTTACCACACAGTAAGTCTCTTAGAATAACTAATGTCCATTTATCGCCGAATACGTCCAGTCCGTTCACGATAGGGCATCTCGAACGTAAAAATTGATTATCAGGACTCATGCTCACACTCTTACTGCCAGAAAATGAAATACTAGCCTAGTTACTTGCGAAGTTGAAGTTATTGATTTAGGCTAAGGTTGCTTCAACTTCGTAAGTAACAGGGAAAATTTATGTCCAAAATATCTGGAGAATGCCTGTGCGGTTATATTAGTTATTCTTGCTCTGAAGAGCCGGTAATGGCGGGTCATTGCCAATGTAAAGATTGTCAGAAAATTAGCGGGGCTGGACACATCGCTAACATAGCTATTCCTCGCGGAAGCTTAGCCATTAGCGGCGATCTTGCATTTCATGAGAAGCAGACAGATAGCGGCAATACAGTAAGGAGAGGTTTTTGCCCTCGCTGCGGTTCGCATATTTATGCGGAAAATAGCGGTATGCCGCAGTTTGAATTTATCCGCGCTGGAAGTCTTCATGATCTGGAGCAATTCAACCCGACAATGGTGGTATATGCTGGTAGTGGTGCATCTTGGGACTATATGGACCCGGAATTACAAAAATTTGAAAAAATGCCAGAAATGTGACCTTAACAATCAAAAGTAGGGGATGTAGCGCACAGCTGTTTTTGGATTAAGGAAACTTCTGAAAATCACATTTCTCTCAATTTATCTCCCTGCAATCCCCGTGACTCGCTGCTTACGGGCACAAAAAGGTAACTCATAAGAGTGCCCTTAAGAGCAGTGGTTTGTTGACTTCTAAAGAGATTGAACCCTCCTTTACCCTTGATGGTGAGCAGGTGCATTGTTTGGCAGAATTATTCGTAGATTTGATTTGCGCGGCGATAAATATTATTCGTTTTCGCTAGCGCATGATGCGAGTGATAATGAGACTGCCCCATCGGTTTAGTCCATTTTTTCGCGATTGTTGACCTGCCTCCAAGAACCCAGCGGCATCTAGGCTGCAAGGCTCTTGGGTTTTGGCTTTTACAGAGTGTCTATTAGGCCTTGAGGGATTCCTCCCAGTTATTAGCCCATTCCCTCAGTGGATCAAGGGTTTCCATTAACGAAACTCCCAGATCTGTCAGTTGATATCCGTTCGTACACTTATTAATCAATTTAGCTTCACTCAACTGTTTGATTCTTGTATTTAGTACCGAAGGGGACATGGCATCACACTGGGCTTGGAGTTCCCTGAAGCTCCGGGGTGTGTTCCTCAGTTCCCACAGTATTCTCATATTCCATTTTCGCCCGAGCAGATCGAATACAGCCATGATGGCTATGCCGCTAGTCGAGCCTCTGACAGTTTTTTTCGGTAGAGGAGTTGCCATAGTTCTTGCGCTTCTAAATTAGTAGCGTTACAGTTGCTACGAAATCAGTATCAATTTTATGGTATTTTTAGAGAAGAGGGAATGGGTATGTTTTTAGTGGATATGCATTTTAAGGATATGAAAAAGCTAACCCCAGAACTGACTGCGGAGCATAGGCTTTATCTGGAAGGAGAGTACAAGTCTGGAAGTTTGCTCTTTGGAGGAAGGAAAAACCCCAGGACTGGAGGGGTTATTGTTTCTCGCCACAACAGTGAAGAAGCATTGCGGAGAGTGCTTGATGAGGACCCTTTTATAAAAAGTGGAGTGGCAGTTTATTCGCTAACTGAATTTGAGCCTGTTATGGCCTCTGAGCAGTTTTTACACCTTCTAAAGATGAGTTCGCATTAACAGTCTTAAGAGTGAGCTCAAAGAGGGAGTGCCATCTCATTAATCCCCAAATGTTTTGAGGGGAGTTTGGTATGTGGCTTTGAGGGGGATACCATAGCCTGGAAGGCAGATGAAGCTCTTCAGGCCACATGTAACTTGATTAATCTGAAGTATCGTCTAGTTAGCACTATTGCCTAAGGAAAGGTACTTGATGGCACCATTAAATTAAATGATGCCCGATCATCAATCTCCGATGGTTTCCATTTAAGCTGCTACTTGGGGATTATCCTCTATCGCCAAGGTGGAAAGATTTGCTATCTATTAGATTGGTGGAGGCTATTTCTACAAGCTTAAAGTGGTGTAAAGAGTTGATATATAGCCCCTAAGGAGGGGGGAGATGTTATGTTTTTAGTGAACTTGAATTTCCCGGATCTTAAAAAACTGACTCCAGAGTTAATGGCGGAGCATGTGAGCTACCTGGAAGGACACTACAAGTCGGGGGACCTGCTTTTTGGGGGAGCGAAAGAACCTAGAACTGGCGCGATAATTATTTCACGTCATCCCTCTGAGGAAGAGCTGCGAAAGGTTCTGGAAGAAGACCCTTTCACAAAACATGGGGCGTCGACTTTTACGATCACTGAGTTTGTACCCGTTATGGCTTCAGAGGAATTTTCCAGCCTCTTGAAAGAACCCTAGATCGGGTTCCTTCGAGGCTTGTTTTACTTCTTACTCAGACAATCTTCGGCCGTGTTATTCGCTAAGGTCTGCGGTGATCACCGAATCAGAGAAGCTCTGATAAGCGGCTTCAAAAGTCTGCGACATGGCATCCGGGAAGAGGTGAAAATCCCCATTTTTTAGCGCGCCAACAATTTCCTCAGCCACTGCACTGGGGGATTCTCCGTCCTCCAGCCCAGCCTGTTTGGCCATATCTGTTTTGATGGGGCCGGGGTGAACACTCAATACTTGTACGCCTCGCTCCTGAAGCGTTTCTCGAAGTGCCTGGGTAATTGCGTAGCTGGCGGCTTTGGATGCGGAATAGGTGCTAACGTGTGGGAAGGTACGCAAGGATACGACCGAATTCATTTGTACCAGGGCGCCTTTGCTCTTTTCCAAATGGGGGGTGAATGCTTTGGCTACACGGACAAGCCCAAAGGTATTCACTTCCAGTTCCTGCTTAAGGGAGTCCTCTACATGGTCGCTAAGCGGGTCTGCAGGCGCAAGTACCCCGGCATTGTTCACCAGAATATCCAATTCCTGAATCGCCTTTGCCGCCGCCCCTACACTTTGGGCTTTTGCCACATCGAGTTCCAATGTGATTACTTTGTCGCCATATTTTTCTGTCAGTTCTGTCGTTGTCTCTGGGTTGCGCACGGCCAGATAGACTTTTTTTGCGCCACCGTCGAGAAAGCGCTCAACAATTGCCTTGCCAATTCCGCGGTTTGCTCCAGTTACAAGGGCAGTTTTTCCTTCGATTGAAATGCTCAATTCCGTTCTCCTGTGAAGGGTTGATCAATATTGTACCGATCGGTAAGGTTTGAGCTAAGTCTTACCGATCGGTACAATATTGTCAAAACAATTTTTGGGAGATTGCCAATGGCGGGACGCAAGCCGGAGTTTGATAAGGCGCATGCGCTGGAATCAGCAACGAAAGTCTTTTGGAAAAAGGGCTATGTGGGCGCCTCAATGGCTGACCTGACCAAGGCTATGGGGATTAATAAGCCCAGTCTGTATTCTTCCTTTGGCAATAAAGAGAAACTGTTTGTTCTTTCATTGGGGCAATACTTGGATAGATATGCCAAAGATCGTATGCAGTTCCTAACGGAAGAGGGAGTGCCGTTGCGGCAGCGATTGCATAGTTATTTGCTGGCTACCGTTAAAGGACAGGCCGGGGAGGGAACCCCGAGGGGTTGTTATCTGGCGTTTGGATTATCGGAAACTGCCGGTGATGCTTTGCCTTCTGATGCCATTGACGCTTTAAAAGCTGCTGACGCAGAAGCGGTAAAGCAACTGGTTGACTTGTTTCGTTTTGATAAAGAGTCCCAGGCTATAGGGCTGGATCGGCGTGCCGAGGAGTGCGCTATGTACCTGATTACCTTGTTGCATGGCACAGCATCGGTATTGCGATCCGGGCGAGAACTCAAGGAGGTGGAACCCTCTTTGGAGTTTGCACTTAATGGATTGGGGCTGGAGGCGTGATGGAAGTGGAAATTTAGACCTCTGAGTATTCAGAGGTCTAAATTGAGCTTTAGAAGCGGCGACGGAACATGGGCAGCGGTTGGTCTACCCCTGTTTGGTAACTATCGCCAAAATCGCTCATCGAGTCTTTAAGGCTTGCCAGAGGCTGCTCACCTTCAAATGCGTAGGCATTGAAGCCGCAGCGTTGTAAATAGGTCAGCTGGTCTCGCATAAATCCGCCTACTGCGCGTAACTCTCCGGTAAAGCTGTAGCGCTCGCGCAGCATACGTCCGGCGGTAAAGCCTCGACCGTCGGCAAATGCCGGGAAGTGCACGGCAATTACCGGCAATTTGGGAGCTTCTTCCGCAATCTGCTCGGCACCTTCTTCACTGTCCAGCCAAACACCGACTTCGTCACTGCGGGATGACAGCGCATCGCGATGCGCCAGCCACTGTCGCAGTGGCAGGATAATTTTGCCGGAGGGCAGGGTGCTTGGGTCCAACTCCTCTCCCGCTTCCAGTTGGGGTACCAGCTGCCATTCGTTGGTCTTTACCTCACCATCGATGATCAGTTCTGCGGGGTTGCCCGGCTGTGGGCCCAGTTTAGCTGGCTTTGGCATAAACTCTCTCCTTGAAGGGCTGAAGGCCGATGCGGTTGTAGGTGTCGATAAAGGGCTCTTCCGTTTGGCGTTGCTCGACATAGAGGTCGAGGATTTTGCTGATCACGTCTGGCACTTCAGCGCGGGAGAAACTGGGGCCCAATACTTTAGCCAGGCTGGCCTCGTTGGATGCACTGCCGCCCAGCTGAATCTGGTAGAACTCTTCGCCTTTTTTATCGACGCCGAGGATCCCGATATGTCCCACGTGGTGGTGGCCACAGGCATTCATACAGCCAGAGATATTGAGGTTGAGGTCACCCAGGTCGTACAGGTAGTCCATATCGTCAAAGCGACGCTGGATGGCTTCGGCTACTGGGATGGACTTGGCGTTGGCAAGTGAGCAGTAGTCACCGCCGGGGCAGCAAATCATATCGGTCAGGGTGCCGATATTCGGTGTGGCGAAGCCGTGCTTGCGGGTCTGTTGCCAGAGTTCAAATAGTTTGTCCTGTTCGACGTCTGCGAGTACCACATTCTGGTCGTGAGTTACCCGAGCTTCACCAAAGCTAAAAGTATCGGCAAGATCAGCAATAGCCTCTAATTGGGTATCGGTTACATCACCTGGGGGTACACCAGTGGGTTTGGTGGACAACTTAATCGCGCGATAACCGGGTACCCGGTGCGGGTAGGTGTTGCGTTCAAGCCAGCGGGCAAAGGCTTTGTCGCTGTCGGCTTGGAGTTGCAGTGCAGCTTCAGCAGCTGATCCGTCAAACTCGCGATATTCCGGGGCAGTGAAGAAGGATTTAGCCCAATCCAATGCTTCCTGGGTTAACTTTTCAGCGCCGTCTTTAATGTGTTGCCACTCTTCTTCCACGCGGCGGCCGAACTCTTCCGGGCCGAGGGCCTTGACCAGAATTTTAATGCGCGCTTTGTACTTGTTGTCGCGACGACCCAGCTGGTTGTAAACGCGGACAATCGCTTCAAGGTAAGAGAGCAGGTCTTCCTCCGGCAGGAAGTCGCGGATGGTCTCGGCAATAACCGGTGTGCGGCCCTGACCGCCACCTACCAAAACCTGGAAGCCAATTTCTTCACCGCGCTTGACGATCTGTACACCGATATCGTGTACGCGGATGGCGGCGCGGTCCTGCTCTGAACCACTGACGGCGATCTTGAACTTGCGCGGTAAGAAAGCGAATTCTGGGTGGAATGTAGACCACTGGCGAATCAGCTCGCAGTAGGGGCGCGGGTCGGCAATTTCGTCGAGCGCAATGCCGGCGTAGGGGTCCGAGGTGGTATTTCGGATACAGTTGCCGCTGGTTTGTACCGCGTGCATTTCCACTTCCGCCAGTTCATCGAGAATAGCGGGTACATCTTCCAGCTGCGGCCAGTTGTACTGGAGGTTCTGGCGCGTAGTGAAGTGGGCGTAGCCTTTATCGTAGTCGCGGCTTACGCGAGCGAGACGGCGTAACTGGGCACTGTTGAGTAGGCCGTAGGGAACGGCAATACGCAACATGGGGGCCAGTCGCTGAATATAGAGGCCATTTTGCAGGCGCAGCGGCAGGAATTGCTCCTCGCTCAACTCGCCGGCAAGGTAACGTTCCGTTTGGCCGCGGAACTGGGCTACGCGATCGTTGATGATGGCGCGGTCCCGGTCGTCGTATCGATACATAACAGCTTGATTCCATTGCCTTTGTGCGCTGATGGTGGAGAAAGGGGCAGGCCCCGGACGATTCTCCGCTGGCGCATAACATACCAGCGCTCTTATGCAATAAATAACAATATTTTCCGCTATATCTGTAACCAATAGTTATAAGAGAGATTTATCAGCATAGTGCTTGTCTGTTGTTGCAGATTCGAGGAGCGTTGGAGTAATGGCTATCTATGCCGCCCTGTCTGTTTTTTAGCCGCAACTTACCTGTTGAGTGTAGCGACTCCACTTCGGGGCCCTGGCAAATCGACGCTAATTCAGTTAGCTGTGAATTGATACCGCCTCTCAGTTTACTTGCGGTGATATAAAGTGCGAATCGCCAGTCACATATGAGGCTGGTCAGTGGGTAAGTCAGTGAGTGAATTCCTAAAAAAATATAAGAGGTAAGCGGGATGGCTAAAGATATCCTTGCGGCGATGATTGAGTTTGATGATTCATCAAAGTTTACTGGTGTGAGTAACAGTAATTTCGATGTGTTTGAGGGGGCGTTGGCTCGCGCTAAAGCCATGATGCAAGAGTACTCCGACGATAAATACATCAAGATGTTGGTTGCGCCGGAGTATTACTTTTCAGGGTATGCCTCTAAAGCAAAAACTAATCACATCGACTCTTTAAGCAAGGGCTCCAAGAGTGATATTTATTCCGGCCTGCGCAGAGCTTCCCGTCAGTACCCGAACATTCTGATTGTTGCAGGGACTATTGCTTATACAAAAGGTGGTGGATGTTTTTCTTCAGCATCTTACTTGAGCATTGCTCCTATCCTGGCCGGTGGCAATTTCCTGCTGAAGAAATATAAAGTTGGCAATGATAAGTATCAGACGGATGATGCTTTTTCGACCAAGGCAAGTGACAGTACTTTTTCGTACAAGGGCTTAACATTTGGCATTGATATTTGTTTGGATCATAACAATAGGATTCTAAAAAACTCGCTAGGTGGTAAAACTGTCGATGTACATATTCTGATTTCCGATGGCTCAAGCCCGAGTCCAGGTTCTCTGGCGACGAACAAGAGTGGTGGTGGAGCCGTGGTGTTTTGCAATATGACGAGTGTTAACAAGGGCAAAGGTGTTAATGGAATTATGTCAGTTTCCCCAAATAAATGGGGCAATCTGAATGTCGATGTTAACAGCCGTACACAGGTTGCTAAGACTGGCCAGGCTCTCACCGGAGGGTTTCATATCGCTCTCTATTCCGGGCAGGCGTAGAGTGGCAGTTGGGTTGGTAAGGTTGTTTGCCGGCCCCGCCTTGCAACTGATGACTTGATTTGCTCTACTTGGGTTGCCGCATCCAGCGGCCCAACTACTTTAAATAACAATAAAGAACGATCGGAGAGATTCGATGAATGATGAAGTAGCTGTAGTTTCTGAAGACGATAATGTAGTGGATGCAATTGCTGCTGTAGCACTGGTCGCAATTTTCGTAGTCACCTGTGTTTTTTGGGTGGCCACGCGCTAGCCCGCCGCTGGCCCGGAGTTGTGTAGTCCCGGGCATTAGCGATAGACATTTCGCTCAGCTTATTTGTGTAGCTGCTAGCTGATGGAAAGCACTCTGCGCTTTTAACCCATATTGCCGAGTACTATTTTCACAATTAGAGCCAACCCGATTACAAATACGGCGGTAAAAACAACGCCGGCAATAACGTACGTCATAATACTGCCACTTTGAAAATCCCTTTCGCGGTTTTTATCACTCTGCACGCCAATCGCGGCGGCCAGGGTACTGACTACCACCTGGCCGAAATTGGGCTTTTTCGCTTTCTTATTATTATCTTCCACAGGCTCACTCCTCGAGGTTGGGACGTAGCCAGCGCTCCAATTCCGGTTCGCTGACCCCTTTTCGTTTAGCCAGGCTTTGCAACTGATCCCTGCCGATCTTGCCCACATTGAAGTACTTTGCCTGGGGGTGGGCGAAGTACCAACCGCTCACCGCAGCTGCGGGCATCATGGCAAAGTGCTCGGTAAGGCTGACGCCTGCATTTTGCTCCGCTTGTAGCAATTTGAACAGGGTAGCTTTTTCCGAATGATCGGGACAGGCTGGATAGCCCGGGGCTGGGCGGATGCCCTGGTAGGCTTCCTTGATCAGCTCCTCATTGCTGAGGGTTTCGTCTTCGGCATAGCCCCAATATTCTTTTCGCACCAAACGGTGCAGTGTCTCAGCAAAGGACTCTGCCATACGGTCTGCCAGGGCCTTTACCATAATGGCGTTGTAATCGTCGTGCTTGGCTTCGTAGGTGTCTGCTAACTCGTCTGCGCCGATGCCAGTGGTAACCGCGAAGCCGCCCACATAGTCTATTTGGCCGGACTCCAGCGGCGCGACGAAATCTGCCAGGGAGCGGCACAGGCCATCGCCACCGCGTTTCTGTACCTGCTGGCGCATATGGTGAAGGCGAGCCAGCTCCTCACTGCGGCTTTCATCCTTGTAGACGATGATATCGTCGCCGACGCTATTGGCTGGCCATAGGCCGAATACGGCCCGTGCGCGCAATAGCTTTTTATCGATAATCTCTTTCAACATGCGCTGGGCGTTGTCGTAGAGGTCGGTAGCGGCTTCTCCCACAATTTCGTCTTCAAGGATTGCCGGGAATTTACCCGCCAAATCCCAGGAAATAAAGAAAGGCGTCCAGTCCATAGTGTCGAGCAGTTTCTCCAGAGGGAAATCGTCGATCACGGTAAGGCCCAGCTTGTTGGGTCGTGCTGGCTGGTAGTTTTTCCAATCAAATTCCGGGGCAGTATCCCGCGCTTCCTCGTAGGTTAAGCGGGTGTCATTGCGCTTGCGGTTGGCGGTGCGGGTGCGCACCTTGTCATACTCGGCCTGGATTTTTTCCACAAAGGCTGGGCGCAGCTCATTGGAAATCAGGCTGCTGGCCACGCCTACGGCGCGGGATGCATCGGCTACATACACCACCTGGTTGCGGTGGAATTGAGGATCAATTTTTACGGCGGTATGGGCTTTGGAGGTGGTGGCTCCGCCGATCAACAATGGGATATCGAACCCCTGGCGCTCCATCTCGGCGGCTACGTGAACCATTTCATCCAGGGACGGGGTGATCAGGCCGGACAGGCCGATAATGTCACACTCCTTTTCCTTTGCAGTTTGCAAAATGGTTTCCGCTGGCACCATCACGCCGAGGTCGATTACTTCATAGTTGTTGCAGGCCAGCACCACGCCCACAATATTTTTGCCGATATCGTGTACATCCCCTTTAACAGTGGCCATCAGGATACGGCCGTTGGAGCGGCTGTCTTCGGTTTTTTCCGCTTCAATATAGGGTTGCAGGTAGGCTACCGCCTGTTTCATAACCCGGGCGGATTTCACTACCTGGGGCAAGAACATTTTCCCTTCGCCAAACAGGTCGCCGACGATATTCATACCGTCCATCAGTGGACCTTCGATCACATCCAGTGGGCGTGAGGAACTTGCGCGGGCCTCTTCGGTATCTTCCTCGATATAGTTGTTAATGCCTTTCACAAGGGAGTGTGCCAAGCGTTCCTTCACGGGCAATTTGCGCCAGCTCAGGTCCTCTTTGCGCACGGCTCCACTGCCATCCCCCTGGTATTTGGGGGCAATGTCCAACAGGGCTTCAGTGGCATCCGGGCTGCGGTTGAGGATCACATCCTCAACTTTTTCCCGCAGCTCCTCTGGGAGTTCGTCGTAAACCGCCAGCTGTCCGGCGTTCACGATACCCATATTCAGGCCGGCTTTAATAGCGTGAAACAGGAATACTGAATGAATGGCTTCACGTACCGGATTGTTGCCCCGGAAAGAGAAGGAAACGTTGGAGACGCCGCCACTGATCTGGGCGCCGGGGAGATTTGCGCGAATCCAGCGGCACGCCTCGATAAAGTCCACTGCGTAATTATTGTGCTCCTCAATACCGGTGGCGACAGCAAAAATATTCGGGTCGAAAATAATATCGGTGGGATCGAAGCCGACTTCATCGACCAGCACATCGTAGCTGCGCTTACAGATCTCAATTTTGCGCTCGAAAGTATCCGCCTGGCCATCTTCATCAAAAGCCATCACCACCACAGCTGCACCGTAGCGCAGGCACAGTTGAGCCTTTTCGATAAACTCCTCTTTGCCTTCCTTGAGGCTGATGGAGTTCACAATGGGCTTGCCCTGGATGCATTGCAGGCCGGCCTCGATCACCTCCCACTTGGAGGAGTCCACCATAAATGGCACCTTGGCGATATCCGGTTCGGTAGCGGCAAGGTTGAGGAAGCGGCGCATAGCGGCGAGTGCATCCAGCATCGCCTCATCCATATTGAAGTCGATTACCTGCGCCCCATCCTCTACCTGGGCGGCAGCCACTTGCAGGGCGGTGTCGTAGTCCTCTTCAAGGATCAGGCGCTTAAATCGGGCGGAGCCAGTGACGTTGCAACGCTCGCCCACATTGACGAATAAGGCGTTTTCATCGGCGACAAATGGCTCCAGTCCGGACAGGCGCAGAGCAGGTTTTATTTCCGGCTGCTGTCGTGGGGGTATATCGGCCACTGCGTCGGCAATTGCACGAATATGATCGGGGGTGGTGCCACAACAGCCGCCGAGGATATTAATAAATCCGCTGCGGGCAAATTCCGCTACGATTGCGGCGGTCTGCTCAGGGGTTTCGTCGTATTCGCCAAACTCATTGGGCAATCCCGCGTTGGGGTGGGCGGAGACATTAGAGGTACAGGCGCCCGATAAGGCTTCCACATAAGGGCGCAATTCGGTGGCGCCCAGGGCACAGTTGAGCCCCACAGAAATTGGCTTTGCGTGGGCAACGGAATTGTAAAAAGCTTCGGTCGTCTGGCCGGAAAGGGTGCGGCCAGAGGCATCGGTAATGGTGCCGGAAATCATAATTGGCAGTTCGAAACCCAGCTCCTCAAAGAGCTGCTGCATGGCATAGATAGCGGCCTTGGCATTGAGGGTGTCAAAAATGGTTTCGATTAAGATCAGGTCGCTGCCGCCTTCGACCAAAGCACGGCCCGCTTCTACATAGTTTTCTACCAGTTCATCGAAAGTGACATTGCGTGCCCCTGGATCATTGACGTCTGGTGAAATACTGGCGGTGCGGGAAGTGGGGCCGATGACCCCGGCTACCCAGCGCGGGCGCTCTGGGGTAGAGAGTGCATCTGCTGCACGGCGCGCGATCTCTGCGGAGGCCCGGTTGATCTCTACCACCAGGTGTTCCATATCGTAATCAGATTGGGACAGCTGGGTCGCGTTAAAAGTATTGGTTTCGATAATGTCCGCGCCCGCCTCAAGGTACTCCCTGTGAATCTTTTCGATCAGCTCCGGGCGGGTCAGGCTGAGCAGGTCGTTATTGCCTTTCAAATCGCGTGGGAAGTCGGCGAAGCGCTCACCCCGGTAATCGGCCTCTTCCAGCTTCTCCCTCTGGATCATCGTCCCCATAGCGCCATCCAGGATCAGGATACGCTGCGCAAGCGCGGCATTAATTTGCTCGAGACGTTGGTCGCGGGACTGCTGGGACATTTACCAATCCTTATATTGTCGATCTTTTGCCGATGGTGGGAATGGCGCCAATCTTAGCACAGTCACGCCCACTCACCGGCTGCGACTTACGCCTTTTGGGTTGTTCCACCACAATAACAGAGCAGTTTTGAATAAAGTTGAGCAATTTATAGATACTTCACAGCGCCTAATCACTATAAATCCCTAGACGACCGGTCTAGTTTTGCGTAGAGTGATAGGCATGAAAAGCAGCTATGAAGATACTCGCCAACATTTGTTGGATACCGGTTACACCGTGATGGCCGTAAAAGGTTTCTCCGGTGTGGGTTTGAGTGAAATTCTCAAAACCGCCGGTGTGCCAAAGGGATCCTTTTATCACTACTTTAAGTCCAAGGAGCAATTTGGCGAGGCTCTGCTGGAAGATTATTTTCGCAGCTACCTGGAACAGATGGACGTTGGCTTTTCCTCCCGGGATCAATCTGCCGCCGATAATTTATTGGCCTATTTTGATGCTTGGCAGAAGAGTAGTGGGGAGCGTTACGATGCACACCGCTGCCTGGTGGTTAAGCTTAGCGCTGAGGTGGCAGACCTGTCTGAATCGATGCGGGTTATCCTCAGAGATGGGACTGAGCATATTATTCAGAAGCTCCAGAATTGTATCGAGCTGGCAGGGGAAGACGGTTCTCTGCCTAGCACCCTCAATGCCCGTGCCACCGCAGCTTCCTTGTACCAGCTGTGGCTGGGAGCCAGCCTGTTGGCCAAGTTAAACCGCAACGATACGCCAATGGCAGAGGCGATGCTGGCGACCCAGGAGATACTGGGGAAACACTGAGTTTTTTACTGAGCCCGCGAGGGGAAAACCGTTGCGGGTATTTTTATGGCGCCTTTCTAGACGACCGGTCTAATTTGGCGACTTTGACTTCCATTTTACGAAGTTATGGAGAATAGAGAATGCAATCGAGCGATATAAACCGCCGCCTGGTATTGGCATCCCGCCCTGAAGGTGCCCCGACGACAGATAACTTCCGCCTGGAGCATGCCCCTGTGGTCAAGCCGGAGGTCGGCGAGGTGCTGTTGCGCACAGTATTCCTATCGCTCGATCCCTATATGAGGGGGCGAATGAGTGATGCGAAGTCCTACGCAGAGCCTGTTTCACTGGGAGAGACCATGGTTGGAGGGACGGTGAGCCGTGTGGTTGAGTCCCGATTGAATGGATTCGAGGAGGGGGATTGGATACTCGGTTATAGCGGCTGGCAGGACTATGCCATTTCTGATGGTACCGGGTTGATTAACTTGGGTAAAAATCCGGATTACCCCTCCTTCTCCCTGGGAGTGCTGGGTATGCCGGGAATCACCGCCTACTTTGGCTTGCTGGAAATTGGGGAGCCAAAAGAAGGAGAGACTCTGGTAGTTGCAGCTGCTACCGGTCCTGTGGGGGCAACAGTTGGACAAATCGGCAAGTTGCAAGGGTGCCGGGTAATCGGTGTTGCTGGAGGTGAGGAAAAGTGTCGCTATGCGGTAGAGGAGTTGGGCTTCGACCTGTGCCTGGATCACCGCGCCGAAGATTTTGTCGATCAATTGGCTGCGGCTTGCCCTGAGGGTATCGATATCTATTTTGAAAGTGTTGGTGGCAAGGTCTTTGATGCGGTGCAACCGCTATTAAATGATTTTGCGCGGATTCCTGTATGTGGGCTTATCTCTCAGTACAACGCAACCTCATTGCCGCAAGGCCCGGATCGCACCAGTTTGTTAATGCGGGATGTACTGACCAAACGCTTGAAAATCCAAGGCTTTATTATTTTCGATTACTACGAACGTTTTCATGAAGCGGTGCGTACATTAAGCCAGTGGGTTGCCGAAGGCAGTATTAAATATCTTGAGGATATGGTCGAAGGGTTGGAAGAAACACCCAATGCATTTATCGGGCTTCTGGAAGGAAAGAACTTCGGCAAGTTAGTTGTGCGCATAGGAAATGATGATTGAAGCAAAGCTGACAAAGTTTATAAGGACAGAAATATGAAAATACTGATGGTTCTGACTTCCCACGATGAACTGGGGAATACCGGTAAGAAAACGGGGTTTTGGCTGGAGGAGTTTGCCGCACCTTACTACACCTTCAAGGACGCCGGTGCTGAAGTGACCCTGGCCTCTCCAAAAGGCGGGCAGCCGCCTCTCGATCCTAAGAGTGATGAGCCAGATTTTCAGACGGAGGCGACTCATCGCTTTCAGGCTGACGCCGATGCTCAGCAGGTTCTGGCCAATACCCACAAATTGGCTGATATGAATGAGTCTGATTTTGATGCAGTCTTTTATCCCGGTGGCCATGGTCCCTTGTGGGATCTTGCGGAAGACCCGGTCTCAATTGCACTGATTGAGAACTTTTTTGCCGCAGACAAGCCGATCGGTGCTGTGTGCCATGCTCCGGGCATTTTCCGTCATACACGCCGTCAGGATGGCGCTTACCTGGTGTCGGGAAAAGGTGTGACCGGGTTTGCCAACTCGGAAGAGGCTGCGGTTGAACTGGTGGATGTCGTGCCTTTCCTGGTTGAGGATATGCTCAAGGGAAATGGTGGAAACTACTCCAAAAGTGGTGATTGGGCACCCTACGTAGTGGTAGACGGCAAACTGGTAACTGGTCAAAATCCGGCCTCTTCAGAGGAAACCGCCCAGACTCTTATGGGATTTATCCCCACCTAGGAGAGTGGTGAGGCCGGTCGGTCGAAAGGGTTCCAACTGACCGGTTTCCCTTGAGTCTTTCTGAGAGTAGAATACCCGACAAAGAAGCTTGGTTATTTGAGAGCCTATATGTCTGATTTGAATGTCACTATTACTGAACCCGCTCAGGAATACCTGAAAGAGCTGTTGGCCAAACAGGACTGTGAGGGAATTGCCATTCGCATGTTTGTTTCCAGTCCCGGCACGCCTAACGCCGAGACCTGTATCGCCTACTGCCGCCCGGGAGAGGAGGAAGAAGGTGATGTGATGTTGGAAATGAACGGTCTCAAAGCTTACTTCGAAGGGCGCAGCGTTCCCTATCTGGATGATGCTCGGGTTGATTACTCTTCGGACAAGATGGGCGGGCAGTTGACGATTCGCGCGCCCAACTCCCGTATGCCGAAAATTACTGACGACAGCCCTATCCAGGATCGTATTAACTATGTTTTGTACAACGAGGTTAATCCGGGCCTGGCAGCTCACGGTGGCCAGGTAAGCCTGGTAGAAGTGACCGAGGATATGTTTGCTGTGTTGAAGTTTGGTGGCGGCTGTCAGGGTTGTGGCATGGTTGATATGACCTTAAAGGAAGGCGTGGAAAAGACTCTCAAAGAGAAAATCCCCGAATTAGCAGGCGTGAAAGATATTACTGACCACACCGACAAGTCCCAGGCTTACTACTGAGTTCCTGAGACCATTCTGAGTCGGCCAAGTGGCTCAAAAGAAAAAGGCGAACCTTGTGTTCGCCTTTTTTATTGCAGTGAACCTCTCAGGTTAGATCCCGCGTAAGCCTCCCTACGAACTACTCCCACACTGTATATATTTGAAATATTCCTCGGTGCTTTTGAGGCGCTGGGGCAATGTAAAGTGCCGGTGCAGCGATCCAGTGATTGGTCATGCTAGTGATTGCTTGTGCGCCAACTCCAGGGAAGAACAATCTATGTTTGACCAAGTGGTGTTTGCCGGTGGCGGCGTGCGCTGTACCTGGCAGATCGGCTTTTGGGAGTCGGTTGCAAAGGAAATTGATCTGGCACCTCGGGTGGTCAGTGCAGTATCCGCTGGCTCCCTGGTTGCCAGCCTGGTTCTGATGGACAGGTCACTCGACGGGGTGGATTACTTCGTTTCGGCATTTAAGTCCAATGGGAAAAATATCCATTGGGGCAATATGTTTCGCAAGGACCCAGTATTCCCGCACTATACAATTTATCGGCGAGCATTAAGCGACTTATTTTCTGGAGGCTTTGATCAACTTAGGGAAGCCGCAGACCTACGTATAGGAGTCAGTACTTCGCCGAAATGGCTGCCTGGTCCAATCGCATTAATGATTGGAGCTGCGATTGATTACTCTGATACTTATATTTTCCCGAACCTTCACCCCACTACTGCACTTAAATTGGGCTTCCGCCAATCTTTTTATAAAGTTCGTCACTGTTCAGATCCGTCCCAGTTAGAGAAGCTGGTTATTACTTCATCCTGCACGCCACCTCTGACACCGCGTCTGAAGCAGGGCGGTGCAGAGGTATTGGATGGAGGGGTTGTAGATAGTGTGCCTATTGGTGGGCTGGATACTGGTGAAGGACGGGTGCTTATTTTGCTAACCCGACGTTTCCCGCAGCTGCCGGACCGTTTTACGGTACAAAAATTTAACCAGGAATGGACATATGTTCAGCCCTCTGGACATGTTCCACTTAATGTTTGGGATTTTGCCAGTCCGGAAGAGGTGAAAGATACTTTCCGTATGGGGATTGCAGATGGCCGTGCATTTTTAGCGGCACTGAGTGGCGAAGGGCGGTTAATTGAGAGTCCTCCCTGATGTGACTGGGGATATCTTGAATTACTGATTGGAAGGTTACGATCTTAAAGTTACTCATAGGTTTGCACTGAGTGTTGAGATAAAGACACCTTTAGTCTCAATGCCTAGTTGGTTTGAAAAGTGAAGCCTTTTTTATATCTATTTGTATCAAGGTGGTTGGCAGGTTCGCTGATTGTGATGCGTAATAGTTGGGAGAGAGCCATTAACTGTGATCTCGCTTTAACGCTTGGTGGCGATAGAGACAAAAACTCCTGCCTAAAATTAAAATCAAAAATACCCGTATCTATTTCGATAGCCTTTTTTAGAGGGTGTCGTCATGTTTGATCAAATGGTTTTTGGTGGCGGTGGAAGCCGTTGCACTTGGCAGCTTGGTTTTTTGTTATCCCTAAGTCGCGAATTACCGATCCGGCCGAAAGTTGTTTGTGCTGCATCCGGAGGCAGCATGGTAGCGGCACTCATGCTTACGGATCGCTGCCGTGAGGGTGTTAATTACTTTCACTCTGTTTGCAAAAAAAATGAAAGGAATTTCTACTGGAATAATTCATTCCGCAAAGAACCAATTTTTCCGCACTTTGAGATCTATCGCAAAGGGGTACATGAATTTTTTCACGATAGTCTTGAGTCTCTGCGTCAATCTGCCGACCTCAGAATTGCAGTGACTTATCCCCCGGAATGGTTGCCTGTGCCTCTCGCTCTAACGCTGGGGCTGGCAATTTTCTACTCTAACAAACACATCTTTCACGACTTGCATCCAAATACAGCGTTACATCTTGGGTTCCGCCAAATGTTTCACCCCGTGAGTAAATGCAAAGATGGGACAGATCTTGAGCAGCTTATTTTGAGTTCCTGCTGTGCCCCCCCCATATCCCCAAGGTTGTCGCTTGATGGTGCAGAGGTGCTGGATGGAGCTCTGGTAGGTAATGCTCCGGTCGCCGGCTTGGATGCTAGCAAAGGGCGGGTTCTGATTTTGGATACAGGGAGCTTTCCACACCTACCGAACAGTTTCAGTGTGCAAAGGGGGGATCAGGTGTGGACTTATGTTCAGCCTTCCAGTCCGTTGCCCATCGGGATGTGGAATTTTGCTGACCCCAGTGCGATGAGGCACACCTTGAAAATTGGGGTTGCAGACGGTTATGCCTTTCTTGATGCGCTTGTGTCCGGTAAGGAACGCCTGGTGGAAATTTGAGTATTCAGTGAGTTCAGGATCAAGACGATCAGTTGCACAATGCTTGTGATTCGATTAGCTTATGCAATTAGTTGCATATTGTTGTCGTCATCAATATGTCATCATGAAGGCTGAAACTAATTGGTCAAAAGTGTTGGCGGTAACGCAAAGAGCGGCCTGAAACTGCACTTGAGAGGATGTAAAACACAGAATGGACTCAGGAAGTTCCAGTCGGAAGGCTGCTGCAGGGAAGCGCGATCATGTTTGACCAAGTTGTTTTTGCCGGTGGTGGTGGGCGGTGTACCTGGCAGATTGGCTTTTGGGAGTCCATAGCCAACGAAATTAGTCTTTCTCCGAAGGTGGTTACTGCGGTTTCGGCAGGGGGCCTAATGTCGAGCCTGGTGCTGATGGGTAAGACGGAGGAGGCTCGAGAGCATTTCTGGACTGCGTTCGAGACTAATGAAAAAAATGCTTATTGGGGAAACCTTTTTGGTAAAGAACCTGTGTTCCCCCAATATGGAATCTACCGCAATGCGATGTTAGAGCTGTTTCGCGATGGACTGGAGACCCTTCAGCAGGGCGCAGAGTTGCGAATTGCGGTTGTTCACCCACCAAAAGGCCTATCTGGGGGTTTGGCTTTTGGAGTGGGGGCCATGGCCTACTATGCCGATAAGCATTTTTTACGCAGCCTTCACCCCAAGATCGCCCAGCGCTTAGGTTTTAAGCAGCAATTTTATCGAGCCCGGGATTGTTCCAGTATTGAGGAGTTGGTGGACCTGATTTTGTGCTCCTCCTGTACGCCGCCATTCACCCCAAGACTTAAGTTGCGGGGGCGAACAGCACTCGATGGTGGGGTGGTAGATAACATCCCTGTGGCAGGGCTGGATAATGGAAAGGGAAGGGTGCTGGTGTTGTTGACCCGTCGTTACGATCAGTTCCCGGACATATTTACACAGCGCAAAGGCGATCAGGATTGGACTTATGTCCAGCCCTCGAAACCGCCATTCATCAGTGTTTGGGATTACACAAATCCTGAGCTAGCCCAAAAAACTTACGAGTTGGGGTGTGCTGATGGGAGAGAATTTTTACAAAAACAAGTGAGTGAAGAGGAAGTCTCCAATGAACAATTCCAATAATAAAATAGCGGAATCTATTGCCCTATGGCACGAGATGGTCGCTGCGCGAGATCTGAGTCGCTTACCAGCGATCGTTGCAGAAGATGCTGTTTTTCGTTCACCGGCATTTTTTAAGCCCTACCACAGCTCCGCTGCTGTGTGCCTGATTCTCAATACGGTGATGCAGGTTTTTGAGAGTTTTGAATACGACCGTGAATTTACTACCGAATCGGGACACGATCTGGCTCTTGAATTCGCAGCCTCCATCGGTGATAAGAGCCTGAAGGGATTGGATATTATCCGCTTTAATGATGAAGGCAAGATTATTGAGTTTGAGGTGATGATACGCCCGCTCAACGCTCTGCAAAAATTGGCAGAGGAAATGTCCGGGCGACTTTCCCAGTATGTGACTCAATATAAGGAAACTCAGCAGGCCTGATGCCCGCTGAGTGAAGCGTTGGGGCCTAATGATTACTCATCGTCGGAATCGAAGTATTCAAATGCATCGATTCCATCCATATAGGCCCCATCGAATCCTGCATCAACGATCATATAAATATAAGAATCATCGTTGCCGAAGATAATTTTCTGCCAGCCCTCCTGCCAGTACTTTACGTAGTAATTACCTGGCTCGCCGGATATTTCCCCCAGTAGCCATTCGGGAGGGGTGTTGTACCAATAGGATTTCCAGTAATAACGATCGTCTTGTGCCTCGCCGACATTGACATAGGCCAGCACTAGGCGGCGCCCACCATTTTCTTTTACCCTGAGCTGCTCAATTTGTTCTTCTGTGTAAGGTTCACCGTCAAAGAAAAAGTCGATTATCAATATGTCGTAATCGGTTTCACTTAGTTTATCGATGAAATCTTGAGGCGTAGAGTAGTTGCTGGTATTGGTGATATTGATAAAGTTTTTGGCTTCCTCAAGGTCATCAATGTCCAGAGAGTTAACATTGAAGGGCTCATCGGGATATAGCGGTACATCGTTCAGGAGTTCGCTATCTGCGGCAAAAGAAATATACCCAGCCTCTTCGTTATTCTCATATGACTCTTGAATATCCCGCTCAATATTGGTGAAGTCCGTGATTAGGATTGTATCCCCTTCATCTTTCGCCAAGTCCAGGTAAGTTTGCAGGCGCTTGGTTTCTGACTCGCTGGTGGGCTCGTTGACAACACCATTTGCGCCAAAGAAGAGGGCCTCTTGTGCAATGCCGTCTGTGGCATCCAGGTAGGCTTCATCGACGGGACCAGTGGTAGTGGTTGTCGTAGTAATCAACTCAACCCCATTCTGGGGTACGATGAGAAAGTGACGGTTGATGCCCTTGGCGTAGGCGCTGATATCCTCTACCAGGTAACGCATTTCCTTATCGTACTTGATAGTTGACTGATTCAAATCATCGGGAAGATCATCGAGGCTACAGCCAAATATCAGTAATGGGCTGAGAGCGGCTAAGAGTATTCGGCGCAAAATACATCTCCATTGCTACGAGTTAGAGTTTGTTCTGGTTTTGGGGCGTCGCTGCGGGCCAAAATAATTCAGACTATCTCTATTGGCGCGAGTTCCTATCCCTTGCGGCAGCTTATGCTATCCGGTTGTTGCTGAATGTTAACTTAACCGCCGCCCAGAAGATAATTTTGCTGCCCAGGGGCAGTAAATCTAAAAAAAGAACTACCGTCCCATATCCATTCTCTTCTTCGTTTTAGTAGTAGCCTCAGCCGTCAGGGGATCATCGGGCCAATAGTGTTTCTGGTATTTGATACGCAACTCCTTCTTTACCTCTTGGTAAGTATTGGCCCAGAAATTCACCAGGTCACGGGTAATTTGAACGGGGCGCCGTGCCGGAGAGAGCAAATGAATCATCAATGGATAGCGGTTTTTTAGAATTGTTGGAGTTTGTGCCAATCCAAATAGCTCCTGCAGGCGCACAGCCAAAACAGGTGGGGTTTCTCCGTAGTCGATTCTTATCCGGGAGCCACTGGGAACCAGGTAGTGACTGGGGGCCAAGTCATCGAGTTTTTGTTGCAGGTCCCACTCAAGCTGTCCGCGCAAGATGCTTTGCAAGTCAAGCTGCCCTAGCTGCTCAAGTTTGCTGAACCCCTGCAAATGAGGTAGTAGCCAATCCTCCATAGTCTCCAATAGAGCCTCATCACTCCAGTTTGGTACTCGAGTATCGCCGAGAAAATCCCCGCACTCTTCACTTTGGCGTAAAAATTCCACTCGAAAACGTAACTGGTTAGCTTCTGTGTTCCAGGGGAGGGAGGAGAGACCTTTCTTTCGTACGGCTTCTAATAATGCGCGACTGAGGGTCTCCGGGGGAATATCTGCTGCAGGCCGCTGGTGTAAAACCAGCGCCCCCAATTGCGTTTGCTGTAGGGCGACAGCGCGGCCGGTAGTCTCGTCCCAGCGAACTGAAATCTCTTCTTTGATCTGGGCGGCGAAATGCGACTTCAAAGCGGGCAGGGAAATCTCTGCTGCCAGCTGGATACTTGCATCTCGGCCCTGGCCATCCAGTTCGGCAATGACCAGGTATTCGCTTAAAGCTAGGGCGTCATCATGGGAGAAATGTGCGCCTCGGCCACTGGAGAGTAGAAACCGGCGGCCGGTATCACTGCGCGATTTCGCAATACGGTCTGGGTAGGCGAGTCCAAGCAGGGCACCAGTTTCATCGGAGTGATCGATACTCTGTGGTGCAGGACTTGAACTTGACTCAAATTTCTTTAATTGAGAGAGCCAGGTTTTAGACTGCTGGCGTATTCTGTGAGCAGTACCGCGATCTACCCGCCGATCGTTGCCTTGGGACTGCAGAGCCTGAATCCGTTTGCTAATGTCCCTATCCCATCGTGCTTCGCCACGGAAAATATCCCGTTCAGATAGTAGCGCTGCCAGCAGGCAGGCCTGTTCCTGCAATCCCCAGCCGATACTGGCAACTAACATATGTGCGAGGCGAGGGTGGGCGCCAAAGGCCAGCATGGTATTCCCGTGAGGGGTAATACGCAGTTTGTCATCCAGTGCCCCCAGTTGCTGCAAGAGCTGTTGGGCCTGGGCCATAGGTCCTGGGGGTGGCGTGTCGAGCCAGTTGAGCTCGCTGACATCGGTAACCCCCCATTTGGCTAATTCAAGTGCCAGGGGAGCCAGGTCACTGCGGGTGATTTCCGCTGTATTTTTGGCGCTCAATGACCGCTGCCGGTCCTCACTCCAGAGTCGCAGACAGTAGCCGGCGCTGAGGCGCCCGGCGCGCCCTGTGCGCTGGGTAGCGGAGGCCTGGGAAATCGAGCTTGTCACCAAACGATTCATGCCGCAGTTGGGATTAAATCGCGATTCGCGCATTAATCCTGAATCGATAACTATTCGGATGCCCTCAATCGTCAGGCTCGTCTCGGCCACATTTGTAGCCAGTACGATTTTTCTCGTGCCTGGTGCCGCTGGTGCTATCGCCTGATCCTGCTGCTCACGGCTCAGATCCCCAAAAAGCGGTGCAATAATAATGCGGCCCTTTTCGGTTTCCTCAGATAGTCGCTCCTCCAATAAGCTCTCAACCTGTTTGATTTCGGCGACACCAGGAAGGAAGGCGAGAACACTACCTTCTTGTTTACCTAAGGATGCGACAACTTTATTTGCCATCAAAGCCGGGATTTGTCGTTTGTCCTCGGGCTCTTCTCGTTGGTTCAAGTACTCAATATTGACGGGATAGCTGCGTCCTTCACTGGATATGATGGGTGCGTTATTTAGTAGTGAGGAGATGCCGCTGGTATCCAAGGTGGCAGACATCACCAGAACCTTTAAATCCTCGCGAAGATACTCCTGGGACTGAAGACATAAGGCGAGGGAGAGGTCGGCTTGCAGACTGCGCTCATGAAATTCATCGAATATGACCAGAGCGCTGGATGCCAATTCAGGGTCGGCCTGTAAGAGGCGTGTGAGAATTCCCTCGGTTACAACCAGGATGCGAGTCTTCTTGCTTGACTTCCGCTCGCCCCGGACCTGAAATCCAACGGTATCACCAACTTTCTCACCCAGCTGGTTAGCCATGCGCGCCGCTGCCGTTCTAGCGGCCAAACGTCGCGGCTCCAGCATAATAATATTCTTTCCGCTCAACCAAGGCTCATCTATTAATGCCAGTGGTACGGCGGTCGTTTTACCCGCTCCGGGGGGCGCCTGGAGCACGACATTACTATGCCCTCTCAAGGCCTGGAGCAGTTCGGGGAGGATACTGTTAATAGGTAACTCAGACATGGGCGCGATTATAGTGATTTCGCAACATCGGTGATACCAGCACTGTCCGGTAAGCTGGCTAGCTGCTGGCTGAACTATATTCTCCCGTAACTAGATGGTTGCTGCCCAGGAGAGAGGAGAGTGCGATGAGTGTGAATGTCCGGCGAGTTGTAACAGGGCACGACCCAGAGGGAAAGCCAGTAGTGTTCATAGATGATCAGGGTTTGCATACCAGTAGTTGGCGGCCTCATATGGTTCAGCAGCAGTTATGGACTACCCAGGACTTGCCCGTAGAGCTTTGTGAAGATGGTAGAGACAACGGCGGGAGAAAATTTGATGGAACTACGATTCCGGGAGGCTCGGTTTTTAAGGTCGTAGAATTTGGGCCGGGAGTTACGCCACGATCTCACCAAACTGACAGCATTGATTATGCGGTGGTGATGTCTGGGAGTATCGAGATGGAAATGGGAGATGAGGTTGTTGTGAAGCTGTCTGCGGGAGATACACTTGTCCAGCGGGGGACAGTTCATAATTGGGTCAATCGAGGTGAAGAACCTTGCGTGATAGCTTTTGTGCTAATTAGCTCTACGGGCAATACGGCATTTGGTTAGTTATCTTTAATAATGGTCACTTCGCAAGTACCTTCGAGTGCAACCCTATCCAAAACTCAGGACTAATGAAGGTCATTAACTTCTTTTTTACGTTCAGTTTTCCGAGTAGGGGCTGGGGGGCGTTAAAGTGAAAACCAGTTGCGTAGCTAATATTCCAGTCCGGCATTCGATAGATTGTGTAGTGGCAGCGGAGCATGATTGATGCGTATCGGTATAGTCTACGACCTTCGTGATGATTATCTCGGGATGGGGTTTAGTGAAGAGGATGTCGCTGAACTTGATCACCTGGAGACGATAGATGCGATTCACGATGCGCTTACCTGCGCAGGCCACCATATCGAACGGGTCGGCAATATTCACAGGTTGGCGCAGCAACTGGTTGAAGGTAACAGCTGGGATCTAGTGTTCAATGTTGCTGAGGGGATGTATGGAACGGGGCGCGAAGCACAGGTTCCCGCTTTGTTAGACGCCTGGAAGATACCGTACACATTTTCTGATCCATTTGCCAACACAGTGACTCTTAATAAGGAGATGACCAAACGCATATTGCGGGATATGGGTATACCAACGGCACAGTTTACAGTTGTTCGAAGCGTTACAGATGTCAATCGAGTGGAGCTTGAATACCCTTTGATGACAAAGCCGCTCAGGGAGGGAACCAGTAAGGGGGTATCGCCTGAGTCCAAAGTTATCGACAAGACAGCTTTGAAAAACCGCTGTGAATACCTTTTGAGTCGATTTAATCAGCCAGTACTGGTTGAAACGTTCCTACCTGGCCGAGAGTTTACTGTGGGCTTTTTGGGGACGGGTGCAACTGCCGAGTGCATTGGCGTGATGGAAAAGTTATTGGGCGATGAACCTGTGTATTACAAGTATGATGGAGCTTTCCCCGGCCGGCTTGTTGACGATGATCAGGCGCTAAAGGTCCGAGCAATTGCGCAGAAGACTTGGGGAGTACTTGAGTGTCGTGATGGTGGTCGAGTTGATATTCGCTATGATGCACAGGGGGCCCCCATGGTTATGGAGGTCAATGTCCTACCCGGTTTGCGGCCTGAAGTTTCTGAACTGCCCGTGATGTGTGAATTGGCGGGTATTCAGTATGGAGCCATGATCAACCGTATTGTGGAATCAGCTATAAGCAGTCATCTATAGATATCCTGGGTTCTGAAAAATTCTGCGATATATTGCGGTGCATACTACCGTTGCCAAACACTTGGTATTTTGGATATCTCAGGAACATCCAAAAAGGCATCAGCGCAATAAATTTTTGACTTATGATTACCTTCTCTGGTAGTTAGCACTTTGTTACTCCAGATATATACCCGTTTGCCCTCTGAAATTTCGAATGTGCCATTCGCCTTCGATATCGCCTTGTTTTACATATTCGTAGGGCATGACCGGGTTTTTGCCCAGCTCGGTAGTGAGTACATATTGAGGGACCGCAAAACCCGTGATGTGCCCCTGCAATGACTCATAAATTGCCTGTCCTTCCTTCAAGCTTGTCATAAAGTGAGAGACACCGACCACATTATCGCAGTGATAGAGGTAGTAGGGCCTGACTCGTATTTTTACCAGAGCGAGCATCAATTGGCGCATAACATCCGGTGAATTGTTCACGCCTTTTAAAAGCACTGTTTGATTTCCTACCGGAATGCCTGCCCTCAACAAGCGGTCGCATGCAGCGGCGGCTTCTTCTGTGACTTCTTTGGGGTGATTAAAGTGTGTGTTCAGCCACACTGGATGAAATGATGCGAGCATTTCGCACAATTCGTCGGTGATACGTTGGGGGGCCAGTACGGGAAAGCGTGAGCCAATACGAATAATTTCCACATGATTTATTGCTCTCAGCTTCTCCAATAGTTTGGCCAAGCGGTCGTTGGAATACATCAGTGGGTCGCCGCCGGTGAGTAATACATCGCGAATCTGTGGATGTGATTCTATGTAAGCAATATCCTCATCCCAGCTGGTTGCTTCGCCTTGTTCAAAATAACTTTCCGGGCCCACCGTTGTGGTGTGAAATTTCCTTGTGCAATGACGGCAATAAACAGGGCAAACAGACGTTACCAGAAAGATGACGCGATCTGGGTACTTATGTACGACGCGGTTGGTTTTACGAAAATACTGATCACCTACAGGGTCAATGTCTGCACTGTCGGGTACGATGGTTTCCTCTGGAGAAGGAACTGCCTGCAATCTAATTGGACAATTAGGGTCATCAGGGTCCATTAAGGAGGCGTAGTAGGGTGTAATACTCCACCGATAGATTCCTTTTAGCTGTTGGATAGCGTCAGATTCAGAAGTAGAAACATTGATCCATCGCTTTAGGCCATCCAATGTGCTGATGCGATTGCGCATTTGCCAGCGCCAATCAGACCAGGCCTCGTCAGAGTTTCCCGTTACGGAACGGACTATAATGTTGCGCATAAGTATCGCCGCTCTGTTGTGCATTCATTTGTTGCTGATGGTCTGCCTCGATATCCGAGATTGCCTGTAAGGGGCTTGAACATGGATTGCCTGTGAAGCAATCATTATGTGTAATGAAATTTGTGGAAGGATTTGATGTTCGTAATGCCTCAAATCTCTGTAGGACTTTCTGCGATATTTTGAGCAGCCAACTTCTGAGCAACCAATTCCAGTGCATTTTGAGACCATACTACTTAGTTTCTTCAATACCCTTGTGAAGTAGGGGGGGTATTTTATCTACCGCCCTTCCAATAAAAATAGAAGATTCGATTTTCAGCTGGTAGGTGCTAAGAATACTGCTCTGTCGATAGCTTGGTAGAAAAGTGTTTTGCGCTCTAAACGCTAAATCGAGAAATTTGTAATTATCGTGATTGTATGCCTGTAGTAACACAGGTCTAAAAAGGGGTACGTCATTGGCGATATAGGGTGTAACCACAAAAATTATACCAAGTATCGGTTTCACGATATTTCAATCCTATATCCCAAATATCGTTTAGTTGTTGCTCGATGCAACTTGCCTGCTACGTGAGGTAGATGTTATTTGGTCCGCACTCCTCTGTTTAATAAATATTTGCATATATTGAGTATTTTTCAACAAGTCAGTAATCGCAGGTATGGGGCCAATATGAGTGTAAAATTAGTCACGTTTTTTTCTGGAGGAGTATAAGAAACAGCTGTAATACTACAATTAGATCTATTGGTATCGATAGGCTAGGTAGTTGTCGGGGCTGAAATCTAGCTCTTCTTTATATTGCTGATTTGTCAATGGGAAGACATGAGTTATCTTGGGTAGCCAGAGGGCTGACTGTTGACTGTAAAGTCCAGCATTGTATTTCGTACAGCCGCATAGTAAATAGCAGAATCCCCGCTATTTTCCAATAGCGCTATTCGTCATAAATTTGATAGTATCTAGCTGATCAAGTGATTTGACTACAATAAATTCTAATGGAGTAGAACTTGACCTATTTGTTTTTATTTTTTGCAATCATTACCGAAGTTACAGCTACCCTACTACTTAAGGCTTCCAACGGTTGGGAAAAGTGGTGGCTGGGAATGGCCTCTATCTTTTTTTATTCTCTGGCGAGTCTATTTCTTGCGTTTGTACTAAAAAATATGAATGTGGGAATGACTTATGCCATCTGGTCAGGCGTCGGTATTGCTCTTGTTTGTGCAGCTTCTGTGGTTATTTGGCAGCAAAAGTTTGACGTATACGCTGTGAGTGGAGTTGCTTTGATATTTATGGGTACGGCTCTAATTACTATAAAATCCACTGTGTTTGAGCAGTAGCTTTTTCCTACAGCTTTTATAGGGCGGCTTTACTCAGAGAAAGGCCGGTGAGATTGGATTTACGGTGTAAATGCATCAATGAATTGCTGGCCTCCTCCGAAGAATAGGTTTGGGGCATTCTTTGAAGTGCCTCTTTTGTCATTTAGGTAAACCTGGTTTACCGCAATAATATATATGGTGTTGCGAATTAGGCAATTTTTGCGGTTCAACGGGGTGGGCTTGGCCTATTATTATAGATGACTGTAAACCCTTTTATGATATCTCTTAAAAAGGAAGGTATGGCTGTGGTTGAGTTGTGTGTTAAGGAAGTGTTATATGAAGCAGAGCACGCACGAAAGCTATGAGACTGCAGCTGATTTACAGTTGGCCTTGATTCGAATTTATATCGGGCTCAATTTTACCCATCATTTTGCTGAGAAGTTTGGTCTGTTGGGCGCAGACGCTTACAATTTTGTTGTTCATTATTTTGAGGGGATTGGATACTCATCCTCTATGGTGATTATCTCTGGTATTTGTGCGTTCTCTGCATTTGTTGGATTTACTTTCGGTTTGTTTACGCGGTTTGCCGCTGTTGGGACTGCTCTTTATTTGATGATTGCATTATTTGAAGGGCGGCATTATCTCGCAGGTTTTTCATGGGCAAGTCATGTCAGTGGTATAGATATTAGTGGAAATATACAAACCGTTTATGGTGGGTGGGAATACCCTCTTTTTTGGGCTTTTATTTGCTTATCTTTTGTGTTAACTGGTGGCAGAAAGTGGTCTGTAGATCAATATTTGAGGAAGACAAATTCTTCGGTGTTACAGTTTCTAAGTAGGTGATCTGGATTGTCTGAAACTAGGTGTAACCTATGGATAATTAGTGATTTATCGATGAGGCAATTTTTAGCTTTTGCTGATGAGGTGAGATACTCGTAGTGCAAAAAGAAATCGTTCGCCAAGATTTTTATCATCTTTGGTATGATAAAAGAGGAAGGTCAAGAACCACTGTAGGACATTTTTCAGATTTTGAATTGATTCAATACTCCAATCCTGTGCCCGAATATCACTATCGTGATTTGCCTAAAGTTATTCGAAGTGAGTTTGCAATTTTGCCTCCTGGGTGGAAAAGCGATTTTCACTCTACTCCGAACCCTCAGTGGGTTATTACATTATCTGGCTGTTGGCGTACGACAACTCGGGACGGTGTTGAGGTGACATATAGGCCTGGAGATGTTCATTTTGGGGGAGATACGCCTGTTAATGGTATAGCTATTGACCAGCAGGGGCATTGTACGATTAATCCCTCCAAAACAGATCCCGCGAAATTACTTATATTAACTGTCGACTCTTTGCTTCCTGCTCCTGAAGAGTGAGTATCTAATGGTTTGCCTGATAGGCTCCGGATCATATTTCCTGTAGCTATTGAAAGCTATTTTTGATTAAAAAATCGCATATTTTAAACATTTACTTCGGTTGTTGAGTGGAATACGATTTTTCTCGAGATAATTCTATTTGTTAACTTAGGCTTTGAGAGCTGGGGAGGGTTTATGCCTGCAAAGGAGTTTTTCAGTAATGTCAAAAGTGCTTTAAAGGACTATTTTGGTAATAAGGCAACAGCACTTTGGCATACCTTTGATGATTCTGAAGTGGCGGTGGCAGGGAACTATCAGTGTGTAGATCTTGATGGTCGTGCTTGGTTGTGGACTCCTCGTGGAATGACAACAAACCGGTTAATTGTAACTGCTCACGGGTATCGCAGAACCACATCCAGTTTCAAAATAGAGCACAATGTTAACCTGCATTTTTACTCGCGTGATAAATTCAGTGTGAATGATCCTGGGCTTGGGAGGTTTTATGATCGGGGGGCCAATTCTGTTGAAGATTTAGGTTTAAATGATACTTGTTTTAACTACATCCTGACGAAGTATACCAGTAGCGCTACTAATAGACACAATACTAACAATGAAACTTATACTTCGATTAATGCGATTATGTCTCACAATGATAGCGATAGTCGAAGACGCAGAATTCAGAATGCTAATAATATCGGAATGGTTGCCAAGGCAAATAGCATTCAGTCCTTTCAGCCGCCCAGTATTCTGACCATAAGAAATAGACAGTTTATGGCAGCTGTAAACCTGAAGTGGGTTTTGGATACCTTGGCGAAAAAGGGGCATCACTTTAATGACATTGATTGTCTCTTCTGTAGAAATACTCTTTGGACTGGCACAGTAGCTGTGATGTCGGGTCTGTCTGGAGGGGATAAATATAGTGATGATGTTGCTATAAATTAGTAGCACCAGAAGGGGTTGTTTTATAGTGTCGATATGGCCTTTTTTTGTGCGGTAAGAGCATTTATTGATCTACTTGGCACCTTGAATTATCTCGTTGATATTTCCTTCTTTGTATGTTGATTGCATAAAAATTACTAGTAGGGAGAATATGACCTTACTAAACAGTTCAATTTGATTAGATTTGTAAGTGAGAAGGGATCGGATCGTCAGTGTCCCGCGGATTAGCTAGTGCGGCTTCAATGGCGGCCTGTATCCCAAGGGCGGCAGTTTCTTTTGACATGCTGGGATTACCGATATTTTCGGGTAGTGCGGCAATCTGGGGTAGCTGAGGAAGGTGTATCCAGCCGGCGGGGATATTTAGTTGATTAGTCGCGATATAGTGAAGCGCGCCATACATCATATGGTTGCAACAAAAAGTACCCGCAGTATCAGAAATGTCGGCAGGAACACCAATATTGCGCATTGCCATAACCATTGCGCGGATAGGGAGTGTGCTGTGATAAGCGACAGGACCATTTTGTACAGTCGGCTCACCCTGCATTTCAACTCCCCGGTTATCTTTCAAATTATATCTGGTGGAATCATTATAATTTTGTGCAATTCTCTCAGCCGTAATGATTGCACGGCCACTGTACTCTCCTAACATCACCACTAATTGCGGTTCTATTTCTTCAATAGCATCCGTGACAACTTCAATGCTTTCAAAGAAGTTGTTGGGTATCAAAAGACCATGAATATCACCATTGGCTATTCGTGTTCCGTCCAGCATACGCATAACTGACTCAGCTGGATTTATCGGTGTGTTACCAAAGGGCTCAAAGCCAGTCAATAAAACTTTTGCCATAGAGATGTTATCGTAAATAGATACAGAAAGATTGATATATTGTTATTTGTCAAAGGTAGCGTTGTGCAGGCTACCTTTGACTGGTTCGTGATCGGCTATTCAACTAAACCTAATTGCTCCAGGAAAGTGTATTTATCCCAGTCCACCCAGCTTTCCACCATTTTTCCATCTTTATATCTATCGGTATGTACACCAGTCCAACTGCTGGTTTTTCCTGTTGCGTCATACTGTAGGAATTTACCCGTATGGGTGGCGGTAATCCTCCAGCGGGTACAAACATAATCACCCTCGGCAACTTGTACCAGAATTTCTAATTTTGTGTTGGAGAATCCCTGGTGAAATTCAGCGACTAAATCCAGACAGTCTTTTATCGATAAAACCGACGTGGAACCGCCAGCATAGGGCATTTGGTGATTTTTATAATCCGGTGATAAATAATCTGTCGCTTTGTCGGGGAAGTTGTCCCCCCACAATTCCAGTATCGCTTTTGATGTCTCTTTGTGATTGTTCGCCATTTTTGTCCCACTGTCAGTTAGGTCGGAATTTGGTAGCCCAAGCATAGTTCAGTGAATTTAAGGGGGGAGCGAATCGAAGTGGGATTGAATTCAATATTGATAGTCGATTGATATGAGTTGGCGCAGATTACATGGTAAATAAATATATTGAGTAACTACTTTAAGCTTTATAAGGTGTTGTGCGTTCTGCGAACTTTAATAGAGTATTTAACTGCTGGGTTTTAGAGGCACTAGGCTTTTTAAGGTCTGGTTCGGCCAGTTCTTTATGGGTAAAACTATGACAAGTAGCGCAATTAAAGCCTTACTAAAGCGTCGTCGAATGCTACCCGTTTTGATACTTGGTGGAATTTTAATGGCTATGTCGCTGGTGGCCAGTCGACAGAAACCACAAAGATACGAAGGGCAAGCCCCGGAGCTGCTGGTGGAAGCCATCGAAGTGAAGCGAATGCCTATTCGAGCTGAAACTGTTGCTTTTGGAGAGGTGATGCCGAGCCTTATCCTTGAGGCAAATTCTGAAGTTGGTGGTCGTGTGGTTTCAGTGTCGGCTGATTTGGAACCTGGCGCAATAATATCTGCCGGGGCACCAATCCTAAATATTGACGAAACCAGCTATCAATTGGCCGTTGCTCAAGCGGAGAGTGACCTGGCTGTTTATCGCGCAAAACTGCAAGAACTGGAGGTTGAAAAGGCTAATAGCCAGCGTTCGTTGGAAATAGCTCAGAGGACACTGGAATTAGGAGAACAGGAATTACAGCGAAAAGAGCAGTTGGCGGTTAAGGGGATTGTTTCTCGCTCAGCGGCTGATGCGGAGGAGCAACGGGTATTGAAGTTGCGACAAGAAGTTGAACTTCAAAAGGGTAATCTCTCCCTATTTCCCACTCGTAGGCAGGTGATAAAGGCCCAGATAAGTCGTGCTGAAGCGCTGCTTGGTGAAAGTCGCTACCAGTTATCGCGAACCCGGATAAGCCTGCCCTATAACGTGCGGATCGGTGATGTCTATGTGGAGGCTGGCCAGTCTGTTGCCCATGGGACACCGCTTTTTGTCGCTTATGGTATGGATCAGGTGGAAGTTTCAGCCGAACTGACGATGGCTCAATTAGTGCCTCTTTTTCGGAGTATTGAATCTCCCAGTGATCAAACTCTCTCGCCTGACGACTTCTCAGATGCCTTATTGGGATTGGAGGCCAGGGTTGGATTGGTAGGTGGTATTAAACCGGTGGAATGGCGGGGCAGGGTAGTGAGAGTTGGAGGTACCATGGATACCACAAGCAGAACTCTCTCCGTAGTGGTTGCAGTGGATAACCCTTATCGAAATATAGTAGCCGAGGGCCGGCCGCCCCTATTTCGTGGTATGTATGCCCGGATTAAGCTTATTGCACCTCCTTCGCCAGCTTTGGTTATCCCTCGCAGAGCCATGCATGAAGGGCGGGTCTACTTGGCTGAAAATAATCAATTGAAGATTCGCACCATAACGGTGGACTACTACCAGGGTGATCTAGCTGTTGTTCGCTCTGGCTTGGTGCCTGGAGATCAGGTGATAACTACTGATGTTATCCCGGCAATCAGCGGGACGGCAGTATCTGTCATCGATGTCAAAAAGGGAGTTTCAGACCTGGCCGTGGCAGCAGAGGAAATTGGCGAGTGATTCGCTTTTTTGCGATCCACCCAACTGCTGCCAATTTGCTTATGGTGGGTTTAATGCTGGCTGGCTTTTTCGTATTGCCGACGATGAAGCGAGAGACTATGCCGGAAATCGACAAGTTCGAAGTACAAGTCTCAGTATTTTATCCTGGTGCAGCTACCGCTGAGGTCGAAGACAGTATCTGTCTCCCCCTCGAAGAGGCAACGGATGGCATCCCATTTATTGATGAGCGCCGTTGTGAAGCTGCAGACAATCTTGGCGTGATGAAACTGAAAATGCAGGAAGCAGGTGATATGGGGCAGTTTCTTGCCGACATTGAATCTGCAGTAGATGCGATAGACTCCCTTCCTGCTGAGAGCGAAAGGCCAGTAATAGAAGAGCTGGGACGTACTCAGCCGGTGGTGAGTGTTGCCCTAAGCGCAGATTTGCCTTTGATCCAGCTCAACCAATTGGCCGAGCACTATCGCCGAGAGTTACTTCGTCATCCATTGGTGCCCATTGTCAAAATTTCCGGTTTTTCAGACCATCAATTGCAAGTGGAAATTTCAGATTACAATTTGCGACAGTATGGACTGAGTGTTGCCGATCTTGCCGCAATTATCGATAAGCAGGCAATTGATATGCCCGCCGGTAAGGTAACTGCACCTGATCGGGAGTATCAGGTTCGTTTTACCGAAAAGCGGCGTACCGCAGCTGAGCTTGAAGAACTTATTGTTGTAAAAGGAATGGCTGGCGCAGAGGTGCGCTTGGGCGATATTGCCACTATCTACGACAATTTTGAAAAGGAGGAGGACAAAATCACTTTTGATGGGCAGCGAGCCGCATTGCTTGTTGTTCAGAAAAACAGCGTGGATGACAGTTTGAGGGTGTTGGAAGCGGTTCGCGAATTTGTCCAGGCGGAAAATGCCCGTTTGCCGGAAGAAATGCGGTTGATTCTTACTCAGGATAGCGCTTCAATTGTTGCTGATCGTTTAAGGATGATTATTACCAACGCCTGGCAAGGGCTTATTCTTGTTGCGCTGACCCTTTATTTGTTTTTTAGCGGGCGATATGTGTTTTGGGTAGTTATGGGCCTGCCCGTTTCATTTCTCGGCGCCTTTGCTGTGATTACTGCTTTGGGTATATCTATCAATATGATCAGCTTGGTGGGGCTGCTGATTGCAATTGGCATCTTGATGGATGATGCCATTGTGCTTTCGGAAAGTATCGCCACCGAATACCGGGATGGCCGTACACCTCTTCAGGCGGTGGTTATCGGAACCAAGCGTGTTGCAAGGGGGGTTATCTCCTCATTTGTTACTACCGTGATCGTTTTTTCTGGATTAGCTTTTATCAAAGGGGACATGGGGCAGGTCCTCAAAGTTTTGCCAGTTGTTTTGATCTCTGTACTAGTGGTTAGCCTGATTGAAGCCTTTCTTATTCTCCCCGCCCATTTGCGTCATGCCCTTTCGTACAAGGAAAACCCATCAGCCTGGAAAGTCGCTTTTGCTGAGCGATTTGAGTTGTGGAGAGAGTATGTCGGGCGTGTCGCTGATAAAGCGGTGGAATACAGATATGCTTTTGTCGGCGGCGTAGTGGGACTATTTTTTGTTACGGTGAGTCTTCTTCCTGCGGGGTTAGTTAAATTCCAAGGGTTTCCTACATTGGAGGGAGATTTACTACAGGCCCGAATTCTAATGCCCCAAGGAACCTCCCTCGTAGAAATGGAAAATCTGGTGGCGTATCAGAAGAAGGCCCTGTATTTAGCTGCTGGAAACCTCTCAGGGAAAGAGGTAGCGCCACTTATCGAGCACATTAGTGTTACTTACGGTGTGAATGGCGATGCTTTTGAGAGTGGAGCTCATGTAGCCACAATAAATGTCGACCTACTGGCTGCAGAGGTTCGCCATACAAGTATCAGTGAGTTACGTCAGGCCTGGAGTAAGGCTGCTGGCGATATACCTGGTGCGATCGCGATTTTGTATAAGGAGCCATCGCCTGGTCCAGCTGGACGAGCTATTTACCTTCGCTTGGCCGGGCTGGATATTGATCAGCTAAAAGGAATATCTATACGTCTACAAAACTGGCTGCGCAGTTACGAAGGAGTGGTGAATGTACTGGATGACCTGCGTCCTGGTAAGCCACAGCTGACGGTCCGAATGCGGGAGGGGGTTTATGCTTCTGGTATTGATGCCAGTGTTGTGGCCACTCAACTGAGAGCTGCCTATCAGGGCACAGAGATTGATGAAGTGCAGTATCAGGGAGAGACTTACGAAATTCGTGTTCGAATGGATGAGCCATCTCGCAGTGCGCTGTCACGATTTGACGAGCTTGTCATTATCCACCCTGAAACAAGGCAGCGTGTACCCTTGATGGCAATTGCCGATATTGAAATGCACCGGGACTATGCGCGTATCCAGAGAATAAATGGTGAGCGTGTTGTTACGGTCTTTGCAGATGTTTTTACAGAGAGGGCCAATGCCAGTGAAATTCTGCTGGATACCCAACAGAACTTTTTTGCACCATTGGAGCAGGAATTTCCGGGCCTAAGGGTAACCATGAAGGGAGAGATTGAGAATAGTCTCATTACAGGTCTATCGATGGGTAAGGCCTTGTTGATCGGGGCAATAGGAATCTATTTAATACTCTCGCTTCAATTTCGTAGTTATACCGAACCTGTAATTGTGATGATGGCGATTCCCCTGGCTTTAATAGGTGTAGTCTGGGGACATATTATTATGGGGCAGAATATGACGATGCCCAGCATGATGGGATTTGTCTCTCTCACTGGAATTGTGGTGAATGATTCAATCCTGTTAGTAGAGTTTGTGAAGTTTCGTGTTCGAAAGGGAATGGACGTTCACTCGGCGGCGAGTCAAGCCAGTCGCGACCGGTTCAGGGCTATTTTCCTTACCTCACTGACAACAGTGGCCGGCTTGTTGCCACTGATGTTCGAAACCAGCCTTCAAGCCCAGATACTGATTCCACTGGTGACCAGTATTGTATTTGGGATAAGTAGTTCAACCGTTTTGATTCTGTTAGTCCTGCCAGCCCTTTATGGCATTCTCAAGGACTTTGGCTTAACTGAGCGAATTCAGGAGCCGCTAGATCGATTACCTGAAGATATCGCCGCTTCTACGACCTAAAGCACCCAGATAATCTTGATTGTTGAAGTGAAAAAGCAGCTGGAATGATTGGTAGAAGAAGGAAGATTAAGAGAAAGCAGTGGTAATACTTTGAGCTCCGGGAAGAATTATTCATCAATTCTTAATTAGCGCACTTGTACGAGTATCCAATATAGGGTTTCGGAGTTGGTTTAAGTAGTCGAATGTTTCATGTACGTCACGGAATAAGTAGCGAATAGTCCTTGTTGTCCCCTTTACTTCAATTGATAATCAGGAAGATAAATTTGAACTTGCCTTCTTTTGTACAGATTCACTCTCAAAATGATTAGAAAATACAATAAAAATGACTATCCACGTGTGCTGGATATATATGCCCGTTCAAAACTTGATGAGCTACGGTTTGAAAACCGGAGTTTCAATCTGCTGCCGCTGGATAAAGATCAAAAACGTTTGGCCCAGCTGATGGAGTCGGATATTTATGTGTACAATAAAGGTGATGTTCTTGGCTATGGTGCACGGTATAAGAATGAGATTCGTGCACTGTTTGTGCATCCATCGTTTAGAGGTCAGGGGATAGGGCGGGAATTGCTGGAGTACCTGTTAGGGGAAATCAGTGGCTCTGTACATCTGCAGGTTGCCAAGACCAATGACCCGGTGAAAAACCTGTATCGCAAATATGGTTTTGTGGTGACCAGGGAGCTGCAAACTACCTACAGCGGGGTTCCTGTACTTGCCAATGAAATGGTTCGCCCCCCCAGCGCCAACTAAATACACAAACGCCTATGCTACAGGAGTGTCAGCAGGCGTTGTTCTCAAAACATTCCTCCAGAAACCTCCAAAAGGCATCCAGCTTGGCGGAGGCGGCCCTTCTCTGCTGATACACCGCAAAAAGTGGCCTGCTTGATTGCTGCCAATCCGGCAGAACCTGGACCAAGTTACCCGCCGTCATATCCCGCTCTACCAAATAATCGTAAAGGCAAGCTATACCGGCGCCAGACAGGGCTGCTTGGTAGAGGGAATAGTAGTTATTACTGGAAAAGTAGGGCTTGGGGGCAATCGTGATCGATTCTTGCCCCTTTTGAAAAGTCCAGGAAAGTGGATCGCGGCTGTACTTGTAACACAGTAGTTGGAATTTATTGAGTTGGTCGGGGGAGGAAAAAGACTTAATCCTTGCCAGGTATTCAGGAGATGCTACCAGGAGCCGATCGTGCCGGCCGATTTGATGAGAGTAGAGCGTTGATTGGGGCTGTGCAGGTTGGGAGCGCAATGCCAGGTCAAACCCTTCACCGGTAAGGTCCCGAAGCTGATCATCCAGAATCAGATCCAAACGGATATCTGGGTGCTCAGTTGTAAACTTCGGTAGCCTAGGTGCCAGCCAGAACTGCCCCAGAGCCGTTGGGGCGGTAATCCGCAACAATCCAGAGGGCTGCCCCT
Organism: Microbulbifer maximicatervae (SeqCode); assembly: GCF_052468155.1. Taxonomy (NCBI): domain Bacteria; kingdom Pseudomonadati; phylum Pseudomonadota; class Gammaproteobacteria; order Cellvibrionales; family Microbulbiferaceae; genus Microbulbifer; species Microbulbifer maximicatervae (SeqCode). Next base: position 3,472,822 of record NZ_CP174335.1, read on the forward strand.
TGGAGCTGGTTAGGCGCTCTTCCACTTCCCTAAGATCATTAAGGACGCGCTCTGTGGTTTCCAGGTAGTCCCGCCCCGCATCCGTAAGGCTTTGGGATCGGGTAGTACGGTGAATTAGCCGAGTACCCAGTCGCTGCTCAAGCTGTTGGATGGCCTTGCTCACAGCGGACACCGTGGACCCCAATTCCCGGGCGGCACGGGTAAATGACCCCAATCGCGCCACCGTAGTAAACACCTGAATTAAGTGGAACCGGTCCAAAGGAACCTCCAATAATTTCCTGGCAGGAAAAAGTGAATATCAAAATTATGCTATTAACGCATTTATAGGAAAAAGTCACAATATCTTGGCAGATCGACAAGTTAAGAAGGGTTTCTGATGAGAGTGATTGTATTGCTATGCCTGATTTTGGTTCCCAGCGCCTTTACGCTGGCCGAGGCACCGCCAAACAGCCAGCCATTTCACGTCAAGGGGGGTGATTTTAAGTTGCCAGTGGGTTGGCACTTTGGGGAGGTTGCGGGGGTGGTCCGCAGGGAGAATGGCCACTTTGTTGTATTTCACCGAGGGTCTCATTCGCTGTTGGAGTTCGATGGACAGCGGCGCTTTGTTCGCGAAATCGGTGCGGGACTGTTTGAAAATCCGCATGGTCTTCGTATAGACCATAAGGGCAATATTTGGACTACCGATACTGCCACGCACCTGGTATTGAAATTTGCACCTGATGGCGAAGTAGCCATGGTATTGGGGAAGCGAGGTGCAGCCAGTGAAGGCTGGTTTGATCGCGACTACAACTTGGTGCTGTTCGATCAGCCCCAAGATGTTGCGGTGGATAGAAATGGATTTATTTATGTGGTGGATAAGGGCAACAGCCGCATCGTAAAGCTGGATAAGAATGGCCTTTTGGTAACCACCTGGGGTGGTCAGGGGGAGGCCCCTGGAGAGTTTAATTTCCCTCACTCCATTGTGATTGATTCTGAGGGGCAGTTATATATTGCCGATCGTGAAAATCGCCGGGTACAGATCTTTGATTCAAAGGGTAAATATTTAACTCAATGGAGTGGAATAGGTTACCCCTATGTCCTGTTTCTTAAAGGTGATGCTTTGTGGATGACAGATGCGCGGGCCGAGGAAGTGCGACAGTACGACCTGTCTGGTGATCTCAAGATGCGCTATCAGGGCCAGCCTGGGCGGGGACAGAAGCAATTTGGCTTTGTACATGGGATCTATGTGGATGACGACGGACTTTGGGTGTCCCATATCTTGAATTGGAGCATTAATCGCTTGCTGCCAGCGGATACACTACCCGCTCCGGTCATGTAGCTTTTCTTTCAAAATTCACCTGGGAGTATTTATGCCTCACTGTGTTATCCAGTGTCCTTCTAACCTACTTGAGTCGGTAGATGTTGATAGCTTACTGACTTCTATCCATGCCGCTGCAGATCAGTCTGCACTGTTTGAGTCGGGGGATATTAAAGTTCGTTTGTTACCTGTCGAGCACTATCTGGTTGGACCTGAACCAGCACCGTTTGTACACCTGGAATGCAGTCTGCTTTCTGGTAGAAGTATTGAGCAGCGACAAAACTTGGCTCATTTACTAGCCAAGGCACTGTGCGCAGTCGTACCCGATGTGGAGATGGTTTCTGTAGAGGTCCGCGAGATTGTGCGGGCTACATATTGTAATCGCGCTGCATTGGAGCTTGCAGTGTAGCTTATTTCCCGTGTTTAAGAGTGCCGGGGTGAACTACAAGAAAGCTTCGGCAAAAGGTACTCATTCGCACAAGTGGAGGGCTTGGCCCCCACTTGTGCACTTTCAGGCCGGTTAGAGGCAGTAGCCCCCATCAACCTTCAGGTGTGCATTTCGCATACCGGCTGAGTGATCTGTGGCCAGGTAGTGGATTGCTGGCACTATGTCATCTACCTCAAGTGCCCGGCCCAGTGGCGTTACCATCATACTTTCTGCGAGACTTTGAATGTCTGATTGGCTCATGCCGGCTTTTTCCTGGATCTCGGTCAGGGTGATTCCGGGGCGTATGCTATTTATACGAATTCCTCTCACCGCTAACTCCGCATTCAGGACCTGGGCATAACCTTCAATGGCAGACTTACTCGCGCTATAAGCGGAAGTTCCCGAAAAGGTTTTCTCTACGGCAATACTTGAAAGCAAAACCACGCTGGAGGGGTTATTCATCACCGGTAGTAATTTTTGCAGCGTGAAAAAAGGTCCCTTCACATTGATATCAAAAGTGTGATCGAAGAGGGCTTCATCGGTTTCCTCAAATATCCCAGGCTTGAAAATACCGGCATTCAAGATAAGGGCATCCAGTTTAACCTCATCGTTTTGTAATTTTTTTCCCAGTTGCTCAATTTGGTCGAGTTTTCCACTATCACATAGGTGGCATGTCAGCTGGCCGCTACTCCCAAAGAGGCCCGCGATATCCTCGGCTGTTTGTTCCAGTTTTTCAGCGTTTCGGCCCGTGATGATGACTTGCCAGCCCTCGGATAAAAAGTGCTTAGCTGTTGCGAGTCCAATACCGGCAGTGCCACCAGTGATTGCGATGGTTTTTGTTCTCTGCTGGTGTCCCATAGATCCTCTCTTGCGATTGTAATGGTGCAATGAATGGCAGTTGCCAAGATTAGGCTTAGGAGGATATGTTGTTAGATTGGTATCAATAAGGCACCATTATAGCAACACTTTGGTTCTAAATTGGAAGCAATGAGGCAGAATGCAGCATCTACATCAATACTTGGGACATTTGTACGTCTTCCGGTTAGTCATTGAGCAAGGCAGTTTTCAGGGGGCTGCTAATCAGCTGGGCTTACCTCGCTCATCAGTCAGCAAGAAGCTGGCACAGCTGGAGGGGTTTGTTGATCAGCGTCTATTGCATAGAAGTACGCGGCAATTGCGCCTTACGGATGCCGGTGCTGCTTTGTTGGAAGCAACGGAGACTATGGCTCAGCTAATGAGCAATACCGAACACCTGATCCTCTCCCACCAGGATGAAGCTGTTGGTAGAGTTAAGATAAGTTGTTCTACCTTAATGGGGCAGCGGTACTTATTGCCATCCATACCATTACTAAAGCAACGTTTTCCAAAAATTACTTTTCAAGTGAACTTAAGCGATAGGGTTGTGAACTTACTGGATGAAGGCGTTGATATTGCCATTCGCACGGGGCACTTGCCGGACTCTTCATTGGTAGCGCGCCGAATAGGTGAAAAGCGTTGGGGGTGGTTTGCCAGCCCGGATTATTTGGCGAGTTGGGGGGAGCCTAATTCTCCAGATGATTTAAGCCAGCATCAATGCTTAGTGTTTAGTAACCAAACAACAACCATTGATCACTGGCACTTTTCTAACGAAGGTAACGAAATAAAGACCATTGCCATTGATCCGGCGATGGTGGTCGATGATGGCCGTACATTGGTTGAATTAGCTACAATGGGTCAAGGTATAGTTATGATTGATCCTCTTCTGGTGCGCAGGGAATTAGCGGAGGGCAAGTTGATGTCTATCTTTCAGCAATGGAGAAGCCCTGAGTTGCAACCGATCCATCTAGTGTGCTTGGGAAGGTCTATAAGAAGTAAAGCGGTAGAGGTAGTTTGGCAGGCATTGGTTGAGGGCTTGCAGAGGGATTTAATCCAGCCTTAAAAGCAAATATGGCAGGGTTTTACGTATCATCTCTTTTGTTCTTTTGAATTTCCTGAAGCTTCTTTCTTTTTAATTCTCTTTTCTCTTGGTAGTAGCGCTTGTCGACATATCTAAGCAGTAGCCATAAGACAAGCGCAGCAACAATGCCAAACAGGTATCCTTTTCCGTACATGCTATGTGTGACCTGCTACTGGCCAGATTGATACTCTTTTCAACCAATCTGGCCTTTTTAGAAACCTGATTATTAGTAGGCAAAATAGGGTAGGTAGGAACTCCAGTCGGTCCATACGAGCTGCTGGACAGTTCTATTCACACCATTGGTTTGCATGTAAAAGTTCCACTGGCCCGTTTCCTTAACACCTATTACGTTTTTATTTTGCAGATTAATGGCCGCAAAGTTTGATTGAATCAAAATGTAACGATTAGGGTCCAGGCCGCCAACTTTAGAGGCATCGATTAGCTGAGTGACGTCTGTTCGTAAGTAGCTTCTCTGCGTGCTGGCAAATACGCTGAGAGGCGTATTATTGATAATAGTTTGATTTACCTGGTTGTAACTATTAAAGGGATGGGGTTGCAAGTGTCCCATAGAGAGCTGACCACCACCCCAGTCAAGAATGATTAAGCTACAGCCAGTTTGACGCTCGGTTACCCAAAAATCCGCATTTGCCGTATTGGGCCGTAATAGTGCGGTATACCGATTCACAGAACTGTGCCCTCGCGTTGGGGTTGTGAGAGCCTGAATATAGATTCTACTGTCGTTATTTGGTGCACCTGGGCCGATATTGATATTTCCCAAGTTGAGTGAGAATGGGACTCGAGCCAGCTGCGTTTGATGTCCAGGTTGGAGGCCGACTTGCAACCGATAATTTTGTAGTGCAGTTTGCGGGTCAGCTTTCAGTTCTCTCAATGCATTACGCGAACTTAGTTGATCTTGCAGCGGCATAGCTTTGAACTCCATTTCATTTATGCTTGGCATAATACCGCATATTTTTAGCTGTTTTCACAGTATTTTTCTTTTCAAATTTACTCGACTTGTATTTGGCTGGTAGAGAGTTTCTATCGAATTAATTTGTACTGAGGTGCAGGTTAAATTTTGCCATGAGTTGAATGATTTTGACTCAGAAAATCTTTGTCTTGATAATGTTCGAATTGATTCAGGTTATGTTAAAGGTTTTTTTTGTGGTCGGAACGGTTGTTAAGCGAGCTATCACCTTATTTTTCGTCATATTTATTTTTGGGGTAGCAGGTATAACCTACCTGCTAAGTGGTAGTAAGGTTATTAAAACTACAGGACAAGTCTTTCAAGGGATTAAGATTCCTATTGGTGATTCGGTTATTAGATGGCGTGCCGACTTGAGTAGAATTGCTGAAAACCCGCTTCTAGAAAGGATGCAGGGGCCGGTGATCATTCAAAGCACAGATGGTTATATTTCACGGTGGTTCTGTGACGATAAAGTTAAAGAGCAGACGTTCCTTACTAAGGAAATTGTATTGGAATGTGGGGGCGATCAAAGAACTTATTCTTTGAGGGATGGTGAAGTTGAGTTTGTCCCCTATGATGGGATAAGCCCTATAGCTGTGGTGAGTGACTTGGAAGGAGATCTAGACTTCTTTAAAAATTGGGCGAGAAACCTGGGTATTATTGATGTCGATGAAAAATGGTCTTATGGCTCAGGCCAATTAGTGATTGTAGGTGATGTCTTTGACCGGGGGCGATATGTTTATGATTTGCTCTGGTTTATCTATCATCTTGAGGAGCAAGCGGCCAATAGTGGTGGAGCTGTACATTTTCTACTAGGAAATCATGAACAGTATGCATTTACTTATAGAATTAAATCTGTAGAAGCTGAACACTTATGGGCTATAGAGCAGTTGAGGCCATATGATCAAGCTTTGGCAGAAGATACAGTTTTAGGAGCTTGGCTAAGGAGTAAAGATGTAATGCTGAAGCTTGGATCAGTACTTTTTACCCATGGAGGTATAAGCCCTCAGGTGCTCAAGCAGGGGCCGAGCACCAGCGAATTTAATGGTGCCCATAGAGCCTATTTAACAGGGGCCAAGATAGATAATAGCCTGTTAGTTGGGCCCCACTCTCCAATGCAATATCGTGGCTATGCCTATGCGATGGATCAATATCCGGAGGCCGATCAGCAGTTAGTTAATGCCACTATGGAGCACTTTGACGTAAGCTATATTGTGGTAGGTCATAGCCATCAGGAAGAATTGGCTTCCAAGTTCCAGGGTAAAGTGTACTTGGTGGATAGCACTTTGTATGTACCAAAAGCATTGGTCTTTGAGTCGGGCAAACCAGTAATTCGTAATACTGGCGTAGTGCGTAAAAGTTTTATTGACAAAGATACAAAGGAAGAGCCATTTGATGTTCTAAATACTGTACATTGGATGGCTTTTTTGGGGATATTTTTGTAAGTATGCCTGTATAAAAAAAGAGCATTTGAGGTCGTTGTTGGGAGCTGAAATAGAGTGTTTAGGCCGACTTTTTGGTATTGGCATGTTTCAGCTCCATTAAGCAAATTGCCTCTCTAATCATGATTCTTATTGTTTGGTGTATCGCTTATAACTTACAAAATGATAAAGCCAAACATGTATGTACATTAGTAGGTAGTGTTAAAATACGGTATATATTCAATATGATACGAGCTGGGTGATTGTGTGGAGCAGGGTATTAGAAAGCTGGTTGATAATTATGAGAGCAAAGAGGGGCGATTTTTTTCCATATTTATTCAGTGTCTGATAGTTGTATCGCTAATTTCTTTTTCTGTGGGTACTATCCCTGATTTAACACCAGAACAGAGAGCTGTATTGGATCACTTCGAATTGTTCTCAGTGATTGTGTTTACTTTGGAATATATATGTCGCGTGTACGCGGCGAGAAATAGACTGGGCTTTATCTTCAGTTTTTATGGTTTGATTGATCTTATGGCGTTCTTGCCATTTTATATAGCTTCAGGAATGGATTTAAGGGCGCTTAGAATTGTTCGCTTATTTCAAGTGTTTAGGGTTTTAAAGCTGTTGCGCTACAGTAAGGCAGTTGCTCGATTTAGCCGTGCATTTCGTATGGTTAAAGAGGAGCTGGTATTGTTTGGAGTAACAGCTCTGATCTTGCTTTATTTGTCATCTGTAGGTATCTATTATTTTGAGAGCGCTGCTCAGCCGGAACAATTTAAATCTATCTTTCACAGTTTGTGGTGGGCAGTTACAACCTTAACCACTGTGGGTTATGGTGACATGTATCCAGTTACTCTCGGTGGGAGAATATTTACTTTCTTTGTGCTTTTGATTGGTTTGGGGGTGGTTGCAATTCCGACAGGTCTTGTCGCTTCTGCCCTATCTAAAGCCCGGATTGAAGATGTAGAAAACGATTAGTAACAAGCGCTAATAGGGTATGGCCTCTTCGCCTGTGAGGCCATTCCAGAGTATTTAATTGAACTCAATCGCTTTACTATTGATAAAGAGCTGGGTATCAACAGGTGTAGCACTGGAAACGGTTTGAAGTGACATACAGGCCTGTCGGCAACAATGCATAAATTTTACAAGTTTTTCTTCTGGCTCATCACTTTCAACAATCAAATGTATTTCCACTCTATCCCCCTTGCCAAAGACTTCTTCCGGTTTGATACCCCCAAAATTCAAAGTGGTTGAGAACTCAGTTTTTTGCTCTAGCCTTACACTTTTTAATTTGATCCCGCCAAGTTTAGCCAGCATTTCGATGTGAGACATCATGCAAAGAGCTAGCCCTGCAGAGAAGTACATAATTGGAGATGGAGCGCTGCCTCTACCGCCGACGGCTGTGCCTTCATCACAGATAAGCTCCCATGTTCCACCATTAGGAACGTTGGAAAATATGGTGGCTTTTTTTAGGTGATGCCCCTCAGGCATTTGTTCGACATTAATATGAGCGTGAAACTTCAGCAGCTCGCCTTGTTTCACCTTATCGAGATGAGGGGGAGGGAAGGTTACTTGGTGTGCATCCTCGTCCAACTTGCGAACGATGGTAGAACTCGACATTTCCCATTGAATTGGGTCCATTTCGAGGCTCCTCTGTTTTTGTGTCTCGACTGGAGGGTCGAGTAGAGTTGATTTGTGCACCCCTGCGGAGTTGGGTGGCAACAGCTTTAACAAGGAGGTTAGGGTGAGAAGGGCTATATCCCCACTTGTGCCTTAAGAGTACTGGCTCTTTAGTCCAGTAGGGGGAGCGCGGTAAAGAGCGCGAGTTCATGCGCGTAGGCCAGTGCATCATTCTTGGAGTGGAAGGCCTGCGCCTGGATACTATTGCTACCGTTATTTTGGCGGGGGACCAATATTACCTGCCAGCTGGAGTGGCTACTTTTACGGTCTGTGGTATGGGGTGAGTAGGAGACAACCTTAACCCCCTTGAACGCCGCTAGCGATTGCCTCTCGGTCCAGCTATGCCAGAGGGCTTGTCTCTTGGAAACATAGCTTTTTGATTCTCCATCAATGTAATGTGTTGCCCGAAATGAGAATGTGATTACTGCGAGAAGAGTGCAGAGAGCGGTGGCCAGCCAGGAGATGGTGGAGCCCCCATCGAGAGCAAAACTTAGGCTGACAAGTAGCCAGGTCAGAGTAAACCCACCAAAGATATAGATTGGTACTTTGTTGGACTGCAGTTCCATATGTGCTGCTTTCCTATTTCCCATAAATGTAAAATTAGGTGCCAGATTTCAACCTCAGTTAGTAGGCCGCTTATTTTTATTTAGCTGATTGAAGGAAGCATACGACAGCTATCTGTTACGGCAGGGCAAAAGTACTCTTTTTGTAGGGTCTTTATCAAGTGGATAGCGTAATTTGTAGGGAGATCAAGCTGTGGCGGTTATCTTTTCGGTAGGAAAGAGGCCCGTTATGGGCCTCTCCAGGGGGAGATCTAAGAGGAGCGTGCTTTAAGGGCTTCGCGTAGCTGTTCAGCCATGCCTAACAGCAGGGACTCAGTAGTTTCCCAATCAATACATTTATCGGTTACCGAAACGCCATACTCCATATCGCTCAGGTTTGGCAGAATTTTCTGGTTGCCGGCTTTCAGGTTACTTTCCACCATAATGCCAATAATTGACTGATTGCCATCGAGGATTTGGTGAGTCACATTGTCGACCACCAGGGGCTGTAATTCGTGGTTTTTATTGGAGTTGGCATGACTGCAGTCGACCATAATGTTTGGCACGATATTGGACTTACGCAGCTCCTGCTCGCACATTGCAACACTCACTGAATCGTAATTTGGCTTGTCATTGCCCCCGCGAAGTACAACGTGACCGTATGGGTTGCCTGCGGTGTGGATAATCGCAACTTGACCGTGCTTATTGATGCCGAGGAAACGATGGGGGTTGGCGACCGATTGAAGGGCATTGATAGCCACCTCCAGGCCACCATCGGTACCATTCTTGAAGCCCACGGCAGAGGAGAGGCCGCTGGCCATTTCCCGGTGAGTCTGTGACTCTGTGGTTCGCGCGCCAATGGCAGACCATGAAATTAGGTCCTGCAGGTACTGAGGGGAGATTGGGTCTAGTGCTTCTGTTGCAGTAGGCAGTCCTAGCTCGGCAACATCCAATAGCAGCTTGCGGCCAATATGCAGCCCCTCCTCAATCTTGAAGGAGTCGTTCAAGTGAGGGTCGTTGATCAAGCCCTTCCAGCCAACAGTGGTGCGGGGCTTCTCAAAATAGACGCGCATTACAATTAGCAGGGTATCGGAAACCTTGTCCGCAATCGCCTTCAAGCGCTTAGCATAATCCATTGCGGCGTTCACATCGTGAACGGAGCATGGCCCGATTACCACCATCAGGCGGTGGTCTTTGCGATCTAGGATGTCGCGCACGGCGGCGCGTCCTCCAGCGACAGTCGCCTCGGCGGCATCGCTAATGGGGAGTTCTGCTTTCAGCGTCTCCGGGCTGATCAGTACTTCCTGGGAGACAACATTTAAGTCGTCGAACTGCTGTGTGGTCATGGCGTCTTCTGGTTTCTCTATTCCTTAGTGCCGCGCTGCACCTGCAGGCGGAGTACCTATCCTACTTTGCCATCAAGAATAGGGCGAGGGTTTCATTTGCAACCAAATAATTGGACTTGGTTTGGGATGTTCATTTGTATTCACCCTTTAACAGTTTGGCACTTTCAAAGCGGTTGAGGTGGCTCTGCTGGGGCGGGCTGAGTGATGCGGGGTGCTACTTATCCATCGGTGAGTAGGTCTTCTGGCGTGTTTAGAGAGGCTTGATGTTACGAAAGAAATACGGATAACTGACACTGCAATGGCCTGCTGCCATGATATAGAGATCCCTTTAGACAGGGAATCCTTTCCAGGCGCTATTGGAACAATATATGAGTACGCTCAAAGTTCCGCAAAAGAAATTGTTGGAACAAGATTCCTGATCAATAATTTTTGTCAGTCACCAGCGGGGGTGGTAAACGGGGGGTCTCTATCCAATGAAGGAGTTTGGTTTAACTGATGCGGGGCTTTTATTTCAACATAGCGAAGGCTATCTCCTAACACTAGGGATCATGGTATTCAATTAATTGTGACATGTGCAAGGGGAGATGTCAGTTTAGACTAAATAATTGTATTTGATGAAGGCTTGTTTAATACGGATATTTCATTGTGAGGTGACTATTTAGAGCAGATGAAGTTATGGCGAGCTACATAGCTGTGTTTTTTGAGTAAAAAGTAAGAGCTCATGTACAGTGCTTTCTTATGGATTGTTTATGATAAAGGCTTGTACTAAAAAAGGTCGTTTTACGTAACGATTTCTGAGTTACCACAACGGTAAGATATACGGTGGATTGAATTTTTGTGTGGACTGGCCTTTTGGATTTACCTGTTAAAAATTAGTGCGGATTTTTTTGCGTATCTATACAGAATATAATAAGCAGGGTATTCGAGGCTATGGTGTTCTGAGGAAGCATGCTTCCGTCTAGGCTTAAGCACAACCGATAGTAGTTTAGATGAGCATTCCCATACTGAATTACACGTAGATCCTAGCCATTTGTTTGATATCTTAAAGTGAGCTTCATATTCATTAATATCAAGAATCGGTCGCGGGAGGAGGGTCGTGTCGTTGAGTCGATACAGCTGTGAACAGTGTCATGACTACGGGTAATGCAAGAGAGAGGAACCCCCAAATTTTATATCCAATAGTGCCAAGAATTACACCAGTTATAAACCCCATAATTACCCCCAAATAGTACTTAGCTCTACGAGAAGCCTTAGGATAGGGCGGAGCGTTCGTGCTTTTGTCAACACGATAGTTATCCAGCATTTCGAAAGCAGCAGCGAAAAGATTAGTAGAGTTTCCTGTCATAAAGTGTGTAGGCGCCTTCTTATTAAGTACCCTGAAGAATATTGTACTGTGAAGAGACATGGTTGCAATTGCAAAAAAAGAGATGATGAAGGTATTTGCAGCATAGGGAGATGAAAGTTTTCCTATATAGCTGCCACTGACAAAAAATAGTAGCATTAGTCCACTCTCTAAAAATAGCATGATAGTTGCTGGGTTTCTCTTTTGTAAATGTAATCTTCTGATGAAATAAATCCAAAATATTTGAAGAAGGATAAAGGCGAAGAGGATAAAAGTTTTTGTGATGTAGTTTGGATTGTTGCTTGCAAAATCGGTGATGGCGAGAACAATTGTGCCGGTAATAAAAGTTGTAAAGCTTCCGAATAAACCCAAAATGCATACAGCTTCAGAAAAGCCGGCAACTAATGCCAGGGTGTACTCTATATTTGTCTCTTTATTGGACCTTTGATTCATGGCGTATAATCTACCCTATACTGTGATAGCTTATCTAATTGACTATTTGGTATTTAGATGATTATGAATGATAGTTTATCTTGATTTTGGATAATAAACGTTACTGGAAAGAGAGCCTCAGTTATCAGAGATATAATCCAAAGTATTACCATTCGGTAGTGGTCTTGAATTCGCTTGCCATGAAACGATTGCGGAAGGTTTGAAAGCTGACGTTTAATTTATCCGCTCACTCATTTAGACAGGGTGGTTAATGCAAATGCTAGCGGCCTCATTCAACCATATTTCCCATAGAGTACTGGCTTTAACGATGTAACAGGCGAGCAGGTTAGATTTGTGACGGGTTGCTTGGATAGTAGACCAAGAATGAGTCGAGCTGGGCAGTCACCGAAAGGGTTCTTTGTGGGGCTGCAAGTGATTTGCTTGTAATATTAAGAATTGCAGCTATTACTTGAGGTCAATTTATAGCCCCTAAATCACTAGATTAGCGCTGGTAACTTTGTCTATTCGCTTGTTTATTGATGAGTTTTCTCAAATTTCAACAGATTAAAGTTATCTACTTAATCGAGCAATTGCCGAGCAGTTGCTCATGAGCGATGTTAATTTTATAGATTTCTGTGATATAGCAAGCGAATATTGAAGGGCAGTCGCATAGTTTGGTTATGTTTGCTGAATTGGAGCACATGGTCTCATATTCACATCCAGGCCAGATCCTTTGCTTGAAAAATCACTTTAAGATCAAAGAATAAATCAAAGAACTGGTTCACGGCATTTGTTTTTATATCTCTCTAAAATTTCTGGTTAATTTCAGCTCTTTAAATGACTACTAATGTTTATAAATGCTAATGAAAATCTTCAATCAAAAAAAATATTGAAGGCTCCGCTTTTAATACTATTGAGTGCACTACTTTTTGGCTGTGGGGGAGGTAGTAGTAACGATGAGACGACACCGCAAGAGAACACTGGCGGTGATAACTCGGGCGGTGGAAATTCGGGTGGGGGAGTGGTAGATACCCCGGATGAAGGTGATGATTCTAACACTTTACCCATTGCCAATGATCAGTTGGTACAGATGGCCGCACACGGCCGACTTGCAAAATCTATATTTCTTGCTGCGTATGATGAAGATCTGGATTCTCTAGAATATTCTATTCAGTCGGAGCCGGCGCATGGCACTTTAACAGGAAGTGGGCGTCGCTGGGAGTACCTCCCTGCAACAGACTTTACGGGTACTGATAGCTTCTCATATCTAGCGTCAGATAGTAGTGGTGCTAGTAATATTGCGACAGTTACTATTGAAGTTGCGGCAAATGATTGTGCCAGCGATTTCCTGGATGGACCAGCTGACAGCCTTCTGGTGCATGTTCCGTCTCACTTGGAATTCCGTGATGTAGCGGGTGGAAATTCTGTGATTGTTGAGGGCACTGCGCTAACAGAAAGTGCATCTTCGGATCCAGATGTAGAAGGGCGCACAATGTTTGTCAGTCGCAACGACTTTAATAATGCAGACATGACGGTGGCTCTTCCTGAGAAAGATGGCCTCGCGCATTTTAGCTTGTCTTTTAAGTTCATCCCGGATAGTACTGAAGGCGATGAAGTGATGGTGAGATCAATTGCTGATCCTAATGGTGATAATAACTCCGGCAGCTTTTATATAGGCATCAGTGATGATGTTGTTGTAGGGCAATTGGGTGGCCAAGACAGCCAGCAGTTTTCTAACGCAGAAAGTACTTTAAAAACCCGTAGCTGTAATCATGTCGCAGTTACGGTGGACAATGGCACGTTAACCGTGTACGTAAACGGTGAAGCTTCTTCTTCGATATCTGTTGATGGTGATAGCTATCCTTACTTGGGCGACATGCTGCAATTTGGGCCCTTTGCGGGAAAAATCTGGGATGCGCGACTCTATGAGCGTGTGCTGACATACGATGAAGTCATGGACCTGGGTGGCAGTAAGTGCAATGAATCCATGATTGCTACCAGCCCCTATGATGGTTACAACAACTATCTTTGTTCAACGTACCAGTGCCAATGGTGGTCGGATGATACCGACAAAACCATGGCTAATTTTGAGCATTATATTGTGGCTCAAGAGCGGGTATGGGAAAGGAATATCTTTGAAGCCGGCATGTATGGAAAAGGCGAGCTTTGCACTTACTTCAGTGATGAAGGTTCCACCCGTGATTTAGAACTCAATGACTCAATCAGTAATACGTTCGTTAAGAATTACACCCTGGAGGATAACCCGCTTACCCAATCTAACGCTCAGCACTGGATGCATGAGAACTTCCACTCCTATCAGGGTAAGCTAAACAGGGTTACAGGTGAGTCCAGTGGTAAGTACACCCTGGAATCCTCCGCAAGCTGGGGCGCGGATCACAATATCCCGGGCGTTAAAGATAGCTTGCTGGGTTACTACACCCTCCACCCACATATTACCCTTTGGGCCATTCAAGACTCTCCCGTCGATCACCAATATGGTTATGACTTTAAAGGTGGGCATCAATACGGCGCTTATATTTTCTGGTCTTGGCTGACTAATTATGCTGTGAGTAAGGACCTGATGGGGGGGGTATTCCGTGACTCCAGGGATGGACTTAACGACCTGGAAGCAGCCGATGCTTATCTAACAGCCCAAGGGCACGACATGAAGGCCCTGTTTGCAGATTTTGCCGCACAAATCACGACCTGGGATATGGTTGAGAGTGAGGCCTACCAGGTGTCGGAGGCGGCCTCTTTGAGTCGAATGTTGAGTGAGCACCCTGATGCCAGCACCCACGATAATAAGTACACTCAAACATTTGACCAGGAAGGGACGGGTAACAGCTGGACTGATATGGATACCGGTTTTGTACCAGGCTCTTGGGCTTTTAATGCCTTTAAGGTAGAAGGTATTACTGAAGACAGTAACTACACCATTGCGGTTAGGGTTGATGCTGAAAATAACCCAGCTCATGCGGACTTCCGTGGTCGTGCAGTGGTTTACAACCCATCTACCGGCTCTCGTAGTTATTATCCATTTGATATTGATAGCTCCGGGGAAGATTCAAGTACCGTAGTACCGGTACCTGCCAATCATGAACTCTATGCTCTCGTAGTCACAACTCCTGACACCTTCAGGGATTTTGAGTTTTATGATTATGATTTTGCTATCTATCCATCTGGTGGCGACGTAAATACCGATCCAGTGGGTGATACTTCAGATGAGGATGTTGTAAAAGTTGTGGTTATGGCAGGCCAGTCCAATATGGAAGGCAACAACACCCGGTTAGATCGCTTGCAAGAGCTGATTTGCCATGCCAATGCAGATTACACCTACGGCGATGTCGACTGTGGTTCTACGGCGATTAGTGATGACCAGATAACAGAGCAGTTTATCAATAATAGTGATTCGCTAGCCGATTATAACCAGAGACTTAGCGATGATAACGAAGATCCTGTGGTGCAGAAGCTCGGGCAATTCCTCTGCCGTGCAGGCAGTCTCGACTCCCATACAGGTGAAACCTGCGATAGCCGTAACTTTGATCTGACTGACCGACTCTTTGCCACCATCAGTAGATATTACTTCTCTTCTAGCGATGGCTCCTATGGGTACAACTACGATGCCTGGATGCAAATGAGTACTGCTATGGAGGTAGCTGAGATTTATACTGATGGTCACCTGGACGCAGCTCTTGAAGGTACACGAGACGATATTACTGTACTGCAGTATCAGGGTTCATTGAATGATACCGGTTCTCTCTCCTTCTCTGAGCGCCATGGTGAATTGTTCCCCAATTACGGCGTGTCTACTAACCGCTATGGACCAGAGCTCACTTTAGGGCACTATCTCGGTGAAGAGACTGAGAACGATCTGTTACTTTTAAAAGTGGTTCAGGGTGGTACTGACCTGAGAGTTGACTGGAAGGTCCCTGGCTGCCATGACTCCGCCGCTAATGAGTGGACCCAAGATGAGGAAAATCAGGAGTCTCTTTACACTGCGATGTTGGAGAAGATTGAGGCCTTGCGCGACCCTGAAGTCTTGGCTGGTTACTTTCCGCAGTATGAAAATAAGTCGATTGAAATCGATAGTTTTATCTGGTTCCAGGGTTGGAATGATGGAGGGCAAAGTGTAAATGAAAACAACTATGAGGCGAATTTGACCTGTCTGGTGAATGGCCTACGGGAAGCGCTAAATGATTATGACTTGCCCATTGTTATTGCTAAAAGCCACTATGGTGATGCCAGTGGAGCTATCCAGTCTGCCCAACAGTCTGTTGCAGACAACCTCTATAATGTTGAGGCTCATGAAACAGATGATCTCTCAGGTTATTACCATTTTGATCCAGCGGCGCATTTAGCGATAGGTAAGAGAATGAAAGAAGAGATGGATAACTTACATTGATTTAGGACTCATTTACAGGGGTTAAGTAGTGGATAAAACCATCATTCTTAAGGTTTTATCCGCTCTGGCTTTGCCTTAAAGGCTTACAAGTTAACTCCAATATACTCTCAGGTTGCCTTGCTTTGGTATATCGCTTTGCCTAGGCCAAGCGAGGTACCTAAGACCTAATTTAAGTCGTTCATTCCTCACATTATTACAATTCCTTCAACTCATCGCTGCCTTTTTCTGGACCGGGAAAGGTGGTAGTGCTACCAGTAGAATTTTCCCTGATTAATGGCACTTACTACTCGTAGCGAAGCAAAACAAGCTTTACTTTATTTTGTGAAAACGCACAGCCCGACTAGAGTTTAATCTTTATATATGCGGCTAATTATTTACTTCTACAACTGGAGGCGAATGACATATGGGAATTTTGTTAAAAATTTTCGAATTACTCACCCTCTTCAGATATTCAAGTTGATACTGTGAGCGTTGGAGTATTGAATCACAAGGGGCAAATTGATCTTTAACATCTCGTGAGTTGTATTTTAGGAATCCTCACTTCCTAGGTGTGAAGAGTTAATAGTTTCTATCCTAATAGAAAGTTATGAATATCATTTGTGAATTGATCTAATCGCAACCCTTAATACCTAACATGGATTCGTGAGGTTGTAATTGTACTTGTATGTAATCGTGCTGACCCATCACAGTAGGTTAGAGTATGAATTTTAGCTAGGCATAGCCATAATTTATTGCTATGCGATGGCGGCGTTTCAACCAGGAATGGTGATAAAGATGAGCAGGTCGGTACATGCTTTAATAATTAAGTTTGGTCTTGTTCAGGCTGGAATATCAGCTATAAGTGGGATGATTGCTCCGATTATATTCTTGTTGTTTATGAGTAAAGGAATCGAGCTTCATGAAATGGGTATATTGTTGGCAGTAGCAACAATATCCACTGTTGCTTTAGAGGTCCCGTTTGGAGCGCTTGCTGATAGATACGGGAGAAAAAAGACCTTTATAGCTGGCGAGCTGGTTCTACTGTTTGTAGTGATAGGTTTTTGGTGGTCGTCTAGCTTTGCGGAATTGATTGTATTTATGATTCTTAATGGATTGTCTATAGCTCTTTTCTCTGGAACTATTGATGCACTTTTTGTTGAGCAGTTTAAAGTGGTTTCTAGAGATGGTGAAACAAACTTGATGGAAGCCCAAGCTTCAGTAAATATTTTCCAGATGATTGGCTTAGCTGTTGGGGCAGTATTTTCAGGACTTATCCCAGTATGGTTTTCATTTGTAAGTGATAGCTACGATTTTATAGGGTTTTATGAGGTGGGTTTTGTCTTTCTTGTTCCTTTAATATTAATACATATGCTTTGTACTTTCTATTTTGTTGGTGAATCAGATTCTATGGGGGAGCCAGTTGGTTCGAATTTTTTCCGCGAGGTTCACAGTACCATTAAGAGTGCTTTTGATGTGATTGTTGAGAATCCAGTCTTTAAACCACTTTTATTAATTGACTTCATAAGCGGGGTCGCGTTCATTAGTTTAGAGCAACTTTGGCAGCCAATGCTTTCTACTTTAGTCGACAGCAAGGAAAGTCTTTGGTTGTTTGGTATTCTATTTGCGTTAAATTATGTTTGTATGGCGGTAGGGCAGGGATGCTCCATTCCCTTGTCAAGAGTTTTTAAAAATAATTATTCGAATATGCTATTGGTGCTTGAGTTCTGTACAGGACTACTATTTTTTATATTTGCAATTCAAAGTGATTTGTATGGTTTTATAGTTGTATATTTACTATTGCATGTTGTTGTTGGGATTTCGATGGCTCCAGGATCGGCAATGTTTCACGAGAAAATTCCAGAATCTAGAAGATCAACAATGCTATCGGTGAAATCTTTAATTGCACAAGGGGGTGCGACGGCAGGGGCTTTAGTGGCAGGGTATACAGCTCACTATTTTAGTATTTCTATTGCGTGGTCTATTGCTGGATTTGTGTTTATTATTTCCTCTTTCCTTTATCTATTGCCGTCTATCTCGAACTTGTCAAAAGATATGGCTATTGTGCTAAACAAGAGGTTTCAGCCACAACCCGAGTAGTACTTTCTGCGCTCAATAAAAATCTGAGTTGATGGTATGTAAATAGCTATCAATATTTTATTGATATGTGGGCTCTGAAATCTGGAATGTGCATTAATTGATGATGAGAATCTTCCTATATCCAAGTTGTATATCTCGTGCGTATAGCAGTTCATTGAATCTAGTGAGTCTCTGAATAATTCCTCAAATTAATCCAGGAATTAGAAATTAATCCAGAGAAATTAATCCAGGACATCCAAAGAACATCCAAAGAATGGAGAGTCGGAAGCTAGACAAGAATTTTTTCGCCACCACTTGGTAGCCGGTATATCTGTCTCAAAATAGATGGCAATTTGACGTTAAAAGATCATTTTGGGAGTCCATAGGGAATCAGGTGGGGTGTAGAGTCGGGAGCGATGGAATCTAGGGGCAGCTGATAAGCGGATTTCTGTAATCTAGCAGGGGGCGGGGCAAAGAAAGCGCTGGCAATCGGGCAGCCCGTGTACCCAGCGTTTATTTTGCTGCGCACAGACCTGGCGTACCGCTTCCGCCGAGCCCACCAAGCGTTTAAAGCGGCTTTCAAAATTGCGGTTTAGGTAGAGCCAGTGTTTTGGCGAAATACCCAGCCGATTTAAAATAGGTGGGATGTTTTCGGGAATAGCGCCGCGCTTTTTAGGGTGCAGCTGCCGGCCACTCCAGTCTACCAGCTCTAAATAGTGATCCAGCTGAAAAGGCAAGCCTTTAGGCATATCCCAGCGCTCTCCGCCCACCAGCGGCAGTAGGCTTTTGGGCTGCTGGCCTGAGATGGCTGTGTGGATGCGTTGCTGGATCGAAGTGTAATCGGATTAGCGATACTAGCACGGATAGGGTTGAGGTCCACGTAAGCCAGGCAGGCGGCAAGGGCTCTTTCATCCAGCAAGGCCTGAGACTTGAAAAGCCCTTCCCAGAAACGACCGGTGCAGCTGTCCTCGGCATTGGCCTGGCGGGCGATGGACTCGTTCAGGCAGCGCATAAACCAGCTGATATCGACCAGGCGTTCGCGCCAAAGGGATGTCACCTCCTGAAGTTTTTCCAGCTCGACGGCATCCAGGGCTTCACCGCGAAGATAACGTTTGCTTAGCGCAGAACCTTTGAAAAGTTGTTGCCAGCGTTCAATTATCTCGATAGTGGACCATGAGTTTGCTGTGTAGGTATCGATATAGAGCACAATATGGGTGTGATTACTCATTACCGCATAGGCAGCGATATCGAGAGCAAAGATTGAGGCCAGCTTATGCATCCTGGCCTCAATCCACCGGCGTCGGTGCTCATAGTCTTTTTCGGATTAGCATCCCTACCGCAAAGGAACGCTCTACGCACACAGCGGGAGACACAGTGATAATAGGGTGTCGCATCGAGAGAGATTTGCGTGCTGCGCGGAAGAGTCATGGATTTTTATCTTTGACTCCAGTATTTTGATCATTCTGCCTGTGTTGTGTCAATTGACTTGACGCTTTAAGCTTCTACTTTGGTGGGTGTCCAGAATTGTCTCGATACCACCTACAATGTTGAGGCTCATGAAACAGATGATCTCTCAGGTTATTACCATTTTGATCCAGCGACGCATTTAGCGATAGGTAAGCGCATGAAGGAAGAGAGAGATAACTTGCGCTGATTAAAAATCATACTCGATAGCAAGTGCGTAGATAAGGCCTCCCTGCTGAAAGTCTTATCTACGCTCACCTAGCCCACAAAGCCAAAAAACCAGTATTATCCCTTCCGTTTATCTTGTCAGATTTTTTCAAACCATACTGTATCTCGCTCTAATAGCGTGATATCAATAGCGCTATACTCAAGTAATTAATTTGCCCCATCAAAAGGTGCGTACTTTAGCGTTTGAGATAGGCGTTACATTGATTAGCTGTGTCTTCAAAATTACTTTTGCTGAAAAGTTATGTGAAGGGAATATTGATATCGGTAGAGATATAGCCTTTGGGTTTTAAGTTTAGTTACTCTAAAGTGAGTATCGATAGTAGTGCGTATCATAAGGGACCGCCGCAATTCTAAGTGGCGGATTAATTCTAATAGATAGAAGTTTAGTAATATGAAAACCTTGCCTAAACATATAGGTATAGTTGGATGCTCCGCAGAAGGGGCCGCCCTTTGCTATAGAACAATATGTACTGAAAGCCCCAAAATTTTGGGGGAGTATGCACACCCGGAAATCTCCATGCATACTCACTCTTTGGCAGACTATGTGGATCGATTGAATAACAGCGATTTGTTGGGTGTTGGTGACCTAATGCTTTCTTCAGCTAAAAAGCTCAAAGCGCAGGGTGCTGATTTCTTAATTTGTCCAGATAATACCATTCATCAGGCGTTTGAGTATGTAAAAGAGTTATCACCGCTACCTTGGCTCCATATTGCTGAAGCTGTAGCAGAGAGTGCGAAATCTCGCGGTTATCAAAAGCTTGGTATTTTAGGCACCAAATGGCTGGTGGAAAGTGATGTTTACCCAAAGAAAATTGAAGGGCAGAACCTTGCTTGGCTGCGACCTACAAATGAGCAGGTACACAATATAGACCGCTTAATTATGGAAGAATTGGTCTGTGGTGTCTCGATGCCAGATTCAGTAACTTACTTTCAAGAGGTTATTCAAAGTTTAAAGGCTAATGGCTGTGATGCCGTTATACTTGGGTGTACAGAAATACCACTAATAATTAGTGACTCCAACTCCCCTCTGCCTACCTTGAACTCCAATCATTTATTGGCGGAGGCAGCAATTAGGTTGGCTGTTGGATGTGCAGAATATTCCTGGTAAGCGCAATAGTGGGTGCTCGATCGGCATTTATCATATGTAAAGCGAAGCTCTAATGTATGGATTTGGATTGCAGCAAAGCAAAAAACCATTTCACGGATAGGTTAGTATGGCTTTTGCTGCTGCCTGTATGGAAAATACGGTGGAAGTATCATACTTATCTTAAGCTGTTTTGCCGCGAAGTATTCAGTTTCAGTTGCTATCTTAACACCTGCCTTAACACGCCAAGGTAGTTATCAGCCAGCTCTACATCATCATAGTACCCGCGGGCCTTAAGAAACTTATGGAGTGCCCTTAAGTTATAGGTGGGCACACCCATAAAAGCGTGATGCTCACAATGGTAGCTTAATCCATCGGTGGGGCTGACAAAGAGTAATCCTAAAATTCCCCTTGGAACCGATCGTGTATTATATTTTGGTTCCAGATGATAGAGATCTTTAACCCCGGCATGCTCAGCGATTTGACGCATTCGAATGATGGCCATATAGACTGTAAAGTAGGCTATTACCCATAGGATATACAACTGCGGAAAGCCAGAGGCCCACAACGCCGCAAACATGATACCGTTAACAAACAGGCCCCGTGTCAACTGATAATTAACTCTCTTATTTCTGCTCAACAAATCTCGACCGCTTAAAAAAAGATATAGGTTTGCCTTTAAACCAGTGATTCCCAAAAAATCTCTAATGAATTTTCTCGCTAGACTCCTTTTACTTACAGGGTAGTCTTTGTAGTTCTTCAGATCCGGATCTTTATCTGTACCAGCATTTCGATGATGTTTTAGATGGCTCTTAATATAGGTCTCACCATCCATCAATAAAAATGGTGAAGATAACCACTTGGCAACGAATTTATTATAGGCCCGGGTTGCGAAAAGCGTTTTATGACTGGCTTCATGCATGATTGCAGCTAAGGCCTGTTGACGCCCAGCAAGCAAGAATACTGCTGCAATATATACGTACCAATACGGTAATAGTGCTGAAATAACAAAAATACTAACGATGCCAATCCAAGCGCTTGCTACTATCCACCAAGCTCTGGCATCACTACGCTGTAGAAAAGGTTTGAGTTCTTCTTTGCTAATTGGGATATTCATTGAGGAGTACCTTGTTGTGATTATTAGTCAACACCTAACTTCTTCAACTGTTCCAGCCAAATGTTACGGCCAACACGATCGTACTTACGCACGATATTCTTCAATTCTTGGTACTTCTCTTGCGGTCTTATTATCTTTGGGAGTAGAGGATCAATCGCTAGGCGATGAATGGCCTCACCACCCAACCGGCATGTTTCTGATAGTGTTGTATAAATAGGTTTATTTGACAGAGTCTTAAGGCTGTTCTCAAGGGACCGTACGAGATCGTCATATTCGCTATCAAGCCTTCCGATATCCCATAGCTGGTGAGCCCATTGAGAGACTAATGAATCGGGAACCTCATGCAATACAAAACAGTTCGCCCCTACCTCAAGTCCAAGAGTATCTAATGAAGCGATTATTTCAGAATGGGCGAGTTTTAGATTGTTGGGTCGTACCCACAGGTGGTCGAGGCCTACGGAAAAACCATACCATTGGAGAACCGATAATGACTTTCTACGAACCGTACGTGATATTCCTTTAGGTAAGTGACAAGTAAGCCAACTACCGTCCCAAGTTTCATAATGAAAAGTATCATGTTGCCAGCGGTTGATAAAAGCACGTTTGGCGATCGCTTTTTCTGTTAAACGGTACACCCCCCGCCCATCATGGCTGACCAATTCGGTACTTACCAATCTATTTAATGTTACTCGTAGACTATTGATAGAAATGTCAAATGCATCAGATATAAAGCTGAGCTGACTGGTTCCAAGCTCGTGTCGCTTGTTAACGCCCATCAGGTCCAGTAGGACATTTTTAGGGGTAGGCTCATACGTAAACTGATACATAATGATATTTCTGACAATAATCCTGGTATTTGTTCTACGTGATATTACAGAGTAGAGCACAACTTGCAAGACATTGTAATCTTTGGGTTAAACAAATAGACGCTTAAATCCACGGTAATGCCATCTACTGCTACCCGATATCCCTATCATCGTGATAGAAATCTATGGGGGAGGATTATATTCAAGTGCTTCTAGGTGCTCGGCAGGCTCTTCGCGTGAGGATGAGCTTGATAATCTTAAACTTGGTGGTAAGGCAATTTACGCAGTAGAGCATCGGCTTTAGGAGTTATACTCTCGTGGGCCTAGCGATCAATAGACTCCTGAAAAGTAGTTAATGCTATAAATAATTTTGATGAATCTTATCGTAATAAATCTATCTCAGCGATAAATAGAATTAATCACGGATTACCTTCTTAACCTGGAGATGTTCCGAAGAGTGCAGCACAAAGTGCGCTTCTTAGTGCAGTAGCGAATACTGCAGTAGTAAGTTCTGTGAAGTCATACGATACGATTAAGAGTGGAGCTAATTTAACGACTATTGCGAAACAAATTGGGATGAGAATAGAGAATTCTGGTGGTCCCTATGTTATGACGTATAAAGGCAATTAACTTATGAAATATTCTTTGTTTTTAATGGCAATGTTGGTTTTGATTGGGCCAGTTTATGCAGAAGATAAGGAGTTTCGAGATTTGATAACCTCACATGAAAACAATCTCGCTTTTATGTACGACCTGCTTGAAAAAGGAATAGGTCCAAATAGAGAGGCTCAGTTATACACTAACTTACTGGTTGGTTGGGTTACTTTTTCATCTGTTGCTGTTAAATACAACATTAAATCAGATATGCTAACACCTCGCAGAGTGTGCGAAATGGCTCAGCTGATGGATGTGACGTATCCAAAGTTATTGAATTCCCCCAAAGGCGTATATCCGATACAAATGGTTTCTTACGCACATAAATCCGCTATTTCTGCGATGAAGTTGATCGCTTTAGAATACCGAATCGATTGCGAGGAGTACTTCAAAGCAAAAAAAGATTTTAAAGGACGATTGGGAGATCTTAAAGAGCATGGAGATTCTTGATTGGGCTTTAATCCGAATAACGTGCAAAAAAGGGAAATTTAAGAGAAATAGAAGCACAGAGAGAGCTTCGTTTGGCTGGTGATGTTGAGCGTTACTACAAAGCACGAGCTGCTGCCGCCTATGCAGCCAGAGTGTTAATGCTGTACAAAATGAGTATGGATGTTGTTCAGCGGAGGAGCTAGACAAAAGTGTAATGGCTTTAGCTAATTTTGGCTTACATGGAAGGGCTCTTATTAACGTTGT
Organism: Microbulbifer maximicatervae (SeqCode); assembly: GCF_052468155.1. Lineage (NCBI taxonomy): Bacteria > Pseudomonadati > Pseudomonadota > Gammaproteobacteria > Cellvibrionales > Microbulbiferaceae > Microbulbifer > Microbulbifer maximicatervae (SeqCode). Next base: position 3,496,715 of record NZ_CP174335.1, read on the forward strand.
TGAAGTTTCTACACGGGATGCACAGCTGCGGTTAATGAATGCCCATTCAGGCTTTACTGCTAACGACAATTAAAGTGTCCAAGGTCTTCTTAATCCTCGACAAATTGCAGTGTATCACCATCAGGTTTTTGGGCAGCTGGGATAGGTTACGCCTTCAACTATAGCAATTGGAGCTCCCTGTAGAACAGAGGCCTGATTGGGGCAAAATCTACCTACTGAACGATAGCCTGAAATAGATCACCATTCATTGCTTTAGCCGCACAGGCCGTAAAAGCCGCTGTAAATATCGGTGACGCTGAAGAATAGAGTTAAATCAAGAAGAGAGTGGTGTGAAATTAGATTTGATCGCAACAATGCTTTCAATACCTACTCAGAAACTTCGAAAGCGTTTTCATCAATCAGCTCACCATCCAATGTTTCACTGCCACCACGATAGCGCATGGTCATTTGGCCGGTAGCAATTAAAGTTCCTTCACTGTCGTATACCTCTGTATATGAATAGAATATCTTTCGTCCAGTACTCGTTAGCTTACCTATCGCAGTGAGTTGATTAGTTTTTGCCTGACCGGTGAAATTTGCTGTTAAAGAAAGTGTAAAGGCTCTACGACGGCGGTTGGGGTGGGGGCAGTAGAGGCCGCAGTAAGAGCCAGCGATATCGATTAATGTTGTAATAAAACCACCGTGGGGTACACCGTGGGTATTCAGGTGTTCCGGCTGTACTTCTACGCTGATTGCAACATGGCCTTCCTGCCAATTATCTATGGTTACACCTAGATGGTCATTGAACGGGGGTTGTTTCTTGTTCTGCCAATTCATCCAATTTTACCTTAGAAAGTAAGTTTATGATGGGCCGTTACAGTCTGTTTTCTGAGTTGAAAGGTAGACTGTGAGCAATCCTGCACTGATAACAATCAGCGTCCCCACCAGTGCAATAGTGTTAGGTAAGTGCTGCCAAATGAGCCAACCTAGAAGTCCGGAAATAACCACACCAAAGTAACTGATTGGCGATACCACGCTGGGTTTTGCATAGCTATATGCTTTAGTGTACAGCCAGATAGCCAAGAGTACTGAGACGCCGTTAAAAATAAGATAGGGGAGTGTCCATAAAGGTATTGGTTCCCAATAATAGATACCCAGGGGCAGGCTGCATGCAAACGAGATTAATACGTAGTAAAACAATATAAGGCTGGGCCGGTCGGTATGGGACAAAATTCGTGTTCCGACCATAGAGGCAGCCAGGGTAAGCCCGGAAATCAGACCGAAGGCATGACCGCTACTAATACCGTCTACGTTGGGTTGAAGAATCAAGGTGATCCCCAGTAAGCCCAGTAAGATTGGTAGCCAGTGGGTTATGGGGATCTGTGCTCGAGCCCAAAGCCAGGCAATAAGGGGAACAAAAATGGGAGCTGCATTACGCAATAACCCTGCTTCCATTAGTGAAATTTTGCTTAGGGCAGAAAAATATGTGAAAAAGCATAACCACCCAGCAAAACCGCGTATTAGGTGGGTTCTCCAGTGTTGGGTGGTAAGGTGTCGAGGTGTTTGTCGCACTAGCCATGGGGTTAGCAGTATCAGGCAGATACTGTATTGGCTGAGCGTAATTAATGGCACGGGGACCGCGGTAGACACCCATTTGCTGGCTGCGGCCGCTGTACTTGCTACCAGCGCGGTAGCCAATGCAAAACCAATGCCCTTCCAGTTTTGGATATCCGTGCGGAGTGGCTGACTTAATGGGGATTGTACTTCGACTAAGGCATCAGGCCTACTCATGGTGACACAACTTCTTTATTTGGCTGCAGCGGGTAAAGTGGGAAGCCAGTAGTCATACTGACTTCCCCTATAGTTTACAAGCTTAGATTTTGCCATCAGCCCATTGCGCAAATGTTTTTCCCTCTTGGGCTAACCGTTCCAGTAAAGGGGCTGGAGTCCAGTAGGTATCTCCATGCTGCTGGCGGAAAGTACATATTTTTTCGTAGATTTCCTTCAAGCCGATACTGTCGGCATAGTGCATAGGTCCTCCACGATGGGGCGGAAAGCCATAACCGTAAACATATACAACGTCTATATCACTCGGACGTTGGGCTATGCCTTCCTCCAGGATTTTGGCTCCTTCATTAATCAGCGCGAAAGTTAGGCGGTTTAGAATCTCCTCGTCGGAAATTTCCCGCCTTACAACTCCTTGGCTTTTAGCTTGGGCTTCAATGACTTCCAGCACTTCAGGGTCGCTGCTGCGAGCGCGAGTTTCGGGATCGTAGCGATAGTAGCCGGCTCCACTTTTCTGCCCCAGGCGGCCCATTTCAACCAGGGCATCTGCAATACAGTAGGTTTTTGGCTCTCCTCTTTCTGATTCGCTCAGGCCCTGGCGGGCCTTGTAACCGATATCCAGTCCCGCTAGATCTCCAACGGCGATAGGGCCCATAGCCATCCCCCAAGACTGCATAACCGAATCAATCTGCTCCGGGGTTGAGCCCTCGATTAAACAAAGCTGCGACTCTCTGCCATAGGGGCGCAACATACGATTGCCAATAAAGCCGTAACAGTTTCCCGCTAGTACGGGAACTTTCTTGATCGTTTTAGCGAGTTGCATGGCAGTGGCAATTACATCGTCAGCACTTTGCGAGCCGCGAACCACCTCGAGTAGTTTCATTACATTGGCAGGGCTAAAAAAATGCATCCCTATAACGTCTTGAGGCCTGTTAGTTGCAGCTGCGATTTGATCAATATCCTGGTAAGAAGTGTTGGTTGCAAGGATGGTACCGGGTTTGCAGGAGCGATCCAATTTGGCAAAAATTTCCTGTTTGAGCTCCATATTTTCAAATACGGCCTCAATGACCAGGTCTACGTCAGCTAGGTCTGCGTAGTCAGTTGTGCCGGAAATCAACGAGAGACAATGAGTTTTTTGACCTTCTGTGAGTTTCCCTTTCTGCATGCTGATGGTGTAATTCTTGTCGATCACTGCTAACCCTCGATTTATCGCAGCTTGATCGATTTCTACCAGTTTGACTGGAATACCGACATTGGCAAAATTCATGGCGATGCCTCCGCCCATAGTGCCTCCACCGATAATGCCCACGCTCTTTATCTCCCTGGTGGGTAGGTCTTTTGGTAAGCCCGTGACTTTGGTTGCAGTGCGCTCGGCAAAAAACAAATGCCTGAGGGCGGCTGATTGGCTGGAGAGCAAGCATTCGATAAACAGGTCGAGCTCTTTCGCGAGACCTTGATCAAAAGGCTGGTGAACTGCGGCCTCTATACAGGTAACAATATGTTGCGGTGCAAGCTGACCTCGTGATCTCTTTTCAAGGCGCTTGCGGAAATCATCAAATAACCCCTCAGGAATGCTGTCAGGATCTATTGCGATGTCTCTGACTCGGCGCAGAGGAGCTTCATTTGTTATCAATTCACAGGTAAAGGCGAGGGCTCCCTCTAACAAGTCATCATCGATAACCCGGTCTATTAACTTCAGACTTTTGGCTTTAGAGGCCGGTATTGGACTGCCTTTTGTGATTAATTCCAGTGCAGCGGCAACACCAGACAAGCGTGGGGTGCGCTGGGTGCCACCGGCTCCTGGCAGTAATCCCAGTTTGACTTCTGGCAGTCCCACTTTGGCCGATGCTATTGCACAGCGGTAATGGCAGGCTAGAGCCACTTCGAATCCACCGCCGAGTGCCGTACCGTGAATGGCGGCGATCACTGGTTTACAGGAGTTTTCTATTTCCGCAATCACTTCTGATAGGGCGGGTGCCTGTGGTGGCTTGCCAAATTCCGTAATGTCCGCACCAGCGATAAAAGTTCGGCCTTCACACACTAGCACCAGGGCTTTTGATGCATCGCCTTGAGCGTTCTTAATCGCCCCCCAAATGCCCTCACGCAAGCCGTGAGAGAGGGCGTTCACAGGAGGGTTGTTCAATCGAATTACACCGATATCGCCAATGAGTTCATAACTTACACTAGACATTGCTATCTCCAGATCTTAAGTGACAACTGTTCGGTCTCGGTTTTATTTACATCTAATCAGGTTTAAATGCGTTCTATGATTACAGCGATGCCCTGGCCAATCCCGATACACATGGTGGCCAGTGCATAGCGCCCGCCGGTACGTTCCAGCTGGCGCAATGCTGTTAGCAAAATACGGGCACCACTGGCCCCCAGGGGGTGACCAACGGCGATGGCACCACCATTGGGATTTACCCGTGGGTCCGCATAATCAATTTCGAGCATTTTGAGGCAGCCCATAGCCTGTACCGCAAAAGCTTCGTTGAACTCCATTACATCCATATCCCCAAGCTCCAAGCCCGCCCGGGCAAGGGCTTTACGGGTAGCCGGTACCGGGCCCAACCCCATCACTCGCGGCTCTACTCCTGCAATGGCGCTGGCGAGAATACGTGCCCTTGGCTTTAGATCTGCTGCTTGGCCTGCTTCGGCGCTACCAACAATGAGTGCCGCCGCGCCATCGTTGATGCCGGAAGCGTTGCCGGCAGTAACCACTCCATCTTCGAAAAGCGCGGGTAGGGCTTGAAGTCGCTCCAATGTTGCATTGGGACGGGGATGTTCATCCGTATCGATAAGAAGGGCTGGCTTCTTGCGACCTTGGGGTACTTCGATGGGAATAATTTCATCGACAAAGAAGCCATCGGTACGTGCCGACTCGTATTTAGTTTGTGATGCCAATGCAAATGTATCGCACTCTTCCCGGCAAATATTCAGGTCTGATGCAATATTGTCTGCGGTCTGAGGCATGGTGTGGCTTCCATACTCAGCAACAATGCCTGGGTTGGTGAAGCGGGGGCCTAGGGTCGTATCTGCCAATACCTGATTGCGATCAAAAGCACTGTTGGCTTTGGAGAGAACCAGGGGGGCGCGACTCATTGATTCGACACCTCCCGCGATAAATAGCTCTCCTTCTGCGGCGCGAATGCAGCGAGCGGCATCTGCTATAGCGGATAAGCCGGAACCACAAAGGCGATTTACCGTTATGCCGCCTGTGGATATGGGCAATCCTGCTAGCAGGCCTGAAAATCGGGCAATGTTGCGACTGTCTTCTCCCGCCTGATTGGTATTGCCCGCAATAACGTCCTCAAAATGTTGAGGGTTAAAATTGTTTCTTTCAGTCAGGGTCCTGATGACATGGGCAAGCAGGTTGTCGGGCCGGATACTGGAAAGGCTGCCCCCGTGGCGGCCAAAAACACTGCGGCCGCCGTCATAAATATAGGCATGTGACATAGTGAGATTTCCGATATTGGAATTCTAAGTGCATTGAGTAATGCGGTAATTTCTTTTATTCAAACTCCAAAGCCACGGGTAAATTTTCCAGGGCTTCCTCTACAGCGGCTTTGCTGGAGGCTTGTTCAAGTTGAACTTTTGCTACCTGGCCAAGGGATGCATCAAAGTGGGCGGAAAACTTAGCGGTAATACTTTTTTCCTCTAATGCCTGGCCTACGACATATTCGGTAGCGCGATTGCGCAGAGCCGGTTTGAATACTTTGGCTACAGCAGTGAGTGGAATCTCATCAATAATTTCCACGCGCTTAGGAATGGCTGCACGCTCAGAAATTTGGCTGCGGCAATAGTCAATGAGTTGTTCTTCTGTGGGCGGGTTAGTGGATGGAAACAGGGTAACGTAAGCTACTGGAACTTCTCCGGCATAAGCATCTGGTTGACCAACTGCAACGGCAATAGCAACGGCAGGGTGACGGGATAATGGTTCTTCGATCAGAGCCGGATCTATATTGTGGCCGCCGCGAATAATTAAATCCTTGGCCCGCCCAGTTAAGAACAGGTTACCATCTCCATCGAGATATCCCATATCGCCGGTATTAAACCAGGACTTATCGACCCAGGCTTTAGCATTATCCTCTTCTGATAAGTAGCCAGAAAAAATATGTGGCCCGCGCGCGAGTACTATGCCCACCTCTCCTGTATTGCAGGTTCTAACCAGTCGGGTACCGTCTACTTCGGCAATTTTCATTTCCATATAAGGCAATCGCCGGCCGACGCTGCCTTCAGGGGCTTGCATATCGGTAGGAGGGCGAGCTAAAAGGCAGCTGGACTCCGTCATGCCGTAGCCATTACTGACAAGGACATTGAACTTCTCCTCAAAGGTATTCTTCAAACCCGTTGGCAGGGTGGAGGCTCCACAGCCAATATCTGTTAGACAGCTGATGTCATTGTCACCCACGGGAATTTGCAGCAATACACCGAGGATGGTTGGGACGGCGGCAAAGCCCTTCACCTGAAATCGCGCAACATGATGCCACCAATTTGGTAGGACATTGGGTGAGCGAAAACCAGAGGGTGTCATGATAACAATTGTGCGTCCGGCCAATAGGGTGCCAATACCCGCAACAACCGTACCGAAAATATGAAACAGTGGAAGTCCGCTTAGGGTAGCGAAGCGCCCTTTACTGGATGACGTATCAGCACTTAATTGAGCGACGAAGGCAATATTGCTGTGAGTTAAGCGGGCTATTTTAGGTCTTCCAGTAGTGCCCCCGGTGTGGAAATAACTAGCGGTTTCACTCCCCTGGATATAACGTTTACTCTTTAGATGATCGTCCGGCTGTTGGGATATAGCCGAGACAAAATTATCTGCGTGAATACCCGCTGGAACTGGAGTATTGCTAATTGGCTTTTTACTGATTAGTAACAGAGTTTTTAATGTGGGAACTTGCTCGAGAATTTGCGTTACTTTATCCCATATTTCCTCGCTAAGATCTTGGCCAAGAGTGACCAGGACTTTAGCCCTGGTGGTATTCATAATTTCGATTATATGTTCGGGTTCCAGCAACGGATTAATAGGACTGGTAATACCTGCTGCCTGGCCTCCCCAAAGTGCAAAATGAGTTTCTGGCAAATTGGGTAGTAATAGAGTCACTGTATCGGTTGGTTCAACACCGATGGAGTGAAGAAGATTGGCAGTCTGGTGCACTCGCTGGGATAACTCGAAGAAACTTACTTTAACCGTGTCTTCGTCAGGTGCGGCCGTTGGCAGGAATTCGATGGCTGAGTCATGTTGGTAGAGGCGGGCAGATTGCCGGATTAAGTCAAAAGTGCTTTCCCAGGGGTATCGCTGCGAAAGGGGGACTTTTTCATACTCCTGAATTTCAGCAAGTGACTGCAACATTATATCGGAGGATTGAATGGGCGTGATCGACATGGGGGCTTCTCTCACTTTGGTTATTATAGTGACGACCATAGCAAAAGTGAATACAGCATTCCACTCTGCGGAATAAGGTGTTAGTGTTTTACCTATTAAGAAGTGCCTAATGCATTTTTTAATGGAAAATGGCGCAAAAAAACTTATAAAAAATATAAAGGCGCCATGTTGTTGAAGTTTTTCCTGTTTTATTTTCCGAGTGGTTGATTTGTGTGCCTATCTGGAGTTGATTGGCGCTAGAAATGCTCCGTTTTTTATTTCGCTAAAGGCATTTTGCGCCAATAATTTAAATCGTTGGGATCGATTCAAAGGCAATTAAGTAACTTGTCGAGGTGAATCTGTTAAACACTAGTTCCGCCTGTACCGGGGATCTTTCAAAAGATTGCGTATTTTTGCTGCGCAAGATTGTGATAGAAGCAGTTTGTAGGAGCTGCTGTTCAATGCGCCGACTAATAAAGGAGCAGGCGAATGAATATAGATTTTTCTCCCGAAGAGTTAGCTTTTCAGCAGGAGGTCCAGCAGTTTCTCCAAGAGAAACTTCCTGAAGATATTAGAGAGAAAACCCTGAAGGAAATCCCCCTGGAGAAAGAGGATTTTGTTCGCTGGCAAAAAATACTCTATGAGCAAGGGTGGGCAGCTACGAATTGGCCGGTTGAATATGGAGGTACCGGTTGGACACCTACTCAGAAACACATTTGGGCAGACGAATGTGCTAACTATGGTGTACCGGAATTGATTCCTTTCGGCTTAAAAATGGTTGCTCCAGTGATCTTTACCTATGGTAGTGAAGAACAAAAGCAACGATTTCTGCCTGACATCCTGGCAAGTAATGTCTGGTGGTGTCAGGGGTATTCGGAACCAAATGCTGGCTCAGATTTAGCTTCCTTAAAAACAACAGCTGTCCGTGATCGCGATGAGTATATTGTCAACGGCACCAAGACCTGGAATACATTGGGTCACTTTGCAGACTGGATATTTTGTTTGGTTCGTACTGGTGGGCCTCAAGTAAAGAACCAGGCTGCTATCAGCTTCTTGCTAATTGATATGAAACACCCCGGTATTACGGTTTCGCCAATTATGACCTTGGGTGGTCACCATGAAGTAAATGAAGTCCATTTCAATAATGTGAGGGTACCGGTAGAAAACCGCATTGGCGAGGAGGGGCAAGGGTGGACTTACGCCAAGGTTTTGCTAACCCACGAACGCACCGGTATTGCGCGGGTGGCAAAATCCAAGAAACGCTTACAAACGTTAAAGGATTTAGCCAAAGAGACCTGCGATGGAGAAAATAGTCTGCTTGAGAACCCGGCTTTTGCCCAAAAACTGGCCGAAGTTGAAATTGATCTCTTGGCCCTGGAGTTTACTGAACTACGTACGCTTGCGGCGGTAAGTACGGGTGGTGCCCCAGGAGCGGAATCCTCCATCCTTAAAATCAAAGGAACCGAAGTCGCTCAACTTATCGATGAACTGTATATGGAGACTGCGGGTTACTACGGAATGCCGTTTGTGAGAGAGCAGTTTAGGAGCGGGTTTGACGGAGAATGGGTGGGTCCCGGTGTTATTGCCAGCAGTGTGCCTCGTTACTTAAACAATCGTAAATCCTCAATTTATGGCGGAAGTAATGAGATTCAGAAAAATATTATCAGTAAATGGGTACTTGGCCTGTAAGTGCAGCATCTAAAGAGGACTTGAGCGATGGATTTTTCCTACAGCGAAGAGCAGCGGATGCTGCAAAGCAGTGTGAGCAAGTTTATCCAGCAGGATTATGACTTTGACCGTCGTTGTAAAATAGTGAGTAACGATATTGGCTTCAGTAAGGAAAATTGGAAGCTATTTGCGGAACTCGGCTGGTTAATGGTGCCATTTGGAAAGGATGATGGAGGCCTAGGAGGCTCCGCCGTAGACTTGATGGTGGTTATGGAGGAGTTCGGCCGAGGTTTAGTGGTTGAGCCTTTCCTGGCCAGTGTTGTTCTCAGTGGTGGTCTTATCGCTGACTGCGCCAGTGAGGTGCAAAAGCGAGAACTCCTGGGAATGTTAATGGAAGGCCAATTGCAATTGGCATTCGCTTTTACTGAGTCACAGAGTCGCTATAACCTTACCGATATAGCCATGACTGCGGTAAAGGATGGAGACAATTACCTCCTGAATGGACATAAAGCTGTCGTTCTAAATGGTGACGTAGCAGATAAATTCTTAGTTGCTGTGCGGACGAGCGGAGCACAGCGAGATCGTGAGGGGATCACCTTACTACTTGTCGATCCCAATACAGAAGGGCTTCAGCGGCATGGATATGCCACTGTGGATGGACACCGTGCCGCCGAAATTAAATTCAATAACGTGAAAGTACCCATAGCTAATCTGATAGGGGAAGAGGGGGCGGCTTTAGGAGCTATAGAAAAGGCTGTTGATAGAGCGACGTTGGCATTGTGTGCAGAAGCTGTTGGAGCTATGGAAAGGATCTATAAGAAGACAGTTGAATACACTAAGACGCGGGAGCAGTTTGGTGTTCCTATTGGCAAGTTCCAGGCACTACAGCACCGCATGGTGGATATGTTTACTGAGTATGAGCAAGCGCGCTCAATATTGTTGATGGCTGCGCTACAGCTTGATAGCAATAACGGAGTTGCGCCTAAGGCGATATCCGCTGCAAAAAGCCGTATTGGTAAAGCTGCGCGGTTTATCGGCCAAGAGGCGATACAGTTACATGGCGGTATAGGGGTTACTGAGGAGTTGGATGTAAGTCACTACTTTAAACGTCTAACAACAACTCAGTACCTATTTGGCAGTACTGATTACCACACTTTACGATTTGCCAAGCTGTAAATTATAAAGTACTTACTATACGGCCAAACTCACTCTCTACTTGCCACTTTGCGAGGGCACACACATGGAAAAAGTTGTCGAGCACACCAGATCTGTGAGCATAGGTAAAGTAGAGAGTGTTTTTAAACTTCAAAAGGATGCATTTAATAGGAACCCCTACCCGAGTCTTCAGGAGCGCCTGGAAAGTTTAAAAAAATTAGAGCAATTGATCCTGGAAAACCAGAAATCCATAGCAAAGGCAATAAGCGAGGATTTTGGTAATCGTGCCATCCAGGAAACTAAAATTGCAGAGATCTATGGGTGTATCGAGGAGATTCGTTACACTCGTAAGCGCTTAAGAAAGTGGATGAAAATTCAGAAGCGCCATGTGCCTTTGCTACTTCGAGGAGTAAAAAATCGCGTATTACCTCAACCAAAAGGGGTGGTTGCTATTGTTACCCCCTGGAATTACCCACTACTTCTGTCTGTCGGGCCCTTGGTGAGTGCGATATCCGCAGGGAATCGCTGTATGATCAAAATGGCTGCTAACTCGCGCTCCCTTTCTACATTATTACATCAGCTATTTAATAGGTTCTTTTCAGAGGATCTGGTAGCTATTCTTCCGGAAGTTAGCGCCACGGAGTTTACAGCCCTGGCATATGATCACATGATCTTTACTGGATCTAGCAAGGTAGGAAAAATGGTAATGCGGAGGGCTGCGGATCACCTAACTCCTGTGACACTAGAGCTGGGGGGCAAATCGCCAGCCATAATATGTGGAGACTTTGATGAAAATATTGCTGCGGAACGTATTTTGAGCTCAAAATTCTTCAATGCGGGCCAAACTTGTGTAGCTCCAGATTATTTATTGATTCCTGAAGAAAAACTTTCAGGATTCTTAGAGTCGGCTAAGAGACTTGTGCCCAAATGGTATCCATCTTTAAATTCAGAAGATTATACTTCGATTATTGATGAAAAGGCGTTTAATAGGCTGACTACTTGTCTAAAGGATGCTCTGGAGAAGCGGGCTACAGTTCTGCCGTTATTAGATGTTGAAAACAGTAAAGGTTTGCAAAAAATTGCTCCCACCTTAGTGTTAAACCCGACAGAAGATATGAGCCTGCTACGTGAGGAGGTATTTGGCCCTATTTTACCTATTCTTACGTATAGGAATCTGTCTGATATGATAGATTACATAAATAGTAAAGATAGGCCTTTAGCATTATATATTTTTAGTTCTAGCGGGAAGATTCAGGAAAATATTATCAAAAGCACAATGTCTGGAGGTGTTTGTATCAATGACTGCGCGATGCATGTCTCCCAGGCAGACTTGCCCTTTGGTGGTATTGGGGCGAGTGGCATGGGGCAATATCACGCTTATGAGGGTTTTTTGGAATTCTCAAAATTACGACCGATCTTTACACAAGCCAAAAAGTCAGCGGCGGTGTCTTTACGACCACCTTATGGCCAAAGATTTGATAAAATTTTCAACTTTCTACTGCGTTTCAAGCTGTAGCTGTACTGATTGAGAAGACCTGGCGTTTGAGTCGACTAATATCGGATTAACATAGCTTCTATATTACCTACTAAATTTTTCAATAGAGGAGCTACCTCATTTTCTAAAAATTCCGGGTTAAGCCTAAAAGCAGGTCCGCCAGCATTAAAAGTGTAAATATGACCTTGGCTTAAAGAGAGAGGTACTGCGATACCGTTGACATCGCGATTCCACTCGCCAAAAGAGCAGCAGAAGCCGCGCTGCTGGTAGCTGGTGACCGCTTCTTCAATACCGGCTTTGATTGCTGGCCATTGATCACCAGCTTTTTTCTCCAGGTAGCCATAAAAATATTCTCGTTCTTCTTGAGGGAGTGCTGCCAAAAAAGCTCGCCCGGAGCCGCTGGAAGCTATGGGTACGCGATTTCCGATTTCATGGCGAAAAGTTGTGACATTTGCTGGAGCGCAGAACTCGACAAAAATCATATCCAGCCGGTCCCGATCAGAGAGACCAACAGCGGTACCAGTAGAATTGGCGAGATCCTGCATTAAAGGCTTGGCTACCTGCCTGACTGTGAGATTTGAGACAAAAGCATAACCAAGAGCCAGGACGCCACTACCCAGCTGATATTTTTCCATTCGATCAGAGTAGGTCAGATAGCCTAATTTGGTCAGGGTATAAGTCAGCCTGGAAACACTGGATCTGGGCAGGCCAGTGCGCTGGGCGATCTCCAAATTACCCAGAAAGCCATCGCCAGGTTGAAAAGCTCGGAGCACATCCAACCCACGAGCTAAAGCCTCAATAAATTTCCGATCTGGTTCGGTATCTTTTTTTCTGGGGAAGTCACTTAGGGAGACCATTGGTTTAGTCCTTCATGTTGATGGTAAGTATACAATTTGTACTCCAAAATCTGAAGTAGGGAGTCAATATTTTAACTTCTATTCAGTTGAATACATAGATGCGACAAGCTTGATCTGACTTTAATAGTAAAATCAAGCTAAGCCTGGAGTTGCAATGGTACCTATGTCTAGAGAGGGTTAGGTAATGATGGCTACATATATGATCTATTGGCTACATTGAACAAGTTGGTTTTGCTAAGTGGAAAGGTCACGTTGACTAAAATATTGGTATCAAAATAAAGGTACAAACTGATTCCATACGATCCTTATAGGTAAACCTTTGGCAATGTTCAAGGTGTTTTTATTGTGGTATTAATGTTTAGGATTGAGCTTTGATTGCAGAATGCGAGACACGCAATCGATATTTATTTCTTCAAGTGTTTAGGTCAAGAACGTTCTTTTATCCTTATAGTGTGAGTGTTAAGTATAAACAAGACTTACTAAGCCCATTTGTGTCGACTTAATTTTTTGCTTAAATCAATTGGTTGCTTATTTTTCAAGGTCAAGTAAAAATATCCGGACAAATAATGCTGATTGTGGCGAGGTAATAATTTATCGGATCAGAGCTAATGAGCTAGCACCAAAGTATGATTTAAGAGGTGGCAAATATACTGTATCTGTCAAATGAAATTCAAAGATTACTCTCGGAATTTTAAATCTAGTGCATGTGCTGCTCCCTATTTAATAAATACTGCAGGCCGGTTGTTAAATTTGATCGGTATGTAACTTGTTTCGTTAAATTATAAATAATGATTTTGTTTTCTAGTCTGCTTTAGTTTCCTGTCTTTGTGATTGGGTATCAGGCCTTGCCTTTCAGAAGTGGAGAGCACAATAAAATATTTCCTGGGGTGTGATAAAGCATGACCGTAGTTGCTGCGCCAATATAATTTCAGTGAGGCTATGGTTTCCCTGTAAATCATTAGCGTGATAAGTCGGATTTCAAGCAGGTCAGGTGAGTCAGGCTGGTCAGTTTCAATCGTGTTTGTTGGCGTCTACATGCTATATATTAGCTGCACAGACGGCCGCTAATTTTTAATAAAAATTTAGGGGTGTTTTATTTGAGTTGGCTTGTAAATGTTCTACCACCTTTGGTGGTGTATGTTTATGCTGTTTAGGTTATATCTTTGATTATTATACAAAAATTAATTGATTGGCTGGTGTTTTTGGTCTTTAAAAATTGATAGTTTGGACGGTCGTGCAGTATATGTTTTTAAGGCTGTAGAAAATTAATTGTAAATAAATATTTTGTTGTGTTAGGTTTTGTTGGTTCTGTGTTTGTAAATAGGTTATGGCTCTGTTTTTTGATAGATGCTCTTGTGATCGAGAAGGTTAGTGCTTTATGGTGTTAAGTTCTTGTCTCGTGGTTGGGGTTTTATCGTGAGGCTGGATGAGTTTTACTTAAATAAATTTGGCTGTTTATTTGTTGGGCGGGTGTATTTTAGGTTGCTCTGTTTCTGTGTGCGAAAAACTATTTGGTTGAGCTGAGAAAATAAGAATGAAGCATTCCGTTTTAGCTAAAGGTTATTTACATTTTTTTCTATGTTTATTTTTTCTGTTTTTTATTGGATCTTCCCGTTATAGCTATGCGTGGGATCCTAGCGGGATGAATTGGTACGACTGGGGAGATAAGGTCAACTTGTCTGTTTCTCCCTCAGGTATAAGCACTAGTGGGAATTTTACGGTCAAGGGAACGTCAAATAGTGATGTTGGATGGGTAGGTATAGGCATGCCAATGCCACCACCACTCGGTCCAGGGAATTGCTTTTTTTATGAAAGTCTGAATCAGGGTGTTTCCTGGAATTTGATATCTAGCAATGAATGTAATTCTAATGTGGGCCGGATAGGTTCTCTTGAGTTTTTTAATAAATCTCTAACGAGGGGCAATGGCAGCTACCAATATAAGTTGGAAATTATAACTGGGTGCAATTCCTATGGGGGATGTGGTGGCTGGCGTCAAACAGTGTCAATTACAGTTAATACTCTGGTTAAGCCAGCGAAAGCAATAATATCTGATGTTCCAACCGAAAAAGAAGCAGCCAGTGGAATATATACGTTAGGATGGAGTAAGCCTGCTGGAGATGTAAGTAAATATATTTTAGAGGAAAAAGTTGGTAGTTCTGGAACTTACAACTCCGTAGCTCTTGATACGCCGACTGCACTTTCATATACAACGAACACGGCCAGAGCTAAAGGGAAGACTTATTATTATAAGCTAAAAGCTTGCAATGAAATAGAATGTGCCGATAGCTGGAGTAGTGAGGTTTTCGTCAAAGTTCGTACAAATGAAAATCCTACTATTTCGCTATTAGATTCTCCACACGGTGAAACCCATCGACCAGACCAGCTGCCTACCCTTTATGCACAAGCTTCTGATTATAATGGAATTAAAGAAGTAAATTTTTATAGGGATAATGGGAGTGGCTCTGGGGAATATTGGGTGGGTAAAGCTACCAAAGATAATAATAAGTGCTCTGATTGCTTTAGGGTAAATTGGAATTCAAGCCCTAAAAGTAATTCGGTAAAACTTTGGGCGGAAGCGGAAGATAGTTTAGGAGCAAAAAAAACTACATCCAAAATATCTGTAGCAGTTTTAGATAATACAGCCCCATCAGCTTGGTTAGATTCTCCTCCTTCAACCATCGTACAGTTTGATAATGTGACCTTAACTGCACATGCTCTGGATGATGATGGAACAGTAGATTCAGTGGAGTTCTTGCTCGATGATGCTATTTTAGGGTTAGATAAAACAGCTCCTTATGAGTTAGTGGGTTGGACGCCTGACTACTCTGGAAATTTTCAGTTGCAAGTAAGAGTGACTGATAATGAGGGCTTAAGCGCGAAATCGAACGGAAGCCCATTAACGATCCTAGCTTTAGCCCCTCCGCAAGCTCCTTCAATGTTAACAGTTGACGAAGAAATTGCGCCTATTCCAGATAATACTACAGGCAACTTTGAACTAGAGTGGAATCTGCCGGAAGGTGCAGAGTACTTTCGTTTACAACAATTACAGCAAGGTATTGATAGCGATTTTCAAGAAGTCTCCCTTTCTAACAATAAACTCCCCGGACATTATTTTTCAAACATGGCTGCCGGTGATTATAGGTTTCGGGTTTTTGCATGTAATAGAGCGGATTGCAGTGACCAAGCAAGTCCTGAAATTAGTGTATCTGTTGTTAAAGAAGAGCCGCGCTCACCTGCTGGATTAATTGCTACTCCTTACAAAGGAGCGCAAGTTTTTACAGGCAATTACGAGTTAAGTTGGAATGTATGGGATTCTAGTGGTGGCGATATACAGCCAAAGTATTATCTGCTTCAGGAAAAAAATGGAGGTCCAGAAGATCCAACTGACTGGGTAACAGTGAGTAATAACAGCATAAATAATAATTATACGGTGATAGATAAACAGCCGGGTGTATATAGCTACAGAGTAAAAGCATGTAATGCGGTTGGATGTAGTGATTCCAGTCAGATAGTTTCTTTGACCGTGTTGTCCCCAAGGTTGACTGGAGCTGCCCTCTCTTGTGATGATTCTTGTATAGAAATCTTAGGACTAGGGATTGACCCTGAAGCATCGCTTGTGCTTTCTGGTATCCATAATCCAAGTATTGAGCAGACGTTATCTTTCTCTGATTTCGATAGTATTTCTTCTTCTAGAGTTAAAGTGGAACTATCTCCAAACAGTGACATTTACAAAGCTCTTTTTGAATTGGGTGTGAGGGCGTCAATAGTAAATCCAAACAGTAGCCGTGCCGGTATCACTATCTATGGGAATAGAGCCACGGAAATCATTGGGGAAACACAATCAGCCCCAGCACTTGGGAAAGATGGAACCCTTTATGTTGGTGCGGAAAATAATCTATTTGCCTTAAGTTCGATAGACGGCAGTGTTCTGCCTGCATGGCCATTTGAGACCGGTGGAATTATTAAGGCAACACCACGGGTTGATGGTATTGATGGAACTATTTACGTCGGATCGCTTGATCATAGCTTATACGCGATAACTCCTGATGCTAATCAGAAATGGAGATTAGGTACTGGAGGTGAAGTCATTTCATCAGTAGTAATTGATGAAGAAAGAAATCTGTACTTTGGGTCAATGGATGGATTTCTATACGCAGTTAATGCCCCGAATGGCTCGATTAAATGGACCTATCCAGCAGGTTCAGGAATTGCTGAAACCCCCGTTCTCGCGGGTGGAGATTTGATATATTTTACTACAGTTGATGACAGTCAGATCTATGCGCTTCCGCGTAATAACTCAGGTACGGGAAAAATTATTTGGGAAAGTGTTGATGATAGCTTGCTATGGGAGGAAATCGGAGATTGGTATCCAGACTTTTCAAAGAAAGCAGAATTCCTGGCTGTTGCTAGATTGTATCGTGGGCTGTTACAACCCCCTTTGCCGTTAGACAAGAAGGTATTAACTTTTTGGACTTATCAGCTAGTAGGTAAATCTGTCAGCAAAGTTGATATCGCGGAAGCGTTTCTTAATTCCAATACTGGTAAGAGTAATTTCCCTCAAACGCAAAGCAATGAACGTTTCTTAGAATCGTTATATGAACGGATATTTCCCGGTCAATCTCAACCGAACTTCTTGTGGGGGGGGATCTCTTACAGTCAACAAATGCTCCTTGATATGTTAGCAAGTGGGTACTCAAGGGGACAGGTAGCGACTTTATTTACTCAGTCAACGGAATATACCGCCCAAACCAGCCAATTTTTGGGGCTGAGCTTTGATTATTTATATGATCAAGACTATAGCTGGGCAGTAACTGAATGTGATGATGGAGATGAGTATACACGGGATTGTGATGGCGATGGATTACCGGATTGGTGGGAAATCCTTTTCCTTGGCACCACGGAATATGATCCTAGTGATGATCCAGATGGAGATTTCGTAACAATTGGTGACGCGTTTGACCGAAACCTAAGCCCCTGCGCAGCCGGTTGTTACAATGGTATTCCTGATGAGCCACCGTTGCCTGCTGAGGCTCCCGCAATCAGTACTGTCGAGTTGAGAGACTCACAATCAATAGGATTTCTTGCTGGCGATTTTAAAGTCAGTGAGACTGGCGCATCTACTTACTCTATCCCCATAGAGCTTCCCGTTGGAACCGCCGGTGTAACCCCTGAATTGGCACTCTCTTATTCCAGCCAACGAGGCAACGGTTTAGTAGGACAAGGCTGGAATATTGATGGCCTGTCATCAATTACTCGTTGCCGACAAACATTGTCTCAAGATCAGAAAAATAGTGGGATATCCTGGGGACAAGATGATCGATTTTGTTTAGATGGAGCAAGATTAATACTTGTTTCAGATCATACTTATGGAGAGCCTAAATCCCAATATAGAACTGAGATTGATACCTATGTATTGATAACGGCCCATGGGGGTATTACTGGAAGCCCTCTTTACTTCACTGTTGAGGGTAAAGATGGGTCTATAAGATATTATGGGCATGGAAATAAATCTCATCAAGAATATAGTGGACTTGGAACGTTGAGTTGGATGGTGAGTCGTTTTGAGGATAGCGCTGGGAATGGGATTGATTACATATATGCTACAGATAAAGGCCATCGTATTCGTGAAATACAGTATGCTTTTGCAGGAGGAGGGTTGCCTGAAGCACGAGTAGCATTTGAATATGAAGATAGAATGGATGTGGTTAATGGGTATTACGCTGGAGCATACTTTTCCAGTGAAAAACGTTTAACTGAAATTAGTATATTGGGATCTAATGGGGAATCTTTATTTAGTTATGAATTAGACTATTTAGATACAGGACATGATTATTTAAGTAGAGTGGAACGAATTAGGAAGTGTTCGAGTGGGTTTTGCCTGCCGGATACTGTTTTTGATTGGCACCTATTAAATAGGGACTTTGACCCAGATTATTCAAGAGCAATCACACTAAGTAGCCAACGAGATCGTACGGCACTATCACCTCGCCCATCCGATATAAACGGTGATGGGAATATGGATATAATTTGGCAGGAGCCAGACTGGGATGATGATGGAAGAATTCACGATCAGTATTTTAAATATGTTCTTAGTGATGGTAATGGATATGGAAGTGAGAAGTTAGCCTTCAAGTATGGAGAGGATCTATCTAGCCCATATCAGTGGGAGATGATTGATTACAACGCAGATGGCCGTTCGGATTTGGCTATCTATGTTCGAGAGCGCGGTCATTGGGTACTCCATATCAGCCAGGCCGACTCGATAAGTGGTGAATGGAGCTTACCTCCTTCGTCATTGCAGCCATTAGAACTTCCTATAACGGAGGAAAATACTCGCTTTATTGACATTAATGGAGATGGATTGGTTGATGCGGTTAGCGCAAGTGGATATCGGCTTTTACAGCGGGACACAAGTGCATCGGAGTCATCAAGAATCTTCTATCATTTCGGCGATCATGTTGACTGGAGCATAGTTGGCCTCGAATCTTGGTCAGGGATTGATGAAACTCGAGAAAGCACTTCACTTTATTTGGATCCGCAGGCATTGGGTGACTTTGATGCAGACGGACAAGTAGATCTGGTGCTGGTTAATACCAAACAAAAGTGGGATTCGGTAATTGACCCGATTACACGAGAAGCACCAGGCCTAGAGTCGGTGCATGCTCGTTTCTACCTGGCGCTAGTTAAAGATAGCAAATTAATACTGAATCAAAAGTTATTTGATTTTCAGCAGTCTGATGGTTTTAAAGGGGATAGTAGAAAATTTGAGGCTTTGCCAAATGAAAGGCATGGGTATCTTAATAAATCCATGCAAACTGTCGATATTAATTCAGATGGGATCGTTGATTTATTTATTCGGGACGAAAATCAAGTTTCGTATCAACTAAATACCGGTATTGATTTTGGGGGATACGTCAGCTTAGGGAGTTATGAGCAAGAGGATGATTTTAATTGGTTTGATTTTGAGGGCGACGGAGATCTGGATTTAATTATCAGGCAGCCAGGAAAATATATGGGGAGCTTATATTTGAGGCGCTGGGAGGAAAGGTCAAACAAGTATTTAAGCCCAGAGACATTTAAACATTCATATATATTTCCGGAAGGAAAGGATTTCTTCGTAGATATGAATGGTGATGGCGTTACTGATCATGCCGAGTTCTTGGGTAACATTCTTCATTTGTACTTATCGCCAAATAGTAAGGTGGCACCAAATGTTATTAATGAGATCACCAATGGACTTGGAGCAAAAACCACGATTGAATATAGCTCTACATCTTCGAGTGCACACTATGCTCAGTTAGCAATTGGAACTCAGTTAGATAATTACTGCGATGAAGAAAGTAATAATTCTACTATTACTAAGGACTGGTGTTTAACGTATAAAGCATCAGATCTCAACGGTTTTTACACGGCTACTAACGGCGATTGGACTGAAGATAATACACTTGGGAGATCTTCTGTGGTTATGGATATGAAGGGCCCCCAATTCCTAGTCACTCGTGTAGAAAGTACGGCTCCAGCCGCAGATAGTAGTCCGGGTCTGGTCGATATTACAGCAACTAGCGCTGTTAGCTATTTTTATGGTCGGGGGCGAATGCAAGCGGGTGGGCGAGGCTATCTTGGCTTTGAAAAAGTGCAAACGCTAGATGAGCAGTCTGGTGTTACGACTACAACGACTTATCGTCAGGACTTCCCGTATATCGGTTATCCGGTTTTTACGGAGCAGCGTACGCGGGAAGGTATGTTGATGAGTGAAGCAAAAAATAACTGGAATCTTAATGGATGGCAGTCAAATTGGCCGCAGATTTCAATATCCAATGGCACAGCTGCTCTTGGAGCCTTACAGCCTTATATTTCTGAAAGTATAGAAAAGGTTTATGAGTTCAAAAACAACGGTCAGGTACAAGGGCAGCTTCTAAAAACAGTTACTACCGTAAATGAACAGGATGAGCATGGCAATGCCAAGCGTATCTATGTTGTTATCGATGCACCTAACGGGGATAATTTTTCAACAGAAACATTAAATGAGTATGGTGAAGGCCAGGAGGTTAGCTTTAATAACCCTGATCACAACCTTAGTGGTTATGCTGAATTAGGGCGTTTGACCAAGACAGAAGTTATTCATAGTCGAGTTGAAGCTGGTGAATCTCATCAGGCGACGCGTAAGAGTATTTTTACTTACTATGATAGCGGTAGTGAGGCTGGGCTATTGCGAAGCGAAGTAGTTGAGCCAGATAATGGTGGTTTTGATTCACTGGATTTACAATTAACTAAAAATTACAAGTATGATCATTATGGTAATAAAATCCTGGTCGAGCAAATCGCAGATAACGAAGAGAGCCGCCTGCAACGGTGGATTTACGATAATGGACGTTTTATAGATCGAGAAGAAAATAGTTACGGTCAGACGATCATGGCTGTGCTTGAACGTAATAGTATTGGTCAACCAACGCTGATTACAGATATCACTGGAATGGACACGTTTCTTTCCTATGATGCTTTTGGGCGTCAAATTCTAGAATACAATACAACGGGTGCCCACAAAATCAACCTGCTTGCTCCAGCGGGGGCGCAGTGCCCGACTAGCGCCGTCTATCAGGCTATTGAGCGTGTAGCGGGTGGTGGGCAATCTATTGTATGTTTCGATAGTCTCACTCGAGAAGTACGCAAAGCTAATATTGGTTTTAATGGTGCCTGGAACTATATAGATACTGAGTACGACAAGCTGGGGCGTGTCCAGCATAAATCAGAGCCCTACCAATCTGGTAGTACGAGTTACTGGACAACGCAGTTTTATGACTTATCCGGAAAGGTGATAGGTTCAAATCTGCCAGGCATTAGTAGTTCAAATGGCACAACTTATGACTTGGCAATGCTATATGATGGCTATACCGCGATTACTATAAATCCTAAAGGCCAGGTTCACCGAGCGACAAGTAATGCGGTTGGAGAAACCGTTCGAGTAGAAGACAATCTTGGGCATGTACAAGTATTCAAGCATGACGCCCAAGGTAACCAGCGATTTGTAGTAAACCATGGTAATAGTTCGCGAAATATAGTCACGGAGATTGAGTATGACCTGCTAGGTCGTAAGGTATTAATGTCCGCCCCGGATAAAGGTATCTGGTCCTATCGTTATAATGCGTTTGGTGATTTGGTTCAGCAGACAAATGCAGAAGATCAAGGGGTGGTAAATCACTATGATCGTCTTGGACGCTTGATCGAACGAGTTGATATAGATGCTAACGGAAATCCAGTCGAAACCACTCAGTGGCGCTACAATAATAATTTACAAGCAGATGAATACGGTACTCCACCGGCAGCAATGAGGGAAGTAGAAGCTTTTAATTCTGGCTACATCAAGTTATATGGCTACGATAATCTAGGTCGACCTAACGAGACAATAACTAGTTTTGCGGAAGGAGATGATTATTTCGAGAAAAGTAATTACGACCAATATGGTCGAGCTTTCCAGATATTTGATGCTGGCGGTGTTGGCAACTGGGAAAGTAGTGCAATTCAGCATAAGTATAACGAGTACGGTTATCTCGAACAGGTTGTAGATGCTGAGCAGTTAAATCTTGCCACTGCTGAAGAGTTTTATACGGTACTTAAAATGGATGCTCGGGGAAATGTGACCGAGTACGTGACAGGTAATGGAGTTATTACAGAGAAGACGTTTGCCCCAGACACTGGGCGTCTTACCAACCAAGTTGCGCATATTCTCGGGGTTCAAACTATTCAGGACCTCACATACTTTTGGGATGATTTAGGCAACCTTAAATACCGTGAGGACCGTAGTGGCGATAAAAATCTGCGTGAAGATTTTGTTTACGATGAATTGAATAGACTGAAACAATCCCAAGTCAGTGGGCGGGATACGCTGGAAATGGAATATGACGATTTGGGAAATATTATCTATAAGTCAGATGTTGGCGAGTATCGTTACGGCAATGAATGTGCTCAAGCTTTTGGACCTAACGCAGTATGTGAAACTACGGATGGGGTCAGCTACGAATATAATCGAAATGGTAGCATGATCAGTGACTCTAGTGGACGTTCATTAAGATACACCACTTTTGATAAGCCTTCGGAAATCACCAAGGATGGTCATAAAATTGAGTTTTTGTATGGTCCAGAGCGTAAGCGTTACCTTCGCAAGGATATCGCTAAGAATGGGCAAATTACTGAAACCCGTTATATCGGTAATGTTGAGAAAGTCACTCAAGGAGGTAATACCGAAATCAAGCGTTATTTGCCTGGCGGTGCACTGGTAACGACATCTTCTACGGGACGCCAGAGTCGCTACATTCACAAGGATCACCTTGGGTCTCTCGATGTAATTACGGATAGCTTGGGACAGATTGCAGAGGATGAAAATGGAAACAAACAGCAATTTAGTTTTGACGCCTGGGGCCAGCGCCGCAGCGTATTGGATTGGGGAACTCTATTGAGTTCTGAGCTTACTGGTTTTGCTACAGAGATAACGACTCGCGGTTTTACCGGCCATGAAATGCTGGATCAAGTTGGTCTAATCCACATGAATGGTCGTATATACGATCCACGTTTAGCAAAGTTTCTACAAGCAGATTCATTTGTGCAAGAGCCGAAGTATAGCCAATCCCATAATCGTTACGCTTATACTTGGAATAATCCGCTAAATGCGACCGACCCAAGTGGATATATAGTGCAAATGTTTGCGGCATTTATGTTGGTTGCTCTAGAGGTAAAATCTCTTTGGGTTATTGCCGTTGTGATGGGGGCAGCTGCATTTACAGATGCCATGCTGCAGGGGGCAAGTTTTAAAGATGCTGCGAAAAGTGGACTTGTTGCAGGGGTTTCTGCGGCTGCATTTGCAGGTATTGGCCAGGGTCTTAACGCAAATTATGGGAAATTCGCTGCCGGTTTCGCGAAGGAAGGCTTAGCAATAAAAGTTACGCTTCATGGCTTGACTGGTGGAGTGATGGCTGAACTCCAAGGTGGGAAATTTGGTCATGGATTTGTTGCCGCAGGCATCACAGCTCTAGCAAGTACTTTTAATAGCTCGCAATTTGTCGGCGGTGGCATCTTTAGCTGGTGGAGGGTCGCTATTGAAGCTGTGATTGGCGGTACAGTATCCAAACTTTCAGGTGGTAAGTTTGCAAATGGGGCGGCTACGGCGGCGTTTAAGGTGGTGATGAATTCTATTAGACAGAGTGACAGTGGTGTACAAGAGGTTAGTTC
Organism: Microbulbifer maximicatervae (SeqCode); assembly: GCF_052468155.1. Classification (NCBI taxonomy): domain Bacteria; kingdom Pseudomonadati; phylum Pseudomonadota; class Gammaproteobacteria; order Cellvibrionales; family Microbulbiferaceae; genus Microbulbifer; species Microbulbifer maximicatervae (SeqCode). The sequence goes on from NZ_CP174335.1 coordinate 3,520,245, forward strand.
TACGGCTGGGGAAGGATCGCCTGAAAATGCTGAAGCTCTTCAAAAGGAGTTGGATGCGCTAGTTGCAGATAAAACCTTAAATAGGTATCGTAGTTTCACTAGTCCGGACGCTGCCGCTACAGAAGTTTTGGATGCGACAGCGCCGTTAACGGAAAAGTACGGACTTGAAGTTTCTGGCAATATTTGGAAGTCTAAGAATGGATGGCATTACACTATACCGAAAATTGGCGGGCCTGGCTCTGCGGATCTGAATACAGGATTTATTGGTTATCATACTCACCCTCATGGTAGGTTGATGTTTTCTAACAGGATGAATAACTACTCTGGGGACTTTAATGGCGGAGATTCCAGTTGGGTTTCCAGTGCGAAAAAACCCCTGTACCTTGGTGTGGTGGTGAAAGGAACTGTAAAAATTGGTGTTTGTGACCCTGGCTGTTCGCATGTGGGGATATATGGGACTCCCCCAAGTCGAGTGATTAAATGAAGAAAATATCTATATTTCTAATAATTTTTCTCTTCTCGGTGAAGTTACATGCAATAGGTGACTATTCGCAACTTTCTGAGCGAGGAGTGAAAGCAATAGACTTGTGTCTAGTAGAGTATACAAGGATTAAGGGTAACGTTTTTCCTGAGGATATTGATCGAGCCTACGTTTATGTGGGAAAAAATATGATGGGGGTTTTGTTTACTCGCGGGGAAATTGGAACTTTTGGAAAAAGAAGCACATCATATCAGGCATTTGTATCTTGCGGGGTCTCATTGCACCCAAGGCTACAAGTTCGAGATCTCATGGACGGGTATTCTGTCTTAAAAGGGGCTGATATAACTACAGAGGAGCCGGACTTGCGGAATGAGCATGTTGATGAATTGCTATATTTCAGAAATGGCATGGCGTTTAGTTTTAGTAAAGGGCAGACTTTTTCTCCAAAAAAAATAGACAAATTACAACTTCCGTAGAGTTTAGAAAGGCTATCTATATGGTTTCTGGTTTTAGTTGAAATATGGTTGGTGCGGCCACGCTCCACTATTTAAATAGGGCGGTTTTTGGGGTGATGCCGATACTGGAAAGATTTGAATATATCTCAGAAATTTTAAGGGTGAGTTTGCAGGTTGCAGATTAAGGTGTTACCTCTATATTCTTTATGAGTATAATTTTTTATATGGGGGGAGATAAATTGGTCAGAAGTTTAGATGGTTTAAATAAGTCTTAGTTCGTATGGGTTAATAGGTTGTAATGGAAGATTTAATAAAAATCTTCTCAATTGACAGTTGTGAATTATTGGGGTGGTGAGAGATTGTAAGTTTACCTTTCGGGGTTTTGAAGGTATCTTATTTAGCTTTCCTTGAGTGTTGTTTATTGGTGCTTTGTGGTGAGTGGAAGTTTTTATTCCGGAGGGATAAATATTCTCTTTAATGTGTCATTGCCTTGGTGGCCGATTTGTTTTTTTGATTTTTAGAGGGTTTTCATTTTTTTGTGTATCTTTCCCTCGAAACGTGGGTGTGGTGTTTGGGATCCCGGTTTCTATCTTTATGTTATAACGCTGTCATCTTAAAAAAATTATAATTATCTATGGTTGTAAATTGAAATGACCGATCTGTGTCTGTTTTTAATCTGGCTGTGGAGTGTAAAGGTGTTGCGAATCTTAATTTCTATTCTTTGGTTAACCTTAGCGTCTATAGTGATGGCTGAGTCAAAGCCAGCCATGCTATTCGACTCTCCACTAGATAACTCATTAGTGGCCAGCCGTTTTCCGGATTTCAGTATAAAGCTGGAGAATACCCAAGGTCTGTCTGATCTCCGTCTAAGAATTGGCAGAAATGGCTTACCTGAAAGCAACTGTTTGATCGATGAAGATTTGAGTATGGCTTTTTGCTCTTTGGCGATTAGCCTTTCTGACGGCTGGCAATCTATACAAGTCTGGTTGTTTGATGGCAGTGACCTTCTAGATGAGATTGAGATCTCCATAGCCGTAGATGAAGATAATGACAAGATCCCAAACCACGAAGATAAATGTTCAGGAACACTAGATCCACTAGCCGCAGATTTAGATGGATGTAGCCCTATTCAGCTAGATAGTGACGGGGATGGTATATCTAATGTAGATGAGTTTCTTCAGATATTACCGGCAATAAATATGCTTCTTGCCTCTTCCGATCAGATGCCTGAAGTGCCTGAACCCATAGAAAATGCGATCGAGGATGGATTATTTTTTGAATCTCCAGTTCATAAGTCATTAGTTAGTACAGATAAACCGTCACTAAGATTGAGGGCTAGTTCTGGTCCGGATTTAGATGGCGCCTTATTGACAGTCTCTGTGGCGAGTAATGATGCCGCCTGTAGTTTTGACACCACAACTGGTGTCGGTAAATGTGAATTAGCTCATTCTATTGGTGATTATTGGGTAGATGTCGAAGCCAGCCTATTTAAGTCTGATGTCCTTATATCTCGTAGTGTTATTTCAATCGCGGCAGACTTTGATGAGGATGGTATTGCAAACTTTGAAGATCACTGTTCATTTACCAAGCTTCAAGAGCAGGCAAATAGCTTGGGCTGTGGCCCTTCTCAAATTGATTCAGACTTTGATGGGATTTACGATTTAGAAGAAATCGCAGTTGGTAGTGATCCATTTGATATGAACAGTTATCCCGCAATAAATATTGATTTTTTCACAGCCTTGCCAGAACAAGTTTCGCGGGCGGGTGATAGTGTTGGATTGAGCTGGTCTGTTACTGGGGCCACTTCTATTTCTTTGAGTAACGATGCAAATGATTTGTCTTTTAGTCAGTTGTCTAATGAAGGGACCGCGCGTGTTGCTCCTCAGTTCGCTACAACGTATATGATTTCAGCTAAGGGACCAAGTGGTAGTGCTAGTAAAGAGGTTGAAGTTTCCGTTTCGATTTCTGTACCTGAGAACCAATGGGATGAGTCCCCCATAGATCAAGTTGAAGATGCAATTAGCGCCTCGTTAACTGTTACCGAAAATGGAACGGTATTTTTGGGAGCTTTTGATAATAATTATTATCGATTCACACCCAGTGGTGATCTAGATTGGACTTTGGAAAACCTCGGAATAGTGATGAATAAAGCTGCAACTTTTGGTGGATCCATTTATGTGGGTACAAACAATGCTTCTGGTGGGAGTGTTGTTGCATTGGGAGCTGATAAAACTACAAAGTGGAAGAATGAAATGGCAGATGGAGTGATCGCGGGTCCTGTACTTAATGACGATGGAAGTGTCCTCTATGTTGTCACTTATAATGGCTCTGTATTTGGTCTAGATACAAATAGTGGTGATGAAGTTTGGAGTTATCAGTTGCCGGAAAGCGAGACAATTAGCGCTACCCCAGCACTTAGTGAAGATGGATCTATCTTATTTGTGCACGGAAATACTCATAATGTATATGCGCTAAAGGTCGGTACAACCTCGTCGATGATGTCACAGAATTCTCAGATGATGCTTAATAGTGATTCAGCGGGTGATAACCAAATGCAAATAGATGGGCCATTAATTTGGCAAAGTGATATTGGTTTGGATGATGAATGAGTAGGATTAACTGGGTCGGTTTTAGCTAAGACTTTGTTTTGACGTTTGGGCAATGCCATCAAATCTGGCAGTTCTCTTTGTCAATAAGATGTGTAAAGTTTGCGCAAACTAATTCGTTTCATCTTTATTTATGTGTAGTTCACTTAATCGTTCTACTATCTAGGTAAGAAACAAGTGTGCGACTACATCCGAGGGAGTCAGCTAGTGCTAGCTAGCTGTCCTAGTGTATGGGTGGCTAATTTTTTTGAATGAGATTCCCAGATTTTTCTAGCTTAAGGTTCATGAAGTCTTCGGCTAAATACAGCTGCCCTTTATATACGGACTGAGCTTCGTTTCTGATCGTCTCAATTGAGCAATCTGCATCGATATCTTTTTGATAGCGTGTACTAAAGTGGGTGAGAACTAAGTTAGGTATTGAAAGACTTTCTGCAAATGAAGCTACTTGGGTGGAGTAGCTATGCCCCACATGCCTTGCTTTTACAGCCATTTTTTTTGCATAGGTTGATTCGTGCACTAAAACGCTGCTATTAATACAGGTATCATTTAATAACTGCGGGTTATCATTATCCCCGCAAATTGTTACTTTTCGTGGAGACCTTGGCTTCAGAATGAAGTCGGTTGCAGCGTATGTCTCACCTTGATGGATGACATCGATACCGGCCTTTAGTTTTCCCCATAGGGGCCCTTTGGGGATACCAGCAGAAATTAGTCTCTGCGTATCAAGAGTAACCTCAATATTTCTTTCAGTAAAACTATATGCATAGGAAGGAACCCTGTGAGAAAGTTGTGCAGTGTCAATAGTGAATTGCCCGATGTCTACTTGGGGTAGATCTTCTACAGGAATGAAGCCGAGCGCAAATGGGAAATAGAGTTCGGTGATTCTTTGAGTTGATAGAAGCCACTCATAAACGGCTCGAGGGGCAATAAGTGTCAGTGGTGCTGTTCTTCGTTGCATTCCGGAGCTACCAAGTAGACCAGGGAGTCCGTAGCAGTGATCGCCATGCTTATGGGTGATAAAGATTGCACTTAGCCTATTTAGTGATAAGTTTGTATGTAGAATCTGCTGCTGGGTACCTTCCCCACAGTCGATCAAATACCAGTTCTTTCCCAGGCTTTCTATTAGCCCAATACCAGAAACACTCCTCTGCTTGGTCGGAGTGCCTGATGATGTCCCCAAAAACAGTATTTCCACTTAGTCGCTACCTAATTGTTTAGCAAAATTGAAGATTACGCTGGCTAGGGGTCTTCCTGAGCTTTGGCTTTGATTAACTTCTGATTGATAAGCAGTGTAGAAGATGAAAAAAAGCTATTGACCTCAAGTTAGGTTTAGGTATTAAGCTCCCGTCTATTGTTTATGAGCCCGGATTTTGAGGAGACAATCGAGATGGGTACCCCTGGTATTAACTTGCAGCAATATTTAGACCGTATTAATTTTGATGGAGCCCCGGGTGCTAACTTGCAGTGTCTACAGCAGTTGTTGACCCAGCACGTCCGTACGATTCCATTCGAGAACGTCACTTCATTTTTGGGAAGCCCCGTGGATATTGAGTTGGAATCTATTGAGGCCAAGTTGGTACAACAAAAACGTGGAGGTTATTGTTACGAGCAAAATGCCTTATTAGGGGCAGTGTTAGGGCAAATCGGTTTTAAAGTTACGAACCTCGCCGCACGGATACTGTGGCAAATTCCGATAGGGCATCAACCCGCTCAGTCGCATATGATTCTGATGGTGGAGCTTGAGGGCGCACGCTTTCTGATTGATGCGGGATTCGGCAGTAACACTTTGACTGCGCCACTAAATATAGACTCCAGTGATCGTCAGAGCACACCGCACGGTGTTTACCGCTTTACTTTAATAGATGATGAGTACCTGTTAGAGGTTACAACCGATAGTGGTTGGCAACCTATGTACAGCTTTGACTTGAAACCTAAAACTCATGGCGATTATAAAATTGGTAGTTGGTATTGCTCAACGCACCCGGAATCCAGGTTTGTAGAGCACTTGATTGTTGCTCGGTCTTTCCCAGAGGGGCGGCATACACTTTTCAATAGACAGTTAAGCTATCAACCACTTTTAGGCTCCAAGAGTGTTGTCATGTTAGCGGATGTTGATGAGCTTCGGGCTACTTTACTGGATATCTTTGGGATAGAAGTACCGGATGGCAGAGAAATTGATCAAAGGTTAGGCCGGATATTTGAGTCAGACGGCATAGCGGAGCGAGTCATATGAAGAGGGTAGGGGTTGTTTACCATTCTGTATCTGGTTGCAGTAAAGTTCTTGCGGAGTCCGTGGTGGAGGGGGTTAACACGCTAGAGAAGTGTATTGGTGTTGCCCTTGAGATTCAGGGAGAGAGCATTCTTCACGGACGTTATGAAGATCAGTCATTATTAGCTCAGTTGGATCAATGTGAAACCATAGTAATGGGTTCGCCGACCTTTATGGGTACTGTCTCCGCTCAATTCAAAGCATTTATGGATGCAGCAAGTGAGCGCTATGGAGATCGGTGCTGGCTGGATAAGTTAGCTGCAGGATTTACTGTTGGTAGTAATTTTAGCGGTGATCAGCTAGGTACCATCAGGACTCTACAGGTCTTTGCTGCACAAATGGGCATGTTGTGGGTTCCCCTGGGTATTCTACCGAGTCAAGATTCCCTGGGTAGAAACCGGAGTGGTTGTCAGTCGGGCTTGGTAGCTGTCGCTGAGGGAGCTGGTGAAATTCATGAGTTGGATCGACTTACAGCCGTACATTTAGGACGTCGAATCGCAGGCTTAGCACTACGAACTTCCGATTTTAGGACCACGTTTCTTGACTAGCTTTTTGCTGCTCAAAAGTAGGCTGCTGATGCAGCCTACGATGACGATAATCCCGATTAGCTGAAATCCCGCTTGGTAATTGTAGAATTGCTGTGTTGGTTGTGGAGCAAAATCAAAAAGTCTGGCTAATAAATCGCTGAGGGAGCGGATATAAGCGAACTCTATATCTTGATCAAGTGAGAGCCCTATGAGGGTTTGAATTACCCCTCCTAAAACAAAGCCCCCAGTTACAATAAGGGCAGAGGCAATGGCGTGCGCCTTTTCAGGAAGTTCAGATTGTACTATCGAGAGAGATAGAATTGAGCTGCTGAGGCCAAATCCTAAGAGAAAATTTGCTGTCAAAGTCCAGGAGTCCGACAAGTGAATACTCAGTAAAGCTGTGACAGCAATAATTGAGAGGAAACTAAAAGTTCTCGCTGGAATTACATAATCTCCCCGATAATGAGACCAAGCACCGACAATAAAGCTGCCGATAATGATACCCGTTGAAATCATCGCATTGAGTAGGGCACTTTCTCTGGATGTTTCACGAAAAAAATCAACTTGGAACTGTATATTCCATAAATCAGAGTAGGCGATAATTACGCCGAAAAGGCAGGAATAGAAGGTGAGGGCCAGCCAAAAAGCTCTTGATTTGAAGCATGAATTTAGCTTGTCAAATTGAGTGGCTTTTTTGGCAGAGAGTTCATGGGAAGAGTTTTGATTGCTGCCAATTAAAATAAATAGCAGCACAGCAAGGCAAATAAAAAATATCGCTGCGATGAAGTAGGGCTCCCGGAATGAGACTTCGGTATCTAACAAACCGATAAATAATGAGAGTGAAGCTGCTGCGAAATTAGCTAGTCCTTGGCTAACAGCGGCCATCAGTGAAAACTTATTAGGTAAATCCCGTCCGATAACATAGATAACTCCCAAGAAGCTACTGGATAATCCAAGTGCGACTAAGAGCTGCCCTGTAAGGGCTGTTCCGAAAGAATGACCGCTGGCAAAAATTACACAGCCGCTAGCGGCGAGGGCGGCTGAGATACTCAGTAAATACCGTGGACTTATAGGGCCCAATAGTGAGCCAAGTGTCAGTTGACCAATAGAATAGGCGACAAAGTAATATCCTCCCAGCATCCCTAAGCTTTGATGGTTGAGATTGAGTTCTTGAGTGAGGCTAGGTGATAGTAGGGCAAATAGGATTGAGTTGGTTACGCTGGCGCTGAAAAATATGACTGCAACTGTCCAAGACGCGTAGCGGAAGTGTTTCTGCCCCATAGGCTTTTCTTTATCGGTGTCTATTGCCACGTCTCGGCCTTGGGCTTCACTCCTCAGCTCCTGCTTATGATTGCAGCAGCCAATAGGGATAAAGCGCTAGGGTTTTAAATGGATATGAAACAAGTCGCATTAGATAGATCTTAGAGCAATTAGGAGCCGTAGCCCGAACACAAGTAGTTGATAGTAAGCAGGATTGAAATCGATCGAGCAGCTAGGTTTGATCAAAGTATCGCCAACGGCTGTTGAAGTTGAATGCTATTTGCTAGGCGGTGCCGTATTGAGGAGCTTCAATAGACTCTTTGTTTAAAAGAATACACTTACAAAGTCGTTACCATATGATTTCATCTCCTCAATAGAAACATTCCGTGGCTCGTTATCAGGTGGAAGGGATGTGAGTGGTGTGAACGCTGTTGGCATATTGAAACTAGAGGTGAGATCTTGCTTCGGGACTGGGCTTTAATGAGTATGCAACCTTGGCAATCGATGGTGGCCCATGCGTCGAAAGTCTTTCTTGGCTAGCCGTATTAATGCCGTCAGTGATGGCGTTTTTGCCATTGCTATGACGCTGTTGGTTTTTAATATCCAGATTCCCGATCTGGAGGATATAAAGCCGGGCGAGGATTTCCACAGCAATATTCTTCAGCAGTTGCCCCATTTTTTTTCCTGGATACTGAGCTTTGCAATTCTCTGCCGGCTGTGGCTTACCCACAATCATCTGATGTCGGACCATCAATTTAAATCGGTTGCCTTTACCAGTTTTAACTTTTTGCTATTGGGGGCGGTGGCGTTTATTCCCTTTCCATCAAGTTTGATGGGGGAGTATCCAGACCAGGTTTGGTCAGTAGTCTTATTGTCAGCAAGCTATGCGGTGGCCGCTATAGCAATTGCGGGTATGTGGTGTGTCGCTGCGAATCGAACGAACGTATCCGCGCACCGTGTACTAGTAGTCAGCATGGTGATGTTGTGTACCAGTATCCTGGCGTGCTTGTTGACCCTTTTCAATCCCTATTGGGGGCTCGGGCTTTGGATAGTGTATGTGTTGGGGATAGCGCCTTTGGCTCACTTTGTCGAGAAACGCTATGCCCCAGTAGAGAGTTGAGGTGGGGCCGGGCCTGCCATATGGTTGCTGGTGGCAGGCCTCAAAATGGTCAAATCAGGCTGCGCACCATTTTGATATGGGGAATTCCCGCTTCGTAAAACACGTCGCCTTCCACCTCAAACCCAGCCTGCAAGTAAAACCCCTCAGCATGTTGCTGTGCATGTAAATGGACTTGCTGAAAGTTTTGTTCCTTCGCCCGCTCACAGATGGCCTGCAATAGCCGGGCCCCGATGCCGCATCCGCGTGAAGATTTCTGTACAGCCATACGACCAATTTTTCCGCCTTGGGTGAGGCGCCCGGTGGCAACCGGTGTTGTTTCGCGGTAGGCGAGGAAGTGCTGGGATGTCTCCTCTTGATCATCCCATTCCAGGTCTACGGGTACCTGTTGTTCCTGCACAAAAACGGCCTCGCGTATTGAGCGAATTGCGTCCCGGTCAGTGTCCCAATCGGCTAGGCGTATAGCTACTGGCATCTCAGAAATCCTCAGGAGGGTAGATCAGGGTGCCCTGTGCAACCAGCTGATCGAGAATGCCGCTGTCTTCGGCAATTTCCGGGAAGGCTTCGATATCATCCCAGGATATTTCATGGGATTCAGCAAACTGCTCGGCAAATGCCAGGGGGCAGGGGAAGGCTTCACCATCAACAAATAAAGTGGCTGGCTCGCGGCAAAAGGCGGTGCGGGAAGCGGGATTTAAAACCAGTTGTGCTCCCTGGGGCATTTGTTCGCGCCAGTCTGCAGCGTCGTCAGCGTCCAGGGCGATAGTATCCGGGTATTTCGCTTCGGTCATAATCGCGCCAAACCACTGGGCGATTTTCGCCGGCTGCTGCAGCCATTCGCCGAGTTGTTGTTGCAGGCGGACAACAGAGGCGGGGTCAATTTCCGCTGGGTTTTTCGCCACTTCAGCACGGGCATCGGTGTAACGCTGGCTGTCCGGCAAATCCATAGCAACTTCAGCGGCGAGATCTTCGAGGATCGCTGCGGCGGAAGGGGCGCGGAAACCAATAGAGATCGTGGTGCACCCACCTTCGGCTATTCCCCAATGGCTGTATTGGGGCGGCAAGTAGAGCATATCGCCGGGCTCTAGTACCCAGCTATTTTCTGCTTCGAATTCTTTCAGGATATTGAGGGGCGTTCCTTCCAGGCGGGGATTGCTTTCATCCACTTTGGGGCCTTGCTGCCACAAGCGTTTGCCTTCGGCTTGGAGAAGAAACACATCGTAGTGATCGTAGTGGGGGCCAACGCTGCCCTTATCGGCGGCGTAACTGATCATCACATCATCCAGACGCCAGTCGGGGATAAAGCGGAAGAAATCTTTTAGTTCAGCAATTTCTGACATCCACTGATCGACAGCTTGTACCAGCAGGGTCCAGTGGGTTTTAGGGAGGGAGAGAAAATCTTCTTCAGTGAATGGACCTGTGCGCAGCTCCCAGGGGCCGCTTTCACCATTTTCCAATACCAAGCGAGACTCGACCGCTTCCTCCAGGGCCATACCTGCGAGTTCTTCACCCGAGATGGGTGATTCAAAGTTGGCGAAAGCATTGCGTATCAGCAGGGGTTTCTGCTGCCAATAGTCACGCATAAAAACTTCGATGGGCATGTCGCCAAGATGGGTAAGGGGGCTGGCCACGGTAACTCTCACTGTCAGAAGGCTGGGGTTTGTATCTGGATATTCTGAGGTTCGGAAACTATCCAGCGTACTTTTGTATTTTTTAAAAGATGACCAGCCGCACTGGGTGCGGCTGGTAGCTGGGCTCGGTTAAATTTTGCGAGCCTGTTCCACTGCGTTACCGATATAGGATGCCGGAGTCATTTCCAGCAGATCGCTTTTGGCCTCTGCGGGAATCTCCAGGTTCTCGATAAATACTTTCAGGGTTTCACGGGTGATGCCCTGGCCACGGGTAAGGGCCTTCAGTTTTTCGTAAGGCTCTTCAATGTTGTAGCGACGCATAACCGTTTGGATCGGCTCTGCCAATACTTCCCATGAATTATCCAGGTCTTCCGCCAGGCGCTCGCGGTTGATTTCCAGCTTGCCCAGGCCTTTCATGGTGGCGGCATAGGCAATGGCAGAGTAGCCCGCACCCACCCCCATATTGCGCAGCACGGTGGAGTCTGTCAGGTCGCGCTGCCAGCGGGATACTGGAAGTTTGGCGGCCAGGTGCTGGAATACGGCGTTGGCGATACCCAGGTTCCCTTCGGAGTTTTCGAAGTCAATGGGGTTAACTTTGTGCGGCATAGTGGAGGAGCCAACTTCACCGGCTACGACTTTTTGCTTGAAGTAACCCAGGGAGATATAGCCCCATACATCGCGGTCAAAATCGATCAGGATGGTGTTAAAGCGGGCAACAGCGTCGAACAGCTCAGCAATGTAGTCGTGCGGTTCGATCTGGGTGGTGTAGGGGTTCCAGCTAAGGCCCAGAGAAGAAATGAATTCTTCAGCATTTTGCTCCCAATCAATATTGGGATAGGCGGACAGGTGAGCGTTGTAATTACCTACCGCACCGTTAATTTTACCCAGCAGCGGTACCGCTTTAATCTGGGCTACCTGGCGGCGTAGGCGCGCGGCCACGTTGGCAAGTTCTTTACCAACAGTAGACGGGCTGGCTGTCTGGCCGTGAGTACGGGACAGCATGGGTACGTCGGCAAAGTCCTGGGCCAGGCCTACGATAGCGTCAATCAGGGCTTCCATCGCAGGCAACATGACGTTGTCGCGGCCGGCGCGAAGCATCAGGGCGTGGGACAGGTTATTGATGTCCTCAGAGGTGCAGGCAAAGTGTACGAATTCACTCACTTTTGCCAGCTGGGCATTGCTGCTGATTTTATCCTTGAGGAAGTATTCAACCGCTTTTACATCGTGGTTGGTGGTGCGCTCGATTTCCTTGATGCGCTCAGCATCTTCCAGGGAGAAGTCGGCCACAATGCTGTCGAGCAGCTTGTTGGCAGCTTCGTCGAACTGCTCAACTTCGGCGATCTCTTTATGTGCGGAAAGTTTTTGCAGCCAGCGTACTTCCACTTCAACGCGGGCGCGGATCAGGCCGTATTCACTGAAAATTTCACGCAGGGGGGCAGTCTTGCTCTCGTAGCGACCATCAATAGGGGATACCGCTGTGAGTGCGGAAAGCTCAACTGTCATAGTAAATCTCCGGGATTAGTGTTCTATAGATTCGATATGTGCGATCAATTCGTTGGTCGCATTCAAAAGCTTTTTGCGCTGGAACAGAAGGTGCAGGCGACGCCCACCCAGCTGTCGCCATAGGGTTGCCGAGCGGATGCCGGCAAATAGCATGGAGCGAATTTGATTGGCAATACGCTGCTGTTGCAAGTAATTGAAGTCACCCAGTACTTGAATCCGGAAGCGGAAGGTACCTAGCGTATCGCTGTAGATGCTGGCGAGGTTGGAAAATACATTCTCGTGAGTCAGCTCGAAGTGCTCTGCTTGAGTCTTGGCCTTATCCAATCGGCTGCCAATGATTGATAGCAGGTCATTATTCTTGCTGAGTTGTCGCTGCAGGTAGATCACCGAGAGGGCGTAGCGTAGACCGTCGGTATATTCCGGGTGTTGCCGGGTCTTTAGTATTTGCTGCGATACTTTTAAGCCGGGCAGCAGCTTGTCTGCACCGGCGAATATATCTTCAGTGCGATCAGGGTTTAGTTGGAAGAGGCTATATACCCCGGTTTCCAGCTGTTCCTGCGGTGCAGAGCCTGTTTTGGCCAGGCGCTCCACCAGTGTTGCGGATTGGAATATTCCTGCCAGTGCCAGTGCCTGATCCCGCCAGTTATTCAAAATTACTCCTTAATCTTTCTTGTATTTTTCCGGTACTGCGACGCCAACTCCCGTGGCTTTCTCGATCACCGCACCACCGAGACAGGTTTCTCCATCGTACAGTACCAGAGATTGTCCCGGTGTGATTGCGCGTTGTGGCTCGTCGAACTCTATAACCAAATCGCCATTGTCCTGCAGGTGCACGGTGCAATCCTGATCTGGTTGGCGATAGCGGGTCTTGGCCTGGCAGCGGAAAGTTTTGTCCGGTGCTGCGCCATTAATCCAATGGGTTTGTGTTGCTTCCAGCCCCGTTGCATAAAGCAGGGGGTGGTGTGCACCCTGGGCCACAACCAAGACATTGCGCTCCAGGTTTTTTCCGACAACATACCAGGGCTGTTCGCCTGCACCCTTGACGCCACCAATACCGAGCCCCTGGCGCTGGCCAATGGTGTGGTACATCAGGCCCGCGTGGCGCCCCATGACTTCACCTTCTGGGGTTTCCATGTCGCCGGGCTGGGCGGGCAGGTACTGCTCGAGGAAATCCTTGAAGCGGCGCTCGCCGATAAAGCAGATGCCGGTGCTGTCTTTCTTGTTGTGGGTGATAAAGCCGTTTTCTTCAGCGATACGGCGAACCTCGGGCTTCTCCAGCTCCCCTAAGGGAAAGAGCGAGCGGGCAAATTCGGCTTCTCCCACCGCGTGCAGGAAGTAGCTCTGGTCTTTGTTGCCGTCGAGGCCCTTCAATAAATAGGTGCGGCCATCGATATCGCGGCGACGGGTATAGTGCCCGGTGGCTATTGCATCGGCACCCAGCACTTCGGCGTACTCAAGAAAGACCTTAAATTTGATTTCCCGGTTACACAGGATGTCCGGGTTGGGAGTGCGCCCGGCTTTATACTCTGCCAGGAAGTACTCGAATACGTGATCCCAGTACTCGGCAGCAAAATTGGCGGTGTGCAACTTGATGCCCAACTTCTTACAAACTGCCTGGGCATCCGCCAGGTCCGCCTTAGCGGTACAGTATTCTGTGCCGTCGTCTTCATCCCAGTTTTTCATAAACAGGCCTTCCACTTGATAGCCCTGCTGGATCAGCAGGTGTGCGGCTACAGAGGAATCCACACCGCCGGACATACCGACGATGACGCGCTTTGGCTGTTTGTTGTGGGTGGAATCAGGCATAAGAAGGACAGTCACTACTTCACTGGTATGAAAGGGGGGCGAATTTTACCTGCGAACGCCCCGTTTGACCAAGACCGCTTTGATCTTCCGTTATAGATTATCGCTTTCGGCGCGGTCGATTGCGGTTGTTTGCCGGCTTTGTTCGGGGCTTGGGAGCGCTAAAAACCTCTTCCGTTCGATACTCGCCAGGCTTTAATGCGTCGAGCTTCCAGCTGCCTATCGCCACCCGAATTAGCCGCAGGGTAGGGAAGCCTACCGCCGCAGTCATCCGCCTTACCTGGCGATTCCGCCCCTCGGAGATAGTCAGCTCCAGCCAGCTGGTTGGGATCGATTTGCGTTCGCGAATTGGCGGCGTGCGGGGCCAGGGCTCCATATCAGGTAGGCGCTTGGCCTTGGCAGGTGCGGTTCGGCCATCCTTCAGGTCGACCCCTTGCCTGAGCATATAAAGGGCATCATCAGTAATGTCACCCTCCACCTGGGCCCAATAGGTTTTGGGCATTTTCCGCTTGGGGTGACTGATTTGATGTTGTAGCGCTCCATCATCAGTCAGTAGTAGTAATCCTTCAGAATCGTAGTCCAGGCGGCCCGCCGCATAGAATCCCTTGTGCTGGATAAAGTTAGCCAAAGTGGCGCGATCCTGATCATCTGTAAATTGGCTTAATACGCCAAAAGGCTTGTTGAGGAGAATAATCTTTGCCATAAGAAAAATTGAGTATTGTAATCCAACTACAAAAATTAGCCGAGGCTGCTATAATCCCGCCGTTTTTCATCCCCGCCCTAAGGTCCCGGGGGAGCGGTGCAAGCAACGCTGGACCTAAAAAGTCATAGAATTTTGGGAGTTTACGCAATATGGGTCATATCCAAGTGCCGGCAGACGGCGAAAAAGTTACAGTCAATTCCGACGGTTCGCTGAATGTTCCGAATCGCCCGGTTATTCCTTTCATCGAGGGTGACGGCATCGGTGTGGATATCACTCCGGTAATGCGCAAGGTGATCGACGCGTCTGTAGAAAAAGCTTTCGGCGGCGAGAAGAAAATCGAGTGGATGGAAATCTACTGCGGTGAGAAAGCGGCAGAGACTTACGCTGGCGACTGGTTCCCGGCTGAAACTCTGGAAGCAATCAAAGACTACGTTGTTAGCATCAAAGGCCCCCTGACCACTCCAGTAGGCGGCGGCTTCCGTTCCCTGAACGTAGCCCTGCGTCAGGAGCTGGATCTGTACGTATGTCAGCGCCCGGTGCGCTGGTTCAGCGGTGTACCTTCTCCGGTTAAAGAGCCGAACAAGGTAGACATGGTTATCTTCCGTGAAAACTCCGAAGATATCTACGCTGGTATCGAGTGGAAAGCTGACACTGACGAAGCTAAGAAAGTTATCAAGTTCCTGCAGGACGAGATGGGTGTTAAGAAGATCCGTTTCCCTGAAAACTGTGGTATCGGTGTTAAGCCGGTTTCTGCAGAAGGTACCAAGCGTCTCGTGCGCAAGGCTATCCAGTACGCTGTGGACCAGGATCGCGATTCTGTAACCCTGGTACACAAAGGCAACATCATGAAGTTCACCGAAGGTGCCTTCGCTGATTGGGGTTACGAGCTGGCTCGCGACGAGTTTGGCGCTCAGCCGCTGGACGGCGGCCCCTGGCACAGCTTCAAGAACCCGAAGACTGGCAAGGAAATCGTTGTTAAGGACGTAATTGCTGACGCTATGCTTCAGCAGATCCTGCTGCGTCCGGCTGAGTACGACGTAATTGCTACCCTGAACCTGAACGGCGACTACCTGTCTGACGCACTGGCTGCACAGGTTGGTGGTATCGGTATCGCTCCGGGCGCAAACCTGTCCGACGACGTTGCCCTGTTCGAAGCAACCCACGGTACTGCGCCTAAGTACGCTGGCCAGGACAAGGTTAACCCGGGCTCCCTGATTCTTTCCGCTGAGATGATGCTGCGTCACCTGGGCTGGAACGAAGCTGCTGACCTGGTAATCAAGGGTATGGAAGGTGCTATCGAAGCCAAAACCGTAACCTACGATTTCGAGCGTCTGATGGACGGTGCTGAGCTGAAGTCCTGTTCTGCGTTTGGTGACGAAGTTATCAAGCACATGGCTTAAGCTACATCCGTGAGGCCGGGCTGGCTTTAAGTTGGCCCGAGCCCCATGAAAAAAGCCCTTCACATTGGTGAAGGGCTTTTTTATTGTCTGTTTGCTGGGCTCGCTTAGCCGACAGCTTCCGCTTCCTTCTCCCTCGACTTTTCTGTGTGTACTGCATCAGATTCGCTTTTGCTCGAAGTGTTGGGTGAAGTGGTTTCGGAGGTCAATGCGGAGATATTTGCAGCGTGGTAGCCCTTGTCTCCTCGAATAATATCGAAGGTGACTTGCTGGCCGGCCTTCAGGGTTCGGTAGCCTTCCATCTGAATTGCGGAATAGTGCGCGAACAGATCCTCCCCTCCCTCATCTGCAAGAATAAACCCATATCCCTTAGCGTTGTTGAACCACTTTACAGTACCGGTAGGCATAACGATTCCCTCTAATTGCCTGAGTGGCCCCTGGCCACCTTACAGAGTTTTTATATTTATTTGACCTGCTGGTTAGTCGGCTGCGATCCTATCTGCGACTAACGTTTGATGTAGCGGTCACTACCTCTTGTAGTCAACAGCTGGGGGATTGTCAAGGTTCCCCGCTGACCGCTGTGTCAAAGGTCAAATAAGGTTACAATGTCACGTCATTGAAGGTTGCATTGGGTGCAATTTTCAGGCTCGATAGAATTCATTGATAATTGTTATGAGTACTTCGCGAATCATTAAACTAAGCTCCAGTGACTCTGATGGAGACAACCCGTACTTCGATGATTTCGATGGTGGGTTGGCCCTTGAGGAGGCGCCGCCGCAGCTGAAGCGGCCGCCGATGTATAAAGTCGTTATGCTCAATGATGACTACACCCCCATGGATTTTGTTGTTGAGACTTTGGAGTTGTTTTTTTCAGTAAACCGGGAGCGCGCCACACAGTTAATGTTGCAGGTTCACACACGGGGAAAAGCAGTGTGTGGTGTCTATACTCGGGATATAGCGGAGACAAAGGCCGCACAGGTCAATCAGTTCGCTCAAGAGAATGAGCATCCCCTGTTATGTGAAATTGAAGCGGACGAAAGCAAAGAGGATTGATTCTGACAAAAACTGCTTTGAACAAAGGGTCCCGTCACCTGAAGGGAATCAGCCAGGATATAAACGCCGGCGAAGGGTGCGCGCCTACCAGCGGAGTCGGCGGGAAATATTGGCGATTAGGGTTTGAGGTTTAGATGCTCAGCAAGGACTTAGAGGTAACGCTTAATCTAGCGTTCAAAGGTGCTCGAGCGAAACGGCATGAATTCATGACCGTTGAGCACCTATTGCTGGCGCTCTTGGATAACGAATCCGCAGCAGATGTTCTACATGCGTGCGGGGCGGATTTAAGTGCATTGCGCCGTGAACTCCTGGAGTTTGTGGACTCCACAACACCGTTGATCCCGGAGGCCGATACAGATCGAGAAACCCAGCCGACATTGGGTTTCCAAAGGGTCCTGCAGAGGGCCGTATTCCATGTCCAGTCATCCGGTAAAAAGGAAGTTACAGGGGCTAATGTCCTGGTCGCCATTTTCTGTGAGCAGGAGAGTCAGGCTGTTTACTACTTGAAGCAGCAGAGTGTTGCCCGGATAGACGTAGTTAACTACATCACCCACGGAATTTCCCGCGTTGGCTCCAGTGGTAATAATCACCATCACGGTTCCGATACTGCACCTGAGCAGGTAGATGAGGAAATTAGTGGGGGCGCTGAGCCAGGTGGTTCCGACCCCCTGGAAAGCTACGCCACCAACCTCAATCAAGAGGCAATTCTTGGCCGTATTGATCCGCTTGTGGGGCGTGCACCTGAGGTGGAGCGTGTCACGCAGGTTCTCGCTCGTCGCCGCAAGAACAATCCACTGTTGGTGGGTGAGTCCGGTGTCGGCAAGACGGCAATTGCTGAGGGCTTGGCACGGCGTATTGTCGATGAGGATATCCCCGAACCTTTGAAAGAGAGCACTATTTACTCTCTGGATCTCGGCTCCCTGCTGGCGGGAACCAAGTATCGCGGTGATTTTGAGAAGCGCTTTAAGGCGCTGCTAGCGGAGCTCAAGAAGCGTGAGCACGCCGTACTGTTTATCGATGAGATCCACACCATCATCGGGGCCGGCGCCGCTTCAGGAGGTGTCATGGACGCCTCTAACCTGCTTAAGCCGCTACTTTCCAGCGGTCAATTGCGCTGCATAGGCTCCACTACTTTTACTGAATATCGCGGTATCTTTGAAAAAGATCGCGCGCTGTCGCGCCGTTTTCAAAAGATCGATGTCAGTGAGCCCTCAGTGGAAGAGACCGTGCAAATATTGCAGGGGCTCAGAAGCTGCTTTGAGGATCACCACAAGGTCCGCTTTACCGATGGAGCTTTGGATGCTGCTGCGCAGCTATCCAGTCGTCACATCACCGAGCGATTCCTCCCAGATAAGGCCATTGATGTAATCGATGAGGCGGGAGCCTACCAATCTTTGCTGCCTGAAGAGGACCGCAAAGAGGTTATTGGGGTTTGTGAAATTGAGATGGTTATCGCCAAGATGGCGAGAATACCTGCCAAGAGCGTGTCTGCTTCTGACAAGGAGCAGTTATCACGCCTGGATGACAATCTCAAAATGGTGGTGTTTGGGCAGGACAGCGCGATTGATGCCCTGGGTACGGCGATTAAGCTGAGTCGCGCCGGCCTGGGCTCTGAAGAGAAACCCATCGGCTCCTTCCTGTTTTCGGGCCCCACCGGAGTCGGCAAGACAGAAGCTCTGCCGCCAGTTGGCGAAGGTGATGGGTATCGAGCTGATTCGTTTCGATATGTCTGAGTATATGGAGCGCCATACGGTTTCCCGCCTGATCGGCGCGCCCCCTGGGTATGTAGGTTTTGACCAGGGTGGTTTACTGACAGACTCGGTTACCAAGCACCCTCACAGTGTTGTACTGCTCGATGAAATTGAGAAAGCACACCCCGAAGTATTCAATCTGCTTTTGCAGGTGATGGATCACGGTACTCTAACTGATAACAACGGCCGCAAAGCGGACTTCCGCAATGTCATCCTGATTATGACAACCAATGCGGGCGCTGAGGTGATGAGCCGTCGTTCAATCGGTTTCTCCCATCAAGATCACTCCACCGATGGAATGGAGGAGATCAAGAAGATGTTTACCCCGGAGTTCCGCAATCGCCTCGATAATATTATTCAATTCCGTTCTCTGCCTCTGGATGTCGTGAAGACGGTGGTGGATAAGTTTATCGTTGAGTTGCAGGCCCAGTTGGATGACTCCAAGGTGACACTGGTTGTTGATGATGAGGCTCGAGAGTGGTTGGCGGTGCGGGGTTATGACGAGAAGATGGGTGCGAGGCCTATGTCCCGTCTGATTCGCGACAAGCTGCGCAAGCCTCTGGCAGAAGCCGTGCTCTTTGGTGAGTTGGCGGAAGAGGGTGGGCGTGTTTGCGTCACTATTGAAGATGATGAGCTGGCGATTAAAACGGCGGTGCCCGCCTAAAGTAAATTAGCTTCAGCCAAGCAATAAAAAAGCCACCGAGAGGTGGCTTTTTTATTTCAGGTCAAATTGCCTTGCGGAATTTGGCCTCTGAGCGAATTAGCGCGCGCGGTACGTAATGCGGCCCTTGCTCAGGTCGTATGGAGTCAGCTCCACTTTCACCTTGTCGCCGGTGAGAATGCGAATGTAGTTTTTACGCATCTTTCCAGAGATATGCGCAATTACCACGTGTCCGTTTTCCAGCTTTACGCGGAAAGTGGTGTTCGGCAGGGTGTCGATCACCTCGCCTTCCATTTCAATATAATCGTCTTTTGCCATGCGGCAGCAACCTTACAATAACTTGATCAGACCTTTACCCCGGAGGCTCTTTGGCCTAGCCGCGGCTTGACGGGCGAGCATTTTGCACGAAAAGGCAAGATAGAGCAAAGGGAGAGTGTGTTGAACTAGAGCGATTTAAGGCTCCAGCGGTTTTCTTTTAACATTTCGATGGGGCGAAATTGGCTTTTATAGGCCATTTTGTGGCACTTCTCAATCCAGTACCCCAGGTAGAGATTAGGTAGTCCCAAGCGCCGGGCCCATTCGATCTGGTAGAGGATGCAGTAACTGCCCAGGCTCCGTTTGTCCTCATCGGGATCGAAGAAAGTATAGATGGCCGATAACCCGGCAGTCAGGATATCTGTTACAGCTACTGCCACCAACTTGCCGCGGGCTCTCAGCTCAATATAGCGAGTAGACCCCCAAGCCTGACTCAGGAAGCTGCGGTATTGTTCCCGGCTGGGTGGATACATCTCCCCATCGGCGTGGCGCTGCTCGATATAGCGGGCGTAGAGTTCGTAATGCTCATCTGTATCAATGGACTCGATATGGAATATGTCCAGGTCCTTGTTGCGCTTCCAGCAGCGTCTCTGGTTGCGGTCGGGGACAAACAGGCTCACAGGCACGCGAGCCGGTATACAGGCGCGACAGGTCGCGCACTGGGGGCGATAGAGGTAGGCACCACTGCGCCGGAATCCCAGCTCTGACAGGCGGTTGTACAGACGCTGATCCACTTCTGTTTGCGGATCGACAAACACCGTTGTCGCCTCCCGATCCGGCAGGTAACCGCAGGGGTGGGGCAGGGTGGCCAATAGGCGCACTGAATCCAGCTGAGAGTATTTACCCATAAGTCCACGAAAGCTTCCAGGGCTGCGGGAAAGGCGGCTGCTTAACGCCGTCTGCCAGCAGTTGTTCGAAATCCTTACGACACATTTCCACCGCCCCAAGGCTGCTGAGATGAGGATTGCTCACCTGGCAGTCGATCAGTGGGCAGCCCCACAATTCTAATTGCCGAACGAGGTGGACAAAAGCGACTTTTGAAGCGTCTGTCTCCCGGTGAAACATCGACTCCCCAAAGAACACTCGCCCCAGCGCAATACCATAGAGTCCGCCAACGAGTTGACCGTCGCGCCAAACTTCCACAGAGTGGGCAAATCCCTGATGGTGCATGTCGATATAGGCGTCGCACATCTCATCGGTGATCCATGTGCCGGTTTCATCCGCCCGGGGGGCACGGCAGGCCTCAATTACCTCGGGAAAGGCTTGGTCGAAGGTGACCGAAAAGGTTCCTCGGCGCAATACTTTGCGCAAAGTGCGGCCAATACGAAAGTTTTGCGGGATAACCACGCAGCGAGGGGAGGGGCTCCACCACAAGATCGGCTGGTCATCTGAATACCAGGGGAAGACCCCCCTTTGATAGGCTTCAACCAGCCACTCGGGAGTCAGATCTCCTCCGGCTGCCAGCAAGCCATTGGGGTCATCCAGTGCGAATTCAGTTGGGGGAAAGTCTACAACGGTGTGGTCGAGCCACATCAGGCGGCTTTGGGTGTTCCCTGCCACGATCTGACTCCTGTCGGTAGAGGGGGATACCGGGCAGAAAAGCTCTGCCCGGGGATTTGACTTACTTCTCGGCGTCGAGGAAGCGCTCGGCGTCCAGGGCGGCCATACAGCCGGTACCCGCAGAAGTTACCGCCTGGCGGTAAATATGGTCGGATACGTCACCTGCGGCAAATACACCGGGAACAGAAGTCTGGGTGGCATTGCCGTTCAGGCCGCTCTCCACAATGAGGTAACCACCATTCATTTCAAGCTGGCCTTCAAAGATGCCGGTATTCGGTTTGTGACCGATAGCAATAAACACACCGGAAACGTCCAGCTCTGAAGTGGTGTCGTCCTGGGTGTTGCGCAGGCGCAGCCCAGTTACACCGTTGTCGTCACCGAGCACTTCGTCCAGGGTGTTGTGCCAGCAGACATTGATATTGCCGTTTTCCACTTTATCCATCAGGCGGTCCTGAAGGATTTTTTCTGCGCGAAGCTCGTCGCGGCGGTGAATCAGGGTCACTTCACTGGCGATATTGGAGAGGTACAGGGCCTCTTCTACGGCGGTGTTGCCACCACCGACAACAGCAACTTTCTGGTCGCGATAGAAGAATCCGTCACAGGTCGCACAGGCGCTGACACCGCGCCCCTGGAAGGCTTCCTCAGAAGGTAGGCCCAGGTACTGAGCTGAGGCACCAGTGGCGATAATCAGCGAGTCACAGGTGTAAGTTTCGTTACCTTTCAAGGTGAAAGGGCGCTGTTTCAGATCAACAGATTCGATGTGATCGAAGATGATTTCTGTCTCGAAGCGCTCTGCGTGCTGCTGCATTTGCACCATCAGGTCCGGACCTTGAAGCTCCGGAATACCGCCCGGCCAGTTCTCGACTTCAGTGGTGGTGGTCAGCTGCCCACCCTGTTGCATACCCGTGATAACAACCGGGTTCAGGTTTGCCCGTGCAGCGTAGATAGCCGCGGTGTAGCCGGCAGGGCCTGAGCCGAGGATGATCAGTCGATGATGGT
The DNA here is from genome assembly GCF_052468155.1 of Microbulbifer maximicatervae (SeqCode). Classification (NCBI taxonomy): domain Bacteria; kingdom Pseudomonadati; phylum Pseudomonadota; class Gammaproteobacteria; order Cellvibrionales; family Microbulbiferaceae; genus Microbulbifer; species Microbulbifer maximicatervae (SeqCode). Next base: position 3,542,336 of record NZ_CP174335.1, read on the forward strand.
TATTGCTCATGAAGTACTCTTTAAAACTCTCAATTTGCGAAGTTTACCCAATGGGCTGGGAGTCCATATGCCCGTCCATTTTTTGATCAGGCGAGACTATTAAATTGGGCGATATAATAGGCGATATTTACCATTCGGCGAAATAGTTTGCCTTAATTTGTTCGATTGATCCTACCTATTCAACTCTCTTTGACCTTGCTAGAGCTTTGGCTCAAATCGGAGTTTGCGCCAAAGCTGGCCGTAAGAGCTGGAAAAATGTAAAAAAGTTCCAATCTGAGGTAACTGCTGCTGGCTTTGATAGGGGGAGAATGGAGTGTCACAAATTAGAATTACGGATTGTTAGATGTATTGAGTGTGTGAGCGTCATAGAGGCCAGTGACTTCGAGTAAGTGCCCAAACCCTAGTGGGTTGAGGATCGTTATGCGCTATAAAAGAAAGTTCATACCCTTAAACCTGAAGCGAGAGCAGTTGGGGCATCCTAAAACTTTTCTGACCCTTAGTGAGGAGGCCCAGGCTTTCGTAGCCGAAATTATCGACGATAGTTATTCGTTGCGTTTTTCCATTGATCTGGAGCCCGATGGCGATCACCGGGCGAGCTTACATGGCCCACCCCACCTGCTGGATCTATTTACCGCGCTTAACTTGCAAATACGCTGTGAAATTGTCTCTGATGGATATGGTGATACAGGAGGTGGGGCGGTTACTTGCGCGGGTGAGCCAGAAGAACTCGAGAAGTTTGCTATGGCGCTGGGCCTCAGCAATGGTTGTCGAGTTCTCGACTTGATGTGTGGCAGGGGAGTCCTGAGTAGCTACCTGCTTAAGTTTGCCAAAGCTCATGGGGTTATTATTCAATGTAGCTTGTGCGATTCCCACCCTTCGCAGCTTGAAAACCTTGACCCAAATATTCAATTGCTAGCTGCCGATATCACTATAGGTGACGGAAGAAACTTGCCATATCCCAGTGAATTATTTGATGCTGTGGCAATCAGAATGGGCCTGCACGAAGTGCCTTATAAAGATCAGCCCCTGGTTCTCCAGGAGTGTTATCGGGTTTTGAAGCCGGGAGGTCCGCTGTTGGTTTGGGACTTGATGCCGGCGTCTGCCGGGGTCCAAGATTTACTGTGTGCCCAAAAGCGAAAATTGTCAGCGCTGACACACCGTGAATCGTTGCTCTTGGATCGGTTCTTTTTGCGGGAAGACCAGTTGTTACAATTGCTCAGCGATGCAGGCTTTTCGCAAGCAGAGCGGGTATCCAGAACCTATTACCGAGATAGTACTCAAGACAAATTAAAAACAGAGTTGGGCGGGGATCAATACAAATTGGAAATTCTGAATAGTTACCTCCGCGAGAGAGTTACCCAGGCGATTATTGATGAGGTTTGCTGGGAGGATTCAGGGCAGGATATCTCGATGATGATTCCAAATTGCATCTATCGCACGTACAAACCGATAAATTTAGAAGAGAATACTGGCTAGGAAGCGCTCCAGGTTTTTCGATACTGCCGCCAAACAACAAAAAACTACTTGGTGTCAGGGATCGTAAGGCGCAATCTGAAAGCGTAGATTGTAAAATAGCCTGATTGAGTTGCTTTCTTCTGTAAGCAATACAGAATTTTGTCAGGCGGCATCGGGATTCAGGTCCCAGGTAGACACCGCCAAGTTCATGTGGACATAAAAAGTACAGCATTATTGAGGTAAGCCATTGAAGGCCGAAAGCGCAACTGAAAAAAGCCCTGCAGAGAGCAATGCATTGCCAGACTCATTGATCGCCCGACTCGTTCGCGAGGGGGCCCTGATCAGTTTGCTGGCTGGTGCCCTGTTGCTCGCCATTAGCCTGTTAAGCTTTAGCGCAGAAGATCCAGGCTGGTCGCAAACTGGCAGTACCCAACAAGTGCACAATGCCATTGGGCCAGCCGGTGCTTGGCTGGCAGATGTGTGTTTGTCTTTGCTCGGATGGATGGCTTATCTGTTCCCCTTGCTGATTGGTCTGCGGGCCTATCACATCCTTCGCGATCGCAATGCCCGCTTCCATTTGCCGCTATTTGCTTTGAGAGTATTTGGCTTGCTGCTTGTTCTTGTCAGCGGGGCGGCAATGGCGACTCTTTGTTTTGATCCCGCAGAAAACCCATTGCCGTTTACCAACGGGGGCATCATCGGTAGCGCGATGGCGTCTGCCCTGGGTTCTAGCCTCGGCTATGTAGGGGCAACTATTTTACTGCTGGCGATATTTGCTATCGGTGTCACTGTTTTTACGGGGTTGTCGTGGCTTAAATTGGCAGAGGCAATCGGAAAGAATGTGCTCGGCTTTTTTGCCTTGCTGGGCAGCTTTTATCAGCGCTGGCGCCAAAAGCGCAATGAGCGAAGGGTGGCCAGAGAGGCGATAGTCGTGCGCAAGGCCGCTGTGGAGGAAGAGAAGCAGCGAGTTGCCAAACGAATTCCCCCGAAGATCGAGCCGACTGCCCCCAAGCCGAAGCAGAGTCCTCGGGCAGCAAAGGAAAAACAGCGAGAGCTTTTCAAAAGTGGTCCGGTTACTGGAACCCTGCCGCCGCTGGGTCTTCTCGATCCAGCAGATCAAAACAAGAAGGCCGGTTTCTCCCGGGAATCCCTGGAAGCGCTGTCGCGCCTGCTGGAACTTAAGCTGAAAGACTTCGGTGTTGTTGCCGAAGTGGTATCTGTTCTGCCGGGGCCGGTAGTAACCCGCTTTGAAATTCAGCCAGCTCCCGGCGTAAAGGTGAGCAAGATTTCCAATCTGGCAAAAGACCTGGCGCGCTCACTGGCGGTGATCAGTGTGCGTGTGGTTGAGGTAATCCCAGGCAAGTCGGTTGTGGGTATCGAAATCCCTAACGAAAATCGACAGATGGTACGCCTCAGTGAAGTGTTGTCGGCAGATGTCTACGATAATGCCAAATCGCCACTGACTCTGGCGCTCGGTCACGACATTTCCGGTCAGCCGGTGGTGGCCGATCTGGCCAAGATGCCTCACTTGCTGGTAGCGGGTACCACCGGCTCGGGTAAATCCGTGGGTATCAACGTTATGTTGTTGAGCCTGCTGTACAAATCCACGCCCGATGAGGTCCGCCTGATTCTGGTGGACCCAAAAATGCTGGAGCTCTCGGTGTACGAGGGCATTCCGCATTTGTTGACCCCGGTCATCACCGATATGAACGATGCCGCCAATGGTTTGCGTTGGTGTGTTGGAGAAATGGAGCGCCGCTACAAGTTGATGGCGGCAATGGGGGTGAGAAACCTCGCAGGCTTTAACCGCAAAGTGAAAGAGGCGGAAGAGGCCGGGGAGCCGCTGATCGATCCTATCTGGCAGCCAGATCCTGCCTCCAGCGTGCCGGAAGATGAACAAACCGCACCGGCCCTGAAAGCACTGCCTGCCATTGTTGTCGTGATTGATGAATTTGCCGACATGATGATGATCGTCGGTAAAAAGGTCGAACAGCTGATCGCGCGAATCGCACAAAAAGCCCGTGCAGCTGGGATCCACTTACTGCTTGCAACCCAGCGTCCGTCGGTGGATGTTATTACCGGCTTGATTAAAGCTAACGTACCTACTCGAATCGGTTTCCAGGTTTCGTCCAAGGTGGATTCCCGCACAATCCTCGACCAGGGCGGTGCGGAGCAGCTGCTCGGTCATGGTGACATGTTGTACTTACCGCCTGGAAGTGGTGTTCCTGTTCGTGTCCACGGCGCTTTTGTCGACGATCACGAAGTGCATAAAGTTGTCGCGGATTGGGGCCGTCGCGGTGAGCCTGATTATATCGATGGTATTGTCGACGATAGTAATAACAGTATCCCTGTGCCTGGATTACAGTCTGAAGGCGGTGAGGATGAAGACCCTGAAGCCGATGCGCTCTACGATGAAGCCGTAGCTTTCGTCACTAAATCCCGCAAGGCGTCAATTTCCTCTGTGCAGCGTCAGCTGCGGATTGGTTACAATCGCGCGGCTCGAATTATTGACGCCATGGAGGCTGCTGGGGTGATATCTGCGGCGGGCCACAACGGCAATCGAGAGGTGCTGGCACCGCCGCCAGCCTGATAAGAGTTTGGCCCTTGGAGCAGTGGCGGGTTAAGCCACTGTTCACTTAGTCGGGGTTAATCTTTAAGGAAATCAATACGTTGGGACTCCACTATGAAAAGAATTCTGCAGGGTCTGCTGCTTTCAATCAGTGTTACCGCCAGCGCGGCCTGGGCTGATGCCACCGATGACCTGAGCGATTTACTCAAGCCGTTGGAAGCGATTTCGGGTAATTTCAAACAGACATTGATCGACGAGCGTGGCGAGGTCACACAAAAGAGCAATGGTAGCTTCTCTGTGCAGCGCCCGGGCAAATTGCGCTGGAAAACCGGTGAGCCTTATCCCCAGTTACTGGTGACAAACAACAAGACACTCTGGCTGTACGATCCGGATCTGGAGCAGGTGACAGTTCGCCCAGTGGATGCCCGTATTAAGGATACCCCAGCCCTATTGCTGGGGGGCAAAGTAGAGGAAATACGGGGCTCGTTTAATGTGAGCCAGAAAGAAGGGGTTTATCACCTGACCCCCAAGAACCCCTCGGCCCCTTTTAAAGCCATGGAAATTCGATTTGCCAAAAATGGCTTGCCGTCGGCAATGACCGTGCGCGATGGTATGGGACAAACCACTGAAATTCAGTTCAGTGGTATGGAGGCGAACCCAAAATTATCCGCTTCTATATTTGATTTTAAGCCCCCGGCCGGTACTGACATTATTAAAGATGAGTGACCTGTTCGATACTCCCAAAACCCACCAACCCCTCGCGGCCCGTATGCGGCCGAATTCCCTGGCCCACTATGTGGGCCAGTCGCATTTATTGGGGGAGGGCAAACCTCTGCGGGAGGCTGTAGAGCGCGGCCAACTGCACTCAATGATTTTGTGGGGCCCACCCGGTGTGGGCAAAACCACTTTTGCGCGGTTGCTAGCTGAAGAGTGCGATGCTCGATTTGCCACACTGTCTGCGGTACTCGCCGGAGTGAAAGATATTCGCCAGGCGGTGGCCGAAGCTGAACAGCACCGGATACAGTCGGGCCGCCACACTATTTTATTTGTCGATGAAGTGCATCGATTTAATAAGGCTCAGCAGGATGCCTTCCTTCCCTACGTGGAGGAGGGCACTGTGACTTTTGTCGGAGCGACCACGGAGAACCCGGCTTTTGAGTTGAACAATGCGCTCCTTTCCCGGTGTCGGGTCTATCTTTTGCGCAGTATTCCCGAAGAGGAGTTGTTGGGGTTGCTGGGCTACGCCCTGCAAACCGACCAGCAATTGCGCGAGCGGAGCGTCAACATTCCCGAAGAAGTGTTGGGTAAGATTGCCCGGGCTGCCGATGGGGATGCCCGCAGTGCTTTGAACTTGCTGGAAGTGGCCTGCGATCTGGCCAAAGAGGAGGCCGGGCGACTGATTGTCGATGAAGACGTGCTCGCCGAGGTGCTCAGTGCCGATGTTCGCCGTTTTGATAAAGGCGGCGATTATTTTTACGATCAAATTTCTGCCATGCATAAATCAGTGCGGGGGTCTGATCCGGATGCGGCGCTCTACTGGTTTGTGCGGATGCTGGATGGAGGCTGCGATCCGTTATATATCGCTCGCCGTGTCGTACGTATGGCCAGTGAAGATATCGGCAATGCGGACCCGAGGGCCTTGCAGTTGTCGCTGAATGCCTGGGATGTGCAGGAGCGTCTGGGGAGTCCCGAGGGCGAGCTGGCAATTGCCCAAGCCATTACTTACCTGGCGGTTGCGGCAAAAAGCAATGCGGTTTACTCCGCTTACAATCGTGCCGTGGCGGATGTTCGTCGCGAGCCCAGTTATGAAGTGCCAGTGCATTTGCGCAATGCCCCTACCAAACTGGCAAAAAGCTTGTCCCACGGTGCGGAGTATCGCTACGCCCACGACGAACCCGATGCTTTTGCTGCGGGAGAGAATTACTTCCCCGAAGAGATTGCTGAGCGCGAGTACTACCAGCCGGTTCCCCGGGGACTGGAGTTAAAAATTTCAGAAAAATTGCAGACTCTGCGCCGACTAAATCGCGAGAGTGACAGGCAGCGTTACAGAAACTCTAAATAGATAGATAGAAAGGAAGCAGCTAAATGCAGTGGCTGGCAGTCGCCCTGGGCGGCGCACTTGGGGCAGTTCTTCGCCACCTGGTGAGTATCTGGAGCTTTCCGGTATTTGAGGGTCGGTTTCCGCTAGGAACCATCATTGTCAATTTAACAGGCTCTTTTTTGATCGGTATTGTTTATGTACTGATCGCTCACCGCGCCATGTTGGGGGAGGAATGGCGTCTACTGTTGATGACCGGCATGTTTGGCGCACTGACAACCTTTTCCACTTTCTCCCTCGAAAGCCTGATACTGTGGCACAATGGCCAGCCGCTGGTGGCCCTTGGCTATATTGTCGGCAGCCTTGTTGGTTGTTTGTTGGCCACCGCTGCTGCTGTCGCTTTGGCGACACGGTATTTTTAATTTAACTTCTCTGTTGTAGGAGCCTGATAACAGGCGAACTGGAAACGATGCTCGATCCCAAACTGATTCGCACGGATATGGACCAGGTGGCCGCTGCCCTGAAAAAGCGCGGTGTAGAACTGGATACTGCCAAACTTGAAGCCCTTGAAGAACGCCGCAAAGAATTGCAGGTGCGCACCGAGAGTTTGCAAAACGAGCGCAATAGCAAGTCGAAAAATATCGGCCGTGCCAAGGCGAATGGTGAAGATATTGCCCCGCTTTTGAAAGAAGTGGAGTCCCTCGGTGGTGAGTTGCAAGATGCCAAACATGCACTGACAGAATTGCAGGGAGAGCTGGATGCAATCTTGTCTGCGATTCCCAACTTGCCGGATGCCTCAGTGCCCGAAGGCGAGAGTGAAGACGATAATGTAGAGGTTCGCCGCTGGGGCCAGCCGCGTACTTTTGACTTTGAAGTTAAAGACCATGTAGACCTGGGCACACACCTTGGTGGTCTCGACTTCGAGATGGCAGTGAAGCTAACCGGCTCCCGCTTTGCGGTAATGAGCGGTGATGTTGCGCGTCTGCATCGCGCGTTGGCACAGTTTATGCTGGATACTCACGCCGAAGAGCATGGTTACCAGGAAACCAATGTGCCGGTTGTTGTGAATGCTGATTCCCTGTACGGCACTTCCCAGCTGCCTAAATTTGAGGAAGACCTGTTTAAGCTCGAAGATGATCGTGGTTTCTACCTGATCCCGACTGCGGAAGTGCCCCTCACCAATATGTATCGCGATCATATTGTTGAAGACAGTGCTAGCCTGCCGCATAAATTGGTTGCTCACACTACCTGCTTCCGCTCTGAAGCTGGCTCTCACGGCCGCGACACTCGTGGCATGATTCGCCAGCACCAGTTTGAAAAGGTAGAACTGGTTTGGGTGGCGCGCCCGGATCAGTCTGAAGAGGCACTGGAAACCCTGACGCAAAATGCGGAGACCATTTTGCAGAAGCTGAACCTGCCATACCGCACAGTGATTCTCTGCGGTGGCGATATCGGTTTCTCTGCTCGAAAGACATACGATATTGAAGTTTGGATTCCGTCCCAGGATAAGTACCGCGAGATATCCTCTTGCTCCCTGGTAGGTGACTTCCAGGCGCGCCGAATGAAGGCACGCTGGCGCAACCCGGAAACCAATAAGCCCGAATTGGTGCATACACTGAATGGCTCCGGCCTTGCCGTGGGTCGTACCCTCATCGCTGTTCTGGAAAATTACCAGCGCGAGGATGGCAGTATTGAGGTGCCGGAAGTATTGCGGCCCTATATGCGAGGCCAGGAAGTGATCTCAGCTTCCTGAGCGTAGCACTCCAAAAGGGCGAGCGTAGAGTTCGCCCTTTTTTGTTTGTAGTAATGAGTTTCACTTTGCCCGCTATTTGATGGAATAAGAAGTTGCGTTATTTACCCCTCGCATTTGATGTCAAAGATCATCCCTGTTTGATTGTTGGAGGCGGCTCCATTGCCACCCGTAAAGCTCGTTTATTGCACAAAGCGGGTGCACGGATATTGGTGGTATCCCCGGAAATTACCGATGAGCTTCAGCAAATGGTGACTGATTCTGGTGGGGAATGGTTTCAATCAGTTTATGCGAGCGAGCATTTACAGAAAGCGGGGCTGGTCGTTGCTGCATCCGATAGCGAGTCCGTGAATGCACAGGTTTCAGCCGATGCCCAGGCTCAGCGCCTGCCGGTCAATGCGGTGGACGCGCCAGAGTTGTGCACGTTTACTTTCCCGGCCATTGTGGAGCGGGGAGATCTATCGATCGGTATCAGTAGTGGTGGCGCGGCTCCAGTACTGGCACGCAGAATCAGGGCCCAGCTCGAAGCTCTGCTGTCGCCGGGTCTGGGACCGCTGGTAACTTTGGCGGCGCGAATGCGCGATAGGGTTAAGGCAGCGCTGCCAGAGTCTCGCCGCAAGAATTTTTGGGAGTGGGTTTTTGCCGGCCCCGTTGCCAACCGCATGGAGGCCGGGCAACCGGCAGATGCCGAGCAGGCGCTGGTGGATGCGCTCCAAGACTGGCAGGGGAGCCCCAATCCGGTGGGTGAGGTTTACCTGGTGGGTGGAGGTCCGGGAGATCCAGACCTGCTGACTTTTCGCGCACTGCGCTTGATGCAGCAGGCAGATGTGGTTCTCTACGATCGGCTGGTTTCACCGGAAGTGATGGAGTTGGTGCGCCGGGATGCAGAGCGAATCTATGTGGGTAAGCGCAAGGCTTTCCACGCGGTGCCACAGGACGATATCAATCAGCTGTTGGTAGATCTGGCCAGCCAAGGTAAAAAGGTTTTGCGGCTTAAGGGAGGCGATCCCTTTATTTTTGGTCGAGGCGGTGAGGAAATAGACAAGTTGTCAGAGGCGGGGATCCCCTTTCAGGTAGTGCCGGGAATCACTGCGGCCTCTGGTTGCGCCAGTTACGCCGGTATCCCACTGACTCACCGGGATCACGCTCAATCTGTGCGCTTTATTACCGGGCACCTGAAAGAGGGTGAGTTGGACCTCCCTTGGCAAGAACTTGCGGGCCCAGCACAAACCCTGGTTTTCTATATGGGGCTTACGGGGTTACAAACTATTTGTGCTGAATTGATTAAACACGGGCTCGATGCGAATACGCCGGCTGCCTTGGTTGAAAAGGGCACTACGCGAGACCAGCGAGTAGTTGTCGGTGACTTGAGCAGCTTGCCGGCCCTTGCTGAAAACAGTGAAGTTCGAGCGCCAACACTCACCATCATTGGTGGGGTAGTGAGCTTGCATGAAAAGCTTCAGTGGTATCAGCCAAATCGAGAGGATTAAGGCAGGCACTCAATGACGCCGAGAGTACCTATACTGAAAAGGTACTCTCAGAGTGGTGTTCAATATGCTGCTTGCATTTATTCGCTTTTATTGCACCAATGCTGTGCGCTTTTTTCTCCCACCGGTCCGTGAAATAGCAATTCCTGCACAGCTAGACAGTCACACCCGGCGCTACACCTACCACTACCAGCAAAAGAAGAGTTGGGTGAGAAATCTCTGGATTACATCGGCGGCATTGATGTTGTGCTTTCCCGTGCTGCCTTTCGTTGTGAGTCTTGCCTTCTTCACCACGTTTCTGTCTTTCGCAATTCTCGATGAGACTGCTTGACTTTAGCGTCCCTGCGGTACCTCTAATTTAACGTGAGTCGGTAGCGAGGCTCGCGTTCAACAAATGATGAAGCGTTTCCCTTTACCCAATCCTGATGGCCGTTACCGAAAAATGGTGAGAGTGGATGGGCACTTTGACCTGTTGCCATATGGAAAATACCGTCTGCATCCCGACCCGGTGAAACCACTAAGCGCTGGGATGCGCCATGAGTGGGAGATTGGAAGCGGGGCATATGGGTATCTCCTGCGAGAGGCTCCGCAGGCATTGCCAGGAACCAGTTCAGCGGTGGTATTGCTTTGCCCAGTGGATGCTGGATCTTTGCCGTGTTTTCAGCACCCCAGGATTGACGCTTAAGGGGCTGATTGCTGCGGTTCATTTTTTCCAGTACTTGATCCAGGGCGGCGAGCTTTATCGCGTTCCAGGATTCAAAATCCGGGTTGAGAAGCTGTTTTGGCTCTTGCTGAGCCATTTCCCAAAGTGGGTATTCAAATTGGCGCTTGAGTTGGCCGAAAGAAAACTTAGGCTGATAGCGGCGCATGTAAGTCAAAATGGGCGCTGTCGTAAGCTCCATCAACTTCAGGCGATAGTTGCGAACGATGCGATAGCCTACGGAGTCGATGGCGGCTCGGCCTCCCCAATTTTGAATCTGTGTATATACCTCGCGGTAGTCTTGCTGATCTTCAAGTAAGGTGAGGAGGTGTTGCTGCCACCGCTCGAGAAAAACTGCCTGATCGTCGAGCTGGATATTTAAAAGGTCCTGCTCATTGAATTTTTCTTGAGCGAAAAGCCGTTCGCGAATTTGTTGCTGACGTGCGCCGAGCGCATAGCCGTGGTTGCCCATGAGTTTGAGATAGTCCCCATCAACGATACGAGCGTTGGCACTCCAGATTCGGCCGGACTCCGGGTTATACAGGCGGGGATGCTCCTGGGGGCTTAAATAGCCGTCCCAATAGGCACTACCATCTGCCCAGCTGATTGATCGACTGCCATCAAACCCGACTCGCTTGGGAATAGCGCCAGCCACAGTCCAACCAATATTGCCGTTACTATCGCCAACCACTAGGTTCTGATGAGGGATGCCTATGGTGGGGCCAAGCTCCAGAGCTTCTTCGGCGGTGCGAACAACTTCCATATCAATCAAGTTCATATTGCCGCCCAGAGTGTCGTGAGCAACCCAGCGGAATGCGAGAGGAACGCCATCGTGGTTTGTACCGATAACGGGACCCCAGATAGTTGTGCGAACTTCTATGGTTTTTGGGTCGCTGCCTTTGACGGCGATAGATTCTGTTTCATAGGCAAAATTCCTCCAGCCTTCAGGCGTTTTATATTGATTGCCGTCTTCGCTGAGTTCCAGTGGAATCAGGTCACTCCAGTCGCCACCGGTGTTGGTAAATCCCCAGGCAACTAATTCGTTGCTTCCGGCAACCATAATTGGGCCGCCTGGAAGGGTTACGCCACGAACAAATCGGTTGGTGCCTGGTATGCTCCAGCCTGCTCGGAACCAGATATTGGGAACACTCAGCCCGAGGTGCATATCGTTGGCAAGAATGGCTCCACCGTGCGCTGTTAAATTACCGCCGACCACCCAGTTATTACTGCCGTAAATTTTGTCATCACTCTCCATCGCCTGATAAACGATAGTGTCCTGTTCATCTAAAAGTGCAGAAATCGGTGTTTCTGGGAGGCTGACCTTTTCTCGTGCGTCTCCAAATAGTGGTGCGTCCCACCGCCCGCCTTGGGGAAAATAGAAAGCGTAGAGATCTGCTGGAAGTAATTCGGCTAAAGCGGTGTCGCGAAGTTCATAACTACCGCGTTCACTTTGTAGCGTCAGGTACATGCTGTAGATAGTTAACAGGCTGTCGGCAGAATTCCAGGGGCGCGGTTCCTGACCCAATAACAAATACTCCCAGGGTTTTGCGGGAAGCTGGTTGAGGCCAAAATTAATACCGTTGATATATTGATCCAGAAGGGCCTTTTGTTCCGCCGGCATCGCAGCAATGTTTCGCTCTGCTCGCTGGCGAAATTGATGCAAACGTACCTTTTGATCGTGTTTTATAGTGGACGCGCCCAGTAATTCTGATAATTCCCCAGCAGAACTTCTCCGCAACAGATCCATTTGAAAAAAACGTTCCTGCGCGTGTAAAAAGCCCAATGCGAAGGCCGAACTGTTTCGGTTTTCAGAATGAATTAATGGCACTCCCTGTGAATCGCGCTCGATAACAACCGGGTCTTTTAATTCACCCGTGGTAATGGTTCCATCGAGAATAGGCAAGCTCTGTCGGAGCCAGATCCAGGAGCCAATTAAAAATATAATTATCAAACCCAATAGGCTGATAATTAGTGCTGGCATATACCGCTTGAGAAATGGAAATGTCGTCATTGTGGTGGCTGCAAAATCTCTGAGTTAATGTCGGTAGCACTTTTTTGTGCAATTTTAATTTCACTCGCAAAGTTACTAAGCGATACAAAGAGTAACTTTTAGTGACAAAACCCAAGCTTTAAATTATAGGATTTTCCTGTCATTCACTGCTATTTCTCGAAGAACTGACTGGTCACAAGAAAAAAGTCATCGCAGGGTTTTCAATATGAAAACGCAACCGTAAGATGGCGTGCAATAACAAAAACAACAAGAAATCGAAAACATCAGGCTGTATAACAATAAACGCGAGGACGCGATGATGCACGATGTTGGTAGAGATGTAACAAACCGTAGATTCAATCTTTCCATTCTTTCTGGAACCATTGCTTTCCTCACCGCTGTTGGCTCTCACGTTCACGCTGCGGAAATTGAGGAGGTTGTCGTTACTGCGCAGAAGCGAGCGGAAAACCTACAGGACGTACCTATCGCGATTTCCGCCTTTACCGGGGAAAATATAAAAGAAGCCGGTGTCAAAAATTTGACTGACTTGGGGAAATATACGCCGGGCGTGGAAATGCACAATGATACCGCCCTGCAGCCAACGTACAGTATTCGCGGTGTGCAAACTAATGACTGGACCATAGGCTCTGATCCAGCAGTGGCGGTCTATGTGGATGGGGTTTATACCGGCCGCAGTGCAGGTGCCGAGATACCGCTGACCGATATTGAGAGGGTTGAAGTCCTCAAAGGGCCGCAGGGTACACTATTCGGTCGCAATGCCACCGGTGGTGCGATCCATATTATTACCACCAAACCGCAGGCGGATGACTCCACGGAATTAAATCTAACTGCCGGTAATTATGGGCGCCAGTCGTCGGATCTTTTGGTTAATCGCCAGATTAGTGACAACCTGTATGGCCGTTTTTCGGCGTCGACAAATCGTCGCGATCCATTTGCCGATAATTTAGCAAATGGATTCTCTGTAGGGGATCAGGATACTCAGACCTACCGCGCCTCTGTGTTGTGGGAGCCGGCGACGGATACTGAGGTGCTGTGGCGCGCTAATTACGGGATTATGGATCAAGGCAGCGCTTTGCGAACAACCATAGTGCCCAGCCTTAAAGATGAAACGGATGTTTTTGGCGACTACGCCCTGGATACCCCGACCATTGAGGATCGTGATTCCTTTGGCACATCACTGACAATTACCAAAGATTTCGATAATTTCACTTTTACTTCGATTACTGCCTACAGCGAATTCGATGCCCACCTGCAGCAGGATGAGGATGGTACCGCCAACCCGGACTATATGTTTGGGTCCGCCAATACTGATGATCAAAGCCAGTTCTCTCAAGAATTCCGTCTCAATGGTGCTACAGATACCATCAAATGGACTCTGGGAGCTTCTTACTCCGAAGAAGAGGTGGATCACACCACTTATGCCAATTTCACTACCGGATCGGTGGAATCCTTTGCCGTTTATGAAGGGGTAAAGGCTGCCTATCCGGACCTGACCCAAACCGAGCAAGAGGACTTAGCGGTTATCACCCGTGCGCAGTTACAGCAGGCGGGGTTGGAGGGAATTGCCAGCGCTTCCTTTGTCTATGACCTAATGCTGCAAACAGGCCAGGTGGATGCATTACTCGCTCAGTTAGGGGCCACTGGTATAACCGGCGATATGCTCTATGCGGAAGATGTAGTCGGACAGATGATGGCGGGCTTTAATCCCTGGATAGCCTCGGATGCACATTGGGGAGAGAGTGTTCGCAACACAGGTGATTACCGTTCCAGTGCTATTTACGGTGACATGACCTGGAGCCTTACCGATAAGATGGACCTGACTGTCGGTGCTCGTTATACCTACGATCAAAAAGATTTCACCATCCAGACGGCTTATGGCAACAGTATTCCCCTGTCACTGTCTGGCGGAGATGTGCGCTTAGTTGACGGAGATGGCAACGTAATCGGCACTGTAACCCTGCCTGAAGTCGACTTGGGGTCCCAGTTGTTTGGCATTGTGTTTTTCAACAATGGCCAGCCGGTTTTGGACTCCAAATTGAGTGATAGCTGGAGCGACCTTTCCGGTCGTATAGTGCTGGATTACCGCTGGAATGACGATGTGATGACCTATGTCTCCCTGGCGGATGGTTTTAAAGCCGGTGGATTCAATAGCCTGAACTTTGGTCCCGGGGTTGAGTCGTCTTTCGATCAGGAAGATGTCGTTAACCTGGAGGTTGGTCTTAAGAGCAGCCTGTTCGACAACCGAGTACGCTTGAATACCTCTATTTACACCTACGAATACAACAATTTGCAGGAGTTGGATCTGGTGGGTACTCCTATTCCCAGTTATAACTTGCGGAATTCGGATGCGGAGGGTACTGGGGCGGAGATCGAAGTGCAGTGGGCAGTAACAGAGAGCTTGTTTATTGCCGGTAATTACTCCTACCTGGATACAGAGTTTACTGACTACCAGATCATCGAAGCTATTGGTGAGACTGAAGAGGACTCGAAAGTAGGTCAGTCCCGGGTATCAACGCCAGAGAATAAATTCAACCTAATGGCTGAATACACAGTGGACCTTGCATCTGGCGGGGAGTTTATTTTCCGTGGCGATTACAACTGGACAGATGAGCGAATTGGTTCGATTACTGACCGGACACGTATCGTGGAAGACTACCAGTTGTTCAACCTGCGGGCGGCCTGGAACAGCCCTTCAGATAGTTATTCATTAGCGCTCTGGATACAAAATTTGACGGATGAAGAAATCGCTGGCGGCTATGGTGGTACCGGTGCAGCCATTGGTGCCAGTCCCGCTTGGCGCTTTATGCCGAGAATGTACGGTGCGGATTTAACTGTCCGATTTTAATTAACCCATGGGTTAATACGGCACAGGGATGTGCTGTTGTCGACCTTGGGAGGGCATTTAAAGGCTACAAGGGTATTGTGGGATTATTTAGAGCCCCTTATTCCGGCAGTAGTCTATAAAAAACGTTTAGACTGTGAAAATTGCGTCTAAATTTTGAAAGAAATAGTACATAAAACAATTTTTGCTCTATTTTATTAAGTTATTCCTGTCAGCATGACGAGAGAGTGGGCCGGTTTATCCGGCCCTTTTTTTTATTGACCCTTCAAGAGAAAAATAAACTGGCGCATATACCCTTCTGTTGAATAGCAAGCCTCTAGGTTTACACCTAAAACTGCGTATGATGATTTCAATAGAGAAGAAATGTGTCGCAGTTGATTACTAATATGGCAATACACGTCGGTGAAGTAACTTTAGAGGAAGTACAACATCAACTTCTCAGTGATTACCAGAAGGTTCGTGCAGAGACAGAGAACCTCGCTTTGCCGTTATCCCCAGAGGATATGCAGCTACAGTCTATGCCGGATGCCAGTCCTACCAAATGGCATTTAGCACATACGAGCTGGTTCTTTGAGACCTTTATCCTTGCTAACCGGTTGCGGGGATATCAAACGTTTAACCCACACTTCAACCACCTGTTCAACTCTTACTACAACAGTTTGGGTACCCCCTTTGCACGCCCTAACAGGGGGCTAATTTCGCGTCCGGATAGTGCCCAGGTTTATGAATATCGAAAGTTTATCGATGACTCCATGCACCGGTTGCTCAGTGAGTACCCGATTCCTGAAAATTTGGCCGCGTTGGTCCAGCTGGGGTTGAATCATGAGCAGCAGCACCAGGAATTGATATTGACCGATATCAAGCATGCTCTATCAACTAATCCCATGGCACCAGCTTACCGGGATATGTTTCCTGAAGAAGAAGACGGGGCACTGGAACCACTGCGTTGGTTGAGCATACCCAAGGACTTCTATGGGATAGGGAGTGATGGGGATGCTTTCTGCTTTGATAATGAAGGCCCTGAGCATCAGCAGTTTATCGATGACTTTGTGATTGCCTCCCGATTGGTTACCAATGGCGAGTATCTTGAATTTATAGAGGATGGTGGCTATGAACAGCATCGGCTATGGCTTTCGGATGGTTGGCTGCATTTGCAGAAAAATCAGCAAAAGCACCCATCCTATTGGCGGCTGAACAGTGATGGTTGGCATCAGTACTCCCTCTATGGGTTGCTACCCTTAAATCCAGCTGAGCCTGTCTGTCATCTTTCTTTCTATGAGGCAGATGCTTTCGCAACCTGGGCTGGAAAACGATTGCCTACCGAATTTGAGTGGGAGGCAGCTGCTTGCCATTTACGCCAGCCGAACCAGATGGCATCAGCTAATTTCCTGGAAAAACGTCACTTCAGGCCATTGCAGGCGCAACGGGGACAAACGCAGTTCTTAGGGGATTTGTGGGAGTGGACTTCCAGCGCTTACTTACCTTATCGAGGCTTCAGAGCCCGGGAGGATGCAGTAGGGGAGTACAACGGAAAGTTTATGTGTAACCAAAAGGTTCTTCGCGGTGGATCTTTTGCAACTCCGGCTGACCATATCCGGATCAGTTACCGCAACTTCTTTTATCCACACCAGTCGTGGCAATTTACCGGTATCCGTTTGGCAGGAGACTAAATGTGAAAGCAGCCGTATCATCGATGCAGGAAAGTTCACAACAAGACCATGAATTTCTCAATGATGTGTTACGGGGGTTGGCCGGAGATCAGAAAACACTACCGTGTAAATACCTATACGACGAACTTGGCTCTCAGTTATTCGAGAAAATATGTGATGTAGACGATTATTATTTAACCCGTACTGAGGCGAAGATATTCAGTCAGTATCTACCGGATATTGCTGAGGAAATTGGCCCAGGGGCGCTACTGGTGGAGCCCGGTGCAGGCAACTGCGAAAAAGTAGAGGGCCTACTGCATCTATTAAAAAGCCCTAGCGGATACTATCCCATCGATATTTCCCCGGAGATTCTCTATCTGGCGGGGCAACGAATTAAAAAAGGCTTACCTCATATTTCTATCTGGCCGGAAGTGGGTGACTTTACTCAAGCCGAAGTATGGGACAATCTGTCGAATATTGAGTCAAAAAAACGTGTGGTGTTTTTTCCTGGTTCGACAATTGGAAACTTTGAGCCGGATAGGGCGGAGCAATTGCTGGAGACGTTTGCGGCAAATTTGAGAGCGGGAGACGGCCTGCTTATCGGAACTGATTTAGTTAAAGATTCAGTTGTGCTGGAGAGGGCGTATCACGATAGTGAGCATATTACGGAGCAGTTTAACAAGAACCTCCTGCAACGAATTAACAGTGAGTTGGGAGGCAACTTTGATTTGTCATCTTTCTCTCATCGCGCCTTCTATCAGCCATTGCGACAACGCGTAGAAATGCATTTAGTTAGCCTCCGGGATCAAAGCGTCGCAATCGCTGGGGAACAAATCGTCTTTTCGGAAGGGGAGACTATTCATACCGAGAATAGCCATAAATATAAAGTGAGTAGTTTTAATACCCTGTTGATGAAAGGCGGCTTTAAACCTGTTCGCCACTGGACTGATTCCTCTGAATCTTATGCTATTCACTATGCCCAGGCTATCTAGGGAGGTTTTAGGTCTCCTTTTCTCACTGGTGATATTGACCGCACCAGCAAGTTTTGCTGGTACGGAGGAAAAAAAACAGTGGGATGCCGATAGTTTTATTGTGTATAAACACCCGCTTTGCTTTTGTTGTAACAAGTGGGTGGATTATCTACGGGGTAACGACATTGCTGTATCTACCAGTTCTGAGCTGAATATGGCCAAAATTCGGGAGCAATGGGGTGTTCCTCGGGGGATGGAGGGTTGCCATACGGCGGTGTGGCACAACAAATATGTTTTTGAAGGCCATGTTCCCGTCAAACATATTCTGCAATTTATTTCCTCTCCTCCAGAGGATGGAATTGGTCTATTAGTACCCGGGATGCCAGTTGGCAGCCCAGGAATGGAAGTGGATGGAAAGTTTGAACCTTACAATATTTATCTGCTGCTGGAAGGGGGAGACTACCGCCCCTTTGTCCGAGTCGAGAAGCCCCAGAGTTAGCTCTTGTTTTTAGGTCTGTAGCGAGCTGTACCAAATAATATAGAGATAACTCGCTGCCACACTGATAACACTTACCGGCAACATCAATAAAAAGAACTGCCAGAAGTTAAATGGTTGCACACCAAATTTTTCCGCCTGCTGCAGCACTATTACATTGCTGGCTGCGCTGATGATAAATAGGTTACCAGCAACTGTAGATATGGCTGATAGCATCATAAGTGTTTGAATGTCGTGTTCATGTAGAAGATTCAGGTAGATTTCCACTACGGGAACATTGGAAAACAGTTGGCTGGCAAAAAAACTGACAAAAGTTACGGTTTCAGGTTCAGCCAGATTAATCCCGCTCTTGTGCAGAAAAAACTGTAGTGATCCGGACTTGAGTAGTGAGCCGGTCACAATAAACATGGAAATAAAGAAAAAGAGAGTGGGCCAGTCTACTTCTCTCAGTATTCTTCTTCTTTCATGACTTGCCAGATAAATGGGTGAGCAGGCGACCAAGCCTATTTGACCCAAGGTTGGGTGGTAAATACCTTCTACGTTATGAAGTACACTGCCTAATGCTATTAGAATTACCAGAAGGGCTGCCGACAATAGAGGTGGCCATTTTTGTGCTATCTCATTGTCCTCTCGAGGCTGAATGCCTACATTGTGACTGGGTTCGTCAACTTTAAGAAACCTTTTTAACCAAAGAATCGACAGCAGCATGGTGATTGCTGCCGGGATAAAGATCCACTCGGCAAATACCAGAAACATATTGTCAAACTGCCCTGCGTTGGCAATCAAGATATTTTGTGGGTTGCCGACTGGGGAGATCATACTGCCGATCGTTACTGTGGCGCAAAGTAAAATAAGTAGGGGTACAACACCCCAGTTCATATCCCTAGCCATCAATAGAGCGATGGGTACACCAATCACTGCTGCAGCATCATTGGTGAGAAGGGCGGCGCAGACGGCCATGATCAGGACATAGCTTGCCAGTATGGTATTGGGTTTTTTTCGCGAGAGTATTCGCTTGCTGATTTGCGCTGAAATCCCTGTGTCGTATAGAGCGGATGCAATCGAAAATACAGAGAATAAGTAGAGGATTAAATCCCAATCCACAGCAAAGAATGCGTCCTTAAGTGTGATTTGCCTCAGCGCCAAAAGTGCTACTGCGCCGAGGGTCATGATGTGCCAGATACGAACGGCAGACGGTAGCCATTGGCGCACGGCTATTAGGATAAAGATGATTGCCGAGACGGTTAAGCTGATAGACATCTATCGTTATCCGAGTGTCGCTAGTCCCAACTGCTACTCTGGTTTTCAGCATTGCTATTTTTCTGAGGCTCTATCCAGTGCAGCAGAGTGCCAACAAGGCCATTCATAAGAGTTTAAACAAACCTCTTCTCTTTACGAATTTCTTTGCTGGAGATGTGGTTGCGGGTTTGGGACCATACCTGGCTATTTACCTGCTCTCAGCCATGCACTGGAAGCCGGGAGATATTGGGGTTGTCCTGGCAATTGGCGGGGTAACCACTGTACTGCTGCAGACACCTGCTGGCGCATTTATCGATAGTACTCGCTTTAAGAGAGGGCTTATTGCCGCTTGCGGGATCATTATCGGTATTGTTTCTATCACTATT
Source organism: Microbulbifer maximicatervae (SeqCode) (assembly GCF_052468155.1). Taxonomy (NCBI): domain Bacteria; kingdom Pseudomonadati; phylum Pseudomonadota; class Gammaproteobacteria; order Cellvibrionales; family Microbulbiferaceae; genus Microbulbifer; species Microbulbifer maximicatervae (SeqCode). The sequence goes on from NZ_CP174335.1 coordinate 3,561,929, forward strand.
GTGGAATTTACCAGCCACAAGCCATTGATTTATCTCTCCCAGGTTTTGATGGGAGGCGCAATTGCCTTCGTGGCTCCTTCTATTGCGGCAATCACACTCGGGGTTACCAGCGATAAAAACTTTACCTATCAAACCAGTGCCAACCAGGCCTCCAATCATGCGGGCAATGTCTTTGCTGCTGGGCTTGCAGCGATTCTTGCCCTGACTATTTCCGGGCAGGGGGTGTTCTGGTTGATGGCGGTTATGGGTGCCCTTATGGCGATCTCGGTAGCCTTTATTCCGGGAAAATCTATCGATCATATCCGTGCTCGGGGCGGAGAGCACAAGGATCTAGAGGGCAAAGCTCAGCCGTCGGGCTTCAAGTCACTGCTGTCTGACAGGCGCCTGGTCGCTTTGGCTGTCAGCGTGTTTCTATTCCACTTTGGCAATGCCGCGATGTTGCCCTTGGTGAGTCAGAAACTGTCGATTAACTCGAATGCCGATATAGCTATTGCCTTTACATCAGCTTGTATCATCGCCGCCCAGTTTATGATGATGCTGATGTCCTTTCTGTGTGCGGCCAAAGCGGATACCTGGGGGCGCAAGCTAATCTTCCTTATCGGTTTTTTTATCAATCCGGTACGGGCGCTGTTGTTTATGTCTACGGACAATCCGTACTTCCTGGTAGCAATTCAATCCCTGGATGGCGTGGCTAATGGTATATTTGGCGTCATTATTATTTTAATGTGTGCCGACCTGACACGTGGTACGGGCCGTTTCAATGTTACTCAGGGCGCTATGGCTGCCTTGGTGGGAATTGGTTCGGCATGTAGTAATTTTTCTGCGGAATATATTGTTCAGTATTTTGGCTATGGCGTTGCTTTTCTTACTTTGGGAGCTATTGCTCTGATCGCCGGTACATTTTTTCTGATTTTTGTCCCAGAAACGAAAGGGGCAACAATCCCTAAACCATCAGCAGGAAACTGATAGCCCCGGTTGTTTCGACTATTGATAGAAATCTATGGTTAATTCTTTTTCTCCAGCCCCAGGCCTTGGCAATCGACATATTCAGACCGTATTCAGTCGTTTTCACCGCGCCACCCCCTGGATTGAGACAGATTGCCGCTGGTACGAAACGCCTGATGGCGATCGCCTTTCTTTGCATTTTCCCAGGCCGCTACGCAATGACCCCGATTATCCTCTGGTATTGATACTTCACGGTTTGGGAGGTTCGGTAGAGTCGCCCTATGTGCAGGGGCTGATGGAAACTCTTCTGGCATACCATTATCAGGTCGCTGTAATGCATTTTCGAGGTTGTGGTGGTGTGCCTAACAAGTTGCCGAGGGCCTATCACAGTGGTGACACTGAAGATCCTCGCTGGCTGGTTAGTGAACTTAAGAAGCAGTTTCCATTAATGACGATTGCCGTGGTTGGCTTCTCATTGGGCGGAAATGTTGTTCTGAAAATGTTAGGTGAAGATGGTGGCCGCGGGCAGGTAGCCGCTGGGATTGCTGTTTCGGCGCCAATGGACCTCCATGCCTGTAGTCGCTACATCAACACTGGTATATCCCACCTTTATGAGCGCCACCTGATTAGCGGGCTTCGTTTGAGCCTGCTTCATAAGGCGAAAGACCCACAGTTGGCTGCGGCCTTACCCGATCTCAATTGCAGTGAGGACTTTGTCGATTTCAGGCATTTCGACAATGCTTTCACTGCGCCGTTACATGGTTTTCGTGATGTGGATGAGTATTACACCCAGGCATCCAGTAAGCCTTTACTCAAAGATATTCGCACGCCGACTTTGATTATCAACGCCGTTGATGATCCTTTTATTTGTCCATCAGCGATACCTGTAACCAGCGAAGTTAGTTCTGCTGTCGATTTGGCGGTGAGTGATCGAGGGGGGCATGTAGGGTTTATAGATGGGACGGTATGGAGCCCCAGTTATTGGCTGGAGAAAAAAATACCCTACTTTTTGGGGGCAGTCGTTGGGTTTCCAAAGGGAGCCCGTTAGGGGGCTCCCATATCCAGGCTAAGGGTTAACAGCACTGGGTACTCGATTGATCCGCTTCGGGAGTGTCGCTGGCAAATGGCATTTCCTTGCCGCAGCCGGGAAACAGGCCAAAGTGCCGTGAAAAATCGCCAATAAACTCGAAGTGGGGTGCGAGACGGGTCTCTGCGAGCATTCTCCAAGTATTACCGCACACAGGGAATACTCGTCCGGTCTCAATAATGTGGTGTCCATCGAGAACGAATTGATCGGCAGAGCCCGGTAGTGTGCCTTTGTAAATCACTGCTTGGCCGTAATCCTCACAGTCTTTTTCCAGTTGCGCTAATTTGAACAATCGATAAGTGGCGGAAAAAAATCGAATTGATCCACAGCGCTGGGCCAGGGTTGGGTTGGTGATAAGTAATGGCCGACTCTCCACCAGGCGTGGATCGCGGAAGCCGCTGCCCTGAGCAATTTCCAGAAAGTCATTCCAGTAGAGTGCGCCCCCAAGACACTCGCCGAATAGTTCGGGGTCAGAGCTAATTGCGGGGGGAATGCGACGGTCGGCATAGACATCGGAGAAGTAAAATTCTCCCCCTTGTTTCAGCAGCCGGAACAAGCCTTTGAGTACAGCATCTTTGTCTGTGGAGAGGTTAACCACACAATTGGAAATGATCACATCAAAGCTTTCAGGCTCTAATTCCAGTTCCTCCAGCTTTTCGATGTAGCCGTGCAGGAAGCGGACATTGTCATAGCCAAACTTGTCGGCGTGATGGGCTTGGTGCTGCCTGGCCACAGCCAACTGCTCTTCCGTCATATCGACACCTACTACTTCACCTTTTGGGCCTACCAACTGGGAGAGTAAGTAAATATCCCGGCCTGAGCCACAGCCAAGATCCAGTACCCGGCAGCCTTCCAAAAGTGGAGGGCAGACAAGTCCGCAGCCGTAATAGCGGGATAGGACATCGGGATGAATATTGGACAGCAATGGTTTTAGCCACTCTGGCATATCGCTGGGATCACAACAGGCATTGGTCTTCAGGTCTGAAGAGTTCTTTAGTTGGCGTCCGTAGTAGTCCTGTACTAAATCGTGCATTGGCTCTTTACCTATTGCGGGGGTTAACCAAAAAGGCGCAGTTGCGCCGGTATTGGCGCTCTTTGTAATTTTGTTGAGGAAGTGTAACAAGTCTGCGGTTCCCGCGACTAAAAACCAGAGGAATCACGGAAGAGTTGAGGAGTTAGAGGTTCTTCTGGCCAAAGGTTTCCGCTTTCGAATCTGATGCAGAGCTCTATACTGGCATGATATTTCACTCATTCTGGCTCGAGAGGCGGGGTAAAGCTGAAAAGTCTCAATTGGCACAAAAATACCAGCATGATGCACTAGATATTTCAGAATCAGCAAAATTGCCTTTTGGCGCCAGTGGGAATTGGTTTGTAGAGAATCGCATTATTTTCGTTAATATCGACTCTCTCCGCTTCGATATTATGAGGGAACGTAATTGAGCGATCACCTAGCTCCCAGTGCTTCGACAGCCTCCGCCGAGGATTCCTTACAGAATTCGCAGTTCCTGGTGGATTTACGCCAGCAGATGCTGCGTTTTGCCAGTTTGCAGTTGCAGGATACACAGCTGGCTGAGGATGCTGTTCAGGAAGCATTGATGGGTGCCCTAAAGAACTCGCGCAGCTTTTCCGGTCGCTCGGCTTTGAAGACTTGGGTCTTCGCCATTCTCAAGAACAAGATTGCCGACATATTGCGACAGAGACAGCGCTTCGTGGATGCGGATCAATTGGTTCGTGGGGATAGGGAAGAATATGATCACGATGAGCTGTTTGATCAGACGGGGCACTGGCAGAAGGATGAAAAGCCCAAGCGCTGGGCTGATCCTGAGTCGGCAATTCACGACAAGCATTTCTGGCGGATCTTCGAGGCCTGTCTCAGCCATCTTCCCTCGCGCCAAGCGCAGATCTTTATGATGAGGGAATTTATTGAGCTGGAAAGCCATGAAATCTGTGCTGCCATGGAGATTACCGTTAGCAACTTAAATGTCACATTGCACAGGGCGCGCCTTCGCTTGCGCGAGTGTCTGGAAGATAACTGGTTTGGTGTGGAGAAGTGACAATGATGAAGACCTGCCGGGAAGCCACGAGGCTGATGTCTGAGTCCCAGGAGAGGGACCTGCTCATTTCCGAGAAGGCGAGCCTGAAGTTACATCTGGCGGTTTGCACACCTTGCCGCAATTTCGGCAAGCAGATGAAGACCCTCAGGCATATCACCAAATCCTATGCTCAGGGTGGCCCCGAAAAAGCTGACAACGAAAAATAGCATTTCGCACTTGGGGCCACTTATCCAATATTGGCGTTCCTAGCGGGGAGGGCGAACCGGGCGGTAGGCGATATGGCCACCGACAAAGTGCGGTTCATACCAGTAGGACCCGCAGTGCTCATAGGTAACGTTACCAACAGTTACTGCAACACAGCTGCGAGGCAACGTATATAACCACCCGCCGACACCTACGGCTGCTGCCGTACCCCAAAATGCTGGTCCCGGGTAGGGCCAGTAGTGGGGGCGCCAAGGGGGCGGTGGGTAGGGTGGATGATGGGGGTGAAATGGGGGGTGATTGGGAAAGCGCCTTGCAAACTCCCCCGGGGCATAGCCACCGTGGAAGCCTCCACCCATCGGACGCATCCCATTAAAATGTCCCCCAATATTGAAATGAGCCCCACCACCACCAAACCGACCAAAGGCTTCGGCTGAGGGACTGGCCAATGCAGTCAGTAGTGCCCCCGTGACCAGGGCAGGCACAACCAGTTGTGCAAGGAAACCCGTCTTTTGACCGTTGCGATGCATCATGGTGTGGCCTCCTTATTGGGTTCCGCCTTCTTAAACTGGATCTGCTTGAGCTTGTCGGTGGAAGGGGTAAATTGCCCGGCGGCACCAGGTTTGGCTTCCATCCATTTCAAGGTGGCAATAAAGCGCGGCTTGGCGGGGTCGCGGGTATTCACTGTTGAAATACGCAGGGGCAGGGGCTTGTCACCAGCCTTAATCCAGATTTCCCAGTCCAGGTTTTCAGAGCGAAATGCCCAGTGCTCGGTTTTTTGGCCGTCAACCATAGGCCGGTTTACCAGAAAGCCTTCTTTGATACCGGACCAAACATTTTCCTTCCTTCCCCATTCGAGGAGGTCGGCAAAAGGAATCTCAATGCCGTAATCTTTGGCGGCTTTGGTCAAAACTTCCGCTGTAGGCTGGGGTGCTTCCATTTCTGCGAAGTAACCATCGCGGGGAGCAATCACGGTGAACTTGTCGCCATTATGAATAAACTGTCGGGTGATAGAATCTGTTTTCAGGTCTACACGCAGTTGCTTCGGTGGCATTGCCATATATTTGACGGTACCGCCAATCAGGAGCTTTTCCTGATTTTCCAGAACGACTTCTGTGAATATATCGGCGTTAAACATCATCATTTTGAGGCTGGCGAGGTAGTCACCCATTCGTTTCAAGGTTGCCATCGCCTTGGGGTCTAGGGGCTCGTTTGATTCCATGGCCCCCATTTGACCTTGAGGAGGTTTGCCTTGCTGCATTTGCCCTGGTGGCTGGGGGGGATTGCTGTCATCGGTCGATTGAGTGGGGTGCCCTGGTGGCGGGGTTTGGCCTTGGGAGCCAGTGCTATCGGGTTGCGGGGGTGGTGTCGGGTTTTGAGCGACAATCGCAGGGGCTAATGCCACCGTCGCTGCAAGAATCAGCGCCCTAGCCAAGCCACCAAAGGGTTGAAAAGCAAGCATTTACCGGTACCTCCCAATACATAGCCATAGTTGTGGCATCTGAATCAGTGTAGAGGAGAACCTTCGCGCCTGCTGTTGCGTAAAAACGAGTATTGAAACGAGACTGGCTATCCAGAATTGCTGGTCAATAAGCTGTTGTTTTTCAAAACTTTTGCCGTATTCAATTGAGGCTCTGGGTTATGTTTGCTAGAGTCGGTCCATTATTGATACTAGCCTGCTCCTATGAATGTGGTTCGTCTGTCATTTTTACTGATTGCGCTGCTGATTTTCCAGACAGCTGGCGCCTTCTATGACAGTCATGATGAGCTAGAAGATATCACCATCCACTTCTCTTCAAATCATATTGATCAACTCCCGGGGGTAGCTCCTACTGACGAGCCTGATGGGGGTTCCGTCACTTTCTCGCTGCCTTCCTCCGGTGAAGAGCAATCTACACCGACGTTGGATTTCTGTAATCACTGTTGCCATTGTCACGGAATTAATGCAACCGGGCTTTTGGGGCAGTCTTATCAACCTCTTCTTCGGGGCACTATCAGTTACAGTGACACAATTAGTGCAGCTGTGCCCTCAGGTTATTTTTCTCCACTTTTACGCCCACCTATAACCCAAGTCTGATTAGTTAAATACTGCGTGTGCCGCTATAGAAGTATGTAGCTTTTGCTCGCACACGATGATCGAGTTGTGACTTGGGAGAATTCCATGGATTTTTTTTCCACGCTCTCGCTGAGCGTGATTGGTCGTACATCCTTTAGATTTTTGTTGACGACCGCTCTACTTATATCTGCGCAAGCTACCTCTGCGCAGAGGGGAGAAGTATTGACGCTGCCAGAGGCAATACAGAAAACTCTGGCACAAAATCCCCAGATTGCAGTTTTTCCACTCCAGCAATGGGCATTGGATGGTGCTGAGTTCACAGCCGGCCTACGTCCTGCATGGGATTTTGGTTTCGAAGCTGAGTATGCGGTATACGGAGATGATGGTTCATCAAGCTCAAGCTCAAGCTCAAGCTCAGGCTCCCCCGGTCGGCCCGGTCCGCCAAGTGACGACGATGATGATGATGACAAGGAACTTGAGCTGACTGCTTCTTTGTCATCAGTTATTGAGTTGGGGGGCAAACGCCAGGCTCGAATCGATGTTGTCAATGCTCAGCGGGACCTCTTAATTGCCGATGAGCAAGCGACAGCACTGGATGTCTTGGCCGAGGTGGTTCGTGGTTATGCGCAAGTACTCGCTGCCGCAGAATTACTGATTCTGGAAAAAGAGAAGGTCTCGCTGGCGCAAGAAGCGTTGGACGCTGTAACTACAAGGGTCAATGCTGCTGCGTCCCCCATAGCTGAACGCATGCGGGCTGAGTCTGCACTGGCGAATGCCATTTTGGCCGCCGAGGCACAGGAGCGAATGCTGAGCTACTACAAGTACGCACTATCCGCGCTGTGGGGGCAACCTACCCAGGACTTTGCAGTTGACTCCAGCGTGCTCTTCCGATTTGAGCCAAATGCCAGCTTTGATGTTCTGTACGAGCGAGCTCAGGAAAACCCTTCTATTGCCCGTTTTGCCTCTGAAGAGCGCTTGCGCGCATCTCACCTGCATCTGACACAAGCGAAGTCGATACCTGATATTGGTTGGTATGCAGGCTATCGGAACGACAAAGAAGATGATGAGAATGCTGTCGTTGTTGGCTTTAACGTGCCGCTTTTTACCGGGCGACGTAATCGGGGTAAAGAGATTTCTGCAATGGCTGAGCTGGAACAGGTTCAGTTGGATAGAGAGGCGGCATTGCTAAAGCTCTATCCCCAGCTTTTCTTGGCGGTAACGAGCCGTGAACAAGCGCTGGCCATTGTTGACGAAATGCAAAATACCGTTATTCCCACATTGCGCAAGGCGCTTTCTGAGGTTGACCGGGCCTATCGCCGGGGGCGCTATTCCTATGTTGAGTTGATCTCTGCCCGCGAGGAATTGCTCGATGCTGAGCGCTCGAGAATTGTGGCGGCACGCTCTGTTCATGTGTACGGAGCGGAAATTGAGAGATTAACTGCCCGGCCATTAGGTGTCGTGGCTGTCGAGAGCAGTAGATGAAGTTGAGTTTAAAAATGAGCAGATTAAATAGAACTTTAAAGCTAGCGATGCTGTTCCTAATCCTTTTGGTACCTCAAGGGTGGGTGGCAAATTTTAGTTATGCCAGTGGCTCCCACGGTGGAGAGCATCATCAAGAAGAAAGTAAAGGGCCACATGGGGGCCGCCTCTTAGAGCAGGGGGATCTTGTGGTTGAGCTGGCTCTGGTAGAGCGGAGTGGTAAGGCTGAGTTTCGCGTATGGATTCAGGAAGGCGGAAAAGCGCTAGACAATGCAGAATTGACCCTAACCCTGGTTCGACTTGGGGGCGAATCGCAACATATTGCCTTATACCGCGATACAAATATTGATTACTGGCGCAGCCAAGAGCATCTGGCTGAACCCCATTCATTCGACATTGAGCTCTCTTTGATTCACAAGCGAGGCCGTGCCAAATGGCAGTTTGAATCACATGAAGGAAGAGTAAAGATAGATGAAAGTACGGCGGAAAAGGCCGGCATTAAAACTGCGATAGCCGCACCTGGTGTCATTCAAGAGCGTATTACCCTTTACGGTAAAACTACTATCGATCATCGCAGTCTCAGTCATGTTCGTGCTCGTTATCCAGGCACGGTTGTCACGATTGAGAAAGCGTTGGGGGATTCAATACAGAAAGGAGAAAAGCTGGCAACAATTGAGTCCAATGACAGCTTGCAGACTTATTCCTTGATAGCGCCTATCAGCGGTCAGATTATCGATAAACAGGCCAGTCGAGGGGAGTTTAGCGGTGATCGGGTATTGTTTACGATTGCGAACTACAAGCAAATATGGGCAGAGCTTCAAGTATTCCCCACTCGCCGGGGACAAATTGCTCGCGGGCAAAAAGTTTCTATTACCGCCGATGGGCTCTCATTTGATTCGACAATTGTCAGCTTGGCACCGGGGGGCAATGGCACGCCTTTCGCAATAGCCCGCGCGATGATTGAGAATCCAGAGGACATTTGGACAACAGACCTGATGGTTCAAGGAGATGTGGTCACCCATGAGAGTCCTGCGCCCTTAGTGGTGGAAAATCAAGCGCTACAACCCTTCCGCAATTGGACCGTTGTGTTTGTAAAAGTAGGGGATGCTTATGAGATTCGCCCACTGGAACTTGGGCGGACCGATGGCAGGGTTACAGAGGTATTAAGTGGACTCAACCCTGGAGACCGCTACGTCACTGAAAACAGTTACTTAATCAAGGCGGATATAGAGAAATCCGGCGCTGCTCACCACCATTAATTGAGGCCAGAAGATGATTGAAAGCATCCTGCGCTTCTCCATTGAGCGGCGTTATTTCGTATTGTCCCTAATTTTTATTCTGGTGGGGCTCGGGGTTTGGAGTTACCAGAAACTCCCTATTGATGCGGTCCCCGATATCACCAATGTTCAGGTGCAGATTAATACTGAAGCACCTGGTTACTCGCCTTTAGAAGCTGAACAGAGAATCACCTATCCGGTAGAGGCGGCACTTGCCGGACTTCCCAACTTGGAGTACACCCGTTCGATTTCGCGCTACGGGCTATCCCAAGTGACCGTGGTTTTCAAAGAGGGGACAGATCTCTATTTTGCGCGAAACTTAATAAACAGTCGTCTGGGTACCATCGAGAGCAATCTGCCCCCGGGGTTGGAGCCGGAAATGGGGCCCATTGCCACCGGGCTCGGTGAGATCTTTATGTATACCGTGGAGGCTTTACCCGGAGCAACCCAGCCCAATGGCCAGCCCTACGACGCCACTGCACTGCGGGAGATTCAGGATTGGATTATTAAACCGCAATTGTCTCTCGTTCCGGGGGTTACGGAACTAAATACTATCGGTGGCTATAACAAGCAATATCACGTAACACCGGACCCCCGCCAGATGCTTAACTTCGGCGTATCTATGGAGGATATTGCCGAGGCTTTGCGTCGCAACAACGAAAGTCGAGGTGCTGGCTATCTGGAAAATAATGGACGCCAACTGTTAGTGCGTTCACCGGGACAACTACAGAATATCGGAGAAATTGAAGACGTAGTAATTACCAGCCGATCCGGGGTGCCGGTTAAAATTTCTGATGTTGCTGAAGTGGCTATTGGTAAAGAGCTGCGTACCGGTGCTGCTACGCGAGATGGTGAAGAAACCGTTTTGGGCACCGCTATGATGCTGGTGGGGGAAAACTCCCGCGAGGTGGCGCGCAATGTGGCGGTAGCTTTGGAGCAAGTAAAATCCACTGTACCTGAAGGTGTAAAGGTGGAAGCGGTTTACGATCGCACGACGCTCGTGGACAAAGCCATCGCTACAGTACAGAAAAACCTTATTGAAGGTGCGTTGCTGGTAGTCGTCGTGCTGTTCTTGCTACTTGGAAATATTCGGGCTGCCTTTATTACGGCCGCTGTGATTCCGCTGTCCATGCTTGCCACTATATTTGGTATGGTGCAAACCGGTGTTTCTGCCAACCTGATGAGTCTCGGTGCGCTCGATTTCGGTCTGATTGTCGATGGGGCTGTAATTATCGTAGAAAATGCGATTCGCAGGCTCGCCGAAGCCCAACAGCGCAAGAGCGGTAAGTTACCTCTGCAAGAGCGACTGGAGCTGGTATTCCAGGCCACCAATGAAGTGATTCGCCCGAGCCTTTTTGGAGTGTTGATTATCACGGTGGTGTATATTCCTTTGTTCACACTGACTGGTGTCGAAGGAAAGATGTTTCACCCTATGGCCGCTACTGTGGTTATGGCGTTATTGGCTGCATTGGTTCTTTCTCTCACCGTAGTACCTGCAGCAGTTGCTGTTTTTCTCACCGGGAAAGTCAGTGAAAAAGAAAATAAGGTGATTGTTGCTACTAAGTCACTGTACAAGCCGCTTTTAATTGCCGCAATGAAAGTGCGTTGGCTGGTACTATCAGGGGCTCTTGCTTTAGTACTGTTTTGTAGTTGGCTAGCTACTACTCTCGGTTCTGAGTTTATCCCTCAGCTTAATGAGGGCGATATTGCACTACACGCTTTACGTATTCCGGGGACTGGCCTTGAGCAGTCGGTGGAAATGCAGCGTCTACTGGAGCAGCGCATTAAGGCGTTCCCCCAGGTAGACAAGGTATTTGCAAAAATTGGTACTCCAGAGGTAGCTACAGATCCAATGCCTCCGAATGTGGCTGATAACTTTGTGATCCTGAAACTCAGAAATCAATGGCCCAATCCAAAACTGCCTCAGGAGCAATTGGTGGCAGAAATCGAAGCAGCCGTTCGAGAGCTTCCAGGTAATAACTACGAATTTACCCAGCCAATCCAGATGCGTTTCAACGAGTTGATTTCTGGTGTGCGTGCGGATCTGGGCATCAAAGTATTTGGTGATGACCTGGACCAGCTGGTCGCTTCGTCTAATCAAATCCTGGGAGTGTTAAATGGGATTGAGGGTGTAGCCGATGCTCGAGTAGAGCAGGTTGAAGGTCTGCCAGTTCTCTCTGTAGTCCCCAAGCGTATAGCGCTTGCCCGCTATGGTATCGACCTGAAAACCCTACAGGACTTGGTATCAACCGCAATTGGTGGGGAATCTGCAGGGCTGATTTATGAGGGTGACCGTCGCTTCCAATTGGTAGTAAGGCTGCCGGAAGGTCTGCGCCGGGACTATGAAAACCTTGGTGACTTACCTGTACCTTTACCCGCTGGTAGCCCGCTAGGTAGCTATGTGCCCTTGTCTGAAGTAGCCAATCTTGAAATGACACCGGCTCCCAATCAAGTCAGTCGTGAAAATGGCAAGCGCCGTGTAGTGGTAACCGCGAATGTACGCGATCGCGATTTAGGATCTTTTGTAGAGGAGGCAAAAGCCCGAATCCAGCAACAGGTGTCTTTGCCTGCCGGTTACTGGTTGGTATATGGAGGTACATTTGAACAACTGGAATCTGCAAGTACGCGTCTTTCTATCGTTGTCCCGCTGACGCTTTTGGTAATCCTCGGTCTTCTGGTAATGGCTTTCGGCTCATTCAAGGATGCCTTGATCATTTTTACAGGAGTTCCCTTAGCGCTAACTGGCGGGGTGCTAGCTCTATGGCTGCGCGGTATGCCTCTATCGATTTCTGCAGGGGTTGGGTTTATTGCCCTTTCTGGTGTTGCGGTTTTAAACGGCCTGGTAATGCTGTCATTTATTCGTCAGCTGCGGCAACAGGGCGGTGAGCTTTTGGTTTCGATTATTGACGGAGCAATGATTCGTCTTCGTCCTGTACTGATGACTGCTCTGGTCGCCAGCTTGGGGTTCGTGCCTATGGCATTGAATGTGGGTACCGGCGCAGAGGTACAAAGGCCCCTGGCCACGGTTGTGATTGGGGGGATTATTTCTTCCACACTTCTAACTCTGTTTGTACTTCCGCTACTGTATCGGATTGTGCATGGCAGGGGAGGGGAAGAGATGATTAAAAACGCTATTAAGTAGATGTTTCTGCCTACTTCACCTCACAAAAGAGGTGAAGTAGGTGGAGAACCAATGAGGCAAGATTCAGTTAATTTATTGCCTCCTAGTGACGCTCTAAACAAAAGGTATGAGTGCAGGTCGTTCGGCGTCCTAATAAACTCCCCTATGAGTCTGTAAGATAATCATAGTGTCTAATATATAGCCTGCGTATGGTTTAAATGTATTGCTTTTATGGGGCTGTGTTTTTTTGGGGAGTGGTACATACTGAAAGTGATTCGATAGCTTGAGACGCCTAGTTTATGTGGAGCTGATTCATATCAAATTCTTTAGAGTGTTGATATATTTTTCAGCAAAATTTAAAGCGTTATTTCTTTTTGTCAGTGGCTCACAGTATGAAAAGACAAAAACGGAACTTTTTTCTGTTGAATAAGTGCTCAATGATATTGGATGGGCGCCATGAGTTTGGAGTGAGGTACCTATGATGGGTTCAAAAAAATTCATGTGCACACCCAGGGATTCCAGGTTACCCAAGTTGGATACACATAACCCTTCAAGAAAGTAGGGGTTGTTGGTTTCGTACTTTTCAACCCACTCTATAATACTCCCTAAATCATAGTTCTTGTGAAAGTTAAACTTACAATATTCACCGGACGCTGCCTGCCGATCAAGTTCAGTCTGTAAGTGCTTTGCCAGCTCCCAGGTGTTCTCGATATCGATATCTGGTGTAACCTCAAGAGTAGTAACTGCAGAAAATGTACCAATAACGCTTAATTCGATTCCGGTACCGCATAGGTCGCGGACATCCATGGGTAATAAGATTTTGATCCACTCTCTGTGATTTGGCAGTATGTTTGATGCCTGGATGGCAATAGCACAAAAAAGCGCACTAGGTCTTACTTTGTGTTTTCTGCCAATAGTTGCAACGTGAGAGAGTTCCTCCATAGGAAATTTGCGATATAAAATATGGCCCTCCCTTTCAGTAACAAAAGCGGCTTCTTCTACTGGCCATTTAAATAAATTTTCTTTAATTCCAGATTTTTGCTTGTTTGAGAAATGCTTGCTTGAATCAAAGTAGGTCTCAACTGGGTTGTATAACAGCTGTCTATCTAACCTGAATCTTCCTTGATCCAAAAAATACAAATCTAAAATATAGAATATGATCCCGGCAGACCGGCCGTCCAATGCAGCATGATTGCTGACCATAGATATGTAGCCGACTTTACCGAGTGAATTTAGATAGAAGGAAAGAGTATATGTACATGCTTCAACATTGAGTCCTGTTTTACCTCTGCGAGTATATTCATACTCAATATTAATGGGTGTTGAAAGCTCTTTTATTTCTATAGGGATATCCTCAAAGGGTACATCGCAATACCAGCGCAGTTGCTCAGTTGACTCAACACGAGCCTGTAGAAGGGGGTAAATTTTATGGATTAAAGAAAAGGCAGTTTTAAGTTGCTCAACACTCAGTGGAATTAGAACTTTATAAAAGGAAACCAGCAAGGTTCCCCCGCAAGTTCTCCTGGCTAGCTCGGTAAATAATGCTTCTTCAGGCCCCAGCACCCTGGATAGTTCTGGGCTGGACATAGGTTCTCTTTCCAAGAACAGATTGACTTAATGTCAAACTTAATAAAATAGGAGTTAAGATGCAAAAATATTGATGCCTAAATGTTGCTTGCTTATCTACATATAGATGTTCGGAATACATAAGTGTTGGTTAAGATTTGTCGTGGTTTGATCTAATTCTGACTGGTTTGAGGTGCATTACTTGAGTGGGGGTGTGGGGCAATAGTTCCTTTAGAATATATGTGCGCCTTTCGATAAAGCTAGTAAGGTCGTCTCCTTTTGGCAGGTTACATTATGAAAGATAAGTGCTGAATTCTGGATGGTTTATTAGGTTAAAATTGATGATTGGAGAAATTCGGGAGATTCATGTGATATGACTGGCTGTGCTTGGTTGGCGTTACTAATATTTCCTTGCATTGATTTTTGGTGGTCACTTGTTGTGACCAATTGATTCTTTGTTGGAGAATCGTACATAAGGTGAAATTGTTTGGGTGTAGCCTCGGCTGATTAGGGAGTAGTGGGCGCCTTTGCTTTACTTTTGCTTTTGTTCGTTTTTTCAAGTCAAGGGTTAGTTCTCAGGTTCTAAAAGCCTCTTGATCGTGTTGATGAATTTTTCTGCAAAATTCAAAACGCTATCTCGTTTTGTGAGTGGGTCACAGTATGAAAATATAAATACAGAATTACGTACCGTTGAATAGGTTAGTAGTGAGATAGGGTGAGCCCCATGTGTTTGAAATGGAATTGCCGTGATGATTTCGAAGTGCTTCATTGCCGTGCCAAGCGCTTTCATACTGCCTACATTAGATATACACATTCCTTCAGAAAAGACAGGTTTCTTTTCCTCGTAGTCCTGAGCCCATTCAATAATATCCTCGAGTTTATATTTCTTGGGGAACATGAACTTGAATGGTTCTCCTTCTTCCGCCTGTTTATCAAGCTCAATCTGTAAGTGACGCGCTAGTTGCCAAGTATCTTCTATATCTATATTGGGCATGATTTCAAGAGTGGTTGCTGATGAAAAAGCACCTACTGCACTTAATCCAATTTCAGTGCCGCAGAGTTCACGAACATCCACGGGTAGTAAAATCTTTATCCAATCTTTATGGTTGGGTAATATTTTGGATGCTTGAATTGCAATGGCACAAAACAGGGCGCTTGGCCTTACCTTGTGGGTTTTCCCTATTTTTACCAGTTGTGAAATTTCTGCAATCGGAAATTGTCGATATATAGCGTGACCTTCACGTTCTGCTGCAAAAGCAGGTTCCTCTACGGGCCAATTAAAGAGTTCATCTTTTTGAGGTGATGGTTTTTCATGGGCAAAGTATTTAGAGGAACTAAAGTAGCTTTCGACAGCTTCGTAAAGTGGTTGCCCGCCCAACCTGAATGTTCCTTCATCTTTAAAGAATATGTCTAAAATACAGAATAAAGTCATCACTGATCGGCCATCCAAAGCTGCGTGGCTGCTGACCAGTGAGATCCATTCAGCTTCGTCATTGGAATTAATATAGAAGGAAAGTGTATATGTGCATTTTTCAACATCAAGGCCCGTCTTCCCCCGACGATTGAATTCAGCCTCGAAGTCAAGAGGCTCCTTCAATTTTCGAACCTCAATTGGAATTGACTCGAATGGTACGTCGCAGCGCCATCGAAGCTTGTTGCCGGACTCAACTCTTGCCTGTAGAAGTGGGTAGATTTTATGTGCCGATGCGAAACCACTTATTAATTTTTCAACGCTAAGAGGGGTGAGTACTTTGATAAAGGAGATTACTAATGTCCCCCCGCAAGTTCGCCTTGCCAACTCGGTGAACATAGCCTCCTCTGCACCTAATACTCTGGAGAGCTCTGTAGCCGGCACAAAGTACCTCCTTTTTAAAGCCCATCCATATCATGTAAAGTAACTTGAATAGGCTTGAATCGCAAAAAACAATTGCTTAAAGATAAATGGCTGTAGATTTGATTTTGGATACTTTGTTGCAGAAGAATAGTTAAGTGATGGTAAGTTGTACTAACAATAGTTTTGTTGGTGCGGATTTTAATTTAAGGGTTTTTCCAGGAAAATTTTTGTTTATTGGTCTGTAACGGGTTTAGTGAAGCTCTTTACATTTACTTTTACCCTACTGGGGGACAGTAGACTTACAGTTGGGTTTAGGGCAGTAGTTTTGTGGCCAGCATGTTGTAGTTGATGTAAGCTGTGGGTGAGTGCTCTTAGTAGGGGGGATATTTGCTCATACACTGGTTGCCCCTTGCTGAGTAAGATAATTTACACATCTTATATAATTTATTCTGACTGGGCTTTTAAAATATGCCGGAACAACTCTTTACACTTTTACCTTTTTGGCCTGTGATACTTGGAGCTGTAGTACTTTTTTTGCTGGCTAAATCCATCGTGATAGTGGAGCCAAAGCAGTACCACTTCGTGCTATTTCTTGGTAAGTACTGGAAAACTGCCACCCCTGGTTTCAACTTGATTATTCCCTACCTTTCCTGGGTAGACAAAAAAGCCTCAACGGCTCTACACGAAACCCCTGTTGAGTTGAGTCTAAAGACCAGTAATCATGTCACATTTGGCTTGATTCTAAAGGTTCAGCATCAGGTGTCGTCGGATGTGCAGCTTGCATACAAAGCTCTCTATGATCTAGAGAATTACCAGGCACAGCTGAAGTCGTTTGCAACAGATGCAGCTATTCCTGTTGCCAATGGCATTGAGCTGGAAGACGTTTATAACAAAAAAGAACATATAGCTGACAAGGCTAAGGAGCGCCTTCGCCAATTTTTCCACGACTTTGGTGTAGAGATTGTCGATGTATTATCAGATGAGCCGCGGCTACCCAAGTCGGTAGAAGTTCAGGCTAACAAAGTTATGGAAATGCAGCGGGAGAAGCAGGCCGCTACCTACGAGGCTGAGGCGATCCGGGAGCGCGAAGTGGGTAAGGCTAAAGCTGATGGCGAGTCCGTAAAGATTCGTATGGAGAAAATGGGGGAGGCACGACGGGTATATGCACAAAGTGCAGCCGAGGCTATTAAGGTTCTCACCAGCGCTGGTACCAGTGCAGACGAAGCGTTGCGCTTTATGACTGCCATTGCAGATAATGATGCGCTGGTAACTGCTGCACGTCACGGTAGTACTGTGGTAATGGCTACCAGCCAGGCGCAGCAAGTACCTGTCGCTTTGCCGTTACCTGATAAGTCGGCTGCGGTAGCAAAACAACGGCCGCTGAGAGAGCCCGAGCCTGTCTAGTAAGGTCATCCGAGGGGTAAGCCTATGGGCTTATCCTTTGGTAGCTTCGGGGTATCTTGATAGTACTTTACTCCGATAGTTGATGTCGTACCGCTCAGCGCTACAGTACTTGATATTCTAAGTGGTACAACTACAACATTTTTCATGCTCTTGGCGCTGCTTATATTGCTTTATCAGTTGTCTTTGGTCGTAATTTGAGTCAATGGGCCGATATGATCTTTGCTAGGCATTTTACCGGCGAGTCCAAGCCGGCTAGTCCCGACTATGGTTGGCCCAAGTTAAGGTATGAATTGATTGTATTTATAAAAACACTGTTAGCCTGCGTAATCACCCTAGCTCTCATTCGAGCAATGACATGAATGATCGGTAATCTAGATAAATCATTTGCACTTTATATGTGGGATGATATTTTCAAAGCACTCTTATTTTTTTGGCTTATTTTTGGCCCTGGATGGAGGACTATGTTTCGCCTGTTTAGAAGGCCGTTGAAGAAAAGCTCTTAGAGTATTTTGTGCTATTGCTGTTTCGAAGTTCTATTATGACTCCTAATGTGTATTTGGTCTGCATAGTTAGTGGCGGAAAATTATACGTGATATCGTAGCTATCAAGTTTTTACCTGGAAGATGATGCTCGTATTATGTCTCGGAAGGGCAAGGTATCGCTATTTTGTGGTTTGTTGGTATTGGGCAGGAGTATTGATGTCCACTATCGCGCCAGTATTGGTCTCACATGAATTGTTGCATTTCAAGAAGTTATTGGTAGGGTAATGCTTGGAGGGGGTCCCAGCTGCTAATAAATAAGAATAATATTTTTTTTGATTTTGACCTAAGAGCTAGGGTAAGAGGTGCAGCTATAGTAGCTCATATATATTATCTTGCCGCGGCTGCTTAAAGAACCTTATTTGTCGGGGGCAGAAATGCACCATCACAAATTATTCAGTGGCAAGAGTGAGCTTTATAAGACTGCTAGGCCAACCTATCCTCCAGAGCTTTATAAGTGTCTCTCAAGCTTGGCTCCATCAAATAAACTTGCCTGGGATTGTGCTTGCGGTAGTGGTCAGGCAGCGATAGGATTGGCTAAACTATTTGGTAGTGTGTACGCAACTGATATTAGCGCCGAGCCAATAAAAGCGGCTAAAGTCCACCCTAATATTCACTATCAAGTAGGACCTGCTGAGCAGTGTGACTTGGCAAATGAGAGTTGTGATTTGGTTTGTGTGGCCCAGGCGTTGCATTGGCTTAACCTTGATGATTTTTGGCCCGAAGTTCTAAGGGTTTTGAAGCCAAAAGGTATTTTTTCAGCTTGGGGCTATAACTGGCCAGTCTTAGATGGAGATCTGGCTCAAATATTCAATGAACTTATTTTGGGTCCAATAGAGACGTGCTGGGCTCCACAAAACAAATTGCTCTGGAATCACTTTAAGGATATAGACTTTCCTTTTAGTGCTATACAGGTTTCGAAGCCAACTATGGAAGCAGTCTGGGACCTGAATGAGTTTTTTAATTTTATACATACTTTTTCGGCCGTGCGGAGATGTATAGATGGCATGGGTGGTGAATTTATGGAGCGGGCCTACCGTAAGGCTAAGGAGGTTTGGAAGATACCTCAAGAGAAAAGAGTGATAGCATTTGATTTTGTGCTCTATGTAGGGTGTAAGAAAGGTTGGTGATAGAGAGATATCGCTATCACTAGATCAGGGCAGTAGAAGTGCTTTGCAAATCTGTATTTAATTTCAATAGTAACTTATCAAATTAGAAAATACCGGGGAGTTAAAAATGTCTTATGCAGATGGATTTGTAGCAGCTGTACCCTCAAATAATAAAGAAGAATATATTAAGCATGCAAAAATTGCTGCAGAGGTATTTAAAGAGCAGGGGGCTCTAAAGGTTGTTGAAACTTGGGGTGATGATGTTCCAGAAGGCGAATTAACCTCTTTTCCTTTGGCCGTAAAGTGTGCTGGCAATGAAACTGTAGTGTTCTCCTGGGTCCTCTGGCCTTCTAAAGCGGTTCGAGACTCTGGATGGCAGGCGGTTATGGATGATCCGAGGATGAGCCCAGATCAAAACCCCATGCCATTTGATGGTAAGAGATTAATCTATGGTGGCTTTAATATTATATTGGATGAATAAGGCATGTTTGTAGGTCATTGCGGAATATCAATAGCTTAGTTTGGGTTGCCTTTGAGGTAGTATTTTATCGTGAATTGAGTAGTGCGAAGGTTCCGTTAATGATTGATACGTAGTTGTATTTGGAGTGCAGCTACACTTGAAGAGGGTGGATATATTCTGCAGCTTAGTTGGGCTTCGTGATTCTCGAAGCTGGTGGCGACTATCCACTGCCTAAAGAAAGTGAAATTGCATTTCACGATTTCGAAGATGGTCCTAATTTCTTTAGTTTGGTATATTCGTCAAAAGCCCAATTTCGCAATGTGGTATTGTTCAGGTCCCTCCCAGAAAAATTGGGTAATCCTGGGTAATCGTATGACTATAATTCCCTCTAACCTTGCACTATTTATCCTGGTCATTTGGGGTGAATAGTGTTCGGCTGGTGGCTTTAATAGAGATGTTTCTCTCTTAAAGAGTATATGTTGTTAGGCACTTGCCTTCTCTACGGACCTGACGACCTTGGTTACAATTCATGCCGCCATGGTAGCCCCACGACGGACTTGTCAGGTTGGTGCTTGGGAAATGGTAGGAGTTTGTTCTCCATATCGAATGATCCGGAACATGTGGTTAGTGTTACAGCTATATTGCACGGTTGTGTATTTTATTCAATGCTCAGTAGATTTAGGGTGATTATTGTTATCGGTTTTATTCGGTTCATTATCGCTCTTTAGGATTTGAATGTACCTATATTTAGGGGGTAGGCTTGTCTAATATACATAACTCTGGAAGTTGCCAATCCACAGCTATTAAATTTCTTTTTTCCACTGTCTACCCCCATGATCGATCGCCCACGCTGTAAATGTAGGGATTATCTACAAGCACAGTTATTTGATACGCTAGAGGAATCGAAGACAGTCAGGGTCGGAAGTATTGGCTGTATTGGAGCTCCAAGTATTATTTAAATTAGTGCAGGTGGGATCGGCAAATGGGTCCAGCAAGTCGAAACCAACATTATCTGTAGATATATTGCCTCGAATTACATTGTCGACACTTCCTGACTGCT
The DNA here is from genome assembly GCF_052468155.1 of Microbulbifer maximicatervae (SeqCode). NCBI lineage: Bacteria > Pseudomonadati > Pseudomonadota > Gammaproteobacteria > Cellvibrionales > Microbulbiferaceae > Microbulbifer > Microbulbifer maximicatervae (SeqCode). The sequence goes on from NZ_CP174335.1 coordinate 3,582,121, forward strand.
CTATATATATTCCCTGGTCACCATTATATTGGACTGTGTTTTGGAGGATTGTATTGCTAGAGCCGCTGTCGGAGATCTCAATACCATCATCACCATTATTGGAGGCAATGTTTTGGGATATATAAGAGTTGTTTCCATTAATGACGATTCCGCCACCATCATTGTTTTCAGAAATATTGAATGATATGGTTGCTCCAGATCTGTTTAGATCAATTCCGTCATCGTCACTGCCTGCAGTATAATTTTGGATGATAGAGGCTGAGGCGCCATTAATTTCTATTCCTTCGTCACCTGCCCCATTAATTGTATTTTGTGTTACTGTAGTGAAGTCGCCACTGGCATCTATGCCATCATCACCATCCGCCCCATTACTAGTAATAATATTGCCCTGTATTAGATTGTTATTACTCTCTGCTCTGATTCCGTCATCGAGGAGAAAATTAGTGATTTGTGTGTGAAGAATTGAGTGTAAGCCGGAGCCGGCTACCAGAATGCCCCCTGGACAATTCTCTACGCTCCCACCGATAACTTGACGAGAGGTACCCTCAACCATTATACCAAATTGTCCAGTTTCTCCAGCTCCGCCGATGCATGTGATTCCGCCATCACCTGACATATACAGGTTTCCTGAGGGGCCGGTAATGGTTAAAGCGTAAGGGTTTTCTGGCGTTAACTCACATAGTAAATTTTCTGTAAGAGTGGTAGGTGAATTAATAGTATCAAAACATTCAACGGCAAGTGATTGAGGGGAAAGTATAACGGCTGAAGTGCTTACCATTAAGTAGATGGGCGCAGTCAAAGACTTAGATAATTTGATATTCATTGATGATTCCTTCCATGTAATAGGGTATTAGTGGGTTTAGTTTATCCTTGTTTTTTAGGTGTCCTGAAATGGTTTGTTTAGAGTCTTCAATGCAGTTTTATGGTTAAAGTGGGTGGTTGTTATTACAGCAACAATTCTGCTTTATGTGGTTGTTTTTTCCAAATATTTATTTGGAGTTTTGAGATTGTTGTAATTATATTTTTTTATAAGTCTTTGGGTGTTTCCCTTGGTCTATGAGGTTAGTTTTGCCCGGGAAGTGCTGGTGTTGATTTTTAATATTTATATGGAAATGTTTAGTGTCGGTTGCCCTATATAGATATTGAGAATTAGTGGGTGTAATTATCTTGTCTGATACTTATCACCTTAGGTAATACTTTTTGAATTCCTTTAAGGTCAATACTCCGGGTAGTTTTAAATGGCAATCTAGGTAGGGACTACGATCAAGTTCTGGGAGTGATAGGCTCTAATAACCAGGTGGTTCAGTGCTTCCACATGAATATCTAGGGGGTGGACAATTTTGTGATGCCTCGAAAGTCCCATAGGGAAGCCTTGAAGTCCGCAGTTGCTGCACTGTGACCCTGTTGGCATTCGTTGCATGCTGCGCCTAATGTCTGCGACCATCAATGCCTGCAATATACTGTAGAATTATTTTGAGGCCCCTATTAAAAATTGAATTATGGCGCTTTAATAAAAACTGTTCCCAGTTGTATCTCTTCATTTGATTAGTGTTATTTGACCTTCTGGTACCTTTCCGCCAATTTCGTGTTCACGATTAGAGGTGCCTTATGCCCTGAATTGGCTAAGAAGGTTAAACGGGATGTCCGGAAAACCGGCGCTGACCAAGCAACAGTGATCCACCAGTATTTTGAGTGTTAAGCCCAATACCGGCCTCTTTCTTTAAATATAATGGAATGGAGTGCTACCATCTTGCAATGAAATCTTTCGCGCTTCGGCTCCATATCATGCTCTCACTGGAATAGTTGACAAAAATGTAATTATCCATGATGGAAGTGGCTGTAATCTACATAAATAAATGCATCTTCGATGTTTTCATTGTTTCGTCAATATACCGATAAATATTTCGCGGATTGGATTGCAGTATTTGATAATGGTTATAGGGAGTGGTTTATTAATTGCGCCTTTTTAAAGCTGTATTTAATTGCTTATTAATATATATCTTGCCTATAGCTGATGGCCTCTTGCTCCTATTTAGCCGAGCTCTGAACTAAAGCAGGTTTTAGGTGAACTGTGAAACGTAATAATTGAAGACTCTTGAATTATAGTGTATTGATTGTCGCGTTGTTCCATTTTGAATTCATAACACCTTAATAAAGTGATTGCCGCATGATACGGTCTTACAGAGTAAATTTTGATTGTAACCTTTTGATTTGACAACTGTTCAATACCGACAACATCTTGATCGGCGGAATTGAAAATCATTCTAGTCACTTCTCTTAGCGGGATTTCCTCAAAGTTAAGTTGCATGGTTTCCTTTGGCCAAGATGAGTCATCAGCTACTACATGTGGTGTTTAGGTTAGACCAATAAACCCTATAGTAAGGACAAGAAGGCCACCAATGTTGTTTTTACTGTTGAGCTGTGGTGTTTTTCAAGCATGATAAATCTCTCTTTTTGGTTTAATAGAAATGCCATGGTGGAGGGGAGGATGTTCGCGTATAAACGTTTTGTTGATGCGCGAACATATTCTAAGCGTTCATTGTTACTGCTATTTTTTAGAGTTCGATGGTCACATGCCAATTCCTGGTCTTCTCGGATTATTGGTGCAGCCATATGAATTAGTGGATTGAACCAAAATACGGCACGGACGATTTCATAGACCAATTGAACCCATAAATCCTTACGTTCTATTTGGGAGAGTTCATGGGCAAGAATACAGCGTTGCTGAATTTTATTATATCGTGAATAGAAATCATCCGGTAAGTATGCTGCAGGCTTTGATAGGCCTGTAACAAATGGAGCGGAAGGTGTGTGTTTTATATATGGCGTGGGCTTTCAGTGCTAATGGTTTATGAATTCTGATAATCTCTTCTACCGAAATAGATTGTCGATTTTTGCTTAAATGATTTTTAAGTGTGCGTATAGAAAAAAGTCTATAGATCACCCAGGCAGAGAAACCGATCAACCAAACCCAGATTAAATAAAAGTCGGGAGTAAGTACCGTAACATTTGGATTAGGATATATCTTTATTGAAATGTTATCAGCTGAAACGGCTTGACACTCAATAAGTGTAATTCCGACTTCTGGTTTTTGCCACATGAAGCATCTAACCAAAGGAATTAGCCAGAGTAGGAATGCTATCTGTGCGCCCGGATAACGCCGGATCAAACCTTTTATCAATAGAACTAAACCAATTAGAAAAGTGATTTTAACTGATGTTTAATATAGCCACTCAATAATTTTTCTTCTTCAGTTTGTTTGCAGTTTCTTTTAACTCTTATGTTGATATCTTTTTATGCTGGGCGAAGTGTGCAAGCAGGGGAGCCATTTTGCCATTGAAAAAATGTGACAGGGGTCTGTTAGTTTCCCCCTCAACAAGTTCATCCCTCGAAATAGCAAGAGAGTAAAAATAGCGTCTGCCATCTTTGCTTCTCTCAAGAGTTATCTTGGTTGCAAGCCTGTTCAGTATCGGTTTTACAGTATTTGGATGCCAGTCAGGCGTTTCTTGTGCCCGTTCAATAATCCGTTCTACTGTAAGAGGGTGACCTTTCCAGAGTGCTTCAAGGATTACTTGTTCAGAGGTCGAAATATTCATGATGTTAAGGATGACTGAAAATTTAGTCTTGCAGGCTACATGTGTAGTCTATTGTGGTTAAGTTTTGATTAAGTAGGGGTAAGAGATGTAAACCTTCTTGTAGTGGGCTTATATTGAAGAGGATTGCATCTGAATGGCGCTTTAGTAACTTAAATTCTGCTTGATGGGGCTGGCCTAAAGGCTATTGTGTAGATGCGGCTAAAAGAAAGTGAAGTGTTGATATATATGCCAGCGCGGTTGCAAATGCTTTATTCCGTTAATTTTTATACAAAAGCTTCGTTCGTGTTTTTTGGGGTAATATTATGTTGTGGCGCGATTTGTGATGAGGGAAAGCTGACGCTTAAACCATATCAGCAGTTGTCAACTGAAGGCTTTTTTGATTTTCAGTGGCAGGGGGTAAGTCAAAATACGACTTACATTTTACAGCTTAGTTTAGACAAAGAATTTAGTGATATAGAAAGGACCTATTCGCTACCTAAAGAAGGTGAAGTTGCCTTAAGTGGTTTTGAGAGTGGCTACTATTATTTCAGGTTGGCAGGTCAGGAAGGGAGGTATTTCAGTAACGTGGTAAGCGTTGATGTAGTCCATAGAAATATTGTGGTTGCATTAATTCTATTTGCCACTGGAGCTTTTCTTTTTTTGATATTAATTGTTTCTATATATTGCTCAGGGTGGATTAGATAATAGTTACATTTAGATCGGATGGGGTGTATGACTGCAATTTCTACAACTACAGCATTGACAATTCTAATCATCCTTGGGGGAGGGTGGATACTGATGGGTTGGTGGCTTGGAAGGAAGAGCATATCACTTGAAGAGTATATGTTGGCGGGGAGAAATGTTGGTTTTGCTTTGGCCTCTTCTACGGCTCTCGCAACCTGGATAACCAGTAATACAACTTTGGTTGCTCCTCAACTAACCTATCAGTTTGGGGTTTGGGGGATGTTAGGGTATTCAATGGCGGCAACAGGGTTGATACTTTTTGCCACTCTGGCAAAGCGAATCCGGCGGTTGATGCCTCGTGGATTTACCTGCGGTGACTTTTTCAGATTGCGGTATGGACGTTTTGCCTGGGGCGTTTTTCTTATAGTTTCGATTTGTTATGCATTAGGTTGGATGGTCAGTTTAGGTATGGCTGGCGGAGTGTTGTTATCTGCTCTAAGCGATTTGGGGTACGCGCTAGGGGTGACAGTGATTCTTGTTATTTGTGTGTTCTACACAATGCTGGGCGGGCTTAAGGCAATCATCGCTACTGACTTTATTCAGGCTGTTGTAATATTGCTTGGGTTGATTATTGTTGGTTATGCCTGCATTGATAAGTTGAGCTTGGAGTCAATTTATTATGCCCTAGAAGATCTGAGTCCGCAGCTCTTAAATTTAATTTTCCCGGCGGCTATTATGTTCTTTTTTAATAGTCTTTTTTTTGGGGTCGGTGAAATATTCCACTCCAATGTCTGGTGGTCTCGGGCCTTTTCTTTCAAAAGCGGTGTTGGGGAGAAGGCCTTCTTACTTGCCGGTTTTTTGTGGTTTCCCATTCCTATTACAGCAGGGTTTGTTGCTCTGGTCGCTCCGCTTATTGGTGTTTACCCGCCTGTAGCAGATATGGTTGGACCGTTAATTGCTGCGAGTATCTTGGGGGGGGTCGGTGCAGCAGTAATTTTTGTTGTTGTTTTTGCTGCAATTGCGTCAAGCTTAGACTCTTTGCTTGCTGCAACAAGTGATTTGCTAACAAAAGATGTTTATGCAGGAATGATTAACTCAAAACTGGATGATAGGGGGTTAATTGTTGTTAAAAAAATATTTATATTGGCCCTTGGATTTTTTACATGGATAGTCTGCTTGCCTAGGATATCGACTTTGGGTGAAGTTCTGAACTTCATCAGTGCATTCGTTTCCAGTACCATTTGGCCTATTGTATTTGGGCTTTATTACATGCGACTGCCTGGCTGGGCTGCCAGCATGGCGATGATTTTGGGTAGCACCATTGGACTTACTGCCTATTTTTTAATTGGATTCTACGTGGCTGCACTAGTCTCAACCGGAGTTTCATTGATCGTGTGCTTGATTGGGGTTCTGTCAAATAAAAATAAGTTTGATTGGGTATGCCTGAAGGAGAGAGATAAAATCGCTTAACGGAACTATGATAATCAGTCTTGGTTATTTCCAACTTATTATTGTTATTGCATTTGTCGCCACATCTATGGCGCCATTTATCCTATTGCTTTTGCTGGTTATAGACTGGCTAAAAGGGAGGGTATGGTAACAAGGAAGTTTGCACTTGATTGTGTTGCGGTCTTTAGGAGGCGTCGATATCTAGGGTGGCTTTTGTTAACGTGTGTCTTGTCTAGTCCCGCTTTAGGTATAGCTGTCTTGTTAAAGATTTTTTCCCTAATTACTGTTCGTTTTTTGTAAGCCCTTGGTTGACTTTCCGGTACCTTTCCACTAGTTTCGCGACCACGATTAGAGGTGCCTTCTGCCCTGAATTGGCTGAGAAGGTTAAACGGGAAGTCCGGAAATCCGGCGCTGCCCCCGCAACGGTGATCCACCTGTATTCTGAGTGGTAAGCCCGATACCGGCCTCTTTTCTAAACACGATGGAGCGGAGGGCTACCATCTTGCAATACGATCTTTCGCGCTTCGGCGTGCCGCATTGCTATTCCTCCCTCGATCCCATGTGCTTTTGTCTTAGGGGTTGAAACTTGAAAAAATCTATATTGAGCCTGGCTGTACTGTCAGCCGTGAGCGCGCCGTCTTTTGCTGAATCCACTGTTACCGAATCTTCAATTCCGGACCTGGAAACCGTGGTTGTTGTGAGTTCCCGTCAGGGCGAGCCGCTGCGCCAGGTAGCTACTTCAGTAACTGTATTGGATGAAGAGCAGCTAAAAGAGCGGGGATTGGTGTCCCTTGCCGATGTTCTGCGCAGTGTGCCTTCTGTGTCTGTTACCAATACAGGGGGTATGGGCAAGACTACCTCCTTAAGGGTGCGTGGAGAATCTGGTTTCAGAACCTTGGTCCAGGTAGACGGTATTGATATTTCTGACCCAACCGGCCTTCAGGCCGGTGCTCATATTGAACATATTATGAGCAGTAATTTACAGCGTGTGGAACTGCTGCGTGGCCCGCAGGGAATGCTCTACGGGGCCGATGCCGGTGGAGTGCTGGATATCTCAACTCGTCGCGAAGATCAAGGACAGCGCTTTGAGCTGTCTGCCGAGGGCGGTAGCTTCGATACTGAACGCTACAATGCCAGCGCTAGCGGAGCCAATGAAGCACTGGATTATTTTATTTCTGCAGCGGCGGCAGAAACCGATGGTTTTAATACCAGTAGTTATGACACGGAATTGAGAGATGACGACGGTTACGATAATGAAACCTTGCATGGCCGTGTAGGTTGGAATATTTCTGAGCAGTGGCGACTTGAGGCTGTGGCGCGGGATACCGATGCTTCAGGTGAGTATGATCGCTGCGGCTGGCCCTCTCAGGATGATTGTAACTTTGATTTCAGCCAGGAAAGTGTTCGTGTCAGCTTAGCTCATAAAGGCGAAGATGGTCAGCAGGAGTTGGCTTATACGCGTTCTGATTTGCAGCGTACCTATATCAGTGAAGGCGTGCCCTTTTATGAAGCGGAAGGTGATATCGAAAAGTTGAACTTCACCGGTTCCTACGGGTTTAGTCGCGAACATGGAATGGTCTACGGGGTAGAGCATCGTGAAGATACTTCGGGAGACCTGGATCGGGATCAGTGGGCAGTTTATTCCGAATATCAGGGAAGCTATGCCGATCAGGCTTATATCACCCTTGGCCTTCGCCATGACAATAACTCTGATTTTGGCAGCTACAACAGCTTCCGCGCCAGCTCAGCCTATTTATTTGAGGATGTTGCCAACGGTACGGTAAAAATAAAAAGTAGTTACGGCACTGGCTTCCGTGCCCCGAGCTTATATGAAGTTGACTACAACGCTACCGCATTCGACTGGTTAACTTTTACTCCATTAGAGTTGCCGTCTCTTAAGCCGGAAGAGAGCCGAGGCCTGGATCTTGGTGTTGAATACTTTGGTGAAAACTCTCTCTACCTGGAGTTCGTACTGTTTAAACAGGTCATTGAGAATGAAATCGGATTCGATATGGTCGACTACACAGGTTACCTGCAAAGCAGTGGAGAAAGCGTGTCCCAAGGTGCTGAGTTTGTTGCCGAAGCGCAATTGACTGACAGTCTATTGCTCTCTGCCAATTACACCTACACCGATGCTGAAGAAGCCGATGATTCTCCCCGAGCCCGCAGTCCCAAGCACTTGGCGAATCTCGGCTTCACTTATAAGCCTACTAGTGACTTGAGCCTTGTTATGAACCTGCGTTCCAGTGCGGATGTGGTAGATAGCGATGGCTCTTCGCTGGATGATTATCAAGTGCTGGATGCCAGTGTCCGTTATCAGCTGAACAACGCCACGACGGTATTTGTTCGCGGTGAAAACCTTACCGACGAAGATTATGTGGAAGTCACTGGCTATAACACTGCGGGCCTCGCCGGTTATGCTGGTGTGGAATTCAGCTTCTAAAGCACTTTCTTTTATAGGTTCTTGAACGAGGTGGCCATGTCGGAAGACGAGCAAAAACGAAATGCCAAGCACAAGCAGGCAATGCAAAAACACAAGGAGAAGGTTGATGCCAACATTGCAGCAGCCGATATCCAGCGTGGAGTTGCTGTCCTGCTCACCGGAAATGGCAAAGGGAAGTCGAGCTCAGCTTTCGGCATGGTGATACGCGCACTGGGTTACGGGCAGAAAGTGGGTGTAGTGCAATTTATTAAAGGCGCACAGCAATCTGGGGAAGAGCTTTTCCTTAAAAACCATTGCCCGGAAGTTACTCTCTATCAAATGGGTACTGGCTTTACCTGGAATACTCAGGATCGCACCAGTGATATTGCTGCTGCAGAGAGAACCTGGGCAGAGGCAGAAAAAATGCTCACCGATACCACCTATGACTTAGTGGTGTTGGACGAACTCACTTATATGCTCGCTTACAAATACTTAGATGAGTCCAAAGTATTGGAGACTCTGGCCCAGCGGCCACAGGAACAGAGTTTGGTGGTAACTGGTCGAGGTGGTGGTAGTGCGCTACAGGAGCTAGTGGATACGGTATCTGAAGTGAAAGATGTTAAGCATGCTTTTAAAGCGGGCATCAAAGCCCGCAAAGGCGTAGATTACTAGGTTGTTTTCACTATGTCCGTGTTGATGGTTCAGGGCACGACTTCCGATGCTGGCAAGAGTACTTTGGTGGCCGGGCTCGCTCGTTACTTTTCCCAGCGCGGAGTCAGTGTCGCACCTTTTAAGCCGCAAAATATGGCACTCAATAGTGCCGTTTCGGTGGATGGTGGTGAGATAGGGCGGGCACAAGCGCTGCAAGCCCAGGCCTGTGGGATCGACCCCCACAGCGATATGAACCCGGTGTTACTTAAGCCCGCTTCAGATACCGGGGCTCAGGTTATTATCCAGGGTAAAGTGTTGGGGAATATGCAGGCGCTGGATTACCACCACTACAAAGCCACCGCGCAAAATGCAGTGCTGGACTCCTTCGCACGGCTCGATGATCAATATGAGCTGGTGTTAGTTGAAGGGGCTGGCAGCCCGGCAGAAATTAACCTGCGGGAAAACGATATTGCCAATATGGGCTTTGCCGAGGCTGTTGATTGCCCGGTTGTACTGATTGCTGATATCGATCGCGGAGGCGTGTTCGCCCACTTGGTAGGCACCCTCGAATTGCTGTCTTCCTCAGAGCGAGAGCGTGTCGTTGGTTTTGTGATCAACCGCTTTCGTGGCGATCTGCAATTACTTCAGCCGGGGCTCGACTGGTTAGAGGAGTATACCGGCAAGCCAGTTCTCGGAGTCTTACCTTATCTCCATGACCTATACCTTGACGCGGAGGATGCCATTAGCACCCAACAGAGCGGTGCTGATGCTCGATTGAAAGTGGTAGTGCCGGTATTGCCGCGCATAAGCAATCATACAGATTTTGATGCGCTGAGGTTGCATCCGGATATCGATCTGCAATTTGTCAGTGTCCGTGAACCAGTCCCACAGTGCGACTGGATTATTCTTCCCGGCAGTAAAAATGTGCGGGCAGACTTGGCTTACTTAAAAGAAAACGATTGGCCTGCACAGTTGGATCGGCATCTGCGCTATGGCGGCAAACTAGTGGGTATTTGCGGTGGTTTGCAAATGCTGGGGAGCGAGGTACAGGACCCGGATGGGGTAGAGGATACCCCGGGCAACGAACCGGGCTTGGGTTATCTGGATTTCACAACTCGATTGCAACCAGTCAAAGCACTGAAAAATATTACCGGCTTTTTAGCTTTGGAAAATGAAGTAAAAGAAGCTACTCCTGTTCAGGGCTATGAAATCCACTGTGGTATAACAGAAGGTGTAGCTCTGCAAACTCCGGCGGTATATATCTGTGATAAAGACGGAAATTCCAGGCCTGATGGTGCAATAAGTGCTGATGGACAGATATTCGCGACCTACGTGCATGGGCTGTTCGATTCACCCGAAGCGCTGAGCGCACTTTTTGCCTGGGGTGGGTTGAAAGACTCTACGCCGTTGGATGTGGGTGAACAGCGGCAGCAACAATTGGACAGGCTGGCTGAGACTATTGCCGAGAATATCCAGGGAAACTGGCTCGAGCAATTTGAGGGAACCAGGGAGACGGCAGCGCTGCAAGAGGGTACCCAGTGACTGTTACCCGTATCAAAGCATTAAATATTGCCTGGTGGTTACTGCCTGCAGCACTTGCCCTTAGTTTTTCTGCTGCCGTTGCTATAGGTGCAGTGTATCTCTCACCCTCACAACTATTTGCCGCGATCAGTGGCCAGGGCGATGGTGGACTCGCTGGGGATATTGTTCAGGCAATACGATTACCGAGAGCGACGTTGGCGGCTGGAGTGGGGGCTGTGCTCGCCATCTGCGGGGCAATGTTACAAGGCTTATTTCGAAACCCTCTAGCTGACCCATCCCTGATTGGTGTTACCGCAGGGGCTTCTCTCGGTGCTTGTTTGGCCATCCTGCTAGGAGCGGAGGTTGCCGCTGCGTTTGGGAGTTTGCCCGTTGTATCCATAGCTGCTTTTTTCAGCGGCCTTTTAGCGGTGACACTGGTCTACAAAGTGGCGAAAAGTATTAATGGCACTTCCGTGGCCACCATGTTGCTAATGGGGATTGCCGTTACCGCTTTTTCCGCAAGCCTGATCGGGCTAATGGAGTACTTTGCCGATAATGACACCCTGCGCCGTATGAGCCTGTGGCTTATGGGAGGGCTGGATGCAGCGAGCTATCCTCGCGCTTTTCTGGTTTTGGCCGTGCTGGGCGCTTTGCTTGCCAGTATGTCCCGCTTCGGCACCTCACTAAATGTTCTTTTATTGGGAGAATCCCAGGCGCGGCACCTCGGTATTGATGTGGAGCGGGTAAAAACCCGTTTGATAGTGCTTGTTGCGGCGGGAGTGGGCACTTCGGTTGCAGTAGCCGGTAGTATTGCTTTTGTGGGGCTGGTAGTGCCCCATATAGTGCGTTTGTGGGTAGGGCCTGATCACCGGCAGCTGCTGCCGCTTTCTGCCCTGGCTGGAGCCAGTTTATTGCTAGTTTCCGATACCCTGGCGCGAACCATTATTGCCCCGGTGGAGATCCCGGTAGGGCTGATCACCGCACTGATTGGGGTGCCTTTCTTTGTTTCCTTGTTGCGTAAAAGCAGGGGGGCAATTTAATGGCTCTGCTGCAGGTGGAGGGAGTTACGGTTAGTGTCGATAATCGGCCGCTGTTGCAAGATATCAACCTGGAGGTAGATGTCGGCGAGCTGGTTTGTGTGATTGGCCCCAATGGCGCGGGGAAGTCGACCTTGCTGCGTGCCCTTTGCGGTGCAGTCAGGATGGATTCCGGGCAGGTCCACTTTAAAGGTAACTCTTTTTCAAAGTTGTCCGCCCGCAATCGAGCCAGGCAAGTTGCCGTCCTGCCGCAAAATAACCCGCTGACATTTGCCTTTACCGGGCTGGAGCTGGTCGCCCTCAGTCGAACTCCGCATTCCACCGGCACTGACCGGGACGGAGAAATCTGCCTGGAAGCCATGGCTGCGCTGGATGTTAGTCATTTGTCTGAGCGCCTGTACCCAACATTATCTGGCGGCGAGCAGCAGCGCTTGCAATTGGCTCGGGTGATGGCCCAGATCTGGCGGGCAGAGGATGGGGGAGAGCGGCTCCTCTTATTAGATGAGCCCGCTGCCAGCCTGGATATTGCACACCAATATGGAATGATGAGAGCGGTAAGAGACTTCGCGCGAAGTGGCGTAGCTGTGGTAATGACAGTCCATGATCTGGCCCATGCCAGCGGCTATAGCGACAGAATCCTCGCCTTAAAGCAGGGGCGCAGTATGGCCTACGGAAATCCAGAGGATGTATTGACTGCGGAGAATATGCAGCAGCTTTACGGCTACAGTGTCACGGTGATGCCACACCCCGTAACCGGTCAATCCCTGGTGATTGCCGATGTCTAGCACCAGTGGTGTACATCTGGTACTAGGAGGCGCACGCAGCGGAAAAAGCCGGCTCGCGCAACAGCGCGCGGAGCAGTGGCTAAGCAGCAGTAGCGATGGTGGACTTACCTACCTGGCAACGGCTACTGCGGGCGATCAAGAAATGTCTACCCGTATTGCTCGACATCGGGAAGATCGGGATCATCGCTGGCAGACCCTGGAAGAACCTACTGCACTGGCCGAGGCTCTGGTTACAGCTCCTGAGTCCCATTGTGTACTGGTGGACTGCCTCACTTTGTGGTTGAGCAACTGTCTTCATCAGGGCGTTTGGGAGTGTGAGCAAGAGGCGCTTCTGCAATGTATCGATCAGAGGCGTACTCTCGCTAACGGTAATACCCCACCTTGGATTTTTGTCAGTAATGAAGTCGGTTCGGGTATTGTGCCCCTTGGGCAGTTATCGCGGGAATTTGTGGATGCGGCAGGTTGGCTTCATCAGGCATTAGCCGAGCGAGCTGATAGCGTCACCTTGGCAATTGCAGGTTTGCCGCTCACTGTAAAGTAAAATTACCTGAAACTGATAATGATGATAGATGAACTCAGTTGGCTCGATAAGCCTGCACCAACCCCGGACCAGAGTGCTCGCAATGCCGCGATTGCCCGCCAGGAGCAATTGATTAAGCCGCAAGGCGCGCTCGGTCGGCTCGAGAGCATTGCCGTGGATTTCGCCGGATTCCAGGGGAGGGAGCAACCCCTACTGAATAATTTGTCGGTGCGCGTATTCGGTGCTGATCACGGTGTTGCAGCCCAGGGAACTTCCCGATTTCCTCAGGCCGTCACTTCTGTAATGCTGAAACTATTTTGCGAGGGTGGGGCGGCTATTAATGTGTTGAGCCGCGAGCAGAATGCTGACTTTGCCGCAATTAATCTGGGTTGTGTGGTCCCCGCTGAACACCCCGACCTGATTGATGAAGTTATAGCTCCCTCTACTGCGGACTTCTCCCAAGGTAATCCCGCTATGACCCAAGCGCAGCTGGCTCTTGCTCTTGATGCCGGTCGCCGCCAGTCTACCGATGCAGATTGTTTTATTGGCGGAGATATGGGTATTGGCAATACCACTTCCGCCGCTGCCATGTTTGCCGCCCTTTTTGAGCTAGAGGTTGGCAGCATTACGGGGCGAGGAACAGGTATCGACGATGCAGTGCTCGCCCGCAAGGTGGAACTGATCGAATCTGCCTTGGAGCAGCACCGGGCAGCGCTGGGCTCGCCACTTGCTATTCTGCAAACTTTTGGTGGCTTTGAGATTGCAGCCTTAACGGGAGCGTTTGTCGCCAGTGCCCAGCGAGGTGTCCCTGTATTGGTTGATGGTTTTATGGCGACTGCCGCGGCAGCTATTGCCGGTGCTATTAATCCATCAGTGAAGCCCTGGTTGCTCTACGCCCATCTCTCTGACGAGTCTGGTCACAAACTGGCCCTCGAGTGCCTGGGGGTGAAGCCATTGCTGAGCTTCAATATGCGCCTTGGCGAGGGCACAGGTGCAGTGTTGGCCATAAGTATTATCAAGCAAGCGCTGAGCCTGCATAACAAAATGTTCACTTTCAGTGAGGCAGGAGTGCCAGTTGCGGATTGATCTTTTACGACACGGTGCCTGCGAAGGTGGAAATATTTTTCGCGGGCAGATCGATGTGCCCCTAACCAGTGAGGGTAGGGAGCAGATGTTGCGAGGGCTTGCCGAGCTCGATGACTCCTGGGACCGGATTATTACTTCACCCTTACAACGCTGCCAGCGCTTTGCTGCCCAGCTTGCCCGAGAGAAAAAGCTGCCGATAACTGAAGTTCCTGATATCCGGGAAATTGGTTTCGGGGACTGGGAGGGGCAGTCAGTCGATAAGATCTGGACTGAGCAACGAGCACTGTGTGAAGCTTGGGGGCGTGACCCGGAAAAGCACGCTCCGCCGGGAGGCGAGCCCTTTCCCACATTTCGATCCAGAGTTCTTCAAGCTATTGATAATCTAGCCCAGCAATACTCGGGAGAGTCCCTGCTGCTTATTACTCACGGTGGCGTTATCAAGTTGTTGCTCGCATATGCGAATAACTGGCTTCCAGTCAAAATGATTTCACTGCAAGTTAATTACGGGTTTGCCGCATCGCTGAGATACGACTCGGACAATAAGACCTTTACCGTTTCCTACCCAGAGCAGTCAGCTTATGTTTATTGCCCGTAAGTTGTACAACCTATCCCAAGCATTTCTGTATGCGCTGGTATTTCTTACCCGGCTGCCGGTGGCGGGCTTGCTGCGGGAGGTGGACAAGGAAACGGTGAAGCGGTCGATATATTTTTACCCCCTGGTTGGAGTGGTGATTGGTGTACTGTTATCCGGAGCCGCCTACCTTCTGGCCCCTTTAGGTACTCAGTTACAAGCCGCAATACTATTGGGTTTCTGGGTGGTCCTGACAGGTGCACTACACCTCGACGGCCTTGCTGACTGTACTGATGCCTACTTTGCTGGACATAAGTGTGCCGATCCTGAAGAACAACGTCAGCATATTCTGAGGGTAATGCACGATCCCCACTGCGGCTCTATTGCGGTAGCGGCTGTTGTTGTTTTCCTACTGATAAAGTTCGCTGCAATAGCAACCCTGCTAGAGCTAATAAACCCGGTAACAAAAGATGCTTGGGTCTATCTGCCGTTAGTGCTCTCACCTATGTTAGCCAGGGCTGCGGCCCTGGCTTTAATGGGAATTTCACAATACGCACGTGTTGAAGGCCATGTACCGCCCACTGGCTCCGAGCGCCGATGGGACCTATTGCCGGTAGTTGCAATCGTAGTTGCTATTGGATGTTTAGCGGCGCCAATACCCATTGCCATAGGCATCGTCTGTAGTTTGATTGGCCTGGTTTTATTCTGGCGTCGCCTGTGGGATAAGGCTATTGGTGGTTATACCGGCGATTGTTTGGGCGGTTTGGTCGAGATAAGTGAGTTGTCGATATTGATTTTATGGGTGGCAGTGGTTGCCAATGTGAGTTACGGAGCTGTTTAGAAGCTCCTTAGTTATAGTCGAGTTAAAGAGATGTCTCGAAGCAGTATTGTCCGTGTTGTTTTAACCTTGAACCTGTTATTGGTGAGTAATACTTGGGCGGATGATTCCGTGCGGGTAAAAGATGCCCGTGGCCAATGGGTTGAACTGCCTGTACCAGCAGAGCGTATTGTTGCGCTAGCGCCAAATATCGTGGAGAACTTTTACAGTGCCGGGGCAGGGGATAAGCTAATTGCTGCGGTAAGCTACAGTGACTACCCCGAGCAAGCCAAGCAATTACCGGAGATAGGTAACTATAAAGCTGTAAATTATGAAAGTTTACTATTGCTAAATCCTGACTTGATTGTTGCCTGGGGATCGGGAAATGGCGATCAGATGATTAATAAACTGGAGGATCTCGGTTTTACAGTTTTCGTATCTGAATCTCACACTCTTGAAGATATCGCTGCGAATGTAAAGCGCTTCGGTACACTTGCAGGCACAAGTGACTATGCAGATAAATCTGCCGGAGAGTGGCTTGAGCGACTGAATCAAATACAGCATAGCCACAAGGACCTGGATTCAGTCAGTGTTTTTTATCAGGTTTGGAATGAGCCTCTGCAAACACTTAGTGGCGACCACCTGATTAGCGATGTTATTCAAACCTGTGGCGGCCGTAATATATTTGCCGATGCATTGGTATTAGCACCGAAGATTAGCATTGAGTCTGTACTGGATAGAGACCCGAGAGTAATTATCGCCAGCGGAATGGGGGAGGAGCGGCCAGATTGGTTGGATGCCTGGGAAGCATACCCAAGAATTAATGCAGTTAAAGAGGGAAACCTGTTTCATGTACCACCGGATATCATCCAGCGACATACTTTCCGGGTGCTGGATGGTATGGAGATGGTTTGTGATGATTTGAATCGGGTGAGAAAAAGCGGTTAGTTTTTCTGCTTATCA
Source organism: Microbulbifer maximicatervae (SeqCode) (assembly GCF_052468155.1). Taxonomy (NCBI): domain Bacteria; kingdom Pseudomonadati; phylum Pseudomonadota; class Gammaproteobacteria; order Cellvibrionales; family Microbulbiferaceae; genus Microbulbifer; species Microbulbifer maximicatervae (SeqCode). Next base: position 3,598,202 of record NZ_CP174335.1, read on the forward strand.
GCAGGAAGACTCATTCTTAGCGTATTATTTTGTAGATCAATTATCGAAATTGAATTTACTGGCTAGGTATTTTTATGGTGATATTTGTTTTTATTCTCTTTGTCGGAGGGCTGCTTGCCGTCCCATATTTGGTGATTAAACTAACTATACTTGAACAGGATGAAAGTAGTCAGTGGTCAACCTTCTGGAGGCTGGCTTCAGCAGATTATTATACAATGCAAAATGTTGCAGCTATCCCAGGCACTGGTTTGTTATGTTATATATCGTTTTATCGAGGGGTATCGACAGGAAGCTTTGAGTTTATAGTAATTGCTTTTGGTTTGGCGATTCTCATGTTGTTTTTAATTGAAGATCTTCTGAGACGAGATTATCTCCAATTTCATATTAAAAATTTAAAGCTGTTATCGATAAGTGTCATTTCTTTAATATTGATTGCTATAGAGTTGTCAATGGCAGCCACTACATTTATTGGAGCCATCGCTATACTTTTGGTGTCAGTTAGATGTGTAAAGCAACAAGTACTAAGCAATAGAGATAAAACAGAATCTGGAACTTTAGACGGTGACAGGTAGTCGGCAATGTAATTAGTACAGTCTGATATATCTCAATTTCTTAGTGTGCAAGATCTAGTGGGGCCAGGTGCGTTTAATGAAGTAAAGCCCAATGATTCCTCTTGTGTATATCAGACTCTGTTCTGACTCGGATAGGTAGATTAATTGCGCTCCTTCAAGGAAAGATCTTGGAGGCTAGCTAGGGGTCTTTTTTCTTTAGGTTATAATTCGTGATCCAATGCGGCCTCCCTTTTCTAATCTGGTAAATTCTCTGCCTGTTAAGAATATATCCATTTACAGGATATCTTATACGTCTAGTAGTGATGCTTCAGTTGTATAAACCAGCCCCTCTCAATTTAAAAGGCCAAAATCTAAAAAAATATGCCCAAAACCTAAAGGCCGCGCTGCGGACTGCGTGTAGGCTTAAGTTTTAGAGCAAACTGGAAATCCTTTGGATGCTTTAGGTGATACGATCCACGGACTTTGGTATTTCTGTAGCCTTTCCTTTGCGTATGAATTTGGGGTAGGGCATTTTTCAAGCCAAGCTTCCTAAGAATTTGGCTTTATTAATTGGATTCAAAAGACTAATTCAGTTTGTGTTCACAGATACAGGCCTATAAATAAGTCAGGGTTAAGGGCGATGGGCAAGATCTTTACCTTGGCGTGTTTGATAATAGTAATTGGACTAGTGCTTATTTTTAGAGGCACAAAATATAGATTTAGTAGTTTTACATTCATCGTAATAAATTTCTATAAATAGCATTTATTTAGCTAATCGAAATTTATATGTAGGCTGCCCCGAAACAGGAATTTAATACATGGACCTTATATTTAACAATGCTGCATTGCGTCAAAACCTTATAGGCTGCCCGGCTTCTCATGCAGACGCATTTAAAACCACCGCAGCATCTCACCGTTGCGTTATCATCGTTCGCGCAACAGGGCCAACATGTACCCAATTACTTGAGCAGGGATATGACACAAAGGGCTTTAGGATTCATGGGAAGTCATGTGATTGGGGGCCGATGGCAGGCTTTGTCTTACGAGACCCCCGGTTAAATAAACACGGGATGAGAAAAGCGGCCTATAACCGTGATCAACATCGAGAAGCCTTTACTGATCTACAGTCTGGCGCAGGTTGGACTGCATCAACAACACCGCTTCGCTTACATCAGGAAAGGGTTGATTGGCTTATTCGGAGCGGAAAGATCAATGTTACAAGAAAAACTCAAGATCGTTACGAAGGTGTAGCTAACCACCTCAGTGGCATTACTTTTCATTATTCTCTTATCAGGGTTAACACATGCTTGGGAGACATGTGGGGTGTCTATGTTGATAAGGAAAAAAGTAGGCAGTCAGGCTTTATTCAGGAGCGTGGCAACATTGTTGTCCAGTATGACACTAAGTATAAGGACATGTATGAGCCACTACTGGCAATGACCAACCCCGTGGAGCATCGTCATTTTCGAAATGAGCACCCCCTTAATGCTATTACTGGAGATTATGATCTGTTTGCTATCTGGCCATTTAAGCGGGGCGCAAAGAAGTTTGATCGATATGGAGATGACCGCCGTATTCTCGGCACTGCTCAAGCTTGGTCGCAGCGCCAGCATATCGAAACCCAATTAGAGAGAAATTTCACTACCCAAAGGCAAGGCACCAAGCTGGGAAATATAACTAATCGGATTTATGAGGTAAGCCAGACACTCAATTCCACTATTGGTGGCATTCGCAACCCGAGAGCTGGAGCTGGGCATTGGGGGCCATTCCCCAGAAGAAATGTACTATGGCACAGTGATGAAGCCGCACGCCCATATGTGAACGACATAGATTTACCCCTTATTGCATTTACTCCTGCTCGCAGTGAAGTGGTTATTCAAACTTTGCAGGCTTTCAGAGAGCTTATAGCAATGTGCAGAATAAATGGTGTCAATGTCACTCTGGCAGAGGGCTGGGCAATGAACCCTACCAATAATAAGCCAGACCGATTGGGACAAGGCTACGGAAGGTTTGTACCTCGCGACTGGCACTTTGGTCAGTGGATCGTCCCACCTTGGTACAATGCGTAACTATCGGGCTGTATGAAAGAAATATTAGTGGTCTCTTAGACGGCGACCCTTATCTTCGCTTACTGTAGTTACGCTCCAGTATTTCTTGGCGAGCTTTCTCTTCAAAGGAAAGCTCTGCGGTGGGTCTTATCAATAGTCGCTGCAGCCCGATAGGGTCACCGCTGATTTCGCAGTAACCGTAGCTGCCATCTTTTATTTTCTCCAGAGCCCGCTGGATCTTTCTCAACAGCAGGTTCTTTCGACCGGTAAAGCGCAGATGTTGCTGGTTTTCTTGCTCTGCAGTTGCCCGATCCAGGTCATCAGCTAGGGCAAGTTTCGTGGTAGCAATAGCCTGTTGCCCGTGTGCAAGCTCGGCCAGCAGGTCATTTCTCAATTCCATCAGAAGCTGTTTGAAGAAGAGTAATTGCTTTTCGTTCATATAGTCTGATGCAGGCATCCCTAGCAGTTCTTGTTCACTGATTTTTGGCATTCCATGAATCCCCTGTTGCATAGCTCGTGTTGACTTGAAATATTAAATTTATGATATAACATATCATCAAGTTGATTGAAGTGTATGTGGTTGTCTTGGGTTCTCGTAGATTAAAAGGATTGTTGTGAGAGATACTTTAGGAATTTTGGCTTCTGGGCTTTGCTTGCTGCACTGTCTTTTGACTCCTTTGTTACCGCTATTGGGAGGTTTGGGGATATTGGGTGCTTTACAAGAGGACCAGTTTCTCCACTTGCTGTTGCTTGTACCTGTGGTAATTCTGACCTTGGCCAGCTTCCCAGCCTCTTGCCGGCGCCATCAGCGCTACGCGGTAATGATTGTTGGTTTCTCCGGGGCATTGCTGTTGGTTGGTGCGCTATATATCGAGGGGGTATGGGAGCTAGTTGCCAGTGTTCTTGGTGCAGGCTTATTGATTGTTGCCCACTGGGTAAACCTGCGCTTGATTTATCGGGATGCTTTAGTCGAGTAGGTGAGGGTTATGAAACTTGCAGGAGCATTGTTTGTTGCGTTGTTTTGGGCCGGCCCGGTCGCTGGGGAAATGGGAAGTCATGTTCACGGTAAGGCGATGATGTACCTGGTGGCCGAAGCAGACAAAATCATCATCGAGCTGGAGTCACCCACAGTTGATCTAGTGGGATTTGAGCATGCGCCACGTAGCGATGCCCAAAAGCAGCGGTTAGAGCAGGTTGCTCACGAGCTATCCAAGCCAGATCATTTTCTTGAGTTTGTCGGTGCCCAGTGCAATCCCTTAAGTGTGGAAGTTAAGGCGCCATATAGCGCAGAAGTTACCAGTGACAACTCAGTGCACAGTGGTTTCCGTGCTAGTTACCAATTCAAGTGTGATAATCTGGCACAGTTCAACAGTGTCATTGTTACCCTGTTTGAGAGGTTTCCCGGTATTCATGGGATTGCAGTGCAATGGATCAGCTCCGGTCGTCAGGGGGCTGAACTGCTCACTGGTAAAGACAACAAATTGCAAATGAAATAGGCTATGAAAGCATCCCAAATCAAACAGACCCTGAGTGTGGCGGAACAAACCTGTCGCAGTTCAGGTGCCCGCCTGACTGAAAAGCGTAAGAACGTTCTTACCGTGTTGTTGCGGTCAAAAACTCCGCTCTCTGCCTATGAAATAGCGGAGCATTACAATGGTGACTTTGGCGACTCAATTCCCGCCATGTCAGTCTATCGAATGCTGGATTTTCTGGCAGCAGAGAACCTGGTTCACAAACTTAATTCAGAAAACAAGTACCTGGCCTGTGCTCATATTGCCTGTGACCACAGCCACCAGACCCCACAGTTTTTAATCTGCAATCGCTGCAGCAAAGTGCGGGAAATTGGCATTAGGCCTGAAGTCATTGATGCATTGCGGGATACGGTTGAAAGTGCTGGATATCATCTCCAGACATCCCAATTGGAGCTGGATTGTGTTTGTGATGAGTGCAGCCGGGATGCAGCCTAGTGGCAGCTAGTCAGTTAATACGCGGGGTACCTGCCAACGTTATCACTGGTTTTTTGGGCGTCGGCAAGACAACGGCTATCCGGCATCTCCTGGAAAGTAAGCCCGCTGATGAGCGCTGGGCTGTTCTGGTCAATGAGTTTGGAGAAGTGGGCGTTGATGGCGTACTTTTTGAACCAGAACAGGAAGGCAATATTTATATTCGAGAGGTACCTGGCGGCTGTATGTGCTGTGCTGCTGGTTTGCCGATGCAGGTCGCTTTAAACCAGTTATTGGCTAAGGCCAGGCCCCATCGATTAATAATTGAGCCGACGGGCCTGGGGCACCCTAGAGAGGTGCTGGCGGCTTTGTCTGATGCAGTGCGCGGCGGTGTGTTGGACCTTCGCGGTACGCTAACTTTGGTCGATGCTGGCTGTATTGAAGATAATCGCTACTTACGTAGTGAGACTTTTCGGCAGCAATTAGAAGTTGCTGATCTGGTAGTGGCTAATAAGTCTGATCTCTACGGCCCCGAAGACTTGCAAAACCTTCAGCGATTTCTCTCGTTCTTAGGTGAGGGCGCTGAAAAACCGCTGCAAGTGGTGGAGCAGGGGCGTATCGAATTGGATTGGCTCCAACTGCCCTGCAGTTTTCAGGTCTCGTCAGGGAGTGACCACCACCACCCAGTAACTCAGGCGGCAGACGAGGTTGAGCTATTGCCGGAGTGTGGCTATCTCCGCTCAGAGAATAGCGGAGAGGGATACTACAGCTGTGGCTGGCGTTTTAGCCCTGAATTTATATTTGATTATGATGCGCTCTTTTCACTATTCAGTGGCACTGACGCTGAGAGAATCAAGGGGGTATTTATTACCGAGCAAGGTGTATTTGGATTTAATAAGGCTGACAAAGTGCTTACAGTTTTAGAGCTGGATGACACATTGGAAAGCCGGGTAGAGGCGATTAACCAAGCGCGTCTGGATTGGGATGCAATGGAGAGCTCCTGGATCGCTGCCCTGGCGGATAACCAGGGTACCGAAACAAAAGTGTTTTACGAATCCAAATAGCTATATGGCCAGGTATTCAAATCTGGCCTGGCTTAATAGAAATTCTTGCAAAGATCTGCTCATTTTTTCTTAACTCTGCTCTACTCAGTACATAAGTAACAAGGCTGTTCTAATGATTGGTTGCTCTAATATCATTGGGAGTTTCCTCTACCAGTCTTAAAGGTTGGTATAAAAACAACCAAACTGAATTGTTCATATTAACAACAGTTTGGACATTCTCAGAAAATGATATTTTAAAAACTTAATGTGAATGTCTTCCAATAAATTCCTGAACCTCCTCCAATCCTCGGATAGTTTCCCAGTTAAGATTTAGATCTGTAACAGGGATACTGTCAGTTCCATCATACTCCTCTTTAGAGAGGTAATCGCCTATAGAAAGTTCACGCAGATTGGGCAATAAAGATAATGCAGAATAGTTTTTTACGAACGTTCCTTCTAAAGATAAACACCACAGATCTTTCATTTCTCCAAGCGCAGATATTTCGCTTACCTCTGTTCGGGCCAGGTTAAGATTAGCTAAATTCCGGTTGTTGACTAAAATGGAGCAATCATCAAAATAGGTATTCCGCAACCCAAGCATTATCAATGAGCTTAGGGATCTCAGTGGTGTAAAATCTTTAACTGGGCAATCGGAGATGTCTAGGCGTTGAAGTCTATTTTTTCCAGAAAGTGAGTCGATCGCGGTAAAGCTGCAATGATCAGCTCTTAGCCACTCAAGCATGTTTAACTTTGTCAGGGAAGATAAGTCCGTGATTTGTGTTTGATCAACTTGAAGTTCCTTGAGTTCAGTAAGATTCTCAATGGGCTTCAAATCTTTAATGGGGCTACGAGATAGACAAAGGATCTCTAATTGTTTGCAGTTCGCTATTGGTGTTAAGTCCTTTATATCAGTATCATTCAGGTATAGTTTCTTAATTTTTTTAAACTCACTCAGTTCTGATATTAATGTTTGATCAATGTGAAGCTCCTCAAGCTCAGTAAGGCTTTCGATGGGCTTCAAATATTTTACCGGGCAACGGGAAAGGGAAAGAACTCTTAACTGTTTACAGTTTGCTAACGGTGTAAGGTCTTCCACCAGAGTATCCTCTAGGTACAGTTCTTTAACCTTCCTAAATTCACTTAACGGTGACAGATCAGTAAGATTTTCTCTCCCTGAGAGATCGATAACTTCTTCGTCTAGAATAGGTGTTGCTGGCATAATAGAGTTTCCAGGGATTTTCAAGTAATATAATTTATTAATAGCTCTATCTGAATTCTTACAGCAACGGATATGCTTGGCAAGAGCAAAGGAGGCTAGTAGATTGTGTGCTGATTTACTTCTGCACAAACAAACCAGCGGCCTAGGGAAACTCGTACCAGTAAGCAGCCCTGAAAGGGCAAGACCAGATAGAAGCGGTCAATTGATATAGCCAACTTTCTTGAGCCAACTTTCTTGAGCCAACTTTCTTGAACCAACTTTCTTGAACTCCGGTTTAAAATTCAGGCGTATACTGTTTGCTACATATGACATCCTGCTTTATAGCCTTACCATCTTAGCGATGTGTCTGAAAGATTTAGATCACTATATCTGCAAAAAATTTTGACTTATCTGTAGATATTGCCCGACGAGAATATGTAAAGTTACCGCAGACGGTCCGTTCTTGATTGGAGTCAGCTGAGTTCTCTTCACTTGTGCAATGCGTTGCTCAAGGTATCTTTCTGTAGAGTAATTAAACTCAAGTTATTCTTCCGTTAGATAACTTCAACTAATGAAAATTATTTCCCGAGGTTCTAGCTGTCCTGCTTCCTGCTATTGAAGACGGGCCAATACCTGTATTCCTTGATCGTACAGTTCACTTCTCCGGTGTTGAAATGATGTGATGCATCACTTTGCTGATTAGTCTAGTAAGATAGCCTCCAGGTAGTTGGAGATAATCAAGCTTGAATCCAGAACCCACACAGAAATCTCAGTGGTTGTAGGGCGTTAAGTGAAGTTTATTGGTCAGTGCATGCCGGAACCGGAAGTGGCTTGCTCAAAGATTTTTTGAGGGCAAAACAGCTTGTCGCAAATTTCCTTCTTGTTGTCGCCATAATTTAGATTCGCCCGGACTTTACGACATTAAAATGATATTTTGTATCAATTACGTATCTATGGCTTGCCCCATTTGAGTGTATAAGCCAGTGAAGTAATATCGATGAAATACTGGTTTTAACCAAGAGCACAGTTTCGTGTCGGCCTACCGTCCTGGCGGGTATGTTACTCTGTCAGTCTGCCGCACTTATAGGTGAATTTTCGGTGTGGATGTCGCAAAAGACAGGTTGGAGTTGGGGTACATCCAAAACTAATCCGTTATTTTTTTAAATATTGCTGAGTAAATATGAAAATAAATAATTCTATTGTTTACGGGGTTGCAACTGCTGCACTACTCGCTGGAGCCAGTTACTCCAGCCTTGCTGCAGAGAAAGAAAGTGTTTCGACCGAGGGGATGTGGCAGCCTCACCAGTTGCCTGAATTGTCCAAGGAGCTTCGCAGTCATGGCCTCGAGCTGGACCCAGCCAGCATGACCAAGCTTACTGAATTCCCTATGAATGCGGTGATTAGCCTGGGGGGGTGTTCCGCTTCCTTTGTCTCTCCCACGGGATTGGTGATTACCAACCACCACTGCGCCTACGGTTCAATTTCATACAATTCAACTGAATCCAAGGATTTACTGGCTGAAGGTTTCCTGGCCGGAGATTTGTCTGAAGAGCTGCCTGCTGCACCGGGCTCCCGCGTCTACGTCACCGTTGCAATGAACGAAGTAACGGACAAGGTTAACGAACGCCTGACAGATGAGATGGATGGTGCTGCACGTTTTGCCGCAATCGAAGAAGCGGAGAAGGCGCTGGTTTCCGAGTGTGAAAAAGATCCGGGCCATCGCTGTGAGGTCTATAGCTACTACGGCGGTTTGAATTACTACCTGGTTAAGCAGCTGGAAATCCGCGATGTGCGTTTGGTTCATGCGCCGGCGTCTTCGATTGGCAAATTCGGCGGCGATATCGATAACTGGATGTGGCCTCGCCATACCGGCGATTACGCTTTCTACCGCGCCTATGTTGGCAAAGATGGTAAACCGGCTGATTATTCCAAAGATAATGTCCCTTACGAGCCCAAGCACTACCTGCCCGTAGCGGCAAAAGGCCCTAAGGAAGGCGATTTTGTGATGGTTGCCGGTTACCCTGGCCGCACTAATCGCTATCGCACCGCCCAGGAAGTGGAAAGTAACTTTAATTGGTATTACCCAAACATGCAGCGGGTATTGGGTGAGTGGTCAGAAACGATTGGTGCGGCTACCGCCGACAATAAAGATGCAGAGTTAAAGTATGCAAGCCTCGTGGCAGGTTTGAATAATTACTCTAAAAACTTTACCGGCATGATGGAGGGTTACCAGCGCAGTGATCTATTGCAGCGTAAAGAAAAGCTGGAAAAAGATTTGCAAGCTTGGGTGGATTCAGACAAGGCCCGCGAGAAAAAATACCAGTCGACGATCGATGATCTCGAGGCGCTGGTTGTAGAAAAAGAATCAACCCGTGAACAGGACCTGGCCATCGATTATATGGATCGTTCAGCCATGCTGGGTGCTGCGAGCAAACTGTATCGATTGGCTAAAGAGAACGAAAAACCGGATGCTGAGCGCAAGCCGGGTTATCAGGAACGGGATCTAACCCGATTCAAAGAGGGCATGCGTCGTATAGAGCGCAGCTATCACCCATCAGTCGACAAGCAGATCTGGCTTTACTTCCTGGACCGTTATCAGGCGCTCCCGAAGGAGCAGCGTATAGCCAGCTTTGATCGTTACTTGAATATCGGCAAAGGCAATACTGACCTAGAGGCAACTCTCGACAAAATGTATAAGGAAACAGAGCTTTCCGATGTCGAGGTACGTGAAGCGTGGATCGGTAAAAAGCCTGAAGACTTCAAAGAGAGCAAGGATCCGTTTATCCAGCTGGCAGTGGCCATGTACGATGATATGCTTGCCCGTGAAGAGCATGAGAAATCCATGAAAGGGCGTTTCGCCCAATTGCGCCCACAGTATATGGAGATGCTGATAGATTATTACCACTCCCTAGGTAAGCCGGTCTACCCGGATGCAAATAGCTCTCTTCGCGTGACTTATGGCCTGGTTAAAGGCTATGAGCCACCAGCTGGAACAATTAAAGAGGCAGCAGATGGTAATGACGGTAAACAAGGCTTTGTACCTTTTACAACATTGCGTGGTATTAAGGCAAAGTATACCGGCGAGGACCCCTTTGATGCTCCCAAGGCTTTGATGGAAGCGATCGATAAGAAGAACTATGGCCGCTACTATGAAAAGCAGCTGGATTCAGTACCGGTTAATTTCCTAAGTACCGTAGATATTACGGGCGGTAACTCAGGATCTCCGACAATGAATGGTCGCGGCGAGCTGGTGGGAGTCGTATTTGACGGAACATACGATAGCATCAATGCTGATTGGGACTTCACCGATAGCACCCGGGCGATTCATGTCGATATCGCTTATATTCTCTGGGTAATGGAGAATATTGACGGGGCCGGATACTTGGTTCGGGAGATGGGCCAGTAGGTTAGGGAAGGCGGCTTTCTAAATATCCTATACCCCATGAATAGCGTACCAGTCTAAAGATCTCACCATGGATGAACGGTGCTTGGTCCACTCATCCATGGTGTATGAAATTCGGTCAAGCGATGTTTCTAAGGAAGGAAACGCAAGCAGTCGGGGTTCGAGGTGTTTGCCTGATTGTTTCCCCAGTTATTCTGTAAACCTACACAGAGAGGGTCGGCAAAGGGGTCGTTTAGGTCAAATTCGCTATTATTTAGCGCGGTATTATCTCGAATGGTATTACCTTCTGTGCCAGAGTTATCAATAGAAATTCCATTTGACTCATTGTTATTCGCAGTATTTAGCTGAAGTATATTATTAGTTCCCGCGTCATCAATTTCCAGGCCTTCATCTCCATTGAAGCTAGATATGTTTTGAATTACCAACGCATCGCTTGTTTCAATTAGTATCCCATCATCATCATTTTCCTCTGAAGTATTGAGAACAATGGTTCCATTTAGACCTTCCAAGTCTATACCGTCGTCATCACTTCCAGTAATATAGTTCTGTGCTACATAAACAAAGTCCCCTTCGATCTGAATTCCTTCCTGGCCAGCACCGATAATCCTATTTAGTGAAACGTTAGTGAAATCGCCATTTACTTCAATTCCATCTCCTCCAGATCTAGTAGGATCCCCATTTATTACACTAGACTGTATAATGTTATTATCGCTATCACTGCGAATGCCTTCATGCTCGAAATATTCACTAACTTCGGTATCGTACACAATGTGAGAGCCTGTACCACCCAATAAAATTCCACCAGGGCAGTTGTCTACCTTTCCTCCGAAAACTTGATTTCCTGACCCCTCTACGAATATTGCAAATTCTTCAATGGCCCCTAGTTCATTGCCTGTGCAGGTGATCCCCCCCTCTCCTGTCATCCTTAATCTTCCTGCTGGATCAGTAACAATTAATGCATATGGGTTTTCTTGACTTAATTCACACTCGAGATTTTCAGCAAGGGTAACGGCTGTATCAATAGTGTCGTAACAATCTATCGCAAGCGCTTGGTGGGTAGGTAAAGATACAATGGTAAAAAATGCGATAGGTAAAGATAGGTTGTTAGTTATCATAACTGGTTCCCTGTTTAGCATTTGTGAAGTTAAGTTTTATTTTTGGTTAACCTTGGCCAAGTTTTGGTTGAAGTTTGCTGATACTTATAGTGGATTATTTTCTTTTTTTTTTGAAATAAAAGTTTTTAAGTGTCAAATATTTTTTTATTATTATCGGCTATTTGAATGAGCATCCTATGGCATTCCCCTTCTTTAATAGAGGAGAGATGTGCTTGGTTGTTTTCTATTTGGATTGTCACAATTTTGTTTGCTCTCTTGTGATTAGAGGGGGTCTGTCAAATTTAGTCTTCTTGAATAGGTAAAAAATTTTACTGATCTGCTGTGTTAATTGCTTTTTGCTATATTTCATGATCCCATTTGTTTGTAGTACATGGAGTTCTTCTGAGTGTTATTTTCAATAACATTTGCTATGAAGGCTTACTTACAAGAAATACTTAATAGATATCAAGATAACAAGGAAATAGTTTTGAATAGGATAATACTAACAATCTTAATGTTGCTGGGTAGCCTCAATATATTTGCTTCAACCCCAGATATTGAGCAGGCCAGAGATTCCTTAGAGATTGTGAAAGAATTAACCCCCTGGCCTTGGGAAGAGCCGGTAACTCCAATTATTGAAGAGTATCTGGCAGCTGATTTTGATCAATATTCGGGAATGGCAAAATCCCACTACATGGTTGAAGAATTACTGATGCACAAGTGGGGCCAGTCAATCACAGAATTTATTGTATTAGCTGAGCTTCTATACACGTTTCAGCCAGAAGATTACCAGGAGCAATATAGGCCGGAATTTGATGCCGCTATTGCCGACCTGAATCTCTTCAGGTTGGCAATTAATGAGTTACTGCTTCCCCATGTACCCGGTTATAAACTGAAACAGCAAATTTTGACTAGACGCTTTGATGGCGAGGGTATGGTAATTGCTGTCTTTGATTTGTTTGATCCGACACGCTTACAAGAGCAGCGCGAACAGTATCCCAATATTGAAGCAGAAGTTGCATTTGGTGATCCCATTACTTTCCTTCATGGTAACACCGTAATTGATATCATTTTGGATATTGCTCCGAAGGCGACTATTGTACCCGTTAGTGCCGAGAGCAAAACTTATAATGATGCAATGGCCTATATGCGGTATCGAGATGACATTAGTGTGATCAATATGAGCCGTGCATTTCATATCACCAATGACCAACTCGACCCAGAGTTTGCAGAGCATCTTTCCGCTATTTTACAAAGTAAGATTTTTACCAAGTCACTGGGGAATACAGGTACAGATCTTGAGCATAACAACACCGATGTGAGAGAGCGCTTGGAGCTACCACCACTCGGCAGCTTCTTTACCTATGACCTGGATTTAATCAGGGCATTCCTTGCTCAGAACGAAGGGCAGGCCGGTGCTGAGAATTTGTTTTTTGCAATCAACCTCCAACCATTCTCAAATGAGATCTCACTTACGGCGACGGTTCCGGGTTACAACCCCTTGGCTATTAAGCAGAGCTTTGCTATTGCCGGCGATGCAGTATATTCAGCTTCCAGTCAAAACTTTGAGTCTGGTAGCTCTTTTGCCGCTCCTCAACTAGCGGCTGTCAGCCTATTGCTCCTTGAAATGGCAGACTACTACGGCCTTAGCAGGGTAGAAGCTGCTCAACTAGTGAGCAAGTCATTGAAAGATAATGCTCGCCGCAGTTGGCTAGGTGATCACAACACCGGGCTTGGGTTCGTTGACGCTCATCGGGCTATGAGCACTATTCTGAGAGCGAATAGAAAATAAGCTTGATTTAGTCATCGAGTTGACTGAGAGTGCGCTGGCAGGTTGAATATTTACAGCCTGCCAGCTACCTGTATAGATGGTACTGTGGGTAAAGGACGTGAATAGGAATAGGAGTGAATATTGAACATACTTTCTGCTCATATGGGGTCCTCATTCAATGAATTATCTCCACTGTTGCAATTTGCACACACTGGGGTGAAGAGGTATGAGGGTTCTGTTGTCGTCAAGCGAGGTGGAGTTATTGCGAATACTATTTGTTCAATATTTCGATTTCCGAAGGCGAGCTCAAGTTCGCAGTTAGTTGTTGATTGTGGGCACTTTTCCGATCGGATGGATTGGGTGAGAGATTTCGATGGGTTCAAGATGAGTTCATCATTTTATTCAGAAAAAAATTACCTGGTGGAAAGGCTCGTCCCTTTGGAAATGCAGTTTACCGCTCATAATGTCGACGGAGCACTTGAATATCAGTTTTCGAAAACGAAGCTATTAGGTATACCTTTGCCAAAGTTTCTTTGGCCCAAAGTCAAGGCTTATGAAACAGAGAGTGAAGGGCAGTATCAGTTCAGTGTCAGTGTGCACATGTTTTTAGTGGGGTTCATTTTATCATATGCTGGCGATCTGAGAATTACGGAGCCCGCTTGATTTAAAATTCTATTAGGGAAGAGCGATCTCAGTAACAAGCTCTTTCCCAACTACAATATATTTTTTACTTACTTAGTATTAGAGGCTTCCGCTAGTCCCTTCAGAAGTTTATGGCTATCTGTATGAGCGCCAAAGACACCTCCCTGCATAGTAATCATCTTGAGAGCCGACTCATGGTTGCCGACGTCGGTAGCCCCAGTGCAGTCTGATAGAAGCAGGCACTCGAATCCTCGATCATTTGCTTCCCTCATGGTGGTGTGTACGCAGACGTCGGTTGTAACGCCCACGAGAATCAAGTTATCGATCCCTTTAAGCTTGAGTATGAGCCCGAAGTCTGTAGAAAAGAAGGTACCTTTGCCAGGCTTATCAATAATGACCTCGCCAGCTTTGGGCGCTAGTTCAGGGATCACGTCCCAACCAGGTTCCCCTCTGACTAAAATACGTCCACATGGTCCCGGGTCGCCGATACCGGCAGCAATTTGTCGCGAGCGCCAGCGTTTGTTTGGAGGGAGGTCAGAAAGGTCGGGGCGATGCCCCTCCCGGGTGTACATAATGTGGTAGTTTTCTGCCCGCATCGCATTCAATACTTGCTGGATGGGTTCGATGGGCTTGCGCATTGCCTCCAGATCATATCCCATCTTGTCGACATAGCCGCCGGGGCTGCAAAAGTCCACCTGCATATCAATAACCACGAGAGCGGTGTTTTCTGGCCTGAGATCCCCATTATATGGCCACTTGTATGGGTTGGCCTCGACAGGGCCATTTTTGTCCGATGAATCTGAAGTGCTCATTGTCAAGGCCTCTACTTATTGATAGAGAAAGTGATTGCTAATGGATAATAGCGTTGATTGAGAGCTTGATTGAATGGCAAGGCTTTATCGGGCGCACAATTCTTGCTTAGGTGAGGCGTAGCTGGATTTGCATAAGTAATAAGTGCTCATCTGGTAGTGGGTTTAGGCGTATCTCTCCTATATCTTTTATTCATGAAAGGCCAAAAATATTTTGACATATATTTTTGTGTATACGTGTCTCTTCAGGTATTTGATCAAATTTAAAAGGCGGTTTTTATTCGTATATCTAGCATTTGAAATTGCGAATGCGATTTTATTGTGCGCTAAATATCTACAAACAAGATCGCGGTTGGATAGTTGAAGCTTACTTCTATATTACGGTTCAAAGAGTTCGCTCCACTGATATGTGGAAGTGAAGCGTCATACTTTTTTTATTGAAAAATTATCTATATCATCCTGCGGGTCATTTTGAGTGAATTTTAGTGGGGCTTATTTGGTACTCCCTTCTGGTTTAGAAATGTAGGGATTAAAGAATATCCGCTTATGTATTCATCTTTGAAGTTAAGAACCGTTTTTGGATGTAAGTAGTTAAAGGAAAGTTTGTGGAAAATCTTAAGAAGGGAATTTTCGCTGGTGTTGCATTACTGATTATTCCTATCGCCATGGGGACTGTTTTCACGGTTGACGAGGGGCACGTAGGAATTGTAAAGCGATTTGGTAAGGCAATCTCACAGGTTGATCCTGGAATTCATACGAAAGTCCCATTTATGGACAATGTGGTCGAAATCGAAGTAAGAACCCGGAAAAATGTTGAGACGATGAATGCCGCCACTGCAGAACAAATGCCGTTAAAAGCAGTGACTGCGGTGAACTGGACGGTAACTCGCAGTGCAGCCATTGATTTGTATAAGCAATATGGCGGTTTGGAACAATTTGAACAGCGGATTCTCGATCCCAGGCTGAGAAGCGCCAGTAAAGCTGGTTTGGCTGAATTCAAGGCAGAGCAGATTATCCAGAACCGGAATGCAGCAATTCGACGTATTGAGGAACTCTTGGAGGAGGAAACCAAGGGGTTGCCTATGGAATTGGGAGATGTACAGATTGAGAGCATCAGCTTGCCTCCCAAGTACATCCAATCTATTGAAACTAAGCAGACAGAGTTGAACCTGGCGGCTGCGGAAAAGCATAAATTGGAACGTCAAAAACTGGAAGCGCAACGTGAGGTGAATACTGCTAATGCGCGCCGTGATGCCACCAAAGCTAAAGCAGATGGTGAAGCCCATAAGATTCGTGTAGAGGCCGAGGCGGAAGCTTTTGCGATTCTGGAGAAAGGGGAAGCGGAAGCCGCAGCGATTAAAGCAAAAGCTGATGCGATTGCCAGAAACCATACCTTGGTTGAATATATCCGCGCGCAGCAATGGAATGGTCAAATGCCTTCAACCATTATGGGTGGCGATCAGCCAATTCTGTGGGATATGGGGAATAACTCAGACCGCAGAAATTAAGATGGCCCAAAGCTAGATTTTTGCTCGCTTTTTACACAAAAGGTTTGGCGTTTATCAATAGGAAACGCCAAGCCTAGTTTGTTCAGTTGGCAATATTTCCTAAATTCTAAATGATGGTACAGTTATTACTTAATAAGGACTGTTTGTTAGTCTCTTAGTTACTTGACTTGCCAAGTAACTCCTCCCAATATCCGAAAGGTACTTTTCGGTGTGCTAATTACCCAGTTTATCCGGATTAAATTTATTGATGTTCCTCGGGTATTACGCACTCTAAATCAAGGAGATTCCGGTTGAAACACTTTATATGGTTTATCACTGCTGCAATATTGGTTTTTGGTGTCAGCAACTCGGTGATTGCAGAAGATGGGGGCTCATGTAGCAAGTTATGTACTTTTGTGCTCAAGAATAGTCGGACCTCAGAATATACGGTAATTAATAGGGAGAGGGCAGCCAGGCAGTTCACACCATTCTCTACTTTTAAGGTCCCCAATACCCTTATTGCACTTGACTTGGGTTTAGTTGAGAACCTGTTACAAGAGCTAACCTATAATCATGACAAATACCCGGCTAAAGCGTGGTGGCCTACAATCTGGTCAGAAAGACCTTTGACAATTCGCGAAGCATTTCAAAATTCAGCGGTTCCGATCTATCAGCAATTAGCAACGGAGATTGGCGCTAAGAGAATGAATCAGTATTTGGCAGGTTTTAATTATGGTAATCGGGATGCTTCGTCTGGTATTGATACCTTCTGGCTCAATGAGAGTATCAAAATATCCGCGTTGGAGCAGGTAGACTTCCTGGAGCGTTTATTTACTGGTCAACTACCTGTATCGCAGTCAGCTATAGATAAATTTAAAGAAGTGATGCTGGTAGAGGAGACTGATACCTATAAGTTATATGCAAAAACAGGAGGAGGGCCAATAGCCAAAAATAAGGCTTTAGGCTGGTATATTGGAATTGTAGAGTCCAATAACAATATTCATTATTTTGCGATTAACATAGATGGCAGCAGTTTTCGGGAAGTACAAAAGAAAAGAATTGAAATTGCCAGAAAGAAACTATCTGAGGTGGGGGTTATTTAGGCTCTTTATAGCAAAGCTGTAGTACGTCTGTTTTGCAAATGGTTATGGCTTTTTGATTGATTGTTGTGAGTCAATCGGCATAATGGCGAACAAATTCACTTTCATATGGGGCTTCCTATGGGAACTCAAGCTGTAAAAGTTATATTTGCTTTATTCATCAGCACCTTTTGCTCATTATGCCTGGCTGCCGATAAAGTAGCCAATTTGGATAAGCTTCTGCTTGTATCGGGTTTCACCAAGCAGGTTGAGGGGTTTCCTGAGCTAGTAAAATCTGGATTTGCGGAAGGCGTACAGCAGGGTGCACCAATTCCTCAGGATAAACTGCAAAAGATTCTTGAAAGTGCAGATAATACAATTTTGCCGTCCATCATTATGGATGAAGTGCGCTCGTCACTGAGTACTTCTTTGACCGATAAAGATGTTGAGGTCTTATTGGCTTGGTATGAGTCAGATATCGGTAAGAAAATTACTAAGGCTGAAGAGGAAGGAAGCTCTGAAGAGGCATTCCAGAATTTGATGGCTAATGCACAGCAGTTGATGGCTGACACAAAGCGCGTTGAAATGGCAACTCGTATTGATCAGCTTGTTGGTGCTACCGATATGGCGATGGAGATGCAGGCCTCTACGGGTATAGCTGTCTATTCCGCAGTGATGGCAGTGATGGCTCCCGGCCAAGAGATCAATTTAGATGCTTATAAGGCACAAATGGAAGCAATGAAGCCCCAGATGCGTCAAAATGTTGAGCAATTTGTAACTCTCTCTTTCGTGCAAACTTATCAAGGCTTTGACGATGCAAGCTTAGCGAAATATGAGGAGTTCTTGAGCCAGCCAGAAGCTAAAAAATTCAATTCCTCTTCAATGGCAGGGCTTAATAAAGCTTTAACACAAGTAATCGGCCGTTGGTCCGGTGATATGGCTTCTATACTTAAAAACGAAGCGAACTGATTATGGGATAGAGAGCTCCTGAATATCTTTGTGCTTCTTAATTTGATATTTAGGGGTTTCTTGACCTGTCGCCTGTTTCCATATTATCTGTAAAGGAAGCAGGCGGTATGACCATCACGCTTTAACCCCTCCACTCTATCCCCTAAAGTGAGTCTCACAGCCTCGTCAATTATTGATAAATTAACTTGTCAATTCAAATCATTATATTCTCTTGCACTTCTACAGTCCGATTAGCTGGAATACGATAATAGTCTATAGTACTACTTGAATTCCTTACCATGGCGGCAAAGATCCGCTCTCGCCAATTTGCCATTTTGCTATAACCGCCTTTAACAGGAAATATGTTATATCGGCAGGTAAAGAAAGAAGACTTACTTGGATCTATATCCAAAAGGTGCATTTTGTTAAGTTTATTTATGGCTCCTTCGACATCTGGGCGTTCCATATATCCATAACGTAAGATTAGCCTGAAACATCCCTCTCTAATCTTGCTAATGATTGCTCGGTTCTTTGGGAGTACTTTTGGTGTGTTGGCCGACGTAACGGTTAGGAAAAGGTTCTTTTCGTGAAGGACACTGTTATGTTTCAAATTGTATATCAGGGCATGAGGTACAAAGAGTTGATTGGTTCCCACAAATATTGCAGTTCCAGGTACTCGTAATGGGGGATTATCAAAAAGTGAGTTTAAATAGGGTTCCAATTTATAATTCTTGCCCTGCAAGTAACAATTTATGGCTTTTTTTCCATCTCTCCAAGTAATCATCAGCATCGCAATAAAGGCGGCTAAACTTATTGAGAACCACCCCCCGTGGCCTATCTTTGCCAGGTTTGAAGTAACAAAGGCAAAATCAATAAAAGCAAAGAATGAGCCGACAGCCAGGCAAATTATCAGATTGTATTTGAGGTAGTGGCGATACACGATTGCTGCAATACAGGAGGTAATCAACATTGCGCCACTTACTGACACACCATAAGCACTAGCCAGGTGGACTGAGCTTCCAAATAGAATTGCCACCAGTATTACCGCTGTCATTAATAGGTAATTGACACCGGGCATATACACTTGCCCCGCGAGTGCTGATGACGTGTGGCGGATGGCGAAACGGGGCATCAGGCCAAGTTGGATCCCCTGTTTTGTCAGGGAGAAGGTCCCCGAGATACAGGCCTGTGAAGCAATGCAGGTTGCTACAGTTGCAAGAATAATCATTGGGTAGAGCGACCAGTCCGGGTACATCCGGTAAAAGGGGTTGTCTACCGCAGAGGTGTCACTAATAAGTAGAGCGCCCTGTCCCATATAGTTCAACACGAGGGCGGGGAACACTAAACCTATCCAGGCAATTCTTATAGGCATGCGTCCAAAATGCCCCATGTCGGTATATAGAGCCTCTCCTCCGGTAAACACCAGTAACACTGCACCTAATATCCAGAATGAAGCCATGCCATGGTTAGTGAGGAAACTCACAGCATGCAGGGGATTAATGGAGTGGAGGATAACAGGGTTCTGGAGCACCCAGTAAAGGCCCGCAAGCAGCAAAATTAAGAACCAGATGGCGGTAATCGGGCCGAACAGTTTCCCTACGGTTTCGGTGCCGAAGCGCTGTACAAAAAACAATCCAAAGAGTATGCCGATAGAAATTGGCAGGATAAACGGTTTTAGAGTCTTATTGACTATCTCCAGTCCCTCGACTGCGGAGAGTACGGAGATGGCTGGTGTGATAACGGCATCACCAAAAAATAGTGCCGCCCCACAGATTCCGCCGCCGATAATGAGCTTTCTTAATAATTCTCGCCCTTTTGTCGCTTCCAGGGCCAGTGTCATCAGCGCCATGATCCCACCTTCCCCTCGGTTGTCCAGGCGCATTACCAATAAGACGTACTTAATAGTGACAATGAGGGTAAGTGCCCAGAAGACAGCAGAGACCCCACCAATAATGGTCTCGGTGTTATGGGGAATTCCAAACCGGGGGTGGAAAATTAGTTTAAAGGCGTAGAGTGGGCTGGTACCGATATCACCAAATACAACCCCGAGAGCGGCAAGTGATAGAACCCAGTGTTTTCTTGCGCCTTCTGAGCGAGATTCCATTTGCAACTCTTATCATCCGGTGTCATACAAAGGCAGTGATTTAATACTTATCAGGGAGTTTGCTGTCATCAATTGGATGGTGGGTATCAGCGCGCAAGAAATTAATTTTCCCTGAGACTGATCTTAGCAATACATTGCTAAGGCACCATGTGAGCTACTGTGCAGGGTGCAAACTTACGAGCCGATAAAGTGAGATGTAAGAGAGGTATCCGTGTAATTGAGCAATCGTGTCAGGCAGTTATAAAAACAGCTCTTTTGGCGGAGATCTTATTGTTAGTAAGGCGGGACTACAGGAGCCTCCCCAATGAAAGCATCGGACCTTTTTATTCGTGCCCTAGAGAAAGAGGGCGTTGAGTATATCTTCGCGATTCCTGGTGAGGAAAACCTGGATATGTTGGAGTCTTTGCGGGGCTCAAAGATAAAACTAATTGTCACGCGCCATGAGCAGGGTGCCGGTTTTATGGCTGCTACCTATGGTCGGCTTACGGGCAAGCCAGGTGTCTGCATGTCTACTTTAGGTCCGGGGGCCACGAATCTGGTGACTGCCGCAGCTTATGCCCAGCTCGGTGGAATGCCGATGGTGATGGTCACTGGTCAAAAACCTATCAAAAGTTCCAAGCAAGGCCAGTTTCAGATTATTGATATTGTTGACATGATGCGTCCGCTGACCAAGTTCACCAAGACCATTGTGGGGGGCGACTATGTGCCTGCTCATGTCCGTGAAGCCTTCCGGCAATCGGAAGAGGAGCGGCCGGGGGCAACCCACTTGGAATTTCCTGAAGATATTGCCCGTGAACACTCCACCATGCCGGTTTTGGAACCCAGCTATAACCGCAGGCCAATTGCCGAAGAGAAGGCGGTGCGCAAAGCCGCAGAAGCGATTGAGGCATCCCGTAAACCTCTGCTGTTGGTGGGAGCAGGCGCAAACCGTAAATTAACCGCCAAAATGTTGCGCAAGTTTGTCGACAAATTGGGTATTCCGGTGGTCACAACTCAGATGGGAAAGGGAGTAATTGATGAATCGGGCCCACACTTTATTGGCAATACCGCGCTATCGGATGGGGATTTTGTTCACCGGGCCATTGAGCAGGCCGACCTGATTATCAATGTGGGTCATGATGTTGTAGAAAAACCCCCTTTCTTTATGCGTCCCGGTGGCCCGGAAGTTGTACATATCAACTTCAATTCAGCGCAGGTGGATCCGGTCTACTTCCCGCAGATAGAGGTGGTTGGCGATATTGCCAACAGCTTGTGGCAGCTGGACCAGCACTTGGAACCCCAGGATCACTGGAGCTTTACCGATGCGCACCGTATCCGTGCCGCGCTTCAAAAGCATATCCAGGAGGGCTCAAATACCACCACTTTCCCAATTCGTCCGCAACGACTGGTAAAGGATCTCCGCGAAGTGATGCCGGAGAAGGGCATTATTGCGCTTGATAATGGCATGTTCAAAATCTGGTTCGCGCGGAATTATCCTGCTTTAGCCCCGAATACCGTGCTGCTCGACAATGCACTGGCAACGATGGGGGCGGGCTTGCCTTCGGCAATGGCTGCCAAGTTGGTGTGTCCAGACCGCCGTGTGGTCGCAATTTGTGGAGATGGGGGCTTTATGATGAACTCCCAGGAGATTGAAACGGCAGTTCGATTAAAGCTTGACCTTATCGTACTTATTTTGCGCGATGATGCCTACGGAATGATCAAGTGGAAGCAGGCCATGATGGAGTTTGACAACTTTGGTCTGGATTTTGGTAATCCTGATTTTGTCGACTATGCAAAATCCTATGGTGCTCATGGCCACAGAATAACGGCCACGGATGAGTTTAAGCCGATGATAGAAAAATGTTGCAGGGCGGGTGGGGTCCATCTCGTGGATGTGCCCGTGGATTACAGCCACAACGACCGTATCCTGAATCATGAAATTAGGGAGCTTTCAAGCAAGTTATGAACTTTCACTCGCTAGAGTTTTTGAGCTGGGCTAGTTCAGAAAGGCAGTGACAACTACATCGACCCAGTCCAATTGGAGAGTGATGGTAACTTTATCGTTTACCGGAAATTTTGACGGGTTTGCCAGTGCAATTTTTGCTAATTGGTTACGTTCAGTGGGTTTGAAGGTGTTTTGAAATTCCTGGGGTAACGCCGCGGAAAGAGGAATAGTTTCCATCAAAACACCTCTGTCCTGAAAGCGCCCACTGGAGACCAAAACTTCCAAGCCGGGCTTTATGGCGAACTGGTATCTATTGGGTAAGTAGGCCAGGACATAGGCTTCGCCCGTATAGATAGATAGTAATGGTTCACCAGCAGAGTAGACATTACCCACATAGGGAATTTTGGCGCCTACCAGCCCAGCTGTTGGGCTTTGCACAATACCGTTATTGTAGTGCTGTTTAAGTTGCTTTAAAGCTTTGGTCGCAACGGCTGAAGCATGCTCAACAGACTTACGTTTTTCATCCAGTATTGTACTCTCAAGCTGTAAGCGCACCAGATTTTCCTGCGCTTCGTAGTTGTCACGAAGCACTCCCTGAAACGTCACTTCACTTACTGCTCCGCGGTCTGCCAGATTGTTAATCCGATTTACGATATCCTCCACTTGTACTTTTCTTTCCAAAGCGGGAGCCACTAATTGCTTTGCAGTCTCAGAAAGTAAGGTGAACTCTGTGGATATTCTGATGAGATTTGCATGGCGGTAGGATAAATCTGCAATCCGTTCAAGAAGTTCTACAGACTCAACTTTCAATAGCAGCTCACCTTTGCTTACAGCTTGCCCTTCATCAATAGCGACATCAGTTACTTTTACCAAATACCCCATGGCGATAACACTTTGGTCGCGCATTACAAGACCGTCACTTCGGAGAAGAAACCAGTCCCCCCAGACGTAGCGAATTATTGCAATGAAGAACACTGCAAGTAGTATAAGGTAGACTCTTCGGCTAACCGACCCGCGCTCTTTGCGCTGTTCACTTACAAGGCTATCTGGCCTAAGTCGCTTGCGTAGGGGCTGCATGAAAGTTATTCCCTAACGCGGTGAACTTTGGTTGGCGAAAAAGAGTCGGAGTAAGAAGTCCGAAATATCCACTCTTGAATGTAAGCAGATAGACGAATGGTTCGCATATAATTTACGTAGAAAACACTATAGGCGGGGATAAATGGCCACAATTTAAGTGTATTTTCCCTTATTGTGAGAATTGAAACTAATGTAAAGGTGATAATATCCAGCGCGATAAGAACAATTTGAGCCCCTACCAGAATGAACCACCCATTGGTGCCATAATGCACAAAAAGCCAGACTAAATATACGGGAAAGGCAATAGCTGCAATCACATTAAACAATAGGAATTCGAATTGATGGTAGAATTCTTTTAGCTTGATTCTGTCCTGGAATGGGTTAATAAAGTGCAAATATTTTCTATATCGTAGACGGATGGCATCTCTCTCCCAGCGGAATCTCTGGCGAGAGAGAGAATTTATATCGGTGGGGCCATCGGAATAGCAAATAGCTTCTGGGGCGAAGCCAATCCTCCATCCATAACTGCGCAAGCGAAAGGTAACGTCAAGATCCTCGCCTCCACCCGCATCAAATCCACCAACTTCCATTAGTGCTGTTCTTCTGAAGGCACTAAAGGCTCCAGAGGAGCAGTTTACTTGATCGAGCATAGACAAGGCATGTCGTCCTAGAGATATACTGATCAGGTACTCAATAGCCTGGAAGGTTGTTAGAATATTTGTATATGCGTTTCGAATTAATACATTTCCAGCCGTTGCGCCAACCTTGGGATCTGTAAATTCTTGCATTACATGCTTAATTGCATGTCGATCAAGGGAGCTGTCACAGTCAACTTCAATAATAAAATCCCCGGTAGAGAATCGTTCGCTTAGATTAAGAGCTGATGCTCTACCACCGCGTAAATCTGTGGCGTGGACCTTGATTTTTGAATTGTACCTTTGGAGTTTCTGTACTTTAGCGCGTGTGGTGTCGGTGGACCCATCACTGACAATTACAATTTCATCTGGTGGAAGGCTTTGCTCCATTAAAGATATGGCGCAGCTCTCAATACTTGCCTCTTCATTGTGTCCAGTAATTATTACAGTGATTTTCCCTAGAGAGTTTGTATCTTCTTCGAATTCCGGTTTGGTAGAAAAGAAGAATACCGAGGTTAAAAACGCCATGAAGTAGCGGGGCAATTCTAATATTAAAATCACCCAGAACATCAAAAATAATGACGTATAGCTTTGAGAGATTAGAAAGGTTATGCCATTGTTAATTAGTTCCTCCACTAGATAAGCTCCTCGGGGCCTAAAACCTTAAAGTAAGGCCCTATATCAAGTCTTATCGAGGACATTGCAATTTTTATCATTTCTCTTCGGTCTTCTAGAATGTCCTCCTTGGCGATACCGTGTAGAACCATATAATCTTCATACTTGCCAGTGATAAAATCTTCTTTCCGTATACCCTCGTAAGCTCTACATAACACTCCGTGAAGATTCTCTATAAACTGGCGGCGGCTCTGCATTGCTTGTCGGGGCCCATGCTCGACTTCGAGTTCATGAGCATGTTCGTAGTTGATATTCACCAAGCAAAAATTTGTTTTGCTCTCTTTCCATGCTCTTGCCGCCTGGTTGAGTTCTACGATCAGGGTGAAGGGCAGGTCAGCGAACATGGGGTTATGATCAGTGAAATCGAGAAATGCATATCCGGCTCTTAGGTAGCTACTGGCGCGTTCCGTAATGTCGTAGCTGTGAATGTCCCCTGTGCGTATTGACTCGCTGTCGGTATCTTTCTGGCAGTTGAGGCACAAAAAACCTATCTCCACTTCTGAGCTGGCATGGCCGCAAGCATTGCAAATAAGCAGTGTGCCGGGTTTGTCGTAGTCACTGCCGAAGTGTAAAAGCTCCTTTCGACATTTGGGGCAAATCAGGTCTTCACCTTCCCTGAAGTCAGCTTCACGCCCCAGGTAGGCGCAGCTGAAATGGTGCAGATAGAAGTCTTCGGTAAGGTTGGAGGATCTGCAAACTGCGCACTCTTCGCGAACGTTGAACTGAGAGTTGCCGCATCCATTACATATATGGCGACGATCAAAGAACTTGCCTTGAAGAAAACCCGATTCGATCAATTTTTCACTTTCCGTAACTACCGTAGGGCTATCGAGGATAATGTTGAAGTCGACGGTAGCTCTGGAGTTGGGGCTGTAATGCGGCGAGAGGCTTACGCCAGATACAAATATACGTGCCAATATCTTGTCGCTATCTTTTTGCGTGGTATGAAAATCCAGGTGCACTTGTGCACGACGGTAATGGAAATCATCAATGACCTGGCTCACAGCGGACATATCTTGAGCGCTTAGCGATGAGCAATCCAGGTCCGCTTTTTCACCGATAGAACCAGTCAAGTCAATGACTGGAAGAAGGTAAAGGCCGCCCCGCATATGCCATATATGTGTGAGGTCTTCTATCGTCGCTGGTTCTTCTATTAATATCGCATCTTTGGATTCCCCAGTATGCGATGTGACTTTTGAATCGCCAGGCCAGCGAAAAAAACTATATTCATCACTTAGGAAGGAGATACTAAATCCTCCACGCCAATAGAAATCACAGTGTAAGCATTAAAATGCCACACGATTAAAAGTGCTTGAGAGATTCATTTGAGCGCTTTAACAAATTCCTTTTCAAAAAATTATCTGTCCCTGATACAAGGTGCGCCTTAGTCGTAAGTCATTTACGACAATTGGTGGCGTGAAGAGGTATTTTGAGCCCTAATAATGATTTAAGAGTCGAATATACAGGTCCGTTGGTATGGCACGGATGTATGGTCTGCCCCTTAAAGTAGAAAGACCGTTGGATACCAAAGAAAAGATAGATGAGGAGTGCTGATGGTGTCCAACCCTTGACAACTAAGAAGTTAGTTTGGGCTTGGTGGAAGAGGTGTCGAGGGGAGGTGGCGTCAGAGTAGGCGTGGGATATTATTATGAAAATACGGTTTTTGCTAATTTATAAAGCGTTGAACAATTACGTCAATCCAATCAATTTTTAGAGTTATAGTGACTTTCTCATTCACCGGGAATTTTGAAGGATCAAGTAATACAATTTTGGCTAACTGATTGCGGGATGTCGGCTTAAATGTATTCTGAAATTCTTGAGGCAGTGCCGCCGAGAGCGGGATCATTTCTACTAATACGCCTTTATCCTTAAAGCGCCCGCCGGCCACTAGAACCTCCATTCCGGGTTTAATGGCAAATTGATATTGATTGGGCAAGTAGGCAAGCACATAGGCTTCCCCAGTATAGATAGACATTAGGGGTTCACCGGCATCATAGACATTGCCGACATGGGGGACTGAAGCCCCAACTAAACCGGAGGTGGGACTTTGTATAATACCGTTGTTGTAATGCTCCTCCAGCTTTCTCAGCGCTTGTTCGGAGCGATAAATTGCCTCTTCAACAGATCTGCGTTTTCCCTCTAAGGTAGCGCTTTCTACTTGTAACTTTACCAGGGTTTCACTGGCCTCGAAGCTATCTTTCAAAACATCTTGATAGCCGACTTCGCTGACTACTCCTTTGTTTGCAAGTTTATTGATCCTATCTACGATTCGCCCAATTTGCTCTTTACGCACCTTGGCTGGGGCAAGTAGTTTTTTAGCAGTTTCCGCCACTAAAGTGAATTCAGCAGAAATTTGCATCAGGTTTGCTTGGCGGGTGGAGAGGTCAGCGATACGCTCTAACAACTCCATTGATTCGATTCTTAAAAGCAGTTCGCCCTCTTTAACAGCTTGTCCTTCATCTACGGCAACCTCTACTACTTTTACCAAGTAGCCCATTTCAATAACGCTTTGATCGCGCAACACCAGTCCATCGCTTCGCAGTAGAAACCAATCGCCCCATATATATCGGATAACTCCGATACCAAAAAGAATTAACATAACCAGATATATTCTACGGCTCGCTGAACCCCGTGTTTTGCGTTGCTCGCTTTCGAAGCTGTCGGGGCGTAATCGTTTTCGCAGAGCCTTCATTCAAGCTACTCGCGAACACGATGGACTTTTAATGGTGCGAAAGAATCCTTGTAAGACGTTCTAAAAACCCACTCCTGCACATAAGCGTAGAGTCGCACTACTCGCATAAAATTCACATAAAATATGCTGTAAGCTGGAATATAAGGCCAAAGGGGAAGTGATTTAACTTTTGGTGTCGCATAAGAGGCTAAAGCAAAGGTAATAGTATCGAGTGCAATCAGTACGACTTGGGCACCGGCCAAGATAAACCAGGAGTTATCACCGTAGCGCACGAATAGCCAGATTAAATAGACTGGTAAAGCTATTGCGGCAATAACATTGAAAACCAGGAATTCATACTGGTGGAAGAATTCTTTTAGTTGCATTCCTTGGCGGAACGGATTAATAAAATGCAGGTACTTGCGGTAGCGAAGACGAATAGCATCTCGCTCCCACCTAAAGCGCTGGCGCATCAGAACGGTAATACTGGTGGGAACATCGGTATAACAAATCGCTTCAGGGGCAAATTCAACTCTCCAGCCATAATCTCGCAAGCGAAAGGTGATATCTAAGTCTTCTCCTCCGCCGGCATCGAAGCCGCCAATTTGATTCATTGCGGATACCCTAAAAGCACTGAAGGCTCCGGAGGCGCAACACATCTGGTCGAGCATCGCTAAGGAGTGCCGCCCTAAACAGATACTGATTACATATTCGATAGCTTGAAATGAGCTGAGTATATTGGCTGTTGAGTTTCGGACGATCACATTGCCCGAAACCACTCCAACCTTGGGATCGGCAAAGCCTTGCATTACATATTTCATGGCGTGGCGATCGAAGGTGCAGTCGCAATCAATTGAGGCGATAAAGTCGCCGGTTGAAAATCTCTGTCCTAAATTAAGGGCTGAGGCCTTGCCTCCACGCAGTTCTGTTGCATGAGCGCCATCCAAGCGACCTTTATTTTGCAGGTAGTGAATATCGTCCCGGGTTTTATCTGTGGAGCCATCGCTAATCGCGATCACTTCGTAGGGGATATAGCTCTGTTCCTGTAATCGCTCGCCACACTTTTCAATAGAGTTTTCTTCGTTGTGACCGGCGATTACCGCTGTGAGTCTGCCTAAAGACTCTATATCTTCTTCAAATTCAGGTTTGGAGGCGAAAAAAAATACAGAGGTAAAAAACGACATTAAATATCTGGGAAACTCCAACACCACGACAATCCAAAACATCGTAAAGAGAGTGGCGTAGCTCTGAGTGGCAAAGAAAGTAATTCCGTCATCGATCATTTCCCACATTTAGGTTTGCTCCCCAATAGGCGAATGCGGCCCTCGGCTATTGCTGTTACCTATCTGTGATATAGGAGCGAACGTATGTGGCTCACTGCTAGTGTCTGGCAGTACCTCTTTGAGAAGGGGAGGGGATTGAGTGTGCGGAGTGGGTCTTACGCTTGGATTCCATTCATTGGTAAGGGCTCTCAACTCATTGCTTGTTAAGGCTAAGCCCAATTTTGATACCCCCTGACTTTGGCCCTTTGTTCATCAATCAATTAAGTGCTTGCAGACTTGATGTGTCGCCACAAGGAGATGCGTCACCTGAGACTGTCAGTATAGTCCACGGTGGTTTGAGGTGTCGGGCAATGCTGAACCCCAGAGCCAGCAGGGGCTCTGGGTTGATTTATTCGCTGCTATTAGGAAGGGGGAATTCGGAGGCGGCGGTTCAGCCTTTATCGAACCTCAAGGTCCAGGTTGTATTGAGCAACCACACGACCTATATAGCCCAGTTTTAGAAACGTCGCACTAATCACCATAAAGATATGTCCTGCGACTTGCGCGGGAATGGAAAACAGGTGTGATAGGGGGTAGCAAATAACAATTGTCAGAATCAGCAGGGGAACTGACAGAAGCAGCGTAAAGTTACCGGCTTTTAGCAGAAGCTTGAAACGCTCACGCAGTAAGGGGTTTTCCGTATTCAGCATATCGGCCTCAGGTTCAAACGGCGTCAATCTATCTTTAGCAACTGCTATGCCAAATATAAATACCAATAAAAACAAGGGGTTATGGTTTATTCTTGGTATTTATGTGTCAAATTGACCTTTATGGTTGCTGTGTCATAATGACTCTAAAATGTCTTTTGGACTGATTTGGCTATGGTAGATACCAACGCAACCTTACTGCTCGAAGTGGCTCTGGACCTGGCTAACAGCCTTAACAACAGCGATCGCTTTGAGCGCCTGCTGTCTACTATCCGCAAAGCGATCAAATGCGATGCCGTTGCCTTGCTTGGGCTCAACGGCGATACACTCACCCCTCTCGCAGTCCAAGGGCTTGCCCGACGGACCCTGGGGCGGCGATTCCTGATTGATGAGCATCCACGGCTAGCGCAAATTTGCGCTTCGGAACACCCGGTCCGCTTCCCCTCTGACTGTCAGCTACCAGATCCCTTCGATGGTTTGCTGTTGGATAGGGAGGGAGATCTTCCCGTGCACTCTTGTATGGGCTTGCCTCTCTATTCAGATAACCATCTGATTGGTCTGGTAACAGTGGATAGCATGTCTGCGGATGCCTATGCCCGAATCAGTGATCGAACCCTGGAGCTGATAGCCGCACTGTCTGCGGCCACTTTGCGCACAGCCCTCGAGCTAAAAGCCCTGTCACACTCCGCCGAGCATGCCGAGCAATTGGTGAAAGACCTAACCCAGCAGGCACTGGAGCGGGATGGAGGTGAATTAATTGGTGAGAGCGCGGAAATGCAGTCCCTGCGCAGTGAGATAGAGCTCGTGGCTGGGTCGGATTACAACGTGCTGATTCTCGGTGAAACAGGGGTGGGGAAAGAGCTGGTGGCCCGTACCGTCCACAGGTTGTCGACTCGCAAGGAGAAGCCCTTAGTCTATTTGAACTGCGCTTCCCTGACTGAAACCCTGGCGGAAGCTGAACTTTTTGGCCACTCAAAAGGGGCCTTCACCGGCGCAGATCGCGAGAGGCCCGGTAAATTTTTACTGGCGAACGGCGGCACTATTTTCCTGGATGAGGTCGGCGAGTTACCGCTTGTGGTGCAGAGCAAATTGTTGCGTGTATTGCAAAGTGGTGAGATTCAGCCGGTAGGTAAGGACACGGTGCAGCATGTAGATGTTCGTATTGTAGCGGCGACTAACAGGGATTTACGCAAGGGGATTGAAAACGGTACTTTCCGAGCTGATCTCTACCACCGTCTCTCTGTATATCCCCTTGAAGTCCCACCGCTTTGCCGGAGGGGTAATGATGTCCTGCTGTTGGCAGACTACTTCTTGGAGCGCTCCCGCAGGAAGCTGGGTTTTCGTCAGTTGCGTCTCAGTACAGAGGCCACCAATAAGCTACATCGATACGCTTGGCCGGGTAATGTTCGCGAGCTGGAACATATTATCAGCCGCGCAGCCCTTAGGGCCCGCAAAGGTAGCTCTCCAGAAGCTATTGTTGCCATTACTGCAGCACAAATTGAAATTCCCGATGACCTGGTTATTCAGAAGCCTCCGCAGAAACCGGTAGAGTCGCTGTCTGAGGCTATTGATTTAAGGGGGGAAACGGAAAACTATCAGCGCGAACTCATTGGGCGTGCCCTGGCTGAGACCGATGGGAACTGGAGTAAAGCGGCCAAATTACTATCCGTAGACCGAGGGAACTTGGTGCGTCTCGCTAAAAGGTTGGGTGTTTACATCAAGAAAGAGGTTGTTCGAGGTAAGTAATCTATATGAAGCAAGGAGTTGCAATGTTGATTAGCGATAAAGGGTTACGGCTTTCACTGGTTGTAGGGGTAATTTCCCTGACTATCGGCTTACTGGCATTTGCGTATAACTGGAAAATAATTGGTGGGGGTTGGCCATATTTCGGTACAGTTTTATTTCCAGGCAATCTTGTATTGTCATTCTTCTCTGAAGAAATAGACTTCTGGCCAAAGTTTGCGCTGCAGATGAGTGGCCAGTTTTTGGTTTCTTTTTTGCTGGCCCGTAGCCTTATAAGTTTTAGACGCTGGTGGAAGTGATAAGGGGTATTACGATTTGCATGTGGTATTACTCCAAGCATTTGATAGAAGGCTAGAGCTGTAAATACTTATACTTGCGATCTTGTATAAAAATAACTAAATCGCTAGCCACAATAAATATGCAAAAAAGGTTTCTTGGCTATCAGGTTGATTTTCGGCAATATTATAAATGACTTTGGTTCTAATGTTATTGAACTCTTCTGGAGTTGCTTCATATTTAAAGTGTTTTGCTGTCTGGATAGCAGATTCTTCAAAGAAACCCGAGGGCTTACTTTTAATAACTCGGGGGTCTACCGGATCGCCGTTTTTATTAATGTCATACTCAACAATTACGTAGCCTTCCATCTGCTTTTCCAGCGCTTCTTGCGGGTATATTGGCAGTGATTTGTAAACAGGAACAGGCCCGCCTTTCTCTCTTGCCATTTCCCTGTCTTCAATGCTGGATTTATAAAAGTCAACGTACTGGGGGCATTCGTCGTAAGAGCTGCAATTTTTGCTTGTTGGAGAGTCAGTACAACTGCAAAGAAGAAAAATAATAGATATCAGGGCTAATTTGTTCAAAACTTTTAATCTTCTTTGCACTTTTTGAAATGGCAAGTGTAACACCCTATAGATTTTCTCTGTAGCTGTTAAATAGCAAGTAATCTATCCGGTATCTAGCGGAGTTAACGGAAAGACTGTGTTGCTGAATTAGTACCGTTAACTAGAAAAGCCGTATATCAAACCGGCTCATTTCCTCATCACTCTCAACCCATTAAAAACCACGAGCAGGCTGGTCCCCATATCGGCAAAAACAGCCATCCACATGGTTGCCTCTCCGGCAAAAGCAAGCACTAGAAAGACCGCTTTTATGCCCAGCGCCAAGATAATGTTCTGCCAAAGAATGTGGGCCGTTGAACGAGATAATTGGATAAAGGTGGCGATCTTGCCCAGATTGTCGTCCATCAGGGCCACATCAGCGGTTTCTATCGCTGTGTCGGTTCCCGTTGCTCCCATCGCAAACCCTATATCAGCACGGGCCAAGGCGGGGGCATCGTTAATGCCATCGCCAACCATGCCAACCTGGCCTTTTCCAGATAGTGCCTCCACCTCTCTGAGCTTGTCTTCCGGCAGTAGGTTGCCTTCAGCCCGATCGATGCCGACTTGTTTGGCAATCGCATCTGCAGTGTGCTGGTTGTCCCCGGAAAGCATCAGTGTTTTCACGCCCAGTTTGTGAAGGCTCTCAATGGCGTGTTGGCTCGATTCCTTCACGGTATCGGCGACAGCAAATATTGCCAGAACGGAGTTCTCCCGGGTCAGCATCACAACAGTTTTCCCTTCTTCCTCAAGGGTTCCCAATTGGCGCTCCAGCTCGGCGGAGCAAATGCCCAATTCTTCAATAAGCCGGTGGTTACCCAGGTAGCACTGATCCCCCTGAATTCTGCCCCTGACGCCGCGCCCGGCCAGGGCTTCAAAAGTATCCACTTCTTGTAGGCGTTCGTGGGGAATCTGAGCAAACTCCAGTACGGCCCTGGATACCGGATGATCGGAACGTTCGGCTAGGCTCGCCGCCAGGGTTTGTACCTCTTCCGCGGGCATTGGCGCTATCACTTTAAAATCCGTGACGGTTGGCAGGCCATGGGTGATGGTTCCTGTCTTGTCCAATGCCAACCAGCGAAGGTGGCGCCCTTGCTCAAGGTAGGCCCCGCCTTTAATAAGGATTCCGTGGCGGGTGGCCGATGCCAGGCCGCTTACGATGGTGACAGGAGTTGCGATCACCAGTGCGCAGGGGCAGGCGATTACCAGCAACACGAGTGCGCGATAGATCCATTCCATCCAGCTGCCGGCAAAAAGTAGCGGCGGTATTACCGCAGTAGCCAGTGCCACTGCAAATACTAGGGGCGTATACCAGCGGGCGAATTGGTCGACAAAGCGCTGGGTTGGCGCGCGACTACCTTGTGCGGCTTCCACCGCATGAATGATTCGGGCGAGCAGGTTATCGTTGGCAGCTGCCGTAGATTGGTATTCGAGTGCCCCGGATTCGTTGATACTGCCGGCGAAAAGTTCATCTCCAGGGCCTTTGTCTACCGGAAGGCTCTCCCCGGTAATTGGGGCCTGGTTTACCGCTGAATTGCCGCGTATTACCTCACCATCTAGAGCGATACGTTCGCCGGGGCGCACCCGGATGGTTGTGCCAACCGGAACAGTCTTGGCTGACATGGAAACCCACTCGCCATCTGGCCCCTGTACGGTGGCGGTTTCCGGGGCCAGGTCCATTAACTCCCGAATCGCATTGCGGGCACGATCCAGGGATTTGGCTTCAATTAATTCTGCCAGGGTGAATAACACCATCACCATTGCCGCTTCGGGCCAGTGACCGATAAGCAGGGCGCCGGTGACCGCGATGGACATCAGCGCGTTCATATTCAGGTTGCGATTGCTGAGCGCAATCCAGCCCTTTTTGTAGGTCGTGAGTCCGCCGCCAGCAATAGCGGCCAGAGCCAGTATCATTACCAGCCAATTGTTTCCCCCCTGTAACCAGAATACGACCTCGGAGGCAATCGCCGCCAAACCGGCAGCGCCCAATAACCACCAGTTTGCATGGGTGGTAGGTGGCGCGGAATCGATGTCATCTTCGGTGGCCAGGCGTGCGTCGAGGTCAAGAGGGGTCAGAGTGTTGAGGATCTTGCTCTCCATACCGGGCGCGTGGCGCACCTGTAGGATTCGCTGCACCAGGTTAAAGTCCAGCTGGTAAATTCCCTGCATGCCAGAGAGCTTGGCGCGTATCAACCCTTCTTCAGTGGGACAATCCATCTTGCTGATGGAGAACAGGGACAGGTCACCTTTGTCGCTGTTGTTATTGGTGTTTTGAATTGGCGTCATGGTTGTGGCTTGGGTTGCCCCGCTGCAGCCACAGCTGGAATCGCGCTTGACCATTATTCACTCTCGGATAGATCAGTCAGTGAGCCAGTATTACAATCCCTCTAGTAACTATAGAGTCAAGAGGGAGTGGCATGGCTTATAAGATTGGTGAAACTGCCAGGAGAGTGGGCTGCAAAGTGGAAACGGTTCGTTACTACGAGCAGGCGGGGCTACTACCAGAGCCCGCTCGCTCAGAGGGTAATTTCCGGCTCTACTCAGAGTCTCACCTGGAACAACTGCGTTTTATTCGCCACTGTCGTTCTCTGGATATCCCCCTCGAGGATATTCGCAACCTGTTGAGATTAAAAGCGGCTCCATCGCAAAGCTGCACTGATATTGATAGCGTGGTTGATGATCAAATTCAAAGAGTCGAAAAACAACTGGAATCGCTCAAGCAGTTGCGAAAAAGCTTGGTAGATTTACGCAATCGATGTGAGGGTGGCCAGGCAATTAATGCCTGTGACATTATGCGGGAGCTGACAGATTGTAGCTGTCATGGCCATCCGGCAAATAATAATGAGTGTTAGTCGTAAATTTTGGGCCTTGTTTTGAGTAAGTGGCGTATAACTTTTATCGTATTATTTTGTATTGGTTTGTTGTTAGCCGTATGGGCATTTATCGTTGAGCCAGCAAGTTTCCGAATTAATGAAGATGATATTGTCGTAGATACCTGGCCAAAGGAATGTAACGGGCTAAGGGTCGCGATACTTGCTGACCTGCATGTAGGTTCCCCTTACAAGGGGCGGAAGAGCCTACAAAACCTTGTTGAGGCTGTTAATAAAAGCCAACCCGACCTTATTCTCCTACCCGGTGACTTTGTTATTCAGGGGGTTGTTGGAGGTAAATTCGTTCCGCCGGAGGATGCAGCGGGAATTCTTAAAGAACTCAAGGCCCCGATGGGGGTGTTTGCCGTATTGGGAAATCATGATTGGTGGCTTGATGCAGCGCGAGTTGAGCAGTCCCTTGCAAGCCAGGGGATTTCAGTGCTAGAGGATAAGTCAGTAAGTCTGGTTAGTAGCGAATGTAAATTACGACTAGTGGGAATCAGTGATTTTTGGGAGGGGCCTCACGATGTTAAAAAAGCAATGCAGGGGATAGATGAAGGTGAGACGATATTGGCCTTCACTCATAATCCGGATATTTTCCCCGAACTGCCTGCGGAGCTGTCATTAACTATCGCCGGGCATACTCACGGGGGCCAGGTTTACTTGCCGTTTATTGGGCGGCCCATAGTACCTTCAAGTTACGGGCAGCGTTTTGCTATTGGGCATATTGTTGAAGGTGATAAACACCTCTATGTAAGCCCTGGGGTAGGGACCAGTATTTTGCCAGTACGTTTCCTGGTGCCACCAGAAGTAACTGTATTATCCATATTTGGTCCTTGAGGTTTGATCTCTCAATGATGGATTTGGGTAGGTGGTTTGGCAGGAATGGAGCGGGGACCTTCACATATAATTCCAGCCCAGATAAGAAATAACGGGTTGATACGATGATAACCGTCAAACGAAAAGTACTGTTCGGGGATTGTGATCCCGAGGGAATCGTATACACCCCAAGGTTCTCATCGTTTGCACTTGAGGCAACCCATGATGCAATGGCTGTTCTGCTTGAAGGGCCTGCTATCGCCAGAATGAAACAACTGGGTTTTCTTACACCTGTAAGAGCTTTTAACCTGGAATTTCTATCCCCTGTAACCTGGGATCAAGAATTAAGTATCCATGTTTCTGTTGCGGATATTGGTAATCACTCTTTTACGTTTCAAACGAAAGGCTTTTTGGATAATGGGATACTAGCGTTCACCGCCAATATTACCTATGTCACTCTATCATCCCCTGAAAAGCTAAAGACCCCATTACCTGGCTATCTTAGAGACGCCCTGCTGCGCGTCAGTTAGCTGCCAATTCATCGGCAAGTTATTAGAGTAGGGTGCTTCCTAATTATCTCTTTGAAAGACCGTTGTCGGAATTCCCTTAGCACCAGCGTAAAAAATGATAAGTGTCGCCGGCTTGTCGCCTTCATTGCGCCCAAAATGCCACATATCGGTGACTTCAACGTAGGCTTTCCCCTCATCCAAAGTTAGGCTTTTATCTTGGTCAACGAGGGTAACTTTTAAAGTACCTTCGGCAACATAGACGCTATTAGGTACGGGGTGTTTGTGCACTGGTAGCCGTGCGCCGGGCTCGATTGTCACACGCACTACAGAGAGTTCTGGCTGCCCCTTTGGATATTGGGGTAGGGTATCTCCGACCCAATCCTTGGTCGATTCTACCAGTGTGTCAAATTTTACCCCCTGCATATTTTCCTGTAGATAACCCGCCAAGGGGAGCAGTAGCAGTAATACTAGGGCAGCTATAGGCTTCCAGGTATTCATGGGGCGACTCCTTATCGCTCTAAGTAAGCAGCCGTCGCCATGCCGCCGGCAGTGCAGACACCAATAATTGCCCGATGGGCGTCGCGCCGGCCCAGCTCTAACAGGGTTGAACCCAGGTAGCGGATGCCCGACATACCGTAGGGGTGGCCGAGCGCAATAGCACCGCCATTAACATTGGTAATGTCCCAAGGGGTTTTGAGTTCAGCTTGGTTGTATAGGGTGGTTACGGCAAAAGCCTCATGTAGCTCCCAAAGGTCAATCATATCCTGGGTGAGTTGGTGGCGCTTCATAAGGCGACTGACCGCTGGCGCTACCGCAATACTCATCTCTTTTGGCGCTACCGCTCCCAGCTGCATACCGCGAAACAGCCCCAGAATAGGCAGGTTTCTCTGCGCTGCCAGTTCAGCATCCATCATGACGACCGCTGCGGCCCCATCGGATAATTGGGACGCATTACCGGGAGTTATCGTCCCTCCTGTGTTCACCGGTTCCAGCGCAGACAGGGCTTCCATGGTTGTGCCGGGGCGGGGGCCTTCATCTTCTGACAAGGTGACTTTCAGGCGATTGGTTTCGCCACTCTCCTTATCTTTCACTGCCATTACCGTATCAAACGGCGTGATTTCCTCGGCAAACTTTCCGGCCTTTTGAGCTTCGGCAACACGCTTTTGTGATTCAACCACATAGCGATCCTGATCTTCACGACTGATGTTGTATTGATCGGCGACATAGTCGGCCGTTTGGATCATGGTCCACCAAACTGCCGGCACTTTCTTTTGTAAGGGCTCATAGACAAAATGGTTCAGGTTCAAGTTGAACTGCACCAGGCTGATACTCTCGACGCCACCGGCCACCCCAATTTGCATTTCGCCTGCGGCAATACGGTTGGCCACAATAGAAGCCGCATTGAGGCCAGAGCCGCAGTAGCGATTTATAGTAAAACCCGGCACTTGAGACCCAAAGCCGGCAAATAGTGCCGCGTTGCGCGCGACATTGTGCCCAGTAGCCCCCTCGGGTAAGCCGCACCCCAACACAACGTCTTCCACTTCCTGTGGCGTTAAACCCGCCTTATAAACCACCTCCCTCAGGACATGGGCAGCCATAGAAATACCGTGAGTTTCATTCAGCGCACCCCGCCTGGCTTTGGCGATGGCAGTTCGGCAATAGGCAACAACGGCGACATCTCTCATGGGTGTAGCTCACACGATCGGGGAGGGGATGTGTTTACATTAGATCAGATAGAGGGGCTTGCAGGAGGGAGGTGAGTTTGGAGCTGCTTTCAAGCGTAACCGCTCCAAGGGGAGGGGTTGTTTTGGGCTAGATTCTCCTCAATTTTGGCAGCTAACACGTTGAGGGAGCCTGTAGTACCCATGATAATCTGCCATTCACAAAATAATGGTATGGCATCACAGTATTCTTCATGCGGAAACTTCCCTCGACTAACTTGCTGGTAACCTTTGATGCGGCTGCTCGGCACTTAAGCTTCAAGGACGCTGCACAAGAGCTTCATGTAACACCTTCCGCTGTTGGGCACCAGATACGAACGCTGGAGGCGGAGTTGCAAACCAAGCTATTTATTCGTTTCAATCGAACTATTGAACTTACGGGTGTTGGTAGGGAATACCATCTGAAAATTGCCAAGGCACTGGAAGTGATTCGACGGGCAACTTTGGATTTACTTGCGCGGGATCAAAATAAAACACTTACCATCCACAGTATTCCATTTCTGACCAATACAGTACTCGCCCCAAATATCAAATCCTTTAAAGCGCTATACCCCACAGTGTGTATTAGTATCGAGTCTCAAATCGCCCGCGCCAGCATAGACCCTGGCGAGCTGCAGGTTGCTATACGTTATGACAAGGAGTCGAATGATGATTTGTGTTACCGGGAGATCTCAAGAGTGCGAATTTCACCGGTTTGCGCGCCGGGTTACTTGAAGAACGATCGAGCAAATCAGATCCAATTGTCTACAGATAAGCTGGGTTGGCAAAGATGGTCGGCAGATTGGGGCTTATCAGTTGAATTTAATGAGACGCTGACTTGTGATGGCTTACAACCCGTACTCGAGATGGCCGAGCAAGGGTTGGGAGTCGCAATGGGATACTTTCCCGCACTAACGCCTAAAGTCAGATCTGGAGAGCTTGAACTACTCTACCCTGAAAAATTCAGTGAGCTGGCTCCTTTGTATCTTGCCTTTAGCAAGTCATTGGAGGGTAACGAAATTATTGAAGGATTTGTTCGCTGGTTTATAGAAGTTGTCCATTCCCTAGAAGGTTAATCACCTAGCTTTATTTTCCCAGACAAGACTTTCTTGCCTGAGCCTAAGGAAAAACCCATTTGTCGCAGTGTTGTCACTTCCCTAGGATTATCTGATTGAGTATCTAAAGTAATCAGGTGGCCAGAGTATGATATCGGCAGTTATAGATGGCTTTGTGCCGAGTTTGCTTAAAAGTCAAACCCTTAAAGGGTACGCAGCTCACTCAAGAGATGGTATTCAGTTTATGGATTTGGGCTCTTGTGTGATTCGCTATCGAAAGATAGGGCGAGGCAGCCGTGTAATTGTTTTTGAAGCAGATCCGCCAGTTGTTATTGAGCATTATGACTATCTTGTAAGCCAAGTTCCAAGTGATTTCACCGTTGTAATATTTGAACCACCTGGCTTTGGTTTTTCCATTCCTTCAACGAGTCTTGATTATAACTTTGCATCTTTGGTTAGTCTTACCGAGGTGTTTTTACAAAACCTTGCCCTTGGATGTGTGACGCTTGTTGCTCCATGCGTACTCGGCTTTGGAGCAATTGCACTTGCGTACAAGCGTCCAGATTTGCTTGACCACATAGTGCTATCTCAAGTACCGAGCTGGGGAGAAATGTTGAGATGGAAGGAGGGGAGAGATCCACGAGGTTTGCTGAGCAAGCCAATTTTAAGTCAGCTGTTGCTAAAAGCTCTGAAACGTAAGCGAACACTTGCCTGGTTTGAAGCTGCGCTAGGGAGGAGTGAGCTGATCACACCGTTTAATGAATTGGCCCAACAAGCCTACCAACATGGAGCAACTTTTAATCTGGCGTCAGCTTTTCAACGATTATTAGTCGGCGAATCTCCTTTGCAGGGTACTCTTTTCTCCAAACCCTTAACAGTGAGAGCCTTATTTCTTTGGGGGGAGCGGGACCTTTCTCATAAATGTACTTGTAAGCATTCAAGTTTGAATATGATCCCGGAGGCCTCTCTACTACGCATAGCAGAAGCTGGACATTTCCCTGAGCTGGAGGCTCCGGATGTGGTGCTGGGTCCTCTCATAAATTTTGTATTAGACCAAGACATGGAGGTCTCAAGTAATGATTAAAGAATGTCGAATAGTAACTCAGGATGGCCTATCTCTCGGGGCAACGCTATTTTCACCAAAAGGTCCGCCTAAAGCGGGGGTAATCATAAATTCGGCTACTGCGGTCAAGCAGGGCTATTATGCTGAATTTGCAAAATTCCTGGCTAAGAATGGCTACTTGGTAGTGACCTATGACTATCGAGGTATAGGTAAGTCTGCGGTTGCCAATCAACGAGACTCTCGACTATCTATGAGCGCGTGGGGAGAGTACGATTTGGCCGCTGTTATCGATTGGTCTACTAGCCAACACAAAACGCTAACCTGGCATTGTGTGGGGCATAGTGTAGGGGGCCAAATTATTGGCTTCGCAGATAACAATACCCAACTTGCTAGTGTCTACTGTGTATCCTCCCAAAGCGGGTATTGGGGTCATTGGGGATTGCGTCAGAGGCCCAAAATATTGTTTGCTTGGTTCGCTATGATTCCGCTCTTATCAAATATTTTGGGGCAGGTTCCAGGCCTTTTCCTCGGAGGTGAGAGTTTACCCGCAGGTATTGCCCGGCAGTGGGCCTACTGGGGGCGCCATAAAGACTATATTGTCGACCAGAGAGGAAGTCCCGTACGAGATGGCTTTTCCCGTCTAGAGTGCAATATGAAGTTTCTATACATAGATGATGATATAGATTTTGCTCCACTGCAGGCTGTGGAGGCTCTCAAGGCGTTCTATTGTAATGCAAATACCGAAATACAGATTGTGAATGCTAAAACCGTGGATACAAAGCCAATAGGTCATTTTGGTTTCTTCAAGGCGCGCTACGAAGATAGTTTGTGGAGGGATGCTCTAGGTTGGTTGAATGCTGCGGCTTGAGCATCTAGGGGGACCATTTCTATTTTGATTTGGAAGTCGCCCGACTCGTCATACTATTTACTCTTCTTTATCAGGTCCTGCTGGTTAGTCTTGGGTGTTCATCTTAGAGTGGGTTTTGATGACTGAATAACCTATATTTGCGAAGGAAAATACAGTGCGTGCGGGACAATATAAGCATAGATGCCGGCTGAAAGCTTATAAACACCTATTCACAGCGCGTTTTGAGACCACTGTATTCTCCCGTCCTTTTCAGTTGCGAAAGAGTTGCCGATAATGGTCGTTAAGAATCTAAAGAAAGTTATTGCCGTACTTTTGACTGCGCTCTATTGCGGCCAGCCCTCAAGCGGTATGGCTTATCGTGATAGGGCATTTATAGTTGAGAGCAGAAATGTAAATGAAACACCAGAATACTTAATGGAAATAGGTCTTTCCAATAGTGTATTGCCTAGACCAACTGACTGGTGGTCAGGTGAAAATACATGTAATTACCATGGGGTTAATGCGGGCAGATGTGCACCAGAAGGAATCTCTCAGTGGATTCTTACTATGAACGATACGAATAGGGCTAATGAAAGTATCTCTAGTGTTGCGGTACATGGTAATTCAAAAATAAAAAACTACAGGCTTTTTGAACTTCATTCAAAATACAAGGGTGAAGATGTAAGGTGTCTTAAAAAATTTAAATATATGTGTCCTGCATATGTTATTTATTACACAGATGCCCAGCGAGAGGGGACGAAACTATCGGTGATGGACGGGAAGATTTATGACTCTACTGGTGAGCTTTTTGATACTAGGCGCGCACAACAGGCAGAAGATTATAATGGTAGAGCCGCTATCTATGTTATGGATAAGAATGGGAATATATATTCAAGTTATTTTTATCCAAAGCCAGTCTTTGCTCATTCGACGTTTCTGGCAGGAGATAGTGTTTCAGCAGCGGGTGAGATCGTAGCGGAGGGTGGAAAGATAGTTTTCGTTAACACCTGTTCTGGCCATTATCGGCCCACTCCAGTTGCCATTGATCAACTTCGTGCTCAGTTATTGTTGCTAGGATATACGGATATAGGCTTTAGTACTTCGACTGAATGTAGATGGCGGTGAAGGTTGTTTAGCGTATAGTTTTATTTTTGTCTAACTATATTCGAGTATATCTGGAGTGCGGCGATGTGGGTTTTCTAGGCGATTTGCAAGTTTCTTAAGCTATGTGAGCCTTGTTTTTGGCGTTTACGGCTATGATTTCTTTTGTGCATGCCTCGTGGTTATCTTGAATCGATTTTTATAGATGTTATGTGGCAATAGCGCTTTCTCATTCTATACTGTCGGCAGTGATCTCCCCACTGGGAAGAGCCTGCAATGAATAAAGTAAAACCTTTTCGGAAGCTTGGGGCTCAGGAAGCACTCTTTGTAGAGTTGACCGAAAAGTCTAACGGTGCAGTTCAACTAGCCGTCTTCTTCAGGACCTGTAGGTCTCTGGGTGTTGAGGAATTA
The DNA here is from genome assembly GCF_052468155.1 of Microbulbifer maximicatervae (SeqCode). Lineage (NCBI taxonomy): Bacteria > Pseudomonadati > Pseudomonadota > Gammaproteobacteria > Cellvibrionales > Microbulbiferaceae > Microbulbifer > Microbulbifer maximicatervae (SeqCode). Next base: position 3,640,266 of record NZ_CP174335.1, read on the forward strand.
CTAAAGGGAATGGAATATCTCCATAATCTGCACCCAATGCTCCGTTCTCGTGTAGAAAAAAATCATCATGCTTATTGGCTCTGTGATGTAGCTTTTAAAGCTATTCCTTTTGAAATAGAGCATGATGCATTGCCTTTAAATTATCAGGAAGAGTTTAAGCGATTAGGAAGTAAAGTTCTTGAGCTGGATAAATATGCTTATCGTTTCACGGTTTATGTGAATGAGTATGAAGAAGTAAAGTGGATTGCTTTTATGGTAAGCCATGCTGCCATGGATGGACGCTCCTTATTACTCCTAGTTAGAGATTTGGATCGGTACTTGAGAGGCGGGGCTGAAGATGAATCCTCTGCTTCGATCATGAAAAAATCGGTGGTGGATTATGTTAGTTCCATAAAACACCTTAATAAAAGACAGTTGGCAGTTGGTGACGGAAATGATATTCCTCCAAAGTGGCCTGTAGAGCAGGCAGTAAATGCTTCCCTTCGAAGGGGATGTTCTATGTACCGGGTCCTACCCAAAAAATTATTTTCTCTTTTGTATTTACTTTCAAAACATGAGAATGTGCAGGTCACCTCTATCTATAATGCCATTGCGATTATAGCCGCCCAGTCATTACCAGGTTTCCGCTCAACAGCAGAGTTAATGTTGCCTATAAATGCACAATGTTTGTGTAAGCACCAGATAGAACGGGATGTTATTGGGGAATGTACAATTGCGTTAACTATATCCTTATCATCAAATGAAACTAGTCTTGACTTATTGAGCCTCGCACGTTTAATTCAAAGAAAATTCTATTTGCAGGTGAGGCGAGGGAATTTTTTTAAACCTCCAATTGTGCCCGATTACAGCCTTGTTGATATTAAACATTTGGCTAAAGATTCTAGTACTGCTAAAGGTTACTTTCCCTCTGGGATTTGCGTATCCAATGTAGGGGATATAGGTGAGTATACGGGCCCTTTGGAGTTCTTTGACTTTGGTGTAGTTATGACGGTACAAACACATGGAGAACACCCGATCATGCTAGTGACTTGTACAATAGATGGAGAAGGCGTGTTCGTTTTTGGATATTGCGAACCGCTAGTTAGCAAAGAAAGTGCTCTAAAGTATGTAGAAAAATATATGAAGACACTAAGAGACTTTTCCGAGAGCAATGATTTACATATAAGTTAGTGATCTGCGAGGGATACTGTGAGATTACAAGATCTACCCACAATATCTATATTGAGATCAGAATAGGTCAACACTTGTGTTTTACTGCTTAAGCTATCCTCTTCATTAGTCTGGAAGCATCAGTTTTCAAAATAATTCAGGAGGCCTGAATGTTGAATGAAGATGTTAGCAGTGGTGGTAGTGGACCGGGTGTTGCGGTAGTAAGCGATATCTATATAGGGGGCATGTGCTTGCACAGTATTTGATCCTGCTGGTCCTAATGTGTCAATATTTGTGACGCTTTCGCTACGAATTGTGCGACTTTTTTTAATCTAGTTGGATTGTATCTGTACCATGGAATACTGATGGTGGTAGTAGGTTGCTTTGGAGGGCTTCCATATACTCTGTTAATAGTGCGATATAATTACTTTAGAAAAAAGATTGAGTTATGGGCAAAATCAAATAACGTAGAAATTTTAAGTATAGAAAATAACAACCTAATCAAGAGTAAGTTGATTTGGAAGGTGTCCGATATTCAAGATGTATTTTATTTGCAGGGGCGCGATGAAGAATATTGGGTGGCATGTGGGTCATGGTTTTGGGGGCATTCAAGCGTGAGTTGAAAGTACATAGAGAGTCTAACGGGAGTTTAAGGCTAGTTGCTTCCTGGTGAATACAATATTTGACTAAAGGGAGTGGTTTATCCTAAATGATAAATCCAGGACACCAAAAGACTAGAGATGAGAGCTAGTTATATTATTGTTACCGGTATCGAGGGATGTTTCCCTTCAAGTCAGGGCAAAGGTATGGTAAAAAATTAAAAAACCTAGTTGTGTGATGGAACCCATTAGGTTCGATAAACGCTGCAAGGAGAAGTAACTAGAGGTTGGGGTGATAGTTAACAGTCGCTGAGGAAATGGATTGATATTTATGAACCTTAATAGGCTCTTATTGTTTTGTTATTGGTTGGTCATATTCTTAATGGTTGTGTTGATTGATTTAACAAATGTTATTGCATATGTGTATTCACTGTTTTTTGATTCAGAGAATGAAAAGGCAATCAACTCAATTCAGATGGGGTGCAAGGTCGGATTTGTAGTTGTTGCTTATCATTTGTTTGTATTTGTTAGGCGGAGAATATTGAGCGGCGTTGACAGTAAGTGAAAGTTCATGAAGGTCCTGAAAGATATCATCAATAAGTAGGTGGAAAGAGAACTCATTACCTATGGCGCCGAGATCTATAAGGTTTGTGTGAGTCTCGTGGTTATCTAGAATCGATTGTTATAAATGTTTCAAGGGTATAGCGCTTTCTCGTTCTATACTATTGACAGTGATCTCCCGACTGGGAAGAGCCTGCAATGAAAAATACAAAACCTTTTCGTGAGCTTGGAGCTCAGGAAGCACTCTCTGTAGAGTTGACTGAAAAGTCAAATGGCGCAGTTCAACTAGCAGTCTTCTTCAGGGTATGTAATTCTCTCGGTATCGAAGAATTACTAAAGGGAATGGAATACCTCCATAACCTGCACCCAATGCTCCGCTCTCGTATAGAAAAAAATGTTCATGCCTATTGGTTCTGTGATGTGGGGTTTGAAACTATTCCTTTTGAAATAAAGCATGATGCAATGTCTTTAAATTATCAGGAAGAGTTCAGGCGCTTAGGAAGTAAAGTTCTTGAGCTGGATAAATATGTGTATCGTTTCACGGTTTATATGAATGAGCAGGAAGAAGTAAAGTGGATTGCTTTTATGGTAAGCCATGCTGCCATGGATGGACGCTCCTTATTAATCTTGGTTAGAGATTTGGATCGGTTCTTGAGAGGGGGTTCAGGAAGTAAACCCTCTGCTTCGATCATGCAAAAATCGGTGGTGGAGTATGTTAGTTCCATAAAACACCTTAAAAAAAGACAATCGGCAGTTGGTGGCGGAAATGACGTTTCTCCAAAGTGGCCAGTAGAGCAGGCAGCAAACGCCTCCCTTAGAATGGGATGTTCTATGTACCGTGTCCTCCCTAAAAAATTATGTTCCTATTTACATTTAATTTCAAAGCGTGAGAATGTTCAGGTTACCTCTATTTATAATGCCATTGCTGTTATTGCTGCCCAGTCATTACCAAGTTTTCGCTCAACAACAGAGTTAACGTTACCTATAAATGCACAATATTTGTGTAAACGCCAGATAGATCGAGATGTTATAGGGGAATGTACAGCTGTATTAACCATATCCTTATCATCAGATGAAAATAGTCTCGACTTATTAAACCTCGCACGTTTAATTCAAAGAAAAGTTTATTTGCAATTGCGAAATGGGCATTTTTTTAAACCTCCACTTGTGCCTGATTACAGCCTTGATGAGATCAAACATTTGGCTAAAAATTCTAGTGCTGAGAAAGACTATTTCCCCTCTGGGATTTGTGTATCCAATGTAGGGGATATCAGTGAGTATACAGGCTCCTTAATGTTCTTTGACTTTGGTGTGGCTATGACTGTTCAAACACATGGAGAACACCCAATAATGCTAGTGACTTGTACAATAGATGGAGAAGGGGTGTTTGTTTTCGGGCATTGTGAACCGCTAGTTAGCAAAGAAAGTGCTTTATAGTATGTAGAAAAATATATGAAGACACTAAGAGAGTTTTCCGAGAGCAGTGATCTTTATGCAAGTTAGCGATCGTAGGGCATAACTCGATTTTAGTAAACAGGGTGTGGGTACAATCGTCATATTCAAGCGAGCGCCTATAGATTCTTACGCTCCACCACCAATTTGAAGTAATTTAGGGCTGCCAACTACCCTTGTGCGATGACGCCCAAAGGGTTTGATATAAACCGCAAGGAGAAGTAACTAGATATTATGTGGGGTTACGTCTGGCAGAAAGGTAGTGCCGACAATCGCTTATGCTGTATATCTGTTGAGGCAGAACTGGGGACAGGATTAATACTCTTGATCTTAAAGTGGTCAAAGCTCAGATTTCATATTATGAAGTTCATATTTTTTGTTACAGGGAAACTGACGCCGGCAGGCAAGTAATTACTGCGCCAAACTCTTTGGCTTGCCCAATAGGAAATGAATCAATCGGGGGGCTAATGTTACATAGAGTCCTGCTCTGTAATGACCCGCCCGATACATAAATGAAGGCATCATTATTACCTCTCAGGCAGGTTTGACCTCTAATTGCCAAAGGTAGTGACAGTTTGCCATCTACTTATCAAAATCATTCCCTGGGTGTTGGGTTAGCTCTTCTCGGCGGAGTGCTGATGGGGTGTCTTGGTATTGCCGGAAAGCTGGGTTCTGGTGCAGGCCTTAGCCCATTTCTGCTATTGGCTGCACAGGTCATATTACTTGCTCCATTGTCGGGTATGTTTCTTCTGATGCGACAAGGGGTGGCGGGGATAAGGCCGGTGAATCCTCAGATCCTTGTCCTTCGCTCCATATCAGGTTTTGTCTATTTTGCTGCCTTTTACTGGGCGGTCAAGGGAATACCCATCGCAGATGCGCTGGTGCTGGAAAGCACGAATCCATTCTTTGCCATGTTGATGGCCCGAGTATTCCTCGGTCACCGGGTTAGTATCGCCACTATCTTTCTTGCGATACTGGCATTCTTGGGAGTATGCCTCATTTTGATCCAGCACAGTGTTCAGGGCATTTTCAATCCCTATTCACTCCTTGCGTTGCTGGCGGGAGTAGCGCGTGCAGCGGGTAGTATCACAACCGGTGTCGCAGGCCGGACGGAACCACCTGAGCGCATCATGTTCTATTTCGCTGTTGGGATGTTGGTCTTTAGCTTATCTATTGTATTCTGGGAGGGGGCGAAGGTAGAGACATCGTCGCTATGGATTCTCGCGATTCCCGCACTGCTGTTTGTTCCACAGAATCTTGCTTACACGATCGCTAATCGTGTTGCACCTGCTTACCTCGTTGGGGCACTGTTTTACAGTGCGATCCTCGTCGGTGTGTTAGCTGATCGTTTTATGTTTGGCACAGAATTCGGTATCCGTGGTGTGATAGGCATGGGTATTACGGTTGCCGCTGGTCTCGGGTTGGCTTGGTTGCGAGCGAAAGAGCTCAAAGAGTAACTTGGTGCTCAGTACTCCAGCGTCAATCAAGTACCTAAATACTCAAAAGTCTTTGAAAAATTTGGTGGGTTAGGGAGCGGTTGTTTACTAGGCCACTTTTCTCAATGACAGAGGCCTCTCCAGAGCTTCAACTTGTTACCTTTTTTGCCTGGTAAATCGCCAAGTCAGCTATTAGACGATAGGAGTTTTCGGAGTAGCCGCCACTGGTTACGGTGACCATAGGCACATCCAGCGATTGAATCTGGTCAACCAGCCATTGGTCCCTTTTTCTGGCCCCATCGATACTGACCTGGAGCCCCCCCAGCTTGTCCTGGGCAATAATATCTGTGCCTGCATTGTAGATAACCAATTTAGGCAGCGGACTCTGCTTAATGAAGTCCGAAAATTCCGACTCCAACCGACTGAGGTAACCTTCAGTATCTGTTCCTTGCTTTAGGGGGACTAAAAATGGCCAGCGAGATTCCTGCTCATCGGGGTGCAAGCCGGGGTAGGCTTGCATATTGTACATATCAAAGATATGTATATTGGGGTCCTCCATGGCCCAATCAGCAAACCCATTCCCTCTATGGGCATCAAGGTCAATTACCCAGATATTGTCATCTGGTGAGAGCAGGTGCTGTTCGCGGGCACGATTAATAGCAATGGCTACATCGGCGAAAGCACAGAACCCTTCACCGTGACCAGCGAATGCATGGTGATAACCTCCACCGAGATTCAAAGCAGAGGTTTTCTTGCTAAAGGCTTCCCGTACCGCCAAGCAAGTGCCTTCTGCTGCAAAGCGCATTGGCTTCATGAAATATTTATTTAATACGCCTGCGGGCAGCAAGCGCAGTAGCGGCATCTCTATAACGCGAGCCAGTGTTTTCGATTGATGCAAGCTATCTAAATAGGGTTGCGTATGTACAGATAACAGCCAGTCTTGACTAAGAGGCTCTGAAACAACTTTTAACTCAATGTTCGCTTCTGACTCGGCATTAATCAGTGCCAATGCTCTCTCATATTTACAGCCATCAAAAGGATGCAAGCTGGAAAGCAGCGGCAAGCTGATGTTGTAATTTGGCGAGTAGAATAGCGGTAGGCTCATGAGGTTATCTGGCTTCGAATTTGTAGCGCATAAGCTAACCCATCATTGGGTGTCCACATATCAATATGATTACCAAAAAAGCGTAACTGGAAGAGAATATGGTGAATAGGATTCGCTGCCCAGTCACTGATTTTGTTTCCTCCTTTTCCAGGTGATGCGAACCCTGAGCCAGTCTCAAGTAGCCAGGCAACGACCGTCGAGCAATTCTGATCCTTCATATTGTAATGCTTCTGTTCGCCCTTGAAGTTTTCCCAGGCTTCAATCATTTTTGTTTCATTCAGCCCATTGATAAGAATGTTCTGATCCGCATCACCACCCTCGAGGCGCCTATCAACTCGATAACCACTTGGAAAGGAAGGGCTGTGCGATCGCCCGATTTTAAAGTCCTTTTTTCCTGTTGCTGAAGAAGGCTAGTAGCTGATATAGGTGTTATCAATGGTGATGGAAGCATGTCCGACATTCCCGGTCTTTTGCTTCCAGACATGAACAGTAATAGCCATCGCGATCTCCTTATTGCGTCTTGGCTTCTAAATTCAAAACTCAATGAAGAAAGGGCGGTTAATTTTTTGTATTTCAGTGACTAATTTTATTTAGGCGGGAGGTTAGCATACTTGTATCTGGGCACGTAGTTTCAAGCAATTACACTGAACTGTTGCCGTATTATTCTACCGATCCAGTAGTCATTGTGTGAAGAAACAGTGGTTTTGATTTTTTATTCGACAAGCTTTTGCTATCGGTTGATAAATAGGTGAATAGCACTTCTTTATCATTGTAGCTTCTGGAGATCTAATAGTTGTGTGATAAAAATGGAGAGCAAAAACCTCCATTTTTATCACAGCTGGTTTTACTTTTTATGAATGAATCAATTGGCGCTATTTGAGTGATAAATCATCGCTTGCCAAATGTTCTGCTTGCCGCCGCCGTAACTATCAATTGTAGGGTTCTTGATATATGACCAAGCGACTTTGCCGTTGCCTATGAAGACAGGCTCGTCAAGCCCGCCCCAACCAAAATTCGTCAGCTTTACAGGGCCTTCCAATACATTTAGGTCTGCATCAATTTCCATAACATAGTAGGCTTTCGGAACAAGCATCCGCATTGCCCCATTTTTAGCGGAACTCCGGTTATAAGAAAGGTTGTCGGAAATACACTGAAATTGAGCATAGCCAAATAGGTAACGCCCATTTTTCAAGTCGATAAGTTGTGGGTCACTGATTTGACAGTCGGGCTCTTCTACAAGCCATTTAAAGCCTTCCCCCTCAATACTTCCTTCACCATCCACTTTAGCAATGCCAATGCGAGTCAGGGATGAGGATTCCAGAGCATCCCCACTGCGTAGTCCCTGTCTTGAAATGGTTGGATTATCGCTGTTTGACATGTAGGCAAAGAAGCAGTTCGCATCATCGGAGGAGCATTGCTGGTCAAAAGGCCCTTCAGTGCTGGTATCAATGCCGTATTCGCTTTGCAGGAAGCGATTCATTTCCTCATCATCAATGTACTTGGGGGAGACGATGAGAGATAAGTTAGTATCTTCATCCACAGGGACTACAGTATGTCCACCTCCGTTAGAGAAAAATGCATTGTCGGAGGGGATCAGGTAATTGTAGTAACCTTCAAATCTACTGGTAGAAGAAATATCCTCCATTTTGATGGCAATAGTATTTAATCCGCGCGATTGATTATATTGACCACCATCGCTAGTGCAAATCGCACCATATTTTTCGGTTCCAGGATTATAAAATGCCCGGATATTCAAGACATGACCGTAGCCGCAAAGCCAATACCAGCCTCTGTTATTACTGCCACTCATATTTAAGGACCAGTTATCGCGATCAATAACAGTCATTCCAGCAGAATAGTGGGAGCCACCATAGCTGCTATCAAAAACCCGAGCAGTTACTGAGAAGGCGTAGCTGGTGCGGCCTTGGCTATCATTCTCGACATAGATAAGCTCTTGGGCTCCGGCGTGGCCACCACCGTGCATCTTGTTTACAACGTAGGCCGCAGGCTTCTCGCTAAGCGCTAAGTTATCCCACTCCATTAGCCAGATCTGATCATTATATTTATAGCCATTCTCGCGAATATACTCGACCATAGCGTTATAGTCGGCATCAGAGAGTTGATCGACAATGTAAGCCATCTCCTCTTGCATTTCGTTACCTTTAATTGTCTTAAAGGTCGGGGAATCGCCGAAGTCGGTCTCGGGGAAATTTTCTTTTAGCCCAGGTAGGAAGTCCTCGAACTTCAGTGTGGGGTGGTCCGTAAAATAGCCAATGTACTGACTGTGATTGGTAGATATCATCAGGCCGATATCCCTTTCAATACGTCCGTCAATAGCACTGATATTATTTTCCATCTTCATCCAGTCGCTACCGTATTGCTCAACCAGATCCCCTTGTACGTCATAGCGCTCGTTTGCCTGGTATTCAGTGTTGCACAAGACGGCAACCCGTGAGCAATCAGCGCTAGCTGCGATACCATGGGCTTCATAGCATTGTTTTAGAATTGTGGTATTGCCAGTTTGGTCGAAGCTTAGAGTTTCAGGGTTATATTGCAGCTCATAAACGGTGCCATAAGTGATTTCATCTTCTCCACTACCTTCGCTAAGGGTCTTGGAAACAAACATCCGAGGTCTATCGGTGTCGGTTGCACAAGCGGTGGTGTAACTTCGCATGGGCACAGACTGTAGATTGTCATCCTGATTACTATCTGTTCTGGCTATATAGTGTGGGAGTCCATGGACTTCTTCAGCATTGGTTTGGGCATTCGGCAATGTGATATCCCGGGAAGTAATCTGGGCAAACCCCAGATCTGCCGTTTCTATATCGCCAACAGTCACAGTGCCAGGTTCGTTGTCTGGAAGGGTCCCCGATCCGCTATCCCCAGAGCCGCTACCACTACCTGAACCCGCCACCATCTCCAGAGCCTTGGCCCCCGCCACTGTCGCCAGATGATTGGGCTGGGTCCGAATCTGAAGAAGAGCCTCCACCTCCTCCACATGAAGCCAGTATGACTGTAAATGCCAGTGCTAAAGTTTTCTTGCTGAATAGCTTGCTCATAAGTTTGCCCGTAAATGTGCGATTGGAATCGATTGTTATCTGTGAAATTGTCGACAAAATCTCATTTTTGAGTTATTAGAATTGGGAGCGCCATTCTAGTTCTCTCGATCTACCTTTCTGTGGGTTACTTAATAATTTCTCTAAAGGGGCATTATTTTGATAGGAAATCTTGTGAAGCCCCTCTGTTTGAGTATTTGAAGAAGCTTTACATGGGATCACTAGAATTTTTGTCGAAGGCCAAGTGGGGTGTCCGCTATATTAATTGGTATTGTTGATCCTATAGTTTTCACCAATGATTCTGGCTAGCGCTTTGATAAGGTTTTCAAGAGTGAAAGGGTAGGGGGTTAATCTATTATCGGAATAAATTCCATTAAAGCTGATGCGGCTGGAGGTAAATGTATTAAACGGTTTGAACTAAGTTACAGCGTGCGCAGGGGAGGAAGCATCGGCAATAGCCCGCGCTAAGATATCAGTATTTATTGAGGCAAATATAAGTTTGTTGTACTGCTCCCACTATCTCACAAAGTCTTCGTAAAGCCTCAAAGAATTCCGATTCAGAAATGGTCAGTGCCTGGTTGATAGAGTGGGCTGTGCCGAGATAGGCGCTGTGCTCTCGGCAACACGGTGTTCTTGTCTGAGGTCTAAAAATCTCCAGCCCGTATGTATAAAATCTGAATAGTGGTTTGGTTGAGGCGACGACTGATAAATAGCTTTAAGGTTTCTGTTTCTTCTTGATACGTATATAGATCTCTTCACGATGAATGGGTAGAGACTTGGGTGCATCTATACCTATCTTCACTTGACTGCCTTTTACTTCAATAACTGTTATTACAACATTTGTTCCAATTCTCAGGTTTTCACCAGTCCGGCGCTTTAAAATCAACATGCTTATTTCCTTCGGAAACTAAATTATGTGCGGATTCCACACAAGGGGAAGCTGGAAAGTGGTGTGTGGAGGAGGGTTAGGAGGCGCACGAGAACGGTAGGCATAAAAGAAGAAAATACGGATGCAACGCTTCCAGAGCTTGATGAAGCACTCTAAGCTCCTGAGCCTAGTCAACTTTATTGAAGACGAGCGGGTTTCTAGCGTATTATCCATACAGCCACTTTGATAGGTCTGATATCAACTTGGTTAGCTGGCCTCTGGTGTTGGCGCACCTTGGGTCAGCGCTTTTACTTTTCTCTTATGTCACTTTACCGTTCTCCTTTTGGGGGAAAGCTTTGATAAAAAATCTTGGAACGATTGATTCTGTTGGACTATTAGCCCTGTAGAAAACCCCTGAATTGCGAACCAAGTACTGATAAATATCTATCGATTTTACGCGGCTTTGACACTAAAACAAACTTAATAAAATCCAATAAGATTATTTTCGTGCCTATATTTTAATGGGCTTTCATCTTTTCTATTTCAATTTCCTGCTGGTAATTTCAATTTAGAACGAAGTATTTTCTAGTTTGAAAATAGAGATTACCAATGGCTAAAAATAATCTTTGCCACTTTGAACGCATAATTTTTGGTTGGCATGTATTGGGGGGAAATACCAATCATTGTATTACTAATATCCTATAAGGATGTTTCAGCCGCGTAATCTGAAGGGCTGGCAAGAGTCATTCGACCGGGAGCCTTTAAGACCAGAATGTTTATTGCGAGCATCTGATAATAGATGCTTGGGAGGAATAGACTATTTACTTCCGATCCGCTAAACACAATCCAGAGGGTAGGTCTAGCCTAGCCCAGCTAACAGATTAAAGTTTTGCCAGATAAAACGAACCCCGATAATACAAAGCAGTAAGGCAAAGCACAGCTTTAAGCGCTTAGCAGATATCTTGTGTGCAACGCTGGCACCAAGCCTGGCAAAGAGCACGCTGGTAAGTACAATTCCCACAAAAGCCGGCCAGTAAATATAACCACTACTCCACTTTGGTAGTAACTGATTGTCCCACCCTTGCACGGCAAAGCTGATTGAACCAGAAATAGCGATTGGCAGACCAAAGGCAGCGGAGGTTCCGACAGCGCGCTGCATTTTTGTACCGAAGTGCGATAAGTAGGGAACCACTAAGGCCCCTCCACCAATACCAAAGATCGCTGCGAGCCAGCCGATTACTCCTCCGGAACAGATCAAAGGTGCTGCCCCGGGTAAGTGATGGCCATTTTCTTGTGAGGTTGCTGAGGCCAATCCACCTAAACCCATACGCACGGACATAAATATGGCAAACACGCCAATCAATAGCTGCAACCAAGCACCAGGTAACAAGTCTGCTGTCACGCCGCCCAGCCAAGACCCCACAAGTATCCCTGGAGTCATAATCCAGAATAGGCGCCAGTCAACGGCACCTTTTGCGTTATGTGCCCAGACCGAACTGATTGAAGTCACGATAATGGTTGCCAACGAAGTCCCCACCGCCATATGGGTCAGCACCTGGGGGGAGATACCCGTGGCAGAAAAAATCAACACCAAAGCAGGCACAATGATCAGACCCCCACCAATCCCCAAGAGGCCTGCCGCTGTACCCGCGATGGCGCCGAGCAACAAGTAAACAAATAGCATTTCCATAGTGCAATAGTTTAGCCACTCCTGAAGGCAACCAAATACACTGAATCGCGCCGCTTGATACATTAAATTGCTCTTTATGATTTTTGCGATCCAGTTAATTGACACACTCAAAAATGTAACCGAACGTCCATTAAAAAATGGAGGAAGGTGCATCGGTAGGATTCGCACCTGTCAAGTTTGAGCTCTAGGCGGGGTTTATATTGGACTGTATAGGTGCGGTATTCAGCCGGCAATTGAACTAGATCAGCAAGCTATTTACTTATTTTCAGGCCTCGTTACCACTGACCGGGTGTTTAGCCTAAAACGCATCGAAATCACTGGTTTTTTGGCATTTGATGAAATTTACCTTACTTGTTTATTTGTGTGGTTAGATTTGAGAAAGCAAGGGAATCATAACTATCAGTATCTTACCAGGATCACAAAATATACTTGCCTGTCCGGACTTAAAGGAAATTGAAGTTTCCTTATCTGCATAATTCAAAATACGTTTCAGGCTAGAGCAAAGACGACTTATTGCACCAAATAATGGTTGCTTTAAGCATTGCAAAATTTACCTTTCATATTCTTTGCATGATTCACAAATAGAATCAGCAATGTAATATGTAATATTGTGGTAAGGACAAACTATGCCAAATGATGCTGGAGCCTCCAATTTTGGAGGTCAGAAAACTTGGAGTTTCAACCAGGGCAATTACAATAGTATGCTTAAAAAGCACCCAAATTCTAAGGGTGGAATTTGTGAAGCTCTAGCGGTAAGTTGGATTAGCAAGGGGCTTCAATCTGGTCTTCAGGATGCATTGTCTACAGGAGGCGATGTTGATAAAACGAAAGTGGCAGTAGTTGCCCAACGCTTTGCCTCTATGTATCGATTCAAATTTAAAGATGGAACTGAGGGGGATCCACTAAAGGGTTTCCAAATGATAAAAGAATCCCAAAAGTATTTGGAGTCTCAAGGCTTCAAGCATATAACTCATGTAGGGAAGGCCTCAAAACAAAAAGACAAGGTTGGAAACCCTCCTTTAAAAGAACAATTTTCCATTGTGTTTGACGGCATTGAAGCAGAGCAATGCTTTACTCAGCAGACTCAAACAATTTATAGCATGTTAAGGTTTTCTGGGGCTAAGTGGGCACATGCAACAGCATTCAGGATTGAGCCCACTGCAGATAAAACCACATATTATTTTGACCCTAATGCGGGAGAGTTCAAGTTCTTAAAATTTGCACAGTTTCGAAAGTGGTATGAAAATTACCATAGCAGCAACAGATTATACCGGACATCCGCAACGATAGGATTTCAGTTGTTGGCTCACAATGATCGCTAACTCAAACAGATTGTCTGCCCATTAAAGTCTGTTAATACAGGAAATAGTATTAAAAATAATAACTACCAATAGCGCTAGAAAAATTTATTTATGCATTGATATTCAGCGCCATCCCCATAAATGAAACCTAAAAGATAGTGAAGAGCACATATCTATTTAGCAGGCACTGAAGCGACTGGGGCGCGCTGAATATCAAGGTATGAGGCCATTGATGATTAGTAACCTCAACTTATGTTACTACTACAATGAAAGTGATGAAAAGCATGAACGCCTGGCAATCAGTATTTGAGCAATAAGGTGTAGCTATCTCACAACTTTTACTGGCGCCACCTAGCCTTTATGGAGCTGGCATCAATATGGGGCGCCAACCTGGCTTAGGGTAAGGCTAAAAACTTGTCACAGTAAAGCCTCACCATCTAAGGTTGGCTCCCTTCATTATCTCTAAGTGGAGATAGGGCAATCTCAAAGAGTTGTTGGGCCGTTTTCGCAGCTTGGTATACCAATTTTTTAGATGGTGAAAATTATCATCGGATAAGGCTTCGTTAGCTTTAAATTTAAGAAAATAATTTGATTAAATATGCGTCTTGCGACAACCCTGTCAGGAATCTATGGGCGTGTAGTTTTTCTTTAGTTATTATTTAGATATGGACCCCGGCGCATTCACAGTTGTGTTAATGGTTGTTAGCTGATAATAACTACTTGTCTTATGTTTTTCTACGTCCTCTTTATGCTAAGTTGCTCAAAGGAAAACCTTGAAGTAATTGTGGCCATAAGGGTAGTTGACTAAATTTAGATGGTATGTGATCGACTGAAGTGACAATCCCTCCCTTGTAAGGTGGTATCGTGGCCGACAAATCCAACTTTCTGTCCAGATTATTCACGCCGATAGAAGCGCCAGAGAGCTTTGTCCAGCAGCACTTAAAAGGTTATGGCTGTGTATCTACTCTGCTTATAAATGTTGTCACTAGAAGTAACCAAGATGAAATTACTGATTGTCTAGACAAGCTCTATGACTTAGTTGCATTGACTACCGCGCCTCACCCAAAACGCTTTTACTTAGAAAAGATAGAGGCGCTGAGGGAAGAGCTGACAGGTGTCGTTGGAAGGAAGGCCCTGTATAAGAGGTTGGAGGTTGAAAAGATCCCCTTCTACATCCACTTTGATAGCACATCTGTATGCTTTATAGCAAATCATGATTTTTTTTCCGGTTACACTGGCCTGCTCGTTTCTAAATATGCCAATTGCTTGTTGAAAAAAGATCAGGAAAAGTCAGATGCATATTGCTCTTCAATAATGCATATATACAAGGGTAATGGGCAATACTCAAATTTTCACCGGGTTATAGGGCTGGTCCAAGCTTTATTTATTGGTTTAAGTCTGAGAATGTTTAATAGGAAGGAGAACAAGCCAAATCCATTTCTCTTGGAGGAAAAGGGTTGTATAAAAGGAGATCTCGATGACATCGTATTGGTGTCAGCTAAAGTTGAATCTAGCGAGATATCTTTCGAAAATGTTTTGAAATCTTTTATAGACAATTTTGTCAGTACATTCGAAAGACAGCGAGCAAACATATTGATTACCCAAGAGTTTATTCACAACATTCCGGATCAAGGTGAAAGACTGGCTGGGGTAGGAAATACGGCGTCTGGTTTCTATTTTTCTCTAAATAAACTCTCTAGGTATCAAATATACCTATTAAAAAGGTACCATATTGCATATTATGCAATGGTGCTTCTCAATATGTTAAAAGTTGAGAAGCAAGTTACATCAAGTATTAACGAAGACTTTACATTTAGTTATTTGCCTGCTCGAGAGGTCGACTGTATCGCGACTTATTCAATCACAAGAGATGCGCTGGTTTTTGTTATTAGTAAAGCTTCTGATGGTTATCATATTGAGGTTGCTGTTAATGAAGCTATTTTCTCTCTTGATAAGGTTGTTCTATTTCTGAAATCTTTCTCTAGTGAGATTGAGCTATCAGATATCTGATAGATGCTTGAAAAATATATAATAATATTTAGGCGCATTTAAGTTGGTCGCTCAGGTCAATTGTTAGCTTGCAGTAGCTGTTAGCCCAAATCGTTTAAATTCGCGATTACTAAACTCATAATATCCGGAAATTCTCTTGCATATATATTGATAGTTTGGGTTGCTCAAATCTTTAATTTTGTTCTTCTTGCCATTGATTGTCTCTGTTAAATTTATGTTGTCTTGGTGGTAGACAATGGCTTCTTTCATAAAAATTGGCTGTACTTTGAGCTCATTGATAACTCGATAAGCCAGGTCTATGTCATCGTAACCCCAGGTTCCATCGTATTTTTCATCGAAAAAACCAACTTTAATGACATCCTGCCTTTTAAACACCATATTACAGCCATAAAAGTGCCCCCAGGGGTGTTCTGTATTGGGTAATTGCTCTATTTTCCCTAGGCGCCTATCTTTACTGAGCCCATAATTTGATGGGCTATTAAATCTAGGGCATGCATCAAGGTACTTGCCGTCGCCGTCCATTTCTGCTGGGTCAATATCTTTAGAGTGAATAAATTCCCTTATCCCGGTCATGCAGATACTAGGCCCATAATCATTGATTATTTTTTGAATCTCTGCCAGATAGTTCGGGGCGGGGATACAATCACTATCTGTAAATACACACCACTCGTATTTAGCAATCTTTACCCCTAAGTTTCGCGCCGAGTTAAGTGCAAATGGGTCTGGTAATTGAGGTCTGAATAGTAAAGTTAAAGTAAGGTGGTTCTTAAACTGGTTGTAACATGACAGGATGTTGGGGTCTTGCGAGTTGTTATCTACAATAATGATTTCAAAATTTTCCTTTGGAAAGGTTTGTAAAGTGTAGCCTTGTAATAGGTTATACAGAAGGTCAGAATCGTTGTAGCATGGCATAATAATACTGAATCGATCGGACATGCACCTAAACTTCCTGTTGTCTATAGCTCAAAATCATTTTAAGTGAATCAGGTGGAATATAAGGTGAGCGATAAATCGAATCTCCTTAACTTGGTGACTGGATTGATCGGCTATCAAACCTTATCCTTGCATTTTAGAGTACTTAGAAGTTTTAGCACTTTTGATAGTGAATATGAGGATTATTGGCAGGGTATATCTTTGTGCAGCTCACGTGGACATTTGCAGGTGAAATAGTGGAAAGCTAGAGCAATAGTCTGCCATGTTATTTGACTTCTTGGTAAAGCTACCTCCTTTCAATTCATAAACTGGAACATCGAATCTCATTATATAGGGCGATATAATTAAGGCTTTTAACTTGCTCTAGTCTTTAGGGGGGGGTAAATGTCGAGAAGTGAATATTCAAGTCAATTTATTGCTCTTGGAAGGAGGAAATACCTGTTAGGGATCAGCTTGTTAATTACATCTCATGCGATAGACCGGAAGTATTGGGTGGAATTTTAACTTACCCAATAGTTTGTGTTGAATTACACGGGGGAACCTTTGAGTAAATGATTGAGGCTCAGCAAATCCCCACTAACGATGGGATAGTGCTTGGTGCAAGGCTATTCTCGCCGAGTGAGGTGCCCAAAGCCGGCATCATTATTAATTCTGCTATGGCGGTTAAGCAGAGCTACTATCGGGATTTTGCTTGTTTCTTAGCCCGGAATGGCTATTTGGTTCTTACTTATGATTACCGAGGTATCGGTAAGTCCGCTATCGAGAGTCAAAGGGACAAACGGCTGACCTTAAGAGCCTGGGGGGAGAGAGATTTGGCGGCAGTGATTGACTGGTGTAGCAAACGAGCTAAAAGCTTGGAGTGGCACTGCATTTGCCATAGTGTTGGTGGTCAAATTGTAGGTCTTGCATCAAATAACACCCGATTTGCGAGTGTGTATTGTGTTTCTTCTCAGAGCGGCTATTGGGGGCATTGGGATGCAAGGTATCAGCCAAAGCTATTATTCGGATGGTACTGCGCATTTCCTTTGCTATCGAATGTTTTGGGATGGGTGCCTGGAGTACTTTGGGGGGGAGAGAACCTACCTGCAGGAATAGCTCGTGAATGGGCTTACTGGGCTCGACATAAGGATTACGTTGTCGATCAGCATGGTCGGCCGATTCGTGAGGGGTTCGAGCGCATGCAGTGTGATATGAAGTTCCTGCTTATAGATGACGATAAGGACTTTGCACCAGAGAAGGCTGTCCGTGCATTGCGAGATTTTTACTGTAATGCGAATACAGATATTGAGGTTATTCAAACCAGCTCTATTGGAAATACATCATTAGGCCACTTTGGGTTTTTCCGAAAGGAGTTCAAGGGGAGTCTTTGGCGAAACGTATTAGGTTGGCTGGACTAGTGTCTCCTGGAGTTGATACGCCCTCGCATCAAAAATGATGCCTTTTTAAGCAACTTGAGTCTGTGGTCGTTAGCATGGAAAGACAAGTACTGTGTAGAAGCTTACAAGAACCAGAAGGGCCCGTTTGCCTGCCTGATGGTCGCATTTATGTCACTGAAATGGCATCTGGACGGCACTGTATAAGCCGTATTGACTTGCAGGGTCAATATCAACAAATAGGTTATCCTGCTCGGCGACCTAATGGCATGGCAATCGATGGGTATGACAATTTATGGATTGCAGATGGAGGGGGTAAGCAGCTTGTTCGCATGGGGCTAAATGGGGATCTTGTTGAAGCTTATGACGGACCAGAAGATCAGCCCTACTTATGGCCCAATGATCTGGTTTTTGGTGATAATGGCTTACTTTACATAACAGACTCCGGGATTGACCCGGATATTTTTGTTCAGGGGCAGGTGATTCGAGCTGATTGCCGATCTTGTCGCTACTATGGACAGGTATTAGAGATAGATCCTCGCAATGGAGATGTGTTGCGACAGCTTGATTCCGGATTGCGTTTTCCCAACGGTATTGCCATTGATGATCGGGGCCAGCTGTATGTAGGGGAGACTATTAGCGGCAATATCTACCGCTACGATCTCGCTTCGTTAACGCACCCCAAACGGGAGCTTTTCGGCAATGTAGTTGTTGGGGCGCCAGAGGGATTTGTAGGGCCAGATGGGATGGCTTTCGGTAGTGACGGGCGATTGTATTGTGCAGTGTTTGGCCAAGGTGATGTGACCGTTCTTGATGGTGAGGGAAGGGTGGCCGAACGTATACCCACCTGTGGTAAACGACCCACGAATATAGCCTTTTGCGAAGACTCGAGAGGTGGGGCGGTAGTAACGATTCTGGATGCAGGGTGCTTAGAGTGGGTAGGAATACCGTGCCGTGGTAGGCAGCTATACCGCCCAAAGATATAGACGGAGTGGATTGTCTACCTAATGATATTGTTTAGGGCCAAATAATAGCAGCTTCAAAGTCAGTTTTTAGATTTCTGTTGTATATAGTTGCGCCATCCATGAAATCGGGAAATATCTTCTTGTTGCTGAGTTAAATAGTTTTCTCCTAATATCCCTAAAACTTGCACGCCATTTTCTAAGACTACTTTACCCAAAGTTAGTCCCGTCGCCTCTAAATTAAGCACTTCAATTAAACTGGCCTTGGGTAAGGACCAAATTTCAATGTTGAACCATGTTCCACCAGTACGCACTCTCTGCATCGAAGGGTATTCGCCTTTGATTGCCCACATCCGGTAAATGGCTTCTGTTTTAGCCTCCCTGACAAATGTTGCATTGTTTTGTATTAAGTTATTATCTAACGCCAGGCCACGCATCAATGGTCCATTTACTGCGACTTCTGTATGTGTACTCATTTCGATTGTCTAAATCAAATATTTGATATTAGTGCTACTGACCGGTTTTATTACCACTCATACCCATACTCTCCGCATAGGCTCGCCAGCCATGCCACTTGGATATATCCTTCTGGTTTTGGACAATATAGTTTTCACCCAGTATGCCTAATACCTGTGTTCCATCCGCTAAAGCAACTTTACCTAAAACCAATCCTTTGGCTTCCTCCTCTAATAGGTTGACCAAGTTGGCTTGCGGAATCGACCAGATCTCCAGTTTAATCCATGTGCCGCCGTTGAGAACTCTTTCCATTGCGGGGTATTTGTCTCCAATTGACCACATGCGATAGATCGACGCCGTTTTAGCCTCTCGTACAAAAGTGGCATGGTTTTTAAGCATATGTTTTTCGAGGGCGAATCCACGCATTAGCGTGCCATTAACTGCGACGTCAATAGATTCAGCATTCGCTAGTGACACCAATACCATTAAACTAGCAGCAATATATCTGAGTATCCTGAGCATTTATTTATCTCGAGTTGACGCCTTATGAATTTAGCTTAGATATGGAGGCAAGAAGACACTAGATTATACTTGTGCCTCCCTTATTATTTTAGAATGCTACCAGAGATATATTTTGTCGCTTATCTATAAAAACCAGTGGAAACACATTATGAACCTTACAGATTTATTGTTACCTACGTATATACAACTATTGGAAGCACTTTCTAGTTGGTTGGATAAGGCAAAAACAGAATTTCCAGAAGATGAGTCTGAAGCCCTCCTTAAAGCGAGGCTTGCACCAGATATGTTTCCCTTATCATCCCAAGTTCGGTTTAGTTGCTTACAGGCGCAAGAGGCAATATTTCGATTGGGGCGGCGTGCGCTTCCAGATTTTCTGGAGCAGTTGGCTCGTGAAGGGCAGGGAGCTGGTGAAAACCCCGGATCTATTTCCGAAGCTCAAGAGCGAATTCAAGAGGCACTGGCATTTTTAAGAAGCGTTACGCCAGAAGCAGTGATGATAGCAGTGGATGAGCCTGTGACGATTAAGCTCCCGAATGGGATGACTTTCGATATGACTAATGAGCAATATGCCAGGGACTGGGCGCTACCTCAATTTTATTTCCATATCAACACGGCCTATGCAATCTTGAGAGCTCAAGGTATTCCCTTAGGAAAAGCCGACTATGTACAGCACGCTTTTGCTTATCTCAGGCCAGAGATGATTTCAGATTGTTAATGGCTAGCAACGCTTAGTTTTTCAAGTTTATAGCTGAAGGAGAGGGGGATTTTACTTCCCTTAATCTGACTTTTGTGTATTAACTCCATAAGTGTTAATTTTGAGAGAAAAAGAGATTACTAGCTAAAAAGTCAAACTTCTTTGTTGGTACGTTCTTCTATAGAATCCGCTCCCTTTCCGATTCTTCATACGTACGATAACAGGAAGTTTATTTATGACCATCTCCCGCCGAACCTTTGTCCAGGCCATGGGTGTCGCACTTTTGACCCCCTTTACGGTCCGTTCTCTCGCGGACACTGATAGTGAAACCTATGCACGTTTTGTACTGGGCGGCACCACATTCGCTGATCAAATTGATAACGACGGAATTGTTTTTGATTTATCAGTAGCCTCGGGAGATCCCAGTCAAACTGGAGTGGTTCTTTGGACGCACATTAACCCTGATTCCTATATCGCGGGCCAGTCTCTGTATGTAGATGTTGCGCTGGATGAGGAATTTACCCAGCCAATTCTAAGTGCTGAGATTAATGCTAGTGATATCACGGCAGACCGTGATTACACCGTTAACATTGATCTGGAAGGCTACTTATCTTCTGACCAACGTTACTATTACCGCTTCAAATACGGGACTGTCAGTAGCCGCGTTGGGCGTTGTCACACACTGCCTACCGGTAGCCTAGAAAATCTAAAGATGGCTGTGGTTACCTGTCAGGATTACACCACCGGTTATTACAACGCCTACAACCATATCGCGGACGAAGATGTACATTGCGTACTGCATTTGGGTGACTTTATCTATGAATATGCCCAGTACGAGGGCTTTGAAAGCTCAATAGTGCATTCGATCTCTCTGCCTTCTGGCGGCTCTGTTGCGATGGATCTTGAGGACTATCGTCATATTTACAGAGAGTATCGCAAGGATAAGAATCTGCAGCGAGCGATGGAAATGCACTCATTTATCATCACCTGGGATGATCATGAAACTGCAGACAATGCTTACTGGGATTACGAGCGGGATACTCTGGGTGTGCCATCTCATCCCTACCAGACCGGCGATAACAACCCTGACCAGCTGCGCCAGCTGCGTCGCGATGCTCAGCAGGCCTGGATCGAATATGTTCCAGCGCGGGTAAAAGTCGATGAATCCGCAAGCCACGCTTTTGACTACTTACAGATTTATCGTTCTTTCCAGTTCGGTGACTTGGTTGATCTGTATATGACAGATAGCCGCACCTATAGGACCAAGGAGCCGTGCAAGGATGGTACAGCTTGGGAAAACTACTGGTGCACAGATTATGAAGAAGATACCCAAACCATGCTGGGTAAGACTCAGCGGGATTGGCTGATTGATGGAGTTGTTAACTCCAGTGCCCGCTGGAAAGTGTGGGGGAACCAGACTTTGCTGGCACAATTGGCTGGTACTATTTTGGGACGCTCTCTTGTGTATGCCAATTATGATGCCTGGGATGGTTACCAGTGGGAGCGGGAAAAGATCCTGTCATCTGTTAAGGACAGCAATGTCGATAACTTTGTAGTGCTGACAGGGGACCTCCACTCCAGTATCGCTTCATACCTGAAAGTTGATTTCAGCAAAATTAGCAACTGGGACTACGACAACCTGGTTGGCGTTGAGCTGATGACCCCTTCCATATCTTCTCCCAATATGAACGATACGATTGAGAAAGGTATTGATGTTGGCAGTGTGTTTACATCACTGCTAAATGGCGGGGTTCAGGTCAATAACCCACATATCAAAGATTTTGTTAGTAATATCTATGGATATGCAGTGATCGAATTCAATGTCAATGAATTAAACTGGACCGTATACAACATCGATAAGAAGAGTGATAACCCGGATACCGAAAAAGCGGTATATAAGAAGTTTAATTATGAGCCTGTTGGCATGTGGTTAACCGAAAAGTAGCTGGTTCTCAGTCAATATGAAGTTGTGGGGCGCTTGCCCCCAACTTCACAAGATTCCACTGTTTCGATTCCTTCTTCATCATATCTAGCTTGTACGAGTAAGAAAGCCCTTCCCCGATAACAAAACTAATAAGCCAATGAACACGCATTTGATATATACCTGCGGGTCATCTATACCCGACGATGGGCACAATGCTGTATCTGGCGTTGGGGCACTCTAGATAGATCAGACATCAAGTAAAAGGATATTACTTTGCTGCAAGAATCTTACCCTTACTACCTGGCCAATGAAGCAGTGCATGCCAACACCGATCTGGAAGTTACTGACAAGTATTCAGGGAAAGTAGCTACCCGGGTTGCAATGGCTGATGCCAAGGTTATTGACAGTGCCATCGACTGGGCGCTTTTGGCAGAAAAACCGATGGCTAATTTGCCGTCTTACACCCGCCAGGAAGTTTTACAGCATTGTGTTGTACGTTTTCGTGAAAGGTTTGAAGAGCTGGCCGAAGCGCTGTGTATTGAAGCTGGTAAGCCAATTCATGATTCGCGGGGCGAGGTGCTGCGTTTAATCGATACATTTCATGTGGCCGCTGAAGAGGCAGTGCGTATCAATGGTGAGATTATCAATCTTGAGATATCCAAACGCTCACGGGGCTATCGCGGATATATCAGGCGAGTACCGGTAGGCGCATGTTCATTTATATCGCCGTTCAATTTCCCTTTGAATCTTGCTGCTCATAAGGTGGCACCTGCCATCGCTGCTGGATGTCCCTTTGTACTAAAACCCGCTAGCCGCACGCCCATAGGAGCATTGATCATCGCTGAAATTCTGGCCGAAACACAGTTGCCGAAAGGTGCCTTTTCTGTATTGCCCTGCCATAGAGAGGGAGCAGAGCTGTTTACAGTGGATGACCGATTTAAGCTGCTGAGCTTTACTGGCTCACCTGCTGTGGGCTGGGACCTAAAGGCCAGGGCGGGACGAAAGAAAGTGGTTTTGGAGTTGGGGGGTAATGCAGCCTGTGTTATCGATAGAGATACAGATCTTGATGATGCTGTAGAGAGGTTAATTTTTGGTGCCTTTTATCAGTCGGGTCAAAGCTGTATCGGCGTCCAGAGGATCTATGGACATTGCAGTCTATATGAAGACCTGAAGCGACGTCTGGTTGAGCGTACCAAAAAGCTTAAGAAAGGCGATCCTCGATCAGAAGATACATTTATTGGCCCAATGATTTCTGAGGGAGAGGCTACCCGCTTGCATTCCTGGGTGGAAGAGGGGGTTCAAGCAGGGGGAACCCTGCTTTGTGGAGGCACACGAGACGGCGCCATGCTTGATCCAACGCTATTGGAAAACGTGCCCCATGACTGCTCCATTGTACAGCAGGAGGCATTTGGCCCAGTTGCAATTCTGGAGCCTTTCGATAGCTTTGATGATGTTTTAGACAAGGTGAATGACAGTGCCTTTGGTCTGCAGGCTGGAATATTCACTCGTGACCTTTACAAAGCCCAGCAAGCCTGGGATACCTTGGAAGTGGGTGGTGTGGTTATTGGTGATGTACCCAGCTGGCGGGTAGATAATATGCCCTATGGTGGTGTTAAGGATTCGGGTCTTGGTCGGGAGGGAGTACGTTGGGCTATTGCGGATATGACCGAGGAGAGGTTGATGGTGGTGCGAACTCCAGGGTAGGGATTTAGAGCTTTCCTTTTTAATCGAGTCATTTAACTGCAGAGTGGAATGAAAAACTAAATCTTATTTCTGGTATATACCGATTGTGATATTGTAGATCGATCAATTTAATTTAATGCAGTAATTGGTACGCTATACATGTTTCCTTTCCTCTTTTGCCCCCCTGTTTATTATTTCTCAATTTGCTAAGTTTCTTAGAAGTCTTCATGGTGATGGAGTCTATTGGTTCCGAAAATAATTAAAGTTGTACAAGGTTTTTATTCATGGAAGATCAGCTTAAGAAGAAAGCTAAGATAACACCAAGATCCCTACTGTTTTTCACTTTTTATCAAGTTGTATTTATCAGTTTTCTATATCCTTGGGTGCTTTCGCCAATATTTGATAATGTCAGAATGTTAAATTGGTATCCAATGGATGCTCAACTGCTTGACGTTGATATGGAAATTTACGAGAGTGAAGATGGTACACAGAAACAGGTTGTAGCTAGCTATGAGTACTCTATAAATGGAAAGACCTATTGGAATAATCGGGTCGATATACACTCAAAGCCAAACGATACCGAGCTTGCTAGCTATCATACAACTATGTATAGATTGCTCCAGAAACATATAAAGCAGGGGAGCATATTTAGCGGCTGGTATAACCCAAGAGATCCATATGATTCAGTGCTAGACAAAAACATACGGTGGTCGGAGATAATTATTCCTGGATTGGTATGTTTTGTGTTTATTTTCATGGGGTTTGTCGTTTATCTGGCCTATATTTTTCGAGAGCAGGAAAAGAGCCCCGATGTGGTCAGAAGAACACCATGGTTAGCAAAAAGTAAGTGGAAACCTGAAGGGATACAGTCAGAAACCAAAAAAGATATAAGAGGGCAGCTTTTGGGAGGCACGCTAGCAGCTTTATTGGGTGTGATTTTTGGCTATGTGGGGATGATGCTTATACTAAATAGAGCTTATAGTGGCCTGTTCTTTATAGTAATTGGGATGGTTGGTTTCTATGTGATGTTCAAGTCAGTTAGTAGTTGGCTTAGATTCAAGTCGATTGGAGATGTCTTCGTTACTATTACACCTTTCCCTGGCCAGATAGGTGGAAAAGTATCTGGATATATTCAATTTCCTCCACTGCTAGCAATAAGAGATAAATCTATACGTATATTGCTAAAGCAATCCAAAATTGTTACAAAGCGTACGGCTAATAGCAATAATAAAAGGGAGTTTGTAAACTGGGAAGCAGTTACTTTCGGCAAGCTGAAGGTTACTAAATTAGGATCTCGCATATATTTTAGTTTCAATGCTCCTGATGACTTGCCTGAATCCAATACAGATGTCTACTGTGGAGATGGGGAATATTGGTTCTTAAATGTTAGTGGAGAGATACCTGGGGATCACTTTGAAAGACGGTATGAGCTCCCAGTGTTTAAAGGAAGCCTTTCAACGAAAGCTAAAACTACTGAAAAAGAGCAAGACAGAAATTTCGGAAGAGATAGAGTTAATCGCCTGCTAAGTCCGCCTCCTAAGAAAGGTCATGCAAGTAATGCTGGCAAAACGCTAATTACCGTGCCTGTGGGTGAGCCAGTTAAGAATTTTTCTGGAGAACTGTCAAGGAGAGTTGAAATGGAAATATGTGGAGCTACAACAATAATAAGGCAAAGGCCAATTCTTTATGATTTTTGTTTGTGGATGATGGGGGCGTCACTCCTTATTGTAATCATTGCCAGTGTGATTTCCATTATAAAAGCTGAGTTTTATCTTTTTGCATTTGGGGTTGCATTCTTGATCTTTGCTTTGGCGATTCCGACAATATTTTCGATGAGGGAGGTACACATCACGCGAGACTATTTGATTCGAAAAAATATTCGCTTTGGCATTCTCCGAGATGTTGAGCAGGTACGGCGTAACTCAGTTAATGAGTTAGCGGCTAAAAGTACTGGGTACACAATTTATGTAGGAGGTCAGGCTCGAAAATACTACAACCTATTTGCCAAAAGTGAGTGTGGACGGGATATTTTGATCGCAGATTTTATTCCTGGTTTTGGAGTAGTTGAACAATTACGAAAAAGAGTGAGCCTAATAATTGGGCGGCGAGCGCGCCAAGCTAAAAAGAGCCCTCGTAGGCTTGATTCAGTAGAGAAAGGATAGCCGGCGGTAATATGAGTAAGTTTAGTAGGTTCTATTTTTCTTTCAACCCTTACTTATTTAGCATCGCAGGGATATTCTTTAGCTTTGCTTTTGCGGCATTTCTCTATGAAGTTGTTGGTCCTGTCCGAGATTTGCTTAAGATGCATAGTTGGAAGTCAATGTCAGCAGAGATACTCGAAGTTGAATTGGCAGAGAGTTGGGGAGGTGGAGGTTCAGTAAGTTATCGAACTTTCTCAGCATATGAATTTATAGTAGATGATAAGGCTTACTGGAACAATCGAGTGGGTATCAATGATCGTTTTGAGAGCCTTGGGCAATACCAGAAACATATTTACCATAGATTGAACAATGCCAAAGAGAGAGGTCTTCTAGTTGAGGGGTGGTATAACCCCAAAAATCCATCTGAGGCCGTGATTGATCGAAACTTGAGATGGATGCAAGTACTACCCTTGATCTTCTTTTGCTTGCCCGTAATGATTTTCGCACTCATGGTTATGGTTGCTTCAGTAACGCGAAAAAGAGATGCCGATATCGACCTGGAATCAAGTGATTTCCTATTTAAAGAAGAATGGAGGAAGAGCGGGATTTTATCGATAGAGCATAGAAGTCAATGGTTTATGTGGCTATTGATCATGCTCCTGAGCGCTCCGGTTATTACTTGCATATATGTTGCCGTTGATAAGCTAACTAGAGGGGTATACGATCTTGAAATAATAATGGCGTTGTTTTTTTCAATATCTCTATTGATTGCGCTTTATCGCCCTCTTAAGGGTAATATACAGCAGCTTCGATATGGGAGGGTGCCTTTGGTGCTAGTTCCATTTCCCGGTATCCTGGGACGTACTCTTTCTGGATACTTGCAGTTTCCGGACGAAATTGATGCTAACAAGCACAACTTTCAGTTTTCACTTCAACAAGTAAACACATATAAGAGTGGTTTGGATGAAAACACTAATCTTCAGAATTCTGTCAACTGGGAAGCTGGGGGGATAGGTCATCTAGAGTTGGTCGATAATTGTTCAAGAGTCTATTTTGCAATTCAAATCGCAGGTGATTTACCCCAGTCAATAATTGAGGGGTATATTGGAGATTGGTGGCGGCTTAAGGTCAAGGGCGGCATGTCAGGAGCTTGGTTTAATCGAACCTACGAAGTTCCAATTTTCAGTGAGGGCTATGAAGTTCAAGAGGCTGATGTGTTTAGTTCTGAGGTATTGGTTAAAGTCCCACTTGGGCGAGAGAAGTTGGACTACTCTGAAGATCTGAAAAAACTTGTATCGATCGAAAGGTTAGATACCGGTTACCAGATCCGGCAGAAAATTCTCACCACGGTACCCACCGTAATTCAGTTCGTTGGTGGGCTGATCGTGTCTGCTGTTGGATTGGTATTAGTATTTACCCACGTACCATTTATTTTCGCTGCTATCTTTGCGATAGCTGGGTTACTTCCTATTAATTCTGCATTAAAAAGGACGGTCAGATTCTATCAAACATATATAGGAGAAAGTAAGATTACTTGCCTTTTCTCTTGGATGTGGGCGAAGCATGAACAAAAGGTATTCGAGAAGTCAAAGATAGTTGGCGTCTATATGAAAAAATATACCGGTTATAAAGGTAGGGACGACAGGAAAAAGGAGTACTTTGATTTTTACCTTGTTGTTGATAACGGGAATAAAGTGAAAATAATATCAGACTTGCTGGGAGAGCAGGTGGCTAATCTGCTGCTTGAACGAATTGAAGATTTAACTAATCTAAAGTCAATCAGTGAGCTTGAGCTCCTCTCTCTTGAGCATAAAAGAAAACTTGAGGCCTGAACTCATCTCTCTGCGGGTATCCTGCTTACTATATACCCCTCCGATTTTAGCTGTAATGAGTCCTTAAAACTGCGCTTCTCATTTGAGAATTTATTCTCAATGCTGAAATAAGGAGCTTGGTCAAGACTATAGAGGTCACCCAGTATTTTCCCGGGCTTTCAAGAGCAGTAATAATTGCTTGGAAGTGGTGATGCATTCTGATGGCAATAACTGGACGTCATGGCAGGAGTCGTTTTCTGTGCGTGGCGCCAATAATTGCCGGTGGTTCCCTAAAAAACCTTAATGATGATTTCCACCTCCCTGGAAGATGATATGAAAGCGTTTTCTCCTCTTGCTAGTGCAATCACAATGATAGTTTGCGGTTCAGCTATTGCTGATAGTAATGTCACCGTAGTCACCCAAATAGGCATGGGTAACCTTGCCACCCCGAATCAAAGTGACTCAGCAACAATGAATAGCCTGATTGAAATTACGCAGAATGGAGACTTTAATCAGTCTGCTCCTATACAGACAGCTGGGACTCAGAGCGCAATTGTTATCCACTCTCAGACAGGGACCTCAAATACTGCATTGACTTTACTGCAGCAGAATAGTGATTCCACACAGATTACAGCAGTCCAGCAAGGCAGTATGAATGATGTTGATATGCAGCAAATTGATTCTCAGTTTAGCATTACACTTATTCAGCAAAGTGGAGATTCTAATGGCTTTAGCGGTGGTCAAACGGCATCAGTCAGTGACACCATTACAGTAGTACAAGTAGGTGACTCTAACTTTGCCTCCAGTTCTCACTCAGATAGTTCATTGAATACCGCCACTACATTGCAAACTGGAAACTCGAATGACTCGGTGACGGTACAGTTCACGGGAGATTTTAATACTGTTTTCGTTAATCAAATTGGAGATGCCAATGAAAGTGAAGTTCTGACATTGAATAATTCAAGTAATAATACTGCTGCTGTATTCCAATCAGGAGTTCAGAATAGAGTTGGGATTGACCAGGACATGGCAGATTTCAGTAGTGCCACTAGCAGCCAAATGGGTACGCTTAATTTGGCTTTTATCGATCAAACAAGTTCATTCAATAGCGCTAGCCAAACACAAATTGGGCTCTCAAATCTCCATGAGATTGATCAAGCTACCTCAGGTAATACTGCTTCAGCTTTTCAATCAGGAAGCAATAATATGGGAATGATTTTGCAGTAACCGAATGATTTCCTCATGGGCTTATTTGCTTGGAATAGGCTTGATAGTAATTCTACGGTTATTATGTAAATTGAGTTACGGTTTCAAGATTGCTTGTAGCCAAGTGCCTTGAATCTGGTGGTTGAGCTACAGTAACTCATTTTGGCTAAGTAGCTCTGAAGACCGTTCTGATTTTAGTGAATTCTCCAGCGCTCTAGTTTGACTGTTGTTGATCGGGGTGCATTTCGAGCAAGTATACTTACACGAAATGCGAAGGATGATATAAGTTAGAACTTTGTACGAGTCTTTAGGGTTGCAAAATAATCAAGAGAGATTCGATATAGTGCCGGATCTACGATGTATTGAAAAAGGCCTGGCAGACTGATAGAACTCGGTAGGGCCGCTTCAGGTATTGGAGCATTCTCTTGCACATAAATTAATTTGAATGTGCTTGATTGAAAAAGCCTCCATGAAACCGAAGATGTTCCTCAATAAAGCTGGCGATAAAGTAATAGCTGTGGTCATAACCTGAATGACGGCGAAGTTGGAGCGGGTAGTTACTTGCTTTGGCAGCCGCTTCGAGCGTCTCGGGTTTCAGCTGTTCAACAAGAAAGCTATCGGCTTCCCCTTGATCCACCAACATCGGCACAGGCTTGTCGGCATTTTTGAGCAGTTCGCTGCTATCGTAGTCTCGCCAACTATCCCGATCTTTGCCCAAATAGGTTTCAAAGGCTTTTTGTCCCCACGGACACTGAGAAGGATTGCTGATGGGGCTGAAGGCTGATGCGGAAATATAACTTGCTGGATTGCGTAGGGCGATCATCAGTGCACCATGGCCCCCCATTGAATGTCCTGCAATGGCGCGCTGTGTTGTCACAGGGAAGGTGGTCTCGATAAGTGCCGGCAGTTCTTCCACCATATAATCATACATGTGGTAGTGGCGACTCCAGGGCGCTTGGGTGGCGTTGATATAAAATCCAGCACCTTGCCCCAGATCATAGGCTTCATCATCGGCAACAGATTCTCCACGGGGACTGGTGTCGGGAGCAACGATGGCTATCCCTAGTTCGGAGGCAATCCGCTGGGCTCCTGCCTTTTGCATAAAATTCTCATCGGTACAGGTCAGACCTGACAGCCAGTAGAGCACCGGAACCTTGTGCATTTGTGAAGCTTGCGGTGGCAAATAAATAGCAAAACGCATTTTGCAGTTAAGTGACTGTGAGTCGTGAAGGTATTGCTTGTGCCAGCCGCCAAAACTCCGGTTGGCACTGATATTTTCAATAGACATGATGGATAGCCCTAATTGGACCACCTCCAAGAGATGGCCCAATTGATCATTGCTGGTTATTGATCGAAGTGAATGACGGTGCGGATACTTTCACCTTTATGTAACAGATCGAAAGATTTATTGATGTCATCCAGGCTCATGGTGTGGGTGATAAAGTCGTTGAGCTGGAATTCGCCATTCAGGTAGCGCTCTACGTAGTCTGGTAATTCGGAGCGTCCTTTAACGCCGCCGAATGCGGACCCGCGCCAGACTCGGCCTGTTACCAGCTGGAACGGACGGGTGGAGATCTCCTGGCCGGCACCAGCTACACCGATAATGACCGATTCACCCCAGCCCTTGTGGCAGCACTCCAGAGCGGAGCGCATCACATTGACGTTGCCAATGCATTCGAAGGAGTAATCCACACCGCCCTCGGTGAGTTCGACAATGACTTCTTGAATTGGCTTATCGTAGTTGTTGGGGTTGATGCAGTCCGTCGCCCCCAGTTTGCGGGATAATTCAAACTTGCTTTCATTGATATCGATGGCAATGATTCGCGAGGCCTTTGCCATGGTAGCTCCGATAATCGCCGAAAGGCCGATGCCCCCAAGGCCAAAAATCGCAACAGTATCGCCTTCTTGAACTTTGGCGGTGTTCATCACAGCGCCCATACCAGTAGTGACACCACAACCCAGCAGGCAGACTTCCTCTAACGGTGCAGCCGGATTTACTTTTGCCAGTGAAATCTCTGGCAGTACGGTGTACTCCGAAAATGTAGAGCAGCCCATATAGTGATAGATGGGCTTGCCATCTTTATAGAAGCGTGTGGTGCCGTCAGGCATCAGGCCTTGGCCCTGAGTTTCACGGATCTTTTGGCAGAGGTTCGTCTTGCCGGACTTGCAGAATTTACACTCTCCACATTCTGGGGTGTATAGGGGGATAACATGATCACCCGCTTTGACACTGGTAACCCCTTCACCGACCTGCACGACAATACCGCCACCTTCATGGCCCAAAATACAGGGGAATTTGCCTTCCGGGTCGTCGCCAGACAAGGTGAAAGCATCGGTGTGACACACTCCCGATGCAATGACCTTGATCAATACTTCACCAGCCTTTGGCAGCATGACATCCACTTCTTCGACCGATAACGGTTGGCCAGGCCCCCAAGCGATGGCGGCCTTCGACTTGATAAATTGCTCAGACATAAGATTACTCGCTGTTAAATCATGTCATTCAGGGCCTGGAGTTGGTTGGCCCCGCTGTGACGACTAGGGAGCCATTATATTGATTGCAGAATTGATTATAATTGGGTGTTTTTGAAACTTACTTTTACATATTTGCAATAATGAAAGACTGGGAAGGCATTACAGAGTTCGTTTATGTTGCTGAAAGCGAGAGCTTTAGCCTCGCAGCGCAGCGGCTGGCTATTTCTACTGCTAAAGTCAGCCGCCAGGTTAGTGCTTTGGAGAGCCGTTTGAATGTCAAACTGCTATATCGAACCACGCGCAAGGTGTCACTGACACAAGAAGGTACGCTGTTTTACCAGCATTGCCGGGGGGTGCTCGATGGGCTGGAGGCGGCGGAACGAGCAGTAACTCAATTACAGAGCCACCCACAGGGCAAAATCAAACTGACGGCACCGGTCACTTATGCTGAAAAGAAGGTTGCACCACTGATCAATAATTTTGTGATTCAAAACCCCAAGATTGAGGTCAATGCCTATTTCACCAATCGCCAGGTTGACCTGATAGATGAGGGTTACGATATCGCCATACGCCTGGGTAAGTTGCAGGACTCAACCTTGATGGCAAGAAAGTTGGCGGACCGGCGAATTCATCTGTGCGCCTCACCGGATTATCTTGAAGAGCACGGGCCCCCACACTCGTTGTCGGAATTGAACAGGCACAACTGCCTGCTGGGCACACTGGATTACTGGCGATTCAATACCAGGGAAGGAGAAAAAAACCTTAGGGTCAAAGGTAGCCTTCGTTACAACAACGGCGGGGCGCTTGTAGATGCTGCGCTTAAAGGCCTGGGGGTTGTGCAGTTGCCCGATTACTACGTCGAGCAATATATCGCTGAAGGAAAGTTAATCACCCTCTTAAGTGATTTCGAAGATAGGGATGAAGGGGTATACGCAGTTTACCCCGGCAATCGCTATATCGCGCCGAAAGTCAGGCTGCTGATTGATTATCTAGCCGAGTATCTCACTTGAGAAAAGGGAGGAGGCAGATTAAGGGTTTGGTTAGTAAAGGGTTCACAGTGATTTATTGCTAGCAGAGGTGGTTTCTTCAATTTGTTGGCTTACCCACGTACTGCAGAATTCCGCAATTCGCTTCCACTTTGGCTCCAGCATTAAATAGTGACCATAACCTTCCGCTCGGTAGAAGGTGGTATTTTTACCTTGCCGCTCCGCAATTAACTGTGCTGTGGGAGGGGGGATTGCCAGGTCATCGGTTCCCGAAACCATTAAAGTGGGGCAATTGATTTTTTGATAGTCAATCCTGGTTGTTTTATTGCTGTCAAAGATCCAGAAGAACAATTCAAATAGGACTTGCCCAGATTCAGGACCTAATCGATCAAAGACCTTGTGCTGGTCGCCTGGATTGAGTTTGTTCAACCCGAATTTCACCATTGTCGCGAAATCCGGTAACAGGACATCATTCCAAAATTCACCCGCAGCCATAAACAACTTGCCCAGCGCAGTCTCTTCTTCTGTGGTGGGCAGTATTCCCCAGTTCACGCTTCCGTTAAGCAATACGATTGCCCGTGCCAAATCCATAGTTGCCAATTTTTGTGCAATAACACCGCCCAGGGAGTGGCCGACTAGAACAGGCTTTTCATCTAAAGATTGTACAAATGCCCTGATGTCATCAACGTAGTCGGCAATACTCAGTCCTTTAAGGTGCTGCTGATTTTGTTCTGACTTTAGATCTTGATGGTAGCGGTAGCTTGGGCTGTGACAATAGAATCCTTCCTCCTCAAAATACTGGTGGAAGTTCTCCATTGTCCAGGGGCCGGCATTGGTTCCGTGGATAAAGACGATAGGGGTATCCAAAGCCAGCTCCTGGTTTTTCAAGGCTTCCTTAGACTTTAGATGCGAGGATATCCGCAGTCATAATTTGTGGTTCTGATGCGAGCAGTTCATCCGCTTTGCCAAGCAATGCTGCAGCGATCTTGCCGTTAAGATGTGCAGTTAAGCCGTCTTCATCACTAAACGTGTCGAAAATAGCAAATCGCGTAGCGTTGATTTGTACGGCATACCAGCTCAGGGTTCCTTGCTCTTCCACAGCGAGTGGTTGGGCTGAGGTGAGTAGCGCTTTTACCTCATCAGCCTTATCCGCTTTGGCGTCGATCAGTGCCACGATGGCCAGCTTTACTTCAGTCATTGTTTTCTCTCACGTTGTTTGGTGATGAGTATCCTAGGGGAAGCTCAGGCTTGACTATCAGTGTCCAAAAAGACAATGATCAGACAAAATTCGCCACTTTGAGGATTTATGGCCCAGATAGTCATCTTATCTATGCCAGGAGTTTTGCCGTCGGCTCTGGCTGGCGTTCAGGATATGTTTGCCCTGGGCGGCCTCCGCTTATCTGAAAGCCAGCACTCCCTGGACCCCGCCTATCAACAGTCCTGGTCCCCCGAAATCCTAGTCGCCAGTTCTGATGGCGCCGACATTGTAGACGGGCAGGGCAGGCACTTTGCTGTAGGCCATGGGGTATCACAAATATCCAGTTGCGAAGCCGTGATAGTCCCCGGATTTATGCCCAACCAGTTTGGTGTGCCTCCTGAAAAGTTGCTGGACCTATCGACCTGCGAGTGGTTGCGAACCCAATATAGGCGCGGGGCGATTATCGCGGGTTCTTGTAGTGGCGTTTTGGCGCTGGGTGAAGCGGGTCTGTTAAATGGACGGCAATGCACAACCACCTGGTGGTTACACAATGAGTTGAAATCTCGTTTTAGCAATGCCTGCCCGCTATGGGCCAGTGGGTTATTAGTAGATCAAAATATTGTGACAGCGGGTGGCCCTTTATCTTGGGTGGATGTGACTCTACAAGTGATCAAGATGCTAGCTGGCGAAGAAGTTGCAACTAAAGTTGCTGATCTTGCTGTTATGGATTCCCACCCGCGTTCGCAAACTTTGCATGTACCAAAAGGCTACCAGGTATCAAAAGAGCAGTTTCTGGTGGATGCTGAAAATGTGGTTCGTCAATATTTTGGTCAACAGTTAGGCAGTCAGTTGCTGGCAAAAGAACTGTCGATATCCGAGCGAACATTACACCGGCGGCTAAAACAGTTAACAGCGCAAGCACCCAAACAATTTATCGATAGCGTCCGTATGGAGTACGCTCGCAGCCTTTTACTAAACCCAGTCAATAAAGTAGCCGGTGTGGCGCAAGAATTAGGCTATTCCGATGATGCAGTATTCCGACGTGTATTTAAGTTGCATGTGGGTATGAGTCCAAGTCAATTTAGGCAGAAATACCAGAAAAGCTGATTTTCTTGTAAGCATGGTGGGTACTTTTGGCGATTACCGAAATGGATTCGGTTGAAATATGGAATCCCTTAAGATAAAAAATATCGGTCTGCTAGACTTTTATTGACGCAATAAAAATTGAGAAATTATGAGAGTTATTGTTTATATATTTTTTGTTCTCGTATCCATCTTTCCGGTCACAGGTATGGGTGAATCCCAGGGGGCGTCTGCTGAAAAAATCGAAAAAAGAATCGATGGCATTATAAATGTTCTGCGTGACCCTGATATAGAGCTTGAAGAAGCCTTAAGTACTCTTGTCAGTTTACGTTATTATCGAAGTCTTAATGATAAGCAGGTACAAGAATTAATAGAGGCGTTTGACTATAAGGGTGCGGAGGAAAACGGGTGGAACGAAGATTTAGTAAAGTCTCACGAAGTCAAGATACTCTTAGCTGAATTGATATGGAAAAAATCCAGAGACCAGGATTATAAGTACCTAAATTATGTAAGATCAATGCTAGGCTCTAGTTTAGAAGCCGCAAGAGCTTATGCTGCTCTTAGCTTGGGGCAAATGAGGTCTACACAAGATATATGTCGTCTCAAAGAGATGGTTTTGGAAGATTCTGAAATGCCTGCGACTAAGGCGGGCCTTAGTTTAATTTCCATGCAGACTGCATCTTCCGAAATGGAACTAAAGTCGGCATTGTCAGTGGTGTGTACCAGGAACTACCCAAGGGATCTTAAGGTTTGCAGACCTTTGTCCGAGTATATTCGAGCATTATCGGAATATAAGGGGAAACACAATATACCCGATCCAGGTCTTTTGCCTGACGGTGCTGAAAGCTGTGAATAAGATGAGTACAAAACATTTAGTACTTGCAATTTTTTGCGTCTATCCAGAGTGGTAGCATCGAAATACTATAGGTATATTACGTTGAGATTAGTGGTATACCTTAATTAAGTCTTCTCCTAAGGCGATAGTATTGAGGCAGTACCCGAACATTTATTAGTTCTACAGAGTTAAATAAAGCTGGCTTATTTAGGAGGTAGATAAACATTCACTGTCTCCGCAATTGACTGTGATAGATCTTTCCCAAACAAGCAGGTGACGAGTTCAAAAGCGAACTCGATAGCGGTCCCGGGTGATTGGCTGGTTACCAAATTCCGGTCGACAACTACTCTCTGATCACTGGTTTCCTTTACATATTGACTAAGTTCACCGCGAAAAGTCTTGTAGCAAGTGGCCTTGAAATTGGTTATTAACCCCTGCCGGCCAAGAACGATTACCGGAGCGGTGCAAATTGCCCCTAGCCAGCGGCCCGACTCAACTTGCTCTCGGATGAGCTTTATTAGGGGGGCCGAGTTATGCATTTGCTCGGCACCTTCCTTGCCGCCTGGCAGAGCTATTAGATCCCACGTAGAGTCCAAACAATCCTCTATGGAGCAGGGGGCTTCAATAACAAGGTTACGCAGGGTAGTTATACGCCTACTTGGCATAATCGATGCTAAGGCAAGCTCTGCATCCGTTCGGCTCAAAATATCGTAGATGGCAATGGTTTCGATATCCTCGTTACCATCGGCGACGGGAATCAGTATTTTAGGCACGTTCGCAGCTCCAAACGATAGAGATAGGCTATTTATAGGCTTTCCGAGCTAACCTTACATCTTTGAGCTGATCTATAACTGTGGTAGATGAATCTTAACGGGCTTAGATCATTCTCCTGTGAGACTCAGCCTCGAAAACGTTTTCAGCCTTTCAATTTTCTTGAGTGTTTGTGATGCCATCTCACGCGATAGCGTGGTGCTGCTTCGCTTGTTAAGTTCAAAGCTCTGATTTTTCTACGAGACCGGACACATCTTCGGGTAAATACACATACTCTCCTTCTTGTAGCTCGTTTGCAAACCACTGTAGAAACTCCTTGAAGTTATCATGTTTCACATCACGAGATGGTCTTTCATGCCACCATTCAATGATTTCACTTTCAGGACCAGATTCAACGTACAATGCATCACCACCAGGTGAGATCAACACTGGAATTCGAATAGTATCGGTGTCAGGATACATATTCAGAAACTTGAATTCTTCTCTCATGTCACTAAGTGAAAGCCAGCGCCATAGGCCAAAAATGCCACTTGAGCTAGTCTTCTCTCCATTATGAATCAAGTACGCTGAGCGTAAGCTCTTTGGTATTTGAATATTTAATTCATCTTCTACTCTTTTAATCTCTGATTCCGAAGCAGCACCATTTAAATTAGACTTAATGGGCTTGGCATTTCGTTCTAGCCAGATCTTAATATCATTTAGATATTCAAAAACAGTATCGTTCTGTAAATCAGCGATTTTGCTTTCTTGCTGTGCTGAATATTTTTCTAATGTGGACGCTGCAGCAGTAAGTGAGACTAGAGTGACAACCACAATATATATAAGATTTTTCATATGAAATTCAATTTTGAGACATAAACTTCTGGCATAAGGGTAGAACCGTTTACGGCACCCCCCCTTTCTGGTTGTGCCTTATTATTTTTACCCGTTTGTAGACTGCTAGACCACCCCAAAAAACACTGATGGTGGTATGCAGCGCTATATATAAGGTACCGCCGATATAATGATACTTTGCCAATAGACTTAGAGCTACTAAAGATAAAATCAATGCGATTAGCATGCGGCGCAATTGGGGGATTAATATTGGCATATCTTTGCATACTGGCAGATGAAGAAATAAAAGTATTATTGCGAATATGCTAAAACCAAAGAAATACATGAGCTCAGGTGGAGGGTGAGGAATAAAAACTAGAGGCATGGTTACACGAGCAACACTAGTTACGCGCAAACCCGTAGGGCCAGATTCATGCATGAATAATGTGTAGATGTGACTTGGGTTGCCAAAGGTCGATCCCCCGGCGTTGCCAGGGGATAATCACTCGACTTAGCCTCGAATACGCCGCACCCGAAATTTACGTCCTTTCAACTTGCCGTTTTCTAATTTCTTCAGTGCTTGTGATGCTACATTGCGTTTAATCGCAACATAGGCGGTCATGTCCAGTACGTTAATCTTGCCAACATCTTTACCGTTAATCGGACGATCGCCGCCGGTTAGGGCACCCAGGATATCGCCGGGGCGGACCTTTTGCTTCTTGCCGCCATCGATTTGTAGGGTAGCCATCGGTGCCTGGAAAGGGGGTTCACTTAATATGCTGGCAGGTGGCGGAGTATCTGGATCGGATAGTGGGTCCTGGGTTAGTTCCATACGAACCAGTTTGTGGCCTTCCTTCTCGGCAAAAAAGGAGTAAGCGCAACCGCGTTCACCGGCACGGCCGGTCCGTCCGATGCGGTGGGTGTGCACTTCCGGGTCTTTGGCGATATGAAAGTTGATAACCGCATCCAGCTTGTCGATATCAAGACCGCGTGCCGCTACATCGGTGGCCACCAGAATTGAAGCGCTGCCATTGGCAAATCGAACCAGGGTTTCATTGCGCTGGCGCTGCTCCATATCACCATGCAGGGCGAGGACATTGAAGCCAGCCTGTTTCAGGTCATCGGCCACCTCATCGGTTTCGCGTTTGGTGTTGCAGAAAACCAGGGTATTGACTGGTTTGTCATTGAGCAGAACACGCCGTGTCATCTCCAGGCGATCCTCGAAACTCTCAGTTCTGTAAAAGCGTTGTTCGATCACCTCGTCACTATGCGCAGAGTCAATTTTAACCATCACCGGTTTTTGCATCACTCGGGCGCTGAGCTTTTCAATTTCATCGGGATAGGTAGCGCTGAATAGTAACGACTGCCGCCCAGTTGGCACCTGCGCCAGAATAGTATCGATAACGTCCTGGAATCCCATATCGAGCATTCGGTCGGCTTCGTCAAAGACCAGCGTATCGACATGCTCTAAGGAGAGTGTTCCTTTGCGCAGGTGTTCTTCGATACGTCCTGGAGTACCAACGATGATATGGGCACCATGGGCCAGGGAGCCGATCTGCGGGCCGAAAGGCATGCCGCCGCAGAGAGTCAGAATCTTTATGTTGTGAATTGCTCGTGCCAGTCGGCGCAGTTCCTGCGCAACCTGGTTTGCCAATTCCCGTGTTGGGCAGAGGATCAGCGATTGAATCCGAAAGCGGCTGACATTGAGCCGATGCAGCACCCCCAAACCGAAGGCGGCCGTTTTACCGGAACCGGTTTTTGCCTGGGCGATTACGTCCTTGCCGTCAAGAATGATCGGAAGCGTTTTGGCCTGAACCTCGGTCATGGACTTGTAGTTGAGTGACGCCAGGTTTTTCAGCAGGGCGGGGTTTAGGGGGAGATCGGAAAAAGGTGCAGTCAAGGTGAATCCTGGAGTCGTTAAATGTCAAATACACGTATTACACAAGCAGTAGGGAAAGTGATCGTCACCTACTTAGCCTGTGTTATCGCCGCAATTTTGCAGATTGTGCAATACAAAATTTGTATGGAATTTTAACAGTTAACCCTGAAGAAACCTATGAATCACGGTGTTCCCGTTAAAGTCTCTTCTATCCAGATTATCTTCTTGTGAAATGAGAACTGGGGCACTGGGTAGCATAAACCCGGTGCCCCAATTTACTAACGTCAGCTTTGCTTACCTTCGCGGGCTTTCCATTGATAGAAAACCCCGGGCATCACTAACAATACAAACAGCAGTGTGGTTATGGTGCCGCCCACCATTGGTGCTGCGATCCGTTTCATAACATCTGCACCGGTGCCATCGGAAACCATGACTGGTATCAATGAAATTAACAGTGTCAGGCTGGTCATTAGCATCGGGCGAATACGGCCAGCTGCCGCTTGGGCAACAGTCGCTGTATTACCGCGCTCTGAGTTATGTCCGGCGGCAGTTAAGTAGTGCAGCATTAATAACCCCATCTCAGCGGCGAGACCAGCCATGGCAATCATGCCGACCCATACAGCAACGCTCAGCTTGTAGTCGAGCAGGTATAACAGCCAGAAGGCGCCGATCAGTGCCATAGGCATGGCGGTGAGTACAAACAGGGTGTCGGATAGCCTGCCTCGATGCAGATACAGGAGGAAGCACACAGCCAACAAAGTCAGGGGCACTAACCATTGCAGGCGGGACTTGGCGCGCTCCAGGTACTGGTATTGGCCGGCCCAGGCGATACGTTGCCCGGGAATCAGATTAACCTGATCGGCAACAACCTGCTTTGCGCGATTAACATAATCTGCAACGCCGATATCGCCCTTCAAGTCGACAAATACCAAGCCCACCAACTGCCCATCCTCATTGCGGATCATGGGCGGGCCGGTGCGGAAGTCCAGATCAGCCAGCTGGTTCAGGGGCACTTGGGAACCATCAGAGGCGGGGACCAGGATTTGTTCAAGCTGTTCAGGAGTATCCCGGTAGTCGCGGGCATAGCGCACTAACACATCGTAACGTTCGCGGCCTTCGATGGTCTGGGTTGCGGCCAGGCCACCAGCCGCTGCGGCGATCACATCTTCGATATCCTGTACATTCAAGCCGTGGCGGGAAGCCCGTGCGCGATCGATATCAAAGTCCAGGAAGTAACCGCCGGTTAGACGCTCGGCGAAGACGCTTCGGGTTTGTTCCGAAGTGCGTTGGTCACTGCGCAGAGCTTCTTCGATGGCCAAAGCGGTCTGTTCGATCTCCTCCAGGTTATCTCCAAACACTTTGATGCCGAGCTGGCTGCGAATGCCGGTGGCAAGCATCTCAGTGCGGGTTTGGATGGGCATCCACCAGATATTGGGCATACCGGGATAGCGCAGCTTTTCATCCATTTCCGCCAGCAGGTCGTCCCAAGTCATGCCGGGACGCCACTCACTTTTAGGTTTCAGGGTGATAACGGTTTCTACCATTGAGAGCGGTGCAGGATCGGTGGCGCTATTGGAGCGGCCAATCTTGCCAAAGACATGCTCTACTTCTGGGAAGGCTTTCAGTTCCTCGTCCATTTGTTGCAGCACCTTGCCCGCTTCGGTAACCGACATGCCGGGTAGGGCGGTAGGCATATACAGGATGCTGCCCTCATTGAGTGGCGGCATAAATTCACCACCTAGTTTGCTAATGGGGTAAGCCACAGAAACCAGAGCTAGTACCGCGAGAGTGGCTACAACCTTGCGTTGCCGTACGCAAAAGTGAATCACTGGTTGTAGTGTATGGACTAAAACGCGGGAAATCGGATTTTCCCTGTTGCGAATTTTGCCGCGCATTAGCAGTACAGCAAGAGCTGGAATCAAGGTGATTGCCAATAGGGCGGCGAAAGCCATGCTGTAGGTTTTGGTGTAGGCGAGGGGTTTGAACAGGCGGCCCTCGGTAGCTTCGAGCGCGAATACCGGCAGGAATGAAACCGTGATAATAATCAGGGAGAAGAAAATACTCGGTCCGACTTCCTGCATTGCCTGAACGATTAGCGTTCTTTTCTCGCCTGGAGACAACTCCTTATCCCCATCGGCTGCCAGCTTTTTGTGGATGTTATCCACCATTACCACTGCCGCATCCACCATGGCACCGATGGCTACGGCAATACCTCCCAGTGACATAATGTTGGCGGTAAGCCCTTGTAGGGACAGTGGAATAAAGGCCAGTAAAACTGCAATCGGCAGAGTGATTACAGCTACCAATGCGGAGCGGGCGTGGAGTAGGAAAATAGCGATCACGGCGGCGACCACTAGCATCTCTTCAATCAAGGTGCTTTTGAGATTGTCGATCGCGCTATTAATCAATTGTGAGCGATCGTAGGTCACTACCAGTTCAACGCCTTCCGGTAGGCCTGCACGGATTTGCTCGATGCGCTCTTTAACTCTCTCAATAACCTTGAGGGCATTTTCACCGTAGCGCATTACTACGATGCCACCTACGGTCTGCCCCTCGCCGTCCAGCTCGGCAATACCGCGCTGCATCGCAGGCCCCAGGGTAATATCCGCTACCTGATCCAAAGTCACCGGAATCTTTGCCGCATTGACCCCGATCACCACCTCTTCGAGATCGTCAACACTGCGGATATAGCCACGGCCACGCACCATATGTTCGTGGCCCGCGATCTCCAGTACCCTTCCTCCTGTGTCATTGTTACTGCGGCGAATGGCCTCGACCACTTTGCCGAGCGGAACCTTAAACATCTGCAAGCGATGGGGGTCGATTTGGACCTGGTACTCCTTTTCGTAGCCGCCAATGGAGGCGACTTCGGCCACGCCCTCAACAGAAGTGAGCCAATAGCGCAACTTGAAATCCTGTAGCGCACGCAGTTCTTGCAGATCGTTGTTACCGCTTCGATCAACCAGCGCGTACTGGAACACCCAGCCCACTCCGGTAGCATCCGGGCCAAGCTTTGGCTGAACACCTTCTGGGAGCTGGTCAGCTACTTGGTTGAGGTACTCAAGAACCCGTGAGCGGGCCCAGTAAATATCCGTCCCGTCTTCAAAGATGGCGTAGACAAAGCTGAGACCAAAAAAACTCTGGCCCCGCACATATTTGACTTTGGGCAGCCCTAACATTGCGGTGGAAAGCGGGTAGGTGATTTGATCCTCGACCAGGTCAGGGCTGCGCCCCGGCCAGTCTGTCATCACAATCACCTGGGCGTCGGACAGGTCCGGAATAGCATCCAGGGGGACACTGGTTAGCGCCCGGTATCCCGCCAGGGCTGCGATCGCTACAAGAATCAAAGTGATCCCCGGCTTACCGGCGCAGGCCCCAATAATTCGGGCAATCAGCCCTTTGGGTTCGGAATTTACCACTGCTGCACCCCCGACTTCAGGCGGCTTTCCGCCGCGATCAGGAATACACCCGAGGTGACAATTTTATCTCCGGCCTGGAGGCCAGAGCGGATAACAATCCTGTCGCTGTCGCCATATCCGGTGCGTACTTGTACCGGTTCAAGACGACCCTGGCCCAGGTCGCGGAAGACAATGCGTTTCTTGCCGGAGA
Organism: Microbulbifer maximicatervae (SeqCode); assembly: GCF_052468155.1. Taxonomy (NCBI): domain Bacteria; kingdom Pseudomonadati; phylum Pseudomonadota; class Gammaproteobacteria; order Cellvibrionales; family Microbulbiferaceae; genus Microbulbifer; species Microbulbifer maximicatervae (SeqCode). The sequence continues at coordinate 3,682,847 of NZ_CP174335.1, forward strand.
TCAATACTGAATCCCTGGGTACCACCAGGAGATTTCCCAGTTCGGCGGTTAACATGATGTCCGCAAACAGTCCCGGGCGCAGTTCACCATCGGTATTGGGCAGGGTCACACGCAGCCGTGCACTGCGGTTATTGTGATTAAGGAAGGGATCAATCTGGGTGAGGGTGGCTGGGATTTCCTCGTGGTAGACGTTGGTTAAACGCACTTTGGCCGGCATACCTTTTTCTATCAACGGCAGCTGATCTTCGTAGGCGTGGGCTTCAATCCAAACCTGGCTGAGATCGGCTATGCGCAGCAGGTTGTCGCCCTTTTCAAACGCAGAGCCCGCGACAATATTCTTCTCAATTATCACACCACTGGCGGGTGCAAAAATCGGGATATAGTCCTGCGCTTTTTGCTGTTCAACCAGCCAGTCGATTTGCTCTTCAGATAGGCCCCACAACAGTAGACGCCTTCGTGCTGCTTTCTCCAGGGCGTCGCCACGTCGGCGGGCCTTTAGATACTCGTCTTGGACTGCGAGCAACTCCGGGCTGTAAACAGAAAACAGTACTTCGCCGCGTTTAACCTGCTTTCCTTCAAAATCTGCATCTAACTCACCAATCCAGCCGTCGAAGCGTAGGCTGATATCGCGCAAGCGGGTTTCGTCATAGGTAACCTGGCCGTGTAGGTGAATGGGCAAAGCGAATGGCTGTCGCTCGACGATACCGGTTTTGATACCAATGGCCTGGCGCCGGCCGCTATCCACCACAATGCTGCCACTTTGCAGTTCATCGTGGCTCACAGGTTGCAGGTTCATACCGCAAATAGGGCAAGTACCGGCTTCGGCAGCTCTTACCGATGGGTGCATTGAGCAGGTGTAATAGGCAGTATCTGAAGCCTCAGGCGCAGATTTCAGGCGCAGGCCTTTGCGATTGGTGCTCATATCAAAGGCCAAATCGACATGCTTATCGTGGCCTGTCGCTACATCTACCACCATGGGCCAGGAGCCCACCATGGCCAGCTCAATTTCACCGGTGAAGATACCGGGGCTGGATTCACTGATATCTGCCACGGCACGCATAGCTGGCATGGCGCCCATGGCGGGCATCTCGGCTACCGCGCGAACTTCAGCTCCAGATATCGGCTCATTGTCAGCATTACGAACTTCAATTCGAATTTGGTTTTTACCCGCTTGGGGTTGCAACGGGTCGACAGACACGGCGATCTGGAAGGGGCCAGCTTGCACAAAATCGGCATTTGGAGCTTCGGCTTGTGCAGAAATTTTCTTCCAATAAAAGGCCGCGCCGGTAGCCGCTAACATCAGGGTAAGGGCGATTAAGCTCAATGTTTTTTGCTGGCTCATAGGGCACCCTCCTGAGTGAAGGAAAGGGGCATCTGCGCGCAAAGCACATTATCAATAAACGGGTCAACGAGCAGGCCACCAATGGCCGCTATAGCTTGTTGGGAAATCAAAAGGTTCACTCCTAGAACAATCTTTCTGAAGCCGCCAGCATGGGCTGGGGGCATATTTCGCTAGTCAGAGAGAAAGGGAGTGATCAAATACGCAGGCGCAAAGTGGCAAGCCAGGTTCGGTTGCCGGGGTGGGATTCTGTCGCAGTAGGAGATAATTCAGGCGTACCGAATGGCGGAGCCAGAATTTGGGGCCACTGGTAAGTTGGCGGTGGCGCCAACTGGGGAAGTTCCAGATTCAAGTATGCGGCGGTGACGGCAACTTGGTGGTCGTCCAGCGAAGTCTTCAGGGAGACTTGGGCGTCATAGCCACAACAGTCATCACCTGAGTCTGACCCCTTGGCCATATCATCGCAGCAACATTCCGCTGATGGCTTGGGGTCCTCCATCATTTCGCAGGCGAGCACGGTCTGTACCTGCAACATCAGCAGGAGCAGGGCCGCCATGGCTATCAGCTTGGCGCGAAATGTGGACGAATAGTTCTTCATTACTGATAAATCATACACCAGAGATCGGTTGCTCGACAAAGGTTGCTTTCGCTATGTGACCAAGGGGTACTTCCAAGTTTTTCCTTCTTCCATTAAGGGTAATTACGGCACAGGTTAACCCTTCGGCAGAGATTTCTTGACGATAGTTAGTAGATTCCCTTGGATAAATGCGACTACAACAGCACCACAAGGTGTCTCTATGAAATTAACTCCCCCGGTTTGCCTCCTTCTGATCTTCTTATTGGCGGCACCTTCTTTTGCAGATTCTAAACGCACATCTCTCGAGGAGTTATTTGCGACTACCTATAAACATAATGAAGAGATTAACAGTGAATGGGTGCTGAGTAGGGAGCGGAACTGGGCTGCCTGGCAAAGAATGAGGGCTGTTAGGGAAGCTGCTAATAGAGGGGAGGACTTGTCATACCTCAGTAAGTATGGGCTTGAGAGAAAGTCCGCGTGGTACGAGATTGATTTAGGAAAGCAACGAGCGTGGCTGACGTCATTTAGACTGCTAGGGGTACTCTCTTCTTGGTATATGTTAAAGACGAATCAGGAGGAGCTTTATGAGCTTGGTATGACTGTGGCTGAAGTGGAAAAGTTGGGTCGCTATGTTATCGCCAATGACATCAAAGAAATAAACATCCAGGCAAGATTAGATTATTTCCACAAAGAGGAAGCTGGTTACATAGGCCGGATCCTTCAAGGAGGTGAGGACTTTGCCGCTATCTATTTAGAGCTTCAAGGTAATCTTGAAGCTCTTGAACACCTCTTGGAAACTAATTGGATCATAGATCTATTCAGTAAGTTTGATAGTGAAGCTCAAGAGATATTACTGACCTATAGCTTATCGAAATATAACTCACGAGAGGGAATGGGACGTAGTAGTTACAGTCTGGATCAAGAAGCCGAAATGTTTGTTGATAAATTTCTTTCTGGGGAGATAAACGCAATGACGAAGGAGGCTTTGGAAAGGCTTCAAGAGAAAAGGCTGGCTAAAAAAGCTAAGGTCAATGTGGAATTTAAGCCCCCGGTTGATTCGCCCGTAAATGAGTGCAAGTGTCCTCCCGATCAATGTTCCTACAATAATTCTTGATTATACTTAATTTAATAGATTTCCCGTCATAATCGACCGCGTGGCATGGTCTTCACTTCGAGTGGTAGTTGTAATGACTGTAACAAGGATCTGTTTTTGGCTTGTCGCGCTTTTCTATTCCTTATCCCCCTTTGCAGATGAGTACATAGTCCAGAGCGAGGACTACGACCCGTTTACCCAGATGACAGAACTCTGGCTAAAGGGTGAAATTTCAAATCGTCAGATAAGGGACTTGGCACTTAGAGGGCGCTATCAAAACAGCTCTGCCGCTAATAGTGCTCATGTCTCCTTCTTTCTTGATGAAATGCAGGTGATTGCGCGGGGGAATTCTGTATCGGGTCGTTCGGCCCAGATATCTGTCCAGGTTGATGAGTCAATTTTTGACTTGGATTATGACCTTGTTTCTATGCATATGATGATCAATGGTCATGGAAATGGGTTATCGAGCAAGCAGAAATTCCTTTTGGTTACTTTTATGTACCGGTTAGCAGCAGAAGGCTGGAGCAAGTCTTCTGGAGTCGATGAAATGGAGAAGCATCTTATTTATCGAACTCTCGATTACTTATCTGAAATGCCTGCAGATTATAAAATGTGGGTGATTGCCAAAGAAATACAATACCCGGTTCATTAGGTTGTTAATCTATAGGTTAATTAAAGTTTAAGTGGCTTAAATGGCCACAACAGACTTTAAAGGATAAGATTCCTGGCAGTTATTCAGATTATTGGTAGAGGTTCAATTTATTCAATTTTTATTGCTGTGAATAGCTATATATCAACTATTTAAGGATTTGTTGAATCTAAAGTTCCTAGTCATGTTGAATATATTGTAAAAAGGAAAGTTATGGATTTGTCTGATAAAGTTGCTGTTGTTACAGGAGCGGGAAGTGGACTAGGGCGGGCTTTAGCAATACGTTTAGCCGAAAAAGGAATGAAGTTAGTATTAGCCGGATATACCCTAAGTCATCTCGAATCGACAGCCAAGTTGATAGCACTAGAAGGTGCTGAGTGTATTTGCGTACAAGCAGATGTATCTAAACTTGGGGATGTGCAAAACATCGCTGATAGAACTTTAAAGCACTTTGATAAGGTACACTTGCTTTGTAATGTGGCCGGAATAGGTCCTTTGGGGGCTATAACAGAAACCTCTATGGATGAGTGGGAGTGGATTTTATCAGTGAATTTGTGGGGGCCTATTAACGGTATTCATGTATTTCTCCCTCATATCGAACAGAATGACGAGGGCCATATATTGTCTGTAGCATCGGAATCCGGCCTATATGGTATAGGGTACTTAGGGGCCTACAATGTTTCAAAATTTGGTGTTGTAGGTTTAATGCAAAGTTTAGAGCGGGATCTTCGTTTAGCTAACTCGCCTATAAAAACTTCTGTATTTTGTCCTGGTGCTATAAAAACTAATATTCTCGACTCTTCACGTAATAGGCCTGCAAGTGTAGCGGTAATTCACCCTGAGTCTGAAGTCGAGAAAAAAGTTAAAGCCAAAGTTGTCAAGGTGGTTTCTGAAGGTATGAAGCCAGAAAAAGCTGCTGATATCATTACTAGTGGTATAGAAAGCGGGCAGTTTTGGATTTTCTCCCATCCTTATGTACCCGAAACTGCATTTCAGCAGGCAAAGGCGATGTTGGATAGTAATACGTTAATTGATATTTAGCTTAGTTAGGAAACCTCTGATTAATTTCGAGTCAACTTGGTAGTATTCCGCTATCCGTCAAGATCTTGCCCCTAGCTACCTTTGCCGAAGCTGCATATAATCTGAAGCGTCATGGAACTCCCCGCGAGAAGTTTCTTTCTCAGATGCATCCTCTCATCCCATGGGGGTGGCTAGAAGTCCATTTATCAAAGCTTCCCTAGAAAGGCCCTAGTTGGTACCTACGAGCAGAAAAAATATAGCGATTTCTTCCTTTTTTCCTGTAATCTTCACCTCTTTACATCTGTAACGTATCTTAGGGACCCTCTGATCAACGAAGCATTTTTCCAGAATTAAGCTGAGCTGCTTGAAAAATTCACTTTATTACGCACAAACGCGTAATTTGCGCGTAATAGTCCACTAATTTTTCATCTGAAACCCTCAATAGGTGGATTTCAGGCGAACCACCCCTAGGCAGCCAAGTATTTTCTCCCTATTATTAAGTTGGTAAAGCCTGCCAGTAAGCACAGCCTCTCAGTATTTTTTACCAGTCCCCGATAGCGGACCTTGTCATAACCAAATACCCGTTTGATGTAGCGGAAGGGGTGCTCGACCTTCGCTCTTATCTGCGCCTTGATCTTTTCCGCTTTACGAAGTGCATCACGCCCTGGAAGAGTTTTTAGCTTGCTCGGCTTCATTGCTATATACCAATCCGCCTCCCGCTCTTTCAACTCTTCACGTTTCTCCGCACCAATGTACCCAGAGTCTCCCCAGATTCTTTTCTCCTCCCCGTGGAGAACTCGCTCTGTAGTTGTGACATCATGCGAATTCGCTGCTGTTGTATCTATGCTATGTATTACTCCGAGCACATCATCAACCCCGATATGCATTTTCATTCCAAAATGCCACTGATTGCCTTTCTTTGTTTGATGCATTTCTGGATCACGTTTTTTCTTTTTATTCTTGGTTGAAGTTGGCGCAGAGATAATAGTGGCATCTACAATCGTACCTTCACGCAGTACCATGCCATTCTCAGCAAGATGCTTGTTGATTTCATCAAAAAGAGCTGCACCTAGCTGATTGAGCTCCAGTAAGTGGCGAAAGTTAAGAATCGTTGTTTCATCGGGAATTGGGCCGCTCAAAGTCAATCCAGCAAAACTACGCATGGATTCAATTTCATACAGTGCATCCTCCATAGCGGGATCACTGAGATTATAAAATAGCTGCATGCAATGAATACGGAGCATGACACTCAATGGATATGGCTGTCGGCCACGTTTGCCTTGTGGATAGCAAGGAGTGATCTGAGCTTCTAGTCGCTGCCATGGGATGAGGGCTTCCATTTGAGAAAGAAACTTCTCTCGGCGAGTTATACGGCGCTTTAGCTTATATTCTGCTTCGGCAAAGGTGACTTGGTGCATAATTCATCGTAGTCTTGATGGGTAGGTGAATATTACCAATATTGGCTTGGAATTATTCAGAGGTTCCCTAGATGCTTTCAAAGAAGTATTTAAGCAACAGGCCCCGGAAGGAGCATTTGAAGCCTTTGCCAGATCATCCAAGGAATTGGCTGCTAGTGGCCAAGTTGAACGTTCGATTAAAGTAGGGGAGAAAGTCCCATACTTTACATTGCCAGATTCAGAAGGTAACGACGTTGCCCTGGAAGGGCTCCTTGCCAAAGGGCCCGTTATTCTAACGTTCTATCGAGGCGTGTGGTGCCCCTACTGCAATATTGAGCTGCAAGCGTTAGAAGAAGTTGCCGCAGAGATCAAAGCGCGTGGCGCAACCCTGGTTGCTATTTCCATGCAAGGGCCCGCCGAAAGCCGCAAATCTCAGAGAGATAACAAGCTAAGCTTCCCAATTCTGACTGACCAAAGCGGAAAGCTTGCTGAAAAGTTTGGTATCCGCTGGACATTACAACCTTATGTAATTGAGTTCCACAAGGTGTTCAAAGTCGAACTCCCGACCATCCATCGTGACGGCGCGTGGAACTTACCTATGCCTGCAAGATATGTCATAGATACCGATGGAACAATCGCATATGCGGAGGTGAATCCTGACTATACGCGTCGCCCCGAACCCAGCGACTTATTTCCCGTACTTGAAAAGCTGAGTCAGTCTACAACTGCATAGTATGTAAACACCTCCACCTCTTTACGCGCTGACTAGTGCCAAAGAGGTGGAAGCACTCAATGTAAATCGATATCGAGCACCGTAAAACCCAACTTATATGGTAAGACTCATGGTCAATTTTACACGTTACACAATTGAAACAGCACCAGAAGCCTCTAAGCCCACTCTAGAAGCCACTAAAAAGAAAATGGGATTTGTACCCAATCTAATGGCAACCATGGCCGAATCACCTGTAATGGTAGAGAGCTACCTAACACTTATGGGATTATTCGATAAATCTCGCTTGAGCGAAACGGAGCGAGAGATAATCCTGATGACAAACAGCCGCCTAAACGGTTGCACCTACTGCATGGCTGCGCATACCGCCGTTTGCAAAATGGCCGGTGTAGATGAAAATGTAATCAAAGCGCTGCGTAGCGGTAAAACACTCCATGACCCTAAACTCGAAGCGCTCCGAGCATTCAGTGTCATTATCAATGAGAAACGTGGATGGGCTACAGAAGAGGAAGTTGAGGCGTTTCTTGCAGCAGGTTATACGAAAGAAACGGTTCTGGAGGTGATAGTTGGAACTAGCCTAAAAGTACTCTCGAATTACTCTACCCACAATCTGAATGTCAGTCTCGATGATGCGTTTTTGCCAATGGCTTGGAGTAAGGATATGGATTCGAATGGTTGAGCGTAAAAGCAAATAAACAACATGTATCCGATTCATGCGTCTAATAAAAACTGGGCGCCGGGAAGAGGGCGCCTGTCCAGATCATAAAAGTGACGATAAGAACCCCACTGATTCACCAAAGTAATGAGGCCCATATAGCCACTATGGGCCTCATTACTTTATCCGAGATATATTCGTGGTATCTAAGCCCCTAAACAATACATCCTCTTGAATACAGCCTTCTTTTGGGTTATCACAATTACTCCATTTCGCTACGAATAATACCGGGCGTTTTGGCTTGTCCTCGCACTCGATCAGGATGATCGCGCTCGTTAAAGCGCCTCAAGCCTTCGGATAGCTCTGCTCTGGATTCAGAGTCGCTGAATAATCGGTTGAAGCACTCAGCCTCAATTCGTAGACCTTCATCAAGATCCTTTCCATAACCACGAATGGCGGCTTCTTTATCAGAGTGAATCGCTGGCTGGGGAAGGGTAGAGATATACTGTGCTAACTCAACAGCACGATCTAATGCGGCTCCCTTTGGCACCACTTCGTTGGCCAACCCAATGCGATAAGCTTCTTTAGCATTAATAACTTTTCCCGTGATGATTAACTCCAGCGCTCGCCCCATACCAACAATACGCGGCAAACGCTGAGTACCACCATCGGCTAAGCCGATATTCCAACGGCGACAAGTCATACCAAAGGATGCGTGCTCTTCTACAATCCGCATATCGGCAAAACATGCCCACTCAAAGCCACCCGCATAAGCAATTCCGTTCACAGCCGCAATGATAGGCTTATAAATATCGGTCCAACGGGATGGACCTATAATACCTGGAGCTTCACCTCGATTATGTCGGGCAATATCAGCGGGTTCTACAGGACATAAAACAGCCACGTCAGGATCGGGGTGATTGGTGGGTTCAGTTGCAGCAAGATTGCTTTTCAAATCACCCCCTGCACAAAATGCAGAATCGCCAGCACCGGTGATTACCGCAACTTTAGCTCCGTCATCGGTACGAAAGCGATCGAATGCATCCACCAGCTCACGGTGAGCGCGAGTACCAATACAGTTCTTAACCTCTGGACGGTTAAAAGTAACGATGGCTACAGGGCCATTTTGCTCATATTTAATATGATGATATTCCATGTCATAAGACCTTTATCATGTGGCGTTGAAGTAATATCTGGAATCTAGCCTTGAGTTGCCAATCTAATTCGGTACTCGCTTAGGGAATAGTGATTTCTAGCATGAAGAAGGAGAAGAGCCCAGAAAGCTGATTTAAGCTGGCGATGTAAGGAAGTTACTAAGCTAGAGGGCTTGTTACACCCCCCCCTATTTCCGATATTTGTGAATATCGGATATTTTATAAATGCCCGTTTTTCCGTATAATTTGCCGCATTCCAACAACAACTCCATATTTCTATGTCTGCTTCCAACCGGCCACCAGCACCAATCATCGACAACCTGAGCAATCTTGAGAATCCATTCCGCTGCACCAGCTTTTCAGCTAGCCGTTATCTCAGCAAGCAGATTCCTGGTGCTGATACCGATCTGGAGTTCACGCTTAAGTTTCTTTACAGCTATAACGGCAGCCAGGCAACGTTCAACAGCTACCGCCGTGAACTTGAGCGCTTGCTGCAATGGGCTTGGCGCATTGAAGAAGTTTCAATAATGACTCTGAAGCGCGAACACATTGAGGAGTTTGTGCAGTTTTGCATTGAGCCACCAATTGCCTGGATCGGAACTAAAAATGTTGCCAGATTCAAAACACAAAATGGCGAGCGCGTTGTGAATGCCGATTGGCGGCCATTCGTAGTCAGTGTGTCCAAAGTTGAGTTTCGTGCTGGCAAGACAGCTTCTCCCAAGGAGTTTCGGCCATCCCAGGCAGCGATCAAATGCATCTTTACTGCATTGTCATCCTTCTTCGATTTTCTCTATCAAGAAGGCTTGGTTCCAGCCAATCCTGTGGCATTGATTCGCCAGAAAAGTAAGTTTGTTCGACGTGAGCAACAAAGCCAGGTTGTACGTCGAATCAGCAACTTGCAGTGGGATTATGTCCTGGAGACTGCTGAGATCATGGCCGAGACATCACCAACTGATCACGAGCGAACTTTATTTATTATGAACGCCCTATTCGCTATGTATTTGCGAATCTCTGAGTTGGTTGCGGATGAAAGATCGGCACCAGTTATGGGTGATTTCAAGAAAGATCGCGACGGAAACTGGTGGTTTCATGTTACGGGTAAAGGTAACAAAGGCCGGGCGATCACTGTTTGCGATCAAATGTTGAAGGCCTTGAAGCGCTACAGGAATTATTTGCAGCTCCCTGCTCTGCCCAGCATTAATGAGCAGACACCTCTGGTGCACAAGTCCCGTGGCAAGGGACCGGTTACCAGTACCCGACAGGTTCGCTTGATTGTTCAAAACTGCTTTGATGCTGCCCACCAACGGATGGTTGAAGAAGGCTTAGGGGAAGATGCTGAAGACCTTAAGGCTGCCACTGTGCACTGGCTCCGCCATACGGGTATTTCTGAAGATGTGAAGTACCGCCCCCGCGAGCATGTGCGCGATGATGCGGGACATGCAAGTATGGCTACGACCGATCGCTACATTGATTCCGACATGCGGGAGCGGCATGAAAGTGGGCGGAGTAAGCGGGTAAAGGAGGAGCGGTAATACTACCGCCCTACCCTCATGTAAATGAAATAGCTTGACCCATAAAAGATACGATATATCATTGCGCACAATCTGATTAACCTAGTACACATGGATGAATACTCAGAGTGTGGAGAGACTAATGGCACATACAAACAAACTCCCAGTCACCGTCCTTTCAGGTTTTCTAGGTGCCGGTAAAACTACCGTACTTAGCCACATACTGAACAATCGCGAAGGCAAAAAAGTTGCTGTAATCGTCAATGACATGAGTGAAATCAATATTGATTCGACGAAAGTACAGAGCGAAGTTTCTCTTAACCGTAGTGAGGAGAAGCTTGTTGAAATGAGTAATGGCTGTATTTGCTGCACTCTGCGGGAAGACCTTCTGGAGGAAGTCACTAAGCTTGCGCAGGAAGGACGGTTTGATTATCTCGTTATTGAATCAACAGGGATTTCTGAACCCTTACCCGTTGCAGAAACCTTCACTTTTGCCGACGAAAATGGTGTTTCTCTCTCTGATGTTGCCAGTTTGGACACAATGGTGACGGTGGTCGATGCAGTCAATTTTTTAAAGGACTATGACGAGGCAGTATTTTTACAGGATGCTGGTGAATCATTAGGCGAAGACGACGAACGCAGTGTAACTGATTTGCTGATCGACCAGGTCGAGTTCGCAGATGTCATTCTGATCAGTAAAACAGATTTAGCTGGCCCTTCTGATGTTGAGCGCCTAGAGGCCATTCTGAGAACTCTAAATACGCAGGCAAAAATAGTTCCGATCTCTCAAGGGCAAGTCAATATTGACGAGGTTCTAAATACCGGCTTATTTGACTTCGAGCGCGCGCAGCAAGCACCTGGTTGGCTTAAAGAGATGCGAGGTGAGCATGTTCCTGAAACTGAAGAGTATGGCATTAGCAGTTTCAGCTACGAAGCACGTAGACCCTTCCATCCAGAAAAATTTCATCAATTTCTGCACAATACTGAGAGGCACGGCAAGTTAATTCGTTCCAAAGGGTATTTTTGGCTGGCGTCCCGCCCTGAGTTTGCAGGCGAATGGAGTCAAGCGGGAGGCATTGCCCACTATGGTTTCGCTGGGATGTTCTGGAAAGCTATACCCAAAGAAAACTGGCCCACAGACGAAAATTATCGTAGCTCCATTGAAAAACAATGGGTAGAACCCTTTGGTGATATGCGGCAAGAACTAGTATTTATTGGCCAGAGTTTGAATCAAACCAGCATGACAAAAGCGCTTGATGACTGCCTGCTAAGCGAGGACGAAGTGCTACGAGGCAAAGAATACTGGGCGACATTGAATGATCCATTTCCCGCATGGGAACAAGAATGAATATTAACCTCACCCCTGTACTTGGCTAGATCCTTTAGTGGAAAAGTGTAAAAGACCGGCAAAGTGCCGGTCTTTTATCAAACTTACTCCTTTCTACAATTCAATCCTCTATAGCGGCCTCAACGGCTGCCGCCGCATCAACAATGCCTGATCCACAGCGCCGACAAGAGCCCGTAAAGCTTCGGGCTGTACTGATGAGAATAGATTCAACCTCATCTGGTGTAACATCGGGCTTGACTGAATATATAAGTGCAGCTGTACCGGCAACATGTGGAGCGGCCATGCTGGTACCGGCATAGTATGCGAAGCTATCACTACCGGGAGTTCGCGCTCCGCTGTTTAATGTAGAGAGAACGCCATCGGATTCCACCGAGTTAGTTTCACCTCCAGGGGCGGCAACATCGACCACATTGCCGTAGTTGGAGTAGTAAGCAAGCCCACCGGAGCGGTTGGTTGCGGATACTGTAATAACTCCTGAACAGTTAGCTGGCGAAAACCAGAAGGCATTCCGCCCAGAGTTACCCGCCGCAACAACAACGGTAGCGCCCAGGCTACGGGCCGTATTTATGGCACTTTGAGTTGTGCTTCCACAGAGGCCAAAGCCCCCCAGGCTCAAGTTCAACACTTGAGCCGGAGTTTCATTAGCTGGTGCACCACTAACCGAGCCGCCAGCGCTCCAGACAATGCCATCGGCAATATCAGAAGTGTAACCGCCGCAGCGGCCGAGTACTCGAACGGGGAGCACTTTTGCTTTATGGGCTATCCCAGCGATACCCATATTGTTGTTGGTGACGGCAGCAATGGTGCCGGCCACATGAGTGCCATGCCAGCTGCTATCAAACTCGGGATACAGTGGGTTTCCGCAGTAACTATCGGTATACCAATCCCCGGGATCACTGGCATCACTATCACGACCATCCCCATCTACAGCGATATCGGAATCCGAAATCATGTCGTAACCAGGCAGTAAGTTGTCCATGAGGTCTGAGTGAGCGAGATAACCGGTATCAATAACTGCTACTACCACGCCCTCCCCCTGAGTTATATCCCAGGCTCCGGGCAAATTCAGTCCGCCATCAGCTTCAAAGTAGTGCCACTGGTCGTAATAGCTGGGGTCATTTGGGACCGCCATAGGGTGCATCATCAAGTCGGGCTCAGCGTACGCAATATTGGGGTCTTGTTTTAGGCGGTTGATTATCAGGTTGATCTCGGCTTGGCTTTTTCGGCTCCCCAGGTGCATGACTTGTGCACCCGTCGCCATGCGCCGCAAGTGGCGCAAGTTGTGGCCCGCACGGCGAGAGGCTTTCTCCACAGTTTCCTGAGTCATGCTCGCTGACCGTCCGATCGTGGAATCCTGCTTGTATTTCACAATGATCCGGTCAGTTGTTGGGGAACTACTTATGTTATCTATTTGGGTGGCGAAGGAGCCTGTACATAGAAGTGAAAACACACCTGCTAGAGTGGATTTTTTCAACAGTGACTTCATTATTGTTATCTCTCCATGATGATTTAGCCGACGGGGTGTGACATCCTAACCATTAGTACCAATGTCCCTGTTGTGACAGGGCACGTTAGGCTTTACGCAAGATATATGCCTGAGCAAGTCATGGCTGGATATCGAGACAAAATTAGTACCAGTGTTTCAATTTTGCCCACAGGGATAGTAGTGGCAACCGATGTATCCTTCTTAGGTGATTGCCGGCCTCTTTCTATTCTTGTGACAGCCTCCACCTAAACAAACTTATTTATCTGTCTTTGCACCGATATAGAGATAACTAAGGGCTTTCCAATCACTGTGCACAGAAAGGCTGCAAAATACTTTTCGAAATTTATCAACTTTAAAGAAAAGGCTGGAGCTTGAAGTTAATCCACTCTGATAAAACGAGCTTTAATCGAGCAGTGGAAATGATCATCACAGAATTGGTGATATTGCCGGCAATATAACTGGGAAAGGATTCTGCGGAGATCAACGTGTTAAATGAAAATGCCAGTCAGCTTAACTGACTGGCATTATTTGAGTAGAACAGCTATCTACCCACCCCACAGGAACCTGTGGAGTGGGAGTTGGCCCATTTACTCAGTACTAGCACTCAGAGAAACGCCAGAGTAGTCAGAGTAACCGCGGATACTGATATACCAGGTACCTGCGCCTGGATTGCTGATGCTGCAGCTTTCATCATTACCCCACTCGTAAGGACGACAGTCATACGCTGTGCGGGTAGGCTCTTGGCCAAAACGAACATAGAGGTCTGCATCCCCACTGCCACCAGACATTACGGCGCTCAGCGATGAAGCTCCGCTATCAACGTCGATAGTGAAGTGCTGCCAGCTGTTGCGGGAACCACTGAGATTTGTCTCTTCCCAACTGTCGCTACCGCCACCGCCGCCACCACCTGCGGTGTAGCTGCCTACGAGGCTAACGTTAGAGAAGGAGCTATATCCACGTACCATGACGTGATAGGTTCCTCCCTGTACGTTATCGATATCACAAGTTTCATTATTGCCTGAAGTATAGGGGCGGCAGTCATAGGTACTGGTTGTGGGGGCGCTGCCATGGCGAACGTAGAGATCAGCATCGCCGCTTCCACCGGACATTACAAAAGACAAGTCTGTAGCGTTGTTAGGCACTTCTAGGGTGAAGCTAATTTCATCACCACTGTTACCCTCGATACCAGTCTCAGCAACACCATTTTCAAGTTCACCGCCGTCGTTACCGCCGCCGCCACCATTGGCCGAGGCTACGGCCGCTGCTGCATCGACAATACCTGAGCCACAGCTGCTGCAAGAAGCCGGGAAGCTCCGTGCGGTACTGGTGAGGATTGATTCAACTTCATCTGGGGTCAAGGTAGGGTCTACAGAGTAGAGCAATGCTGCGGCACCGGCCACATGAGGCGCCGCCATACTGGTGCCCTGGATGTAATAGTAACTATCACTGCCAGGGTCAGTAGCACCATTGTTATAGGTAGAGAGGACGCCGTCGGAGTCATTGGCGAAGCTCTGTGCTCCACCCGGTGCTGCAACATCTACTACATTGCCGTAGTTAGAGTAGTAAGCACGACCGCCACTGCGATTAGTCGCAGCCACTGAGATCACCCCATCACAACTGGCAGGAGTAAATTGGCTTGCGTTAGCATTGCTATTGCCAGCAGCTACAACAACCGTCGCACCGAGACTGCGAGCAGTATCGATGGCATTTTGTGTGGTAGTGCCACAGCTTCCGCTGCCGCCAAGACTGAGATTGAGTACGTCGGCAGGGTTCGCGTTGGCTGGCAGGCCACTCACAGAACCGCCAGCGCCCCAAATGATGCCGTCAGCAATATCTGACGTATAGCCACCACAACGGCCGAGCACACGGACAGGAACAATCTTGGCCTCATAGGCAACACCAGCGATACCAAGATTATTGTTGGTAACGCCAGCGATAGTGCCAGCAACATGGGTACCGTGCCAGCTACTGTTGCTTGAGGAGCTATCTCCACAAGTACCAGAGCTATACCAATCACCCGGATCGGTGGCATCGCTATCGCGACCATCGCCATCTACAGAAACGAAGGTATCGTCGATCATGTCGTAGCCCGGCAAAATGTTGGCTGCCAGGTCTGCATGGGGTCGATAACCAGTATCGAGCACCGCGACCACAGCTCCGTTACCCGCAGTGGTATCCCAGGCTGATGGAAGGTTCAAGCCACCGGTAGATTCATAGTAGTGCCACTGATTGAGGTAACTTGGGTCATTAGGTACAGCCACTGCTTTCAAGATCAGATCTGGTTCTGCGTACTCCACATCCGGGTCTTGCCTCAGGCGATCGATAATTGCATTTACTTCAGCTCTATTTTTTCGACCTTCCAGGCGCATTACCTGAGCGCCAGTAGCTATGCGGCGCAGATGGTGCATTTTATGGCCAGCGCGACGGGAAGCTTTTTCCACAGTTTCCTGAGCCATAGTAGCGGCCCGTCCAACTTTAGCGCTTTCTTTGTACTTAACGATGATGCGATCAGTTAGCAGCTTGTTATCCGCTTCTTCCGCATAGGCACCAAAAGGCGCAGTGCATAGCAATGAGAATGCACTTGCTAAAGCCGTCTTTTGTAAAAGAAATTTTAAAGATAATTTCATTATTGTGGTTTCTCCGAAGTTATATTTATTCCAATACCAAAATATTATTCGATATCGGTTACTCCTAAAACGCCCCGCTTTGGCTAAATAAATTCTATAAAGGGAAAGCCCAAAAACTGCTGAATTTAGGATCATTTAGTTAGCTTGAGCGAAATTGGTACCATTGTTTCAACTTGGTACAAATGTATAACGACTTGGAAATTGTTGTCCTCAATGGAGATCTCGAAACTCATGTGGACTACGATGACAAGTTTTAAATCTCTACAAAAAACTCAGGTAATAAATATTTTTCCGCAAAAAAGTGTGGAATGGTTCACGAGAGACACCGCCAAAGAGGATTAACAGATCACTTATGACAAAAAATATGGCCTTACCCCTTAACTATAAAGCAATGTTATATCACATCAAAAGTATTTTATTTAACTATGACTTTGATGATTGGTAAGTTGATTCAATGAGGGATGGGCACTCTTGTGAGCATGAAAGAAAAGAAAAAATCTACTACTTTAATCGACACTAGTTATCAGCCACTTACTTGAGCTAACCATTCACCGCCTGACAAATCAGCAGAAAATCTAATCCCTCCGAATTGTATAGCTGCTATATCTTGGTCTTTATAGGTATTCTTTCGCTAGTGAAATTAAACGATCGCACCTGGCTATAGCTTTATAGGCATAGGCCTCTTTGCTGTCACGAGAGCTATCAAGCTCAGAGAGAACACTCTTTTTAAGAGCAGTAGCAACTTCAATCGCAAGAGCATACTTTTGGTGGTTTAAGCAGTGCCGACAAAAAATTGTTTCAAGCGTATCTTCGCTATCAATGCTTAAATACCCCAAGTCGCGCACATCCTTGTGAAGACCTTGAATAACTTCAAAAGGTAAGCCTTTATCTGAGAGCAATAAGAATTTCATTTCAGCGATACGCCGCTTTGTTTCTAATACTAAATCTTGATATTCTTGAATATGCGGGGTATGTGTGCGTTCAACCTTGTCAAACTCAGTAACTATCTCATCATAACCAAGGTCTTTTACCTTTAGATATGCTTCCGTCAAAAGATTGCACAATCCTCTGGATAACTCCTCCTTACTGAAGCTGCTGACCATTTAGAAATTCTCCGTAGTTGCATTACCTATCGTATGAGCCTTTGAAAAAATCAGATTAATCCGCTTTATATCTCAAACAGACTCCTCCATATACGCTTGAGATATATCAACCAATATAAGACTGATGAAAAAAATATTGTGCTGGTTCTCTCTGGCTTCCAACCCTTTATGAATGGCTAGTCGCCATATAGGTGTCTAATCTAGTGCCATGGAGACACCGACTGCCACACCTGTCCCTTTGTCATAACTTGTGAGGTTTGATATGAGAAAAGCAACTGGAGAAGCGGTAGGCACACAATCCAGGCTAGCCGCCCCATCTGATTTAAGTGAGAGTGCGAGGGCAAGCATTACTATCGCCGTTAATACCCTGCTGGCAGATACTTTCAGCCTATATATGAAGACCAAGAACTTTCACTGGCATGTTAGCGGCCCCCACTTCAGGGACTACCATTTGCTTTTCGATGATCAAGCCGATGAAGTATTCGAGATGACCGATGCACTGGCGGAGCGGGTGCGCAAACTAGGAGGCACTACGCTTCGCTCCATTGGCCATATCGCTAAGCTACAGCGATCTTCAGATAATGATGCCGAGTATGTAGATCCGCAAGATATGCTGTTAGAGCTAGGCGAAGACAACCGGGAAATGATCGCAAGTATGCGTAAAGTCCACGAACTTTGTGATGAGCACAGAGATATTGCTACCGCAAGCTTGCTGGAAGAGTATATTGATCAGGCGGAAAAGCGGTCATGGTTTTTATTTGAGGCTAGTCGCAGCTCTGGTTTGACACACCACTGAGCCCTTTGGCTCAAGCTTGATCTGGCAGACAGCGCTACTTTTAGAATTACCCTGTCAGATCAAACTCAACCAATACGACTTTCATTTTCCAAAGCGACCTCTTCCTTTTCAGGTTAAGAGCTACAGCTCCAGCTTCAACCTCTCCCCGACCGAATTCTCAAGGAAACCTTCTCGGAGGTAAAAATCAATTGTTCGTTGCCAGTTTTCTCTTTCCGGAGTACTAACTTCCAGCCGTGGCCAGCCCTCTTCCTTTGCAAAACTGATCACCTCATCCAAAAGAGCCTTGCCAATAAACTGTGAACGGAACTCTGGTTCAACATAAAGCTCCTCGATTACCCCGTAGTTGCCACCGGCATAAATAGCGGCAGACCTTGATAGGGTAATAACGCCCACTGGAGCTCCATCGGCATAATATAGGAAAGCATAAAATCCATTTTCTTGTGAAAGTAGCTTCTTAGCCGTTACTGCCATGACCTCTGGATCGATGTTGCGCTTATGACCGACAAGAGCTTGTAGCAATTTTGTTACCAGTCCTGCTACCTCACTACTCTGCTTCGCCCCGGCCTTTACAATCGGACCCACCATAAACTATCCCTTCCCTTTAACTTATTTACATTTTTGCCCAATCAAAATGTGATCACATTTTGAATTTATCAGTAATTTTGACTAGCAACAAGCTGGGTTTGTAGGAAGGAAAGCGTACAACTCTCTATTGAATAGCGCTTAAGTAGAGGGGATGAGCCCCTTAATCAGGGGCCGGTTTATTGAGATCTTGATCCCAGCGCTTATAGATCGCCTCTTAAATGTCTCCTAAATATTCGAGACTACGTAAAGCAACAGACCAATCCAAACCACCAAATCGATTGATAAATGCCATATGTTCAACACCAATACCTTGATAACGAGCAATCATTTGTTGAACTTCCGCTGGAGTACCAAAAAGCCCTGTTCCCTTATCACGCATACAGTTGTATATCCCCGAAGCATCTGAGACCTTGTTACCGGAAAGATAAGAAGTCACTCGGGCCAATGCAGGCTCTACTGAATACCTCACGTCCTTTTCCGATTCCCCCACCTGGGAGAAGATGGTAACCACAGTTTCCGCATGGTCCTTACCAAAGCCGCCATCAGCCAATCCCTGACGATGCCGCTCAATTCGCACAGCGATTACATCAATATTCTCGGTTGAAGGCGCAACAATTGTTATCAGGCCATATCCCGACCTTCCAATTTCATATGCACTTTCGGGGTTATTGCTCGCGATGTAAATTGGGGGAGAAGGCTTTTGCACAGGAGATATATTTAAGGACTCAACTCCTCTATGGCCCTCCAAAGCCAGCTTCCAACGCTTTTGAATCTCAGCTAGGTTATTCTTAAATCTCTCCCCTCGGCTTGAAAAGTCATACCCCATTCCGTCCGACTCCAGAAGTTGCCCACCTGTACCCACTCCCATGTTGAGGCGCCCTGCAGACAAAATATCTAACATGGCATAGTCCTCTGCCACCTGAATCGGACTCCTTAGGGGTAAGATAGAAACTCCCGAACCTAGGCGTATCCTTTCAGTCAATTGGGAAAGCGCTGAAAGGAAAACAGCAGGGTTAGGAATATGTCCCAGATGCTGGAAGTGATGCTCTGCACACCAAACACTATTGAAGCCAGCTCTTTCAGACAGCACCGTATGTTCTATACAGTGCTTCATCAACAAACTGGGGTATTTTTCGACCTCCGGATGATAGTCCAAAAGCCAGAATAATGACTTCTTAATATTGCTAATTGAGTGACCCATAACCAAATACACCTCCCGCTGATTGATAAAGCCCAGAACTTTGAACCCTGCATCTATAGACGGGTCAACAGCAAATAAATGACCATATATTCGCCATATACACAAACCTACGGTAAGTGTTATTTTCATTAACACAAAAGAAGGGATACTACGGAGCCGTTCAAATCTCCTTTACACTTCCATAAGAGCAATTCAAGGTGTCGCCTTCCGACTTGGCCTGTCTACAGGTTTAGGGTTCATCATCACCTGCTCTACCTTTCTGGAGCATTTATGCTAACTGTTACGGAACTGGCCAGGCACTGTGGTATAACCAGGGCAACGATTCTCCACTATGAACGGGAAGGAATACTTGCGCCCACACGGCGCTCAGATAACGGCTATCGCTGGTATGGAAAAAATGAGACTAGAAGGCTGGAAGCTATTGTTGCCTATCGTTCCTACGGCCTATCTCTGAACGATATAAAACGATTACTTGATGGCCAAAACACTTCATCTCAGTCTCGGATTCTGGAAAATCATTTCTATCAATTGGAGAGCGAAATCCACAAGCTTAAAGAACAACAGAGAGCGATCGTCGCCCTATTAAAGGAGCCAAGTTTGCTTAAAGATCAAATGGTCACTAAGAACCGATGGGTAGAAATAATGAGAGCGGCAGGGTTTGATGAAGCCTCTATGCTCGCTTGGCACCATAAGTTTGAGGAAATGGAACCTGAACAACACCAAAGGTTTCTTGAGTCTCTAGGTATGAAACCTGAAGAAATAAAAAGTACAAGAGGGTTTAAGGCCTAGAGAGCGTCAACAGCAGTTGATTTAAGGCATTGCCCCGTCGTTAATCTATGTACTTTCTCTTGCCGTCGCTCTGCTAGCTAATTATCAATATGTAAGCTTCATCGCCTCCCGAATCTAAAGAACTCCCAACCATACCTATAGATCAACTTTCAATTACTCGACAAACTATAGGTGAGCGTATACAAAAACCTTCCTCCTAACTTAAAGTTAACAGGGATAATTTTTGTAACGGTCAGCTACTGTTGGTTTACCCATAGAACAATATAGGGAAACAATTTGCTTCTAGTTAATTTGCGGCCACTGTTCATGGCAGTATCTAATGTAAATCTCCATAGAAACCTCTTAGTTGTTCCCATTTGGCAACGGCAAGAAATCTAATAGCAGCAGTGGAGCCTAATCATCCCCCGGGAAAGTAGTCGCCCGCCAATGGCATCAAATGTTATGTAGAACAGGTGTTTCTCTTATCGCCAGCAGAAGTTGGGTTTCCGGTAAAGGCGAGCCTCCATCGATAATAGAATTAATACATATTACAGCCTGAATAACACCTGTTAACGATAAAATTAAGCCTTAATAGCTGCATTTCCAACCATTAACACTTTGATCCTATACATACTATAATGGTCTAAAAAGCACCTACTAATATGCTAAAACTTACACAAAGGATGGAAAGGCAACTATTATGGGGTTTCACGGTCAATCAGATAAGCAAATACTTGAGGCGTTGGGCAATCGTCTAAAAAAGTACCGCTTACGAATGAACCTTACCCAGGATGACATGGCTGAGCGTGCAGGCCTATCCACCTCCACCATTAAAGGGCTGGAGGCTGGTCGTGGCAGGCTTGATAGCCTTGTTGCTGCGCTGAGAGTACTTCGCCAACTTGATTCATTGGATAACTTCTTACCTGAACTAGCAGTAAGTCCGATGCAAATTGCTACTCAAGGCAAACAGCGGCAGAGAGCCAGCCGAAGCTCACAAAATCAGCGCGATACCCTGCCCTTGAACAACAATAAAAAAAGGAGCAAGCCGGAATGGTAAACCAGACAAATGCCGCAACAGTTCACTTGTGGGGCGAATTGGTAGGCGCTGTCCACTGGGATGACAGTGGCTATGGTTCATTCGAGTATGCGCCAGAGTTCTTGCGTCGGGGGCTGGATATAGCTCCGATAACCATGCCCATTGAAGCTTCACATGAGCCATATACATTTCGCGGCCTCAGTCGGGAAACATTTAAAGGATTACCGGGACTCCTCGCCGATTGCCTGCCTGATAAATTCGGCAATGCGGTGATTGATGCCTGGCTCGCACGCCAAGGGCGAACTCCAGAGAGCTTCAACCCTATCGAGCGACTCTGTTACACCGGTACTCGTGGCATGGGAGCGCTTGAATTTCAACCGGCGGTGGACGGCACCTTCAAAGATTCTGTCGACCTGAACGTTGAGGAATTAGTCAAACTAGCTGCCGCAATTACCAATAGGCAGACAGATCTCAACACGCAATTTGGACATAGTGATACTGAAAAATCAGGCTCCTTGCTGGACATATTGCGCGTAGGAACCAGTGCGGGAGGCGCCCGTGCAAAAGCAATTATTGCCATGAATGCTATGGGGGATATTCGCTCTGGTCAGGTCCCCGCCCCTAAAGGCTATGACTACTGGCTTCTAAAATTTGACGGCGCGGGAGATCTTGAACTCAGGGCAAGTGATGGCTATGGGCGGGTTGAATACGCCTATTATCATATGGCTCGCGAAGCGGGTATCAATATGGCGGAGTGCAGGCTACTGGAGGAAAATGGCCGAGCGCATTTTATGACGCGGCGCTTTGATCGGGTAAACGGGCAAAAGCTTCATATGCAGTCTCTATGTGGTATTGCGCACTTGGATTTCAACATGGCAGGTGCCCACTCCTATGAGCAAGTATTCAGCATAATGCGTGAACTATATCTGCCTAAAAATGAAGCCGTTCAGCAATATCGCCGTATGGTCTTCAACGTATTGGCCAGGAATCAAGATGATCATACAAAGAATATTGCATTTCTTATGGACCCAGCCGGAGAATGGTCTCTTTCACCAGCCTTTGACCTGACTTATGCCCACAATCCTGGCGGAGCTTGGACAAGTCAACACCAGATGAGTATTAACGGAAAGCGTGATCACTTCACTTTAGATGACTTAATAACTATAGGGGAATCCATAAGCATTAAGCGCCCAATGGAGATAATTGATCAGGTCGCAAGTGCGGTAGCAAATTGGGAGCAGTTCGCTGAAGCCTCCGGTGTCTCTGAAAGCTGGACTATTGAAATTGGCCAAAACCACCGCAAGCTAACTTGAATTTTATCTATGTGTCATTGACCTAGCCGCTACCCACTTCTTTTGGGGCCCCAAGGATGGGGCCAGGGTTCGATCCTAAATTTTACCGCTAAAACCTTCAGCCTCCCAACCATACTCCCACAGCGGCCCCAGTGTATCTTTTAACTGCAAAGATTCCTTGTCGAACAGAACGGAGGCACCGTACAACAGCTGATAGCCTATGAGATATCGAGTAGAGTGAAGTCAGGTCCAATCTAAAAAACGACACTTCAATCATCTTCATCTGGGAAATATCAGCTTTCATTCTATTTTGGTGATTAACGTATAAAAGAGCTGCTCATGATGAAACAGTCACATCTATTCACAATAATTTTGATTGTCCTTGCTTTTATGGGAGTTAAAACGGCAGCAGAAGAGGATGGCCATAAATCAGTCAAGAATAGTAAGGGTATCATTTGTAATAATGAGTATGTTCTATGCACGTCTGCCCCATGCATTCCAGATCCCAGCAATCCGGATTCAAATGCAATTTGCAGATGTGACGTTAATAAGGGGTTGAACTTCGGGTTTTCTGAATGTAAAAACCGGACTCCTGTTACTGACTCAAACGACGTCAAAAAAGCCTTATCGACATTTTCTTTCGCGCAGGCTCCTACCAAGCCTGTACTTTCCTGCCCTGAAGGTAAACCGTGGACTGATTGCCTGGATCAACCCTGCATTGTCGACCCGATGAATCCACTCAAAGCCATATGCACATGCAAGATTGTACGTGATAAGCCTTTTGTAACTTTTGGGGGCGATTGTGTTTCCCTGAGTTGCGATACGGGTTACTGGTCTGGTGCAACGGCAGAGTCCTATGTGGGAGCAAGCAGACAACTTATGAAGGCATTTAGCTTAGATGAGGTTCCCGCCAAATATTGTGTAGGGATTAAGCCTAAGGTTTCAGAGTAATTTCTGTCGATCCAAATCACATCAATCTTTTGTGTTTTTTAGAAATAGACACCCGATTCGCAGTACGGACCGTTGATCCCTACACTGTTTAGAGGTCCATACAATTCCTGAACGAATCACCAAGTAGATTCTATTACTTTCATAATTATTAAAATTCCGGAAAAAGTTAAATCACCCTAGTCGTAATTTCTGGTATGGTTAAATCAACTACAAAAAATGATTAACTAACGACTGCCGCCTAAAAAATAACAACCAAACAAACAACACTATTTTTATACAAAAGGCACTCTTATGAGAACACGCTGTAGCCACGTTTTACTCTGGGTGAAGGATATTCATCAAGCTGTACAAGATTTCCGTCAACTCGGTTTTTCCGTGGATTACGCCACAAAAGAAAAGAACGCCCAGCACGCCCATATTTGGTTTAGTGAAGGGGCTATTATTGAATTATTGACATCTCCATCCAATGCCCACTATTTCAAATGGCTTATTGATATCTTTGCCGGTCGAGGCGCGGGACGTAGGATGATACGTTGGTCACAAGAAGGGGAAGGTTTTTGTGATGTTGCCTTAGTTAGTGACGATTTCGATAATGATCTTTCGGCAATGAACCGTGAAGGGGTTCAAACCGGGCGAGTAATTCCATGGCAACGCACCAAGCCAAATGGAGAAAAAACCAGTTTCCGCTTTGTCTATCCTCGCTCTGAGAGACTGCCATTCTTAGTGAGTCCGTACAACCCACCTCAATACCCCCAAAAAACAAATCATAAAAATGGTGCTACTGGCCTGAGTAAAGTACATATGGAAGTCAGTGAGCAGGACTGGCAGTCTGTGCGACGTTTAACCGATCAAGATTCCATATTTAATATCAAACCTGGTCCCACAACCAAAGTCACAGGCATAGAAGTTAGCGGGCTGAAAGAAAATTTAGACCCTACTCTATTACATGGAAGTAAAATCAACCCCGCAAATTAAACAAATTAATGGATCAATCTTGTAAAAAGATTGATCCATTAACCATCAAGCAATACAAAACAGCTATTAGCTAAGCTGCTGTAACCTCATTACAGACGATAGAGTGCTCCAATTCCCGCACGACGCCCTTTTGACGGTGCGCCTATTCTGGCATTAGGGGCAAATATCGCATTGGTGTAGCCATATAGCTGATACTGCTCATCCAACAGATTATCGGCAAACAGGTAGAGTTCCATCGAGTCAGTTTGCAAGGCTACACGCAGATCCACTTTACTATAAGCATCCAGATTGAAGTGGTTTTGCGCATCTGCCGGGCGCTCATCCACGTGGCGAACAGTCAAATTGGTATTGAGAGCTGGTGCACTTAAACCCATAAAGTCTGGTAACGGCTGATAGTAGTTTAATGCCAAACTTGCACTCCAGCTGGGTACATCAGGTACTTCATTACCCGCCATAACATCACCACCGGAAACACCGTACACATCTTTGGTAATTTCCGTATCGAGGAAGCTCAGGCCTCCGGCAATACTGAATCTCTCAGTAATAAACCAATCGGCTTCAAACTCCGCTCCAAAGGTTTCCGTATCCGCATTCACCGCAGCCGATGAATAGGAAGCGAAATCAAAGCCGAGCAAATGATCATCTCCCACAGAGTTAAAGAAGATCGCACCGCTGATATTCAAGCTGTCTGATTCTCTCTTGAAACCGACTTCGATACTATCAACGGTTGCCGGCTCGTACGCCACGCTATCAGCGGACTGTAACGCAAAGTCATTGAAGCCACCGGATTTATGGCCTCGTGCGGCCATTGTGTATAGGTTAGTGTACTCAGTCAGGGAGTAGCTGAGAGCCAATCGCCCAGTTGTATAATTATCATCCAAACTTCTTTGATCTTGGGTGACATAAAAATTCCCATCCGTGCCATAGCTGGCGTACTCACCGGCGTAGTCCTTACTCTCTTGGGTGTAACGCAGTCCAGCAGTAAATTTTATGGTTTCAGTTAAAGGAACCGTAGTCTCACCATAAATAGCCTGGCTATCAGTTTCATAATCCCGGTATTGGTTGGCGTAGGACACCAAATCAATCGAATCGAAACTTCTTTCACCTTCTTGCAAGTTAAGCCCAACTACCCAGAAAGTAGATGCATCAGGCAGTGAGGACAGGCGCAGGTCCTGGCTGATAGTTTGTTCATCCTGGCTGTCGCCACGAAGATACTCTACAGGGAAATTAAAAACAGCGGCGGCTGTCTCCTGATCAAATCCGGTTAGGTAACTAAAATCTGTATTGACCAATGCGGTGATTGAAGTCAATTGACTATTACCCAGTTGATGATTGATTTCCGTGGAAAAACGCTCAACTGTTTTCTCGTTATCGTCAAATGCCCCCAAGGTATGTTCACTGCTCGGATCATCGCCAAAAGGTTGCAACAACTGCAAGTTCAGGAAGCCGTCCTGGTGCTGCCTCTCTGCGATAAATAAAGCAGAGGTCTCCGGGCCCAAATCCCATAGCAAGCTCCCCCGAAAAGCCAGGTCTTCAGGCTCGGTCATTGGCTCACCGTTAGTGATATTTTCAACCCAGTGATCCTCACTGGTATGACGCACTGCCAAGCGACCTCGGAGTGATTCAGAAAACGGGCCACTGATTACAGTTTCATAAAGGCTCTGGTTATCTTCACCCAGCTCAATGCGCCCATAAGCTTCAAACTCCTCGGTTGGTTTCTGGGTGGTAATATTGACCGCTCCAGCTTCACTGTTACGACCAAACAAAGTACCTTGCGGGCCTTTTAAAATTTCCAGGCGTTCAATATCCAGGGTCCCGAGGGATACATTCCCTGCTGGCATAGATACCCCATCAATATTAACCACGACGGAGCCATCGTCTTTGTTTACCTGGTTGAGTGAACCAACACCACGGATGCGGATATTTGCATCCACCGCGCCACTAGATGAGTAGACATCAACTCCAGGTGCACTGCGTAAAGCATCTTCAACGTTGAGATGCAGCCGGTTTTTTATCTCCTCTTCACCAATAACACTTAAACTGAAGGGAATATCCTTGGCTTTCTCTTTTGTATGCCGTGCAGTGACTTCAACAACTTCCATTGCATTTTCAGAAGCACTCTCTTTATCTGCGTTTTCCGCAGCAGAATAGGCTCCAGAGGCGTACATTAAAGTTGCGGACAGCAATGAAATCTGTTTACTGAGTTCTTTTTTATCTCGGATTAAGCTGAGCATGAATTAATTTCCTTTCTGCCTATAAATCGTTATTCAAAACTTCAGAACTCTCAGCCAGTAAATTCTGTGCAGGGTCCCGCTGATAAGATGGCCAGATATCCAACGCCAATGCTTTTTCGGATGGCAACCGATCGATCAGTGCGTTTCCATTGATAATCTTTGCATCCAGCTCGTTAATATCGGCTAACAAACGGTAAGTGGCTGTTTCGGTAACCGGCTGCCACCCACCTTTCTCCCAGCGCCAGCGCTGCCCATCCAGGCGTATCTGGCCTGTTTCCAAATACTCAACCGTTAAAGCTGATGAAAGAGGAGCCCCGAGCATATTTTGTGTGCGTGTCACGCCCACATAGGCGTGCAGCACACTCTCAATGTTTTTCTGCTGCTGAATATCATCGAGTAATGCAGACAGAGATTCCGGGGTTTGATGAAGTGTCCAATCCAGTGCGGCGACCGGCGCGTAATACCGAGCCCAACCAGAAATCGGCGCTGTGCTTAAACGCTCAACAGGGATCTCGCTACCAGCCAAATCTCTAGTCGTTTTGTCGGAATAGCGAACCAGAACGTCATCGAGCACTTCGATACCGTCGATTTCTGCAACACACAACAGGCCTATCGCTCCCGATACGCCATCGCTTAACCATGCAGAACCAGCAATACGTCGTAAATCCGACTTGGCAACTAGATGCTGACGGGCCAAGGCACGGGCAATATCAACACGCCTCAGCCAACGTCCTGTGCCCTCATCGGCAATATCCCAGTGAGGACCTTCGGATAATTGCAGCAAGCTACCGCTGGCTCGAGTCTCGCCGAGCCCTCTTGGCCACTGGGCAATTCGCTTAATTTCGATATCCGTACCCAGCCGCTCATTAACGCAGGCCTGCATCTGGCCCACATCTTTTGCAATGGCGGAGACCATATTAGAGCGGTTGGAATCATGGGGAATTTCAAAACCATCGAATACTGCAAGTTCCTTATCAGGTGCCCACTGAATGGCGAAATCCAAGGGGCCAGTAGTACTGTCCTGCTCGCTGAAGGCAGGCTTATCAGCGCTTTCAATACGAACTTGCCAGCGCCAATCTCCTGAAGGGGCGGCGCCTTCAAGGGGTGTGGCAAGCTGTGCAGTTGGCAGGGCGAACTCACGGCTTAAACCCAGTGCTTCACGCTTTGCTGGCACTCGCAAAATACGCTCGGGATCAATGCCTAGACGCGGAACAATATCACTGGCTTGTAACCAGACTCCGCTGGGTGTCAGCCCCGAGGGCTCCCCCTCAGCTGACCAGCCGGGAGCACTCAGTTGCCACGATAGTTTGATATTACAACCTGGCTCAGGGCAGCCTGAGATTGGCAGGGACATATGGTCGTAACGTTGTTCAGCCGTTACTTCACGCCCATCCACTAAAGCGCTTACCAAGACAAATCCCTGAGGTAATTCAAAATGCAGGCCCTGTCCATCAACCTGGACTTGGAGCAATTGCCACTCAGCTTCCACTGTCTGATTATCCGGGTTGATACTGATTTTCAGATCACCTCCAGATAATTCAAACTCAGTGGCTTTCGGCAACCAGTATGCTTCCCAGGCTGCATCCTCCCGCTTCAGTTGCTCCGGTGATTGATAACCTCCCTGCACTACCAACTTGTCTTCCAGTACAGAACCCAGACCAAAAAGAAATAGAGCGGAACAAGCCACCAAGGCACCCTGAGGAGCTATAAGGCGAGAGCGTATCAGAGCAAAACCCCGGGACATGCGGCTATCCAATCCTCTTGGAATCCATAGCGCAGCCAAACCGACCATCAATACGGCGAGTGCAACTTTGAATCCATCCAGGGCTAACAAATAGCCGATCCAAGGTTCCCAACCACTGAGAGCCGACAGTTGGATATGTGCAGTAATACCAACTTCATAGGGAGGGTAATGCACCAGCTCCAATTCATGATTCAGTACCAAAATAAAGGTCACGAACATTGACATGGAGTAGGCAAAGCCCGCATGGCGAAATAGCGCATGCACCAGGAGCACCATCATCGACAACTCTAATAACGGCGCTGTCACTATCAATAACTGGTAGGTAAATGCCTGGCCAATATCGACAGAGGCCGGAGCAGAAAGAAGCACGGCAAAGATGCCCGATAACCCCGGTAGCAATGCCAACAGCACCGTCATAGCAAATACCGTAAGGGCAACACCAAACAGGCGCATATAGTCCGGCGCTGGAGTAGCAGCCAGTATATCCTCAAACCCTGGCACCTGATCCCTGCGGCATACCAAGCCAGTCAGTGCCGCGATCACAAATGCAATCACAAGAAAAATAACGTCCTTGAGGAGCGGCAATAGCATTTCCAAACGCGGTGCCATGGGCCCTTCCGCATGCCAGATAATCTGGGTAAAAGAGCTAACGACCCCCATTACAACCAGGATCGCCACACCAACCCACCAGGCCCGACTAGTCCATACATGGTGTAGTCTCCAACGGGCTTCCAGCATTAATTGACGCAGGCTGCGGCCAAATGATGCGGTATCCGGCTTGGATGGAGAGAGATCTACTACTTTACTGGCGGATTTGTTTTTGCTGTCTTTAGCGCGAGAAGGTTTGGCAGCCCCTTCCAGAACCAGGGACTCCCTTCGCAGGTATTTCAAGTAGACAGCTAAAGCGAGCAGTGGTAAGAGACACCAAAAAATCCGGTTTAATACCGAGCCCAGGGTAAAGGGCAATAAAGAAGAGGATTTTTGCAAAGGTGTCCAGGAGGTGACTTCCGTATAAACAAAAGTAAACAGCGAAGGGTCCATGACCGCAGCCAGCTGCGGATTAATGCTTGCACCCTGAAGCACGATTACAGCAAACATCCACAACATCATCAGAGCCGCAGCGAGCCCAAAGGGACCCGCCAGGCTTCGAGTGCGCAGCGTCATAATAAAATACAGAGCACCGATACCGACGCTGGCAGGAATCTGTAGCCAGATCCATGCAAAGCCGAGGGCTTTCCAGGGGGCTGGGCCAATCGCCGCTTCAGGCAATAAGCCCATCCAAACCAATACCGGGGAGAATAAAAAGCCCACCAGCGCCGATGCACTTAATATGGCCCCTATCACCGCTGCACCGATAAACCGCCCCCAAAGCATTACGCTCAAGGAATTCGGGGTTGTATAAATGACTTCGTGCAAACTGGCTTTGCGATCGCGCAGAATCGGTTGTGAGAATACCCAGGCCCAGGCAAAAAACTGAAAGAACATACACCCAGCACCCATCAGGTAAATGAGCGATGGGGAGTTCCGGGGGATATCTGTAGCCCCCATTTTTTGCATATAGTCTGCATTCACCAGATTCAATAGCAGGTACATCACCAGGCCCCAAAAGGCCAAAGCCACAATGCCGCTGCTAAAACCGGCCCTTATTTCCAGCTTTGCCTCATGGGCAATAAGCGCCAGCTTATTCATGCCGCCTCCCGCTGGTCTTTTACCTGCTCAATCGCCAGGTGATAAATATCTTCCAGGCGCGGGGTATGGGCCGTAAATCGAGGGTCTTCGGGTTTCTCACCGTGTACGATTACCTGGGTGCCATCGGGCTTAGCGATGTTGTGCAGGGATTCCGGTAACTGCTCGCCGCGAGGAATCAGTGCTTGCCACATCTTGTCTTTATGGGGCGCAGCCACTTCCGGGGCTGTCCCCTCAACGACAATGCGCCCTGAGGCCAATATCGCCAGGCGCTGACATAGGTTTTCGATATCTTCAACGATGTGGGTGGACAGCAATACAATCGCATCCGCCGCGACATCCGCCAAAACACAGTGAAAACGATTGCGCTCAGCGGGGTCCAGGCCAGCGGTGGGTTCATCGACAATGATTAGGCGCGGCTCGCCGATAAGTGCAATGGCAATACCAAAGCGACGCAGCATGCCGCCGGAATATGTTGATACAGCTCGATCGGCTACATCGGCCAAATTGACCTGCTCCAAAAGCCTGTCCACTTCGCGGCGCCTTGCACTCGTTTGGGTAAAACCTTTAAGCCAGGCGAAACGATCCAGTAATGTCCGCGCGGCAATCCCGGGGTAAGCACCAATATGTTGCGGTAAATAACCCAATTTACTGCGCATAAAATCCGGATTTGCCAGAACATCCACACCATCGAGAATAATCCGGCCACTATCTGGCGTTTGCAGGGTTGCCAAAGTGCGCATCAAACTACTTTTCCCCGCGCCATTCGGCCCGAGCAACCCATACATTCCGGGGCCAACTTCCAAATCAACACCGTTTAGCGCTTTCACCCCGTTTTTATAAGTCTTAAAGAGCCCTTCAATGATCAACCCTGATTGCTTTTGCATCTCTCCTCCTAACCCCGTTTATAAGTAAAAATTCCGTAATCACTTTTTGTGCTATTTGCGTATTCTTTTAGTCGCAAGCCTGGCTAACAATATCGGTAAGCGCCTGCACTGATACTGGCTCCGGTTCCCCGGGCTGGATTAATGCCGGCATACCGATACGCGCAGTTAAATCACTCCATGCCATCGACACACTCAAAGCCCACTGGCCGCTCTGCTTGCGTCTTTCGGGTTGCGCGATATCGGCGCAAAGGGTATGCAGAGCCTGGCTAACGGCCTCAGGCCAAGTGAGGGCAAAAATATCGTGGTAACTGCGCATGTCCGTATCACCCAGGGTTACCATGCTGGGAACCGCCAATCGCTCGGTACCCTCACCGCTAAGTATCAGCCTGCCTGTTTGATCCCGTGGTGAATGCAGCCTTGGATTCCACAGCACGGGGCCGTGGGTATCGGCCAAAGTTAGAACACCCCCCTCACTACCTATGGCAAGTCGATGCAGTAACAGGGAGTGATTGTCCGGGTCTTGTGGGTGCACCTGATTTTGTATGCGCAAAGTCAAAGGCACCCCGCCAAGAGTGGCCGATAAACTTTGAAAAGGGTGCCCTTCCGCTTGCACCGGCTCGCTAAAAGACCAGGGGCGAAGGCCGCCTACCGCGCGGCCAATTACATCCAGCAGCGGATAGGCCATTTGGCTGTTGCAGATAGCATCGATCATTTCCAGGCGCTGGTGCCGACGTAAATATTCGGCCGCCGCCAAAAATTGCCTGGTGGGACGCAAATTCGGATATAGCGTATTAACGGCATAGGCTGCATTTCCATTTTTTGCAGCCAGCAGGTTTGCAGTAATTTCCTTGGTGTGGACCGGGTGCTCCTGCAATACATGAATACCCCGCTTAAGTAGCGATTGGGCCAATTCAGAACCCTCGCCTCCCGTTGCCCCAGAGCGAACAACAACACAAACTATGTCGACATCATCGGGGATTTGCTCTGCCTCGGTATAAAGCGGCACCCCATATTGCTCAGCACAATTTCTGGAATAGTCACTACCCCGAGCCAGTAAACCGGCCAATTCAAAATAATCCCGACCAGGTAATCTGGAGGAAGTCAGGGCTTCGAGATAAATACGCCCAAAGCCTGTCCCTGCAACAACAACTCGCTTGCGCTTATCATTTCCCATAGGACGAATCTCCCTGATGACTGCCCATGGACTGAGCCCATTCCTGCAACTGGGCATGGTCTACCTGTCCCTCAAGCGTCAGAGGCAACTGGTCCAAAACCTCGATAAAAATTTCTGAATCAAAATGATCGATATATTCGGCCAGGCAATCTGCCGTCAGTCGCATTTGATTCTGTTTGGCTGTACAGGCAAAGAAGCGATGCCCCTGTCTGGATAAGGGGTGTTCAGAGACAGGCAAATCCATAGCCAGCTGTAAGCCGGCAGCCTCCAGGGCATTGTGCCACTGGGAAAGTGACAGAAATGTTGCACCGGAATCCGTACGTTCGTCGACGGCATCAACCAACATAAATGCCTGTGAAGCCATTACCCAGAACTCCTCACTGGTTGGCTCCGTCATAATGAACCAACCTCCCGGGCGCAATAACTCAGCCACTCTTCGCAGTGAGGCATCTGTGTTATGAGCGGCATTAAAAACACCACCGGCAATAATTACGTCGAAGCTATTGGGAGAAAATCCCTGGCTGCGCAACGAACGATCAATATCAAACAAACCACGGCGCAACCAGGGGCGTTGCTCCTGATCACCATGTTGTGCGAAAAAGCTGTCGAGAAAAGCCGCAGAGATATCCGTGAACTGGTAATCAAACTGAATATGGCCACTGGCACCGTCCAAAACGGGCAAGAGGGCCTGGGTTGTCGCACCAGTGCCTGCACCAACCTCTAAAATTTTCAGGGGCTGTGGCTGCCCTTCCCAGTTATTTAAAATGGACTTCAATAAATCACTGACTGCACGCTGTTGGTACCTGGCAGCGATACCCTCCCGGTAAAGCGCACTCGCCAACTCAGTGCTGCCACGGGGAAACAACAGGTGCACAGCCTGGACTTTGCCTCGAATCAAATCTGGTAATTGCTCCGCATTAGCGCGGGCGTAATCGATCGTTTTGCTAGCTCCAGAGAGTGCTCGCCAATCCTGTTCCAGTTGATCCCAGGCCTGGGCAAGAGCGGTATCACTGTAGTTATCTGGATCAACCTCGACACGCCAGCTGTCACCGTCAGCACTAAGTAACTGTTGCTCTTGCAAAACCCTGACCCAACGTTTAACCAAGGCTTGGTGCTGTTGGGCAACCGGTGGGGTTTCGAGTATCTCTGCCAAACTGTGTGCTGAGTGCTGATCACAAAACAGTCCCAGGTGACTAAAGGCATTCAGCATGGATAGCAAAGCGGTAGCGTTAAGCTGTTCGGTAACCTTTACCGCATGTTCCAAGTCAATATGGGCAAATTCTGTATCCAGCTCGGTATTAATTCCTTCAAATAACCCAGCTATATCGAGCGCAGCAGGCTTGTCCTGCATCTTCTCCTGTATCTTAGCTTGTGCAAACACAGCCCAGCGGTCACCCCCGGTAAGGGGCACAGTGACAGAGTTGGCGACAGCGGGATGTTTCGCAACGCTCTCAGTAATGGCCTCAAGCTTTTGAGTAAACGCCTGCTCCGCCTTTGCAACAGGTTCTATACCCACCTTGGAAGAGATCCAACCGGCTATATCACTGCTTAATAAGCGACGAGCATCCTGCAACAGGGGCTGTGGCAACAAAACTTCGGTTTCATATAACAGGCATTGCAGATTTTTCAGGTTTGTCAGGGCAATTGCGGGATGTGCGACCAATCCCTTTAATAAAGTTTCCGGCAGTATTACTCCGCTAAACCCCCAGCGCTCCAAAACAACCAGTGCTTTTGCGGGATTGATTTCAGGCGGCTGCAAATAGACAGCAAGCCCACAGCTCCATGCCGCAAAAATGGCAAATCGAGAAAATTTATTGAGAGGGGAAAATACCCCTACCCTGCCCTGAAGAGTCCTTAGCGACTCTTGTTGGGATTTATACAGTGTGATATTTGCTTCAGCGGTATCAGCCTCTATCATCCCCTTGTGTGTTATCAAAAGGGAAAGTTCTTCTAGATCAATTTTCAATAAATCTGGGGTTTGTACTTGAAGGAGCTCAACCTCTGCATTAGTCGGGGCTTCAGTTTCAAAGCCGGTCCCCAACCTTAGCGCCACCAGGTGCAAAAGCAGTCGAACTGCTTCTTCGCAACTATTGGCAGGTAATAGCAGTGCTTTACCTTGCAAGATATCCAGCTGCTCACTCAGGTTTTCTGCCACGAATTTTGTCCAGGCCAGTACCTGGTTACCACTCCACTCATGACCATCAAGGGATAATGCAGGCGCTTCTCCCAACTGCTCTAATCCACTTAAGATTTCCGCTGTTATTACTTCATTTTTCATTACAGCTCCTTAAACAGCTATCGCAAAAAATAGAGTTTGACCCGCGACCGATAATGGCGATGTCGATGCAGGTAAGAAGCACTTAACCTCAAAGCCGGCCTTAACCAGTTCTTCCTGCCATGCTGTGCTGTCGATAAACACCTGGTCGGTTCCCCCTCTCCGGTCTTCGCTCCCCAGAAGAGGCTCCGATTTTGCGGGAGAAAGAAGAAACTGCATTGCCGTTAACATGGCATGGTTTTCCCGAGTGGATTCGCTAAACAACAGCCAGCCACCGGTGACCAGAGAACGACGAATACGCTGTAAGGTTTGGCCAATATGAGCGGCGTTGTGCAAAACATTGCCAGCCACAACAATGTCGGTGCTGGCTGCAGGGATTGACTGCGCGGTGAAATCCGCATTGATATCGAGCAGGCTGCAACGCAAACCGATGTGATTGCGGAATTTCTTCTGGGCAGCAGTGGTGAATAGAGGTGATATATCCGTAAAGCGATAATTAATCGGCCTGCCAGCCAGAGTATCTAAAATTGCAGCAGTAGTTAGACCCGCTCCACCGCCTAATTCGAGCACTCTTAACATAGGACCGGGTTTAACAGCCTGTTTTACAATGCTTGCCACCGCATAATTGAGATAAGTCGTAAACCAGTTGTTCTGATAGGCGGCCAATGCGGTTAGTATTTCTCCATTCTCGAACAGCAGTTGATTAATGGAGACCTGATCCCGCACCAGTTCCGCCAAATGCGTGAGGAGCTTTTGGTGAGACAGAGCCATTTCGGGGGGAAACCCCAACGCATCGTAGGCCTCCGGTAATTTATCTGCCCCAGCTGCACTCTCGGGAATTTGCTCCCAGGAGTAGTAGCCTTTACTGAGCTTCAAAAACTCTCGCTCAACCAAGGCCACCAGCCAACGGCGAACCAACCAGTGGTGTCGGCAGGCGGCACCCAGTGTATTAATAATTTCGTCACTGCTGCGCCCGGCATTTTCGGCGGTCAACGCGCCGCTGGAAGAAAGCAATTCCATAATCGCCCGTAGGCTGATGAATTCCAGCCTTTGCATTGCAGCAGGTAGTTGCGCCAAACCACTGTCTACCGTCATTTCAGCGGGTAGAGCTGCCAGCCCAGCCTCATGGGCAGTATTGGAAGGTGGAAGTGTCAGGTTTTTCAAATGGCTCCCTCCTCAAGGCACTCCATATTTTCAATACTTGTTTCCAGGGTGGTTAAAAAACTGAATGCCCCAATCTCCGACATGCGCTCCATCGCTGATGCCGGCGGCAATACTTCGGCGCAGTAGTGACAACCCGCTGGGATTTCATCGCGCAGTACAGCCAAAGTGGTAACTGCGGCTACCGCTGCTGTTAGATCGGCATTGCCGGTGCTCCGCAACGCGGCCGTGCGAGTGCGCTCTTGCCCGTTGTATCTACCGGTAAGCTGCAAAAGCATGACCACATAAGGATGGCGCCCCGCCAGATCCAGCGCACTGGCCCGACACAGCGCTGCCCGCGCTTCGTCGCGGCTCAAACCATGGGAGCTATTAAAGGCCGACAAGATATGAGAGCCGGTAATCGCGTTATACCAATCGCCTTCAGAGAGGGATAAGTCCCGGGCCAAACGCTCGCTTTCACTGTTTAAATAGGGGAGAACCGTGGCTGTGTCTGGGAAAAACGGCAGCTCCACATCGGAGCGGCGTTTCAGTACACCGTTCAAACGGCGACTATTACGCCAGGCCGCCAAGGGCTTGCTGTGCTGTTCATTGGCGCCTTGCAAATAATCATCGGCAGCGACATCGGTAAACCGATCGCACAGACCGAAATAACTGGTCAGGCTCTCTACCTGCGAAAACTCCTGCTCTGCCAGCCAGCGTGGTAGCAGGCTACTGAGCCCCGGCTGTAATCCAGCAGATAAGACTGCGATCAATCCACTGCTCTGGTAATAGGATGAATCGAGTTGCTTATAGAGAGCTTCATCGCCAGCAACATCGATATAGGCTGCCCCCGCCTGTGCCGCAGCCTTGGCAACCCTGTCGCCAATTAAATGTGAAGGTCCTGCGCAATTAATCAGAACCTTACAACCGGATACAAACTGATCCAGAGAGGCTGTATCCAGGTAGTCCACCGTCTGATAGGAAATAACTGAATTACTGGATAGCGGCTGTTTATGTGCATTGCGACCACCGATACGCAAAGGGCCCACGTCCAGGGAATGTAAATAACCGGTAACGGCTGCGCCCACATCGCCGTAGCCACCTAAAATCGCAATTGTCACAAGCTCACCTCCGTATCGGTCTCAACCAGTTGCCAGCCAGTTGCACGGCTGCGCTGGTGCCAAAAATGTGCGTAAAGGCCTTGCAGGGATAACAATTCCCGGTGATTTCCAATCTCGGCCACAGTACCTGCATCAAGTACGATAATTTGGTCTGCATTCATCACGGTGGACAATTGATGGGCGATCACAATAAGAGTGGAAACCTGTTGTAACTGCCTCAGGGAGCTGTTCAGGTATTTTTCATTGCGCGGGTCCAGCGCCGCTGTCGCTTCATCCAGCACAACGATCGGTGTGGCTTTTAATAGGGCACGGGCGATAGAAACCCGCTGGCGTTCGCCACCAGAAAGTGCAGCGCCCCCCTCACCTACCTGCGTCTGCCATCCCTGGGGCAAACGCTCGATAATCTCATCCACGCCAGCCAGTTTCGCCACACGTTCCAGTTCTTCCTGACTGGCTTCGGGACAGCTCAAGCGAATATTCGCTTCCAGGGTGTCGCTGAACAGATACACATCCTGCATAACGATAGAGATCTGCCGCATCAGGTCTTCTGTGCGCAGTTGCCGCACATCCACCCCGCCCACTTTTACCTAGCCCTGGTCGGTATCAAAAAAACGCAATAACAAACGGGTGATGGTGGTTTTACCCGAGCCTGATGCACCGACTATCGCTGTAGTGGTACCCGGAGAAACCCTAAAGGAAAGATCCTTCAATACCGGTTGCCCCGACTCGTAGCTAAAATTCACATTTGAAAATTCAACCAACCCACCCTGCTCGGTAAAAGGCTGAGATCTGGATGGCTCAGGTAGCGACTGCTCAAAAAAGATAGCGGCCAGTCTGTGCAAATCATTACCGGCCATGCGCAGCAGACCACTGCGCCCGGCGAGTTCCGCCAGAGGACCGGTAAATCGGGCCGCTAAAGCTAGCAAAGCCACCAATTCAATAGGGGGAAGTTGTTGATTGAGCGTGAGCCAAACACCCACGGCAATCACTGCGGCAAAGGCGAGTTGCACCATAAATCCACCGGCAAACAAACGGGGGAAGGTCTGCTGCAACATGGAACCCGCCGCTCTGCTTTGCCCGGCAATCGCCTCTTCCAGTGGGAGATAACCACTGACGTTTTTACCAAATGCCCTCATTACCGCCTGGTTGCGCGCAAACTCCACTACCCGGTTGCTGGCGCGAGCACCAGCAGCATCCACTTCCGTTTCCATGGCGCCGATCCACTGGGAGGACCAACGATGGCCGACATAAATCAAGGGCACAAACAACAAAGCGGTCAGCCCCAGTCGCCAGTCAAACCACAACATTGCCACCCCCACGGTAAGCGGAGTGACAACACCGCTGACAACAGGGGGCAACAGGTGGGCAAAAACGTTAGTCACCATCAAGGTGCCCCCGGTTGCGCTGCGGGACAAACGACCGACTTTTTCTGCACTGAACCAACCGAGGGGAAGTTGAGAGAGGTGTTCACCCAAGCGATTGTGCAGGGTTTTCAATACCAGGATGGCCAGTGCAGCCCCTTTTACGGCTTGCTGGTAACGGGCAATACAAGCAATCACAACTACCGATAACAGGGAAAGCAACCAATACCCAACCGCCTCCATCTCAGAGGCCAACAGTGCGCTGAGCAGAGGTACCAGAAGCGTCACCGCGATTCCCTGCAACACGCCATAGGCGAGAAGCCATACTGTATAAGTGCCAACTTCACGGCGATGCGCGGGTCCGAGAATGGCAAGCAAACTACGAATCATGATGAGACCCCGCTAATAACCTGAGCCCCACCATTCATTGCTTCTTCGTTTTGTTCAGCACTGTTGTACAAACGCCATAGTTCCGCGTAGTGCTTGCTCTCAGCCAACAGTTGTCGGTGACTTCCGCATTCAACCAAGCGGCCGCCGTCCAGGACCGCAATCTGGTCAACGCCGGTGATGGTGTGCAGCTTATGGGCAATCACCAGTACCGTGCGATTGCGCACCAGGCAGGACAATGCCTGCTGAATTTGCGCTTCGGACTCCGGATCGGCATGGGCTGTGGCTTCATCCAAAATCAACACAGGGGCATCTGCTAAAAGCGTGCGCGCGATACTTAAGCGCTGCGCTTCTCCACCAGAAAAAAAGGCATCCTTGCCAATAACCGCCTGGTAACCTTGGGGGAAACTTAAAATGTGTTCATGAATGCAGGCACTTCGCGCTGCATCCTCCAACTCCTGGTCACTGGCATCCGGGCGCCCAAGGCGCAGGTTGTCTGCCACAGTGCCAGCCAACAGCTGGGTCTCCTGAAGTACAAAACCCACATGTCGATATAAATTGTCTGGAGCAATATCACGAACATCGACGTCTCCCAGAAGCACAGCACCTTGGGCCACGTCATAAAAACGGGGCACCAGCTTGGCCAGGGTGGATTTACCGGCACCGGAACTCCCCACCAAAGCTGTGATCGAACCGGGGCGGCAACGCAAAGTAATATCGCTTAATACCTGCCGATCCCGGGTATAGGCAAAACTGACCTGTTTAAAGAGCAGCCCTGTATCTTTGGGCTCTTTGGGTTCAGAAGTCACAGCCAAGGGCGCAACCTCCAATAGTTGGTCAATCCTGGCTGCGGCTGCTTTGGCTTTTTGTTGGGCGGTTAATCCCTGGCTCAAAGTCAGGATGGTCTGAGGAATCATTACCGCGATCAGTGTGGTTGCGAGAACATCAATCGGCTGAATGCCTGTATTCACCACCAGCCAAGCGCCTCCGGCCAGACTCACCAACATAATGACTGGCACCGACAGAGCCAGGGAGGTGACGGCCTCCAAACGGACAAGCGGTGTCACCCAGCCCGTGTAACGGCGGCTGAAATCCTCGACGGCCTGTTGGTAATTTCTGTGAGCGCGGCCGGTTTGCGAGAAAACCTTAACCACCGCAATGCCGTGAACAAATTCGACAATCGCAGCACTGACCCGACCAAAGTCCTTATCCAGCTGCTGAATTTTTTCCCCGAAACCACGCATCATCCAGGCGTAGGACACCAGATAAACTGGCAGGATGAATATCGCCAACAGGGCCAAGCGCCAGTCGAGCCAGGTTAAGTAACCCAGGCCCGCCAGTGGCAGTACAAACGCAGCGGCCAACTCCACCTGGTGGTGCGCAACCATATGGTGAAGATCATCAAGGTCGTCTTGCACCGCTTTGCGCACCGCGCCGGAGGTGTGTTCGCTGTACCAACCAAGGGGCACCTGTCCCAATTTCCGCACCAGGGCCCGTCGCAGTTCCGCCTGCATACGCTGGTCGGCAATATGGGTTAACCACAAACCGATCACGGTGCAGATCCAACCCATCGCCAGCCCGGCAACTATCGCGAAGACAACGGGAATAATCGCCTCTGCAATATCACTGATATCGGACGCCAGGAACAGGCGAGCTAGCTCAACAATACCGATAAAAGGAATCAGTGAAGTGAGCGCACCACAGGCACCGAGCGCCACCCCCAGCCACACGAGGCCACGAAATGGACGCATCAGTTCCCGCAGGTTGGACTTTCGCAAGTTGGTCTTTGGCAAAATTTGCTCAGCCATCTATTTGCCCGCTTTACCGCGCTGTAAGGGTTTTGCCAAATGCTCAACGACAGTGGCAACCTGCGGCGGCTCCATCACGCTGAAATGATTGCCCGGCACATCGATTAATTCAAAATCACCCAGACAAACATCCTGCCAATAAGGCGCAGCCATATGGCCTACGCCGGCGGTGACACCGAAGGATTGCTCTTCCTGGCAGCGCAAGTAGGTCATATCGCCAATATAGGGAGGCAGATCAAAACAGGCAGCGCGCATACTGTGTCGGCACACCCGGAAAAGCCCCGGTATCATCGCAGCTTCAACCGGCACACCCGCCTGGGCAGAGGCCATCTCGGTATAACCGGCCAGGCGCTGCCCCTGGGTGAGTTGAGAGCGTTGTCGCACGGCTTCCGCTACCGCTTTAAGCCCGGCATCACCGTCGAGTTCTGCCATTGCACCGGCGGGAACACGACCGTTGTGTTTCTGCATTAAGGTCTCGATCGCGCGGGAAATATCTTCGCTCTCGATATGCTCACCAAATACCGCTTTTACTGGGTCGAGATTTAGGTTGGGGGCAAAAATCGCTTCGAAAGCCAGCTCTTCATCGGTATCGACAAACATTGGGATACTGTCGATCAGGCTCAGGTCAATCACATCGACCCCGCACTCCAGCAATCTCCGCGAAACTTCCGTCGCCAGCAGACCACCCAGGCAGTAACCAATTAACTGGCAGCGCTGGTAGCCCTCGTCAATTATTCGCTGGGCGTAATCGTCGGCGGTGCGCTCGATTAATTCTTTTGCATCGATCGACAAATACTCTTCCGTATTCGCTACCGCAATCCCAAATACTGGACCCAGATCTTGAGCCGCAAGCGCTTTGCCCAAGTGCTGGAAATAATCCAGGGTACCCAGGGCTGCATGGAACATAATCCGTACCGGCGCCCCTTCTTTGGATGCCCCTTTACCCTCGCCTATATGACTGAAAGGAACCATCAAGGAGTTGCTGCCCTCGCGGGTAGTTGCCACCAGGTTGTCGCTATCCGTGTCTGCCTGCTCATCTGCAACGGCACCCGGCTCAACTCTCAGTGCTCTGGCCAATGCCGCAACCGTTGGTCCATTGAGCATGTGGCGCAACAAGGCGTCGTAAGTGAAAGGTTTCGCTTCCGGAATTTCTTCCAGCAATCGCCCTGCAACCCGCGCCATAATCAGCGAATCACCACCGAGATCAAAAAAGCTATCCTGGCGTCCGACATTATCGAGACTCAACGCATTCGCCCAGAGTTTGCACAGAGCGGTTTCCAGTGGGTCCATTTGCTCTGAGTTCCCAGCCTCTTGCGTATCACCCGTCACTGGGCGCCAACCAGCCAGCTTTTTGCGATCGATCTTGCCATTGGCGGTGAGCGGTAGCTGGTCGAGAACTTGCAAATGTGCGGGCACCATATGTGCGGGCAACCGATTCGCTAAAAAGTCCCGCAGTGTCCTGGCACTCAAATCCTGTCTGTCAGTTTTCATCTGCGCGGCCAGTAGATTCATGCCGAAGGCAGACAAAGGATGGTCATCTTCAGGCAGGGAAAGAATCTGTCCGGCGCCATTGGCTTTCAACAGCGACTGCCATTTCCCGATAGAAAGGAACTTGGTCGCACCACAAGCGCGATCATCACCCGCCGGGTCCATCATAAAGCCCTGGG
Organism: Microbulbifer maximicatervae (SeqCode); assembly: GCF_052468155.1. NCBI lineage: Bacteria > Pseudomonadati > Pseudomonadota > Gammaproteobacteria > Cellvibrionales > Microbulbiferaceae > Microbulbifer > Microbulbifer maximicatervae (SeqCode). The sequence goes on from NZ_CP174335.1 coordinate 3,724,624, forward strand.
TAAGTAAGATATGGGCGTGATCCACCGTTGGCTCAGTCAGGATTAACCAGCCTCCGGGTGCCAGTAACTCCACAACACTGGCAATGGCCGCCTCTGGATCTCGGGTGCTGTTGAGCATACCTGCACATAAAATGACATCTGCGCTATTAGGAGCCAAACCCTGGGCGCGATAGTCGGTATTGAGATCCATTAATCCAAAGCGTACCCAAGGCCACTCTTTAAATTGGCGGCGAGCCTCAGTCAGGAAAAATGCGGTCATGTCAGTGAATAGATAATCGACGTCATATCCATCCAACATAGGAATAACAGAAGCGCTGGTAGCCCCTGTGCCCGCACCCAGCTCAAGAACCCTTAACCCTCTATCGCTCTGGGCGGCAATGCGGTTAATCAATGCGGCAACGGCGGCATTGTTATAGCGAGCGATAAGATCATCCCGATAGAGGGACAAAGCCACCTGCTGGTCACCTTGGGGGAACAACAATTCAAACGGATTTTGTTGATTCGCTAATAACTGCGGTAATAATTCGACATGATCCCGGTGATATTGCAGGAACTCCCGATTACAAAATCCGTATTCAATCCCCTGCTCAACTCGCTTCCAGGCGGCATCAACAATGGAAGCATCGATTTGTTGAGCAAGCGTATATTGTCCACTTGAGCTGCTGAAACTGAGCAGCTTTGCGTTAACGAGAAGGTCCAACCAACGACGCACTAACCAGTGATGCTTTTCATGTACTTTAGCTAGGAAGAGAACTTCTTCTGCACTATATCCCTGCTCACAATTTGTAAACGCCCCTAATTCCACCAGACCGTGAAGCATCGATAACAGGGATGCATTTTCAAGTGCCTGCACATAATCGCCGACACTGACAGCTTCTGGCTCACCAGCCTGATAGTGCGCAAACTGACGCACTGAATTTACCAGCTCGGGATCAATAGTCGCCGGTTCTGCATCATCTAAGCGACGGCTTTCCACAAAACCCAACAGATTTAAATCCCCTCGCGAGTCTCCCTCTTTCTTTTCAATCACCGTCGCCGCTGTTGACACTGCGGGGTGGGCCAGCAATGCAGACTCCACTTCTCCCAGCTCAATACGGTGTCCGCGAATTTTTACCTGTCCGTCTTCACGGCCCAAGAATTCGAGTTCACCACCGGGTAAATAGCGGCCCAAGTCACCAGTGCGGTAAAGGCGCTGGCCATCCACCGGATGAGAAAAGAACTTCTGTTCAGAGAGCGCCGCATCACCGAGATAACCATCGGCCAATCCGAGGCCAGTAATCATCAGCTCACCCGCTACCCAAACAGGGGCATCGCGCAATTGGCTATCCAATACCCTGAAGCCCTGGTTCGTCAGCGGCACGCCATAGGGAATACTGGTCCAAGCAGAGTCGACCCGATCAATACGGTGGTAATTGGACCAAATCGCAGCTTCAGTAGCCCCACCCATACCGATCAGGCCGAGTGCTGGCACATGGCGCCTGATATGTTCCGGTAAAGTAACCGGAATCCAGTCTCCCGACAGCATTGCCAATCGCCACTCAGACAATGGACGAGGTTCTGTATCCAAATAGGTAGCCAGCATTTGTAACTGCGCTGGAACAGAGTTCCACAATGTCACCCGGTGCTCATCCATGACTTCCGCCCAGTGCGAAGGGTCTGCGCCACGGGCCGGATCGGTCAATACCAAAGTCGCACCCACTGCCAAGGGGCCGAAAATATCGTAGACCGACAAATCAAAACTGAGTTGAGCCAAACCCAAGATACGATCGCTCGAGCCCACCTCGAAACGGCGATTAATATCCAGCACCGTATTCAAAGCGGCCCGATGATTAATCATCACCCCTTTGGGATCGCCGGTAGAACCGGACGTATAGATAACGTAAGCGAGCTGCTCCGGGTCGCCGTTGCTGGCCAGCGGAATTTCAGTTTCAGGAGCCAGGGTATCGACACTGATCACCTGCACTTCTGATGGCCACTGAACTTGGCTGGCGAGGTCACTGAGAGTCAGGACCTGTTCCGCCTCTGCACTGAGCAATAATTTATTGAGCCGTATTTCCGGTTGTGCCGCATCCAGTGGCAAATAGATACCACCGGCCAGGAGCACACCAAGAGTCGCCGCTATTTGCTCTCGCCCTTTCGGCATTGCAATAGCGACACGGCCACCCAGCTGGAAACCTTCTTTGGCCAGGGCTTTGGCGATGCCCGCCGCTTTTTTTGCCAAGTCGCCATAACTGACACTGCCATTGCTATCAATAATGGCGGTAGCTTCCGGTGTCGCCGCTGCCTGGGCAAATACGCCCTGATGCAATAATTCTGAAGGAACTGGCCCATCGGTTTGATTAACCTGATGCCTCTCCTGTTGCTGCCACTCGGGTAAAGAAACTGGAGATGTACTCAGCCATTGCCCATCGCCACTCGTGGAAAGCTCATTCAACAAGCCGGTAAATGCCGCGAACATATCTTCCACCAGGCCCGATGGAAAAACGCCCTGGCGCACATCCCAGTTGATTTCCAGACCATCGGCGTCATCTCTCACTTGGCAGTCCAAGGTGACTTGCGGTGTCTGGGTAATTCCTCTGCCAGACTCTCTACCGCTGGCAGGTTTTTCTGTATCTCCCAGGCCAATAGCACTGGTAAATACCACCGGCATCAATGCGGCCTCCGGTCCTCGTGCACGGGATAGCTCCCGCAGTAATTCCACGCCGGAGAACAAGCGGTGATCAATATCATTGAACAGCTGCTCGCCGATACTGGCCGCCCAATCGCGAAAGGACTTTCCTGTGGAATCATCAATCGCCAGTACACTGACCGAAGTAAAGTCCCCGATCAACTGGTTGACCTGAGGGTGTAAGGGCAATCGATTTAATAATGTAAGACTCAGGCTGAAGCGTGGCTGACGACTCCAACGCTGCAATACCCCGGCGTAGGCAGCCAGTACGGCAACTGATGCGGTCAGTCCAGCAGCACCGGCTCGCTGCTTCAGTTTCTGCCAATGGGTAATATCCAAGCGGTAGTGATGGCGATTAAAGCGCACAGATTCCGCTTCTGAGGCTGGCGGCAATACCGGTAGCTCAGGTGCTGCCGGCAGTTGATCGAGGCGGTCCAACCAATAGCGGCGATCGTTTTGGTAGCCTTGGCTGTCCAGTAGACTCCGTTCGGCCAGTAGGTAATCGCGAAAATCAATTTCCAGTGCAGGTAGGGAGGCACTGGGATTCGCTAGCAGAGTATCAAGCTCGCTGAACAGTATGCCCGCACTGGCCCAATCTGCGATCAGTGCATCCATAGAGAAATGTACGATATGTCCTTTATCCGTGCGGGTATGGCGCAGCTCGAACATCGGCCACTCACCAATGGTGTACACACGGTGGTCCAGTTCATCTCTCACCGATTTAAGGGCGAGTTCCAAGGCTTCCTCATCCATGCCGGTGAGGTCCTGACTGATCATCTGGTAGTGCGGCACTTCCTGGAGGACCCGCTGATATCCCTCCTGCTCAATAACCGCCCTCAACATAGGGTGACGCTCAATCAGCTGGTTCCAGGCTTCCTGCAAACCTTTTGGGTTTAATCCGGGATATTCCAGCTCCAGGTAGCCGTGACAGGCAACGCCACCATAGCCAAATGCATTTTGCCGCCCCAACAAATAGGCAGTCTGTACATCGGTTAAAGGGAAAGGCTCATGCCGATTTTCTGTGTCGGCCTCGACCACCACCCCCAAACCAGAGTCATTGCCAGCGCCTGATTGAGCAGCGTTTAATATTTCAATAATTTGTAACTTATGCTCCCGTAACCTTTGCTTGTGCTGCTCGGTCAGCAGGCCTTTGGCTGCGCGGAAACGCAATTGTTCAGACTCGGTCCAAAGTTCAACCCCAAGCCCTTGTAGTTCGTCGATCAGTTCCATAGCCGTCATGGGGTTAAAACTCCGTCCAATCGCTGAAAAATAATTTACTTATCAAATTCATATCACGCCCTCTTCCACCATATCCGCATCAATATCCACTGGCGGTTCCATTGTGCTTAGGGCACCGGCAACATCTGCCAGTCTCGGAGAGGCAAATAAACGTCTGAGGGGAAGGAGCAAACGGTGCTGCTGTTTTAGGCGGTCAATAAACCGGGTTGCCAATAAACTATCGCCACCCAATTCAAAGAAATTTTGATCGCGGTTTATTACGGGCAGGCTAAGAAGCTCTTGCCAAATCTGGGCTACCAGACGCTCGTTATCCGTCACCAGTTCAGCCGCTTTTTCCTGTTGCGGTTTTTCCACCGCATTCACGAGTTTTAATACTGAAGCCCGATCCAATTTTCCGTTTGCACTTAGGGGCATTTCCGGCAAAGTCACTATGAAATCCGGAACCATGTAGGAAGGCAGGTAACAGCGAAGATACTCGCGTAAGTCATCAGTACTAAAAGTTGAAGGACATTCAGGTTTGAGCACAACGGCAGCGACCAGCTGTTGTTCTTCTGTGGCCAGCACCAGGGCGCGCTGCACAAACATCTGACGATTAAATACGGTTTCGATTTCACCCAGCTCTATGCGATGGCCACGGACCTTGACCTGGCAATCGGCGCGCCCCAAAAATTCCAGGCATCCATTCGGCCAGTAGCGTCCAAGATCCCCTGTGCGATACCAGCGCTCACCATCGACCCTAACAAAGCGCGCTTCAGTCAACTCGGGAGCCGCGCGATAGCCCATGGCGACTCCGTCACCGCCAATCCACAGCTCACCCGTTGTCCAGTCAGGGCAGTCGCGCCTCTGGGCATCCATTACCCTGAATTTCTGGTTAGCCAGGGGGTATCCGTAGGGGATCGAGTGCCAGCTTGGGTCAACGTCTATAACTTCAAAACTGTTGGACCAAATAGAAGCTTCCGTGGCGCCCCCCAGTGCGATAAAACGGCAATCGGGCTGTATTTGTTTTAATCGCTGGGGTAAATCCAGGCCAATCCAATCGCCGGAATTTAATACCAAACGCAAATTGCCAGGCGGTGTACCGGCACCGACAGTGAGTAACATGTCCAGTAGTGCCGGTACCGTATTCCAGATGGTGACGCCGTAGTGACATACCCATTGATGCCAGCGCTCGGCATCCCGTCGGTCCTCTTCTTCAATCAATACCAGCGCACCACCGACCGATAGCAGTCCGAAAATATCGTAAACAGAGAGGTCAAAATCCAGGGCTGAAATGGCCAGTACACGATCATTTTCATCAACAGAGAAACGTTCGTTGATATCCGCAATGGTATTCCAGGCGGCACCATGACTAATTTCGACGCCCTTGGGTTCACCTGTGGAGCCGGAAGTGAAAATGATATAAGCCAGTTGCTCAGCTTCTGTTGCAATAGGCTCATCTATAGGAGCGAACTGTTCGGCCTGTTGAATTGCACTTTGGTCGAGCACCACTTTTACATCGGCACGGCGCAACATTGACTCACGCCTCGCCTGCGGTTGATCGATACCGACAGGTAAATAAGTGGCTCCCGCTGCGAGTACGCCCAAAACAGCGGCAATCTGGTCGGGTCCTTTCGGCAGGTTAACGGCCACCACCTCGGCAGGTGAAACCTGGCTTTCCAATAACCAGGCAGCGATACGCAAAGCACGTTCTGCCAGAACGCCATAACTCAGAGAATTATCGTCTCCCCAATATAAGGCGATATTGTCGGGATTTGCTTTTGCCCGCTGGAAAAATCGCTGCGACAAATTATCCGTTGGGTCAATTGCGGTACGCTTTTCAAGCTGGGTTCTCAGTTCCCGTTGAGCCTTGGGTAATAAATCAGGCGGTGTGGAATCCCATTCAGCGTCACCCGCCCATTGGAGTAAGCCGATATAGGCCTGGAACATTTCCGCGCACATCCCCTCAGGGAAAAGCGCTTCGACCACATCCCAATTTAAGAAAACGCCTCCCTCGACTTCGACCACCTGGTGATCCAACCAGACTTGCGGCGTTTGTGTCAGGGCCCAGATGGGTTCCCGCAGAGGCCCATCCTCCGGTGCCGCTGTGCCACCGGGAATACCCAGTGCACTGGTGAAAACCACGGGCATTGTGGCTTCCGCGTCGCTCTGCCGGCGGGCTAATTCCCGCATCAGGCTTACACTGGAAATTTCGCGATGTTCCAGGGCCGCGCCAACTTCCCCTTGTATTTTTCGCGCTCTTGCCAACCAACTGTCGCTGGCTTCTGGCCAGTAACCCACCAGGGTCAAAGAGGTAAAGTCGCCCATTACCCGATAAATATCCGGGTGAACCTCACGGCGGTCGAATAAGGTAAGGTTCAGGCTCAAATCAGGGCGACTGCTCCAGCGGCTAAGCACTTCGGCAAATGCAGTTAGAAGCAGACTCGAAGGCGTGATTCCCTGTTCAGCAGCACGTGCAACCAGGCTTTGCCAGGTACTCTTGTCGATATGCTGTTGATGACGCACGAAATGCGGCCGTTCAATGGATGCCGGCTCCCGAATAATGGGTAATTGGGGCGCGGGGGGTAGCTCTGATAATTTGTGCTGCCAAAATGTTTTTGCGGCAGCCAGGGGACCTTCTTCAAGATCACTATCAAATACCGCGGTAGTTTGCGGCAACACATTGCGCACATAGTCGCGGAAAGATAGATCGATTGCAGGTAGATCAGTTTCAGGGCTCTGATAGAGGATATTTAACTCTCGGTAAAACAGCAGAATACTGAAAGCGTCGAGAATTAAATTATCCAACCCGATAGCCAATCGGGTATTGCGCTCACAGCGCACTGCACGGACATCAAACAGCGGCCATCGGCTTGGCTCAAACACCTGCTGCGCATATTCCTGCCGCAGTTCCGCTAAAGCAGAAGTCGGATCACTGTCTATCTCTGTAACATTGATGGAAAATCTCGGCACATCCGCAAGGATGCGCTGTCGCCCCTCACTGTCGAATACAGCCCGCAGCATCTCATGCCGGGCAATCATGTCGTTCAGCGCAGATTCCAAACGCTCCAGATCGAGATCAACAACGTCATATTCGCGATAAAAATGACAACCAATGCCACCCAAAACAAATTCTGGGTCCCTTCCCAGCCAATAGGCCCGTTGAACCTCAGTAGGTTCAAAAAGCTCGTGGCGATTGGCCGTATCCGATTGCCAAGGCGTAGTGGCAATTTCGGTGGCGCTGTTATTCTGCTCTGGGTTCTCAGCAGGGTCTTGAGCTAATGTCGCAGCAAAGGCGGCCAGGCTTGGCTGGCTAAACAATTCCGACAGTGTGACACCTTCAAAACCAAACTCACGCAGATCTCGCACAACACGGGTTGCTAACAGGGAGTCTCCACCGAGTGCGAAGAAGTTGTCGTCCCGGGCGATATCAGCAACATTGAGGAATTTACTCCAGGCGGCAGCCACCTGCTGCTCTAATTTACCTTGCGGCGGGTTCTGCTTTGCCTGATGCTGCGCTAGGGATTCATCGGCAAGCTGCTGCAAACTACCGCGATCAATTTTGCCATTGGCGGTAAGGGGGATCTCAGTGAGACAGCAAAGCTCACTGGGAAGCATGGCGCTGGTCAATCGCTGGGTCAGGAATTCCCGCAAGTCGCTCAAGGGTTCCTGCAATTGCTGCAAATCAACAAAGCACTTTTCTGAAGCGGTGCTGGATTTCGCCACTTTGGGCTCTGGAACTACAACCGCAACCACACCTCGCTGGGTCAGCAGAGCGACCGCTTGCGCAATCGCATTGTGCGCAGTCAGCGCGGCTTCAATCTCACCGAGTTCGATGCGGTGTCCACGCACTTTGATCTGGTTATCGGCGCGGCCCAAAAATTCCAGACAACCATTTGGCCAGTAGCGACCCAAGTCTCCGGTGCGGTACCAGCGCTCGCCTTCGTCTGTCACAAAACGGGCTGCGGTGATACCGGGAGCACCGCGATACCCCAAAGCAACGCCAGCACCACCGATCCACAACTCCCCTGTCACCCAGTTGGGGCAATCGCGCCCCAAGGCATCCACCACTCTGAATTGCTGGTTGGCTAAGGGGTAACCATAGGGAATAGATCGCCAAGAGGAATCAACTTCTTTGACTTCAAAACTGTTCGACCAGATAGAAGCTTCAGTGGCGCCACCCAAAGCGATAAAGCGGCAACCGGGGTTTACTCGTTTTAACCGTTCCGGCAGGTCGAGGCTGATCCAGTCGCCAGAATTTAATACCAGGCGCAGCTCTCCAGCTGGGGTATTACCACCCGTGGCCAGCAGCATATCCAACAGCGCCGGCACCGTATTCCAAACAGTAACGCCATGCTGGCACACCAGCTGATGCCAGCGCTCAGCATCCCGCCGGGATTCCTCTTCAACCAATACCAATGCTCCGCCGGCGGACAAGAGCCCAAAAATATCGTAAACGGAAAGGTCAAAATCCAATGCCGATACGGCCAGCACGCGATCATTTTCATTAACCGAAAAGCGCGCGTTAATGTCCGCTATGGTGTTCCAGGCACTCCCGTGACTAATTTCGACGCCCTTAGGTTCACCGGTAGAGCCAGAGGTAAAAATGGTATAGGCGAGATCTTTTGCCTCTCCCACAACAGGCTTGGATAAAGGCGCGACACCAGAGAGCACAGACAAGTTATCTATAACCAGCTTGGCTCCAGCAAGTTTGAGTACGCGCTCTCTACGCAACGGTGGCTGGTCTATACCCAGTGGCAGATAAACCGCTCCTGCCGCTAATACGCCCAAGGCTGCAATAATCTGCTCCGGCCCCTTGGGTAATAAAATACCGACCAAATCACCGGGCTCAACACTTTGAAGCTGTAAATACGCGGCCATCGCCAAAGCACTGTGGGCCAACTCCCCGTAACGGATTTGTTCACCGTTCCAATAGAGAGCCACTGCTTCCGGGCAGTTTTTGGCATTGCTAAAAAAATGTTCGTGTAATTGGTGAGACTGGTATGGCTTGGCTGTGGAATTAACCTGCTGGCGCTGGTGCTTTTGCTCCGCTGGTAGCAGCGATGGTATCGGCTGGGCCCAAAATTCCGGGCTACCGATCAGGCATTCCAGTAACTGCGTAAAGGCCGCAAACATGCCATCCAGGACGCCGGGAGCAAAAGCAGCTTCCCGCGCATCCCAGTTTACGGACAGGCCACCTTTGAGTTCCATAACCTGTACGTCCAGCCACACTTGTGGCCCTTGGGAGATAATCCAATTGACATCTCCAAAGGCACTCCGAACTGACTCGCCAAATAATTCTCCCAACCCAAGCGCACTGGTAAAAACAACCGGCGCAAACACCGTTTGTCCCTGTTGCCTGCTGAGGTCACGCAGCACCTCTACGCCGGAATAACTCCCGTGCGCTACATCCTGACGGAAGTTGTGTTGTAAACGCTGTGCACGCTCAACAAAGGTTCCACTCTGGCTGCCCTGCCAGGCAAGCAAGATCGAAGAAGTAAAGTCTCCTACCAGAGAGTTGACATCCCGGTGCAGGGATTCCCGGTCGAACAGGGGGAGATTCAGCAGGAAATCTGACTCTTCGCTATAGGCCGTAAGCACTTCCGCAAGCGCCGCTGCCAGGGTCATGGACAAAGTAATACGGTGACGGCTCGCAAGTTCTGCCAGCTGGTTTTTCTGGTCCGCAGACAAGCTATAGTGACGCCGAACAACTCGACGAGTGTCTTTGGACTCAGCACCTATTGCGGTTGGCAACTGAGGGGCACCGGGCAAATCTGCCAGGCGACCCTGCCAGTGTTCTTTGGCCTGCTGCTTCTCAGCTCGGCGCTCTTCCTTTGAGTGAAGAGCGCTGCGGTCAGCCTGGTAGCGCGGATAAATGTAATTAAGCGGTACCAGAGACTGCTCTGGTTCCAGGTAAAGCTTGGCCAGGTCATTCAGTAATACGCGCAGACTAAAGGCATCTGCAGCTACCATATCCAGATTAATATGCAGGCGTGTGCCGCCAGCTTTTAATTCCGCAGGTAACAATGAGAGCTGTACATCAAAAACCTCGCCCTGCGATATATCCAGCTGCCGATGGGAGAGTTGCTCCCTAACAGCGATAAGACTCTGCTCCGCTTCTGCGGTAGCCTGATGCCTGAAATCATGAACCTTTAAACCGGGCCAGCTCACTTCTGTGGGAATCTGCTGTCGACCATCATCGAGGATTTGAACACGCAGCATCCCATGCCGCTCGAATAGGGAGCGCACAGCCTGTTCCAGTTGCTCAGGTACTACATCCTGGCCATCAAACTCATGATAAAAATGTGCGGCTACACCCCCTAAATATTGGTTCGGGTCTCGTCCAATCCAATAGGCATGTTGCATCGGTGCCAAATCAAAGGGAGTGCCTTCATCAAAGACTCCCTGCACAGATAAATGTTCACTGGTACTTTCTTCAGTTCCAGTAGCCAACTGAGGTAGAGAAAGCCAGGCTTCCAATTGAGGCACTGCAATAAGATCAGCAAATTTTACTTTGATCTTTTTCTGCCTTAATTGACCAGCTATCTTCATGATTTGTACTGAGTTAAGCCCCAGTGCAATTAAGTCAGCTTGCGGATGAATGCCATTAATATCGGCATCAATAGCCTGACAAACTAAATCCTTTAACAAACTGGCCGGACTGATTGGCTCTGATTTATTCTGCGGCTTCGGCGACAAGAGATACGCTCCTTATTGCGTCTCGGATAACACGCATTTTGATACAACTTTCACGATACTCGTGGGCAGGAAGGGAAGCCTCAACCAGGCCACAACCGGCAAATAGTGTTACCTTGCCCGGAGTAGTAAGTGCAGAGCGCAGCGCAACAGCAAACTCCCCTTCCCCCTCGGCATTGAGCCAACCAACAGGTCCGGCATACCAACCGCGATCCAGGTCTTCATTTTCACGGATATACTTCAGTGCTTTTTTCCTCGGCAGGCCTCCCACCGCAGCACTTGGGTGTAAATCCGATAAGATATCCAACAGATTTACACCATCTTTCACCAAGCCCTCTAGAGGCGTCAGCAAATGCTGAATTTGCTTTAATTTACAGAGTTGGGGCGGTTCAGGTTCCGCTACGCTGTGGCAGTATTTGCGCAAAATAGAAAGGAGATGTTGGACAACCAGGTCGTGTTCAAATCGGTCCTTCTCGCTGTCAAGCAGAGATATCCCCAATTTGTAATCAGTTGCCAGGTCTTTTCCCCGAGGTGCGCTACCGGCCAAAGCCACTGTGCTAATACGCCCGTCTTTACCAGCCGCTAAGCGCTCAGGCGAAGCCCCAAGAAAGCAACTTTTTCCGCGGGAAAAGGCAAATAAATAGGCATCGGGGTAAGATTCTTGTAAATATCCGAGAATACTTCCCGGGCAGCAATCCGCGCTCAGTGATTCAGAACGAGCGAGAACTACTTTTTGAAACTCGTTGCGCTTGATTGATTCGACCGCACCAACTACACGCTGCTGCCAAGCTATTTGGCCTGCATAATTTTGGCTAAAATCAGACTCCACCGAAAACACATTGTCATTCGCAGAAAGGTCGGAGCTACGAGACAAAATATGCTGCCACCGCGCCTTCATCCGCTCCGCAGTCTGATTGCATTCTGTTTGATCGGTAACGATAAAATTCATTACCAGATAACTGCGACCCCCTTCACAGTAAAGGGCCAACTCGGGCAACGTAAGCGCCCCTGCGGGAAAGTCTTGCCACAAGGATGAGGAATCTTTTTGGCTATCAAAAGCAAACCCACCACACAAAACCGGCCGATGCCCCCCGCTTACCACAGCGGAGGACAGTAATTTTTGCCAATTGGCTTGGATTTCAGACCAAGATTCCCCTGGGGCACAACTAAATTCACAGGCAGAGCCAAAGGTCACAGCATATTCATCTCTAGAGGGCACACCCCACAGAGACGCGAATCTTTCATGCTGATAGCCGGTGGCAAACAACTCTATTGGGTTGCGTCTATGACATGGAGTTGAAAACGATGCCAGAACCTCTGGCTGCCCCCGGCTTACCCTGGACTTGGCTTCCTGCAAACAGGCTTCCAGGCCAGCATATTTAGAGCGGCCCTTCATACACCTTCCTCAACGGGCAAGCCGCGCTCAGCGCGCCAATGCAGCTTTTGTTGGTTGATAAACCAGTGAATAATCCCGGTAAAAAGCTGCTCTATATAATCTGCGGAAAGTTGTTCTTTCTCAGCCCAACGACGGCGGTCAATCAACATATCCGCAACCCGGTCTGGAGCAGGAATACTCGTTTCATCCGGCTTGAACTGGGCTGCTGACAAAACATACCCCATACGCCGCTGCAACAGCCTGATGATCTCGCGATCAATGGAATCGATACCTTGGCGGATCTCATTCAGATTTTCACACTCCATTGGTAGCTTCGTTGCTTGCATAGAAACTCCATCACCTAAGCAGTTCATCTTCCCATCAATAATGAAACGTTATAACATATCATTTACGAAATCAACGGGATGTTTGTTTTGGATTTGGGCGTCAGGGTGGAGAGAGAGTGTGCTACTTGTTACTAAAGAGAAATAATTCGAACATCATCAAAAATAATGATCCCGGATTAATCGAGGCAGAGATCCGCTATCTATTGAACGATGGAGAATATAGGGCCGCTCAACAGCCCTATTCTCCCGATAATTAATTTCGATAGCGTTACAAGAAACAGAAAGATTTTATACGGCCAACTTAACTTTACATGCAGTTAGGCCAAGCGGAGCTTCTGAACAATATGGCCAACCACCAGATCAGGACAATCTGACAGATAAAAATGGTTACCTGCGTATTCTTTCAGTTGGAACTCACCATTGGTCCACTGCTGCCAACCCCGAGCTTCATCGGTGCTCAACTCAGGATCATCCCGTCCTAGCATCGCGGTGATGGGACAATCTAAAAGTTGGTCCGAGGACATCTTGCTGGTTTCGATCAATCGATAATCCTGGCGTATAGCAGGAAGTAGTAGAGCCCTTAACTCAGGAATTTCCAATAATTCAGGAGAGGTGCCGCCAAGCTCAATGAGTTGTTGGCACAGAGATTCATCACTCAACTGGTGTACGTTTCCAATCTTTTGAAATTGTGGAGCTTCGCGCGCAGAGACAAATATGTGTTCAGGACCGCACAATTTTTCGCGATACAAGGAGAGAGCCAATTCATGAGCAACTGTAGCTCCCATACTGTGCCCAAATACTGCCCAGGGTTTATCGATGACAGGTTTGATAGCCCTACTTAACAAAGCAATTAAAGTTTGCATATTTGTGGGCATAGTTTCATTACAGCGTTGCTCCCTACCCGGTAAACATACGAGCACCAATTCTATGGAATCTGGCAATAATTTCGCCCAAGGTCGATAAAGTGATGCTGTACCACCAGCATGAGGCAAACACAAAAGTCGGATAGCCGCTTTAGGTTGAGGGCGAGGGATTTGTAGCCAAGCGCCGGACATAGATTTATCTCAATAAGAAATTTGAAGCCGTGAATACTAACTGTTAATTCTTAATTTAGAAATCTGAAGAAGATTCAAAAAAACACTCCCCTGCTCCACCCAAACATTTCAGGAGACCAGCATGGAAAATAATTTACTTAATGGATACACGCCTCACCCAAAGGAACTAGAGGATTTCTATCAGCAACAAGGAATTTGGGATAACCAACCTATTTGGGAGCTGATCACACGTAATGCGAAAAACTTTCCCAATCAATGCGCAGTTCGGGACCTATCGGATCAATTAACTTATGCTGAATTGGTTAATGAGGCCGATAGCATTGCTGCAGGCCTGGTGGAACAAGGCTACAAAGTTGGGGAGCGGGCAATACTCCAGTGGAGCAATCAGGTCAGTTTTATTACAACCCTGCTCGGCTTATTTCGAGCGGGACTGGTTCCTGTACTAGCTTTGCCTGCGCATCGCCAAAATGAAATATGCCATTTTGCACAGGTCTCGGGTGCCAGTATCTATATCACTTCAGGAGCGGAAAGTGATGCAAGCCGTCACAGCATGATAGAACAAATTGCTTCGCAATCTCCGACTTTGCGAGGCATATACAGTTCTGATGAAAATGACACATTCCCCTCCCTGCCCAGAAGAGAATGCCAAGGCTTCACCCCTGTTCCCGTAGACCCCAACGCCCCAGCTCTATTCCTCGTTTCCGGTGGCACTACAGGACTTCCGAAACTTATTCCACGCTCCCACAATGACTATCGCTACAACATTACCTGCGCTACGGCTGCTTGTAATTTAGGAAAAGATGAAATCTATCTGGCAGTACTCCCCGCCGCCCATAATTTTCCATTGGGTTGCCCCGGCATTCTGGGCACGCTATCCATGGGTGGGCAGGTAATATTCACCAAAGATGCAAGCCCGGACTACTGCTTTGAGCTGATAGAGCGTTACGGCGTAACCGCCACAGCCCTGGTCCCAGCACTGGCTCAAGTCTGGACTGCAGCGACAGAATGGGAAGATGCTGATTTAAGCTCTCTCCGCTTACTTCAAGTTGGTGGCTCAAAACTGAGTCCAACTGACGCCTATGCTGCGATAGATGCTTTTCCCGGTGCACTACAGCAGGTATTCGGTATGGCCGAAGGGTTGATTTGTTACACCCATCGCGAAGATAACAATGAAACCATCACCAATACTCAAGGAAGACCTATGAGTTCCCTCGATACTCTAAAAGTGGTTGATGAGTACGGACAGGAAGTGAAAGCCGGAGAAGAAGGAGAACTGCTTACTCGCGGCCCCTATACACTGAGAGGCTATTACCGTGCAGAAGAACATAACCGACGCGCTTTTACCCCAGATGGATTCTATTGCAGCGGGGATCGTGTACGCATTCTGGACAATGGCAATATTGTAGTTACTGGACGACTCAAAGATGTTGTAAATCGGGGCGGGGAAACATTTGCATGTGACGAAATTGAAGAGCATCTACTCGCCCACCCCAGCATCCAACAAGCAGCTATCATTGCTTTGCCAGACCAAGAGATGGGAGAGCAAGTTGGAGCGACTATCGTATGTACGGATAAAGCGCCAAGCTTGCAAACATTGCGCGACTTCTTAACCGAAAGGGGCCTGGCCAGCTTTAAGCTACCTGAGCAGCTTAAAGTGTTATCTCGTCTGCCGGTTACCGCAGTCGGGAAAGTTGATAAGAGGAAGCTCTTAGATCTTATCGATTAGTACTATTTGAGAGATTGAGCACCCATATTCATGAAAGTATGGCTTTAACCCATACTTTCATTTTAAATGAACAAGAAGTATAAATCAGAATATAAAGGATATACCAACTTGCAACACATTAAGGTTCCTTAAATCAAATTCTATATGGTCAAAGTCATTTATATAATACTCCCCCACCTTACCAACATTATGCAGCATGTATTCGGCACTTATACGGAAAGAATTATTAAAGTTGTATCGCGCACCTAGACCTACATGGAAATAGCTTTTACTGAATTCATTTGACCCATAATAGTTACCACCAGCGTAAAATTCATCCATAGTATATGACCAGTCCAGCTGCGCAAAACTATAGCCCAACAACAAATACATGCAGGACCTGTCGCAATACCAAGATAAATCCAGAGTTCCTGTAATTGAAAATACATCCAAGCGATGTTTCTGATTGACCTGGTATCGCTCAACAACTGTAACTTCGTCATCGATATAATCGATATTTTCTACCGATATCGATCGCCCTAAATTTGTTCTGCCATAGCTAAAGCGAAGTTCAAACGGGTAGCCATTGAAGTCGATCCCGATATCGACGCTGCCCCAAGGCTCACTTCCTGAACTTGAGGTTTTGTAGTAACTATATTCGTAAAAATAATCGTAGTAGAAATATGGGTCATAAAATACACCCACAGTACGATAATCCTGCTTAACCTCCAGCCTATTAACTCCACCATTCAGTGAAATATATGGACGAAACCCCCACGGGTTTTCTAGACTACCATAGTCAGCAGCTATGGCCTCCATGGAAAAAATAAGTGATCCAATAATGACAGCTGAGTGCAGGCGCATAGTAACCTCCTTGTCGCTTTACACAACTCAAGACCCTCACAGAATCCAATACATTGATTTGTCGATATGACTAAAAGTCCTTTACAGCGGAACAAAAAACAATTTGTCAAAGCTCCCATCTTGATATCGACAAATGGTGTTCTTATGCAATGAAAAGCTATGGATTCAAAGTAAATTTGTACTCCTATAAATTTAAAAATAGCAGTTACTCCTAACTTCCAGGGCTCAATTTACTGCCAGGGTAGCGAAAGGTGTTAGCAAAGTGATGAACGGGCATAAACCAACAATGTAAGAACGAAGCCGTTAGATTTATACACGCCGTTTAAATACTCTGAATTTCAGATATAAACAACAATCAAAAACGATACTCTTATATTATTCATACTTTGATGCCGAGCAACACAAGGAGGAGGGCTGAAAATCAGGACACTCCGCGATCCCTTGCCGTTTTATGTCATTTGACCAACTATTTTATGCTGGCATAACATTTACCTCAGCATCAAGATTCTTTGTGGCAACCCCGGTCAATGAATACGAAATTGCGTCCAGGGTTGTCACGCAAAACAATATCATTTTGGCGGCGCACATTTATCGGCTATCGCATATAACTCCACCCTGCTGATATGAAAACGATCCATATTCACATCCTTAAAAGCCATTAACTGGATCTCAAAGAGTCTAGTTTGCAATACCCGGTTGTGCGTTGGTGGCGCATACTTAGACTTACTACTAGGTAAAAACTATTTCTCGGATCGGGATACTATTTGTCAGTCAAACCTAAGAGGAATAATTAAACACTCAATGTCCGCCGTAACTTCAATAGATCCTAATAACCAATGCAAACTTCGTACTCTCTTTTCCCACATCAGAATTACACAGTGATCTATAAACTAATACCCACTTGTAACTAAGTGGCAAAACTTGGCTGGCCATTAATTTTGTTTGCGCAAATCAGGTATATCATGATGCTCCCTCTCCACGGAAAGCGTATTCTTTCATTCGAAACCTGGGGCGCAGGGTCCTTTCATGGCACTTTACTAGCTTTTCTGGGCGCAGAAGTAGTCAATATTGAAGACCCCAAACAAGGTGGGAATCCACTTAGAAAAATGGGATCTATCTATCTTGATGAAGCTCGCGAAGACAATGAGACAAGTGAATCGACGCTCCACAACAAGAAGAGCTTGGCCCTGGATATCAGGGATCCCACTGGCAGGGAGGTATTCTTGAAGCTTGTGAATAACTCACATGCTGTTATCGACAACTTTCGAGGTTCTTTGCCCGAAGAGTTAAGCGTTACCTATGCTGACCTCAAAGTGGCGAACCCCAAAATAGTTTGTACCCATCTCTCAGGGTATGGCAGAGACAACAATAGAAAGCACTGGCCAGGATATGATTTCCTTATGCAGGCAGAAACTGGTTGGATGTCAGTGACTGGAGAACCAGGATCGATCCCAACCAAAGTTGGCGTGTCAGTAGTGGATCTCCTGGGGAGTGTCTATTCAGCCCTCTGTACCGTTTCAGGGTTACTGAGGACCGAAGTCACAGGAAAAGGCGGTGATTTTGACACTAACTTATTCGATATTGCGCTAAATTGCCTCTGCTACCAAGGGTTATGGTTTCTCAACGAGGGGATAGTCCCAGGGAAGCAACCTCGCTCAGCCCACGCATCCCAAGCACCTTGCCAATTAGTAAAGACAGCAGATGGTTGGTTTTACGTGGCCTGCTTAACCCAGAAATTCTGGGAAATGCTTTGTCACGAACTAGGCTCCGATTTATTACAAACTGATGCCCGCTTTTTGACCAATGAAAGCAGGATGCAAAACAGAGAGCTGCTGACAGAAGCTCTGGACCAGCACTTCCAGAAGAGAACAACAAAAGAATGGTGCGCTCAAATGGAGGGTAAAATCCCCTGTGCCCCGGTCTATGATATCGCCGAGGCGCTTAACAACCCCTATGTCCAAGATAACGACAAGACTGTATCAATTCCTTATACACGCAGTACAAGCCGTGACTCAATACAATTTATAAACGCCCCCTTCTCTATTCCCGACACTCCTCCAGTGCCTTTTCAGCAAGCACCACTTTACGGAGAGAACACTCGAGAGATCCTTGGTGACCTGGGTATCCCACAAGATGAAGTGGAGTCCCTGGCAAAAGCTGGCGTGATCTATTGCTGCTGAAATGCATCGGTACTGATGAGGATAACTCCCAATTGGCCAGACCACTCTCTACCTAGGCGCCCTGTTACTACAATTTCCTCAGTTCCACCCGATACCTCACCACCCCAGGAAGACGGGATTGAACGGGAGCTACCTTAACGCTATGAACATCGGCCACCTGGATTGGAATGCCATTCTCGCCCACGCCCGCAGTCTTTCACTCTACGGCGGACCAGATATACCTGTTTCTGCCGTATGTCTCGATGACATCCCCGTTTGTGGCCCCGTTGAACTGAAACATATCAGCCAAAATGCCGCGCAGGAACACGGAGCCATTATCATGTCTAGCGGCGGCACAACTGGAAAGCCGAAGCTGGCCTATACACCTTATCACCAGGCAATTCAAAGATTGCTCAAGGAATGGCGCCCGCTCAGCTCTCAAAGTGTTCTTCTTAATCTCTTTAATCCTGGGCGGCTATGGGGTGCACACTACTTCATTCAAACACTGGCAGAGGCTTCCAAATGCACCATTGCACCTACAGGCCCCTTTATATCAGGTGAGGTGGAGAATTGGCTGGAACTTCTACATAACATCGATGTGGACTCACTTGCTGGCGCACCCACAGGACTGGCAGATTTTGCCGAAGGTATACTAGATTCAGGCTGCCAACTCCCAATAAAGACAATTATCTGGATGGGGGAACCTTGGACCAAAGCAAAGTTGAAGGTCATACGTAAGGCTTTCCCTGATGCTGGGCTGTGGTGCGACTATGGATCGGTAGAAACCAATAGCATTGCTGTCAATTCCCCTGAGTGTGATTTGAACATATATCACCTTTTAGCGGACCAATTGATCGAAACTGACGATCAAGGCGCCCTGCTTACCCGTGTAGGTACAGGGTGGACAGTACCGATAGTGCGTTACCGGTTAGGTGACCTAATCCAAAAAGCAACTTGTCCCTGTGGTCGCCCTAATGGCCTATCTATTCAGGGGAGAGCAGATGACAATGTCGGGTTATGCAGCGCCCTTCTGGACCTCAATAAGATCATAGAACTCACCTATGAATGTGAAGGCGTCGAAGAAGTTCAACTACTTCTCAGCGGCGACACACAAACAAAAAAGTCTGCCGATTCAATAGTCGTTCAGTTCACAGGCACGGCAAGTGCCAACAGCATCTGTGAGCATATTTTGAACAACATTCACAACCTCGCCTCTGTTGTCAGACAGTACCCTCAGTCCTTCACAGTACAAAAAGCCGAGCGACTTAAGCGTATCGAACGCACCAACAAAGTTCCCCGGGTTATTTGGAGAATGAGCGATGGGAAATAGCGGTAGAACTCAAAGCATAACTCCCCCTAGCGCATCCGACGGTCCTATGTGGGACCGTCTTATGGGAAACTATAATTTTGCCTGCCTGATGGTTTCTGCAAAGTTGGATATCACCGGGCTAATTGAACGCGGTTATGATTCCTGCGAAGCACTCAGTAAGGAATTGCAGCTCAGCAATAAAGGAATGGGCTTCTTTCTGCTGATTCTGAGTCATTTGGGGTATATCTGCTTCGACAAACAACAAGTGAAAAATACAGAGCTGGGAAAATGCTACCTCTCCAAAAGTAGTCACTACTATTGGGGGGAAGTCTTACTCGATCCTTTTCAAATCTATGACATCAATCACCTGGATAAAAAGATACTCACCAGCTTACAAAGAGAATATGAGCTGGAATGTAAAGGTCGCTCTGTAACCGACATGTGGCAAAAAAATGACATGGACAATGACTCGGCAGCAGCTTTTACTCATCTGATGCATTCGCAGGGGTTTGCCTCCGCAGTTGAGGCTGCTTCCTGCGGTATTTTTGAAAACGCTCAAACCTTACTCGATGCCGGTGGAGGCTCTGGAACCATTGCTCTCGCCTTCTGCGATACCTATCCTGAGCGCAATGCGCTGCTCTTCGACCTGCCGCCGGTTTGCGATATAGCAGCAATGTATATAAATAAGTTCAAGAAAAACCAGCAAATCCAGATAGTTAAGGGGGATTTCTTTAGAGACCCATGGCCTGAGGGGTTCGATGGCATTTGCTTTAGCAATGTGTTGCACGATTGGCAGCATGCTACATGCCAAATCTTAATCGACAGAGCCTTCGCACTTTTACCAAAAGGTGGGCAGGTATTTATCCACGATATGCTCTTCGATGATACTCGTTTAACGCCAAGCTTGTTCTGCTTTCATTTGTTTATGAACCACGGCTCCCAACTATACTCAGCCAAAGCGCTTTATCGGATGCTTGAGACAGCAGGATTTGTAAATCCTCAATCATACCAGGCACTCGGCTATTTCTCGGTATTATCAGCCAGAAAGCCCTAGCCCTACCCTTATTATCCTATTTTACTTATATGATATCTATCGCTACTTTCACGAGCAGTTCGTTTTTTGATTACCCTTTCGTCACCGACTGACTATTAGGGTATTAGCTAGAAAGTGTTTAACCTTTAAATAATAGTAAATAGTTTTTGGTTTAAGCATTATAAAACTATAACTTTGTGAGGTGCTTCTCGTTAATACATTTAAAGTAGCTAACAGGTTATATCTTTTCGATATCATTGCTTTCGCACTCTATTGCCCTTCAGGGGTTTATACTTGAAACATTTGAAGATTATTGAAGTTCCTGATATCCGACCTCACAAGGGAGACGGGTAGAAATAAACTTCATACGTTTAGAGACGCAAGTATTTCTGCATGCGATTACTTTTATCTCGGCAGTCGTAATAGAGAGCGCAATTAAATCTGTTTAAAAAATAACAAACTCAGGCGAACAGTAGGAATAATAATGAAAAAAAACTATTCATGGTCACTCTCGAAAGGGCTAAAGAAGATTTGTATCGCTTTATTTAGTTATATAACGTTGATGAGTACGCCTCTATTTGCAGAGACCGATCCTTATTCAATGTTGGTTCAATTCAACCTCTATTACGATTACGAGACAGAACAAGGTACCAATGACCACGCAAAATATGCACTCGAGCTACAACGGCGCCTGACTTACTCAACACCAATTCGCTATACACAAGTCCTTGCAACACACAACAGTTATAACTCTGATGCCTATGGTGCTATCTGGGTAGGCTCTGAACAATCTGCCAGGGTTAAAGACCAAATTGATATTGGTGCTGAAATTATTGAGCTGGACCTGCATCAGTTCAGTGGTGAACAATATTTTTGTCATGGCTCATTCTACTGTAATTTCTGGCTTGATCCTCAACGCGTTCCTATCTCTACTGTATTGGGAGATTTGAGGGATTGGGCTTACAAGCAGGATCAATATGGCACTAACCGTACAGTAATCGTACATATCGAAAATGCGGTATCGTCCGGTGCCCAGGTAACTTTTAAAAACCATCTTATAGATCAGATAGGCCTGGAATACATTTACACACCCCAAGACTATAGAGAGGACTTTCCCAATGGGGTTGAAGTCACGAGCTATAAACGAACCTCACTTCCCTCTCAAGAGTTATCACGGGAGACAGTCCGTAAACATGATGGTGTAAATGGGAAAAAGAGATTCGTATTTTTTTGGACAAAAAATGACAGCAATATTGGGGATGATAATGAGTCATTCGATGTAATATTCGATGGATGGGGTGGACTGGACAGGCACTGGAAGAGTGGCGATGACGATTCCCTGGACAACTGGGATGACGGTATCAACACCGTAGAACACTATGATGTCAGTGCTACAGACAGCAGATTTCAAAATAAAGGACTATGGTCTTGGGGAGAGGGAGAACCCAATGATCATGGTAACGGAGAGGACTGCGCTGTTATCAGAAGCGACGGGCGCTTTAACGACCGTCAATGTGATCGCTCTTATTCATTTGCTTGTAAAAGGCGGTTAAATGGAGAACTGCATGTAAACGACTTAAAAGATGATGGCGCTATCGATTACCCTGTTATGTGGTCACTGACTACGAGGAAGTCTACCTGGTCGAATGGAGAGAGTGAATGTCAGGCACTGGGTACTCAATGGCACTTCGATGTGCCTCGCAATATGATGGAAGCACTCGCATTGAAAAGTAAGCTGGCAGCTGCCAGTGAGACAGCAGCCTGGATTGCTTATACTGACCAGGATAGTGAAGGTACAATTGAAGGTGACTTTATAATAACAACTGTAGATTACTAAAAAGATATTGTAGGGTTCTTTGTCTTAAGGTAATTAGAGATCTACTAACTTTCAACTTGATCTGACAGTTACCCGCTTCTTAGAAGAAGCCCTGTCAGATCAAGTTCAATCATGCCTATTTTTAATATGATAACATCTTATCTTTACGGCCAATCATCCTATAAAAATATTTAAAAGATCTCGCAATAAAAAATCTGTGGTACAGGTAACGAGCTACCGATAACTCCTATTCTCAAGTTTAACCGCAGCCCGCCTAATTTTAGCTATAAACTCTATAAGCGCTGTTCGGTCGCCGGTACGCCCCTTTCCTTTATCAGCGGTGCAAACCTGAAATATGTTAAAGTTCGCCAAAACCACTCTAGCGGCCCCATACGAAATGCCTTAAGCCAAAGATCCGAATAGGCCAGCTGAAACAGACCCAGCAGCACACAGACCCCAAGTACTTCTATACGTGTCAGCTCACCATACAAACCCAATCCAAAGCCATAAAAAATATAAATGCAAATAAATGATTGAGCCAAGTAATTGGTAAATGCCATCCGCCCAACACTTTGGATCTTGCCTTTGATCCATAGGTGTTTACCTAATTTGAACCAAAGGCAGATCAAGCCGATATAACCGATACTGGTAAATGTGGACCCTACCAAATTAAAAATGGCACCATAGGTGAAATAATCATCCATACTCCAGTCATGACTATAGTTCCAGATAAGCCCTATACCGGTCAATGTCACCCCAATAGCCACCCCAGCAATAGCTAGTTTTTTGTAGGCAGACGAACTGGCTTTGCCACGTAGGATATCCAACTTAAACAGGCCCATTCCCAGCAACATCATAGCGGCAGCTTTTAAAACAATGGAGAGACTAAAGTAGGAAATAACGATTGCTGATTCCGGACTAGAAGCTAAATTACCAGCAACTAATCGACTCCCGACCAGATCCCAGAACCCTCCTCGATATATTTCTATATCTTGCTGGATCTGCGCTGTATCAGGGGCAAAAATGGCTGCCGTTGCATATCGAGCTTCCCCTGTTAGGGGTTGTATAAAAGCTCCTGCCAGATATGAGCTATATGCTGACAAGGCAAGCGTAATCACCCCCAATGCAATCAGCCAGCTTCCGCGCAACTTGCGTAACAAATACACAAACATGGCTATAAAGGCATAGATCATCAGGATGTCGCCTTCCCAAATGAAGATGCCATGACAAAGGCCAATCAACAGTAGCCAGAAATTTCGACTGTAGTGAATTTTTGCAGCAGACTTATTCTGCTGCTCGCGTTTCTCAGCTAATAGTATGATCCCCGCGCCGAATAGCATGGCAAAAAGCCCCATGAACTTTTGATCAGCAAACAAATGGAAAAAGCTAAAGAGAAAATCATTCAAAGGGCCATTTGGCAAATAGGCCTTCGGATTCAAATAAGCCGCCATAGGCATAGAGAAATTTATCATATTCAATAAAGGAAGCCCCAACAAAGCGACTCCCCTTAACAAATCCAGCTGTGATATTCGATCCTGCATATAAGTCCTTTTAAAACTAAGGAACCTCTGAATAATTCCAAGCCAATATTGGTAATATTCACCTACCCATCAAGACTACGATGAATTATGCACCAAGTCACCTTTGCCGAAGCAGAATATAAGCTAAAGCGCCGTATAACTCGCCGAGAGAAGTTTCTTTCTCAAATGGAAGCCCTCATCCCATGGCAGCGACTAGAAGCTCAGATCACTCCTTGCTATCCACAAGGCAAACGTGGCCGACAGCCATATCCATTGAGTGTCATGCTCCGTATTCATTGCATGCAGCTATTTTATAATCTCAGTGATCCCGCTATGGAGGATGCACTGTATGAAATTGAATCCATGCGTAGTTTTGCTGGATTGACTTTGAGCGGCCCAATTCCCGATGAAACAACGATTCTTAACTTTCGCCACTTACTGGAGCTCAATCAGCTAGGTGCAGCTCTTTTTGATGAAATCAACAAGCATCTTGCTGAGAATGGCATGGTACTGCGTGAAGGTACGATTGTAGATGCCACTATTATCTCTGCGCCAACTTCAACCAAGAATAAAAAGAAAAAACGTGATCCAGAAATGCATCAAACAAAGAAAGGCAATCAGTGGCATTTTGGAATGAAAATGCATATCGGGGTTGATGATGTGCTCGGAGTAATACATAGCATAGATACAACAGCAGCGAATTCGCATGATGTCACAACTACAGAGCGAGTTCTCCACGGGGAGGAGAAAAGAATCTGGGGAGACTCTGGGTACATTGGTGCGGAGAAACGTGAAGAGTTGAAAGAGCGGGAGGCGGATTGGTATATAGCAATGAAGCCGAGCAAGCTAAAAACTCTTCCAGGGCGTGATGCACTTCGTAAAGCGGAAAAGATCAAGGCGCAGATAAGAGCGAAGGTCGAGCACCCCTTCCGCTACATCAAACGGGTATTTGGTTATGACAAGGTCCGCTATCGGGGACTGGTAAAAAATACTGAGAGGCTGTGCTTACTGGCAGGCTTTACCAACTTAATAATAGGGAGAAAATACTTGGCTGCCTAGGGGTGGTTCGCCTGAAATCCACCTATTGAGGGTTTCAGATGAAAAATTAGTGGACTATTACGCGCAAATTACGCGTTTGTGCGTAATAAAGTGAATTTTTCAAGCAGCTCAGCTTAATTCTGGAAAAATGCTTCGTTGATCAGAGGGTCCTTAGGAAGCGTATGATCAAGACCGTAAGGATGCTTCCGATAATAATTAAGCAGACAGTAAGCGGAGATGGGGCATATAATAAGAACATAACTATGCCGATCAAAGCTCCATTGTATCCAAATAGACCCTCTTCAATTTCTTTATTAGGATAATGTAAAATGCCTGCACAAGAAGTTGCGATAATAACACCAAGTATGGCCCCAACAGCCATGGTAACTGAGTTGACTGCTATTCCGAGTAAGAATAGAAAACCACTCACTGCATTCTTTTGAAGGATGACCTGACCAATTCCACGGAAGAGACTGGCAAGGCAATATTTGGTCTTCGTTATTGTCGGCTTCATCATGATGCTAACTATTTACATCAACCCAAAGCTTTTGTATAGAATTCGCTACATGCGAAGCAGCTTATCTGTAATATTGTCCAGTCATAGTTTGCCGAACGGATTCAAGCTGTGTGTTTCTTTCATCTGTCCTCGGTGGTCGCCTATGGCGACAGTTGATTCGAGGTAGCCCCGATGTGTAAAGCCTATGACATCTATAGTGTGGAATCTATGGATGTCCAGAAATATTGCTACACCCAGTAAAATTAGGCTAGTAGGCAGAAGGTACATTTCTTCTACCAATCTGTCCAAAAAGCTTGGATTGGCCTGAGTAGCCTCTATTTACCAGGCTCCCACTACCATTATGGGGTGGTGGTAAAAGCAAATGGGCATTTGCCCCTTTTGGTGGTTGGCTAGAATGATGGTACCTCAGTTGCCCCCCACTCTTATCTGCGGGCATGGTTGTTGAGGGGTCCCTTACTACCTAATCTCAGGTAGACCTGAACAAAATATGTTGCGACAGCATCTTCTGTACCAGTTATTCAGCTGTAGGTTAGCTCAGTGTCTCGTGAGGAGATTAAGAGCAATGTAATGTTAAATGTGTTGTTCATAATATTTCTACTAATAGATTAATATGATTTCCGGTAATATGATATATTTAGGCTAAAAACACTAATACATAAGTATGGCTAAGGAGATTGGTTACATATTTTAATGTGAAAATTCAAGTGCAAATATATTATTAAGTGGCCATTGATAACCCTAAAAGGTAGAATTCTTGTGGTCAATCTAATATGGAAGGGTTGGCAAGTTTTTCTGTATAGCCCAATAGAGCACAACACATTGAATTTGGATTGCAAGTTAGAGTTAGCAGGTTAATTGGTAAGTTAGTGCTGCTAATTTTTATTAGTAATCAAAATGATTACCTGGATGTCGTCTCTCGTTGCGGCTAAATTTGTCATTAATTAAATGGAATGAGGACGTAGCTTTGGGTGCGCCAAATGAATTTCTTATCGGGGGGCCAGATTTTTGGGCCGAAATGAATAAGAGTAAGAATCTGAGTGGTTATACCTTTTGCAAGGATGGTGGTATTCACTATGTGATTTTTGACGATACGGTAAAGATGGAGCCCTTTGTGAGATCTGAAGAGATCATGTTTGATGTTCTTGCTAGGTCAATGGCGAGAGATAAAGATTACTTGGCGATTATTAATGCTCAATTTTATGACCTAACCCCTCAAGGCTATGCCGACTATGCTATTGGCAATGACGCGGTAACTCCGAAAGGTATTGAGGTTGAGGGGTATACTGTATTTGGTAAGGAGATTATAGCAGGGAGGCCAGCTCCAAAAAATTTTCATATCGCCAATCATTCCAGCCACCCTAAGAAATATACATTTGGATTTGGACAAGCACCCACTAATGCTGATGCTGCAATTGGAGGTGCGGGCCCTATTATAATAAACGGACTGCCCTATGGCCCAACAAACCTCTATAAGAAAGGTGCCCCAAAAGGTAAGCTTGTAGGGCAGCCGAGCAAAGAGAATGCCCCAAACCTTATTCGTAGAAGTAATGCCACTTTTAAAGCATTTAGTAATCATAAGTCTGCTCCAAAGACAGGAATGACTGTTGTTGCTCACCATTCAACTCATAAAAAGCTGGGCTTATTTGTTAAACCAGATGGTAGAAGTAACACCACACTTGAAAAGATGAAAAATAAGCTTGTCAGTTGCGGTTTTGATAATGCAATATTTTTGGATGGTAGTAACTCTTCAATGCTAATGGTCGGGGGGGAATTCTATGCGAGGCAAGGAGTGAGCAAAAACAAAACTAATGTTGTAGGCATTGGGTTTAAATATTAAATCATGAAGATTAAAATATTCTCTGTTTTATGTGTTGGGCTCTTTCTGTCTTTGCTGATGGCGAGTATTCATAATACCTTCCTTTTAGCCGGAGGCAGTGAGGTTTTAGATGTGAATGAGATACCTAGCCCAGCTACACAGATAATAACAGTTACTTTGTTTTTAGCGTTTGCATTAGTAGTGGTGGTTTTTGGGGCTAAGTTAAGTAATGGGCAGTACCTTTCCGTCATTTTTATTCTGCTGATTTGTTTTCTGCTCATTATTGTTAGTGGTCATACTTTCACGATTTCAGGAAAGAAGCATGCAATGCTTGACAAATGGTATCACCTGACACTGCAAGAGTTACCATTTGACCCAAATGGTGACTTTGGAGCGATGCATTATAGGGAAACTTCTTTCGGAGTTATTATATCAAATGAAAATTCTGAGATATTTATTCTTACTTTTCCGCGTTTCGTTGGCACTAAAAAGGATGAAGTTATCAGAGTCATTGAGGATTTTGGTGTGCAAAAAACTATAACTGAAAAGCCTTTGGGTAACTGATTCAACCGGTTTTGCGTTGTTTTATTAGACTGTGATACTACCAAATTGACTAGCGGGTACTGACCCTAAACTCTCTTTTAGTTACTAGATTTGAATTGGTCTATTCTGCCTGCAGCATGTAATTCTTCTGAAACCATCTACAATTCAACACACCACTTAAGCGCCGTGGGTAATACATTAACTCTTCCGGTGTATATGGTTAAACGATACTTTCGGTAGTGAGGTAGCAAGCATGTTTAACAATGTAGGTTGGATTATCGAAGGAAAGATAAGAAAGGGACATGAAGCGGAGTTCAAAGCTGTTGTGAATGAGATGGTCGCAGCAACTAAGAAAGAAGGTGGAACCCTGAACTACCAGTATTACGTAACCGATGATGGAAACGTGCTTATCTACGAGCATTTCAAGGACTCCAAGTCTGCCCATAAGCATATTGACTCGTGGGACAACTTCGCCGATCGCTGGATAGCGGCTGCTGAACCCACTCGCTTAGTACACCTGGGTGATATGCCACAAGAACTTCGCGAGCGTCACTCTGGCCTGAAGTCAATTCTGTATCACCCTTACGCTGGATTTGAGCGTTCAGGTGGTAAGGCTCACTAACCTTCAAGGGAAGACGGTAAAGGTGTAATACTTTCACCAGTTGAGTTGATAATGATCCTACCCACCAACAACGGACACACCACTAAGCGACTAGTTGTTCCTCAAACGCCTCAGGGCTGAGATAGCCATTGGCGCTGTGTAAGCGATTTCGATTGTAGTCTATTTCTATATACTCAAATACGGTTTCCCGCATGAGGCACCTTGTAGGAAAGCGGTTACCATGGATTACTTCTACCTTAAGTGAGTGGAAGAACGTTTCTGCGCAGGCGTTATCATAGCAGTTACCTTTGGCGCTCATGCTGCACCGCAGATCATAAGCTGTAATTAAAGATTGATAATCTTTAGAGCAATATTGGCTTCCCCTGTCAGTATGCACGATAACATTTGTAGGTTTCTTACGTCGCCATAAAGCCATTTGAAGGGCGTCACAGACCAATGTAGCTGTCATCGTTTCTGACATCGCCCAACCAATAACCAGCCGACTATATAGGTCTATCACTACAGCCAGATATAACCAACCCTCTTCTGTTCGTAGGTAGGTAATATCCCCGACCCATTTCTGATTCGGCGCTTCAGTATTGAAGTTCTGCTCGAGCAGATTTGGGGCCACTGGCAGACCATGTTTTGAGTAGGTTGTGGCTTTATATCTCTTGGCGGCTTTAGCCCGTAGGCCCTGTCGACGCATGCTGGCAGCAACTGTTTTTTGATTATATTTACTCCCCTCACTGGCCAATTCCCTCGTCAGGCGAGGGGCGCCACTACGTTCTTTACTGGCTATAAAGCGCTGCTGTACCAAACCATCAAGCTCCATTTGGTACTGCTGGCGCTTGGATTGATCGGCCGATCTTGACACCCAATCGTAAAACCCACTGCGAGATACGCTCAATACCTTAGCCATCGCTTTGATGCTGAACTTATGCCTGTGCTTTAGCATGAAGGCGTACCTCATTTCAGGCTCTTTGCAAAGTACGCTGCGGCCTTTTTTAAGATCGCCAGCTCCTCTGCCTGCTCAGCCAGCTGCCGCTTAAGGCGAGCATTCTCTGTGGCCAGCTCTCTCTCGGCATCCCCTCGGCTCTGATGTAACTTAGCCTTGCTTCGCCATCCGTAAATCTGGGAAGGATGTAACCCAAGCTGTTTAGCGGCAACGCTTACCCCTACCTTGACCGCCAGTGCTAGGGCATCTTTTCTATATTCCTCTGAGTATTTTTTACGAGTGGTTTTGGTTGATTTACTTGATCGTGTCATAGGGCACCTCTGCTGCGTAGTTTATCGCTTAAGAGAGTGTCCGTCTTTGGTGGGTAGGATCATAACTACATGTTTCAAGACAACTGGTGAAGGTTGGGTACCCTTTCATTTATAAAAAGTTACTCCAGCAGTTTTATGGAATCCCATATTTCTCAGCCAATCGATCGATTTCTGCTTGTGATCTGGAATTATCTGGACACTTCGCACCAAACCATGGATTTAGATCACTATCTGTATTTGTAGCAGGTAGCTCTTTAACATCAAAACAGCGGTCTCCAACTTGAACAAAGGTTCCTGTCGAGGTCTGGTATCTGTTTTCTGTAGGCTGATATCGACGGACTTTGTTGCGTTCCCTGGCTATTTTTCTCTCAAGAGCGGGATTGAATACAGTCGGTTGTCGCCCTGACCTTGGCGCAGTTGGGAAATCCTCGGAATCGGGCCTTGCCTCTAATGCTCCTTCCAATTTGGGTGGTGGCTCTTCTATTTTGGCTGGCTTCACCTTATTCAAACTATCAGGTATTGGCGGGCTAGTAACGGTTACTGCATCTGTCGGAGCGGTATCCTGCTCTGATACTACGCTCGGTTCTTCAGCAGTTGGCGGAGACGTAGAAGGCATAGGAGTAAATGGGGCCAGTAATTTGACTTCTAGTGACGTGTTGGTCCTAGGAGTTGGACCTGGATCTACTGATACTGGAACAACTATCAGTGCTATATGGGTTCCAATAGCAATAAGTACTGATACTGCAAAGCGCCAATTTTGGGTGGTTTTGGTGTTGGAGAGTGGTAGGGTCGTCGTATTAAAATCCATCTACTTCGTAGACCATATCTCAATAGACCTGGCCAAAATCCTTTTCCGAAAAACTCTGTGATTAGTGCGATAACAGGTAAGACTCCCACAGATCTTATAAGTTCTTTGGAGCCTCCAACTTCACCTGGTTGTTACTTTATGACAGTGAGGCCATCGCCCTTCTCCATCTCGATGCCTAGCCTTCTTAGCTCCTGAATACACAGAGAGTTAGCCTAGGATCTCCTAGTCGAACAAATCCTCGTAGCCTTACTGTAAGAATTTGCACTCCAGTACGACCAAGATGGGTATCTAAACAGATTGTCTTCAAATTAGGGCTTATACCCTGCCACTAAGGATATGGATTGTATGAAATTTATCCGCTTAGCTCTTCGCACCTTGATCGCCGCTACATTAGTTTTTTCTATGCCATTCGCTCTAGCATCAGAGCCATTTTCCGAAGAACGATTCAAGGAGTTACAAGCTGCCAAACGATCCATTTTGATCGATGTGAGAGCAGATTGGTGCCCAACCTGTAAAAAGCAGGGCGAGATTCTGGCGCAGTTTCAGAGGGACAATGCCCAGTGTGGCCTTACGATCCTGAATGTGGATTTCGACTCCCAGAAAAAGTGGGTTAAGCACTTCCGCGCTCCTCGGCAATCAACGCTACTACTGTTTAATGGAGAGCAACAGGTGTGGTTCAGTGTTGCCGAAACTCGTGCCGATGTAATTCAGGAGAATATCTTCGATTCAGTTAAGGCTTGCACTGACAATGCTTGAGCTTAGCGCCATCCCCCTGGCTTTGATCGCGGGTACTCTCAGTATTCTCTCCCCCTGCGTTTGGCCGTTGGTGCCAATGGTTGTCGGCGCATCTAATAGCGCCGGGCGCTGGGGGCCGTACGCGTTGGCGGTTGGGCTAAGCTTGTCCTTTGCATTGGCAGGTACTGTGCTGAGCTTTCTATTGGTCTCCTTAGGATTAGACCCAGAACTCTTCCGCTATATTGCCGCGATAATGTTAATGGCGGTTGCACTCGTCTTGTTGATCAAACCACTTTCCGATTGGCTTACCTTGCGCTTATCAAAAATCACTGTAGGGGCGAGCATTACCGGTGATGGGGCTTGGGCTGGGCAGTTTGGTATTGGCTTCCTTACCGGAATCATCTGGCTGCCATGTGTCGGCCCTACCCTGGGTGCCGCTATAGCACTGGCTTCCATGGGCCAACAATTGGGACAGTCATTTATGGTGATGTTTGCTTTCGGACTAGGTACTGGTGCAGCGCTTTTAGTGGCTGGGGGGCTATCGAGGCAGATTTACACTCGACTATCACCATCAGTTGGGGCTTTCGCCATTGGAGGCAAAACAGTACTAGGTCTTATACTATTACTGCTCGGGGTACTGGTATTGAGTGGGCTTGATAAGGTAATGGAAGCCTGGGCTTTGAATTGGATTCCCGAGTGGACTTTCAGTTTTTGATGGTCTTTTAGTGGCAAGCCAAGCCATATTGGTTTTTATGGGCCGGGTATTCTTATTCGGCCTTCTTAACTTGGAATCACAAAATTAGCCTTACGACTCAATAGGTACTCGCTCCCTTCATCGGCGTGAATGCGCACTTTTCATATTGGAGGATTTACGGTGGTAGAAATCGAGTGCCTATGGGAGTGCAATGATGGGTTGGGCGAGACACCGATTTGGTTAGCGGAAGACAAGTCTATCTATTGGGCTGATCACGTTAACCCCGAACCTGATCCCACTGATGCCCGGCCTCCATCCATAAGAAGTTTCAATATCGAAACAGGCGAACGCAAGACCTGGGAGATGCCTGAACAAATAGGCTCCTTTGGCTTCCGCCGTGGAGGCGGAATGATCGGAGGTGGATGCTCCGGTTTCTTTGCGATCGACTTGGAAAACAGACGTGTCGATACAATCGTTAATCCTGAACCCGGTAGGCCTCACAGTCGTTTGAATGATGGCAAAGTGGATCGTTATGGGCGTTTCTGGTGCGGCAGTATGGATGTTCGTTTTAAAGACAAATCCTCCTATCTCTATTGTTTGGAGCCCGATCGAACCTACCGAAAGGCCGATAAGGATTTTCGCTTTGTTGTAGCCAACGGCATTGCTTTTGACCCTGAAGATACGCGAATGTACTTCGGGGATACCTTTGGACATATGGTTTACGTATTCGATCTGGATATCAATGACGGCCGGATTAGCAACCGGCGCCCTTTCTTTTCCATAGAAGACCGACAACCAGGAATTGTCGACGGTGCAACGGTAGATACGGAGGGGTTTTACTGGTTTGCGTTGAATCTTGGGGGCAAAATATTGCGAGTGGATCCCAAAGGAAGGCTTGATAGAGAGATCGACCTGCCGATTCGCAGCCCTACCTGTATCGCTTTTGGCGGTAATAATTATGAGACACTGTTTGTCACATCTCAGCAGTCATTCCTCACTAAAGAGGAACTGGCTCGACATCCTCAACCGGGCTGTATCTTAGCCGTTCACGGGCTTGGAGTTCAGGGGCTTCCTGAGCCAAAGTTCGGCAGTTAACTAGCTCTTAATTGCAACTCTTCAAATAGGCATCCCTATTCTTGCGTTCTGTCGGGCTAGAATCTTTGTGTGATAAATCTGAATCGCCAATTGGACAAGAGAGGTGTCAGTTGCGTATCCCTGCCATCCCACCAGAAGAGCTCAGCGAAGAACAGAAACCTCTTTACGAAGATATGAGTAATGAGATGAAGGGGTATTTCACAGGTTTCATCAAGAAGCGCAAGGATGGCGCTTTACTGGGGCCCTGGGCACCAGCACTGCAATATCCCAGGTTTGGAAAGCCCTGGTGGGACAATATCAAGGCTATTGCAGATAAACCCACGCTTCCTAAGGCTGCTCGGGAGGTTGCGATTCTAATCACCGCAGCTCATTTTAAAGCGGGTTATGAGCTGTACTCCCATACGGTTATTGGTGAGAAAAGTGAGTTGGCAAGGAGCAAAATTGCCACTATCGCAGCGGGCCAGCGTCCGATAGACCTAACTTTTGAGGAAACCGCTGCTTATGATGTCGCCGCATCACTTGCAGCTGGAGGCCGCCTGCCAAAGGCTACTTGGGAGATGGCCGTGAGTGCTTTCGGTAACGAGGGTGCCGCCGAACTGGTCTTTCTCGTGGCTGGCTATCATCAGGTCTCTGCCATTTTAAATGGTTTTGATATTTCCATACCTGGCGACGGGAGTTAGGGAGCGTCTCGGTTCGGGAGGGGGCAAGAATGTTCTGGATTTATCCAGCCCAACGACACACTCATCCTATATGTAAGTTGTGAAAAAAGTAGCGTCCTCTGAATGCTTGAAAGTAAATACCACTCTCTTCGAGAGTAATTGAGTGGAAGGTAAAGTGTGTAGTTGGGATAGGTTGCAGCGCCCTATTCCAGTGCTGTACTGATTCTATAAAGTTTACGAGATGGCATTCGCCATCTCGCAGGAAATAGCCCGTTATTGTGCGGCAACAGCTTGGGGTATATCTGCAGGCTGCTTTAACTGGGATACCTGTCTATAGATATATCTGCTCGAATAGAGGCAAATGACACCCATTACCAGGGCGCCCAGGTCAGTGAAGACTACTGGCAAAGTGACGGACTTCCAGGGGACCAGCAGACCATTTCCAGTTACCAGCGCATTCAGCAGCGGGATGCCGCACAGCAGCAAGCCTGCACAAAGTGAGAGATCTGCTAATGCAGGTTTTATCTGGCGGCGCAACATCGCCCAGGCTATGGCCACTCCCCATACAGATAGATACACCATTTCAATCCAGTGAAAGCGCTGATCGCCACCACTACCGGGAGGTAACAGCTTATTGGCATAGAAAGTGGCCGCGGTGGCGACAACCAAACCGGCACAAACCCCTACCGTGAGCAAACTGAGGAACCAGCCGGAACCTCGGGTATTAATATCACCAGAGGGGAGCTTTTGCCTCTGTGCCTTGCGAACCTGCCAGATAACGGTGCCCGTTACCATCATCAAACACAATGCCAATCCCAACACAAAGTACAGGGCTTTTATCAGGAAGCCACCGTAGAGTGCGTAGTGAAGTGGAGTCAGTGAAAAATATACCCGCATAAACGGACCTGAATCCTTCACTGGGTTATTGATATTAACTACTTCGCCATCTTCACTGCGGTATTTGACATCTACAAAGCGCACCAGCGCCTCGTTTGTTTGGCCCGAGACTTGGACAACCTGATTGCGATCCCCGTAGGCCTCCACATAAATGGCTTTGGGTTTCGCATTAGGCACTTGGTCCTGGTAGCGTAGCAGTATTTGGTTATAGCTACTGGATTCCAAAGGTTCGCCAGTTATCTCAGGATGTTCCCCCACTACCGAGGCGACTGCAGCTTCCACATTACCTTCAAAAGCAGAAAATGCAGCAACCTGGATCATAATGCCATTCAGGCCAAGTATTGCGCCGGTAAAAGCAATCACTATA
This sequence comes from Microbulbifer maximicatervae (SeqCode), assembly GCF_052468155.1. Classification (NCBI taxonomy): domain Bacteria; kingdom Pseudomonadati; phylum Pseudomonadota; class Gammaproteobacteria; order Cellvibrionales; family Microbulbiferaceae; genus Microbulbifer; species Microbulbifer maximicatervae (SeqCode). The sequence continues at coordinate 3,759,422 of NZ_CP174335.1, forward strand.
TGGAACGGTAGCGGCCAGACCCCTAATACTTTGTGCAGGTCTGTCCATTTGAGCCGCCTGCTGCGATCCACACGGAATTTAAACATCTCTTTAAAAATTTTCTTGTGAATGATGATGCCACTTAATATGGAGAGCAGCATCACCAAGCCCATCAGTCCAACCAGGTAGCGTCCGAAAGGCCTGGGAAACAGTAGGTCAGTGTGCATATACGTCAATAGCTCAGCGAAATCAGAGCCGCTGGGCGGCAGCACTTCACCGGTATTGGGGTTTATATGGCGTACCTCGGTTTCCTCACTTTCAGCATCAGTCCAGAGCACTTCCAGCATAGGATGGTAGTAGTCTGGCATTGAGATCATAAAAAAGCTGTCCTCACCGATATTTGCCTCGGCGAGCACCGGAGCGACCAGTTGATCTACATCCACAGGCGCTTCAGCATCGAAGGCAATACGATGCTCGGGGCGTTCCCATTGGGTCAGCTCGTGGCCAAATAGTGCGACCACGCCGGAAAAGGAAATTACGAATAGCAGAATAGAAAATAACACCCCAATCCAGGAGTGAATTTCGTAAAAAAGGATATTGCTACGCTGTTGCATTTAAGTTGGCTAGACCGAAAATTATAAAAAAGAAAGAGCGCTTAGTCCGAGCATGACCAGCAACAGGGACAGTAGGTATGCCGCTGCGCGCCAAGTGGAGGCGGCGAGTAACCCCATACTCATATACCCGACCCATAAAAGTGTCGATAACATAGATCCCGCTGCCATCCGTTCTGTTGGCTCGGCGGACGGCCAGTAAATCGACAACATCACCGTGCTGGAAAACATCAAGATAATGCTCAGCACAATGGTCAGGGCGACCTGTTGCCAACTGATTTTTATTGAAGCAGCCATAGAGTTATCCGATAGTCAGAAGAGCCTGCTCTAATACCAACAAGCCCACTACTGACAGCGGAAAATGGCGAAGCAGCCAATTAGGTTTGATTGGGGCGAGCAGTGCTTGTAATAAAGCGCAGAACATCGCGACACAAAGCCAAATGGGTATCCCTACCTCCCAACCATATAGGAATCCATAAGGAATTGAACTCACCGGAAGCACCCACCAGGCAATTCTTTGTAAGCGCTTAAAACTACTGAGCTGTAGATCTTTATGTCTGGTTACAAAAATAAGTAGTACAGCCAAATAAGTAAGTAGGAAAGCCACCAGGTTAGACATTGAAGTTTTCCAGCCTTCTTTGCTTAGAGGTCGCGGATTTTTTGAACATTGCGCTTATTCTTTACAGAAATGGAGTTTCGTAGTTGCAAATATTGCCTTCAATACTGGGAAGCTTTGTATTTAGCGATCTACCGGGTTTAAATTTAAGTCACAAATAATAATCATTATCAGTTGTAGTCTATCTTAAGATACATGTTTGTTCAATTGGCTTGAAAATGCAGACAGACTGGAAGGTAGCAAGGAAGAGGTGCTAAGTTCTTTTACCTTTCTTCCATATCTTATCGTTCTTACCGTGTGGATTATTGACTTCGAAGCCAGTGGCTTATCCAAGCAGAGTTACCCTATAGAAGTTGGCCTCTGCTCTGAAACAGTGGAATACCAGGCGCTAATAAAACCAATACCACACTGGTCTTATTGGTCCGATGGTGCTGAATCAATACATAACATTTCCCGGTCAAAGCTGGAATCCGAGGGTATAGATCCAGCTACAGTGGCTTATAGCCTAAACAGGATTCTTTCAGGTCAGGTTGTCTATTGCGATGCCCTGCACTGGGACAGTTTTTGGTGCAATGCCCTTTTTTCTGATACTGGCATTCATCAGGAGTTTGAACTCAGGGATATTCAGGAGCTAATTGGTGGCTCTGAAAATCACCTAAGAGCATTCATTAATGAGCGCGAAAAGCTGGAGGACTCTGACAAATTCACTGTTCATCGAGCACTGGATGATGCAAAAATAATCAGGAAGGCACTAGAAGTAGCATTAGCAGGCTGATATGAGTGAGTAGCTTTGGAGTTAAGTAAAACGGTCGTCCTCCTTTGACTAACTAACAGAGAGCTGTAATTGGGTCTATTACTTTTGCACCTTGTGTAGGCACTAACTTTTTGCCGCAATAAAAACACCACTTCCTATAAGTAAAGCCCCAGAGCCGTATTTTAGAGCCGGGGTCTTTCCTGATTGACTGATTGTTGACCGTGCCTTGCAGGCAAGGTACGCATAACCGGCCATCACACTGCCTACGGCTAGCGTTGCAATTGCAAATATAATTGCAATGTCCAAAGAAGCAACACGAGTTAGATCGAGGAATGCTGGAAAGAAGCTTACGTAGAAAAGAATAGCTTTCGGGTTACCCAGCGTGGTGACTAAGCCCAGTAGAAAACTTGAAAAGCTGCTATGGGAGTGGCTTGTTGCTATTTGGTTTTGGTCGACTTGTCTTTTCTTTGCTGAGAGAAAGAGATTCACTCCCAGCCAGATAAGATAGGCTGCTCCAGCATATTTAATAACTATGAATAAGCTCCCCAAGGTTTCGGCAAGCGTCGCTAAGCCAAGCAGAGCTAACAAAATAAAGAAATAATCGCCTACAACAATTCCCACTACTGTAATTAACCCCTGGCGCAAGCCGAGTGTCACTGACCGGGAAACAACAGCTAATACTCCCGGCCCAGGTATCAGTGCTAGAACTAGCATTGAAATGAACAGAGCTAAGGATGTAGAGATTGTCATGAGGTACTCAGTGATTTTTAACTATTTTGAGTATTGATTCTATATGTTCAAATATTGAACGCAACCTAATTGGGTCTGTTCCCCAAAATGGGGAGCAGACCCAGCTAGTCAGATAGATATGGCGATGAATTAATCCTGTTGCATACCATTAACCCATTTCGGTTTCTTGGGGGCGATAGGAGCGAATCGATATAGCTCCCAACCGCCATCGGGGTTGAGATTAAAGGGGTTCGCTGTTCCAAGCCACATGAAGGTTGGGTGATTAATCATCGTTCTAAAACCGAAGTTAGCTGAATTGCCCACACCATTTATAGTTGCAGGAATAGCGCGCTGATTTGGCGAGAGGAATCGATAGAGCTTTGCGCCAGATGTTACCGGGTTGGATAGTGCGTTTTCCAGTAGCATAAGTAGTTCTGCTGGAAGTTCACCTGCGGGGTCAGTTCCACTCTCTATTAGAGCTGCAAATTGCTTACTGACATCTAGGGTACCCAGGTACATATTGTCTCCAGTTACTCCCAGGCGCCAAGTGTATACATTAAATGGCCAACCCAATCCGGCTCTGCCTAGCTTTGGGGCTCCAGCCAGTGTCTGAGTATCCACAAACTCATTACTATCTGGGTCCCAAACCTGGACACTTTGATACCCATATAGGACATTAACCCTCGGTTTCTTCTTCCCTTTATCTCTCTTACTTTTTCTGGTGAATCGGTCACCACTGAACACAGTGGTTGCACGATGAGTTGCGATTATGGTTCCCAATTCACCAATAGGCGTATCCCAGGTTTCGCCATAGGCTTGAACATGGCTTCTGAAACCACCTAATGGAAAGTTAATCGTGCCCCAGTAGAGCTTTCCTTGCCATGATGTAATGTCTCCGCCCGCATAGGCCCGAGCACTGATGAGGTCTGGTTCGTACTCAGTGATGTTCCAGACCTCTTCCCACTCTTCAACATCACTGGGCTTAAAGCCTCCGGGAGGTATCCTGGGGCTCATTACAATTCCCGAATAGGCCAGAACTTCTCCTGTTTGAGTATTAACATTGGGCCAGGTGGAGGAAAATATACGCCCTCTATGTACAGTCAGGTTTGCAGGGGTGCTTTCCATGGTTCCCACTGCTTCAAACTTGAATGGATCATGCAGATCGCCCATCCAGCGAAGGACTTGGCCTGATCCACCCAGGTCTTCTTGTAATCGAACGCCTGTGTACAACACACCTTTGTAATTTAAAAACTTACGGATGTTTGAATACTCAGGGAATCTTTTCGATCCCAAGTACTGCCCGGTACTTGCCTGCCAAGCCATCATAATGATGCTGTTACCGCCGCCCTCGCCGGCTATACCTTCTTGGACACCGCCGGGTCCCGCAAGAAAAATAACATCGTCAGCGTAGCCTCCAGAGCGGAACCCCAATGTGTCTTGAAGAAGTGGGTCATAAGTGGGGGTTATTTCTGTTACTTCCAGGGTACAAGTGTCCATGCGGTAAGCTGTCGGTGCCCGCCAATCGCCAAGGTTTTTAAGGTTGGGGTTTTCCTGGGCCAGTATCCCTTGATTGAATTCGCATACCCATCCCTGGTTTGGCGCAAATATTGGAGTCAAAACTGCATCCGGGGCCGCTTGTGCGGTACAAGGAACGTTGGCACCTGTTCCCCAATACAAAAACTTGGGAGATTCAGCCATTCCCCAGATCTGTGCACTATTGCGTTTAGGCTCCCCCGCAGAACATACCCCATCGACCAACTCCGGGTAGGGTTGGCCAATACCGTTAAAGCACTCGTCGATCGGTGCTTTAAATAGTTTGTCAAAACGCGGCTTAACCCGTTTGCACCTTTTGTCTGGATGACCTTGAGGCCCAACTTCTGGTATTGCCCATTGAGCGTTAGCGAAAATTGGGATTGTGGAGGTTAAAAGTAACGAAATTGCAAAATATGCGGTGGCTCTCATGTATATTCCCTGCCCTACTACTTACCGCTACAGCGGAAAAATCAACGGTTAAAAGGCTTGTGGGTCTTATTAATCGCAGGCCAAATGGGTCAGCAATATCCAAGACTAAATAAAGGTTAGGATCTTGAAGGTGAGAGGAACTGATTAATTCTATGAATATTCTGCCAATAAAATCCTTAGCAAATTCTCGGTAGTTGTTCCCCTGGTAACCGTTGTAATAACCGATCGCATCCCAAGCTGTTCTTCAGAATGACTTGGGCGCAATTTCTTTGTTCAATTGTACCGATAAAACCACAGGCGCTTTCCGCTGCTGCTTCTTGAAGGATGGAAATTGCCTGCTTGGAGGCGCCTTCAGGGACAATAGCGACAAAACGTCCCTCGTTTGCGACATATAGTGGGTCGAGGCCCAAAATTTCACAAGCGCCCTGTACGGCATCGGATACTTGAATTTTGCTTTCTTCCAAAATGAAGGTTTTTCCGCAGCTCTCTGCTAGCTCCACCAGTGCAGTGGCAAGCCCACCACGTGTGAGATCTCGCAGACAATGAACTTCAATTCCGGCATTGATCATTTGTGCAACTACACCATTCAGTGGTGCACAGTCGCTGAGGAGATCACTTTCAAACTCGAGTCCTTCGCGGCAGGCCATTACCGCCATTCCGTGGCGGCCAATATCGCCGGATAGAATAATAGAATCACCCTGGCAAATGCGGTTGGGATCAATGGGTTGTTCTCTTATCAGGGTACCGATGCCACTGGTATTGATATAGAGCCCATCCCCCTTCCCTTTCTCTACCACTTTGGTATCGCCGGTGACTAAGGTAATTCCTGAGTTCCGGGCAGCCTCAGCCATCGAGATCAGAACCCGTTGGAGAGTTTTCAGGGGTAACCCCTCTTCGAGAATCAAGCCGCAGCTTAGAAACTTGGGTTCCGCGCCTGCCATGGCCAAATCGTTGACGGTGCCATAAACGGCGAGCTCACCGATATTTCCTCCGGGAAAGAAAAGTGGTGAGATGACAAAGGAGTCGGTGGTAAATACGAGCTGATCCGGTTTCCATGGAAGTGTTGCACTGTCATGGGCCTGGGATAGCCAGGGGTTAGAGAATACAGGTTGAATATATTGATCGATCAAGCGTTGGGTCATCTCCCCACCGCTGCCATGGCCAAGGCGTACGACCTCGTCAGCGGTTGGTGGAATTGGACACTGCAGATTCATTCGATTCCACCTGATTCTGGTAGCGATAGTAGGCCGCGCAAGCGCCTTCAGTGGAAACCATTGGCGCCCCCAGCGGTTGCTGGGGTTGGCAGGTCTTAGCGAAGTGAGGGCAATCCCCAGGCTTCTTTAGCCCCAGCATAATATCCCCACTGATACAGCCCCTGTTTTCAGAAATGCTCAATGCTGGCAGATTGAATGTTTGTTCTGCATTAAATCCTGAGTAATCATCGCTCAATACCAGACCGCTAGCGGGAATTTCACCTATGCCGCGCCACTGTTGTGTTGCTACTTTAAAAACCTGTTTAATCAAGTCCTGGGCAACGGTATTACCTGTTTTAGTAACCGCGCGCTGATATTGGTTTTCTACTTCACTGCGACCACTTTCTAATTGACGGACACACCGGAGTACGCCTTCAAGAATATCCAGAGGTTCAAAGCCTGTGATCACTATTGGAATCTGGTGTTTTTTCACCAAGCTGCGGTACTGACGATATCCGGTTATTGCACAGACGTGACCGGCAGCTAGGAAACCTTGAATCCGGCAGTCTTCACGGGCACATATCGATTGAATCGCCGGTGTAACCAAAAACTGGGATATCAATGCGTAAAAGTTGTCGATTTGCTTTTGCTTGGCGAGGGACAGCGCCAGGGCATTGGCGGTAGCAGTCGTTTCAAAACCCACTGCAAAGAATACGACCTGCTTGGTGGGGTTCTGCTCTGCCACATTGAGCGCTTGCAGCGGCGAGTAGACAATACGGACATCGCCTCCGGCAGCTTTGACCTCTAGTAAATCTCGATCTGAACCGGGGACTCGCAACATGTCGCCAAAGGAGCAGAAGATAACATTCGGTATTGCAGCAATCGCAATAGCTCTATCGATGATTTCCTGAGGTGTGACACAAACCGGGCAACCGGGTCCGTGTACTAATTGAATTTCCTCGGGCAGTAATTGCTGCAAGTTGTATTTTGCGATAGCATGGGTTTGCCCTCCACAGATCTCCATTAGAGTCCATGGGCGAGTAGTGACTTTCTGAATCTCTGCCGCAATTAGCTTGATGTTCTCGCCGTTGCGGTATTCCTTGAGGTATTTCATTACAGGCTGACTCAACCCAATGTTTTGAGGTACTCGAAAACCTTATTTGCTTCTTTTGCTCTCAACTTGCTGATCGCGACTCCAGCATGAACGATCACGTAGTCTCCTACTTCAGCCTCGGGTACCAGTGATAAATTTACAGCTTTACTGATACCGCCGAAGGAAACTTTTCCAGTGCGCTCCATGGCTGATTCTTGCTCTATTAATTCGATTCTTCCGGGAACTCCCAGGCACACTAGGAACTCTCCTCTCCCAATGATTGCCCAGCAGCATCCATACATTGTGCGTAGTGGATCTGGCCCAGCGATATTCCGCCATCATTTGGGGGGACCTCGCTGTGGCTGTGAACGGAAAAGCCCTGGCTTTCCAGGAGCGCAGTGACGGTTTCGGTAAGCCGCTTGTTCTGGAATACACCGCCGGACAGAAAGATATTCTTTTCACCTTGTTGCGTTGCTACTGCCAGCGCCATCTGCGCGAGTGTGTTGTGAAATGCAGCGGCCCTTTGTGGCAGTGATCGGTTTTCATCGTAGATCAAAGCACTAATACAGGGTGTCCAATCCAGCTCAAGCAGGTCCCCTTTTTGAATAAAGCTAAAGGGGTAGCTGTCTTTAGAGCTGACGCCACGGGCGCACTGTTCAAGAGCCATGGCTGCCTGCCCTTCAAAACTGGTATGCGTGGTCAGTCCGAGGAGTGCGGATACCGCATCGAATAGGCGGCCGACAGAGCTACACGGTGGACTGTTAATCTCACCTTTTAGCATGGTGACCAGGTTTTGACGCTCACCAAGGGTGAAGCAGCGCTTTAACTGTCGATTCTCCAGGGCGACAAACCCGGAGATTTCATACAAAAGTCCAGCCGCAGAGCGTCTGGGCTCCCGTACGGCCTTCTCACCGCCTGGCAACGGGAATGTGCGAAAGCTGGCGATGTGTTTGACTGGAGACTGTCCATTCCAGTGAAAGAATTCCCCACCGCGAACAATGCCACTGCGGTCGTAACCAGTTCCATCCCAGCAGATTCCCAGTGCAGGTCCCGAGTGAGCGTGTTCTGCCATGCAGGAGAATAGATGGGCAATATGGTGCTGAACGCCAATACGCACAGCTCTTTGCTTCATGGCCCAGCGGTGAGAGGTATAGCCTGGATGGAGGTCGTGGATTAATTTTTTCGGGCGGCACTGCTGTAGTTTCGTGAGATCGCCAATAGTTTGGTTAAAGTGCTTCAGGGTATTGGCACTACCTAAGTCGCCAATATGCTGGCTCGGATAAGCCCACCCGGCGTGAGACAGTGCAACTGTGTTTTTCAGGTCCGCCCCCAGGGCCAGGAAGCTCTCTCGTTCACCTTCGCCCTTTGTGCCTGGTACAGGCAAGGTGATGGGAAGTGGCGCGTAGCCCCGGGCTCGACGCAACATCAGCGGACGGTTATTGACCACCCTGAGTACAGAGTCATCCAGCGGGCGCAAAATTCGGCGATTGTGAACCAGAAAGTAGTCAGCGATTTTACCCAAGCGCTCAAACGCCTCATCATTTTCTGTACAAATAGGCTCTTCTGCGAGATTACCGCTAGTAGCGACAAGAGGGGCTCGATACTTTTGCGCGAGCAAGTAATGTAAAGGTGATGCAGGTAGCATCACCCCCAAGTCGGCAAGATTTGGAGCGACCAGCGGATGTATCCTGGAGTGATTGTCATCCTTCGCTTCCAATAGAACAATCGGTCTTTCTCGGGTTGATAGTAGCTGCGCCTCTTCCTCCGAGACGCAGCAATCCTGACAGACACTTTTCAGCTCGTCATATAGAAGCGCGAACGGTTTATGCGGACGTTGTTTGCGCTGGCGCAAGTTGGCGAGCGCCTTACCATTGGAGGCGTCGGCTAACAGTTGAAAGCCGCCTACCCCTTTAAGGGCAATAATTTTCCCCTGGGCAAGGGCATCAAGGGCTTTGGATAGTGCCCGACTCATCTTCGCAATTGTAACGCCGGCAGTATTACAGAAAAGTAACTGAGGGCCGCACTGGGGGCAGGCATTGGGCTCCGCATGAAAGCGCCGATTGAGGGGGTCCCGGTACTCCCCAGAGCACTTTCCGCACAGGGGGAAGTGGTGCATGGAGGTGTTGACACGATCGTAGGGCAGTTTGTAAATGATGCTGTAGCGGGGGCCACAAAGAGTGCAGCTGATAAACGGATAGTCGTAGCGGCGATTGTTGGGGTCTGACAATTCCCTGAGGCAATCATCACAGGGAGCCAGGTCTGGTAAGACGATGGTTGAACTGCTGGCATCACGGACACTGGGTAAGATTCGAAAACCGTATTCTGCTTGAAGAGCCACCGGGTAGGATTCAATGTGAGTGATGCGACTGTAGGGTGGCTTCTCTGAAGATAACTTATCGATAAACTTTTCGATTTCCCGGCTTTTGCCCTGGACTTCAATTCTCAGGCCGCCGCTATAGTTGGCCACCCAGCCTTTCAATTGAAAGCTATCGGCCAGGCGATAGATAAAGGGCCGGAATCCTACTCCCTGCACCAATCCGGCGATTTCAATCCGGCGGCGTTCAGTGGCCATCAGTCTCCTCAAACTTTAAGCTCTCCAGGATTACATCCTGGGCTTCCTTGTGATTAATATCCTTAAGCTCATCAATTTCCAGCTTAATCCCCTCGAGAGAAGTCCCGAGTATCTCCCTGTCAAAATGCTCCCTCAGATGCGCTGCAGACATATGCGCCAGGGCACCCAAGCGTAAGCGAACGCCGATCGGCCTGCCGGGTTCATCAGAGGCCAGTTCCTGGATTTTATCGATCAGGTTTTTGATGAGATTCTGTTCGTGCATAGTGGTCTCCGCTGTATAGCGTTAGGTGCGCGATAATCATTTGCTCTGCTCGATGGGCTGCACTGGCCACTTTGGGCGATAACCCTTGCCCTTTTGCCAGACTTTCTGAGTTGATCGCAAAAACATCCAGATGTGCCGGCAGCGAATCAATATGCTTTCCCATGGTCAGCGCTTCGGTCAGCCCAAATCCATGGCTTGATGTATTGCACATTGATGGAGCAAGAGCACTCTCAAGCCCATCAATGGTGACAACCTCCCCGATAGGGTGCTGATCGCTTACCATGGCGTCTACAAGGCAAACCCATCGACCTTTCCATTGAGTGAGTAAATGTAAAATATCGCCGCCGCTTTCGAGGTATTCCACCGCCCCTCCAAGTTTTTGGCGAAGCCGAGCGATGATATGTGGCCCTACTCCATCATCACCGCGCAGGGGGTTGCCCAGGCTTACCAGTAACCATGGATTGCTTACTTTGCACTTGCCCATAATTCAAATGTAGCTGTAGGAAGTGAGTGGAGCAGGAAATGCAAGGGTCGTAATTCCTTATCGCCCGTTCACATAGCCCCTGTAATTTATCCTCAGGAAAGTGCATAAAGCTCGGCAACATCAAGCGGAGGTCATCTTCGATGGTCTTCTGGTTTTGTGAGGTGGGAGCGACAATTTTTGCCGTCGTAATCTTGCCTTTCTCATCAATATCGTAGCGATGATACAGAAGCCCACGGGGTGCTTCGGTGGCTGCACAGCCGCTTGCGGTTCTCGGCTCTGTCTTTAAGTGAGGCTCGGCTGGGGGTTGGTATCTATCAATAATATGCAGAGCTTCCTCAAAGGCATGTAGTACCTCCAGGCTCCTAACGAGGATGCTTTGGAAGGGATTTAAACAGGGGGCGGTAAAGTTGATCTCCTCAGCCAATTGCAATGCTCGAGGCGACAGCTTGTCGCGATTAAGGTTGTATCGTGCGATGGGGCCCACCAGATAGGCACCCCGCTCCCGTAAAGTACAGTGCAGCGCGGTGCTGTGAGCGACGTGCTCTTCTGCAAAGTGGTTCTCATAGTCTTGGGCGCTAATATTGAGTCCCGCACTGGAGGTGATTCTGCCCTCGTTCATTGGGTATTCTGACGGGTGCGTTAGAGCGACAAATTCGTAGTGATTATCCCTTCGCCATTCGTAGCTGGGGAAAGGCAAAGCTGCGGACCAGCGCACCAGTTGCTCGGTGAGACCCCGGGCCATTTCCAGCTGCGCTACCATGGCTGTGAGTTCTCGGGCTTCCGGAACCTTGTAGAAACCCCCTACCCTCACATTAATCGGGTGTACTTCCCTGCCACCAATAAGGCGAACGAGGGCATTGCCCGCCTTTTTAATCTCCAGCGCGTTCTTAACAATCTCTGGATGATCCTTAGCCATTGCGACTGCATTGGGGTAGCCGAGGAAATCTGGTGCATGGAGCATGCTGATATGCAGCATATGGCTCTCGATCCATTCACCGCAGTAAAGCAATCGACGAAGCATACGCAAAGCGCCGTCGGGCTTTAGGTTCAGGGCATTCTCCATGGCATGCACAGCACTCATCTGGTAGGCCACCGGGCAGATCCCACATATGCGTGCGGTGATATCTGGGGCTTCCAAGTAATCGCGCCCTCTGAGAAGGGCTTCGAAGAACCTGGGGGGCTCAAAAATCTTGAGCTGTACATTTTGTACGCCGCTATCGTCGTAGTCGATATGGAGGGCTCCCTCCCCTTCGACCCGAGCGAGATAATCTACCTTAATCGTTTTGCTGCGATCCGCCATAAAGCTCACCTGGGGGCAGATTTATCACCAATGTTTGGGGGGATTAACGCTCCCCATCTTCTTGACTATCTTCACTTTGCACTTTAAAAGAATACGCTAGTGGATTGAAATTTCTAAGGTTTTCAACAATTAATGTATTTTCTACATTTAGTTTTTCATCCCACCAATGGCACAGTGATTCGGTGTTGGGATTTTCCTTGGGACCGTAGCAAGCGTAGCAACCACGGTTGTAACTGGGGCAAATAGCGCCACATCCCGCGTGTGTAACAGGCCCCATACAGGGGGTGCCATGGGCAACCCAGATGCAAACATTGCCGCGCAATTTACACTCAATACACACCGAGTGATTGGCAACCTGGGGGGCTCGCCGGTGCAGGAATGCACTGATGACTTCAAGTAATTGATGCTTGTTGATCGGACACCCCTGTAATTCAAAGTCCACTGGTACCCTCCCTGATATTGGTGTGGATTCCTTGAGAGTGGCGATATATTCCGGGTGGGCATAGACCACATCGGTGAACTCCTGCACATCGGCAAAGTTGCGAAGTGCCTGAATCCCTCCAGCTGTTGCACAGGCGCCAATACTGATTAGAAAGCGGGACTGACGTCTGACCTCTAGGATTCTCTCTTCATCTGCTGGCGTGGTAATGGAGCCCTCGACGAGAGAGATATCAAAAGGGCCCTCTTTCACCTCACTGGAAGCTTCCAGGAAATAGGCGATATCTACCTGGGCCGCCAAAGCAAGGAGTTCATCCTCACAATCCAATAGGCTCAGTTGGCAGCCATCACAAGAGGTGAACTTCCAGACGGCAAGTTTGGGGGGAGGATTACTACTCGCTATAGGCTGTTGATTTGAAACCATGAGCGAATATCCCGGTAGCAAAAGACAGGGCCATCTTTACAAACAAAGTTAGGTCCCCACTGGCAGTGGCCGCAGATTCCAATGGCACACTTCATGTTGCGCTCCATGGATAGATAGATATTGGATTCATCCACACCTTTATGGAGAAGAACCTGTATGCAAAAGCGCATCATGATCTCCGGTCCACACACAAACACTAAAGCATCATTGCACTCCAAATGAGTGACACGCAGAGGGTCGGTAATCACACCAATATGCCCGTTCCAGTCTGTGCTGGCGTGGTCCACAGATGTCACCAGTTCAAATGAGCTGCGCCAGTGACCAAGCTCTGTCTGGTAAAGCATTTCTTCGGGGCGACGAGCCCCATAGAAAACTTGTAGGCTCCTGGCTGGCAAGTGCCCCTCAAGAAAGCTGTAGATCAGGGGTCGTAAAGGCGCTAGCCCGAATCCGCCGGCGATGATCACTAAGGGGCGATTTTCCGCCAAGTGAGTTGGCCACCCCTGCCCGAATGGTCCCCGGATGCCCAGTTGCGCTCCAACTTCCAGTTTGCAAAGCGCTTGGGTAGCAAGTCCCTGACCTTTAATCGTATGGGTAAGTGGCTTAGCCGATGACGTACTCGGGCCACTTAAGGAGATAGCAGCCTCCCCGGCACCAAAGGCATAAAGCATGTTGAATTGCCCGGGCTGAATGGGTGATGGGCCCCTAGCCTCTCGTGTCAGTGATATAGTGACAGTGCCAGGAAATTCTTCGCGTCGATGGGTAACACGCCATAATTCAGGGATCACAGCGAGGGATTCCCTGTGACGGATGTGGCCCGTAAAGGTCCAACAATTGTATTCGTGCTGCCTGCAGTCGTTCTGTAGCAACTTTGGTAAACCGTTTCATCAATTCGAAACCGAGTCTCGGTTCTTTTTCGCACTTATCTCGGAGGCACTGCCCGCCAAGTTTAAGGCTGCGAACTGAGGTCAGGGCCCGGGCATCGAAAGCACTCAAGTAGGGAGGATACAGCCAGGACCAGCCGAATATATCTCCACCATGCAGTGTCATCAGGCAAAGGGGCCCATAGTTGGGGACAAAGGTTTCTACGGCGACACGTCCAGATCGAATTAAGAAGAAATGGCTAGCCGGAGTGTTTTCCCTGGCAAGGTATTCGCCTTCTTTATAGTGACTATTGCTTGTACACCCGGAGAGGAATGCCAGGTCCTTGTCTGCCAACCCGGCAAAGAAAGGGTGCTCCTTGAGTAAGGTGGTGACAACTTTCATTTTTGTTCCTGGACGCGAATATTCTGTATCTCTTCCGTGATATCGATGCCTACGGGACACCAGGTAATACAACGTCCACAGCCGACACAGCCAGAGCTGTCAAATTGGTCATACCAAGTGGCCAGTTTGTGAGTCATCCACTGTCGATAGCGGCTGCGGGTATCCGCCCTTACCGGGCCGCCAGACAAATAGCTCAACTCAGCCGTAAAGCAGGAATCCCAACGCTCCCAGCGCTGAGCTTCATTTCCGGTTAAATCTGTTGTGTCCTCAACGGTTGAGCAGAAGCACGTTGGGCAAGCCATAGTGCAATTGGCGCAGGAGAGGCAACGCTCCGCGACTTTATCCCAGTTGGGGTTGTCATAATTGCGATAAAGCAGCGTCTTCAGGTCAGAGCTGTCGAAGCTGCGGCTACCGTTACTCACTTGATTTTCGGCTTGCTGAACGGCAGCCTGCCCCTCTTGTTTCTCCGCATCTGAGGCGTCAACAGTGGGTAGTTGCTTTAACACACTGTTGCCTTGAGGGCTGCCGCTGCGTATCAGGAAGAAGTGTGAATCGGGGTTCAGAACTTCGGTGATTACCAGATCACTGGGAAGTCGCACCTGCGGGCCTGTGTTCATTGAGGTACAGAAACAGGTATTTGCTGCTGTTGTGCACTCCACAGCGATAGTAAACAGCTGCGCTCGACGTGCCTTATAGCTGCTGTTGACGTAATCCCCTTGTGCGAGGACACGGTCCTGGATAGCAATGGCGTGTAGCTCGCAACTGCGAACACCGAGAAAAGCTAACTTGACCGGTGGCTCCTCAATTTCCAGAATCTGAACATCTTCTCCAGAGCGGCTAGCGCTCCAGAGCTGGCGCTGGGGCAGCTGAAGAAACTGCTTCCAGGAGTGGGGGCCAACGGCGTAGCCAAAGTAAGCCTTGTCATTGCGGCGCTCTACCCGGTATTGCCCCGCCTCTTGCTGATCCGTCCATCCTTGGGGCAGATCTGTGGGAGTTTCAATCTCACCATAGGTAATAGCCCCGTTATGCAGTATCGGGCCAAAGAGCTGGTAACCTTCACTGCGAATGACCTGAATCAAAGAATCCAGGTCATTCGCTGCCAGTTTAAGTATTTCCACGAATAGCCGAGAGCCGGCTCCGAAAGAGCAGTAGTTGGTGATCTACTGATTTTTAGGTCTGTACCGGTGAATTGCACTAAGACAAAAGTGCCAAAATGCTAAGAATAAAGTTTAGAGAAAAGCTATAGCTCTGAGTCCTTATTGAGGTGGGGTGCATCCTTTAGGCAAAATATTTCATAACCTTCTGATACTTATATACGACATACCATCTAAGCAAGATGATTGGCGCTGTGCTTGCCATCACAAGGGCTACACCTGCCCCGAGCTTGTTTAAGTTGATGGCGAGTAAAGAAAATTCAAAAATATCGATAAGCACTATAACTGGAATAAAAAAGATCCAAAGTTGTTCGAATCCTATTCTCTTGGCAAACGCTAATCCAAACAGTACGACGTAGAAAAGGGAGGAAACAATCAAGCTGATTACCAGCCACCAAAAGGGGATGCCTGTGGTGCCATCGGTCAAAACCGTATATTGGGAATACAGCTCCAGTGGTAGAAGGATAAAAAAGACAATTTTCCAGCCTACGCTAGGGCTATAGACGGGGGGGCGATTGTCGAGTTCGCTCTCAGGTGCTTGATAAGGATTTTGCACGCTCTGCCCTTTAATTGGCCTTTGAAATTTAAAACTGTCGGCCACTTCAATCCTATGGATTAGTGCACTTATAAGCAATTCTTGTCGGCTATTACTGCAGCCAGAATGTAGAAGTAGTTTGCCGTTTATCGCTTGGCCATTGGCATTCGATTGACATCATGACTTCACCTTGTTTGAACTGCAAGAAAGCAGGTTATATTGTCACACGTATGCGATGAGCTGCCTCACATTATCGACAAACACTTGAGTCAAGTATTGACTTTGAAGCTGCAGACAATATCCTCGCTGTTCAAATTTTGATAGTCACAGAGCCTAGCTAGTAAGTAATGATCATCTCAATTTAGCTCAGGGAATGGCGAGAGGTAACTTTCGGGTTGGCAATTAGTGCCTATCCGGAATAGTGGTAAATAATAAGGACGTTTCGAGATGCAGGATATGTATCAGACACCAGATAGCCCCCTTACAGACTCTATTCCACACTACAAACCCAGTGCTGGTTGGAAGGTACTCCTTTTTATTCTTGCCCCGCTGGAAGTCTATTCCCAATATCTTGGTTTCACCGCCGATGAGTGGGACCTCCCTATTTGGTGGATGATTTTTAGCCTGCTAGTTTATATTGTATTTTTTGTTGCTTTGTTTGGATTGGCTTTCTCGAAAAGGATTGCCTTCTCAAATGCTTGGCGTATCTATTTGCCCATTTTAATCTGCACTGACGTATTTGAATTTTTCTCCGTCATAGGTGAATTCAATATGTCAGTACTGGAAATCCAAATCATTACTATGATTTGGATTTCAGTGATATTTTTTACTTGGTACGCGGTGTACCGATATCAAAAGGTGATGCGATATTTTAAATAATATCTACGCTAGCCTTAACCACTTTCAGTAGGTGTTTTATTGGAAGGTATTGCCAACATTACCTGTGCCAGTTTGCGTGGTTAATGCGATTTCACCACTGCCAACCTGAGAGGTTGTTTGAATATTGGAAACGCCATTTTGCGTCACCAGAATGCTGCTACTAATACCGCTATGTTGATTAATCTGGGAAGAATTCGAATCACCGAACTGATTTAGTATCAATGAACTGGTGAGCAAAGACCCGTCCTGCCCCTGATCTATTTGTGCTGTATTGGCTGACCCATCTTGGATTACTAGAGTGGTACAGGAAATAAGTTCAATAGCGGCAATATTTTCGTTCCCTTGATCAAGATTTACCGTATTAGAAGAGCCGGTTTGCATTACCTCACCGCTGCTTGAGGTAATATTCTCCTGATCCACATTTGCAATGTTGTTGTCACCAATCTGGGTGACTATCCCAGTAGCAGCTGAAACATCAGTTTCTTGTTCTATTCTTCCAGTATTCGAATCACCTATCTGCGTTATTATTGCAGTGCTCGTCGTCGTGACTTCATCCTGCTCGATATCTAAAAAGTTGGAAGAGCCCGTTTGGCTAGCCATAGCAAAGGTAAAGGTTACATCCCTATCCTGATCCATAATGGCGAGGTTGGAGTCGCCAACTTGGTTGAACATGGCGCTAGTACTATCCACCCTTATACGCTGATCCAGAATCATCGTGTTAGACATTCCCTGTTGAGATGCAACAAGTGTGGTGGAAGTAACATCTTCCTGTTGCCGGACTTGGATGTCGTTCAAGTCTCCAGCCTGAGTGCCGGTGAAGGCGCTGAATTGAGCATCGTCCTGCAGCAAGGTCGCTGTATTATCACTGCCATTCTGGGTCAGGGAGGACGTAGTAAGCTGCGTTGCATTCTGTTGCACTGCTGAGGCCTGATTCAAATTTCCCGTCTGCACCAGCTCAATAGTGCTTTCAGAAGTGCCTGTAGTTTGGGATGCATCCGAGTCATTGAAATCTCCGATTTGGGTCTGAACAATCAAGTTGTTATGCACAATACCATCGGACTGATCAGAAGTTGCACTATTGCCAGTACCTTCCTGGAATACCAGGGTGACATTATTATCAGCTAGAGCAGATACGCTGGCGGCAAATAGCGCGACTGCAGTCACAGAATTTGTCACTTTCATAGAGGTAATCCCTTATTGGTTAAATCTTATGGGGCGACCGCTTATAAGCCTCGACTGCAAGCCTGGATGAGCATCAAGGGAGTTGCCATAGGAAAAAATGACTGAATAACTAAGAAGAAAGCTTGGGATTGTTGTTTGTTCACCGGGCTAACTTGCTGTATAACCATACAGCTCCAGAGTAACCTCTGCCTCATTGTTTGCATATCACGTCATAAGGATTTGGTGTGCGGTATCAACGATAGATAGATCGCAAAAACTAGCGCTTGTGCCATGACCCAACCGATAGAATTGCCAACTGGCTACTACCTGGACAACTTCAAAGCGTTGATTGAATTTGTTAGCCAACATTATTCCTGGCTTATCACCACATCTGAGCAAAAATTTTTTAAAACCTTCCAAGAGTTGGATATTTATAGCCAGCGGCTCTATGTGCGTTTGCTGTCCCGTAAAGGAGTGCCTTCCTCTAGAGGATCGCTTTTCCGCCTGGAGAAGCTTAACTACGGTGAGATAGAGTGCATTGAAAGTGCTGCAGCTGTTTTGGATCGTGCTGGACTACTTTGTTTTAATCCGGTGTTAACGGCACAAGAATATCTACCATTATTTACCAAAGCTGAATTGCTTGCGGCAGGACCCTTGGGTATACGCAAGTCTCTCAGCCGGCCTTCCCTCGAGCAACTATTGCTTGAAGACTCCAGTTCGAGTGACTGGTTTGTGAAGTTGCTTTCTCAGCACAGGGTACTAGCCGTCCAGGGTGCTGAGCATTTCCAGACTTTTAAACTGTGTTACTTTGGCAACTTGAACCAGGACCTTACTGATTATGTATTACGGGATCTTGGGCTTTATCGCTATGAATCCTATCCACTGGATAAGAAAAATCTCCCCTTTCAAAGTCGGGCACAAATTGATCAGTATCTGCTTTACTACCAATGCCTGGAGCTGTTAGAAGAGCCATTACTGGAAGATGCAGAAGCCATAATAGCCTTATCTGCTCAACTGCCAGAAGGTATTGATGGTGACTCAACCCTGGCTCGTCGGCTGGACAGAATACGCCTTAAGTTGGCACGGCAGCTTGAGCGGCTCAATGCTCTTGAGCAGGCAGATGCACTATATCAACTTTGTAAAACCCCTCCCGCCCGTGAGCGCCGCGCACGCATTGCCGTAAAGCAAGGGTACGACACTCTGGCATTGGAAATATGCGAGGAAATAATAGCTTCCCCTATGGACCAGGCAGAAAGAGAGTTTGCTCTTGTCTTTGGTTACCGCACAGCCAAACGAAGTGGAGGCCTCAACAATTGGCAGGCACCCCATAAAATCCAAGCCCCCACTGAAGTGATAAGTTTGGCGCAGGGGGAAATCTGTGTTGAGCTGCTGGTGGCAGAGCACCTTGAAGGTTCTAGCGGTGGTGAGTGTTTTTATGTAGAGAACACCCTATTCACCGGTGTGTTGGGC
This sequence comes from Microbulbifer maximicatervae (SeqCode), assembly GCF_052468155.1. Lineage (NCBI taxonomy): Bacteria > Pseudomonadati > Pseudomonadota > Gammaproteobacteria > Cellvibrionales > Microbulbiferaceae > Microbulbifer > Microbulbifer maximicatervae (SeqCode). The sequence continues at coordinate 3,778,301 of NZ_CP174335.1, forward strand.
CTCTATATTTGGGACATACTATTTGCACCTGTGCCTGGTGCTTTTTTCAATCCCTTCCAGGTAGCCCCAGCTGATTTTCGCACCGCGGATTTTTACTATTCCCGTCAAGCGCTATTCACCCAGCGATTGGCCGAAATAGAGCATGAGTCCTTGAAGTCCCGCGTCATCTCTACCTTTGCAGAGAAACAAGGTATTGCCAACCCTTTAGTTGCTTGGGAGGCTTTGTCTACAGAACTACTTGAGAAGGCGCTGGATAGAATCCCCCCAAGTCATTGGCGTTCAATTTTTACTCGCATGCTCAGTGATATCACACAGAATAGAAATGGGCTGCCAGACCTTATTTGCTTTACTCCCTCCGGTCACTATGAACTCGTGGAGGTTAAAGGTCCTGGGGATCGCTTACAAAAAAACCAAGAACGCTGGCTGGCGTTTTTTGCTGAAGAGGCGATCCCTCATCGCGTAATTCATGTGGAATGGCACTAGCTTTGGATAGCTTAGAGTCGGCTGAGACTTTGAATCTTTCTGTGGGAGAGCTAGTCGCTTTTTCCTGCCGCAGCGGAGATTTGATTCGGGAACCAACTTCAGGGCCCTCTGCCCAGGAAGGGATTCGGGCTCATCAGAAGCTACAAAATCAGCGGCCCAAAGGCGCTGAGGCAGAATACAAGCTCAAGACCCAAATAGATTGGATGGAACAGCAGGTTACTTTGAGCGGCCGGGTTGACATTTTTCACCCGAAAAGTGATTTGCATAAACCGGCTCAGCTGGATGAAATTAAGACCACTTATTTACCCCCATCGAAGTTGCCCGAAGCCGCCAAGCAATTGCATTGGGCCCAGCTAAAAATTTACGGCTATTGCCACTTGGTAAATGAAGGCGCTACAGATGGTACAGATACAGTTGCCCTGCAAGTTGTCTGGTATAACCTCAAGGAGCGCAAGGCCTATCCAGAGTGCATAGAGTACCGCTTTAGTGAGTTAGAGGCCTTCACTCTTGAGGCTCTCACAAAATATTTGTGTTGGCACAGGGCTTGGCAGGAACATCGGCAACAGCTTATTGATACTGCGAAACAGCTCGCTTTTCCTTTCCCACAATACCGCCCCGGCCAGCGCCAACTGGCAGTGGAAGCCTACCGGTGTTTCCGGGACGGTGGTGAGCTGGTGGCTGAAGCACCCACGGGAACCGGCAAGACAATCAGCACCCTATTCCCAGCCATAAAGGCAATTGGCGAGGAAAAGCTGGATCACTTGGTTTACCTGACAGCAAAGAATTCCGGTCGGCAAATGGTGCGGGAAACCATTGAGGCACTTCAGGAGAGTGGTTTGCAGTTATCTTTACTTGAAATTCAAGCAAGGGAAAAAACCTGTGCCTGTAACCTGGGGCTTTGTACCCGTGATGATGACGGCATCTGTCCGCGTACAAGAGGATTTTATGATCGACTTCCAGTTGCAATGGATGCCCTGCTCGGCCGGCCCCAGTTAACTCCCAAAGAAATTGCTGATGTGGCGGATCAGCAGCAAATCTGCCCCTTTGAACTCTCCCTTCAAATATTGCCTTGGGTAGACTTGGTGGTATGTGATTTCAACTATGTATTTGACCCTTTGGTACGCCTGACCAGTTTTCAGGACCAGCGCAATCGCCGCGCATTGTTAGTCGATGAAGCTCATAATTTGATCGACCGCGCCCAGGAAATGTACAGTGCAAAGTTATCCCGCCGTGATAGTCGCCGCGCAGCTAATGCTTGCAAAGGGCACTCTCCGACATTGCGGAGAAGTATCCAGTCTCTGGTTCGGGCAATTGAAAATTGGATCAAGCGATTGCGAGAAGTTGGTGTAGCTCAAAGCCGCAGTACTTTTGAAGGGGGTGAAGTTTGGGTCACTGCAGCAACAGGTGAAGCAGAGAATCCAGAATCAGTTTCTCGAGCCGTGCAAAAAGTGCTCTCCACGGTCAGCCAACTTATAGAAAGCTCTCAGTCGCCCCCGGAAGAAATAGCGGAGTGGTTAAGGTCTGTCTATCGTTACGCTGTTATTGGGCAGGAGCTTTCCGATCAGCATAAAGTCGTCACTCGGGTGATTGACCGGGATGCTCCCTGGCAGGAGCAGGAAATTAAGCTACTTTGTTTAAATCCTGCACAGTTTTTACAGCGATCCTATCAGCAAAACCAAGCCGCTATACTCTTCTCTGCGACTGTGCGCCCAGCCAGCTATATATATAGTCAGCTGGGTGTAGAGCATGAGTCGCCCTACTTAAGACTGCCCTCGCCTTTTCAGCCGCAGCAACAGGGCGTTTTCCTGTGTCCATATATAGATACGCGCTACCAAGCTCGCGACCGCTCAATAGAGAACCTCGTCGACATTATTTCCCGTACCTTTTACAGCCGCGCAGGAAATTACCTGGTATTTTTTCCCTCTTATCGTTACCTGGAGCAAGTTGCTGAGAGTTTTAAGGCGAGATTCCCGGAAGTGTTCTTGTTACAACAGCTGCCGGGACAGGGAGAGACAGAGCGCGCTGAGTTTTTGTCTGGATTCAACGAAGGTAACAAGAGCCTTGGGTTTGCCATTATGGGGGGCATCTTTGGTGAAGGCATTGACTATGTTGGGGAGAAGCTGGTTGGCACTATTATCGTCGGTACTGGGCTCCCGCAAGTTAATGTTGAGCGGGAGCTACAGCGCGATGCTGCGGAAACCACTGGCATCCATGGATTTGACATCGCCTACCGCTATCCAGGGATGACTCGCGTACTGCAAACTGCCGGTCGGGTTATACGTTCCGAATCTGATAAAGGTGTGATCATTCTGGTAGATAGCCGCTTTTCAGAACCTTTTTATTGGCAGCTTTTCCCCGAGCACTGGCAGCCGGTGATTTGTCGCAACACCGATCAATTAACCGGTAACTTAGAGCAGTTCTGGAGTTTAAGCTAAATCAGGTTTAGGAATTTCTCTCCCTCAACCCGAACTTTCCCAACACCCAAGCGATAAGCGTGCCGCTCAATATCCCCGCCGTATTGGCCACGAAATCTAACCACTCACCCGTTCGATTCACATAAGGTTGAAGTAACTCGATGCCACCGCTCCACAGTACAAAAAATAGTCCTATTAGCCACCAGTAACTAGGCCTGCGCAGGGCGACGGGGAACATCAGTGCACTATAGGCAATTAAGTGATTGGTTTTGTCGGTGCCGGGTATATTGGGTACTTCGGGAAGCGGAAACAGGGATAGGCTTGTAATAGTGCACAAAAATACCACTGTTAGCAGAATCCAATAGTTGTAGACGAGCCTTAAGGGAAGTTGAATTATCATTTAAACCACGCAAGAATACGTCAAAAGGCCTGTAAACTTCTTTTAATATTACTTCGAGCTTGAGCATCAAAGTGACTGTGAAAGTAATCGGTGTGATAAAGCCTTTTCTGAGACAAAAATTCCCTTAATATTTCCCTGCGTTTCTTTTTGTAAATCATAATCGGTACCAGCCGATACTCTTTACGGACTTGTTTTTCATAAGCTTCGAAAACGCTTGTGCTGGCACCCAGGATCGTTAGGTCAATGTCGATTATTAGCTTTTCATCAATACTAACTGGCATGTAATTGTGGCAGGTTGCCATAATCAATTGGTACACCCTATCCACCCCTGCGGGACAATACCCGGAATCGATCAGGAACTTTTTTGCCCATAGAGCACTGTTTTCTTCATTCTTAGAGGAAAATGGCTTGTAAATCGCATCGTGAAACCAGATAGCGAGCTCGACCTCATGGGGGTGCTCGGCAAGCTCTGCAACTTTATCAAAGTGCCTCAGCATCGCATCAATGTGATGCCCCGTATGATAATACCTGTGATTCTCTGCATACGAAGAAACTAGCTTTTCGAAGCACTGAAGGGATTCAGGAAGATTGAGTGCCCCCATTAGGTTGAGCCATCTATTTTGGTTCATTGGCTAACCCTCGGAGCGTCATCTTTCCGTAAACCCGTAGCTTGTAAAATGTTTTTCCCTGCCAATACCAAATAAAGCCATGCCTTTCTCCATCGATTTCCCAATAATACGATATGAATATGCCAGCCTTTTTCCCGTCGGGCACTATAACCACTGTAAAGGAGAGTATAGGCTTCTGGGTCACCGACTATTGATTCGGCAATGCTTCTTGCATGCTCAATGCCAAGTGAAACCATCTCACTAACCTCCTCCTTACTTGGTTCTCCCTGGGATTTTGGAAAAACCAAGAGGTGGTAATTCGGTATTAAGTCTCTGCGAACCCTGATCAACCGGCAATTGTTCCCAGAGGCTAAAGTAATATTCGCGTTGTCGTCCGATGAATTGCCAAATACCCGCTGCTTCATAAATCCTCAGATACTTATTTACTCTTTTGTACCAGAGTACAAAATGAGAAGCTGGTAAAGATGCTATTTGCGCCTATTCCGCATAGTAAGTATCGGGAGACCACTCTGACAAGCCGCTGGCCACTTCATTTGGGAGACAAGCTAGCTTTGGTAGGCAAACTTTAAAGGCAGTTAGCCAACGTTGCGGTTAACTCCTGAGTTTTGAGGAAAGCTCGTTTAATCGAATCCCGGTGCCTTTCATCAGCAAATTCCTGGTACTCCGCATTGATTTCATGGAAATCCTCAACCCCCAAATAGTGGCTTAAGGTTCGGATATGTGGCCCCAGGTGATTCATTTGCTCACGGATTCCTCCTTGTCCAAAGCCAAACTCCCCGGCAGAGGTGATTAGCACCAGCTTTTTGCCAGACATAATAGGTTCTAAGGGGAAGTCACCACGGTCTAAATCAAAGGTGAACGTCTTGTTGATACGAATAACTTGATCGAACCATGCCTTGAGTGCGGCAGGCATGCCGTAGTTATACATCGAAGTGGACATAACAATGATATCCGCCTGGGATAGCTCATCAATCAAGATGTCAGAAAGCGCGACCAAGGACTGCTGCTCCTTGGTGCGATCCGCTTCAGGCGTAAAAACCGAGGCAATCCAATCTTGATTGATAAAGCCTGGTGGGTTTAAACCGACATCTCTATGGATAACTTTATCTTTAGGCCTCTTTTCTAGCCAGCTGCTTATAAAACTCGCGGCAACTGCTTTGGAGATTGAGGTATGCCTGGGGATATTCGCACTGTCTTGTGGTGCTGCTAAGCCGCTCCACTTCTGGGCACTAGCGTCAATATGTAATAGTGTTTTCATAGTCTGGAACCTTTACTAAACCATCTGAAGGTTCATCTATGGTGATGCTGGGGAGTATCCTTGACAAACGAGTTATTTCTTCTTATAGATGAGGAAAGCTCATCTATAAGAGATTCTGATCGGTGTACCCAAACCTACTCTCCCTCAACGCCCTTAAAGTATTCGATGCCGCCGCCAGACTGGGCAGTTTCAAGAGAGCTGCGGAAGAACTCTTTATAACGCCGACAGCCGTATCACATCAGATAAAGGGTTTGGAGGAATCCCTGAGCACAACATTATTCGAGCGCAAAACCCGTGCCGTACAGTTGACCAGTGAGGGGCGGATGCTCGCTCAAACTACCTCTCAAATTTTTCAGCAGCTCACTGAAACGGTGAGTGAAATAACGTGTTCAAAGAAAACGCTGACCGTTAGTACGACTTCAAGCTTTGCTGCTATGTGGCTTGTGCCCCATCTGGAGAATTTTTATCAGAAATTTCCAGATATCATTGTTTCAGTGGTGACCGGGGAAGAAGTGAGTGATATCGAGCGAGATAGACGTATCGACATCGCTATTCGGTACGGGAATTATGATGAAAGTACAAAAAATGCCCTCCACTTGGCCACCGAAACAATTGGTGTCTACGCTGCACCAAGCTACCTGACTCAGATTAGGGATATTTCTGAAGCTCAACTTCTGGAAACGAAATGGGTCAACTCATCACTTCCACCGCTGAACTGGCAAACTCTCCTCAAAAGAAAACTTGATGGCATTCGCGTGCGGCAGTTTGACCAGGAGCATCATGTAATCCAGGCCGCCTTGGCTGGCCAGGGTATTGCGCTAGTAAGTTCGCTTCTTGTTCAAAACCCTTTGCGCAATCAATGGCTGGTCCCCTACAGAGGAGACTCCAAGCTTTCAGGGATTGAGGGATTTACCTATTCCGCATTAATACCTAGCCGCCATTCAAGAAATGGAAATGTGTTGGCTTTCGTAACCTGGCTGAAGGAAGCACTTCGCAATGCTCCCTATAGTTAGGTACATCCGACTGGCACTGAACTCACCTTCGGACTTGCCGAGAGGAGGTATGTATCTAATCTAAGCCCACACCAAGAGCACAATATATTGTGTTCATCTATTAATCAGCGCGCCATATATAGTGATCTGGATCAATTGGTGTTCCTGTCTCTTCGATATGCTCTCCCCACAAATTGTGAGGAAGTCCAATGACCAGTACCGCTATACCCGACAGCGAAGCCGCACCAGCTTCAGAACAGATTTCGCAGGTAAGTTCAGATCAACTGTTGGTGCGTAAGCGAGATGGCAGGACACTGGCTTTTGATGCTCGCAGGATCACTTTGGCTCTTCTCAGTGCTGGCCAGGCAACGGAATCTTTTGATCAACAGGAAGCGGAACAACTTACCGAATCTGTCCTTAAGGTGATCAAGCACCGCTTTGATAGTGGTGAGCCCATTGATATTGAAGAGATTCAGAATATTGCTGAACAGGTATTGATCAATAGCGATTACATTGATACTGCCCGCGCCTATATCGCTTATCGGGGGCGGCATGCGCAAATGCGCACTGATCGGCAAACACTGGTGGATGTCGGTGCTTCTATTGAAGAGTATTTAGAGCAAGCGGATTGGCGAGTTGCAGCCAATGCGAACCAGGGATATTCCCTTGGGGGATTGATCCTGAACAGCGCAGGTAAAATGATTGCCAACTATTGGTTAAATCATGTTTATTCCCCTGAGATCGGCGCAGTACATCGGGATGGCGATTTACACATCCACGACCTGGATATGTTGGCTGGATATTGTGCAGGTTGGTCGCTGCGCACCCTATTACATGAAGGGTTGAATGGTGTTCCGGGAAAAGTCGAATCGGCGCCGCCGGCCCACTTGACCAGCGCGGTCGGACAGATTGTTAACTTTCTTGGAACACTTCAAAACGAATGGGCGGGCGCGCAGGCATTTAGCTCTTTCGATACCTATCTCGCGCCTTTTGTGCGCAAGGACCAGCTGGACTACGCGACCGTACGCCAGTGCATTCAGGAGCTGATCTTTAACCTGAATGTGCCATCCCGCTGGGGTACCCAGACCCCTTTTACTAATCTCACTTTCGACTGGGTTTGCCCCCAGGATTTGCGCGAGCAGGTGCCAGTGATTGCCGGTCAGGAAATGCCCTTCACCTATGGCGACCTGCAAGAGGAAATGGATCTAATCAACCGCGCCTATATCGAAGTCATGAGCGAGGGGGATGCGCGCGGAAGGGTTTTTACCTTCCCTATTCCCACATACAACATCAGCGAGGATTTTCCTTGGGAGAGCGAAAATGCTGAGCGGCTGTTTGCCATGACCGCTCGCTACGGTCTGCCCTATTTCCAAAACTTTATAAATTCAGACCTGAGCCCAAACATGGTTCGTTCCATGTGTTGCCGCTTACAGCTTGATCTACGCGAATTGTTAAAGCGTGGCAACGGCCTCTTTGGCTCCGCTGAACAGACAGGTTCGCTCGGCGTAGTAACTATCAACTGTGCCCGCCTTGGATATCTCTATAAAGGAAACTGGCAGCTTTTGCTCTCCCAGCTGGACAAACTGCTGATACTTGCCCGTGATTCACTTGAAGTGAAACGGAAAGTCATCCAACGGCATATGGATGCAGGTCTATTTCCCTACACTCGCCGCTACCTGGGGACTCTGCGCAACCACTTCTCCACGATCGGGGTGAACGGCATCAATGAAATGCTGAGAAACTTTAGTGGCGACAACGAAAGTGTGGTTACGGAAGATGGGAAAGAACTGGCCGAGCAATTACTCGACCATATCCGTATGCGCATGACTGAATTCCAGGAACAAACCGGGCATCTCTACAATCTGGAGGCAACTCCGGCAGAGGGCACTACTTATCGGTTTGCCCGCGAAGATCGCAAACGTTACCCGGATATTATGCAGGCAGGTAGTAGTGAAGCGCCCTACTACACCAATTCATCCCAGCTACCAGTGGGCTTTACCGATGATCCCTTCGAGGCCCTGGCCCGACAGGAATCCCTCCAATCCCGTTACACCGGTGGCACTGTGCTTCATCTTTATTTGGGCGAACAGTTGCCTGATGCCGATAGTTGCCGCCGCTTATTGCGGCGTGCTCTGGAAAACTACCGCCTGCCCTATATCACCGTGACCCCGAGCTTTTCTATTTGCCCGGTCCATGGATATCTGAGTGGCGAACACGAATTCTGCCCTCGCTGTGACGAAGCTCTCCTGGCCCGAGAGCAATCCTGTTGTAGCGACTAAACCATACTTTCAAGGAGAAAGACCATGAGCCAACAAGACACTTTATTGAGAGAAGAAGATCGCATCCGCTGCGAGGTATGGAGCCGGGTTATGGGATACCACCGCCCAGTTTCATTTTGGAATCCGGGAAAACAATCAGAGCACCGTGAGCGCCAATTCTTTGTGGCGGACAACAGCAGGAATGCACTAAAAACTTATGAGTAATAAGTTACGTGTCGGTGGATTCACGTCGTTTACGGCAATCGACTTCCCCGGCGAGTTGGCAGCGGTGGTTTTTTGCCAGGGATGTCCCTGGCGCTGCCGCTACTGCCATAACGGTGATCTACTACCTGCACGAGTACCCAGTGCCTATGACTGGGATCAGATCCTCACATTTTTAGACAGTCGCCGGGGCTTGCTGGATGCCGTTGTATTTTCCGGTGGAGAACCCACCGCCCAGAGTGCCCTGGAACGGGCGATTGCCCAAGTCAGGGATCTGGGATTCAAGGTCGGGCTTCATACTGCGGGAATCTACCCCCGCAGGCTGGAACGCCTGATCCAAAGTCTTGATTGGGTGGGGTTGGATATCAAAGCAATGCCGGAAAACTACCCTTCCATTACGGGTGTCGATGGCAGTGGCGTGGCCCCCTGGCAGTGTGCGGAGCTTCTCGCTCAGTCGAAGATACCTCTGCAAGTGCGCCTTACCAGGCATCCGAGCCTCACAACTGATACTGAACTGAACCAAATACGGGGGAAACTTAACGATATTGGTATTGAAAAGTTGGAGGTCCAGCGCTGCAATAGTGAGCAAGCGATTGATCAGACGTTGAGGTTCTTAACTTGAATGATAAAACCTAGTTTAGCTGTGCTAATGCGTCAGGAATCGGGGTTTCGCCCCCAATGAATTCAAAAACCGCACCGACCGTTTTGGGTTCATCCAGCGCAGTGGTAATTACCTCTGCAACATCGGCTCGGCTGATCTCTATGTCTGGCCCAGCAAATAAATCGCTTATGCTGATTAACCCCGTTCCTAAGGTGTCAGTTAGGGCACCAGGTCTCAATATCGTGTAATCGAGGCCACTTTTTTTTACATATTCATCCGCTATATGTTTGGCTTTTAGATAGGGTTGGAGCTTTTCAGGCCCCTGCTCTGGTCGCCCGGCAAAAATGGAACTCAATAGAATAAAGCGCGATATACCCGCGCTTTTCGTTGCATCACAAAGATGGATAGCACCATCCCGATCCACAGACTCCAATGCTTTACCCTTGGAGCCTGCAACAAAAATGACTGCATCTTGCCCCTTTACCACATTGTTTAGGGACTCCTTTTTTGTCAGATCTCCAAGAATGGGGCGCGCACCTGTACTAAGCAAATTATCTTGTTGGGATTCTTTTCGGACCATAGCGGTTACCTCATGCCCCTTGCCGACAAGTTTACCCACAAGGATTCGACCGATTGCACCGTTAGCACCCGCCACTAGTACTTTCATTGCTCTGCCCACGTCTGTATTGCGCTACTTAGAAGTACCGTATCAGCTTTTGATTGACAAACTCTTTAATACCTAGTTCTCCCAGCTCCCGGCCATAGCCGGATTTCTTCACTCCTCCCATAGGCATACTGGCGTAGCTTGAAGCGGCATGGTTCACGAAGGCAGTACCACATTCCAACTGTTCCGCGACACGGCGGCCTCTTTCATGGTCCTGGGTATAGACAGAACCACCCAGGCCAAAGGGGCTATCATTGGCCAGCTTAACCGCTGCCTCCTCATCGGGAACTACCCAAACACAAGCGATGGGGCCGAACAACTCCTCTACGGCTGCCGGGGAACCAGCAGGTATTTCAGTTAATATACCCGGCTCAATAAATGCGCCATTGCGCTTACCTCCCACTAGCAATTGAGCGCCAGCCTTAACGGACTTGCTGACTTGATCCTCCAGTTGCTCAGCGGCCTTTTCAGTACATAACGGACCGTAATCTGTACTTTCTACAAGAGGGTCACCGGGTTTCAGTGCTTGGAACAGCTTGGTAGCTCGGTCTAGGAATTCTTCAGCAATGGGCTCAGTTAGAATGATTCTCTTCGCAGCCAAACATATCTGCCCGCAATTGCCCAGCTTTCCCTCCGCAAATCGCTGTATCGTTAAATCCATATCCGCATCTTCGAGCACGATAAATGGATCAACACCACCCAGCTCCATAACAGTTTTCTTTACATTGCGGCCAGCTTGCTCTGCAACCATTGCACCGGCGGCATTGCTGCCAGTAAATGAGATTCCTTTGACCCTATCGTCATCAATAATGGAGGCTGCTCCACCGGATGTAATCGGTAGATTGGTATAGGCCCCTTCCGGTACCCCTGCGTCAAACAACAGCTGTGCGAAGGCTTCGGCACACTGGGGAACATTAGAGGCATGTTTAGTAAGTACAACATTGCCGGCGATCAAGTTTGTGGCGGTAAAGCGAGCCGGTTGGTAGAAGGGAAAGTTCCATGGTTGGATACCGTAGACCACCCCTAAGGGCTGGAATACTAAAGTGCCCTCCCCTTCGCGAGTGGAAAGCTGCTGTGGAGCTAGGATTTTTTCGCCCTCTTCGGCGTAGTAGTCAAAAATTTCAGCACAAAGTGCCAATTCACCTTGACCATCACTGAGCTTCTTACCCATCTCTAACGCCATCAGGCGGGCAAGTTCTTCGGATCGCTCCTCAAATAGGTTGCTTGCACGCTTTAGTATCACTGCTCGATCACTAAAACTTCGGTTTCTCCAACTTACAAAGGCTTTGTCTGCGCGACCGATCGCCTTGTCGAGATCCTCTTGTGACATTTCGTGATAAGTCTTCAGAGTTTTACCGTTCAAGGGGTTGACGGAAATCAGTGGACGTTTTGACTTTGTCATGAATAGACTTCCAACGGTTGCTTTAGGAGCCGCTAAAGAACTATTTGAAATAGTACCAGTGCGGCATCTACGAGTGTTTGCAAAAGTGTAGTTGCTGAGGTTTGGCATACCACTGCTTGATGGATCAGCTAAAGTCACATCATTCTTTCTTATAGACAGCTGACAGGCTGTAATCTTTGGTGAATAGCACTTAAAGCTAATGGAACACCATTAAGAGATTTAGGTACTTTACGAATACCACCGTGGCATAAAGATCAACTGCGGAGCTTTTAGAACATACCGACTGCATAGAATCGAATCTGCTCAAACAAGCTGCATGATATTCATCGTTAAGTCACTAGCCCTTTTGAAACAAGCTTTAATTCACAAACTATAATCGCAGGGCTTAGTAGCTCTTACTTCCTTATTAGTGCTTGATTGCAGGTCTATGAACGTTTTCTACTTATTAGCGCCTTTGTAACAGGACCGTAAGAGCGACAGCAGCCGCTTCAAGGATCACAGTGTGGCCAAATCTACTATGGATAACAACGCCCTGTATAAAAAGAAACAGCTAACACCTGAAGAAGCAGTTAATTTAATCCCAGACGATAGCGTTATTTCTATCGGCATGCGCACCGCTAGCCCACCAGCCCTACTTTCAGCACTAGAGAAGCATATTCGAAATGGATTTATTACACATTTAAAAGTCTATTATATGCGTTGTGGGAAGGTCGCGACGGAAACTATTTTTCAAGAAGATCTAATGGACCGGGTAAGGCCTTACTCTTCAATGCTAACTAAAGACGAAGTTAAATTAGCAAATGCTGGATTTTCAAAAGGGGAAAAATATATTAACTATGTCCCTATATCTTTTAGTCGATACCCTCAAATAATCAGAGAGCAAGTTGAAATAGATGCTTTTCTGGTAACCGTTGCGCCGATGGATAAGCATGGTTATTTCAATTTTGGTACTAATGGTGATTATGCTATTGAGTTGTCGCGCCACGCAAGTCGATTAATTGTGGAAGTAAATGAAAATATGCCACGTACAGCGGGGGCCACCTTGTTGCACATTAGTGAAGTGGATGCCATTGTTGAAAATAATATGGAATTAGCGGAGGAATCTCCAAAAGAGATTACCGATTTAGATAGAAAAATTGGTGACTACATTGTTCCATTAATACCTGATGGCGCAACTATCCAAATGGGTATTGGTGCTATTCCGAATGCAGTTTGTGAACAACTAACTAAAAAGAAAGATTTGGGCATTCATACTGAGGTAATAACACCAGGTATGATTAAGCTTATTAAGTCTGGAGCAGTAACTAATGCCCGAAAGACAATTAACCCTCATGTGAGCGTATTCACTTTTGCAGCTGGAGACAAAGAACTATTTGACTTTATAGATGGCAATCCATCTATGTTCTGCCTGCCCGTGTCATATGTGAATGAACCCCAAATAATAGCCCAGATCGATAATATGATTTCAGTTAACTCATTTATTGAGATTGATTTCAGTGGACAGGTCAATGCGGAATTCATTGGACATCAATTCTCCGGTGTTGGCGGGCAACTGGATTTCGTGAGGGGAGTTTACTACTCAAAAAATGGGAAGACTATTCTGGCCAGTAGTTCAACGGCACAGCGTGGTAAAACCTCCAGAATAGTTCCACGTTTGAAGTCTATCACCACAGATTCTCGGTTAGATATCGATTACGTGGTAACCGAGTACGGATCTTGCAGACTTATGGGGAAATCAACCACAGAACGGACCCTTGCCTTGATTGAAATTGCACACCCTAAATTCCGTAAAAGCTTATTGGAACAGGCCAAAGAGCAAAACTTTATTTGAGCGATACAATGATTAATTTAAAGCTTTTCCCCGCATTGTTATTCACCCCTGGAAACCAACCGAAACGCTTTGCTAAGGCGTCTGAAGTTGGGGCAAATGGAATAATCGTTGATCTTGAGGATAGCGTACCAGTGGAGGACAAAGATAGTGCCAGGGATATCGCGATCGATTTTTATTCAAGGCCAAGCTCGAATGGTGTTATAAGTGCAATTCGGATAAATAGTTTGTCAACGATCAATGGAATAAAAGATTTGTCCGAAATTATTGATAAAAAGCCATTTATAGATGTGGTGCTTTATCCGAAAACAAAATCTCAACATGATATCAACCTTATCAGTGAGCACTTGAGCGAAGCCTATAAGGATATTTCGATTATAGCTTTAATTGAAACCGCTCAAGGAACATCCAATTTATATGATATCGTTAACTGTAGTTCTGAAAAGTTGCAAGGTTTGATGTTTGGGGCCGCTGATTATGCAGCCGATCTGAACTGTGAATGTACCCCACAAGCACTCATATGGGCGCGTATGAAAATGGTCGAAGCTGCCGCACTCAAACAGATAGCTTGCTATGACTCCCCCTGTTTTAACTTTAAGGATGAAGGTGGACTAATTAATGAACTCAATGAGGCTCAATCGCTTGGCTTTAGTGGCAAGGCAGCTATTCACCCTAAACAAGTAAAAACTATCAAGTTATCTTTTAGGCCCACACTAGACCAGTATAAGGAAGCAAAGGAAATCGTTCGTATCTACAATGAATCCTCAGGTAAAGCCTGCCAATATGAAGGCCGAATGATAGATATCCCGATCTATTCTAAGGCTCAGCAAATAATCTCAAACTTTAATAGTCTTAGCTAAAGGCTACTCCAGCGCAAATCTGCCAGTGCTCCGGGTATATCCAAGCGAACTTACAATCACTCAATCAAGGAGGCAATCTTAAATGGAATTTAACCCCTATAAACAGATTGACAACAATCGATATCGCGAAGATTTTGGCTTCTACTTCGAGGACTTTGTAGAAGGTATCATTATCGAGCACCGCCCAGGTAGGACATTGACGCGAACAGACAATACCTGGATGACCCTGTTAACTATGAATACGGCGCAACTCCACTTTGATGCCCATTACGCAGAGAGCACTGAATGGAACCTTCCATTAGTAGATAGTACTCTGACATTGGCTATTGTCACGGGTATGACTGTAAATACTATTAGCAAGAAAGTTGTTGCCAATCTTGAGTGGGACAAAGTTAAACTGCTTAAACCTGTTTTTGAAGGTGACACGATTTATGCAGAAAGTGAGGTCATTTCTAAGCGTGAATCCAAGTCTAGGCCAACACAGGGTATTGTTAGCGTAGAAACCCGTGGTATTAATCAGCGAGGAGATACTTTTATGAGCTTTCAGCGAACAGTTCTGGTTTATAAGAAAGATCACTCTCCTAATTACGAGATCAGAAAGTAGCTTAGCAGAAGAGAATTCTCTACTTAAGCTGCAGCTAGCTGAGTAGCTAATGAGAGAACCCATCAGGGCAAGAAGTGTGGCGGTCGAACACCGTTAGCGACTCTTGAAGATGGAAAAAAATCAGGAAGGAAAAGCTCGTAAACTGAATTCGACCTGACAGAGCACCTCCTGAAAAACCGATAACTGTAAGATCAAGTCTGAACTACTACACATAAGCACTCACACCCTCCGCAAGACATATTTTTTCGTAACTTCCACTCCCGCCAGTTTGCATTCATAAGATGCTTGCTAGTCTAAAATAAAAATTAACACCTAACATGAAAAAAGCCCACTCAAACTGAATGGGCCTTTTGAAGGAAAAAAGAGATCGATACTTAAGTAAACAAGTACCAATCTCTCACAAGCTTAAGCGCTCACTTGCCAGGCAGAGGCTATAGCAGTATTCACTTGCTCCTGCTCTTCTGAGGTTAAAGTGATCTCACCACCTGAAGGTGCACCAAATGCCGCCATTGCATTTACCAATTGCTCAATTTCGCTGCTGGTAATCACTGCGTCATCAGTGCGAATAGTGTCTAGCTGGTTTGCCGCATCCGTAAACCAATCCTGAACTATCACTTGATCTTCACTGCCAAGCAGATTTACAACCAAGTCATCACCTTCCTGACCAAACCACAAATTAGCCTCTTCGATACCATCAGCAAATTGCAGTTCATCACTACCGGCAGAATTGGAGAAGTTATTTATAGTGTCAGCGCCATCACCAGTAGCAAAATGATAGATATCATCACCTTCTCCGCCAATTAGGTAATCATCACCTGTGCTACCGAATAGATGATCATTTCCAGCACCAGCATCAATGAAGTCTGCATCGGAGGAGGCAATGAACACTTCATCTATCGAGCTGCCAGAAGTTGTCGTTCCAAAGGAACGCTCATCCGGAAGCCCGCTATAGTCAGTTGACCCCTGGGTATCAGGATTGCTCATACCATACAATCCGAAGATTTGATCAGAAGATATTGTTTGCCCAGAAGTAAACTCGATCTGGTCAATAGCATGATCGCCACCCTTAAAGAAGTCCTTCACGGTGACCTGATCACTTGAACCGCTCACTTGTAAGATCAAATCATCTACAGACTTAAAGAAACCACTGGAAATATCACTAAAGCCTATACCTTCAAAGCGAAGAATATCTACTCCTCCTCCAGCATTATCAATTATGTCTTGACCATCCCCTGCGCTAAAGATAAAGACATCATCTCCACGGCCACCTATTAGCAGATCATTACCTGTGCCACCAATCAGCTCATCTGAACCGTTACCACCTTCCAGCTGATCATTCCCAGCCTCGCCAATAAGCTGGTCATCACCATTAAAACCACGGATCAAATCCGCGTTATCAGCCCCATTCAAAGAGCTATCGCTACCAGCGCTTCCATCTATAGTCTGGTCAAAAGTCTCTTGTGAATCTGGAATCGACATTTCAAATATGCTGAAGATGTCGGCCGCTGTCATTTGCCCCCCAGTTTCAAACTCGATGGTTTCAACCAGCGCAGCTCCACCTAAGAAGAAATTCTTTAGTGTAATCTGGTCTGGCCCACCGTTGACTTTCAATATCAGGTCATCACCGGAACCAACTAAGCCAGAGGCAACTTCATTCCATGTGATGCCTCCTGAGAAGCGCAAGGTGTCGATACCATTTTGCTCCTCCAGAACATCCTGCCCCCCAGTAAAGATATAGACATCATTTCCTTCTCCACCGTAGAGGGCATCATTCCCCTCTCCCCCAGCAAGAATGTCATCACCGGAACCACCTATAAGTACTTCGTTTCCTGCTGTACCTGAGAGTACATCATTACCGCCTAATCCAGGTTCAGGTACAGGATCGGTATTTTCATTACCGGAGCCACTATCTGTATCACCTGGATCAGTATTACCCTCATCACTACCGGTGTCGGTATCTGTTGGGATATCGGTTAACATTGAATCGATATCCGCAGCATTTATCAAATACCCACCATCTGTTGGCTGAACATAACTGATAGCATAATCCCCACCCAGGAAGTGATTGCTCACTCGAACTTGCTGCTGCAAGTCTTCGTCAATCAATATCACCAAGTCATCGCCGTCGCGGTGGTAGCTAAGACGCGATCTATCAAGTCCATCGAGGAAGAAGATACCATCTGCACCACCACCACTATTGTCGATAGTATTTACCCCAGGAACAGCCTTAAAGTAATAGTGATCATCACCTGCTCCACCAGCCAGCTGATTATTTCCATCCTCGCCTATGAGAACGTCATTACCAGCTCCACCAATAATTACATCATCACCACTACCAGAGAAACTGCCATTACCTCCGTATAATTGGTCAGCACCATCACCACCTTCAATCTGGTCGTTACCTCCCGCACCGAAGATAGAATCTCCACCATCAAGGCCTTGAATAAGATCCTGGTCATTAGTGCCGCCTAGTTGCTCGCCAGCATCAGTACCAGTGATTACATTATCGAAATCGCCATTTTGCTCCCCGGCTACCAGCTGATTAATTTTAGTAGTATTAAATACTGAGCTACCGACTGGTTGCACCCAGTCTATTGCTGCTTCGCCACCAAGGAAATGATCCTTAACACGAACACTATCGCTACTACCGTCATCAATCAGTATTAACAGATCGTCACCGTCACGGGTAAATGTCAGGCGGTCTTCACTAAGGCCACTGGTAAAGTACACACCATCGGAACCACCATCACTATTGTGGATGACATCATGACCATCACCTGCGCCAAATACATACACATCATCACCAGTGCCGCCGGTAAGCTCATCATTACCCTCACCACCGCTTAGCTGATCATCACCACTACCGCCAAGCAAGGTATCCGAACCCTCTCCGGCCTCAAAGTAGTCATTATCAGCACCGCCATCCAATAGATCGTCGCCTTCACCTCCAAATAAACTATCATCACCATCTTGACCAAATAACTGGTCGGCTCCTTCATCACCTTGCAGGGTATCTCCCTCAAGACCGCCTTCCAGATAGTCATTTCCGGCACGGCCAACCAGATTATCTACACCTTCCCCACCGAAGAGGCGATCATCGCCCTCTTCACCATCGAGGTAATCATTTCCGGCTTCACCATGGAGCTCGTCGTTACCAGTGCGCCCCCAAACCTTGTCATCACCGCCACCGGCAAAAACTCTTTCATTAAGATCGCGGTAACCAGCCCAAGATTCAGCACTATCAGTGCCCAAGGTCACCATCTGGGCTTCAAGATCAGCATCGGTAAGTACCGTACCGTCAGAAAACTCAAATCGATTTACCTTAAAGTGATCATTTGGTTCGCGGAACCAATTATTGATAGTGATTTCATCAGTGCCATTGATATGGCGTATGTGCAAGTCATCTCCTTGGCGAATAAACTCCAGGTCAGCAGATTTAATATCTGCACCAAACTGCAAGGTATCCATTGAAGGGTCAACATTGCTATAGTTTTCACCTTCGCGACGTTCAATCAAGGTGTCTCTACCATCGCCAAGGTTAAATTGGTAGATATTATCACCAAAGGAACCGTACAGAGTATCGTTACCGGTTCCACCGGCTAAGGTACTTGCCGTGCCGGACCAGGTATCAGTATCCGCAACCAGGGTATCGTCTCCAGAGCCCCCGATTAATGTTGCGTCTCCCACCCCGTACAACTCGTCATTATCGGCACCGCCATCCAGTAGCCCCGTACCTTCAAGCTTATCTGAACCAGCATCGCCATAGAGTTCTCCAGAGCCGAACAGCTCATCATTTCCCTCTCCTCCATGAAGCTCATCAGTGCCACTATCGCCATACAGGGTGTCATTACCTGCATCGCCATACAGGGTGTCATTATCCTGGCCACCGCGAAGAATATCGTCGCCCTCTCCGCCATTCAGTGTATCTTCACCACTGCCACCGGAAAGATCGTCACTCTCTATTCCACCGTAAAGCGTATCTGAGCCGCTATCACCGACAAGGACGTCCTCTCCAGCATCGCCGTGAAGTTCATCATTTCCACTGCCACCATAAAGAGTATCGTTATCGTCACCTCCCCTCAGAGTGTCATTGCCAAGCTCACCATAAAGCTCATCATTACCCAGACCACCTTCAACTTGGTCATCTCCGTCTCCAGCATTAACCAAATCATCACCGCCTAAGGTTTGAATCACTTCTCCAGAACTAAACCCTAGAATAGTATCAGCGCTCTCAGACCCTGCTATTGCCTGGGCCATCAATGCCTCAAAGTCCCAAGTTATACCATCACTAAAAGTTACGGTTTCAAAGCTGGAACTTGCAGCAGTTAATTGCTCCCCAAGGAACTGGTTACTTATGGTAATGGCATCGGAGGAACCAGGAATACTTATGACCAGATTGGCCTCCTGACGACGCACCAAAACCTCACTAGAGGCAATATCGGTGAACTCCACACGATCTGCACCAGAAGTCTCACTAAAAGTATCGACTCCATCGCCGCGCTTAAAGCGATAAATATCATCCCCTGCACCACCGGAAATACGATCGTTGCCGGAATCACCCGAGAGAATATCGTTGCCCTCGCCACCATTTAGTTGGTCATCACCAGCTCCGCCTAATAACGTGTCGTTACCACCATTCGCATCCAGGACATCAGCACCGCCGTTACCTTCCAGAACGTCATCAGTGCTATATCCTATTAGATAGTCATTACCCTCGGCACCAATGAGAGCCATATCCAGTAGGGACTCGCGATTCCAAACGGTACCGTCGCTAAAGTGAATTTCATCTATTGCGTAACTACTACTACCTTCTTCCAGGAAGAAATTATGTACCAGAACCTGATCACCAGAGCCGTAACCCAATAACAGATTATTTCCATCGCGAGTAACAGCAACAGATTCTGGTGATACATCTGCCGTAAACACGACAATGTCTGCTCCACTCGTATCATTATTATCAATCTGGTCTTGGCCATCGCCGGCACTAAATTGATAGCGATCATTTCCCTCACCACCAATTAATATATCCTCACCGACACCACCTATCAGAAGATCATCACCTTCACCACCGATTAGGCGATCATTACCAATGTTTCCGCTGAGTTCATCATCACCGTCATAGCCATCAATGATGTCATCACCGGCCAGACCATCTACAATATTCGAGTTGACGTTACCGAAAATGTAATCCGCATTCTCAGTGCCTTCCAGCATTTTGCTATTTATTTCTTCTGCAGAAACATTCCAAGATGTTCCATATAGTGCTTGGTGAAACCCAATTTTCCTCCCAGCAATACCACTATAATCGGGGAAGTAATCACGGATCGTGATTTTGTCAGTCTCGCTCTGTTTGAAGAACACATTAAGGTTAAGGCCGTCACGGCGGAAGACCACGTCCTCGAGCTCAATATCACTGACATAAATATAAATGGTGCCGCTATCAATAATCGTGTCCTGACCATCACCGGCAGCAAAATAATATTTATCCTCACCAGCGCCACCTTCCAGATAATCGTTACCTTTGCCGCCGATTATTTCATCATCCCCGTCATTTCCATAAAGGCGGTCATCACCCTCTTCACCAAATAAACGATCTACCTCATCACCACCATAAAGCGTGTCTTGACCAAGACCACCTTGCAGTTCGTCCTCACCGCTATCACCATACAGGTGGTCATTACCTTCACCGCCAAGTAAAACATCATCGCCCTCCTGACCATGAAGCTCATCATTTCCGGCAAGACCACTCAATACATCATTACTGGAAAACCCATAAATGGTGTCATCGCCATTTGTTGCTTGGGTAGCACGTTGCTTAAGTTCAGATAAGTCCAGAATAGAACCATCGTTAAATCGGATTTCGGTCAGCGCATAATCGCCCAAGCCATCCTCTTCAAAATAATTATCAACCGTTATTTGGTCCTGCATATTCTGATGGTAAAGCACCAGATCATCACCTGAGCGGCGTATCCACAGGTCATCAGAAAAAATGTCTGGGCCAAACTGTAGGATATTGATGTCAGAACTATTGGCTTTACGATCTGATATATAGTCCCTGCCATCACCTAGGTTAAAGTAATAGGTATCACTGCCATAACCACCATAAAGAGTATCATTACCTATGCCACCGGTTATTGAATCATCGCCATTACCGGCTGAAACATAATCATCTCCCTCGCCAGCATCAATGGCATCGTTACCATCCTGGCCGCGTATGATATCGTGTCCGGCGAGGCCTTTTAGATCGTCATCGCTGGCATCATACCCCCAAATTTCATCCTCTCCAGTTGTCGGAATTAATACCTTGTCTTTAACGGTATCTATATCCCAAATAGTCCCATCAGAAAACTCAATGGTATCTAATGCGTACCCGGCCATCGCATCATCACGAAAATAATTCGAGACAGTAATTACTTCTCCTGACGAATTGACTGTTAAAACCAAGTTATAACTAGACCTGGTTAACTTTACTTCAGACGGGTTAATACCATTTAACAATTTGAGGGTATCTAAACGCCCTTCGCTTGTATCGTAATTATCTATCGTAGTATTTCCATCACCTATTCGATATAAGTATTTATCGTTACCGCCACCACCTGATAGATAGTCCCCATAGCCGCCACCTCCACTTAGGACGTCATCACCCTCTCCCCCATATAGATAATCTTGTCCGGCCCCTCCAGACAAATTATCATCATTATTACCGCCATATATGCGATCATTTCCATCCCCGCCCACTAGAGCGTCGTCACCATCGTGCCCTTGAAGCTCATCATTACCCTCACCTCCAAGTATTAAGTCGGAGCCTTCCCCCCCAAAGAGGCGATCATTACCTTCACCGCCATATAATGTATCGTTACCAGATAGCCCCTCAATGAAGTCATCACTACCGTATCCTCGCAAATAATCACCTGTGCTATCTCCTACAATATGATCCTCACCTGCCCTAACTATACTTAGCATCGAATCTCGTATTGAGGGGTCTAGAGCTACAGTTTGCTTCTCCATTGAGGACGCAAATTGTTGAAATACTTCATCCGAATATGGGCTAATACCTTGGACAACATCGATAAACATAACTAGCTCTAAGCTAGCTGAAGCTTCATCAATCGCGAAATACTCGGAAAAGTATTCGCTAACTTTCGCAAAGTCACCTATTATTGAATCACCTTCACCTTCAAAAGATAACAAGTCAAACAGCTTATCAGCATGAGTATCAGCCATTAATTGTGTATAAACAGACCGCTCTAACCCTCGGTATACATCATTTAATAGTTGGGCATACTGTCCATTAGGCGTTTCTTGTAACGCAGGCTGCCCCCAAAAAGTTTCTAAAACACCGACGCTCCTCCCATCAATGTAATTGCCACGACTATTGGGATCCGTATTTTCTTCATTAGCCCATAAAACCAAAATTTCAGTTACTAGTGACTTTCGTTTATCAGAGTCCAACTCTAAACCAAATGCCTCCACGAGAGACTTAAGTTCTCCACTCTCATCTAGTGACATCGCTTGATGGAGACTGTAGGAGTTACCAAAGCCCACAGCATCTGGGAGTTGTGAAATATCTTCAGGAATATCAATCCCTTCTCCATTATGAACTTCAACAGGAATCGCATGACGCTGATCAGCGTCAAACCATAAGGTATTTGTTAAACCCACAGTTCCATTTTCTAACGTGAAATCACTCCGTTCTCGATGTTCAACATTATTCTCATCAACAAATGGATCAGATTCATAACTGATATTAATCGAAGTAATACTTAAATCTACCAATGTTTTCAATTCACCATCAGTAACGACTCCATTACTATCAAGGTCCTGCCATATCTGTAAACTTTCAAAAATTACATCCTGCTTATCAATAATACCGTCTTTATTTTCATCAAACTCCGCTAAAGCTTGATAACCATTTTCTGCATACTCCCCATTTGACAGTAAAGTTTCCGTACCAAATAACTCTGCCCCTCCATCAATTTGGCCATTTTGATTACGATCAAGTACTAAGAGTCCATCTGACGGAGCCACCCAGCTTGTTTTTTCAGCGAAACCACTGTTATCCAAATCAAAGAAAACGCCGTTATCTTTTGATATAGTTTCGATAACACCATTACCGTCTAGATCTAAGGTTAATGGATCGCGTCGTGGGACCGGAGGTGTAGGAGGGGCAGGAGGGGTTGGGATTGGTGTCGATGAAGATTCATCTCCGGGGAAAAGCCCCCCAAATAAATCCTCTACAAAAGATTTCCCATCTTCATAAAGGTCTCTTGCAGTATCAACTGCTTCATCAATGCCATCCAGAAGCGAGTCAAGTACATCTTCTCCAGCCTCCATAGCATCTTCAACTAGATCCTTGACATCTTCAATGACATCATCCAAAGTGTCCACAAATTCATCGGTATAGTCTCTAACTTCCTTATCTATAGTATCTAGAACATCCTGCTCCAAAATATCCCAAGCTTCCCCTTTATCCAAATCATCAAATACATCCGATTCCACCTGGCGCTCGGGATCCACCTGAAGAAAATCAGGCCAATCCACACCCGGGATAACATCTCCAACACTGTTAGTAAAAACACCATCAAAAGCGGTTTCTGGTGGTAAACCGTTACTAGTTACTGCATCCCGATAGCTCTGCTCAATCTGGCGAGTATCAGGATACTGACCTGTATCCCTCATTGTATCTAAATAATTATTCAGGTGATCTTTGGCAACATCATCAAACACATTTTCATAGGCACCCTCACCTGCAGTATTACCCCAATGCTGCTCAACAAGCTCTCGCATTGCTTCACCAAAAGCAGTGTCAGGATCCCCAGTTACATCTGCTGCATTATCAGCGTAGGTATCACCATACTCAGCAAGTTGCTGCCAAGCCTCTGAGTAACTACCTTGATCAACCAAATTTTGAATCGCTTCGACTTGCTCTTGACTTAAACCATGATCTAGAGACATTAATTTAACTTCCCTTTACTATAAAACTTTCTAACAAGTTATTAATTGCTTGATTTACCTGAATAACTTTGAACTTAAGACTCACTGAAAAATGAGATGAAACCTCCATTCCTAAAAAGTTAGAAACCAACTTACAAGATGGATATTTTGGAGAAGTAGACCTGTTCTCCTTGTCACATGACATATAAAATTGGTAGTCTCCATAAATATAGATATCCTTATCCCCACTTGACTCCTTCCCCCTAACAGCATTCTGTTCAAACTTACGAATTGGCTCCCCCCCAAAAAAACCCTCAGGAGTCACAGGAATTATATAGTTTTTCTTAACTCTACTTTTAAAATCAAATGGATGATTTTTCGAAACATATACCGAGACTCGATCCCCCCACCCATCAGAATTAGTATTATCAATGTCAAAAGGCTTCATACTAGGAAACTGAAAATCAAAGGAAAAGTAGTCTACATGAGAAATTTCTTTAAAGTGCCTTCCTCTAGATTTAGCCTTTGTAGAAAGCAGGTACTCTTTGTTAACTTTAAACTTATGCTCATTAATCACCAAGACTACAGAGCTGCCTTCTGTTAACGCACCCTGCCTATCATCCATAACCAATCCTCCAAACAAAATCAACAAAGTTAAAGTTCCAGCAATAGAGAGATATTGTTTATTATTCATATCATAATCCGTACTTATCTCTACCTTTATGTTAAATCCCTTGAAAAGTCAGTCAAATCAAAGTCAGCGTTCCCCAAGACCATCATTCTTATATCGCAATAAAGGGGATAGAAAAAACTCAATAATTCTTCTTTTTCCAGTTTTAATTTCAGCCATTACCGACATCCCAGGTGAAAGCCTTACAAACCTACCATCTACAGCAAGCCCCTTTTGCTGCAGCCTTAAGCGCGCCTTATAAACCAATCCCAGCTGCTCATCTTGAATAGCGTCACCAGAGAGATCCACAAGCTCTGCATCAATTACCCCATACTTGGTAAAGTTAAACGTATCAATCTTAATTTCCGCCGACTGTCCTTCATGTACAAACCCTATATCCTTATTAAGAATATAAGCCTCGACTTCCATATCACTTTGCTCAGGAACGACCAACATTAATTCTTGCGCGGGAGTTACCACACCACCAATAGTGTGTATGGCTAGCTGCTGTATTGCGCCATCAATCGGGGCAGTTAGGTGGTATTGCTTGCTTCGCTGCTCCGCTTTAAGCTTTTCCTCATAGAGAGAAGCCTCTCGAGTACGAATATCGTGCAATTGTTGTAGAGCTAACTTATATTGCTGATGCAAAAGTGCATCTTGCTGAGATTTATTTGCAGCCATGCTTGCTTGCAACTGAAGCAGGCTCGCCTGCTGGATACTGATATCCTGTTCTACTTCAATCTGGCTCTGCTTTACCTCTAAATACTCCATGCGAGCCCCAAGCTTTTTCTTCTGCATAATTTCGTAAGCGCTGACTCTCTCATTCAAAACTTCTAGCAGTCGCTTATTTTTCGTAACTTCTGCCTCAGTCATTTTGTACTCAGCAGCCATGCGTGCCGCCTCCCTCTGAAGAGACGTCAGGTTTGCAGTAAATTCTGCCGCCTCCTGCTGGAGGAGAGCTTCATATTTTCCCATATAGGGAGTGAGCTCTCGGAGCTGCACAGAAAGTCTGGGCAATGACTGTCGCTCAGAGGAAAACCAGTTAGTTAAAGCTTCTAATCGGTTGCGGTGCAAAGCCGCATCCCGCCACTCTTGGTTAAGCCTGCGAACATCTGCAGCAGTAATGGAGGTATCCAGAGTTATTAACGGATCACCGGCTTTTACCTTCTGCCCTTCTTTTACGTGAATGGCTGCTACCGCAGCGGTTTCCAGTGGTTGGATGGTTTTTACCCTTTCACTGGGAATCACCTTACCCTGAGCGGTAGCAACAATATCGATGCGACCAAAACAAGCCCAAAGAATCGCGATAATAAAGAGTGAAACAATGGCCCACATAATTGCACGCCCTAAAGGTGAAGGAGGTGTCTGCTCCACTTCAATCGCAGCCGGGCGAAAGCTATGGATTTCCTTATCACTTAAAATCTCTTTTTTATCTGAGGATGCCGGCAACCATTTCATAGCTGACCCTCGTCCAGTTTTGCCGCTTGTGGCACCGCCTTGAGTTTGGGAGTATGACTTTGATAACTATGTAGGCGAGCGTAATAGCCCTCCCTCTCTATTAGTTCCTCATGAGGGCCACTCTCTACAATATCTCCTTTTTCAACAACGATGATCCGATCGGCATGGCGAACAGTAGAAAGGCGATGAGCAATAATAAAGACTGTGCGGTTCTTACAAATATGACGCATATTCTCTTGAATAATACGCTCAGACTCATAGTCCAGGGCACTGGTGGCCTCATCAAAAATTAAAATTCGAGGATTTGTAATAAGAGCGCGGGCAATCGCAATACGCTGTCTTTGCCCCCCAGACAGGGAGGCTCCCTGTTCACCCACCTGAGTGTCATAGCCTTCTGGCAGTTCTACAATAAAATCGTGTGCACCTGCTAACTTTGCTGCCTGCACGACCCTTTCCATTGGCAAGCTTGGATCTACCAGGGCGATATTCTCTTTCACTGATCGGTTAAACAGCCTGTTTTCCTGCAGAACCACACCCACCTGTCGACGCAGCCAGGATGGCTCCATCTGAGCCAGGTCGATTCCATCAACCAATACGCGACCACTCTCTGGAACATACAGACGCTGCACTAGCTTGGTAAGCGTACTTTTACCTGACCCTGAGCGTCCAACGACACCAATAACCTCACCAGCCTTTACTTCAAGATTAAGCTGATGCAGGATTTGAGGCTGTCCCGGAGCATAGCGAAAAGAGACATTATCAAAAGCTACTTTACCAGTGACTCTTGGCAAGGTGGTTCGGTTTGGATTATGACCAGGCTCTGCAGGCGTATTGAGGATATCCCCTAAGCGCTCGATAGATATTCCCGCCTGCTGGAAATCCTGCCAAAGCTGGACCAGCTTAAGAATAGGGCCACTTACTCGCCCGGCAATCATATTAAAGGCGATCAACTGCCCAATACTGAGCTCATTGCTCATCACCAGGGTGGCTCCCACCCATAGAATCAATACAGTTACAATCTTATTGATTAGCTGAGCAACCTGACCGGATATATTCCCTAAGTTACTCGCCTTGAAAGATGCAGCAACATAAGCTGCAAGATTCTCTTCCCAACGCTTTTGCATTTGCGGTTCTACCGCCATGGCCTTAACGGTTTCAATACCAGCTATAGACTCCGTTAAGAATGCCTGATTCTCCGCACCACGCTTAAACTTCTCATCCAGGCGGTTTCGTAAAATCGGAGTGATATAGACCGAAAGTGCCACATAAAATGGTATAGAGCCTAACACTATCCAGGTGAGTGTTGGACTATAAAAGTACATTACCGCAAAAAAAACGATTGTGAAAAATAAATCAATGACGAGGGTTAAAGCCGAACTAGTGATAAAGTTGCGTATAGTATCCAGCTCACGTACCCGGGCGACGGTATTACCCACCTGCCGAGCAAGGAAATAGGCTACAGGCAGCCGCGTAAGATGATGGTATAGCTTTGCGCCAAGGGTGACATCCACCCGGTTGGTCGTATGTGTAAAAACGTAGTTGCGCAAGCCATTCAGCAATACATCAAATACTGATATGACTATCAAACCAAATGCCAATACATCCAGGGTGGTCACCCCTTTATGTACCAGCACCTTATCAATCATTACTTGAAAGAACAACGGAGTGATTAATGCAAAAATCTGGATAAAAAAAGATGCAACTATTACATCTCTCAACAAGTGCTTGTATTTTAGAATTGCCGGTATAAACCAGCTGATATCAAATTTCCCTTGCCCCCCAGGTAATAGTGATCGCTTGGCGACCAAAATGGTACGCCCACCCCACAAGGAAAGGAAAACCTCCTTATCTAACTCTTTAGGCTGCCCACCACGGGCAAAATGGATAAGTACCTTTTCATCTTGAACTCCTGCGAGCACAGCAAAAGTACCATCTTTCATTGATAAAATAGCAGGCAGGGCAAGCCTGGAAAGCTTTCCCCAAGAGGTATTAAAAGCACGGGCTTTGAGCTTTAAATATTTAGCGGCACGAATAATTTCTGCTTCGGCGAATTTTTCACCATGAGAACAAAACTCATGTCGCAACTGACCTGCATCGGCAGGGATATGGTGAAATCGAACCACCATAAGGAATGCAGACAAACCGGTGTCCACACTCCCTTCGGACCGTACATAATCCATTAATTACAACTTTCCATTACATCAATAACAGACAAAATTAACACAGCAAAAATTAAATTTTCAATCATCACCTTCTGGCGAATTATTTTTCTTTACATTTTATGACATGGTTCACAAAAGAAAGGACTAATTTGCAAGCTGACCATTAAAGAGTATCCTGCCTCTCCAGATTGAATCAAGACACGACCTGAAGGGAAATATATTATTTTCTGCACCTCCACGGCGTCACCTTTAATTAATATACATGTACCGTTTTGCACCTCTTAACTTAAATTCGACACCGCCCACCTCGTAGTAGAGCGAAGTCAATTAACAACCACACCCCATGCAAAAGTACATTTCCCCCAAATAGAAATCTCACTGATTTGAAGTATTTAGCAGTGGAGAGCAAAAGCTCCACCGTTAATTACTTAAATAACAACCACAAGGTGAGCTTTATTCTCATCGCTGCGTAGCGCCAATTACACAGGATATAATCAATGCCTAGTGTCGCCACCGACTGTATCGTTTAACCCTCCTATAAGAGAGATCCCAATTCCCTTAAAATACTTAGGGACCCTCTGATCAACGAAGCATTTTTCCAGAATTAAGCTGAGCTGCTTGAAAAATTCACTTTATTACGCACAAACGCGTAATTTGCGCGTAATAGTCCACTAATTTTTCATCTGAAACCCTCAATAGGTGGATTTCAGGCGAACCACCCCTAGGCAGCCAAGTATTTTCTCCCTATTATTAAGTTGGTAAAGCCTGCCAGTAAGCACAGCCTCTCAGTATTTTTTACCAGTCCCCGATAGCGGACCTTGTCATAACCAAATACCCGTTTGATGTAGCGGAAGGGGTGCTCGACCTTCGCTCTTATCTGCGCCTTGATCTTTTCCGCTTTACGAAGTGCATCACGCCCTGGAAGAGTTTTTAGCTTGCTCGGCTTCATTGCTATATACCAATCCGCCTCCCGCTCTTTCAACTCTTCACGTTTCTCCGCACCAATGTACCCAGAGTCTCCCCAGATTCTTTTCTCCTCCCCGTGGAGAACTCGCTCTGTAGTTGTGACATCATGCGAATTCGCTGCTGTTGTATCTATGCTATGTATTACTCCGAGCACATCATCAACCCCGATATGCATTTTCATTCCAAAATGCCACTGATTGCCTTTCTTTGTTTGATGCATTTCTGGATCACGTTTTTTCTTTTTATTCTTGGTTGAAGTTGGCGCAGAGATAATAGTGGCATCTACAATCGTACCTTCACGCAGTACCATGCCATTCTCAGCAAGATGCTTGTTGATTTCATCAAAAAGAGCTGCACCTAGCTGATTGAGCTCCAGTAAGTGGCGAAAGTTAAGAATCGTTGTTTCATCGGGAATTGGGCCGCTCAAAGTCAATCCAGCAAAACTACGCATGGATTCAATTTCATACAGTGCATCCTCCATAGCGGGATCACTGAGATTATAAAATAGCTGCATGCAATGAATACGGAGCATGACACTCAATGGATATGGCTGTCGGCCACGTTTGCCTTGTGGATAGCAAGGAGTGATCTGAGCTTCTAGTCGCTGCCATGGGATGAGGGCTTCCATTTGAGAAAGAAACTTCTCTCGGCGAGTTATACGGCGCTTTAGCTTATATTCTGCTTCGGCAAAGGTGACTTGGTGCATAATTCATCGTAGTCTTGATGGGTAGGTGAATATTACCAATATTGGCTTGGAATTATTCAGAGGTTCCTTAGCAAGAGCCGATATAGCATTGAAACAACTCCATCAGCACATCGCATCAAAGCACGGATCTTCGCAGCCATAAACTTTAAAAGGGTAGGTCAACCTAACATTCTTTTGAACTGTATCTTACTGCAAACGATACTATGTCCGTTAAAGCTCAAAAATAGACTGGTATTTACATGCAATGTTTTATAATTTGGCAAGGGTGGTAATTAACTAAAGGTGACACGGTTTATGCAGAAAGTTAGGCCATTTCTAAGCGTGAATCCAAGTCCAGACCAACACAGGGTATTATTAGTGTAGAAACCCGAGGTATTAATCAGCGAGGAGATACTTTTTTGAGCTTTCAGCGAACAGTTCTGGTTTATAAGAAGGGGCACCCTCCTAATTATGAGATCAATAAATTGCCTAGAGGGAAGGTTATCCCATAAGTGCATACGCGTTTCTTTAACCCCATGTCCAATTAGACTGACTTCATTGAAAAAGAAGATATTGATATTATAAAAGTGAGAATACAAAAAAGTTGCGTTATAAAAATAACGGTTGTGCTAGATAGTTTTTACCTCCGTATATTTTTCGATTCTTGCCTCCGTAGCAAGAAGTGGAGTTAACTTTGCAATGAAGGTTTTTAAGTGGTCTCTATTCCAACCTGCGAAGCCGCGCCTTGATTGTGAACCGCTCTGCATGCCAGAGGTATCACGAAGTTATTCAGAGACTCCTTAATACGTGCGCTTTACTACCAACAGTACGCCAACAACCATCATGGCGAGACCGATAAGGCGCTTGGTATCCAAGCTGGTTTGCTGCGCACCCAGTAATCCAAAATGGTCGATAACGCTAATAGCGAGCAGTTGCCCTAGAAGAACGAAAGATACCGCATTACCCACACCATACCTTGGCGACACCCAAGTCACACTCAATATATAGAAAGCTACTAGAATCCCACCCAAGTAAAAGTACCAGGCAATTTCTTTGCTAAAAACAGCACTGGGTAACCCCTCCGTTTTCAAGAGATAGGCCGCGGAGATTACAAGTCCAACGAGAAATAGCAGTGTAGTTGCCAGGGCTGAACTACCAAGCTTAATACCGAGACCACTATTCAGCGCTGCCATTATCGGTATACCAATGCCTGCAATAAGCATTAGAGACGGGTAGATAACTGCATTTTGCACTACGGGACACCTCTACTTAGAATCACGAGCCGACCCCAAAGGGGCCGGCCAGGCCATATATTAGCTGGCAAGCTGTTTGGCGATAGCAACACCAACACCGTGCGCACTTGCCGGGTTTTGGCCACTAATCACTCGCCCATCTTCAATAACAAACTCCTGCCAAGGTTGTACTTTGTTGTAGCGGGCAGCGCCCCTCGCCAAAGATTCTTCCAGCAAAAATGGGATGTCATTAATGGTGCCGAAGTCAATCTCCTCCTCACGAGTGAAGCCGGTGACTGACTTGCTGGCCAAAAGCTTTTCGCCATTGCTCAGGGTGATAGGCAGGAAACCAGCGGGGCCGTGGCACACTGCGGCCAATGTGCCACCTTCTTCGTAGATCTCGGCACTTAGCTTTGCGAAGTCTTCGTTAGTTGCCAGGTCAGAAAGCAGACCAAATCCGCCGGGGTAGAATACTGCATCATAGTCTGCAGTATTCAGCTGGGTCATAGGGATGGTGTTATTGATACGGTTTTGGAAATCTGAATCATTGAGCACTTTCTGGTTGATGTCGTCACCTTCGATATCAGTGCCATAGAGTGGTGCTTTCCCCCCTTTAATAGAGGCGATGTCATAGTCGAGTCCACTCTCCATAAATACGTGAATCGCGTGAGTCAACTCAGGTGAGTAGGTGCCATTTGCCTGGTCAGTTTCACCAAGAGTGGCGTGGTTGGTCACTGGAATAAGTACTTTCTTCATGTTTCTTTCCTCTGTTGGTCAGCATTCAGTGGGGAGGGATTGTAGATTGTCCCTCTTCTGCTGATAATGCGTAAAATCTGTTAAATACCTTTGCAGAATGGCAATAGTCGAGATTGAGAAACATGGAAAATTTTGACGGTATAGTCGAGTTTGTAGCGGTGGCAGAAAGCCAAGGTTTCTCAGCAGCTGCCAAGCAACTTGGCTGCAGTACTAGCCATGTGAGTAGGCAGGTCTCCCGCCTGGAGGAGCGCTTGGGCTCATCCCTTTTGGCGCGCTCAACACGTCAGGTAAGTCTGACCCAGGCCGGGACCGCCTATTACCAGCGGTGTAAAGAATTAGTGATTGGCCTGCAACAGGCGAATGAGCAGGTTAGCCAGCAACAGTTTCAGCTCAATGGAACACTAAGAGTTAGCGGTGCTGGTATCTTTGCTGAGCAATATGTTGCCCCTGCCCTGATGGAGTTTGGCTTGAAACACCCGGGGTTGAAAATCGACATGGACTTCAATAGCAGGATGGTCAATTTCGTCGAGGATGGGATTGATTTTGCCATACGCTATGGTCGCCTTGAGGATTCCGGCTTAGTTGCTTGTAAACTGGCCGACCGTCAAATGATGGCCGTCGCAAGTCCGAGTTACCTGAAAGAAAATGGTATTCCCGATCACCCCGATCAACTAAAAACGCAGAGTTGCTTGGTGGCTAACAATGATGAATGGGTTTTTGACCTGAATGGAGAGCCTGTAAGCGTAAAGGTTAGTGGGCGCTGGAGAACAAATAATGCCCATGCGATCGTGAAAGCTTGTGAGCAAGGCCTGGGTATAGCTTATATGCCCAAAAGCAGTTTCAGTGGTTCAGTTCAACAGGGCTTACTGGAGCCTATCTTGGAATCTTTTTGTGGGCGCGGAGCCAGTAGCTGGATCGTGTATCAGAATCGTCGCTTTTTACCCATGCGAGCGCGAATGGCGATTGACTATTTGGTTGATTACTTTTCTGACTGGGTGGAATAGAAAGCGATTGGATTCGTTGAAAGGAATAGAAGCACTTCCCATTTCTTGCAAGCCTTCAATCCGGAAGATTAATATCCACCCTCCTCCAATCGACTGGCATTGATTATGGTCCTGACCAGGGCATTTTATCGCAGTGGTCACACTGCAACCCAGCAACGACAACCCGTTTCGTTTGTGGATGTCAGGAAGCGATTCGGCTTTCGCTCGATTGCTGTTGGCCGATGGGTCACTCGCGAGGAGCGAGATCGGGCCGCTGGGCTTTTTTATGATGCACTTGTTGATCTAATGGCCATTCTTCAAGGACCGGAAGCATTGATATCCCTCCGAGGTACATTGTCTTTTCAATATGGAATCGGCGGGCGCCCGGGGATGGCTGCCTTTTATGACCCTACTGCCCGGAGCTTTTCTCTTGCCAAGAACGCGGGGCCTGGCTCTATTGCCCATGAATGGTTTCATGCATTTGATCATTACTTAGCCCAAAAAGCGTTCAGTGATACGTCCAGTACCATGTATGCCTCAGAGGCCTGGTTACGGAATGCAACTCCAGTACCCCACCCGCTCAATGACTTACTTTTTGCGTGCTTTAAAACTGTGATGCTGGATGAGAGTGGTAATAACCCCAGTGACTTGGTGACTGCTTCCGTCAGTGCCGATAAAGCTAATGGTTCTGTCTATTACAGTGAGCCCGTAGAGCTGAGTGCTCGGGCTTTCGAAGCATTTATTCAGGATGCCAGCATCAACAATAATTTTTTGGTTGCTGGCTCAAAGGCTAGTCAAGAGGCAAAGTTGGGACTATATCCACAGGGGCAGCAACGCAAAAGAATTAACCAGGCTTTCACAGCCTATTTTTCCTATTTAGGACGAAGCCTTAGGGCTTCCACAGGTAGAGACAATGACGTCAACTCTTAGAAATACCTTTCTTCTGGGCACGGCCCTTCTCGCTGGTGTAGTCGCTTGGGTATGGGCTGAGCTTTCAAAAAGCTATGAATTGATTGCAATAGCCAGCGATCCCGTGTTGTCAGCGGAGCGTGGATTCTTTGATGCGGAAGATGATTTCACTCATAAACGGGCTAAGTTCGTGGATGTTTATTCTCCAGGGGTTGGCCATGTAACGCCCGGGATACTAGAAGAAGACTTGCAAGGTAAGTATGCTGAGTTCAGACCTCAGGAAACATTTTTCTTATGTGGAACCGGCTTCCATATTGAAGATTACGCTCTGGATAGCGAGCAGCACAAACACAATAAATTTTACGCTCAAGCATACAATGCCAAGTTACTACAGCTGATTACCCATTCAGCTTCAGAGTGATCATTGACCGGCTCCTGATCAATTCAACTAACCATATTTAGCCATTGCCCATTGTGGTAATTTGCTCTGCATCATTTTGCAAACAGCCAGTGTCTTCATGAGCCAAAAATTGCCCTCACAATTTAATATCCTAATCGTCGAAGATGATCGAGGCCTAAACGACCAACTTAGTGAGATGATCCAAGATGCAGGGTATCAGGTGAATACCTGCTTTGGTGGGCATACCGCGCTTTTGAAAGCTACAAAGCACCAACCACAGTTAATTCTGCTCGACTTAATGCTGCCAGAAATGGACGGGATTTCCCTACTCAAGATTTTACGCAAAACCAGTCAGGTTCCAGTGATTATCCTCACCGCGAAGGGGGCAGAAGAAGAAAGAATCACTGGCCTGCGCCACGGGGCAGATGATTATGTGGCTAAACCGTTTAATCAGACTGAACTCTTGTTGCGCATTGAGGCGTTATTGCGCCGCAGTCAGCCGGCGCAGACGGAGAACGTCGACCATGCCGAGATCGACAATCTACTGCTCGATTTGAATACCCAGCAAGTTTTTGCAGGCGACTCTCCAATTGAATTCACAGCGATTCAATTCAAATTGCTGTGGGAGCTAGCGATACACCGCGGTGAAGTATTGAGCAAGGCATATCTTTCCCAGCAGGTCCTCAACCGCACTTTGGGTGCCTACGATCGCAGTTTGGATATGCACTTGAGCCGGGTCAGACGCAAACTAACGAGTGTAGGCTGGCGTGGGGACCGCTTACAAACGGTGCATGGCAAGGGATACTGTTTGAAATGAACCGGAAACTTCTTTGGAAACTCTGCTTACTGACTACTGCCGGTATCGTTGCCCTCTTCTATCTGATCAACTCCCTAACTATCCGCACCGAGGAACAGATGAGCCTGCTAGAAACTTCTCACCGGGAGGAGTTAAAGCAGTGGGGCAAAGATGCGGAGATGTACTTTCTCACTGGCAACAAAGCTGAATTGGAGCAATGGTTGTATATGCTCCAGAAACGAGAGAATACCTGGGCCACTGTTACTCAGTATGAGGTAACCCACATTGCAGGAGAGAGAGGGAATGAGCATCGCTACATCGGATATAACTTAGGCCGCGATGTAGATTGGAAAGTCCACCTCTATTTTGCAGACAATCCGGTAATGGAGATCCCATTTGAAACAGAGAGAACCAGCTTGCTGATACTGCTTCCGGATAGGATGCGCCCTGGTAGCTACTGGCAAACTACCCGACTGGCACTGCAAATACTGTTACCCATGGGCATTCTAGCTTTCATTTCCCTGATGCTATACCGCCACATTATGAACCCCCTACGGAAGTTGGAGCAGGCAACAAGGGAATTCAGTCGAGGAAATTTTGATGTTCGTGTCCATCGCCAGTTAGGCAATCGCAACGATGAGATCTCTGAACTTGCCAAAACTTTCGATCAGATGGCCACCCGAATTGGCGAGCAAATCGTCAACCAGCGCCAGTTGATTGCTGACCTTTCCCACGAACTACGAACGCCCCTAACCCGCTTGGACATTGCCATCGAAGGTGCAGGTAACCGTTATTCAAGTGATCGAAATATCCAAAGGATTCAGCGGGAATCCTCTCATATCCGACATTTGGTTGAGGACACCCTCACTCTCGCCTGGCTAGATAATGAGCAACCCACTATGGGCAACGAAGACCTGGACTTGGTAGACCTTATCGACGTTATTGTTGAGGATGCTCGTTTTGAATTCCCCAACCGCACTATCTGCACCCACTTGCCGGACTCGGCGGAAATAAGACAATCCAACCATCAAGCTGTTGGTCAGGCCCTGGAGAATATTCTACGCAATGCGATGCGTTATACCCCGAAGGGGCAAGCTGTTCATGTTCTTCTGGAGCAGACCGCAGAAAATAAAGTCATTATTGATATCGAAGACTCGGGACCCGGAGTTCCAGAGGATCTGTTGGGTAGTATCTTTAAGCCCTTTTTCAGGGCGGATCAATCACGCACCTCAAAATCAAAAAATTTTGGGCTTGGTTTAGCTTTAGCACGACGCCAACTGAAGAGTGTTGGTGCAACTGTGGAAGCCTCCAATCGTCCCGCAGGGGGCTTGTGCATGAGAGTGACTCTTCCCTCTCAATTTTCTGGATGCTTAGAGCCAGCTTAGGCTAAAGCGGACATCAAATGTAACAAATGCAACACCGCTGTACTTTGCGAGTCGCAATAGGAATAATTCGCATTTGCAAATAAGTAACTCTGTGAAGGACAGCCAAATGGCCCGCAACATTTCTCATAGCAAACACGCGTTACTCCCCTTGATGGTATCCAGCGTCCTGGCTTCTGGCATTAGTCAGGCACAGGAAGTAAAAGAGCGAGAGACTACCACTGAACCCCCTTTGGAAACCGTGGTCGTTGTCGGCGTCGCTACAGATACCGAGATTACACCTGAAGAACTCGACATCCAGCAGGCAAATGATCTCAGCGATATATTTCGCCAGATACCCTCCGTATCTGTTGGTGGGTCACTGGGTATTGCGCAAAAAGTCTATGTCCGCGGTATGGAAGACACACTTCTTAATGTGACTGTTGATGGTGCTCCACAAACAAGCACCCTCTTCCATCATATTGGTCGGGTATCAATAGAACCGGAGCTATTGCAGAAAGTTGAAGTGCAAGCTGGTGCTGGTGAAGCTACCAGTGGGGCCGGTGCCATTGGCGGTGCTATCCGCTTTAAGACCAAAGATGCGGATGATCTACTAGATGACGGTGAGCAGTTTGGCGCAATAGTGAAAGGCGCTTTCTTTAGTAATGATGGTGAGAAAGCCAGTGCTTCGGTATATGGAAAGATTACTGACAATTGGGGGCTGCTCGGGGCATTTGTGACCGTTGATCGCGATAATATGGAAGATGGCGACGGTGACATTATCCACGGCTCAGCTTCCGATCAAGATCTCGCCTTTATAAAGTTGAGTGGCGATTTGTCTGAAAATCAAAAACTGAGTATCAGCTTTGAACAGCGGGAAGAATCAGGCGAGTTCAGTAGACATCCCAACTGGCCCGCCCTGCAAGGCGAAACTCTTTACCCGATGGAAGCCGAACGCCAGACCTTTGTCATAAACCACCAATTTGCCCCCAGTGCACTGGTCAATTTAGAAACAACGGTTTATCACACCACATCAGAAGTTTGGCGGGAGCTATGGGACTACGTTGCTTCCGTGGAATCCATCGGTTTTGATTTACGTAATACCAGCAGTGTTGGTCAACATACCATCACCTATGGCATTGAGGCCCGTGAGGATGAAGTGGAGGGAGTGGAGGGAGGCCTCAACTCCTGGCTTGAAGAGGGACATGTTCGCGGAGCCTATATCCAGGATCATTGGCAGGCTACAGACGCGCTATTGCTGAGTTTTGGACTGCGTTACGATGAATACAAGCTGGAGCAAGTGACTCATGATGATGAGACAGATAGTAAGGGGTTCAGCCCCATTATTGGAATGAGTTATTCGCTTACCGATGCACTCACCTTTACTGCGGGTCATGCAACAGCGATGCGCGGCAAGGAAGTTGGAGATGGGTTTACTCTGTGGTCGGCAACTCTTGATCCTGACCTGGATGCTGAGACGGTCGACAATACCGAGCTGGGACTAGAATACAGCCTGGACGGCCTTCAACTAAGAGCCGCTGTCTACCGCAGCACTATCGATGACGTTATTTTTGATCAGGTCGGGCGTCCCGTTTATTATGAAAATATTGGTGAGTTGGAAACTGAAGGGTTTGAACTCAGCGCCTCATATGTTTGGGATCAGTTAACCATCAGCGCCGCATTCAGCCACAATGATTCGGAATTGAATGGAGAGACTGTAGAGGGGTATGAGCATAACGGTTTAGCAAATGCTCGCGGCGATACATGGAACCTGACCACCAGCTATGCTATTACACCGAAATTAGAGTTGGGCTGGAATTTTACTCTGGTACAAGACCTAAATGATATTGAAGTTTTACACCGCTCAGTAGAGGTCGACGACGATGTCGACAGTATCCAAGAGGTTGACAAGCCCGGCTACCAAGTACACGATCTTTACTTGCACTGGGAACCACTGGCAGATGACAGTCTGAATGTGAATTTAGCGGCTCAAAACCTGTTTAATGAACACTATCGGGATCACTCCAGCGTAGCAGATTATACAGATATTACCGGGTTTGGTAGCGTAGCCGGAATTTATGAGGCGGGCCGGGACATCCGTCTGTCAGTAGACTACCGCTTCTAATTTCCTTAATTTGTTTATTTACTATCAGGGCGCAATGCAGTTGCATTGCGCCCTTTGTTGCCTATGAAATCCAGATACCGTTTACTGTGGATCAAGCTCCACACCTACTTTTCCTGCTTTTTTCTACCCATTGCCATTTTGTATATCGCCACGGGCGTGCTCTATTTATTTGATATAGAGGGGGGCGTCGATGAACAATTTGAGTACACAGTTTCTCTACCCAAGGGCCTGCCCAGCAATGAGCAAGAGACTCTGGATACCATCTCTCCGATTGTTCAGCCCACAGAAGTATCATTGCCGGCAGATTTCTATTTGGAGGATGAGTGGATTGGCTGGTATGGCTACAAACGCCAAGTCTATTTGGAGCCAAGCCAGGATAAGCAATCAGCGATACTTCATGTAAAAGAACATGATCTATGGCATCAATTTCTGCTGATTCATAAAGGTCATGCCGGTCCCCTCTTCTGGTTCTCATCCATTATGCTTGGTGCGAGCCTGCTATTTAGCTTGATTAGTGGATTAGTGGTTGCTTTTGCGGTGCCAAAATTCAGGAAGACTTCTATACAATTTACTTCTCTCGGGCTTATTGCACTGGTAGTTGCCTTTTTTATTGGGGGCTGAAACTTCACCGTTTGAAGGAATTTTAGCTAGGTAGCCTCTGAGTAACTATGTAGTATTTCTATAGCTTTTAAAGGTCCGCGACAAGCAACTTTAAGAGCGGGTTCACGGAATTACTCAGAGCCTCCTAGATCCAGTTTAAAAATTTTAAGCTAGTTGACGAATCTTATCCTCCAACTGCTGTTTAAATTGATAAAGATGGATGCCATCCAGAAAGCAATGATTAACTTCAATATACATCGAGGTGACAAGGCGGCCCTCCTGGCGATGGTATTTACCCCAGAAAATAAACGGTATTCCTGGATCACAATCTTCTTTCTGTACAGGCTTTACCTGTAGACCAGAGAAGTCACCCCAGGGGTAGCAGCTGATATTCAAGATATCATGGCGGCTGATGAAATTTTCTACGGGGAGGTACTCAGATTGTGCCTGTGAAAGTTTCCTTGCCTTGTGGACGAACTTTGTCAGATTTGTTTCCATTCTTGCCATAACGAGCTTGAATAACTCATTATCCCCTAAATCAGAAAATAAAGGGTGCAGCATGTCATGCTCAATGGGCTGGCCATTGACGATACGATGCCTGAAACCCGCTATTTCATTTCCCACCTGAGTGACAAGAAAAATAAGGCTGTAATAAAAAGGAAGTGTATTCTTTTTACAGAAAGATACCAGATTTGTCACATCGACCGGCTGGGTTAAGCCTATCCGAGTTGACCCTGCACTGCTCATAAAAAATTCAAAGTGGGCCTTTCTATTCCAGCGTTCGATATCTATAGGAGTCATGGACATATGAATATCGAGCCTTCAATGGATATTCATAGTTTAGGGTAGATTATAAGCAGTACTTGTGTTGCTAGTAGATTTTATCTAGTGGGGATACCTGGAATATATTTAAAGATATTAGATAACATGCTGTAATCGCCATATCAAAACGCTCTTCCCTTCAGGCTAATACCATTTTAGCAACGCTACCATATACCTCTTTCGCCCCTGCTAGGGCACTAAAATAGGTCCCAACAACAGACTGTGCCACCTCATAAACAGCGATCATCTGTGCATAATTTGCAAAAGTGATGTTCCTGCTTATAAGTTTTAAGAAGGATACGACTCTCTATAATAACTTCCAGTTTCTACAGCGAAATATCATCTAGATAACCAGGACTATATAGGGAACCTCTGAATAATTCCAAGCCAATATTGGTAATATTCACCTACCCATCAAGACTACGATGAATTATGCACCAAGTCACCTTTGCCGAAGCAGAATATAAGCTAAAGCGCCGTATAACTCGCCGAGAGAAGTTTCTTTCTCAAATGGAAGCCCTCATCCCATGGCAGCGACTAGAAGCTCAGATCACTCCTTGCTATCCACAAGGCAAACGTGGCCGACAGCCATATCCATTGAGTGTCATGCTCCGTATTCATTGCATGCAGCTATTTTATAATCTCAGTGATCCCGCTATGGAGGATGCACTGTATGAAATTGAATCCATGCGTAGTTTTGCTGGATTGACTTTGAGCGGCCCAATTCCCGATGAAACAACGATTCTTAACTTTCGCCACTTACTGGAGCTCAATCAGCTAGGTGCAGCTCTTTTTGATGAAATCAACAAGCATCTTGCTGAGAATGGCATGGTACTGCGTGAAGGTACGATTGTAGATGCCACTATTATCTCTGCGCCAACTTCAACCAAGAATAAAAAGAAAAAACGTGATCCAGAAATGCATCAAACAAAGAAAGGCAATCAGTGGCATTTTGGAATGAAAATGCATATCGGGGTTGATGATGTGCTCGGAGTAATACATAGCATAGATACAACAGCAGCGAATTCGCATGATGTCACAACTACAGAGCGAGTTCTCCACGGGGAGGAGAAAAGAATCTGGGGAGACTCTGGGTACATTGGTGCGGAGAAACGTGAAGAGTTGAAAGAGCGGGAGGCGGATTGGTATATAGCAATGAAGCCGAGCAAGCTAAAAACTCTTCCAGGGCGTGATGCACTTCGTAAAGCGGAAAAGATCAAGGCGCAGATAAGAGCGAAGGTCGAGCACCCCTTCCGCTACATCAAACGGGTATTTGGTTATGACAAGGTCCGCTATCGGGGACTGGTAAAAAATACTGAGAGGCTGTGCTTACTGGCAGGCTTTACCAACTTAATAATAGGGAGAAAATACTTGGCTGCCTAGGGGTGGTTCGCCTGAAATCCACCTATTGAGGGTTTCAGATGAAAAATTAGTGGACTATTACGCGCAAATTACGCGTTTGTGCGTAATAAAGTGAATTTTTCAAGCAGCTCAGCTTAATTCTGGAAAAATGCTTCGTTGATCAGAGGGTCCATAGATCGAAATAAGGGGGCATCATTTAGCATTCTATGTTGAAGATATTGATGCTGCGGTTGAATACTTCAAGAAACAGAATATAGAGGTACTCGGCGCTCCTATGGTGATGACTGAAGGGCCAACTGAAGGAGAGATCTGGGTATATTTCATGGCTCCTTGGGGCAAGCTGGTTCCTATTTTGACTGACTACCGCGCATCTTCATCGGCAGAAAACCAGACTATCAATGCACTCTACTTATCTACGGATAATCTGGCTCCCAAAGTACGTGTTATTGATTTCCTTAAGGAGAAATACGGTAGTCCCTGCTATTGGGATGCTAAATAGAGAAGCCTTCTTGCTATGACTCGGTGGGTATCGTGTACATTGTACTGCAGACAGGTTTTGGTTACAGGCTGGGGCTCTTGCCTCGGCCTGTAACTTCTGCTTGGTATTGATAAGCCGGCTAGTCTAAATAATCTACACTCATCAAATATCGTAAGAAAAGTTAAAATTTATAACTAACCATTAATGACGTACGTCTAGAGCTATCAGTGTCTACGATTGGGCTATTACTAATCTCATCGCCATACCAGGTTTGATATACGCCCCCCATAAGAATAAGGTTTGGGCTAATGTTGTATCCCACTTGTACACCTAACCGGGTAATGATATCTGCATCTGCTTCATACGCTGCCCTATCTTGAGTTACTTCATTTAGGTCCACGCCATAGTAGTAATCCAACGCACTATCACTTTGCCAGCTAATAGTGAAGTCGGGTTTGATGATCCACTTTTGGTGCTTGTAAGGCAGACTATATCCAGCCGATAGACTGTATCCGTCGTGGGTATCACTGATATCTTGTGAGATGCCAACCTTCCAAAGGCCTACAGGGCTTTTATAGTTCATAGATAAGTTGGCAAGAATCGCCAGGTCAAGCTCTTCCATATCGCTGAGCTTATCACTGTCCCCTCTATCTCTATCGCCCGCCAAGTCACCGCCTATGCCAAACTTCACTCGAAGTTTATCGTCGTGGTACAGGTCAGCACCCAATTCAAAACCCTGAAAGTAAAAGCGCTTGTAGCGGGCTGAGATCAATGGAAATATGTTGTTTTGGTCCTCACCATCAACGTAGATTGACTCAACGCTAAAGGTTCCAATACCTACAGAAAGTACTGTCTCATCCTGCTTTGGCGGCTTCTGGGTAACTTCATCTGCAAAAGCCAGGCTGGATAATGCCGAACCCACCAGCGCGGTGCACATACTCAAAGTTAATGGCAGAGAACTCTTATGGTTTTGATCTCGCAAACTAGACATATTGAATCCCAATTTGAACTGGTTGAAGTTCCGTTATTTCTGGAGTGGATTCTATGCCGGTAAAGGTAAACGCCAGGTAAATAAACTCATGCCCAGGCCAGGTTAACGGTTAAGTATTGTTCATTTTTGTTGTAAGAAAAGATCCATTGCTGCTGATCGGCCACTTGCTTCAGGATATGAAGGCCTAAACCAAAACCCTGCCCCTCCCCCCTGTCAAAATGCACCTGCTGCTCCGGCAGCATGGGGTTCTGAACCCGGATTCCATTTGCATCAAAATCAATATCGATACTTCCCTCAAGGGTATGCTCAAAGGCATTTCTGAGCAGATTGGTTATAGCGATATCCAATAGCACTTGTACTTGCTTCAAGTTAACCAAACTATCCGAATTGAGATGAACCTGTACATCTCGCTGACCCAAGAGGTATTTGAGCT
Organism: Microbulbifer maximicatervae (SeqCode); assembly: GCF_052468155.1. Classification (NCBI taxonomy): domain Bacteria; kingdom Pseudomonadati; phylum Pseudomonadota; class Gammaproteobacteria; order Cellvibrionales; family Microbulbiferaceae; genus Microbulbifer; species Microbulbifer maximicatervae (SeqCode). The sequence continues at coordinate 3,821,039 of NZ_CP174335.1, forward strand.
GCTCAACTCGAGTTTGAATCATATTGCTGAAATCAAATTCTGTTGATTCCAAATTTACCTTGCTTTGAGATAGCAGCAGAAGTGCCTGTGTCAGCTGGGTCATCTGCTCATAGGAGCGCTCAATCTGCTCCAGTTGAGTATCGATTGGCTTACCTTTTTTTTGCCTTACCTTCACCACATGCAAGGCGCTGCCAATGGTTGCCAAGGGGGTTCTCAATTCATGGCTCGCATTCTGTAGAAATTGCTTTTCCTGCTCTTGATGATTCCATACCTGCTGTAGCGACTCTTGCAGTACTCGTCCTACACGACCAAATTCATCCTTCCTTTGCTCTAAAGATTCCGGGATCGGAGTCAACTTATGCCTACTCTTTTGCGCAAATTTCTCCAGGTCTTTTAATGGCGATATCACTTGTCTTGCAAGAATAAGAGGCACACTTAATGCTAAAGTAAGGGTTAGTAAGACACCGATAAAAACCTCAATTTCTACCTTTTTGTACTTGCTGGGTATTGCAGCTTCTTCTATTTCCAGCACGTAGTAAGTTGTCTTAAGGGCGCTTTCAGCATAAGGCATAATTGCTAAATAGTAGCGATCATCAATTAAGTCTTTGCTAAAGTGCACCCTTTTTTCTTCGCCGTCAGCTTCCTCTAACACGCGCTTTGCCGTATCTGGTAGTAAACTGTACTCATCATATGTTTGTAACTGGGCAAAAAAAGGGTCATCAATAACCCCTCCAGCCTCAATGATACGTTTTTCAGCTACAGATATCAGTGTCGCACCTAAAGCGTGCTTAACCATTTTGATTTTGGATCTCTCGACGACAACTGCACTGCACGCCACAATTGCGGCAAGAATCCAAATATAGTGAAAGAAAAATTTTCTACGAATGGAGCGATCAAAGGCTTTCATCACGCTTCCCCAGGATAACGCCCTTCCCTCTGATCGTGTGCAGTAGTGGAAAACTGAACCCCTTATCAATTCCCTGCCGCAACCGATACAGATGTACTTTGATTACGTCGGATTCGGGGGAAAGAAACTGCCATAAATGCTGTTCAATTTTTTCTTTAGTAACCAGCTTTGGACTCTGTTGCATCAAAAACACGAGCAATTCCCAACAGATTGGGGGCAGATTTATAGATTTTCCCTGCCTGGTGACTTCATGGGTCTCTAAATTAACTTCCAGGTCCTCAACTTTATAACGGGTTTGGGTAACGCGTCGTTTTATCGATAGAGACCGAATCCGCGCGACCAGCTCAAGCATTTCGAAGGGTTTAACCAGGTAGTCATCCCCTCCAGATTGGAAACCGGCAAGTTTATCGTCCAATTGGTCCAGCGCGGTCAACATCAATATTGGTGTCGAGCTTCCTGCATTGCGCAACTTAGAGCTCACTTCGAAACCACTTCTACCCGGCATCATGACATCAAGTACGATTACATCGAAGTCATGCTTTGAGGCCAGCTCAGTGGCCATTATTCCATTGTCAGCGTAGTCACATCGAATATTGTACTCTTCGAGGCTCTCAATAATATTGGACGCCAGTGCGTGATTGTCTTCAGCTAAGAGTACCAATAATGGCGTTTTGCAGTCAGGCCCCATTGATCTAGTCACTCAAAAGTTCTCGATAGACCTGGAATAATAAAAGCCATTGGGTAAACGGAAAGTAAATAAGTGTAAGATTGTCCACTTACTGATCACCTATGGGAAGCCTGCCTGTGACAGCTACTGCCATGTCTAAAAATGTCGGAGCCATCACGCTTGACCAAAAATGACCCTATCAAATCTTCAGAAGTTCTTTCAAAAATTTGCCCTCTGGCGATCCTTGTTGGTACTGCACCCTTCATTTGGGTTGAGTTGATCCAGGTAGATCTGTCGTCGAGTTAAGAGAGGTGGAGGGGAAAATCGACAATGCGTGATAGACCTAAGAGTTGGCCGTCACTACAGAAAAGAGAGGGGTATATAACAGGAGAGGTACCTCCCCAGCACTTGTGTGGCTGGGGAAGCGGACGGTCTCGCCCCTTTTTGGGGGCGAAGCCTAAAGTTTACAGGCAGACAATGTTTTCTGCTTGTGGGCCTTTAGCGCCCTGAGTCACGGTAAACTCTACCTTCTGGCCTTCGGCCAAGGTTTTAAAACCGCCACCGGAAATTGCGCTGAAGTGAGCAAAAACGTCGGGACCGGATTCCTGGGCGATGAAGCCAAAACCTTTCCCTTCGTCAAACCACTTAACGGTACCAGTAACTGTATTAGACATAATAGATATCCTTGATTGAACAATTGCGCTCCAATTGAATGGAGTTGTGCGGGCAAAAAGTATTATTTTAAACGAGACCGAACGAAGGATTATGACTAAAACTACGAGGTAAACTGCAATAAAAAATGGCTTTTAAACCGGCGGACGAATAGTATCACTAGCCTGTCACCTATGTCCACTTTTGCCTAAATTCACCCTCGACATTGGCACTCAGACCGCCGTCCACTGCCGCATAAAGGCGCGATGAACCGGAGGAACTGAGGCGATGCAGTGTGCCGATAGCCACAATGCCGATTTTGCCAAAGGATTGCTCGAGGAGATCAGCTTTCTCGCCAGCTCTGTTTTCTTAACCACGGACTCCCCTGCCTCATGCCGGGAGGTGGAGTAGCTATCGACCGCACCGTTAGCGATAGCAGATGCTGCGGCTATGGCATCAGCCATGCCCAGATTCATCCCCTTCCCTCCCACTGGAGAGTGGCAATGGGCTGCGTCTCCAGCCAATAACACCCGGTGCTTTCGGTAAGTTTCTGCCTGTCGGATGGAGATTTTGAAGGCTGCGGTCCTTCGGATGTTGGCGATTTCTATCGGCAGCCTGAGGGCTGCCAGGGCATCTTCGGTTGATGATGCGATGCGAGCGCGGCGCTGTTCGATAGGGAGCACCAAGGTGAACTCACCTTCCCCGCCATACAGGTCCAGGGCAATCTCTTCCGGATCGAAGTTTCCTCTCAAATCCACATCCGCTATTGACCACTTATTGGGCAGATCAATACCAGGGTACTGTATTTTCAGCTGTTGTCGCACGGCGGACTGTATGCCGTCTGCGGCAATCACCCAGTCAAAAGAGGCGCTGGTATTGTCTGAGAAATTAACGGCCGCCTTGTCTGGGGTGGTTGTGATGTTTGTGACTGAGATCCCGTACTCAACTTCGACGCCCCTCTCGGCAAGAATGTCCCTAAGGATTCCCTCGGTCCGGTTTTGCGGCAACCCCAGAGGCACCCTGTCGCGAAACTCATTTCCGCTATTGTCGATATAAACCAGGGTTCTCTCATCGCGCAATATGTGCATTTTCCTCAGGGGCATTGCCTCTGCAAGAAAGGGGGCTGCGGCGCCCAGCTCCCGAAGGGCATCAATGGTGGCTGGCATAATGCCAACAGCACGAGAGAGTTCTGAGGGGCTGTTTTTGCGCTCAACAATACGGCACTTCAGCCCCACGGAAGTGAGGGCGACTGCAGCAGTCAACCCGGTCGGACCGGCACCAATTACCAGGATGTCCATCGATACAACTTGTAGCCTGAAAGCTCAACCGGTCGACACAGAATGCCTCGATCCCTACAGGGAGCTTGCTGCTGCAAGCTTAGACAAATTTCTACTGCTGTAGAGGGGCGTAATGGCCACTAAATGCGTGCACAGCCCCTCTTCTCCGGTGTCGTTACTTAAGTACTTTTATCTCTGTCGGAGGAGTCGGGGATGTCACTGTAGCCCAGTGCCGTTGCGGGCTTATCCATTGAGGCACCCTGGCGATCCAGAACACCGATATCCAGTACTGGGGAAGCATCGATATGTTGAGCATCCATCATTTGGGCAACGCGCTGTAGTGAAGCAATTATCATGCTTTGCTCCCAGTCTTTTAGATCGCCAAACTGACGAGCAAACTGGTCCTGAAGCGGGATGGGGGCGTCGCGCAGCGTTTCAGAAGCCTCTTCCGTGAGGTAGGCGTGTACCTTGCGCTTATCGGTTTGGGAGCGCTGGCGGTAGACAAACCCCCTCTTCTCCAAGCGATCCAAGATGTTGGTTACTGTTGCCTGGCTCAGGCTAACCTCATTTGCAAGTTCGCCAATAGTCACTTCACCCTTATTGCGAATAGCCTGTAGCAACAACACCTGCGGGGCGGTTAAGCCGGTGGTTTTAGCCAGGTGCTTGGAGTGCAGGTCCGTGGCTCTTATTACCCGCCGCAGGGCCACTAGCACTTGTTCGATACTGTTCAAAGTTACCTCTCAATCATGGAGTCAGGGTGATTGCCGGAATTATATCGCCGTACCCCTCAATCACTAAACGCTTATAACCCGACTGCGAAACATCACCCCCACAAGAGCCTCAGGCTCCATCACAAAACTGTCCATTTTATGGTCAGGCGATCTCTCAGCCGGTATGTCCAATAGAAAATTTTATCGACCTCAAAATATTATTTTTACCTGCCTATAGGCTGTATATCCCACATATCTAGGCATTTCTAGGTCAAATATTGTGACTTGATTCGCCTCAAGCATCCTGGACTTTGAATTTAATTTGTGTACGATATTTAGCGTTCAAAGCATTTTTACTAGTAACCCGGCATAAAAATGCCTCTAGAAAGCTATATTTACGCCATTTGCTCAACACTTGTGCAGGTAAATATTTAGAGGTGAAAAAATATTTAGTCGGTTGGGAAGGTTTTTTGTCTAGCTCAGAAAATATTTTGTTGCGCAGTCCATTGATTGAAGATGGGATGGCCACTTACCGATTGATCAAACGTTGCCCTCCCCTGGATACAAACTCCAGCTACTGCAACCTCCTCCACTGCAGCCATTTCGCCAACACCTCAGTCGCCGCAGAGGTTGATGGAGAGCTGCTGGGCTTTATTTCCGGGTATATCATCCCCGACCGTACAGACACCCTCTTTGTCTGGCAGGTGGCCGTCGACGAGAAAGCCCGGGGGCTTGGACTGGCCTCCCGGATGATAAGTCACATCCTTGAGCGCCCTCACTGTGGTTCGGTCAGATTTATCGAGACCACCATTACAGAACACAACCTGCCCTCTTGGGCGCTCTTCCACAGTGTCGCCGATAAATTATCGGTCGATCTTCACTCCTCACCCTGGATGGACTCTCAAGCCCACTTTGATGGGCTGCACGACTCCGAAACCCTTGTCCGCATCGGGCCTTTCGCCCTCGAAGAAACACCATAAAAGAGAAAATCATGAAGATCTTTGATGAGATTGAATCAGAAGTGCAAAGCTATGCCCGCTCCTTTCCGCGAGTCTTCAATCGCGCAAAAGGCGAGCTGATGTGGGATGAGGAGGGAAATCAGTATCTGGATTTCCTGGCGGGTGCCGGCACGCTCAACTACGGGCACAACAACCCTCTGTTCAAGCAGGCACTGCAAGATTACATCGAGGCCGATGGAATTACTCACGGCCTCGACATGCACACCAGGGCCAAGGGTGAATTCCTACAGGCACTGAATGAGAAAATTCTCAAACCACGGAATATGGAGTACGTGGTGCAGTTTACCGGTCCGACAGGGACGAATGCGGTAGAAGCTGCGATGAAAATTGCTCGCAATGTAACCGGGCAGCAGAACATCGTCACCTTTACCAACGGTTTCCATGGCGTAAGCCTTGGCTCGCTGGCCGCCACCGGCAACTCGCATCACAGGGATGCTGCCGGTGTCAGCCTCAATGGTACGCACCGCATGCCCTTTGACGACTACCTGGGCAAAAATATCGATACTACCGAATACCTCGATAAAGTCCTCTCAGATTCCAGCAGCGGTATTAATTCTCCTGCAGCGGTGATTGTTGAGACAGTTCAAGGGGAAGGCGGTATCAATGCGGCCAGTATCGAGTGGCTAAGAAACCTTCAGTCCGTCTGCAAAAAACACGGCTTACTTTTTATTGTCGATGATATCCAGGCTGGCTGCGGCCGAACGGGCAACTTTTTCAGCTTTGAAGAGGCCGGCATCGAACCCGATATCATTACGCTATCCAAATCCCTCAGCGGCTATGGGCTGCCATTTGCGCTGGTGCTAATGAAACCAGAACTGGACCAGTGGAAGCCCGGTGAGCACAACGGCACTTTCCGTGGCAACAATCTGGCTTTTGTAACTGCGAAAGCCGCTATCGATCATTACTGGTCTGACGAAAACTTCTCACGGGAGATTAAACGCAAGGGCAAATACATTTCCGAGCGTTTGAATGAAATTGTCAGCCGATATGGTGAGGGTAACTTCACCACCAAAGGCCGGGGGATGTTTCAGGGTATCGACTGCATCAGCGGCGAACTTGCAGGAAAAATCACCAAACTGGCATTCAAGCAGGGGCTGATTATTGAAACCAGCGGAGCCGATGACCAGATCGTTAAGCTCCTTTGCCCACTGATTATCACCGATCAAAACCTTAAAAAAGGGATCGACATTATTGAATCCGCTATCCGGGAAGTCTGTGCCGGAGAGCGGGATATGCCTGAGGAAAGAGTCTTTTTTGAAGCCTGCTAGACTTTAAGGGCCTCTGAAAGACTCACGCAAAAGATCCAACTGCGCGGGCTGCAAACTAAGAATATTGCTGACCAGCCAGACTCGAACACACACGAAACAGCGAAATACCAATGATTGTCAGAAGTTTACAGGAAGCTAAAAAATCCGGCCGCCGGGTTGTTTCACCGGATAGCAACTGGGAGAGCACCCGACTCCTGCTTAAAGATGATGAAATGGGCTTTTCTTTCCATATCACCACTATTTATGCAGATGCTGATTTCCAAATGCACTATCAAAACCATTTGGAAGCGGTTTACTGCATTTCCGGCAGAGGTGAGGTAGAAACTCTTGAGGATGGCAAGAAGCACCCTATCGAACCTGGGACTATCTATATTCTCGATAAGCATGACCGGCACATTTTAAGAGCCTTTGAAGAAATGACTATGGCCTGTGTATTTAACCCCCCTTTGAATGGCAAGGAAGTACACAATGCTGAGGGAGCCTACGAACTTGAGGCTGACAAGATTGATGAATAATTAGTCAGTCATAGGGCAGTATCCATGAAGTACCTTCCAGATAGCTCAAGTGTTACCAGGGAAGATTGCTACCCCTCCCGAAAACCGGGCCTTCTGGGTGGTACCAGGGTGCGCAAAGATCCAATTGTGTATGGGGACTGCCAGTCCCTCCCCCCACTGGCACCATCGCAACTCAAGCGCTATGCAGAACAGGGCTTTGTTGTACTGGAGAATATGTTTTCCCAGGCGGAGATTAACCTTTTTACGCAAGAGTTGGCGGAGATTAAACAACGCGGTCACACTGACAAGTCGGAAGAAATTATCACCGAGCCTGAAAGTAACGAAGTGCGCTCAGTCTTTCGTATCCACAAAAGCAGCCAAATTTTTAACCAGCTTTCCAGGGATCAGCGGCTATCAAGTATTGCGAAATGTATTTTGGGTGATGAGGTTTATATCCATCAGTCTCGCGCGAACTACAAGCCTGGTTTTCGCGGGAAAGATTTTTATTGGCACTCCGATTTTGAAACCTGGCATGTGGAGGACGGCATGCCCCGTATGCGGGCACTCAGCATCTCCATTAGCTTAACAGAGAATCATCATTTTAATGGCCCATTGATGCTGATTCCCAAGTCCCACCACCATTACATTGCTTGCGATGGGGAAACACCAAAACGGAACTACCTCAGCTCACTGAAAAAGCAAGAACTTGGTATTCCCTCAGATAGCCATTTGAGGTCCCTGGTATCCAATGGCGGAATATCAGCTATTACAGGCAAGCCCGGCAGCATTGTTGTGTTTGACTGTAACTTAATGCATGGCTCCAGCAGCAATATCAGCCCCGACCCGAGGTCTAATTTGTTTTTTGTTTTTAATGCCCTGAGCAACAAGGTGGAGGCTCCGTTTTGCGGCTTGCCTCCCAGGCCGGAATACATCTGTGCGAGGAAATCAATTTCTACTATCTGAAGCAAATCTCAATTCAAAGCACTCACCCAGTTTTTAAGAGAAAGAAGGACCAGTAAGAGACGATGCATACGATAGAAAAGATTGGCGGCACCTCTATGACGGACTACGAAGCGGTCCGGGATAATATTATCAAAGGTGACTCCAAGGGGATCTACAATCGTGTTTTTGTAGTCTCTGCCTACGGCGGTATTACTGACTTGCTTCTAGAGCACAAGAAAAGTGGTCAACCAGGTATCTATGCCCTCTTCTCCAGCAGCATTGAGGACGATAGCTGGCTGGTTAAGTTTGATGAGCTTCGGGCAGCACTGCGGCAAATCAACGAGCGTCTTTTCGGGCATGGCGATCTTCTCGCGGAAGCGAACCTGTTTTTGGATGAAAGGCTGGAGAGCGCCAAAAAATGCCTGAGAGACCTGCAAAGCCTCTGTCAGCACGGCCACTTCTCCCTCGACGCCCACTTGGGCACGGTAAGGGAGATGTTAGCCAGCCTCGGTGAGGCCCACAGCGCATGGAACACTTCAAAGCTGTTGCAGCGGGATGGTGTAAATGCCTGCTTTGTCGATCTGACTGGCTGGCGCACCAACAAGCACATACCCCTGGATGAGCGTATCCGGGATGCCTTTGCCACTATCGACTTAAGCAAACAGCTGCCTATTGTTACCGGCTATGCCCATAGCGATAAGGGCCTGCTGATCTCGTTTGATCGGGGCTATAGCGAGATGACTTTCAGTCGTCTCGCCGTCCTCACCGGGGCAAAGGAGGCGGTGATTCACAAAGAGTTTCACCTGAGCAGTGCAGATCCCCGTCTGGTGGGAGAGGGAAATGCAGTGCCCATCGGCCGCACCAACTACGATGTGGCCGACCAACTGGCAAACCTGGGGATGGAAGCGATTCACCCCAAAGCCGCCAAGGGGCTGCGCCAACAAAATATCCCTCTCAGGGTGAAAAATACCTTCGAGCCCGAACACGCCGGCACCCTGATTACTGGTGACTACATCAGCGACTCTCCACGAGTGGAAATTATTGCAGGCTGTAAAGGGGTTTACGCCCTGGAGTTGTTTGACCAGGATATGGCGGGCAGCATCCACGATTATGATCGCGAAGTGCTACTGGTGATCAAGCGCTTCAAAGCCCATATTATTTCCAAAAACACTAATGCCAATACCCTTACCCATTTCCTCTCCACCAACTTGAAAACAATCAAGCGGATTCAGGCTGCATTGGAAGAGCATTTTCCCGAAGCTGAACTGAACCAGCGCAAAGTCGCCATAGTTTCAGCCATCGGTAGCGATATGCAAATCCCCGGCGTGTTGGCCAAAGCGGTGCAGTCGATGTCCAAAAGCAATATCCGCGTGCTCGCCATGCACCAGTCCCTGCGTCATGTGGATATGCAGTTCATCGTTAACGAGCCAGACTATGACGCAGCCGTTCGGACACTACACGAGGCACTGGTAGAAATTTACAATCACGGGACGGCGATATGCCTCGCATCCTGAGCCTTTGTGCCCTGCTCTTTTTATTTACTTCCGCCACCTCTATTTCCCAGGAAGCGGAAGAAAAGAAAAAAGACAGTGCGCAAAGCGAGGTCGACACCCTTGAGAAGCCCTTATACACACCCTTCGTCGAGCGCTATATGCTCGACGAAATTAAGCAGCTGCGAATCGATCAGGCTAATGCCAAGCAGGAATTGATTCAGCAAATTGTCGATCGTGAACACAACTCTGTCGATCGAGCCGTAGCCTACGCAACCGATACGGTTACCTACTTTTTCTACTTGATAGCCGCCGCCACTTCAATTTTGGTTTTAGTTGGCTGGCGGTCATTCCAGGACATTAAAGAGCGGGTACACTCTCTGGCCGATGAGGAGATCTCAAAGCTGGTCCAGGAATACGAAAAGCGCTTGGAAGTTATAGAGAAGCAGCTTCAACAGAAAACACAACATATTGAAGAAAACCGCGAGGAAATCGAGCTAACCCAGGAAGTACAGTCCCTGTGGCTGCGCGCTCAACAGGAATCCTCAGTGGCCAATAAAATTGCCATTTACGACGAGATTTTGCGCCTCCGCCACGAGGATGTAGAAGCCCTTACCTATAAAGCTGATGCAGTGCTGGAGCTCAATGAACCCCAGTGGGCCGCCAATCTTTGTCACCAGGCCCTGGGTATTGACCCAGATAACAGCCATGCCTTCTACCAACTGGCTTGCGCCCATACTGCCATGGGTCAATTTGATGAAGCGCTGCGTTATCTGGCGGAAGCCATTAAAAGGCGGGAAAGCTACCGCGATGAAATCCTGGTTGATAGTGCCTTACAGCCTCTAGCGGAAAGTGAAGTATTTGAGGAACTCGACCAGGTTATTGCCAATACTCCCTCACCGCAAAGCGGTGGCAAGGGGAGCTAGAAATATTCGGATAACCTCTGAAGACCAACCCATAAAATAATACGGGATAAAAATAATAGGATTGCCGATGATCTATTCATTTCTTGGTTTTTTACTTTTGTTCACTCTGGTCGGCCTCTCTTCTGCGATGTTCAGCCGTCAAACCAAAGCCGACTATTACCTTGCCAGCAGTGGTGTCTCCCCCTGGCTGGTGGGGTTGTCTGCCGTGGCAACGAACAATAGCGGCTATATGTTTATCGGGGTTATCGGCTATACCTACACCACTGGGTTGGCCTCCATCTGGTTGATGGTGGGGTGGATTGCCGGTGATTTTCTGGCTTCCCTCTATGTACACAAGCGATTGAGGACCGCTACCAGTTCAAGTGGTGAAGTCAGCTACGCAGGTGTTCTCAGTAACTGGTACGGACAGAAGTACTCAGCCCTGCAGCGCCTGATCGGCATCATTTCCCTGCTGTTTTTACTAACTTATGCCTCTGCCCAAATGGTTGCCGGCAGCAAAGCCCTGCACGTACTGCTGGATTGGCCTCTCTGGTCCGGTGCTGTAGTTGGAGCTGTGCTTGTATGCCTCTACTGTTTAGCTGGCGGCATCCGCGCGTCCATTTGGACTGATGCGGCCCAATCCATCGTTATGATGGGGGCTATGGCAGCACTTCTAGCCGTCGCCCTTGCCAACTTGGGTGGCATCACCAGTGCGGCGATACAAATGCAGGCTATTGAAGGTTTTACCCATTGGTTTCCCGAGGGGCTCGCCTTTGCGGGCTGGGGCGGGGTGATACTCTTTGTGATCAGTTGGGGGTTTGCTGGATTGTCTGTGATTGGACAACCCCACGTTATGGTTCGATTTATGACCCTGAAGGATTCCAGCAAGATGAACCGGGCAAGGGCCTGGTACTATCTGTGGTTCATCCTTTTCTATTGTATGGCCACCGGGGTCGGCCTGCTATCCAGAGTGTTTATTGCTGACACAGGGAGCTTTGATGCGGAGCTTGCTCTTCCCACCATGGCTATGGATTTGTTGCCCCCTGTTTTTGTTGGGCTGATCCTGGCTGGTATCTTTGCCGCAACCATGTCCACCGCAGACTCCCTGCTTCTCAGCTGCTCCGCAGCCATTACCCACGATATTCTTCCGCACAAGATTGAAAAAACCTGGTTTCTAAAGCTTGTCACAGTTGCGATAACCGGCGGCGCATTGCTGTTGGCGCTCGCCAACAGCCAAAGTGTGTTCAGCCTGGTTATTTTCGCTTGGTCGGGACTTGCCAGCGCATTTGGCCCTCTACTCCTGGTATTGTGTTTTGGGGGTAAGCCATCCCAGGCAACCGCTATCGCAGCAGTGATTATCGGCTTTACAGCAGCGATTACCTGGCGGCTACTGGGGTATCACGGCGTGATCTATGAGGGATTGCCGGGTATTGCAGCTGGGTTAGCAGTGCTATATCTGGCCAGCCTGAACCGCCAAACCTCCACTTTACGCGAGGCAAACAGTTAAATTCACTCAACGTAATTCTGGGGAGGTAGAGCCTCCCCACCTGCCAGACCTTCACCAGCTAGAGCCTCCTCCCCCAAAAGCGACAAATCCCATCTCCTGCCGCCCGAAGCCCCCGCCTTTCGGGCACCTGACTTGACCCCGAGACAGCCGGGTTGAGCAAAATTCATACAGTGCTTTTTATAGAGTTCAAATGAGATTTTTGGCCCAACCCAGCCCACTTTTAACCCTTGAAAATACGGATTAACTCTGTAGTCGCTGAAAAATAAATCCTCCTACGAATCCGCCAGCTTTGTTGCATTGAGTGCTAACAATTAGAGTTCAAATTAAAAATATGTTACATTTTGTGTCATATCGCTCGATCAACGACTATCGAGCCCGGGCTGGAATCTGACGATTAGGGACAAATGTCTTCGTCAGACCGGCCCTTTTTTATGATGACTGGACCTTCACGATCGGCCCATTGCGCCCTTCGAGTCCATCGCCAACGAACAACCGACTGACCCTCTGTTAAAGCAGTATGGAGAGACAGATGTCACTGGACAAACAACGGAATTTTGTAGACGGCCGCTACCTGTCGAATGAGAGCGGCGAGTGCTTTGATGTATATAACCCGGCGACCAACGAGGTCAGCTATCAGGTTGAGGTTGCCGACGAGAAGGTACTCGCAGAAACCATCGAGAGCGCCAAGCGCGGTTTTGCCCAGTGGTCAGCGATGATGCCGGTCGAACGCAGCCGCATCCTGCTGAAAGCAGTAGCACTTTTGCGCGAGCGCAACGACGAACTGGCAGCCATCGAAGTGGCTGATACCGGCAAGCCCTGGCAGGAAGCCAGTGTTGTCGACGTGGTGACTGGGGCTGACTCTATCGAATTCTTTGCCGGCCTGGCTGCAGGCATTGAAGGCAATCAGCAGCAAGTCGGTGAGGACTTCTACTACACCCGCCGCGAGCCCCTGGGCATCTGCGCCGGAATCGGTGCCTGGAACTACCCCTTACAAATCGCTTGCTGGAAAGCCGCCCCGGCCCTGGCCTGCGGTAACGCCATGATCTTCAAGCCTTCCGAAGAAACCCCCAAAGGTGCTTTGAAGCTGGCCGAAATTTTTATTGAAGCGGGCATGCCTCCTGGTGTGTTCAACGTAATCCAAGGTGACGGCAAGGTCGGCGCCTGGCTGACCAACCACCCGGATATAGCCAAGGTATCTTTTACCGGCGAAGTAGGTACCGGTAAGAAAGTAATGGCTGCGGCCGCTGCGAACCTGAAAGAAGTCACCATGGAGTTGGGTGGCAAATCTCCGCTGGTTATCTTTGATGATGCCGACCTGGAGCAAGCCGTTTCTGCTGCCATGCTGGGCAACTTCTACACCCAGGGCGAAATCTGCACCAACGGTACCCGGGTATTTGTACACCGCAGCATCCACGATCAGTTCCTCGCTCGTCTGAAAGAGCGTGTTGAGCAAAATATTATTGCCGGTGATCCGATGAATCCGGACACCAACTTCGGCGCCCTGATTTCTGCCAAGCACCAGCAACTGGTAATGGACTACATCAGCAAGGGTAAAGAGGAAGGCGCGACCCTGTTCTGCGGCGGTCACACCCTTTCACCAGAAAATTCACCTAACGGTTACTTCGTTGCTCCCACCGTATTCACCGACTGTCATGACGATATGACCATCTGCCGCGAAGAGATCTTCGGCCCGGTAATGTCGGTACTGGTCTTTGATGATGAAGACGAAGTGATCCGCCGCGCTAACGATACCCGATTGGGCTTGGCCGCCGGCGTATTTACCCGTGATATCACTCGCGCCCACCGTGTGATCCACCAGATGCAAGCGGGTATCTGCTGGATCAATGCCTACGGTGCTTCCCCGGCAGAAATGCCGGTGGGCGGATACAAGTTATCCGGAATCGGACGCGAAAATGGACTTGCGACCCTGAACCACTATACCCAGCTAAAAGCGGTGTATGTGGGCCTGGCACCACTGGAAAGTCCATTTTAAGCGGTACCCTGTATGAGTGAGTTTGACTACATCATTGTCGGCGCCGGCTCTGCCGGTTGCGTTCTGGCCAACCGCCTGTCTGCCCAGGAAGATAAAAAAGTCCTCCTGGTAGAGACAGGAGGTAGCGATCGCAGCATCTTTATCCAGATGCCCACCGCGCTGTCCATCCCCATGAATACTGAGAAGTACGCCTGGCAGTTTACGACTGAACCGGAGCCCCACTTGGATAACCGCAGTATGCACTGCCCCAGGGGCAAGGTACTCGGTGGTTCCTCCTCGATTAACGGGATGGTTTACGTGCGCGGGCACGCTAAAGACTTTGATGAGTGGGCACAGCACGGCGCCGAAGGCTGGGATTACGCCCACTGCCTGCCCTACTTTAAACGCTCTGAGACCTGGGCTTTCGGCGGTGACGATTATCGTGGTGACGAAGGTCCACTGGGGGTCAATAACGGCAATGAAATGGCCAACCCCCTTTATGGAGCCTTTATCGAAGCTGGCAAAGAAGCTGGCTACGACTACACCGCAGATTACAATGGTGAGCAGCAAGAGGGCTTTGGCCCCATGCATATGACGGTAAAAGATGGTAAGCGCTGGTCTACCGCCAACGCTTACCTGAAGCCGGCAATGCAGCGCCCCAATTTGACGGTATTGACCCACGCCACTGTGCATAAGGTGATTCTGGAAGGTAAACGGGCAGTCGGAATCAAACTTGAACGCAAGGGAAAGATCCTGGAATTCAAGGCGCGGCAGGAAGTCATCCTCAGCGCAGGTCCCATCGGCTCCCCTCACCTTCTTCAGCTCTCCGGAATCGGAGATCCCGACACACTGGCAGAAGCCGGTATCGAACTCCAACACGAACTCCCCGGCGTCGGCCAAAACTTGCAGGACCACCTGGAGTTCTATTTCCAGTTCCGCTGCAACCAACCGATTTCCCTGAATGGCAAGCTCGATCCGTGGAATAAATTCCTGATCGGCGCTCGTTGGATACTGAAGAAGGATGGTCTCGGAGCCACCAACCATTTCGAGTCATGCGGTTTTATTCGCTCCAAAGAAAATGTGGAGTGGCCGGACCTGCAATATCACTTCCTGCCAGCAGCCATGCGCTATGACGGCCGCGAAGCTTTCGACGGCCACGGCTTCCAGGTGCATATCGGGCACAACAAGCCCAAGAGTCGCGGCAGAGTCAAAGTGGTGAGCAGTGATCCCAAGCAATCCCCTTCCATCCTGTTTAATTATTTACAGGAGAAAGAGGATATTGAGGGTTTCCGTGCTTGTGTGCGACTAACTCGCGAGATTATCAATCAGCCGGCTTTCGACGAGTACCGGGGCGATGAAATCCAGCCCGGCACCGATATCCAGACTGATGAACAAATTGACGCTTTCGTACGGGAATCCGTCGAGAGTGCATACCACCCATCCTGCTCCTGCAAGATGGGAACTGATGCAATGGCAGTGGTAGACCCGGAAACCCGTGTACACGGATTGCAGGGCTTGAGAGTTGTAGATTCCTCCATCTTTCCGACCATTCCCAACGGCAACCTGAATGCGCCCACCATTATGGTGGCGGAGCGGGCTGCTGACCTGATTTTAGGGCGCCCAGTATTGGCGCCCTCCGAGGCACCGGTAGCGACCAAAGCTACCAGCACTCAGCGACCTGGCCGCCCTGCGCGCTCAGTTAGCTGATTTTTCGTCGGCGCTCTGGCAGAGATTTGACTGCCCCCTTCAAACACGACGGGGATACTCAAATCTCGCACAGCAACGCCCTTGAGGGGCGCCGGCATACCAATAACTAGCTGGAGACTCAGCATGACAGCTTGGCTTTCTGCGGGATTATTATTTACCTTCACGGCAATAATTTTCTCGCTGATTAAATGGGGAAATGTGAAGATGGTCGGGGTGACCCCGGTCAAAACCTTCACTTTTATAGCGATCCTTTTCACCTCCGGCCTCGATGTAGGCCTGATCATGTTCCCCCTCACCGAGTTCGGTGGCTATGCAGACCTAGCCGCAAACCCAGAATATGGCTTCACCAACGCACTCGCGATTGAGTTTGGTTTTTGGGCCTTCCTGATCTGGGGTTTCTACTTCCTCACCTGTTTTTACTTCTGCATTATCGAGCCCAAAGTTAAATTCTTTGAGATCGGCCTGGTAAAGCTGATCAACAACGTGGTGATTATCGGTACCTGCGCGTTTACCGCCTACCTGCTGCTCAGCAACTTGCCCTGGTATCTGCCACAGGTTGGCGATGGTGAAACCATTGTTGGTACCTTCTACCTGATCGTATTTGCCGTGATCGCCGCTGCGGTCTACTCATCCACCAGCCTGCGCTATGTGCGCTTCCTCAGTCTGGCGACTACCTGGATGTTTATTGGCTTGATCGCGGTAATGTGGGTCGGTGCCTTTACCGGTGAAAACGGCAGCGTTGGAGACTTTGCTTCCACCTTTGCGCTGCTCGGCGGTTACTTCGGTAATATCCACCAGTTCGTGCTGCCGCTGAATGACTACCACGAGTTCTACCTGTTCTGGTGGTTTGCGTGGAGCATTATGATTGGCCAGTTTACCTCCCGCTTTGTGGGCGGTCTGCGTACTTACCAAGTGCTGGCGGCGATGTTGATTTTCCCATCCATCCCCATCGCACTGTGGTTCACCGTGCTTTACTACTATTCCAGCCAGGGCCTGGATACTACTGGCTTCTATAACCTGGCCATGATCATTGTGGGTGTTACTTTCGTGATCAACTCACTGGACTCCCTGATTCGCCTGTACACCGACAACCTGGGTATGACCGTTGCGCGTCTGGGTAAGTGGAAATACTTCGTACTGAACCTGGCAGCGATGAGCCTGCTCACCCTGTTGTTCAAGCTCGACTTCCTGCAAATCCAGTGGATCGGCGCTCTGGTAATTGGCATCTTCTTCTGCTGCCTGGGTTACATCCTGGTGAAGCGCTTCAGGGCGGTAGCAGCTATCGACTCCTCGCCTAAAGAAAACAAGATCGACTTTAGCAAGATCGAACTGGCGAGCTAACTGTTGAAATCCCCCGCCTGGTTTGGCGGGGGCTACAAAATATAAATAAGTGGTATTTGAACAATGAAATCAACTTTGAAACTTTCTGCACTGACCTGTGCTTCCCTGCTGGTGCTTGCCCAACAATCCCAAGCGGAGCTGTCTTCTACTGTTAATCTGACTACTGACTACACCTTTAACGGCGTCAGTCAGACTCAAAACGACCCAGCACTGCAAGCCAGTCTGGACTACGGGTTCGATAACGGCTGGTATATCGGCACCTGGGCTTCCAACGTAGACTTCGGTGAAGATGACGATACCAACCTGGAGTGGGATTTCTATGCAGGTAAGTTCATGCAGCTTACCGATAAAGTAAGCCTGGACACTGGACTCGCTTATTACACCTATCACGGTGATAGTGACCTTTCTGAAGAGTACGCTTACCCGGAAGCTTATGCCAAGCTTGGCTACAGCTCTGCTCTAGGCGAATCAGAAGTCAATGGCTGGTACAGCTGGGATTACTTTGGCCAGGGTGGCGGCCACTACATTATGATGCTGGCCCATACCTTTGAGTTTGCAGAAGGACACAACGTTCGCTTCAGTGCTGACCGCTCTACAACCGTCAATAAAGACAACTGGACCTGGGAAGGTAAAAAATCTTACAACCACTACCGAGTGGAGTATATGACTTCCCTGGAGGGTTTTGATTTCAATATTGCCGCCGAGAATACCACTCTCGACTCAGGCACTGCTGACGAGCGTATCGTCTTCTCTGTTGCCCGCACTTTTAGCCTTTAAACTATAAGTGCAGCCGGGGCTTTAGATAGCCCCGGCATATCTTACTAGTCTGCTCTTAGGGTGTTTCTTCTTTTCCGTCCTGGCCAGACTTCTCTGCAGATTTCATCACAACTTGCCCTGATTCAGTATTCCCACTCCAGGCACCTTCCTCAGTCACCCCTTCCAAAACGATTTCCCTTTCAAGGATAACAGGGTGCAAATTCAAGTCATGCCGTGCAACTTTAACCATTGAGATACACAGCAAGAGGGCAATCAGCAGCAAAGGGACACCGGCGATAATGCTTGCCGCCTGCAACGCTTCCAGCCCCCCAATGAGCAACAAGGCAATAGGCATTACTGCCAGCGCGAAGGCCCAGAAAATTCGATTCCACCGAAGCGGCTCGCCATGGACTTCTTTCTGCACAACGGCGGCAAGAATATGAGATATGGAGTCAAAAGTAATGATCGTAAAAACCAGTGCGATCAGCGTATACAGCAACACAACTAACTGGCTCGCCGGCAACTTATCCAAAACGGCAAAGATCACGGTATTGGCCCCCTGCTGATTTAGTATTTGCACCAAGTCCAGCTCGCCCGAAAAATGCAAGTAAACGCCGTAGTTGCCTAGCACCATAAAAAACAAGAAGCAGCCAAAAGTTCCAAAAAATAGTGATCCAAGAATCATCTCCTTGATAGTCCGACCTCCAGAGATACGCGCTATAAACAAACCAATACTCGGTGCAAACACCAACCACCAAGCCCAATAGAAGATGGTCCAATCTTGAGGAAAACGAGTGTTGGGGAATTGTTGAAAATGAGAGAAGGACTCAGTCCAAGTGGCCATTTGCAAGAAGTTCTGCAGCGCTCTACCCAGGGAATCCAACCCACTATTGAGCATAAATAGTGTCGGCCCTGCGATAAACACGAAGAGCAGCAAGGCAAGCGAGAGAAAAATTGTAAAGTTTGATAGAACGCTAAGGCCCTGCTTTACCCTGACAAGAGCACAATAACCAAACAATAGCGCACAAAATATCAGCACCCCGACCTGAAATCCCACCCCAGTAGGAATTCCAAATAGCTTGTGCAATCCCAAAGTAATCAGCGGCGCTGCGATACCAAGCCGTGTAGCCGCACCTCCTAGCATGCCAAATACCAGAGAAGTATCGATAAGCTTACCAATGTGCCCACTCACTCTACGATCACCCAATACTGGCGCGAGCGCTTGGCTTAACTTTAGAACCTTGCGTTTACGCACATAGTAGTAATAGGCAATTGGCAGTGCGGGGATTAGATAGATAGACCAAGCCAGTGGCCCCCAGTGAAAGATACCGTAGGAAACTGCCCATCGCGCAGCTTCAGCTGAGCTTGCTTGAACCTGGAACGGCGGCTGTTGGTAATAGTAGATCCATTCAACCATCGACCAATACAAAATAGAGGCGCCAATACCGGAAGAAAACAACATGGCAGCCCAGGATAGAGTTGAGAATTCGGGGCCCTCTTTCCCCCCTCCCAACTTTATCCTGCCAATATCACTAAAGGCGATATACAGCACAAATAACATCGCACCTAGGCCTAGCAGGAGATAAAAGACCCCCAACTTCTCTGTCACCAGATCTTTAGCTGCCAATAACCATAAAGAACCCGCCTCGGGAAAGAGGATTAAGGGCACTGTCGCCACTAGTAGCAATGCAAAAGAGCCCCAAAAGGTGGGCTTGTCTATGAGATCCTTTGTTCCCTTATTCAACAAGGGTTCCTTCTGAAAAGATGTTCTTACAAAACGGGAAGGAGTTGGGAGCTAAATTAACTACAGTCTGGCTATTTTTTGACCAGCCGGAACAAAGTTGCTGAAACTAAAGACGCCAATCTTTAAGGCGAGCACTGCACTGCCATTTACCAACCGCTGGCATGACGTGATTAGCATCCTTTTGAGTACTGATTTAACAGGCCAAATGCAATTCAAGTGTGAACAGGATGTGCATACTCAAATACTATTTGAAACGGGGCTTTCCCAAAGGAATACAGAGAAGCGATATATATAGGAAGGCTTTCGCCGCCATTGCGGGCCTGGCGCTATTTGCATGCACCAAGGACCAGGATAGGAATATCGATGTTAATGATTTTGAACCTGAAGCAAAGACAGGGATTTACGACATTTCCCAAGAAGACTGTGAGCTGATGAAGCTCCGGCAGGTTCTTCGGAACAACTCCCCTATTGGCTGTGAAAGGCTGAAGAGAGTCGTCTTCAACTATACGCCTCTCTTAGATCCGCCTGCTCAGGATAATGTTGGCATCGGAGCTGATCTAGACCGCAGAGGCGCCGTTGTTGTGCTTGATATCGTTGCCGAGAACGTCCTGTCTTTATTTGGTGAGATCTCCCGATCTCGTTTTCCAATACAGTCAGCCATTCCTGTCGAATATTTTACTCTGCAAGAGCGAATGGCAGATGATCGAAACAACACGCTGGCCTTTGATTCGCGTCCCATTACAGGTGGGAGCAGATGGTCTGAGCACGCTTATGGTGTTGCTATTGATATTAACCCCCTACAAAACCCTTACCTGTATATTGATAAACACACCCGGGCCAAAGTAATCCCTAAGCATGCAACAGAGGGATATTTAAACCGGGCAAAGTTTCGCCCGGGAAAGCCAACCCGCATGGGGATGTCTGAAGATGTAACCACAATCTTTGCCAGGCATGGCTTCGTTGTCTGGGGTGGAGACTGGAATGTCCCGATTGACTATATGCACTTCCAGGTTGGTTCCCGTCAATTCATTAACCGCCTTGTAACTTTGCCAAAGGAGAGTGCAAAACAACTATTTAACCGATATACACAGCAATTGAATCTCTGTTTTGAGGAGAGCAACTCGATAAAAAGCGCTACTCACCTCAGAAAACATTGTGTCGATAAAGTGGTATCAGAATTTGATGGAGAGCAGGAGTGAAAACGGCCTCCTCCTGCTGCCCAACTATTAAAGTCGAGACGGATGGCTTCCCGGATCGCCCTCTATATGGGGTTTGTCATCGTGGGATACGCCGTGCTCCGTCTGGGCCGGAACCTCCCAATTCCCCTCTTCTGTCCACGGATCATCCTCTGGAAACTCTTCAATATAGATTTCCTTCTCTTCATAGCTCGGCTGGTAGCGCAGGTCATAGTGAGCGGCTTTCACAATCGATATGCACAGCAGCAAAGCAACAACTAAAAGCGGCACGCCACCGATCACGCTGGCAGTTTGCAGCGTATCCAGGCCGCCCAAAAACAGCAGCGTTATCGGCATCAGTGAAAGCGCAAATGCCCAGAACAGGCGGTTCCATCTAGCTGGCTCTTCATCGACCTCTTTCTGCACAACAGCGGCAAGAATGTATGAGATGGAATCGAATGTAGTTGCAGTAAAGATGAGGGCGAGCACCGTATATACCAGAATCACCAGTTTACTGCCGGGAAGTGTCTTGAGTGTGGCAAAAATTGCAGCGGTTGCGCCCTGCTCATTTAGCATCCCCACCACATCCAGCTCACCGGAAAACTGTAAGTAGACGCCGTAATTCCCCAGCACCATAAAAAACAGGAAACAGCCTAAGGTGCCATAAAAAATGGAGCCAACCACCATGGTCTTAATGGTCCTCCCCCGTGAGATACGCGCAATAAACAAGCCGACACTGGGAGCGAAAACCAACCACCACGCCCAATAGAAGATGGTCCAGTCTTGGGGAAAATGGGTATCCGGGAACTGCTCAAACTCTGCAAATGGCTCAGTCCAGGCGGCCATATGGAAGATGTTATCCAAGACACGGCCCAGGGCATCCAAGCCGGTGTTCAACATAAATAAGGTGGGGCCAACCAGGAAAACAAACAGAAGCAGTACAATAGACAGCCACATATTCAGGTTGGAAAGTGCGCGGATACCCTTCTTAAGCCCAACAAAAGCGCTATAGCCGAAGATTGCCGTGCATATCATCAGCACTACAACCTGGGTTCCCAGCCCGGTGGGCACGCCCAAGAGTTCATGAGCCCCCTGAGTGATCAGCGGCGCAGCAATTCCCAAGGTCGTAGCACCGCCGCCCAACATACCAAAGATAAACAGCACGTCGATCAGCTTGCCGAGTCCGCCCTGGGCGCGCTGCTCCCCCAAAACGGGCATCAGTGCCTCGCTAATTTTCAGCACGCTGTGATTTCTAACGTAGTAGAAGTAGGCAATTGGCAGAGCGGGAATCAGGTAGATGGACCACGCCAGCGGGCCCCAGTGAAAAATACCGTAGGCAACTGCCCAGCGCGCAGCTTCGGGGGTGCCTCCTTCAACCTGGAAAGGTGGGGTTTGATAATAGTAAATCCACTCGACCATAGACCAATAGAGAATCGATGCGCCGATGCCGGCACAAAACAGCATTGACGCCCAGGATATGGTGGAGAACTCAGGGTTTTCTTCAGGTGTTCCCAGCTTGATCTGGCCGATATCACTAAACACGATATAGACCATAAAGAGAATTGCCCCGACACCCAGTGCCAGATAGAAAACCCCCAGCTTGTCAGTGACGAAACCTTTAGCGGCTAAAACCCAGGCAGCACCAACTTCGGGGAACAGCACCAGTGGAATTGTCACTGCCAACAACAGCGCCAGCGAACCAAAAAACGTGGGTTTATCGATGATTTCTCTGAAATGATTGGACAACACTTGCCTCCCAAATGCCTTATGAACCGCGGCAAATAAAAGCAAGGGGGACTTTATATAAGGAACTTTATTATGCGGTGTTAGTGAATAGAGCTTATATAAGGATAGGTAGGTCAACTACAGCTAAATTTGCTTTTACTTATCTCCAATAGTACCAGCTAGTCAACGTATTTCAATTTTACTGCCGTCACATCGATTGCGTTTCACGCAAATTGTTACGGGGCTATCAACTGAAGACGGCCCCAACCTGCAGGCTTTGAGCTACTGCTCACTCAATGACTTTTCCAGCTGGGCAAACTGCCCTTGTAGTATTGCCTTCTCCTGTAGAAGGGTGCGATTTTCATCTGACAAACTGTCTACCCGATCTCTCGCGGAACTCAGTTCCGACCCCAGCCTTTCCAGAGATACCTGTTGAAGCTGAATCTCCTTTGACTGCGCGGCACTATTGCTCTTGAGACGAGTGACTTCACCCTGAAGTCGACCAATCTCAGAGGACTGGAGTTCAGCGCTTGCTGCCTGCTCCTCAACTTGCTGCCTATAGTTCTCCGCTTCGGTCTGGGCAGAACCTATATTTTCGCGTAACTCTTGCTTCTCCCGGTTGAGTTCAGTGATTAATGCCTGCCCCTGCTTATACAGAAGGCCCTGCTCAGAAAGCTTCTGTTCCGCCAGCCCGAGCTGCTCCGCCAATGAAGCCACCTGCCCCTTAAGTTGCTCACTGGAAGATCGAAACTGATCTCGCTCGTGCTGCCGGTCTGTAGCCGTTCGTTGCTGGAAGTGCTCAAAGTGCTCGCGCACATCGCGACTCTCCTGCTTCATCTCTTCAATTGAGGCCTTCTGCTCCTCAATTCGAACCGAGGCCTGCCCCAATTGAAACTCACTTTTTTCCAGTTCTGACTGAGCTTCACCCAAGGTAACTTTGAGGCGGCGCTTCTCACTTTCAGAAGCTGATAGCTTCTGCTCCAGCTCGCGAATCAAAGCGGCTTGCTTGCTACTGGTCTCTTGAGCTTCGTTTAGTCTATCTGTTATCTCCAGCTCTTTCGCTTCAAATTCCTGCTGAACCTGCTCCACTCTCTGGTCCGCATCCCCCTGGATACGCTGATGAAGCCCTTTCAGCGCCTCCACCAAATCTTTGGGTAGGCCGCTGATATCAGTGCTGCTGGAACTCTCACTTTTCCACCGCTTTAGAAGCGGCGCAATTGTACTTTTACTCCCAGTCCCCAGATGAGCGCGCACTCTATCAACTGTCGGCTCCTCGCCCCGGGCCTTAATCGCCTTTGCTGCTTCAAAAATGTCCAGATAGGTGACCCCTGTGCGCGCCATTAACCTTCCCTCAGATTATTTTGTACCAAATTACGTATTACGTAATAATACATAATATATAAAAATAAACCAATTCTTGAATTAACCTAACTAACCTTCGATAATGATTCTTATCGAAGGTTATAAAAGTAAGGAAGCCCCCTTTTAACGTACCCTCAGTACAAATGGTGGTTTTCAGGTGACACAGAATTCATGAGAAAACAGCCTCTAACCTCAACTAAAATCCAACCTCAATCCCCGCTCAGCAGTACATCTAGCGGGGCTGGAGTACTTCTGACTGAGGATGACATTCAGAAGTACCTGCGAGCAGCGACTGCAGACAGCACTCGCAAAGCCTATCGGTCTGCCATTCGCCAGTTCGAGAAATGGGGAGGCCGACTCCCCACCGATAGCCATTCACTGGTTAGCTATCTATTGAGTCGGGCCGAGCAATTGAACCCGCGCACCCTGGATTTGCACTTAACCGCCATAGGCCAGTGGCACCTTTATCAAGGCATTGCCAACCCAGTCGCTGAACCGCTGGTGCAGAAAACCATGCGCGGTATTCGCCGCACCCACGGAAAGCCCAAGCAAAAAGCCAAGGCGCTGAGCCTCGAACACATTGCGGCCCTCACCCGACAGTTGCGCTCTCAACCAGACTCCAAGAAGAGGACCCGTGACTTGGCATTGGTGCTGGTAGGATTCTTCGGTGCCTTCCGGCGCAGTGAGTTAGTGGCGATCCAGGTTGAAGACCTGATATGGGAGGAGGAAGGTTTGATCATTCGCCTGCCCAAATCAAAAACGGATCAAAGTGGTCAGGGAGTGATGCGCGCCCTTCCCTACGGCACCCCTGAAATCTGCCCCGCACGAGCACTTAAGTCCTGGCTAGACGTTAGTGGCATTAGAACTGGGCCAGTATTTCGGTCAGTGAATCGCTGGGATACGGTGCAAAGTCGACAGCTAAACCCCACAGCTATCAACGATCTACTGAAAAATCTCGGGGAAGCCTGCGGTTTTGACTTTGTTGCCGAACTAAGCAGCCACAGCTTTCGCCGAGGCCTGTCTACTTCCGCAGCGCGAGAAAAAGTTGGCTTTGAGCTGATCAAGAAGCAAGGTGGCTGGAAGAGTGACGCCACTGTCTGGGAGTATATTGAGGAGGGGCAACAGTTTACCGACAACGCCTCAGCTATCTTGATGAAGAAGATGTCGGAACTACTCTCTTAAGAAGCTGCCATTGGCCTACTGGCAAGCCCCGCCTTTCAGGCGGGCAGTATATGTGCGGAAGTAATCAGCTTGGCTACTGGGGGCTTGTTACTGCACAAACTTAACAAGTGTGTGATTTTCGCCTTCAAGTTCATTTTCTATGATGCTGGAAATTACCTCCCAATCTCCACCGGCAAGCCCCGCACCTATTAGAGGATACCCAATCCTCTTCCCCGGAAAATCTTTCTTAACTTTGGTGAATACACTGCGTATAGCCTCATAGTCCGCCATTACCCCCTTACCTCTCCAGTGAAACTGAGTGTAAGCATTGACGACCGTAAAGCTGGCCTCTAACTGTGATATGTAAGCACTTGAATAGGTGCCCAGTTTAAGTCGTGAGCCTTTTTCTGTACCCAAGTCTGCTGCGTAGGCTTCAGGGAAAAGCTTCTTGATAGTTAAGGCTATCCCCTTTCCCATTTGGCACTGGCAATTACACCCATGAACAATTACATCAAAATGGCCCTCAAGTGCCATTTTGATCAAATCACCTTCTACTACATTCATTCTCGAACTCCAGAAATCCAAAACGCCTTGGCAGTCTTCAACGCGTATACAGTGGAACGAAAGGCAAACGCTCTAGCGCAGTTTCAACTTTCTTGTTTGATTAACAACTCTCAACTAATTGACACTAGATCAATATAATATGCACCAAGCTGCTCTGCGCTAAGGCACACTGAAAAGCCTTACCCAATTTGTTGTTGCTAAAAATAACTATTGATAACTTAACATAGAAGTTATCGCTACGAAGAATTTAAGTATGAGTAAAGAGGAAATATGAGCGGACCAGCAAAATTTGGTGTCGTTGTATACGCAAATGATATCAATGAATTGTCAAAATTCTATATAAATATGTTCAGCTTGTCTGTACTTCATAAAACAAACGAACTGGTTAGTTTGGGCGGAGAGGGTTTCAATATTGTTGTGCATACTCCCCCTATTGAACTTCCCGAGGAAAATTTTAATACAGTCAAAGTATTTATAGCAGTACAAAGCCTTACAAAGGCACGGCACCAAGCAATAGAGTTAGGTGGCAAATCCCTTGACGGAGAGTGGTCAAATCCAATATTCAAAGCCTGCAATATAGCTGACCCTGAAGGCAATCATATTCAGCTTCGGGAGTTCACTAATAGTACGACTAATAAATAGACCCCCCTACCCGTTTGCGACGCCTATAGGCGTCGCCACCATCTTATCTCCCGTTCACAGCCGCAATAAAAGAGGCTCTTGTTTATTAGTATTGATTGGATCGGTAGCCTATTTATCACCCTTACAGCTAGATTTTTTCATCAGTTTACACTAGTAGATATCGGCGACTAGCCGATCAACTTAAGTACATATGGAGAGCCAAGTCAGTTCATTACCTGAATTGCTCTAAAGTAATTTAGTTTTTAGATCTAGTCGGATGTGTCTTAGGTAGTTTTTTGGCAATGTCACTTGCTTCAGGCGAGCAGGCAGGGTGCCCCCAACCACCAGCGCTAACACCACCCACAATGTCATTGACGATGTTATCGTCCTTGCTAGGACTCACCCCTCCAGGTATGTAGTCCATCTTGAGCATATGACGAACTTTCCACGCAATATTATGGTCCGCACATGAACTATCACCACTTACCCCAACTGCTCCAAGAAGCTTGCCGTCGTCTTTGTACAGCGCTAAACCACCACCAAAAACATTAACGCCTCCAATTTTCTTACCAATCATTGGGTCGTGTTCTGTACCAATATCATTGGGTAGCCCGCTATAAGCAACATTGGTATCAACTGGATTGCTATGCTGTAAACCATACAAACTTCCACCAGGCTGAACAGCTGTAAAAAGGTTTGCTGTCGATAAGGGTAGGCCTGGCAGACTGAAAGCATTTGCTGTATTTGCTTTTTGCGCTGAAATGACGCGGCTACCGGGCCATTGGTCGCCTCTATCTTCGCCGGAAAATACAACAGCTCTAACTATTCCATCTCTATCAACTACCGTTGCCCACATATTTAAGCTAAAACCGCCATTCTGTTCTTTTACGACATCTTTTAGCACCGCCTTAAGTTCGGAATATTTTGGTAACTCCATTGAATTAACCTGCATAATCTATATCTTCATTTCTTGCTGAGAGTGATGGGCCGTTGATAATACTAGGTTAGGGACCCTCTGATCAACGAAGCATTTTTCCAGAATTAAGCTGAGCTGCTTGAAAAATTCACTTTATTACGCACAAACGCGTAATTTGCGCGTAATAGTCCACTAATTTTTCATCTGAAACCCTCAATAGGTGGATTTCAGGCGAACCACCCCTAGGCAGCCAAGTATTTTCTCCCTATTATTAAGTTGGTAAAGCCTGCCAGTAAGCACAGCCTCTCAGTATTTTTTACCAGTCCCCGATAGCGGACCTTGTCATAACCAAATACCCGTTTGATGTAGCGGAAGGGGTGCTCGACCTTCGCTCTTATCTGCGCCTTGATCTTTTCCGCTTTACGAAGTGCATCACGCCCTGGAAGAGTTTTTAGCTTGCTCGGCTTCATTGCTATATACCAATCCGCCTCCCGCTCTTTCAACTCTTCACGTTTCTCCGCACCAATGTACCCAGAGTCTCCCCAGATTCTTTTCTCCTCCCCGTGGAGAACTCGCTCTGTAGTTGTGACATCATGCGAATTCGCTGCTGTTGTATCTATGCTATGTATTACTCCGAGCACATCATCAACCCCGATATGCATTTTCATTCCAAAATGCCACTGATTGCCTTTCTTTGTTTGATGCATTTCTGGATCACGTTTTTTCTTTTTATTCTTGGTTGAAGTTGGCGCAGAGATAATAGTGGCATCTACAATCGTACCTTCACGCAGTACCATGCCATTCTCAGCAAGATGCTTGTTGATTTCATCAAAAAGAGCTGCACCTAGCTGATTGAGCTCCAGTAAGTGGCGAAAGTTAAGAATCGTTGTTTCATCGGGAATTGGGCCGCTCAAAGTCAATCCAGCAAAACTACGCATGGATTCAATTTCATACAGTGCATCCTCCATAGCGGGATCACTGAGATTATAAAATAGCTGCATGCAATGAATACGGAGCATGACACTCAATGGATATGGCTGTCGGCCACGTTTGCCTTGTGGATAGCAAGGAGTGATCTGAGCTTCTAGTCGCTGCCATGGGATGAGGGCTTCCATTTGAGAAAGAAACTTCTCTCGGCGAGTTATACGGCGCTTTAGCTTATATTCTGCTTCGGCAAAGGTGACTTGGTGCATAATTCATCGTAGTCTTGATGGGTAGGTGAATATTACCAATATTGGCTTGGAATTATTCAGAGGTTCCTTAGATTAATATAGAATCAATTATGCCCTTGGGTTTTAGCTATATTTTTAACACTCCTAATAAATGTCTTTAATGGTTGGCTAGAGTAGGCATGAAAAATCGCACTAGGTCGCCTTTCGCAAAGGTATCGACGATACCGCCTTAATAGAATTACGATCTTTAGCTAATTTGCTGAATTGTTTAGTTGTGGTAATGACATCGCATCCCCGGCAGTATCATTAGGCCCAAGCACTTATTGCTTGATATGGGTCTCATTGAAGATTGATTCCCAGTCCTGATCAAAGGTCTCGGGTATTGACGAGGAAGTCCTCCGAAAGAACAACACCCCAACATGAGCTTCATGACCCTTCTTAGCGGTGCTGTCAGCAGTAACCTCCTCGATAAAACCTCGCATAGTGCCACTGCCATCGAGGGTCAAATTTGTAACGCTCTCATCGGACACATCAACAGCTACCACTTGAATTCTATTGCCACTCTTCATATAGGCAAAGATACCGATATCCTTAGCTATAGTGGTCTCATTCACCTTCTCTTCAACTGCAGTTAGTTGGTGTTTAACATCCGGCTTCTTCGTTACCTCAAGATAGCGACCACCACCACCCACCCCTGTTTGCTTGAGAACTTTAAAAGTTCGGCAAATCTGCTCCTTTTCTAAGGTAAAGGCGTCTGGACTGTGCTCATAAAAAATAAACGACTCACCTTCAATTGCACACCAGACTCCTTCCAAGGAATCTTTAGCTTCCGATTGGGCATTGGCGTGAGTGGCAACAAGAGTCAGAAGTACTGAGGACAACAGGAGTAATAGCTGATTGATTATTTTCATGGTGACCTCCAAGGTGGTAGTCAGTCAAATATAGGCGCAGCTTTACGGTTAGATAATCCCGGGGCAAGCCGAATCACGCCAATAGTAATGACCCCCAGCGGACCCTGGATGGATAAGTCGAAGCCTGATACCCGTAAGTTATATGGACTAACACCGTGTCGCAGATCTATTTGGGTAAAGTTCAACGGATCCTCTTTGAAATCACGGGATTAGAACTCAGGCTATTATCTAAGTGGTGGCAAGGAGGCCCAAAATGACGACGTTAAATCAAAAGCAAATTGAAGACTGCAAGTCTAGTGCGTCGGACTTCTCCGACCTCAAGGCGCTATTCCTCAACTGCACTCTAAAGCCTACGCCTGAACTCTCCCATACAGACGGTCTAATTCGCATATCCAGGGAAATCATGGAGCGCAACAAAGTCTCAGTTGAGGTTTTACGCCCTGTTGATCACGATATCGCTTTTGGTGTTTACCCGGATATGACTGAGCATGGCTGGAACACTGATGAGTGGCCACTGCTCTATCGCCGGGTTGAAGACGCAGATATCCTGGTTATTACCACGCCGATCTGGTTGGGAGAGAAATCCTCTATCTGCACCCAAACTATAGAAAGGCTCTATGCGAACTCAGCTGACCTGAACTCCAAAGGCCAGTACGCATACTATGGCCGGGTTGGAGGTTGCCTTATCACCGGCAACGAAGATGGCGCAAAGCACTGCGCCATGAATATTCTCTACTCTCTGCAACACCTTGGCTATGTTATCCCTCCCCAGGCAGATGCGGCATGGGTGGGAGAAGCTGGCCCCGGCCCCTCGTATCTTGACCCCGGTTCCGGTGGTCCACAAAACGACTTTACCAATCGCAACACCACCTTTATGACCTGGAACCTGATGCATATGGCGCGAATGATAAAAGATGCTGGGGGCATTCCCGCCCACGGCAACCAACGCTCTGCCTGGGATGCCGGCTGTAAGCCCGACTTTCCTAACCCTGATTATCGATAGAAACATCCTGCATTTTTAACTTTACTGAGCTAAGCAGCCTAAAGTTGTTGCTGTTTGGCCAAGTCTATCCGTATTTACAAAATCCTATTTACAAGATGTAGCACCAGGGATAAATTCCCGCCTTCTTTGCTCCCATTAACACCCACCTGCCCGGCATAGCACTCCTTTCTCCATAAAGGGGCTAGGCGTTGCCATATGAATTGGTGGTCCAGTAATTCCTGTGAGGTCCCTGTCCCGAATGAAACCAGAGTTCTTAGCGCATATCCTGGATAGCAAATTATTCATCACCATATGCCTGATCTCAGTAGTGATGTTATTACGTGGCCTGCTCACGCTAGTAATAGCACGAAGTAGTTGGCAAAAAGCGGATAAGCGCCGCCGTATCAATACCGTACATAACCTTGGCAACTTGTTATTGGTAGTTGGCCTGATAGCAATTTGGGTAAGCGAACTCCGGGACTTTGCCCTATCCATTGCCGCTTTCTCTGTGGCAATTGTATTGGCACTGAGAGAGGGGGTGCAGTGCCTCGTTGGTGGTCTGTATCAGGCAAACATGCGCTCGTTTACTGTGGGAGACTGGATTAAAGTCGGCAATCAATTTGGTGAAGTCACCGATAGTGACTGGCTAAGCACCACCCTTTTGGAAATCGATCCGCACGGTTTGGGTAATGGCTATACAGGAACAACTCTGTATATCCCTAACAATGCCTTCTTTACCCAACCGGTAAAGAACCTGAACTTTATGCGCCGGTATATCGAGCATACCTTTTCGATTACCCGGGAAAGCAAAGGAATGAATCCATTTGAAGCCAAGAAGTTTATCTCTGAGCGACTTAAAGAACACTGCGAGTCCTTCCGTGAAGTTGCCGAACGCTACTGCAACCTGATCGAGAATCGCATGGGCGTTGAGCTGTCAGGGCCTGATGCAAAAGTCTGTATCACAACGAATGAACTCGGCCACGATGTAACCACGGTAACCGTATTTTGCCCCCGAGAGGAAGCCACCAATATCGAACAGCTGGTGACTGAAGACTTCTATAACTTTTGGTTCGAGAAAACTAAGGACGTGGAGTCCAAAGCTTAACGCAGTTGTATTGAAGGGTATCGGCGATTGAAGCCGCTAGCAGTTCTGCATTGCTGGCGGCTATTGTATGAATTTGCCGTTAACTTTCCCCATCGACCCGGAAGTTGGCAACCTCCCAGGCGCGCTCACGGATAACCCGCGCATTATCCTCTAGGTTGGAGGTGCCTGTAGGGTCTCCATCTATTGTGATATCCGGGTTGGACCACTGCTGAATTCTGGGGCCGCCTCGATCCGATGGGCAATTGTAGGCCATCACACTCCTCCAAGTTGAAGGGGTGGTATTGCAGTAGCCGTGGCCATATTCAAACGGCTCCATATTCGAATCACTGTAGATAATATGTCGGGCTCCCAGCAGGTGGCCAATTTCATGGGCAACGCTGAAGTACCCCGTTGCGCACCCCTCCCTTGCGAAAGCAAAGGCTGTTGATTCCGATGCATAGATCGTCTTAGCCAGTCCACATGATCCGCTGTACAAATCATTGCCGGTTAAAACAATCATTACATCTGCACTATACAAGTCTCTAAGTTCGTATAGTTCTTTAGTTTCTGGATATGCGTCATTCGAAAAGTACTCGCGGTCCACATAGAAGCTACCGCTTTCTGCATAGCTGGTTCTATAAGCGTGAACAATTTCTACCGAGGTATTGACTTCACTATTGGCAAATGAAACATTGGTTTCCTCTTCCAATAAGTCCATGTAGGCGGGTACATCACCGGCGTCTGCCTCAAAGGCATCGGTATAAGCAACTATAACGGTTATTTTTCCACCAGAGTCAGTAGTCGCAATTCCTGAGGTTGTGTTTAGCGCACCAACCTTGGAAGTAAAATCCATTTCTTCAAAGTAGTTACTATCATGGTCGACAAGTGAATTGTCTGGAACCTCAGCGATTGTAACCG
Organism: Microbulbifer maximicatervae (SeqCode); assembly: GCF_052468155.1. Taxonomy (NCBI): domain Bacteria; kingdom Pseudomonadati; phylum Pseudomonadota; class Gammaproteobacteria; order Cellvibrionales; family Microbulbiferaceae; genus Microbulbifer; species Microbulbifer maximicatervae (SeqCode). The sequence continues at coordinate 3,852,987 of NZ_CP174335.1, forward strand.
CACCGTTTCCGGCAGGTCTCACTTTGTAGAGCCTACCTTCAGATTGTATTGAGCCAACAATTCTACCGTTGTTCTCGGCTAAGGTGATAAACCCTTTTCCATCCTCAGAAAATGCAGATAGTGAAGCCCTATTTTTTGTTGAGCGAATATTTTGCAAGGTAAACCGTTGCTTGCCGAGCTCACTGGGAACCTCAAGGCTACTACCGGGCTTCAAGCTAAAAATCTTATTATTTAAACTTTTTTTAGTTTTATGTGAGATTATATTTGATCTACTTTCACTCATGGAAGATTCAAAAACAACATGCACATTTTCTTCTGAATGAGCGCCAAATGTAGAAAATAGCAACACGAAAGGCGCAAGAATTTTAAAGCTATTCACAGACATACTCCCTGTATCTGCTTCTCGGAAAATCAATTTAGAAAGATCCGCACTAAAGATAAAAATAGATCTATTAACGCAGCCTTCAAAAGACTGAATAGAAATATTTACTGAAATCCACAGTGCGCGGCTACTCTATATGATTCTTAACTAAAAAAATATTCTTACGCCTACCAATAATTTAACTTCGCAAATTTTTGGCAAGTTACTATCTGAAGAGCAGATAACTTTTTGGAAAATTAAATTCAAATGAAAGCTTAATCACAATCTTTTAAATGGAAGCTGAAAATATTTTACTTAACCACTCAATAAATGCCCTAACCCTGGGGGATAAAAAGCGATTCTGGGTGAACACAACCGATACCGGCTCGCTGGGCGGGCGAAAATTGGGCAATATTTCAACTAAATATCCAGCATCCAACTCTTTTTCTACATGAAACCTTGGAAACTGAGCTAATCCGAGCCCCCGCTTAACGCCATCCAAGTAACTCTCTGTTCCAGTTACCGTCAATTGCGCCGGAACTTGCAACGTCTCTATCCTATCGGCAAGACAAAAAGAGAGCGGCGCAGACTTGCCAGTCGTTATAGAGCGAAGCGCTACAACACGGTGACCATTCAGTTGTTCCAAAGAGCTTGGGTGGCCGTAGTGTTCCAGGTATTGCGGCGATGCGCATGTAAGCCGTTCCAGCATGGTTAAACGCCTGGCAATCAGCTCACTATCCGCCAAGTGTCCATAGCGAATAGCACAGTCGACCCCTTCTTGGACTAAGTCCACCCATCGATCCCCCTCACTCATTACCAAAGAAATGTCAGGATACTGGGCAAAAAATTGGGGGAGTTGCGGCATAACAAAATGACGGGCAATAGTCCCTTGTACATCTACCCGCACCTCACCGCCTGGCAATAAACCTGTAAATGCCCCTTCTGCTTCCTCTACGTCCGCAAGTATTGAAATACAGCGCTGATAATACAGTTCCCCATCCAGTGTTGCCCTGACCTTGCGAGTCGATCGCTGCAACAATCTGACTCCCAGCCGCTTCTCCAGCCGGTTGATGACCTGAGTCGATGTCGACCTCGGAACCCCAAGATCAGTAGAAGCGGCTGTAAAACTGCCCCGCTCCACAATCCGCACGTACAAGCGCATCGCATCAAGCTTATCCATACCGCCCTATTGTTTGTTTATTTGGAACAATGGATTCCATTTTAGCCGGATTATTTACATGAATAACACGAATAGTATGGGAATACAGCCAAATCAGGGAGCTGCAAGGGCAGCTCCAGTAATCACTACGGAGATCATTATGGAGAAAGTGGCACTGGTAACAGGAGCTTCCCGTGGCGTAGGCGCGGCGATCGCCTCTCGCCTGGCAAAGGATGGCTTTACCATTCTGGTGAACTTTGAAAGTAATATTTCAGCTGCCGAAAAGTTGGTAAACCGCATTGAAACCGAGGGTGGCAAGGCGGTTACTGCCCAAGCCGATATCAGTGATCAACAGGCGGTTTCGCGCCTATTCAACTCGGCAGAAGTCACTTTTGGCGGAATCAATAGTGTCATCAATAATGCGGGCATTATGAAGCTAGCCCCTCTGGCAGAATGTGAAGAAGATGATTTCGATCGTCAGGTAGCTGTAAACCTTAAGGGCACCTTCAATGTCATGCGTGAAGCCACCGCAAGGCTTCAAGAAGGCGGCCGCATTATCAACTTATCCTCGAGTGTCGTCGACTTGTGTATGCCAAATTACAGCGTATATGCGGCGACCAAAGCAGCTGTTGAAGCTCTGACCCAGGTAGTCGCCAAGGAAATGCGGGGGAGAGATATCACTGTGAATGCCGTCGCCCCAGGGCCCACCGCTACCGAGCTATTCCTGTCGGGGAAGACCGGTGAAATGGTGAATACTCTTGCCAAAATGTCGCCACTTGAGCGCTTGGGCAGGCCTGAAGATATTGCAAATACCATTGCCTTTTTAGTCAGTGAGCAAGGTGGCTGGATCAATGGACAGGTCATACGAGCCAATGGTGGACTTGTCTAGCCTCACAAACAATCGCCCTTCTATTTAACTATCCCCAGCTAAGCGTTATCCGAGCTGGGATGATTTAGGACTAAAAGCCAATGACCGCTCAATCACCGGTACTATAGGGTAAATACATCAGGGACACCCTTATCGCTGCAACCGTTGCCAGTGCAGCAGCATTTACTTGCTATATGCTAGAACTTCCTCCCTGGGCCATGTTTGTTGGATGGGTTGCTTTCTTTACCCAGCCAAATTCTGCCTTCAGTGCAATCTCCAGCGGGATTTGTATTGCTCTGGGAATATTGATGGGAATGACAGCAGCTATAGTCAATACCCTTTTGCAGCCAGTGGTAGGCAGCATTGCCTTTGCAGTTACAGTTTTCTCCGTTGCATTTGTGGTGGTATCGCTAAGAGGACTGCCACTTGTAGGTAATATCATTGCCTGGTTTTTAGGGTTAATCACTTTCTTTGCAGCCCATTCAGGAAATGCTCTTTCTGGAGTGATTGGGCTGACAATAGTGACCGCTCTAGGCATCCTCGCTGGCTATTGCTGCTCCTACCTACAATCTCTTACTGGAGAAAGTAAAGCCAATTGATAGTCAGGGAGTCTCGGCATAATTCAATAATACCCTAGAGGACTTAAGAGGCTCCCTGATCTTAAGCTGGTAATCCCAACTTATGTTCAAAATTATATATATTGATCGCTAAGTCGTATCCCCCCTCTCTCAATTCACACCGCAAATATCTAGTATCCTATTCATTAGATCATTATTTCTACTACTTAACATACGCGATACGGTAAAGTGGTTTTTATTTTTCAAAAGTATATATTCGCACGGGCTTTTCGTTTGCTGAAGCTTCCCACAGTATCTTTTTGACTGATCAATAAATTCCGCAGTCTCATCATCACCTACTGCAACAATTGCTTTGGTGAAACATCTAATATCGCCAAAAATGGGACTCAAATTAGTAACGTCATCTTCTGATAAACGCAGAGATTCATTGAGGTAAGATTGCCTCATCTTTGTTAAGTCATAGAGCCCGCTTAACATAATGGCGCCGCTAATTGAGCTACGGATTTCAGGTGTCCACTCAAATTCTAAAATTTTAGCAACAAGGAAGGCCCCAACAGAGTGACCACAGATTACTATATTATTGGGGTTGCCATTCCAGCGATCAATATTCTTATATATCCATAAGAATGCCTTTATATTTTGCTCAATAATTTCTTTAACACTGACGGCGGGCGCCAAATCATAGTTGACCAAAGCAACTGTACACCCGGCCTCTACAAAGGGCTTGGCAATGTACCGGTATTGCTTTTTATCTAGCGCCCGGAAATACCCACCGTGGATGAACACAAAAACCGGTGCATTAGGAGATTTAGCAGGAAATATATCTAATTTCTCACCGGAACTATCTCCATAGCTGATATCCAGCGAGGTTCTTAGGGATTGCGTGGCAAGATAGCTTTGTAGCTCATTAATTAACAGATGGAGTCTACCAAATGGGTGCCGCTTACGTAGATTAAACTGATCGTCATATTCACTCATTTCCTGTGTCGGCTCCGCAATTACCGGCTTAAACTGCCTATATTACACCAAAGGGGCTCTCTAGCATCTGAGGAACCGCTAAACAAATTCGTGGCTCCCCTGGCTTATGGAGCAATTCATGCTGAGGCGGGACTTATCTTTCAGGAAATCGCAGGTTTATGGAGCACTCCTCAATACACTAAGAATGGGCATTGAAAGCCCTTTCTGACTTATACCTTTACATGAGCTAGGCGAGCTTAATGAATGCGTAAATCTACTATTTGCAGTTCGAAGAATAAGTATATTTCGTACAAAAACTATTCAACAAAGAAGGAATCCCTGTAACAATCAAGATCTGAAGAGTATTTAACAAGTAAATACCTGCCAACTATATTAACAAATCAGATATAGCGTACAAATTTTAGAAGGCCATCTCGCTTTTGTTAACCCAAAGAAAGAAAATATAATTTAGTCAGGCTTTCTGATCTATATATAACGCCAATAGTTACATTTTTAGTTTTATCCTACAAATTTTGAACTACAGATCCGCAGAGGACCAAAAGAATGTTAAAGCGTTTAACCGTGTCTATTCTAAGCCTCGTAATACTGTGCGGCGTACCCTTTGTATTATCTCAAGAAAACCCAAAACCTTTTGTTTTCACTGCCATTCCAGACCAGGACCCGGAGCGCTTACAAAAACGCTTTGGCAAAGTTGCAAAGTATTTGTCCGACGCGCTTGGGGTTGAAGTTAAATACCTACCGGTCAAATCCTATAGCGATACGGTTGAGGCCTTTAAAAATAACAAAGTTCAATTGGCGTGGTTCGGCGGATTTACTGGGGTACAGGCCCGTATTGCGGAGCCTGGCGCCAAGGCCATTGCCCAGGGAGAAGGAGATCAAAATTTCACTTCCTATTTTATTGCAAATAAAAGTACTGGGCTCACTCCTTCAAAAGAGTTCCCCCGCGGTATTGAGGGTATGACCTTTGCTTTTGGTTCAGAGCACTCCACTTCTGGACGGCTAATGCCCGAGTATTTTATTCGAAAAGCACTGGGCAAGCCCCCAGCCGAGGTGTTCAGCCGTGTGGGCTTTGGAGGTGACCACTCCAATACCCTGGATCTTGTGCAATCTGGGAAGTATCAGGTTGGCGCCCTAAATCACAAGGTGTGGGAAAATGAAAAGAAAGCCGGCAAAGTGGATGAAAGCAAAGTGCAAGTGATCTGGAAAACCCCAGGATATCCAGATTACAACTGGACAATTCGTGGGGATGTCGATGAAACCTGGGGCAACGGCTTCTTAGACAAAGTCCAGCAGGCGATTTTGAATATGCGGGACCCTAAACTACTTGCCGCATTTCCCCGCAAAGGGTTTATCAAAGCAGACAACTCAATGTACCAGCCAATCGTCGAGACCGCTCATGAAATTGGCTTGTTGAACAATGAGTAAGCGAATTAGATTCAAATTGCCCCTGCTAACTAGTTCATGGCCTAGCTAAGAAGCCTCCGGGGGTGTCAGATCCTGCAAACGATCCCTGATAATATCCGCCAATCTCCGTGCGCCGGGACCAATATCGTCCCGGTTAGGGAAGATCAGGTACATAGGGACCTCCCTTTTACTTCCTCCTTGGAGGGGCAAGGGTTTTAAGCTTCCCTCAGTGAGCTCATTCAGAATTTTGTCTTCTGGCAGCCATGAAAAACCATAGCCTTTACAAGCAGCGCCAATCAAAGAAGACATGCTACTTAGAGTCCACCGCTTAGCCACTTCAACCGTGAGCGTTTTACTACCACTCTGGGGGTTCGTATCCCGAACCACCAGATGACGATGATTGCGGAGATCATTCATAGTTAGCGGGCGGTCCAGTTCATGCAGGGGGTGCTTGGGATGGGCCACCGGGATTAGACGTGCAGGAGATGGCAGTAATTCACCGTTGTAGCCCAGCGGTATTCTGGGGCTGATTGCAAAATCAACTCTCCCCTCATTCAAGGCTTCTAAAGTTCCACTAATCACCATCTCATGCACTTCAATACGAGTTTGAGGGCTCTCTTCGCCAAAAAGCGCTAGGCAGTCCAACAACAACCAAATTGGGAATAGCACCTCCACGGAAATCGCAATCTGGGACTCCCATCCAGCCGAGGCCCGGCTGGCGGCCTGCTCCAATGCAGAAGCATCCTCCAGTAATTGCTTTGCGTGACGGTAGAGCATCTCACCTGCGGGAGTCAGAATCGCCTTGCGTCCACTAATGGTGAAAACCGCTACAGCCAGTAGTGATTCCAACTTCTGCACCGAATAGCTTACCGACGACTGACTCTTGTGCAGTAGCTCGGCGGCCTTTGCATACCCTCCCCCTTCAACTACCGCTATCAAGCAACGCCACTGCTCAAGAGTGATCTTTGGGTTTGATAATTGCGCCAACCGTTGTTTCATGATCGATTTTTTCGATGTAATTAAGCAGAAAATTCTAATTTTTAATCAACTTAATGAATGTTTCAATAGCTTCATACAAAGTTAGTTACGAGGAAGCAGTCATGGCAAAGGTACTCAACATCAAGTCCAGCCTCTTTCAAGAGAACGGCCAGTCATCTCAACTTACGGACAATTTTATAGCGAGCTGGAAGGCTAAGAACCCGGAAGATGAAATCATCCATCGTGACTTGGTATCCGAGCCTGTACCTCATCTGAGCCTGGAGCACTTTCAAGCCCACAATACGCCAGCTGATAGCCGTTCAAACAAGCAAAGTGAAATTGCAGAACTTTCAGACAAACTGATAGAGGAGATATCATCGGCAGATCTGCTGGTGCTAGGTATCCCGATGTATAACTTCAACGTCCCGTCTAATTTACACACCTACTTCGACTTTATTGCACGTGCCGGGGTAACATTCCGATATACCGAAAGCGGCCCTGAGGGCTTATTAAGGAACAAAAAAGCCGTCGTTTTTATTTCACGGGGTGGTGTTTATGGTGATGATCATCCCCAAAGTAATTACCTTCGACAGTTCTTGGGGTTTATTGGTATTACTGATGTGGAGTTTGTCTATGCTGAAGGCTTGGCAATGGGAGAAGAAGCAAAAGAGAAGTCGTTGGCAGCTGCAAAGAAGCGTATTGCAGAGCTTATGTAAAATAGAGAGCTAAAAAGTCTATATGTGAATACTTGAAGGGGGGAGGAAGCCTCCCCCCTCTAAATATAAAACTCAGATGATTATTACTTGACCTATTCTAGCTATGTAAATTCTCATTTAGATCTTCTGAAAGTTGATAGCAATGTGTTTGCAACCTCAATAGAAATCCAACGCTAGAGGAAATTTCGTCTTATTTTCCGGGGACACCTGGCCGCTATGTAGCAAGTCCTCACAAGCCATAGCTACTCTCGCCGACTTACTAAGCTAGCTTACCAGCTACTATCAAATTCATCTTCTCCAGAAATATCGGCTTCTCGCTCCAAGGTGCCAGTAATCACCTGGCTACCCTCCTCCATTTTGGAAAGCTCTAAATTATCCATAAAATCCCACATGGGGGATTTACTGACCAGCAAAGCTTTTTCACTGGGCACATGATAAGGCGGCCAGAACTGTCTGGGCTCATAAGTGATACACAGCAGGTGCTTATCGGATAAGTGAGTATATAAGTTAAAGCACCAGTTTAAAGCTCGAGTTCCGTCAACAATTTCATACCAATCCCGGCCCTTAATTTTGTACTCTTGGATCTCATCTGGGGTCCAAGCGCTAAAACGATCTTCGTGTCCCAATTCTTGTAAGTATTCTAGGTCATCTTTATGCTTTTTAAATATAAACTGCTTTAATTGGCTGCAATCAGAGAGTTCAAAGACACCAGATTTAGATGCTTCTTGTACCTGAATCACCTGAATTGAGAAATAGCCACCACCCACAATCCATGTATCATCCGGCCCCACATGGACACTACATGTCGTCCTGATAGGGTGAAACGTAAACCAAATATAGGGGCTCTCATCATCCCAGATTGGCTGTCCACCATAGAACCTAGGGTAACTTTCTTCTTTGTCAATAGGCGTGACATATGGGGCATACTTCCTGCCCCCATAGGTTTGCTGTAATAGCTTTCCGTTAAACGAAAGATGCCATAAACCAAGGTCAAACTGGTGTAATGGCATCGTATCAAAAGGCGACCAGTAAATCTCATCAAGTTGCTCGATAATTGGGGAGTTTAAGTCCAGCGAATCCACGTAAGCCACAATCAATCACCCCAGCCACTTTTAAATTCACTTCTAACATAGTTAACTGCGTCCGCAAAGGTGCGATTGCTATCACCGCCAGCGATCAATTTATCCTGGTAATAGCGACTGCACTTCTGCAAATCTGTATCAAACCTTGTCCAAGGAGCATCTGCTACTTTTTGTAGGCCTCTCACGGCACAACTACTATCCTTTATTTGGTGCACCTTACTAGCGATATCATCCACCATCTCATGTTCGTAACTAGTCTTTTTCGTCTGCGCGCCAATAGCTTCAACTTCCTGCATCAACAAGCCTAGATTTTCTCGTGGGTTAACAAAGTAGAAACAGTGTTGCTGCAGCTTTTTTCCACCCGCTTTCTGCTTAAATATTTTTAAGGCTCGATGGAGTATTTTTGCCCCCTCTTTAAACACGTACCAGTGGTATTTTATGGTTTGATCCCTCTCATCCCAGGACCTCTCCGCTTTATTTAAAATACGAGCCAGCTCTTCAGGCCCAGCATTAGGCCCTAAGAGCTTCTGGGATTTTGTTTCCCACCCTCCAAGCTCATCAACTACAAAGCTAGGTGCATAGTAAAGTGAGAAACTATTATTCAGCAGTTTATGGCTTACCTTTCCTGAAGTCTGAAAATATTCACCATACTCCTTTGCAGTAGACAGAGCATCATAAGCGGTTTCATCAAAGACGGCTCCAATTGCCCCCACTGCTGTAGGAATAGCTTCGTCCATAATCGGTGTCAAAGCCCATTCCGTTCTCTTATAATCTGATTGGTAAAAGCCCGCAGGTAGAGCTGCTGAGCCCGAGTTTCCATTGGCCCGCCTTATTTTTTTGATATAAACCCCTGCCCCCCTGTTCTCAGCCCCCCTTGCTGAACCACCTCGTAAAGAACCTCTACAACACCCATTACTTCGCGGTGTACACCTGCTGTTTTTAGGTTGCTGTCAGCAGTAATTCCCCCTGCGGCCCCTCTAAGCTCGATCAGCTTACTTGCAGTTCTTTTGCCTTCAGCAGAGTCTATATCTACTAAATCAATAAACCTGGGGAGTAAGTTCGGGTCGATAAAAACAGCCCTACCATCTTGCATCCCTGTTGTTTTTGGATGAAAAAAAATAAAGTTCTTGTAGCCACTCATGAATACTCATCCCTGAAACTATCCAACATAATCTTACAAGGATATTACCATAGAAAAACTAGACATCGATGACCTCAGCCCCCCTCTTAAATGCATTCCTCTGTGACCTATCTCGCAAAAACGAGCCTTTTAAATCATCTTCAAGCCGCCACTTTTTATTTGAGACTTGTGTTTTAATTACGCCAATTGCTGACTCTTCTATATTCTCTGCGAAACAGAAACTATCATTCCAACCACCAATGAAACATCAACTAAAACCTGGCCTCATCAATTCAGCGCTAAGCCCAGTAATATCTTTTCAAAAACGCCATTTTCACTACCCATTTGTCAAATAGGATCTATTTGTAATAGCAAACAAAAAAACACCCGAGAAATACTATATCTTTTTCTCAAAGCCAACCACTGGATTACAATTTGACCTCCAAGGCCGCAGGTTATGCTAGATTAAAAGTATGAGGGGGATTGAAAATACATGTCGCGCCCAGGGATCTATATGGCTTTGCCACCAATTATAAACTTACAAGCACGACAAGTATTAATTCGTAGAATTTTAAACTAAGTCTATTGGGAGGAAGATACGAACTGTGAAAATGCCTACCGCCTCTTTACACTTTTTTGAAATAGAGTGTTACCCCAAACGCACCGCCATGATCTGTAAAATCTAAATAGCAATGTGACATAGCCTCCCTTTGAATTTGGGAAAGCAACTTATTTAAATCATAGTTATTCATCTGCATTCTTGGAGCCATAAAAGGCTCGCCTTTAAGAAGGTTAAGGATATTCCCTGAAAAAGGCACAGTACTACTCAAAAATGAAGTCAACCTTTTTAGTTTTGAAGTTTTGGCATATGAAAAATGGGCAACGCAAACCCCGCCCGATTCTAACTTATCAAGCAGAAGACTAAATAGTCTTTGCCCTTTTTTAACAGGGATATGTTGAAACACTATAAAGGAGTGGATGAAGTTGAATTTCCCTTGAACTAGAGAGAGCTTCTCATCAGCTTTCACAAATTCAATATTCTTTAAGCCTTGCTCATGACTATTTTTTTTAGCCTCCATAAGCATCGAATCAGATATGTCAACACCTGTAACATCTTCAGTAATATACGCTAAAGGGATCGCTACTCTTCCAACTCCACAGCCAAAATCAAGCGCCCTCTTGACGACAAAGCCATCATCTACATGTTGTTTCACTTTTGTCAGTATATTGTGAACATGGCTTTGTCCCGTTTTAAAGAAATCTTGCTTTGCTCTATCTGTTAAGTTTTCCTTCCTAAATTTTTCTTCGGTTAGAACACCGTAATAAGCATCTTCTTTGCCAAACTTTTCCCACTCTTTGTCAGAGTCAGCAATAAACATCGACACTCTCCCGCTACTACCTCACTCACTCCAAATCTAAGGCCATTTGAAATAAGCAATTCCATTTCACCACGAATACGAGACGATTGTATCAAGAAATGTCTTTCCAAAACGAATATTTATAGGGTACCGGTGTACCACTTCATCCTCGGGGAACTCAAAGCATATTGACGGCCTTGGCAAGTCAGCTCTATTCAGGTTAAGTATTTCTTACAGAGACCCCAATCCTGTTTAGCTGCAACTTGATTCCACAATATATGGTTGATAGATAAGTATAAGCAATCCACCAAGGCACTGCATTTTGCCAACTGAACTATCAGAAATAGTGAGCTTTTACTAAACGAATAGAGTTGCCTTCTCGATATAATTCAATGCGTTGAGCCCCTGCAACTCTATTTAGGGGCTATAAGTTTGAGACGGTTATCACATAAAAGGATATTTGTTTTTGAAATGTAGTAAAAAGGCTATTGTTAGCTATTCACCGCATCATCCATATACTTCACTGCCTCTCCTATAGAAATAGTGAACACGCCAGCATTGCCATTAATATACTCTCGTTTCCATGAATTGTAGCCGTCCTCATAATCAGGTATCTCACATTCCCCCATTAGTTCAGATATGCTTGCCCCTAGTGCCTCAATTGAAAACGGCATATGAGTAATTTCCTCAATGACCTCTCCACTATTAGGGTTATAAATTTTAATGCCTGAAATCTGAGCATGTACCACCATTGAATCGTCCTTAGACTCTTCAATTTTTAATATGATAACCCGCGAATCCTCCTCGCCCTCTCGATTATCATATTTCCACACTTGACCTTCTTTAACTTTTAAATCCATCCCGACTCTTCACTTTGAATTATCTGCTAATAACATTTATGCAATATCGGTGGCCCCATAGAAGTAATAATCTATGAACGTCCATATCAGGCTTCTATACTGCACTCTATCTAGCTTGGAAGTGAGGCTCAATCATGTATGGATAGCTACTCACCTTGCCTGGGATTAGCATTTTGACTCCAAACACTATTCGGCTTCTTGATTTAAATCATTGCTAGTGCTTCATTACTTCAGCGAATAATTTAAAACGATCACATGTTGGCTGAGCTGGAACTAAAGAGGTTCACTTTGTATCTTGAGACTGGCAGTAGCACCCTATTCAGGGATCTTGTGACTTATGGGGGGCCAGAAAGTAAAAAGCCAGGCCCATTAACCTGACCTGGCTTTATTTACTTTATAGTTAAAGCTCTGTTAAAACGCTTCGGCCGCTTCTGCTCTCTCATTTTTTTCTGACGAAATGTCTTGTTTAGCCAGCTCCACTTCCTGCTTATGCACTCTCTTGCCAAACAACCGCTGCACCACAACAAAGAACAGTGGGATAAAGAAGATTCCCAGTAGAGTTCCAACAATCATGCCGCCGAACACACCGGTACCGATTGCCCTTTGGGCACCTGAGCCAGCTCCGGTTGCTATGGCTAAGGGCAACACCCCCAAACCAAAAGCGAGAGATGTCATTAAGATCGGACGCAACCTGTCCCGTACAGCTCGCATCGTAGCATCCACCAACTCCATACCGTCTTCCAAATTCTGTTTGGCAAACTCCACAATCAGGATGGCGTTTTTACTGGTTAGCCCCACTGTAGTCAGCATCGCCACTTGGAAGTAAATGTCGCGCTCCATGCCCCTTAGGCTATTGGCCAGTACTGCACCCAGGATTCCCAAAGGAGCCATCAATAGTACTGCTGTCGGTACTGTCCAACTTTCATAGAGAGCAGCCAAACACAAGAACACGATCAAAAGGGACAAGGTATACAGCAATGGGGTTTGTGCTCCAGCAGAGCGCTCTTGATATGAGAGACCGCTCCACTCTATGCCAATACCAGCGGGCAGCTGTGCTACTAGGCGCTCAACCTCTTCCATTGCCTCACCAGAACTGACTCCGGGGGCAGCCTGCCCATTAACCTGCATTGATGGAACGCCGTTATAGCGCTCCAAGCGGGGGGAGCCGTACTCCCAACCAAAGCTTGCAAAGGAAGATAGCGGTACCATATCGCCTAGATCGTTACGCACTGACCACAATTGGAAGTCTTCCGGGACCATTCTAAAAGGAGCATCAGCCTGCATATACACGCGCTTTACTCGTCCGCGATCGATAAAGTCATCAATATAAGAGCCACCCCAAGCCGTACTCAAAGCGCTATTGATATCATCAATAGAAAGACCGAGCGCTGCTGCTTTCGCATTATCAATTTTCACACGAAATTGAGGAGTATCCTCCTGGCCATTGGGGCGAACATTCGCCAGAAGTTCACTTTGTCCGGCCATTCCCAGAAACTGGTTCCTGGCTGCAGTTAATGCCTCATGGCCCAAACTGCCATTATCCTGAAGGTAGAAGTTGAAACCACCAGAAGAACCCAACTCAGGGAGTGGCGGAGGTGCAAAAGCGAAAGCCATCGCATCTTTAATTTGCATCAGGGCGCCCATCGCGCGCATAGCGACCGAAACGGTGCTTTGCGTTTCCTCTTCCCGCTGGGACCAATCTTCCATATTGACGAAAACAATACCGGTATTCTGTCCGCTACCGGCAAAACTAAAGCCTTGCACGGAATATACAGACTTAACGGTGCCCTGTTCGTTATCCAGAAATTGGTCTTCCACTTTCTTTATGGAGCCCATAGTACGCTCCTGGGTTGCGCCCACCGGCGCCTGCACCATAGAAAAGAGCACGCCTTGGTCCTCATCCGGCAGGAAAGAGCTCGGTAGACGCAGAAACAGAAAGGCCATTGCGGCGGAGAGCACTGCAAACAACAACATAAATCGGCCGCTGCGTTTAAGAATACCTTGCACCCCGGTCTGGTAACGCTGACTACCCTTTTCAAAGTTTCGGTTGAACCAACCAAAAAATCCTTTTTCTCCGTGACTCTCACCCTTAGAAATCGGTTTGAGCAAGGTTGCACACAGCGCTGGTGTCAAGATAATCGCCACCAACACTGACAGCGTCATAGCTGCAACAATGGTGGCGGAGAACTGACGATAGATCACACCGGTAGCACCATCCATAAATGCCATAGGTACAAACACTGCCGATAGCACCACGCCAATTCCGATCAGAGCCGCAGTAATCTGCCGCATCGACTTCTTGGTAGCCTCTTTCGGTGATAGCCCTTCCTCCTGCATCACGCGCTCGACATTCTCCACTACTACGATGGCGTCATCTACGAGGAGGCCGATCGCAAGCACCATGGCAAACATGGTGAGCATATTCACCGAAAAGCCCAGCGCAGCCAGTACGGCAAAAGTGCCCATCAACACTACTGGCACTGCAATCGTTGGGATTAAAGTGGCGCGGAAATTCTGGAGGAATAAGTACATCACCAGGAATACCAACACGATCGCCTCAATCAAGGTACTGATAACCCCCTTAATCGAGACCTCGACAAATGGCGTCGTATCAAATGGAACTACCGAAGTGAGGCCACGCGGGAAGTAAACTTCCAGCTCCTTCAGCTTGGACTTTACTGCATCCGCAGTTTCTAAAGCATTAGCCCCAGTCGCCAAGCTAATAGCGATACCTGAAGCGGGCTGACGGTTATAGCGGGAAATGAACTCATAGCTCTCAGCTCCCAGCTCAACACGGGCAATATCTCCAAGCCGAAGCAGAGAACCGTCCCCATTGGCTCGGACGATAATATCTCTGAACTGCTCAGGGGATTGCAAGCGTCCCTGGGAAGTAATCGCTGCATTCAACTGCTGTCCCGGGATTGCTGGCGCAGCGCCAAGGCTCCCCACTGTAACCTGAGCATTTTGCGCTCGTACTGCGTCAGCGACATCACTAGGCGCGAGGCCATAAGTGTTGAGCTTATTGGGATCAAGCCAAATCCGCATGGCGTACTTGGAGCCAAACACTCGAACATTACCGACTCCCGGTACTCGACTTATCGGGTCAACGATGGCCGAGTTGATATAGTCTGCAATGTCATTGCGATTCATGCTGCCGTCTTCAGAAACAAAACCGGCAACCATCATGAAGCCGCCCCGAGACTTACTAACATTCACACCTTGCAGCTGAACTTCTTGGGGTAACAGCGGCATTGCCAGTTGCACTTTGTTTTGCACCTGGACCTGGGCCGTGTCTGGATCAGTTCCATTCTCGAAGGTCAGTGAAATGGAAACACCGCCATTAGACTGACTGGTGGCAGACATATAAAGGAGGCCATCCAGCCCCTTCATATTACGCTCAAGAATTTGGGTCACCGAGTCCTCAACCACCTTGGCTGAAGCCCCTGGATAATTTGCTTCAATATTCACCGATGGAGGGGCAATATCCGGGTAGCGCTCTACTGCTAACTTGCCGATGGATAGTACACCTGCCAGCATCGTGATAATTGCCAGCACCCAGGCAAAGATGGGCCGATTGATAAAAAAACTTGCCATAACCCCTACCCTTAAGACCCCTGCTGTGCAGGCGCTTCGCCAGCCTGTTGATCACCTTCAGCCGCCGGCAGCTGCTCATTTTCGCGCTCGCTGGCCTGTACCGGGGCTCCCGGGCGAATTTTCTGAAGCCCGGCGACTACGACCCGGTCCCCGGCCTCGAGCCCATCTTCCACTAGCCAGCGATTGCCAATCGTACGACTAACCCGCACAGATCGCTGGGCAACCACATTTTCCTCATTAACAACCATGGCTGAGGTATTGCCTTTAGGGTCCCGCGCAATTCCTTGCTGAGGTACCAGAATTGCGTCTTTACGGACACCACTACCGACAATTGCGCGTACATACATACCCGGCAACAGCATGGTATCCGGGTTTGGAACAACTACTCGCAACAACACACTGCCCGTTGAGGGGTTGACACTGGCTTCGGCAAACTCCAGCTTGCCCTGGTGTTCAAATTCGCTGCCATCTTCTAATAGGATTGTCACAGGTAGATGAGTGGCGTCGGCCAATGTGCCCGCTTGAAGCGCTCGGCGGAGGCTAACAAGCTCAGCTGCCGACTGGGTAACCTCAACATAGATCGGATCTAGTTGCTGCACAGTAGCCAAAGTTCCGGCTTGATTGGCCGTTACCAGAGCACCTTGAGTAACTGTAGATTTGCCAATTCGGCCTGTAATCGGAGAGGTGACCCTTGCATATTCCAACTGGATTTCCGCCCTGTGCAGCTCCGCCTGAGCTGCGGCTACATCGGCTCGGGCCTCCTGAAGATCGGCTTCCGCAGCATCATTTTCCTGCGTGCTAACAGCACCATTACCCACCAGGTTCGCAGTACGCTCGGCTTTGAGGCGAGCGATGTTCATAGCCGCCTTTGCGCCTTGCAAACTTGCCCTAGCACTATCGACGTCAGCACGATAAAGAGCGTCATCTAGCTGGTAAAGTGGCTGATTTGCACTAACTTGGCCACCTTCACGGAACAACTGGCGTTTTATGATGCCATTAACCTGCGGACGAACCTCAGCCACTTTAAAGGGGGAAGTCCGCCCCGGCAGCTCCCTGGTAAGAGTGACGGATTCCGGCTGAAGTGTGACTACGGTCACTTGGGGGGCCATTCCCGGTGGAGCCGAAGCTTCCTCGTTACACCCCGCCAACAATGCGGAAGCGACCAAAAGGCTGGTGAGAGCTCGGGCTTTTAACATGGTTACCTCTAAAAATGACTGCGCGGACAAAATATTGGCAGTTAGCGGAATTTTTAAGTGACAAGGAAATCTGAGTAAAGTAGCGTGGCATTTTATGAGTACGTAGGAAACAGGATCAACTGTTCATAATCGTGCAATTTTCATCTAACATGCACTTTCACCCAGTATATTCAAGGGTTTGCACATAAAACCCCTTTGCACACTTGCGGTTAAACGCTGCAAAAATGAGCCAGAGTGAAACTAATAATTGATTAAAGAAGCCGCTGTTCCTTATGACCAAACGCAGAGATGAGCAAATTTTGACCACCCGTGAGCGTATATTAAACGCCGCGCTCAATGTGTTTCATGAATATGGAGTGTGTCGCCCTTCCCTTTCCGAAGTCGCAAAGCTGGCTGGAGTTAGTTGCGGTGCTGTTGCCGACCACTTTCACAGCAAAACCGGTTTGCTGCTCGCTCTGACAGAACGCATGGTACTACCCGGCGAACAACTTTGTAATAACGCCGGCGAGCAACTCAACGCCAATCCCCTCGGTACACTGCGAACCCGCTGGGTGTGGCTGTTTCAGGAAATTGCTTGTAACCCAGAGTGGCAGCAGGTACTTGAGATTATCTTCCATCCCTGTGAAGAAAAGGTTACCGAGAATAATGAAGCCCACTTGCGTATGAAGCAAGGGCGCACCCGCGGGCTTGAGCGAATGGCACAACTGATTGCCCTCGCAGTATCCGAGCGCCAACTGCCCGAAGATCTTGATACAGACCTCGCGATGCAGATGTTACACGGTGGCCTGTTCGGTGTGATTGAAACTTGGCTCTTATCCTCAAGAATTGAAGATATCGGCGAACTCGGTGAACGCTATATCGACTCTCTAATCGATATGATCCGCTTCTCCCCCACCATGCGCTTAAGTTCACAACTGGTCCACACCCTGCACTGACGCGCCTTATCAATGTCGGTGGGGCATACTCCCTTACAGTGCTCGCCTCACCATAGATACCTTTTCTCTTTCACTGTTTATTGGAAAGCCCCCACTCGTTATCTTGACCCTTAAATCATTGGTTACAGCGAAGTCAAAGCGCTCTTATCTAACAAAAACACTTAACTATTATCCATTAAACCAATTTTGTTGAATCAGAAGGCAAGTACTCAACAGGAAAACAAGCATGTTCTCCCTCACCAATAGCCATAAAGAAGACCATGGCACTGTCTTTATCCAACTTCAGCAGACTCTCAAACTCTTCATCGTAAAAAGCGCCCGCTATAAATACGTCTTGCTTAAGAGAGTGTGCATAGAGAAATATATTCTCAGATAGATGGCCGGCTTCAAGGTAAGCCATCCGATAGATACGGGAATGACGATACTTGGACCAGAACCGATTAAATTTGCAGACAAAGCAAATATTAACTGCGGCACCCTCGGCATAGGGCTGACCGACCAGCAAGCGGCGGATCTTATCATGGCTAACAGGACCTCCGACTTTGGTCAATCCATGATCAATTGGATTGTAAAGGTAAATACCAGGATCAATCCCCTGTACCGAATGCACTATCAGGTAAATATCTGTAGCTTGTAAGGCGCCGCCAGCAGGGCTGCTGCGAAAATATCCAAAATAATTTATTTTGTCTGAGTGGGCCTTATAAAACTTTTCAACAAACGGAGAAGTACGAAATTTTACACAATGAAAAAGTATTTTTTCCAAAAGCTCACGTTTTAAAGTGGTACCCGGTACAAATTTTCGTGAAGAAAACCGGGTCCCAAACACAGACTCCAACTGATTGGTGGTAGGAAAGCTATTCAGTGGAATATCCACTTCTGGATAATTGTACTTGCCTTTAGCCTTTTCCGGCACCTGTTTACAGTAGTCAACATACTGTCCTACCCAAGATACCCTGGGATCTTCACTAGCCCCTTCTTTGCCCTCAGTCGAGGGCGGTAACGAAAGCTTGGTGCCATAA
Source organism: Microbulbifer maximicatervae (SeqCode) (assembly GCF_052468155.1). NCBI lineage: Bacteria > Pseudomonadati > Pseudomonadota > Gammaproteobacteria > Cellvibrionales > Microbulbiferaceae > Microbulbifer > Microbulbifer maximicatervae (SeqCode). The sequence goes on from NZ_CP174335.1 coordinate 3,871,193, forward strand.
TGGTAAAACCAGGATAGTACATCCCAACCCCATTGTTTCCGAGCTAAATCACCAATGATGAAGGCTCCATTACTTTGAAGGAAATCTGCTGCCTTAGTTTCTCCTGTCTGCACATCGGAATAAAATTTATCCAGAATATTTATGAGGGTTTCTTTATCCAAAGCCCACTGATCGTGATGAACAACATCCCACAAGATGACTTCATTTTCACTGAAATAGAGAAAGAAATTATCTAATAAAGCAGCGCCTTTCATCATCGCTTAACCATCATATTTACTAGAAGTAGTAAAAAAACTAGAAAGGCAGAATCGCTAAATTCTTGATTTGTCTGTATTAGCCCTGAGTGAGACGTCCCTCATTTTCAAGGGCCATCTCACTTTTTGTGAAAAACTACCTTCTATTAACAGGTAGTGTAGACTGTGACACAAACTCCCAGAGCATAGGGTGTTGCGTCTTCTATATATACCCTTTTCATGATAAATCCCTCCATTCAAACTACTTTAAATTACTCCTTTAACTGAGTACTAGTATAAAATGCACACATTTCCTAGATCGAATTGATATATGAGAGCTAATAAAATACTCAATTGCGCCTAAACTGAGTACGCTGATATGAAATTAAAAATTTACAGAAAGGTGCGGACACGTCCCTGTGTCCGCGTGACTGGGTAGCAATGAGGTTAGAAACTATATGTCAGCCCCATATAAGCTCGTCGGCCTGAATATGAGGAGCCCCAGACCCTGTTTTCCTCACCCCAATATCTATCCACCTTCTCTTCGGTAAGGTTGATTATTGAGGCGGTCAACGTCAGGTTATCCATCAAGCGATAAGATGCATTAACATCCAACTGATCGTATTCATCAGTGAAAGTGTTCATGCCATTGTGGAATCCGTCTGCATAGTCACTGCGATAATTGTAAGAAGCGCGAATGCTAAAGTCGATATTTTCATAGTAAAGGGATAGGTTGTACTGGTCCTTCGAAGTGCCGGCAATTTCTGTTTTGGTTTTGATACCTTCAGAGTCAATCTCAGCTAGCTCCGTATCTGTGAAGGTATAGTTTGCATAGACTCCAAAGCCATTATCAAAGGCATACTGAACAAACAGTTCTACACCTTGTGCGGTAGCATCAGTGCCATTGACCGGCATAGACATAGACACTGCCCGGGTAACACCATCGATATCCCTTGTCACCATAGAACTGCCGTTGATTACAAACGAAGCAATATCTTTTCTGAACAAGGTCAGTCCTGCAGCAGAGGCATCATCGAAATACCACTCCAGCCCCAAATCAAACTGATCAGCTTTATAAGGCTCCAATTCAGAGTTGCCTGCATACCCTTGACTGACTGTTGAGCCGGGCAAAGGAGCGTGGATCACTTCAGAACCACCGAGATTATCGTATTCCACTCTCGCTACGACTCTAGCGAGAGCTGCGCGCATAACCAGTTCATCGGAGATATCCCAAGCGATATTAGCACTAGGTAAAATATCAGTATTGCTGCTGTCACGAATATTGGGTTCGTCCTGTAACACCCCATCAATATTGTCGTAGGTGCTCGCATACTGCTTGGTCTGGACTGCTCGAATACCAAAGTTTCCGCGCAGGTCTGCCGAGGCAAAATTCTGCTGTACATAAGCAGCCGTAATTTCCTCACCAACCCGGTAAACCTGATTTTTCTCGACGATTACCGTAGGGTCACCATAGGTTGCGTATAGAAACTCTTTTAACTTATCAAACTCCAGATAAGCGAAATTTGGCACATTCACACCGCCGATAATATTATCGAGAGGGCCGTTTGAAAGGATATCGATTGTGTCGGGCACACCATCGGGGTCAGTGTGGAATGAATCACTTGGCCACCAGGGGTAACAAGCTCCATCAACATCACCCCAGTTAATCGTTGGACAGGGAGGATTATCATCATCCCAGGATTGTTTGGTGATGCGGCGGTTTATCTCATGGTCCCGGTACTTAACCCCAACATCCAGGGAGGTAAGCCAGGCATAATCCATATCGATGGAAACGTCCAGCTGGTAGTAACTCTCCTCGTCCTCGCTGCTGGTCCAATGGGATGAGAACCAGTCATATAAAGGATAAGTGTTGGGATCTCCCAGATCTGCACTGGTATCAATTTCAGCAGTACCACTGCTGAGATCCCAGCTCCAATCGGTTGCAGTGCCATAACGGGAATTGACTGATGCAAACAATTTCTCAGAGGGGCCGCCCTCTGCACTGGTATTACCGACTACCAACCGAGCACTATATCCATCTCCCTCGTAACTGATATTGAAATCCAGCGTATCCGAAACATATTCCGCTCGAGTGTAGTCACCAGCTACCTGTGGAGACTGTAACTCTGCCTGGCCCCGATCGAGCATACCAATGCCGAGAAGAGTATCACCATCTTCATCAAACTTGAGACTGCCCGGCGCTATTGCATCCCCGTAGTTCCACTCAGGAAATACGATACGATAATTCTCTGAGTTGCCGCCTAGCTCAAAGCGGAAATAATTGACACCAAATTCCAGCTGTTCTACCGGACGCCATTGGGCACTTAGCTGCATGCCATCCCGGGTCCGCTCCTCTTCCAAGACACTACCGACAACGGCTCGCGGCGCATAGAAATCCCGGTATTCATTACCGTCGATATCCACCATCGGCCCCCTGGCCTCTACGCCAGTCTGGGGGGACTCATCTCCCTGCCAACCCCAGTTTTCTACCGAGGTGCTAATTACCCGGTTCTGACGATCCTGCTTTGAGTATCCAAACAATACGCCAAAGGTTTCCTGATCATTTTTCCATGAGTAAAAACCGGTGTACTGAGGTTCGTACTCCCCAGTAACATCAGCATAAGTACTCTCAATGGATAACATGCCCTCCCCGGAATCCAGGTCCAGTGGCTTGCGGGTGTGTAAAATTACAGTACCACCTATCCCGCCTTCATCCAGTTTTGCTTCTGGACTTTTATACACATCCGCTCGGGAGATCATCGCTGAAGGTAGCAATGCGTAGGAAAATGATCGGGATGGATCATCGCCGGGAGTGGCTATATAGTTTCCGTTTAGCTGGGTAAAAGTGAGCTCAGGTGCAGTTCCTCGGATACTTACCTCGGCACCCTCGCCGCCGCTTCGAACGATGGATACTCCCGGAACCCTCTGCAAAGAGTCTGCAACATTCTTATCGGGGAATTTACCCATATTTTCAGCGGTGATTGAGTCTACCACCGCATTGGAAAAACGCTTTACATCGAGATTTTTCTCCATGCTCCGGCGAATACCCAATACCTCTACCTCCTCCAGCACCAGACTCTCTGTATCAGATTCACTGGTGCTCTGGGCATTTGCCATACCGACAACACTGCACAACACTAGAACACTTACGGACGTCCGCAATAGATCTAGCTGGCGATTTGTATTTAAGGGTATTTCTCTCATTGCTCAAATTTCTCTTTTATTATTTTTTTCTAGCTTTCCGTTCACCCTAAAAGCCCGACATATCATTTGCCGGGCCACCGGAATATGCCCTACTCTTATCGATCCAGTTCTGTCTCGATATTTTTATATGTGCGTATAGCGCTAAAGCAAAAAGCGTTTTTAGCTATCCAAGCCAAGTCGCTTGAGAACTTCAGGGGGTGCTCCAGGGAAACTCGCCATTGGTCGGTTACCCACATAGCCAATATCCGCCATACCTTCCTCGGTGGTATAGAAAGCGGTGGACACGAGAACTCGAACTTTGGCAAAGAAACGAGCACCAGCCTGGAACTCTGGCTTCGCCGTGCGAGTCCACTTGATATCCTCACAGATGGCTATTTTTTGAGGTTCATTCAGATCGACAAAGGAACCTCCAAATCTGCGCTTGGACTCACCCTCCAGCCAAACAACTCCTCCCCGAATCGTGACAAGATCTGCTTTATTATTGGAATATGGGGCGCTGACATATTCGTTGATGTAGTGATGGGCACCTACTGAAGAGGCACTCGGAGAAGTTTCATCTGCGGGAATAATGACGTCGCAAAGTGCTGCCAATACCGCTAACTCACCTATTTCAAGCTGCATCTCCCAAGGCACAACGGGATTAAGGAGATCCGGATCTGTCGGCGTGCCCCTGGCAAGAGTCTGCTTCGGGGCGTCCAGGTTCTTTACTACCGGTTCAGCCGCTGGCACCTCCTCTTTCACTACAACTTTTTGCGCTACTTTCTCAGAACAGCCAATGACTGGAACTGCAGCAGCGGTGGTAGCAATCAAACGCAGGGCGTTGCGCCGACCCAGATTGGTTTTTTCCTCGCTCATATCAGATATTCCTCTTCTTGAACTGGTCCACGATGTAGTCGCAGGTGCGCCAGGCCAGCGCCATAATGGTCAGGGTTGGATTCTTATCAGCATTGGAGACAAAGGGTGCGCCGTCAGTAAGGAAGAGATTCGGTACTTCCCAGGACTGGCAGTAAGGATTGAGCACGGAATCTTTCGGATTTGAGCCCATGCGCGCGGTGCCGACTTCGTGAATAATCGCACCGCCGTTGATAATTGCCTTGGCACCGTCGGTTTGCACGGTAGAGGTGACCTTACCACCCATACCCTCAATGATTTCAGCAAAGGTTTTGTGCATGTGAGCGGCCTGGTTCAATTCCTGGTCACTCCATTTCCAATGGAACTTCAACACCGGGATGCCCCACTGATCTACCTGGTCCTTATCAATTTCACAGTAGCTGTCCTCGTTGGGAATCATTTCCCCGCGACCGTCAAACCACACAAAGGAGCCGTAGTAACGCCGGCAGGCTTCTTTCAAGTCTTTGCCATAAGCACCATTGGTAAAATCACCCATACCGCCGAAGGCACCTGCGCCCGGCATACTGCGACCACCGCCGAATTCAATGTGGTAGCCACGGGCGAAATCCAGGTCACCACGCAATTGTTCCTTGTACAACCACCAGGGCATATACATGTGCATCGCCGATGCGCCGTCCTCGTTGTGGGCAGGCATACTTTCCAAAGCGGGAATCTGCCCGCCGATACCAGCTCCCACTGTATCCATCAGGTATTTCCCTACGGCACCGCTGCCATTGGCGATACCATCGGGGAATAAAGTGCTTTTGGAATTAAGGAGAATGCGCGAAGTTTCAGCCGCACTGGCTGCAACAACCACAGCGCGGGCACTGGCAAATCTTTCCTGACGGGTATCTTTATCAATATAAATAACCCCGTTTGCCTTACCTTTCTTATCAACGGTAACTTCACGCACCATGGCATCAGTAATGATATCCAGGTTGCCCGTCGCTAATGCCGGTGGCAGCAGTACAGTCGTGGACTGGAAATTCGCCTTGATAGAGCAACCGCGACCACAGGGCGTGGCCCAAAAACAGGCTGCACGAGATTTCATCGATTCCCGGGTAACGTCCTGGGCAAGTTTATTTTCCGGGAATAGTTTCTGCGGAATATTTTCGTGATCTAGGCGCTCACTGAGAATAGCCAGGTGAGAGGGAATTACAGGGATCCCCAGTCTATCGCACGCTTTTTTGGCCAGGAGTTCATAGGCACGGGGCTTCGGGGGCGGCAGCAACACACCCGCAGAAGAGTCGGGAGTATTCTCTAACCCCTCGTTGGTGCCATAGACACCAATGAGCATCTCGGTTTTATCGTAGTACGGGGCGAGATCGTTATAACTGATCGGCCAGTCAAAACCGAGTCCGTCCCTTGAATAGGGTTTAAAATCATACTCACCCATTCGCAGGGAAATCCGTCCCCAGTGGTTCGTGCGACCACCCAGCATACGGGCACGCCACCAATCGAAACGGCGGCCTCTTTCCCTAGAGCCCTGAGTGTAAGGTTCACCAGGTACCTGCCAACCTCCGTCAACCGTTGCATCATAGAAACCGAACGGCTTTTCCGGTGTGCTCCCCCCACGCAAGGGCGCATCTTTTGGGAGGTTAAACATTGGGGTTTCCTTAACCGGGTCATAGGATCTCCCCGCCTCCAGCAATAGAACCTTTAGCCCTGCAGTGGCTAGTACATAGGCAGCCATACCGCCGCCAGCACCAGACCCAACAATCAGTGCGTCATACTCTTTCTTCTCGAAGTCATCATTCGGCATCGCCTCTCTCCTACTTCATCAATTATTTTTGTTTTACTCGTTTAATTTTAAATAATTTATAAGATAAATCTGTAACCGGTTACATTTCTTGCCAAAAATTTTTACTTATCCATTACATCTAATGTCTAACTTATGTTTTTTTAACCAAAAAGATTAATTTTTATAAACATTTTTAACGAACCTAGAAACCCCCAAATACTTTGATCAAAAAATGAGAGTAACCGGTTACATTTTAACCAAATAATTATTATTTACTCGCTATATAGCTCACCCTGTCGCGACAAGCGCAGCAAAAGCTCTTTCGTTGCTTTGATCCCCCAGTCTTCATCGCCGGCGCCTTCATACTCAATGCCGATATACCCCTTGTAACCCGCCTTTTGAATTATCCGCAGCATCCGGGCAAAATCCGTATTGGTCTCATTTCCCCGCTTATCAAATGAAAAGCTCTTTGCACTGATTCCGCGGGCAAAGGGCATCAACTGCTCTACTCCCAAGTAGCGGTCGTAGTCACCAAAGTTTCCAAAGTCTGGCAAACTTCCACAGTTCGGCATATCCACTGACTGTAATAATTGGGATAACCAAAGCCCGTTTGAGGAATAGCCACCGTGGTTCTCCACCACAATATTGATGTCGAAATCCAAGGCAAATTCTGAGAGAGCCCGCAGCCCATCTCTACAAGCAGAACTAACCTCCCTGCTACTACCCTGTCCGCCAGCATTCACCCTGATAGAGTGGCAACCCAAATATTTGGCCGCTTCAACCCACTGGAAATGATTTTCTACCGCTAGTTGTCTTTCGCTAGCATTTGGGTTGCCAAGATCACCTTCTGCATCAACCATAATCAAAAGGCTTTTAACCCCGTGATCTATTGCACGCACTTTCAACTCTGAAAGAAAATTCTGATCCCTGGCCTTATCGGCAAAAAACTGATTGACATACTCTACCGCGTCAATTGCAAATGCCTTTCTTGCCTTAATAGGAAAATCCAATACCTTGAGAGTGCCACTTCGCAATTGCCGGTGCAGGGACCATTGGGCCAGGGAAATTTTCACAGGGCCACCTGGGGTATTGGTAATGATTCGCCCACTATTGCCAAACAAGGGTGCGGTAAAAGCAGCTGCAGCCAAGCCGGTACCAACCTGTAGCAAAGTTCTACGCTTCATTCCCGCTCCCCAGCTTGGAGTAGATTGCCAGACAAGTTACCTGGGGAATCTTCTCTAGTGCCATCCTTATCGCTTTGATGCAATGAGCGGCGGAAACCACTAATCGCTCCTCCAAGGTCTTCTCCCAGACGGCGGATCTTGCCACTACCAAAAAGTAGAACCGCTAACACAAGAACAATAAGTACCTGCCAAATACCCACGCCTGAAATACCCATGATTTACAGCTCCCGAATTCTGATATTGCGGTACCACACTTTGTCGCCGTGGTCTTGTAAAGCAATAAAGCCGCTCTCACTACGGGCAAAATCGGGGTAAGAGGAAAACTTACTGTTGGCAAGACGTGTATCCCAATCTTCAGACCAAAGTTCATAGCTGACAATCATGCTTCCATTCAGCCAATGTTCAACCCGACCATTCTCCACTCGAATACGCGTTTTATTGAATTCTCCTGCCGGCTTTACCTCATCCTCGCTGGGTGCATACAAGTCGAAGACTGATCCCGCGCTGTGGCTCAGTTTTTCCAGTTCGGGAAAAGCACTGTTATCCAGTACCTGGTATTCCATACCTGACATCCAGACTGGTGCATTGCCACCAGCTACCCGATAAATAATGCCGCTGTTTCCGCCTTCAGATATCTTCCACTCCAGTTCCAGCTCAAAATCAGAAAACTTATCTGCAGTGACGATATCCCCCGCTCCACCAGCAGTGAGCACCAGGTTGCCATCAACGACCTGCCAGGCCTCTCCTACATGGGAGCCATTGGCACCGGTCCAACCCTGCAACGTTTTACCGTCGAATAAATGCCTCCAGTCCTTATCCGCTTGTATACCGGACTTTTCCGGCATCCGTTCACAACCCCCCAATGTGACTAGCAGTGCTGCAGAAGCCAGTAAAGACGTGCAAAATTTTGTCTCAGTGAATTTTTTCATCGTTGTTATCTCCACATGAATTGGTGTTTATCTAATCAGTTCGCCGAGATGGTTTTACATCCGTACTTTATTAATCCTGATAGCGGGCAGTACTTCCCCTTGCCACTAAATCAAAGGGCAAAATAGTTCGACTCGCTTTTAACGGTTTTCCGTCAATAATGCGGCGCAAGGTTTCCATCGCATATCTGCCCAGCTTCTCTGCAGGCTGGTCAATTGTTGTCAGGGGCGGGTCCGTAAATTGCGAAAACTCAATATTATCGAAGCCCGCCACCGACACATCCGCAGGCACCTGCAAACCCATTTCCTTCGCTTGATGAACAGCGCCAATAGCCATTTCATCATTCATACAAAAAATGGCAGTAGGCGCAGAGGCTAAAGAGAGCAGTTTTTTTGCACCCTTCGTACCAGACGGCATAGTGAATTCTCCGTTTACAACCAGGTCAGAATTCAACTCGAGACCGTGCCGTTGCATCTCCTCCTCAAAACCGGCCAGGCGATCACGCACAATCGGACTATTAAGCGGGCCGGTCACTATGCCGATCCGGCGGTGACCCAGCTCGATCAAATGGCGAGCCATGGCTTGCGCCGCGCCAGAATTATCCAGTTCAACAACCGGATAGCGGTCGTCTTCAGCAATGCGCTCACACGCATTTACCATTGGAATCGACGCTGCTAAAGCTGCATCTTTCTCTGCAAATGGATAGCGGCTATCCAGTTGAATAAGGCCATCTGCCTGATTCGTCAGTGCCATTCCCGCATAGAACTGCTCATGAGCTGGTTCGCCCTTGGTATCTCCCAGTAAAACGGAGTAACCCTGGTCTTGAGCTGCCTTTTCTATCCCTCGGATAACTTTGGAAAAAAAAGGATTGGCAATATTTGGGACCAGAACCATCACTGCAAATGACTTACCGGAACTAAAGTTTCTCGCCAACATATTGGGCCGATAGCCGGCCTCTTCCACCGCTTTCAGCACCCGCTCCCTGGTCCGCGGAGAAACCATTTGCGGGTCTTTCAGGGCTCTGGACACGGTCGCGACGGAAACACCGGAGCGACGTGCAACTTCGCGAATGTTTGACATACTTTTCCGTTACTTTGTTGTTAGTAGTCGACTATTTTCGCACAAATGGAAAACGCCTACTGGTTGCCTACTGCAGTGACACCTTGCACTTTGCTCGCAGCCTGCCTACGATCCCAAATCCAGATAAACGCAAAAATCGGCAGCAAGATAAGGGGAACCATGGCCAGTGACTGGAATGATTCGATAGAGGCGGTTGCCAACACAGCATCCAGTTCATCGCCCGTTAACTTTTCAAAGGCTTCCAAACCACCGGCAGCCTCAATCTTGGCGCTGTCAAAAATTTCTCCAAGCTTCGGCAGAACAAACTGAATAGACATTCCCCCAGCAAACCCCAGCAGCCCCAAAAACAGTGCGCCGCCGCGTACAAAACGCTCGGATACCGTAGCGAGCATGGTAGGCCACATATAGCAGACACCGATGCCCCAAACTGTTGCCGCTAAGAATGCAGTTACCGGGGTTCTCGCCATTCCTAAGCAATAGAGGCCAACAGCTGCAAGTAAACTACTGAGCCACAAGAGCCCAATGGGAGAGAGTTTTTTGGCCAGCCGTCCGGCAAAGTGGCGCATTACAAACATCAACATGCTGACATAAACCAGAATGAGAATGCCCTTCATACCGACTACTCGAGAGAGCGTCAGGTCAACCCACTGCCCTGGAGCCAGCTCTGTTGCAGCGGTTAGCCACATACAGACCCATAGCACGATAAACATCGGCTGCCTGAAAACTTCTTTAAACATCTCGCCATAACTGATGCCATAAGAAACCCGTTCAGTTACCGGGAATTCTGTTCTGGACACAAGCCACGCCATGACCACAGCCGGTAGGGCCAAAACAATCAGGTTCAACTGCCAGGGAAGTTCAAGCGCAGAAATGGCTAACCCAAGTAATCCGCCCACCACAATCCCGGCAGGCCACCAGGCATGTAGTACATTTAGGCGGTGAGTTTTATTTTCAGGATCAACCGCTGCAACCATTGGGTTACTGGCGGCCTCCACTGCCCCCCAGCCCAAACCGGTAAGTAACAGCCCCGCAAGAACCAGATTCTCAACGCCCTCCCCGGGGGTTACTAATGATGCTGCAATAATAAGCAGACTGCCCAACACGTAGCCTATTGATGAGAGCATTAACATCCGTTTGATACCGACCAAGTCCACCAATGCGCTGCCAAATAGCAGGGTTAGGGCAAACCCTGAAAAGGTAAATCCAAGCGCTTCTCCAACCATTGCAGTGGAGTTGGCAAGATCAATATGATCATAAATGTCCGACTGTAAGTTGCCGGCGATCGAAGCCCTCACAGCAAACCCAAGGCCAATCATAAAGATTGACAGATTTCCCACTAGGAAGACGTTCCTGTGCAAAGCCTTTGTCTGTGTACTCATCTATCCAGTCTCCGCATGATTTATTGTTATTCGTTGTCCACTGGGATTGGCAAAAATTAGTCCAGCCCTAAAATCCTACGATTTCGAGCGCGATCTGTTTCAGCACCGGCAAAATCATCAAAAGCTTTGTCAGCCACGGTTATCAGGTGCTCCCGAATAAATGGCGCACCCTCGCTGGCCCCCTGCTGTTGATCCTTAATGCAACACTCCCATTCCAATACCGCCCAGCGATCGTAACCGTACTGGGTCAGTCGGCTAAAAATCCCACGAAAATCTACCTGGCCATCCCCCAGGGAGCGAAAGCGACCGGGCCGGTCAATCCAGGGGGCATAACCGCCGTATACGCCAGCCCTTCCACTCGGGTGAAATTCCGCATCTTTCACATGGAAAGCCTTGATTCGCTCGTGATAGATATCGATAAAGGCTAGGTAATCCATTTGCTGTAAAAGCAAATGGCTTGGGTCATACAAGATGTTGGCTCTAGGGTGATCTTCCACCTCGTAAAGAAACCGCTCGAAGGTCAAGCCATCATGCAGGTCTTCACCAGGGTGCAGCTCATAGCAGACATCGACCCCCGCGCTGTCAAACGCATCCAATATTGGACGCCACAAACGGGCCAGCTCGCGAAAACCTTCTTCAACCAACATCGCTGGGCGCTGGGGCCAAGGATAAAAAGTGTGCCAGAGTAAAGCGCCGGAGAAAGTTGCATGGGATTTGAGCTTCAGGTTGGCACTGGCCCGGGCTGCAAGAACTAATTGATTGCTCGCCCACTCTGCACGGGCTTGCAAGTTTCCGCGTACTGCCTCTGGAGAAAAAATATCCAGCATTTCCTTATAGGCTGGGTGAGCTGCGACCAACTGCCCCTGCAAATGCGTAGACAATTCAGAAATCTGTACCCCAGCCTCCTCACAGATCCCCAGCACATCATCACAGTAAGCTTGGCTTTTACTGGCCAGCTCAAGATCGAAAATCCGCTTGTCCCAAGTGGGAACCTGGATGCCTTTGTACCCCAGGTCTGATGCCCAACGAGCCATAGATTCAAGCGATGCTGGCTGTTCGCTCGATGGGAGAAACTGGGCGAGAAAAATTCCGGGCCCCTGAATTCTGGGTGCCTTCATTTATTGTTATCCTTTTTACTGCTGTACTTATTAATTCTGCAACCAACCCTTTCCAAGCGATTGGTTTGCACCTTTTGAGAAAACTCTTCAAAAGGTAACTGGCCGCAGGCCGACACCGACACCTCCCTGTGCCGTACTAGCTGCCGGACGCCCACCCTGCCAGAGATACCTAAATTCTGTGAGGTTGGACCTAGCCACTCACTTCCAATAAGGCGCCAGGGAAACCCATGAGGATTTTGCGCGACTGCTCTCCAGCACACCGCGCACAAATGCCATTGCGCGAACACCTGCATCAATGTTGCCAACGGCAGGACTGTTCTTTGAAACTAACCCCTTCCGGCGGCCTCGGACTTGACCAGCAAAATCGCGATAGATATTGGCGAAGGCCTCTATATAGCCCTCCGGGTGTCCTTGAGGTGTCCGGCAGAAAGACCTGACGTCTCCATCCAGATACTCACAATCCGCACCGGCTTTCCAAATCGCCACAGGCTGCCCCCTGCGCTTTACTAGCAATTGGTTTGGGGCTTCCTGCTCCCAAAACAGCGAACCGTCTTCACAGTAAACACTGATATTCAGGTTGTTCCCCTCTCCTCCACAGACTTGACTGGCTGTAAGTGTTCCTCGGGCGCCCTGATCTAATTTAAATAGCGCTGCACCGTCATCATCCAACGCTCTTTCATCAACTACCGCTTGCACGTCTGCGCAGACTTCAGAGATATGCTGGCCAGTAAAAAACTCCACCAGATGATGAGCATGGGTGCCTATATCCGCAAAGCAGCCACTTTCTCCCGAACGTGCAGGATCTGTTCGCCAACTCGCCTGCTTACTTCCCGTGGAATCACCGGCTAGTGCCAGCCAGCCCTGCGGATAGGCAACAGTAACTCGTCGAATAGACCCCAACTCTCTCCTGCCCAGGATTGCTCTCGCTTGCATAACCAGAGGGTAAGCAGCATAAGTGTGGGTCAAACCATAAAGATGCCCGCTTTGCTCCACTTCCTTTTTAAGCTCAAGTGTTTCTTCCAAAGTGGAAGCGGCTGGCTTGTCGGAGAGGACATGGAATCCCGCCCGCAACGCAGCAATAGAAACGGGTAAATGGAGATGGTTGGGAGTTACTACAGATACAAATTCAACTCGATCATCAGCACTGCGACGGGATTCCCCTTGGAACATCTGTTGATAGCTTTGGTAAATCCGGTCCGGGTGTAGCCCCAGCTTTTCACCAGTTTTACGACTGCGGCCGGAATCGCTACTAAAGCAGCCGGCGACTAGCTCTATCTCACCATCGAGAGCTGCAGCCATCCGATGGATTGCACCAATAAAAGCACCCTCCCCACCACCAACCATGCCCATTCTTATTTTTTTAACCAAACCCCATCCCCTCGGGCCACTCAATGAACCAGCTGAATAAACAGCCTATTTATTTTTATTTCCGTGTTTTGTAAGCGGACACGCTGTTTCCAAATCGCGGTTTTCGTAGCACTCCACCGTTTGAAACAGAATGTAACCGGTTACATTTCAATTTAAGATACAGAAAAAAAATGTCTTTGCAAGCGAAATACGTTGTTAATATCGCCTTATTGGACTCATAGACTAATGGCTCGACGCCGAAATACTAAGCAAATCACCTGATTGGCAGGCCCATTTTCTGGACAAACTCAGCCCAAGAGTGCCACTTCAGCTCGTCGCTTTGCCATTTATTACAAATAGCTTGATGACCAACTGACAGCGACAGCAAGCTACCTGTCGCTTCAGATTGGGGATGCCGAGGCCTAGCTTTTGAGCGAACCCATTTCCCGGCCTCCTTTGCAGCTTCCACGGCGAGACCCCAGTGATTCGGCCAAACCGCCAAGAAATTGGCTATATCAAAGCTGTGGATGTGGTATGGACGCGGATAGTTTAACTGCACAAGAGCATCCCCATCCGGCCCTGGAGCGTCAGTTTTCCAACCTGCGTAAACACCCCAATGACAGCCGGCTGCCCAATCCTCAAACCCGGTCATACAATTTGCCAATCTATCCAGGGTATCCCGGATTAACGCCCTCTCTATGGGCGGGGCCACCCTCATGTCAACCACACCAGAGCGAAACCTGGGGTGCTCTGGATTGAGGGTGAGTATCCAAAGTCCCTCTCCACTTTCCAGCGGGTGATATGCCACTACCATGTCCATCAGGAAGGCTGAGATTGGAGGGGTATTAGCACCCTTAGCCAGCAACATATGTAGGGGCCGGACAACTTGGCTATCCCGCACTCCTTGAGCTGGCACTCCAAGACTTTCGAGTATTGCTGCATTGCCCGCCCCGCATGCTGAGAGAACCAACTGGGGTTTTATTTGGTGGGAGCTACCATTGATATCGGCAGAGACCTCAGTCACGCCACCACTATCTTTGTCGAACCTTCGGATACTCCCTTTCACCAGCTTCTCGCTAACAGGAGCACTAAAACGTCGATAGGCTTCAGCGCCGTCAAACATAAGGTCATCAGCAAATCGAAAGCACTGATGCGACGGCAAGCTAGTTGTTACCAGTGGAGCTGGTATCGGAACCTCTTCCACTGGAATACCCGCCGCAATCCAGTTGGGCTCGACAGTATCTAAAAATTCTCGGGGAAGCGCGGCATAGAAATCTGTTATGTGGCTATCAACACCATCGCTCTCCAGTTGTGTGCGCCAAAACTGTGCGGCCTTTAAGTAAGCCTTTGCCGCACTTGGGTGTGCCGCATTCCAGCCTGAGGAGAAATAACCATGAAAGTGTAACGACTCGGCATCGTCTAACCCCTGGTCTATTGCCAGCACAGAAAAATCTGTTGATAGCTCTCGCAACAATGAAATCGCTTGAATTCCGCCCCCTAATACCAGGACGTCTACGTCTACCGTTTTAGCCATGGTCAGCCTCAAACAAATCCTATCTATCACCACTTAGCAAAGGCTGGCCTTCTGTCAACTTCTAGGACCTCAGCTCATTCACCTAGGTGACACTTTTTTAAAATTCAGATTAAACACAGAACTTGGTTAATCCGTTCCAGTTATATCCCCGTAAAGAGATTGTCGCTTAGCTATGAAGCTGGCGGCCTAAAAAACTGCGAACACAAGGAGCGAGGAAATGAAGAGTTTATTGAGAGGTATAGGGATTGTACTGTTTGCACTCAGTACCCAGGCCGTTCTGGCAGATGATGAACTGGAAACGGTTCCCTATGTCGATGTGAATCAGTATCTCGGCAAGTGGTATGAGATTGCCCGGCTACCGCAAATTTTCCAGCCGGCTTGTACTGCGGTAACTGCGGACTACGGCCTCAATGATGATGGATCTATCAGCGTTTTCAATTTTTGTCGAATCTTACACCCAAAATATGGGTTCCCGATCAGTGTTCAGGGTACTGGAGTCCCCATTGATGAGACGAACAGTAAACTCGCTATCACCTTCTTTGAGGGTAAAGCTGCCGGCGACTACTGGATACTAGAGCTAGATCCTGGCTATCAGTGGTCACTCGTTGGTGATCCAGACCGCTCCAGCCTCTACCTGTTAAGCCGCACTCCCCAGCTGGATGAAGCTATTACAGACTATCTACTAGACCTGGCAGTTACAAAGCATGGTTACAACATTGACCACATCATCATGACCCGCCAGCTTACTGAGTAAACAAGAAAGCGGGTGTCACACTTCTGGCACCCGCCACTTAATAAACCACATTAACTTTTCATTAATTCTTTATAATCAATAGGTTAACTCATTGCATTAATGTATTTTCTTATATTTTTGTGTGCTTTATGTTCACCAAAGCATTCCTGTCAGCTAGCAACCCATATCAGTTATAGTTACCACTCCATTTAATAGAGCACCCCATACTTGGCAGCTGCTTTTCCGACCCTGTCCCAGTCTCTGCGATCAACTTCATTGCATTGACCAGCTCCCTGGTTCGGCCAGCCGGATTTCCCATTCCCGCATCATCGATTCGGCCTCGATATTGGAGCTCTCCATCCTTATTCAGCCCGAAGAAGTCCGGTGTACATACCGCCTGGTAAGCTCTCCCAACGGACTGATCTTCATCAACCAAATAGGGGAAAGTAAACCCATGGTCTCGGGCAAACTTCGCCATATAAGGAGGACTGTCAACCTGGTAATCGCGATAATCGTTTGACATAACGGCCAGAACATTAATGCCCAGTCCTTGTAGCTCTCGCACATCCTCAGCTAGACGATTTGCAATCGCCTGAACATAGGGGCAGTGATTGCAGATAAATGCAATCAACAGCCCCTTGCTTCCCAGATGATCCGACATTCGAAAGCTCTTGCCGTCAGGGTCTTTCAAGGTAAAGTCTGGGGCTTTCCATCCGAAATCACATACTGGTGTATCTAGTAACATTGCCCGATCCTCTCTTGGGTTCTACATTAGCTTTCTATCTCAAGTACGCCCTTGGCATAGGGAGCGTAAATTTTTGCGACCTCTTGAGCCATCTCATCTGGATAAACAAAAAAATCACCCGTTGTTAGTGCCTTCATAATGCCATCGAACACGATGCTCGCTGGAGGGGCTCCCTCTCCCATGCCTGCGGAGTCAGCCATATCCGTCTTGATTGGACCAGCAATAACACTGATAACTTGAGTCCCCTGCTCGACCCAGGCCTCCCTCAAACCCTGAGTTACTGCATAGGCAGCCGCCTTTGAGCCGGAGTAACCAGTAAATGGGAGAAAATTTTTGATGGATGCCAGTGAGTTCATTTGGACAAAGACACCCCCACCATTAGATTTCAAAACAGGGCCAAACGCTTTGGCCAGGTTTATCAGTGGGTAAACATTGCCCTCCATTTGATACTTGAAGCTCTCCACAGCATCATCGTCCAAGGGTGTCGATAGCTTCACTACGCCCGCATTAGAGACAACCAGATTGACATCACCGGCAACCTTTACAGCGTTTTGAATGGTTTCTTCACGTGAAAGATCAAATTCAATGGGGACAACCCTTTCACCATACTTTTGAACGAGCTGCCTCACCGAGGCTAGGTCGCGAACAGCGGTATACACTTTAACCGCGCCCGCATCCAACAGCCCCTCTGTAATGGCCTTGCCGATACCTCGATTTGCCCCTGTGATTAATGCAGTGATATTGCTAGCTTGAAGAGTCATTTCGTATACCTCAGTTACTTAAGCCGAATAAATTCAAATTTCGATTCGCAACACAGTTGCGGGCTCCGCTACGAATTGTTGATGGCCACCCCATGTCTCCTCAGTGAGGGCTGGATGGCCAATCAAGCCCAGGCCAGAAATCAGGCCACTGCCTCTCCTTCGGGAGTCCACTCATTAACTGCAAAGGCACTATCCAGGGCGGTCTCGGCAATGTGATTTGTATAATTCGACATAACTTTTAAAGCGGTACCTAGAACCACTTCCAGTACGCTCTGCTCCGTGTAGCCAGCAGCAAGGAAAGCGCTAACTTGTTCCTCCGTCGGCCAGCCACGGCTTTCATTCACTACCGCAGAAAATGTACGTAATGCCTCAAGCTTTTCATCTGCAATCGGTGTGTTACTACGCAATGCTTCAATAATTTCCGCTTCAACACCGGCCATTTGGGAAATGGATGTGTGAGCAGCCATACAGTAACGACACCCGTTCAGGCGGTTGTTTGTCATTAAGATGATTTGGCGCTCTGTCTCGGAAAGATTGGTTTTATCGAAAATTCCCGCCAAGGTCGTATAACCCTCAAGTAATGCGGGGGCTTCTGACATAGTTGCGAATAGATTGGGCACAAAGCCCATCGATTTCTTAGCGCCTGCAAGAAGAGGCTGAGCAACAACAGGAGCGGATTCAATCGTGTGAGTCTTGAAAGTAGCCATCATATTTCCTAACTAGGTAGCCATCATATTTCCTAACTAGATAGTTTCACTTGTTTGTAGCGATCGGTCCAAACCTGGTTAAAAAATAAGGGGAGACACCCCTGTAAACTGTATGTACCGATTGCTACAAACAATACTAATGAGTTTGTACCGATCGGTAAATATGATTTATATAACTATTTGCTATGCATTAATGCCTACTGAGAATGAACAGGAAAATATGAAGCCCTATCCAATACAAAATTGACAGGAGGATCAATGGAGGTCTGGAGAGGGAAATCACAGTGCAGCCCTGACAACCCAAAGGACGGCGCCAAGGCCCTACGAAAAGCTTTCAACACCAGAAGAAAGATCAGGTCAACGCAGCAAGTCTAATGCCTGTACCTTAATTCTGGAGAGGCTTTCCTTATTAAAAACTCCACGTGCCAACACTCGCAAGCCGACTAAAAGAGTCAGTAAACTATTGGCGCAGACTTCCGGGTCTACTCGATCAGATATCACACCTTTCTCTATCCCCAGGCGAACCTGCCTTGCAAAAAATGACTCAGTATCCCGCAAGCCCTTTTTTACAGCATCCCCAATATCGCTATCCAGGTTAGGCATATCGAGTGCGGTATTAACCAAAAAGCAGCCCTTCTTTTCCGGATCTGCAAGGCTTTGTTCAATTAGGGAGTCGAAAAGCTGACTGATAGCGCCGATAGGATCTTCCAACGACTCAAGCCGGGCCATTACGTCGCGCCGCTGCTCTCTCTCATACTTGAGTAAACTCAGGGTAAAAAGCTGCTTCTTACTGCCAAAGGCATTATAAAAGCTCCCTTTAGTCAGCCCAGTAGCTTTGAGCAGGTCGGCCAGAGAAGTCGCTTCAAAGCCTTTCTTCCAAAAGGCTTCCGTCGCTTTATCGACTGCGCTATCGACATCGAAACTTTTCTCCCAAGGCATAAGCACCTCACCTCAAACAAATCTACTGGCCATGTTACCACTGTTTGGACCAAGTGGTAAAAACACGATTCGCAGATTCAGATACTGGCACTCGCCCGATATTCGCCTATTGCTCCGAAATCAAAACACCATTTCTGCGGTCACAGTGATTATTGGAGCAACACTTCTAGCCGAGGAGCGCTCACTCGAATTAATAAAGTGGTAACTGGTGCAACTTCATGACCCTAAAAGCCTTCAAAGTCATCAAAGTGGTGCTGACCTATTAGTCAAAGTGCTTGTTTTTAACGCTTTTTTACAGTTGCAGTTACACAATAGTTATGATGACCATACATACTCAAGCCTTCAAAACGAGAAAAAATGCCTCAATTTCACACCCAATAGGAAAGCTATTTTGCTAAATACAGTGTTAAAGAAAAAGATCCATCTCTGATTAGAGGTATTTCATGCCCTTTGGAGCTTTCAGCCTTTATACTTGTCCTAAGCTATAGGTCGCCGAGCCATAAGGGCCGGACGCCTATGAAGTAGGACGTATAAAGAGACTCCCTATGCTTACCAATCGGATCGCCGCTTACTTTTCCGGCTTCTTGGTCATTGGCCTTCTTTCCACAAGTGTTCTGGCAGAGCCAGAGCGAATAGCCCCCGAAGAGGGTCAAGGTGGTACTGCACAAGAGATAGTCAGCAAGCTTGAAATGCTGCACTACAACAAAATCAAAATCGGCGACGAAATGTCCGAGAACTTGTGGAACGAGTATATCGATGCACTCGATCCCACTAAAAGTTACTTCCTCGCCTCTGATATCGATGAGTTCCGCGCGTGGGAAGCAGAGATGGATGACCAGCTTCGCGCTGGTGATGTCACCGCTGGGTTCAGTATCTACAACCGTTTCCGCCTGCGTATGGGGGATCGGCTAGATAATATTTTGTCCCAACTAGAGAAAGGCCTGCCCGCCTATGACTTTTCTCGGGAAGAGACCCTTGAGCTGGATCGGGAGGAAAGCCAGTGGCCCAACTCGATCAGCGCTGCAGATGAGCTTTGGCGTAAGCGCTTAAAGAGCAGCATCCTGAATCTGCGCCTTACCGGTAAAACCGATGAGGAAATCCAAGACCTTCTCGTACGCCGTTACAAAGGCCAAAAGAAGCGCCTCGAGCAGCAGAAGAGCGACGACGTATTTGAGCTCTATATGAACTCACTCACTCGTCTCTACGATCCACACAGCAACTACCTGTCACCGCGCTCATTGGAAAACTTTAATATGAGCATGTCCCTCTCCTTGGAGGGTATCGGTGCTGTGCTGCAGGCAGACGAGGAATACACCAAAGTTGCTCGCCTGGTACACGGTGGTCCAGCCGACCGCACCGGCAAGATCAAGCCCAACGATAAAATCGTGGGTGTTGGCCAGGATAAAGAAGGCGAAATGGTCGATGTAGTGGGCTGGCGCCTGGATGATGTTGTTGACTTGATTCGCGGCAAGGCCGGTACCTATGTTCGCCTGGAGACCATCCCCACTGGTGGCGACGGCACTCACAAGACTATCTTGATCAAGCGCAGCAAAGTTAAGCTTGAAGATCAGGCGGCCAAGAAGGCAGTGTTTGAATTCTCTGACGGCAGTAAGAGTTACAAGATTGGTGTGATTAACCTGCCGACCTTCTATATCGACTTCGATGCCTATCGCCGCCGCGACCCCAACTATAAGAGCACCACGCGAGACGTTGCCCGTCTGCTGAGTGAGCTTAAAGAGGAAAAGGTTGACGGTATTATTCTGGATCTTCGCAACAATGGCGGTGGTTCACTGCAAGAAGCCACCATGCTCACAGACTTGTTTATTGATCAGGGTCCTGTTGTGCAGATCCGTCATGCCAACGAGCAGATTTCCCGCCACAACCGCTCGCGCTCACGCGCCATGTACCGCGGGCCGCTGATGGTATTGATTAATCGCTTATCCGCCTCTGCATCCGAGATTTTTGCCGGTGCAATCCAGGATTACAATCGCGGTCTGGTAGTGGGCAACCAATCATTTGGTAAGGGTACTGTGCAAACTATGGCTCCCCTGAAGGAAGGCCAGTTGAAAATTACCCAGTCCAAGTTCTACCGGGTTTCCGGAGACAGCACACAGCACGCGGGTGTGAAGCCGGACATCGATATGCCACAGTTGATTGATGCCGAAAATGTAGGTGAAAGTGCTTACGATACTGCCCTGCCCTGGGACCGTATCCACGCTGTGCCTCATGCGAAGTATTTCAACTTGAAGATGCTGATCCCGAACTTGATTACCAAGCACAACAAGCGCACGGAAACAGATCCAGATTTTGTTTTCCTGCGCGATCAGTTCAAGTTCGACGCCGAGCGGGCTGACAAGAAGTATGTCTCTCTCAACGAATCAACTAGAGAGAATGAGCGCAAGTCCGTTAATCAGCGATTGCTGGATATGGAAAACCGTCGCCGCAAAGCTAAAGGCCTTGAACCCTACAAGAACTTTGAGGCATACGAAGAAAGCGAATCTGAAGAGGTGGCTAACATTGGTGGTCCTGTAGAGATCAAGTTGGAAAAAGATCCAATTTTGAATGAAGCGGGCTATATAATGGCGGACTTTATCGGCCTCGCCGATAAGGCCAGCAAGGCCCCGCCCCAAGTTGCCAACTTCTAAATACTGATAGGCACTGGGCGCGGCGTGCGCCCGGTCCGCGAACTAACTCTTAGGTCGGGCTAGCCCGACCTTTTTTATTTTGGGGGAAGAGATGAAGGTTGTTTCCTTTAACGTCAATAGTATTCGCACTCGCCTGCACCAGATGCAGGCCCTGGTAGACAACCATCAGCCCGATATCATCGGCCTACAGGAAACCAAAGTCACCGACGAAGATTTTCCAGTAGATGCGATAAAAGACCTGGGCTATGAGCTGATTTATTTTGGCCAAAAAACACACTACGGCGTTGCCCTGCTCTCACGTCTACCTTTTATTGATCGCGAATACGGTTTCCCAACTGATGCCAGCGACGCCCAGCGCCGTATGGTTGCCGGCAAGTTTGATATCGGCGGTCCTGAGCCCCTCACGGTTATTAATGGCTATTTCCCGCAAGGTGAAAATCGCGAGCACCCGGTTAAATTTCCGGCCAAGCAAAAGTATTACGCCGACCTGGATACCTACCTGCAAACCACGTGTAAGCCGGAAGCGCCTGTATTGGTTATCGGCGATATGAATATTTCACCCAGCGACCAGGATATTGGTATTGGTGAACCCAATCGCAAGCGCTGGCTGCGCGATGGAAAATGCAGCTTCCTTCCAGAAGAGCGCGAGTGGCTTCAAAAAATTGAAGGCTGGGGGCTCACCGACACTTTCCGCGCACAAAACCCAGAAACAGACGATGTATTCAGCTGGTTCGACTACCGAAGCCGTGGGTTCGATCGCGAGCCCAGACGCGGCCTGCGTATCGACTTGATTCTAGCCACCAACCCTCTTCTGGAAAAATGTGTCGGGACTGGCGTGGACTACGATATTCGAGCTATGGAACGCCCATCAGACCACGCGCCTGTATGGGCCGAGTTTAAGCTCTAAGCACAGGTTATAGCCCGCTGGTTCAGTGGGCTATTTTTAAGACTATGAATATATGGTTTTCCATATATAATTGTTAAAAAGCCAAATGGAGCCCTCCAATGAAAAGGCGTGTTCTGTTTGTTTGCGCTGGGGACTCTGCCCGCTCACTGATGGCTGAGGCACTGTTGCGGCATTTTGGAGGCAATTCATACGAAGCCGTTGGCGCCGGAACCAATGTCCATACAGTGGACCCACGCGCTCTGCAAGCGCTGGAGCGACTGGGGGTTTCAACAGAGGGACTCATTCCCAAAGTTGTAGAAGATGTAGCTGACCAACCTTTTGACCTGGTCATCACACTTTGCGACAAAAGCCGGGAAGAGTACGTACCCTCCCCAAAAGTTGACCAGATGATTGCCTGGAATTTTAAGGAACCGACAAAGCGACACTGCTTCTGCCCTTTTTACACCACGGCACGTGAATTGAGCACTCGCATCAAACTACTAGTCTTGGCCCAAGCCGAGGCGGATTTACGAAAAAGAGCGGCATGAACCCAGTACAGTTTTACAAATGCCTGGCCGATGATACGCGGCTACGCACATTGCTCCTTATTGCTCACGAGGAAGAGCTTTGCGTATGCGAGCTAACTGCGGCCCTCGAATTGAGCCAGCCGAAAATTTCCAGGCACCTCGCCTTGCTGAGAAGTTCAGACCTGCTCCAAGACCGCCGCCAGGGGCAGTGGGTGTTTTACCGAATCAACCCGGACTTAAATGCCTGGGCAAAGTCTGTACTGTTCGATACCTTGCAGGCGAACCAGCACTTTATTACCGAAGACCTCAACAACCTGATTCAAATGGGAGACCGGCCAGAGCGCACAAGTCTGTGCTGCTGATACCGCCTTCCGACCTAAGATTTAAACTATCCAGATATATATGATTTTTCATATGTGCCTGGCAGAAATGGAGCGAAATTAACAATGACCATCAAAATTGGGATCAATGGATTTGGCCGAATTGGCCGACTGGTACTGCGCGCTGCCTGGGATTGGCCTGAAGTTGAGTTTGTCCAGATTAATGACCCTGCCGGTGATGCAGCCACTCTCGCCCACCTGCTCAACTTTGACTCTGTACACGGGCGCTGGTACAGAGAGGCGAAAGCCGTTGATGACACAATTCAGGTTGATGGCAAAACAATAACCTGTAGCCGCAATTCCGCTATTGCAGATACCAATTGGAAAAACTGTGATCTGGTTGTAGAGGCCTCCGGTAAAATGAGAGCTACCGAACTTCTTCAACCCTACCTGGATCAAGGGGTAAAGAAGGTATTGGTCTCTGCACCAGTTAAAGAAGCTGGAGTACCAAACATTGTCCTTGGAGTAAATCAACATATATACCAGCCGGACAAACACCAGATTATTACCGCCGCTTCCTGTACGACTAACTGCCTTGCTCCAGTAGTAAAAGTTATTCACGAAAACCTGGGTATTCGTCACGGTTCAATCACCACTATTCACGATATCACCAATACCCAGACTATCCTCGACGCACCCCATGGAGATCTGCGCAGAGCCCGCGCTTGTGGTGCCAGCCTGATTCCCACAACAACAGGTTCAGCTACAGCTATTGCCACCATCTTTCCAGAGTTGTCCGGCCGCCTAAACGGCCACGCAGTTCGTGTTCCCCTCGCCAACGCATCCATTACCGATTGTGTTTTCGAAGTGGAAACCCCCACTACCCCAGAGGCAGTAAACCAGTTATTTAAGGACGCTGCAGAGGGTGAACTAAAAGATATCCTCGGCTATGAGGAAAGGCCCCTCGTTTCTGTGGATTACAAAACCGACCCCAGATCGAGCATTATCGATGCTCTATCGACCATGGTCGTTAACGGCACCCAGGTAAAAGTTTACGCCTGGTATGACAATGAATGGGGTTACGCCAACCGCACGGCGGAATTGGCTCGAATGATTGGCACCATGGGCTAAGCAGCCAAAGTACAACGGGGCCGGAAGGAAAGAACACACTGCACCTGAGGGGTACGCCTCTCCATGAGCTCATATTTTTTTCCTCCTGCTTTTAGTAAGTAGCAGTACACAGAACAAGATCATGCAGTTTCTTCACAATTTATCGTCGCCAGTGCGCCAATACTTGCTGGTAACAGGCAATTACTGGGCATTTACTTTGACTGACGGCGCTCTGCGCATGCTGGTGCTGCTGCACTTTCACGAACTCGGCTACAGCCCTTTGCAAATAGCCTTGCTTTTCCTTTTCTACGAATTCTTTGGCGTAGTCACTAATCTTGTCGGCGGCTGGCTCGGTGCCCGGATTGGACTCAACCGGACCATGAATTTGGGGCTGGCCTTACAGATTGTTGCTCTTTCCATGCTGCTGGTACCCAGTCAGTATCTCTCGGTCCCCTTGGTTATGGCCGCCCAAGCCCTTTCCGGTATCGCCAAAGACTTGAATAAAATGAGTGCGAAGAGCTCAATCAAGTTACTGGTGCCCGATCAGGCCAGTGGCACCTTGTATCGATGGATCGCCCTTCTTACCGGTTCGAAAAACGCGCTAAAAGGCTTGGGCTTCTTTCTCGGCGGTGCCCTACTCGCCTCACTTGGCTTTCAAGGCGCGATTGCATCGATGGCCCTAGCTCTTGGAATAGTTTGGATATTGAGTCTCAAGTTTCTTAAGCGGGACTTAGGGAAAGCCAAAGCAAAAAGCCGATTCAGAGATATCTTTTCCAAGAGTCCCGCAGTCAACATATTGTCAGCCGCGCGCTTACTCTTGTTTGCTTCCCGGGATGTTTGGTTTGTTATTGCCCTACCGATTTTCCTGGCCAGCCAGTTCGGTTGGAGCCACTGGCAGGTAGGTGCCTTCCTGGCATCCTGGGTGATCGGTTACGGCATAGTGCAAACCCTGGCCCCAAAGGTCACGACGGCACGTTCAGCCCAGGCTCCGGATGGGCGAACCGCGCTCTTCTGGGCAATAGCGCTCACTGCAGTGCCCGCATTAATCGCAATCGCATTACACAAAGGGGTGGATCCACAGCCCGCCGTAATGGGTGGACTTTTGATGTTTGCTGTACTCTTCGCCGTAAATTCATCTTTACACAGCTACTTGATAGTTGCTTATGCTCGGGAAGATGGCGTCTCTATGGATGTGGGCTTCTACTATATGGCAAATGCAGCTGGGCGATTGCTAGGGACACTGCTCTCAGGGTGGGTATTCCAAACTCAGGGGTTGGTGGCTTGCCTACTTATTTCCAGCGCTTTTCTTCTGCTAACCGCACTGGTTTCACTGGGTTTGCCCAGACACAAAACCGGGGCTCAGGAGGTTGGCAGCTTAAATAGGAGCTGATCCGATAGCAGCATGAGTGCTACTTGCCAGCGAAGGCTGGCAAGTAGGCTGAGGGACCATTTCGAATTGCGCGATTCGATATAGTTTGGACTCAGGTATGCACCCCATTTGAAATAGAATCAAAGCAAGGACCAAATACCTCATATAACACCCACCTCAAGTCCAAGTGCACAGCTCCACAGGAGCTGCAAAAACTCGAGGTTAAAATGTCTGGATTTGGCGCTCAATGCCTATTTGCCACTACTTTCTGCCAAAACCATCGCAGGAACTATGACTTCTTAGTCGCGGTCATTCTTAGCAAAGTCCGATCCTTTTTGATGTAGTGGTGATATAGAGCGGCCATTACATGCCCCAAGATTAAGATCCAGACCACCCACTCTCCCAGGATCTCTTTATGGATAAAATCGACTGGCTTCTCAAACTGTTCGAATGTCATCCCCATCCGATCCTGAACTATCGCCACAAAGGCTTGGGTGCTCTCAAACTTAGGAATTTCAAACAGGAAAAAGTAATCCGTATCCACGCCTGTTCCGATATACCCTGTTAGCGGAGCGACGATCATAATCAAGTAGAGAAGAACATGACCGGTATGAGCGGCAAAATGTTCCAGGGAGCTACCTGGTTCTAATGGCGGTGGCGGATTAGTGAGACGCCATACGATTCTTAGGATGACGATCACCCCAATGGTGACACCAATAGATAGATGTAACTGCAAGGCAGTCCAATTCGCCGGTGTTTCCTCTTGGGTAAACCACTGGCGGTAGTAGACTGAAATATAGGAACCCAAAAACAATAAGGCCGTTAACCAATGTAGCCACTTGGCTACTGAACCGTAACTGTCAGGTTGATTTCTCAGGTTCATTCCTATTTCTTTCCCACTTCCGAAAACTATATTCTATCGGCAATTCGCCTACTATTTCTCCGAGTAGAATCTACGTAAACCCAAAATAAAGAGTACAACACCAAACGCTTGGACAAAATGATAGATAATATTGTGATTAAGGTCCCAAATGATACTGACTGATAAACTTCCATCTAACTGGACAGCCATTGCAACAATACTAACTATCGAGCCAAGTGCCATAAACCAACTGCCACGCGGTGAGCTTTGTCTCCTTAAGGCTAATGTAGAATACCCTATAAAAGCCACTGCACTGATTAAAAACTGATAAACAGCAAAGGCAAAAATTTTATCTTTAAGTGAAAACGAGAAAACAAAAACTATCAGAAAAATAAATAATACTGGAAAAATAGCCCGTTTGGAAAAACCTTCATTCACCAAATCTACGCTAACCGCAAGAACAAAAGAAGAAATTAGTAAACCAAGTAAAACAAGCACTCCATACCATAAACAAACTCGAAAATATGGAGGGATTTCAAACCCGTGATAGATAGCTGCCACTAATGAGGCTATGAACATGATAGTGAAAAAAATAAGCCAAATACTTCTTTTCCACTGCTTCCTCCTTACAAACACCAACAAATAAAGGGCGCCAATAAATGCGACCAGAGCCAGCCCGACATTAGTAATTGCAGTTAATAGGTCTATTTCGCCATGTACTAGAGTCATTCTATTTCGAATATAGTCGACACACTTTCATATACATTCTCTATCCAACCCAGATCGTAACCCTTTATAGCGATATATCAGACTTTATGAAGATCAATTGAACATAGGTGTGTCATCTACGAAAACTCAATAATATCAATTTCTCTAGTGCAACCTCAATAATAAGGTAGATGCAAAGTTTAAAAAGCACAGAGACAGACAAGAGCCAGCGCGCCATTATATCTCAAGGCGGCACTGACACTTATTGATCGTTTCAACTCTTATTAACTGGCTATAACTGATACAATCACCTTGCCTTTAGCGCGTCCCAAAGCGAGATATGAGAAAGCTTCTTTGCCTTGCTCTAAAGAATAGATCTTGTCTATCACCGGGGATAGTATCTTCTGTTGGTACAAATTTCCTAGCTCACTCAGATGCTCTCCACTAGCTTCCATAATAACCATTCTATAGAGCGCGGACTTTTCCTTCGCGGCCTTCATCAGCTTTCGCGACTTAAGCGCCAATAGCTTGCGGAGCAACCAACCTAGCCCAAGCTCTTCAGCTGTCTGCGGATCTAAAGCCCCTTTAACTGAGACAACACGCCCACCGATTTTCAGGACCTGAAATGCATCCAAAGCATACTGACCACCCAAAGTATCGAATACGACATCCATATCAGATAGTAATCGCCGGTAGTCATCTTTTTTATAATCAATAACAAGGTCGGCACCGAGTGCTTTCACCCACTCCACATTCGCGCTACTTGTTGTAGTCACCACATAGGCGCCTACAGACTTCGCCAATTGGATCGCCATAGAGCCAACACCACCTGAGCCTGCATGTATCAGCACTTTCTCTCCGGACTTCAAGCCCGCAACTTTGATCAAAGACTGATAGGAGGTCAGCCCAACAAGCGGAATACCCGCCGCTTCACTGTGTGACAAGTTTTCGGGCTTTGCAGCCAGGTGGGAAACACTAACGGTGAGATATTCTGCAATAGTGCCCACATGATCCTCCCCCACCCTGGAAAACACCAGGTCCCCTACACTGTATCCAGCAACATTATCCCCCACTGCTACAACTTCACCACTGACATCCCGGCCAATACCAACCGGAAATACTTCCTTTCGTACCGATTTAAGCTCCCCCCGCAACATCATATTATCAACTGGATTTACGCTAGCCGCATGCACCCGAAGCAAAACTTCACCAGCCTTGGGGGTGGGAACCTCAGCTGACTGAAACTCCAGGCTGCTATCAATATCCCCATAGCGAGTCATTTTCAAAGCTATCATTGGTCATCCTAACAATCGGTTCAACACAAACATTGAAAGCGATAGTGCCCATACTGCCATCATAAAAACAGGTGGTAATAGGTATAAGTCTTTTGTCATTTTGGCAATAATGGGGAATATTTTGAGACGATGACAGACAGTTAGAAGTTGATTATGGACAAAATCAGAGCATTGCGTTACTTCAAGCGGGTGGTAGAACTGAATAGCTTTACTGCAGTTGCTGAAGAATTTGAGGTTCCCGCCTCATCAATCTCCCGCCGCGTAAAAGATCTGGAGCAGTCCTTAGGAGTGGAGTTACTGCAACGCAGTACCCGCCAAGTCAAGGTTACTGAGCTCGGCAAGCTCTACTATTCGATGATAAGTAAAGCAATTCGCCAGCTTGAACAGGCTGATGAACTGGTTAGCCATACATTTGAAGCGCCCAAAGGTCTGATACGTATCAGCTGTCTTCCAACTTATGGAGAGCAGCATTTAACCCCCCTTCTTGAGAAGTTTGCCCAACGTTACCCCAACATCGTATTCGACTTAACCTATAACGATGACTTGTCCCAGTTAGGAAAAGATCCCATTGATATTGCGATTCGCGGAGGGTTTGCCCCGGATGAGCATGTTATTGCCAAACGCCTATCGGATAATGAGTTCACCCTTGTAGCTACACCGCAGTTTATCGACAAGTTGGAGCATAGCCTCCCCTTAAGCAAGTCGGCGATTGAGTCAATTGCTACCTTGCAATACCGGGGGCCACGTGGCGTCATTGAGTGGTACATACTCAATGACGAGCACTGGGAGCCCCTGAAGTTGACCCCAAAAGTTATCAGCAATAACGGTAAAGCATTAACAGCAGCCGCCCTCAATCACCGCGGTATGTTCTGCGTACCTTCCTGGAGTATTTGTAACTATCTAGATACAGGGGAGCTTGTACAGGTACCTTGCGAGGGTAAAGTCTCAGTCAGCCCCGGTGGCGATCTGGGAGTATTTCTTCTTTATGAGCGCACTAAATACCAAACCCCCAAAATAAAGCTTTGCGTAGATTTTATCTATGAAAATTTGAATGGGCGATAGAAGAAAGCTAAAACCCCTTGCTTTACTATTTAAATCATATCGATCACTGATACTGATTTGATTAAGATCGCCATTAGAGAATCACTTTTCTCTCGTTACTATTCGAAGAGGTTTATATTCGATTACAAACTTATATCCCGAGTCACCAACACACTGGACATATAACAACCTCACAGAAAAATAAAAATTGATCTATTTCAAGCTACCCGTAGATTTTCTTGGAAGCATAATGGGGGATATGCTAGGTTGAAAGATAGAAATTATGCCAAAAGTATATTTATCTATGAGTAACTAAAAGGGAGAGTGTTGTGGTCAACTCCAAGCGGACACTTCTTTAAGCACATTTCTCAAATTCGATAGGGGCTAGGTCTCCCAGTGTTGTATGTATTCTTCGTGAGTTGTAATAAGCAATATAGGCTCTTACATCTGCTACCGCATCCTCCCTTGTCGGATAAAGGTTTCCCGTTACCCACTCCCGCTTCAGGCTGCTGAAGAAACGTTCAGTCGGTGCGTTGTCCCAACAATTTCCCTTACGGCTCATTGAACACACCATCCCATGCTGACTCAATAACGTTTGGTAGGTATGGCTGGCATACTGACTGCCACGATCAGAGTGATGCAGGAGACCTTTTGGGGGCGTACGCAAATTGACAGCCATCATCAACGCACGAGTTACCAGGGCCGTTTCCATCTTCCGATCTAGATGCCAACCAATAATCCGGCGCGAATAGAGATCAATCACTACCGCCAAGTACAACCAGCCCTGCGAAGTCCAAATATATGTAATATCAGTCGTCCAAACTTGATTTTTAGCACTCGGTGAGAACTCCCTATTCAGAAGGTTCTCTGCGACCGGCAGGTGATGTTTACTGTCTGTCGTCAGTGTAAATCGCTTCTTGCGCTTTACTGCCAAGCCTAGCTTTTTCATGAGCTTGCGGACTCGATAGCGCCCAACTTCAAAGCCTTCTTTACGTAACAGCTTCATTAACCGACGACTTCCCAGGCTCTGTCTAGATTCTGCAAATAGGGCCTTCAAACGATGGCATAGTTGCCATGTTTGAGCATCTATTGAGCTATTACCACGGCAACACCAATCGTAATAACCAGACTTACTTACCTGCATTACCCGGCAGAGCACCCTAACAGGAAAGCTGCCTTGCTGTTTTTCAATAAAGCTGTACTTTATTTCATTTCTTTCGCAAAGAAGGCGCTGGCCTTTTTTAGGATTTCTTTCTCCATCCGCAACTGCTTATTTTCACATCGTAATCGCTCTAATTCTGCACGCTCACCTACATCCAACCTCACACCGTCTTCTTCCTGCTTCAGTTCCTTTATCCAGCGTCGCAGGTTATTGGCTGTTGTTCCTACAGCCTCTGCTGCTTTAGAAATTGAATACCCTTGCTCAGAGACTAGCGCTACGGCGTCTTTCTTAAATTCCGGCTTGAAATGCCGACGTGTACCTTTTGTTGTCATACTTCACCTCGCTTGGTAGTTTTACCATCTTAGCGAAGTGTCCGGAAGGATTAGACCACTACAGAGCTAGTACCAATAAACCAAGGCAAACCATTTATATCAAAACAGCCGGCGACATAAGGATTGAGCCATGCCAAGTTATGATGACTTTATCAGCTTATTAGAAAAAGATGTTGAATTAGCCTTTAAAACCTATGAGCTCGACTTTAATACAGAGGCCTTCGACAGTAAATCAGGAGCCTACGAAATTGAGTTTGATTTTGAGTTTGTAAAACCCAACAAAATCATGATGGTAAAAAGCGGAAATTCTGGCAAGAAAGCAACATATCTCACCTGGGCTCGACAAAAAGCTGTGCCTGTAACTCTGAATAGTAAAAGTCCCCCTTACTTCTTTACCTCTCACCTCAGTAATTGTCGAATGACCTTCAAGTTCCATGACGACCAGAGTAAAAGTGTAACGGTTATCCATGTTGCAGGTGATGTTTCCCAAGGGAGGACGGGAGCAAGCAAAGAGATGAGCTGGAGATGATGGTAAAAACTCCCGATGTAACCGGGGAGAGGCGACTTTCAATAGGTGGCCCCAAAGGAGGTAGAAAAGGAGCAAACTTCAAGAAAAAGCAAGCAAAACTTGGTACCGCATACTACGATACCTGTGCACGGGTATTCGGGGTTCGAGATGATAGTGGTCAGTGGACCTTTTATACACAAAATATTGGTCGAAAGGACGAGCTTTTAGGTTTTTTTGAAGTTCAGCAATTTAATTAATAATTTCGCCTACCCGAAAAATACTACTGGAAGGTAGGCGCCCTCCAATCTCTAACCTTCATTATCTTCACTAACCCTTATAAAGCCGAAGACCAACAGAGCGGGAAGCCCGTTTTTACCTCGGGTGTCTACTTAGCAATAACATCTAAAGCCGTTATCCGTGAATCCGGGTACTCCTAGCCATCTATATCACTTGAAAGACAGCAGATAACCGTAAAAATAATGCTTAGCATCCACTCTCGCATACCTACAGGCCCAGACATGAAAAAATGGCGGCAGATATCCAAAGCAGCAAATCAGGTATTTCAACGTCATGATGATGGTCAACCCAAAAAGGCTACCTTGAAGCCTGTATGCGACTAGAAACCCTTCTACCCCAGTGGTTCAACGCCGAAGAAGCTGTAGTTGCCTTGGCTATTAACTATCTATATACGATATATCCAACTACTCCAACGGAAGTACTACATTAACCAAGTTGCCAATCCTGCCTTCAAAGCTAAGAACATACTTGTATGCAGCTATATCTCAGCTATTAATAAAAGTGCATTCAGAAGCTGGTGGAGATGTAACTTTCACTACACCAAGCCACACTCGTGGGTGCTGTTGAAACAACAACACCGCCCTACTCCCCCAGTATAAGACTTGGTAATACTATCCAATCACGCGCTTTAAATAGCTTGATTTGAAAGAGGTATACAAATCCATGTGGTGGGTATTACCAGCCATCGTCAACTACAAATAAAGGACGCTTGATAGCTGGCATATATTGGATTTACTCAAAGTTATGGTTCAAAGCATCCTCAAATGATACAGACTTAATCACGCTTCTAGCCGTAAAACGATTCATCCTTGCGGTATACGTTGACTTACATCTCTGTGAAGTCCCCAGGTCCCTAGCCTTAATCTCATTGGCTATAGCCCAGTGCCATTGAGAATGATATTTAAAAGTTTTATCGGCCAGCTTTGTGCAAAGCTCCCAATCACCAAATCGCTTAACTCTAGTGTCCGGCTCCCCAAGAAAAACTGTACAACCAGTGGACAGAATCGAGCCCGATATGACCAAAACCTTTAGAATTCTCATACTCAACAAACCCAAATGATACTTCAAGGATGAGCTTTTCGATATCCTGAACCAGATCACAGGATCGTACTACATCGCCAGCCCTTATCCATCTCAATTACTACCAGATGCTCGTAGCTACCTATAAGCATTCTAGGAATTCATGAAAATATTAACATATTGTTGATATTTGTTCATTTGATTATACCTAATATGCCTGAGGTATTTACATACCCAATTTAAGTGTTACTTCGGTGGTTAATTTTAGATACCTACTGAGTCTAGTAAGCGGCCCTTATTAGCTATCCTATCACGCCACTGAATCGCATGTTGCTCAACACTTAAGTCAAAGTAGGTGACTCTAAGAGTGACCATTAAAATATCGGCATTTAGCTCGCTATTTATCGGTTACTTGGATAAGCGCAGAGAAGCAATATATAAACCCCTTTTATACTAATTCATTAATCTAGCTAATCTCTTATGAATCGGGCCGCCTTAATTCGCCAAGTTACCATAATTAGTCACAAACTATATAATCAGATTATTGTTTGCAACATAATTATCAGCAAGAAGTCAAAGGTCTATCAGATTCCAGCGAGCATTATTTTGGCAATCAATAATCTGTTGATCAATGGCGGCTATTCGACCCCGAATACGCTCCCAATTACTTTTCTTCATTTTCAGCTCATCAGTAATACTTGCACTGTAATCAATAGCTTGATTATCAGCTAAACTTGCCGTCCGAGAGTCATGGTGTTCTTGCCGTATAGTAATCCAAATATTAGGGTCCAGCTCCGATGTATATGTGATGGCCTGACGGAGCTTCGTGGGTACAAATTCTACTCTGACGTTTCCATTTCGATCCGTAAAGTTAAGTACTTTTTGTTTGTCCACATTGACAATATAGAAAAATTTACGATTTTGGTTTAAGACCCAGTTCGCAATACCCTCAAAGGGGATCATCGCAGTATTGAGACCATGACTGCCAATGATCGTATTGTAATTAGAGTAACGGCGTTCATGTAAAATACCCGCGCTTACTCCAATTAGGTGAAGTCTCTCCCAGCTGCGCCCCAATCCAGAATCTCGATCCCCAATTATTGCTCCCAAATCACCGCTAATTAGCCCCATAGCGGAGCGAGCCATATCTCCTGGCAATGGACCTATAACTCCTGCTTAGTTATGCAGTGATCTATGCACAATCCCTTGTGGAGGATTGAAAGGCTTAGAGCTCGCAAACCAATCAATATCGCCTGAAATATCATACCCCGCAGAACTAACTCTAAAGTACATTATGTCGTCCCTGTAATTGAGGAAATTCCGTTAGCAACTAGTTGTCAACTTATAAACTTGGAAAGCGAGGGAAACTATCTGCCTGAAATCAGATAAGCAAATAGTTAAACTGGGGGAAAACTAACAATCCCTCCCAAGCCCTGAATATAATATCAGCAATCCTGAGGACACAACCACCTGTGTACTGCGCCGTAAGAAATGACTCAAATTTTGTCCGGCGAAAACCAATATAAACACCGCCGACACATTATTGGGTACCTATTTAGTTTGACCCAATAACTGCAATAGAGACATTATACGCCGACGCTTTTTGTAGAAATTAAAGTTCGCCCACCGACTTTAGCAATGACATTCTCACTACTGATTTGGCATGCTGATCATTATCGGCCACAACAAGCATCGTGACCGAATTTCATAGGGTTTAAAATTTAGAGGAGTATCCAAAGTGCGGCTATTAGATTCAGTGACATCATTATAAAGTCAGTGATAAAGATAAAACGCATCACACCTTTAACTTGCCACGGCCCTTCACCTTTTCGGTTTTGTAGGGCTACCGGAACATTGTAAATAAACTGTGTTCCGTGAGTGACAGCAAACACCAGCAGCAACGTAGCGCGTTGCACCTCCGTAGCAAATACTGAGGGGCTGATTAGCAGTAGTATATTGAGTAGCGCCAGCGACAGGTTAAAACCACCCAGAAATTTTCCCGATTCTGCCAAGATATTAAATACGGGGGTATCCCTTTGTTCCCTGGGTACCAGTAACTTCGCAAATATATGGTTCCTCAAAGAGAAAACGTTAAATCCCATCAGAAACCAAATCGTGTTTAACACCAAAACAACTTCATAGATCATCAATATCTCCAAGACTTGTTGTTTACCCGTCACTAAGGTCAGTACGTTTATTAAACAAGTTTGTACTTACTCCATTGTAGGGGTTGAATCCTCAGGAATTACTCATTACCGGCCAGAGATCCACTATCTCGCCTTTGCTATAGACCGCAATATCACCAAACTGCAGGAACACGGACTCACTCTGTGTGGGCCGGAGAAAGACCCAGTCGTCTTCATTCAGCAGTACCTTTTTTGAGCCATTCAGCATTTCTTGGTTGCTGGAGCGGCCATAGATGGGGTTGATCGATAGACCTTTTGGTGATTCTGGCTCCGCCTTCCAATAGCCGCCAGATATAAAGAAGCTATGCTCCCGATTTGGGTTCAACCAACTAAAGGGTCCGGTGAGCCCTTCTATGCCGGGTATCTGTGTCTGTGACAGTTTCTTCAATACAGGACTTGCGATATACGCCGCTGGTAAATGATCAGACAGAGTGGGAATATCAAAGCCCACCGGTTTAACCAGGCACGAGCCAGCGGCAATCTCGTTACAGGGAGCCCGGTCTGCTCGAGATTTGTACAGTTGGTAGGTTGGGCTACCGGCAGCGTTCAAAGTGGCCGCCTTCGGGAATGCACTTCCCAGCTGGATCTTAGCTTGCTCCACCCTGCTTTGGTAAATATCCAACCCCCGAGTGATTGCCTTTTCAGGTCCACCGAGAACACCTGGCATTTTTGCGGCGTGGGCGTCGTAACCCATAAAACCGGAAAATTCCAAATAGGGTTCCCGCTGAATGATACCGAGCATCGCGGAGAGATCTTCCGCATTGGCGATGCCACCCCGGTGTAGGCCTACATCAATCTCGATATTAATTCGCAAGGATTGTTTGAGCGATCGCGCCAAATCGGCGTATTGATTAAGTCTGCGGGGGCTGTCAACCAGCCACTGTAACTGCCGGGTAGGATCAAAATGCTCCGCCCTAGTGCCAGAATAAAAGGCCTTTGCCGCAGTAATCGGGAGAGGTTTCCCCAGCAAAATATCACTCGCTGGATAAGATTTAACCAGTTGCTGTAGAAATGGCAGCTGGAATACCATGATGCGATTAGTATTTGTTCGCTGAGTAATAGCGTCCAGCAGGTTTAGCGAGGGCAAAGATTTAGCCACTACCCGGTAGTCATAGTGACCTCTGAGGTGGCCGGCTAATATATCGGCGTTCTTTTGCAGATTCTCCAGGTCTACGAGCAAGGTGGGACCAGAAAAGCCGGCATTATCCAGAGCTTTAGAAACACTGGAGAAGTATTCGCTGTGCCCTCCCTGCCCTTGCGCTTTAGGGCGAAGAACGGCGACACCTGCCACCGCTCCTAACGCGACCCCACCTAGTATTAGCTTTCGTCGCTTGATATCCATTGTGCTTTCCTCTTTGAGGGGTCACTGCTGAGCAGCGTTGCTCAGGTAAAAAGCGTTTTCAGATAGGGGTTTAAGAACTTACCACTGGGGTCTAGCTCTCGGCGAACCTCAAGAAAATCCTGCCACTGAGGGTAGAGCTCGGCAAAGTCCGAGCCTTGTAGCTTGTTTAACTTGCCCCAGTGCGGGCGGCCCCCATATTTGCGCATAATGGGCTCAATGGCCTGGAACAGCGGTAGGTGGTCCTCTTCAAAGTAGCGGTGTATGGCGATGGATACGGAATCTTGCTTATAAAATGGGCTCAGCCAGATATCGTCAGCTTTAACGAAACGCACCTCGATAGGGAAGAAAACATCCAGGTTATTTTCCTCAATCGTTCGACGTATTTCCGCGAAGGCTTTCAAACCGTCCTCGCGGGGCAAGTGATACTCCATTTCATTGAAACGTACGTTTCGCTCACTGGCGTAATTCCGCCAGGAGGACTCGACAACGACTTCCCTCTCGATATCTTCCATCGCATTTTGCAGCGCAAACTGACGCAACTTCGGTGACCAACCCAGCCAGTCCCGCACAGATTTCAGGGTCATTACTGCTTCATTAGTATCTTCCCGCTCCGTAGAGAAGATTTCCTCTGTGGTCGGCTGGTGGGAATCAGCCATGCACATCCCAGAAAACGGGATATAGTAAAATTCAAAGTTCCGATTGGCCTCTGCCAGTGCTGGAGCCTGATCCAACACCTCTTCCAGGGGCGCTACCCAAGATTCACGACGCAAACGGTAGCTGGGCTGGTTCTGCATACGCACCTTGGTCACCATACCCAGGCTGCCAAGGGATACTTGCGCTGCCGCGAACACCTCGGGGTTTTGCTCACCATCACACCAGAGCGTATCCCCTCCTGCGGTCACCAGTTCCATACCCGTTGCATAGCTGGACATACAACCCAAGCCTGCACCTGTTCCATGGGTCGCGGTTGCCAGGCAACCACCTAAAGTCTGCTCATCGATATCTGGTTGGTTAATCAGCGCTTGACCGATATCCTCTAAGGGTTGGCCAATGTCTGCTACACGGGTGCCAGCGTAGATTGTCGCCTGGACCTTGTCGGAATCGTGGTCGGCGACGCCAGTAATACGGCCCAATGAAATAATTGTATCGTCAGTGGGTACCAGTGCAGTGAAGGAGTGACCCGCACCTACCGCCCTGACCGTACCTTGCGCTTCCGCAATTATCGTTTGCAGTGCAGGAATATCTTTGGGTGCCAGACGATGGGCCGGCAGACACTCTTGTGAACCAGACCAGTTCCGCCATCGAACACCCGCTTTTTTTGTCGGTGGGGCTGCAGCTTGCAATAAGGTACGTGCAACTGATGAGATGGGCGCGGCCGCTAATGATGCGGAGCCGATCGCGATAGAATTAATAAACTGGCGACGATTGAACCCCATATCCTTTACTCCGCTGTAGCCATAAAGACAATCAACTGTTCAAACTGCTCGGGGGAGCACTCAAAACAAAGGCCTAGTGGCGGCATACCCTGGAACCCATTGATCGCATTTTCCACCAACACATCCATCCCCTTCTCCATACGGGGCTTCCAGTTGGCTAAATCTCCGGTAAGGGGTGCGGCGCTGGCGCCAGTGCTGTGACAGCTGCGGCAAGTGCGAGTATATATTTCAGCGATTTCCGGATCAGCGGGCGCAAGAGACAGCGCTCTTTGGGTCAACATTGCCCGGCTTTTTTCACTATCCTGTGGAGGCTCAGAACATCCTTGAATGACATTTAGTACCAAAAAAAGAGACAAGAGCTTAAAGCTCCGGCGCAAGACTTCCAGTTCCATATGCGTACACCTACTACATTATTGTTGTTTATTTCTTTTTGGCTATTGCCAAAGCTATCGTGTACATATCGCTGGCACTATTGTTAATCATGATGACTGCTAAAACAACTACTTGAGTTGCCTGTTCTCAATTATTTCTATCGTAATTTATTTGCGTACCACTTAGAGAACCAAAGCCTATGCACATCTCGAAGTTAAAATCAGCATTTATTACAGAGATAAAATGACTCTTGTTAACAGTAGACAGGCTTTGCAAACATCAAAAAGAGCTATTTATATTTACGAATATATAGCCATAAATAGAAACCGCCGACCAAGGTGCCCAGCGGAACATTTAGTACACTCACTGTTGAAAATATTAAAGCTAATTCTGGGGCATACCTTTTATCCAAAAGGACAGCAATGCCAGCAAAGACCCCCAAAATATTCAAAGACGCAAACAGTATTGTCATCAACCCCATAAGACTGAATATATTGAATGGCATACTTAAAATTGAATTCCCAAAAACTGCGTATAGGAATAACAATATTGCGCTGGATATCAATAACATCAAAATTGAGTAAGTAATTATCAATCAGCCGGAAACTTTTTCCTCGGTACTAACCATGCGGTGCTCCTGTGAAGGTAAAAGCCCAAGCCTCTTTAGTGATCCTCAGAACATCAGGGCATTGAGAAATGACTCTAAAGTTGCTCCGGTTTCAGTTGTCAGCTAGCTCAACGATCAACATGACTCAATGACATTTATGACACCGATGGCGACTTTGGGCTGCCTACCCTTCTACTTTAGGCGTTGAGTATCAACAGGAACAGGAATACCCTAATGCTTTTCGATCAGGTAGGTATTCAGTGGTTAATAGAGTGCTAGCTTCTCCAAAAGGACCAGAACTGTCAGAGTTGGTCCAAGGCTACTGGCGTGTGAGTGATTGGAATTTAAGCCCTCAGGAGCGCCTGACATTCCTAAAGCAACATATAGATAAAGGGGTTACCACCGTAGATCATGCTGATATTTACGGAGATTACTCCTGCGAACAGTTATTCGGCGAGGCCCTTAAGCTGGATAGATCTGTTCGCAATCACATCGAGATTGTCACCAAATGCAATATCAAATTGCTTTCTGAAAAATATCCAAACAGGAAAGTTAAGTACTATGACTCCAGCGCTGAACATATTCAGCACTCGGTTAATAACTCCTTAGCCCACCTCGGTGTAGAGCACATCGACATCCTGCTTCTTCATCGACCTGATGTTTTGATGGATGCAGATGAAATTGCCAGCACATTCGCCGCACTGCAGAAGTCCGGTAAGGTATTACATTTCGGCGTTTCCAACTTTACCTCCCAGCAATTTGATTTGTTGCAGTCCCGCCTGAGTTCACTACTGGTGACAAATCAGGTCGAGATTAATCCTATCAATTTTAGCGCTGCGGAGGATGGAACTCTGGATCAACTGCAGCAATATAGAATTCATCCTATGGCTTGGTCCTGCTTAGCTGGAGGGGAAATTTTTAGTGGATCAAGCACCCAAGCAACACGGTTACGAATCACCCTGGAAGATATCAAGGAGGAAATCGGGGCAGCCAGTATTGACCAGGTAATCTATGCGTGGGTACGACGCTTTCCCTCCAAGCCCCTAGCAATTATGGGGTCGGGAAAAATTGAGCGCGTTCAGTCGGCGATAGAAAGCTTGAAACTCAATTTGAGTAGAGAGCAGTGGTATAGAATATGGACCGCCTCTAAGGGAATTGAAGTTCCCTAGATCCAGCTTTCAGCCTAACAAATTATTGATTACTTGGCTTACGCAAAAAATAATTTATTAAGACTAACCTCTTGCTTAACAATTGGGTGGTGTAACTTTAATTCGGTTACACCACCCATCAACCAGATAAGTATATTTGTTCTACGGCCCCATCTGGCTTGACCACTGCATCAAGCGTCCCTGGGACATATTTTTATTTTTCTCATCCCCATTATTCATAAAAGATGCCAGTTCGGTTACCAGATTTGCCTTTCGCCACTCATAAAGAAAGCTTGCAAGCACATGGAAGGCAGCATCTGAACAGTTGGAAATGACTTGCAGCTGACCATTATTATTCCCTTCCAGGGAACTCAAACGCTCCATCCACTTTCCTGGGGCAAATGCATAATGGTATGAGACTCCAATATTATTGAGGTGGGGCCCGAAACCCTGGGTACCCAAAAGATCTTGCTGCAAAAAATCTCTGAAATTACCATGCTGTGTCTGGCTAACTTGCAGGCCATAATACTGAGCTGTTGGGTCTGCATTCATCCCTGTGTCATCACGCCAACGACCAGCAATAGGCCTCATACTATTGTGACGCCCGCCCACTGAGCCTTTAAATGCATCCCAAGAACTGTTGGGGTCCCAACCTACAATAGTATCGATAACACCATTGTGACCTGATATTAATGCCGTGTGGCCATTCCATGTTCTACCCAGAGAACTTTCCACTC
This sequence comes from Microbulbifer maximicatervae (SeqCode), assembly GCF_052468155.1. NCBI lineage: Bacteria > Pseudomonadati > Pseudomonadota > Gammaproteobacteria > Cellvibrionales > Microbulbiferaceae > Microbulbifer > Microbulbifer maximicatervae (SeqCode). Next base: position 3,911,626 of record NZ_CP174335.1, read on the forward strand.
CACCATTATTCCACCACTGCGCGTAAAACCTGGAAAAAAGAGAACCGTATGACCTCAAACTGGATACAAAACAAATACCTGCAAAGTATCCTCCACACGCCCTAGGATTAAAACCTCTTCCGCTCATCGCCCACATCCTCCATAACGACTATGAAATTTTTTGCCAAAATTGTTATTTAATATTTTGACAATTCAAGAACTCTTTCAATTCATCGCTAAAGCCACTGAATTATTATATTTATTACTCAGGACCTAATGAAAATTGACAGACTTTCTATATAACTCGAGATTATTTGATACCAAATCTGGTACCACTGTGTCAACACGGGAAATATTTCAAGCTGAAGAGAAGGGGTAACTGAGAGGCAAAGTAAAATAGGAGTTATGTATCCTCTAAAATTTATCAGAGAATCGCAAACAACCCAATGGGTCCACAATAAAACTCAAGATATGAAAGGATATAAAGTGGTTATTAGATATTATTTGCTTATTACCAAGTATAGTTGAATCATGAAAATTATTAGGAAATTACAAAACAACAACCATAAGAGAACTCACATACTAAAAATTCCCGTATAAAGGATTCCTTTTACAGGCATAGCTGTACAAGGAAGAGTCAAAAGACTGAGGGGAAGCTACTTTAAAAATCCTTTCTCTCATCCACAATCGCGTTTAACTTTTCCTCTCCAACCTGCTCAATCGCATTACTCACGAGCTACTTGAGCTAAAGATTTCACTCCCCCTACTTACTTGAGCAAACATTTAAATGGGGATAATGATTGCAAATTTCAGCCATCTTTCGAAATAGATAACTTTACATAGCTACAGTTCTAGGCAATTACCGGCTGCTTATCGGACAAATTGATGAAATTCCAATTAATTAACCAATAGACATCAAGAGAACAAAGATAAAAGAGGATAATTCGACTGATTTTGAAACTTCACTTTTGGCTCACCACATCAATGGCGTAGAGTGAGGCGAGCCCCAAGAAAGAATTTACTTATTAGCCACATCGATCACAGGGTTACCAAGTGCACGGTTTAGAGCAGAGGCCAGGCGAACTCCCCCCTGCTGCAAACGCTTTTCAAGGGAGTCCTGACAGCGCAGAAAGTACTTTTCCCCAAGTTGTGTTTCGCTGGTATAGGCGAGACCATGGGCTAAGTGATGAGACTCCCGGGCCCAAACTTCGGCCGAGGTAGACTGCCAGATCTGCCTCTCAGCCGTACTTATTTTATCCGTTTGCTCCTGAGCATAATCTTGCCAGTCTAAAAACAAACGGGCGACCATATGGATATCCCAGAGCGCGTGTAAATTCGTTTCGACCCCATAGAATTGGACTTCCACATCATTACCCCCTTTATCTGAAAATAATCCGGTATGTAATGGCTGATGAAGGTCGCCAACAAAGTGGGCAATAAACATCAGTGCTTCTGCACGCTCCGTCTTGGTGCGCGAGCGATCGGCCAATACTTCCTGATATCTTTGAATCGCCTTCAATATACATCCTGCAGCTGGGCAATCCCGCTCCTCAACATAAGCAGACCAGTCTCGAGACAAGTTTATATAGTGAAGCGGCGCAGCCCAGTTATAAGTCTCATCAGACCTAATTCGATCAGCCCAAGTTGTGGATTCAGCTAGGTGCGGCTCACCGACTTCATCAAGGAGCAACTCTATTTCGGCGGCTACCTCCGGGTCCAGGTAATGCCATGCAATTTCTCCAACGACCCTGTGACCATCATCTCCCCAAGCGTGTGCTTGTGTCATAGCTGTGAGTCCAAATAATGCAACTGCTATACGGGCAATTATCAATCGTATGCTCATTGGGCATGTCCGCCAGAGTGAATTTGCTGCGTACTTTAACGCCAGTATGTGACAAGTTCACGGCTGTAATAATTTATTTATATGTGCACTACATAATCGCTTCAGCTCTTAGACAGTACCCAATAAAAATCACATAACAGTCTCCATTGGAACTTGGAACCTAAGTTGCAAGAGCAAAACTCGATAATTACTTGGGCCACTTGAGTTGGCAATTCTTTAGACCAGGAAAACGCTATGAAACCTTCTCTGTTCCCGCGCGTATTGTTATCCGCGGCGATTATCTCTGCAGCTAGTATGGCGCAGGTATCTTATGCACAAGAAACCGCAGCGGGTATCCGCGGATCTATTACCGGTAGCAATGGGCAAACAATTAGCGATGCCAAGGTAACGGTAGTTCACACCCCCTCAAACAGTCGTCGGGTTGTAGAGGTGAGCGATTCCGGCCAGTTCAACCTAAGTGGCTTACGTGTAGGTGGACCTTACACTGTAACTATAGAGTCAGGCGAAGGTAATCGGGTATTAGAAAATATCTACCTGTCTGTAGGCGATACCCTGCCGCTAACCTTAACTTTAGACAACTCCAACCTGGAAGAAGTGAGCGTAATTGGCCAAGCCATAACCAATTCTCGCTTGGCTGTCGGCCCATCTTCTCACTTTAATAGTGATGATCTGGCGAGCGCACCTTCTGTAAACCGCGATATTAAAGACCTCCTACGCCTCGACCCCCGCGTTTACATTGATGAAGCGAACGTAGACTCCATTCAATGCGGCGGATCAAACCCGCGCTTCAACAGCCTGACTGTTGATGGCGTTCGCATGAACGACAACTTCGGCTTGAACAGCAATGGCTATCCCACTGAGCGTATGCCTTTCTCATACGACGCCATAGACCAGGTAGCCGTAGAGCTTGCACCTTTTGATGTACAGTACGGTGGCTTTAGCGCATGTAATATCAACGCTGTTACCAAGTCCGGTACCAACGAGTGGCACGGCTCTTTCTTCTATGATTACACTGATGACGGCTTCCGTGGTGACTCTCTCGAAGGGGATGATATTCCCAATCCCAGCTTTGATGAGAAACGTTACAACGCCACCCTGGGCGGTGCCATTGTTGAAGACAAGCTGTTTTTCTTTGCTGCCTACGAAAAACTGGAAGGTGTAGCCAACTTCTACCGCGGCCCTGCCGGCAGCGGCGCGGCTACTGAGGTTCTGGGTGTATCCCAAGAGCAACTGGATGAGATTATCCGTATCTCCAACGAAGTATACGACTACAACCCCGGTAGCCTTCCGTCCAGCTTGCCAGAGGAAGACGAGAAACTCCTGGTTAAGTTCGATTGGAATATATCTGACTATCACCGAGCATCGTTCACCTACAACTATAACGATGGATTCTCTATCGCCGAATCTGATAGCGATGACGTCGAATTGGAGCTTTCCAACCACTACTACGAGCGCGGTGCGGAGCTGAATTCTTACGTTGCACAAATGTTCTCTGACTGGAGTGACATTTTTTCTACTGAAATAAAGGTTGGTTACTCTGAACTAGATAATCGCCAGCTGTCACTCGGCGGCACCGACTTCGGTGAAGTGCAAATTTATACTTCTAACGATCACAACGGGGATGGCATTCCCTCTGAAGCAACCGTTTATCTGGGTGCTGACGACTCCCGTCATGCGAACAAGCTCAGCTACGATAACCTAACCTTTAAACTTGCAGGCAAGCTTCTTCTGGGTGAGCACAACCTGACTGCCGGCTACGAGCATGAAAACTTCGATGTATACAACCTGTTTATTCAGGAAGCCGCCGGTGAGTATCGCTTCAGCAGTGTAGAAGACTTCGAAGCCGGCACCCCTAGCCGTATCACCTACGAAAATGCGACCGGCACCAATAATATTCTGGATGCTGCTGCAGAGTTCGCCTACGACATTGATACTTTATATATTCAAGACGAATACACTTTTGCAGACGTGGACCTGACCGTTGTAGCTGGCTTGCGCTATGACCGCTATAGCAGTGATGATAAGCCGGTGGAAAATTCTGATATTACTGCAGCCTACGGCTTCTCTAACCAGCACACCATGGACGGCCTGGACCTGTTGCAACCGCGCTTGGGTCTAAGCTGGAACGTCGATGACAGCCTAGAGGTTCACGGTGGTGTCGGACTCTACTCCGGTGGCAACCCCAACGTTTGGATTTCCAACAATTATTCCAATAATGGCGTATTACAGGTCGAGGCTCAGGATAGATCTGGCACCTCCCTGTTTGATATGGATTGGACTGGCAGCGGCAATCCTATCTACGATATCCCCCAGTCCCTCTACGATCAGGTTGCCAGCGGTGATGGTTACCCGGGCGGCGTAAACCTGATGGACCCGGATTTCGAAATCCCATCTGTCTGGAAGTATGCAATTGGTGCTAGCTATGAATTTGAATCTGGCTACTTACTGTCTGCCGATTACCTGTACAGTGACTACCAGGATGCCGCCATTGTTCAAGATATCTCGCTTGAACAGGCTGGCACCACCGTAGATGGTCGCGCAATTTATGACAGCTCCAATGACCGTAGCGGAGACTTTATGCTTACCAACGTGGATGGGGACTCTGGTTTCTCCAGCGTGCTCTCCCTTGGCCTGAGCAAATCTTTCGACTTTGGACTGAATGTGGCAGTTGGTTATGCTTTCACCGAAGCTGAAGACGTCAATCCGATGACCAGCTCTGTGGCCTACTCCAACTACACCACTATCGCGACTACTGACGCCGAGAACCCAGGTACGGCCACTTCCAACTATGTAGTACCGCACCGCTTTACTCTCAAGCTCGATTACGCCCAAGAGTTTTTTGCAGGTTACGAAACGCGCTTCACCCTGTTCGGTAGCGCTAACGAAGGCTTGCCCTATAGCTATACATTTAAGGGGAACAACCTGTCAGGTGTTGTTGGTCGAGACAACGCGCTTCTATACGTACCTACTGGAACAGATGACGCCAATGTAGTATTTGCGGATGGCTTTAGTGCCGAAGAGTTCTTTGCATGGGTTGAATCAGAAGATCTGGACAGCGGCACCATGGAACGCAACTCTCTGAATAGCGACTGGTGGACCAAGTTCGACTTGCGTATTGATCAGGAGCTGCCAGGTTGGCGCGCTGAAGATCGCGTAAATGCATACTTTGTTATCGAGAACCTGGGCAACCTGCTAAATGATGAGTGGGGCGTAATGTATCAGACCGACTTCCCACGCTATCAAGCCGCAGTAACAGCCAGTGTTGATGATCAGGGTCGCTACGTTTTTGAAGATTTTCATGAGACTTCGGGGCAAACCCGAGTTAATGAAGCATCACTTTGGAGCGCCCGTATGGGTATCCGTTACGAGTTCTAATCCCACCTTTCCCCGCAAGGCCGCAGTGTTTACTGCGGCCTTTTTTGTTTCGTCTTTCCAGAAACCGGTTCTCTACCTTCAATAGCTGCCGAGATAATTACTTTTCTGGAGCTAAACTTCTTCACCTCAAAAGCAGTAAGGCGTAAAGGTTGAGCGATTGGAAAAAAAAAGCCGCATTTACTTACAGCTTTTTACTCAGCATTAAGGCAAGCTCTGTAAGCTAAGCGCTACCCAGCCAACGCGCCAAGGTTTCCCGAAGAAGATCTTTACTCAGAGGCTTGGTCAGAAAATCATCCATACCTGCTGCCAGGCAACGGCCCTCAAACTGCTCTTCAGTAGTACTGGTTACAGCAACAATAGGCAGGCGATCATCCGGGCGATGCTCGGACTCCCAGCGACGCAGTATCTCGATAATCTGCGCACTGTGATCCGTATTTTGCTGGCAATCCACTAAAACCAAATCATAATGGCCTTCAGACAAGCGAACTAGCGCATCATCCGCATCTACCGCTATATCTACTTGGTAGCCGAGGGCCTGAAGCATCTCCTCAGTCACCCACTGATGTGGCCTGGACTCCTCTACCAACAGCAATGAGTAGTGACGCGGCTGATCTGCACCACCGGTAATCACTCTTCGACAGCTTCTTTTTGCACCGCCAAACAGTAATCCCACTAACGCATCGTGCAGTTCTTTACGGGTCACCGGTCGGCTCAGATACTGTGACGATGGTAAGAGTTGCTGCAAGTGAGCAAACTCACTTTTCTGGCCAAAGCCGCCCAGGCATACCAGGCGACTCTCTTTTTCACCAGCCTCTTGGGACTCTTCAAAGAAAGGCGTAATGGAGTCGAAAAGAGTCGAATCCCCCATTGCCGGTGCCATCATTACCAATTGGTTGCGTTCTACCGCTTGGCGAAGTAGCTGCTGGACTTCGCACTCACAACCTTCACACCAGCGGATCGACTTAACATCCATCCCAAAAGAGCGCAGCACCTGCACCAAACCTGAAATAAATAGGCCCTTCTGATGAATTAACAGGACTTCAATATCCTGTAACTTTCTGTCCGGCGTGAGGTAGGTTCGCTGATTTGGCTCGGTGGAATACTTGATCACCACCTGATAGCGGTTGCCATCTGGGGTTGAATGCAGTTGAAGGTAACCGCCCATTGCTTCGGCTAGGCCTTTAGCAATCGAGAGTCCGAGACCTGTAGTTACCTGGGTGGTATCCATACGGGAGAAGGCACCGAAAAGTTCGCTCTCGTCCGGCAATATCTCACCGCGCCCATCATCCATCAAAGTGATCGAGAGCTGCCCTTCTACCGTGGTGATCGGGTTATAAGATACCTCACCCCACAGCTCGCCTCTTTGGGCAATGCCAGTAGCGGAGTCCACCAGATTGCGAATCAGCTGGGCCGTTTTGCGATTATCCCCTGTCACCATCACCGGGAGATTGTCATCAATCTGGAAGTTAAATTCTAACTCCTGACTGTGGGCAGCTCTCGCTGCAAACTTGAATGATTTTTCTACAGTCTTAACTAGGTTAAACGGGCCCTGGCGCAACCGGATATCTTTGCGAGCCACCCGGGTAAACAAGCCCACATTATCAACCAGTTTGAGTTGTTGGCTACTGGCAACCTTGGCCAGCTCTACCCATTCGCGCTGACGGTCACTCAATGGCTCAGCTTCGAGCAGCGCTAAGGCACCAAGGGAATCAGACAGCTGACTGCGGAATTCCTGTCCGATATTAACTATGAACTCATTGGTCAGTTCAACTGCAGCTTCAGAGTGTTTGCGGGCTGCAGCCAGGCTACTCGCTCTCTGTTGCAGCTCCTGCATCGCAGACAGACGCTCCCAATAGTTCTCCGATTCACGACGGCCCTGGTGGGCAGTCAGCCAAATAAAAGCGAGGGTGAGAGTTCCGTAGATGGTCCCCAGAATCATGCCCGAGAACAGTGCCATTAGCGCTGCTGGTAGTAGTGAGGTTGCGGTGAACCAAGTCAGAAAACGATGGTAGGGAGAAAATACGGTGGTAACACTGGAGCAAAAGATTACTGAATAGATCCACAGGAAGTGGGTCTCAGGCGCAAACCCCATTAAGTAGACAAAGTAAAATAAGGTAATGCCCCACCAGGCTGAGCCGATAATCGAGAACAGAAAGTAACGATTGCGCCAACGATTTGGTCCCGAGCCATACAGGTGGTCGAAGCGAAAAACGTAGTAGCCCCTGATCAGGGTTAGTACTACCAGGCCGATTCCCATTGTTAATAACAGGCGCGGAGCTTCTAGGCGCATGTCGCCAATAGAGGCTGCGATCAGAAATGCAAAAAGGGAGAGCACCATGCCGCGCCGGGTATATTTGGCGATACGCATGTCAGTTGCGCGGCAAATACGTCTGTCTTTTTGAACCTTAAGTTCAGGGCGATCAAATATAGACATTGCGACCTTCCCTGAGAGACTGGGTATCCGGTGCCATTGAAGCTCCCTAGCCTATCCCGAGTACTTCAACCAAAACGGTCTTTATTAGAAACCCCAGCAATCCAAGCCCCAGAGCGAGGAACAGAATAAATGTCCCAAATCTACCAGCCTTGGAGTCTTTTGCCAGGTTCCAAACAATAAACACCATAAATAGAATTAGTGCACCGATTCCCAACCACAGGGAATACTCTTCAAACTGCTCAAATGTCATGCGTGCATTCGCTTAAAAAATTGGCGCGCATTGTACAGTGCTTGAGGGCAACTGGTAAGTCATTGGCAAAATCTAGTCGACCACCGTACCATTTGGTAAAACTATAAATTCAAGCACCCTGATAGTAGTCGCCATCCTCTGAAGCGTGAGTGCCGCAACGAAGCCTGCGAACCTCTTTATCCCGGTAGCGGCTATCATGCCAGCATCTAGGAAGTGGCTCACCAGAGAGGAAGCATAAGTCAGTTTTATCGAAGACTTCTGGGTCCTGAATCTCTTCACCCCACAAATAACGGCCTACCACAGTCAGCTCGTAGGGATTCGAAAGTGTGACGATATCAGCCACTTCTACCAAATGCTTGGTGGATATGTCTTTAAAAAGCATAGTGGCACCTTTTTCCTCGTTACTAATCCAGTATAGGGCTAAAGATGACATTTCCGCCTAAAACCGCCCGACTACTGTGGGGGCCGCACGAATGGGAGCGTCGATATTCGAGTGTACTTAAGGGGTGGTTACTGGGGAGAAGCAGGCCCGAGTTCTATATTCGAGCCTGTCAGTAGGGAGGTTACTAGCCTTCGATCGTCAATCGAGCGGAGACCATACCTTCATCGGCAAGGGCATCCAGATTAATCGTGCGAACAGCCATTTTCTCCTGCATTAGGCGATTCAACCAGGGTTGCAAATCCTGATAACGGACTTCTTCAATCCACAATCGGATGCGGTTTTCACCCTCAGGCTCAAAGCGCTTAATCACAATCTGGTTTTGTTTTGCCGCACCAGTAACGCGCTGCAAAAGAGTACCTGAAGCACCGCCAGCACCACCGCCTGCGGGCTTTATTCGCTCCAGCGTCGGACGCTGGCCCTCCATCCAGTTAACCAGCTCACGATTTTCTTCCGCTCGCAAGCGGGACTCATCAAAGAAGCCCTTTGCCGGGGAATACAGGCCATAAACTATAAAAATTACGGCTCCGAATATACTCAGCAAACCCAAGGCTCTCTGGTCATTGGGCGGAAGTGCCTGCCATTTCTGGCGCCACTGTTCGATCTGTTCTTTCATTATATTGCTACCACCAATCTCTTCTTACGCCTGGCTGCTTTATATAAACCGCTGGCTCTAACGTAAGCGAATACGGCCTGAAACGCCTTTTTTCAACTCGTTCGCACCTAACAGGTCCGCCTTGATCCCGCCGCCAGATAGCTTGCTGACAAATGCATCGAGATCAGACAGGTTTTCTGCCTGAAGCTGCAACACCATTTCTCCACGCTGGCCATCAAAACGAAGGGACTGTAATTTTAATGCGCCCCCTTTGTGAGCAATCCAGACTTTGCTCAACTGCTGCATCTGGGTAGAGAAAGCACCACCCTGATTACCCGCGCCTTTCAGGAAACCTTCAAGCTGTCGGCGCATCTGGGCAGACGGTCGAGTATTCGGGAATAATTCCGTAAACATCGCCCGGGCCTGCTCTTCAGACTGGTTGCCCTTCCACTGATAAAAAGCACCGGCACCAACGAAAAACAGTAGCTGGATAACAAAACAAGCGGCAGCAACTTTAGCCGGGCGTATCCACCAAGCCGCAGCGCTCTTATTACTCGATAACTGATAATCTCCAGTTAGCAAGTTTGTTAGCAGCCCCAGTTTGAACCGTTCAATAAAGACTTCTTCCGCTGAGCGCTGGTTCAGCTGTAAGCCATCGCCAAACTGGGATTCCAACTCAGCAATCAGCAGCCCATCCTGCTCGCCAGCCCCCAGCAGTACTACCTGTTTGTTATCGATCGGCTCGCCGCTTTCAGAATCATCTTCGCCTTCGGATTCATCACCTTCATCAACTAATAGCGAACCGAGAAGAGGCTGTAAAAAATCGCGATTAACAGTTAGACCCTGCCCGGCATCTTTCCAGATATGCGCTTGGCCGCCATCCAGCCACAGGCGAATGTCACCTTCGATCAAGCTAAGTAATTCATACTCCGGCACTACAGCAGCCAGCGGCCACTGGAGCCGCTCCAACTGGGAGTGAAGCGCTTCTATTTTTTCAACATCAATGGCGTATACGCTGCAGAGATCACCGGTGCGGGGTCTGCAGGCAAAGTGTAAGTCCTCGACATCCTGGGCCAAATGCTCCTCAACCATGTAACCAATGGCACTTGCCTGGCGACGAGCTGCCTTAGGTATAGTTTCGAGACCGCTCCATACCCAGTTACCAGGCACCATCAGTAGCGCTTTGGCTCCCTCAGGAAGGTTGAGCTGAGGGAATTCAGGCTGCTCTTCGACAGCTTCAAATTCGGGATTAAATGTCTGAGCAAATTCTGAATCCAAGGCTACTTGTTGCCAATTACCCTCTTGCCACTGATGCAAGCGCAGAGTCAGGTCAGCAGTTTCGCTCAGCCGCAGCAGAACCAGAGACGACTGAGGAGGCGCTGCAGGGGCTTCAATCTCGTTAATGCTTTTCTTTTTAAACATACAATTTCTAACTATTCGCTCTCTTCAGTGCTTTCGTACTCGAGCAACTCCTGCATCATTTGACCAGAAAAGGCCCGGCGCTGGCGCTGGCGCACCCGAACCTTGCCATCTGTACTATTCCGAACCAGGGCGGACTCCCAATACTGCCTGTATTCGCCATCGCTTCCGAGTTGGACAGCAATTCGCGCCAGAAAGTGCTGGCTTTGAAAAGTAAAAGGCCCCGAGTTAGCGATTTCATAATCTGCATATTCACTCGAGTCACTGATATAACCGCCCGACTCGCGAAGTTGCACCAACTTGGAAACACTTGCGGAAGGCTCAATCGCCTCGATTAACTCCTCAGAAGCCGTGTTGATATTCACCAGGGTTCCTGTCTCCGGGAGGGCACAAAGGAAAGGCACAAGTTTCTCCCAGTCCTCTAATTCCATATCTACTACCGATGACAACTCAGTAATATCAGTGATCATCATGTCCGGTGTTCTGTGGGCAAGTTCCCTTCCCAGGTAGCCGTCATCCTCTGTCCCCGAGGTTCGCGGGGTATCGCCATCGTCCACCCAATCTGCAATTGACTTGGCCAGGTCAGACTTGCCGGTAACATTATTCACCAGGCGCTGGAAGATCTCGAATTGATCACTATCGCTGCTATCAGACAAATTATTCACGTTAAAACATGAATGTAAGTCTTTGATATTCATGCGAATTTTGCCATTATCAGGATTGAACTGCAGAACTGGGAATGCCCAGGCCTCCAAGGCATGGTCTGCGGTTTCCTCCTCTTCCTGGTCTTCCTCGAAATCCTCCAACAGCGCTACCCGTGTCCAGGCCTCAGCCGCTTCAACAAACTCTGCCAACTGTGTGTTGGCCAACAGTGCACCGCTGCGGGAAATCGCAATCTGATCGCGCAAGATAGCGTGGGATACCGCCGCGATGGCAATCACCATCACCAGCAGTACAACAATCAGAGCCACCCCTTTTTGACGAGCCAGCGACCTCGGCATTTTTCTACCTTTCATCGCCTAACGCCCGTCATCATCATCGTCGTCAGCAGAGGAACTGTCTTCCGCTGCCAGTATCTGGAAGACACGACGGACCTCCCCGTACTGCCGAGTGACAATAACAAATTCAATAGCTTGCGGAAGCCGTATATCCGCTTCTGTTTGGGAACCGTCCGAGCTGATCGGTGGCCACTGGGCAACCCAGGCATCAGTGTCTGGGTCCAGGTATTGAAGGCTTAAACTTTCGACTCCCATTAGCAGAGGCTCGGCGATGGGCGCAGAATCGGGAGACCGATCCAAGACCTGCCAGCGACTGCGCAGTAATAACCCACCTATATCGTCCTCGCCCTCCCGGCCAGTGCCGGTGGTCAGGGAGTCGATCTCAAGATCCTCGGCGTATCCGATGCTATAACTCAAACGCAATAGCTCGCCCCGAGGTTCCCCGGTGAGATTTGCCGCACCAAGGCGTGTAAATTCCAACTCGTCTTCATCACCACGTAACGCATGCTCATAACCGCTGTAGGCATTCTTAACAGCGCGGGCAGTTACCTGGCGAAAATCATTGTCAATACGGTACATCGCCATAGAAAAGCGACGTAGCTGCTCGGCCCTCTGGTCCACCATCTCTTCGGTGTCAAAAAAGAGTCCCAACAGTGAAAAGGAACCGACACTGATAATGGCGACAAGAACTAAAACTATGAGGACTTCAATGAGGGTAAAGCCCGACTGGCTGGAAAGGCGCAAAGACATATCAGTTACTCCTCCGCAGCCCAAGCATCCAGGGTCAGAGTTGGGTACTCAGCATCCAGGTGGCCTACTTCAATAATGATATGGCGCAAGCGCTCATTACTGGTGGCCTCCACTCGGGCACTAACCTCCCACTCCCTTTGCCCCAGGACCACCTGATCTGTTTGTTCCCCTAAAGGAGGCCAAGGAGTTTGCACACGGACTTGGGAGAGCACTTGTTGGGCAACCCAGTTTGCCGAGAGGCGATCCTCCATCACCCGCTGCTGGCCAACACTGCGCTGCATTGCCTTCAGAACACTGGCGGCAATAACCCCAAAAATAACCAGGGCTATCAAGACTTCTACCAATGTAAAACCGCGCTGGGCTCTCTTAAAATTCATCGGCCTGCCACTCTAGCTGCAATCCGTTCAGGCTGGTGTAAGAAATAGTTGCACCTCGAACATCGTTGCCATTTTCGACAAGGTACATGGCAACTTCCACGGGAAGTACCTCTCCACTGGAGAGAGCAACAAATTGCGGAACGACTCGATCTTCATTGGTCTCTTCTGCAAATTCCGTGGATTCTGTCGACGGCAGCTCCGCCTCAGTTATCACTTCAAGGCGAACAATTTCCGGCAATTCATGGGTGGCAAAACGCGCAGCACGCCTCCCCGACGCAACCGAATCTATCGGCAACCAGGTCATTGTTTCTTGCTCAAAATGCACCACGCTATAAGTGCCCTGTTCAAAAACAACGCCGTAATGCATTTTGTCAATCAGGGCTCGATCCGCAACCAACTGCAAAAGGGCCGACAAGCGCTGGGCTTCTTTTTGCCACACGCGCCCGCCGGAATTCCCCATCGATAGAGTCGCCATGCCAGCCAGAGAGGCGATGATGACAATCACTACCAACAGTTCGATCAGCGTAAAGCCACGGCTTCGACCGATGCTATACATCAAGTGCAAATTTCAGGTGTTACAGGTCAGTAACGTAGATATCAGCAGCTTCGCCCTCACCGCCCGCTTTGCCATCGGCACCGAGGGTGAATAGGTCGTAGGCACCGGCACTGCCTGGGCTGATGTACTGATATTCATAGCCCCAGGGATCTTTTGGCGCTTTCTTCAGGTAGGGCTCAGTCCAGTTCTTCGCTTCGGGGAAGCCGGATGGGCGGGATACCAGTGCCATCAGGCCCTGATCAGAGCTGGGGTAGACAAAGTTATCCATGCGGTAAAGGTCTAGTGCAGTCTCGATAGCTTTCAGGTCAACCCTGGCCGCTTTCATTCGAGCTTCGCCGGTCTTGCCAAGAACATTAGGTACAACCAGTGCACCAAGCACCCCGAGAATTACGATCACCACCATAATTTCAATCAGGGTAAAGCCACCACTTTTACGTAGGGTTTTCATTTTTCTCTCCTAGTTCACTCTAATTCTGGGAACCCCAAGGGTCACGATACCCTTCGTGACCCCAATTATTTAAAAGTCACCAAATCAGTAAATTACACGATTCCCCAGCCTAAAGCAGCAACATGCCCAGCAAAACTGCCGCTCCCAGCCCAACAAGAATCTTCGACGCCTCTAGCAGTGTAAAGCCGGCGCTGTTGCGCAAGGATTTCATACCAACCTCCTGAAGCAGCTACGCAATTTCTCTTCGACCTACATCTAATTTGAGCATTAAACAACCAATTCGTTCATGCTCAGAATCGGCATCATAATAGCCATAACGATGAACAACACGATGGCAGCCATTATCAGCAGCATCAGAGGTTCAAAGATGCTCACAAAGGCAGTTACCGCACCCTGCAAATCCTGCTCTTGCGAATCCGCCGCACGCTGAAGCATTTCATCGAGAGTGCCCGAAGACTCACCACTTGCGATCATATAGATCATCATCGGTGGGAAATAGCCTACATCTTCCAGGGCTTTACGAAGGCTCCCGCCCTCGCGCACGCTCTTTTGAGCCGCATCGAGTCGGTCTTTAAGGAAGGTATTGGTCATTACTCCACCGGCAATACCCATGGCTTGAACCAGCGGCACACTGCTGCCCGTAAGAATCGCCAAGGTCCCTACATAGCGAGCACTCTGTGTCCCTCGCATCATCCAGCCAATAATTGGCAGCTCCAGCAAACGGTGGTGGAAACGATATCGAATTGCCGGGCGCCGCAGCATCATCACAGCGCCAAAAATAAGCGCCCCAAGTGCCGGCGGCACCAGCCAGCCCCAGGCAGAAATAAAATCGCTCATGGAGACCAGGATGCGGGTAGCCAGCGGCAAAACCTGCCCGGTGCCGGTAAATACCTCGATAACATCAGGTACCACGTACACCATCAAACCGGTTACAACCAATACACAGATAAATACCAAAACAACTGGGTAGATCAGAGCCAGCTGCACCTTCTGCCGAAATTGCTGCTGCCCTTCCGTGTAGTCACCGAGGCGATCCAGCACCGCATCCAAATGACCAGAGTGCTCCCCTGCTTCAACCGTAGCGCGATAGAGTTTGGGAAATGCCCGAGGGAAACTACTCAGGGCCAAGGCAAAGCTGTGCCCCTCAAGAATTTTGCCCCGAACAGCCAATACCACGCGTTTGATTTTTTGGTTGCGAGTCTGGTTGGCAATGGCCCCAAGGGTTTCTTCCAGGGGAATACCCGCTCGAAGCAAAGTGGACATCTGCCGAGTTAGCAGGGCCAGGTTTTTAACACTCAGCCCAGGGCTACCAGATAGAAAGCTGGCGCCGCCCTTCTCTTCTTTCTCGGTAGCTGCACTGACTTCCAGGGGCACCATGCCTTTCGCGCGCAGTTGCTGCCGCGCAGCGCGCGCGCTATCCGCCTCGAGCGTACCGCGACTCTTGCGGCCGGATGCTGCCAGCGCTGTATACTCAAAAGCTGCCACAATCAGGACTCCTGCGTAACTCGTAGTACTTCCTCAAGGGAGGTCCTACCCGCTAGTACTTTCTCTACGCCATCGTCACGGATGCTGGGGCCAAGCTTGCGGGCTTCCGCAACCAACTTGCTCTCTGAAGCGCGATCGTGGATCAATTGGCGCATCACTTCGTTGAGCGGCACCAATTCATAGATACCGATACGACCGACATAGCCACTGTGATTACACTCTTCACAGCCATTAGGTCGATAGATGATCGCTTCCTCATCAGGCCCGACGCCCAAAACCTCACGCTCGCTGCTGTCAGCCACATGAGGCTGCTTGCATTCAGGACACAGAACTCGCACCAGGCGCTGGGCAAGAACACCAATCACGCTGGACGATAGAAGGAAAGGCTCAATTCCCATATCCACCAGACGGGTTACCGAACCCAAAGCGGTATTGGTGTGCAAGGTTGAAAGTACCAAGTGTCCGGTCAAACTCGCCTGGATTGCAATCTGCATAGTCTCCAGGTCTCGAATCTCACCGACCATCACTACATCCGGGTCCTGACGCAGGATCGCGCGAAGCCCCCGGGCGAAAGTCATATCAGCTTTGGTATTTACCTGAGTCTGCCCAACCCCTTCCAGGTTGTATTCCACCGGGTCCTCGACCGTCAGAATGTTCTTCTCACGGTTATTGATACTACCGAGGCCAGCATACAAGGTGGTGGTTTTACCGGAGCCCGTTGGTCCGGTCACCAGGATAATGCCGTGGGGGTGTCCCAACAGGTCTGTCATCACGCGCAAGTCGCGATCTGCCATCCCCAGCTTACTCAGGTCCATTTTGCCCGCTTGCTTATCCAGCAAACGCATTACCACCCGCTCACCCGCCGATGACGGCATGGTGGAGACACGTACATCTACCTCTCGGCCAGCCATCAAAAGGGAGATCCGGCCATCTTGAGGCACGCGTTTCTCGGCGATATCCAGTTTTGCCATTACTTTAATACGGGATACCAGTAATGGAGCCAGAGCTCGCCGGGGTTGCAGTACTTCACGAAGTACACCATCGACCCGGAAGCGCACGACGAGGCGCTTCTCAAAGGTTTCAATATGAATATCCGAGGCGCCCTGCTTGAGCGACTCGGCAAAAATTGCGTTGATCAATTTGACGATAGGTGCATCGTCTTCCTGTTCCAACAAGTCCTCAGTCTCAGGCAGCGAATCGGCGACCGCTGCAAGATCCAGGTCTTCACCCAGGCCCTCGACTTCGGAGAGGTTGCCACCCTCCCTGTTTTCATACAGACGCTGCAAAGCACCCTGGAAAACATCTTCCTCTACAGCCTCCAAAGATACAGCCGCACCACTGATGCGCTGTACTTCGGCAACCGCTGATGGACTCAGCGGCGCCACATATTGGCAGAGGGGTTTGCCTTCCTGCTCGGTTAACAGAACCTTGTGACGCTTTGCGAAAGCGTAAGGAAGGCGGCGAATTGTTGGAGTCCCTGTTCCTGTTTCAGCCGTCATTTAGCTTCTTCTACCTCCAACACCTCAACCTCAACATCCACGTCTTCTTCGACTGATTCAATGGCAGCACCATCTATAGAACCATCTACTGGCGCAGGGCTCTCGTTGTAGGTGCCTGTTGGCGGCATCAGGTCAGGTAGTACATCACCGCGGTGCCAATCCCAGATCAGGCTGGTGCGGTCTTTCAGGAATATTTGCTTCTGCTGCATATCCATGTAGCGCTTGCGCGTCTCCTCATAGCCAGCAACCTGACTGCTGAGGATTCTGGGACGCAGGAACACCATCAGATTAGTTTTGCTAACACTCTTCTCAGTGTTTCTGAACAGGCGACCAATGCCGGGAATATCACCGAGGAGAGGCACTTTGGACACGGTTTCATTCACCTGATCCTCCATCAAACCACCCAGTACCAGGATCGCGCCATCATCGATCAATACTTTTGTGCGGATCTCACGCTTGCTGGTAACGATATCGGACGCACCTTCCGCTGCAGCCGTAGCAGAAGACAAAACGTTTTCAACCTTTTGCTCGATCTCGAGAGTTACCGAATTGTTGTTATTCACACGGGGAATCACTTTAAGAGTGGTACCCACATCCTCACGCTGGATGGTGGTAAACGGATCATCGTTACTACCAGACAGCAACTGTTCACCGGTAATAAAAGGTACGTTCTGGCCCACCAAAATCTCAGCTTCTTCATTATCCAAAGCCATAATTGTTGGTGTAGAAAGAATATTGGTGTTGCTCTCTGACGCTACAGCATTAATCGCAGCACGGATATCACCGCCACTGAGGTAGCCCAGGTGCAATGCGCCAGCTCCCACCAAATCAGTCACAGGAAGTGAAAATGGGTTGGGTTCCCCATCGGAATCCGTACCTAACTGGTTATTCCAACCGGCAACAGCATTACTGCCGGAACCAGCAATCCAACTAATACCCAGTTCGCTACCTGTACCTTCAACTACCTCTACAATAATTGCCTCAATCAAAACCTGCGCTCTGCGCACGTCCAACCTGGCAATAACACCTTTCATAGTTTCAAGGAGAGCGGGAGGAGCAGTTAATACGAGTGCATTGAGCGACTCGTTAACTTGAATGCTGACTTCAATATTCGCCGCTTGCTGGTCTTTCTCTGTGTTCTGGATACTACCGCTCATACCCTCGAGGATAGGCTTCAGATCTGCTGCATTGGCATACTGGATATAAACAACTGCGGTGTTGCCTTCGCCATCCAGCGGTGCATCAAGACGGCCTATTACCGTCTTAATCTGCTGGCGGGTAACAGGGTCTCCGGTCAGGAGAATACTATTGGAACGTTCATCAACAGAAATACGCAGTGGTTGCACTTCCTTACCCGCTTTGCCTCCACTCGATTGAAGTAGATCGGTAAGAACTTGCTTTACTTCCTTCGCAGAAGCAAACATCAACGGCACCACTTCAATATCAATAGCGCCGGCGCGGTCAAGTTGCTTCACCAGGCGAATAATCTGGTCAATATTCGCAGCGCGGTCAGCAATAATCAGAGTGTTGGTATCAGCATAGGCAGCCAAGTGCCCAGTTTGCGGAATCAGCGGGCGCAACATAGCAATCAGCTGTGAAGCGGAAATATTCTCAACCCTTACCGTGCGAACAACCAGGGATTCCGCGGGAAGCTCGAGTGGTCTCATCGGCGACAGGTATCGCCTGCTGCTTGGCTAGCGCATCGGGAACCACTTTCCAGGTTCCGCCCTGTTCCACCAAACTAAAGCCATTGACTTGAAGCACCGACATAAATACATCAAAGGCTTCATTGTGTGTCATTGGGTCACCGGCAACTACGGTGACCTTACCCTTAACATTCGGGTGGACAATAATATTTTTGCCAGTGAAATCAGCAGCCCAATTGATCAGATCACGAATGTCTGCATTGTCGAGAGAAAGGGTAACCCGCTCCGGGCCCTGAGCCAGCGTTGCAGTACAAACAAAAAAACTCAATCCGACCGCAAGCAGCCGTCGATAAAACATCTTCATCATTATTTATCTGGCTCTAGTAAATGTTCAAAAAATCAAAACAATCTAGGTAGATAGTTTTTATTTAGGCTCACGCTGAGCACGACGCTCGCGGGCCAATTCACGCAGCTGTTCCATTCTCTCCCGAATGTTCTGCTGGTTCTCATCTCTTTGAGCAGTTCTTCTGGAGGAGCTGGAACTTGACGTTCTCTGTCTGGAACTGCTGACGCCTCTCAATGGTACGTTTGGCCTTCCGTCCACTTCTGGGTATGTCAGTTTTTCCATCCTGCCATTACGACGAAGAACCACATGGTCAACCTCAACAGAATAAAGTTCGGCGCCACCTGGAAGCCGATCACCGACATACAAACGCTTGGAGGGTTTACCTTTCTCCGACACCAGAGCACTGGCTTTGGTTTTATTGGAGCTGTCAAAAACACCGGATAAAACAATATTCAGCTGGGTCAGAGGAATATTTTCGAGGTCGACTTCAGGGACTTCTGTAGCCTTTTTAGGTTCAGCACGTCCAAAGAACGGCGTGCTGGGAAGACTGGCAGCGCTGGGGGGAGGAGCACCTCTCGGGCTTTTACGCTCCGCGAGCAGGGATTCCTGAGGATCGCTTGGGACCAATAGGGAGCCATAGGCAAACAAATTGCCAGACAACCACAACAGGCCAATAGCTGACGCCGCCATAGTGCCACGGGAGAGACCTTTGCTCGACTCGCCCTGGGCAAACTTATTGCCAATTGAGCCAACGGCTCGCGCTAGAGGGGACATGAACATACCCACATACAAGTTCAACTTTCTGAGGTTATTGGTTTTTGACGCCTATTTTCTTGCCTCAGCCCGGGAAAGGCAACGCTCTTTCAAGTTAAACGCCGCAAACCCTCATTTCGTCCCTTAAATTGCACACTAGTTCCGCAGGTTGTCACCAAAAAACGAAAAAAGGCGGCATGACGCCGCCTTTTTCAATGCCCGCTAGTATAGCAATCGGACATTACAGCTTTGTTTCAAGCTCTGGTACAGCTTCAAACAGGTCAGCTACCAGACCGTAGTCAGCAACGGAGAAGATCGGTGCTTCTTCGTCTTTATTGATGGCTACGATAACTTTGGAGTCTTTCATACCTGCCAAATGCTGGATCGCGCCGGAGATACCAACGGCAATATACAGGTCAGGGGCAACGATCTTACCGGTTTGACCAACCTGCATATCGTTAGGTACGAAACCTGCATCCACAGCAGCACGGGAGGCACCAACTGCAGCCCCCAGTTTGTCGGCCAGCTTGTACAGCATTTCGAAGTTTTCGCCATTCTGCATGCCGCGGCCACCAGAAATGACTACGCTCGCAGCGGTCAGCTCAGGACGATCGGATACAGCCAGCTCTTCGCCGACAAAAGAGGAAACACCAGCGTCATCCGCGATATCTACAGATTCAACCGCTGCACTTCCACCTTCAGCCGCCACGGCGTCAAAGGCAGTGGTACGTACAGAGATCACCTTGATGGCATCGGAGCTCTGTACAGTGGCAATGACGTTACCCGCATAAATCGGGCGCTTGAAAGTATCTGCACTTTCAACAGCAACGATATCGGAAATCGGCTGTACATCCAGCAGCGCAGCAGCCCGTGGCAGCATGTTCTTGCCGGTAGTAGTGGCTGGAGCCAGGATGTGACCGTAATCTTTGCCCAAGTCCGCTACCAGCTTGGCAACGTTCTCAGCCAACTGGTGCTCGTAAGCGGCATTATCTGCCAGCAGTACCTTGGAAACGCCTTCAGCTTTAGCAGCAGCTTCCGCTACAGGGCCGCAGCCAGATCCGGCAACCAATACAGCAACATCACCACCAATAGCCTTGGCAGCAGCGATGGTGTTGAGCGTAGCGCCCTTCAGTTCGGCGTTGTCGTGTTCAGCAATAACCAGAATGCTCATCAGATTACCTTCGCCTCGTTTTTCAGTTTCTCTACCAGTTCAGCAACGTCAGCAACCTTAATGCCTGCTTGACGCTCAGCCGGCGGCTCAACTTTCAGGGTTTTGGTGCGGGGAGTAATATCAACGCCCAGCTCATCCGGGGTCGTGGTATCGAGAGGCTTACGCTTTGCCTTCATGATATTAGGCAGGGAGGCGTAACGCGGCTCATTCAGGCGCAGGTCAGTAGTAACAATGGCAGGCAGTTTCAGTTCAACAGTCTGCAGGCCGCCGTCAATTTCACGAGTTACCTTAACAGCGTCGCCTTCTACGGCAACTTCAGAGGCGAAGGTACCCTGCCCCATGCCAGTCAAAGCACCCAGCATCTGGCCGGTCTGGTTGTTATCGCCATCGATGGACTGCTTGCCCAGAATTACCATTTGAGGCTCTTCTTTCTCAACAATCGCTTTCAGGCATTTGGCTACTGCCAGAGGCTGCAGCTCAGCATCGGTCTCAACCAGGATACCGCGGTCGGCACCCAGGGCCAGTGCAGTGCGGATTTGCTCTTGGCATTGCTTGGAGCCCATGGAAACGGCGACTATCTCGCTGACAACGCCTTTTTCCTTCAAGCGCACCGCCTCTTCTACTGCGATTTCGCAGAAGGGGTTGATAGACATTTTGACGTTGGCTGTATCAACGTCAGAGCCGTCCGCCTTGGGGCGAACCTTGACGTTGTAGTCAACAACGCGTTTCACAGCTACAAGAACTTTCATGGAAATCCCGTCTCAAATATGCTTTTTAACAGCCGCGACTGATAATTCACGTCGCGAACGGATACGGTGTTCTGGTCAAACAAGTGTTTGAACGGCGTGTATGGTGGCGGTTCTATAGCGCAAAATCAATAGTCAAATGGAAGTCCCTCCTGCCATTCACAAAATCTATTTCCGGGAATAAGAACCACCTATCCACCCCCAGTAAGCCGTTGAAATACAGCGCATTTGCCATAGCAAATGAATAGTCATGCAATTGGTAGGGTTGATTAAACGCCTATATAATCCGCCAGCAATATAAATGATAAGGCCGGATTGGCCGCAAAAAAGTTGAATACAACTGCTGAGGAGAGTGCCGTGGAACGCGAATCAATGGAATACGATGTAGTGATCGTGGGTGCCGGCCCCGCTGGATTGGCCGCGGCCTGTCGTATTCGTCAGCTCAATGAAGACGTCTCTGTATGTGTCGTGGAGAAAGGCTCAGAAGTAGGAGCTCACATCCTATCCGGTGCTGTATTTGAGCCCACCGCCCTTAATGAACTCTTCCCCGACTGGAAAGAACGTGGAGCCCCCCTCAATACTGAGGTAAAAGGCGACGACATCTACGTCCTGCGCAGCGAAGAGAACTCTATAAAAGTCCCCAACATGTTTGTGCCCAGCACCATGCACAACGAGGGCAACTACATTATCAGTCTCGGCAACCTGTGCCGTTGGCTGGCAGAACAAGCCGAAAGCCTGGGAGTGGAAATCTTCCCTGGGTTCGCCGCTGCTGAAATTTTGTACAACGAAGATGGCTCTGTAAAAGGTATCGCTACTGGCGATATGGGCATCGGCATGAACGGAGAGCAAAAAGACTCTTACATGCCGGGCATGGAGCTGCATGCCAAATACACTCTCTTCGCTGAAGGTTGTCGCGGTCACCTGGGCAAGCAGCTGATCGAACGCTTTAAGCTAGACGAAGATGCCGACCCACAACACTACGGCATCGGTATTAAAGAGATTTGGAAAGTCCCTGTGGACAAACACCAGCAAGGCCTGGTTGTTCACACTGCTGGCTGGCCGCTGGAACAAAGCTCCACCCACGGTGGCGGCTTCCTTTACCACCTCGAAGACAACCAGGTTGTTGTCGGCTTGATTACTGACCTCGCCTATAGCAACCCCCATGTGAGTCCATTTGACGAATTCCAGCGCTATAAACACCATCCGGTAATCAAGCAGTACCTGGAAGGTGGCGAGCGCGTCGCCTACGGTGCCCGCGCCATAGTAAAAGGTGGCCTTCAATCTCAACCGAAAATGACCTTCCCTGGCGGCCTGTTGATCGGTGATAACGCCGGCACCCTGAACTTTGCCAAGATCAAGGGCAATCACACCGCGATGAAATCCGGCATGATCGCGGCTGAGTCTGTAGTTGAAGCCCTCGCCGCTGAGCGCAATAGCGAAGAGCTGACCGACTACACCACCAAGTATCGCGATAGCTGGGCCTGGAAAGAGCTGCACATGCAGCGCAACTTCGGCCCGGCCCAGCACAAATGGGGCAACATTCTGGGATCTGCCTATGCATTTGTGGATATCAATATCTTTAAAGGCAAGCTTCCCTGGACCCTGCGCGACACCAAGGCTGATCACGCCCAACTCAAGCCTGCTGCTGACTGCGCTAAGATTGACTATCCGAAGCCCGACGGCGTACTCAGTTTTGACAAGCTATCTTCCGTGTTTATTTCCAATACTAACCACGAAGAAGACCAGCCTTGCCACCTGACCCTGAAGGACCCAGAAGTTCCGCTGAGTCACAACCTGCCGATTTACGATGAACCCGCGCAGCGCTACTGCCCTGCCGGTGTTTATGAGGTTATTGAAGACACCAACGGTAAGCGCTTCCAGATCAACGCTCAAAACTGCGTACACTGTAAGACCTGTGACATTAAGGACCCAACCCAAAATATTGTCTGGGTAACCCCTGAAGGTGCCGGCGGCCCCAATTATCCAAATATGTAATTGGGTCTACTCATAAAAAAATGGCGCCGATGGCGCCATTTTTTTATGTGAGAAAGTTAATCTCGCAATATCCCTAAAGAGAGTAAAGTAGGTACCGTATAACCCCAGGCAGTATTTGAACAACCACTCACCCAAACGGCCACTCTTTTGTCAGCAACTAGTGCAGTCATAGCAACACTTAACTTTTGATCTGCATCAACCGCATCAGCCTGTATTACTATTCTATCAGACCTTTCGCAACCATCTGGATTGAGAAAGTCATCTGAATACGCCTCAAAAGCGATCTGATCATCACCCACTAAACGGACCGACTCTAACTTTCTTGTCCCACCATCACCAATGGCCCAAGCATTTGAAACAGCACTCAACAACAAAAAGAAGCCTATAGCTACCCGCTTAGCTCTATCAATATTTTTAAAATCCATGAATAAACCCTCTCCCTAAAACCTATAGTGTATTTAAAAAAACGCCAAGC
The DNA here is from genome assembly GCF_052468155.1 of Microbulbifer maximicatervae (SeqCode). NCBI lineage: Bacteria > Pseudomonadati > Pseudomonadota > Gammaproteobacteria > Cellvibrionales > Microbulbiferaceae > Microbulbifer > Microbulbifer maximicatervae (SeqCode). The sequence goes on from NZ_CP174335.1 coordinate 3,935,205, forward strand.
AGTAGAAGTGTACCGCCTGATACTCAGGATTAGCAAAGAGCGGCTATATACTATGAAGTGAATCAACTGCTCTTCATTGAGATGCCCCTGGTAGCGATATTATATCCATATCAAAAGCCATGCGAAGATAGCAATTTACGATGGGCCACCTCATCGCTTTAACATGTCACATAGAAACCTAGACGTTAGACAGCAGCAAATCTGCTCAAGAATACTAAAATGGGTAGACACACCAATGCGCGCCTACCCTCACTGATCTTTAGAACTTATACTGCGCGCTCAATGCGAAAGTCTGCCCAACCTCCTCTTCAAAAACGGTGACACCCTGTCTCTCAATTTCAATGACTTCACCCAATAGGTTCTGCACTTTCGCCTTCACCGTCACCTCATCAGTTGGATACCAGAAGTAAGTCAAATCCAGAGAGTGGAATGGCTGCTCAAATGAATCGGGATGAGGATCTCGCCCCGCTTTGTAAAGGCGCTCACCAAATACGTTGTAAACCAAGCTGGCGGAATGGTTCCCGTCCGGGCTATCAAAGCCGAGCAGCATATTAACCACATAATCAGATGCCCCTGTCATTTCGCGGACTGCATTAGTCGGTGCATCAGCCTCATCACCGGCAACAATTTCCGAGTCTTGAAGCGTAATATTGCCCTGCAGGAAGAAGCTATCCATTGGGTCAGAGATAAAGCCAAGGCTTTTCATACCCTCTATTTCTATACCGGTAATCTCACCAGACTCAGCATTTATAATCTCTCGCGCAACATTGTCATCACTTGAGGCAGCTTCAAAAAACTCAATAGGATTAACAATATCCTTATAGAAAGCCGAAATAGTCAGGCTATCCCCGCTATCAAAAAACCACTCTGCACGAATATCGTAGTTGTCGATCTCCGACGGCCGAACACTCGAATTCCCCCTGATCTGATCATCAGTGTGCGGATCTATATAAATAGCGTCGGTAATTTCACGTAAGTCGGGCCGAACAGCGGTCTTGGATGCACCGAACCTCAACTGGAATGTCTCCGCCCAAAATGACCCCATATAGGTCAAGGATAATGAAGGATAAATATCATCATCCGTATATACCGCTTCAGCCAACTCCTCGGGGTCATTCGTAATCTGTGGTTCACTTTGTGAGAAACTATAGGGGTTCCACTCTAAAGCAGCTTGACTATAGTCCTCCCATCGGGCCCCAGCTGAAATACGCCAGGTTTCCTCAAGGGTCCAATCGAATTTACCGTAGATCGCATCTGTCGAAGTAGCGGCCAAATAACTTTGCTTGTTACTGCCAGACTTGGCAAAAACAAAGTTATTTTCATCGTTAGTGATATTGGTATCGCTAAACACATCACTCAAAGGGTCATCAAGTATTGAGGGGTCAGCCACACTGAAGATATCCAATCCAAATTCAGTTTGCTTATAGGAGCGCCCCTTCTCAATTCGAGCAAACCCACCACTCAACTCCAACGAAGACGAGGAAAACTCAACGGGCAATGTTGCGGACCAACCGTAGTTTCGGACCTCATCCTCCAGCTCGGTAAATCGAAAACTCGCACTCCGCGAAGCAATATCCACCGTTGAGTTAATAACCTCTCCGGTTTCAGGGTCAGTTTCGGTGTTAGCAATCACCTCAACCTGATTGGGGATATCTGTCATCGCCGTTGAATCGGAGTAGAACCAGTCAACCACCAAATCCTCAGGCACCCAACTTAGGGAGCTGACGGACAGCAGGCCTTTTGTTTCTGGACCAAGAGAGTGACTTCCCTTTATTTGATGAAGCACCAGCTCCCGCTCTTCATACTTCAGGTCATAATTTCTCGATCCAGCGCCATCAGACAATAGACGATTTGAGTCAAAGTAATCCCTGATTGAAGTCTCATCGTCCGTATTCCTCAAATACAAACTGATACTCTCAACCGAATGCTCGTCCGCAAAACGTATACCTAGGTTTAAATTTCCACTGATATCTACGGAGTAAGTAGACTCGGTTCGACGGTCAACCTGCTCCTGTGGGTTACCGTAGTCACGAATAGTGCGCTCACTCTCCCTCCACTTACTCTTGTAGGAGGCTCCAGCCAGGAAACCGAACTCCCAATCGTCCCCGTAGTAGAAGCGATTCCCTACACTAGCCTTGTAGTCTTGGTCAGGATCGCTAGATTCCTCTTTAATAGAAATATCACGATTCAAGCTTAGGGCGAGTTCCCTATTTAGCGCTTGAGCCGCCTTTTCCGCCTCCTGGTTACTTGAATACTCATTCCCCTCAGCAATCAAGGTATCACGGATATCCGCAACTGAAATATTACCCTTGAAGCGTTGCAGTGCCGCAGATATCTCACCCGGCATCGCCCTGGTACCATCATCAGCACCCCAAATATCATCATCTCCACCGCTGTAGCTGAGCACATCACCATTGACTTCACTATTGGTGCCCGTACCAACTTCAATAGCGTAAGTCAGATCATCAGGTATCCCTTTGGTGCGGATATCGACATTACCACCTCCAAACGAGGCAGACTTATCAACTGAGTAGCTCTTCTGTACCGCTAGCGATTCCACGATAGAGGTCGGGAATAGATCTAGTGGGATGACATTTCTGGTCAGATCCGGGGATGGCACCGTCGAACCATTGAGAGTTGTACTTGAATATCGCTCACCCAAGCCCCTTACGTAAACGAACTTGTCACTTACCAGGGATAATCCGGATACTCGTCGCAGCGCTGCGGCTACGGTAGAGTCCCCCACCCTGCTGATCATCTCAGCCCCGAGGATATCCGTAACTACCTCCTCCTCCAGGCGCTCGCTGATTAGGACTTCAGCAGAGTCCTTCAGCCGCCCCTGGACTACAACCTCTTCAATCCCAGGAGTGGCACTATCAACCAGTTCAGCATCCTGTGCATACACTCCAGCTGCAAATGTGGAGCCCGCAGCTACCGCCAAAACAAGCGGCGCCCTTTGAAATCTTTCGCACTTAACCATCTCTCAGGCCTCTTTTCATTCCTAAGAATCACGGTCTTAAATCAAATAAGGCGCCGACTCCATCAGCGAAGGCGGCGCCTTAATTGATTGGGATTAGCATCCCCAACCGCTACCTCGATCTATTACTCAAACCAGAGAGGTTGAGCGCGATCACCCTGGTGAAGACCGTAAGTCCAACCCTGAGTCCAATCGGTACCATCCTGCTCAAGCGCACCCAAATAGGCACGACCCAGTTCGGCAGAAACCGTAGGTGCAACGCCATCGATCACTTGAGCAGATGCATCAACTGTGAACATTGCAGGGGAACCGCCGAGCAAAACAAAGTCAGTATCGGCATTAGAGGTTGGATTAACTTCACCGGAGATAGTGGCAAATTGGTTACCGCTATCCACAGCCCAAGTCTCAACATTGAAGCTGTCTTCATCGGTTTTAGTGCGATCTTCACAGGCGAAAATGTTGGAAGTCAGAGCCACCTCAGTCCCAGCAGATGCTTCGCCGCGAGTTTGAGAACTCTCAATACGCAGGCAGTAGTTATCGCCGGCCACGCCAGTCTCATCAGCAAAGAAGGAGGCCACAACTATAGAATTAGTGATCATTGGATAAATACCCTCACGCAGGCGCCAGCCTGCACCGGGGTCATGAGTACCCTCTTCTTGAGCGGAAACAATACAGGTCAGCCCGTCAATTACTGGTCGACTGTTGAGACCCTGGCTGATCAAGGTGGAATAATCAGCTCCATCACTATATGAACCGATGCCATCGGCCTCTATACAGTGATTGCCGTCAGTCTCACTTTGAATCACCAAAGCATTGGTAATACTTCCACGATAACCTTCATCAATATCAATGGAGTCATCGCGAACGTAGAGTGCAACATAATTTTCGACATCTACAGCGCCACCGAAGAACTCGATACCGTCATCGTAAGTTGAGTATGTTTGAAGGTTACGGATCGTTGTGCCATTACCTACAGCATCAAAAGCAATTCCGTTCAACTCATCACCACTAGCAACTTCTGCGCCAGTGTGTTTGACAACAACGTACAAAAGCTCTCCCGAGTTATCGGCATTGTTGTCACCGCCGTAGTAGGAAGTATTGTCATCAGTGGATCCTTCAGCAGCTACGTGACACTCGCCATCAAGAGTCAGATCACCACCACCAATAGAACCTGTATATTGGCATTTGTTCGTTACACCAAAGCCATTAATAACCATTCCACCCCACTGTGAAACATCCTCCGGACCTACAGTGCCAAGAACATCAGTTTCTGACGTAAAAGTGATGGGAGATGTTTCTGTACCGCGAGCAAAGACTTGCGATCCACGGTTTACAACCATAAATGCTGAATTATCTTTAAAAGCGATAGTGGCGCCCGCCTCAATTTCCAGTTTTACGCCGTCACCACCCTCAGAAATACCAGCTGCTGCCAGGTCAGAATCGCTCGAGTAACTTTCTCCAACAAACAAACTGCCGCTAAAGACATGAGCTCCATTGCTATCCAGCGCAGTGAGATATAAATCTTCAGTTAATGGGTTTGCAGCAGAAACAAAATCAGTTGTGTAATAGCAGTTACCACCGCTAAATTCACCTTGTACACTTGAACTTTCTATAGTGGCACATGGATTTTCATCAGCGGAACCTCCGCCAGGATTTGTCACTGAATTATCTACCGAGTTGTCCACCGAGTTATCTACTGTTTCTGGCTCGATACTCACACCACCACCGTCACAACCAGCTAATAGCGCAGCAATCGCAGCTGCCAGTAAGAGCTTATTCTGTACTCGCTTCATGTTTCCCCCTATAGGAATTTCAATCCAAAACTTTAATTGCTTCAACTCCGCCATTTTTAAAAAAATAAATGGCAGCAACCAAGCAAATAAAAACTATATTTTTTGTTTCGCCGTAGCGATTTGGACGGAGGGAAGTTTAGAAATGCACTGTTGCGGATTTGTTACTTATTTAGATATTTCCGTAAATTATCGAATTAATATTTTATTTCTTTCAGAACAAATACACTTATATTTCCATAAGATTTCAAACACTATTTTTTTAATAGAAATGAAATACACCAACACCATAGATAAATAGTATAGATATGTATATTCCCGGGCTATTTTCCGGATTCAAGCAAGCACCGGCACAATCAAGTATAAGTTCCATAGTGGTAATCAAAATACAGGAGCGATAGTGGCATCCACTAAATAGTTTGATGCTAAAGATTTTAATAAGGAAAGTTCGTCGAAAGAGTAAAGTTAGATGCTATAGAGTCAAGCAAATACTTTCTAAACTCGAACAGTAAAGAGCAAGGCTATGAATTAAAGCCCCAGCTACAAATCAGCGCTGAGGCGCGAGGAATCCGCCAGCAGGAACCGGGAGCTATCTAATTGCAAGAACCCAGCAGGAAATCTTTTCCGTCACTTTGCACAAAAAGCTTATCGGTATCGCGACCCCCTTCAAGTGCCCAGTCTACCAACTGGTAAAAAACATCACGGGAAACGCGAGCCTGTAACCCCCCTCGAATCTCCAGGTAGGGGATTGGCTGCGGCGGAGCACCAAAGTCTCTCAGTTGCCACTGCCCCTCTTCCGACAGCTCAACAACGTCACCCACATTTGTGGTGAAAAGTAGCTGTTGATGAGTACTTCCGGGGTTGCGGGCCACCTGTGTGATCACAAATGGAACATCCTCCACTGTGATTCGCAGCTTTTCGACAGGGGTGACAAGGAAGTATTCATCCCCCTCACGCTTCAAAATGCTGGCAAACAGTTTCACAAGAGGGTGACGACGAATCTCTGTTCCCTCGTGGATCCAACGGCCATCAGATTTGATGACCATATCCATGTCCCCACAAAGCTCTGGGTTCCACCTTTCTACAGGTGGATGCCCATGAAATTCAGCCTGTAATTTTTGCAGCTGCTGGAACAGGGGCTCAGCCAAGGGCGGACCCCGCAGAATCGCTGTGATGGCTTGTCTGGCTTCCCTCTGGCGTTTTGCGAGAGGACATATCACCGATATGCACACCCACATCCATAATAAACTCCATCAAACCTTCCCTGTCCTCTATTACATTGGCAAAAGACTTGGAGTGATAAAGCTCTACCGCCCCTTGCACAAGCGCCCAGTATGTTGAGTAATAGAAGTATGCAGGAACGTTCTTCAGCATGCCCTGCTCCATACGGCGCTCAAAGACCCGATTGAGAGAGGTGGCATTGGAATTACGAATATTGTGGAGCTCCGCAATCATTTCTGGAGCCAGGTTCAACGCGATAATCTTCTCCTCCAGACGCTGGAAGAGTCTATCTTTGCCAGGATCGGCCATACGAGACTCAAAATAGGCGCGGGCTGGAGCGGTGATATCACCTTGCTCGGCCAAGGCTACAGCGGTCTTGAGACGTTCAGCGAGGGATTTTTCATAATCCATCAGCAAACGCATGTAGATTTCTGTCTTGGAAATGAAGTGCTTGTAAATCGTGCCCTTACCGATATCCACACGCTCGGCAATCTGTTCGACCGTGACTTTCTCTTCACCGTGCTCCAACAGAAGCTCCAGAGCCGCATCCAGGATACGCTGCTCCCGCGCGCGGAACCGCTGAACCTTCTCTTTTGCCTTATCCATACTTCCGACCTTCTTTGCCCGTAAAAATGGGGACTGAAATTGACTATTCATTCATGAATGATAGGCAATTCAAGTCGGTTGGAAAAGTAAATCGGGGAATTAGACTGCCTAATATTAAAAATATTAGGCCATTTTGCTCAAAATTTACCCAAAATGAGCCAATTTTAAGCTGAGAGCAGACCTTTTATTTTAGCATGTGGTGACGCTTGGCGAGCCCAAGCATTGCACATAACACAGAAAATTCGACGATTGAGTGATTGCGGGGTAGTCCATTACCCTAATACTTCCGAATGAAATCAAGAACTACACCAGAACACAAGAAGCCACTATTAAACGGACTTCAGCTTTAGCTCCAACAGAGGCGCGACTACATCGTTGTCCTGCGTGCGTATCCAGAGCATTTCCTCCTCTGAGTAGAGCTCTGCAACAATCGCATTCGCTAATTCACAATCATGAGAAATCAAATGCTGCGCCAACCACTCTGCAGCAAAGGTACGTTTTTTACCGAGCGTACCCTGTGAACGCTTGTACAGGTTTTTTACTGCCTTTCGCGCATATTCGATTGAGGCAACACCTGGAGTGGCCTCAACCATCTTGCGATGCAACTTCTTGCTTTTCTGCTCGATGATATAAGGGAGCACCTGGCCAGAAACATAGTCATGGGCAACTGATCCCTTGCACGGACAGCTATACGACTTCCTGTTTTCATAGATCTTTTTCAGGGCATTTAGGTGGTTATTGGTCTTGTAAGCGGATCGGGCCGCCAAGCCAGCATAACCAACAGATAGCGCTGTTCCCGCAACGATCAAGCCAATACCCGTCGCAGAAGTCGCGACCGCCGCACCGGTAGCCAGGCCGGTTAATGTGGCTCCTGTAGCCGTCTGCGCACCCCACACCCCATAATAAGCAGCAGAGCCAACACCCCCAGCTACAGCCTTTGCAGTACGGTGCCGACTGACAACTTTGCCGAAATTCAGTGGTGGACGGATATCAATATTACTGTGTGGCACCTGTGGTATCTCCTACTTCTCTTATTCAATCTTTGTCGGATATCTGCAAGCGAATTAGCCCAACTGTCCCAACAACTATTGGCGCTTTATACCACATAAATAAGTAAGAATTCGACAAGTCGCAATAGTCAATAGCACAGGGTTTCAATTTGACTGAGAAAATCGGTAGCTTCTGTAAGTCAAAGAGCTATATAGCTAGAAGAGGTGACACCTGTGACCAAAATGGGGCAAACGTTCAAAATATGAATGGGGTTAAAGAGATTTGCTGTTATTATCCTTTTGATTAAGAGCGCAAAGCTCCCCATCTGCAAACTGTGTAAAGTGGAATAGGTAACGGGCAAAATCCCTTATGTTGGAAAAATTAGGTAAATTATTGGATGTTGAAGAGCTGGATCGAAACCTCTTCCGCAGCCGTCATCATGTTGAAAATTATCGTAAAGTGCTTTTTGGTGGGCAAGTTTTAGGCCAGGCACTGATGGCAGCAACTCGTACCGTTGAGCATCGCCTACCCCACTCCCTGCACGCCTACTTCCTCCGCCCAGGTTCAAGTGAACTGCCGGTAATTTACGAAGTAGACCCAATACGCGATGGCGGCAGCTTTACCACTCGCCGTGTAGTCGCCAAGCAGCGCGGGCGCGCGATCTTCAATATGTCCGCCTCCTTCCAGATTCGGGAACCCGGATTTGACCACCAGACCGACCTGCCTTGTGTCGAGATTCCCTCTCCTGAGAGCCTGAAAAACACCCAAGAGCTGGCCCTGGAAGCTGGATTGGTTAGCCCGCAGTACGATCAGCGGCGCTATATGATCGATTTTCGCCCGGTCGACCCACAAAGTTACTTTGGCGCTGAAACTCGCGAAGCCAAATGCATGTTCTGGCTGCGGGCAGAGGGCGAGATGTCGGACGACCCGATGGAGCACCGAGCAGCACTTTGCTATGCATCCGATATGGGACTCCTGGGTACCTCCCTACAGCCGCACGACATATCCTTATTCGACCCCCAATTGATGCCCGCGAGCGTTGACCACGCGATGTGGTTCCACCGCGATTTCCGCCTGGATCAATGGCTTCTCTATGTAACGGATAGCCCTTCGGCAACCGGCGCCAGAGGCTTTACCCGCGGCCAGATTTTCACTCGCGACGGGACGCTGGTAGCGTCTACCTGCCAAGAGGGACTGATTCGACAAATAAAAAATTAAATCAGTGGTTTACAGCAGAAAAATTGCTGCTATAGTGCCGCCCCTTCGCAAATGTTGCGAAACAAAAAACGGTGAGTAGCGCAGCCTGGTAGCGCACTTCGTTCGGGACGAAGGGGTCGGAGGTTCGAATCCTCTCTCACCGACCATACAAAAAGAAAAAGCCCGCTTTTAGCGGGCTTTTTCGTGTTTATAATTTCATTCCTGGTAGCGCTTTTACTTTAAAGGCTTACATGGGCAATTACACAGCTGCCTTGAGGGTGCTATCTCTTAGTTGCTTATCGGTGTAAATAGCTAAGCCAGCCATGCTCAAAGCCTCGTGCCTCTTCGGTACTTCTGAAGCTAATTCTTTATTTGTCCCCATCGCTTTTAACTTTTGTAATGCGCTTCCGCATTAAGCCCGGCAAGGTAAACATGTAGGAGTTGCTTGTACTGTTCCTGGTGCGATGCACTGGGGGAAAGTGAGGGGTAATCTGAACGGCTTATTGTCAGCTCAAGCTAAAGAGTTCAGGCACAAAAAAGCCCGCTAAAAGCGGGCTTTGAAAATCTGGTCGGTGAGAGAGGATTCGAACCTCCGACCCCTTCGTCCCGAACGAAGTGCGCTACCAGGCTGCGCTACTCACCGAGGCCGCGAATACTACTCATCCATTTTTCAAAGATCAAGTAATTTTTGGCGCGAATGTCATCATAGGTCATTTTTCCGACACAACCGATCTTTAAATTGTCCTCAACGGCAGTCTAATCCGCATTATAGCTGGACCTCCCCGGCTCCAAGCGCCTCTTTCTACACTGGAGATTCAAGCTTTACGGTTGCTAGTAATTACCCCAATCTCCGACACATCCATTTAGTCTGCCAGCTAACAACCAATCCCTTGTTCTCCCTGGGGTCGAACACTTTCCACCAATCTAGCCACTCTCTGAATTCTCTTCACGAATACGGCAAACTGTGGTCGCCAAAAAAATACCGATATTATTTCTATCCACTTTCTTGTATTTACGTATCTTCAACGACTATCAAGTACTTTTAGTTTTGAGAGCACACGTATAAAAAAATGCAAAGCTCTCCACAGAGGATGCAAGAGTTTGGAGCAGAAAAAACCAAGAAGGACATACGGCGCGAGGCAATAGTAAATTACATTGAAAAGCTACTAGATACCGTTTTTTGATGTCCTGAGTAAGTAGACCTTTACATAAAAGCGAACTGAAAAGCTCGCTAAGCTGCTTTTCCAAGACATCGATATAAACAGTTACCTTTAAATTCCAGTTCGCTATTTGCGGATATTTCTACAAGTGCCGCTATTTTTCACCGGGCACCCGAGGGGATTTTTCCCGAGCCCTAACACCAACACAAGGGAGCAGCACCCTGCACGCCACAAGAATATTAACCGCTCATTTAAGTAGCATATCCCGAGTAAGACTTTATTTTTTAAAAAATAATCCTTTTGGGAAAATTACAAAATTTAAAGAAAAATAGTGACTACAATTGCGCCCCCATTACCTTTTTGTTTCCCACTCCATTTTTTTTCAAACTTTCCCTGTGCTTCTGAAAAGCTTCTCTATACTCAGATCAGCCGGCTGAGTGTCCGTCGCAAGATGCAACAACTCGAAAGCTCATTACTGATTTATTATCAGCAGGCTGATCCTAAAAACGGGGCTCTATCAAGCTCCAAAATTCTCACCCGTAAACCATGAAATAACCTGGGCGATAGCCCCCTATCGTCATTGGTCTACTCGAGGAGTACGTTCATGTACCAACCATATGCATATGCTCAAGGGATCTTTGGACAACCACAAAACTATGCCGTACCTCCGATTAATCCGGTCGTCGGAATCACTCCCCCCCAGCCATACCTACCGCTTCAACAGTTAGCACCACAAGGATTGCTGGGAGAGTTTATTAGCCGTGCAGCTCCGGTAGTTGGTGGCATTGTCGGTGGACCACAAGGTCAATTGATCAATGCACTCGGCGGATTGGGCCAAGCACTGCCCTTCCAGGCCGCACCACAGCTTCCACAACAGTTAGCGCCCCACATTCCTCAGCAGCTTGCTCCACAAATTCCACCTCAGTTCGCTCATCAGTTTGCCCCCCAGAACTATCTCAGCGAATTGATAAACCGCGCGGCCCCTGTTTTGGCCAATTACATCAATAACCCTCAGGCACAGCTAATCAATGCAGCCGCCCAACTAGGGCAGCTCTTACCCTATCAAGCCGCTCCGCAACTGCCACCGCAAGGTCTCCTCGGTGACTTGATTAGTCGTGCCGCACCTGCTCTTGGCAACTACATTGGTGTGCCTCAACAAGGTCAACTCCTTAACAACTTGGCGCGCCTCAACCACCTGCTGCCCTACCAGGCCGCACCGCAATTCACGCCACACCTCGTTCCTCAGACCTACATCGGCCAACCGGTAAATCAACTGGCACCTGTGGCTCCGGAGCAGTATGGATCGGTTCCCCCGCAGGCTTTTGTACCACTGAGCCAACCGGTGCAATTCCAGGCTTTCCCGCAACCACCTCAGCAACCCCTCCAGAATTTGAGTGGCATCGGGCAGCCACTGCCCTATCAGGCAATGCCGCAACCCAACTCAGCCTTTCAGCAACAGGCTTATCTGCACTGAAAATGCAAAAAAAAGGGGCTTCCCGCCCCTTTTCCTGGGGGTGAGTTCGACCCTGAACTATTTTGGATGGCGCAGTCACAATGAGAAGAAAATGAAGAAGTTTGAGCAATATGTAGCCGTACCCAATCGTAAGGTATCAGCTAGCACTCTGGAGCTAGAGGAGCTGGTGAAGGAAGCTTCAAATTGCCCCGATGTTAAGGACGTTACTTTGCGCAAAAGCAACGTCACCCTTGTGGCTACACCCGATGCCGTCGACGACCTAAGAGAGAAATTGGGAGGCAAAGTAATTATTGATCCAGATCAACCTGTTCACCCTCTCAATTGAGGCTGAAACCCACTCGATTCACCACTTTCAGACGTTTCACACGCGTACTAGATCAGTACCGCACTGAAAGCGAAGGAACATGAACATGACTGAATCCCGACAAGAAAAGGCCGCAGGAGAACCTTCGGTCGAGGTTGCAGAGAAAGTCGAGTTACTTATTTCACCCCGCCGCAGCCTGATGGCTAAATCCATGGGCGTGCAGCCATTGAGCTCGGGCTCAATGCACCATGTGATTTCCACTATTGCCAGGCAGGCAGGTTGTGAGGTGCTTCGTGAAATACGCCCCGGCAGAAAACTAAAAACGCTGTCCTCCGCCGATGAGGCCACCAATATTTACAAAGTCCGTATGGATGTGGATGCTGCTGCGGCACTTTACCAGACCACGCCACCAAACGTCGCCGTTGAACTGGACTCTCTTCTCTCTTACGGGCAAGCGAGTTATTCACCGACCTTTTCCGCAGTTTTTGCACAGCAACCCGGACTATTGCGTGAATACCATGTCCAGGCTCAGCAGGTGCACTTCCGCGTTATCGGCGCAAAAGGTGAGCCCATACGCGACGCTCAAATAATTGTTGAAAGCGCAGGCTTTCCCCAGGAGGGGGTCACTAACAATAAAGGGGAAGTTGCGCTCAGTATTTTTGCGCAAAGCGGCGGCGCTCAAGTGAAATCACTTCTGATCCGTCCCGCCAAAGATTTCTGGAACAAATATATTCGCAGCCCTTCCCTGTCGCTCACCGGTGTGAACCTGGTGAAACTCCAACCCCTAAGCGAAGCCATACCCAACTTCCCCAATGATGCTTCCTATGGCTGGGGGCAAAAGTACATGGGCCTGGACCAGCTACCCGATGAATACACAGGCAAAGGTATCAAAATCGCAATCATCGATTCCGGTGCGGACAATAAGCACCCGATACTGAGCCATTTAAAGAATGGTATCGATGTCACCAATAATTACGATACCAATAGCTGGGTAGAAGATATCGTCGGCCATGGAACCCACTGTGCGGGAATTATTACAGGCCAACCCTCTGGCTCCGAGGCAATACGCGGATTTGCTCCTGAAGCCGAAATCTATGTATTCAAAGTTTTCCCCGGCGGGCAATTTAGTAGCTTGATTGATGCACTCTCACATTGCATAGAGCTCGGTGTTGATGTGGTGAATATGAGCCTGGGCAGCTCTGATTCATCAGAGGCTGTTGAGCAGCAAATCGAGGAAGCAGTCCAACATGGTATCGCCTGTATAGTTGCCGCAGGCAACAATGGCGGAGCAGTCCAGTATCCAGCCAGATCCCCAAATGCTATGGCTGTCGGCGCTCTGGGAATGCTCAATGAGTTCCCCAAAGATTCCTGGGAGGCTCAAACAGTAATACCCTCAACAGCATCAGCCGACGGTCTATTTGTTCCTAGGTTTAGTGCTTTTGGCCAGGAAATTTCTGTTGCCGCACCTGGTGTGGGTATCGTTTCGTCTGTGCCTGACAAAGGCTTCGATGTTCAGTCAGGTACATCAATGGCCGCGCCGCATATTACCGGTTTGGCAGCTCTACTACTTGCCCACCATCCATTATTTAAAGGTGCGCTCCGGCAGAAAGATGTATCCAGAGTGACCGCCTTATTCCAACTGATCCAATCCTTGGCCGCACCAATGCCCCTCGGGGCAGAGAGAGTTGGCGCAGGTGTTCCCAAGCTTTTCGGTATCAATTCCGCTTTTGAGTCCGCCAAAGAGCAAGCAAGGGCCGCGGGTACTCATACCGCAACCGCGCAAGGTCCCTCCCCAGCCACTCCATACTCTGGATTTACCATGAGTCCGTTACAGGGCTACCCCCCTCAAGCTACACCCAGTTGGCAGGGGCAGTTTGTGCCGGGAGGTTATTACCCTTCCGAAATAGCCGCGGTTAACCCCCAGCAACCAATGGTAAGCAGTTTTCCAGATGGATTTGCCCTGAGCGCCTACGGTATGCAGTTCGTTGATCCCCGTGCAATCAGATATTGGTAGCTCTGTCGCCATCGTTAGTTAGACTGCAAAAGACCTTTTAAGACCGCAGCTATGCTGCGGTCTTATCCTTCGTAGCGCTCAATTCCCACTTAGTCAGCATGCCTGCCCACTAACCCAGCCCTCTCAAAAGATGTTTGTGCCGGCCCACCCATATCTATCTTCTTGTTTACTTTTACGGGAGATGCTTACTAGTATGCGCCGCCATATGATAACGACTTTGTAAGTGTATTCTTTTTAAGTGGTACATATCTGAAAACCAATCCAATGAAACCTGACGGCACAAAACTGTCACCTCATAACTGGCTAGCTTGTGACCAGTTTGCTTGAAGGTGACACAAGGGCACCTGTAGGCTTAGATACTGTCGAAACGACTAATTGTTGGATTTCCCGCTGAAGAAATGATGCTTAAACGATTACTAACACTGCCGCTATTACTCGCCACTCTATCCCCTGCTCTTCAGGCTTATGAGATTCTTTACAGTGCAGAGATCTCGCCCAACTCCAAACTGGCTGAGGTGGAAATGGCACTCAGCGGTGATGATATGCCAAGTAAGCTCGTTCTAAACTTGCGCTCTGGCCGCTATCAGGACCTGGAAAGTGACACCCCCCTAAAGATTGAGGGCGACAAAGCAACCTGGTACCCCAAAGGGAAGAACCCCGCCCTCAAGTACCGCTTTGTCATAGATAACCAGCGTAGCAACGGTGGCTACGACTCACGGATCACCAAAGACTGGGCAATTCTCCGCAGCGATAAATTGATTGCACCGGTATCGGCAACCAGCCGTGGCCGCTCTACCGCCCGCCTTAAGTTGGAACTTCCTGACCAATGGTATGCGGCCCTACCCTACCCTGAGATCGAAGATAACCTATACGAGCTATCTGACCCCAAGCGTAAGTTTGTAAGACCCAAGGGCTGGATGATTGTAGGGAAAATTGGCAGTCGGCAGGATATGATTGCCGGCACTGAAACCCGTGTTGCAGGCCCTAAAAATGAGAACATTCGGCGGCAAGACATCCTGGCCTTCCTAAATTGGAACCTGCCAGAGCTCAAGAAAATCTTCCCCCTCTTCCCTGATCATCTATTGATCGTAACCGCTGACGACCCCATGTGGCGCGGCGGACTGTCGGGGACACGCTCTCTATATATGCATGCTGATCGACCATTGATCAGCGGCAACCGCACCAGCAGCATGATCCACGAGCTAGTTCATGTGGGCACTGGAATTCACGGCGACGATGAGAGCGATTGGATTGTAGAGGGACTGGCTGAGTTTTACTCCCTGGAGATTTTAAGGCGAACTGGTGGCATCAGTGAAGCCCGCTATCAGGAGGCAATGGATAAACTGATTAAATGGGGTAAGAAGGCTCCTTCACTATTAGTCGAACGCTCGTCCGGCCCCATTACCGCCCGTGCAGCCGGGGTAATGCAGCAACTGGATAAAGAGATTCGCGAGGCCAGCAATGGCAAGGCAAGTATTGATGACGTCGCACGAGAACTGGCTCGAACACGCGGTGAAGTGACTCTGGAAAGGTTTAGATCCCTGTCTGAGAAAGCAGCCGGTAGACCCGTGGATGCATTAGCCACAGAAAACCTGACAGACCGGGCGAAAGGCTCCAGTAAATAGCAGACAAAAAAAAGCCCTGACGACGGGGGGGGAGAGCGTCAGGGCCAAGACCATTAGGAGTGAAACTTGGAGGATTTCATCCTTGCTTCCGGGTGGCAGCCATGTGAGCCACCCTACCAGCATTACTAAACACGTTGGGGGAGATGTGTTAGCCAGATAAAGACAGTATCGAACACAGGTCACAGATTGCCAGCACACCTGAAGATTAATTTAGAACAAATGGAAATAGGTTCTTGAGCACCAGCGCTAAAAGTTATTACAGCCCTCCCCCACCATCAGAAGGTAACTTTTCCTACTTTTTTTCACTTGTTTGCAACATTGATGAAAACAATGCTTGACTAATCCTCTAGAGTCCCTAAAATGGCGCCCACTTACACAGCGAAACGCACGTAAGTATAAGAAAACGCTAGGATTTTTCAGATTTATCAGATAGAATTCGCAGCGTTCTTTTCCGCCAAAGGCGGATAAAAAAGGCTAGGTGGCAGAGTGGTCATGCAGCGGACTGCAACTCCGTGTACGCCGGTTCGATTCCGACCCTAGCCTCCATTTTCCTCTTCATTGCAGTATCCTGTTGAATGCAATGAAAGTGAGAATGAAGGGCAACTATTAAACATCGCCCTCTCTCGCAAAGGATCTGCCCGGGTGGTGGAATTGGTAGACACAGGAGACTTAAAATCTCCCGGCTTCACGGCCGTGCCGGTTCAAGTCCGGCCCCGGGCACCAATCAGATCTTTGAAATCAATAAGTTACATACCTTTTGATGCAAATTTGGTGCACTGATTTTTATCCCCCTCAAACGATACAAATCTAGTTAAAAATTTTTTTCCTGAGCGAAGAAAATAGAGCTTCCCTACCCCTGACACTGACAGCACCTAAACTGGGCGATGATTCCGCACAGATACTTTAACCACCCCTTCAACTAACAACTCCTTCCCATACCGGTATCGGCTTGTATTTGCCATTGGGGACAACAGCCGGCCTCGCTTAAGATCCAAGATTTTACATGTTAGCTGGCCATCCAGAGCGACCACAACAGCGTCACCATTCATAGGTGTCAGTGAGCGATCGGCAATGAGCACATCACGGTCAAAGATGCCCACCACTTGCATAGAGCCACCATTAGCCCTAGCCATAAATCTCGGGGGAGCATTAGTTATTAAATGCTCATCAAGGCTTTGCGGTTACTCTTTATAGTCAACTGCCGGAGAATGAAAACCGCAGCTAATGCCACTACTGTATAGAGAGAGTAGTTTCATGGTTAAGCGCACACTGTATTTTCATACAGCATGTGTAAGTAGGTACTAGTCAGGCAAGAGGAGCGCGTTGCGAGCGGCCCCCTGTGCCTTAACAAAACACTACCTCAACAGCTCGCGAAGCTGCTTCTGCTTCTGCTTCTGCTTCTGCTTCTGCTTCTCAGCAAGAGCATTCAGCTCATCCACCAAAGAACTAACTGCCCCATCCAGATTGTTGGCCTGCACTTTAAGAATGTCCCTAATTTTTGGGTCAGCGGTATCAGCAGTCATATGTATCGTGTCCAGGTAGGCTTTAATCTCAGCTTGAGTCTCTATATATGCCATTGCAATCAACTCCTTCTTTCCATTGGGTACAGGCCATCGTACAGCCTTTGCCCATAATGCAAGTGTGTCCTAGGGGCCCCCTTTATACCCTGTTATTGAGTAAATCCAGTAAATTGCCATGCCATAACAAACTTGGCCCCCATCTCCGCTTTGGAACCATCCCGTAACACATGGTCAATCTACTAGAATACTGTATATCTATACAGTATTCCTACTTTGACACTCTATAGGAATTGCCCCTCCAGCCATCAAATTGTGAGCCATCTGGCCTATTTGCTCAAACTGGCCGGACAGATGATAATATTGAGATAAACTAAAAAATTCATTTCTTAACGCGTAACAGAGCTGCACTTATAAGAATTTGTACCCAGATATCAACTAAATAGCGATATTTTGTAAAACAAACAGTTTGGAGCAATGATCTATGAGCTGGACAAATTCGCAGAACCATTAACCAATTTTTTGCCGAAAATAGCTGTAACTTTTGAATATGCATTTTTTACATAGTTACACGACAGCAGGCAGGAGAGAATATAGTAAAGTAAGATTCGAGAACTGGTATTTGGCACTAGAGTATCAACAAAGAGTTGGCTACTAAACCCATCTTTTGATGGCACTTCCAGACTTAGGGGTGACCTAGATAGCAAGCATCACTCACCCATTTAGCAATCTTATCCTGCTACACATCTAGGTTAAGATATATCGACATGATCCTACCCACCAACAACGGACACACCACTAAGCGACTAGTTGTTCCTCAAACGCCTCAGGGCTGAGATAGCCATTGGCGCTGTGTAAGCGATTTCGATTGTAGTCTATTTCTATATACTCAAATACGGTTTCCCGCATGAGGCACCTTGTAGGAAAGCGGTTACCATGGATTACTTCTACCTTAAGTGAGTGGAAGAACGTTTCTGCGCAGGCGTTATCATAGCAGTTACCTTTGGCGCTCATGCTGCACCGCAGATCATAAGCTGTAATTAAAGATTGATAATCTTTAGAGCAATATTGGCTTCCCCTGTCAGTATGCACGATAACATTTGTAGGTTTCTTACGTCGCCATAAAGCCATTTGAAGGGCGTCACAGACCAATGTAGCTGTCATCGTTTCTGACATCGCCCAACCAATAACCAGCCGACTATATAGGTCTATCACTACAGCCAGATATAACCAACCCTCTTCTGTTCGTAGGTAGGTAATATCCCCGACCCATTTCTGATTCGGCGCTTCAGTATTGAAGTTCTGCTCGAGCAGATTTGGGGCCACTGGCAGACCATGTTTTGAGTAGGTTGTGGCTTTATATCTCTTGGCGGCTTTAGCCCGTAGGCCCTGTCGACGCATGCTGGCAGCAACTGTTTTTTGATTATATTTACTCCCCTCACTGGCCAATTCCCTCGTCAGGCGAGGGGCGCCACTACGTTCTTTACTGGTTATAAAGCGCTGCTGTACCAAACCATCAAGCTCCATTTGGTACTGCTGGCGCTTGGATTGATCGGCCGATCTTGACACCCAATCGTAAAACCCACTGCGAGATACGCTCAATACCTTAGCCATCGCTTTGATGCTGAACTTATGCCTGTGCTTTAGCATGAAGGCGTACCTCATTTCAGGCTCTTTGCAAAGTACGCTGCGGCCTTTTTTAAGATCGCCAGCTCCTCTGCCTGCTCAGCCAGCTGCCGCTTAAGGCGAGCATTCTCTGTGGCCAGCTCTCTCTCGGCATCCCCTCGGCTCTGATGTAACTTAGCCTTGCTTCGCCATCCGTAAATCTGGGAAGGATGTAACCCAAGCTGTTTAGCGGCAACGCTTACCCCTACCTTGACCGCCAGTGCTAGGGCATCTTTTCTATATTCCTCTGAGTATTTTTTACGAGTGGTTTTGGTTGATTTACTTGATCGTGTCATAGGGCACCTCTGCTGCGTAGTTTATCGCTTAAGAGAGTGTCCGTCTTTGGTGGGTAGGATCAACATTTGCTCATAGCGTTAGTCTAAAGGAGTTAGAGGTTGACAAAAAGAAAACTAGGAAGCTCACTACTGACCAATTCAATTATTTTTATAGCTGGACTGCTAACATTTTCTTCACTAGCTATCAGCAACTACCTATTTTTACTATTAAGTTTATGCTTATGCTGGAAATACCGGCGAGAACTTAAAGACTGGTGGTCCCCCCCAAAAGCCGACAAAAGAACGTACTCTCTGGCAATCAGGGTACTTTAAGCTTTTTCTACTTTTCCCTGTAGCGCTTTCGATTATTGTTGCCGGGATTATTTATCAGGAGGGTAAGTTTTCGTTTGACCCATCATATAAGGGTTGGAACCGCCTATTTGAATATTTCAGGCTTCCATTATCACTTGCAGCACTTTCCCTCCCTCTTACTGGTCTTTTTGTGGCGCATCGCAGATCATCACAAATGGCTGAAACCCTTAAGGAAGCAGTAACGCAAAACGTAATTACAAAATACTACTCGCACAAAAAAGAATTCTTTGAGCTGCTGGAGAAAATAGAAACAGACAAAGAAGTAAAATTTAAATACAACTCGCTTTATCGAGCGCTATTCCCACATAACAATATAAAGAAAACGCATCCAGTTTTTAGCCCTACGTCTACAGGGCATGAGGATCAGCAAGACCTACTAACAGAGTTGACTAATGACCTTATTGAGGTAAATGCATCCTACGAAAATATACTAAGGGATATCAAACTTACAAAGCTTAGCAAAGAAAGTGAAGTAACAATTCCTTGTGCGGAAAAAGAAAATATTAGGGATGATATTTTAGAATACTATAAGAAAATAACCAAAACCACCGAACAACTTTTATTTACTATTGAAACGAATAACGAAACCGCAACAATCTTTAACACTAAAATTTTATTTAGTGAAAGCGATCCTCTTGCTCAATTAAATTTAATCATTGATGTTATTGAAGAGCTTACAAGGTTTAGCGATGTTGAAGAGACCGCTGGAGCTTTAGGTTATGTAACGCCAGATAAGGAATTTGGTGTTATGGCAAACTTAACCATTGGGCGCAATGAACAAGCCTTAAATGGAGCTTTCAAAGGTATTCCTCTAGGGGCCACAAGCTAGATGGCTTCATGGCTCCAATAAAACTTTCATCCCCTCAGGGAGGTAGGGGTAGTCTGCGGTATTGGTAAAAACCTCTCCCTTGCTCCAGTACAGCTCATCATCGGAGAAATCACCTTGGACCAAGTTATCGCCGGAGGCGAGTTTCGCGATCTTATCACCTGTCGCCTCAGCCACGACTATGGCTTGGTCGGCAACAGCCCTCAGCAATGCACTCTTAGCACTACCTACTGCCGTCCAGCGAGTATTCCATGTCCCTCGCGCTATCGGTGTCGTATTTTCTAAATCGTCCCAAGGTGGGTCCAAGTCTTCCAGATAGCTGGTCAGCAAATTGAGATTAGCGATATAGTTATTTTTTTCATTAGTAATGCTAAACCTATCTGCTTGAGCCTCGATATCCGCTTGCTCCGCAATCAGTTCGTTGTATTTACGAATCTCCCCCACCTTTTCAGAGGGGTGCAATTTACCGTCCGCAGATATATCGAGAGTCTCTTGCAGAGCGATAGCTGCGGGCAAGAATTCTCTGCCTTTTTAAGGTGGATCGTATTGGATGATGATGACCTAAAACCAAACTTCAAACATCACATACCGACATTAACCTACCAACAAGAAGAAGCGACCTTAAGTTAAGCATTTGGCCTTCAATCTCACACTCGCTTTGCGGCCTCGCTAAACTCGACTGCAAAGCGAGCCCTAACCCAGTTAAGGGCAAGGCATCCTATTTCGGGAGCTCCAGTATCCGGGCCAAATTTTCCGGAAAGGAAAACTTGAGACAATACATCTCCCCTATCACCATAAACCACAGAATCTAGATAGCTTAGAGGAGCGGATAAGATGACATTCACTCATCAGTGTCTCTTTCATCTTTACTTTAATTCCGACCACTATTGGACGACCAGAGGTTCTTAGCGGCACCTCCATGCCTGTACACCCAAAAGCACAGAAAAAAGAATCAAGCCGACCCCCTCAATGGCCAATGTATGCCATACGCTCAATTAACTACCCTAAACTAGAGATAAAATAAACCGACCAAGGAAGAATAAAAAAACCGGCTTGGGGGCCGGTTCAAGAAAGGATGGTTGCTGCATGAAAACCAAAGCAGCTGTAAATATATTACCTCTCACACTAGAGAGCTGTCAATGCATGCAGCTGTACAAATATACAGCTTTAGATGACATACACGCCAATTTGAGAATCAGGTTTTGAAGTATTTAGTTTCGAGCGTTTCCGTTCTTTTGGTGGTTGGACATACCACTTCCCTAATTCAGCACTCAAGTTTAGCCAAAATCCTGGCAAATCTATATTTCTACAATAAAATGCGTGTGTTGGTTTCAATTAAAAGAGATCGGTCCACTCAAAGCTCGATTGGCTTAGGGCGAGAATAGCGCACTCGAATAGCAGCGCTACCGAGTCAGTCACTCCAGAGCACTATTGTTCAATAATCCAGCAATGTTAAAAGTGGCGCTCAGGTAAGCAATGGGATTGAGTTGCTCATAATACGAGAAAACTCTCGCATTCATCACCGTCGCCAATGCGTACAAATTAGATACGAATTGCATGTATAATCACCACCCAATATACCCTTTAGTACCTTAATCCAATTAGCTCGCTCCAGCAGGTTATACTCAACTAAAGCGAAGGTGGTTACTCGTAAGCTCCAATGCACCCTTGCTCTAGAAACCCATCTAAGTTTTTTGAGGTAATCACCAAGAACAAAAAGTGATCGACCGCAAGATACACCGGCCCCAGCTTTTATGAAAAACTTACAAAAAAAGATTCCAATGAAGATAAAGATATCACCTATAAATGCATTAATTTCTGCACTTTTCACTATTACGCTTTCCAGTTTCAGCTATGCAAAGGAGGCTGAGCAGGTTGAATTTCTGAACCCAACAGGATCAGCCTCAAAGCTACCGTTTTCAGAGGCTGTAAAAGTTGGCAACCAGCTATTTCTTTCTGGCCAAATAGGGCTTTCACCGGAGACTAAGCGGTTAGCCCAAGGGGGATTCGCTGCGGAGACCAAACAGACTCTAGACAACATAAAGCAAACTCTGGAGCGCTACGACTACGAAATGAAAGATGTTGTTAAATGCACGGTCATTTTAACAGATATCAAGAATTTCCCTGAATTCAACAACATCTACCAGAAAGCTTTTGCCTCCCCCTACCCTGCAAGGACTACCTTTGCAGTGGAGTCCCTAGCGCTGGACGCCCAAATTGAAATTGAGTGTATCGCTGCCAAGTAGTCAATATTAAAACTGGAAGTGCCAGACTAACCCCCCTAATTGACTCATCAGGACTTTTACTGCGGTCTAAATTCTCTAGTATACGCTTGCACTTAAACTCAACGCACAGGGTCGCCTAAGCGACCCTGTGATACCTAGACAATAAAACAACCCCACTAACTTATCTAAAAGTTGAAATCATCCAGCTTCCACCAGCAGTGCCCATCGCCAGGTATATCAAAGCCAGCTGGTGTAATTCGGCCTTAAAGCGGTTGTATCCGTTAAATACAAAGGAGCCAAAATTGGGGTCAAAAAGTCTCCAGGTATTACCATTCTGTACTTGAATTGCAATTGCATGGCCGCTGTTGGGGCCCAGGAACCCTATCAATGCAAAACCTTGATTAAGGCGGGCCATCCCCTGCCGTATCCATCGCAAAAATGTGGAAAAAGGCTCAAATGGGTTCAACTGATGCCCACGGGCGATACAGTGCTCGGTATACCCATCTGTCCGACAAATCGTCCTTAACCCTGACGATATACCCATCACATTTCCCTGGATCTGCTGCTGCGCGGAAATTGCCCTTTGCATTGTATAGATAGGCTGCCCAAAGGTGGTGGTCGACCCGCCAACAGCCCTTAAAAACATACCTGGAGTTGCTCTGTTGAGGGCGTTTCCAATTCCCGTATTATGGTAACGCTGTTGCAGTCCTGCCTGGAGGTGCATATTTATATGACCACCGGGTTGCAAGCCGAGTCTCACCCACATGTAGGATAATGCGTAACAAACTCCACGCCTGACGTCATTGTGGACACCGGGTTGGATGTAATTTGCCTGATCCAATAGAAATTCTGTTTCTGTTAGTTTCGGATTGAACATGGAGGTCTCCCTATTCTTTAGAGATAGTGGACTTTTGCCTATCCGCGGTATCGCGGCCCATGTTCTATTTTTCTTACCTACAGTTTTATCTCTATCAATTTTCCTGCGGCTTTTTTAGCTTTAAGTCACTTTAAAAAGTAAACTGGAATTTAATTACACTTGGTTACAGTTGGCTTTTCAGGGCATAAAGAGCAAAATATGATACAAACTTCCAGTTTAAATTGCGTTTGGATATGTGCAGAAAGTTATTTATTTTTAATCATATACGAGTGCAAGTATTGCGCTGGTAATAACAAACTCATCAGAACAGTGAGCTATCAAATGCCAGCGCTAATATATCTGTTGAGAAGGCTGCGGAATCTAAATTCAACCTTCCTATATGATATTAACTGGGAAGTTGAGTAAGGAAGAAATCTCTCAGGTTCTCACCCATTACTTTACGGATCTCTTCTTCAGTAAACCCTTGCCGAAGCATTTCTGCGGTAAGCACGCCCAGTTCACTTACGTCAAATGCAACCTTTACACTGCCGTCATAGTCCGACCCCAATGCGACATGATCCACACCCAGTGTATCAATGGCATAACGAATGGATTTAACAATGCTCTTGGGGCTTGTATCACAGACAGCACCAGGCCAGAAACCGATTCCAACCAAGCCTCCTTTGCCCGCTATCTCCTTCATTAGCTCGTCACTGATATTCCGGCGTGAGTTACACGCCCCTTGAAGCCCGGTATGGGAAACAATCACTGGGCGCTCGGCAATATCCAAAACTTCGCGGACGACCTGCTCGGAGGAGTGGGCGACGTCAATCACAATAGAGCGCCTTTCCATCTCCTGCACTGCTTTCCGGCCAAATGCGCTCAAACCCTGCCCGCTTTCTCCATGCAGGGAGCCACCCAGCTCATTGTCGAAAAAGTGTTGCAACCCCATCACTCGGAAGCCAGCATCGTATAGGCGACCGATGTTTTCGATCTTCCCTTCCAAAGGATGGGCACCTTCAGTGCCAAGGAGTGCGGCCAAAACCTCTCCACCCTGCTTCCTTGCTACAAGCACCTCTTGTAAATCTGCCGCACTTTTGACGATACGTATTTGGTCAGGCGCAGATTGCTGTAGCGCATTAACACGCTCTGCATGATAGAGCGCCCGCTCATACAGGCTGCCCCACGCCTTTACTGGCCACGCCTGAGCAATGGCCAATAAGGTTATGTTATCGCCAGCTTTGCTGGAGTTCTTCTGATAGTTCTGCCCCCGGGGAGACTTGGTAACTGATGTGAAGACCTGGATACCCAGGTTACCTTCTCGCGCCCGGGGGAGATCCAGATGACCATAGTCGGCTCGCTTCCTCAAATCCCTGGCCCACAGGAAACTATCTGCGTGGAGATCACCTACCAATAGACTTTGGTGTAGCGCTTTAGCCTCAGATGACAGCGCTGCAATTTTGCCCGGCTCTATTTTGTTCATCGACTTTTCAATAGCCGGAAGCAAAAGCCATTTCCAGCTGGCGAACAATATCACCACCATTGTTGTCAGAAGAATGAACCACTTGCTCATCTATTGTCTCCGTTAGTAGAAATCCATGGCGAAGTTTGCACAGAGGCAACAACCTTCTTCGATCCATCAGGATCGTAGAATGAAGCAATTCGAGCGGTTGCTCAATAAGCAAGCAAGAGAAATAAAACTGTGGTGGTCGTGGAGTAAGCGCTGGGACACCAACCTCGCACTTATCAGAAGAGAGAAAAATGAAGGACAAGCAGTGATTAAACTTTTACAACTGAACTTACTCGTATTATTCGCTCTATTCATGGGTGGTTGCGCCGCTTTATCGCCCAATTTTCAGCAGCCAGAGGTTGAGATTATTGGGCTGGAGCCGCTTCCTCCTGCCGTCGGCAGCGATCTGCGCTTCAGAATCCATTTGCGCATTTTCAACCCCAACAACCAAGAGCTACCCCTCTCCGGGATCTACTACAAGCTCAGTCTTGCCGGCCACAAAGTGATGACAGGAACCTCAAACAACTTATTGCCCATTGCC
This sequence comes from Microbulbifer maximicatervae (SeqCode), assembly GCF_052468155.1. Classification (NCBI taxonomy): domain Bacteria; kingdom Pseudomonadati; phylum Pseudomonadota; class Gammaproteobacteria; order Cellvibrionales; family Microbulbiferaceae; genus Microbulbifer; species Microbulbifer maximicatervae (SeqCode). The sequence goes on from NZ_CP174335.1 coordinate 3,960,350, forward strand.
CCCTATGGCCAGGATGACATCTCGGTAGACGCAACTGCGAGCTGGATGGGGTCTCTATTCGCCGCCGCTGAATTAGCGAATAGAGGGCAGCAATCGGTACCCTATGAACTTCAGGCAAAAATTGGCCTGAGCAGGTCCATTATGCCTTCCATTACAGTGCAGCGAAGTGGCGAAGTTCGACTAAATCAGAATCTGGGCCTCCACCACTAGTCCAAGCCTACTCACTGTGGAGTTAGCGTTTTAATCTCCCCAGTCGCCGACCTTGTCGGCACCGGGGATCTGATACTCGAGATAGTCTTCAACAGTGAATGGCATCTCACTGATGACTGCGCGCACGCGTTCACCAATAGCCTGTGTCTCAGGGCGCGCATTGGCCAGCCCGGTATAGGGTATGCCTTTGCCGCTGGCTACGTCTGGATATTTACGTTTGAACAAGCGGTGGCGAGCCACCATATGATTGAACTGTCCCTGGGTGTAAATTAACGGCACCAACTGCGGGGACTCCTCCCGTGGATCCATATATAAATCGAAATAAGCCTCCGGCATCCCCGACCCTGCCACCTCCCCCGCTCCCAGCCAATGCCTCTTATATCGCCCCTTTACTGTTGCCCCCAATTCCTTACCCGTATAAATAAATACATAATCCCGGCGGCCATGAGTATCGCCGTTTAGGAACAGAGCCGTCTGGTCGAGGCCATCAACGACGCGATCCGTGGGAATAGCATCAGTTGCTCCACCCAAGCGAGCGAAAGTCGTATACAGGTCAGTGATATGAATAATATCTCCTGCCGTTTGTCCCGCTTCGATAGTTCCTGGCCACCAGGCAAAAGCAGGTACGCGAACGCCGCCCTCAGTAAAATCCCCTTTGCCACCCCGATACAACATGGGCAGCATTCCCCACCCCGCCGGCGGACTGTGGACCATAGGACCGTTATCCGCCATTGCAACGAACAAGGTATTTTCAGCGAGCCCTAAGCTTTTCAATTCTTGCATCAGCACCCCGACAAAGTTATCCATCGCCGGGAAGGCATCGGCAACCATCAGCCCGGCTACCGAGCGCTTGGGGTTATACATCGCCATGAAATTAAGGAGATTGGGCCAGTAGGCAACGAAAAACGGTTTCTTCTGCTCTGCACTGCGACGAATAAAGGCCAGCGTTCTCTGTTCTGCTTCTGGATCAAACTTGGCGAAGCACTCGTTGGATGTTCCGCACCATTCCCGCCCGGGTTGTCCCTTTTTCCCTTCAATATTCATTACCCAGCCAGCGGGAATCAGACCAGGGCTGTCCAACTGATAGGGGTCAGGTGGATAGATTTCGGGGAACATGCCCAGCACCGCATTTGCTACATTTGCCTGGGGGTTAAACAGGGAGGTAATCTGGTTCATCGGAGTGAACAACGCCTCATCGAACCCCTGATTGTGTAAATAACTCTCCTCGATATCTCCAAGGTGCCCCTTGCCGAAAAAGCCTGTCGTATAACCCGCTTGCGAAAGTACCTCGGCAATAGTGACTTCTTCTGCGCGTAGACCAGAAAACTCATGGGGCATACCCACTTCACCCATGCCATAGCGCACCGGTAGCCGTCCGGTGAGCGCAGCAGCGCGGGTTGGTGTGCATGAGGGCTCAGAGTACATGCGGGTAAAGTTGATACCCTCTGAAGCCATCTGATTTAGATTTGGCGTTGAGTAGCCAAAGTTCTTTTGTAACGCAGGAAAGCCAACAGCTCCAAATGCAGTGTCATCCCACAGCAGGAATACTATATTCGGTGGCTGTCCATATTTCTGCCGCAACTGCTGTAAGCGTTGCTCAAGCTCCGCATCCTCTTGATCCCAACGTTCGCCGTTTTGCATCTTGAGAATATAAAACTCGGCATCGTGTACAACTTGCCCCTCGACATTGAGAGTGATGCAAAGCAGCCAGATCATAATCAGATGGCTTTTGACGGACATGAGCTTCCTATAGATCGCAGAAAAGTATCTAACAATTTAGAGGAGCGCAGGGGCTTGGAAGAGGAAGAGCGAGTTTAAGCGGGGTAAAGAGCGCCTCGTTTTCCAGCAAATGCCAGAGTCGAGGCGCCAATTTCGTGAGAGAAGTAACTCCCCTCTATCTACTTATCCCGGCTGTCGGCCATAAGGGCCGGCCATGCGGCGCGCAAGTACATCACCATCGTCCACAAGGTGAGGCCGGCAGCGATATAGAGCAGCAGGTATCCAATAGTTTCCATCACCGGAAACTCTCTAACATCGAAGGCAAGCAGAACAAGAATTGCTGCCATCTGTGCGGTGGTTTTGACTTTGCCTACATAGGAAACGGCAACACTGCTGCGCTGCCCCAGCTCAGCCATCCACTCCCGCAACCCAGAGACCGCGATCTCTCGACAGATGATCACCGCCGCAGCAATCGCAAACAGCGGATTGTCATGCAGTCCCACCAGCAAGACCAATGCCGTAGCCACCATTAGCTTATCGGCAACCGGGTCCAGAAAGGCACCGAGGGCAGTACTCTGATTTAATTTTCTGGCGAGATAGCCATCAAGCCAATCGGTAATTGCGGCAACTGCAAAAATTGCAGCAGAAGCAATGTAACTCCACTTGTACGGCAAATAGAAAACCAAAACAAAAAATGGGATCAAAGCAACACGTAGCAGTGTCAGTTGATTGGCGATTGTCATACTTTTCTCTATTCTTGCGGAGGGCGTACGTTATCAAGCCATCGCGCAAAATGAAACGCTTTGGAAAAAACTGGCCATTTAATCGCCAGCTCAATCCTGTTCTACTCGTGGTGTAGTGCCGAGTATATATCCTGAGCCAATTTCCGGCTGATACCATCCACGCTGGCAATCTCCGTTACTGTTGCGCGCTTTAGCTCCTGCAAACCTCCGAAATGTCGCAGCAGCGCCCTGCGGCGAGTGGGCCCTACTCCAGCGATACCTTCCAATGGAGACTCCCTGCGTTTTTTATCCCGTTTTGCCCGGTGGCCAGCGATAGCAAAGCGGTGCGCTTCGTCTCGCACTTGTTGAATTAAGTGCAGCGCTGATGAGTCGGCGGAGAGTACAAGCTCTTTGTTACTGGAAACCACATGTAATGTTTCAAAGCCCGCTTTTCGTGTAGTTCCTTTGGCAACACCAATAATTTGCACTCCGACAATGCCCAGCTCATTCAGAGCTTCGACCGCTTGTGTAACCTGGCCCTTCCCCCCGTCAATCAACAGGATATTGGGGAATTTGCCCTCGCCACCGGAAAGGCGCGTATAGCGCCGCTTTAGCGCCTGCCCCATTGCCGCATAATCATCGCCCGCCTGGATACCCTCAATATTGAATCGGCGATAATCCGACTTCACCGGGCCTCCGGTATCAAATACAACACAGGACGCAACCGTGGCCTCACCGGAAGAATGGCTGATGTCAAAGCACTCAAGCCTCTCCGGGAGCTGCTCCAGTTCTAATACTTCCTGTAGCTTCTCGAAACGGTTGTAGAGTTTTTGCTGGGCTGCAGTTCGACTAGTCAAATTCTGTTGTGCTGCCTGTTGCGCCATCTCAACCCAAGTGGCCCGCTTGCCACGCAACTTATGGGTGATACCAACATCGCGACCACACTGCTCGCTAAGAGCCTGTTGAAGTGGCTCGAGATCCTGTAAGGCCTCTGAAACCAAAATCTCACGGGGGATCTCTCGAGGACTGCCCAGGTAAAATTGCGGGACAAATGCGGAAAGTAGCTCTGGCGGTGTGAGCCCCAGGCGCTCACTGGGAAAATAACTGCGACTCCCCAGAATTCGCCCCTGCCTGACAAACAGAACGTGTACGCAACAGCTGCCGCCCTCACTGGCTATTCCAAGCACATCCACATCGCCACTTGCTCCCTCAGCTACCTGATCCGCTTGTAGACGACGTAGCGCGGAAATTTGGTCCCGCAGTCTCGCGGCTTTTTCAAATTCCAGCGCCCGGGATGCCTCATCCATTTGATCGGCCAACTCCTGGATAATGCTGTCACTTTTACCCGTGAGAAACATCTCTGCGTGGCGAACATCCTGGCGATAGTCCTCGGGAGAAATAAAATCGACACAGGGAGCGGTACAGCGCTCTATCTGATATTGAAGGCAGGGCCTTGAACGGTTGCGAAAAACACTGTCTTCACAAGAGCGGATTCGAAAAGTTTTTTGCAAAAAGTTCAGGCTGTCGCGAACCGATGATGCATTTGGAAAAGGTCCGAAGTATCGGCCTTTCTTGCGCTTGGCACCACGGTGGAATGCAATACGGGGAAAAGTGTCATTGCTGGAAAGAAAGATATAAGGGTACCCTTTATCATCCTTCAGCATCACATTGTATGGGGGCCGCTGGGACTTGATCAGGCTTTGTTCAAGCACCAGGGCTTCGGTTTCACTGCGCGTAACGGTGACTTCGATGTTTCCAATACGCTGCACCAGCGCCATGGTTTTTGTCGTTAGTCCGGAGCTGCGAAAGTAGCTCGACAACCGATTGCGAAGGTTCTTGGCTTTCCCTACGTAGAGGATTTTATTTTCGGCGTCGAACATCTGGTAGACGCCGGGTTTGCGAGTTACTGTAGCGAGGAAACGCTTGCTGTCGAACATCTGGCAACCGGCCTCAATATTTTAAGAAATCAGCCACTTTTCAATTAAAGTGCAGCATCTGGGTCGAGAATTTGGTGTTTAACAGCGAGGATCGTCAACTCTACATCACTATTAATATCCAACTTCTCAAAAATCCTGTAGCGGTAGCTATTCACCGTTTTGGGGCTTACCGAGAGAGACTTTGCAATATCCGCAACCTTGGCGCCATTGACGATCATGTCTGCAGTCTGCAATTCCCTTTTAGATAATTTTTCAAACGGAGATTGCTGATCATCCTGGCCACTGACACTGCGCATCGCCATTTTGGTTGCCATGGAATTACTGATAAAAACACCACCTGAAATAACCGTCCGTATCGCGCGAACCATTTCTTCAAGGTCCGCGCCCTTAGTCACGTAACCCATTGCCCCAGCTTGCATCAAGCGGCCCGGGAATAAATCATCATCGAGTGCACTAACGGCAACAACCTTTGCCTCCGGGCAACGCTGGAGCAGTTTTCTAGTTGCTTCAAGGCCACCCATTCCTGGCATTTTTACATCCATCAGAATGACATCAACATTAGACCGGCGAACGAATTCCAGGGCCTCCTCGCCACAATTTGCCTCTCCGGCGACTTCTATATCCTCAACATCACCCAGCATGCGCGAAATACCCATTCGCACAAGATCGTGATCATCCACCACTAAGACTTTGATCAAGCTATCCCCAACTACGGATAAGTGCAGTGGCTACGCCGCGTATACATCCTCAACGCACGAGCTCTAGAAACTGCGTTCTTCTTTTTAGCTCACGGTGAAACTACCCCGTGTAGGTCCCCCCGGAACCCAACCGCAACATACCAGACAAAAACGCTACTGCAAAGCAGAAGCACCGTTTCAAATGCTGCTGAACAGACATTTGACCACAGGATCTTGCTGCCTTTATAACATTTAATTATAGCGTAAAAACGTACCAATTAATTTTTCTGCGATCAAGATGAGCACTTCCGCAAAATTTGCGATAGAAGATTCATTTTATCGCAGAAAATATTTATGAAAGAAATCGGAATATGAGAAAATGTTAGAGGTTGAATTCGTTATAACAAAATAATCGTCAACAACTAGAACAATTCTCTACTGAAATTCAGGCTGAAAACTGCCAACCTCACCCAATAACTTGCACTTTCTATTGGGTACTTGCTAACTGTAATTCAGTGAAGAATAAAAGAAGGGATTGCCCGCACCCTCATGCAAACAATCTTAAGTGGGTTAAGGGTAATAGCGCGGCTCAGGCTCCAGGGTAACACCAAACTTAGCCTGCACATCAGAAGCGATAGCGCGAGCCAATCTTGTCACCTCATCACCCCGGCCCCGGCCGGGATTAACCAAAACCAATGCCTGCTGGTGGTGAACACCAACCGCTTCTTGCCGCCTGCCCCGCCAACCAGCGCGATCAATTAGCCAACCTGCCGCCAGCTTCCAACCTTCACCGCTGGCATAAGCTACTAAATCGGGATGTTCCGATTTTAGGTTTTGGTAAATGTCCGCATTCACCACAGGGTTTTTAAAGAAGCTGCCAGCGTTGGGGATTTGATCGGGGAGCGGCAATTTACTGTTGCGAATATCGATAACCGCAGCGGAAATTTGTGCGGGTGTTAAAGAGTCACAATCCCAACCTTGCTGGTCAATAAATTGCTGTAGGGCCGGGTAAGCTACCTTGGGCTGCCAATCTTGTGCAAGGCGAAGGTTAACCTGGGTAATAATAAATTGATCGCGCAACTGCCCTTTAAACACACTATCCCGGTAATCAAACTCACAGTCCGAAGCGGAAAAGTTATGTAGTGCACCTGTAGAAATTTCCATGGCCTGCAAGCTGCAAAAACAGTCGCGCAACTCTACGCCATAGGCGCCGATATTTTGGATTGGGGCTGCCCCCACTTTACCTGGAATCAGCGCAAGGTTTTCCAAGCCTCCCATGCCCTGCTCAACAGTAGACATAACCAGCTGGTGCCACCCCTCCCCGGCCGCCGCCTCAATCGTACCGCCACGACCATTGGGAGTAATTGTTAGCCCTCGCAGCCCGACCTGAATGGCAAGCCCGGGAAAGTCTCCCGTTAATACGATATTACTGCCCCCACCCAACGGCAGAATCGGCAAACGCTTCTGCTGCGCAAAACTCAAAGCCTCACGCAATTCATCCAGGGTTTCCACACGCGCAAAGTAAGCGGTGTTTGCTGAAATTGCGAGAGTATTGTGGGGCTGTAAATCGATATTGACTTCAATCATTAGGTTCTACATCAGGCCAGGGTTTCTCGCATACGCTGAAGATCCTGTTCAGTATCTACGCCACCGGGCACTTCTGCGCAGGCATCCGCTACGTGAATCTCTTGGTCGTGGTAAAGAAAACGCAGCTGCTCCAGAGCCTCGAACTTTTCTAGCGGGGCCATAGGCCAGGAGACAAACTGGCGCAATAGCGCAACACGGTAAGCATAGATACCAATATGGCGACGAGGTTCCAAGCCCCTTGGCAGTTCACTGCTATCCATCGCAAAGGCATCTCTGGGCCATGGGATTGGCGCTCGTGAAAAATACCTGGCCAGCCCGGACTCTGTTGTCACTACCTTGACGATATTCGGGTTGCGAAAATCCTCCACTGAGGTGATGGGTTCCGCCAGGGTTGCAACGCCGGCTCGCTTGCTAGCCGCCAGGTTTTCAGCTACTTGATTTATCACCTCGGCGGGTATCAAAGGTTCATCGCCCTGCACATTGACCAAAATGCGGTCCTCGGCAAGGCCCAGGTTCTGAGCCACCTCCTGCAGTCGGTCAGTTCCCGAGGCATGCTCGGCAGATGTCATACACACCTCGGCGCCGAAGCCATGGGCCACCTCCGCTACACGCATATCATCGGTGGCGATAACCACCCTCTGGGCATCGCTCTCACGGGCACGCAAATAAACATGCTCCACCATCGGCTTGCCGCCGATATCAGCCAAGGGCTTGCCTGGCAGGCGGCTGGAGCCATAGCGTGCGGGAATAATGACGTCGAAAGAAGAGTTACTTTTCATTTTCACTAAATTGTTGCAAGTGCTTGTGTACTTTTTGATAAAAAAGGTCTGGCAACTTGGCCCGCACCTCGAGCGCCCACCAATGACTCTCCCAGAAATCACGACATTTCACCGCATCTTTCATGGTCATAATCACTGGGGTTTCCCCATCGAAATGCAGTTCCTGGGGGCTGAATTGATGATGATCGTCAAAAGGTTGCTCTGTCACCTCGAACCCTAGCGCTTGCAGTGACCGGAAAAACCGCTTGGGATTACCGATCGCCGCCACCCCGTGGCAAGGCCCCACCTCAGGCCCTGACGGCAGGCGCAATGTGGAGGTTTGATCGAGGTTAAACTGGTGCCAACAGGAAGGCTCGAGTGTCATTTCAAACTCTAAAAGCCCACCGCACTGATCCCTGACTTTGGCTTCTGGCTCTCCATTACTAACCAGCATGTCGACGCTTTGCAGGCGCGTCACCGGTTCCCTCAGAGGTCCTCTGGGCAGCATATGGCCATTGCCCAAACCGCGATGACCATCAACCACACAAATTTCATAGCTGCGCCACAAACTATAGTGCTGTAGCCCATCGTCAGACAAAATAACATCACACTGGTGATAGTCGATCAGGGCCTGCGCCGCCTCGGTGCGATTAGGGGAAACCATCACCGGCACACCGGTGATTAAGTGCAGCATCAGCGGCTCATCCCCGGACTCCAGGGGGTGGGATTGGGCAGTCACCTGATAGGGATATTTTTCTGCACGACCACCATAGCCACGGCTGATAATCCCCGGATTGCGACCCCGCTCCCTTAGCCAGCGAGCCAGCTCCGCCACCAATGGTGTTTTACCCGCACCGCCAACGGTGATATTACCGATGACGATGACAGGAACTGATAAGGGCTCCGGTGGAGTGCGAGAACTCATTACCCGGCGCCGCTTGCTCACCCCCCCATAGAGTAATTCCAGCGGAGTGAGCAGGGAGAGCGAGCGACCTTCACCCTTTTCCGGGTACCAGCGCTTGTTAAACCAGTCTTCCAGTGACATCCAGGTGCCCTACCCCATTGTTTGCTGCTGTAACAGAGATGCGTATCGACCACCCTGGGCGAGCAGCTCTGCGTGATTCCCACTCTCTACAATTCGACCTTTCTCCATCACCAGGATGCGATCGGCATTCTCGATCGTACTCAGGCGGTGGGCGATAACAAACGTAGTGCGGTTTTTCATGACTTCAGCCAGAGCCGCCTGAATATGGCGCTCCGATTCATTATCCAGTGCTGAAGTGGCCTCATCCAAGATCAGTATGGGCGCATCCTTAAGCAGGGCGCGGGCAATAGACAAACGCTGGCGCTGGCCGCCAGAGAGCATCTGTGCATTATCCCCCAGAACCGTATTCGCCCCCTCAGGTAGCTCTTCAATAAATTGAGTTGCATGTGCCTGCTCCATAGCACGCAGAACATTTTCCTTGGGTGCATGTTCCAGTTCACCGTAGGCAATATTGCGATATACAGTGTCGTTAAACAGCACGATATTTTGGGAAACCATACTGATATGGCGGCGCAACTCTTTAAGTGGCACCTTGGAAATATCACCCCCATCGACCAGGATACGTCCACCTGTCGGCTCGTAAAATCTAGCCAGCAGACTTACCAGCGTGCTCTTGCCGGAGCCAGATGCACCCACCAGGGCCACCGTTTCTCCCGGATTTACCTCAAAACTGATGTCGCAGAGTACTTTGGGTGCTGCCGGGTCATAGCTAAACTCAAGCCCTTCAAAAGCTACTGTGCCATTCACTGGCTTAGGTAGCTGAGCTTCACCATCCTGAGGTTCTCTGGGAGCATCCATTACCTCGAAGATACTCTCCGCTGCCGCAATACCCTTCTGGATATCGGCAAAAATTTCGGAAAGGCTGCGCACCGGCTTGGCCAGGGATGCAGCCGCACCAATGTAGGCGGCAAAAACCCCAGCAGTCATGGACTCAACCATACCCGGTGCCAGAGCCAGCCAGACAATAGTTGCAGTAGACAAACCAACCAGTATCTGAATCACAGAAACACTGGCATTGTTTGCTACTACGAGCTTCATAAACTGCCGACGGTTATTGTCGCTGGCAGAGAGGAAACGGGATTTCTCGTAATCCTGCCCCCCATACATCCGCACCACTTGATAGCCATTGATCGCCTCCTGAGTGACATGGGTAACGTCACCCATGGAATTCTGGATACGATGGCTTAATTTGCGGAAACGCTTACCCACGATGCGCACAATAAAGGCGATCAAAGGGGCAAAAAGGAAGAAGGTTAAAGTCAGCTTCCAGTTCACCAGTAACAGGTAGGTCAAGAGACCGATTACCGTAAACGACTCCCGGAAGAGTACCTTCACCGCCTTGGTGATGGAGTTGGTTACCTGCTCAACATTGTATGAAACCTTTGAGATCAGGTAAGCGCCGGTATAGCGGTCAAAATAGGAGCTGGGAAGCTGGCCAATTCTCTCAAATAGCTGTGTTCGCAACTCATGGATCACTGCACGGCCCACATAGGCCAAACCATAACTGCCGACAAAATTGCCAATAGCCCTAAGGACAATAATCAGCAACATTGCAAGCGGTACAAGCCAACGAGCAGTCTCCTGGGGCATTACTCCATCGGGGTAATAGGATGCTACAAACTTTGAGAGAAACCCGCGACTCTCCTGGATACCTGCCCCCACTGCATCGAGCAACAGCTCGGTCACAGCAATCAGGCTGACGCCCATGATCGAAAACAGGAAGAAGCCCAGTACCGCAACCCCGAAAATCGCCATGTGCGGGCGGGCATAAGTGAGCAATCGACGGTAAGTTTCCGCCCCATTTTGCGGTTTGCTGGGGGGCGCTTTTACTTTCTTCATACAGACCAATGAATGGACTCGCCCCAACTGGGGCGAGTGGGCACAGAAACCGAAGGTAAGTCAGCTCCCTACAGGGTTCCGCGCTAGTTTTCTTCCGGCTGCCGTGTAGTAATGCTTAGGTTGACAAAGCCTAGCTGTCCAGCGGCATCCATTGCCCGAACCACGGCTTGGTGATGAGCGGTGGCGTCGGCGGTTATCACAAGCGGGCGATTGTACTCGCCTGCGGAAACTTCCGACAGCGCAGATTTGAGGGTGTTGATCTTCTTGTTGATCAAAGCTTGTCCATCTACTGAATAAGAACCATCAGCACTGATCAAAATCTCTACAGATTTAGGTTGGTCAACAGACTGAGGACCTGCTGCTTCAGGCAGGTTCAGCTTAAGGTGGCTTTCCTTGGTGAAGGTTGTAGACACCATAAAGAAAATCAACAGCAGGAATACCACATCGATAAGTGGTGTCAGGTTAACCCCTTCCTGCTCTGTGGCTTGGCGGCGGAATTGCATTGCTTGCTACCCCGCTCAGGCCGCATCTTCGATTTTACGATCGCTGTGCAAAGCATCCACAAGCTTGACAGCTTCCTGCTCCATTGCCACAACAATCGTGTCAACGCGACGCTGGAAGTATCTGTGTGCCATTAACGCAGGAATAGCGACAGTCAGGCCAGCGGCAGTGGTAATCAATGCCTGGCTAATACCACCGGCCAGTACGCCTGCATTACCGGTACCTTCCACCATAATCGCGGTAAAGACCTGGATCATACCGATCACAGTACCCAGCAAACCAATCAGCGGTGCTACGGCAGCAATCGTGCCCAGAGCACCCAGGAATCGCTCCAGTTCATGCACAACCTGGCTGGCAGTTTCCTCGATGCTATCTTTCATTACTTCGCGACCGTGGCGGGAATTGGACAGGCCCGCAGCAAAAATTTTTCCCAGTGGGCTGGAGTCGCGCAGCTCCTTCAATTTTTCCGCATTGACCTGGTTATTTTTAAGCCAGCCCCATACCTCACCTAATAAAGTACGTGGTGCAATATGCTGCGAGTGCAAAGTCCAGAAACGCTCGACACAAATAGCAATAACCGCTACAGAGCAAAACAGGATTGGCCACATCAGCAGGCCGCCGGATTTTATTATCTCAAACACTTTCTTAGCCCCAGAAAACCAGAGGGAATTTTTGGAAAATTATTACTGCGTCCTCGACGCAGAGCAGCACTTTATCACAGCTGGTGCCGGCGGCTAAGTCCTCCCACGCATCCTTATTCCCTGTTGTGACTCGCATACCAAAACCGTGGTGCCAAACGAGCCTGTAAAATTTGCGGCTCTTGATCTCCAGCTCGCCAGAAAAATTCTACCGCTCCGCTCTCCGCAGTACTGAAAATACTGGCACCGAAGTTTTGGTAGCGCTTCACAACATCGGTGTGAGGGTGGCCAAAGTGGTGACGGAAACCGGCACTAAATACAACCCGGTTAGGCCTGGCCCACTCGAGCAAAGCGGCCGATGAGGAAGAGCGGGAACCGTGATGAGGCGCAATCAGTACGTCAACAGCGGGAAATTGTGGATACATTTTAGACAGTTGATATTCAACCTTACGACTGATATCCCCAGTAAGCAGTAAACGCACCCCCTGCCATTCAGCCAAAATTACACAGCTGTGATCGTTCTCCTCACCATCCAGTAATTCCTCTCCCTGTGCCGTTAAGGAAGGCCATAACCATCGAAATGATATATCTCCCAGTTGCTCTTCCGTTCCTGCCCGACACTGCTCAGTAATCGTGGTTGCCGATAGTGGTAAATTGCTAGCTAAAATCCCTGGGGCATAGAGCTTTTTTGCTTCAATGTTTCTAAGTAAACCCGCCACGCCGCCGGCATGATCCCTATCTCCATGACTGACGATTAGTACATCGAGTTCACTACCCCCGCTACTCATCAAGTAGGGAGCCACTATCGAACCTCCCGCGCTCCAGCCCGAGGGGATTGAAGGCCCTGCGTCGTAAACAATACGACTTTTTCCAGTGCTGATAACTACTGACAACCCCTGACCAACATCCAGCACTGATAACTTCAAACGCTCATCTGCCGGCGCCAATGTAGAAAGCCAGGGCTGAGCAACTGGAAGAAAAAATAACCAGCCTAACTTGCGTCCTGGCAACCCTTTAGGCAGCAAAAGTAGCACCGCGCCAAGCCCAGCGATGACTATCACCAATGCAGTGGAGGCAATCGCAAAACCACGGAACCCCGGTATCGAATGATCGACAATATCGAGCGCAGTCATCAGCAGATCCAATTGCCAACCTGCAAACTGCAGCAGCCAAACACCCAGCTGAGTATCAATAAATACAGCACCTAACATAAGTGATGGCAAAATAGACAGGCCCATCCAGGGAATCGCTACAAGATTGACCAATACACCTGAAAGGCTAAAGCCAGAAAAATATATTATCGATGGGATAAACAGGCCAATTGCAATCAGCCACTGGCTTCGCAACAGCTGCCATAACGATAACTGGGAAAATCGGTGCTGCCATGAGGTTACAGCACCAGGGGCCTCAGCCTTCGGCCTCCATTGCGGCTCTCGACTTAAGCTAATTCGCCCACTGAACCCCAAAAGCAGACTGCCGACGGCCACAAAGGACAACCAAAAACCAGCACTGTAAAAAGCCAGTGGCTGCAGGGTAAGCACTATTGCCAGAGCCAATGAAAAAGCAAAACCCGCTCCCAGTCTGCGCCGCCAGTGCCAACCCAGTAATAGCACCCAGGTCATTACAAGCGCCCGTTGTGCGGATAGAGGAACGCCGGCGATCAAGGAATAAACAAGGCTCGCCACCAAGGCGAGTCCTATCGCAATACCAAAACGGCTGGTGCCCGTAAAAAGCCCAATCCCTTTTGCCAGTACGGTGCCCATCAACAAAATACAACCGGCCACCATGCCCACATGTAAGCCGGATATGGCAATAAGGTGGCCCGTACCTGTCCTTTTAAGCAGGTCGGTATCACCTTCGCTCAACTGACTGCGATCTCCTAGTAATAACGCCGCTATCAAGTCCGGTCGCTGGATCGGTAACTGACTAATTTGGGAGCGCAATTCATCCCTTAGCTCGATAATGCCATTCCCCTGCCCCAGCCACTGAGGAGGATAATCGCGGGGGCGAACATACCCTGTTGCCGTAATCCCCTCTCGCAAAAGCCAGCCTTCATAGTCGAATGTATGTGGATTCACACTTCCCCTAGGGCTTCTCAATCGCACAGGCAATATCCATTGAGAGCCACCCCGCAGACGAGCTAGAGCCTCACCGTCAACTCGGTACCAGGTTAGGTTGAGAAGGCTACCGATAGATAGCTCTGGCGGTGCTAACTGGCCACCCTCTTCACCTAAAGAACTGAAAACAATATCCACAACTCGAGCGCGAAAACGCACCGTTTGTAATTCTGAACTAGCGCCAAACCCTCCCCCCTCAGTTAATTCAGGCAGCGAGACCAGGTTCAACTGAAGTACAAAGTCCGCACCATGTGCACCGAGGGGGAGCCGGCGATCCAGCGATGCTTCATGAGAGTGGAGTGCCCAGGTCGCACCAATAAAGGAGAGAAAGATCAGAGCAAGGGGGCGCCAGCGGCGTATTACCATCCAGGCAAACAAGGCTAGAGAGAGATACAGTGCCCACAGAGTGTTTTCAGCAGGTAATCGGGCAAAACAACCCACCGCGATAATAGAAAGCGAGTAGACCCAAAGGTATATGCTGGGCCCCGTGTAGCCGAGAATGCCTCTCGCCTTAGCCAGCAGGCGAGAAAGCCCGTAAATTCTCTCCCGAAAACTCCATAATTCCTTCCCCTGCGCCATCCCTTGCACCGCCCTTTTTGTTCAACTATTGACCACCTCTACTTAAATCAACGATGATTGCGGCCCGCCGCTTCAGGCGCCTAAAACCTTACTATAACTAGCTTACCTGCCATTCATAGCACCGGTCGGTCACATATTTTTAAGAAAAATGCCATTTTTAACATGTTTGTAATATTCAAAACGCAGAATCCGCACCAAATCGAAAGGCAGCCAACTAGGACGACACGGAAGGCACCTTTCACCCAAAACCATAAACTGTGCGAGACGATTATGAATAAGACCGCTCTCTCTCTGGCCATCGTTGCCATGGTACCTGCTCTGGCCAACGCCCAAGATGAAGGCGATGTACTCGACTTTTACGGCAAAGCCAATGTCACTTTCCAGGCAGCCGACGAAGGTGACGATTCCGTCACTGACGTTCAGAGCAACGCTTCCCGCCTGGGCGTTAAGGGCGAAATCGCCCTGACTGAAGGCGTTAAAGGTATCTACCGTATGGAATACGAAGTAGATATGGACGGTGACGCTGACGATACTTTCTCCCAGCGCAACATCTACGCTGGCCTGGAAGGCGGCTTCGGCCAGGTAATCGCTGGTAAATTCGATACTCCCTTGAAGGTTGCCCAGAAGAAAGTTGACCTGTTCAACGACCTCGAAGGCGACATCAAGAGCCTGATCACCAACAGCGATAACCGCGAAGAAGACGCGCTTCAATACACTACCCCTTCTTTCGGTGGCTTCAAAGCTTCCGCTGCTTTCATCAGCAACAAAGAAGAAGTTATTGACGACGTAACGGGTGAACAGCGCAACAACGGCGTATCCATGTCTGTCGCCTACGATAACAACGGGGTTTACCTGGCCTACGCTATGGACCAGGACGTTGAGGGTCAGGACGTTGACGTTCATCGTTTCGTGGCCCAGTACAACATCGGCCCCGTACAGGTAGGCGCCCTGTTCGAAGAGCAAGACGCTGACGCCGGCGACTCTGTTGATGGCTGGATGAGTTCTGTTGCTTACAAGCTGGACCAATGGACCCTGAAAGCCCAGTATGGCCAGTCTGACATCAAGGAAGAAGGCGGTGAGACTTTCAGCCTGGGCGCAGACTACAAATTCAACAGTGCAGCCAAAATTTTCGGCTTCTACACCGATGAAACTGCTGACGACGACTACGATCGCAGCTACGCCGGTGTTGGTGTTGAATACAAGTTCTAATCATTCCTGAGGTGCGGCGATCCAATTTGGGAAGTGCGATTCTGTCGCATTGGGAAGATTGAGCAGTGAAAAAGGCGGCCTATGGCCGCCTTTTTCACTCTGGAGTTTCCTGAGGAGCCTCTAAATAACCAATAGATCCATAAAGCGATTAACTGACAACTGCTTTAATCCATGAAGATCATTAATAGCTGCAAAAATTTTGTTAGCCCGCCCTTGTGGGAATCGCGTAGCTAAATTATTACGGAACTTATCTTCCAATAACGGAATCCCCTCCCGTCGGCGACGGCGGTGTCCCATCGGATATTCAACTTCAATCTTTTCTGATGCGTCACCACTTTTAAAGAATACTTGTACCGCACTGGCTATAGAACGCTTATCTGGGTCTAAATAATCTTTTGAGTAACCTTTATCTTCTATCACTTCAATCTTGTCCCGCAAGATATCGATCTCTTTGTGCTCACGATGAAAATCATCTTCATAAAAACCTGGCTGTAAATCACCAAAAATGAGCGCCACTGCAACAATATATTGCAAACAGTGATCACGATCTGCCGGATTATTTAATGGACCTGATTTAGTGATGATGCGAAGGGCTGATTCATGTGTGGTCACTACGACCTTAGTAATGTTATCGATACGGTCTACAACCTGTGGGTGTAAAATAATTGCCGCCTCACAAGCTGTTTGACCGTGAAACTCAGCCGGATAAGAAATTTTGAATAGGATATTCTCCATGACATAGGAGCCAAAACTTCTAGGGAACTGAAAACTGCGCTCTGAAGGTGGTTTCAATTGCTGCTCAGCATTCGTCTTGCTAAAAAGGACATCATAAAAACCCCATTGCTGTGCCGTAAGTACTCCGGGCACCCCCATTTCTCCACTTATCGCCAAATCAGCCAAGCGAACCCCACGGGAACTGGCATCACCTGCAGCCCAGGACTTGCGTGATCCAGTATTCGGGGAATGCCTATAGGTCCGCAAAGCTCCACCATCCGCCCACGCCTGAGACACCGCGGCCATTATTTCCTCCCGCCCAGCACCTTTAAGCCAGGCAGCCACAGCGGCAGAAGCAACCCGCACCAGTAGTACATGATCGAGCCCAACCCGGTTGAAACTGTTAGACAATGCCAAGACACCTTGAATCTCGTAGGCCTTGACCATTGCTTCGAGTACCGTGCCCATTTTTATTGGGCTTTCCCCCTTAGCTAATTGGCCTTGCGATAAGTAGTCACAAACAGCCAATATTGCCCCAAGATTGTCAGAGGGGTGCCCCCATTCAGCCGCCAACCAAGTGTCGTTATAATCGAGCCATCGAATTGTACAGCCGATATCCCATGCGGCTTTTATCGGGTCCAAGCGAAACCGGGTGCCAGGTACTCGGACCCCATTCGGCACCCAGGTCCCCTCCACCCAGGGCCCCAACAACTTTGTACATTCAGGAAAGCTCAGCGCCAAAAAGGCACACCCCAAGGAATCCATCAGGCTAAATCGAGCTGTTTCCCAGGCATCACTGGAACCCACTTTGAAATGAAGCACATAATCTGCAATATCCTGTATCACCTGATCGTAATCGGGGCGGATATTCTGAGCGGAGTCAGCAATCATGATTGAATAGCCCGTGAAAGTGTCGGAGGGCAAAACAGATGGAGTAAGGTTAGCTGCTCCCTAAACTTCAAATAGATAAACAAACGACCGAAGAATTCTATATTGTTAGGAATCTCTGAAAGCAGGAATCAACCCACTTGCAACGAACTAGCGACCCAATGAAAAAACTTCGATTCCTCAAAGAAACGGTATTATTCCGACAAGGGGATTCTGGTCCCCAGATTTATTTTATTCATGCCGGCTACGTCCTTATCCAAAAAGTGGACTACTGTGGCAACCTAGCCATTGTCGATCTCTATGGGCCCGGATCATGGTTTGGACCAGGTCTAACTGGGAAAAACCTGGACCTTCAAGCAACCGCCAAATCCGGCAGTGAACTGGAAGTTACTTCCGCTCAACATCTAAGCGCCATGATGGAGCGCCATTCACAGACCCACGATGGGCTGTTGCAACAACTAGCCACAAGGGAGTCTCAACTTCAGCAGCGTCTTTTCCTCCACATCACCGCCCCCTTACCGGTCCGGTTGGCCAACTTGTTAGCTCAGCTATTTAATTACCGGGGGCAAGCCTGTGGCCATGGACATCAACTCGACATCAAGTTGACCCAATCCGAATTGGCCGCCATGGCCGGTGGAAGCAGGCAAACGGTCAGCCAGCTCCTTAAACAATGGAAGTCTGATGGAGTTATCGACTATACGCGCCAATATATCTGCCTTCTCGATCAAACCGCGTTAAACAGCCTGGCAGAAAACCAAATATATGCGCCAGTGTCAGCCAGCTGACAGTTTTACCCTTCCCGCCTTCATATACTTTCCAGCAGCTGAAACCCGGGGATAGCTCTCCCACATCAACAGCAATGGAAAAGGATTATGCGCAGCGCCTACTTATTTACCTCTTTAGTTCTGACACTCGTATTGGGTATTTCTGCAAAGGCCGATGAAAACCTCAATTTAACCTATAAAAGTATGGTTGATAGCCAGGGGAATATTACTTTGCCGGATAATTACCGTCGGGAATGGGTCTTCCTGGGCTCCTATCAGGTAAAGTCCTCGAGTGGCGATGGATGGGATACTCATAATGTCTATACCCAACCCCAGGCAGTCGAAGGGTATCGCAAAAATGGGAAGTTTCCCGATGGGACAGTTTTGGTAAAGGATGTTAATAGCACCCAATCGGAGCCCTTAACCACAGGGTTGGCTTATTACTCCTCAGACCTTCAATTCACTTTTATGATGGTAAAGGACGATAAAAACCGCTTCCCAGAAAACCCGGCTTGGGCCGAAGGCTGGGGATGGGCTCTATTTAAGCCAGGAATAGCTAAAAGTGAAACCAAAACCTGAAAAGGCAGCGGGCTTAACAACTGTTTTGGATGCCACCTACCAGCCAAGAATAATGACTGGGTATACACACAAGGTTATCAACAGGTCCTACAGAACTAAAAAGTAAACAGCAAAAATCAGAGGTTAGAGGTCTATTATTCGGCTAGAGTAACAGCATAGATTCCCTCCATAACAGCTTATCACCCCCACCCCAGCGCTAATTGATTTATATCAATTAGCGCGATCTTGAATACCGTTAACATGCGGCCGCGTCCGACTATTCCACTATGAGTTTTTCCGTGTTTAAACCTGAGTTACTGTCCCCCGCAGGGACTTTAAAAAATATGCGATATGCGTTCGCCTATGGTGCCGATGCCGTTTATGCTGGCCAGCCCCGCTACAGCTTGCGTGTGCGCAATAATGAATTTAAAAATATTGAAACCCTGCGCCTAGGCATAGAAGAAGCACACCAGCAGGGAAAACAGTTCTATATCGCCTCTAATATCGCCGCTCACAACGACAAAGTTCGCAGTTACCTGCGGGACCTGGAAGAAATTGTCGAAATGGGGCCTGACGCCCTGATTATGTCCGACCCAGGTCTAATAATGATGGTAAGGGAGCGTTGGCCTGATCTGCCAGTTCACCTATCCGTACAGGCCAATGCGGTAAACTACGCAACCGTAAAGTTCTGGCATCGCCAGGGGTTATCTCGGGTGATACTTTCCCGGGAATTGTCCCTGGATGAGATTGAAGAAATTCGCCAGAAAGTGCCTGAGATGGAGTTGGAAGTCTTTGTCCACGGTGCACTCTGTATCGCCTACTCCGGGCGCTGCTTGCTGTCCGGTTATATGACCCATAGAGATGCCAATCAGGGCGCCTGCACCAACTCCTGCCGCTGGCAATACCAAGCTCATGAAGCCAAAGAGAATGAAGTTGGCGAATTGATTCATGTGCAAACCCAGGAACCCACCAATCAACCCACCTCCGCCAGTGACAGTACTTCTCAGGCCTTTTTACTACAGGAAGAAGGTCGCCCTGGAGAATATATGCCGGCCTACGAAGATGAGCACGGTACCTACATCATGAACTCCAAAGATCTGCGGGCCGTACAGCACGTCAAGCGCCTATCGGAAATGGGCGTTCACTCTTTAAAAATCGAAGGTCGCACCAAATCCCACTACTATGTGGCTCGTACTGCTCAGATCTATCGTCGCGCGATAGACGATGCTGCAGCAGGAAAAGACTTTGACATGAAGATGATGGACGAATTAGAAACCCTCTCGAACCGAGGCTACACGGAAGGTTTCTACCGTCGCCATCCACCAGCAGAATACCAGCAATATGAAAAGGGATTGATATCAACTCCGGGCCAACAGTTCGTAGGCGAGCTTATTGACGGCAGTCCTGAGTATTTGACGATTGATGTAAAAAATCGCTTTGAACGCGGTGATCAATTGGAGTTAATGACTCCCAGCGGTAGCTTGTTCTTTCCCTTGGAGCAAATGGATAATACGGAAGGCAAAGCGATCGATGTAGCTCCGGGATCCGGGCATATCGTGCAAATACCCCGACCAGAGGGGGTTGATGACGATCAACTTCAACAGGCGCTATTGGTCAAAGCTCTGGGATAACCCTCGGCCTGTAATTTGCACTATGGCTTATCAAGCTCTTCGTTTTGCAAATATATTTTGTTAAAGGTGTAGTGGTTTAGACAATTTACCGGATTCACTAAGCCACGACACCTTTATTCCCACTACATCTCCACAATTTTACTTGTGAACCTATCCTCAAAATGCATTGGGTAATCGTTAAACCTCTCAAGTTACTGCCCACCTCATAATATTCAAACCATCCTGTATTTTCCCACCATTCACCGCAAGCAACTGGTTCTTGTACCAATTTTCCTGCATTTTCAGCCTCTCCTACAACCCTTTTAAAGCCCTGAGTTTTGATCACAAAAATATGCTCGACAGTACTAATTACAAGATAAAAACCCGCCCTCCCTCGGAGTTCCAACAGGAATACACCCGTTCTAAATAGTTATGATTTTCCACCTCTAACTCGCCCCCGCATCAAGGTTTCACAGTAGAAAAGCGTGCAACGATTGCTTAACCAAGGAAATGCCACAATATGGATATTATTAAACCCAAGAAACGCCCCCTGATTAAGCACCCTTTAATGCTAGGTGGTGCTGCTCTTGCTTTTGTGGCATTTACCAGCACCCTCTTGTTACTTCCTGACAGCGCCTACAAGGTTGAGCGGGAACAGCTGATGTTGGGTACCGTCCAACGGGGAGACCTGCAAGTTGTGGTAGATGGCTACGGTAGGCTGCGTTCAGACAAGCAGACTTTAATTACCGCCCTAACCGCAGCGAATGTTGAAAAAATCATGTTGCGTCCCGGTGCAGAAGTACAAAGTGATAGCATCATTATGCAGCTGAGTAATCCAGAGTTAATGCGCGACCTGGATGCAGCCGAAACCTCCCTGGAACAAGAGGAAGCTAATCTGCGTCGGCTTGTTCTGAACAACCAGCGCGATGTTCTCGCGGAGGAAGCCATACTCGCGGAACTGAACTCCAACTACCAAGTGATCAAGTTGCGTCGCGAAGCTGAGGACGAGCTGGTAAAAAGTGGAGTGGTTTCCCAGCTCACCTACCAAACCACCGTCTTACGCCAGGAACAGATGAAGAAACGTGTGGACCTGCAAAAACAGCGTATCAATCACTTGCGCAAAGTCGCCGTCGAATCAGAGTTAATCCAGCGCGAGCAAATCAACCAAGCCCAGACCCAATTGCAAAGTATCCAGCAACGTACAGACCGACTGACCGTACGCGCCGGCCTGGACGGCATACTGCAACGACTACCGGTAGAGCTGGGGCAAGGTGTCGATCCCGGGCAGGAGCTGGCACTGATTGGCAGCGAGACTGATCTTCTCGCTTTGGTTCAAGTACCGCAATCCAAAGCAGAGCAACTGGAGGTTGGCCAACCCGCTGAAATTGATACCCGCAGAGAAAAAGTCGAAGGTATGGTAACCCGTATTACTCCTGAGGTTCGGGACGGCAATATTGAAGTGGAAATTGCTTTTAGCGCGGGCGCTCCAGAGTCTGCCAGGCCACAGCTCAACGTCGATGCCCGGATCTTCACTGCCACGATGGAAGATACGCTGTTCGTCGAGAGACCTATCAATGTGCAGAGGCACAGTGAGGCCAATCTGTTCCTGATTAACGAAAACGGGGAGGAAGCGGCACTCCAGCCCATCAGCTTCGGCGAGGAGTCGGGTCGATATATCCAGATCACCCAAGGCCTCAATGAAGCGGACCGCATCATCCTCTCGGATATGGCCAATTTTAATGAAGCTGAGCATATCCAGATTATTGACTAAAGCCTGAAACCCAAAGCGAGAACAGGGAGTTCGCTATGTCCAAGCCAATCCTTCATATGGCCGGGATCACTAAGGTGTTCAGCACCGAAGAAATGGAAACTCACGCCCTGCGAGGCGTTGACCTGAGTATTTACCAGGGGGAATTTGTATCTATCTGCGGCCCCTCGGGTTGCGGTAAATCCACACTTCTCTCGATTCTCGGCCTGCTGGACCTCCCCACCAGCGGCAGCTATCAAATTGAAGGTATTGAAGTCGCTCAATTGTCGCTGAGTGAGGCGGCGACTATTCGCAACGAGAAAGTAGGCTTTATCTTCCAATCCTTTAATCTGATTGACGAACTCTCTGTCTACGACAATATCGCCCTGCCCCTGCGATACCGCCGCAATCCCATTCCCAAGTCTGAAGCCGACAAAAAAGTGAAACACTGTCTGGAGAAGGTGGGGATGAGTCACCGGGCCGCTCACAAACCTAACCAGTTATCCGGTGGCCAACAGCAGCGAATCGCCATAGCCCGGGCGCTAGTTGGCAATCCGTCCCTACTACTGGTGGACGAGCCCACCGGCAACCTGGATTCCCACAATGGCGATGCAGTAATGGAAATGCTGCGGCAGCTCAACAATGAAGGGACCACCCTGTGCATGGTGACCCATGACCCTCGTTATGCAGACATGGCCAGCCGCCAACTGCATCTGCTGGATGGAAAAATCTCAACGCCGCAGCCCATACTAGAGCCCCATGAGATGGCCCTATGATCACCACAAAGGACCTGTCCATTGCCCTCCAGTCCCTCAATCGGGCGCGGAGCTACGCCACCACTATTATTCTGACCCTGGGTATCACTCTCGGCGCCCTGGTAACACTATTTAATCTCAACTACCAACTGTTAGCCGCACCCCTACCCTACCCGGACGAAGATCGGCTGTATGTCGTGAATGGTAATCTCTACCAGAACAAGCAGCTGCGGCTGGAAAACAACAGCCAATACCCTGCCCTGGTTGAAATCTATAAGAACGATAGTTTCTTCGAGTCCAGCGCCCTGGTGTACTTCTGGGAAGATGTGGCTCGCAATTTATCCGGATCACCACGGGTTAATGTTTCCTATGTCTCTCCGGAATATCTCCAGCTGGCTGGAGCACCCCTGGCCTTAGGCAGACAATTCAATGCCGATGAAGGGCTCGACAGCCGAGTCCCTGTGGCGGTTATCAGCTATCAAACCTGGGAGCAGATGTTCCGGCGCAACCCAAATGTCTTGGAGCAAAGCCTGCAATTTGGGGAGGTGGACTTTCGCATTGTCGGCGTCACCGCCAAAGACTTCATTGAACCCCAAATCTATAAGCAGGGCCGGCAAACGGCGGTCTGGCTGCCCTGGGACTTTAACGATACACAAGTAGAGCGCAGAAATAATTGGAGAGGCTTCCTGCCTTTCCGCATGCTCACAGGAAAGCTGAAGCCGGGCATTGACCCCGCCAGTGCGGGGCATGAATTGAGCACATTAATGGATGCCCAGTATCAAGCGGCCCTAGCGAGAAGGTCCTCTTCGGTAGAAAGGTCCGTTGAATACCGACTCACCCCCTTCGCCAATAAAATACTTGGCGACAGCGCCACGCGAACCTTAATGGTAATGGGCGGTACACTGGTGCTTCTGTTAATTGCCTGCGCCAATGTTACCAACCTGATTCTTTCTCGCGCAGCCAAACAACAACGCAATATGGCGATACAGGTCGCGTTGGGCGCACATAAAAAACATATCTTTTTGGCCCTGCTATGTGAAATCGGCCTACTTATGTTAGGGGCTGCATTACTTTCTCTACTTTTAGCCCTGGGATCGACGGAAGTATTAAAGGTGATGGCTACGGAACAAATTCCTCGCATTCAAGAGCTCACCTTAAACTGGCAGACACTGGTTTTTGCACTGTTGTGTGCCTTACTGCTCGCCCTGTTCTTCTCAGCCATAGTCAGTCGCCAGGTTAATTACCGCGCACTGAATCAAATGCTGCAGAGCAGCGGCAAAGGTTCTGGCGTACAGATCTCGCCTCTAATCCGCAAAGTCCTCATCAGCAGCCAAGTGGCGATGACCAGTTTGCTTATCGTCGCCAGCTTGCAGATTTTCCTTCAAGCTAACCGACTGATTAACCAGCCCTTTGGATTCCCTTTGGACAACGTTCAAGTAATGACGCTGAATATCGGCAATCTTAGGAGTGCCCCCACTGCCGAACGGGAGAGTTATCTGAAGGCCATCAGGCAAAGATTGCTGGAGCACCCTAAAGTGCAAAATGCCAGCCTGAGCCTAAACACTCCTATCTCTATCAGCCGGCCACTCTGGACCACATCCCTGAGTCATGATGCCAGCCGACAAAACCCGGTGATGGCCAAGACCACAGTGGTCGACGAAAACTACCTTTCCATTTTGCGTATGCCTTTGATAGCTGGCCGCCATATCAATGCGGCTGAATTTTCCGATAACAATCGCATGATGCTCGTCAACGAAACCCTGGCCCAGCAACTGGAGCCGGATGGAGAAGTATTAGGCAATCGCTACTACTGGCGAGGTGACTTGCCCTACCAAGTGGTCGGTGTAGTACGCAACGCAAGCCTGCCCGGCAAAAAGGAACCCGCCCGCTTATTTGTGCGCGGTATCAACGTGAGCTATCCCCTACTCGTACTTAGACATAAGCCTCACCAACCGCTCAGCACCACAGAGATTAATCGGGAGTTTGCCGAAGTAAACAGGCAGTACAAAGTTTCTGAGCTATTCACCCTGGAGCAGGCGCGAGACCTACTCCTAACCAATGACCGGGTCTCAGTTTGGGTAACCACCGCCCTGACATTACTGGCACTTAGCCTCGCTGCCATCGGTATCTTTGGAGTGCTCAGTTACAGTGTACAACTGCGGCGTACTGAGCTTGGCGTGCGCATGGCAATCGGCGCCCGCACAGCGACGATTTTCTATCACACCCTGATCGATAGCCTGATTCCCGTCGTTATCGGTATCGCTGTAGCGACTTTGGTCCTCGTCCCTCTGGCGCTTTGGCTTGAGCAAAGCGAGTTCAGTATTGAAACCAGCCTATGGGGCTGGCTGCTACCACCATTGCTTATTATCGGCCTAACCGCCTCGGTGACCCTGCTTTCAGTATGGAAGATAATCAACAAGCCCGCGATTTACGCATTGCAAGGAACAGGATAATTACTTTCCACCTGTAGCCGCTGCTTGAGGTTGCGCGCTCATCGTGCAATCTTTACAGCAAATACAACAATAAGAAATGGAACAGCCAATGCAGCCTCAGCAGTGGTTATCAAACGGAAAGATTTTTGATTATCAAAACCACCAACTCTTCTATGTCGATAGCAACCCAAGCTGCCGACATAAACCAGTGCTGCTTTTGATTCACGGTTTTCCAACCAGTAGTTATGACTGGCAAAAGGTATGGGCCCAACTGACAGCGCACTATCGCTGTATTGCTATGGATATGCTGGGATTCGGTTACTCAGACAAACCCAAGCAGCATAACTACAGTATCCACGGGCAAGCTGATTTACATGAAGCTCTTCTGCAACATTTAAACATCAACAAGGTCCACCTGCTGGCCCATGACTATGGGGATACCGTTGCCCAGGAGTTACTCGCCAGAGCCAATAGCGGTGGTACCACGAGGTATGCCTCAGCATGCCTGCTAAACGGAGGTCTATTTCCAGAAACTCATCAAGCGCGTTTCGTACAAAAACTGCTGCTCTCTCCCGCAGGCTTCCTGATCAATAAACTGATGAATTACCGGCAGTTTTGCCGCAGCTTCAGTGCCATTTTCGGACCAGAGACACAACCCTCTGACAGAGAGTTGCGAGACTTGTGGCAAATTCTCCAATATAAGAATGGCAACCGGCTCCTTTATAAACTAATCAGCTATATGCGCGACAGGCGCCAACATCGTCAGCGCTGGGTCGACGCCCTAAAGCAATACCCCGGCCCCCTATTACTAATCAATGGCTCATTAGACCCAGTTTCAGGGAAGCATATGGTGGATCGATTTCGGCAACTGATAGATCGGCCAACGGATATTGTTGAGCTGGGAACGATTGGGCATTATCCGCAGTGGGAGGCTCCTGAAAATGTTGGGAATGAATATCTAAAATTCCTAAAAATACACCAGAACAACCCTTTCTTACTTTCTACACTATCGGAGTAAAGTAAACTACTAGGGTAATGAGAGCTAATCATAGTAGCAATGCCGACACACTAGCCACTAGTAGTAATAACTAAGACTGGAATCTTCCTGTTTTAATTTAGTAAATCACCCAATTACAGAGCACAAAAGTAGATAGAATGATCGAAAGGATAAACTACCAAGACCTTCCCCAAGCTGCAGGCCCTTATGTACACGCAACAAAGCACAACAACACCCTATACATATCTGGCCTTACAGCGTATGAAACCGAAGTACAATCTTCTAGCTTGATTGCTCAGACTACTGAAATACTTTCCCAGCTTTCAATAATCCTTGATTGCGAGGGACTGGTAAAAAATAATTTAGTCAAACTAACAATCTTTGTTCGCGATATTGGCAGTCTAACATCCATTCGAGAGCTACTTTTTCAATTTTACGAAGAAAGTTTACCCGCTTGTTCATTGGTGGAAGTTTCAAAACTAATACACCCAGATTTACTAGTAGAAATAGAAGCTATAGCAGCCCTTTAGCGATGAAACTTACAAAATTTCACAACATTTATCTTACACTTCACGCACGAAAAGCGAGACCCAACATTTGAGTATGAGACACTTAACGACAAAAGCCATTACTATTCTATATTGCATTTCGGCCCAATATTCTATTGCCAGTAATGAAGTAACAATACATAAAATACCAAAGGAGAAGGTTGCACAGGAAAATAAACTGCTCACTGATTTATTCACCCAAGACCAAAGCGCGCGCATTGCCCCCCACCGTGACATTGACTGGGAATCACTAAATCATGAAGACAAAACCCGGCGGATAAAAGTCTTAAAAATGCTTGAGAATGGGCATATTAGAACGTCAAAGGATTACTATCATGCAGCACTTATCTTCCAGCATGGTAATAAGTCAGAAGATATAAGACTGGCCCATGCTCTTGCCACTATTGCAGCAACCCTGGCAGAGGATAAGAATAAAGCTAATTGGCTAAAGGCGGCCACTTGGGATCGTTTAATGATGAATCTTGGTCGGCCACAGTGGTACGGCACTCAGTTTGTTAAAGATGACTCTGGAAACTGGAGCCTTTATAACATTGATTCTGATATAGTCTCTGATCAGCAGCGAATAGATTGGTCCGTTCGTACACTAGAAGAATCAAAGGCCATGGAAAAGTCGCTAAATAGTAAAAAGAAAAGTAAGCATTAATAAAGCTGTACAGAGCCAGCCAGCAGGTATCTGGCTAGTCAGTTCACCACCAATCTCTGGCCAATGCTATCAACCATAGGGAGAGACAACAGTATGATACGAGCAGTTAAAGCTTCTGACTCTGCTGGGATTGCTAAAATCTACAATTACTATGTGGAGAATACCTGTATCACTTTTGAGGTAGAGCCAGTTTCTGCAGAAATTATCGCCGACCGAGTCGAAGAATGCTCAAAAAACAATCTTCCCTGGTTAGTTGCTGAGAATGAGGGCCGTTTAATTGGCTATTGTTATGCCAGTAAATGGAAAGGACGCTGTGCTTACCAGTATTCGGTGGAGGCTACCGTGTACTTGGACACGAACTATTCCTCTAAAGGCTGGGGCTCGAAGCTCTATAATGAACTGTTTAAACAGTTAAGTGAACTCAATGTCCACGCGGTAATCTGCGGTATAGCTCTACCAAATGCAGGCAGCGTAGCACTTCATGAGAAGTTTGGAATGGAAAAAGTTGCTCATTTCAAAGAGGTCGGCCGAAAATTTAACCAGTGGATAGATGTTGGTTATTGGCAGTGCTTACTCCCCTTAAGAAAGGAGAAAGCATGAAATAAGTACTTCATGAAGGAGTACATTTTAAGCAACTTTTATGTACCCACATTAACCCCACTAGGGAATTTTAACCTAAATTTTACCAAATCCTCTCTAATCTAAGGTCATAACTGCGCGCTTTTGCGCAGCAAGGGCTATTACATTGAGTAGCCGAGACTTTATTGAGGGCACTAATTTCCCTCCCAATTTACACCAAAATAAAAGTGGACAACTTACTATAGAGAAAGTTTCAGAAATTACTGGATTACTTTTAATTTAACTCATATTCCATCAAAAGTTACTGACCTATATGATCATTACACTTTTCACCCCGGAACCCTACCTCATTTAATGTAAGATAAAAGCTAAAATCCAGAAAAGACACGGCAGCTAAAACAAACATTCGATCACCATCAAACAATTAAATATATTCGCATAACGGATCCAGGTTAGGGTAAGATCACCAATAGAGCCAAAAATATAGGTAATTATAATTAAGGAAGTGATATGATTTTTTCAACTACAGAAACAGTACCAGGAAGAGAAATATCGGAGGTACTGGATATCGTTACGGGCAACGTTGTTCAATCAAAACATATCGGCCGCGACTTAATGGCAGGTATAAAGAGTATTGTCGGTGGAGAGATACGAGGCTATACGGAAATGCTGACCGAAGCGAGAAACAAAGCTTTTCAAAGATTGAGTGACAGTGCCCGGCAAAAAGGCGCTGATGCCGTAGTAGGCATTCGTTTTACTACAAGCGCAATTATGGATGGCTCCTCAGAAATTCTTGTTTTTGGTACGGCTGTAAAACTAAAATGATAGATTTAAATATCCCTAATGTTTGACACGCATGCTCGCAGACAACTGGCTCAACCTACAAATGATTACAAATTTATTTGACCCCTAAAGCTCCACCGCAAACTGCCCCAGTTTTCTCCGCACCGCAGGAATAGAACTGGCGGCAGCGATTAACGCTCGAAATTCAAATCTTGCTTTCAGGGATTGTCCAGTGATCATTTTCCGGCCACGCTCAGTAACCTCAATAACCTTTTTATCTTCTTGGTGGCGCAAATCAGAGTAGCCTAGGAGCTGCCCCTCAGTGATCCGTTTTGCCAATTCGGCTGCATCAGCTATCCCAAGGTTCATACCACGACCTCCAACCGGAGAGTGGCAATGGGCAGCATCCCCAGCTAGATGTATCCTGCCCTTTGAGTAAGTTTCCGCTTGCCGAATTGAGATTTTAAAGGTTCCCTCCCGCCGAACCCTCTTAACATCCACCGCCATCGGAAATGCTTTAATTGCATTATCACAGCTAGCTACCAGACGGTGTCGGCCTTCTCCCAATGACACGGCAACAGCGACCACGCCAGATTCCATTTTGACCAAGGTAAACTTTCTTTTAGGAGGCCAATCCCCTGTATCAACATCCGCGATTGACCACACTTCTTCCAAGTCAAATCCAGGATAACTGATACCTGCAGCTTCACGAACAGTACTGCGAATACCATCCGCTCCTACGACCAGGTCAAATTGCTCCTCTTCACCATTATCAAAAAAAGCCACTACCCCACTCTTTTCCTCGGTAAGGGTTTTGAGTTCTTTCCTATATTCAACTTCGACTCCCATACCAAATAAAACCTGAGCCATGAGAGCTTCAGTTCTGTCTTGAGGAAGTCCAAGAATGGCGGGGAAATAAGTCCGATCGGAATGAAGGGGGAACTCTAGTGCTAAATGCGTATTTAGGTAAATGCATGCGCTCTGAACAGCGATCCCCTCAGCAATCAACTTTTCAGAAACGCCAGAGTGAGAAAGCAACTCAAGGCTGCGAGAAGTAACTCCCACTGCTCGACTAAGGGTTGACGCGCTATCCCGGCGGTCCACAATTCTTGGCAGTAGCCCTCGCCGAGCAAGCTCGACCGCTGTTGTAAGGCCCGTGGGCCCAGCCCCAACAATCAGTACTTTCACAGGCTACCTCAAATAACCCCACCTAACAGTAAGATAGTACATATGAAAGAGTAAGGGTGACTAGCTGGTCTGAGGCTCTTCATAAAAAACCTCAGTCGCCACCAGTGATCTCTTCACAGCAATACCAGTCACCGCTTGGTGAGTACGTGCTTAAACTTGCGAAGTCGAAACCTCTAATATCTGGCAACGATCTACAGAAGACTCGTCTTGCCAATAAGTACCCACTGTTATATCGATATTTTTTATGTTTCAGCTCTTGGGTATAATTTCTAAATGATTACACCACTTTACGATGATGTACATGGACTCGCACTTGAGATAGTCAATAAATCCGCCTCTGGGGATAAAGCTGGGTGCCAAGACTCCCTCAACTCGCTAGAGAGACTATGTGCAAAATATGCCGGAGGCGAGCTAGACCATCCCCTACAGTGGGAGGCTCTGGGTGATTTTTCAGAAAGCTGTGAGGATGCAATACAGGCATACACCCAGGGACTTAACTGCTCCATAAAATTAGATCTCCCTTTGTATTCAGCTTCAATTGCCCTGGAAATGGCTGAATGTTTTTTGAGACTAAACAATCAAGATAAAGCCTTGAAATTTGCCCATAAAGCACGTATCTATTCTGTCAGTACAGAGGATTATGAACTACAAGAATCCATTAACAATTTCCTTAGAAATCTTATACAGGTTTAGTTTACCCTTAAAGACCATCCAAGCTGAGTTATCATAGTTAAGGAACCTCTGAATAATTCCAAGCCAATATTGGTAATATTCACCTACCCATCAAGACTACGATGAATTATGCACCAAGTCACCTTTGCCGAAGCAGAATATAAGCTAAAGCGCCGTATAACTCGCCGAGAGAAGTTTCTTTCTCAAATGGAAGCCCTCATCCCATGGCAGCGACTAGAAGCTCAGATCACTCCTTGCTATCCACAAGGCAAACGTGGCCGACAGCCATATCCATTGAGTGTCATGCTCCGTATTCATTGCATGCAGCTATTTTATAATCTCAGTGATCCCGCTATGGAGGATGCACTGTATGAAATTGAATCCATGCGTAGTTTTGCTGGATTGACTTTGAGCGGCCCAATTCCCGATGAAACAACGATTCTTAACTTTCGCCACTTACTGGAGCTCAATCAGCTAGGTGCAGCTCTTTTTGATGAAATCAACAAGCATCTTGCTGAGAATGGCATGGTACTGCGTGAAGGCACGATTGTAGATGCCACTATTATCTCTGCGCCAACTTCAACCAAGAATAAAAAGAAAAAACGTGATCCAGAAATGCATCAAACAAAGAAAGGCAATCAGTGGCATTTTGGAATGAAAATGCATATCGGGGTTGATGATGTGCTCGGAGTAATACATAGCATAGATACAACAGCAGCGAATTCGCATGATGTCACAACTACAGAGCGAGTTCTCCACGGGGAGGAGAAAAGAATCTGGGGAGACTCTGGGTACATTGGTGCGGAGAAACGTGAAGAGTTGAAAGAGCGGGAGGCGGATTGGTATATAGCAATGAAGCCGAGCAAGCTAAAAACTCTTCCAGGGCGTGATGCACTTCGTAAAGCGGAAAAGATCAAGGCGCAGATAAGAGCGAAGGTCGAGCACCCCTTCCGCTACATCAAACGGGTATTTGGTTATGACAAGGTCCGCTATCGGGGACTGGTAAAAAATACTGAGAGGCTGTGCTTACTGGCAGGCTTTACCAACTTAATAATAGGGAGAAAATACTTGGCTGTCTAGGGGTGGTTCGCCTGAAATCCACCTATTGAGGGTTTCAGATGAAAAATTAGTGGACTATTACGCGCAAATTACGCGTTTGTGCGTAATAAAGTGAATTTTTCAAGCAGCTCAGCTTAATTCTGGAAAAATGCTTCGTTGATCAGAGGGTCCTTAACTAAAACAATGATTCTAAGATCACTGATTACTTCTATATTAGTCAGCCTAAGTTACACTCTGGCTGCACATTACATTTACGATAACTCTTTTGGTGAAGGTGAAATTCTGAAGATCCAGGCCTCCATATTGATGTTTCAAGCTTCAGTCGTTTTCATACCTACATTCACTGCCTGCTTACTAATCACACTCTGGCTAAGCAAGATCAATAGAAAGACAAAATAAGACATTCTGTATGCCCCCAACTTCAAGCATCATGGCTACCGCTTCAAAAATCAGCCTTTGCCTTATAGCAAGTTCAATAGCAACTCTTATTTCCATTATGGAGTACTGGCGAGGGCTTAATGGTAACGAACTTCTTTTAGCCAGAAGTGTCTCCGCTGTAACAACTGCCGGGAAAAACGGCCCCAAGTATATAGAACCGACGCTAGCTGCCGGAAATGATGGCATTACTGAAGTTCAAGTCATCTTAATGGCTCTAGGCTTATCGGCACTTTTGGCCTTAAGTTCGCTGATAGTGGTGACGATTTACAGGGTCAGGCACGGCCATCACAAACTCTATCTGCCTTTAGCTTTCTGTTCTACAGTTCTATGCTTGGGCATTATTTATGTTGGGTTTAAGTCCGGTATTCAGTATAGTCTTTGAAGTAGGACAAGCTTAGGCTAGTACTGAGGCATAACAAAGGAATATCAAAGTGAAAAGAATTGCCACCGCACTGCTATTTTTATTTGCGGCGATTGCCTGCTACGCTTTCGGAGTCCCTGTGGGAGGAGTAATCTTCCTTGCTCTTGGCATTATCTTTGAAGGAATCTTCTGGATTAAGCTATTTAAACGTAAAAAGAAGCCAACATAGGTGTAGTAATACAACGTTACTTCGGCTAGATTCAATTGAACTAGTGATTATCGAATAAACTACACGCCTCAACCTGGCACCATAGAACAGGAAGGTCGCTTACTCCCTAAGCCACCTAATTGCCATCCCATCATTCTATAAATTTATTTTCCAGCCATCAGTAATCCCCACCTCACTATTGGTACACACTTGCATCAGGAATAGATACCGAGCACGGAAACTATGGAGGAAACTTGAGACATATTTAAAGACGGACTAAATTGTGCGCCGTTAAATGGATTCTATAAGGAAATACCCATGTCCCTTCACCGCTCACCACGCTGGATTGCGGTCATTCTTCTTTGTCTTATTGCTATGGCTTGCTCACAAGAAAAGTCAGAGAAGAAACTCGCTGACACCCCCAAGCTTGCGGAAGGCGGGAGCGTTGAAGAGGGTAACAACCAGGCACAAGCTCTCAGCCCCACTGAGAAAGTGCATAAAAAAGAAGCAGCCTCTTCTAGTGAAGCAATCTCGAAAGCTGATGAAGTTCAGCGCACTTCTGAAACTAATTCTACTGAGCTGACAGAGAATGATGCTACCCCTGCACAAGTCACAGCCAGCGCCAGTACTCAAATCTCCGGGGATCACTTTCTAAAGGTCCTCCATGTTGGGGAGCGGACGTTTAAAGATGCACGGGCCATCGCTGTTATCTTTTCTGAACCTTTACTGGGCAATGCCCATTTTGGCTCCTACTTGAATCTATCCCGTGACGATGGCGAGCGTGTAGATGGTGGTTGGGTTCTCTCCGATAACCAGAAAATTCTCTATTTTCCTCATATTGAACCAGATACTCGCTATAAACTCACCCTGCTCCCGGGTCTGCCCGGCGAAAACGGCTTGGAGTTACAGGAAGAGAAACAGGAGAAGCTTCGCACCCGACGGATTGAGCCCAGTATCAGCTTTGCCAGCAATGGAAGTATTTTTCCCGCGACGGTAACTCCCGGCCTACCTGTTACTGCAGTCAGTGTTGAGGCCGCACAGATTCACTTCCATAGAGTGAAACCTGAACATTATTCTGAGTTCTTCAGGTTGATCAAAAGCCAGTCATTAAAATACTACTATCGCTTAAAGTCCCTCAATCAAGTGGCCGATTTTGTCTATAGTGCCCAGTTCGATCTCACCAAGGAGAAATACGTCCAGCGAGATTTCGACCTTTCTATCGGGCATATAAAGCCCCTGCAACAACCAGGTATCTATGTCGCGGTTATGCAGCCGGCAGGCATGTATGACACCAACCTCTATGATGTCACCCACTTCTCCATCTCCAACTTAGGCCTTCATGCGCGGTACTATCCAAACAGTGTGGACCTCTATGTTTCATCTCTGGATGAAGGGCAGGCTCTTAAGGGCATTGAAGTTGAGCTGCTCAACAACAAAGGGGAGCTAATCCAGCAATACACAACCGACCAAGACGGCCAGGTGCGCTTTGCTCTGACGCAGGAACAGGAAGACTCACAGCGCTTCTTCATCGCAAGAGATCCTGATACCGGTCACTTCTCCATACTCGACCTACGTGAACCTGCATTGGACCTTTCGGATTTTCAGTTGGGCCAGCGCCCTTCGAGACCGATGGAGTTTTTCATGTATGGTCCGCGAGATCTGTATCGCCCCAATGAATCGATCCAGGTGAGCGGGCTGCTGCGCAACTATGATGGTCGCTATATCAAAGACCTGCCGATCAAGGCAGAACTCATAAAGCCGGACAATACCAGCGCGCGCGTATTTACATGGCACGCCAGCGCGCCCGGATACTACGAAAAGCTTATCCCACTTCCACAAAATGCACCTACCGGTGACTGGCGCTTGGATGTTGAGCTAGCCGATGGGCGCAAAGTGAAATATCCATTTAAGGTAGAAGAATTCTTGCCAGAGCGAATGAAGCTGGTTTTGCAAGACGGTGAAGAGCGCAGTCTGGTAGAGGGCCATAAAGAATCTTTCGAACTTCAGGTACAAGGTAGTTATCTCTATGGTGCGCCAGCGGCAAAGAATCGCCTGGAAACTCTGGTGCAAATTAGCCACTATCGCGAGCCCTTCCCCCAGTGGAAAGGGTTCTTATTTGGGAACACTAATGAATCTTTGCCCACGCGACAGTTTCATGCCCCAACGATTGAGCTCAATGAGGAAGGGTTGAGCAATCTGACCTTGCGCTCCCGTTGGAAACGAGCTAAGAGCCCGCTGAAAATCAACTTGGTTTCCAGCCTGTTCGAATCCGGCGGCCGCCCGGTAACTCGCCAACATCCAGTCCTGGTATGGCCCACACACCCGGTGGTAGGTATTCGCCCAAATTTTGGAGAGGAAAACCCATCGGCCAACAGCAGGCCTGAATTTGAAATAGTGGTTGCCGACGCACAGGGCGAGCCTGTTATCGGGCGGGATCTCAAAGCGGTGTTAATTTCCGAAGACCGCCAGTACTTTTGGGAGTACTCTTCAAATCGGGGCTGGCACTATGAATACTCAAGTGCTGAATTTGAAACTTTCAGTCGCCAGCTCCAATTCACCGAAGAGCAGCCACTGAAGCTCACAGTCCCAGTGGAACACGGCCACTACCGCTTAGAAGTCACTGATACCAATACGGGGGCAACCAGCAGCTTACGCTTCCACGCCGGCCGGGACTGGTATTACTGGTGGCGTAAGGATCAAGTAGCCAAAGGCCAGGCTGCGCGTCCAGATACCGTGGCCCTGTCACTGGATAAACCAAGGTACTCTTCTGGAGATCTGGCGCAACTCACCATAGTACCGCCCGCTGACGGAGAGGCGTTGGTGTTGGTGGAGAGCGACCAACTATTGTGGTCCAAACGACTACCTGTAGAAAAGTCGGGCACCAATATCGAAATCCCAATCTCTCCTGAGTGGGATCGCCACGACACCTATATTTCTGTTACTGCTCTGCGCCCTGCGGACAAGAATGAGCGTATCGCCCCCAATCGCGCTTTTGGTCTCGCCCACTTGCCCCTGAATCGCGATCCTCGGCGCCTGCCCATTTCACTCGAAGCGCCCACGAATGCCCTACCCGGCTCGGAAATTGAAGTTACCATTTCTACTGACGAAAATTCTATCGAACAAAACGGAAGCAAAGCCTGGGCCACCCTTGCCGCCGTCGATGTCGGCGTACTCAATATCACCCGCTTCAAAACCCCGGATCCCTTCGAGGCCTTTTTTGGCCAGCGCCGTTACGGTGTGGATGTAAGGGATATCTATCATCGCATTATTGAATCCAACAGTGGCAAACTGGTGGAGCAACGTTTTGGCGGCGATGCAGAACTGGCCCGAGGCGGCGACGAGCCCAACTCTGACGTTCAAATAGTATCTTTATTCTCAGGACCCGTTGAATTTGATACTCAGGGCCAAGCAAAGGTCGCGCTACAACTACCGGATTTTAACGGACAGCTGCGCCTGATGGCGGTTTCTTTCAGCAAAGACCGATTCGGTAGCACCGACGGAGAAGTAACAGTCGCCTCACCGGTTGTCACCCAAGCCGCCTTGCCTCGCTTTATGGCCCCTGGTGATAGCAGCACACTGGCCCTTGACCTCAATAACTTAAGTGGCCGCTCCCAAAAACTCACTGTAAATATGCAATCGGTGGGCGCGGTAGACTTGGAAATGGGTGAGCGGTTGCTGGAACTGGCGGATGGTGAACGCAAAACTTTGCGCTTCCCTATCACCGCCAAAGATGCCACCGGAGATGCGGAGTTCAAACTGGTCGTGCAGGGTGCCGTCGATAAAGATGGAAATAATATCGATATCGAACAGCAGTGGCGCCTGGGCGTGCGCCCCGCTTGGCCGGCAACCACACGAAACCAGCGCAGACTCCTGTCCCAGGGCGAGAGCTTCAGTGCCGATAGCAGCTTCCTGGATTCCCTAATGCCTGGAACTGTTCAAACCCTGGTATCCCTGGACAGCCGACCGCAACTGCAGTTACAGGATCACCTATCCAACCTCCTGCAATACCCTTACGGCTGCCTGGAACAAACCTCCAGCCGGACCTTCCCGCTAGTCATGGCAACGCCGCAGCGACAGCAAAAACTGGGCCTTGAACCTCTGGATGAGAATGAACGGGCCGAGCGTATCGACGCAGGTATTGAGCGCATTTTCAGTATGCAAAAAGGGAACGGCAGCTTTGGCCTATGGAGTTCCGAGTCTTCCGAAAGCCAGTGGCTAACCGCCTATGTAGTCGACCTTCTATTGCGGGCCCGGGACCAGGGAATCGTATTTGACGATAACCGCCTGGAATCCGCACTCAGGCGCCTGCAGGATTACGCCCGTGAGCGCGGTGCTTTCTATCAGCAACGCTATAGCTATAGTCCCGATTTCTATGCTTATGCCTCAAGAGCTTACGCAGCTTATGTGCTCTCACGAGTACAGAAAGTGTCTCTCGGGCAACTGCGTACCCTTTATGAAAGCGGCTCTAGCCTGACCCAATCTCCCTTACCAAATCTGCATATGGCAATCGCTTTGCACACCATGGGCGATGCCACCTTGGCCCAGGAGGCCCTACAAAAAGCGCTTGAAATCGAGCGCAAACGCCGCAGCTACTATGGCGATTATGGGTCAGACCTACGGGATACGGCCCAAATGATCTCCCTGCTCCTAGAGCACAATTTCGCAGGTGATAAAACAGAATCCCTGGTGTTCGAGCTGGCCGATCTTCTCCACGGTCGCCAATATCTCAGCACCCAGGAGCGCAATAGTGTGTTTATGGCTGGAGCACAGTTGCAACTCAATAGCAGTGCAAACTGGTCTGCGACTTTGGCCAGTATTGATGGCTTGCGCGAGCTCAATAGCGATAACCCGCACAGCGCATTATTCCGCGGGCGCGAAGCCGCCAGCGCACTTGAGGTAACTGCACAGATAGAAAAACTCTATGCAGCAATTACCATCAATGGTTACAGCAAGAAGTCACCTGAGGCGGAGATGGATAAAGGTGTCAGAATTAAACGCAGCTACCACAATTTGGATGGCACGGAAGTCATTCCCAATCAAGTTCGTGAGGGCGAGCTTTACCTGGTGCGTTTGCAAATTGATGCGGACCAACGCCTGCCCGACCTACTTGCAGTGGACCTATTGCCCGCAGGTTTTGAGCTGGAGAATCAAAACCTGGCCGACAGTGTCAAAGTGGATGAACTCGAGTTCGATGGCAAAAGTATTGCCCAGTGGCAGGACACCCAGGACAATATCCAACACACTGAATATCGCGATGACCGCTTTGTGGCGGCACTGGATCAGCTGAGATACAAAACCACCAATCTCTTCTATATCGCCCGCGCAGTAACCCCCGGCAACTATCAGGTGCCCCCACCCTACGTAGAGGATATGTACAAACCGGAACGCTTCGCTATCGGTGAAAATCCCCTAACGCAAATGCGGGTAATCGGTAAACAGTGAAGCTGTTGGCCACTATCCGGAGAGCCTGGCAACGCAGCAGTCGCAGAGTTCGCGCACTGCTGCTTGCGCCCGCCGCCCTCACAGCGGTACTGCTACTGCTCGACTTTGCTTTCCCTCCACCTCTTCCCGAAACTCAAGATTTTGCACGGGTCGTTGCAGATCGTTACGGCAAACCACTACGCTTCTTTGCCGACAGTCGCGGAGTTTGGAGATACCCAATATCTCGGGAAAATGTATCACCGCGCTTTATCGAAGCTCTTCTCACCTATGAAGACCGACACTTCTATCGGCACCCAGGCGTAAACCCGCTAGCCCTATTGCGAGCTTCAGTCCAATACCTTCGCAATGGACGAGTCGTTTCCGGCGGTTCCACTCTCACCATGCAGGTAGCGCGACTACTGGACCCACACCGCAAAACTCTGCCGGGCAAAACCAAGCAGATATTGCGTGCATTGCAATTGGAGTGGCACTTCAGCAAGAATGAAATTCTCGATCTGTACCTGAACCTCGCACCTTACGGCGGCAATATTGAAGGCGTGGAAGCAGCCAGCCGTCTATACCTGCGTAAATCAGCCTCCGACCTTACCCATGCGGAAGCTGCACTGCTAGCTGTACTGCCTCAGGCTCCGAGCCGCCTGCGGCCAGATCGGCATCCTCTAAAGGCACAAAAAGCCCGGGACAAAGTTCTGGATAGACTGCGGTCATTTACCGTCTGGAGCGCAGAGGATGTTGAGCGCGCTCAACTTGAGCAGGTCTATGCGGAACGCTTGGAATTCCCACAAAACGCCCCGCACCTAGCCCGCAGGCTGGTGAATACCATCAGCGATCAAGAAGTTATCCGCACCACAATCGACGGCAACATCCAGCGCGGATTGGAAGATTTTCTGCGCGATCATATGGATAGCTATCCAGCCAAAACATCTGCAGCTGTTGTAGTTTTGGAGAATTCCGATTTATCCGTGCGAGCCTACGTGGGAGCTTCTCATTTTGGTAACGGGCGCCGCTATGGCTATGTGGATATGGCCAGGGCTGTACGCTCACCGGGCTCTACGCTCAAACCCTTTTTGTACGGACTTGCCATTGATGAGGACCTGATTCACAGCGCCTCCCTGCTCAGCGATGCGCCCCGCATCTACGGCGATTACCGCCCTGAAAATTTCCATCGAGGCTTCGCCGGCCCTGTCACCGCCACTGCCGCCCTTCAGAAATCTCTCAATGTCCCTGCAGTTCAGCTACTGGAACATTACGGCCCTGGTCGATTGGCCGCAGCCCTGGAGAATGCCGGACTAGCACTAGAGTTTCCCAGTGGTGGTAGACCCAACTTGGCCATGATTTTGGGGGGCGTAGGTGCTCGTCTTGACCAGCTGACAGGTATTTATGCCGCACTGGCACGGGGAGGCCAGACTGCAGCTCCCCGCTATTTACCCGAGGAGCCCGTACGTGAAAGGCATCTGATGTCTTCTGAAGCGGCTTGGATTACATTTGAAATGCTCGCTTCCAATCGCGGAGGTTCCCGCCGTTGGCGCAATCTGGTGCGACAAAACAAGGCAGATATCGCCTGGAAGACAGGCACCAGCTACGGCTATCGGGATGCCTGGGCGATTGGCGTAACTCCCGGCTACACCGTCGGCATTTGGGTAGGCCGACCGGATGGCACTCCCCTACCCGGTTACTATGGCTCCATTAGTGCCACACCTCTGTTGAACACAGTTATCGCCGCATTACCAGACAACAAACAACAGCACCTGAAAAAGCCAGACTCAGTAACTCATGAGACTATTTGTTGGCCGCTTGGGGGCCAGAAGACGCTCACACAAACCAGCCACTGCCATCTGCAACACAACGCCTGGTTAATCCAAGGGCGCACGCCCAGAACACTATCGCCGCAAGGTGAGCCTCTGCGGGCAGCACAAACCTTTAGTTTCTTTGCAAACCGGCAAGGTATGCGGGTAAAGCCCAGTTGTATGGATTCTACTACTGAAAGGCATAGCCTAGCCCTTTGGCCGAAAGAACTGGAATCCTGGCTACCCGCAAACCAAACCCGGGCCCAACAAATCCCTCCGACGGCTCCCGAGTGTTACACCCCGACGGCAACAACAGGGACCCCACTAAAGATTGTCGGAGCTGGAGATGGTAACCAGTATCGACCTACCGGCAAAAATGCCCCACTTCCGCGTTTAACTCTAAGTGCGATTGGCGGACAGGGAAAGCGCTATTGGTTCCTAAACGGTGAACCCAAGGGCGAAACCCTCGGAAACGAAAACCTGGCACTACTTCCGGGAAGTGGTAAGCACCAAATTGCTGTACTGGATGCTAGCGGGAATGTCGATCGGATTGAGATTTTTGTAGGAAGCGACAACTGATTTTCATAAAGCAGAAAACTGCCATGTCGTTTCTCTCACAGAACATATCCCTTAGTGTCACCCTATCGGCAATCGAGTGTCAGCATTGGCGTGGAACATCGTAGTTCGGGTTTAATTTTAGTAACTCCCAAAATAGGGAACACACGAATGCACAGCACACCTTAAACGCAGTATATCTTTCCGCCTTCTCCAGCAGTATCACTTACACACTTCTACTTTTCCCAGATTAAAAGCCTCCCCGATTTTAATCCAAACAGGCAGGTTCTGCTGTTACATGAGTATTGCCAATCCAAGTATTACTTCCACTACAGGTTGGATCGGTAGGATCACGCAAATCAAATGCAGAGTTATCAAGCGATGTATTCCCTACTACTATATTATTCTCATTATCGAATCCAGCGATATTGATACCGGCTGTATCAGGCGAGCCATTTGTACCATTTTCCATGACTATATTTTGTATTATAGAAGTACTTGATACATCCACATTGAGTTCAATCCCATTACTCGCACTGCCGGTAACAAAGTTTTGAATAACTGTTGTGTTACTTTCATTAATATCAATTCCGTTATCACCATCAGTACTACCGACAACAGTATTTAGCTGAACCAGTGTAAACACACCATTTACCGTAATTCCCTGATCACCGGCTGATTCAATATAATTATTGATAATTTGGTTTCGATCGCCTCTAACATCTATACCATCATCATTGCCAGTATCAATAATTTGATTCCCAACAATATTATTGGAGTCACTATCAATAACAATTCCCTCTCGTGGAGAATTTAAGATCATAATTCCATCTATGGTATGAAATCCATCTCCCTCCAGGTTTAAACCATCTGGGCAGTCGGTTATCGTCCCACCATAAACGGCACCAGATAATCCATTAACCAAAATTCCAGCAATACCTTCTAGATTTGGGTTATCACAAATAATTTCCCCGCCCTCTGCCATCGTAAGGCTTCCACCGGGTCCAGTTACTGTTACCGCATAGGGGTTCGCCAGGCTCAGTTCACAATTCAGCGTTTCCGACAGGGTTTCAGCTGCTGTTATTACATCGCCACAATCAACAGCCATAACTAGTGGTGATGAGAATAAAGTAGCACTTGTGACGAAAGCTGTGACTAACTTATGGTAACAGGTGCTCATGGCAGGTCCCTCTCATTGATATAAGAAAATTGTAGGCATAAGCCACACTTCACGTTTCCAATATCAATGAAAAGAATTCATTCTGAGCCTAAGGGAGCTTTTATTATGTAGCTCTATCTCACATCTATTATTTGAGGTAGGCGAGCATAACGAAACTTTGATAACGTCAGCAAATAGACACTGTAATTGCCTTTACAATTTACACAATTAATCCTTGAGACCTGCTAAAAGAGCCTCAATAGCGATTCACCCCTATTTATCATCACCTTAAAAGCTATTCTCGAACAGGACGTCATTTATCGACAGCTGTCCACCACGCCCATTCGCAACTTTTGCCGCTTTTCCAATCACTATCATCATCCCGATCAAATAACCGTCGGGCAAATTGATCAGCTCAGCGACTCTCTCTGGGTCAAACCCAACCATTGCACCTGTGTCATATCCCATCGACTTTGCCGCTAACATCATGGTTTGTGCTGCCAATCCACAGCTTCGAATGGCCTCGTCCCGCTGTAGTTGCTGCTTACCCTTGTAGAACTCAGTTAGCATTGGCACTAACACATTCCGGGCCTCTTTCGGCGCATCGGCCCAGTACCGCTCCGGCCGATCGCTCCAGGCATTAATATCTGCACAAAGTATGACCAACTCAGAAGCATCTTCTACTTGCTGCTGCCCCCAGGCTGCATCTTTAAGCTGGCTGCGGAGGGAAATGTCAGTGATGCGCAGAAAGCGCCAATGCTGGATATTGTAAGAAGTCGGCGACAACATAGCCGCCTGGACCAGACGGGTGAAGTCCTCGGCAGGCATCTCTGCTGTGACATCGAAATGCTTAACCGAGCGGCGGGATTCAACAGCTTTAAACAATTCCATAAGTTTCTCTCTGACTATCGTTCGTTGATTGAATGTCGATGAGAAGAAGCTTATTGGGTTTCCCTATCGCTGATAATGGGGTTCGACGGAGACTTACTGTTGACGAAAGGTTAACAATTTACTGATCCCAGTAAGGTGTATCGCCGCCAAAGTACTCTATTGCAAAGTCTATAAAGGCGCGGACTTTGGCTGGCATAAACTGCCGCTCAGGGAAAACCGCGTAGATAGACTTGGCAGGCATCTGGTACTC
This sequence comes from Microbulbifer maximicatervae (SeqCode), assembly GCF_052468155.1. Lineage (NCBI taxonomy): Bacteria > Pseudomonadati > Pseudomonadota > Gammaproteobacteria > Cellvibrionales > Microbulbiferaceae > Microbulbifer > Microbulbifer maximicatervae (SeqCode). The sequence continues at coordinate 4,002,934 of NZ_CP174335.1, forward strand.
CTCAAATAGAGGAATTAGCTTTCCAGCCTCAATGTCTGGTCCTGCCACGAAGGTGGGTAAGCGACCTATCCCTACACCCTGAAGAAGAGCTTCCCTCAGTGCCTCACTATTATTTACCTGGTAGTTACCCTTCACCTCGATGGTATGTAAGTGATTGTCTTTGATAAAACCCCACTCTTTCACATCCCTGGAATAAGTAAAAATCAGGCAATTATGGGCGCTCAACTGCTCCAGTTCTGTGGGCTCTCCGAATTCCTTCAAGTAGGAAGGTGACGCACAGAGTACACTTTTCAGAGGTGCAAGTTTGCGGGCAATCAGGCTGGTATCGGGAAGGTCACCTCCGCGAATAGCGATATCAAAGCCCTCCCCCACTAAATCGACAACTTTATCGTCCAGTATCATGTCGATACTAATCTCGGGGTAACGCTTCATAAATACGGGAATTAAGGGAGCCAGGTGCAATCTACCAAAGGACATAGGAGCATTGATCCTCAAGCGTCCCCGAGGCTCCCCCTGTAGCTGCAGAACTGCGTCTTGTGCATCTTTGGCCGATTTATAAGCAACGCGTGCGTGCTCATAAAAATGCTCCCCAGCCTCCGTCAGGCTCAACTTTCGCGTAGTTCTGTGCAAAAGCTTCACCCCAAGCTGCAGCTCCAACTGGGTAACCCGCTTACTTACCGCTGATTTTGAGATGCCAAGTAACTTTGCCGCCGGGGAAAAGCCACCGGTTTCTGCCACAGTCACAAATATTGGAATCGCTGCAATTGTCTCCATAAGCGACTGTATCCTTCTCCTCAACAGTGAGTGTCTATAATGCTGGATTATCAGTTTACCAGAAACGACATACACTTATCTCTCGCTAATAGAGGGAAGAAGCATGAGTGAGCTTACCAGGGGCATAACCCCATCAACTACAAGCCCCAACGCCTCGCTCTGGTGGGTTCACTGCCTGATGATACTTTGTACACTACTGGTTGCAGGATCATTTCCTATTGGGGAGTTAATCGCCAATTCACTCCCGGCGGATTCCATGATGTTGATTCGATTCTTAATTGCGGCGGGACTATTTGCACCCTTCATATTTTTAAAGCACGGGATTCAGCTTCCAGAACCCAAAAAACTGCTGGGATATGCTCTACTCAGCATCCCACTAGTTATCTTTTTCTGGTGTATGTTTGAAGCACTCAAATACACCACTGCAGTGAATACCGGCGCTCTTTTTACAACCGTCCCGGCGATGACAGCCATCTTTACTTTGATCATCAATGGCGAGCGAAGCAGCACCCGCAAAGTTATCGGCCTAACCCTTGGGACTCTGGGTGCAGCCTGGATTGTATTCAAGGGGAGTATCTCAACAGCGATAACGCTAGACCTAAACAAAGGGGATTGGATATTCACCCTAGGTGCTATATCACTCAGTTTATATAACCCGCTTATCAAGAAGGTTCACTCAGGGGAGCCTATAGAGGTCATGACATTCTGGGTTATTCTATTTGGTGCACTCTGGTTACTATTGCTCTCTTTTCCAAACTTGAACCAGATAGAATGGCGAAATATACCCACCGAGACTTACGGCGGGCTATTCTATTTAGCCTTATTCTCAACTTTAATTAGTTTTTTTCTGCTGCAATTCAGTACATTAAGGATCGGGGCAACTAAGGTTGCAGCATATAGTTTCTTGAATCCGATATTTGTACTAATAGTGGCCATAGTATTGGAAATGGCAAACTTTAATATCAGCTTTATACCTGGAATAGTGTTGGTCTTTGCAGCCATGCTATTTATCCAGGCGGAAAAACCTAAGAAATAATATCTCTGAACAGCTTATAAGAGATAGAATGGTGCTGCTATCAATAAGTGCAATATTTCTAGTCTACAGGCTTTTCTATCTCATAAATTGCATCAGAAATATCCTCCAACTTAGAGGACACTATTACCTGAGCATCATGTAAACCCTGATTATAAAATCCGGCCCCCATCTCCTTTGCAAGAAAATCAATAAAGAACTCCGCTTCAAAACTGCCAATTTCCAGCTCAAATTCTTTAGACAAATAACCCCTAACCTTTTCGATTAGCTCTAATTTCCGTCTTTCTTCCAGCTCTATTGTAGACATTTTCTATTTTCCACCAATACACAGATTTAGAACAAACACCCAGGCTCGTAGAAGAATAACACAAATCTTGAGTCCCCTTAATGAAACCAAGTGAGCAGCATTTACACCGACACCAACCTTTATCAGTAAACCGAACGATGCTAGATTCAAGTCTTTTCGGGTCAACTAAAATCAAACAGGATCCAAATGAGACTCTTTAACTACCTACTTGCCCTTCTTATATTGGGCAGTAACTACGGTTGTTCAGAATCAGGCAGCGAAAGTTCAGTAACCTCATATAACAATGCTCGCGCCTCCAGTAAAGTAGTTGCAGATATCCGGTTCCCGGAAACTATTTCAGGGGGCAATCAAGGTGGGCGAAGTCAATATATTGCTTACGAACACTTCCTGACAACTGAGCTACCTGCTGAAGAGGTTGAACCTGTATTCCACAAGCTCCAATTACTCTGCCAACAAGAGATGGAGAAAGAATGCACTATATTGCATTCTAGTCTCAGTAATGATGAAAAGCCCTACGGAAGGATTCACTTTAGAACTCACCCCAGTAGGGTCGACAAAATTATTGATCTGGCATCAGAGCAAGGAGGAGTGATACAGCGAGAAACCAAAGCAGAAGATTTACAAGATGTCATTATCGACAACCAAAAGCGTCTTGAAATGTTACTCCAGTATCAGTCGAGGCTTGTAGAGCTGGAACAAAAATCTGCCAGTGACATCGATACTCTAATCAAGGTTGCTGAAAAGTTAGCATCGGTACAATCTGATATTGAGTATTCACAGGGGAAAAAAGCTAAACTGTTCAAGCGAACTCAGATGGATGTGGTTCAAATTGAGTTACACTCAAAATCCTACACTTCTTTCTGGGCTCCCATATCAGACTCCCTATCTCATTTTGGTGAAAACTTGTCTGACGGGTTATCTGAAGCAATCACTGCAATCGCATACCTTTTACCTTGGACTCTTATCGCCCTATTTTTATTTTATATGATTCGCATAATTTGGCGTAAAACCAGAGCCTAGCTACTTACATAACCTCAAGATACTTGTATGTCTTAACAAGGCTATAGAACTCGTAAGAAGCTTTGATACCACACGCGAGAGATAAAAAAGCCAGACCATTTAAAATGGTCCGGCTTTTTTATTATGGAGTAGCAATAACTACTCAGAAGTTGTAGTTGAAACGTACACCATAGTTAGCTGGGGTAGAGAATGGTCCAGACACCAGTGCATCGCTACCTTCCGCGTAGTACGGAATAACTTCATCGGTCAGGTTATAACCATAAGCTTCAACATTCCACTGATCGTCGGGGCTTACGTACTTAATGGAAGCATTAATCATCCAGAACGGATCACGGCTATCATCAAATGCAGAGGTATCACCAACCGGGAAGTCATGCTTGTCAACATTCCAGAAGGTCAGGTATGACTTATCTTCCCAGTGAACACTGATGAACGGAATAATTGCGCCACCGTGAGCCAGCTCAAAGGTATGGTCGTAGTTAATAGTGAAACTGTACTGAGGCGATACCGGCAGTTCGTTACCCTTCAGGTTACGGTAGAGCTCAGGGTTGCTGTCATCATGAGCCGCAGCCCAATCAGTAATCTCAAACAGTGATGGGTTGTTATAGTTCCAGCGGTTTACGAAATCGGACGTGATCTCTGTTCGCATCCAAGTTGCAAAACCACTGATATGGCCATTTGGATACGGAGCCCAGTCAAATTCAAACTCAAATCCTTTAATTTCTGAATGCGCAGCATTCTTGGTTCGATAAATTACCGCGGGTTCTGAAGTGATTTCCCCTGTAAGTTCGCCTGCATCATCAACCTCTCTCACCAAAAACGTATAGGCAACATCTGGAGCGGCCAGCTGCATATCTTTATATTTTGAGAAAAAGAATGTACCGGCAAGATTCAAGCGACCATCGAGGAAACTACCTTTGGCCCCAAACTCCCAGGTGTCAACCGTTTCTTCATCATAGTTGGTTTTAAAAGTTTGCTCTACAACACGATTGCCATCTGCATCGAGAATATCTTCGGCAGTCTCAGGGTCCTGCGCGTATTTGTAAACAACATCACCCAAGCCACCAGACTTAAACCCGGTTGCGAAATAAGCATAGAGCATTATATCGTCAGTCAGATCGTAATCGACCCCAAGACGATAATCGACATTTTCCCAATTATCATCGACATCATTGTAAGTATCGATGGAATAAATGGAGTCATCCGCAAAGTAGTCGGAGGGTAGCTCACTGAAGGTCGGATGGTTATAAGCAGGAAAACACCCGTATTCGCCAGTTATTTCAGTATCCAGTGACCAATCACGGCGGCAACTTAGGTTATTACCCCCCTCATCACTTTTTTCATCATAAGTATAGCGAGTGCCAAATGTGAGGTGCAGAGTGTCTGTGAGGCTATAAGTCGCCTGAGCAAATGCCCCAAGTGCATCAACATTTCTCTCCGGTTGACGCCAGAAAACGGAATTATCCAGTGATGCCAAGAAATAGCCATTCAGGTCGTTAGACTCATGAAAATAGAATAGACCTGTGATCCACTCAAGGGGGCCATCATCAGTAGATTGCAGCTGTAGCTCATGAGAGTATGAGACATTTTCTGCATCAGTGATGCTCATGCTCATATCCCAACTATTGCGACCAGCATCAGCATCAATCAAGTTACTGCGATTCTGTACCGCATAACCTGTATTATATACAAACGCCATGCTGTCACTAAAATCCCAACGGAAGTTGGAACGGAATGCATCCATGGTCAGGTCAAGCTTGCCGGGAACGTTTACTGCTACTGTGTACTCGTCAGCACCAGGACCATAATAAGTTTCACAAGTTGTTTCATCTGTCCGCTTCGCGGCCTTTTCACAGTCAATGGTATTAATACCACCGGCACTTTGATCCTGATAATGTTCGACAACGGTGTACCAGGAAATATCCTCTGTTGGCTCCCACAAGGCGCCAATACGAATCGCCTGTTGATCAACATTACCGTAGAAGTCTTCAGGGTCGGCTTTTACCAGAGAAACATCCTCAGATGTCCACCAGTTATTGCTTTGAATAAATGTACGCTCAGCATCATCAGCGAGAGGGGTTGCGCCTAGACTATCCGCGCTGAAATAACGATTGTCATATTGGTTAGCATCGTAGTAACCAGTAAGGTAGGAGTCCCGTGTTTCGCTCATGGCAGATACACGAAGAGCAAAGGTGTCGGAGACGGGTATGTTGATCACCCCTCTTACCATTTCTCGATCCCAGCTACCGTATTCTACGCCGACGTTGCCTTCAAATTCGTCGATTACTGGCTTCTTGGAGAGAACGTTTATGGCACCAACGGTAGAGTTGCGTCCATATAGGGTACCCTGAGGTCCGCGCATGGCTTCAACCCGCTCGGAGTCAAACATCATTGCCATTGCAGACTGGGGGCGCGCTGAGTAAATGCCGTCAAAGTGTAACCCTACCGCCGGATCACCCAATTCACTGGTGTTTGTAGAGCGAACACCACGCATGGAAATTACTGGGGAAGACTGGGAGGCATCGTAGCCGATATCCACATTGGGGATAGTGTTGCCCAGGTCCTTAATATTTTTAATACCCTGACGGTCCAGCTCTTCCTGTGTAAATGCACTGATTGCTACGGGGGTTTCCATCAGGTTGGTTTCGCGCTTGGTTGCGGTAACCGTTACTTCTTCCAGCGCCCAATCGTCATCCTGTTGGCTATCTTCCTGAGCCCAAGCCGACACTACCGCGACATTTGCCATTGCAATTGCAAAGGTAAGTGGTTTTTTAATTCTCATTGATGTCTCTCCAATCTGCTGCAAAAGGAAAGCCACATTTATTTTTTAATGAATGGCCATCCCATAGGGCCGTCGGCAGTACGGCGGCTAGGCTAAAATCTCAAAAAGAAGGGACGTAAGAAACTCAGATACGATAGAGCGGATCGCGACTAGGACAAAGAGGACTAGTTCACAATTTGTTGCCACTAGCTGCGACCAGCAAGTCAAGTAAGTACTGAAACCGTAGGATTCATACACCAGCTTTCTACGAATATTGGGGATTTTTTAGAGTCTATCTGCTTGCTCACCCAAAGCCTCGCATCCCAACAGCAGGCCTTAAATATACGTACGCTGAGCAATAAAGGCTATATCTAAACAGACCTAGATGTGACTATTAAGGCAAGCCCTGTCTCACAATGATAAAAACACAGCCTTTTTTCTCAGATAAAAACCTACCGGAAAACACAGGAAAACCGGAAAAAAAGTTATTGTCAGGATTACTGAGATTAATATTCGCCTATTAATTTAAATATATACGGAATATTAAATTTGATTGGAGTAAAAATGTAAAACCGATTCCTAATCATTTTTACAGTAGGAAATAAAAAGGGGCCAAAAGGCCCCCTGTAAAGAAATCACCAAAGTCCTAAAAGCTATTGCCAGGTATTCGCACCCAACCTTCCATTAGGATTCGGGCGCTGCGACTCATAATGGCCTTGGTAGCAGTCCACTGACCATCGACCTCTTTGGCTTGAGCACCCACACGTAAGGTACCCGATGGGTGACCGAAGCAAACAGAGTTGCGTTCCCCCCCGCCAGCTGCAAGGTTAACCAAAGTGCCCGGGATCGCCGCAGCGGTGCCAATAGCTACTGCTGCCGTGCCCATCATGGCGTGGTGCAACTTGCCCATAGATAAGGCGCGCACGAGGAGATCAACCTCGGAAGATGCCACTGCCTTGCCACTGGATGCAGTGTAATCCTGCGGTTTAGTGACAAAAGCAACCTTGGGGGTATGATGGCGATTGGCTGCTTCTTCAATGGTAGAAACTAATCCCATCTTTACCGCACCGTGAACGCGAATGCTCTCAAACATCGCCAGTGCTTTGCTGTCACCATTAATGGCATCCTGCAATTCAGTGCCGGTGTAGCCAATATCTTCTGCATTGACGAAAATTGTCGGAATGCCAGCATTGATCATGGTGGCCTTGAGCACACCTACATCGGGCACTTCCAGATCATCGATCAGGTTACCGGTAGGAAACATGGCACCCTCACCGTCGGCAGGGTCCATAAATTCCACCTCCACTTCAGCCGCCGGAAACGTCACTCCGTCCAGCTCAAAGTCCCCGGTTTCCTGAACTTCACCATTGGTCATAGGTACATGGGCAACAATGGTCTTACCAATATTGGCCTGCCAGATGCGCACGGTGCAGATGCCATTTTCTGGCACTCTGTCGGGCTCTACAAAACCGCTATTGATGGCAAAGGCACCCACGGCGGCGGTGAGATTGCCGCAGTTACCACTCCAATCAACAAACGGCTTATCGATGGAAACCTGACCAAACAGGTAGTTCACATCGTGATCGGCTTTATCGCTGGGCGATAAAATTACCGTTTTGCTGGTGCTTGAAGTAGCGCCACCCATACCATCGGTCTGCTTACCGTAGGGATCCGGGCTGCCAATCACGCGCAGCAGCAAGTTGTCACGGGCCTGCCCCGGCACTTGTGCAACTTCGGGCAGATCTTGCAAGCGGAAGAAAACGCCCTTGCTGGTTCCCCCGCGCATATAAGTCGCGGGGATTTTTACTTGAGGAGCAAACTTCATAACTCAGACCGTCGCTTCTGCTTCGAGGAAGTCTTTGGCAAAGCGCTGCAAAACACCCCCAGCCTCATAAATGGAAACTTCTTCTGCGGTATCCAAACGACAGGTAACAGGAGCCTCAATCGTCTCACCATTGGCACGGTGGATAAGCAAGGTCAGCGTGGCATGGGGAGTGCGCTCACCGATTACGTCGAAACTCTCGGTACCGTCGATACCCAGGGTTTCACGGGTAGTGCCCGGCTTAAACTCCAGCGGCAGTACACCCATACCGATCAGGTTGGTGCGGTGAATTCGCTCGAAGCCTTCGGCCACAATCGCTTCCACACCCGCAAGGCGCACACCTTTCGCAGCCCAGTCACGGGAGGAGCCCTGCCCATAATCGGCACCCGCAATGATAATCAGCGGCTGCTTGCGATCCATATAGGTCTCGATGGCTTCCCACATACGGGTAACCTGTCCTTCCGGCTCGACACGAGCCAGGGAGCCCTGACGGACCTCGCCGTTATCATCGCGCACCATTTCGTTGAGTAGCTTCGGATTGGCGAAAGTTGCACGCTGGGCAGTGAGGTGGTCGCCGCGGTGGGTCGCGTAGGAGTTAAAGTCCTCCTCCGGCAATCCCATTTTCGCCAGGTATTCACCGGCAGCACTGCTGGCCAGAATGGCATTGGACGGAGACAAGTGGTCGGTAGTGATATTGTCACCCAGCACCGCCAGAGGGCGCATGCCCTTCAAACTGCGCTCGCCTGCCAGGGCACCTTCCCAATAAGGTGGGCGGCGGATATAGGTGCTCATCGGGCGCCAGTCGTAGAGTGCGTGGCCCTGCTCTTCTGCGGCATCCCGCTCTTCAAACATGGGAATATACACATCGCGGAACTGCTGTGGCTTCACGCTCTGACGTACGATCGCATCGATCTCTTCATCGCTGGGCCAAATATCTTTCAGGGTAATCGGGTTGCCTTCCCCATCGTATCCCAGCGCATCTTTTTCGATATCGAACCGGATGGTGCCGGCAATAGCGTAGGCAACGACTAGCGGCGGTGAAGCCAGGAAAGCCTGCTTGGCATAGGGGTGGATACGACCGTCGAAGTTGCGGTTTCCGGACAGGACTGCAGTGGCATACAGATCGCGGTCGATCACTTCCTGCTGGATTTTCGGGTCCAGGGCACCGCTCATGCCGTTACAGGTGGTGCAGGCGAAAGCCACTACGCCGAAACCCATCTGCTCCAGATCCGGTAGCAGGTCGGCCTCTTCCAGATACATTTTTACCGTTTTGGAACCCGGTGCCAGGGATGACTTGACCCAGGGCTTACGGGTCAGGCCGAGCTTGTTCGCATTGCGGGCAATCAGGCCTGCGGCAATCATATTGCGCGGGTTGCTGGTATTGGTGCAGCTGGTAATCGCAGCAATAATCACAGCACCATCGGGCATCTCACCGGCTTTCTCTTCCCAGGCTTTAGCGATTCCACGATTAGCCAGTTCTGAGGCCGGCAGCAGCGCGTGGGGGTTGGAGGGGCCAGCAAGGTTGCGACCTACTGTATCCAGGTCAAACTTCAGTACGCGCTCGTATTCGGCATCCTTCAAGGTGTCAGACCAGAGGCCCGTCTCTTTGGCAAACTTCTCTACCAAAGCTACCTGCTCATCATCGCGGCCGGTGAGTTTGAGGTAGTCGATGGTTTGCTCATCGATAGAGAACATGGCCGCAGTAGCACCATACTCTGGAGTCATATTGGAAATAGTGGCGCGATCGCCCAGGGTCAGGTTGGAAGCCCCCTCACCGTAAAACTCCAGGTAGGCGCCGACCACGCGCTCGCGGCGCAGGAATTCAGTGAGAGCCAATACCAAGTCGGTACCAGTAATACCCGGCTGCAACTTTCCGGTGAGTTCCACTCCAACAATATGCGGCAGACGCATATAAGAGGCGCGGCCAAGCATCACGCTCTCAGCTTCCAGGCCGCCAACACCCACAGAAATCACACCCAGAGCGTCTACCATCGGCGTGTGGCTATCGGTACCGACACAGGTATCCGGGAAGGCCACGCCCTCGCGCACCTGCACCACCGGAGACATTTTCTCCAGATTGATCTGGTGCATGATGCCGTTACCGGGGGGAATCACATCGACGTTTTCAAATGCGGTTTTGGTCCAATTGATAAAGTGGAAGCGATCTTCGTTACGACGCTCCTCTACCGCACGATTTTTTTCAAAAGCATCCTTCTCAAATCCGGGGTGCTCTACCGCGAGGGAGTGATCCACAATCAACTGGGTGGGAACAACTGGATTTACCTTGGCGGGATCACCGCCTTTATCGGCAATGGCATCGCGCAGACCAGCCAGGTCTACCAGCGCGGTTTGGCCGAGGATGTCGTGGCACACCACTCGGGCTGGAAACCAAGGGAAGTCCAACTCGCGCTTGCGCTCAATAATCTGTTTCAGGGAGTCGGTCAGTTTTGCCGGCTCGCAGCGACGCACCAGGTTTTCCGCCAGAATACGTGAGGTATACGGCAGTTTGGCATAGGCTCCGGGCTGGATCGCGTCAACAGCGGCTCGGGTATCGAAATAATCGAGGTCTGTACCGGGCAGTGATTTGCGGTAATCAGTATTCATAGCAGGTAAATCAGTCGAATCTTTTTTTAAAATCGTGTCTCTTCTGAGGGTGGCTCCAGGCCACTCACCAAAGGCAACCTGGAGCCGGCACACCGGGTGTGCCTCATTTCAAAAGTGAAATGAAAATTAACCGCGCTCAGCGATTGGAGTTACTGTACGGGGCTCAACACCTACGTACTCTGCACTCGGGCGAATAATGCGGTTATCAGCGCGCTGCTCGAATACATGTGCAGCCCAGCCGGTAACCCGGGACATTACAAAAATCGGGGTAAACAATTTTGTGGGAATACCCATAAAGTGATACGCGGAAGCGTGGAAGAAGTCTGCATTACAGAACAATTTTTTCTCGCGCCACATCACTTCTTCACAGCGAACAGATACCGGGTACAGCACGGTATCACCAACATCTTCAGCCAACTTTTCAGACCAGCCTTTGATAATCTCATTGCGCGGGTCGGACTCGCGGTAAATGGCGTGGCCGAAACCCATAATCTTCTCTTTGCGCTCCAGCATACCCAGCAGTTCTTTCTCTGCTTCGTCGGGATTGGCGAAACGCTCGATCAGTTCCATTGCCGCTTCGTTGGCACCACCATGCAGAGGACCACGCAGGGTGCCGATAGCACCGGTAATGCAGCTGAACAGATCGGACAAAGTGGAAGCACAAACGCGAGCGGTAAAAGTAGACGCGTTAAATTCGTGCTCTGCATACAGAATCAGGGAAACGTTCATGACCTGCTCGTGCAGTTCATTAGGCTTCTCATCGCGCAGCATATGCAGGAAGTGGCCGCCAATGCTGTCGTCATCGGTTTCAGTTTCGATACGCACATTGTCGTGGGTGAAACGGTACCAATAGCAGATTATGGAGGGGAATGCGGCCAGCAGGCGATTGGCTTTATCCAACTGCTGGGCGAAGGATTCTTCACCTTCCAAGTTACCCAACATGGAACAACCTGTGCGCATTACATCCATTGGATGGGCATCAGCCGGAATGCGCTCAAGCACTTCTTTTAATGCCTGCGGCAGGCCACGCTTGGCTTTCAGCAGCGCCTTGTACTCCGCCAGCTCTCCCTCAGTGGGTAATTCCCCATAGAAAATCAGGTAGGCAACTTCTTCAAACTCACAGTGCTGGGCCAGATCTTTAATATCGTAACCGCGGTAAGTCAGGCCGGAACCGGATTTGCCCACTGTAGAAAGTGCAGTTTTACCTGCTACCTGGCCGCGCAGACCAGCACCGCCCAATGCTTTCTCTACCATCTTCTTATTTCCCCTGTTGTATACACATTTGCTGTGTTCATCCAATTGAAAGCGCAGCGCCCGGCTTTCGCACCGGGCTGCTTGGGAGCCTCTGAATAACTCCGTAATGCCTACTTATTGAAAAGTTCGTCCAGCTTCTGTTCAAACTCGTGATAATTCAGGTAATCGTACAGCTCCTCACGAGTCTGCATGGTGTCGACAACCGCTTGCTGATCGCCATTTTGCAGGATACTGGTATAAACATTTTCCGCCGCACGGTTCATCGCACGGAACGCCGACAGTGGATACAGTACGATATCTGCGCCCGCTTCGCCCAAATCTTTGGCGTTATACAGCTTGGTTTTACCAAACTCGGTAATATTCGCCAAAATCGGCACATTTAGCGCGTCCTTAAAGGCACGATAGTGCTCAAGTTCAGTTACCGCTTCCGCGAAAATGCCGTCGGCGCCAGCCTCAATACAAGCCTGGGCGCGTTCAATAGCCGCATCGAGCCCTTCCTGTGCAAAGGCATCAGTGCGAGCCATTACAAAGAAATCGTCATCAGTACGAGCATCTACCGCCGCTTTGATACGGTCGACCATCTCCTGCTTGGAAACAATCTCTTTATTCGGACGATGGCCACAGCGCTTCTGCGCTACCTGATCTTCGATGTGTACCGCAGCGGCACCAGCGCGGATCATCTCTTTAATGGTGCGGGAAATGTTGAAAGCGCCGCCCCAACCAGTATCGATATCCACTAAAAGCGGCAACTCACTGGCAGCAGTTATACGCCGCACATCCTCCAGTACATTATCGAGACTGGTCATACCCAAGTCCGGCAGACCGTAGGAGGCGTTGGCAACACCGGCGCCAGACAGGTAAATCGCCTTGTGACCAATACGTTCGGCCATAATGGCGGAATAGGCGTTGATGGTACCAACCACTTGCAGCGGTTGATTCTCGGCGAGTGCAGCGCGGAAACGTGCGCCAGCAGAAGGCTTTTGGCTCATGCTCTACCTCAGTTTCTTTTCAATGTTTATTCTCGAGGCGCGGATATGCCGGCGCATTAACAGCTCCGCCAGCTCACCATCCCCGGCCTCAATGGCCTCAATAATATGATTGTGCTCGCGGAAAGCCCGCTGGGCCCGGGGACTGGCCATTCCCAACTGGTAGCGATACATACGAACACGGTAATAAAGTCGATTGCACAGGGTATCGATCAGAAGATCATTCTTTGATGCCTGCACGATACGGAAATGAAAATCAAAATCCCCTTCCGGCTGGAAGTACGCCTTACCGGCCTGCAGCTCTTCCTGCTGCTCATGGTGATAGAGCATTTGGCGCAGCTCGACCAGGTCTTCCTCGGTGCGCTGTTCCGCTGCCAGACGGCAAGCCATACCCTCGAGGGCTTCGCGAACTTCATAGAGTTCCAGTAAGCCGCGCTCACTTAACTCTACAACCCGGGCTCCGACATTGACCTTACGTTCCAGCAGTCCCAAAGACTCCAGGCGCATCACTGCTTCGCGCAAACTCCCGCGACTGGCATTAAAGCGACGTGCAAGTTCCGGCTCGCTAATTTTGCTGCCAGAGGCGATTTGCCCCTCCACAATTTCAGCGCGCAAAGTCAGAAATAAGCGTTCAGCAAGGCTTTGACGCTCCTCTGAAGCTGAACCGGCAGTACCAACTACAGTCATGCAAGACCTGGATTGTCGACAATCTTAATGGGGCATGACATTAAATCACCAGCATTCTCTCGTCAACTGCAGGCATCCCCGATTAAACATTAAGGATTGTTGACAATAGGGCAAAATAGGTGACTTTCAACAGAGCAGTAGTCTTGCCATGTTTAAGTGGGCATAATAGCGCCCGCGCCAGATGAGCCTGTTCGACTAACGCGAGCGCTCTATGCTTTATTTGGGGCTTAGGGAAAATCCCACAGAAAGAATATCCAGGCCTCGGAACAGCGCTTGTTTTAGGCTGCCACCACCCAGGTTACAGACAGAGTTATGCCGAAGAGTATTATCAGGCGATGGCTGCCAAGCCCCGAAGAAGTTAGAGCCAACAACGGCCTCAAATTTCTGGGGACTCTTCTCCACGACCCCAACCTTTTTCATTTGAACCGACACTCAGTCTCGGTCGCATTTGCGGTTGGCGTATTTACCAGCTTCCTCCCTTTGCCAGGGCAAATGGTTATTGCCGCCCTGCTCGCACTTTGGCTGCGCTGCAATCTACCTTTGTCGATGATTCTTGTATGGATCAGTAACCCGATCACCATGCCGGCTATTTTCTTTAGCACTTACAAGCTCGGCGCCTGGGTTCTGGGGGCGCCACCGGTGGATTTCAGCATCGAACTGTCGTGGGAATGGTTGACCAGTGAAGTCGGGAAGATCTGGCTGCCACTATTTACCGGCTCTCTGATTGCCGGGGCATTCTTTGCGACAGTGGCCTATTTTGCCATGCGTGCCCTCTGGCGCTGGCACGTTGTGAAAAGATGGAAATTGCGAATCCAAAGGCGATCAGCGGTCAGTTAACTTTTCCCACTGTAAACCCTCTGCAGGCACCAACAGGCAAAAGCCCCTGAAGCAATTGCCAGCAATGCCTGCAGGTAATACTCGGTAAGAGCACCTAGCACCAGAGCTGCAATAGCTCCAACAAATAAAGCCTTGCGGGCCTCCTTAATTTTGGCGGTAGCCGCAGCCAACGCTGCCGCCCACACCACCATAAACAACGCTGAAAGTACCGCTCCCAGTGAAACAATCCAAATGGGCCAGACCTCCCACCCCTCTGCGTAGCAAACTGAACCACTACGCATGCCTGGCGGACAAAAAACCCTTAGGTACCACCCATCCAGCATCAAGGTAAAACAGGCAGCCAGCACCCAAGCCAAAATTGCGGCGGGCACCGGCAGATATCTTCTGAAAATTGAGACCCTACCCAAAAGCCCAGCCCGACTTACTCATTGCGCAAGGCTGCTGCCGGCTGAACCCGACTGGCCTTAAAGGCCGGATACAAAGTTGCCAGCAAGCTAAGCAGGAAACCCGCCACCACAACCAGTGCCACGTCTGCCCATACCAACTGGGACGGCAAATAATCCACGGGGTAGACATCAGACTTTAGGAACTGAATGCCGAGCATTGACTCCAGCCCCGCTACCAATTTGGTCACCGTCAGCGAGCCTAACACCCCCAACGCACCGCCAGCTACAGCCCCCACAAGCCCGACCAGCGCCCCCTGACTCACAAAAGTCAGCAAAATCTGTCGGGTACTGGCACCCATAGTGCGGAGGATGGCGATATCAGCATGCTTATCGATAACCACCATTACCAAAGTGGAAACCACATTAAAAGCGGCAATCGCAATAATCAGGAAAACCAGTAACCCCACCAGGTTGCGGGACATCTGAATAGCCTGGTAGAGGTTGCCGTGGGTTCGGCTCCAATCAGTGCCGTAGAAATTGCCCCGAGGCAGGTCTTGCAGAAGACGCCGCATAATCCAGTTGGCCTCGAGCATTTCATTGACCCGTAACTGGACCCCCGCCCCACCGCTACCTCCAGCCAGAGTCCTGGCCTGCTGCCAGGCAACCAGGGCGAGAGATTGGTCCAATACAGTGCCAGAGTGAAAAACCTGCGCCACTTTAAATCCAGCAACCCGAGCCGCCTTGCGTGCACCGGTGGCACTATCGTTATTTGGCACAATCAGGGAAAGGTAATCACCCGCCTCAACCCCCAACTTTTCCGCGAGCCCTTTGCCCAGAACCACCCCTGGTTCAGACGGATCAAGCAAGGCATCGAAGGATGAGGATTCAAGAAAGTCCCCGATATTGGAGACTTCGGTAATTGTCTCCGGGTTGATCCCCTGCACCAACAGCGGCGTCACTTCAGCCCCACGCCTGGCGAGCGCATTGACCTGCCACACTTCTGCCGCAGAGAGAACCGCAGGGTCGGAAACCAACTGTTGGCGCAACTGGGCCCAATCCACATCAGGGCTCCCGTTGTAAATAGTGACATGGGGCATGATTCCCAGGATTCGCTCGCGCAATTCCCGGTCAAAACCATTCATCACCGACATCACCACAATCATCAAGGCAACGCCAAGGATCAGGCCAATCATCGACAAACCGGAAATGAATGAGACCAAACCAGCCGAATCGTCATTTCTGCGCTGGGCACCGGCATAGCGAAGCCCAATATAGGCGGGAAGAGGCTTAAACATGATCACCCTGGTGCCAGTCAGCAGTCAGCCGCCCATCGATCAGATGTAGACAGCGATCCAGGGCTGCCGCCAGATCCGGGTCATGGGTAACAATCACAAAGCTAATTCCCATCTCCTGATTCAAGCGATCCATCAATTTATGGATCTCTGCCGCCGTAGCCCGATCCAGATTGCCAGTGGGCTCATCCATCAAAACACAGGCAGGCCTTGTCACCAGTGCCCGGGCAATGGCCACCCGTTGCCGTTCACCGCCAGAAAGCTGTGATGGCTTGTGCCCCATGCGCTCACCCAGGCCTACCGCCGTGAGCATCACCTCGGCCTCTTTGCGGGCTTCGGCAACTGAACGCTTGCCGATCAGTAATGGCATGGCGACATTTTCCAGGGCGGAAAACTCGTTAAGCAAATGGTGAAACTGGTATACAAAACCGAGACTGCTATTTCTCAGCCAGCCCCGCTCATTGGCGTTGAGTTCAGCGAGATTCTTACCCGCAACCCAGACCTCACCGGAGCTTGGGGTATCGAGGCCACCAAGCAAGTTGAGCAGTGTCGATTTACCAGAACCAGAAGCGCCGACGATGGCCAATTTCTCGCCCCGCTTTACCTCAAGCTCAACACCACTCAGAACCTCCAGGTCCCGGCCTCCCTGGCGGTAATGTTTGCGCAATTGCCGACAAGCCAAAACAGCACCATCCGGGGCCGGAGCTGGCTGCGCTTTTTCCGTATCTATTTCCACTCGACTGTTCATCAAATTATTCGCTGTCTCTCAACATCTATAAATCACACCAAAACAGGCCGGCTTATATAAATTATTCGTAACGCAAAGCTTCCGCCGGCTCAATCTGTGCCGCTCGCCAGGCAGGAAATATCGTTGCCAGCAGGCTCATACAAATTGCCGCCGTTAACACCACCACTGCATCGCCAACACGGAATTCAGAAGGCAGGTAACTAACAAAGAAAACACGGGGATCAAATATCTTGGCGCCTACTACCGACTCAATCCAGCTCACCATTTCAGTCAGGTGCATCGCTATCACGATGCCTAAAACAGCACCGGCAAAAGCGCCGATAATGCCAATGGCACTGCCCTGAATCACAAATACCGCCATAATCTGACGGGAGGTCAGCCCCAATGTTCGCAACACTGCAATATCGGAGCGCTTATCCGCAACCATCAGTACTAATGCGGAGACAATATTGAATGCGGCCACGGCGACAATGATCATCAGCATCAACGTGACAACGGTCTTTTCCATTTTAACTGCCTGGAAAAGACTTCCCTGGGAATCCCCCCAATCTTCACCCTGAAAACCCTCGCCCAGCTCATTTGCATAAACAGAAACAAGCCCCAGCGCATTGTCCATATCGTCAAAGCGCAACTGCAGCCCCTGGACCTTACCCGTCATCCGGGTCAGGCGCGCAGCATCTTCAATATTGATCAGCGCGACATTCTGATCCACCTGCGCACCCACAGAGAAAACACCGGCGACCGTGAAACGCTTTGTTCTGGGGAATATACCGGCGGGGGTCACGCTGACTTCTGGCAGGGTCAGTATTACCGAATCTCCGGGAATCACATTGAGCTGATGGGCAAGGATTCGTCCCAGAACCACCCCGTAGCTGCGGGGCTCGAGCAAATCCAGGTTACCCATCACCATATGCTCACCGACGGTAGACACCTTGCGCAGCGCTTGCGGTTCCACACCTTGGAACTGGGCACCGTGACTGCTGCCATGAGCACTCAAAAGGGCGTAGCCATTCACAAAAGGGCTGGTCGCTTCGACATGTGGCTGAGCTTCCAACTGCCGTGCAGGTGTCTCCCAGTCCACAAGACCGCCTTCCCGCTCGACAAAGCCGTGAGGTACAACACTTAGTAGTCGAGTTTTAAGCTCACGATCGAAGCCGTTCATAACAGAAGCGACAACGATCAACGCAAAAACACCAAGGGCCATTCCCAGTAGAGAAAAGCCATTGATAAAGGAAATAAACTGCTGCCTGCGGCGGGCAGCCACGTAGCGCAGACCAATAAATAGGGGGACAGGTTTTAACATAGGGTCGATTTAAACGGAAAAACGTCAGGAAATCCAAAGATTTAGGCAAGTTTACCGAACGTTGTAAGTCTTGAGCTGGGCCTTCAGGCGCTTCAACGCCTCATCATCCCACTCCTCCGGCTCTGTAAGGGCGAGCCACGCCAAGGTGTATCCCCACGGGGTATACCGATGGCCAAAAGATAACGGAGCGAGCCCTACATTTAAGTCTGCCAGTAGCTGCAATCCGGTAACTAGAGGGTACCACTGGAGATCCGGCGATACATCAGGTCCTCTGGGATGGTTCAACCAGTCGGGCCTTTCCAGCGCCCAGCGCACACTAAAGAATACTATCGGGTCACTGGCGTGCTGCAAAAATGCAATCCTGAACTCACCCCATGGCTCACGACCAATATAGCCTCCGTACTGATTACCAAAGCGCACCACCTCCCCCCCTTTGAACTCTGGCAGCCAGGCGGGAGTGCCCGGATCTCGATTTCTGACAATCCGGCTCCACATGCCTACACCGAGGGGCGGCCCAGCCCAAAGGGCTCCATCAATTGGGTCATCGATAATGTCATAGAAGTCGAAGGAGTCTTCGGAAAGTTGAGCGCCAAGACTGAGGCCAAACAGGTAAACTCGGGGCCGCTCACCTTCTGGCAACTCAGCCCAGTAATCATAAATGACCTTAAATAGTGCTCGCGCCGACTCGAGCCCCTCAGAATCATCCGCCATCAGCGCTATCGGGCTGGATAAATAGGAATACTGCGCCGCAACAGTGGCGGTATTACCTCGATATAAAAACTCTAAAGAATTTACAGCACCGGGATCAACCCAGCCGGCGCCGGTTGGAGTTGCCACTAATAAGATCTCACGCCGGAATGCACCAACCCGCTTTAACTCCTCCAGCGCCAACTGAGCGCTCTTCATGGGCGTCACAGCACTATCAAGCCCAACGAAAACCCTGATGGGCTGTACTGCAGAACCTGCCACCTCTTTTATTTCTTCCTCTGTCGGCCCCAGCGTTAAGAACCGGCGCCCTTGATTGCCAATGTCATCCCACTTAATCAGCGAATTGGCGCCACCAGGAAGATTGGGGTCTGCCGGAGGGGGAATACTCTTCGCATAAGAATTATCTAGCCGCTGATAGGTCGATGAAATCACATGCAAACCTGCTTTCAACAGCACCCCATTAAAAACAGCCCAGTAAAGGAGCACAGCCGCCAACACACCCACAAGCATCGCCACTCGCTCGGGCACATGCTGCTCCACATAGCAAGCCACCAGGAGGACTATTCGCTGAAACCCTTTTCCCAGGCACCACAACACCAGGAACATAAGGAGAGATATTACAGCAATCGTAATAGGCTCAACGGATCCAACCTGCTCCATACCCATAAGGGCGCGGATAGAATTCTGCCACTTCACTCCCTGCCAGAGAGAAACAAGAAAAAGAAGGAGACATACGGCTAATACACTTCGATCAAATAGACGTCTTTGCCATGTGGAAATCGGCAGATTGGGGATACCCAGGTATTTCCAAAGCCAACTCAGAAAGACGCCGAAAACATAGCCGACAAAGAATGCGACGCCGCCCAGTATTCCCTGCATTACATCACTGCGAGGAATAAGGGATGGCGTAAGGGAGAGCGCAAAGCAGATAGAACCAATAAGAAGGCCGAGAATTGAAAAGGTATTAACCAGCCTCATTCTTGTCCGCTCGACAAGCCAAGCATAATTAACAGCCTAGCATAGGCGCTGATACAGCCAGCCAAGCCGTCTTCTGTTAAATCGCATCAAAATTCGAAGTAGTAGCGCTGCAAGAATTTAGTCATCAACTCATGGCACCTAACATTCCAAAGAGGCGCATTTATTTCTATTCTTGGCGCGAAAACGTGAAGAATAACAGGAGCATTGGCGGAAATTCTGTTTTAATGGGACGGCTAATGGAACATCTACATCGGAGAACAAAAAATGTTCAGCAGACTCCGCAGCGGATTGAATTGTCTCGCTGGCTCAATGGCTCTACTTCTTACTTTTGGCGCCCAGGCGACAACCATTGAAGTACCCGTAGGCACCCAGGGTGGGGAGCTCACCATTGAAGAAGTCCGTGGGCTTAAAAAACATGATGTGACCTCACGCCTAGGAGAACCCCTTGGTATTGAGGGGCCAATTGGCGAGCCCGCTATCACGCGCTGGGAATACGGCGAGTTCTACGTTTTCTTTGAACAGGACACCGTCCTACACACAGTAAAAAAACCCAGCGGCTGATCTAGCACATCCCGGCAGGCGCTCAACTGAAGCTGCCT
Source organism: Microbulbifer maximicatervae (SeqCode) (assembly GCF_052468155.1). Lineage (NCBI taxonomy): Bacteria > Pseudomonadati > Pseudomonadota > Gammaproteobacteria > Cellvibrionales > Microbulbiferaceae > Microbulbifer > Microbulbifer maximicatervae (SeqCode). The sequence goes on from NZ_CP174335.1 coordinate 4,023,033, forward strand.
GCCTCACCCAAAGTGAAGCACCCCACTCTAGCTGCAGCTGCAAGATAATTCAGCCCCGCCCTTTTGCTGATTCGGAAAATTTATATCACAGCAACCTGAATCAACCACCTCCAACCGGAGTTACAAGCCGTGCGCTATATCGCCATTCTGCTTTTTACATTAACCACTATTGCCCAGGCTGAAGTCACTCTGGTGGAAGTGATTAAGTCCGAAAACAAAATGCACTTGCTCGATGGCGACAAGGTTATAAAGAGCTACCATGTAGCCTTCGGCGGGCAACCCCAAGGACACAAGCAGCAGGAAGGCGATGAAAAAACCCCTGAGGGACACTACACGCTGGATTACAAAAAAGAAGACTCCTCTTATTATCGGGCAATGCATATCTCCTACCCCAATGCCGAAGACCGCGCTCAAGCTGAGGCTCGGGGAGTCTCGCCAGGTGGCTTCATTATGGTCCATGGCCAGCGCAATCGACTCGGCTGGCTCGCTCCAATCACCCAACGTTTTAACTGGACTGATGGTTGCATTGCCCTTACCAATGACGAGATGGATGAGTTTATGGCTCTCGTAAAAATCGGCACCCCCATTGCAATCCGCTGGTGAGACATCACCAATATAGAGGCCATAACAGCTCTTCAAAGTCCTTAGGGAGATTTTGAAGAGCTGCCCGATAGCCAAGGGACTGGATTTCCCCTCTACAACCAGTCAATATGCCCGCCGTAACTTCACCTTGGTGGGGTGGTCAACTTTTAGGCAAGCTGACAGAACACCACCTTCCGGACTAATGAGAAACCGATAGAAAATGACAGTAAAAGTCGAATCCGTAGATAGCCTATTGAAATCCAGCGGTCGCGAGGGCGAAGAAGTCCGCGTTCAAGGCTGGATCAGAACCCGCCGCGACTCCAAAGCCGGCCTCTCTTTCCTGGCCGTACATGACGGCAGCTGCTTTGATCCGATCCAGGTCGTTGCTGAGAATCACCTGCACAATTACCAATCAGAAGTGCAGCGCCTGACTACCGGCTGCGCGGTAGATATCCTCGGTACCATCAAACCATCCGAAGGCAAGGGTCAGTCTATCGAACTGCTCGCCACCGAAGTCCAGGTTGTCGGCTGGGTGGAAGACCCGGATACCTATCCCATGTCCCCCAAGCGCCACACTATGGAGCACTTGCGCGAACACGCTCACCTGCGCCCGCGCACCAATGTCAGTGGTGCCGTGGCCCGCGTACGTAACTGTATCGCACAAGCGATCCACCGTTTTTATCACGAGAACGGCTTCCTCTACGTGCACACCCCAATTCTCACCGCTTCTGACTGTGAAGGTGCTGGCGAGATGTTCCGGGTCAGCACCCTGGATATGGAGAATCTGCCGCGCACAGATAAAAGTGCGGTGGACTACAGCAAGGACTTCTTCGGCGAAGAGAGCTTCCTCACTGTATCCGGCCAGCTGAATGTTGAGAGCTACTGCCTGGCCATGTCCAAGGTGTACACCTTCGGCCCCACCTTCCGTGCAGAAAACTCCAATACCACGCGCCACCTGGCAGAGTTCTGGATGGTTGAGCCGGAAGTTGCCTTTGCAGACCTGGCAGATGTAGCCGATCTCTCCGAGCAAATGCTGAAGTATGTATCCAAGGCGGTACTGGAAGAGCGCGCCGATGATATGGCCTTCTTTGCCCAGCGCATCGACAAGGAGGCTATCAGCCGCCTGGAGAATATCATCGACAACGATTTCGCCCGCATCAACTACTCCGAAGCGATTGAAATCCTGGAAAGCTGCAAAGAGAAGTTCGAGTTCCCCGTATCCTGGGGTATTGATCTGGCCTCTGAGCATGAGCGTTACCTGGCAGAGAAGCACTTCAAAAAGCCAGTTATCGTGATGAACTATCCGAAGGATATTAAAGCCTTCTACATGCGCATGAACGACGATGGTAAAACTGTTGCCGCAATGGACGTTCTGGCACCGGGAATCGGCGAAATTATCGGCGGCGCCCAACGTGAAGAGCGTTTGGAAAAGCTCGATGAGCGTATGGATGAAATGAATGTACCCAAGGAACACCTGGACTGGTACCGCGACCTGCGCCGCTACGGTACAGTGCCTCATGCGGGCTTTGGCCTGGGCTTTGATCGCATCGTGTCCTACGTGACCGGCATGGGCAACATCCGCGATGTAATCCCCTTCCCGCGCACACCGAAGAACATCTCGTTCTAAATAAAAAGCCCCGCAACGCGGGGCTTTTTATTTCACATACCAATCTTCAAGCGCTCAGCCCAGTTGCTGCAGCAATGATGTCATCGCTCGCCTTTTCACTGATCATATAGACCGGCACCACAATGAAGAAACCGGGGATTCGGGGGAACACCGAAGCATCCACCACCCTTAAATTATTGGTGCCGTGAACCCGGAATTTACTGTCGACAACTGCCATAGGATCACTAGCAGGCCCCATTTTATTGGAACAGGAAGCGTGATGTCCCCAAGCTTGGTTCTTAACAAAATCGCCAATTTGCTGATCTGACTGAACCTCTTTACCGGGCAATAATTCCCTGGAGACCTGCTTGCTCACAATAGGGCCCGACATAATATCCCTGGAAATTTTTACCCCCTCAACAACTGCCTGAAGGTCTTCTCCCAGAGCATCATTACCCTCACCAAAATAGTGGAAGTTGATCTCCGGCGTGTCCCTGGGATCAGCAGATTGCAGGGTCACACGCCCGGCGGTATTGTTCGTATGGCCTTTCAGTACAATCCAGGAGAAACGGTCTTTGTAGTCCCGCAACGCCTGGGAGTACCCGGGAAAGTATCCGTGGAAATCGGAGGGCACTCCGAAAATAAACAAGTCGGGATCTTCCAGCTCCGGTTTGGAACGTTTGACCAGAGACAATACTGGACCATTTCCACTGTAGGGCCCCTGATTGAACCAACCATAGCGATAGCGATTTAAGCAGGGATCATTCCCCTCCCCCCAAGTACAATCTTTAAGAAGGGCAAGATCCTCACTCATCTCACTAACGATTCCGACCTCATAGCGATCCTGTAGGTTCTCTCCTACCCCAGGCAGATCTACCAGGGGCTCTATGCCGTGATCTCGGAGCTCATGGGCGGGACCAATTCCCGACAACTTGAGAAGTTGCGGGCTATTGAAGGCCCCTCCAGACAAGATAACCTCGCGACTTGCCCGCACTTGCCTCAAGACTCCGGCAGTACCGCTTTCATCATGGTAAGGGTCTGCCTTGTACAGGCTCGCCCCCTCTAAAAACTCCACCCCAACAGCAGTATTCCCCTCAAACAACACACGAGTTGCCAGTGAATTTGTACGAATATGAAGCAAGTTTGGATAAACTGACTGGGTATCTAAGAGGTATTCGCGCACACTGGTACGGCGGTTTCGACTATCTGCTGCCATAGGGGCGATAAAAGGCCCTTCCTGGCCACTGGCCACGTCCCAATGATTGATATCCAGGCGAAGATTGCCGCTGATAATTTTTTCCAAGGCCCCTTCGAGCCCATACTTGGCCAGCGCAGCCTGGGCAACTTTCAAGATCGCCGGGTCTTCCAGCAATAACGCGGGGTTGCCGCGATTCGTAGGCAGCCAACCATCAAAACCGTGGCGGGATGGGTTGGAGAAAATTGGGCGGGGCACATATTCACAACGCTCTAATCGCTCAAAATATCGCCGCATATTTGCGCTATCCCAGGAAATATCCCCTGTATCCCGAGCTATGCGGTCAAAGTCATTATTATGTGGATAGACCGTAATCAGTGCATGGTGCGTGGTACAACCACCGATAGTACTCGCCCGTGGGTAGAGGATTCCCTTCCCGGAGACATATTTTTCGTCCAGTTTCTGCTGATTGATATCCGCATAATGCTTGACAAAAAAGTCCCAGCTCAATTTGGGGTCTTCAGACGCAAAGGGGTGCCATGCTGGAATATTATGGGTGTCATCACTGGGGTCGTCAGCACCAGCTTCCAACACCAAAACAGAAAATCCCGCCTTTGCCAAATTTACCGCTAATGGCCCTCCACCCGCACCCGACCCAATAATCACGTAGTCATATTGATCATAGAAATTCCGATCCAACATTGAGAGAGCGGAAACCAATCCTGTTGAAGCCGCGCTGGCAGCAATACCCAGTTGCATCGCCCCTTTAGTAAAATTTCTACGGCTAATTTTTTTACTCGACACTTTTTTGTCAATCGAATCCTTCTCTTCCATAGTGCTTATCCATTTTTATGTTGTATCCGAGATAAGCATTATGCACGCCAGCTTTTGCAATTCTGTCTTACAGGGATTGCTTTAATCTAAAACTCGACCTACTTACCAGCGCCAGGATGTATCACATGCCTAAAAGATATATCGACGCAAGACTTCTTAAATGAAATTAAATAAACCTCTCCCATTCCACCTGAAGATCTCAGAAGAGAAGCACCTGTGAGGCATCAAATAAAAAGGCAAACGAGTTTTTAAGCTGACCAAAACCAGAATTCACGATTCAAAATTCAATCAACCAGATAAACCTTCAAGCACCACATCAAAAAGGAAATATAAATAAATTTGAATAACTGCAAGGAAGTTTATTATTTTAAGCATTACACCAACGCTTAAAATAATAAATTACCCAGTCCGGCAAGTAACAAACTCAACTCACAATGGCGGTTTTCGTGAATTTTCTACACAATCAGTCGCTGGAATATTCTTAGCCCCCTATTGAGAGCTTAAAACATTGCCCAAAGTATCAATCTGTCTATATGATGCAATCATCGAATTTGATTGCGGTTTTTGGAATAACAACTAGATTAATAAACACTAAAAAATAAAAGCGATCCGATTCAACCCAAAATGCTCAGGAGCATCGGGCACAAGTTTTAGTTGATGACCGTGAGAAGGAGATCAGAATGTCTGGAAAAGAGCTCTATATCACCTACGAAGAACTTCTAAAACTCGAGAGTTTTAGAAAACCTAACTCAACACCAAGAAAACCACAAAACATTGATACCACCCACCTTGATGATATCGAAGTAATCATTGCCAACGGCAAAGGAATTCAAGCTCTCGATAGAGAAGCTATCAACAAACTACCGCTAACAGGATGGGTTTGTAGATTTCCCGCCCACATTCACCCCCCCAAAGGGTTGAAACTCGTTCAAGTCAGCGAGCACCTATTGAATATTGCTCCGGCTAGAAATATGCCGTTGCAAAAATTTGAGGCTTTAGTCAAGGAACTCACTATCAGCGCCATCACAATCTTCAAGAAGCAAGGTCGAGCCGTCTGATATATGACCCTGATCACGGCCGACTGCAAAACGGTATGCTATTGAGCTGCCGTTTTGCTATCTCTCCACTAAGTACTTACCCCCTAGCCTATTAATTTCTGAAATGCGATTAGCTTCCTGATGTAAGCTCGCATTTCCGGAGTATCAAATTTCCCCTGATAACGATCAGGATCGTTGACTGAGCGCCCCTTAATACCTGGACAGCCGCCAAATCGTATTAGTGTGGAAAAAGCAGGCATTAACTGCAACTCCTCTACCGAAGCCTTGATTTCTAAATCCAAATGATCTGAGTACTCTTCAATATATCTGGAAACCGTCCCCATACCTGAAAGTGTTTGTGCACAAACCATATTCCCAACTGTCCCAAACTTGGGGAATCGATGAACTTCTTTAAAATCCACTTTATCAAAACTGGCCAATAGATTTTCCTTCAATACTAACTCGGCAAACTCCAGGTGCTCCCCCTTTTTGGGTTTCAAGCCTGTCACCTGGTAGTGGAGCGCCTCAAAGGGAACAAAAAGATTGCTCCACCCCTTTTCAATTTTTGAAATTGCATATTCCTTATAAGCAGCTTTTTCCTGATACTTATCGATAGTCTGAAAGATTGAAAGCGCCAGACCAACAACTGCCACCCCGGCTGCAACACCGCCTATCCTGGTTACCCTTTTCAGGCCAATTTGGGTTTCATCCCATGTCTTCCCATGAATTGCCAAAAGAGCCGCGATAGCTGTAAGTGCATGCCCTAAAATAGAAATAGTCAGATCCATAAGCTCTCCCAGAAAAAGCTCAAATTTCAATGTGCACTAAAAATCAAATCTTGGTATCACTATCTACCGATACCAGAAAATTTCAACACAGTAGATACACGCCACATTGCGAAAATCACCGCCAAACTATCTATTTTCATTAATGGGCAGGAACAAATAGAAAGATACACTTACTCAGAAAAGCTAATCAATAAGTTAAAATTACTATTTTTAGACTGGAGCCTTATAAGAAACCCAAAACAAAACAATCGTACCCATTTGAATTCACCTCATCGCACAGAATTAAATAGCAATATACGGAGCTTGTACTTTTCCTATGGATTTAATTAGAAAGTAGGCAGCGCAATAAGGGGCAAAGGTTGACTCACAAGATAGCGCTTTACTAACTATACTATTTAAGTCAAATCCCCTGACTCCATACAATTAATAAATTTAAAGGCCTATTATAACAACCGACCCCCAACTACCCGCCAAACATCTCCTTTGCGACCCAAAGGCTACTATTGGGAACCTTTTTAAAACTTGACCCTGAATAGCTAACTACTATAACTATTCACAAGGTTGTATAACACGCAGCATCTACTGACCAACTGGTATCCATATGATACATCTATTTATGCACGCGAATGTTAAGGACTTCAACGAATGGCACAGAGTGCTAGAAGAGTTTATGCCTATAGTGAAGCAAATGGGCGCTACAGCTACATCTGTATACCGAGAAATTGACAACCATCACAATGTAACAGTGATCCATGAGTTTCCTTCGAAGGAGCATGCTATCAAGTTTGTCAATAGTAGTGAGCTTGAAAAATCTAGAAAAAAGGCTGGCGTGCTTGTAACTCCAAAAATTTGGTATACAGAAAAATTATAATTATTCCTTATTATGGCATAAAAATTTATAAAGCGATCTTCACCCCCAATAGGCCTATCCATTCAAGGGGTGTATCTTGATCAATGGCTCTTCCTTTATAAATAAGCTGACTCTAGAGTATCCCTCCACTAACAGTACCCATATAACAATACTGATAATCCCTACCTTTAAAGTAACTTCATATACTTGACTGGCACATGATCAACCAGCCACACATTATTAGCAGAGCGATAAAAATCAAAACCATCTCGATGCATGGATTTAGCCTCCACCCTTAACAGTACGGGCTTGCCATACCTGGCCCCAACAGATCGAGCAACTGCCTCGGATTCTGACAGGTGAACATGATGCCTTTGCATTTTCTTCAGTCCTTGCGCGAGGATATCTTCAACAAAACGCTCTGCAGTACCATGGAGAAGCGCACCTGGTGGCTCAAGGGGGCTTAAATGTAAATTAATATCTACAGAATGTCCCTGATTGGCTCTGATAGAAAGACCATCATCACTTATAGAAAACCGCTGCTTATCATTGGTTTCCACAACGACAGAAACCAAATCCCTGTTTAGCTCAAAGTCTACAGTTTTCTGAATCAACTCATCAACTGCCACCCATCCATTCTCATCCATAAACAAGCCGATGGCTTCAGGCTTATGCCTGAGCAGGTAGCTGAAGTATTTTGATATCCTACTCAGCTCTCTACTGAATTCAGTATCTCTATTCAATTCTAATATTCCACAACTAAGAATATAACTCGAAATTTTATGATGGGACATTCACCTTGGCGAAAATGTACTCATCAAAATAAATACCCCCTTTTTTTACTGAGCAGCTTAAAGTCCCTTCATGCTTATACCCCGCCTTCTGTAAAACCTTCATTGATCCGACATTTCCAGAAAAGACAGAGGCATAAAGCCTGACAATATTTTGTGAAGAAAAAATCTCACGAGTAAACTGAGTCAAAGCAATAGTAGCAATTCCTCTCCCCCAAAATTCTCGCGCAACCCAATATCCAACCTCACCGGAGTGAGAATGCTCAAACAGCTGCTCGCGCATACTTATAATCCCGCAAAAGGCCCCTCTGTACTCTATTGCCTTTACAACCCCATCCTTCCCACAACCTTTATCAACCCACCAAGCCGCATCTTCCAATGTATAAGGGTGAGGAATTCTCGATGACAAATACTTAAGCACTGACTCATCATTTAAGTACTCAACCAGTAGTGCTTCATCACTCTTTTCAATGTTTCTTAATTCAATCATTCGGACAAACCATCAATTCCTTAACCTATTACTGACACCCTTTCAATGAAAATCAATGCTTTGTTGAAAGCTAGGGTTCTCAGCTATCAACTATTCCTGCCTACCCTCTAATCGGCACAATAGCTTTTTAGCTTCCTGCGACTGCTTCACATTTATTACTACATCTCAAAAATGACAGCCATTATCAATTATAATCGACCCTATTTGTACGGAATTCTATCAATATGTACCCTCAACAACTCAACTTGGCAGTATGGGCCTCACTAGCCCCTGCTGCGTTGGTGTCTGCCCAGGAAGTAACTCAAACGGTAGAAGAAGTTGAAGTTATTGGTAGAGCCCAACAATTTTATCTGGACTCTCATACACAAGTTGGAACTAAAGTAGACGCAGACTTATTAAATATTGCGATGTCTGCTCAGGTACTAAGTGAACAGCTTATTGAAGACCAGGCTGCCCGCGATATCACTGACTTGTACCGCTCCATCGCAGGAGTTAGTGAATTCAGCTATTCCGGAGTCACATTTCGGGGATTTCGAGACAATAAAAATATATTTTACGATGGAGTCCGCGGCGATCCCTATTCAGGGTTTAGTGTTCCTCAAGTATCAAATGTAGCGCGCATCGAGGTACTAAAAGGGCCATCCTCCGCCCTCTATGGCAGCGGTGAGCCCGGAGGGATGATTAACTACACCTCCAAGAGGCCAACCTTCGATGAGCGTCGTGAATTAACAGTCACCTCCGGAAGCGAATCGCTAAAAGGAGCTTCTATCGAGCTAACAGGCGGTGTAATTGGAAATATCGCCTATCGTTTAGGAGTCTTCTATGAATCTCAAGATAGCTTTCGCAATAATGCGAACAGCGAGAACATTGAACTTGCCGGGGGACTACTATTTGACCTCTCAGCAGACACTCACCTGACGACCACCTTCAAGCACATAGAACAAAACCTAGGCGGTAACCGCTTGCGCGGCGTACCCGTTAATGATGACGGCAAATTCCTGGTAGATCCTTCCTACAACACCAACGAAAAATCTGATTATCAAAACCTAAAAGCCTTGGTTCTTCGAACTAAAGTCAAGCATAAGGTGACAGATAGCCTGAACTTTAACGCAACAGTGCGTTACATGGAAAATGAAAGGGAGCAGGCTTATCACGAATCACGCGGTTGGGTAGACATCAATGGTGATGGAATGGCCAATGCTGAAGATGGAACCATCCGCCGTGAGTACCGCGATCAGTACCGGGCAAATGAAGAGCTGAGCCTTACTTTGGACTTTGTGTATGACACAGACATTTCAGGTATGAATCATCAGATTTTGCTTGGTGGTGACTATCATGATGTTGATACAAAATATGACTATTGGCGAACGCGCCCTGGAGCAGACGGTGTTACAAACCTCAACATCTACGAACTCAACTACGGGATAACTGACCCGTCAACTTACAACCTTATCAATATGAATAAGGATGGTACGGCCAGCATCCGTACCAGCATTTATATCCAGGACACTGTGGAATTGACCAATCAGTGGTTCTGGATGATAGGTGCGCGCCTTGATCAGTTCGACGAAACTGAAAAAGAAAGCGGCAATAGCTACAAAGATAATGATGCAAGCTACCGTACAGGCATCACTTATAAGCCCGTAGATACACTATCCCTCTATGCAAATTACTCCCAGAGCTTTAATCCGGTGAGCGCAGACGACTTTGAGGGCGGCGCCGAGGAGCTTGAACCCAGTACTGGCAGTCAAGTGGAGATTGGTGTGAAGAAGGAATGGCTGGATGGGCGTATCCTGACCACTCTAGCCTTCTATCAGATAAAAAAAGCAAATATGGCCCAAAGTAACCCCGCCTATATCAGTGCCGATGAGACCCCGAATGAAGCCGAAATTATCAACCTCGGGCAGGTTCAAAGTGGTGGAAGCGAGTTCACCTTAGTCGGTGATATAACTGAGAGACTCAGCATAACAGCTAATTATGCGTACAACGATACGTATATCGCTGAGGGTGACTCACGCAATGTGTCAGACTCAGGTCAGTTCGTAAATGCACCCAAGCACCAAGCAGGCTTGTGGGCCCGCTATGACCTCAGTATATGGGACTCAGCATTTGCCATTGGTGCCGACTATGTGAGCGATCAAATAAGCTTCGATGATCAAAAAGTAAAGGCCTACACTGTACTCGATGCCAGCTGGGCAACTCGCTGGGATGATATTCAGCTGAGTATCAACGTGAAAAACCTTTTGAATAAAACGTATGCAGTGAGCGGTTTTAATGAGCGGCAAGGACATTTTCCCGGCCAACCACGAGAGCTAATCGTCCAGCTTTCCTATGACTTTTAGCGACCTAGCAATTTATCGTCAGCGGATTTCCACTGGCGATATCATCTTGTTCTATACGGGAAGGAAGTTCTTTGACGATACACTCACCAATATATCCCCGCAGACTTACCCACCTGTTCAGCTCTTCTTCTAAACTTAGATATTATGAAAACGACACTGATCCCCCAGATTGAATTTCTATTAGCAAATATTCAATCCGAGGTTGCACCTTCAATCAAGACGAGTACAGACCGTATAAATTTCGATCGAATAACCTCTCCATGACGCTATACAGACAGCAAACTCCTATTAATCAAGTTGGTATTCAAAGTCGTAGTAATGAACTCCACCATCCACCTGAATAGACATTTTCCCAGAGAGTCCCACTAGTTCTCCAGTGCCAGAATCAGGCACAACTTCTAAAATAAGGAAGTCCTCTCCTTTCTTCATAGTCCCAAAGTGCTGTAAAACAAACGTGCCTCGCTTACCACCTAAAGTACCGGCAACTTGCTCTATAGCTACATACCCCGCAGATCCTTTTACGGGAGTCATTGCACTTAACATTTCCCCTCGACTTTCTCCTGAAAGATCACCGTAAAAGACTTTATTAATTGACATACGCCCCAAGCTGTTTCCTTCACTGCCTTTCGCATACGGATCCATCGGCTTTACAGTAACCTCGAACTTTCCTGAAATTTTCATATTTGCTCCTTTGCGAATCTAGATTGAAGTAGTACGTGTCTGGCTTTACCAGTAACAACTTAGGCTCTAAGAGAGTCTTAAGTGCTACTAATCGGTTTTCCATTTTAATATACAAGACTGTATATTTATACACACAAGATGGCAAAGTAAGTGACTATGGACTGAGATATTTATGAAGGTGCGCAATTAACACTCAAAATTACTAATGTCCACCAAACTGTTAAGAGACATAAGCGAGAAATATTGGAACTTACCGAGGCAGCATGGGCTTTTAGCACTTCCAATCTCCCCGAGAAGATAGTTCATTTTTATTTGGGGCCAGGTGGAAATACGCTTGTCAATTCTACAGAGAGGGAAATTAAAGAAATCGCTAAAGCGGGATTACAAGAGTCCAGTGGAGCAAAGCCGAAATGACGATGCCCCTAAAACCATTTTGGAGGCTATGAGTTATTTTTTCTACACTAATATTGGCAAAACGATAGACCGTAGATCTGTGGATTGACTAGCCCAAAACACTCTCTGCCTAACTTATTAGCACCATTATTAGGTGTAATAAGCTAGGCATATCCTAGGAAACTAGCTTCCCTTCACATAAAACGATCAACTACTTGGCGCAGTTACCATAGGCGCCGGTACTAATACGTCTTCGCCATCACTCTCTTCTTGAGGTTCAGTAAACCCAAAGTCCTCCAGTATTCCGTAGAGCGCCGGTAGCACCAGAAGGATCAGAATAGTAGAACTGCTGATACCAAATACAATACTGGTAACAAGCGGCACCAACACCTGTGCCTGCAGACTGGTTTCAAATAGCAGTGGCAACAGACCGACAATTGTGGTCAGCGAGGTAAGGAAGATTGCTCGGAAACGATCGCGACTGGCCTGACTTGCCGCGCTATGTACATCCATTCCTTCACGCACTCGCCGCTTCACAAACTCCACTAGCAAAATTGAGTCATTGACCACAATTCCGGCGAGAGAGACAAAACCCATCATACTGGGCATAGACATATTCTGGCCCATGATCAGATGCCCCCAAATAACACCAATCAGTGCCAGGGGAATAGCCACCAATACAATCAGAGGCTCCACGTAGCTACGGAACTGCATGGATAGGAGAAGGTAGATACCAATGGCACCTATTAACAGGGCCCGACCAATGGACTTACCGGTAACCTCACTATTTTTTATTTCCCCTTGCATATCAACGCGCAATCCTGGGAACTCACGGGTAAGCTCAGACAGGAACTTCTCCTGGGTATCGCCAAGTACCTGTCCAGCATTCGCTTTCTCTGTGAAAACATCAGCAAACACACTCACTACCCGCTCACCGTCAATACGTTGAATACGCGCATACTCCCGATTCATTTCTATATCGGCAACGGCAATCAGCGGAACACGTTGCTTGGTAGCAGGATGGATAATGACCAATTCATCGAAACGGCTCAGCGCTCCGCGGGAATCTGCATCCATACGAACCTGTATCTCGTAGGTCTCCCCCCGATATTGAATTTCATCTATCTCCATCCCCTGGTAAGCAGCTCGCAACTGATTGGCGACATTGCTGGCATCCAGGCCAGAGGCATAGGCGCCTTCACGCATTTTGACAGTGAGTTGTGGCTTGCCGGGACGCAAGTCATCCACCACATTCACAACGCCGTCGTATCCACGCAACCAATTCTGCAAGCGAATGGACGCTGCCTTTAGTTGATCAAGCTCCAAACCGGCAAGGCGCAAGTGGATAGCACGGCCGGCAGGGCCTAAGGCCGGTTCTTTGTAAAGAATAGCGATTGCCCCTGGTGTGTCGCCGGCGGCCTCACGCCAAGCATGGCGCAATTCATCCATGCTGGTATTGCGGCCTTCAGCGGCAAGCAGATCGACATTAATTGTGGCCACATGGGGCCCCGATTCAAAGGCATCTCCGTTAACACCAAAAGTGACACTCGTATGGTTTACCAAAGGTGCTCTTTCATTTTCAGAAAACTCTGAGGCAACTTGATCCAACGTCTTCAACTGCTTATCGACTAATTTCTCCATATCGACCAAAGAAGTGCCTTGAGGCATTAAGATCCGAGCTTGCAATAAATCGCCCTCCAAGGTGGGAAACCCCTGAAACTTGACGATCCCCGATGTCATCAAACTAATAGTGACCAGGAACAAGCCAAATACACCCCCGACAAAGGCATAGCGATATTTAACAGCCCAATCTGCTGCGCGCCCCATATTTTCTCGCCAACCATCAAAACGTTTGGCAAAAGCCTGCTTCCAGGCCGGGGTGCGACTTTTATGCTCAAGGGCATGACGCAAGTGTGCCGGCAAAATCAGGAAAGCCTCGATCAGACTAATGAGCAATACAGAAATCAATACAATGGGGAGCACCTTGAGGACCTGCCCCATATCCCCCTTAATAAAGACCAGTCCTCCAAACACCATTACCGTAGTTGCGAATGAAGACAGTACTCCACGAGCCACTCGCTTGGTGCCATTGATAACCGCTTCCAACGGCGACCTTCCCTCACGGTGTTCACTGGCAATACTCTCCGATAACACTATGGCGTCATCCATCAGGATACCAATGGCAATCAGCAGTCCTACCAGACTGATCATATTAATGGACACGCCCATGGCCGTGATCAGTGCAAACGAACCCAGGAATGAAACCGGCAAGCCCATGACCACCCAAAAGACGTAGCGGCCACTGAAAAACAGATAGAGAGCCAGCGCTACCAAAATCAGGCCCTGCCAGGCGTTAGCCATAATCATCTGCAAGCGATCCGCAACGATAGAGGCGCTGTCCTGGGTTAGCGTGAGTTTCATACCCTCAGGCAGATTTTCATTTTCACGGTCGACAAAGTCCCGTACGGCTTCAAGCACACGCAAGCTATCATCCACACTATTCTTCTCGACATTGAGAAGCGCTGCACGATGACCGTCAAAAGTAATTTTGTCTTCAGCCAGCTCAAAGTCATCGTAAATTTTTGCAATATCCCCAAGTCGAACTTCCGCTCCATCACCACCTTTAATCACCACCAGGTTTTCCAATTCTGCAACCGTGCGGCGCTCTTCGGTAAAACGCACCTGGTATTCTCGATCCGGCGTGGATACCTTGCCGGCGGGCATGTCGATCGCTTGCTGGTCAATAATATTGGCCAGGTCCATCACGCTGAGTCCGTACTGGCGCAAGTTATAATCTGAAACTTCAATCTGAAGCTGGTGGTCAGAAAAACCGGAAATGCGCACAATAGGAATAGCGGGATCGCGGAGTAATTCGCGGCGGTAGTGCTCCGCCAGCTGGTTTAATTGGGGCAAAGGAAGGTCAGCACTGATAGCAATACTAACCACCCCCTGAGTGCGGCCCAGTTCTTCGATCACCGGGCGCTCGCTTTCTGCAGGAAGCGAATCGATACTGTCTACTGCGGACTCCACATCAGCAACAAACTGGTCCATATCACCCGCTTCTTGCATCTTGAGGGTCATCAGGCCCAAATTATCTTTTGCCTCACACAATCGCTCATCAATAAAGCTGATTCCATCGGTGGCCTCCTCTAAGGGAAGACAAATACTATCTTCCACTTCGGCTGCCGCAGCGCCGGCATAAGGTACCGAAACCTGAACCTCAAACTTATCGATTTCCGGCATCGTTTCACGCTTCATGCTGGGCAGAACAAAAAGCCCGCTTAGCATCAGCGCAACCATCAATAAATTGGCCGCCGTTGGGTGACCGGCAAAATAACGTATCACTGCTGGGTACCTCTAGCACTCGCCGCAACGGATTGCTCATCACTGACGACGGAAACTGCCATTCCATTAATCGCAGGAATTACATCAGTCACAATAACCTGCTCACCGGGATTCAACCCCTCGCGGATCACAGTGGTGTCGCCTTGGTGGTAGTCAATCTGTACAGGGCGCACTCTTAGTTGACCATTTTGTACCAGATAAACCTTGCCTTCATGGAGGGCGCGGCGGGGTATAGCGAGTGCTGGTGCGGCGGGAGCCAATAACTCTACACGGGCATACATACCGCGAAATAGCGGTGGTTTTTCACCGGTCACCGCTTTGCCATAGGGGTCATCCACAGCTACAACAACCGAGAGTGTTCGACTGGTGCTATCCAGGGTTCCACCCAAGCGCACTACCCTCCCCTGCCACTCACTATTCCCCGGGCCACCCACCAGGGTGATCCGAGCTTCCAGCCCCAACAGCATCTTGGGTAGATCATCAGGAGTCGGATTGGAAGCGATGCCAGGCCTTAAATTGCGCAAAAGTGGAGCCACATGAACCATAGGAAGCTCTGCTGCAATTTCTACTTGGGCAAGGCCGCTTGCATCAAATAAACGGGCATTGCCAGCAACATATTGGTTTTCTTCAACATGAACTTCGCCAATACGAGCATTAAATGGCAGGATCACCTGGGTGCGCTCCAGATTGTATTTACTGTCCCGTACCTGAGCTTCTGAGCGAGCTATCTGGGCTTCAATCACTTTGCGGCGGGTCGGGAAAAGGGAAAGCTGGCTGCTCTGGTTCTGCACTTCCTGGCGCAAGCGCAGCATATTTTGTTCTTCAGTATCTACGGTCGAGCGGGAGACGGTTCCCTTAGCAACTAACTTTTGTTTGCGAGCGAGTTCTTTCTCACCCAATTTGAGAGTGCGCTCGGCGATGTCCAAAGAGCGTTTACTATTGGCTTCTTCCACATCCAGCTCTTGCAAATTAGCGCGATTTGCAGCCAAGTCACTTTCAGCCTGCGCCAGGGCAAGCCGGTAGCTGGTATCATCGATCTTCAACACCAGTGTACCGGCAGAGATAATATTTCCCCGCTCCAATTCCGGAGCTGTATACACCACCCTACCACTGACTTCTGCATTGGCTTCCAGGAAAGTACTGGGTTTCACCTCACCATATGCAATAGCTTGAGCTCGCAGCGGTAACTCCTGCACTTTAATTGCGTCTACCACCGTTATAGGAGCCTCAATAGCATCGTGTTTAGGCTCACCTTTAGTGACGACCAATGCCATAGATATAAACACCCCCGCCGCTATCAAAGCTGGTAATGCCAGCCGGCGATTCATCAGTGCTTTCATATGAGTCTTAATTTCCATTGCCGACTTCCTCGCCTTTGGTCACAGATTTATTGGAAACGCCACGGAGTAAGAGTTGAACGGTATGGTTAATCCATCTCTCCCGGTTTTCCTCCCCCAGAGCAAAGCCAAACCCCTCCTTCAAGGGGTCGCCAGCGATGAAGGGAAAGGCAATCAGACTGATAAAAGAGACTGGCATCAGGTCAATATCCAGGTCCTCTCGCAACTGGCCGCTGGATTGGAGAATTCCCAGCAACCCGCGCAGCTTTGGCACCAGTTGTGAGGCTAACCTGTCAACAAAGAGTTCGCGCATTCGACCAGATTTGGAAGCCACTTCATCAGCAATCAGGCGCGGAATCCAGGGCTCCTTGATGTATAGGCGTATCATTCGACTCATTGCTTCTTTCAGCAACTCTAAAGAGGGCTCCCCTCCATCCAGCCCTGCACTGACGAACGCGGGGCCATACTGCATGATTTGGCTCCGAACCACCTCGATAATTAGCCCCTCCTTGCCGCCAAAGTGGTAACTGATCATCGCAGAATTCACCCCTGCTCCCTGAGCAATCTCCCGAATGGAAATATCACGGAAGGCCTTATTCCGAAGTAGAGAGTAGGCTGACTGCATGAGCGCTTCGCGCACCTGGGATTCACGCTCAGGATCTTTTGGGCGCCCGCGGCCTCGAGCGGATGGATTGTCAGTCACAGGCATTTATCCTTAATTAATCAGTTGATTAATTAAATAGGAATTACACCCATGCAACAACCCCAAAATCCGACCAGACAGTCAGGTTGTGCCGGGTTAATTTCTGATTCACAAGCTAAACATCTCGGGACGCAATACGTGCCAATGATCAAGGGTTTGACGGGGCTAGCAAAATAGGTTGTAAAATTGACCTCCTGCAAGTGGCCACCTTTACTAAATTCAGCAGTACTTACCGGAAAAATTCCAACCACTTAGATTGGTACATTTTCAGGCCAAATATCCAAATTTCTACTTAAAGCGGCCTGAATGCGAAACCAGGAAAGCCATTCAGCTAGAGCAGAAGAAAAACGTCGCAATCTCATCCTCTTCCATATCCGAACGCCAATCCCAACAAGACTTTCTGTATAAATGATGAGTGATGAATAATTTTAAGCTTTAAATAAAGCATTACTACAACCAACACCCTCCTCAATGTTAGTATTAGGCCGTTTCAATATGAATATTCTACAGACCCTATCTATTTCAAGAATAATTTAACCTTCAAAGGGCATATAACTTATGGTCAAGTATTTCGCTCTCATCTCATTTTTTCTTATGGCTACTTTCGCAAAGGCTACAGACCTTAAGAGTTCTCCCCTGGTAATTGGCGACTCAATTAGTTTTCAGTCAAAGATATTAAAGGAAAAGCGCACCTTAAATGTCTACTTACCCGAGAGCTACCATCGTGAACCTGAAAGAAACTACCCCGTAATCTATCTTTTAGATGGCTCCTTATCCGAAGACTTTATCCATATAGCGGGAGTGCTCCAATTCGGCTCATTCTCATGGATTAATATGCTTCCAGAATCCATTCTTGTAGGCATAGAAAATATTGATAGAAAACGCGACTATACATTTCCATCCAAAATAGCTTTAGATCAAAAAGAATTTCCATCATCAGGCGGATCAAAGGAATTTATTGATTTTTTGGACAAAGAGGTTCAACCCATTATTGCGAGCAATTTCCGTACAAAAGAAAATTCCACACTGATAGGTCAGTCTCTGGGAGGACTTGTAGCTACAGAAATCCTGATAAAGCATACGGACCTTTTCGACAACTATATTATTATCAGCCCAAGCTTATGGTGGAGTGGAGAATCTCTTCTGACAAGCATCCCTGAAGACTGCTGTGAGGACAAACAGATCTATATTGGAGTTGGAAAAGAGGGGGAAGTGATGGAGCGCCTAGCGCGAACACTATACAACAAGCTAGATAATAAGAAGAGCAACACAAAAATACACTTCGGCTACTTTGAACAACTAGACCATGGTGACACTCTGCATCTTGCTGTTTACGATGCGTTTGGAAAGCTGTTTTCAGACAAAGCCCCCAAAAACTAGAAACATTTTTCAACTTAGAGCTGGTTGCTTTCGTTTCAGGAAATGGAATACAAAAACCTACGGAAGCAACGCAGCACTTACCTCACCATCAATCAAGTACACAATTTCCATAGCGTCAACCTCATTTCTACGACGTTCTGAAAGAGAGGCGGTGTGATATTTACAGTAAACACCGCCAACACCCTACATTTTCTAAACCTACGTCAAAGCTGCACGACGGAAGTTGTACACAGCCACCTGAGACAGAATAAATAGTGTAAATGTCACCACCAAACCAGTCAGCATTACGGGCTCGTAGCCCTCAACCAATACAGAAATAAGCCGCGAAGAACCATTAAATAGAAAGTACATCGAGGCAGGAAGTATTAATAACCACTCTTTGCGAAAGGCACCAATTGCCGTAATAATCGCTAAGCTAAGTGTGGGGGCACCGAGAGTACGTAGGTTAGTGAAACCGTAATTAGTTGTGGCATCAAACCCTGCTGGACCATTAACAACTTCCGGGAAAAGCATGGTCACTAAGCCAGCCGAACCCAATATAAGTACGAATATACCGGAAAGAAATTGTGCGAAACGAATCATATTAAATATTCCATCTGGTTGATTAAATGAACAGAATGAGAACTCAAAGATCCCCTGAAAAATTCCTTATCATTTCTGCGAGACCTCAAGAGGCCCTTAGCCCGGATAACAGACCAAAGCAGTGCTACTAATTGACTGTATCAAGTCTCACTATTTTTGATTGCGCAGGGGGCAGAGTGATTAGCATTCAGGCTTCCAGCAAACATGAGCAAGTAATAAAAGTGACTGGTTTATAGTCTTCAGCGGTATCAGCTATAGTTTGCCCCAGGAGGGTTCTAATCAAACCACCAGGACGATAACTAATGCTCGTCGGGCTAAACGTAAAACCAACATCACCATTAGCACCAGCAATGAGCATGTATTCATTCTTTAGCCCCTCAATAACAAGAGGGTTTAAATATAACGACATATCGTTAGAAAAGTACGCTGTTAAGACAAGGACTAGATTAAGCAGTAAGCCAACACTTTACTTGGAACATCCAGTCAAGGATTTGTACAAATCCGTCAAATCGCCTTTTTACGCATTTGGGAAGGGGCTACTTGATAGTGCTGTTTGAACACCCGGGAGAAGTAACTAAGCTCATCAAAACCACACTCCAAAGCAACTTCAGTCAGGCTAAGATCGCTATTGAGAATCAGCTGCTGTGCTTTCTCCATCCGTTTCGAGGTAATATATTTCGTGGCACTACTGCCATAGACTTGCTTAAATTTACGAGTAAATGTTGACTCGCTCATATGGCATAGAAAAGCTAAATCCGCCAGCTTCAGAGAGGAGTATAAGTGAGCTTGCACCACTTCCTGTAGCTTAGGTTGTTGCCTGATGAACAACTGCCCCAACATCTTCGCGACTCTTCCACTACTATCAATCCTGGGGATAAGCTCTACTAATTCTCGAACTTTTAATACCACCAGTGGCTCACTGAATACTTCTGGCTGCTGGATATAGTCAATTATGCTACGCATATAATTGGAGAGCAGTACGGATTCCTGCAGGCGCTCAGCCGAGGGGGGCTGATTAATGGACTTATTATCCTCCTTAACAGCAGTCCTACTTTCGCCATTATTACCAAAGACATCAGGCATACCACTTGGGTAGAGTCGCTGTAATAGCTCTGACGTTAGCCGAAAACCGATGAAATTAATTTCATTGTTTATTCCATCTTCATGCCACTGATTAATAAAATTATCTGTCTTCATTAGCACAGTGGCACCTGGACTCAAGGTGAGGGTTTCATCACCACAAACCAAGGTTGAACAGCCACTGATAACGTAAACCAACCTTGCCTCATCAACCAAACGGTCTTGATAACTTAACGGTGCCCTGAATTTACGCTGACCAATTACCATTTTCCCTTGTATTTTAAATACAACTGATTCTTCACTATCTGGCATAAATTATTATCTTTATCAGGGACCTAGTCATTTGCAATAAAACATGAAGCATATCAACTTTTCAATCAGAGAAAACAACAAATCGGAAGTGATTGCCATAGCTTCTCTGGCAGGGGACCAAGTTAAATCCAGGGGCTATAAAGAACATGCTCTACAAAGAATCTTCTATACCTAAGAAACTCAAAGGAATAAAACAGCTTAAGGAGCCACTGAACAACTCCGTGATACCTCTGGCATGCAGAGCGGTACAGTCAAGGGCTGCTTCGCAGGAATGTCTAGACCTCTCAAGAAGTTGCTACACCACCGCGTTAACTTCTACCTTATTCCCAACTGGATCAAAAAATACTAATTGCCGTACATTGCGTCCGGGCACATCCATTAGGTGATTGGCGACTCCCAACGCATCCAGACGCTGCTTAACCGGCTCAAGCGCATCTGTACGGAAAGCTATGTGATCCAAGTAGGGTTTCTCAGGCTGGTCACCACTCACCTCACCATCTATTAAATGCAAAATAGCCCTACCATTGCCATAGAGCCAAAATCCATTACGCTTGAAATTTGGCCTCTCACCCTCGGTCAGACCGAGAACCTGGGCATAGAAGTCCCGTACCCGCTTTAGGGTTTCCATAGGAGCAGTAATATTGACGTGGTCGAGTTCCATCTGTTTTCCCTAATTTACAAGGCACATCCTTGTGCCTGATTATCAGCAAGTCATCTATCTATAACTTACACAATACTCTTGTTCCGCAACTCTTCTATTTGCTCGTCACTTTTGCCAAGCAAATCTCGCAATACTTCCTCAGTGTGCTCACCCAATACTGGCGGCGCCTGGGTGTAGTCGAGTGCGGACTCGGAGAAGATTACAGGGTTGCGCACGGTCTTCACCTTTCCAGCTTCCGGATGATCCTGCTCAACCACCATACCCCGGGCCTGTACTTGAGGATCAGCAAAAACCTCCTCCAATGTATTAATAGGCCCACAGGGAACATGAGCATCACTAAGATGCTGGAGCCACCAAGCGGAATCGCGCTTACGAGTCGCCGCTTCAATCTGCGGCACCAATTCTTCACGGGCCATTACCCGCGCTGAGTTAGTCCCGTAGGCAGGATTTTCTGCCAGTTCTTCTACGCCCGCGATTCCGCAGAAGCGTTTAAACTGGTCATCATTACCCACTGCCAACATAAAATAGCCATCTTTTGAAGGGACTGCCTGGTAGGGGACTATATTGGGATGGCCGGTACCTTGTCGCTCAGGGCTTTTACCAGAAGTAAGGTAATTTTGGGCTTGGTTAGCCAACCAGGATACCTGGGTATCCAATAAGGCGAGGTCAATATGCTGGCCAACACCCGTATGCTGTCGGTGAACAACAGCTGCCAATACAGAAGATACCGCGTACATCCCTGTCATCAGGTCGGCTACGGCCACCCCCACCTTTTGCGGGCCCGCACCCGGTTGCCCTTCTGGCACACCGGTAATACTCATCAGACCACCCATCCCTTGGATCATGGCATCATAGCCTGCTCGATTTTTGTACGGGCCCGTTTGCCCAAAACCTGTGATCGAGCAGTAGATAACACCAGGGTTGATTGCCTTGATGGATTCATAATCCAGGCCGTACTTTTTCAGGCCATCTACTTTGTAGTTTTCCAGAAGGATATCGCAACGGGCTGCCATCTCCTTGATCAGGGCCTGGCCATCTTTGGTAGTGATATCAACAGTAACTGATTTTTTTCCGCGATTGGCACTTAGGTAGTAAGCAGCATCAGCCGTGTCATTTCCCTTCTCATCCTTTAGGTAGGGAGGGCCCCAGTGGCGAGTGTCATCCCCTCGTTCCGGGCGCTCTACTTTAATAACCTCAGCCCCAAAATCAGCAAATACCTGCCCAGCCCAGGGTCCGGCGAGAATACGACTTAAATCGAGTACCTTTAAGTGTGCGAGTGGACCTGCCATAACTTCCTCATATCGCTTACTTGCGGGATAACCGCATATTTTTGCGGCAGCCTAACAGATAATTTGCGCCCGCGCTTTGATTGGCCGGGTTAGGTATTCGTCATATACTTTGCTGCGCAATATAAATAAGGAAGCTCCGCATGGCCGCTATAGAAGCTCAAAAATTTGAATCTTTTCGCGAATTTTACCCGTTCTATTTACAGGAACATAGCAACCTCACCTGTCGTCGGCTGCACTTCTTTGGTACCAGTCTGGTGTTCGCGACAATAATTGCGGCTGTAGTAACTTCCAATATGTTGTGGCTAGCAGTTACTCCTGTCGCGGGCTATGGGTTTGCATGGATCGGGCACTTTTTCTTTGAAAACAACCGCCCGGCAACCTTTAAGTATCCGTTCTACAGTTTTATCGGAGACTTTGTTATGTTTAAAGATATGCTGATCGGGCGAATCGAACGCTAAACAAACTATTTTTTAGTGGCCGACAAGCCGTATTTCCGCAATTTGTTGGCCACAGCGGTATGAGAAATACCCAGCTCCTTAGCCAGCTCCCTGGTTGAGGAGTGACCTTTGATAATGTCCGCCAACAACGTCCTCTCCAGCTGCTCCATCATTTCCTTATAGGTAAGTCCACGGCTCCAGTCCCGCCAGGGAAGTTCCGCCTTAACCATTAAATCCGGCACATCCCCACAACTGATCGACGCCGCCCCTCGAATCAAGCATTGACTGGATGCGGCCATTAAATAGTCCCTGAGGCCGTTGAAGTTATCCGGCCAGTCGTGGAGTTTGATCAACTCCATCACCTCGCTATCAAAATTGAGCTCACTAGCCTCTGGAGACTCCTGGCGCATTAAAGTACTGGCATAGCGCGGCAGAGCCGGTCGCATATTTCGCAACGGGGGCAAGGACATCGCTAACGACGAAAAGAGCTGCGCAAGTGGCGGCGCAACAGATTCCCTATTAATAGCGGTGGCCACCAATCTCAGCGATGCCGGCAAATTGCGGAGTTTTCTCAATAAATCAACTTGAGCTTCTGTTTTGAGAGTATGTATATCCTCAAGAATCAAAGTACCCGTTCGACGAAGATGTGAAGGCAGCTGCATAGTCCCATCACGTGAGATAATTCGATAGCAATCAGCCCTTGAGGCCGATGGGGAGAGGTAATGCACCGCACAGGCAAACGTTGTCTTTCCTGTGCCCCGCTCACCCAGTATCAACAGAGGTGCACTGAGTTCAGATAAGTCCTGTAACTGGAGGCAACTCCTTCGACGCAAATCAAAATCCCACAACACCATCGGTCTTGGCAGCTCAGTGACAAACTCGCTGCTATCCCAAGGCTGTAAACGCAGTACCGCCCCAGCCAGTGAGTCAACCGCTCCGGGATTTCCCTCCAGAGTGATTGGGGACCAGTCCACACGAAAACTCTGCCCCCTTACCACCAGAGGCAGTCCGTAGCGAGGCACTGCAAAATCCCGCAGCAATTCTGCAACCTGCATAAGCGGCAGGAATCTCTGCAGCTGTAGACCAGGCACCTTGTCCAAGCTCACACCGAAAGCCCTTGCCGCTGCCAGATTGGCAGCGACCACCCTGCCCTCGCGATCCACACTAAGAACCGGATCAGTCACATGACTCAGCAAAGTGTCCAACTCGAAATGACGTCGCTCCAGGGGCAGTAGAGAGATCCTCCGCACCCGCTTAACTCCAGGAACCTGGTGCAGGGACTTCTCGATAGTCTGGTATTGAGTGGCAAGCATCCCGGGCGCTATCAGATAGACCTTATCTCCACTGTCACCCCCGAGCTCACCAGAGGTCACATTTATCCGATATTTTCCGAAAATTTGCATTATTTCGTGCAAAATGCCGACACGATTTGCACAAGTAATCTCTACCCGCACAGCCTCACCTGTAAAGAAATGTTTACAGAAAGTGTAATTTGAACTCCCCGGAAGACGCAATAGCTCGCCGCTACCTCTCCCCACCAAGGGCACGCCTGGCTAAAAATAGAGGTCGAAACATAACAACAACAGGTTCAGCGGCAGGTGCTGGGCACTGGGAATCAGCGAGAGCTACCGAGCCGCAGGAGAGACATTCATGAAGAAAGAAGCAAAGAAGGCAAGCAAGTACGTTGCCCGTGAGCCCAATGAAGACGGCTTTATCGAGTATACCGACCTTGAACACCAAACTTGGCAGCGTCTGATTGAACGCCAACTGGATGTCTTACCTGGCCGCGCCTGCGATGAATATATGCACGGCCTGGAGCTGTTGGACCTACCGAAAGACCGTATCCCCCAGCTCGAGGAAATCTCCAGCGTGCTGCGCAGGGAAACTGGCTGGGAAGTCGCCCGGGTTCCCGCCCTTATCGGCTTCGAAACCTTTTTCGGTCTTCTAGCGGATCGCAAATTCCCAGTTGCTACCTTTATACGCACTCCCGAAGAGTTTGATTATCTGCAGGAACCGGACATCTTCCACGAAATTTTTGGCCACTGCGCCATGCTCACCAACCCAGCATTTGCAAACTTCACGCAAAAATACGGACAACTGGGCCTTAAAGCCTCGCCTAAAGAGCGCGCCTATTTAGCCCGCCTCTATTGGTTTACAGTGGAGTTCGGCCTGCTGAACACCGACGATGGTTTGCGCATTTACGGTGGCGGCATTCTGTCTTCCCCGAAAGAGACACTCTACGCACTGAGTCACCAACCAGAGCGCTACGATTTAGACGCGGTTACCGCACTGCGCACCCCATATCGCATCGATATTGTTCAACCCATTTACTATGTTCTCAACAGCTTGCAACAGCTGCAGGAACTGACAGAAATTGACCTGATGGCCAAGGTCCGCGAGGCCATTGAGCTGGGACTATTCGAACCCCGCTTCCCACCTAAAGACGCAGCCTGATCTGCATTCAAGATTGGGCGGCCAACTTCCGCCCAATCTCACCTCTGCTAAAAAGCTCCCCCAGAAGCGTTGCACATCTAGGGAAATTCCACTACCAGCACTCTCCCCCTGAGCCTATCGTATCTGCAGTAGGTGTGATGGTAGTTCGATGACTTTCATCCAATAGCCCCCACACCCACTCGCCCAAATACCGTTAGGGGTAGCCAGGGAGGCAATGCAAACAGCGCAAGGACACAAACCCCCTACCTTATAGGGAGCGCATAGCACTATGTCCTCACTTGACGCGATTGATAGAAAACTTCTTGCGATTCTGCAATCTGACGTCAGCCTTTCGATCGAGGAGCTGGCGGAGCGTGTGGGCCTGACAAAAACCCCATGCTGGCGCAGGGTGCAGAAACTGGAAAAGAGCGGCATCATTCGACGCAAAGTCGCCTTGCTAAATGCCGAGATTTTAGGACTTCCGGTCTCAGTGTTTGCCCAGGTTAAAACCGACCAGCACACACCGGAGTGGGCCGACAACTTTGCCGAACATATGGCACAGTTGCCAGAGGTAGTGGCTTGCTACCGTATGGCAGGCGACTACGATTACCTGTTGCGAGTGGTAGTTAGCGATATCACGGCCTATGACCGCTTTTACAAGGAGTTAATCCGGCATGTCGGCATTAGCGATATTGTCTCCAACTTTGCCTTGGAACAGATCAAAAGCACTACCGAGTTACCGATTCCATCCGGTGAGTAAAGTCTCAGCGCAACCACTTGGTAGGCACATAGCCCTTTCAGCTGTTCGCACATCTATGGATAATGGTTAAATCTCGCTCACACACAAGGATGGCCTGTGGCGGACAGCTCCCTTTTCCAATCATTTTTCTTGATCTTTAGTGGCGCAGCAATTGTTGCCTCACTGGCTCTTTTTGGACGACAACCACTTCTGGTCGCTTACATCGCTCTCGGTGTTTTACTCGGCCCATCCGGCTTTGCAGTAATCGACAACCTGCGACTTCTATCCGATATGTCCAGCGTTGGGATTATCTTCCTGCTCTTCCTATTGGGGCTGGATATGCAGCCTCAAGCGCTGGTAGCTGTATTGCGCAAAGCTACATTTGTGGGGGTTGTAAGCTGTGCGATCTTCCTCGGCCTTGGCTTTGGCATAGGCTTGCTGTTTGGATTTACTACCGTTGAATCCTGGGTAATCGGCATGGCGCTGATGTTCTCTAGCACCATTATCGGTATCAAACTGCTTCCCACGACCGTACTTCACCACAAGCACTTGGGTGAACTTATGGTGGGACTTCTTCTTTTTCAGGACTTTGTGGCAATAGTCTGCCTAATGGTACTGCTGAGTGATAACACCGGTGATGAACAGATCTGGCAATTGGCTCTCTCCTTTGGATCGCTACCACTGCTGATACTTTTTGCTTGGCTAATAGTAAAATATATTTTATTACCACTTTTTACCCGCTTTGACCGCTTTCACGAATACGTATTCTTAATGGCACTTGGATGGTGCATGGGAATGGCAGAGCTGGCGGAAGTTGTTGGCCTTTCAAGAGAGATCGGCGCATTTATTGGTGGTATCACGCTGGCTGCCAGCCGGATTTCACAGTACATCGCCCTCAGCCTTAAACCTCTGCGAGACTTCTTCCTGATCCTGTTCTTTTTCAGCCTCGGAGCGCAATTCAAGCTGGCCATGCTGCCCGAAATTCTACTTCCTGCCCTGGTCACAGCCGCCGCAGTTCTGGTAATAAAACCCGTTGTATTTCACTTCCTACTTGGAAATCGCAGTGAGCACAAAGTGCTCTCGTGGGATATTGGATTTCGACTTGGGCAAATTAGTGAATTTTCCCTATTAATCGCCCTGCTCGCTTATACGCAAAACCTGATTGGCAGCGCAGCATCACATTTGATCCAGGCAACCGCGATCCTTACATTCCTGGTGTCGTCTTACATTGTGGTGATGAACTTTCCCAATCCCATTGCAATCAAGGATGAGTTGCGAAGAGACTAAACCTCTTAGCCTCTTCCAATAGAGCAGTTAAGTTGACCGCCAGAATCAACCACAGTGACAAACAGCCGATCAAAGCTTAAACACTCTCTCTGCATTTTTATACAAGAAGAGTTCCGCAACCTCATCATCCAACTCCAGAAGGTGCATTTCCTTTAAGCACATCTCTGGTGTCAGCATGGGATAATTAGTCCCGAACATCACCTTATTCTTACCGTGCGACTTGATAAATGAAACCAGCTCGCGGGGGTATCTTTTTGGCTTATAAGCAGAAGTATCTATGTAGACATTGGGAAACTTGGTCGCAAAAGCGATCATTTCATTGTGCCAAGGATACCCAATATGGCCACAAACAATCTTTAGATCAGGAAAATCGAGAGCAACCCGCTCAATATGAGCAGGACGGCCAGAATCAGAGCTGCGAAGCGGCCCGGTAAGACCCACTTGCAAACAAACTGGCACATCCAGCTCAACACAAGCCGCATATAGCGGATAATACAAAGGGTGGGTACAAGGCAACTCCCAGAGCCATTGCACAATACGCAACCCTTTAAAGTCATGTTCCAAAACGTACTTGCGCAGGATTTGCACAGCCTCTACTGGCTTTCGCAAGTCCACTGATGCCAGACCGCAAAACCTGTCAGGATGAGTTAAAGTAAGATCCAGTACTTCATCATTGCTTATCAAGGCTCCGCTCGGCCCATGCCAAGCAGAAATCAATGACTTGGACACATCTGCCATATCCATAGCTGACAGGGTCCACTCAAGGGGCACTTCTTTAAAATCCTGCCCCATCCAACGCTTCAAAGTATCAAAGAAAGGTTCAGCAAGAAAACGCTCTGTAGGATGCTGGGCCCAAACATCAATCACTTTCATGTTAGCAACTCCCTGCTATTGCAAGCCTTCCCTCTATTCTCTGGTAGCACAAGTATTACCAGTGAACAGCTGCACCCTTTTAAAGAAAATTTATTGGCTATTTACTTGAGAGGCATCGCCACACTACTAAAGAAATCTCTCTCCTTAGAAAAGGAAAACGCTAAAGATGTAACTTTGCCCATAACCCTATCACGGTCAACCAAGCCCCAATATCTCGAATCCAAGCTATCGTTGCGATGATCTCCCATGACAAAGTACTTACCTTCAGGGATCTCAATAGTCTTCCCAATATATGGCAATTTCTTATTACCACTAAGCTTGAACTGATGCTCCCTGCCATCAATGACTTCCCTACCCAGGATGTCCGAACCCACCCCACTTTCCAGGTGATACTCAAGCTGAGCTCCATTAACAAACACATTCGCCCCTTCAATACGTAAGCTATCACCAGGGACGCCTATTACACGCTTCACATATAGTTGATCAGTGTGAGGTGGCAAAAAGGTAATAACATCTCCTCTGGAAGGGTTCCCCCATTGAGCAACTTGCTTATTGAAGAAAAATAAACTTGGCCCATAGCTCGTCTTATCTACCCACAAAAAATCACCAGGATGAATAGTAGGCTCCATAGACCCACTTGGTACTGGAGACCAATCGGCATACGCTGACTTGAAAAAGTACATAAGAAATAGAAACAATATTGCACCGCGGTTGTTTCTTACCGCACCCTTAAAACTAAACCCACTCATTCCCTAAACTCCTTTCCCAGGGCAACGCACCACTTACAACTGATCACTCAGAAATAACAGAACCTCTGAAAACTAAAAAATCAGCCTCTAGCCTTCATTAGGTGGGACATTATCCTTATCAGAACGTTCGAAAAGGATTACCCTATTTGCAGCACATCCGTACTAAAAGGGAGCCATAAATATCAAAGGGCACTCGTATTACACAGCGTTTATAAACTCGGATAAAGCTCCAAAATTTTTTCCCTTAGCCATCGATGAGCTGGATTTGTTGTCTGCGACTTATGCCAGGTGAGCTGAAGCACTACCTTTGGAAATGCCATTGGCAGTTTGAGCATACGTATGGGAAGCTCTTTATAATAGCTTGAAATCATCATTCTTGCTGGTACAACGCCAATTAAATCGGTTGTGCAAACCACATAGGGGAAAGACGAGAGGTGTGGGACTCGTAAACAAATATTACGCTGTAACTTTCTGGGCCTGGCTAGCCTTTCCATTGGAGAGCCCATAGGGTTTCCTCTTAATAGGGATACTTGTGGCAGCGATTGGAATTTTTTTTCACTGATTGTCTCACCCACATTTTTATTATGTTTGCTGACAATAACCACAAGCTCTTCTTCTGCGATAGGCTGGTTAACATAGCTGGGGGAATTGACAGGTAGGTAGTCAATGATTAAGTCTACTTCCCCATTACTCACCATTCTGGCTGTCATTTCTGACTCATCGGGGAGTACAGTAAGCCTTATGCCGGGTGCAAATTCTCGAAGCCATTTACAGAAGCCGGGGATCATCAGAGTTTCCACCACATCGGGCATAACGACGGAGAATTCCTGCTCTGCTTTCCGGTAATCAAAAGACGTTTGCTGGAAGCCTGAACGGACGGTGTTGAGTGCCTGGTGAATAGAGGGGTGCAGTACCAGTGCGCGTTCAGTGGGGCGCAATCCCCTAGCGGTCCGTATAAAAAGCTCATCTTCATAAGTAGCTCTCAACCGCTTGAGGGCAGCACTAACGGCCGGTTGGCTCATATGCAGTTTTACTGCAGCTCTGGTCAGGTTTCGCTCAATCATAAGTGCTTCAAAAACGGGAAGCAGATTTAAATCCAGTGATCTAAGGTGCGTAGACATTATCAACCTGATGAATAATGCATTTAATAATTATTTATTAGACGATACATGATGTCCCTGATTATATTTATCGTCAATAGCATGAAAAACCGTAAATACTATAAAAAGTCAGGTGAAATATGTCGAACATGCATGATACGGCGGCTTTCAGAGAGCAATATAGAGCCTATGCCCAAAGCCGCTATAGCGGCTGGTTCCATTTAGGGAGTATTCTACTGATCAGCCTAATCGGTGCTATTTACTGTAGTTTTCAGATAAGTGAGCTGAGGGCGCATGAACTGCTAATAATTCCACTGGGAATTCTTGCTTACAACGCTGTAGAGTATGCCGCCCATCGCTGGTCTGGGCATAATAAGTTGAGATTTACCAAACTGTTTTACAAGAGGCATACTGGCGATCACCACAGTTTCTTTTCTGCACCTTTGCTGTCTTTTGAGTCAACTCGTGATTGGCGTATAGTACTGTTTCCAATCTATCTAACAGCTGTTATCACTTTTATTCTGGCACCACTTTGTGGTTTTTTTCTATCCTGGGTGGCTTCAGGTAATATGGGATATATCACAGCAGCAACCATGATATTAAATCACCTGGCTTATGAGCTAATGCATATCGGTTATCACCAGCCCAAGAGTCACTGGTTTCATAAAGTGCCAGTGTTTCGTGAGTTAGCCCACTTACACAGAATTCATCATCACCGTAAACTAATGAAAATTTATAATTTCAATTTAACTTTTCCGCTATTCGATCTTTTATTAGGCACTTTCTATTGGGAGCCGCAGGATTCCTTTGACGATTTTCGCGACTGATAGTTTGTAGATTACTTGTACCTTATTACGCACTAGGTTCTGCCTTTGATCTTGATCTTCTTCCTGTAATCTTGCCAGCATTAACTCTCGGATAATTGGCACTGGCGCATTACCAAAACTTAGAAACTCCTCATGGAAGACCTTGAGATCAAACTTTTCCCCAGGACAACGCACCACTAAACTGATTGCTCTATTTAAAGCACATCCGTACCAGAAAAAAGGGAGCCATAAATACCAAAAGGACAATTACATTATACAGCGTTGACTTGGCCAGCATTCTTATACCAGCCAAGAAATTCAACAATAAAATCTGAGAAACTAAGAGCTGTGATAATTAAGCATTGAGTTGCCTCCTACACTGGACAGAACACCTCACCAAAAGGTGTTCCGCCTTGTAGGCTTATCCAGCAATAGAGGGACCATAGAAGCTCGTACCACTATGTATAGGCAACATTCACATCAAAGCGATTGGTAATAAACTCGGAAAGTTGCTTAACTGAACAATTTGACTGCTTGATCGTAAACTCTTCTGCAATTTTCCGCGGATACTTAACCTTCATCCTTTGATCTTTTTCTGAGCTATATTGAAACGTTATTTTCTCTACCTTATCAAGGTCTACAGTCTTCTTTATAAAGACTCCGGTATAAACCGTTAGTGTATTTCCATTAATTTCTGCAAGTGGAAGTAATCGTATCAAAGAAAGGTATATATAAACGATAACACCTAAAGAACCTAAAATCACAAAAGTCCAAAAGGTAAGATCTGACTCACCACTCTCGGCTGAAGAGCCAAACATACGCGTAAAGATAAGAGCAACTAGTAATGCAATACCTATAACACCAAGATTGACAGTTAAGATTTTTTTGGCAGACTCACGTGAACTGAGTCCATTTCTATAAATTTTTTCCATACATCCCTCTAAAATCATTCCGTTACTTACTAAAGGCATCCACCAATTATAAATGAAGCTGCCAACCAGCAAAGTAAGGGCTTAAGAGGGAACTTCTATTTCCCGGAGGGTCCTATTAACAGCATCAGTTTTATCCAATAAGGACAACATCTTATAATCAGATACATCCCCTTTCTCCAAGCCCTTCTCTCGAACTTCAAGTGGAGCTGACCGCTTCAAAGGCGCAGGGATATCCAGATATTCAATATCCCGTCTTTGCATAGATTCTAAACAATCAACATCAGGACTAACGCTCTGCTCAATATCAGCAAAGGGATCACTCAGTGGCATTGCCGCAGGAACTGCCGGGCTAGCAAGGCTGATCTTCCTTTGCAGCATTTCAGCCTCTGACTGGATGGATGCTATCCGCTGCTCCATAATTGACTCAAATTGAGAAAACCTTTCTTTTTGATGGGTAATCTCTAACTGTAGGACTTTAATTTCCTTTTTGTGGATCAGATTGGAAATCATCCAGGATAACGCAACCCCGCCACTTAGTAACGCAAAATAAATACCTACAATATATTCCCAGTTATTAACAACACTCTTGCCTATAAATGTTATTAACTCTTCATCTGTCACGTATAGCACTCCATTTCTACACAACTCTTTATCAAGCAAATACAGCTAAGGGCCTTTAGCTCCACTCCCCCCTTGAGAGATTAAGTTTACAGCGGTAGTTGACTCAACCCTGCAGTTCGGCACCTAAATCCATTAGCCATTTACTCTTATCACCTTATCAATATGAGGCCTTGCCGATAAAATTTCTTTTACTAACTTGTATTGGCTCCGCCACTGATCTGATTCTTTAAAAAATACCACTCCCGGCATATGAGCCTCACTCTCGCAAAAATCGGAAGCGTCAACTGAGTCTTCACATTGATGGAGCTTACAAAGGTAGGCAAGAAGTCTCTCAGTTGAAAGCTGCTCAAGTTCCTCTAAGCTAAGCAGCTTAACATATCTAGGCATCATTCATCGCCCCCACACCCGCTCTATTGATCATTCCTTAATCGCTCTCACAAATGATAGAAACAGCAAAGAGGCTCGTCTGACCACGACTTATCTGCTGCTTTTACCTATAGCGATGAAACGCCCTTCATAGGCATAATCTATAACTTCTAATGCTCCAAACTCACCTGAAAGACTCTCACCCTTCAAGTTCCACCTCCAGCCCTCTTTCTGCCAATCATAAATATCTTCATCTTCGCAAGAAATCACTTGATCTTTGATCTGAAGCTTTTGGCAATAACCGGAAGCACTCCATAAGTGATGTTTTGACGGCATCAGATATCTATTTTCTCGTGTAAGCAAAAGAAATGCTCTTACCTCGCCCCTATCCTTTAAAATCAAATACGAGTGCCCCCAATAGCCATCAAAGCCACTATCTATAATTACAAAGCGATTTTCTTTCAGCTCACCTATGTCGAACCTTATCAAATGCTCACCAGCATTGGCAGGCATACTCCACGATTCTATTAGTGGCTTAAAGCTGAAACCAAAACCAACAAGAAGTAGAGATATCACTAAAGCAACTAAAACCCTCTTCCTACACATGGAGGCTCCCTCTCCCAAGAACCAACAACACTACTTACAAAAGGCACGGGAATCATTCGAAGCTTCCCGACCATCTAACCCATCCTTGTTAAACACATAGCAGAACCTGTGCTAGACCTCCCTAGCACGATCAACCCTATCGATTAAATCTACAACAATAGGACTTTTAGAGAAAAAGTTAAGCCTCATTGGGGGAATAAAAGCCAACTCCTTTCCAATATCCCCCTCCGTGCGCACTTGCAAAACAATTCTCTCGGGCGCGTTCATTTGCGCATAGTTGACATTAATAATATCTTTAAGCTGAACTCTTTGCCGCTTACTCCCTTTTTGAAAGAGCAATGATTCTCCCTCATCGTATACT
This sequence comes from Microbulbifer maximicatervae (SeqCode), assembly GCF_052468155.1. Classification (NCBI taxonomy): domain Bacteria; kingdom Pseudomonadati; phylum Pseudomonadota; class Gammaproteobacteria; order Cellvibrionales; family Microbulbiferaceae; genus Microbulbifer; species Microbulbifer maximicatervae (SeqCode). The sequence continues at coordinate 4,056,621 of NZ_CP174335.1, forward strand.
TCATCAGCCAAACTCCACAACAGCTTTTTAAAAAAGAAAAAGCCAAATACAGCCATAAAAATCGGCATGACTAAAAACATAAACGAATCTTTAACTGCACCTCCAGATATAGAGGCAGCCACAAAAAGCACCAAGAAACCAAACCATATACTTGGAAAAATTTTCTTAAAATAGAATGTAGATCCTGATATCTTCTTCATGTTTCCCATACTACTCTACGCGCATTTAACTCTAAACATTATCTTTCGGTGTGGATTACGCCGTCTCCCAGCGAGCACTCACATTCCACTTAACCTCAGACAAGCCCATTTAATATTACAGGAATTTATCGTGATAAACTCTAGCAACCAAACAACTACAAACTCCACAAGGAAGTTATACAAACCTTATCATTATTACGCTTCAATCGATACAGATGATTTATCATTCGCCTCGAAAGTAAAAATAACGTGAGACATACAAGCAAAACAGCAAGTCTCAGAATAAGCTCATCCACCCCTACAACCACGCTCATACCATCGGGAGAAAATTGAAAGATTCCAACAGCTTGGCTAATGCCAAATAAACCTATAGCGGCACGTATAACTCTAATTATAATTATCATCTCACCATCCGATAGCTACCAAACAATATCCAATCAAAAAATATGATCCCTATCGCAGCCAAACCAATAACTGAACTCTTCTAATAACACCTGCTGAATATCTTCTATCGTTTCAGCTTCATGTAGGCGGTGGTAATATTGTCCCAACTTCTGACTCATATTCATCTTGATTTATCCCGAAGTTGATACCTTCTATATCATTTTCAAACAGTATTCTGGAAATACAATAGTAAAGTTTTTCATACCTGCCCGATATAGTTCGCTTATCTACTCTCATACTTATGCAGTTATTGACTCTCTGATTCCTGCGCATGCTCACACAAACCACGTCGCACCTGCCATATCTATTTATTTATAATTGTCACCTCAGTGACTATATCGGTTAGGGTCTTTTCAGGTCAAAATAATACCCACCATAGTTAACCCTAAAATGATAAGTCTTGATTTTTTTACCACTCGGTTTTAGCTAGATATAAGCCTCCAAAGGCACCTGGAAAACATTATCAGCTCCTTCAGGACCTATCCATGCTGAGCCGCTGAAGCGAATAGCTCTCTTACCAGCAATATGTATATCTTCGAACTCAACCTCATCACACCACATGATATCAGGGCAGCATCCTGTTTTTAGCTTCCAAGTAAGTAGAAATTCAAGACTGGTCGCAAAGCGCCAATCATCAAGTGATCTTTCCTTAACCAGCAGCAGACTAAGTCTCCTCGCTGCCAGCCGCTCCATTCGCAGCACTCGTCGCTTAACTCTCAGCTTGCTGGAATAAATATACTTCCAGTACCGATCCTCTCTCGATCCAACTTCTTCCGTCATAAGTCAGGCTTCTATTCGAAGCTAGTTGAAGGGGTAATGGTTAGGCAGGTAGCTAACTCGATAAAAACAATGCTATAAGTCGATATTTATAACATTCAAAAAGTGGGCAGGCGAGGGGTAAGTGATATGAAGGGGCCAGGAGGAAAGCTGGCGATACGATACTCTTCAATCAGCAGGCAGCCCCCTACCCGCTGATCCAAAACGCCACCCGCAAACAGGAAATGACTCAGTACTAAAAAGAACGCCCCAAAATCCGCTTGGCGGCATCCATCGCAAAATCCTTATAGTCCGCCTCTACTTGCGCCATCTCCAACTCATATTTGAACTGTTCTTTACGCGGCAGCTCTTTCCAGTCTTTGAGAATTGGGATATGACTGGTTTTCTCTGCGATGGTGTAAAAGGCCACAAACTCTTCACGCACTTTATCTTCTACCTGAAGTGCATCCAAAAGAACGCGAATACGAATCGACGCTTCGGTAAGCCCGACTCCATCATCCAATAGCGTGCGAGCAATAATCTGAATACTGTCATTTACTCTTTGTCGCTGATCCTCTGCGGCCTGTTCTAACTCAGCTAGCTGCGCGGCCTGCTTCTTCTGTGCAATCGATAATTTGCGCAGATAGTAGCCAGCTACAATCGCCAGGGAGAAGATAACTAAAGCCGCAACAATCAGCAGCCAAGTAGGAAACACAGTCATTAAATATACACCTTAAGTAACGCCAGCCCGATGCTGGCCGAAATAACAGAGAGCACTGTACTAAGACCAACAATATTGGCCGCCAATTGGCTATTACCACCCATGGTATGAGCCATCACAAAGGCCGATATCGCGCAAGGCGAGCCAGTGATCAGCATTAAATAGCCCAAATAGGTCGGACTCATACCCAGGGCCCAACCAATCAGCACTGAGAGTATTGGTACTCCTAATAACTTGAGCACTGAGGAGGTCAGCGCTGTTGGCGAGCTACGCAGTAGCTGGCCTAGCTTCATACTCGCACCAATGCAAATCAGCCCCATTGGTAAACTTGCAGAACCCAGTATTTTAACGGTATCAAGCACCATTTGTGGCACTTTGATATCCAGCACCCGGCACAAAATTGCCAGGAATACCCCGATGATTAATGGGTTCTTTGCCAACTCCTTCAGCAACAAGCCCAGGCTGAATTTCTTCTCTTCGTTGTAAAAAACAAAAAGTATTACTGCGAACACATTGAACTGAATCGTCAACGCTGCAACCAGCACTGCCGAGTGAGAAACGCCCGACTCACCAAACGCCTTCTCAACCCAGGCGAGCCCCACAATGGCAACGTTTCCACGAAATGCACCCTGGATAAACGCACTGCGATCCTTCACAGTAACGGGCCGAGCCATCAGCCAAGATATGGGGATTATCGCGAAGGTACCCAAAATTCCCGCTGTTAAAAGGGGGATCTCTTCTGAGGGTTTTGCATTCGATGAATAAATACTATCGAACAACAGTGCAGGCAGCATCACGTTGAAAACCAGCACCGTTGCGTCATCGATAAAGGATTTATGCAACATGCCCTGCCTGGTAAGCAAGTATCCACCGATAATCATCAAAAAGATCGGGCCTGTAACTAGCAGAGCAAAGGAAATATTTTCCATAGGGAATTAGTCTTCCGCAGCAACTCCCTCTTCCTGAGGAAGCGCCATTTGTCCTGAATCCTCAGCCCTGTCACGGAGCTGGGCGGATATTTGTTTGCGTGTTTTAGCACCAAGCTTACGCAGACTATCAATACGCTTCACCGCATTACCACGCCCTGTCGCCAGCCGCTTGTAGGTCTGCTGGTAAGCGTCATCCGCTTGGCGCAGGCGGTCACCAAGAACATCCAGTGACTCCAGCACCATAGCAAACTGATCGTGCAGCTTGCCGGCTTCGTCGGCGATTTTTTCCGCGTTCTTGTTTTGTTTCTCATAGCGCCAGATATTCTCGACGGTGCGGAGGGTCGCCATCAGGCTGGTGGGGCTCACCAGGACAATTTGCTTCTCATACGCGAAACGGAACAGGTCCGGGTCCGCTTGCATAGCCAACATATACGCAGCCTCAATGGGCACGAAAATAAAGACGAAATCCAGGGTGCGCACACCCTCCAGCTGCTCGTAGGCTTTCTTGTTAAGGCCGGTGATATGGGCGCGCAGGGAATTCACATGCTGTTTCAGGGCTTGGGTGCGCTCCTCATCGGTTTCCGCCGAGCTGTAGCGCTCGTAATCCACCAGGGAGACCTTGGAATCGATAATCAGGTCTTTGTTTTCCGGCAGGCGCACAATCACATCCGGCTGGCGCCTGCGGCCATCACTCGTCAGCGTGACTTGCGTTTCGTATTCGCGACCCTTCTGCAAGCCGGACTCCTCCAGCAAGCGCTCCAGCACTACTTCACCCCAGTTACCCTGGATCTTGCGATCTCCTTTCAGGGCCGAAGTCAGGTTCAGGGCCTCATCACTGATGCGCTGGGTTTGCTCGCGCAACGCTTTAATCTGCCCGAGCAGGCTGTTGCGCTCGGCATTTTCGCGATCGTAGACATGTTCTACTCGTTTACGGAAATCCCCCAGCTGGCGTTCCAGCGGGTCGAGACTTTTGCGCAGGCTGTCTTCACTGCGGCGCACGAAGCTCTGCTGCTTTTCTTCAAAAATCCGGTTGGCCAGATTCTCGAACTGCTCACCCATGGCAATACGCATTTGCTCCATCAGCTTGCGCTGCTCCGCCAGGGCCGCCTCCCCTTTTTCTACCAGCACCTGACTACGGGTGAGCTGCTGGAGCTTGTCCGCCAGCTCGGTACGCAGGGATTCCACCTCAACCCCAAGTTGGGATTCCCGCTCGCGGCTGCTATCGATACGCGCCTGAGCCACCTGCAAAGCGGCTTCGCTTTGCAATAAAGCGCGGCGGCTACTGGCTCGCGCCAACCAAAACACCAAGCCCAACAGAAACAAGATGGCTACAGCCGCCATCACCGCATGATCGGCATTCAATTGCAGCGGAAACGCTGGCATAGAGTGGTACTCCCAGACCTGGAAAGAGATGGATAAATCAGGATTTTGCCAGGGGCCTCGCCCGCTGGCCTGCCCGGGAAATAGCCCAAGCGAAGGCGCCATTCTACCAGCTTGCCCCTGGAAAGTACCCCGCGCCAGCCCGGCCGATAACCTCAGTAACAAGGGATAGGTTTGCGCCCGAGAAGACCCAGCGGGAATTTTTACGGGGTTTTAGGTATTCTTGGAGGATTGGTTTCGATGTTGGTACTCCAGAACGCATGCACAAACACAGCGCCCACCAAGATAGCCCAGCCCCCAGCGCCCTGATCTTTGATTCCGGCGTGGGCGCCGTCAGCATTGCGCGGGAGATCCGCCGCCTGATGCCGGGCCTGACCTTACACCTGGGTGTGGACAACGGCTTTTACCCCTACGGCAATAAAAGCGAAGAGGAATTGCGCCCCCGCATCGTCCAGCAGGCCCAAGCCATGATGGAGCACTGCGGTGCCGATATTTTAGTGGTGGGCTGCAACACCGCCAGCACCCTGGCCCTACCCCAGCTGCGCGAATCACTGAAGAAACCCGTAGTGGGCGTTGTGCCCGCTGTGAAACCCGCCGCTGCCGCCAGCCGTTCCCGCACCATTGCCCTGATTGCCACTGAAGGCACCGTTAATCGCCGCTACACACGAGAGCTTATCGAGCAATTTGCCAACGGCAACCGGGTAATTAATGTGCCCGCACCGGAGTTGGTGCATCTGGCGGAGAGCAAACTGCGCGGCGAAGCCATCACCGCAGAGGATTTGGAGCCGGTCTTGCACCGCGTATTCCACACCGCCGGCGGTGACCAAGTGGATATTGCCGTATTGGCCTGCACCCACTTTCCCCTGCTGCGGGAAGAACTGGACCAGTTCGCCCCTCGCTCAATCCAATGGCTGGATTCCGGCGAAGCCATCGCCCGGCGAGTGCGCTGGTGGCTGGAAGAACTCGAGCTGATGCTGCCGGATACCCCAAACACTGGCCGCCTGATCACCAGCACGGTTGACCTAACCGGCAATATAGAACGGGCCTTCAGCGAGTTCGCCCCAGTTGCTGAACCCCTCGAACCCAACACCTAAGATCGCCAAAATGATGAGAACTGCGCACTTGGGTTGACAGCTCCGTCACAAACCGCGACCGTTCCCCGAATAACAAGCCCTAACCGGTACCCGAATTCATGCTGAAGCCGGCATTTCCCGCTCTCGAAATATTTGCGCAGCTGCCTCCCGGAGGACTGCTGCTCACCCCCAACAACCGTTTGCGCAACCGCTGCCAACAGGTGTTTGCCGCGCAGCAGTCGCCCGGTGCCTGCTGGATGCCGCCGCCGGTGGAATCCCTGCGCAGCTGGCTGGACAAACTCTGGTTCCAGCTGCAACAGCGCAACTGGCAGCCCGCCTTGCAACAGGTATTGAATCGCGAGCAACGGCAGTTACTCTGGCAGCGCGCCCTGGATGAATCCCTGGATCGGCAACTGCTCAACAGCCAGCAACTGTGCCGGGATGCCGATAGCGCCCTGGCGCAGCTGCTCCAATGGCAGCTGATTTCCGATCTCTCGCAAATAGATGAAGCGCTGACTCCGCTTTTGGAGCAGTTCGCACTCTCTATGCGCAGCGACGAACTGCCGCTGTGCGCCATGATCAAGGCCTTTGCTGCTGAGCTTCAGGCCCACAGTGTTATCACACCAGATCAGCGTGATCAATTGATCCTACGCGCATTCCAGGAAGGCATTCTGGAACCCCTGCCGCAAATTGATACCGCCGGCTTTGCCCAGATTTCGCCCCTCGCCAATGCCCTGATTCACGCAGGTGCCGCAGCTGTAAATGAAAGGCCGGGAATCACCCAGCAGAGTGAACTATCCGTAGCCGCCTGCGCCAATTTGGATGAAGAGCTTTATCAGGCAGCCCTTTGGGCCGGGCAAAAGCTCGCCGGAAACCCCGGCCACAGCGTTGGCATAGTGGTGAATAATCTGGGCCAGTGCCGCGCCCAGGTGGAAGCGGTATTTTCCCGCGTGCTCGAACCTCAATACCTGGACCCGCAGCAACCGCGCTACACACTGCCGTTTAACTTCTCCGCCGGCACGCCCCTGGCGCAAACACCAGTCGGCAGCGCTGCGCTGCAATTGCTATCGCTACTGCAAGACGAATGGGATTACCCTCAATTGCAAAATATCCTGTTCAGCCCCTTCTGGGGTGACGACAGTGAAACCTGGCTGCGCAGCGCCCTATTCCGCCGCTTACAAAAACTGGAACTGCGCCGCATCGACGGCGCAACCCTGCGCTACTGGGCCGAGCGCACCGCAGAAGTCCTCCATTTGGAATCGCGGCAACTGCCCCGCCAGCTGGAACAAATGGCCGAACGCGCCCGGCGCTGGCAGCGAGCGCCCGCTGAAATTTGGGCCGCGCGCTTTTCCGAAACACTTAGCGCATTAAATTGGCCCGGCAGCCGCAACCCGGACAGCCAGGAATACCAGCAGCTGATGCAATGGGAGTCCATCCTGGAAGAGTTCGCCGCACTCAGCGCCTGCGGCGGCAACCTTACTCTCACCCAGGCCCTGCAATTGCTGCGTCAGATTGCCAGCCGCACCCCCTTCCAGGCGGAAACCCGCGATGGCCCTATGCAAATACTCGGGGTACTGGAAGCCGGCGGCCTCGCTTTCGATCACCTTCGCCTGGTCGGCTTCGGCCAACAACAGTGGCCGCCGGCACCGGCACCCAATCCGCTGCTGCCAATTCAATGGCAAAAACACTGGAAGATGCCCCGCGCCAGCGCTGAGCGGGAATTGGAACTGGCCCGAGAACTCACCGCCGACCTGCAGAATGCCAGCGGCGATATCGTCGTGAGTTACACCTGTGAAGAAGACGGTGTGCAGCAGGGACTGAGCAGCTTGTTTGAAAGCCCGCAACAAGCCCAGCACTTTGCCGAAGGCGCCCTGCACAATCACTACAGCCAACTGGCGCAAGCCTGCCAGCTGGAAAAAATCGAAGACAAAAAGCTACCGTCACTCACCCCCGCCGAATGCGAGCGGGTGCGCGGCGGTGCCTCGGTGCTCAAGGCCCAGGCCCTGTCCCCATTAAATGCGCAGTTGCGCTTCCGCCTCGGCGCCAGCAGTTTTACCCAACCGGATATCGGCCTCGGCCCCGCCGAGCGCGGTAATGTGGTGCACCAGGTGCTGGCGGAATTCTGGCAACAGTGCGGCACCCTCGCACAACTACAAGCCATGGACGACGAGCAACGCCAAGCGCAAATCGAGCGCGCGGTGGAACGGTCCCTCGGCAGTGTGCGCAAAAAATATAATCACCTGCCGATCGGATTTTGGGCCATGGAAAAGCAGCGCCTGGAGCGCCTGCTGCAACAATGGCTGTCCGTCGAACTGGACAGGCCCAATTTCTCCGTAGAAAAAGTCGAATGGGAACAAGCCGTGGAAATCGGCGGGCTGCACTTTAACCTGCGCCTGGACCGGCTGGACCAACTCGCCAGCGGCGAACAACTGGTAATCGATTACAAAACCGGCGTCCCCAGTATTCGCGACTGGCTTACCCAGCGTATCCGTGAACCCCAGCTACCGCTCTACGCCCTCTTCCAACCGGACGCCCACGCCATCGCCTTCGGCCAGGTGCGCAACGGCGACTGCAAATGGAATGGCTGCGGAGACCTGGAGCACCCCATTACCGGCATTAAAGCCGTGGGCGATACCGAAAAAGAATCCCCCTACGGCACCTGGAGCAATCTGGTGGAGCACTGGCGCTACAGCCTGGAATCCCTCGCCACCGAATATCGTAGTGGTGTAGCCACCCTCGCCTTTGATCGCCCCACCGATAACAACAGTGAACTCTGGCCCCTAAACCGCTGGCCGGAAAGGGAGCAAATAACCGAATGAACGAAGTCGTGACCACTCCCGCCCTGCGCCGACCCATCGATGCCGACGCCCGCAGCCAAGCCCTGGATATCAGCCGCAGCTTTGCCGTATCTGCCCCGGCGGGCTCCGGTAAAACCGGTCTGCTCACCCAGCGCGTTTTAAAGTTGCTCGCCGCCTGCCAGCAACCGGAAGAAGTGTTGGCCATTACCTTCACCCGCAAAGCCGCCGGTGAAATGCGCGAGCGCCTAATCGACGCCCTGCACAGCGCCCGCGACCAAGCCCGGCCAGATAATCCCCACGATGCCATCACCTGGGATTTAGCCCGCGCCCTGCTGGAGCGGGATCGCGAACTGGAATGGGAACTACTGCAAACACCCCAGCGCCTGCGTATTCAAACCATCGACGGCCTCTGCCGCAGCCTCGCCAGCCAACTGCCGATCGAAAGCGGCCTGGGCGCACCGGGTGAACCCCTGGAACGCACCCAAATCGCCTTTGAGCTGGCGGTGGTGAACTTGCTCAAACATCTCGATGGCGAAACCCCAGACGCAGACCTACAGCAACTACTGCTCCACCTGGACAACGACCTGGGCCAGCTCAATAAACTGCTGCGTATTTTGCTGGATAAGCGCGAGCAATGGCTCGGCCCACTTTTGAGCGTTAACTTCGATGGCGCCCAGGACTATTTCCATTTTGTTATCGACGAACTGGTGACAGAAAAGCTGCAAGACCTCACCACAGCCCTCGGCAGTTACGCCGGGGAACTGCTGGAGCTAGCCAGCTATGCCGGCGGCAATTTACAAAAGGAAAACCCCAGCCACGGCCTGTGCCTCTTCGCCGAACTGGACGACTTCCCCAGCACAGACAGCAGCGGTCTGCCCGCCTGGCTCGCCCTCGGCAGCCTGCTCCTCACCACCACCGGTGATCTGCGCAAAGGCGGCGGCATCAATAAAAAACTCGGTTTTGGCCTGCCGGATAAAAAAGATCCCGAGCGCCCCATCGCCGAAGAATACAAACAGCGCATGAAAGACCTGCTGGCAGAACTGGCCGGCAACGAACCACTGCTCTCCGCACTGCGAGAAGTAGGCAAGCTCCCCAGCGGACTGCAACAGAGCCAATGGCAACTGCTGCAAGGGCTCGCCCAGGTACTGCCCAAGTTAGTCGCAGAATTAAAGCTGGTCTTCCAGCAACTGGGCGCCACCGACTATACCGAAGTGGCCCAAGCCGCACTGATCGCCCTGGGCGATAGCGATAACCCCACAGACCTGGCCCTAAAACTGGACCTGCAAACCCAGCATATTCTGGTGGACGAGTTCCAGGACACCTCCCACACCCAGCTACAACTGCTGGAAAAACTCACTGCCGGCTGGCAACAGGGAGACGGCCGCACCCTATTTATTGTCGGCGACGGCATGCAATCCTGTTACGGCTTCCGCAATGCCAACGTGGGTATTTTCCTGGATGCACGCAAACGCGGTATCGGTGAAGTCCCCCTGGAAACCCTCGACCTACAAGTAAATTTCCGCTCCGAAAGCGCAGTGGTGAACTGGGTCAACGAGACTTTCCAAAGGGCCTTTCCGCAAGCGGACAATATCGGTCGCGGCGCCGTGCGCTATCTGCAATCCGAAGCGTTTAAAGGCAGCAAATGGGCCGAGCCCTCGGTGAACTTTTACGGCTGCATCGATGACGAAGACCGCAACCGCGAAGCCACCCAAGCAGTTGAACTGGTGCAGCAATTACAAGCGCAAGATCCGAAGAGCCGTATCGCCATTCTGGTGCGTAAGAAAAAGCATCTACAAAAGATTCTGCCGGCCCTAAGCGCAGCCAATATCGCCTTCCAGGCACCAGAGCTGGCGCCACTCGCCAGTAAAATGGTGGTGTTGGATTTACTCAGCCTCACCCGCGCCCTGCTCGACCCCAGCGATCGAATCAGCTGGCTGGCCGTACTTCGCGCCCCCTGGTGCGGACTGCAACTGCCAGACCTTTACACCCTGGCCAACTGGGGCAATGGGGATATCACCGTAACCGACACCAGCGCGCGCCCATTATTAATGGCCTTGCAAGAAGTAGACGATATCGCCCTGCTCAGCGACGAAGGGCGCACGCGCCTGGCCCAAGTGGCCCCCAAACTGCTGCACGCCTGGCAACAGCGCGGCCGCAAACCCCTACGCACCTGGATTGAAGGCCTCTGGCTGAAACTGGGCGGCCCCGCCACGGTAGCGCAAAAATCCGACCTGAATAATGTGCAGGATTTTCTACAATTATTAGAAGCCTTCGATACCGGCGGAGCCATTACTGACTGGCAACAATTCACCCTGGCCCTGGAACAGCTCTACGCCCGCCCCGCCCAAGATGCCAAAGTGCAGGTGATGACCATTCACAAATCCAAAGGGCTGGAGTTCGAACACGTACTGATCCCAGGCCTGGACCAAGGCGGCAAACCCGGCAGCGACCAACTGCTGCGCTGGAGCGAATGGCTCAACCGCGAAGGCGAAAGCCGCTTTCTGCTCGCTCCCAAAAATGCGCGCGGCGGCCGCGACCCGGTTTTTGAATACCTGAAGCACGACAACAGCGAACGCGAACGCCTGGAAGGCACCCGCCTGTTGTATGTAGGCTGCACCCGCGCCATCCGCTCGCTGCATCTTTTGGCCTGCATCAACCGGGATGAAAAAAAGGGCCACCTAAAAGCCCCCGGCAGCGCCGCCCTACTCGCCGGTATCTGGCCCAGTGTTTTGCACCACCAGGAAAGCGACTGGTGCCACTGGCTGGAAGCGGAAGAACCCCTGCTAAACCAGGACGAAGCCAGCAGAGATCACGACTACCTACTGCGCCTGCCCAGCCAATGGCAACCCCAAGCCATGCCCCGGCAGGAATGGCTGGCCCAGTACCGTATGCCAGACTACCAACCCAAAACTGAGGAAGAAGACAATATTCCCGAGCTGGGCCAGGTAGCCCTGCGCTGGCTCAAACACGCCGGCACCGTAGCCCACGAAACCCTCGCCACTATTGCCGAGACCAATATTAACGACTGGACACCCAGTAAACTGGAAGCCCAACGCCCCCTATGGCAACTGCGCCTGAAACAACTGGGACTATCCGCCACCAGCCTGGACCGCGCTGCTGAGAAAGTGGAGATCGCCGTACGCAACAGCCTCAACTGCCCCACCGGCCGCTGGCTATTGGACGGCTCACTAAGGGAATCCGCCTGCGAACTGGAACTCCACAGCGGCGGCCGACAGCTAAGGCGCTCCATTGTGGACCGCACCTTTATCGACAACGAAGGTACCCGCTGGATTGTCGACTACAAAACCGCAGAGCCCAGTGGTGAAGAAAGCCAGGAGGAATTTATTGCGGCTCAGCTGGAGCAGTATCGGAATCAGTTGGAGAATTACCGCAAGCTCTTTTATGCGCGGGGAGAGCGGAATATTCGGTGTGCTCTGTATTTTCCGTTGATGCAGAGGTTGGTGGAGTTGGGGTAGATTTAGTATTGGAACTTGAACTTTTTTTCCCTAAAAAAGTAGCGGAGAGCCACACTGGCAAATGAGCATCTATTGCTACTTTATCGAAATGTTGCTCTTCTACTCTAGGGAAAATGCGGAACGAGCTTTCAAAGAAGCCCAACTCAATTCTATTCAGTGGTGTGTTAGAGGTATGCCTCAGTACGTTTTTCGGGTCTTCCTGTTGCAACTGGAGCTTTTTGAAATGAGAGGGCAAGGTGCAGCTGTATTATTTACACCCTCCCCCTGGAGCACTCAAAGATAAGCCGTTTATAACCCTTCCGGCTTCTAGAGAAGATCTAATTGCGGAATACTATAAAGGCGAATTACCCAGCATAAAAAGCGCAGTGAGAAAACCAATAAACATCTGAGAAACATAAAGCCACTCTACATCTAAATACAGTTACCACCTATTTCTTCGCTGAATATTTTGTGTCACGGGATCATATATACTGCGGCTATAACTCCGTACAACAGCATTAGCCTTAACTGCATTGCCAATCTTTTCTCGGATCTTGACTATTGCTTTGTTTGAGGCGACGACTAACCACCCATTCGAACAGATGTCATCCATTTTGGGAGGTTGCCGGGAAATAGGGCCATCTTTCCAATAAATACTTTCAACCATTATTTCGCCCTCATGATTGACCCAACGAAAAAGCCCTTCCTCTGAAATAGACCACCCTAAAGAAAAGCCTATAGATGGATTTAACGCTAACCACTCAAGGCCTCCGTGATCAATGTATGAACCTGTACCATAAATTACCAGCGAAGGTTCATTAGTAGCAGTGATTTCAGGGTAATCAATGGCATACCAGTCCATCATGCTTGGAAATAAAGTAGCGGGTGACTTAACATCTACATCGCTATTCCATTTTGGATGACAGACTGTAGACATACGAATTTCAGTTGGCAAATTCCAATCTAACCAACTCCAGGTTGTTAGTTCACCAATGATTTGTTCCCCAGTTTCGATACTATCAACAAATTGTGTAAAACCTTGTTCAATATCTCCTAACCACTCATCGTGTTTGGGGGATATCTCTCGATCTTTTGCCTGAGGTACAGCAATGCACTCAGGTCGAACCCTGGGCTCAAGCGCCAACAACAATTCATCACTGCGTTTGAAAATAGCTTGCAGAAGATGTATTCCTTTGGGAGGTATTCGTCCTGCATCCCACAATTCGCATACCACATGAGAGAGTGCGAGCTTTGCCACTTTCGGTCGCAGCCTATGATAGGTCAGCTTGAGCCCAACCCCCTCCATCCAGTTTCTATAAGTTTCCTCTGCCTGTTTATTCCATTCATTCTCTGGAATCAAAGTTTTCATAAACTCAGAAACCCTGTAGGCCAGATTCTCAAATGGTACGTTTGACATATCAGCCACAAACTTCGCTTCAGTCAACAAAGGTCTAAGCAGCTCAACCGGATCATCAACATCAGGAAATGTTTCCCCTGGCCGGATGGCGGAAAAAGGTATAGCTTCCTTTCTATTACTTATTTCGGGTAACTCCAGTTCGTATACCAAGGGCAGCTTTGATCGCTCTTTCGGAGGTAATCTACCTTCGATTTCTAACCTATTAGACAAATCTAAGGCAAGCATCCTCACACTAAAGTCTTCCGACGCACAGAGTGAAGATATTTCATCTTCAAACTGAAGAACAAATCCCTTGAAATCATCCACCAAACTACTTAACAAAGACACCATTTTTATCTGTGTCAGTCCAACTTTGCCTATTCTATAAGCCATTTGCCTACGAACTTCTGGCCAATTCTCTTCAATTTTAGACATATTAACGATTGCCTGGTGGGCCATATTCCCTAACTCAGGAATGCCTACATCGAACATTTCGAATGCGAACTCAATGAGTAATCTGGCGTGGGCTTTCTCTTCAATGTCATCTGATAGTATCGGTGGTTTTTCGGCATCTTGTTCAAAATCGTCTAGCTGGTATACGTGATCTTTGATTTCCTTCCAAATAGGTAGTACGTCTTTATCCTCGAAGAGGATGTCGACAATCTCTTCCAAATTCAAAACTAGCCTGCTCGGGTATCGAAATTCACCAATATAATCATCCACCAAGCAAGCAATCGCTTTAGGCCGCCACTGTTTGGCATCTATTTCAACGAGAGCCTTAAATATCGATTGCCTAGAACCCCCATCCCAATGCAAATCCCAGCCTTTAGCGTCCGAGTTATCGAATAGATCTTCAAGCAGGTTGTTCGCCTTATCTATTTCACCGCGTGAAGACAGTGCGCCAGCAATGCATGAAATAACATTATTATCAGGCTGATGCGGCTTTAATAACTTATGAAGCTCGCCCAATTGATGGACGCTCATACCCACTAAAAATGGCTGAATCAAATTCACCCACCGAAAATAATCGACAGACTCTACAGATCGAAGAAGCTGAAATAGGCTTTCAGCAGAGTTTACTTTCAGCTGAGCTTCTTCATCTGTAAGTTTCTCGCCAGTATTTAATGTCAGAGAGGGTTCATGAGTAACATGTTTTTCTTGAGGTGTAGAAATCGCCATAGATGCATAAGGACTATTGTCCAACCCCGCTTCCCTGACGCCAAGCGCCACCCCCTCTAACCAAGAGTATCGATTTGAAGGTAATAGGTGTGTTCTGATAGATATGATTAGCTCTTCTACCTCTTCCGTCACGCCATCATCAGAAGACAAACAGAGGTGAGATACAAATTTTTTAGGCAGATCAGAAGGGTTGTACTCTTCGAAAGGAATCAGTAGCTTTCTCGCCGTCACAGATATTTCTTTAAAGGGGGGAGTAGAGCCATCAAGCATTCCAGAAAGCAGCCCTGTTAGACCCGGAACATAGTGGAGTCCTTTATGGTCGAATAACCATCTCAATAGCTTTAAACCATATTGTGGATTCCAACTCGTGGCAATAGCGATTAGATCAAGCCCTGCCTCTTGAGTGCCGCGACCATTTCCCGACTGTTCCAAATTTACTAACGCCAAAGAGAATTGACATATTTCATCGTAGGCCAAATCAGGATATTGGTTAACCAACCTACCCAGCCACGATACCCAATGAGAGAACTGCCTATCTTTTCTATGGTGTATTCCAAAAGATCCCATAAAGACCTTTGGCACCAGACTACTCGATCGACCAGTCTCGCCAATCTTTGACCAAATTATAGAAAGTTCATAGTACTCAGATATTTTGGAGTGAATTTCGTCGAAACCGGGTATCTCTTCTTCGATTTGATTGAGAACGTCAACCAAACCATCCCTACCATACCCTTCTTTATACAAAGTGAAAGCGATTTCTCTTCGCCAGCTAGTCGGCCAATATCGCCTATCCCAATCTTTTCTAAAAGCATCAGCCAAGGCTAAAATACAATCCTGCCCGTGCTGAGATGTAGCCCTTATTACGAAGTTAAAGTAATCTACAGCCGCTGATTCAAACTCATACCACCCAGTCCAATTTCTTGTTTGACTATACGGCTTTCGGAACAAATCAAATGATGGCTTTATTTCTTGAACGATAAGACTTGGCAGTAGCTTCTCTCCAGCCCAACCTCGCCCCCAAATGCTTGAAAACCTGACTAAGGCACGTTCAAATAAGACATTTCCTGTGTATCTTTCGTCACTTTCTTTTGGAACCACCTTAACTGGGTCAACATCTTGACCTAACGCTGCCAGTAATCTATTAAACCGAATTCTATCTGCGAACGGGCTTAAGTTCTTCCATTGGCCGTGAAAGCCATACTTATACAGTTTTGGCTGTTCTGAATTTTCAAACCACTTTTTAGTTTCCTCTACTCTTCCGTTGGTTCTGTAATCCAACTCAGCAACCAACAACCTTTCTGAAAACTCCAAATCATCGCCTTCATTTTCAGACCAATCAATAACTGTCTTGAATGCGGTGCCTATCAAAGCCGATGGATATTGGCTAATACATATGGAGAAGCATAAATCTAAGAGACTATCAAAGTGCTCTATTTTTCCTGACAAGAAAGAGAAAAGCTCACCTATTTTTCTTTCGTCTTTTGTTTCGTAAACACCATTGATCAACCGTTTCATTAAGTGAGTGTGAAGGTCTTCATCATCTCTACTCCATGACCCCGCATCATCATCTTTATACTTCGTCTGGTGTATAGTCGATACAATATCGCCTAGCGGCATGAAATAATGAGCCACATCAGCCCATCGCTTCAAATCTTGAGATCCACCATGATGAGGATCAACTCTATCCCCACCTGACAAATAACTTAGTGGCTCGGCAGATTCAAAAACTCTTTTAGCTTCACTAAAGAACCCGTTCTCAGCAAGGACTTTAGAAAACATGAGAGCTTCAGAATCACTTACCCCGAGCAACTCCCCATCGAACATATAATTAAGCGCTGAACTTATCCCCTCAGATGAAAACAAGAGATTAAGTACATCTACTTCATTGAGGGCGTCTCCTCGTTCTCTAAGTTCACACTCAATTAAGATACACCTCACTACCGCAAGTGGGTCATTTAGCTCCTTCGCTGACAATAGGACAGCATCAATGTCATCTGTCACACTCGAAATATTCCGAAGACTAAAGAACTGCTCTCTAAAATAGCCTTGCGTCCCTGCATCAATGACAGCTTCCATCTGCTGAGAATTAAAAAGATGGTAAACAGCCTCCCATCGCATTGGATCGCTATCAGATGATTGGAGACAGTGCTCAGCCAACACCTTGTGATATTCTATATTTTTTGAATCATCAAAATTTCCAAATAGATTTCGGCTAGTTTTATCCAAAATAAACTGCCTAAAACTGTTATGGAAAAATCGCCAACTTACATCACTATCCTTCTTAAAGTAATGTGATGCACTCGAAATAAACTCGCGAATGGTTGAGTGGTCTGACCATTTATCAAGAACCTGAGTATTTAATGGCACTCTCAATCTTGATAACAACGCAAGCAAATCAACAAGGTTCTGGTTACCCTCTATTTGCCTCCAATAAACCGAGTAACTTTGCTCAATATGCCCTTGGTAAAGAGGGAACTCATCAACAACCTCATCAAAATTTCTATCCGAACTGCCGGTGATAAACTGCAGTAAATAAACCAAAGACAGTGGATGCCCCAACGATTTTTCGAAAATCTTCCTTTTATTATCATCTGTTAGTTTGGTACAACCTGGCCATTCGTTTATGGCCGCATAGACGTTTGGCCGAGTTAGAGGGGATATGACAATGGTTCTGCCTTCATATCTGACATGCTCTTTTATCATGTCAGAGAGGTCGTCCAACTCTAACGTCTGACTCCCAAGAATAAATATCACGCCCTCAGGCACAGTGTTAGGAGAGGGTAAATCTGACAACAAGCTCTGTAGCGGATTTTGCTCTCGCTGGATGTGGTCTAAACCATCTACCATAACAATGGTGACTACGTCATCATTTTTCCATTTTTCGTGGGCTTGCTGAAGTTGCTCCCCAAACAAGGACAGATATTCCTCCCTTGATCCAGGCTGCCCAGAACTTTCACCACGAAAACCGTGATTTCTTAGCGACAAGGTGATATCGTGAAGAAACGTAGTCGCTTCACCACGCCCTTGGTACGTGCTATCTGGAACATACGCATAATATCTAACTAACTTATATCCCGATTTATATTTTAAAGTATGGGTAAGCGTTGTTGACTTTCCCGAACCAGGACTTCCTAGCAATGCAATATAGCCTTGCTTGGTTTCTGACAAAACATCAGATATAGAACTAACAGTTTCTTCAATTTCTTGATAAGTTTGATCGATAGGGAATTCGTGAACAAACTTATACTTAAATCTATGGGTCCATGCCAACCTATCCAACATATCATCTTTAGATAGTTCAATAATTCGACGCTCACCTCCAGCCATTTGCGTTAGGAGGTTGAATATTTTTCCAATATCCTCTTGTTTTCTTGCTTGCCCCTGATTAGTTACAGGAATGTCGGCTGGCCGTTTATAGTTGAATTCAAGTTCACAACAACGAATAAATATCAAAAATCGATCATCGTTAAACCCAGATCTACGCTGTAGATCCATCAATGCCTTCTTCCAGCACGCGGCGGCATTATCAAGGCCCGTTTCGCACCATGATCTATCGAACCAGCACTCTTTTAAAAATGCTTGAAAGTGAGCATGTTGGGGTGGTGTTTCGCCCACAGGAATTTCGGCTATAGGGTTTGAGCTAGGTACTAACTTGTGAAGCAAATGGACCTTTACTGTTCTTTCTTTGTAACTCTCATTTAGGTCTGCCCACCCTTCTGTAAGCTGCCTGAAAAGGCTAAGTTTTTTACCTTCCTTTTTTGTAGTACTATCTCTTACAAAATCGGCATAACTTATTGCTTTAGTATATTCCGCCCACTTCACCTGATACGCATCAAGCTTACCTGTAGTCGCTATAAGTATGTCATCCAAGCTTCCTGCATCTGGGTCAGCTACTCGAAACCACTCTAGACTTCCATCAAGCAAAGCTTCATATATTAAGCTTGCCGCTATTTCATACTGCGGCACATAACCTAACATTGCTGTACGCTCACCATCCCCGGAGTTAGTACTCATAACAGCTAATTAGCTCCTTTAGCTATTTATCTTTGTTTTTTATGCTTATCAATTTGCAATTACCAATGCAGATATTGCCGCAGCACCTAGTAGCAACAAACCAGTATTTGATTTCTTCTCGGTCTCTACAGCTATACCATTCTTTATCGCGTTATCTAAGGTTTGCTCAATACTGGCCGTCACTTCTGCCATAGACACACCATAGCGCCTCGACAACTCAAAAAGCTGCTCCATGCTTAGCGAATAATCGCCTTTCTCTAACCTAGATAAGCTGGAAGGCCCTAAGCTCAAGCCATCCACTGCTTCGCTCTGATTCAAACCAGCAGCTTTACGATAGTGAGCCAACACAGCCCCAACCACCTGATCAAACACAACTCCAGATTGCAAATTGACAACACCGTAGAGCTAGTAATTTGCTAATTTAGCAATTTTAATATTTTAATATTTTATCAATTATGAGAAATTGTAATGTTACAGGTAGTTGTTGTCTATATAGGGCTGTACAAGCACTGGGTGCGTATGTCCGATAGAACGAGGGATGGCAAGCCAATGCTGATATCCAACACTTGGCGAAATGGCAAGGTTAAGGAAGAGTCGTGGGATCAAGTCGTCGGCAATTGGAAATTTGAAGTTCACGATATTGAGATAAGCACAGCACCGAGCTTAATACTTGCCAAAGCGAGAAGCTGTATCAACAGGGTTAAATACGATCTTTTTTAATACAACTAGGCATCCCCTCCTTTGCATCGAAAGGAGATCCATATATGGATCGAAAACGAACAAAAAGTGGGTAGTAGAGATGATGAGAACGGATTCACAATGAAAGGAGCCGAGCCCCCCCCTCCCCTTTTTTATCGTCATAGTGGCATCTTTGAGAGCACACTATCTCCACACGTATCAGAATGCAGCTTCCCAGGCTCTATAAGTGAAAAATCAACACTAGCTAGAATGATCAGCCGAGTTCACTATATAGCTAGCGTTGCTGCTATCTTTTTACACTAACTTTTATCAGTTACCTTTTCCCATTCATCTTAATATCCGACTGAACGAAAATAGGTCATCAACGTAAAGAGCAATTCTGGGCACCCACCAATTATAAAATATAATCCCCAGCCATATCGACTAAAGCATTAACCAGCACCAAATACGGGAGCACAATAAGCAACTAAGGAAACCAGCCTTTCAGCACAGAAACTTAGAGAAATATAGGCGCGTAAATTTTCTTATTGGAATATATTAAGTTTTATTCAGTGTCACAGCTAAGTAGAATTGATAAATGTCTATCAGTATGGCGGGTTGCGATCAAGAAAATTTCTACGGTCGCTGTCCTCTAGCAAAGATCCCGAAATTTCTGAAGAGTCCATACTTTCAACGAGAGAACCACAGCGTGAATTAAGAATAGAGAAAAGGCGCTGACCCAAGGTGCTGCAACACCAGGGGCCAGCTAACCAAATTGATAGAACAAGTATCAAGATGGCTGTATGCATACTACGCTAGAAACCCGCTCGTCTTCAATAAAGTGGAGCACAATCAGCAGCTTGGAGCGATTCTCCAAGCTCTGGGAGCCTAGCGCCCGCCTTTTCCTATTCTGCGCCCACCGCCCCCGCGGCCCACCCCACTCTCCTATCAAGTATCCCTTACCAAGCTTCCCCACCAAGGAATGCCCACCCACAGTTTGAGTATCGGTAGGAAGAAAACATGTTGATCCTAAAGCGCCGAACAGGCGAGAACCTAAGAATTGGAACAAATGTCTCAATCACAGTACTGGAAGTGAAGGGAAATCAAGTAAAGATAGGCATCCGCGCCCCCAAATCCCTTCCCGTCCATCGAGAAGAGATCTTTGTGCGTATCAAAAGAGAACAAAAAGTAGGCAATGGAAGGCGTTGAGGGAAGGTTCTCCAAGGAAGGAGGCTACACCTCAATAAAGACGCTATTAATAGCTAGTTATCTTCGAGGTATAGGGCAGTGAACTTAAACAGCCCTCTTCACAACTACAAAAAGTCACCTCTCCACAGAAAGGTAAAAGTCAACACAAATTGGATCGAACAAGCAGTATAACTAGCTCGCAGAAAACTAAGGTCATTTTTCAACCTATTCTTCTTCATCACTACGATCTATTAGGTTTTCCGGTGAGCCCAAAGTGCTATCTTTTTCAAGCTCTTCCTTAATGTCTTCGGGAAGTGACTTGAACAACTCTTTTGCCCTCTCTTCGGCTTTCTTTTTTGCCTGTTCGTATCTTTCTTTATCGTTCATAAGTCTCTTACCAGATAATGTGGATTGCCTTTCTTTGAACCAACCAATTTAAACCCACCATGAGACATATAGTACTTAATGAGCTTGTCATTCATAGGCTCCATGATGCGAATTTTCTTTGCACCAATTAGATCCCCATAAATTTCATACGCCAATAGAGAAATACTGAACATTTCACCGGCGTATGGACAATTCTTAGGGGCTCTCTCTATAAAATCTAAACGCATTTCGGTGCCCTTGAATGTAGGGCGACCAAGGGACATTGAACATAGAGTATTTCCCAACCAAACTGACATATCGAATGACTTCGGGTAGAAAATCTTATAGCTCCGGGAAAATTCCCAATTCCATAAAACCTTTCGTTCAGCGGTATCCTTCCAAGCCTGGAAAGCATTTAAGGTTTTGTGATCTATACCTTCAACATTTAGAACGCCCTTCAGGTTTCCGGGCAAACTTTCTTTTGCTATATCTCTGCTTGCGCTCGAAATACATCATACCGCTCTAACGTTTCCTTATGTGACGGTTGCATTTCTTCTCCTTGAATCTGCCTGTTGAGATCCGCCTTTAGCTGTCACTGAAGGCAGTATTTTCCCGGTTCATTGCGATCCGACCAATCATGGACGTTAATAAGTGAAAGCCCGATATGGATGGGTAATGATAACGCGAATGACCATTTGAGCCTAGCGCCCGCCTTTTCCTATTCTGCGCCCACCGCCCCCGCGCCCCACCCCACTCTTCCACCAAGTATCACTTACCAAGCTTCCCCACCAAGGAATGCCCACCCATTGCTTGAGTATCGGCAGGAGAAAACATGTTGATCCTAAAGCGCCGAACAGGCGAGAACCTAATAATTGGAATGGGTGTTTCGATCACAACACTAAAAGTGAAGGGAAATTAAGTAAAGACAGGTATCCCCCCCTATCCGCCGTGAAGAGATCTATGTACAACTCAATAACTAACAAAAAACAAGCAATGGAAGACATTAAGGGCAGATTCTCCAAGGAAGGAGGCGCTCGTACTTGCTCAATAGAAGTTTAAACTGATTCTTAAGTGGTATTTTGAACCGATTCCGCTAGCTCATGCCTGTAATTATTGCTCCTGTATTGGCTAGCCATCCCATTTTCAGATTGCTAAACCCAAGGGCCAACTGAAGCAGCACAGCCTCAATTGACAGTTCATGCTCATCTATTAAATTTCTTTTTGCCGGACATAACTATGCCCACTTTGTGGAAAGTAGACAATCTCATTTGTTTTTTTATTAAAAGCGGCACAGTTTCTTGAACCGCAATAAAGGTACAATAGCTCCTTTTTCGCGCCGTTAATTTGCACTATCACTCTACTGTTTTTATCAGTCTTGATATTTTGCAAAATTTTTCTTGCCTCTTGCACACCCTTCTTTTCAAAATGAGCCATCCCCATGATAAAAATAACTACCCCAATGAGGATGGACCATGAATTTTTATATTTTCTTTCATATTTTAAAACAAGAGGCCTACTCTTTTTGGTCGGCAATTTGATCTTTTTTTTAAAATTAACTATATTCCTTGCGCTTGCAGTGTCTTTATTTACATATTCACTAAGGCAAATTTTGTACAATGAATAAAAAGTCACCAAGCCTGCCGCCACTAACGGAACATATAGTATGGTCCATATATTGAGAATCATTCCATGATATAGAATTTGATGAAAGTTTCTGTCCAGGATCTCTCCATCCAAATCTAAGAATTGAAAGAATCCGTGTGTAAACGCCGTGCTAGCCGAGTAAAGAAATGCTGTAATACAAGCTAAAATAACTGCACTATCTAGAAACTTAATAGTTCGCCTCCCTTAAATATATTGATTAACCTAAAACTTATTTACACCACTCCTCACTATAACTTTAAAAGCAACTCAATCAAAGTACCTAGATAGATTAATTAAATGCTTGTGGCTGGTGTATTTGTCCAGTCAAAATCCTGCCCTCTCCAAATTAGGCAAAAAATAGGGGCCGTACCTACCCACGGCTTGAATTCCAAAGGGAAGTAAATAGGTTGGCCATAAAGCACCGAACCGACGAAAGCTCATAAATTGGAACAAATATCCTAGCTGCTGTACTGGAAATGGAAAGCAATCAAGAAAAGATAGGCATCCATGCCCCCAAATCTTGTAAGCGATCAAGCAACCTCATCTAAAAATCAGCCAACTTTTCTCTACTCTCCTGATTTTCAATAATCAGGAGTTCTCAATGAACCCCCAGAGAAAATCCGAATTTTGGAGGAGCATATCAGTGCCAGGAACAACAGCGATTTTCCCAGACAGTATATTGTCAACAACACGATCTGAAACCCAGAACCTATACTTATTGGCACAGCAAGCAGAGCAAGCGACGACCCAAGTTGATCCCGGTGACTATAGCGGCTTTTCAGGCTTCTGTTGATTTGACCTTGCCCGATAGCATTCAGATGCAGCTGCCGGTCTCTGAGCTGGCACCTCCTGCGGGAGCAACATTGATGCTACGCCCAAAACAATCCGCTCATAGGTTCCTCAGGTACTGAACTCAGATTTCCGTTACTGAAATGTTCAGATCCAGGTGACTTGAAGTCAGCTGATTTGTTGGATCTCTCGGGTGGTATGCGGTAGGTACAACCTATATTGACCACGTTCTATCCTCTAGCTTACATACCGCAGTACCTAAATAACCCCTCTTTGACAAATCAGAGATTATTTGCTGATCTTCAGCTAAGCCTGAGTTTCGATAAAACTTATGAAGTCTTTCAGTAGCAATACTTGCTGATCGCATAGCAACTTCATCAGAGGCGCCTAAAGACTTGGCGAAAGAGGCCGATGTAACTGCTGCCCTAACTCCATTATCTCGCAAAACTTGGATTTCATTGGAACCAATGGAATAAAACTTTCCACCTTTTACTCTACAATAGCCACCTACATCATCAATTGGTTTTCTAATTGATTTAGTATTAACGAATGTAAAGTAAGCCCGATAATTAATTACACCTGGCGACTCTACTTGAGATTTCCACTCATCAAATAGTTGATATGAGCCAATTTCCTTTTCAACAAACTCCACTAAATTAGAAAATTGCTCTGCACGCTCGATAGTGATTGGAGGGTTGGATGTAATTGAGCAGGCAGCATTGCCCCCTGTAAATAATATTAAAATTATAATTTTCCCTATTTTCATGTTTCTTCCTTGTTTTTACAGTAATGGGGACATGCCAAATAGAAGTATAAATCGCCTCGACCATTGACTAAAGGGGATAGATAGGAAAAATGCTAGGCACCCAATAAAATTTATATTCCTCAATGCAAATGTATTAAAGCAAGCAGCATCTAAGATTATCTTTTAGAAAATTTGTTGGGCATCCAACAAATAGTGTAGAGAGCTAGAGCTATAGGCCTCGGCTAGCTTAGTTAAAATCGTATTTAAAAAACGGAGTTAATTTTACAGGTTGTAGCGCCCGCCCTTTTCTATTCCGTGACCACCGCCTCTGTGCCGCACTCCATGCCGCCTCCAAACATTACTTACCAAGCTTCCCCACTAAGGAATACCCAGCCAAGACTTGATATATACATGTTGATCCTAAAGCGCCGAACAAGCGAGCACCTAAGAATTGGAGCGAGTGTCTCGATCACAGTACTGGAAGTGAAAGGAATTCAAGTAAAGATAGGTATCCATGCCCGGACTCCCTTGCCACTACAATGAAAAAATCTACGTGGATCTCAAAATAGAAAAAATTAAAAAATAGAGGGCTTTGAAAATAGATTCCTAATAGAAGGAGAATCTCCCATCCTAGCATCCAACTTTTGCTCATAGTAATCGCGCCCATAAGGACACAACAACTCCAAGATAGATACGTCGCTATTTTAAAGCTATCTTTACATGTGTCCCCCGCTCTTCTATAAATCAAGAATCGACTCTAACTGGGACGGTCAGCTGAGTTTATACATTGCTAGCGTTAATGCAATCTGCTTAGACTAACGTCTATCAGTTACCTCCCCCCTTTAATCGCCATAACCCAATGAACGAAAATAGACCATCAGAGGATTCATAATTTACTCAGGGGTGTACTCACTACTCTCACCCTGCTTCTCATCTTGCCTATTAGACTCTCCGGCAGCGCTCTGGAAAAAGGCCATTCAGACAATATAAAAACAGATTGGCGTCCCTTTCCTTCCATTAGATATTTAATGCCTTTCGTGTACGATCTTTCAGAGATTCCCCGAAATGAATGGCATTAACTGACTTGGCTTGTGGCCAGTAAGTAATTTCTATAGAGCTTTCCTTATCAGCGACCTTTTCGACCCTAAAATCAATTACTGTAATCACACCGTTATGCATACGAGTATCCCTCATGTGGTAATACATAGATGGCATAATATCGTAGTGATACTCAAAATTCTGCATCTTTGTACTTGCCAAGCTACCAAATTCTTGCTGGATTTCACTGGTTGATTGGTATTCAAATTCTCTTTTAATTTTCATGAACACCACGTCCACATTCACAGGCACGGTAAATGCGATTTTATGATTAGTAGGCTTATTGGCAGATGTATTCACCGCAGTTTTGTCGGTAGTGCTTGTCTGCTCCATCTGGGATTCCTGTGCAGCTTGTTGCTGGCGAGTATTTCCATCGTGATTGATGGGGTCGCCAGTAACCGGATTATTCCAGCAGGTAAGACATTTACCGTCTGATGAGTAGATATGCTGATTAGACGCACATCCGCTCACGATAGAAACCAGGGCCAAAGAGAAAATAAGTGTTGGTAGCTTCATGAATGCTCCCCTAATGAGAGTGTTTATTTAAAAGTTACTATGAGATTCCAAGCTAGCAACCGAGTATACCGACTCCCTGTATTAACATCGAGCAAGGAGATACTTTGTACACGGAAGTCTTGGAAGGATCTGTTTAGTATTGGATTATCTCGCTCTCTGTATAGAAACCAAGAAAAAATGGCTGTGGGGTTGGTCCCTTTCTAACGCTAGTACCTAAATTAAACTTTCCTTTAGAAGAGACACTGTTGCGTTTAACATTGATCAGTCGTTTTCGACGAACCCTGTTCCAGTCTAACGTTCTTAGTGACCAAATCCTTTCTGATATCATGTTCAATTTCTACGATCCTCCCTGAATATAGATATTGATGGTTCTTTAGGTCGTTATTATGGAGCATAATACCCGGTGCGTCCGCCAGTAAATCATCATTTAAAAACCAATTTTAGAAAATCTTAAACTAAAGCACCGTGCAATATTGTTGTGGCCTAGTAAGCAAAATAACACAAAACTGTAAAAGCTTTGTGAATTCAACCACTTGTAGTGATTCCTCAAACTATAGGAACTTAGCGCCTATGCCATTCACACTTTACTCCGTTCTACCTGTAACTTCTGAAGCAGGGAATGCCCAGCCACAACCTTAAGTATTGGCACTAAAAAATTCTGATCTTAGAGTTTCCTAAAGGTGAGAGCATTAAAATCGGTACAAATGTCTAGGTTACATTACTGGACGTAACCGGCAACCATGTAAAGCGTGATATCTACAATACCCAAATCTCACCCCATTCATCGGGAGAAGATCTTCGTGTATTTTGATAGGAAAAGATGACTGGGGCCCTGCCACCATAGAGCCTATTAATCTTGAGAATCGCGGGGGCCCTTAATTAATAAAATGAGCCCCCTCAAGAGTTAAGCTAAGCGATGTTCAAACCGCACACCAGTAAGATGATTTTATTGAATAGACTTTTTAAGGATATCTGTACAAAAAGCACAGGTAAAAATATTAAAAGCTGATTTGAAAATAGCCTTTGTACCAACTTCCTCATGAGAAAAAACAATGCGCCAAGGAATACCCACCCACCACTTGAATATCATCAGGAAACAAATATATTGAGCCTAAAGCATCGAAACGGCGAGAGCCCAAGAGATAGAACAAATGTATCAAGTAACATACTGGGAGTGAAAAGTAATCTCTATCAGCCCATAGTGGAAAGATCTATGTGCGCATCAAAAGAGAACAAAAAGTAGGCACTGAAAGTGCGGTGGGAGCAGATTCACAATGGAGGGAATCCCACCCAAATCTCCTCCCCTCTTTCATCATCATAGTGGCACCTTTGAGCGCACACTATTTCTATGATGAGAAATGTCACAGCCATACAGTTACTTCCAAATGTATTAGAAAACAGCTGCACACACTCTATAAGTGAAAATCGACACTAACTGGGGAGATCAACTGAGTTCAAGACATAGCTAGCATTGCTGCAATCTGTTCACACTAATTTTTATCAGTTACCTCTTCCCATTCATCTTCATAACCGGCTGAACGAAAATAGGCCATCTGATCCTACCCACCAACAACGGACACACCACTAAGCGACTAGTTGTTCCTCAAACGCCTCAGGGCTGAGATAGCCATTGGCGCTGTGTAAGCGATTTCGATTGTAGTCTATTTCTATATACTCAAATACGGTTTCCCGCATGAGGCACCTTGTAGGAAAGCGGTTACCATGGATTACTTCTACCTTAAGTGAGTGGAAGAACGTTTCTGCGCAGGCGTTATCATAGCAGTTACCTTTGGCGCTCATGCTGCACCGCAGATCATAAGCTGTAATTAAAGATTGATAATCTTTAGAGCAATATTGGCTTCCCCTGTCAGTATGCACGATAACATTTGTAGGTTTCTTACGTCGCCATAAAGCCATTTGAAGGGCGTCACAGACCAATGTAGCTGTCATCGTTTCTGACATCGCCCAACCAATAACCAGCCGACTATATAGGTCTATCACTACAGCCAGATATAACCAACCCTCTTCTGTTCGTAGGTAGGTAATATCCCCGACCCATTTCTGATTCGGCGCTTCAGTATTGAAGTTCTGCTCGAGCAGATTTGGGGCCACTGGCAGACCATGTTTTGAGTAGGTTGTGGCTTTATATCTCTTGGCGGCTTTAGCCCGTAGGCCCTGTCGACGCATGCTGGCAGCAACTGTTTTTTGATTATATTTACTCCCCTCACTGGCCAATTCCCTCGTCAGGCGAGGGGCGCCACTACGTTCTTTACTGGCTATAAAGCGCTGCTGTACCAAACCATCAAGCTCCATTTGGTACTGCTGGCGCTTGGATTGATCGGCCGATCTTGACACCCAATCGTAAAACCCACTGCGAGATACGCTCAATACCTTAGCCATCGCTTTGATGCTGAACTTATGCCTGTGCTTTAGCATGAAGGCGTACCTCATTTCAGGCTCTTTGCAAAGTACGCTGCGGCCTTTTTTAAGATCGCCAGCTCCTCTGCCTGCTCAGCCAGCTGCCGCTTAAGGCGAGCATTCTCTGTGGCCAGCTCTCTCTCGGCATCCCCTCGGCTCTGATGTAACTTAGCCTTGCTTCGCCATCCGTAAATCTGGGAAGGATGTAACCCAAGCTGTTTAGCGGCAACGCTTACCCCTACCTTGACCGCCAGTGCTAGGGCATCTTTTCTATATTCCTCTGAGTATTTTTTACGAGTGGTTTTGGTTGATTTACTTGATCGTGTCATAGGGCACCTCTGCTGCGTAGTTTATCGCTTAAGAGAGTGTCCGTCTTTGGTGGGTAGGATCAGTATTTACCGTACTCACCCCACCATCATTAGCATAACGTACAGTATGTCGCAGCCCCGTTGAAAGCCAAACAAGTGGCTAAAACGAGATTTATATACTGGTTAGATGGTCCTACCTGCATGATATAGGTCAATCGCCAACTTTCTTATCTCAGCTGACATTACAATCCCCTCTCGCCAATTAACTGGAATGTTGGAGTACCCATAAAAAGCACCCGCCATCTGCCCGCAAATAGCCGCAGTTGTATCCGCATCATTACCGAGATTTGCAGCCAAAAGGATACACTCGCGAAAACTATTTCCATGATAAAAGCACCAAGCAGCCGCAATCAAACTCTCTATCACATATCCACTGCCATTTATCTCCTTATAGCCAAGTGCGGAGAAATCCTTGTTGGTTAGTGATCGAAGTTCCTCGCAATAATCAGCTGGATCTAACCCATCAAAAACTTCATCTTTACTTCCCGCTCTAAAAGCTCGATAAATCAATAGTGAAAGCATCCGGCAAGAGCTTATGCAAAGATAAGACCCATGTGTTGTCCTTGAGCTTTCTCCAGCATATTTGATACAAAGCTCTTCGCTCTTACTGAAGAAAATAGGTATTGGTGCCAGCCTCATTAGCGATCCATTCCCAGATGACCGTATATCTATACTTCCAGAAAATGGGTCTCTAGTTTGAAGGTATTACTCTAAGGACTTGGATACTGTAATTCCGATATCAAAACATCGTCCGTTACTACTCATATACCCGTATTGATACCAATTACAGTAGCGATTCATTTGGTCTTCTGGATCAAAGTCGAGTTTGCTTAAGAGGCTATGAGCAAGGCAAAGAGCCATAGATGTGTCATCTGTCCATTCTCCACGTTGTAGCCTAAAAGGGCCGCCTCCAACCATATCTTTAATTGGCTCGAACGTACCTCGTACCTCAAACTCCAGCGTAGTACCTACAGCATCTCCGCAAGCTAACCCTACGAGAGATCCAATAATTCTGTCTTCCAACTTAAATATTACCTCAATCCTTGTTTGCCAACGCTGTGATAACTACAGCTATTCTGTCATCGTAACTGTGAGACGATAGCGAAGTCATGTACATCTAACACATGAAAAATCCAGCAAGTGAACTGCCTTCTTGTCAAGAACCTCCAGAAAAACCGCTAGCTTTCCTCATGTACAGATTCCTTTCCACCCCACTCACCTTTAACAACATGATGATACCCTACTTCAGAAAAGCTTGTTAACAAATGAATACAAGACTCTATAGCCGGGCTTGCAGATTATAACTTTTTACAGGTTGATAGCCTCTGTTCCGAACAAGAAAATCTTCTAGGTATGTCCTATCAAAAGACACACATATCTCATTACTGTGGACTTAAGCTCTTATGGTATAGATGCCACTACGGATAGAATGAAAAAGCACTTAATGAGTTGGTATAAATACAAATTTTGGGTGATATTAACGGCATATATCACTATAAGATATCTAGGGAGCCTCTGAGAAACTCCGTAATGCCTCTGTGGGTCTTAAGGGCTGCAGATGTTAGGCGCAGCTCGCCGCGAATGGCACAGTCCTTTGCTAGAGCTGCAACGTGGCAGCTGTAGCCCTCAAGGCCCACCCTTTGGGGCTTGCAGAGCAATTCACACTCGGCGTTGCGGCTTCTTGCAAGGTCTAGACATTCCTGCAAAGCCGCGCCTTGATTGTGAACTGCTCTGCATGCCAGAGGTATCACGGAGTTTTTCAGAGGCTCCCTAGAAAGAAACTCAAAAACATGTAACGGTAGCCGGCCTGTCACCAATAGGCCCCAATTTCAAGCTTAGGGTTTTTTCAATACTCAGCAAGTAAATCAATTAGTAATGAATACTATTCAGCTCCTCCATTAACATCCAACATTTTATAAAACAATTTTGAGTCCTTATAAGCTCCCTTAACCGACAATGATCAGTAGATATTGGCCAGCTATATAAAGTAATCTTACGCTCCTACCAAATATGGTTAGTAAGCTAACCAAATGGCCGAGGACTATCTAATTGGCGTAATTACTATGGTCAAGTATCAATTCGCTTGCCCTGGCGTGTAAGTAAGCTAATATGTTTTAGTTATCTGGATATCGTATCTTTTGTTTTAAATATCTCGCTAGCTCGTGGTAATTCAGCGTGAGCACGAACCCAAATGGTTCGTTTGGAATGAGGAATGAATTACTGTCATGTAAAGCATCGCTTTCATTATCTTTGCTTGTTAATAAAGGGATGTCTACTATACCGACTGTTATCGGTAAAACCTCAACCCCTCCAGAATTTACAAAAGTACAGTAACAATGACTGATTCAGCTATTCAATTAGATCTTACTCATATACAACACAGAAATATAAACAATATGTAACTATATGAAAAATAGAGGCCATCCAAGGTCAGGCGCAAAAAACACCCTACTGGAGCGTAAAGATGCTTACAAAATCCTCTCCTCTAATTAAAAAAATACTTGTCGGCAATCCCGGATGGGAGTGGTTACCTATTTTAATTACGCGAGTATCACTGGGATTATTTTTTTCAGTATCAGGATACAACAAGCTATTTATCCCTGAGAGGCATGCAGATCTTATAAACTTAATGAGTGAAATAGGAGTTCCCTTTCATGAATTTATGGCATTTTTTTTAGCTTCTGTGGAGTTCTTCGGAGGGTTACTTTTAATGGTAGGCCTACTGTCAACACTTGTCGCCGTCGTCCTGTCTTTTGTAATGATTGTTGCCATTACTACCGTTGAAATAGAAAGTGTCATCCCTAAAGATATTGGACCATTAGATTGGATGAGCTGGTTTCTTTATTTACCTCAAGTTTTATATATTATTTTATTCATATGGCTAATAATTACAGGCCCTGGAAAATTCAGTTTAGACACTCTAATCACAAGTAAATTAGGCATTAACAGGATCAAGTAAAAATGGAATGACACCTAAGAAAAGATACATTGCGTTGAGGTATTATCACTATATTTATACCTAATAGTAACATGCCAATAAAGCAGTAAATGCGCAATCTAATTCACCATACGGTGAGCTTATAGAACTTCATTGTTAGTAAAGTAGGTAAAGATTTTACTCCCATATACTCAGGATGAATTGCATAGACACACTCTATCCAGCAAGTTGCTAAAACAAAGATAATACCTACCAACGTCCCCATTCTAGATACAAAACTCCAATATCGTTATATACAATGAAATTCTCTTTTCCAGACAACTATTGGATTTGGTCTAAACTAACCCAGATCAGAGTTAGCTCCCCCTAACAACCAGATAGTAAAGGCGCAATTTGCTTTGGGAGAGGTAAACTCATTAAGGCTTACCATAGCGCTCAAGGGATATGAGATGGAAAATCAGCCCTCCGTAAAAAGTACTCGATTTTGGTTATGGATTTCAATTCTTATTTTTGCTGCCTCCAACGCGGTCGTTGCGAAAATCGGGGAGCTAGGTGCCAGCCACCCTATTAATGGAAACAACCCTATCTCTTTTTGCAACCTCTTGTTCGCTGGAAATCTCTTGGCGGGTATCACCCTTTTAATTATCTATAGAAAAGATTGGCGCCTCAGCATCTTAAAGCAGTATCCTTTCAAAGACTGGTTTTACATGTTCGTGCTTATTTTGATGTCTGGAGTTCTTGCCCCCGCCTTCTTCTTTATTGCTCTGATGCTCACAGAAGTGACCAATGTCGTTTTAATTGCAACTCTAGATGCTCCCTTGGGGCTTTTGTTCGCTTTTCTGATGTTCCGGGAGAGGCCTACCGTGTTCTCAATAGTGGGCGCCCTTGTGGTAACGGTTGGTGTTATTGCAATTTTTGCCCTACACCAACCCCCGATGGACGATCCAATGAGTATGAAAATGCTTAATCTTGGAAATCCAGCCATGAACCAATTTCTTCAAGACCTCCCCAAAGCTGGAGAAATTTTAACCGCTTTAGCTACACTCTTAGGGGTCATTGCGGTTCAGGCAAGCCGGAAACTGCTTGATCGCGTCCCTATTGGCGTGTTCTCAGTTTTTCGTATGCTTGCAGGGGTGATACTGTTTTCGATTATTGTCCTCTCTGTATTTGGCCCCCACCACTTTGACGACCTTTTCTCTCCTTTCCTCTGGGTATGGATGCTTGTATACGGAGCAATCATTATTGTCTTTGGGCAGATCACCTGGTTTAAAGGACTCCAAGGAGGAGCCAGCTCTGCTGATATCTCTATCGCGACAGCCATTACCCCCGTAGCCGGTACTTTCTTCGCCTTTCTTATCCTGCAAGAGGTTCCCAACTTCGCTCAAATCATTGGGGGTATCATTATTATGTCCGGAATAGGTATCTCATTACTCGGCCAATATCGCGAGCAAAAAGCCGTCGAAATGAAGTATGAAAAACCATGCTCTTTTAAAGGGGTATAGAGCTTAGTAGATGAAACAGATATTATAGTGGAGACATAGGTGACGATATAGGCTTTGCAAGGCTACGTAGTGGACCTTGCGAAAATTCAAAGCTCAAAACTATCGCCTATATTGAGAGAAATCTCTGCTCGCATGGAGGTATAGCTAAAAGACATTGGTGAAAAACTTCCCTTACTCGGAAGCTAACTTACCTGAGGTTGGATTTCTGAATTAGCCAACCCTGACTAAATGGCAAAAAGCCCGAGCTATAATTTAAGCCGGTAAATACTTACAAGTACCAATTCAAATCTGACCTTCCAATTACCACTGCTGTAGAAAACACACTGCCAATCAAAATCCGAATTAATATAAGCAAGGCTCACCCTCGGGTCAACCGTAGCCAACTATCTATTCATAGGCGAGTAGCAATGTGTTTTCCTAATAAACTAATTCTCAGGGAACCATAGCGATTTTATATTACTCTAGAACATCATACTTTCCAATTCCATCTATACCAACAATTACCGAGGTCACGCCCTGAAATATCTGGGGTAAAATTTTTTACCCTGCGGGCCATTGAGATCTGCATGACTATGCATGTCAACAAACCCAGGAGTAACATATAACCCATCAGCATTAATGGTTAATTTAGCCTTGCTCCTAAGACTATCAGCGTTCCCTACAAAGACTATCTTGTCATCGACCATTCCTACATATTGCTTTATCCATGGATTACCTGAACCATCGATAACTTTTCCATCAAGAATCAAAATGTCCAAATAATCTATTTTATTGTTCTGTGCCAGAGTTACCGCACTGTAGAAAAGGAAAAGTAAAACAAGGCAATACTTAACCAATAAACTTTGTGTAAATTTCACAAACACTCCCCGTCAACTACATAACCAAAACCAAAAAACTTCACGATACGGCGAAATAGACAATTCAACACCTTTAATACTCTACACTTTCAAATACCGCTATTTTTAGCACAAATTTAAACATCAAATAATATTATACCTGCGATGAGGAAATTGAGAATCGACTTGACATTCATAATCATCCTTATCAATTTATCTTTATATGGCACATCACAAAAACACAGATTAACGGACTTAAAATTCACCGCATTCTAACCTTATCTGTTACAACCTTTGAGTTAAACACTACTTATCGCTTAAACAAGACTGGCTATCGATAGAATTTCATACGGATCTCGAATTTTCCTGGCATTGCAATACTAACGTTTAGTTAACCTTATAAATATTGACTTAACCAATGGCTTCCCAGCACTAGCAGCTTAATATCTAATTTTCCATTCTACATCTATTACCCTTTTGCCTTGCTCTACTCTTCTACCAAAGATCAATTACAAGAACCTCTACGCACTAAGCTTTTCCTTACCCAAAGTATCACTAGGAAATAGGCTACTGATTCGACTCGGAACAAGCTAGTGAGCTGGCACCACTGTTTCAGAGGCGGTCAAAATAGAAAATAATCGAATAGGAGCCATTTAGGACAAAAACTCCACTGCCTCGCCTCAGATTCTACCCTTATAGAAGCTGCCCATTATTAGACGAAAGCACACATCAATTTCCAGCTATCGCGCTTAACAGCACAACTGCCGCATTTTCTGGGAACGACCTTGCATTTTATTCACATTCTTGGAGTATCGCTAAATTGTGGTGTTTTACAGCTTACTAAGTTCCAAATAGGTTTGTAGGTCATTTTTCATGTATTCGAGTACTGAGTTATGTCGCACCATATTGAAGCCCTATTAAGTGAATGGCAGGCATCGCCTGAGGATGATTGGGTACTTGCCGTAATCACCAAAGTTCAGGGCTCAGCTTATCGTAAGGCGGGAGCGATGATGTTGTTTCACCCACTAGGTAAGAGTATTGGCCTAGTCAGTGGTGGTTGCTTAGAGGCCGATTTAAAACGATACGCTCAACGCGCTATTCAGTATGATACTTCGATTAAAGTGATTTACGATGCCAGTGATGAGTCGGATGCTAGCTATCAATTAGGATGTGGTGGCATTGTAGAACTAATTTTATTTCCCCTCACGTATAGAAACCAATATCTTCAGTTGCATTGCCTTTTAGAATATTTGAACTCGGGAAACTCCGCTTTCTACGAACTGGAGTTACCTATTCAAAATACCAATTCAAGAGATCTTGTTGCGAGAGTTATTGCCCCAGAAGCAATGGGCTACCAGATTGATAGCACTACCAAAGCTACGCTGTCACTGCAAAATGGAAAAGCAAATGCTCTGCATCCGAGATTAATTATTCCCTGCCTACCCCGCTTTCATATTGCTGTTTTTGGTGGCGGGTTAGATGCTCAGCCAGTTGTCAAAATTGCTCAAGAACTAGGCTGGCACATTACGGTGATTGATGAACGCGCAAGTTTTGCCCGTCATTACGATTTCCCTGGTGCAAGTATTCTAAAGAAACCCTATTCACAACTGACCACATCGCTGCTGAGTCAGTTTGATGCGGCGATTGTGATGCACCACAACTTGGACTTGGATGCGAAGGCGTTACAAGCCGTAAGCCTGACGAAGCTACACTATGTTGCACTGCTCGGCCCTCCACATAGACGTGATAAAGTTCTTGATAGAGCGGGGATAAAAGTAAGTGATTTCTATGGTGTCTTTTCCGCACCGGCAGGTTTAGCATTAGGTGGTGAGCTACCTGAGTCCATTGCTTTGAGCATCCTGGCTCAATGTCACGGAGTATTGCATCAAGCTAGATTGTTACCTCTAGACAAGGTCGCAACGTGAATAAATTTATCCGGGAGACAGCTAGACAACCTTCAAAACGGATACTGGTAGCATTGCTCGCTGCCGGAGAAAGTCGTAGATTTAATGGTATAAAATTACAAGCAACAGTAGATGTGATTGACTCAAATGGGAAGATTAAGAGTCAGCCTCTGCTGTTGCAAACGCTTGATAAACTAACCAGCCTAAACACAAAAACATCAACCGGGCTAAAAGTAGAGTTATTGGTAGTTCTGGGAGCGCATCAAGAGAAGCTGGATAATTTGTTGTCTTCCGATGTGAACCGGCGATTTAACCCTAACTGGAAAAGTGGTATTGCAAGCTCTATTAAAGAAGCAGTTATCGAAGCAGAGGCCCTTCAGGTGGATGGTTTACTAATTGCCTTGGCTGATCACATAGGCGTAACTTTGGATGATTATCAACAATTAATCACTGCGTGGCAATCATATGGGCAAACTTGCTGCGCCCAATATCAAAATAGTTTTGGCGTACCTGCAGTATTTAACTCCTCAGATTTTACTAATCTCGCATCTCTCACAGGCGATACGGGCGCAAAGCACTTATTGAAAAAGAAATCTAATCTTGATGCTTTATCAGTTGTTGAGATCGAGGGTGTCGCCATAGATATAGATCGTAGAGCTGACATAGAAAAATGGCAAAAAATGATTGTGGAGAATCTCAGTTAGGCTTATTTTCAGTTTTTAGTGAGAGTATCAATATAATTAATTACTTCCGTAAAACTAGCTGTGCGATACACAGATTTCTAAGTCAGAGCCAGTTCACGAAAAGAGGCGATTTCGCCACCGATACGCAATTACTAGCGGGATTATCAAGGAGCGGGTAATGTCTGATAAGAAGTTAACCTTAACCATCAACGACGAAAGTTACGCACTGGATGTTGCACCTGAGATGCCACTTTTGTGGGCAATCAGAGATTTGCTTGGATTAACAGGCACTAAATATGGCTGCGGTGCTGGATTGTGTGGAGCTTGCACAATCCACTTGGACGGAACGCCGACGCGCGCATGTTTAACGACGGTTTCGCAAGCAAAAGGCAAGAAAGTAACTACCATCGAGGGGCTGCAATTTGCTGAATTGAAGCAAGCATGGAGTGACAATAACGTTCCACAATGTGGCTATTGTCAGTCTGGCCAGCTTATGACTGCTGCTGCGCTATTGACCCAAAACCCATCACCAGGTGATGAAGAGATTAACTCTGCCATGGCTGGAAATATTTGCCGTTGTGGTACCTACACACGAATTCGAGCTGCTATTCAAGACACCGCTAAAAAGAGAACTTAATAATGAGTAGCTTTACAGCCGTAAAAAATTTCAGCCGCCGGGATGTACTTAAACTATTTGGAGCAACTGGCGGGGGCTTAGCTTTAGGTGCAAGTGGGATAAGCTGGAGTCCGATGGCCATAGCACAAGGAAAGGAGCCGAGGTTAAACCTGTTTGTTGCTGTTGGCGAAGACAATAAAGTCTATCTTACCTGTCATCGTTCAGAGATGGGCCAAGGTATTAGAACCGGGATACCTCAGATACTCGCTGATGAGCTTGAGGCTGATTGGCAACATGTCGTTGTGATTCAAGGGTTAGCCGATAAGCGCTATGGAAGCCAGAATACCGATGGGTCACGCAGTATTCGTAAGCATTATGACAAAATGCGACAAATGGGGGCAATAGCTCGGACCATGCTGGAACAAGCTGCAGCAGACTCATGGCAAGTGCCTGTCGGAGAAGTGGAAGCCAGGAATCATAAAGTCGTGCACGTAAAGTCGGGCAGAAGCTTTAGTTATGGAGAGCTAGCAGTTGCTGCTGCGAAACTTCCCATACCAGAATTGAACCGCGTGAAACTGAAGGAAAACAAGGACTTTAAACATATCGGCAAATCTCACAAGATTGTCGACATGGATAATATGCTATCTGGAAGAGCTAGATATGGCTACGACATTCAAATAGATGGCATGCTGTATGCCAGTATAAGCAGGCCCCCGGTTCTCGGTAGTGATGTAGAAAGTTTAGATGATACCCCGGCTCGCAAGGTTCCCGGGGTTTTGGATGTGATTCAATTACCTGTGCCCGAAGGACCACCTAAGTTTCAAGTTTTAGGTGGTGTAGCAGTTATTGCTACTAACACCTGGAGTGCCTTGCAAGGGCGTAAAGCATTAGAAACAACTTGGACTGCCAGTAAGAATGATAGCCACAGCAGCACAAGTTTCATGGAGTCGTTAATTCAGGGGGTCAAGGAGCCTGGTAAATTAGTTCGCCAACAAGGAGTTGAAAACACCGATTGGCCGGAGGACTCTACCCAGCAAGCCATATACACAGTGCCCTATTTGGCCCACGCACCGATGGAAGCTCCTGCTGCTGTAGCTTCAGTTACACCAAATGGCTGTGAAATCTGGGCATCAACACAAACACTGCAAAGTACGCAGCAAAATGTAGCAGCAAACCTCGGGCTCAATGACGAACAAGTGAAAGTTAATGTCACGCTATTAGGGGGCGGCTTTGGAAGGAAGTCAAAGCCTGACTTTAGTGTGGAAGCGGCACTATTGTCTAAAAAGCTTGGACGGCCGGTTAAAGTTAGCTGGAGCCGCGAGGACGATATCCAAAACGGCTACATGCACGCAATTAGTGCCCAATTTTATCAAGCAAAACTTGATAGCGATCAAATGCCAACGGCAATACTACAACGTACTGCCTTTCCATCTATTAGCACTACCTTTGCCGAGAACGTGGAGTACCCGTCCGCTGGAGAGCTGGACCTTGGCTTTGTCGACATTCCATTTACTGTGCCAAGTCATCGTTGTGAAGCGGTTAAAGCATTGGCGCATACCCGTATCGGCTGGATGCGCTCAGTGAGTAATATTCAGCACGCCTTTGGTATTGGTAGTTTCGTGGATGAACTGGCACACAATGCCAAAGTATCATGCCCAAAGATGTGGAAAGAAATGTTGGGCCAACCTAGGCATATCGACTTTTCCGGTCAACAGTTCAAATACGGAAACTACGGAGAGGATCTGTCACGTCACCCAGTCGATATTGGTCGCTACCATCAGGTGATTGATATTGTTGAAAGGAATATGGCTGAATTTGCACCTAACCAGCCAAATCAAGGCTGGGGCTTTGCCGTTCATCGAAGCTTTAATAGCTATGTAGCTATAGCTATTCTGGTGGAGGTGGAAAACACAAACCTCAAGGTACTGCAAGCAATTGCAGCTATTGATGCTGGACTTGTTGTTAACCCTGATAGAGTTGTCTCACAAACCGAAGGCGCGGTGATTTTTGGCTTAAGCTTGGCGATGATGGGAGAGGTAGCCTTTGAAGATGGGAAGGTTAAGCAGTCCAACTTCCATGATTACCCTGTACTTCGTATGGGGCAGTGCCCTGATATTTCGGTAACGGTAGTGAGTGCCAATTCTGCTCCAGCAGGCGTTGGTGAGCCTGGTGTGCCACCCGTAGCCCCTGCATTGACCAACGCGATATTTGCAGCAACAGGAACCAGAATTCGCAATCTGCCAGTAAACAAAAAACTTAATGTTTAAGTTATAATCACAATCGCAAAAGTAGAGCTTTATATCCCCCTACTCGTTCTTCATAAGGGGGATATATAAAAGAAAACAGCGTAGACAAAGACCCACAGAACTGACTGAACATAATGCAATTCCATTATTGACTCATCAAACTCGTTTCGATCTACAACTTAAAAATTAAATCGTTCGAAAGTTTCTTAATAAAAGCATGGATTGCTACGTAGCAACGGGAAACAGGGTGAAAATTTTTCACTTTTCTGACTTCCTCACATAGAAGTCTCATATTTTTTGAGCCATAGCCTTTACCTTGTAGGGCAACATCAAATAAAGACATATCTACAAAAACCTCGTTCGGCTTGCCATTATCATTACTGGGATAGTGTTGAATACTGCTCTTACTGGAAACTAAATTACTTTTTTGTTCTAACCGAATAAATTTTTGAGAAGCTTGTGGCTATATCAACTGCTTCGGGAGAACATGCAAGATGCCCCCAGCTATGGTGCTTAACGCCCGGCCTGTGTTTTATACACATTATTTAAGTCCATTTAAAACCTCTGCTGCTTCAACATAATGGAGCAACTTAGCATATCCTTGCCAAACAGTTTTAACCCCTGGCTCGCCATCGCCTTTACGCCCTAGAAATCCTCCTAGACCTGCCAGCATACGCGTTATATCTCTCATGCTTGGAGGTATATTCGGTGGGGAACTTTTATCTCGCATCATCCATACCATGCGCCATTCTTTTTCAGAGTAAGCACTCGTACATGGTTCATCAGGAAGACTTTTTGCTTGTGTAGTTATCGAATGTAGTCGCCATCCAATAATCATATAGATCGCAATACAGTTCAACATTCGCTGCTCTGTTCTAAAACGATTACTTTCTATCTGGCATCCGCCTTTTACCACCCGAAAATAGGTTTCAATTTCCCACCGGCTTCGATACCACTCAATGATGACTCTCGCCTGCTTATAGTCTTCAACTGGAAGATCAGTTAACAGCATCCACTCAATGCCTTTTTCACCCTCTGGTGGGTTTAATTCCTTAGCCAATACAGCATAGAGAGAAAGTGGTCGTTTAGATTTTCCTTTTCCAAGTAGCCGTATCTCAGTAGTGGATACGCTGACTTTGGCTTTTCTTCCAGGTTCCCCATTCCGTTTGGGAATGTCTACCGCGTATAGACCAATAGATTTCTGCTCGTTCATATGATCCCAAAGCAAAACCGTTTCTTCTCCATCGAGCTCTAAAGTGCGATTGGCCTTAGCTCGAACGATATAGCTCGCCCGCCGCTGTTCACTTTGCTCTTCAGCCAGCTGAAACCACTCATGAATATCACCCTCTCTATCAGCAATACTCACAATTGTGCTTTCAGGGCAGTGCTCTTGTATCTGACAAGCCGTTTCGTAATGGTCTAGCCAGCGTCGACTCTCCTTATCCTTTATCGACTTGGTATAGCGGGAATTAGAACTTGATTCCTTATCTCTCTGCCACATACTACCTTCAACAACACCCAAATTAACTCTGGATGGTGTTATCGCGATGGAGGTGTGCAAGAGTTGTTGGTTGGTCTCTTTACGCCTAAGAGTTCCCATCTCTTTACTTTCTAGGTCAGTGGCAAAATTTAGAAAGGTAGTATCTTGTGGGATAAGAACAACAGGCTGCGCTTTGATTCTCTCAAGAGTTGCCGATTTATGACCGCTCATAATAGAGTCAAAGTTGACTTTATCATTTTCTATAAAGCGATAAGCTGCAAACGTTTCTGCCCAAGTTTTGTTTGCACAAGGAATGCTATTGTTTGGGTCTGAACTTAAATTACTGAGAATATTAGACAAGCGCTTATTCAAGCGTGTATCACCCATAACCTGATTTTTTACTTCGTCCATGACCCAGTCCTGCATAATAATCCAGCCAAATCTGTAGTTCTTACTGGGCTAAACTGTAACTTATTGATTTACATAATAAAACTTAAAAAAACTTGTGTATAAAACTTAGCGCCCGGCTCACCGAGCAAATTTTTGATGACGGCTTTTGTGTGTGTTTTGCAAAAAGGTGACAGCGGAAATATGTCCGATGCAGCCGTTGGTTATATTTCTGCTTGCTCAGTACTAAAAGCCTCTTTACTACCAATAAATACAACGACAAGAAGAATGATATCTATAACTACACTTGATATAGAACTTGGGATTTGAGCAGCCATTAGCATACTACTATCAGCTTGGGAGTATATGATTGCCTGAACAATAGCCCATATAACTGATACACCAATTGCCACATAAAATATCCGAATGGAAAACTGCTTCGCCATTAGTAGAAGAATACCAGATAAAAGGTACAATGCAGCGACGACCAAAGAAATTAAACCTAGAACCGCCGCCCATGATTTATACCATTCAGGGTGTTCAAACTGTTCTTCAATGCCTTCGAACATTTGAGACATATCAATTTTTTGCTTTTCTCCATCCTTTTTAATTTCCCAGCTCATTTCAGGTACACTCTTTCCATCTGGAGTTTTGCCTTCGCTGAAGCTCGTCATCATTTCTTTTTGCATTTCAATCATTGATGGTATCGCTATCTCTTGAACGCCTGCTAAGACACCTAGTATTCCGAAGATTATTGCCAATACACCAACCACTGTTGCCCAAGTAGGCCTTTTCATTTACTTCTCCGATCCTTGAAAAGATATAACGAAGCTGTAGAAAAACAGTTTTAGAAAAAGCTGTCACTCCTCAGGTTCCTCCAATCAAAATTCCGGTCTAAATTTAGCGATACCACTAAATTTCTTTCATTGTATTAAATTTTGGCGCCTTGAGGCCCCTAATTTATACTCAATCAGTGGATACTGCCATATCTCATCAACTTTTCTATGTTATGCACCAAGCAGAACATCTGCCATTGTCTCTGAACCTTACTTTTTCCTCGTAGCGAGAAGCGATTCAATCGCTTGTTGGTACCAGTGTTCCCGAACACTGGCTCGACAACAGACATTCGATGTCCATAAATGGACTTGCCTTCGATACTATCAACCCGCTTTTTCATCCAGTCAGTGGCTGTCCGTCCGTTTGTCCAAGTTAGGGATACTTGCCTTCCGTGTCCTTTTCGAGAGCTGGCAGAATCCGGGTTTCTCATACACTGATTTTTAATGCTGCATCCCCTGCAGTCAGTGAAGCGCCCTTCGAACAATAGCTTTTTCTTACCTTCACTAACAGGCTCTTCCTTTAATAAAAGCATAGATTTTCCTGCCGGACAGATACAGGTTTTCTTTTTCTTATTGAATGTAAATTTACTAGCAGGGAAAGTCTGCTGGACATTAGCCCTACCTTTTTGTTTATACTTGCAATACTTGGCTTTTTGCTTAGCAAAAGCTTTATCACGTGAACGGAATTTATTGTCAGGTATGTAGGCATTGATGCCGCTCTCTCGCAGGTAGCTGTAGTTAGCGTCGTTGGAGAACCCAGTATCAGCAGTAATGATGACCTGTTTGGCCAAG
The DNA here is from genome assembly GCF_052468155.1 of Microbulbifer maximicatervae (SeqCode). Taxonomy (NCBI): domain Bacteria; kingdom Pseudomonadati; phylum Pseudomonadota; class Gammaproteobacteria; order Cellvibrionales; family Microbulbiferaceae; genus Microbulbifer; species Microbulbifer maximicatervae (SeqCode). The sequence goes on from NZ_CP174335.1 coordinate 4,098,996, forward strand.
ATGTCTTCATCTATTCCTATATGCTGATAATGGCAACTGATGCCTTCGAGAATAGGCTTCAATGTATGATGTTCTTGCCCCTCACCAAAGGCCTGTGCTTCAACACCTATCTGATGCTTCCTATCAACTGCGGCAACGCCGTTATAGCCCTGGATGGTTCCCTTGCTGGTAGTCATCTTAGATGATTCATTGTCCATGATATTACTTTTTACTTCTTTAGGGTTTTTACCTTGTCCCATCCTGGGGGAGTGATTCTTTAAGAACTGATCAATTTTATCAAAGTGTTTCTGAAGAGTATCCGCCGCTTTAGCTACCGCTTGTTTTCGCTCTTTTTCTTTAGGCTTCCTGCCATCAAGCCTCTTGTGCTCTTTGAGGCAATATTTGATCTTCTTGCGAATTTTTCCTGCTTCTGTTCTAGTTCTTTAAACGTTCCCGAATGTTCTTTGCTGGCATTGGATGGCATCTTGCATCCATCTATTGCAAAAAGTTCGTTGCCAATCAGCCCCTGCTGATCGCAGACCAGTAGCACTTGCTCAAACACCGACTCAATCACATCAGGATAACTGCTTACGAAACTCGCAATACTAGTAAAATGTGGAACTGTATCGCATGACAGTGCTTTGAAGAGGATATTGTTCTCACATTGCCATTGAATTTCACGGCTTGAGGTAATACCTTTTGAGTAAGCAAACAATATGATTTTCAGGAGGATAGCCGGATCATGAGCGGTTCGCCCGCCGCAATCATCTTGATATTTTTTATGGAATACAGAGAGGTCGATATGGTCATCAATCAGATGATGAAGTGTAAACTCAAAGGTTTCAGGTTGTAGTTGTTCTTCGAAATTGATGACGACCATTGCATCTTAGTTGTAATCGTAACGTTTGAAATTGGGCATATGGATAATCTCGGCATCAAGACCTCCATTTTAACAAAAAAGCTACCTTTTAAGAGTTTTTCTACAGTCTGAAGGCAAAAAGCAGCGGTTTATTCGCTGCCTTTGATTGTTATACATTACCACTTGACAGAAAGAGGGTCGCCATCTGAACACATATCTTTTTCGACTTTATTTGCATGTATTTTATTTTTTTCTCCATTAGTAATTTTGTATACAGAAACTTCACAGCGCTGTAAAGCTACGCCTACAAAGATATTACGCTTCCCTCCGATACGCTCATTAACAACTATATATTCCTCACCTTTTTCAGGGACAAACGAAACGAAGTCATAACATCGCTTAGCCCAACCACTATTGTACCAACTTACAATAGAGCCTGTGGCCAATTCCTGGCCTGGCTCTACATAAATACTTTTGCTTGCCCCTAATTCATCTACAGCAGAATATGTACTCCCCTCTTTGCATACCAAAGGAAAGCCTTTTAATGGAACTCCTTCATAGGACTCATATTTAATATCAGCACTAAATGTTATTTTCGCGCTACCCGTTTCATTACGATCTTCATGGGAAGGAAAAGCTGCTGCGTAACCAGACTCTGAGAACGGCCTGGTGGTGCAAGCGTATAATAAGAAAATAATAAAAAATATTGGTATTTTAAGTATTGATTTCATGTCTGGCACCTATAATGAGGGTGTAGAAAAACGCAGCCCTCTTTTTGTATTGTGCTTCTACGTAAAAAAATAGCCTACTTATCAGTGAAAGATAAACCAGAAATCACGTAGAACCATCATTTATGGTTGATATTCTATCATATTCGAGAGGGCAAATATATACATTAGTTTTTCAACAGCCTGAACGCCCAGCGCAGGAGCAGCCAGCGCGGAGCGCCTTTTGTGTTAATGTTTGAGCGCCAGCGAGTAACACAAAAGGTGCGTAGCGTTGGCTGTCGCTCTGCCGCTGCTTGTTAGCAGTTGGTCGTTACCTCATGAAAGAGCTGCTGCTCAAGAGTTAGGGGGGCCATGAAATCACGAACAAAGCTTTCCCTTAGCTCTATATTTGAGCTGACCCACCAATTTGAATCTGCAATGTGCTTCTTTAGCAATTGAGTTTCAATGCGGCTTTCATCTGCTAATTGCCACTCCAACCATTCTTTACGTTGTTTCTCATTGCAGTTTGCAAGCAATAAATCAAAAATTTTGAAAGCCAATCTACCCGTATAAGGACTACCCTGAGCTTCTTTCAAGCATGAATTTTTATCAAATTTTACGGCCATCATGCTTTTATGGAGAGCTAGAAGCTCCCAATAGTTATCAATTTCTAGTTTCATGACTAAGACTGCTAACGTCGTACTCTGGGGAAAACCTGAGCGTAGCGTAGGTTTGTCCCTAGCAGCACTTTGTTAGGAGCTCCACACATCACTGAGCCCTGAACACTGAATTGCAGCTTTTTTCTAGTGGATCAACATTATTCCTCACGAGCTCGATTTTTTCTCGCATATTTCTCTTATACTCTTCATGGCTTACCTCCCCCACTATATAAACCCACTTCTCCCAGTCTTCGTCTGAGACTGGCGATCTGTTAATCTCTTTCCAGAACATCTCATTGGCCCCAATCTCGTCTGAGGCTAAAAGTTCGAGAATATCTATTACATTTCCTTCCGTGAGAAATCTAAAAGCTGCGTCCACAATAAAATCAGCAGTCGGTGTTTCCTGGCGGAGCTCTTCATCATATAGCTTTTTAAAATTTTCAAATTCTTGACCCATCGAGACTCCTAACGTCCGGCTCTACGGCTGGTAAAAGTGGAGGCGAAGCCGGAGCTTTTACCAGTCCGACAGCAGCCGCTTGTTAGCTTATGGGTCGATTAGCGAATTTACCTACACCCCTGCCACCAAGTTTATATCCCGAATACACAACGAACATTGCTAAGATGGAGTACAAGACTACAAAAGTTAATTCTAGCTGGCCTTTGATCAGGTAACCTACATACAACCCAGTTACTAAAATCAACAAATAGTGGGTGTATGTCATCGAGTTTCTATTCTTTCTCCCGCAATAAATACCTGCCAAGAATGGGAACAACATTCCTACTGCAAAGTTAATCATTTTTACTGTTAGTTTATCTGGATCTGGTTCATTTAATGGGAGATTATTTCCTAAGACCCTATCAGCAGTATAAAAAACCGCGAACGCTAAAATTGTTGCAAAGTATCCACCGATGCTAATAACTAGACTGCCAAATAGCCCTCTGAATTTTACTGTGCCCTTTACTTTTTCAGTCATTTCCATGTTCCACTTCATCCCCATTTATGTTTTATGTCAGTAATGTATCTCAAGTTCAAAAAAAGCTAACGCCCGCAACACCGGGCCGTTTGGAGCGCAGCGGAAAACGGGACCGCGTGCTTGCGTTTGTTATACGAAAACTGGTTGCTGGTTTGCATATCCCCATACCCTGTAACACCCATTTTCTATGGAGTATGGGATATTGTACTTTTTCAGAACAGTTGCTATAAAGCCACTGAAGTCAGTAATTCTATCACTCAAAAGATTGCCCCTTCGCTCTCTTTTGAATGGGTCAATATCCATCCACTCGATACAGTTAGATTGACCATAGCGAACCCATTCCCAATCAAGCAGCGAAAACCCAGGCATTGCCTCTAAGTCTCGTAGATATTTAAGCCTTACTTGAGGCTCGAAATCACTGTTACTTGTAATGGCATTAGCGAGTTCTCGCCACTTTGTTTTGTTCATATACGAAACAAGGCGCCGCTCTTCAATAAATTTTAGTGTTTCTTCGTTCATTGCCTACGTATAACGCCTGGCTCAGCCGCCGCAAAAAATGGCGGTTGTTTTGCAAGATTTTTGGCAAAACAAGTGACGGTTTTTGCGGTCGGTTGCAGCCACTTGTTAAGCCTTTTCTATTGCGGGGCCATAATCTAAGCCAAGTAACAATTTCGCAGTAGCCTTAGAAAATGAGCCACCATAGTAAAGCTGTTCATTTGGATCTGTAAATATGTATAGATTGCTCTGAGAATCCACCAGAACCATAATATTTTGATGGTGAGCACTAGCAATAGCCACTAGGTGGCCAACTTTACCTTCCCATTCTTCACACATGCCATCGGCTTCGTAACGAGGCCTTGAATAGAATTCGATATCACTCGCTGCACACTCTCTACCTGGCCCAGTTTCTCCGACAGATAATCCTCCATACTCTTTGAGGATTTTCACTGCGGCTGAGTGTGGTCCCGTATCGATATCACTTAGGTCCTCTAATTCGATATTTCTACCTTCATACCAACCAGCATCTACAAATAGTTTATTTAGATATTCTTCCGTATTCATCTCGATCTCGGTAGAGGCTTAACGTTGCCAGCAAGGGCAGCCGAAGCGGAGCGTAGGCTGTCCAGCCCAGCCTCCGGCTGGGCGATCTTGCCTGGCCTGGTTATTGCTGGCGCGCACAGAACGACCTACTTGCTCTCTGCCAGCCACCTTTGGCTGGCCGCTGCCCAATATTTACGAGGAAAGAATACCGCAATTTCCCAACTAATTCCTATCTTACTGGCACCCCACGAAATTGCTGCGGACTGCCTCTTTTTACAGCACCTGAGCGAACGCTCTAGGAGCGAAACTGCTTGAATAGCAATCAATAAAAACTGCTCAATAATGGGTGCTATTTAGTGGCACAAAATCTTCAGTTACTACGAAAAATTAATAAAACCGACCGCCACAATAACGTCGCTAGCAAGGGCAGCCGAAGCAACGCGTAGGCTGTCCAGCCCAGCCCCGAAGGGGTTGAGCGAGCTTGCCTAGCCTGGTTATGGCTGGCGCGCTCGGGACCGACTACTAGCACTTTGCCAGCCATAGTTTGGCTGGCCGCTGCCCAATATTTACGAGGGAAGAATACCGCACTTTCCCTAACCAATTCCTATCTTACTGGCAATCCGCGAAATTGCAGCGGACTGCCTTTTTTTACAACACCCGAGCGAACACTCTTGGAGCGAAACTGCCTGAATAGCAATCAGTAAAATTGCTCAATACCAGATGCTATTTAGTGGCACGAAACCTTCAGTTACCGCGAAAAATCAATAAAACCGACCGCCACAATAACGAAAATAGATATGCGGAACCGTTAAGAAAGTTGGCAGTGCCTTTGTGCAAGCAAAGGGAATGACAATTTTTAGGTTTCCGCATAATCGGGTTGTTATTTGTTGCTCGTGGCACTGTGTACAAATCCACTACAAATATCTTTCTTTTATTGTCTACCACGATTCGGAGAGAGAAACTAGCAGCACTAGGTTCGCGGCCTTGCTTCGAAGCGGCTGCGCCGTCCGCATTAACTTCGTTATGCGAGCGTCGCTGAAGCTTCGAAGCTTACATGAAGGTCGAACCGTTGGCTATGGGCTTTCCCGCCAATACTGTTTTTTTATACAGCAACCTAATAATTACCTGCTATTCTTTATTGAACCCCCGCAAAACTGGAGCGAGCGACCAATAACGTTGCCAACAAGGGCGGCCGAAGCGTAGCGTAGGCCGTCCAGCCCAGCTCATAGCTGGGCGAGCTTGCTTGGCCTGGTTATGTGCTGCTGTGTCATCCATGGCTTCCAGACTTCAACATAGATTCAAATAAAATTATTAAAAAAGCGCCACTTATAACTGGTAAAATTATTCCGGAGATAAGAAAAATAACAGCCAATGAGTGACTACCCATCTTATAGCGTCTATAACCCTCCATGAACGGATACAAGAAGAATCCTATTAGCACGCTATACAAGATGAACTCCGGGACCTTCAGTAAAGCTCCGCCCCCTAACCTTTCTAGGCCCAGGAGATAGATTATTGGATAAAGCAAACCGGCCATGACAAAAACAACTATTAGGTAAAGCCATTTACTCAAAGTTCATATCTCTTCGTTGAAGCACATAACGCCCAAAGCAGCGAGCGCCGCTTTTTGGCGTCCGCTGCCTTTGTTTGTTAACAGTTACTGCTCTAGGTAGCTGCATTTAGAACAGTGCAATTTTCCCAAACTAAAACCTGCCGGAAGTTTACTTAGATACACTGGCTTTGATGGAGAAGTACAGTTTGGGCACACCGGTTTATCTGGGTCAACTTTAACCGCAGCCGAAAAATTGGGGTTACCGGACTCACAATTCTCTTTCCACTTTTGAATTGCACCATTTAATGCTTTATCCATGCACCAACTAGCTTGCGTGAAATCGACCTCATGGACAAACGCATTCATTACTCCTCGATCGAAAACACCTCGTGACACACCTTTATGATGCAAGATCATTATTGGCAGTGATTTGGAGTATGCCAAAGCTCCCTCAATATGATTCCACTCAGTGGGCAATGATAAGGGAGAATCTATGTCGAAATCTTTGATTTTCCCCGACTCCATGATTAGTTGAGGATAACCAAGGATAATAGCTCCTTGGCATTGATCCATTATCTCTAGAACTTCATCAAGAGGGGCTTTACTTGGGTAGTCGGTTGAACCCAAAGTTCTTGGACTTAGTCCTAAGTTGGCTAACGACATTAGAAATATTTTGAGCCCTTCTTCAAACTCAGGAGAAACCCAAGTGGGGCGACTTAAAAATATATGCACGATCTCTCCTATGACTGTTAACGCCCACAGCAGGGGCGGCTTACCTTATGCGCCTTTTGCGCGAAAATGGGAGCGAAGCGACCCGCGCAAAGGTGCACAAGGTAAGCCGTCCCGCGGAGACCCGAAGGGCCGTAGCAAACTGCCTGTGATTGTTAGGCATGAATCACCCACTATGGCTGGATATTTACCTCCAAGCGAATGGGCCAACTATCTCGTGGTGGGTTTGGAAACCTGTTATTCGCAAACCAGATAGCCACGCACGATGAATAATGGTTTATGGGGCGCACCTCAACCATTTTAGCCTTGCCGTCCAGATCTATAGTAGCAACTAGCTGATAGTATCCTGAGGTTGCTCTAATTTTTGTTGAAGCTTGAAAGCACTCTCTATCGGCGTCCCACGCACTTTCCCGCACCAATTTCTCGTACTTCTTTCCCTCTTCAGATTGCATAGCCGCTTCAGCAAACAGAATTCGTGCGTCGAAGTTTTCAGCACAAACTGCAATTGAAAAGACAAGAAGTATCAGCAACCACAATAATTTCATACTGGTTATTGCCTAACGTTGCCAACAGGGGCTGCCGAAGCGTTTGCGTGCGAAGCGCGCTGCGTAGGCAGTCCAGCCTAGCCCCACAGGGGCTGGGCGAGCCTGCTTGGCCTGGTTATAGCTGGCGCGCACTAAACAACCTACTTGCTCTCTGCCAGCCAACTTTGGCTGGTAACTGCCCGATAAATTTACAGGGAAAAATACCATATTTTCCCCACCAATTAACTATCTGATTGGCACTCCACAATGGTGCAACTGACTTGCAGGGGTTGTTGGCTTAAAACGAAGGCACTTGAACGAAACTGGGGTGCCAGTTTGCAGGAAAACTCTCTGGCGAAGCGTGTTCAGGTAAAGATTGTTACTTGCAGCAACTACAAACCATCTAAAAATTGACCGCCACAATAACGAAAATAGATATGCGGAACCGTTAAGAAAGTTGGCAGTGCCTTTGTGCAAGCAAAGGGAATGACAATTTTTAGGTTTCCGCATAATCGGGTTGTTATTTGTTGCTCGTGGCACTGTGTACAAATCCACTACAAATATCTTTCTTTTATTGTCTACCACGATTCGGAGAGAGAAACTAGCAGCACTAGGTTCGCGGCCTTGCTTCGAAGCGGCTGCGCCGTCCGCATTAACTTCGTTATGCGAGCGTCGCTGAAGCTTCGAAGCTTACATGAAGGTCGAACCGTTGGCTATGGGCTTTCCCGCCAATACTGTTTTTTTATACAGCAACCTAATAATTACCTGCTATTCTTTATTGAACCCCCGCAAAACTGGAGCGAGCGACCAATAACAGTTAATTCAAAAGAAGCGTCTTTATATCACCCTTCTATATAATTCTACTCACTTCTTTCAAGATAACCTCAAAAACCCAATAATATCAAAAAGTTAAGAGCTTTGACATAATTCTCAACAGGTAGATATAAAGCAGGCGCTATATATCTACCTGCTTTTTCTGCTCTTAATAACATTATCAACCCTATAAAAATCAAAGAGATAGATCGTCATTTCCAGAAATAGGAGAAGCTTCTCTTGAATTCTGATATATAGAGCAAGCCTCAACTGTCTTAACCTCCTTTATTCCCGGGCAACTAACCGTGCGCTTAGTCTCAAATAGCTCTATCGCTCTTACCTGGCTTACGCTGCTCAATGACAGGCTCCGTCAACTATTCACCACCTGCTATCTTGCTTTAAGCAGCAAAGCTGAAGCTGGGGGGAGGAAGTGGTTATGTCTGTCATGTGCCGTTTAGCCCTTTTGGCAGTAGTTTTTGTAGATCTGATGGGTCAGGGATTGCTGTTCCCGATCATCAATGAATTGGTTATGTCGACAAAATTCCAGTTCCTACCTACTGATACGCCACAATCAACTCGGCACTTGTACTATGGAATTGTGATCGGCAGCTTCTTTCTGGCGTGGTTTATTGGGTCCGTATATATCGCCAAACTGTCTGACAGTATCGGACGCAAAACTGCCATGGTGCTGTGTCTGGTGGGGGCTATGGCCGGATACGCGATCACTGTTCTCTCTTTGCTAAGCAATAGCCTTTGGCTTCTTATTCTAGGACGAGTGATCAGCGGCTTTACTGCGGGAAACCAACCTATTGCTCAAGCAGCAATGATTGATGCCAGCCAAAGTGAGCTGGAAGCCTCCAAGAACCTAGGGTTATTGGTAGCCGGAATGAGTGCTGGGGCTGTAGCTGGGCCGATTATGGCAGGAGTCCTGGCAGACAGGGAGCTATTGGGGAGCATAGCCAGTATCCAACTGCCCTTTTACTTTGCTCTGGTACTTGTCGCTATTACTTTGTTTTTGATCCTGACCTTTTATCACGATACCCGGCAAGCCCCGATGAAGCTTAGGCTTCGCTTTCTGGATCTATTTACTCAGTTTATACATCTAAAGGACCGCCCTCGGGTTGTCCGACTTTGCCCTGCCTACCTCTGTTTCATGCTGGTGCATCTCAGCTTTTATATATTTATCACAAACTATTTAAGCAGTAGATTCCAAGCCGGCCTGCTAATAACCAGTATGGCCATGCTGACTATGGGTATTGCGGTGGCAATTTCCAGCCTCTTTATGGTCAAGCCTGTTTTGTCCCGCTGGACTAAACCCCTGGTAGTTACAGTTTCCGCCTTAGTGATGGGAGCGAGCGCGTTAGTCTTCGTATTCAGCAGCTATATTTGGCTATGTTATCTCAGTGTGTTCTTCGCGTACCTTTGCTTTGGGCTCGCTTACCCCGCCCTCTTGAATATATTCGCCAATAGTGTCGATGAAACGGAACAGGGTTGGGTAATGGGAATAGCTACTGCGGGCTTCACGCTGGTAGCAAGCTTGATTTCGCTCGCGGGGGGCATAGCAATGGAAGTTGATATCCGCTTACCGTTTTACATTACAGCAGCTGCATCGATATTAGTATTTGTTTTAATCCGCTGGAGCTGGCGCAAACTCCCTGGCGTAGCAAAGTGAAAAACCAGGCAAATATGTAACCGACCTACTCTGCCAGTGACACCAGACATGGGCCCATCAGGATAAACTGAAAGGCCCATAACTTTAAATCTCGCCCCTCATTAGTTAATGAATCGCCTGCTCTCTAGCTAATCCACAGTCTACAGGGTTATTTACCTCCACACTTAAATCTAGAATACGGGCGATCCACCATATAAATGGCTCAACCTGACCGCTTAAGGTGCAGCTACCTGTACAAATATCATCAAGCAGCGACTGAACATCGTGAAGCCGCAAGGCCGTGACAGACCTCTGGTTTCTTAGCGTTACTGAGCAAAAAGGAACGCCGTTGGCCGAGAGATCACTCAAGGTTACTTTGCCGCCATCAATTAAAATTCTCACCGGCTCAAACTGTTCAGTAACACTCACAGACAAGCACAAGTTGGGCACAGGGCTGGATAGTCGATTGATATATTCCTGCAGGAAGTTAGAAAAGGTATTTGCCCACTCACCAATTTCAGCGAGGGCTTGCCCCAAATCCATAGCCTCCTCTTTTGTTTCCTGGGATTGAGCATCAACCTCTTTTTCAGCCTCAATAAGAGCTTCCACAGTCCTATCAACATCCTCCCTCGTGTGAGCTGCCGAGCAGATCAACCTCAGGCGGCCACGGCCGCTCTCAACTATCGGGTAAGTGACAGCCGAGGTTTGAATACCGCGCTGATAAAGCGCTTGGACTATCCCGTATAGTTTATCTTTATCCTTAAAATGGGGCGTGATAATAGGCCCATCACCTGTTCCCAAATCGTATCCGGCCTGCTCAAATTTCCGGCGCATATAGCGGGTCGTATCCCACAATCGATCGCGCAGTCCATCGTCAGATTTAATTCGACGCAAAGCAGTCAATGCGGCTGCAATATCTGCAGGACTGATAGAAGCCTGAAAGATATATGCCCTGGCTGAGGACCTCAGCAAGTCAACGTACTCCTTACTCGCAGCAACCACACCCCCAAGGCTACCGAGCGACTTACTGAGTGTTGTCATAATAAAGTCAACTTGATCAGTAATATCTTGAGCCGCACAGATACCGGCACCACGCTCACCATAAAAACCGAATGAGTGTGCCTCATCAACTAAGGTCAAGGCGTTGTATTTCTTTGCTGCACGTACGATTTCAGCTACCGGCGCAGCACCTTCCCCCATACTGTAAACGCCCTCGAGAACCACTAGCGTCGTTCGGTAGGGAGACGCTTCAGATTCCAGCACCGACTCCAGATCAGAGGCATTATTGTGTTGGAAAGTTCTAATTTTGGCACCACTGAGACGGGCACCGTCAACAATTGAGGCATGGCAAAGTTGGTCTATAACCACAACATCATCTTTACCTAATATTCCTGCCACCACCCCAACATTGGCCGTATAACCCGTTGGAAACAAGCAGGCTCCTGACTTGCCTACCAAATCAGCAAACTCCGTTTCAAACTGGAGATGAAGGTCCGTCAGGCCCGATGCGGCCGCTGAAGTACCCATTCCTGTTCCGAAAAGCTGTACAGCAGATGAAGCCTGTTCGATAACTTCTTTATCTCTATTCAGGCCAAGGTAGAGATTGGTCGTCCAAATAATCGCTTCCTGGGTATCATCGTTATAAACATCGGTAACAGTGCCGTGCGTCCCACTACCTGTCCGTAAAACCTTACTGTAAGGATTCCTCTTCTGATTGTTAGCCATGGCTATCACCGCCTGTACCAACTTACTTTTGTCAGAAGCAGACCAAGATGACGCGTTTGCGGCCTGAAAAGTTGGGTGGCTCAACTGGAGCTGGGACTGGAAGTTAGCCAACGCATCAATTTCAGACTTGGTAACCTCATTAGCTGACTCACTACTGATCCTGCCTTCCGTCAAATCAAGCATATAGCCAGCCAATAGCTTCGGCGTGGGATAATCGAAGATTGTTTGCGCAGATAGGGGGTGCCCAATGCAATGACTCAACCGGCTGGCCAATTCTAATGTTGTCAGCGAATCCAGGCCCTGCTTGTCGAAGGCTATCTCTGGGCGCACAACCTCCGGATCTGGGTGGTTCATAATGGAAGCCATCTCACCGCGGATAATCGAAGTAAAAATTGTCTCGCTGTCTACTGATAAACCTGCGAAGTGCTCGCCCATTCCACTGCTTTGATTAATATCATCGTTTGCAGCCAAACTGCTTTCAGTTGGAACGACAAGCTCCGCTTCAAGGAGGGCTAACCGTTTGCGATCCAGCTTATTGTTGGGTAGCAGGGGTAACTCTTGCAGATGCTTGACAAACTGGGGGACCATATATTTAGGAAGGCGCTGTTCAAGAAACTCTTTTACTGCTACTTCGGTAATTGTCTTTTCGCTAGCAACAATATAGGCCACCAGAATCTTCTGTCCCGCCCCGCCATCAATAACGGTAGTAGCGGCAGCATCAACGCCCGGTATAGACTCAATTGCCGATTCTATTTCTTCAAGTTCAATTCGATAGCCCCTAATCTTCACCTGGCAATCGGCGCGCCCCAAGTATTCTATTTCTCCATTTGCTGTCCATCGGCACAGGTCTCCCGTTTTATACAAGCGCTGATCGGAAATTCGGGAGTTGGAAGCTTGCTGTATAAAACGCTCCTCGGTCAGATGCTCATCATTTAAATAGCCCCGAGCTAGCTTATCACCAGACAAATACAACTCTCCCTCCTCGCCGGGAGCAACTGGCTCTAATCTCTCATCCAAAATATATGCGCGTGAACTTGAAACCGCCCTTCCAATCGTAATTTGGTCGCTATCGGGGCTAACCTCTGTATAAGTTGAGTAAACCGTGTCCTCTGTGGGGCCATAAACATTCACTATCCGCAGTTGTTCAGCCCCCGCATATATTTGCTCGACCAGGGATTGCTTCAGTACTTCACCCCCAAAAATCAGGCAGCGCACTCCCTGAGGCAATTTGTCTATCGAAAGTAAAGCCTGAACCGCAGATGGAACGGTGATACAAGTTCGCACTTGCTCTCTAAAGGGAAGTTTTGGCAGTTCCAAAATATTCTTCGACAATATAACTCGGCCGCCCAGAGAGAGAGTCCCGATAATTTCCATCACCGAGGGATCAAAGCAAACTGAGGTCGAAGCCAAAACGCCTTCTAGCTCTCCATCACTCAACAGCTCACTCATGGACTTACTGAGAGCGATAAGGCTTCGGTGTTCGATAGCAACCCCTTTCGGGCTTCCAGTAGAGCCGGATGTGTAAATTACATAGGCTAAATCACTCGTTTGCGCTCTGGTATGTTCCGGTAAAAATTCCGGTGCCTGCTCTCGCAACTCATCGATCCATACCAGTTCTTTCACGCCAAGACACAAGTTTGCGTTTTCGTCACAATCGACGATTGCTGCGGCAGCTCTGGAGTGCTCGAGCATGTATCGCACCCGCTCTAACGGATAAGTTGGGTCCAGTGGGACATAAGCACAACCTGCGCGCATTACGCCAAGTAGAGCCGCGACCAGCTCCCAGGATCGACTCATACAGACACCAACCAAGGAACCAGGCTCAACCCCTCGATTTACCAAATCAGCGGCAATCCCATCGACACGTTTCATCAGGCGAGCGAAACTTATTTCTGTGTTGCCATCGATAATAACGACTTGATCAGGATTCTTTAGCTTTTGTCTTTCGATCAAATCGCAAACTGTATCTCCTGATGATACAGCGCCCATTTCTCCCGATTCAAAATCTAAGGACTGGGCGTTATGTTTGTTTATTGAGCTGCACACTGAACATTACCTTTTATACTTATTAAAATCCGAAAACTAACTTTCAATTCATTTCTCTGTCTTTCAAATTTGGTCAAAATTTTCTGTTATTTGAACTACTTGAAAGTCAGTTGCTAAATTGGAAGTATGCCGGGAAATAATTTCATAACATTGAACTGGAGCAGTATTTCAGCTACCGCAGATCCAGGTCATAAAGGAAAACTAAATGAAGATAGTATTCGGGAAGACAGAAACGTAATTTGGAAACTGATAGTTAAATATCAGTCATAAAATTAAATTTCTGAGGAAAAGAGCCGATAAGAAGATACCGGCTACTATTGAATTTATTTCTGTGCGATTGCACCGCTACGACCAAAGCGAGCGATGATATTTTTCAACCTTGCAAACAACTGGGGAATATCTTTACCCATCATTAAATAGAGACAGGGTACCAATAACAATGAGATCGCTGTGGCAGCGAGTATTCCATAGCCCAGCGAGATCGCCATCGGAATCATAAAGCGCGCCTGCACCGAACTTTCAAAAATCATCGGCATCAAGCCGCAGAAAGTCGTTACTGTAGTCAATACGATCGGGCGAAAACGCCGCGCTGCCGCTCCCTTGATCGCGCTTTCCAAATCGGCGCCATCATTTCGGAGACGATTGCTGTACTCAATCATTACCAGAGTGTCGTTAATCACAACTCCGGCCAGTGCCACCATACCCAGCAGACTCACCATACTGAGTCCATACCCCATGCCCAAGTGACCAAGTAACGCACCGATCACACCAAAGGGTATCGCCACCATTACGATCAACGGCTGTACGTAACTCTTTAAGGGAATTGCCAATAGCAAGTACAGCACCGCCATCGCAAGGGCAAAGGTCATCGCCAGGCTTGCCAGCCCCTCTCGCTCCTCCGCTTGGCGTCCCTCATAAGAAACACTTAGGCCGGGGAATTCAGCTTTCAATTGGGGGACCACACTTTCATTCAGCTCATTAATCACAAGTGTCGCTTGGTCACTGGGCTCCACATTGGCGGTAATTGTTGTAACCCTGCGGCCTGCCCGGCGATTAATCGTGGCATAGGCGCGCCCTTTATCAATTTTTACCAGATCTGGCAGGGGCATCCAAAGTCCATTGCTGGCCCGGATCATAATGCTATTCACATCATTGATATTGGCTCGCTCATCCTCAGGCAAACGTACCATGACCTTCACCTGATCCCGGCCACGCTGTTGGCGCAGGGCCTCAGCCCCGTACAACGCTGCCCGCAACTGGCGACCAATATCCTCCGCAGACATGCCCAAACTTTTGGCCGTTTCAGTCAGCGTAAGGTCCAACTGGGTTTTACCGAGGGAAATACCGGGATCGATATCACTGACATTCGGGAATTTCTCCAACTCATCCCCTAAACGTATCGCAGCTTGCTCCAAGGTATCCGTGTCAGTATGGCGAAGCTCCACGGTTAACGAGGAGCCAGCGCCGGGACCGCCACGGTCAGAAGCTGTTGTTGCGCTAAGGGCACCGGCAATAGGCCCCACTTCCTGGCGCCAGGCGCGAATAAACTCACCGGTGGAAAAAGGACGCTCATCTGCGGGAACAAAGAAAGCGTCCACCATAATCGCGTCATCGCCCATCAAACCGCGAATCCCCAGGAAGACCTTTTCTTTATCGTATTGCTCGAGCACCCTATCGGCAGCAGTAATAATCTGCGAGCGCGCTTTTTCCAGCTGGGATTGGGCCGTTCCAGTGGGAAAGGTGACAGCAAAGCGACCGGAGTCACGCTCCACCCTGGGCATCAAGGTGAAGCCCATACGACCGCTAGCCGCATAGCCGCCAACCACCAGCAGTGCCGCTACCGCCACGGCAATAGTGGTGTAGCGGTGCTTGATACATATATCCAGGAAGGGCCTAAAGCGCTGCTGTACAAAACGATCCAATCCCCGCGCCAGCATTTTCTGCCGCGCGGCAAAGCGGCGCGCCCGGCGACTTTTATAGCCGCGACGAGAGTGGGCCAAGTGGCCGGGCAAAATAAACAGGGCTTCCACCCAGGAAATAATAAATACCGAGCCCACCACAAAGGGAATCACACCAAAGATCTTGCCCATAAAGCCGGGTAAGGCCATCAATGGAAGGAAGGCGACAATATTAGTCAGGATCGCAAATGTGAGCGGCACCGATACCTGGCGGGCACCGGCAACGGCAGCCTCCAGATTGCTGTAGCCTTTTTGTCGCCACTCGTGGATATTTTCACCGGCAATAATTGCATCATCCACCACTATTCCAAGGGCGATAATAAAGGCAAACATACTTACCATGCTAATGGAAATATCCAGCCCAGGCAGGAATAGCAATGCCCCCAGGAAGCTGGTAGGAATGCCCAGTGTTACCCAAAAAGCCAACCGCAATTCCAGAAAGGCTCCGAGCACAACAAATACTAATAAGAGCCCAATAAAACCGTTCTTCAGCAGCAGGGTCAGACGCGCTTTGAAAATTTCCGAGTCGTCATCGCGAACTGTCAGGGTCACACCCGGGGGCAGGCTTGCCCTGACCTCATCAACGACTTCATGGGCAGCTTCACTGACACTCATTGGTGTCTGGTCGCCCACCCGGTAGATCTTGATGCTGATAGCTGGCTCGCCGTTAAACACCATATTGCGCGCTTCTTCCTCAAGCGCGTCGCTGATATTGGCAACATCCTTTAAATAAACGGCACCGCCACCAATGCCTTGGGCAATAACAATATCGCCAAACTCTCGAGCCCAATCGCGGCGCTCGGTCACCCGGACCAATATTTCCCCCGCATCAGACTTAACACTGCCGCTGGGAATATCTACCGCTGCATTTTCTACGATGTTTGCCACTTCCAGCAGGGTAAGCCCATAGCGACGCAGGTCATCGCGGCGAATCTCGATCGCCACTTGCAAGTCCCGCATCCCCCGCGCTTCCAGCTGGGTAATACCACTGTGCGCTTCGAGCTTATCGTAAACCTGCATCGCCAACGCGCGCAGGTTGTGCTCGGTAAGATCGCCATGTAATACCAGATCCAGCACATCCCGTTTGCGCTCGGCCAGACTAACCTGGGGCTGCTCAATATCTGTGGGGAAGGTGGTAACAGAATCGATAGCCTGCTGAATATTCTGGTACACCAAGGCAGCATCAGCATCGCCTTCCAGCTCCAAGGTTAAAGAGGCACTACCCTCATTGGCCCTCGCGGTCATCTCTTTGATGCCTACCAAGCCCTGCACCGCCTGCTCTGCAGCCACCAGCACACCGCGCTCGACTTCCTCAGGGCTGGCACCGGGATAGGAGATGGACACGCTCACAGTATCCAGGCTGAATTCCGGGAAGACTTCCTTTTTAACGATGGTTGAAAAAATCAAACCACCAATCAAGAAGACCAACATCAACAAATTGGCAGTTACGTGGTTGCGTGCCATCCAGGCGATGGCGCCCGTGCGGGTATCGACCTTATCTTTGGATTTATTCTGTTCAGTCATCTGCGCCCCCAGCGTTGGGTCCACCGGGGCCGCGTCTTGGCGGGCGTTCCGCAGAGGCAGCCGCATCTATCGGCGGGCGCTGCTGGCGATTACTGTCTCCGGCAATTCGCACCGGCATACCCTCAGTAACGGTTACCAACCGGGTCGTCACTAAGGCTTCTCCACCGCTGAGTCCCTGCTCCAGGACTGCAAAGTCGCCGCTCATATAGGCCACTTCTACCGGCAGAACCGTGGTGCGGTTCTCGCGAACCACCCACACATTGTTGCCGTCTTGCAACGCAGTGAGGGGGATACGCACGCGCTCATCCTCACTTTGGGAAACGATCTCTACTTTCGCCAGATCGTTGAGAAGCAGCTGTGGCTGGGACGGATCCTGGACGGAAAGCGGGTCTTCCAGCTCTACCAACACACTGGCGAGACGACCCTGCTCTTCCAGTACCGGGATAACCCGGACAAACTCACCGCGGCGGTAGACGCCCTGCGGCCACTGGCTGCCGTAAATTCGAACTTCAACATCACCGCGTCCGAGCCGGTGCAGTTGCGACGCGGGAACCTCAACGGCAATCTGGAAACGGTCGGCACTAGCGAGGCTGTAGAGGGTATCTCCCGGAGAGACACGATCACCGACGTCGGCATCACGCTCAACTACCAGGGCATCAAATGGGGCGCGAATCTCGGTAAGTCGAAGATCGCGTTTAGCCAAAGCCACATTTGCCTCTGCGGATTTTACTGCCGCCTCTGCTGCTGCTCTCTGAGGCTCGCGCAACACCAGAGCCTTATCCGTTCCAGACAAGGCTGTGCCAAGAAGCTCGTATTCCTCTTGAGCAACTTGCTGCTGTCCTTGCTCCTGCTGCAATTCAGCACGGCGTTCGGCGAGGGCACTCTGGGCAGTCATCAGGGCCAACTGGTAGGGCTCCTGGTCAATACGCAACAGCACCTGCCCTTTTGGCATTACGGCTCCGGGGCCCAGATCATAGTCGAGCCATTGCACCTGCCCCTGTACCTGGGGCTCCAACTCCGCTAACTCTCGGGCACTCACTTTACCCAGCGCGCTCAGGGTTACAGGAAAACGACCCTGCTCAGCAACGGCTACATCGACTGTCGGCGGTGGCGATTTGCGCTCACCGCGACTGACCGACGGTTTTTCCCGCATCATCCAGTTGAAGGCCAAGAATGCCAACACCACCAAAATTATGGGGATCAGCAGGCGCCAATTGAGTTTCTGC
Organism: Microbulbifer maximicatervae (SeqCode); assembly: GCF_052468155.1. Classification (NCBI taxonomy): domain Bacteria; kingdom Pseudomonadati; phylum Pseudomonadota; class Gammaproteobacteria; order Cellvibrionales; family Microbulbiferaceae; genus Microbulbifer; species Microbulbifer maximicatervae (SeqCode). The sequence continues at coordinate 4,116,963 of NZ_CP174335.1, forward strand.
AACATCAGTTATTTCCCTCCAGGTACAACTCCAAATCCACTGGCTCGGGGGCTGGAAGATCCGCCTGGGGGATCCCGCCGGAAAGCGCGCGGTAAAGTACTACTCGGTTTTCAATCAGTTCGCGCTCGGCAGACAAGATTTGTCGCGCCAAACTCTGTTGTTCACTCGTCGCGGTCAACACATTGAGGAAGTCGATGGTTCCCCGCGCATAGGCGCGGCTTTGGCGCAGAACCAAAAGGTCTGCGAGACGCTCACGCTCACGTAGATGGTTGAGTCTCTGCTCGATCAGGCTCTCTCGAATCAAGGCCTGCTCTACTTCAGACAAGGCTTCATTGACTGCACTGCGGTAGAGCGCCCAGCGCTCCTGCAGAACGGCGTCCTGTTGCTCCCGGGCTGATGCCAAGGCGCCACCATCAAAAATCACCCCCTCAATGGAGGCTGCAATGGCCAAAAGCCAGTTTTCAGTCACATCGCTAATTAAACTGGTGCCATTGCTGGCTACTGCAGACAAACTAAATACGGGCAGTCGATCGGCCCAGGCCTCATCGGCTAAGTGATAGCCCTGTAAAAGGTCTCGCTGCGCCTCAACGACATCCGGGCGGCGCAATAGCAATTGCGATGGCACGCCGGTCTCTGGCAGGGCTGGTAAGGCAGGCAACTCGGCCTGTTCGTGAATAATGCTGCTAAGTTCCTCGACATTGATACCCAAAAGCACCGCTAACTGTACTTTTAGAGTTTCGGCATCCGCTTCCGCCTCATCCAGTTCCTGCTGTGACTGCTGGACCAGCTGCTGTTGCTGCAAAACATCGGCTGCACCTGAGACGCCGCGACCAAAGCGCAGTTCCAGAACCTTCAGGCTTTTGCGATTGATCTCCAGCTGTTGTTGCAGCAAATCCCGCTGCCCCCACTGCTCCCGCAACTCCAACCAGGTAGCTGCCACCTCGCTCGCCAGGGTCAAGGCTGCCGTCTGTAAATTCTGTTCCTGGGCCAGGTAAGCCGCCTCTGCTGCACTGGCACCGGCACGGACCCGCCCCCAAAGGTCCACTTCATAGCTGGCGGCGATACGGGTACTCCAACTATTGCCCTCCGCAGAGGGATCGGTGAACTCGCCGGAAGAGTAGCGCTGCTCAGTATTTTCAATACTGGCGGTCAGTCTTGGCCAAAGGCCCGATCGCGCTCCCCGCGCGGTGGCTGCGGCCTGCTCCAATCGCCAATAGGTAGCCTGAATATCCGGATTATCTTTCAGTGCCAGCTGTACCAAATTGTCCAACTGCGGATCTTCCAAATCTCGCCACCAGCGCAAACTCGGTGCGACAGTGCCCGATGCACGAAAAGATTCTGGTAACCCCAAATTTTCATCGGGTTGAATGGTCTCAATTGGCTGCGAACTACAGCTGACAAGCAGCGGAACACAAATTGCCAAAATACGGTAAAAGGACAAGGAATATCACCGAAATTAAACGTTTAATCGTAAAAAATAGAGATTTATTGCGTGCATTATCCGCCCCCCAAAATCGCTCGCAATGCGTTTTACTCTTGTTTACAAAGCATGCGTAAAATCAGGCAAAAAATTGCTGCCCGCAGGAGTGCCGAAAACCGAGTACTTCGGTATGATGCGGCACACTAAACTGAATAGTCATCGGGGTTTGACGCGGAGCTTATCCAAAAAGTCTCCCCTCTGTACAAAGGTGCTCGGCCTTCTTCAGCCGGCCCTCTTGGACGCTCCGGTGGAATTAATAACGGAAGTAGAAGAGACAAACCATGAGTAAACATCAGCCACTCGCCCATTGGGACGATATTTTGCTGCTGGACCAACAGCTGACCGACGAAGAGCGCATGGTGCGCGACACGGCACGTGAGTACTGCCAAAGCAAACTGATGCCCAGAGTTCTCGAGGGTAACCGCCACGAAATCTTCGATCGTGAAATCATGAACGAGATGGGTGAATTGGGCCTGCTCGGTTCCACCATCGAAGGCTACGGCTGCGCCGGTCTCAACTACGTTTCCTACGGCCTGGTGGCGCGCGAAGTTGAACGCGTTGACTCCGGCTACCGGTCCGCCATGAGCGTTCAGTCCAGCCTGGTTATGCACCCGATTTACGCTTACGGCAGCGAAGAGCAAAAGCAGAAGTACCTGCCCAAGCTGGCTTCCGGCGAATGGGTTGGCTGTTTTGGCCTGACCGAGCCCGATGCGGGTTCCGATCCCGGCGGCATGAAAACCCGCGCCAAGAAAGTCGATGGCGGCTACCGCATCAGCGGCTCCAAGATGTGGATCACCAACAGCCCAATCGCCGACGTTTTCGTTGTTTGGGCGAAAGATGACGACGATATTATTCGCGGCTTCGTGCTGGACAAAGGTATGGAAGGCCTCTCCGCACCGAAGATCGAAGGCAAGTTCTCACTGCGCGCCTCCATTACCGGCGAGATTGTGATGGACAATGTGTTCGTTCCGGAAGAAAACAAGTTCCCGGAAATTGGCGGACTGCGCGGCCCCTTCGGCTGCCTGAACCGCGCTCGCTACGGTATCTCCTGGGGCGCCATGGGTGCCGGTGAGTTCTGCTGGCACGCCGCTCGCCAATATGGCCTGGACCGCACCCAGTTCAACCGCCCTCTGGCTCAAACCCAGCTGTTCCAGAAGAAACTGGCGGATATGCAGACCGAAATTACCCTGGGCCTGCAAGCCTCCCTGCGCGTAGGTCGCATCATGGATGAGAACAAGCAGTTCGACCCCACCATGATCTCCCTGGTGAAGCGCAACAACTGTGGTAAGGCACTAGATATCGCGCGTATTGCTCGCGATATGCACGGCGGCAACGGCATCTCCGACGAATTCCACGTAATTCGCCACGTGATGAACCTGGAAGCTGTAAATACCTACGAAGGTACCCACGACGTACACGCCTTGATCCTCGGCCGCGCCCAGACCGGCCTGCAAGCATTCGTGTAAAACACGTCTAGTTGGATGCTCACGGTATTTTCCGTGGGCATCGCCCTTATCCCGTCACTTCTTATCTCCTTACTTCTACTTCGGCCCCAGGTTGGTAGCACAAAATCATTAAACTAAAGTTCGGAATAGTCACGCAAAAAGGCGGCGCATAGACTGTGTAGCAGTATTAAATTATTACCCACACCAAGCAAAGTACTGCACCGAAAAAAACGTTTGGATTTAAAGTAATAATAATTTGAGAGAAGACCAAAACTCACTGTGACCATTTACGCATCATCGAACCGCGAAATAAGTAAAGACAGCCCTCAGCAATTATTAAACTCTCAATAAAGGTATAAAAAGGAAGTTTTGGGAACCATGGAAAGCCCAAACAGAGAGCCCAGCAAGCCGAATAAAATTATTACCCCTCCCCTAACTTCCCTCCACATCAACAATCTCCTGCCCCGGATTTCGATCGTTTAATTTCACTACACAAAGAGCAATACCCAGCAACACGACAAAAGTCGCTACCCACTCGATAAATGTAAGATATTCACCAAGGATAATTGATGAACCGATTATTCCCACAATAGGAACCAGCAACCCGAATGGTGAAACACAGGCAGAGGAATAGCGACGAATTAAATCACCCCATAAAATATAACCAACCAATGTCACCATGCACACTTGGTAAATAATTGAAAACCAACTGGCCGTATGCGCTTGAAAAAAGAAAACCCAGGGGGTATGGCTCTCATAAAATATCGACAAGACTAAAAGAGGTACTGGCGGCACCAATGAAGCCCAAACCATTAAATGAAGTAAGTTAACTCCTGGCATCCTGCGGAATACGATATTCGCTATCGCCCAAGACAGCCCCGCCCCCATAATAAGGATAAATCCCACTATCGTTGTCGACCCACCTTTATCGGCATAGTAGAAGAATACAGAGAACCCTACAGCCGCTATTACCAAACCCAAGCACTGCTGCATATTTATCTTATCGCCAAACAGCATTGCGAATAACAATAGGGTGAATGGCACCTGCGACTGCATAAGCAGTGACGCTACACCCGCTTGAATATCGGCCTTCATGGCGTAGTACATCAACCCCAGAGAGAGAAACTCTAAGAAGAAGCCGAGCGCAACAACATTGAGGATCGAGGTCTTGGGGAATGGACAAAAGAAAACCAGAGGAACAGCGACGAGGGTGAAGCGAACCGAAGCCAATAACATTGGCGGGAAGTCGGCCAGCGCCACCTTGGTTATCGGGTAATTCAGTCCAAAAATTGAGACTGCCAGCAAAGCCAACAGTATGCTTCTATACGGCATCTCTACAGCCAGTGAACAATGGACGTAACCAAAGGGTAGCAGCCTCCATTACTCTTCTGCGCCTAATGGGCCCTTTGTCATTGTTTCAATAGCTCCCTGGTACCGATCTATTGCGGCGCCTCACACTTCTCACCAGTAGATCGTTGCTCAATTCCCTTTGCGTAGACAGAAGTGCTATTCTCCCCTGCCCGCCAATCTCTGGATGTAACGATGATATGGATGAGCTGCTGCACTGGTTTGAATTGATCGGTATCGCGGTCTTTGCCTTCAGCGGCGTACTCGCCGCCGGCCACAAACAGATGGATTTATTTGGTGCCGTGGTACTCGCCTGCGTCACCTCTATTGGCGGCGGCACCGCCCGGGACATTATTCTCAACGTCCCTGTATTCTGGCTTGAGCACACCTATTACCTGTGGATCGCCTCAATTACCGGTGTAGTAAGCTTTTACCTGATACGCTATCTAAAGGTCCCTATGCGCCTGCTAATGGTGGCAGATGCCATTGGACTCGCCGTTTTTGTGGTGCTCGGAACCCAGAAAGTACTTGAACTGGGCTATTCCGCGACCATCGCAATCGTGCTCGGCGTAATGACCGGTACTTTTGGCGGGGTGATTCGGGATGTGCTGTCCGGTGACATTCCACTTTTACTCCGGCGAGAGATCTATGCCACCGCTGCCCTTACTGGGACAGCCATACTCGTTGCATTGGACAATGTAGGGTGGCTACCCCATGAGCTGGTGGTGGCTATTGCTGTATTTGTGACCTTAGCGATTCGCCTCGCGGCATTGCGCTGGAATATCTCCGCGCCAGTGGCACGCTTCGGCAAGCACTGACCCGCTCACAGGCCTGGAACCATAAACCACTACTTAATAGCAGTCACAGGAATAATCTAAGTGCAAAAAGCCCGATTGCGCATACTCCTCATCATTCTCTTTTCCATGGTGATTGGAGCCTGTGAGCGCTCGACAGACTCTGCCCAAACCGGTCAATCCCCGCAAAAACAATACGCTCGCCTGGTAGCAAAGCCCTGCTGGTTCAAAACCGATGAAACCTGGCCTTTCACCCAGTGTTTCATGATGGAGGTGCCGGAAAATTATGCCCACCCAGAAAAGCGCAAAATCCGCTTCCCGGTAGTGCGCTTCCGCGCCACAAACCCCGATCCCAAGAAAATCCCCCTACTCCACCTAGGCGCCGGAGGCCCCGGAGCCAGCATGGGGTTAGAGCCCGAGAACGCCAGCGATTGGTTGTGGCTTAACTATGCCGCCATGACAGTAGAAGACGGCCGGGATCTCTTTGTTATAGATCCCAGGGGCACCGGTATGGCCCAGCCGCGCCTCACTTGCAGCGAGTTTATCGAAGATGCCGATACCGCCTTCCGGCGCAACCTGTCTCCGGAAGAAGAGGCCCGTGTTTTCTCTTTCAGTATGGAGCGCTGTTACAGTCGCCTGAGCAAAGGTGCCGACTTGGCCCAGTACAACAGTTCTGTGATCGCCAGGGATGTAGAAGAGCTGAGAAAAACCCTCAAACTTGATAAATTCGATCTCTACGGGGTGTCCTACTCCTCCCGCTACGCCCTGACTGTGGCCCGCGACTTCCCGGAATCAGTGCGCACCCTGGTGCTTAACAGTGCGGTCTTCCCCAATATTGTCTACACGCAGCAGCTCCCACAGGACTCCCTGGCAGCCTACGAGCGCGGCCTGAAGCATTGTATCGAAGACGAGAAATGTAACAGTCGCTATCCCAATTTACGCCGCAGGCTGGAAAACCTGATCCAGACCTTAGACGAAGAGCCGCGCACCATTCCGATCAAGCACCGCTACTCAAAACAAAGCTATCCCTTTGTGCTTACTGGACAGCGCTTGCTGAGAGTTCTATTCCAGGCCCTGTATAACGAAAACTTCTACAGTGAACTGCCCAAGATGATCGAGGGCCTGGAAAATGAGGGCGATGAAGGGCTACAGCCGGCCCAGGATGCCATCGCACACTTTATGGAGATCGTACTGGACCCCTACTTTGGGGATGCAGCCGGCGTTAGCCACTTCTGCTATGAAGAGGCTCCCTTTGTCGATTTTGATCAGGCCAGGGCCAACGCTGCAGACACCGGCATTCTCGGCGGGGCCGTACGATCAGATTTGAATTTGTTGCAGCTACAGTGTCGCATCTGGGCAATCCCCTCTGCTCCACTCACTGAGTCAGAAGCCATCTCCACCCCAGTTCCAGTGATAGTGTTACACGGCGGCCTGGATCCGGTACTAGCTGCAGATGATGTCGATATCGCACGCAAAGAGCTACCGAATCACCAATGGCTGCTATTTCCCAACCTGGCTCACGATATTATTTCCGCAAGCAACTGCGCGGAGCGGGCAGTAGCGCGCTTTCTCGACAACCCTGCCGAAGATCAAACCGAAACCACCATGACTTGCCGCAAAGCGGAGCTGGCAGACCAGATTTCCACCGAAGAAGAACCTGAGTCCCAGCAAGAAGCCGAACAACAGGCCGTTGAACCCCAAGCAGCTGAGGTCCCTGCCCCGGAAAGCGGCCAATAACCAAAAACAACAGCTGAAGTTACACGACAAAAGCGGTATCAAGGATTGAGGAAAGGCCGATGGAGAGCAACAACAACCCTGCCCTGATTGAAGTTGCGGATTTGGTAGAGCTGAAAAAGACCGGCGAACCCGTAATATTGGACTGCCGCTATAGCCTGGCGGATCACGATAGTGGTGAGCGGGACTATCGGGCTGGCCATATTCCCGATGCCCATTACGCCTGCCTGCACCGTGACCTCTCTGCCCCTGTGCAACGCTACGGCGGCCGCCACCCAATGCCGAGCGCTGCACAGTTCCAGGACTACGCTCGCAATCTGGGAGTCGATAGTGACACACAGGTAATCGTCTACGACGACACCCGCCTGGGTTTTGCCGCCCGTGCCTGGTTCCTGTTTTTCTTCTTTGGCCACAAGAAAATTGGCATTCTGAATGGCGGTCTAAAAGCCTGGCTCGATGCAGGGGAAACATTGGACACAAGCGAGCCCACTCGATCCAGGCAAGGAAACTTCAGTGCACAACCAAAAGAAAATCTCTTGGTTCATTACGAGACCATCAAACAAAACCTGGGTAAAGCACCCTGGCAGTTAGTAGACGCCCGGGACAGTCAGCGCTTTGAAGGAATTGAAGAGCCTATCGACCCGATTGCCGGACATATACCCACCGCCATCAACCAGCCCTGGCAAAACATTACTGACAAAAACAATGGCAAAGTGAAATCTATTCCCGAACTCAAAGAGCAATTCGGCAACTTGGCGGACGGCAAACCACTTCTCAATTACTGCGGCTCCGGAGTTACTGCCTGCGTTAATTTCTATGCACAATATTTAGCTGGTCGCCACGACTCACTACTCTATCCAGGGAGTTGGAGTGATTGGTGTTCGCATCAGTGAAGATAAAATAGGAGTCATGGAACTTAAATACAGCAGTGCGAGAAGGCTCATGCGAACTGTAGATATAAAATAAAGCTAATAAGCCAGTTACAATTTTTACTATTGCTTATATGCCCAGCGAATCCCCCATCTCCAAATCAGAACACTCCTGCATGGGCGGTAATTGGGCTATTTGATGCTTATTCAGTCGGGCACCAGAGAATTCGCAACGATTTTTACACATAAAGATTATAAAATTAGTTAAACCGATATCCACCAGCACCTCTTTACCGCATAACATGTTAGAGGAAGCCTCCTCATAACACCCCGCCGCTCTGCACTTTATAAGGTGTAAACATGGGTACGCCAACGATCTGAAAGACCTAGGGAACCAAATCCATTCGACAGAATCTTCCGCCGATAATATTCACGGAAGAAATTAAAAAAATCCTGCTTGTTATTAAAACAGTACTCTCCATGGTTAGGGTCAAAAAAAGTGCACTGTTGAGCCATCCCAGCGGGTCCAATATAGAGAGAAACAGCATGGGCCGCCGAAAAGTGCCCAAAGACTTTACCTGACACAGTAATTATTACGTAATGATCGTTTAATTGATCTAATGATGCTATTAAAAAATCGGTCATTGATAAAGGCTGAGCTCCAGGATTAACTATTTGAATACTCGAATCTTCTCCAAGCCCAGGTACTGGATATACTCCACGCTCTCTCAGCCACGCCCCTACATTATTCATATAAGAATTATCTTTATCATGTGCCCACCCCCACTGAGACTTGGCAACACTTCTTAATTCACGAATATTTAGAGAGCGAAGTCGAGTGAATGTAAATGGACCTGCTCCAACTTTCCACTTTTCATACAAGCCCAATTTGCTTGATAGAGATACCCCTTCAGAAGCCCTACAATGTATCCAATGTGCAGTTAAGGCTCCACAAATGCCAAACGTGCTAAATCCTGCATAGTGCACCCAAACTCTTAGCGAACTCTGGGAAAAACCCCAAATTTTTTGCCCTCGATGACGCTCGGCAATTGTACTAACACGCATACAAGCAACCTCCCAACAGACAATTAAAATCCAAAAATCATCTATTTTAATTCGAACAAAAACCTACAATAAATACTGATCCGCACCTAGCCAGAGGCTTTTACCTACAAGGACTGATAACTCTCTTAGAAAATGGGGTGCGCAGATTGACACACTCTTATATTTACGCCAACCCAACAACAATAAAATAGGTCAATCAATCCTTTACCCATTGACTCAAATGAACATTGCCAAATTGATCAACATCACCAATTTTGTACTTTTAATATCTCTTTATAACCAATTATGACAAGCAACTACTCACAGCCCAATACCCGCACAGGATCTAAGTAATTCCAATATCAGCAAAATTTACTTCTCTAACACTCCCTTTCCCAGACTTAACGCCCACTATATCCAGCGCACTGTTAAAACAGTAAAAGTTAAATATGCCAAACCTGAAATAATGAATTTGGTTATATGGAAAGAATTGCGCCTCCATGGCTTTAAACCACACTTACCCCTTACCGGACAATTTTCCACCCTCTCAACCTCCAACTTAAAGGGTAATTCATCCCTAAAAGCCAAAAGAATAGCTCTCTCTTTAGATCTATATTGTGTCGGCTCTATCAAGTAGCGCTTTAGATATTGGGCAAATTTTTTTAGGTTTTGGACTTTCTTTAGGGAAAGGAAAATACATGCAGATTGGGTTGTTTTGTATGGGGAAAGTAAGATGGCCAGAACTCCAACCATCTTAAGCAAACCCCAAAACTCTATACGAGATGAAATACTTCCTGCAACACTAAGCAGAACCAATTTATGAATAGAGCTAGCTTTTCCATATCCTATCGATCTGCCATGAATCGAATTTATGTTCCGCCCGATAATGCATATTACTGACCAAGTGAAAGAAGAAGTAAAAATCCTCTTTATCCTCAAACCAAAACTCCCCAAAGTTCGGATCAAAGAAACAAGCATCCTGCTTTTGCCCGCCAAATGACTGGGCACCAACCCAAGCAGCTACTGCATGAGCGCCCGGATTCTCGTCTCGACTAGAGCGCATTTCAATTAACGCATAGGCTCCATTAATCTGTTTAAGCCGCTGTCGCAAGGAATCCCTGTTTGATCTTCCGGTAGCTGAAGAAAGCACTCTCAACCGATTTAAAAGTAACCATGCCCTATGAGAAGCTTCCCAGTTGGCACTTTGCTGCCAGGCTTGCTGTTGTGCCGCTATTCGTTGGTATTTCCCCATATTGAAAGGGATAAATCTTCGCTGATCCCAAACGCCACCCAAGTGATTTACTAAAGAGTCGTCATAAGCATGATACTTAATCCAGTGTGAAACCAGCGACAAACAGATTCCACCGCCAGAAATCTGTCGGATATTCAACACAGGAAATGATTGGGAAAAATCCCAAGTACATACTCCACCCAACTGGCGCGCCATAGAGTAAACGCTGTACATAAAAGGTCCTACGAAAAAATTATTGTGACTCTGTACTTAAGGAGCCTCTGAATAACTACGCGGATAGAGTGAAATCTGTAACGGCCCCCTTATTAACCGTAACCATTTCTGCTCAAGGTGAAAGTGAGGCTCAAGGGTTCTTTTCTCCGACGCAGGAGTTGGAACTTTACGCGCCAACCCCACCGCCGACTTTATGATTTGGGCGCAAGTTTTTAGATTTTGGTCATATTTTAACGACAACCAAATACAGGGAAGCAAATTCAGAGAAGACAGGAAAAAGACAAAAAAGTGGAGGGGAATTAACTGTGCTAAGCGTCACAACAACAGGCAGCACTCACCGCGCCGCCTGCTTCTGCAATCTAACAACGTTTAGTCGTGCATTGGGTTGCGAAGAATTGGGCAAACAGCGTCTTCTTTCTTAGCCATATACCACTGGTGGTATTCATCGGCATAGTAGAACGGTTGGGCCATGCTGATCTCAGTGGTGATTGACCGCGATCTTTAGCATCCAGCGCCTCCTGCACAGCCGCCCTACTTGCTTCCGCCTCCTGTTTCTGGCCTTCATTCAGCCAGAAAACACAGGAACGGTACTGGGAGCCGATATCGTTACCCTGTCGCATCCCCTGGGTTGGGTCGTGGTGATCCCAGAAGATACGCAGGAGCTCTACATAGCCCACCTTTTTCGGATCAAAGATTACTTTTACCACCTCCGCATGCCCGGTACGACCGGTGCAGACCTCATCGTAGTTCGGGTTTTCAGTGGCGCCATCGGTGTAGCCTACGGCAGTGGCAAAGACAACATCCGTATCCCAGAACCCATGCTCTGCGCCAGAAGCACCCCATACCAAAAATGGCGACCTCCAGGTGCTCGGGGAGTGGCTCTTTAATGGTGTTGCCATTTACAAAGTGGGTCCCACTGGGTATTGGATAAATATTTTTAGATTTTAGGCGCTTTTAGACATAAAGTAATTAAAGTTAAGTTGAGGGGACCGGCCTCCAAGAGCCCCAGATAACCGAGGGAGCCTTTAAATAATCTCACAATATCTCTACGGATTGTGATTACATTTCACCAAAAATACGACAGGCACTTCAAGCACAAATACAGGCCAATTTTAGGCTTACCCGAAGGCAACAAGCTGCTCACTCTTTTGGGGGAGCACTTACTAGCCAGGCAGAAATAATCAGTACACTCTGGCAATATAAACTGCATGAAATACGATGCCAGAAAACTTAGTACTGAGAAGCAGCACCTCATACGTAAAATTGCTGTTCAGCGAGTATTTGATGGAGAATCTGCGGCGGAGGTTAGTCGTAGCTTAGGGCTGGGGAGCAGAACTATTTTCCCATGGTTAAGGACTGCTCGGGAGAAAGGTATTAAAGCGCTATCTCCAAAAATTAGACCTGGACGCGGTAGAAAGCTATCAGCTATTGAAGAAAAGGAAGTCAAGCGATGGATTATTGGTAGCGATCCAAGGCAATATGGCTTTGACTTCGGATTGTGGACACGTCAGATCGTATCGGATTTGATTTTTGAGAGATTCAAGGTTGAACTTAGTATTTCTGGTGTCGGCACACTGGGCCTGACGCCACAAAAGCCTCTACGAAGAGCTTACGATAGAGATGAGAAGACGGTGAATAAATGGGTAAAGGAAGTCTACCCAAAGATTAAATCTTATGCGAAAAAAACTGGGGCAGAAATATTTTGGCTGGACGAGGCTAATATCAGATCAGACGATCCACTCCAAAGGACATGGGGAGAAAAAAGAAAAACTCCAGTGGTAAAAACGAGTGGTCAAAGACAGTCAATCAATGCGATCTCAGCTTTATCGAACAGAGTTGGCTTCTGGTGTCATATTTATAGTGAAAAGTTCACGGCAGAAAAGTGCGTAGAATGCTTCAAAAATTTCCAGAGAAGTCCGAAAAGACCAGTGATTCTCATTGTTGATGGGCACCCAGTACACAAATCGAAAAAGGTATTGGAGTATATCGATTCACAGGATGGCAAGCTTGAAGTGGTGTTCTTACCGCCATATGCACCAGACCTAAATCCAGATGAGTTGGTCTGGAATCATATGAGAAATATAGGGACCTCAAAGAAGCCGCTGAAAAAAGGTGAGACACTACTGAGTCGTGCAAATGCAGATTTGCAGAGCATCAAGAAAAATAGAAAACTTGTAAATCATTTTTTCAAGAGTCGTCTGTATTCTTTGCTGCTGCCTAGGTAATAAGCTCGAAAATCCTGCCTGTCAGCACAAGCATTCAGTGCTTCTACTAACCTATGATATCGTGCCTTATTGTAGCTAAACTGGTCTTAATATAGCGAAAGGGTTGCTCCAGCTTGGTCCCAACCTGTACTTCTTTCCATTATACGAAATCAAATTTTCTCCGGAAGAGATTTTTAGCTTGCTCGGCTTCAACGTTATGTTACAGACCATATTTCGATCTTCCCACATTTCCACGCCGATGTAGTGCCAACGGCGTGTACGATTCCGGTCTCATCATCAACACCAATAATAAGTTTCATATCAAATACCATTGCCCACCCTTCTTGATCTTGTAGATCTCTGGATTATGAGCTTTTCTTATTTTTGGTAGAACTGCGCGCACTGATAGTTCACTGATAGTTGTTGCATCTACGATGCATCCTTTTTTCAGTAATACGCCATTTTCTATGATCTGCTTGTGAATAGCCGTGAAGAGTTGACGAGCAAATTATTGTGTCTCAAGCAAATAGCAAAACTTAAAGATGATTTTTTTATCCGGGATAGGCTTTGTCAGTGCCACCCCAGCAAAGCGACGCATGACTTCGATTGCATAGAGGACGCCACATGTACGAGCTAGAATTACTTACTTTTTCCCTGTTTTCTAGTAATTCAGGCTTAAACTAACAGTGGTTACATTCTTGCTTCGCTCACTGGGAGTAATTAGTCCACCGCTTGTGATAAGTACGTTTTTTCAAAGTTCCCACTGGAGACAAAATTGCGTCGACCGGGAAGCTTCGTCTGAGTTTTTAGTCAACTAGGTGCTTGGAACATTTGGAGTAAATTTGTACTATTCTATGCGAATAAGATAATCTCGCCACCCCTGAATTAATAGCTTGATTTTGTTCTGACGATGTATTGTGCTTTATTGTATTAACCTGCTGATTATTTATCCTGCCCCCAGCATACTATATCCACCTCTCTGAAGCTTCTGTAGACTTTCGATGCCTGAGTGTTTCACTCCTCACTTGTAGCTCATTCCTGGGCCTTTTTTACCTTTACGCGGCAATAGATATTCCCGATGACTCATTAGGGCCATCTATTCCCGAAATCTTTAGAAATCAACAAAATAATGACCAAAAACTAAAGATGAGATATGGGTGAAATCTAATAATACTTGAACCTTGTGAAACCTATAAGAGTTAATGAAAGTGACTATCCCGTTTTTTGAATCCATGGCTATAGCTATGCTCCTATTCACCCTTGCAGGCTGTAGTGGCGGAGGGGGTAATAATGGCGCTACTGGCGGTGAAGATACCACTATAGCGGGGTCGCCTGCGGAAGACCCACCTGCTGAGGACCCACCTGCGGAAGACCCACCTGCTGAGGACCCACCTGCTGCCCCCGAAGCAGTTCAGGGTTTTACCCTGAGCTTCGAGGCAATCAAGGTTTTCCGTTTTAATTGGAGCGATGCGGAAGGGGCTACTCATTACCACCTGCTGGAAAATCCTGATGGAATTTCCGGTTTCACACGTTTAGTCGAGGATATTCCCAAGGGTAATGGGACCCTTGAGGTACAAGTCCCACTGCACGCCCGAACAAATGCGCTATATATACTGCAAGCTTGTAACAAGGTGGGAGAGCAAGATCTTTGCACTGATTCTACCTCCCTTAGCGTAAACGACACCTTGGTGGAGAGCATTGGCTACTTCAAGGCAAGTAATACAGGTATTAGGGACGTTTTCGGAGTGTCAATCGCCCTCAGCGCAGATGGCCACACCCTTGCAGTAGGCGCTACCTTAGAGGAAAGCGATGCGACCGGTATCAATGGCGACCAGGAGAACGATGATGGAGTCAACCCAGATGGAACTAGCCCAGCAGGTGCGGTCTATGTGTTTACACAGGTAGATAACGCCTGGGTACAGGAGGCCTATATCAAAGCCAGTAATAATAATGGAGGGGGTCTTTTCGGTGTTTTAGATCTGAGCGGGGATGGCAACACTTTAGCCGTTGGTGCATTCTATGAGAACAGTGGCACAACGGGTATCAATGGCGATCAAACCAATACTGACGCCCCTCAATCCGGCGCGGTCTATGTTTTTACACGTCTAGATGGTGCCTGGACACAAAATGCTTATATCAAAGCTAGCAATACATCCCCCTATGACTTATTTGGACGCTCTTTAAGCCTCAGTGATGACGGCCGTCTTCTAGCTGTAGGTGCGCCTTTTGAAGATAGCAGCACTACTGGCATCAATGGCGATCAAACAGATCCAACTGTTATACTTGGCATCCCTGACGAGAGTGGAACTTGGCAAATAGAGGATAACAATGAGAGTCAGGAAATCGGCAATACTGTGAATTCAGGAGCGGTATATGTTTTCTCCCATATAGATGACACCTGGGTGCAGGAGGCTTATATTAAGGCTAGCAATACCGGTCTTCTGGATGAATTCGGAATTTCCGTCAGCTTGAGTGGGGATGGTACAACTATGGCTGTTGGCGCGACCGGAGAGGATAGCAAAGCGGTGGGTATTAATGGCGAGCAAAGCAATGATGATGCCCTTTACTCGGGCGCTTGCTACGTATTCTCCCGTACGGATGGTAATTGGGCGCAACAGGCGTATATCAAAGCGAGCAACTCTGATTATGACGATGAGTTTGGCTTGTCAGTTGACCTAAGTGCTAATGGTAACATCTTGGCCGTTGGTGCTAATAATGAAGACAGCAATGCCATAGGCACTGATGGCGATCTAAGCAATAATGCAGCCAAAGACTCTGGTGCTGCCTATGTCTTTGCCCGTGCAGATGGCCAGTGGGCGCAGCAGGCCTATCTCAAGGCCAGCAACTCAGATGCCTCTGACAATTTTGGTGAATCAGTTAGCCTGACTGCCGACGGTCGAACTCTGGTAGTTGGAGCACCCAGAGAGGGCAGTATCGCTAAGGGTGTAGGGGGAGACCAAAACAATAACAATGCCGAAAATGCTGGCGCAGCTTATATGTTTGCTCTAGTTGATGGGACCTGGTTGCAGAAAACATATTTGAAAGCAGGCAATACTGATGCAAATGATGCTTTTGGCTTTTCCGTCAACCTCAGTGCAGATGGCGATACCCTGGCTATTGGGGCTCCCAATGAAAGCAGTAGCTCTACTGGTATTAATGGTGATCAGGATAATAACCAAGCTGAGGGATCCGGTGCGGTTTATATATACTGATAGAAGCCTGACGCCCAGTAAAATCCCCCATCTTATTTCTTGGATTGGGGGGGGGTAGTGGCGCTTGCGTAGGCAGTTCGGTTATAGGTCTGGTATCTTTCAAAGAAAATCGCATTCTAAGAATTTAGTAAGAACTTTGCTTTTAAGATCGGCCCTCAAATCAGCAACCACCCGCATAGCGGGTGGTATGGTGAAAGCCCCCAGAGGGGGCTATTTACAACCCCGCCAGTTGCATCTGCACTTGCCGGCGTTCTTCAACCTCTTGATGCTTGATGTACTCTCGAATCATCTGCTCATCAAGACCTACTGTGCTCACTCAGTAACCCTGAGCCCAAAAGTGTCTTCCTGTAAAATTTCTCTGCACATGCCTGTACTTCCGAAATATCTGGATCGCAGATTTCCCTTTCAGAAAACCAACCGTATTGGAAACACTTAACCTTGGAGGAATCATTAACAACATATGAATGTGATTCCTCATTGCGTACCCCTCGACCAACTCAATACCTTTTTGACGACATAAGTCTCGGAATATTGCTCCAATCTCATGTCTCAATGCTCCAAATAACGCATTCTTTCTATACTTGGGCACAAATGCCACATGGTACCTGCAATAATGTTTCACGTGAGCATGGCACTGCCAATCTAGCATATGGCCTCCTTAAAGAACTTGCCGGTTCATGGAGGCCATATTTTACTCTGCACGCCGGAACGGCGGAGCCTTGTCTAGTCTCACCGCCTGAGGCGGTGGTTTACCTATTTGTTAATTAGAATGCGTTGCAATTACTGCTAGTACATCAGTTAATGGTTGCTCTTCAGCATAAAATTCAAATGGTTCACTCCGTAGATCTTCAGCCAATACATAATTAACCGAAACAGCACAAAAATTAATTAGAAAAAATAACACTAAGGTGCAATATATTTATATAGCTGATTTTCCTTAATTTCGTTAGAGTTAATCTTTGGCAAAACACTTTCACACAATGAACAATGATAATTTGTAAATTCATAAAATTCTTCATAGGAGACGCTATTTTTGATAATGGTCTGAAAACCGAAATATTTTGCAACGTCAGCTATTATAGATTTTGCAAACCCAGGCCATACATAGCCCTTTCGCATAGCATTCGTTAGGAGCACCCCTCTATGGATAGTTCCAGATTAACACTAACTAGCAAATATTCATTTCGTAACTCATAAAATAAAACGCTAAATTTTGAATCAAAATTTAAACAGTAAGATTTATCAGGGCCATCTATGATCTCAGATATGAGAAAATCGAGGCATAATTTTGTTAGTTTGTCATTCAGCGGCATAATGATCCGAAGCACCGCCATAGTCATTTATTCGAACTTCAACAGCGAAAACATAAAAATTCTTTTAATTTTAACTTTTTTATGCAAAGGACAATTGTATAGCGATCTGAAGATATTTATTGATCATGCAATATACAGCTTGATTAACATCCAATCAGCAGTATTTTGCGCACCTCATAAACAAGGTGCACAAAAAGTTATACTTTTATACCGAGCTTATTATCAACACTGAGATTACCTGATAATGCTCCTGAACTTATTGAGTTATTTTTTGATGTAATCAATTCATACCAATACATAGCCGCCTGATACAGTTCATTAACCCTTTTTACTAATGAACCCACCTCAATATTTTCAAAATATTCTTTATCACAAAGTACTACCTTTTGTGACTCTGGATTGATTGATAGCGTTGCATACTCTGTTCCTATCCACAGGTAGTTTGCTTGAAGCATCAAGTTACAGAAATGCAACTCCTGACCTTGGGGTATGCCACATATATCTAGAGTTAAAACTACAAACTCTCGGCTGTTCTCTTCATGGTGATAGATATGCATATCAATATCATCCCAAGAAATACGACATGAATCTTCTACCGGCTCCATTAATGGTTGCTGTAAGTTAATTGATAAATCCTGGATCAGTCTTTGAAAATCTAAATTCACAGTGAGTACTCTTTATAAGATCTCTAAATAGTTAAACTTGTTTTTCATGAGCCCTCAGCCAACGAATAACATCAGCTACAGGTTCAACAAATTCATCGGTTATACTTTGATCAACGCCTATCTTAGAATATAGCGCCCTTGCCAAGGGTACATTTTCAATAATTGGGACATCATTCTTGCTTGCTAAAATTTTTATCTTCCAGGATAATATAAATTCACCTTTCATAGTTACATACGGAGGCCCCGTGCTTGTATAGATCAGCATACATTCTTATGATCTATGCCGGCTTCGTCAATTAAAGACCTGGCACCATACTCTAAAATACCTCCTTTGAATTCAAATGATGATAATACTGGCTCCTGCTCTCTATCAACTTTCTTCAATATTTTCGAATTACTAATCGAAGCACTTGCTGACTCCGAAAGTTGTGACCTCAATGAAAGAAGGGCTATTCCCTTCTTTGTTATATCTAAAGAAAAGTGTATCGAAAACCTCTTGAACTCTTCTAGAGTTCCAGCTTCAGTAAACTCATCCTTGTTAATTGCGCTCGCCAGCTCAGAAACCCTACTCACCTCCTTCACATTTAAAGAAGCTTTTGTCATTTTTTAATGTTCTAGCATCAATATCCTTTCGGGATAACTTTAGCTCTATTTTGGTTTAGATTCTTATATTTATGCAAAAATGATGAAAATTCTATAAGGCTATTATTTATTGCCTGAAGCATTGCCCCCCCTAAAGGGGCAGCTCAGCTTGACGTTGGATACTATCTATAGCCTTGGGATTTTAAACGATATGAGTGACAACAAGTGTCGGACCGTTATATGAGCTCATTTAACCCCCTTAAATATAACAAAATAAATTAATAGCTATACGTACAATTAATTATCGTGTGTTGCTGTCAAGCAACTCCTATCTTCCCAAAGATTACTAAAATTATTCATTATCGTTTCTCTCTCTTCTGGAGAAAGACTTCGAGGACTCAATCCGATATAGAGACATCCAGGCTCAGAAAATTCCACCCTGTATAACTCTAAATTATATCCCCGAACCGTATGTTCCATGTAATGCATCGAATCCCGACTCTTGGTTGCAATAACATCTACATCGCCCTCTTTAAGTATGTCTATACACTTACTTATAGATTTACAGTCAACAAATGCAAAAGCAAAAGCAAAAGCATTTGGATGTAAATTTATCAAACTTGGATCAACTCTCAAGGACGAGTCATCAGCAACATGGCTTATAGTTTTTATTTTCGAAAAAATATCCCTGTCAGAAATATTTGCTAGGTTATACCTTTCCTTGAGAGTAAAGCAATTAATAGATGCCTCACCAATCAACCTTCTTTCCCAACTTGTTGCACACCCCCCTGATCTGAGATAATCCATTGACTAATGACAACATCATAATTACCTAACGCTAGCTTTCTTTGAAGATCTCTAGCTGATAGTTTGTCAATTGAAAAAGGGGGAAATCCTTCTAAGCAATTATATTTTTAAAACAAAACATCTGACGCTTTACTTGATATTACGCTTTCAACTTGCACTCCAATACTTAGTGTCGAAATTATCTCTGCATCACTTGTCTTTTGTACAGCACTACCTATTATTATAGAACCAAATAGACATGATAAAAAATATCTCAGGTACATTTTTGTCGAGCCTCAGATGGAGATATTCCATATTTTGACTTATACAGCTGGGTAAAGTACGACTGACTAGAAAAACCGCTCTCTAGGGCAATATCCACCAGTCTTCTATTGGTAGTACGAATTTGGATATCTGCGTGTCGGAGCCGCTTTTCGTTAATCCAGGCTTTTGGTGAATTTTCTTTATAAACTTGTCCAAACATTTTTTTAAAAGATGTCAAGCTCATGCCTATTTGCTTCGCATATGTAGCCACAGACCAGTTCTTCGTAGTGTTAGATTCCATGAATCTTCTAAATTTTTCATGTGTAGGATTAACCCTATTTAGCAGTTCGTCAGCAAGAATTTCCCCATGTTCACTATTTAGTTTCAAGAGAAGCAATTCTTCCAGCTTAAGAGCATTTAACCCATCATTGTCTAATCGGCCTAGCAGCCTAAAGGAGTCCAAAGTTATTCTCGTTAGCTCACAGCTTGGAAAGATGATTGGGGAAGCATACTTCGGTAATGAGGACTCCACCATTTTAGCAGCCTGTTTCTTGAGAATAAGCGCATTGTCATACCTGTCATAGAACCTGGCTAACATTGCTTCACGAATACGAACGCAAATAGCTACAATATCCTGGGACTCACTTTTATTACTCAAATTAAAGTCTGTATCAGAACCAACAAGCCAAACCTGCCCAACTGATAACTCAAATTTGGACTGGTTATATGTAATACTTGCAGAACCGGCTACCATCAAGACTAAATTAATAACCGGTGCAAATATGAAGGCAGCAGATTTTCCTTGAGGAATTGAAATAGTAATCAATTCTATTAAATCACCACTATGGTGACTTTCAATAGTTATTTCCCGTTCTGAACAGCATACCTGCCCTTTACTCAAGGCAATATTCATACTTTCAACAACTCACTAAAATTATTTCTTTAAATATACCGCTCAAACTCAATATCTATACAATAGACTTTGATAGTGCCTTAATTGTTGTACTATTATGAGAGTGTAGATCATCAATCATAGATTGAAATGCACTATTTAGGTTATCGACTAAGTTTATCTGCGCATTATTAGGAAAAGTTTCTGAGGAAAATTTACTTAGCGGGGTTTGGTAGTCCCCTACACCTCTCCAATCAGCAATACTTGCGTTATTTTTGTATGATTTTTTCCAGGGCATGGGATTGTAAGCAGGGTCCAGAGTATTCACTTTCCTCTGCTCAAAATAGAGTCTTTCATGTAGGTCATACATTACGACCATTTCAATTTCGCCTTTTAGTGAAAGCTGCTCTTGAAGCCAACCATCTACTGCATTTATCCTGCTTTTTAAATCTGTAAAAGCTTTTTGTTTATCCACTAAATGCTCAACAAGTAGCCCATTCATCTCAGAAACAATTTTCTCTGGTGCAACCTCAATTTCATTATGATAATATTTACCTGCATCATAGACCGAAAATACATCCGCGTTGATATCCGCCCTCATCTTATTTCGCAAAGCTACTCTTGCCGCACGAACCTCCTCACTTATTTGCTCGGGTGCTTGATCATCCTGAGTATAGAGCTTCGCAATTGCATCCATATCTTGTTCGAATGCACCATTCGCATCAAACAGAAGTAACTTGGACCCTTCTGATAGCACAGCAATCATAGCTGTAGGCGAACTTCGAGTTTGACCTAGAATCTCACCTTCTGTTGCTTCACGTACATTCCCATCACTGTCATAGCGAAATTTCGATGCTCCAAAAAGCCAAACATCCCCACCACTATCAGATAGGTTAGTTTCTTCACTTTTGGTCGCTTTCATACTATTCTGGGAGGCCATACTAATAACCCTTAGGCTCGCCCCCAATTGATTCCGGTCATACTGTCTCCTTTGAGCCTACACCAGTTTTGTATACATCTTGTGCGAAATCTATATGTTATCGAGTGACCCAGTAAGAATTTTCGGCTTTGCTAAATGCCCCGGGGAAAATTCTTGTTTCAGTACAATATTTAGTAGCCATGTTACGTAGTATCAGAATTCACGCTTTAGATTTTCCTGTTTTTTTTTTTGATTTTAGACTTTTTTCCCTGTTTCGTGGCACAGTGCTTCATCTAGCTTAGCCCCCTCAATCACTCCACTAATATGTGTGTCTGACTTCGCGTATTAAGTGTCCTGCAAGGCTTAAAGTTCATTCTGCTTCACATCTATCGCTCTAAATTTGATTTAACTCATGCTGAAGTAGTACATTTTTTTGAAGCGAGACTTTCCAGTTTATTGTTCTTCGCTGGACATCTCTCAAAGTTATTTATGCTGACCTATTTAAGCCTCATTCAACTTAATCCTATTAAACCCTGTATCCATTTGATCTAGCGTTTGAAGTATCGTTTGATCTATCAGTTGATTGTTCTGTGCCCTTCCATTTCCGTTTTCAGCCCCGACTCAGTCATCGACCTCACAAACATCCACACGCTATCGGTGATCAACAATTGGGGTCAGCTCTTTACGAGCTTCTGTCTGCTATACGGCCGATAGCTGAAAATTTTTATCACTCCTTGATTGCCCCGCCTCCCCGCCAAGTTATCAGTCTTGATGATGCGACTGATTTATACTCTACTTACTCAGCGTGGCATCAATACTGTTCATGTGTTTCCATTTGGCAGGTTCTACAAAGATAATCTTAGCTTCCTTAATCTGCGGATTTCTTTATGGTTTGTATTTAAAACTGTCACTCTCTATCATCAGTATCTCCTTATGGATACCACATCAGCTGCCAGCTCTTTGGATTTGCATCACCTAAGGTGATTCTGGATACATCGGTATGGTAAAGCGGGAATAGCTGAAAGAGACAATGGTGGGCTGGTACATAGCGTTTAGACCGAACAAGCTAAATCCCTTCCAGGTCAAATGTCACTTCGTAAAGTGGAAAAGAAAGAGATGCAGGTTAGGGTCACCCCTTCCGCTATATCAAGTGTCAGCTTGGCTACAATAATGCTCGATAACGCGGGTTGGTGAAAAATACTTGACACCTGTAATTACAGGTAGGCTTTACGATTTTATGGATAGGGAGAAAATATCTTGCTGCCTTGGGATATTGCGCCTGAAATCCGTACACAGAGGAATTCAGACAAAAACTTGGGAGATTTGTGCAAAAGTTAAAGCTATCTTCGTGAGAAGCCCAATTTTTATCCAGCCCAGGCTGGTCCGATAATAAGACCTCCTTAATCAGAAGTCTCTTCGAGAGTCTCTGAACAACTCCGCAATGTCTCTGCAGGCCTTGAATATTGCAGGGTTAAGCGTAGATCGCCGTGAATGGCTGTACAGCTGTGGCCTTTAAGACCTGCCCTTCGGGGCTTGCGTAGCGATTCACACTCCGCGCTGCGACTTATTGAAAGATCTAGCGATTCCTGCGAAGCCGCGCCTTGATTGTGAACCGCTCTGCATCCAGAGGTATCGTGAAGTTGTTCAGAGGCACCTAATTCTTGATGGCGGAAGCCTCCCACGAAAGTTGCCGTAAAATATTTTGCGGAATATTGGTTAATCAACGCTAGAATATTTTTTATTTAATCGATATATTTTTTACAAGCTTGAAATTGGCATCTACTGTAACCAGAGGTACTAAAAATGACCAGAACTAATAATTTCGTCGAAGAATTCTAAAGCAGGAAAATCTGCATTTAGTTACCATAACTCAAGTAAATGACTTATAGGATTTTCACTCTATGATAACTAGGTTCCACCTATATATACCTTTTGTATGGATATAGAGGGCCGTATATTGTTTTTTAATTTGTAAAATACCCGAGATCTTCATAGGATTAGCTTAGCAGGTCTTGCAGGTCTTATAGTTAAGGTTTGAAATTACTACTTTATGTCTAAAATAACTCATGTAAACCAGATAATTAGCACAGGTAAAATAGATTCTAAGTACTCAGCTGACATTGCTGTCGACCAGTATCAGGGGGAGTTCTGCCATGTGCGTAAAGATATGCAAAGATTGATAGATATAAACTTTAATCGCTTACCTCTTTCCTCCCCCAATTTTATTACTGGGGGCGACGCGTCTATTGATGCAAGTACTTCTAAACGAGCACTAATTCGTTTTTTACAACAACTAAGTACAATAACAGGAGCGGCCAGCACTTTAAATATTGCAGAAAAACTCACTGAAGTTGTAAAAATTGTAGAGAATGTTGAAAATGATATTTTGCATAGCAAATCATAAGGGTAATTAGCACAACGGTCAATTTATTCAACCGTATATAGATTTACTACTTTTGATTACCCAAAAATCGCTGAACTGATTAATTTTATACCACCCTTAAAGAATCTAATAATTATGAACAGGATAAATTATGCTGCCCTTTAACTTTAGTCCACCTAAGATTTTCCATACAAGTAAACCATCCAAGAAATCTCTACAGTGCACACTAGAACCTAACACTGCATCAAGCTTTGAGAGACTTCGTAGATATACTTTTAAATCGTATATTATAGTTTTTGCTGATACCAGTGGAGTATATAGTGGTCAGCATATGGAAACCCCCTCAGAAATAACATCTTCTGCATCGATCGAAAAGCCACCCTCTCCGATACAAAAAAATCAGCTTTACATAAGTGTGTAAATGATATTAAGAAGCGCGGAGCTTGGAACACCAAGCTTTCAGATATGCACCCATCTCTTTTGTCTCAATGTATAATAAGGCCTATCAATATAATTTCTCCTGGCTACAACCAGGTCTTGGCGATAGGTGAAGAGTTTTCTAGTTCGTCTGCAGTAAATTTATTCCTAGACAATAATCACTATCAACTAATTAACAATGCAGTCAAGAATCCATCAGATTTGATTGAGTTAGAAAAAGCAAAGCAGCTAGAATCAACTAATGCCCCAGAAGATGGAAATTGCTTATTTGCAGCAACAGCTAAATATTTAAATAACCTTCAGATTAATTATGCATCTCTTCGACAGAAACTTGGTGGCTGGGTAGCAGATAATCCTAACCACTCATTAGCTCAAGGTTTTGTCATTAATGAAATTATTTAGTCTGCATTGCTGCGTTGTGTTTCCAATCTGTCCAGGAAGGCTTGCCTCCCTCTTTGATCCGTCAACCTTATACTCGAAATGAAACTTTCTCATGCATTGAGATTTACAAATCTGCGCCTCCTTTGAGCTAAGTAGAGATGAATTCTTTCACTGCATTTACAAAAACCTTAGAAGCCGGTTCACGCCCAAGCAAAAGGTGGCCATCGCTATTCAAACCCACGAACTTGCAATTTGGGATGCTTGCTGCAATATCAATCCCTTGCTGTATTGGTATTCTTTGATCACCCAGCGAGTGGATAACCAGTGTCGGTACAGTAACCATTTTAAGTTTATCGCGAACATCTATACTACCAAAAACTGAAAGAAATCGGGCTGCATTATTCGCTGATGTTGTAAGTCGCTGAAACTCGTCGAACCAATCTAACTCATCAGCTTTCGCGCTAGGCATAAAGGTGGACGAAAAGATGTGCCTGTATGCAGGGTTGTCTTGCCCCCAACCTGACTCTGTAAGCGTTATTATAGCTTCACGCTCTTTAATGATCTTATCAGTTGCCCCAGTCCGCCAACCTGCTGCATACCCTCCAAAAAGAATCAGCTTATTAACGCGCTCCGGATAGCGTACTGCATATTCAATAGAAACAGCTGCCCCTTGAGAAATCCCGAGTAAGGCGAACTTATCAACACCACTTGCTTCCACAACCGTCTCTAAATCAGTTACAAATGATTCAAATGAAATGGTATCCACATTCCAATCGGATAGACCATTTCCACGCTCATCATAGCGTATAAACTGGTGTTCAGCGGATAAAGCTTGGAACAAAGGGCTCCAAATTGGGGATTCCCAATCATACTCTAAGTGGCTTAACCAGTTCGCAGCTTTTATGATTGGAGTTCCCCTACCGATAGATGCGTAGGCAATTCGAGCACCATCTGATGCTTTACAAAATTTAATTTTCTGGCTCTTAATTAATGTACGTTCTAATGACTGCTTCTTAAATCCTTTTTCATAAGTTATCGCAAAGTTATTCTTTGGTGTCCATGATATGCCAGCCCTTTTAAATCTTTCTAAAAGTTTTGGGCGAATACTATCAGCCTCCTCAATACGCCCTAACATTTCTAGCTTGTTTAGTAATTGAGTTGCTGCGTTAGGATTAAATGGCTCTAGCGTTTCCCAATCGCGCGCCCACTTTAATTGCTCTGGAGGCGGGCTGTTTTTATGGGATGACAAGCGCGATAAGGTTTGCCCTCGCAAGCGTCCCACCTCCTCCCTCTCTGCTACTAACCACTGCTGAAAAAGCTCCTGATCAGGCAAATCTATACCGTCTAGGAAAGTCTCCTTTAGCTCATCATGAATTGACAGAAGCTCACTGTAAGATAACTCAGGAGCTTTAAGCTTTGAAGCTAGCTCCCTCACATCAATATGAATATCTTCCGTATCCATGCGAACCCTTTCTCGATCTGCATTTAAGCGCGCATTGTGCGGGTCATTCACAATAGGCCTGATCTTACTAAGAGACCACCTTAGCGATGCCCTAGGATCATCTGGCAGATCCCAGAAGAGCTCACACAAACGATCACGACGGTGCGGCCTTGAAGCCAATAACAAGAACGCGAGGATTGCTCGGGTTTTTTTGGAGCGAGGTAAACTTATCGCTGAACCATCATGGTAGACAGCCAACTCGCCAAACATTTGAATTGATATATTCACAACAACCTATTTACCAATTCTTGTACAAAGTCCTAAGGAGTCCCAAATTACCCCAGATCATCTTTGGGCTGAAGTGTAAAGCGCAACTCGCCACATCTAGCCTTAGCCCTTAAGAAGCGTCTATACAATCGTAGCAGCCATCAAAAAGACATATTTAATCCAAAGTAATTTTTTGACCCATTGGTTCTACTCGAGTAGCTGACTACCCATAATACCTATGAAAATATCTAGTTAGTGGCTTTCCTATTAGCCTGATATAAATATTTTGTACCACGAACTTGAGGAGCTCGGATGCTCCTGCCTGACCAAGAGCAGTCATCGTATGCTAGTAATAGGTGGTACTAAAGTCACGTTAAAAAGGAAGAAACTATACATTGTCTATTTTTCGTGCATTATTAGGCTTAAAGTATTATAGAAAGTCGAATATCTTGATTTTTATCTCCCTCTTACTACTCCGCGTATCAGACATGATCGATGATGTCTCAAAGAAAAGTTCTCAGAGTATTACTTTTTTGGCATCACTTACTTGATTGTTGTTAGATACAAAGAAACATTAATCAGGGGGCTCTGGATACGCCTAGACTTCCCGTCGGACCTCAAAGAATACCGGTGATAGGCTAAGCTTTAAAGGAAATAGCTTTTTAGTCATTGCAAGTGTTATTACGCTGGCCCTACGGCATCCTATGATCAATTCATAATCCGCAACAAGGCCTCCAAAAAACCTAATATTTTTAGAAAGCTCTCCTCAGGCTGCACCCACTCTGAGAGGCACTTGCATCACCTGTCCCCTCCCAGAAAAGTGGCCCAAAGGCTAACCTAAAACTATCTATGCCCTACCAAGCCAACTCCAAATGTGACCAGTCGGTCAACAACCTCTCTATGTATCTTCAGCACCCAACATCTATATATGGCACTATCTACCTTGGCACTCGTGCCCAGGCCAATCATTGAAAAGAACCTATGGAGCTAGAGTACGACTGTAGCGACCAACTGTTTCCGGAAAATAAGTTAAGTTTTTCTTCCGCTTTTGCAGTCGTGCCCCCATCATTGCGTTGGTGGGGGCGCTCCCAGTTATAGTAAGTCATTAGATAATGACTGATATCTCGGCGCGGCGGACCTCCAGAATGACTTTATACTACCGTTTTATGCCATACATGATCTTCCAGTGCTGCGCATCCTAACTGATCGTGGTACCGAGTATTGTGGCAAATTGGAACAGCACGATTATCAGTTATATCTAAGGAGCCTCTGAATAACTCCGTAATGCCTCTGCGGGTTTTGAAAGCTGCAGATGTTAGGCGCAGCTTGCCGCGAATGGCCGTAGCCCTTTGCAAAAGCTGCAACGCAGCAGATGCGGCCTTCAAGACCCGCCCTTCGGGGCTTGCAGAGCGATTCACACTCCGCGTTGCGACTTCTTGAAAGGTCTAGACATTCCTGCGAAGCCGCGCCTTGATTGTGAACCGCTCCGCATGCCAGGGGTATCACGGAGTTATTCAGAGGCTCTCTAAGTGTGAACGAAATAGAACACACTAAGACAAAAGCCAGGCATCCACAAATAAATGGGATCTGTGAACGCTTCCATAAAACCATTTTACAAGCGTTCTACCAACCTTCATACGCCGCAAGATCTATGGATCAATAGAAGAGTTACAAAAGGATCTGGACGAAGGCTCACATATTACAATAATTGGAGAACCCATCAGGGTAAATAGCACCTCCTGAAAAACCGGTAACTGTCAGATCAAACCTGAGCTACTATAGTTGAAGGGTAGGATCACTCGGACCCTTTTAGCTACCCGCAACTTTCTAATAGCGCTAGAAGATACCAGTCTCCCAAGCCACCAATAATAGTCCAATCTTGAGAACCTTAAACACCGACACATCAAGTTAATCGAGAATAGCCCTACATGCTCCTGTATCAGTGCGTACTTTACTCTTAGTGGTTCGCAAAGTACGCAGCTGCCTTTTTAGACGCTCGCCCCCCTTACGCGCCTCCTGCAATTCCTTCGTGAGCCTGCGGACTACTGCACTTTCCTACTTGGAGTAGTCGATACCATTTAATCTATTAAGCTGCTTATCTGAGAGACGATTAAATTGACCGCGCCAGCTATAGATCTGCTGTGCACTGACACCCAGCTCGCGTGCCACAGAAGCCGTTGTCACTCCAGGCTTTTCCGCCCTTTTTACTGCCTCGATTCGGAATTCCTCTGTATACGCCTGAGTTCTTTTGTTTCCCATGATACAAGGCCGAAACCTAACTATACAGGGTGTCTACTTAACCTGGGTAAGTCTTATATCGAGCGCCGCTGAACTTGACCTACTAGCTATTAGTTAAAAAGTCCGATTGATTAAAAGCATTTAAAAAATATGGAAGCAACGAATAAAGTGTACCAATGGAAGGACTGTTTCTGAGCCTGGGATTTGAATGGATTCCTTCTCCAGGTTATACATTTATAAAATTAAAATCAGAACCTAATGGCTTACAGCAACTGTGAGCATTCCCACCGGCACAATGGGGATATCTCGCCTAGAGATGGAAAGTAAAATTAACATATTATCCGAAAATAGTTGCAATGCACATCATTTAATCCTTAGATATTAATGATCCTTGATTTTAGATAATAAGTGTGGCTGGGAAAGTAGGGTTCAGTTGGTAGAGTCAGCACCTCTCCCGACTAGAAGATGGGCACTGATGGGAGTGTTTTGAAGAATAACTACAGGGGTCGAATATCCTCAAGTAATTTACATCTGTGGACGATCTATTGAGACCGAAGAACACACAACGCCTGGCTACTAGGAAAGACACAGTATAAACAGCCTGCACACTAGATAACAACTAAAATATTTTTCAGAAAAACTTGGAAGGAATTATTTTGGATTAAAGATGTGAGTTTTCGAACCAGAAAGCCCTTATTCATGCAGAGAAATAAATACCGATCTCTGTGATCCAAAAGTCAGAAATAGAGAGAAAGAATGGTAATTGGTACATGCATACCCCCAAAGGGAAGTGACCTATCCATTCATGAAAAATGCAGACATAAATGATAACCACAAAGAAAATTAAAAATAAAATTAAGACCCCTAGAAGCACTATATTCACAAAAAAGGTTAGGGGGGGGCAACATTTCATCCATCGTCCGAACTCACACAGACAAAGTTGATGAACTTATACTAATGATCTGATCATTATTATTCACCCCAACACTCTACCTATGCCTTTATTCTTTTTCTAAAGTAGAAAGCATATCCATATCTCTTTGGTAAATACGAAAGTATTACCAGTCACAGACCGAAGACAATACGACCCCATGAAACTTTGAATATTAAGCAAACACTACCGCCACACATAAAGCACCCAAAGAAATAACAACTTGCTTTATAAAAGACCACCTTCGCCCCCCCATTAAACAAATACAATCGATTACATCCCAAAAAAAAAGACCAATATTGATAGAACCAGAAACCCAAAAATATATAGTTAAAACACCAATAAGAAACAACACCTAAAATAAAACATAATTACAATAATTACTGATTTTCATCCCCCACACGGGGACTTTCAGAGCAAGGAAAGGAAGGGGGTGGACATGTTTAATATATTTAAATTAGTCAAGGAGGGACAACCATATGAGATAACACTGATACTGGCCAATAGATTCAAAATTCCTCTAAGCAACTGTATTAAAATTAATGATTATGTTACCAAAAGATTACTTAATTTTGAAAAAAATACCTCAATCGCTAGCTTATTTAAGCTGCATTATAATGACACTAAGCACTCAAAGTTTCGCGAAGGATTCCGATGGAGATGGGCTCGAAGATCATGTTGAACAACTAATAGGGTTAAACCCCAATAATTCCGATTCTGATCAAGATGGCATTCTTGATCCAGATGAATTTTATGAATTTAGAGATTTTATTGAGGCCGATACTGGTCGCACAATTAACCGGGATCATTTTCTAGTTAACCCATCTATCGATAGCGACGAAGACCAAATTACAGATTTCACTGAAGTCTACGGGTATTATAATGATGGAAACTTATTGAGAGGGGCACAAAGAGCTGTTCCGTCAGATATATGGCTAGATATGAGAGATAACTCCTCACATAATGTCATTTTAAACGGCATAACTATTCGAACTACAAGGTGGGCAATTAAAGCACTCGAAGCTGCTGGAAAGGTCACTACACAACAATTATCAAATCTCGATACAGGAGGCGAGCAAGACTTCAGAGTTCTCATCGTTGATGGGATGTACGATATTATCCGCTCCCATGTTATCAGTAAATTAGATGGACTTGGTGTTGCCAACCCGGAAACACATCAGGTAATTACCGGGTCTCCCCGCGAAGATGGAACCATCGCATCCGTAATGGCGGCAATCATGATCAATAGTGATTCTTTTGGCCCCGCTAGAGAAATCTTCTTTACAGACCCTTTTAGATACAGCACAGATTTTGACCCTTATAGTGACCGAGAAGAGGCAATTGGTATTTTTGGAGCCTCCCAACCGGTCCATGGAGCATCACACCCACTAATTGGAGCAATGCCACAACTTGTAACAACACTCGAGGGCATAACCCTTTATGATATGACTACAATTGGTGAATCTAACGGCACCGAAGTCGGCGAGGAAATCGGTGAGTATCAGACAAAGGAAAATAGTCAAACCAAAGAAAAACTATGGTTTGTTACATTAAACTTTGAAGGCAATGCTGGTACCGATGGCCTAAGCATCGGAGTAAATACCGGTGGGGGTTACGGTCAAAGCACCGGATGGTCCTCTAGTGAGGCAATAGAGACGGGCTCAAGCACATTTGAGTCTTTAAGCAGTGAAACTTCTACTGAAGTTTCAAATAGCTGCTTTTCCTCAATGGCACTGACTTTAAAGGTAACAAATACTGGGTCAGACGCGGCCTCTCAAATATTTCCATTCTGGGATATATATTTTGGCGATCAATTATGGGGAACCGTTGACTATGAAGGCAATGGGTTCTCACTAGCTGCTGGTCAGAGTGAGAGACTAGTTGTACTTGGAAGGAGTGAAGAAGGATCATGCTTAAGTGTGGAGGAAACAGATTACTTAGCGAATGGTGGTGCAGTTGGATTAGCCACAAATATTGCAAGTGCAAAAGTGACTCTCTTCAACAATGCTACAGGTCAACTCAATAACAATGCGGACTGGTCAGCCCTTATTAACTCATTCAATTCTGATCTCGCACGTATAAGTGTAAAAGGCGTGTCTGCGAACGGTAGTGACTTCAATCACAATATCTGGGTTCATGCCTATGATGAAGGTAGTTTATTACCAGACATGTCGGTAACCATTAAGGAAGCATTTGATATAGCCTATACCCAGCTAGACTGCAAGAACAGTGGCTATACAGATGCAGCCTTATGTTATCGTACTTCAGAAGGTGATTTTATTATTGGCGGCGACAATGATCGCGCATCCAGTTTTGAGTTCACATTTACAGATAGCAATTTTAACGTAATTAATGACCCAAATTTTGTAGAGCAACTAACCTCAAAAAATAACAGCTCTAATTTTTGGGATATACGATTGCCACCCAAAACAACTGTAACCATTACTCAACAAATCCCACTGTATCCAATAGTGAAAAACTATGATATTTTCCAGCTATATGGTGACAATGGAATTACTAATAATATAGAAGTGCACGCAGTCATTAATGATCATTTGGGAATAAAGAGTGTCGAGATATGCGATGGCAATCAATGTAACCCATTAAAACCCAAACTAGAATCCGGAGAACGAAGTAATAACTACTTCAAGTCTGTAAATAATATTTCCGATCTAGGTAACTTAACCCTGAAAGTAGAAAATACTTTAGGGAACATCTCAGAAACACCGGTTAGCCCCACGGCTGTAAAATATAGCAAAGAAACACAAAGAAGAATCACTTTTGCAGAAAACTATGCAATTAGCCTTAGTCAGCACCTTAAATACTATGAGGAAGAGATTAGCAGTACCGATAAAGATTACTATATAAGAATGGGATTAATATCAGATATTGACACCTTGCGAGAAAAAGTAGACGGCATCAATAATGATGCATTTTATCTTTCATCCGTATGTGATAATAACCTGAATACAATAACCCAGTGTTTCGACTCAATAGATAAATTCGATAAAACTTATCTGTCAGAAGAGCAAGTTCTTTTCAACTTGAACAAAATGCCAATTCGAAACCGATTACTAATGCCACGCGGTCAAACCCCTTCTTTTTCAGGTGATGTAGATTGTGCGATTCCCTCAAACTCCATCATTGTGGGAATGAAGGCCAAATCAGTAATTAGAGCTCCTGGTACGGATGCCAACCTCAAAATAGGTATATTTTCACGAGAAATCCTACCTACATATAAACCACAAGAGCCATTCTTTATTTTCAACTCAACTGTTGAATCATGTGATAAGTATAGCGGTAATGGCAATATGCATTTTTATGATTTTAATTTTGTAGATGGTGACAACACTAAAGCATATGCTTTCACCAATTTTGGCCTTGATGTTGATAATGGTCAAGTAAATAAACTTTGCGTGGGAAGGCACAAGGTAGACCTATCAAAAAAGGGACCTCTCACATCCACTGGAAGTCATTATAGTTCAATCTGTGGTAATAGTGATAGCTGGAGTGGCATCGAACGTAGAACGTCATCTACCCCAACAACTACGAGAGGACTGCCGTACCACTTAACTGCTGAAGCAGTACGTGCCACCGCAAAAAGTGCATCTTTTTATCGGGTTCAAATGTCTGAAATTGTTTTTGCCCAGCCCTACACTAGCGGGTTAACCAATGGTTACAGGTATCGAATTAAAAATGTTGAAACGGGAAATTATTTAGACAAGAGATCAGGAGACAATGATATTGTCGATATATCGCCGCGCAATGATGATGATCTTTCACAAATATGGATACTCGATGCCGTCAACCCACTCGAGTTTCGAATAATTTCTGCTAGTCAGAATACAATCCTTACTCAACCTAACTCATTAACGGAGAAATTTTTTACTAGGGCTATTCCCAACAATGACCAAGAGCTTGAATCAAATTATTCTCAACACTTTAGGCTCGAGTCACTTAGCGGGGGAGCAAATACTATTAAGTCTGTCTATATGAACAACAAATATATGTCAGCTGCTGGGAATCTATCAAATGCTTCAACAAGCACTAAATGGCTTTTTGAACGGGTAACTGATTAAATATTCTTATACCTCATTAAGCGCTTATGAGTTCGTTAACAAGAGGTTTCATAAGCGCATCTTAAAAAGGTGCTAGCAGCAAACTGATCTGACGAATTTGAATTCCCGATATAGTAACTAGCAACAGTTCTCTTGAGGCAGGGGCTAGTGATACAACCAGCCAGCACTATGGTGATACTATTGATTTATTTTTAACTGTGTAACTAATT
Organism: Microbulbifer maximicatervae (SeqCode); assembly: GCF_052468155.1. Classification (NCBI taxonomy): domain Bacteria; kingdom Pseudomonadati; phylum Pseudomonadota; class Gammaproteobacteria; order Cellvibrionales; family Microbulbiferaceae; genus Microbulbifer; species Microbulbifer maximicatervae (SeqCode). The sequence continues at coordinate 4,150,345 of NZ_CP174335.1, forward strand.
GCTTTCCAACACTCAACACCTAAGTGTCTCATGAGTAAAATAATGACTGAAAACACCCTTAGTTGACTCACCCAGATGCCTATCAACATAATAGGCGGTTTTGGCTGAGCGCCCCCCCCCCCCCCCTCTGTTCGAGGTTTTGACAACAACCACAGCGGTAATAACTCCACTCACCTTAAAGGGCAACATAGTAGAGTTGAAATAAGTGGTCTCTACTGTCAAACCGGATAATTTAAAAGTCAACTTGTTAATACAGGGCCAACCCATCTAACACAGATCGATAACCGGATTTTGGCTCAGTATGCACCCGCAATATCGTCAATACCCATGAGGAAACTGTGGATCTATATTTCTGCAGATTTTGCGCTATAGGGTACTAAGCTGCTTATGAAGTCGAGATAGGTCGGCACACACATCCTCTGGATTGGAAGTCCGCAGTTATCCATCTCAAAGAAATTGCGCTTCACGCTGCCCCAAAAAGCACTAAGCGTCAATATGGAAGGCCAGAGGGTCCCTCTGATCTTATATCTCAGAGGAACAGTGGATGTTAAATTCTGGTTGTTCGTGTAGTATTCATCGAGTTGAAGGTATTTTCCGTAGCGACTGCAGGAGAATATCTTACATCACGTTGATTCGCATCAAGTATAAACTGGGGTAGGATTCATCGACAGACTTCGAGGCGGTTGCCGCTGGTCTAAAAAATAGCTCCGGGAATAAGCCACTCTCTGCTGAGAATTGAGGCAGCAATTACCCACAGACTAGCAAGTCCAAGAGCAGTACACTAGCCAAACTTTTATATTCTGTTTGGAAATCCGTACGGGATTCATAAATTAACTTATACAACGAATATACTAAAGCGCCACAACAGCATGATCGGATAAACTAAAAACACATAAATTTCAACCACCTAATGAACCTTCAATGCAGGGAATATATCGAAAAGTCGATAATTTTATCCAAAACTGGAAGCCGATCTTATACCGACTTATAATCGAGCGTAGAAAGCAGCTTACCGACTTCCAGCAATATATTAGCATGATTGATTAAATCTAATCATCAATCTCTACTTTATATACATTTCGTACCTAATGATATACTTCATAGCAAACTAATATGTCTAACCTCAACAATCTGAGAACCCTCATATTCAGCATCAATACTTATACGATCTCCGTGCTTCACACTAAGGCCTTTTATTTTCTTCTTATCTAAGAAAAAATAGTTTCCAGAAACCTCATCTTTAATCAAAAAAAGATGCTCAACCTTACTAAAGCTTTTATCTTCTACAGTGACTTCCTCTAGCTTTCCGACTATAAAATCTTCAGCCGTGACACTCACCGACAAAAAAATTGAAATCGCCATCAGTAGTATTCTAAACATAATTTACACCAAAAAAGATCTGTATTTAAAAATTAATTACTATATTTTACAGTAAATTTTGCAAACTTTCTCATAGCGTCCACCGATTCAAATTTAATAGACAGGCCATTCCTGGAGTCTGTGAAAGACTCACCGACCTTTACAATCGCCACATCATTATATGCCCCACCATCAGCATAGCTGATATATAACTCATCCTCAATTTGGTAGGGATTCATTATGGGGTGGGAAGCATGATAGTTAACATAATAATATTCTTTTCCATGACTATGACCTTCACCTCCTATTTTTACTTGCTGAGGAAGATTTTTTGAAAGCTCTCCGGGACCAAGATAAATTGACTGAATTTCTATTTCTTGTAATCCACCCAGATATGGTGTGACTACCTTTGTATACTCAGGGAATTGCTCATACCACCCTAAAAATTCACGCTGGCCACTCCCAAATAGGTTAGACCACCCTAAGCCCATTATTCCTCTTCCCCCATAATAACTTTCAAGATTTCCATCGTTATTCTCATCAAAATTTGCATGGCCTAGTCCAAAGTTATGACCCACCTCATGCTTAATAGTGGCTAAGGCTGCAACTGGCCCGCCCTCTAACCCTACAAACGACCAGTTCCCCCAAGTTGCGGCCACTCCAGCCGCACCAAATATAGATATCGGATAAAGATATACTCGATGGTCCCATTTTGTTAAATCCAGAGGTTCATTATTTTCATCTAATAAATTTTCTCTGGCCCATTCGTCAGCTTCATCTCGAAAGGTCATACCTTTATCTGTATATCGACCACCAAGGTGTTGTCTATCGAGTAACTCCTGGTAGCTGAGCATGTCGCCATTTATTTCATCGGGCACATTGTAGATTACACAATCAATTGATGAGTTTTCCTGGCCAGAGGTTCCATAGCAATAATTATCTAGAGAGCTATCATTAACACGATGCCGTACAAAATTATGCTGACCTAAAGAGTTATAATAATACACTCTATTCATTGAAGTTGGGTTATTAAAAACACTATTAGCCAAATCAGATATACCGAGACTATCTAAGGATGAATTGCCATCGAACTCCATGTAAACAAATACAATACTACTTTCCTTTACCTTTATCGTATTAATAGAAAGCAATACTACCTGAGAAGTATTATCGCTTAATGACAGACTTATCGTTTCAGTAGCTGACTCTCCTGAGGCAATATTTTCAACTCCATCATTAAGGCGGTACTCCCAGTCACCATTCTTATCTACACTAAATTCACCATATTCACCATCAATGGTATCTTCAGTAAATGTTGGGGCATTTCCGTCGACATCAGTAATAGTTACTGTTCCAGATAAGTACTCTGTATCGCCAACGACTAATGTACCAATTGGAGACTCTACGTTAAATTCGTATGGATCATCAAAACCTACAATAGTAATCGTAATAGGTGTTGTTTCACTACTTGAGTCAATACCTATAACAAAATTATCTCTGACAACTTCCTCTCCCTTAATTGGATCTGATAGAGCCTCATCAAGTACATACACCCAACTCCCATCTATACTTACTTCAATCTCCCCATATGCTCCCTGAAAACTGCCTTGAGCGAATTGAAGGCCGCTATTTGTATCACTGATGAGCTTTCCAGATATTTTCTCTTCGATATTTTCTGAAATTCTACCGGTTCCACCTGTTATTTGATACGAACCTCCGCCTCCAGAGTTACTACCAGCTCCTGAGTTATTGCCACCTCCTGAGTTATTGCCACTTCCTGAGTTATTGCCACCTCCTGAGTTATTGCCACCTCCTGCGCTATTGCCACTTCCAGCAGAACTTTCATCGGTAGCTTGGCCTGAGCTTCCCCCACCACCTCCACATGAGGCTATAAGAACAGACAACAAAATGCTAACGGCAATCTCTCGTATATTTTTCACATATTCTCCAAAGTACTATCTCTAGGATTGTTTGGCTTTGTCCTACATTATTTTCTATAAACATAAACCTATCAGTAAGTAAACACTGCGGGTGTCATAGAAATAAAAACTTCAGATAGAACAATTAACCATCTATATACAACCCTTATATTGCGTATACAACCACTCATTCGACGTATATTGATTAAATGCTTATACCTGATGTCAAATGGTGAAGGCGTCATTATTTTACATAACCCATTATTTTCATTATTTTTTGGTCTGATAATTTTAGGAATTGGTCTTTATTAACGGGTATTTGGTATTTTTTCTTACTTTTGTGAACTTTATTCAGTTATCGACACCCTCGCCGGAATCCAACACCTCCTCATATATTCGAACTTATTCGATTATATATTCCACAACCGCCACACAATAAGTTTATCGACTCATGTTATTTAACCAGGGAATACTCCAGCTTATTTACATTGGTCTACTTTTCCACATTTTTATTTACATAACCACCATCTAGACAATATGGAAAAATCTTTACACGATGATTAATTTTTATTCCAAGGAATAACTACGATTCTTTATTCCACAAGTGGATCACCATGTGGCCTGGCAAATAATTCATTTGACGGCCATCCTCTTTTACTCGCTCCTGATCTACTGTTCAAAAGATCCATTACAAATTGATCCTGCTCGGCCATCACCTTATTAAAACCGGCATCCTTTGGGAAATATTTTCGCTCCAAGCCGTTTGTATTCTCACTGATTCTTCTCTACCAAGATAAATATGGGTGAACAAAGTAAAATATCTACTTCTAAGCAATCTACAATTGTTTCTTGTTCAGCGAATTCGAGACTACTATCAAAGGTAATCGTTTTGATTTTATCTTCGAAACTTACCTTGCGACTAATCGCTGCTTCAGCCAGCAAGTCTGATTGTTTACATATCAATGTAACAATAACAGTAAATAGTGTCTTGCGTTCAGGCATAGTCAGTAATTAACCGCGTCGATCACACCTATCGTAGCACTTGCCATGGGACTTTGATGCAATCCTAAGGTGCTTGTATTAGCTTCATAATTTTCCGATCTAAATAAATTTGTTGGTAGATCATCTCACCGTGTAACGACAACCCCGTACACCTCTTCATATAGCTTACGACTTGCTGTGGTCTGAGTTAGGGCCTCTATTTGTTTCCACATGCCATCAGTCACCCTCTGTGCTTTATACACTTGCTAGCGTCTTAGCGCTGCAAGCTTATGTTCTTGTCCCGGGCGATATCCTAAGTATTACACTGCAGCTTTTAGTCGATCATTGCGAGATACCTCTCTAACGGTTTTGCTATTGTTTTCTAAGAATGCATGGATGTTCTAAAACTGTAAATCTGGCATCGTTCGATCTCGCTCCGTTGGTAGCAGCTCATCATTTTCTTTCACTTGATTGAGAGAGATTCCGGCTCTACCAACTGAGCCCACTCTTACCAATTACTCTTATTATCCGAAACCAACAATTTGTGTCATTGCAGGTATCAATTTAATTAAAGCAAAACAGTTTAATGGTTTCAAAACTTAGGGCGGGATCCTGTGGCGTACTGGGTATGCTTGATACGGCAGGTTCCTCTTTGTGATTACTAGAGTCAACACCAGAATGGATTGCGGGGGTATAGTGCTGGAGTCTCTTGGCTTTTAAATGTAGCTTATGAAGTGACCCACTAACCCCGGATACCATAATGACTTTATGCTTTCGGGCATTTTCATAGGTTGTAGAGTCCAAATGCGATAGGCCCGGATTTTGGTTGGCATTTCAGCGTATCGGGTGAACGCCTGGCGAGAACTCTTTATAGAAATATTAAAGGGGAGCTAGCGAAGGCAGACTCAAGGCCAGTCCACCACTTCAGCGACGCGGCTGTTGAGCGAAAAAATGAGGATGTGATTTTTTAGAGGTACCCTCGAGTATAAACAGCACGGCGGAGGGGATGTGCATATGGGATTGCTCCTATACCTTTCTGAAAACTGTAAGTATTAAGAATACCAGTAACCTGTTAATAATCATACAACTGTCTGTCGCATGCTAATCCCCCCCCGCTTTAATGTGAGGGGGTATTAGAGTCGCGAGCAAAAATAATTAGTAAGTATAGATCTCTATCGCTGAGGATCCATCCGGGTCTACTGGGTATTCATATGCGCTAACAGCCAGCGTTTGCCCATCGCCACTGAGGCTGATAGTCGTTCCGAAAGAGTCACCCTGCTCAGTATTGCTACTCTTGAGATAAGCCTGCTGCTGCCAGGTATTGGCCTGCCGTGCAAACATGTAAGCTGCACCAGAGCTTATAGCACCATTATTGTGTTGATCACCATTGATACCTTGGGCACTGCTGCCCTCAAAAATAGCGCCAACAGCCAGAGTTTGGCCATCGGCACTGAGACTGATAGGGAACCCGAAATGATCACCCTGTTCAGTATTGCTGCCCTTGAGATAGGCTTGCTGCTGCCAGATATTGGCCTCTCGAACAAACACGTAAGCTGCGCCAGAGCTTATAGCATCATTGCTGTGTTGATTACCATTGATACCTTGGGCGCTGCTGTCCTCAAGATCAGCACCGACAGCCAGAGTTTGGCCATCGGCACTGAGGCTGATAGCCATTCCGAAAAAGTCATCCTGTTCAGTATTGCTGCCCTTGATATAGGCTTGCTGCTGCCAGATATTGGCCTCTCGTACAAATACGTAAGCTGCCCCAGCAAATGGGGCATCATTGTTGTGTTGATCGCCATTGATACCCTGGGCGCTGCTGTTCTCAGAAACAGCACCAACAGCCAGGGTTTGGCCATCGGCACTGAGGCTGATAGAGCTCCCGAATTCATCACGCTCTTCAGTATTGCTGCCCTTAAGATAGGCTTGCTGCTGCCAGATATTGGCCTCTCGTACAAATACGTAAGCTGCCCCAGCAATTGGGGCATCATTGTTATGTTGATCGCCATTGATACCTTGGGCGCTGCTGCTCTCAGAAACAGCACCAACAGCCAGAGTTTGGCCATCGGCACTGAGACTGATAGAGCTCCCGAAAGCGTCCCCCTCTTCAGTATTACTACCCTTGAGATAGGCTTGCTGTTGCCAGGTATTGGCTTCTCGTACAAACACGTAAGCCGCCCCAGCAATTGGGGCATCATTGTTGTGTTGATCGCCATTGATACCTTGGGCGCTGCTACCCTCAAAATGAGCACCAACAGCCAGAGTTTGACCATCGGCACTGAGACTGATAGAGCTCCCGAATTCGTCACCCTCTTCAGTATTATTGCCTTTGAGATTGGCATCCTGCACCCACACTCCCCCCTCTCTGATAAACAGGAAGACTGCATTTTCACTGTGATTAGCTACGGCCAGGGTGTGGCCATCACCACTGAGGCTGACAGAGAAGAGCTCTTCGGTATCATCGATCTTGAGGTAGCCAATGGCAGCGACCAATGCGTCGCTCACTGAGATAAGGTCTGAGTCACTGCACTGCTCCAATTCACCCTCCCCGTTACAAGCTTGTAGTAGGTACTGAGCATTTGCCCGCGCGTAGAGCGGCACTTCTAGCGTTATGGTTTCACTCCCCTGGGGAATATGCTCTGCGACAGGAGTAAACCCAGATAGCCCATCTGAGTTTTCCAGTAAATGGTAATGACTGGCGTTGCCGGTATCGGTCCAACTAAAGCGGAACAACTTAACGGGCTCAAAGCTTAGGGTGAAATCCTGTGGTGGATTAGGAATATCGGGTGTCTCTTCTACGGCAGGTGTCTCTTCTACGGCAGGTGTCTCTTCGTTGTTACTCTCGTTGCTACCGGACCCTCCACTGCTGCAAGCAGTAAGGAGGGAGAGGATAGTTATTATAAAGATGGCTTTAATGGACTGCGGGGGCATGGTGATAGGATCTCTACGCTTTTTAATACAACAGCTCAATTATTCATATCGCCCGTGCTGTTTCTTTAGGATTTGGGCATTTTTTATAGGTCACAGAGTCACAAAACTAATAAGACGGCACTGAGCAGTGGGGTCTTAGGTTCAATGTACCTGTCAAGATGATGATCCGAGGAGTTGGGTGCACACAGGCGCAATTCCCAGTCCGGGTATTGCTTACGGAAAACCAGCAGAACAGGTACAGGGCAGCAATTGTGGCAATGAGAGTGGAGTAGTGAACCCAGGCTGATTCTGCCCCACCGGGTAGAAAGTGTTTTTCTTCAACGCTGCGACGGCGATATAAAATTAGCGCATAAAAAATGACTGTCGCAATCACAAAGATGCGGGACCAACGGGTTTATTGTTCGTCAGATCCCACCTGGGCCACAAGACAGCACACCGCTGAATCAGCATAATCACAGTAAACAGACAGTGCTGCTGATGCGGCATTTTGTCAAACGGCTGACTGACTGTTGGAAATATGGTAGTAAGCATCAGTTGGATTAGTTCAGACCAAATCTGAACTACTACAGTTTAGTCGTCAGTGGGATCGATAGTTATCTTCTTACAGAGTTTTTTCCATATTGCCTGCATGTTAATTACGCTAAAGAAGTTATGAAACAGTTTCTAGGGGAAAGGAGCATCTGCGATATTTCATCTACAGATGCCTACCCCCTTAATTATTAGAGTCAATATTAGCTAAAATGAAAATTTCAAAGCTTAGGTATCAGCTATTACCTTCTAAATTTATGCACCTAAAAAATTTAGCAGCATATCCCCTCTTGTCCGATAATGATCTTCGTTCGCACCCTTTCCTGTATGCAGCACCCTAATATCATCCAATATTTTTTTCTTGTGCTTCACCACCGAGCCTACTATAGAAATCTTTCACCTCATGTGCGCAGTTTTCACCAAGCTTCCCTTTGTCCAGTAAAACTGCATTGAAGTGTATCAGAGATTCCTTTTCTTTATAGCTCATTTCTCCGCACAACTTATCTGCCAATGCACCCAAGTTATTACTTCGAAGGTTTACCAACAGCTTCAACTGCCGATCAGTAAATAATTGTTTGAAAATATTATGTTGCTGTTCAGGTTTCAGCTGGGTAGATAAAATTGCAGCGAGCGCAAGGTTTTGCTTATGGATCATCACAGACATCAGTGCTACTGAGCCATCAAAAAGATATGATACGAGCCCAAAGAATAGATTGTTATCGGATTTAATCCTATGAATAAAGCATGTATAGTTCCGTCTCAGGTACTTTCCATCGGTTGCGTTTAGATATCCATCAAAAATTTGACTGTTGTTCAAATTTTGACAAAGCTTGTCCGCGAGCTTATCCATTCCTGGGTCCCGACAGCCTCCAAGTAACTTCATTTGCTGGCCTGGATCTAGCTGTTCAATCATGCCATTCTGTTGATCGGAACTCACATGTGTAAGTAATAAGGCTGCACGGTGAGGACTTTTGTAAATTAATGTGGACATAACCGTAGGTTTTATGCCCCCTAGGCTTAGTGACTTAGTCTTTATTTGATTCGGACGGACGGCTTTGGGGCGTGATCAGTTTGTTTTCTGCCACAGAATCTAGTAAAAATTCGGTCACAGAGATCGTTCCTGCGCACTTCGATTAATCTTTTTCGACATGTATTACGCTCAGCGGATCGCTTGCCTTGTGTGTTATTTTTATGCTGAGGCGCTCCACTTGTTGCTCTTGTGCTACCGACTGAATTTACACCCATTGTTTTCACTTCTTCTTATGATGCTAATAATTTCTATATTTTATCTTGAGGAACCTCTAAATGCTTTATTTTATGGGCTTTAGTTTTTAACTCCTTGGTTTCAGATAATAATCCACCATATCCTTACCCCCCAATAAGCATGATCGTTATTGTAAAATACGGGGCATTCGTCCAGATACATCTGAAGACCCCCAACAAATCCATAGATAATCACCAAATAATGAAAACAGGCAGAATTCCTATAAACTAGTTATACCATAACGCATATAGTTATTATTTTGTTTCAGATGTCCGCTTTTAAGTGCCCCCCATCTCATTCATGTTCAATATTGCTCATATTCATATCCCCCTAATTTACTTCGATACCTCGCTTCCTAGACAGTTAGGATGTGCATCAATAGAATATTAGTTATTGGATGCAATAGTAATACAGGGTCCTTCAGAAGTTCCTCCACAGTAATGTGGTATTTTGATTGAATACATCCGATCATGAGGCAACTGCGCATAACTATTAATTAGGTTTCCTTAGCAATCCGGCATAATGAAGTATCCTATGGGCCTAGATAGCCTGGGTGCTGGGTACCGATGTCATCACAAGCTTCGTCATGCTGCTTTCGCGCTAAAGCCTGGATTTGCAATTAAGGTAAGATGAGCCTCTCCTTTACCACCTTTGCCTCAAGCTAATCGAAATTTGAAGCTCCCCAGGTCAAGCAGCCACAACCAGGTGCACTGTTATGCCCTAGCCCCCATAATCGACTCAATGATATGAGCGCTAGTTTCTAAATCTTGGACATAAGTTGAAGACAGCCCAATAACGGGAAATAAACTTAGAGAATGCAGAAAAAAAGAAAATCGATGGGGGGGAGCTCTGCTCAGCACAAAACAGGCAGCATTCAACGCGCCGCCGGCTTCTGCAATCTAACAATTTTTAGTCGTACATTGGGTTGCGAAGAATAGGGCAAACCGCATCTTCACTCTTAGCCATATAATGGCTCTTTGATGGTATTGCCATTTACAAAGTCGGCCTCATTGGGTACTGGATAAATATTTTTAGGTTTTAGGCGCTTTTCGACATAGGGTAATTAAAGGTAAGTTAAGGGGACCGGCCTCCAAGAGCCCCTGATAACCGAGGGAACCTTTAAATAATCTCACAATATCTCTACGGATTGTGATTACATTTAGCGGACTTACAGCAGTGGCGACCCATTACACCTAAATTAATTTCTATCGGTAACGGCGGGCAAGTTGCCGGCCTCCTATCCCGACAGCTGGATCGACTATTGTGCACACCAGTGAACTCACCCTCAACAAGTCGCGATTAAATCAGATTTATTCTTGCCATTTCATTACCTGAAACTCAACACTACTTACTCAAAACTAAAAATTATTACCAAGCGCTTATCTTGTAAGCATTAACATTCCATTGACCCGAGTAAGCTTGCCAACGTGACAAATAAGCATGGCGATAAAAAGCATCAAAAAAATTAAGAAAATCATTTTTTGATGGGAAGCGGTATTCACCATAGTTTGGGTCAAAGAACAGAGCACCAACCTCAGTGGGAATACGCTCATCCGCGATCCAAACAGCTATTGCATGTCCAGCACGCCGTGAACTAATAGAAACATATCCATAGGTTTCTTGAAAGCGTCCAAATGCATTTACAAGACATCTATTAACCGGTGGAATGGGGTTCGCAGGTGGCTGCGGATTGCCCGGTACTATTGGTGCAAGGTTTTGTAGGGCTAAATCTGCCCAACTAGTGCAATACTCATTCGCCTTAGTAAGACCATTGTGAATTAACCAATTATCGATATTATCCCTCTGCCTACCTCCCCCCTTAGTCCAAAAATGAAAATCCTTTGCCACCTTGACTAATTCACCTGTATTAAGCGATCTATAAGTGGGATATCTTATTGGACCTAGAGTTATAGAGCATGGAGTTAATCCAAGCTTGTCTGGTAGGCTTTTATCATCTACCGCATGAGTCTTGATCCAGTGCGCACTGAGCGCGGCACATATTCCACGCGGACCATACTTGGCATAGTGCACCCAGCTCCGAGGTGAACTTTGCGAAAATCCCCAGGTTTTAACCCCTCTATGTGCTCTCGCAATTCTATTTACCCACATTATCTCTCCTTAAACCTGCTATCGTATTTCATTACTATGTCTCTGTGCCTAAGTACGCGGCTAAAGCGAAACTTGTAACCTGTTCCTATATTTAAGCCACCGCTACATCAAGTAATGAAGCGTTCCAAGGCACTCTCTACGCTAACCTAGAGATAAGACTTTACGCGCCGAGAGCGCAGATAACTTTAGATTGCAGGCTTAATTTTTTAGACTTTGGCCAAAACTTGTCTACATCCAAATGCAGGAAAACTAACTTGGTGAAGGTAGGTGGGAAAAAGAAAGTGACGGGAAAGTAACTGTGCCAAGCATCACAAAAACAGGCAGCAGTCACCGCGCCGCCTGCTTCTGCAATCTATCAATTCTTAGTCATGCATTGGGTTGCGAAGAATTGGGCAAACCGCGTCTTCATTCTTAGCCATATATTGCTGGTGGTACTCCTCGGCGTAGTAGAACGGTTGAGCCATGCTAATTTCGGTAGTGATTGATCCACGATCTTTGGCATCCAGCGCTTCCTGCACAGCCGCCCTGCTCGCTTCCGCCTCCTGTTTCTGACCTTCGTTCAGGCAGAAAACACAGGAACGGTACTGGGAACCGATATCGTTACCCTGGCGCATACCCTGGGTTGGGTCATGGTGATCCCAAAAGATCCGCAGGAGTTCTGCATAGCTCACCTTTTTGGGGTCAAAGATCACTTTCACCACCTCTGCGTGCCCGGTACGGCCGGTGCAGACTTCATCGTAGTTCGGGTTTTCAGTGGCGCCATCGGTATAGCCAACGGCAGTGGCAAACACACCATCCGTATCCCAGAACACATGCTCTGCGCCCCAGAAGCATCCCATACCAAAAATGGCGACTTCCAGGTGCTCGGGGAATGGCTCTTTAATGGTGTTGCCATTTACAAAGTGGGTGCCACTGATCTCCATCGGCTGGGGCCGGCCGGGCAGCACCTGGTCCGCATCGGGTATCTGAAATTTGTCGTATTGCATACTGTTTTCTCAAGTGCAGGTATTTTCTTTTGTCAGGATAGCTCTAAGGCGCTTATCCTCCCAGATCAAGTAATATTAATCCGCGAATCAAGTAGTTAAGAGGACTCTATGATACGCAGAACAAACATTGGCAGATCAACACTATAAGGAGTCGTCATTGGCGCGCTTAATCTTACTGATTTTAATCGCCATCGGTGCCTGGTATCTCTGGCAAAAAATCAAATCTAGCTCACCGCAGGAGCGGCGCAAGCAGATTTTTATGGCCTGTATCGCCGGCGTCGCCGCAATAGTGGTTGTGCTGGCTATCACCGGGCGCCTGCATTGGGTAGGAGCAGCGCTGGTGCTCATTCTTCCTGTGTTGGGCCGTTTACTCAGTCAGCTCTCCCGTTATTTACCCTGGTTGATGCCACTGTTTGAAAAGTATTCAAGCAGGCGCCCAAATCCAGGGGCCACTCAACATCCGCCGCCACACAACGCCGAGGGCCCGCCACTCTCGGAACACGAAGCGCGCCGAATCCTTGGCGTTGACGCCGATGCTGGCAGAGATGAAATCATTAGTGCACACCGCAAATTGATCCAAAAACTCCACCCAGATCGCGGCGGCAACGATTACCTGGCATCGCGTATCAACGCCGCTAAGGAGTTACTACTGAGCATTCTTGGTTAAACCTTACAAAGCAGGTGGATATACCTGGCCAATTGCCGATAGGGGTCCACCTGGGAGTATTCAAGCTCCTTTTCCACAATGGCCGACGCGGGCAACTTTTCCCGGATTGATGGTGTCATAAAGTCGTGGAAGCAGCGGATGCCGCTGTGACAAACCACGGAAAAGCCCGCTTCGGTCAACCAGTCTTCCACCCATTCCGGCAGAAGGGGATTCTGTGGTGTGAGGCTGCCAGGGTGGCCACCCCAGTTATCCCCTTCAATATTGCGGTCCAGCTGGCGAAAGCTGCCCCGCTGTAATAGACGGAACTCAAGGGCACGCCGATTGTAGAAAGTGAGCGAAAGATGCCCGCCAGGCTTTAACAAGCTGCGCAGCTGCTGCAACGCCTGTTGCGGCTGTTCCAACCATTCCAGCACAGCGTGGCAAATTACCAGGTCGGCGTCCTTTAGAGCTTCTACCTGCGGCAATTCTTGCAGGGGTTTATGCAGCAAGGTCATTTGCTTTTGCAGATGGCGCTGGCGAATTTCCGCATCCGCGAGTTCAAGCATCTGCGCGGAGATATCGGCTAGGAAAACCTCGTGCCCCGCTTCAGCCAGATCCATCGCAAAATGGCCCTGGCCACCCCCAGCGTCAACGATTTTTAGAGTGCGCTGCTCGCTCCCCAACAGCGGCGCCAGATCCCGGTTGAGCACTGCCAGGCGGACATCCCCTTTGAGGCCACCGTAGATTCGGTTGCGAAAACGGTGAGCGAGATCGTCAAAGTTTCGATCTTTACGCAGGCTATCACCCATCGGAGCCCTCACCTTGCAAAGCCTCATTGCAACGGCGGCGGTTCTCGGCGAATTTGCGCTGTAGCGCCTCTTCCATATCAACCCCCAGTACAGCGGCCAGTTTGCTCAAGTACATCTGAATATCCGCCAGTTCAGCGGCAACTTGCTCGGCCTTGTCGCCTGCCATTAGACCCTGGATATCTTTATCACTGCACCATTGAAAGTGCCGCCCTAACTCTGCAACTTCCACAGATAGCGCCATGGTCAGATTTTTGGGTGTGTGCAGTGCCTGCCAGCCGCGAGCTTTAGCGACTTCATCAAAAGCCGCCAGGATTTTATGCTTATCCATCGGATTTTTTCCTCTGCTGGCGCTCCAGCCCGCCCTCCCGGGCAGCCAAAATTGAATTCAGTGCTCGGGACAAAAACTCCCGCCGGTATAAAACACAGACAACAAACAGATAGCCGGCAACAAACAGGACCGGATGGATAAACCAGCCCAGCACTGACATTGAGAAATAATAAGAGCGCAGACCGTAGTTGTAACTGTGGCCCGCATGGTCGATCACCTTGGCAGTACTGATGGCAAATCGGCGTCGCTCTTCCTCAGATAGATCACCGGCTTCCGGCGGCGGTGCTGCACCAATGAGTACATTGGCGAAGGAGTACTGGCGCAGTGACCAGGTAAAATTGAAAAAGGCGAAGATAAAAATCAGGATCAACAACATCACCTTAAGCTCAAACTGCTCAACGGTAGTGGGCTCCGCAAAAGGCAAACTGGTAAGCACTTCGATGGCGGCCTTGTTCGCCGTCAAAGCCGTCACTAAACCCGCCAGGATAAGAATACTGGTGGAGGCAAAAAAACCAATGACCCGCTCCAGGTTACTGAGAATAGCGGTATCCGCCATGCGCATATCCCTATCGAGCATACGCATCATCCATTCAACGCGGTACCACTGAAGCGATGAAGTAAGGCACCAGGTTTCTTTGGCTTTTTTTCGCGCAAAAACGGTGTAACCCACCCATGTGATAAAAAAGCCAATGACACTGGCAATATCCAACCAGGACAACCTCTAATATCTCCGTGTTCGTCTACATTTATGCCGTAGCTTCGGCAAGCGAAGTCTTCGCCCTACTGGCATCCTTGTCAACACTGTCTTTCCGATGTGTGCAAGCGGTAGAATAGCGCCCTTTCGCCGGCAGCAGTGGCCGGCCAGAAAATTCATATAACTCCAGGGAGCTGTCTTTTGAGCAACTCACATCCTGCATTTGAACTGGTTACCAGCGCAGAAATTGATTCTCTCGGCGTGCGCGTCGAGGAATACCGACACATTACGACCGGTGCCCAGCACCTGCACATCGCCGCAGACAACTCGGAAAATGTTTTCCTTGTCGCCCTGCGCACCGTGCCCGAAGACTCCACCGGTGTCGCCCATATTCTTGAACACACCGCCCTGTGCGGCAGTGACAAGTACCCGGTGCGCGATCCCTTCTTTATGATGATCCGGCGCTCACTCAATACCTTTATGAACGCCTTCACCAGTTCAGATTGGACCGCCTACCCGTTTGCCAGCCAGAACCGAAAGGATTTTGACAACCTTCTCGACGTCTACCTGGATGCGGTATTTTTTGCGCGCCTGGACCCGCTGGACTTTGCCCAGGAAGGCCATCGCCTGGAATTTGCCGAAGCGGATAATGCGAGCAGCGAGCTCGTCTACAAAGGTGTCGTGTTCAATGAGATGAAAGGTGCCATGAGCTCCGTCACCTCGCAGCTGTGGCACACCCTGAGCAAATATCTGTTCCCCACCACCACCTATCACTACAACTCCGGTGGCGAACCTACTGATATTCCAAAGCTGAGTTACGAGCAGCTGGTTGCCTTCTACCGCAGCCACTACCACCCCAGCAACGCCACCTTTATGACTTTCGGTGATATTCCCGCAGCGGAACACCAGGCCGCGTTTGAAGAAAAAGCGCTGCACAAATTCGAGAAGCTCGACAAGACCATCTCGGTTGGGCGCGAAGACCGCTACCAGGCGCCGCTGAAAGTCGAAGAGCACTACCCGTTAAATGGCGAGCCTCTGAAGGCCAAGACCCATATCGTATTGAGCTGGCTACTGGGTGATGTCACCGATCTTGAAGAGGCCCTGACCGCACACCTGCTCGCCGGCGTACTGCTGGATAACAGCGCTTCACCGCTAATGAAGCTGCTGGAAACCACCGACCTGGGCACTTCCCCTTCGCCGCTGGTTGGCCTGGACGATTCCCAACGCGAACTAGTGTTTGTCTGCGGTATTGAAGGCAGCGAACGCGAAAGTGCCGACGAGCTTGAGCAACAAGTTCTCGACGTGCTGAGGGACGTGGCGGAAAACGGCATCCCCTACGAACAGGTAGAAGCCAGCTTGCACCAGCTGGAATTGCAACAGCGGGAGATTGGTGGCGACGGCTACCCCTTCGGCTTGCAATTGATTCTCACCGCATTGACCGGCGCCACTCACCGTGGCGATGCCATTGGCCTGCTGAATATCGATGCCACCCTGGAGCGACTGCGCGAGCAGATCAAAGATCCGAAGTTTATCGCCAATAAAGCCCGTGAACTTCTGCTGGAGAACCAGCACCGCGTACGTATGGTACTGAGTCCCGATGAGCAGCTGGCTGCGCGCCGCGAGCAGGCGGAGAAAGACCAGCTGGCGGAAATCAAAGCCGCTCTCAGCGAAAAAGAAAAAGCACAGATTGTCGAAACCGCCAAAGCCCTGGCCGATCGACAAAACCGCGAGGACGACGCTTCTATCCTGCCCAAGGTCGGCGTAGAAGATATTCCCGCAGAGCTTCCGGATGTCGAAGGCGAAGCAATAGACTTGGGCCCACAGAAGTTGACCCGCTACAGCGCGGGCACCAACGGTCTGGTTTACCAGCAAATGGTCTGCGCGCTGCCGGAATTCACCGAAACCGAAAAACAGCTGCTGCCCTACTACTGCCAAGTACTGAGCGAAGTCGGTCTGGGTGAAAAAGACTACCTGGAAGTCCAGCAGTGGCAGACCAGCGTGGTGGGCGCCCTGCACGGTTTCACCAGCAGCCGTACTGCCATCGACAACCTGGATCACTTGTCGGGCCACTTTATCCTGTCCGGTAAAGCGCTGGCTCGCAATCAGGGCGGCCTGACCGAGCTGATGCAAGCCACCATGGAGCAGGTGCGTTTTGACGAGCACGCCCGCATCAAGGAATTGCTACTGCAAACCCTCGCCCGCCGCGAACAGGGTGTTGTCGGCAACGGCCACGCCCTCGCCATGGCTGCCGCCAGTGCCGGCTACAACCGCGCCGCCTGGGAGAGCCATGCCTGCGGTGGTCTGCTGGGATTGCGCAACCTGCGAGCCCTGGTTGTCGGACTGGAAAAAGAGGAAGGCCTGCAAGACCTTTCCACCCAATTCCAGGCTATCCACCAGAAAATCCTCGCAGCACCGCGCCAGTTCCTGCTGGTGGGTGAAGAAGAGAAAATTGGCGATTTCAGCCAGACACTGATGCCACTGACTTCTACTTCCAGCATCGCCGCAGCCAACCCCGCTGCACCTTTCGAACGCAAACAAATCGAGGAACTCTGGGTTGCCAACAGCCAGGTGAACTTCTGTGCCAAGGCCTACGCCACTGTGCCTATGTCCCACCCGGATGCGGCACCGCTGTCGGTTTTGAGCGGCTTCCTGCGCAACGGCTTCCTGCATCGCACCATCCGCGAACAGGGCGGCGCCTACGGCGGCGGAGCCGGCCACGACAGCAATATTGGCGTATTCCGCTTCTACTCCTACCGCGATCCGCGTATGGGTGAAACCCTGGAGGACTTCGACGCATCCCTTAAGTGGTTGGCCGAAGAGAAGCACAAGGAAGAACAGGTTGAGGAAGCGATCCTCGGCGTCGTCGGCGGTCTGGATAAACCCGGCTCCCCCGCTGGTGAAGCCAAGAAGAACTTCCACTCGGGCCTTTACGGTCGCACCCACGAGACGCGCCAACAATTCCGCAAGCAGGTTACGGAAGTTACCCTGGAAGACCTGCAACGCGTCGGTGCCACCTATCTGGACCCGAGCAAGGCCAGTACCGCCATTGTTACCGGTCCCCAAGGTAGCGAAGCGGCAGCCAAACTCAACCTGAAGGAAGAGAAGCTCTAACTGGAGCTCGACGATTCCCCGGCAATTTGTCCGGGGAAGCTCTGCGGCGCCGGCCAAAAACCGGCGCCGATCTATCGCCGTTATCCTCTAGCGAAGTTCCAATGAGTAAACACGACAATATTTATGCAAACCCACTGGGCCAGGTAGCCGGCTTCGAGTTCGATCGCCAGGTGGTGCAAGTTTTTCCCGATATGATCAAGCGCTCCGTGCCCGGCTACACCACGATCGTAGCCATGATCGGCACCCTGGCAGAGCGCTACGCCCAAGCCGGAAGCCGCTGCTATGACCTGGGCAGTTCCCTGTGCGCGGCAACCCTGGCCATGCGCCATCGCATTCCGGCTGCCGACTGTGAGATCGTCGCCGTGGACAATTCGCAAGCCATGGTTGATCAGGCGCGCACAGTACTCGAAGCCGATAGCGGCGAGGTTCCCGTTCAACTTATCTGCGACAACCTGCAAAACGTAGCTATCGAAAATGCCTCGGTGGTAGTGCTCAACTTCACCCTGCAATTTATTCCGGTGGAAGAGCGCGAAGAAATCCTGCAGAAAATCCACGACGGTTTGCGCCCCGGCGGCATTCTGATTATTTCCGAGAAAGTGGACTTCGCCGATAAAGCCCACAACGAGTTAATGATCGAACTGCATCACTCCTTTAAAGCCGCTAACGGTTACAGCGCGCTGGAAATCGCACAGAAGCGCTCTGCCCTGGA
The DNA here is from genome assembly GCF_052468155.1 of Microbulbifer maximicatervae (SeqCode). Taxonomy (NCBI): domain Bacteria; kingdom Pseudomonadati; phylum Pseudomonadota; class Gammaproteobacteria; order Cellvibrionales; family Microbulbiferaceae; genus Microbulbifer; species Microbulbifer maximicatervae (SeqCode). Next base: position 4,168,719 of record NZ_CP174335.1, read on the forward strand.
GAATGTATTAATTCCGGAAACCCTGGATACCCACCGCACACGACTGAAAAATGTCGGCTTTACCAGTGTCGATGTCTGGTTCCAGTGTTTTAATTTTGCCTCTTTAATCGCCATCAAAGGCGCGCCGGAAAAGTAAGTACCCCGTGATCGACTACACCCAACTCTATCAAGGCCTGCAACACGTTCCCGCCCTGCGCACCTGGCTGGCCCAGCTGCCAACACAGGTGGCTGAAAACCTGAGTCCTCATCGCTGGGGCGATCTGCCCGATTGGCGCGCAGCGGTGGAAGCCCTACCGGAAATCACGCCCTCCGCTGTCGAACTCAACCGCAAGGTCAGCGCAGGCACTGCCGCCGATGCCAGCCCGGAACAACTCGAAGCCCTGGAGCGGGAACTGCGCAAATTACACCCCTGGCGCAAAGGCCCCTGGGAGTTATTTGGACTAAATATTGATACTGAGTGGCGCTCCGATTGGAAATGGGATCGGGTACTTCCGCACTTGGCACCACTGAAAAATCGACTGGTGCTCGATGTGGGCTGTGGCAATGGGTACCACTGCTGGCGATCCTACGGCGCCGGCGCGCGCCGCGTAATCGGTATTGATCCTTCCGCCAAATTTGTCGCGCAGTTTTACGCGCTGAAAAAATACCTGGGCCAGGAAGCACCGGTGGATTTGTTACCCCTGGGTATTGAAGCTCTCCCGGCAAACTTGCGCGCTTTCGATACCACTTTTTCCATGGGGGTACTCTATCACCGCCGTTCACCCATGGATCACCTGCGCGAATTGCGCGAGACCCTCCGCCCCGGCGGCCAGCTTGTATTAGAGACATTGGTTATCGACGGCGGACTCGGCGATTGCCTGGTACCCGAAGACCGCTATGCAAAGATGCGCAATGTGTGGTTTTTCCCCAGCTGCGCCACCCTGGAGAGCTGGCTGCGCAAGTGCGGTTTCCGCAACCCCAGGACGGTAGACCTGAACACCACCAGCCTGGAGGAACAGCGGCGCACCGACTGGATGCACTTCGAATCCCTGGCAGATTTTCTCGACCCGGAATCGCCAGACAAAACCGTGGAAGGTCACCCCGCGCCCAAGAGAGCGGTTTTGGTCGCGGAAGCGCCGTAGCTTGTCTATACGCTTAAGGTCTGGGAACTCATAAATTCCGCAAAATTTGCTGCTAATAGAATTTTGTACGGAATGGGGAGCACCATCTTGATTGTTGCGACTCATAAGGCAAAGTGCGCCCCTAAATAGTGCAACTATATCCTTTAGGGAGGGCTGCCGCAGGATGCAGCCCGGCGCAGAGAATATTTATGAGTATTAGCGTTTTTGAGCTTTTCAAAATTGGGGTTGGCCCTTCCAGCTCCCACACGGTGGGCCCCATGGTCGCTGCCCGCCAATTCGTGCAGGATTTGCAAGATCGTGACCAGCTGCCCCGCACAGACCGCGTACAAGTCCATTTATACGGCTCGCTGGCCCTGACCGGGGTTGGTCACGGTACCGATATGGCGGTACTGATGGGGCTTCTGGGTCAATCTCCAGACACCATTGATGTCGATTCAATCGATGAGAAAATGGCGCAAATCCAGAGCGAGCGCCACCTGTCATTAAACGGTGACCAGGATATCGAGTTTATTCGCGAGCGCGACCTGGTTTTCCATATGGAGGAATTTCTTCCCCAGCACTCCAACGGAATGACCTGCCAGGCTTACGCTGGCGAAGAGCTACTGTTCGAGCGCAGCTATTTCTCCATCGGCGGCGGCTTTGTGCTCTCCGAAGAAGATTTCGCTCACAAAGAGGAAATCGCCACCCTTCTGCCCTATGACTTCAGCAATGCAGAACAGCTGATGAAGATCTGTGATCATCACGGTTGGACTATTGCCGAGCTGGCCATGGAAAACGAAAAAGCCTTCCGCAGCGAGCAGGAAGTCAAAGACCGTTTGTGGAATATCTGGAAGGTAATGGATGCCTCTATTGAGCGAGGCTGCCACCAGAATGGCATCTTGCCCGGCGGCCTCAATGTTCGCCGCCGCGCTGCCGAACTCTACCGGGAGTTGAGTAAACAGAGCCCGGAAGAGCGCAACCACGGCCTCGCCATCCTCGACTGGGTTAGTCTTTTTGCTCTCGCCGTCAATGAGGAAAATGCCGCGCGCGGGCGCATCGTCACCGCGCCCACCAACGGTGCCGCCGGTGTAATTCCCGCCGTTATCGCCTACTACGTGGAATTTGTACACGACAGTAAAATTCACGGTGAATTGAAAGACCAGGTAGTGAAATTCCTGCTCACCGCCGGCGCTATCGGTATGCTGTTTAAAAAGAATGCCTCTATTTCTGCCGCTGAGGTGGGCTGCCAGGGAGAAATCGGCGTAGCCTGCTCCATGGCTTCCGCCGGCTTGGCCGCCGTAGAGGGCGGCACCAACCAGCAGATTGAAAACGCTGCTGAAATTGGTATGGAACACAACCTCGGCCTTACCTGCGATCCAATCGGCGGGTTGGTGCAGGTCCCCTGTATCGAGCGCAACACCATGGGTGCAGTAAAAGCCATTAACGGCGCACGCCTGGCCCTGCGCGGTGATGGCGCTCATATCGTACCGCTGGACAGCGTTATCGAGACGATGCGTCAAACCGGTATCGATATGCAGAGCAAATACAAAGAGACCTCTCTCGGCGGGCTCGCAGTAAACGCTGTGAACTGCTGATATTTTTTGGCAGGAGCACAAATCCGCTCCTGCCGCTTACTTAGGGAGCCTCTGAATAACTCCATAATGCCTCTGCGGGTCTTGAAGGCTGCAGATGTTAGGCGCAGCTCGCCGCGAATGGCCGTAGCCCTTGGCAAGAGCTGCAACGCAGCAGCTGTGGCCTTCAAGGCCCGCCCTTCGGGGCTTGCAGAGCGATTCACACTCCGCGTTGCGACTTCTTGAAAGGTCTAGACATTCCTGCGAAGCCGCGCCTTGATTGTGAACCGCTCTGCACGCCAGAGGTATCATGGAGTTATTCAGAGGCTCCTTAGCCCTAAAGATACCAAATTCTTTTTGTGGCATATCTCCAACGAACCCCCACCGGTCTTTAAAAATCACTGGTTAAATATCAACGAGCGATGAGCCCCAACACCCGCCATGGTTCCGGATGCAATCGCAAAGGTTCCGCTTTGCATCGGGTTGGATAAATCCCCAGCAGCAAAGACTCCCTTTACAGAAGTCTCTTTAAAGCCATCCACCTTCACAATCCGCCCGGTAAAAGACTCCTCCAGCTCCAACCCCAATTTATCGATAAACGGAGAGGTCAACTCCGCTTTGGGGCTCACGTAGAGCCCCTCCAGTGGCAACTTGCGGCCATCCGCCAAAACAACTTCACTTAAACTATCCCCCTCTCCCTCCAACTGCGTAATTGGGGCTTCTTCCAGCATCACTCCTCGAGCCAACAAGTGATCTAGTACCTCACCCTCAGGATTAAACCGCCCCTGGGTAAACAAAGTGGTAGCGCCCCAATCTGGAATCATCGCCGCCTGGTGGAAAGACAGCTCGCTGGTAGCCAGCACACCTAAAGGGCGATCACTCAGCTCATAACCGTGGCAATAGGGACAGTGAATCACGCTCCTACCCCAGCGCTCTTTCACACCAGGGATATCCGGTAGCTGGTCCGTAATGCCGGTTGCCAGAATTAGCCTCTTCGCTTTAAAGGTGGTACCTCCCTGTGCAGCAACAGCAAACCCCTCTTCATGAACATCCACAGTATCCGCAGTGTCTTCAACCACCTGAAAACTCGAGTAAGCCTGTAGCTGGGAAAGCGCCATGCTACGAATTTCCTCGGGCGTCTTACCATCCAGGCAAAATACTCCATGGGACGCTTTTGCAAAGCGGTTTCTAGGTCTTTTAGCATCCAGTACAACGACCTTGCGCCTGCCGCGAACGAGCTGCATCGCCGCAGACAGACCTGCAAAACTTCCACCGATAATCAATACATCCGTGTCCATAGCCACCCCTCCGATATCATGTAACTTTTATTGTTACACAAAAATTCAAAGCTGCACAACACACGTAACAGCAAAAGTTTCGTGATAAACTGCAGGGTCGGAAACTTAGGTGAATTATGCGCAAAGACAGCCGATTATCCCGGGCACTTCATGTCCTTATCCATTTGAACATGACCGACAAGCCGGTTACCTCAGACAAGATGGCGGCTATGCTCCTCACCAATCCTGTGGTGGCTCGCAGAACTATGGCGCTATTGCGGGATCAGGGGTACGTGCGCTCCAGTAAAGGGCACAATGGGGGCTGGTCACTCGCGAAGCCCTTGGATGAAATTACACTTCTGGATATCCATAAAGCGCTGGGAGACAGCTCAGTTTTTACCATTGGTCTCACAGACGAACACACTAACTGTATCATTGAGCACGCAGTAAATGCCGCCCTAAAGGATGCAATGGATGAGGCGGAGAGTATTTTACTCGCGCGATTTGGAGAGATCACTCTGGATCAGCTCGGTGGAGAATTTACACACATAGAGACTTCGGAATAATTCGCCTCGTCCTAGGGAACTCCAAATTTCAATTCTGAGCCTCCCTAATATCCAGGTCCATTTTGCGATTGCAAGGTGCACCCTATGCTTTAGCTTGGTACTCAGGGTGTATTCTCGCCATCAACAAAACGTCTATATAACGACCCGCCTTAAACCTGCCAAGCCGCTTGGTTCCCTCCACCTGAAAACCCGAGCCCTCATAAAGTGCTATTGCAGTACCATTATCAACATGAACTTCCAGCTCCAATCGTATTAGATTGAGCCAATTATCCGCCTGATTAAGCGCCTCTTCCATTAACATCCGGCCAACTCCCCGACCGTGAAATTCAGGATGTACCGCAATTGCCAGCACAGCACTATGTCTATCCCGGATTTTATTGATTAAGAACAGAGTGACATACCCAACGACCTTCGTATCCAACTCAGCGACCAAAGTATAATTATTCGGATCAGAAAAAAGATTAGCGACTTTATCAGAGCTTAGGAAAAGTAGTTGAGAGGTATTTTCATTTACTGAGGCAAAACTATGAATCTCGAACAAATCCTTATTATCGGATTCTTCTAGGTGTCTGATTTTTATATTCAACGGAACTCCTTAAGGGATATCGAAAACAATAGAAAGTATTTCTATTCTTCTCTTTACTCCATATACACCAGATACTAATTTATAACGCGAACTGATCAATCAACCCGAGTTAGCCGAGCATCATCCACTGTCATCTGCCAAATCCCATCCTCTTCATAAGGGGGATTGGAAACATGAAAATTTGCAGTCAAAAATAAAAATCCAACACTGAAATCATCTCCGTTGAACTCTTTTATCGGCCCCTCTATAGAAGTTGTAACGCTCCCTTCAACCCGTTCATACAAGACCCGGCCATCAGTTGTTATGATCAAACTTATTTGACTATCAATCCAAGTGCCAGCGTAATCTAACTTGTCTTCAGGAAGTGGTTTTGCACAACCGGCCAACATCAAAAAAATAAAAACCCAAAAGGTATTACGCACTATCAACCCTCTTCCCCCTTTAATATTTCGAGAATAACACCCTACCGTTTCCCTGCAAAATCCCAGATAACAGGCACGCAATACAGAGGCAACTCTTTAAACTGGAATACAACTAAAGGAAACACTCACCCCACAACCAATTAGTACGTAGTAATGAATTCAATATTTAAAAGAACCACGACAACCCATGTGTTTTGTCACTTCTGCTCCAGGCGGCACCTTCTATATAACTAGACTAGTCTAATCTCTAAGGTACTCAGAAAGGGGGGTGTATGACCAATTACAACAGCCTATTTAACCGTCACTTCGCAAGTTCAGAGCGGCTTAAAAATCGAGCAAAGCAGAGAGTCCCAAAATTTTCCTATGAATACTTAATAGAAGGCTGTATGGATGATATTGGTTTATGCCGAAATCGCCAGGCATTCGATTCTATAAAGTTCACCCCTCAATATATCCGACCAAACTCCACACCGAGCTTAAAGTGTGAACTTTTTGGGAAACTATACAGTGCTCCATTTGGCATAGCGCCCATTGGACTACAGGGGCTTATGTGGCCAAATGCGCCTGTAATACTTGCCAAAGCCTCATATGAGCACAAGATCCCATTCATCCTCAGCACTGTATCTTCTGAATCACTGGAGCGAATTTCTGAAGTCTCACAGGGAACAGCCTGGTACCAACTCTACAACCCAACAGACCCAGCTATTCTTTCTGACCTACTATCCCGACTAACCTCTGCCCAATACCAACATTTAGTCATTACCATTGATGTTCCTACCTTTGGCTTACGCCCCAGAGACTTCCACAACGGATTGGCAATGCCACCGAAATTGAATGTAAAAAATATCTGGCAAGCGATACTTAGGCCAAATTGGAGCCTATCCACATTGCGATACGGTCTCCCTAAATTTAAAAATCTAGAGCCTTACATTGATACCGATAACAAAAAACTTGAACTAACCGAGTTTATGAACACCACAACTATGGGCCCACTGGATTTTGGCAGTATAAAACGTATAAGAGATCTATGGCCCCATAAACTTATTATTAAAGGGATAATGAGTGAACCCGATCTTCAACAAGCGATTAAACTCGGGGCAGATGGAGTCATTTTATCCAATCACGGTGCACGGCAACTTGATTTAGGCGAAGCGACTCTCCCCTTACTGAGACGGTTTTCCAGCTATCAGGATAGGATTTCCTTGGCTATCGATAGTGGAATCAGATCCGGTGTGGATATCGCAAGTGCTTGTGGCCTAGGGGCAAACTTTTGCTTTCTGGGAAGATTTTTTATGTATAGCGTCTGTGCCCTTGGCAATGAAGGAGCTAATCATGCAATTTACCTACTTAAAGCTCAAATGATGCAGGTGATGCAACAAGTTGGGGCTAATACGCTTAAAGATCTTTGTGGAAAGGTAGAACTCTCCATAACTCCAAGACCTATATGATGGTGCATAACACTATTTATCCTAACGCTAATTTCAGGCTAACAAATTAGAGTTGAGCTATCGCAAGTTCACCTGTATGCAGAATAATAAAAGTTACAGCGAGCCGAAACAGAATTTCTAGTAACTTTTCATATTAAGTAGGCTGACCGTAAACCAACCTGAATAGCCATAAGATTACTTATCTACTTCTTACGTAAAAAGGCAATTAAACAGTACAAGATCTTCAAAAAACATCTCGCCCTCTATTACTTTCTAATTTTTACGATACTTAACCATACGATCCAAACTCCAACCAAGAAGAGAAGATTTTTCTTTCGCCAACAATGGCAGATCAGCCTCAATAAAACGCTTATATAATATTTGCACTCCCAGGATATGATTGAGCATCGCATCCAATTGAACCTTTTTTGATCGATGCAGAGTCGGTAACTTATACTCTTCAATTAAAGTATCTATTTCTGAGTATCGCAGCAATCCAGCTAAATTAACCTCCTTTGGGCTGAGAAATTTATCAATAACTCGTTGCACCCAATCCCAAGCTCCGGTAACGGTCTCTACCGGAGGAGCCATGAATGCAAATTTTTGCTTTTTATATAGAACATCCGGAAGAACTCCCTTCATCGCTTCGCGAAGAACATACTTTTCTGTAGTTCCTCTAATCCTGACCGATGGTGGGATTTGTATAGCAAACGCTGCCAGGTGATGATCGAGAAAGGCCGGACGGGTTTCAATGGAGTGCGCCATATCTACTCGATCACTTACCCAGCCCAATATCTGGGTCTCAAACATAGTTTTAATCCAAACATACTGAGCAACATCCAGCGGATGTCTATCTTCGAGTTGTGATAAATCTAGCGTATCAACAATTGCCTTCCCGGCATCATAACCAGATATTTCTTTACGCCACTCTTTGTTAAGCAATTTTTCTGTTTGATGATGACAGCTTAACCAAGATTGCAAGCATGTAGGGGTGAATCCTAAAGTCCGTTCCATCCCCTCTGATCGATAACTATCAATTGGCAGCATAGCTCCCTTAAATAAGCTATTGCTCCTTTCTAGATGTTGCTGCCAGGTTCTTCGTTTATTCAACTCAGCTTCAGATGTGCCATACAAGTAAAAATCTTTTTTAAATGCAGGATACCCAGAAAATAGCTCATCTGCCCCCTCCCCAGTAATTGCAACCTTGTAGCCATTAGACTTAACAGCTTTACTGAGCAAAAATTTAGCTACTGATAATGTATTGTAAAATGTCCTTTCGGTATGCCAGATGGTTTCTGAATAATTTTCATATATTTCTTCATCAGTTACTTTTACTATGAATTGGCTGACACCAATCTCACTCGCGGCTTCCTTTGCGATATGAGACTCATCGTAATCCGGATTTTCAAACGCTATCGTAAAGGCGGTGAGATCCTGCTGCGAAAGCGACTGCCCTACTCCAAGCAAGCTACCCGAATCAACACCACCTGAAAGATAATAGGTTACTGGGACATCAGCTTGAAGCCTCAAAGACACGGAGTCTATAATTTGTTCCCGCAAACCCTCAATATAATACTCATCAGACTTGTCACGAGCATACTCATCTGAAATCAAAAAATCGATGTCCCAATATTTATGTTGAGTAACAGCCAGTTCAGTGTTGTCTCGCTTAACTTTTGTAATGCACCCAGGTTCAACCTGGAAAACCCCTTCAAAAGCGGTTGTTCCAGGAATCGATACCTGAATAAGCTGGTGATACACTCCATGCGCTGTTAGTCTTCTTTGGACATCAGGGTGGGCAAACAAACTTTTAATTTCAGAACCAAATACTAAACCTTTTTTGATTCTTGCCCAATAAAGTGGCTTCACTCCAAACCGATCTCTAACCAAATAGAGGCAGTCCTCCATTTGATCGTAAACGGCAAATGCAAATTCTCCTCGAAGATGTTTAATAGCCCGAACAAGACCTAACTCCGCAATAAGATGCAAGATAATTTCGGAATCACTTTTACTTAAAAAATAAACTCCAGAGGCCCTCAGTCTGGCTCTTATTCGCTGATAATCATAGATTTCACCATTATGAACCAAATAGTAACGACCATCTTCTGATACATAAGGCTGAGAAGCGCGCGCATCACTCAGGTCATTGATCGATAAGCGCACATGACTCATCCCAAATCCTAGACTTGGAGGGTTTGTAAAACCTACACCATCCGGGCCACGGTGGAACTGAATAGCAGCCATATTTAGAAGGAGTTGACCATCGACAGGCATTGTACGCGCACTATGAAGAATCCCAGCTATTCCGCACATAGACGATACCTTTTATTGGGGTCATTTCGAAACTGGAGAGGCTAGGCAATATCTACGATCTCACTAGGGCGGCCACAAATAGCCACTGCCAAGGCCATTCTGACGTACACACCACCTTTTGCCTGTATAAAATACCAATTATGGGGCGTATCATCCAGGTTACTATCAAGCTCCCCCATTCGGGGTAAAGGATGCAGCACAATAGCTTGTTTTTTCAAAGGAGAATTATTATCTATAAAATATCCAGACCCAAAATCTCTATGCCCCGCTGTTTTTAGGGATATAGCATTCATATAGACCACATCGAGTCGGGGAAGAATATCTCCAATCTTATCCGTTAAACTTATTTTTAAACCTTTTTCCTGAAGCATTGATAATTGCGCTTGCCGAAACGGCTCTTGTTCCTCCTCATCACAAAGCACAAAAACCTCTGAGAAAAACTCAGGAAAACAGCTCATGAGTATCAAGAGGCTTCTCGCCGCTCGCATTCGAGCTGGCGCTCCAATTAAGCCAATGGAGAGTTTTCGACTTTTTCCTGACAGAATGGAAGGGTTCCACTTAAGAAGTACATATAGATCGATAAGGGATTGCGTGGGGTGCTCATCTATCCCGTTACCAGCATTGATGATTGGTATACTTAAATTATTAGACATAATTTTCACTGAATCTTCAGAAGAATCCCTCAAAACTACACAATCACCATAATTACTTACCATCTCTGCAACATCTCTTAAGCTCTCTCCGACACCAATACGTGTTGTCCCTTTATCTGTAATTGAAACAGTACTCCCTCCAAGTCGCAGCCAGGCGCTTTCAAAAGATAGCCTCGTCCTGGTGCTCGACTCAAAGAATGCGCTGATTAAGATTTTATTGTTTAAATGACATGAGAATTTTCTGTTATCCAGCTCACAGCGAGCAGCAAGTCTGAGTAACTGCAATATTCTACCTCTATTAAGCTGACTGCTCGATATAAGACTTTTACCAGTTAGGGACTCTAAGTATCTACCCTGCTCCGGGATAGCCTCTACCAGAGCTTTTGCCATCAAATTTGTATCTTTGTCGAACGGAGCGCTAGTCATCATAACCAAAACCTAAATAGAATTTGACGGGACAATTATCGCTTGAATAATCTGCGTGCAGATAAAGCACTTACAATACGGTTACTTAAATTCATACATCTAGTACCACCATCAAACTAAGAATCTTCAACCAATTTTATTGAACCTTGTTCCAATACGGTGTTCTTTCTAGCATTTCCTGCTGAATGTCTTCTGGAAGAAGTTGAAATGGTGGAATTCCCTGCTGTATCTGCCATCCACCTCCGAGCGATAGATACACCTGCACCAGGTTCGCTGCCACGGCACCTCGCGCTATCGCCAAAATATCCTGCTGCTGAACATCTGATATCAGCGTAGTTATCACAGTATCAAATTCCACTTGACCATTAGTATATTGAGACAGGGAAATATCGACAGATCGCTGGGAGGCCTGGGCAGCCACCTCATAGTGAACTAATTGCCTTTGAGATTTTATATAAGCGACAATAGCGTTCTCCACATCAGCTTGCGCTAACAGAACTATTTGCTGATAGTCAGACACTAACTGCTGGAAAATCGCATCCTGTAGCCTGACATTGCTCCGAAGTCTTCCGTAGTTAAAGAGATTCCAATCAAATTCAATAAAAAGATCCCAGGCACTACTGCTGCCATTAAGTTGGCCGCCATTGATATCGATAGCCCCTATCTCCCCACCGATACTAAAATTTGGATAGAGTTCCGCCCTCGCAACGCCTATTAACTCACCTTGAGCTGCCAGCCGTCGCTCTGCTGCACGAATATCGGGTCGCTGCCTTAATAGATCCTGGGGCATACCAACAGTAACGACTTTGGGAATCATAGGTATGGATGAGGGAAAAGAGACTATGTACCTCAAACTATTAGGAGGTATTCCCAGAAGGACTGCCAGGGCATTTTCAAACTGCTGTAAGCTTATCTCCAGTCCCGGCACGCTGGCTTCTGTGTTACTGAGCAAAGCCTGCGCTTGCTCCGCATCCAGTGCACTGACCTCTCCTGCACGAAATTTGACTCTCGCGATCCTTAAACCCTCACGTTGTACGCGAATGTTTTCCCTGGCAACTTCCAGTCTGCGTTTCGTTGTGCGAATATTGATATAGGTTTGCGCCACCTGGGCAATAATAGAAACCAGCACACCGTCATAGTCCGCTATGCTGGCTTCAAAATCTGCTGCGGCCGAATTAACCAGCCTTCTTAACTGCCCCCAGGTATCTAATTCCCAGGTTAAATTAAAGTTCGGGTAATATTCAGTCTGCAGATTGCCAGTGATCCCCGATCGAACATACTTTGAGCGATCAATAAGCCCCTCAAGCTGCTGTGTTTGGGGATACTGGTTACCTATTGCAATAGCTAGTTGTTGCTGGGCCTGGAGAGCCCTGAGAGCCGCAGAACGCAGCTCCAGGTTATTTTCAATCGCAAGTGAGACTAACTCGTCCAGCGTCACATCTGAAAATGCCCACTGCCACCACAGGGGGTTAACGGCTTCCAAGGTATCCAGTTTTGGGCTGGTTTGATAGATCCACTCACTTTCGACCTCTACCGGCGGGGGATGGTAATCTGGCCCCAGCATACAACTACTGCCGAAGATGAGCAGCAATGCCAACAGACACCCCTGTAGGCTCCGTATTAACCCTTTCCTGAAACTATTGGGATTGCACCGGTTCATCTTGCTCGGTGCCCGCAGAATTGCTCATTACTAGCACTGAGCTGGTAAATCCAACACGAAGCTTTACAGATTCGGGAACTTCTGTCAGATGAATCCTGACAGGAATACGCTGTGCAAGGCGAATCCAGTCAAATGTGGGATCTACCATTGGCAATAAGTCATTACCTGCAGTTCCATCTTTGCGAGCAATACCCCAGCCAATACTTTCAACATATCCTTCCAATTCTAGATGAGGATAAGCCATCAACTTCATAAACGCTTTATCCCCCGGAGCGATCCGACGAACAAAAGTTTCGCGAAAAAAACCATCAATGCGAAAAGTGCTTATATCAACTACAGAAAGTGCAGGTTGGTTGGCGACAGCCTGATCACCGTAACGAAAATCTATATTGGTAACATAACCAGTAACCGGAGCAACAACTGTTGTGTATTCGAGATTAAGCCGCGCCTGCTCCAGCAGCGCAAAAGCCGCACGAACGCCCGGGTTATCGGCTCCAAGCGCTCCCAATTGTGCTCTAACCTGCTCCAGCTCCGCTTGGGATTGCTCCAAAGCAGCCATAGATTCCACCAAGCTGGCTTCTGCACCCGCTCGATACTCAATTGTGGATTCATACTCAGCCTGAGCCGCTTGCAATGCCCTTACTGATGTCGCTCTCTGGGGTAGCAGTTCTCTCTGCCGATCATATTCAGCTTTGGTTCTTGCAATTTCCGCATCAAGCGCGCCGATATTACTTTTTGCCAGATCAATATTTGCTATTGACTCCCTAATCCTAGCCTCATAAGCGAGAACATTCTTGTTTTGCGCTCGGTATGTATCGAGAGCTTCCTCGTACTCTGCCTTGGCCTCTTCCAAGGCTGCTTCATATATTCTCGGATCAATCTGAAACAGTAGTTCCCCTGCTTTAATAAACTGATTATTCTTAATAGGCAACTCAACTACCTGTCCAGTTACCCTGGGAGTCACTTGAATAATGTCCGCCTGCACTTTTCCATCCCTGGTCCAGGGATTATTGAGATATCTCCAGAACTGGATAATAAGTAACAGCAGTGCTACAAGCACTATTGTTCCAGTAAAAATATATTTTCTATACCTAGCCACTACTATATTCCCAAGAATATCCTTCCTATGAAAATTGAATAAATTACACTGAGGGAGATAATAACAACCGGTGGATTGGCAAAATATCGGGATAAACGATACCGATCCAAGAGCCTAGCGGTTAACAAGGCCGCAACAACACCAAACAAAGCTATCACCAATATTGGTGATAGATAGAAACTGCCTATTGATATATCGTGCGGTACTCTTTCCATTTAAAACCCTACAGACATTAAAGACACCTTTCCTCACAGAAAGCCTTCCAATCCACAGTTTCTGAAACGCGACGAAACTCTACCAGATAGTTATTGATGCAGTGGGTAACACCCAAGAAATAAAGAAAGTTTGTTACACCCTCTCTGGATTTTTCACTACATTCCCTTAGCTCCATCAACTCACCGACATCAATATTTGCCCTTTCAAATATCCTCCCATAACCTCTTCGCAGGGATTCAATATCAACCTTTTGGTTGCCACCAGAAAAATAGATAAGTATTTTGCTTGCAAGCCGCCTCCATATGAATGCCTCGCGAAGTAATCTTTTAGGAGCCACAAAATTGATTTTCTTCTTATCTATCTTATATAACAGCTTAACCTGGTTGGATATCAACATAGCCAAACCTATAAGACTTTGCATCTGACTTCTGGTCATACCCCGCATTTTTTTATCAGAAATACCCTCCACCCAATAGAAAACTCTCTTTCTTGAAATCATAATAATATTCAGGTGGTACAATATATATAACCGGAAAAACAATGACTTTCTCTTCTTTTTCGGAATATCACCCTCCACCACCAGCCATGCGGCACTATTGAGAACCCTATCAATACTTCTCTTCAGGTTTATTTCTGGGTGGGCAGTGAAGGGAATATTTCTTGAAACAGCCAAAATACAAAAAATTATTGCCAACACAAATAGATAATTTGTGTAAACCACAAAACTATACTCTTGAGAGTTGTTGAAATTGAAAATGATCTGGGGAAAGATAAGGACCAAGGTTCGAATCATCGACTGGGGTCCAAAGACCTTATTTGAAGAAAAGCTTACTACAAACGTCCATACAAAGATCACGACAGCCAATGAATAAAATCCGTGCAATTTCGGCATTAAAAAGAAATATATAGGTGCCGACAATATGCACACTAAAATCGTAAAAACACAGGTTTCAAACAATTGAATTTTGGGGGTCATTGAGGCGAGAATACCTATTACTGTTATCAGTAATATAACCAGCAATCCACCAATCATGTCAGGGATAAAAAGATATGCCAGATAAGCAATCCACATTCCCATCTGAACACGGACAATATTAGTCAACCTGTCTGGGTCGGGCATCAAAGCTCCAAGCCACCCTATACCATCACTACTTACCTGTCTCGAATAGGAGTCACCCCGGGTTTGTATATCATTTACTGAATCAATCAGAGATCGGGTTTCTACCTCCAAGTCATTTAAGGATTTTCTAGTAACGGCTAAAGCAGCGGTTTCAAAGGTTGACAACCTCTTTACTTCTTCAATATTTCCTCGAACCACTCTCCCATTGGCACTATCTACAGGCATTTCCTCTGAAAGGGCAGTTTCCACTTGCGCGAGACGCCCCTCAATGTCGGGCATGTATTCGTCGACACCAATAAGGAATTTTGATATACCCAGATCACCAGAGAGGGCTAAGCTTTCTTCCAACTTCAAGAGGGATTGCGTGACGGCTGTCGCAGATTGACCAAAGTGACCCCACTGCTTTCGACATTCCCACACCTCATAACTATCTGAGCTCGCATCGCCAATGGCTGTTTGTAAGCGTGTATCAAGCTCTAAAAGAGCAACACGCTTTTTACGCCTAATCTTTATTTTCTCGCCACTTCTAACCCGAGAAAAACAATTATCCACAAATCGCCGATGTTCTCTCAATAAATCCAGAGATGCTCTTCTTAACTCACCACGACTACAGTTAGGCCAGATCAAAACGGCTACCAATCCGTAGACAATTATTCCTAGCAAGGACTCCTGAATACGTAAAACCCCAGCCTTGTAGGAGATAGAGAAGTCGCCACCAGTCACATCCCACAACAAAAAGATGACATACCCACTTGTAAGCCAAAAATACTGATAGTTTGATCTCTGCAAAAAATAAACGCAGATAGATACCCAGATAGATAGGGCGATCATAAACAACCAGCGATCCTGTGGAAATAATGCGACGATTAACCAGCCAGCCAGCAAGGCAAATAGCGTCCCTAAAATCCACAAAATGGCTCGATTAAGAGACTGCCCCAGATTCGCCTGACTGCAGACAATAACAGCAAATCCACCCCAAAAAGGCTTCTCCCAATTCAGGCCCAAGGCAATGGCATAAACGATCACTAAAGCTGTTGCTAGCTTAATCGACTCTTTAACATTACGAGACAACTGCAAAGCTTTCTCCGACCATTTCTACATACTATTAATTCGTCATTTTGATCTATGACACAGCAATATATATTCACCCCGAATATATACCGGATAACCAAAAGGAAGTATGGCATACCAAGAGCTAAAGAAATTCGCTATCGGCGAGCTTATCTAAACCAACCCCAGATCTAAGAATCAATCCAAATAATAATAAATATAAAAGCTGACAAACAATAAAAATAAACGCCTACCCCCCAAACATGCAGGTACATCTTTATAGACTTTTCCTTTCTGCAAGCCTAAAGATCAAGATTATGACTAACTGAGCCACACCCCAAATACACTACTTATAAATCTTTAAGGCATGAAGGGAACGAAGTATTTGCTGTATTGCCAGACCAAATATTGGTCCCAGAACTACAATCTGAAGCCTCGTTGTCATCTAAAAGGTCATCAAAACCACTGCTTGCTACTGTATTTCCACTAACTACATTGTCCATATTCTGAATGACATAGGGACCTCCAATCGCTATGCCCCAAATTTCATTATTCTGGACATTATTACTGGCAATAACACAAAAAGAAGCACCTACAGTCACACCATCAATTATTCTTGCTCCCAGGCTTATAGCAACAGCATTACCTTCTAAATAATTATTCCCAATATAAGAAAAGAAACCAAAGCCACCTATTCCATTTTCAAAAAAACCAGAGACACTATTTCCAATAGCAACATTAGCAACCCCTTCCAGCACAATACCCGATGCCTGAACATTAGTGGTGTTTGACAAGGTATTCTGTCGGATAAGGTTACTATCACTTTCTGCAAAAACGCCTGCGCCACTGGATTCCTCGACGGTTACACTGAATACTTTATGTAGGCCACTCCCCGCCAACTCCAATCCAGTTTCACAATTACTAACAACTCCACCCGTCACAACTCCTGAAGTTCCTAACATAAGTATCCCAACCCCATCGGTAGTGCATTCAATTGCGCCTTCACCAGACATTACAAGACTACCGTCAGGACCTTCAACCGTTATTGCTGGATCTTCGCTGCAAGAAAGCTCACCAGTAAGAGTCTGCGCGTCAGTAATAGTATCGCCACATTCAACATCCGCAATGCAGACTGAAGAAAAACATAGAGTTGACATCATCACCCCAGGAGCAAGGAGTGTTTTTGGAGAGAAGGACATTGATGGAACCTCAGCAAGTAGAATATAGCTTCACCAAAGTGTCGCCTCTTTACGATCAACCCACTATAGGAATCTTTTCTTAACTTCTAAAGATTTTTAAGGCAGGATGGAAATGATGTGTCAGCAGTATTGTTAGACCACACATTTAAGCCATCACTACAATCTGACTCTTCATTATCATCCAAAATATCATCATTACCACTTCCAGTTACAGTATTCCCTGTCACTAAATTATCCATGTTAGGATATGTATAGGGTGCGCCTATTCCAATTCCCGTACGTAGACTGCCTACCACTGTATTACTTTCAATTACGCAATACGAAGCACCTATACTCTCTCCATCAACTACTAATGCACCCAATATAATCCCCAACTCACTATTCTCTACATAATTATTTCCAATATATGAATAGAAACCAAAGCCAGCTATTCCATATTCTAAAAATCCGGACACATTATTACCAACGGCAACATTTCTCTCACCATCTAGCTCCAAACCAGATGCTATTACGTTAGTAGTGTTCGACATCGTGCTTTGACGAATTAGATTACCGTCACTTTGTGCAAAAATTGCTGCGCTAGAGGATTCTTCAACTGTTACACCAATCACTTTATGGGAACCATCTCCATCCAACAACAACCCTAAATCACAATTAGTGACAACCCCACCCATGACAACTCCAGATCTCCCCAGCATATGGATTCCTATGCCATTAGTAGTGCACTCAATAGAACCCTCACCTTCTATCACAAGGAAACCCTCCGGCCCCTCAATAATTAGCGCTGGATCATCACTGCAAGATAATGCGTCAGTGAGGACTTGAGAATTGGCAATAATATCTCCGCACTGGACAGCCAAACTATCGGTAGAATAAACACATGAAAACAGCATCACTAATCCAGTCGCGTAGATATCCTTTGGGTAATTAAACATGGATTGAGCCCTAGTAAGAATGTAAAAAAATATCACCTCAGTATCGCCTGTCCGTATTACCCTGCCATAGGAACATCATCTCAATCCATAGAAAATAACATGCCTGCACAGACCAATCCCCAACCACACATAAGAAGAATTCTTCCTTCTTCATCAACCCCTCTAAGGTGCACTGCTTATTTTGCCTTGGTCACCCAACCCAATAACGAATAACAAAGATGAAAAACTCTGCAAGTTAGAGTTCCATAATTTAACTTAAGAGCCAATAGAGAAGCTACAGGATTACCCGCAGCAAAGTGGGTTAACGCGGAACAATCAAGCTCGTGCCAATTAATTAATAATCCAATGACCCCCAAAATAAAAAAAGGCCCCAAATGGGGCCTTCTCGAACTCAACCAGCTCAGCAATTATGCATTTAGAGCTTTAAACTCGCGTCTACGACGGTGCAGAACCGGCTCGGTATAACCATTAGGCTGGGCACAACCTTCGAATACCAGCTCACAAGCAGCCTGGAAGGCAACGCTCTTATCAAAGTTCGGTGCCATATCGTTATAATTGGAGTCGCCGGCATTCTGGCGGTCTACCACAGCAGCCATACGCTCCATGGTTTCACGCACTTGCTTTTCGCTAACGATACCCTGCTTGAGCCAGTTGGCGATATGCTGAGAGGAAATTCTCAGGGTTGCACGATCTTCCATCAGGCCGACATCATTGATATCCGGCACCTTGGAGCAACCCACGCCCTGCTCTACCCAGCGTACTACATAGCCGAGAATACCTTGAGCATTGTTGTCCAACTCAAGCTGGATATCTTTAGCACTCCAGTTGGTTTCAGCTGCTACCGGAACCGTTAAAATATCTTCCAGCTTAGCGTGATGGCGATGTTGAATCTCTTCCTGGCGGCGATTCACATCCACTTTGTGGTAGTGCAAGGCATGCAAGGTAGCAGCCGTGGGCGACGGTACCCACGCCGTATTGGCACCGGCCATTGGGTGGGCTAACTTAGCGTGCATCATGGCTGACATCTGGTCTGGAATTGGCCACATGCCTTTACCAATTTGCGCTCTGCCCTTCAGGCCGCTGTTCAGGCCAACATCCACATTCCATTCTTCGTAGGCGTTAATCCATGTGGATTGCTTCATATCACCCTTGCGAATCATGGGGCCCGCAAGCATGGAAGTATGGATCTCGTCACCGGTGCGATCGAGGAAGCCAGTATTAATAAAGACTACACGCTCTTTCGCTTCGGCAATACAGGCTTTGAGGTTCACAGTGGTACGACGCTCTTCGTCCATAATGCCCATTTTTACTGTGTAACGGGGCAGATCGAGCGCATCTTCGATTCGGTTAAACAGAGTATTGGCGAAAGCCACTTCCTCTGGGCCGTGCATCTTCGGTTTTACGATATAGATGCTGCCTTCACGGGAATTCGTGATCGGGCTCTCACCACGGAGGTCATGCAAAGCGATCAAGCTGGTGATCATGCCGTCGAGAATCCCTTCGGGGATTTCCTGGCCATCGCCGAACAGCACTGCATCGTTGGTCATCAGGTGGCCGACGTTGCGCACAAACATCAGGCTGCGCCCCGGTAAGGTAACCTGGTTGCCGTTCGGGGAGGTGTACTCACGATCTGCATTGAGCTTTCGTTCAAAGGACTTGCCGCCTTTGCTAATGGTTTCCTTCAGGTCGCCCTTCATCAGACCGAGCCAGTTGCGGTAAACCACTACCTTATCTTCAGCATCGACAGCGGCTACCGAATCCTCGCAATCCATAATGGTGGTCAGCGCGGATTCCATTAGCACATCTTTCACACCGGCATCATCGGTTTTGCCGATGGGGCTCTCGCGATCCACCTGGATCTCAAAGTGCAAACCGTGCTGCTTCAGCAGGATGCTGGAGGGCTCTTCACTGTCACCCAAATAACCAACAAACTGCTTGGCATCTTTTAAGGTGGCGATGTCGCCACTGGCCTGTACCACTTCCAGCAGTGAACCATTGATGCGGTATTGCACCGCCTCAGCGTGACTACCGCAGGTAAGCGGGGCCGACTGATCGAGGAAGTTGCGTGCATATTCGATCACTTTAGCGCCGCGAACCGGGTTGTATTCCGTACCTTTTTCCGCGCCACCCTCTTCACTGATCACATCTGTACCGTAGAGTGCGTCGTAAAGGCTGCCCCAGCGCGCGTTTGCCGCATTGAGGGCGTAGCGTGCGTTCATTACCGGCACAACCAGCTGAGGTCCCGCCAGGATGGCGATCTCTTCATCGACATTTTCGGTAGTTGCGCTAAATTCAGCAGGCTCGTCGGCGAGGTAGCCGATCTCTCGCAGGAAAGTCTGGTAGCCTTCCAGATCGCGGAAACCCTCGGGGTTGTCCGTGTGCCAGCGATCCAGGGTCTCCTGCAGTTCATCGCGTTTTTCCAGCAAGGCGCGATTTACCGGGGCCAGATCGTGGACAATAGATTCCAATTTGGCCCAGAAAGCTTCGGCGCTAACTCCAGTTCCTGGAATCACCTCCTCGCAAACCAGGTTGTAAAGTTCTGGTGCGATTTGCAGATCGCCGATTTGGACTCGTTCCGTCATACCCAGGGCCTCTCATCAGATTGTTGGAATAGCGGCATTCTAAACAGCCATTTCCACATACCGCTAATTTATAGACACAATTCCCACTATTCATAGATCGAATTTTTATGACAAAGCAGTTGATGTGTGTTTGCCCGGACAGAACCGCGCAGACACAGCGCCCACCTGCAACATCGTTACAAAGCGCGGCCAATATCGAGAATTAAACGGCGCAGCCAGCGGTGCGGGGCGCTCTGTTGCAACAGTGGGCTCCAAGCCATTTTCAACTCCAAATTGGGAATATCCAGGGGCGGGTCACGCCTCACCACGCGGGGATTATCACTGGCCAATTGAGCCAGGCGAGTGGGCACCGTTACGATCAGATCGCTCTGTTCAGCCAGCAGCATAGCTACCTGGTAGTGACGGGTGAAAACGGAGATATCCCGCTTCTCTCCCAAACGACCTATGGCCTCATCTACCCAGCCCAAGCGCTGTACATCTTCCGGGTTAACCCCGACACCCACCCCCATACCGGTCTTGCTCACCCAGATATGCTGGGCTTCCAGATAACTCTGCAGATTGTAATCCCGGAGTATCGGGTTATCAGCGCGCATCACACAGGAGAAGCTATCGCGCCATACGGTGGCCTGGTGAAAGCTCTGCGGCATACTGTCAAAGCGGTTGATCACCATATCCACTTTGCCCTGCTCTACATCCACAAAGCTCACATCACTGGGCGTCATGATATCCAGACTGATACCCGGGGCGTCATCCCGCAGCTGCTTTAACAGCGGCGGTATCAGGGTGGACTCGGCGTAGTCACTGGCCATGATGCGGAAGGTGCGGCGGGTATTGGCGGGGTCAAAATCCCGATTTGGCTGGATAACCCGATCAATGGAAGAGAGTGCTTCGCGCACCATCGGCTGCAATTCCAAAGCCCTTTCCGTGGGCATCATGCCCTCACGGGTGCGCACCAGCAACGGATCGTCAAACAGTTCCCGCAGACGCTTCAGGCCATTACTCATGGCCGGCTGGGACAGTCCCAGGTAATTGGCTGCACGGGTCACATTGCGTTCGCGCAGTAGCACATCGAGGTAAACCAGCAGGTTCAGGTCAGCTCTTTCCAGTTGCATACATCTATTCGTCAAATCGATAGTGAAAATAAAATCAATAAATTAGGCAAATTATGCCACTCCTCCTAAGATACTCAACACCTAATCGCAGTCACCGTTTAAGGATTTACAGTCATGTCCACTTACACTCAAGACATCGACGCGGTAGCAAAGCTCCGTGAAAGTCATGGCAGCTCCTGGGACGCCATCGATCCCGAATCTGTTGCCCGTATGCGTGCCCAGAACAAATTCAAGCACGGCCTGGATATCGCCAAGTACACCGCTGATATCATGCGCGCCGACATGGAAAACTACGACAAGGACACGTCCAAGTACACCCAGTCCCTGGGTTGCTGGCACGGTTTCATCGGTCAGCAGAAGATGATTTCTATTAAGAAGCACTTCGAAGGCAACACTGACCGCCGCTACCTGTACCTGTCCGGCTGGATGGTCGCCGCTCTGCGCAGCGAATTCGGTCCTCTGCCCGACCAGTCCATGCACGAAAAAACTTCCGTAGCTGCTCTGATCGAAGAGCTCTACACCTTCCTGCGCCAGGCTGATGCCCGCGAATTGAACGACCTGTTCCGCGAAGTGGACGCCGCTCGCGAAGCTGGCGATAAAGAAGCTGAGAAAGCTGCCCAGGACAAGATCGACAACCACAAGACTCACATTGTACCGATCATCGCCGACATCGATGCAGGTTTTGGTAACGCCGAAGCAACTTACCTGCTGGCCAAGAAAATGATCGAAGCGGGTGCTTGCTGTATCCAAATCGAAAACCAGGTTTCTGACGAGAAGCAGTGTGGTCACCAGGACGGTAAAGTAACCGTTCCTCACGAAGACTTCCTGGCCAAGATCCGTGCAGTTCGCTACGCATTCCTGGAACTGGGCGTAGACAACGGTGTTATCGTTGCCCGTACCGACTCCCTGGGCGCTGGCCTGACCAAGCAAATCGCTGTAACCAATAAGCCGGGTGACCTGGGTGACCAGTACAACTCCTTCCTGGATTGCGAAGAAATCGATGCTTCCGAGCTGGCCAACGGCGACGTAATCATCAACCGCGAAGGCAAGCTGCTGCGTCCTAAGCGTCTGGCTTCCAACCTGTTCCAGTTCCGCAAGGGCACTGGCGAAGCGCGCTGCATCCTGGACAGCATCACCTCTTTGCAGAACGGTGCAGACCTGATCTGGATCGAAACCGAGAAGCCTCACGTTCGCCAGATCGGCGGCATGATGGACGAAATCCGCAAAGTCGTTCCCGATGCGAAGCTGGTTTACAACAACAGCCCGTCCTTCAACTGGACCCTGAACTTCCGCCAGCAGGTATTCGATGCCTGGTCTGAAGAAGGTAAAGACGTATCCGCATACGACCGCGCCAACCTGATGAGCGCCGAGTACGACGACTCTGAGCTGTCTGCAGCGGCCGACGAGAAGATCCGTACCTTCCAGGCCGACGCGGCTCGCGAAGCTGGTATCTTCCACCACCTGATCACTCTGCCGACTTACCACACTGCGGCCCTGTCTACCGACAACCTGGCCAAAGAGTACTTCGGTGAGCAAGGTATGCTGGGCTATGTGAAAGGCGTACAGCGCAAAGAAATCCGCCAGAGCATCGCCTGCGTTAAGCACCAGAACATGGCTGGCTCCGACATTGGCGACGACCACAAAGAATACTTTGCTGGTGACGCTGCCCTGAAGGCTGGCGGTAAAGACAACACCATGAACCAGTTCGGTTAATCGACCGGTACGGTTTCAGTAAATTTGAGGCGGCACTTGCCGCCTCTTTTTTTGAACCTATTGGGTTCATCTCAAAGCACCGCAAGTTTGCCTATGCTTTGATCTCTGCAATTTTTATTACTTGGGCCGCTACTGCGGCCCTTTTTTATTCCGAAACTGAACTACTCCGGTTCTTTCCCTCGCAAAGACAACTCCTCGGCTAGCCTTAAAGCACCCTCGTTGAAATTCGCGCATCATGAGCGATCAAAATTTAATTCTGATATTCAATTGCGGCAGCTCGTCAGTGAAGTTTTCCGTGCTGGACCCAGATTCGGGTGCAGAACACCTTGCCGGTATCGCGGAAGCCCTTGGCACCCCCAAAGCCAAACTGAAGTGGCACTATCAAGGAACAGAAGACTCCCATAGGCTCGCGCTGGATAGCGACCACGCGGCGGTAATTAATGAGCTGGTAACACAGTTTGACCGAACCTGGTCAGAGTTACAGGATGGGTTAAAAGCGATAGGTCACCGAGTCGTCCATGGCGGCGAGCATTTCTCCAGCTCCGTTTTGATCAATCAGAAAGTGATGGCCTGTATCGAAGAGTGCTGTGACTTGGCCCCCTTGCATAACCCCGCTGCTCTCAAGGGGATCTACGCCTCCCTCGATGCCTTCCCCCAACTCCCCCAAGTCGCCGTCTTTGATACCGCCTTTCATCAGCAAATGCCTAAGTACGCGTATCTATACGGGCTCCCCTACCCACTGTACGAAGAGCACAAGATCCGCCGCTATGGCATGCATGGCAGTAGCTATCAGTACATTTGCGAGCGGTGCGCTGAACTACTGGGAAAGCAGACTGCTGAACTCAATATTATTGCTGCCCACCTCGGTGGCGGCGCCTCTATTTGCGCCATCAAACAGGGGCGCAGTGTAGATACAAGCATGGGGCTTACACCTCTTGAAGGACTGGTAATGGGGAGTCGCTGCGGCGATCTGGACCCGGGAATACTCCTCTACTTACAGCAAGCGCTGGGATATACCCAAGCCTCACTTGAGCAGCTTCTAAATAGAGAAAGCGGTATGTTGGGCATATCCACCCTGAGCAGTGATTGCCGTGCACTGGAGCAAGCTGCCGAGAAAGATCATAAGGGAGCCAAACTCGCCCTGGAAATATTCTGTTACCGCCTGGCCAAATATATTGCTGCTTACACCATCCCCTTGGGTAGCGTCGATGCTTTGGTATTCACCGGCGGTATCGGGGAGAACTCCTCCGGGGTGCGAAGCCGGACCATCGAATGGCTCAAGCCCTTAGGCTACCAACTCAACCCCGAAGCCAATCAGAAAACCAAGTCGCAAGTAGAGGGGTTAATCTCTGCGCAGGAAACTCCCAACATCCTGGTAATCCCCACTAAGGAAGACTGGATTATTGCCCGGGATACATCGCACTTGGTGCAGTCTTAAACATGCTGCGACACAGCAATGCCAGAACCCTGATGCTGGTTCCCCTGGAAGCGGGAGCCGGTATCACCTCTGTAAGCCTGGGTTTAATTCGGGCGCTAGACCGAAAAAGTATTGAGCTTCAATTTTTTAAGCCCGTCGCCGAGCCCCCGCCACCAGACGGCACTATAGAGCGCACCACTGAGATCTTGCGGCAAACATCCAACCTGGCCATCCCCAGCTCACTGAGTGCCGAATATGCGGACTCGATGGTATCCACCGGAAAAATGGCGGATTTACTGGAAGAGATTCTCGCCCGCTTCAGACGAATCTCGGCGAAGGCTGAAGTTAATGTGATCGAAGGCGTGCTACCCAGCCGCGACAATCCCGTGACTAACCAACTGAATTATCAAATTGCCAAAACCCTTGATGCGGAAGTGGTACTCGTCGCCTGCCCATCTCCCGGTGCCAGCGATTCAATCAAGCAACTTCGCGAGAGACTGGAGTTTGCCGTACGTCTCTATGGCGGCGAGGATGCGAAGCGCGTAGTGGGCTGCATCATCAATAAAGTGGGTCTGCCTGCGGAAATTATGGATACTCCCGGAGCTCATTTAATTGGGCTGCATTCACAACTGGAATCTAGTAAAGAAAGCCCCCCTAGCCTGACCCCTGAGATACTTTCCAAGCAGATTCCACTGCGTATTGTCGGTTTTATTCCCTGGAATGCAGAACTACTCTCTCCCCGTGCACTCGACCTGGCGCGGCACTTTAATGCAAAGGTACTCAATAAAGGGGAGCTGGAAACACGCAGGCTGCATACCGTTACTTTCTGTTCTCGCTCACTGCCCAATATGTTGAGAAGATTTAAGCCCGGGGCCATGCTGGTAACTTCTGCCGATAGGCCCGATGTGGTTGTGGGCGCATGTTTGGCCGTGATGAATGGAGTCAAAATTGGATGCCTGCTATTAACCGGCGGCTACCATTTGGACAAAGCCATTTTGAAACTGTGCACCCCGGCCATGGAAACAGGCCTACCTATTTTACTGGTGCCTTCCAATACCTGGCACACGGTGATGTCACTGCAGACTTTTAATTTGCGCACCCCATCAGATGACAGAAATCGCGTGGACCGGGTGCAGGAATTTTTCGCCAGTCGCTTAGATGAAGAGTGGGTGGAATCACTGAGCCAGCAAAGTGAAATCCCCAAACGCCTTTCACCCCCGGCATTCCGCTACCACCTCACGGAACTGGCCCGGCGCCGCACTATGCGGATTGTCCTACCCGAAGGAACCGAACCGCGAACCATTCGCGCCGCCCAGCTCTGCCTGGAGAGAGAGATTGCACACCCGGTTTTACTGGGCGAAGAAAAGGATATTTTCAAAATTGCCGAGCAGCAGGGGTTAAAGCTCAATAAAAAGTTGGAAATTGTCGATCCCAAGGCGGTGAGGGCACACTATGTGGAACCCATGGTTACCCTGCGTAAAAACAAGGGACTTACTCAAGTAGTGGCACTTGAGCAGCTACAGGATAATGTGGTTCTCGGAACCATGATGTTGGCATTGGGTGAAGTGGATGGACTGGTGTCCGGCGCTATTCACACAACAGCCAATACCATTCGGCCCGCCCTGCAACTAATCAAAACCGCCCCGGATGAAGAGCTGGTTTCCTCGATATTTTTTATGCTGCTCCCTGAACAGGTACTGGTCTACGGAGATTGCGCGATCAATCCCGATCCCGATGCACAGCAACTCGCCGCTATAGCCATTCAATCAGCAGATTCCGCAGCGGCATTTGGTATAGAACCCCGAGTCGCAATGATCAGTTACTCCACCGGCACATCCGGCAGCGGCAGCGATGTCGATAAAGTCCGCGAGGCCACCCAGCTGGCCAAACAGAAGAGACCGCAGCTGATTATTGATGGCCCCCTTCAATACGATGCCGCCTTAATCCGCAATGTCGCTGCCCAAAAAGCCCCGCACAGTCCCGTGGCCGGCAGGGCCACAGTTTTTATCTTTCCCGACCTGAATACCGGCAACACTACCTACAAAGCCGTTCAACGCAGCGCTGACTTAGTGAGTATTGGGCCAATGTTGCAGGGATTGCGCAAGCCGGTTAACGACCTATCACGGGGCGCACTCGTGGATGATATTGTGTATACCATTGCCCTCACCGCCATCCAGGCCCAGGGCAAACTTCACTGATTTTATTTACTCACGGCGCAGGGGCCTTCGCTGGTCGATATACTCTTGTAACGCGGCCGCAACGGTATAGGCTTCCAGCCTGTGCTCATAGGTCTCTGTATGATCGTACCCCATTCGCTGTAAGCAGCGTTGGATATAGTCGGCACTTGAGGATTTATCGTGCCAGACCCGGCGGCCTTTAAAAATATTGGTCAACACTTTCCACCAGCTTTTATCAGCAGAGCGCAAGTGCTGTAGGGCCACCGCTAGCAGGGCTTCCTCATCAGAGAAATCAGTACCCAGTGGATAGTGAGGCAGTTCCGCCAGGCATTTTTCGTCATTGAATACACTGGCGAGATGTTCAGGTGTGTTGTTATTAAAACTCTCGGGAATCGAAAAGCTTTTTTCTATCTTCCCCGCGTGCTTGGCCTGCTCTAGCAATACAGCTTGAAAGCGGGTATCACAGATACTGAGCATAGCCACCATTACATCCCGGTCTGTTTTACCACGCAAATCGACTGCGCCATATTCCGTCACAACCACATCGCGCAAATGCCGGGGAATTGTCGTGTGAGGATATTCCCACACAATATTACTCTCGCAGATACCATCGCGCATTCGCACACTTGGGAGTGCAATAATGGATCGGGCCCCAGGCAAGTCCCAAGCCTGGGCGACAAAGTTATATTGCCCTCCCACCCCACTCACCACGTGGTTATCCACCAAGGCATCCGAGACAACCGCTCCCCCAAGAGTCACCATCATGGCCGAATTTACAAAGCGCGCATGCTGTCGCTGCGCCAGCTTTAGGTCTCTTTGGGATTGGAGGTCATTGGTAAAACTGATGTCAATCATATCGAGACCTGCACCCTCCTTAGGGTCCAGATCCCGCAACTCTCGATACATAAGTTCCGGCCCCAGATAGAAGCCGCCATGTAACCAGATCCCCCCAGCGATCTTTTTATTCAGGCAACTACCAATTAGACGGCGGCGCCCATGTTCGCTGTGAAGATCACACTCCTCTTCTTCACCATCAGGAGTCAGCAACTTATGGCCCCGCCAACTGTAGCTGGGGTCCACAATGCCAAGCTGCTGTAAAAAATCTGTATCTGCCACGGTTAAAGGGCAACTGATACGGCCAGCATTCTTTAATGCCAGCAGCGTTTCTTCCTGCACAGTATCAGTAATCTGATCGCTATCGAGCAGATGTTGAATTGTCGCATCAGCGTAGACTCTACGGGTCAGAACCCCCGCTCTGCGCAAATGGAGAAAACCGTGGGGCACCATTTCACTGGCCCCATAAAGGCCCCTCTGAAATGTACCGGTACACAGAGGTAATTCCTCTCGGTAGCGCTTTGTATCCTCTTCCACCAAGTCATTCAGAATCCGGCAAAAGAGGGCGTTTTCCTTATGCCTCAAGCGCAGTACATGGCAAACCGCATCTCCCAGGGCGCCGATACCTACTTGAAGGGTTCCCCCATCTTCAACCAGACTGGCGATATGGTAGGCGATACTGTATTCGGTAAAGGTTACCGGCAGGGCCGGAGCCGCAAACAGCGGCGTATCAAAAGTCTCGCCTTTCAACAAAAAGTCAAAAGCACTGGCCGGTAGCTCACTGCTTCCATGGATATAGGGCAGCTGTGTATTTACTTCACCCAATAAAAACAGGGGGTAGTCCTTGCGCTGAGCTACCAGCTTTAGAACAGGCAGTGTCAGGTCTGGGTTACAACTTAAACTGTACTTGTCTCCACACTCTGAGGGCGCCACCATTTGCGCAATAACGTTAACCCCCCGACTGATCAGCTCACCGGGTACCTGGGTATAATTTGCACTCACGTAGTGTTGCTGTGCATAGTTGTTGCCGAGCAGCGAACCGGGCTCCATAAAGAATTCAATAACCTGGATATTACCTGGCAGGTGCCCTTTCCTCCTCGCGGGAACATAAGCAAGGTCTTGGTATTGACTGTAATGGGTATCCAGAAGTGGCTGGATAAAGCGCCGGGAAATATCACTATCCCCACGGGGGCGCTCCAGCGTCAGGGCCGTAAATATCGTCAGTGAAATCGTATGATCTTCTGCCGCTCGAGCGTATAGCGTATTAGCGAAATGGTTTGCTTTACCAAGCCCCAGCGGTAATGCCAGAACTATTTTTTTGCCGACAACTTCTAAGAGCTTATCGACACACTCCTCGGCACTGGTAAAGCTCTCTGGAGCATTCTTGTGCGCAGATTCCATCGGAGGTAGCTTTCCTCAAACCCTATTGGACTGTGCCCGCACACCCACCCAAGTGCTCGAAGTGATCCACCTGAATTGCCTTCTCTACAGCATCCGCTGCATCGTAGAGTATCTCAGCCTCTTCATCGCTGATTAGATTTTTCTTTAACCCTTTTTCCACGCTATCCCTGCTCAGGTTGCGAATACCGCCTTTTTTTAATTTTTCACGAGCCCGCTCGGAAGCGCATACCCGATCAAACGCCTGCTCAACAATATCCACTCCATCCCCGGGAGTTCCGAGAAAGACTCCACTGGTCAGCCGGTCGCGAGTCGCCGACGGCGTCAACAGTAATTCCGCACAGGCCTTGGCTTGCCGATCCGATGCAGTGTGGACACTGTGACCCCAAGGCATGGTGAGGAAGTGCATTACTTGGCCAATAAATGGCCGGGGGAAATTTTGAAACACCTCCAACAAGTTGACTTCGATCTTATGCAATCCATCTCGCATGGCAAATTCCAGCAGAGGGAGGTCATCCTTAGGGTTGCCATCATCATAAAAGCGCTTCAGGGTGCAGCTGAGCAGATACAGCTGACTCAAGACATCGCCCAATCGGGAAGAAATCAATTCTTTTCGCTTGAGTTCTCCTCCCAGGGTCATCAAGGAAAATTCGGTGACCAGAGATAGCACCGCCGAATACCGGTTCAATTGCCGGTAGTACTTGGCGGCGTGCCCTACGTTGCGGGGGCTGCTGGCAAACAAGCCCACCGTCCAGCCGTGAAAAATACCCCGACAGAGGGTTTTGAATTGAAACCACATA
The DNA here is from genome assembly GCF_052468155.1 of Microbulbifer maximicatervae (SeqCode). NCBI lineage: Bacteria > Pseudomonadati > Pseudomonadota > Gammaproteobacteria > Cellvibrionales > Microbulbiferaceae > Microbulbifer > Microbulbifer maximicatervae (SeqCode). The sequence goes on from NZ_CP174335.1 coordinate 4,198,372, forward strand.
TGCTTGGGCAGCAACTTATCCAGTTCGTCCAAACCCGCTTCATGATCCGGGTTTTCTGCCGCCAACATTTCCTTCAAAATATAGGGGTGGCAGCGAATTGCGCCCTGACCAAAGATCATCAGGCTGCGAGTGAGAAGATTGGCCCCTTCTACGGTAATTGCTACCGGTATGGCTCGATAGACATTACCCAGATAATTTAATGGGCCGTCCATAATGGCCTTTCCTGCATGAATATCCATTGCATCAATAATGGCCTGGCGTAGACCACAAGTAGCATTGGCTTTCATAATTGCGGTGATCACCGCTGGTTTTCGCCCCTCATCCAGGGCACGGGTAGTCGTTTTGTGGGCGCTATCCAACACAAAAGCAATAGAAGCAATTTCAGCCAAGCGACGCTGCACACCTTCAAAACGGCCAACAGGTACATTAAATTGCTCTCTAATTCGCGCATAAGCACCGGTCAAACGCGCCGCCATTTTGGCCCCACCGGTAGACAGGGATGGCAGAGAAATTCCTCGGCCTGCGGCAAGGGCACTCATCAGCATCTCCCAACCTTTGCCGACATTCTCCTCGCCGCCAATAATCCAATCCATGGGCATAAAAACATCTTTTCCCCAGTTGGGCCCGTTCTGAAATGCTTGCAGCGCTGGGAGATGCCTCTGACCAATGGAAACTCCCGGTGTATCTGTGGGCACCAGGGCAACCGTAATACCCAGCTCTTCTTCATCGCCGAGAATATGGTCCGGGTCATAGAGTTTGAAGGCCAAACCTAACACCGTAGCTATCGGGCCCAAGGTGATATAGCGCTTGTGCCAATTAACACGCATACCGAGGACCTTTTCGCCTTGATATTCGCCGTAACAGACTACGCCACGGTCAATCATGGATGCCGCATCAGATCCGGCCTCCGGACTGGTCAGCGCAAAGCAGGGAATATCAGTGCCATCTGCCAGACGTGGCAAATAGTAGTCCTTTTGCTCTTGCGTACCGTGAGCCAGTAGCAGCTCTCCCGGGCCCAATGAGTTAGGCACCATTACTGTGACACCCACACAGGTACTGCGGGTGGTAATTTTGGTCACTATCTCCGCATGAGCTGTCGGGGAAAAGCCAAGGCCGCCATATTTCTTGGGAATAATAATGCCAAAAAAGCGATTTTTCCGAAGGAAATCCCAAACATGCTCCGGAATATTGCGATCCACATAGCTGATTTGCCAATCGTTGATCATTCGGCACAGCTCTTCGACTGGCCCCTCCAGGAAAGCCTGCTCCTCTTCATTGAGCGCAGGTGGACCCATCCCCAACAATTGATCCCAATGTGGTTTACCTGACAATAACTCAGCGTCCCACCAAACCTCACCCGCTTCCATCGCCTCCCTTTCTGTTTCAGAAATTGGCGGAAGTACCCGTTTAATAATTTTTAAAAGAGGCGCGGTAAAGAATTTTTTGCGCAATTCGCTCATTTTCACCTTCCATAGCGGCAGCCGTTGCAACAAACACTGCCAATTCCCGCAGGGTCGAGAGAGTCATCAATGCACAATAATAGGAGACGTTTGATTGCAGGTAAGAATTCACAGAAGAAATCCATGCCCCTACCCTGATAGACATTTTATTTTTCAACAAAACCGGCGTTGTTTTTTTTAGGGCCATTGAAAAGTTATTGAGATTAGCTTTTTCTCACTCCGTCCACAGCAATTCGTATTGTGAGACCCCCTCACCCCCTTTCAATTAAATAACCATTTTTTCCAGGGACTTGGCCTTATAACTTTTTGAAAGGGAAAGAAAAATAAACAAGGATTTTGACATGAAGCGATTAACGGCAATATCTCTCACCAGCATCAGCCTGATGCTCCCTTCATTAATTTACGCCGATCTTATCGGCGAAGCACCGCGCTTAGACCCAGCAGATAGGATTAGCCAGGATGAAATTTCCCAAGGACAACTTCACCTCGACGAAATACGTGAAGCGGGGCTGATTATTTTCAGCACGCCTTTCAATCGTTACGACGGCTTTGGTGATGGCCCCCACGATTTTTCTGAACCGGACAACCACTCCCCCACCGGAGGTAACAGGCCCACCCTGCAAGGTAATGGCACATTTTTACGGGTCAATGGCCTCGATGCGCAAAATTGCCTGGAGTGCCACACCGTTATCAGCAATCGAACAACGCCACCCAGATTGGGCATTGGCGGAGGTGGAGGATTCGGAACCAGCGTATTATTCCGTCCCGCCAATATCGATGTTATCGATGAAAACTTTGACGGTATCGGAGAGTTTGATGGGCGGCTGATTAATCCGGTATTTTTATTTGGCGCTGGGGGGATTGAATTGGTTGGTCGTGAGATGACCCATGAATTACAAAATCTTAAACAACACGCCCTCAACAACCCCGGCACCATCGTTGAACTGGAAACAAAATCAGTCAGTTTTGGGAGCATCATTGCCGACGAGTACGGCAATTTGGATACAACCAATGTCGAAGGCGTCGAGCACGATTTGGTTGTCAGGCCATTTGGTCGAAAAGGTGACAACGCCTCAGTCAGGGAGTTCGATGTCTCCGCCCTGGCATTTCATATGGGGATGCAGGCCTCGGAAGCCTTTGGCGGAGCAACAGCAGATGCTGATAATGACGGAGTCGTCAATGAAATCACCGTTGGGGACTTATCCGCACTGAGTATCTTTATTACCACCCTGGAACCACCATTCGATGTCGATGACAGAGAACACCGTGACGGCCGGAGGCTTTTCTCCGATATTGGCTGCGCCGACTGCCACCGCCCAACGATGGTCACCCAGAGAAGGACCCTCCCTTATAAACTTACCGGCTCTCCAGAAACTCCCTTTGAAGACATTTTTTACGAAGTGGACCTCACCAAGCAACCGACAAATTTTCGCCAAACCCGCAATGGCGGAATAGAGGTCGCAATGTTCTCTGATCTCAAGCGCCACGATATGGGCGAGGGGCTGGCTGAGAACGCCTTCTTCCAAACGGACCAGCAAAACCGTGAGTTTATTACCGCACGCCTTTGGGGAGTGGCCGATACCGCGCCCTATTTACACGACGGCAGAGCCACTACGTTGGCAGAAGCCATTTTTCTCCACGACAGCCCCGGAAGCGAGGCCAGTAACGCAGCACAGAATTTCAAGTATTTAAGTGAAAATGATCAGAATAAGATCTTGGCATTTTTGATGTCCCTGAGAATGCCGGAGAACCCCGCTGAAGATCTAATTGATCCCCGCTGAGTTGATTCTCAACAACTGGCAGCGCTTTTGGGCTGCCAGTTTCCAGACCCAATGGACTTACTGGTGTTTTTAGGTCAGTGCCTTACCCGCCACAATTACACCGTTGTTATCCGCGTAGAGGTATTCCCCCGGGCGGAAATCCACACCGGCAAAGCTCACCGCCAGGCCTCTTTCACCAATTCCCTTTTTTTCTGTTTTCATTGGATGGCTACCAAGTGCCTGCACCCCCAGATCCAGTTCCGCGATTTCATCTACATCGCGAATGCAGCCATACATCAGGATACCTTCCCAACCGTTAGCAACCGCCTTTTCTGCCAGCATATCGCCAAGACAAGCCCGCCGCATAGATCCACCGGCATCGACTACCAAAACCTTGCCCTGCCCCGGTTCAGCCACCAGTTCTCGCACCAGGGAGTTATCTTCAAAACATTTGATAGTGACAATCTGCCCACCAAAACGATCTCGGCCACCGTAATTGATAAACATAGGATCAACTACTCGCACCTCATCAGGATAGGCATCACATAAATCGGGGGTTGACTTGAGCATCAATATTCTCGCAGCAATCTATGGAAGAGAAGAATAATAGCGGGAAAAAAGTAGAAGAGCTAAGAGGCAAATAAATACCGGGTATCACCACGATGGATAATACCCGGCCAAGCCTTCGCTGCCACGAAATTGAAACTAGTGTGTTACACGAACCGGCGTGCCTACACGCACATGCTGATAGAACTTTCTCGCCATATGTGGGGGCATACGCACACAGCCATGAGAAGCGGGATAGCCGGGCACGTGGCCAGAGGCATGCAGACCGATACCGCCATTAAAACGAATGTAATTATTCATTTTTGCACCGCGATACACAGTACCCGCAGGGCGACGATGCTTTCGAGTATTTACATTAGATCTCACGACTCTGCCAGTGCGTCTATCAACAAAACTGCCATAAATAGACGAGCGGTGATAAGGGTGTTTGGACAACACACGAAAATGTCCGGGGCGTGTGCTGTAACCGCGCTTCCCCGAAGAAATACGGGAGACACCAACTAATTTCCCACCTTTATACAGATATGCGCGCTGCTCACTTAAATCAATTCTAATTGATGGACTACCACCCCTGGCTGCAGCGCGATCATCAAACCAATTAGATGCGCGTGGCTTTGCATCTGCCGGTGGCGCTGCCATTAAAGCCATAAGGCACACCATCAAAAAGACATGAAGTATGGGGATTTGAAACTGTCTACTCATTTGCATAGCTCACCTCACCGAGTCTGGGTACCCTGCCCTGAATCCAACAGATAAACAGTCTGTCGGTAATTTTCAGGTGCACGCCAGTGGGGCCAGGGCCCACGGCGAACATTTTTACGGAGCACATTGCGCAATCTGTTTTTCGATTTACACGCAACCTTAAGACTCTTCCGATTCTATTGAGGCGAGCGGAAAGATTTAGAATGAATTCTTCTGTGCGGATCAGCTGATAGAGGTTTGTATTTTTTGGTTAATGTGTCGTTTAAATTTTTCAAACACAATTAGCAGAACAAAATCAGGTGTTTCCGGGTTTAACCGCAACAACGGACTCATTTTCCACCAAGGCAAACATCGCTTCAGCAGAAAAATTACAATTAAATATAGCGGGGGAAAAATTGGGAAAGCGGCCCACAATTGGGCCGCTTAAAGAGGAAAATTAACCTTCCTCGTTGGCCAGGAATAGCCAGGTATCTACTGCGGTATCCGGATTCAGGGACACACTGTCGATCCCCTCATCCATCAACCAGCGGGCGAAGTCTTTATGGTCAGAAGGACCCTGACCACAAATACCTACATATTTACCCGCTTTCTTACAGGCTTGGATTGCCCTGGAAAGCAGTGCCTTGACCGCTGGGTTGCGCTCATCAAACAAATCGGCAACCAGGCCGGAGTCGCGGTCCAGACCAAGCGTTAGCTGGGTCAAGTCATTGGAACCGATGGAGAAACCATCAAAGTGCTGCAGGAAGTCTTCCGCCAGCAAAGCGTTGGACGGCAGTTCGCACATCATAATGACCTTAAGGCCACCTTCTCCACGGCGCAGGCCGTTTTCAGCCAGCAGACCGACTACTTCCTCAGCTTCTTCCGGGGTGCGGACGAAGGGCACCATGATTTCCACATTGGTCAGTCCCATTTCATCGCGGACTTTCTTCAGTGCACGGCACTCCAGGGCAAAGCACTGGCGGAAATCTTCAGAGCGATAGCGAGCTGCACCACGGAAGCCAAGCATTGGGTTTTCTTCGCTTGGCTCGTACAACTGGCCACCCACAAGGTGCGCATACTCATTAGATTTAAAGTCGGACAAGCGTACGATGACGCGATTCGGTGCGAAGGCTGCAGCCAAGGTAGCGATGCCTTCCACCAACTTTTCGACAATAAAGTCTTCTGGAGAATCGTACCCACCGATACGCTCGCGAATATTCTGCTGCAGATCTTCCGGCAGGTTATCCAGTTCGAGCAGTGCTTTCGGGTGAATACCGATCATGCGGTTGAGGATAAACTCGAGGCGTGCAAGGCCAACGCCCTGGTTCGGCAGATGGCTGAAAGCGAATGCTCGATCCGGGTTGCCCACGTTCAACATAATTTTGAACGGCAGCTCCGGCATTTCCGCAACTTCAGTTTCCTCGCGCTGGAATTCCAATTCACCAGCCATTACAAAACCGGTATCGCCTTCCGCACAGGAAACTGTCACCGGTGTGCCGGTTTCCAGCAGCTCGGTTGCATTACCACAACCTACAACTGCGGGGATGCCCAGCTCACGAGCGATAATTGCCGCGTGACAAGTACGGCCGCCGCGATTGGTAACAATAGCACTCGCTTTCTTCAGGACCGGCTCCCAATCCGGGTCGGTCATGTCGGTAACCAGGACTTCACCATCCTGCATCAGCGCCATATCTTCTACGGATTCAAGCTTGCGAACGGGGCCCGCGCCAATGCGCTGGCCGATTGCGCGACCTTCACACAATACGTCACTGCGCTCCTGCAAGCTGTAGCGCTCGATGCTGGTTCCCTGATCGCGGGAGCGTACAGTTTCCGGACGCGCCTGTACGATAAATAACTTACCGCTGTCGCCGTCTTTGGCCCACTCGATATCCATCGGGCGACCGTAGTGCTCTTCAATCTTGCGGGCCTGGATTGCCAGGTCTGTCAGCTCCGCATCGTTGAGGGCAAAGCGCTGACGGTCTTCGTCTGCCACCGGGATAGTTTTTACGGAACGACCACATTCACCGCTCTCGTCGTAAACCATTTTGATCGCTTTACTGCCGCGATTGCGACGCAGAATCGCAGGACGGCCCGCATCCAGGGCTGGCTTGTAGAGGTAAAATTCGTCCGGGTTAACCGCACCTTGAACAACGGTTTCGCCCAAACCAAAGGCGGCGGTGATAAAGATCACATCGCGGAAGCCACTCTCTGTGTCCAGGGTAAACATCACACCCGCTGCGCCAGTCTCACTGCGCACCATGTGCTGGATACCAGCAGACAGGGCAACGCCCACATCCGCATAACCGGTATGCACGCGGTAGGCGATAGCACGGTCGTTGTAGAGGGAAGCAAAAACTTCTTTTACTGCCTTCAATACAGCGTCGATGCCGCGGATATTCAGGAAGGTCTCCTGCTGACCGGCGAAGGACGCATCCGGCAAGTCTTCGGCGGTTGCAGAGGAGCGAACTGCAACAGCAGTTTCCGCACCACCCAGGGCCTCATAGCCCTCGCGAATCTCTTTTTCCAGCTGCTCGGGGAACGGAGTCTGTAAAATCCAGTTGCGGATTTCATCTCCCGCCTGGGCCAGCTCGGTGACATTACCAACATCCAATCCTTGCAAACGCTCGGCTATACGCTGCTCCAGCTGTTCGTGAGCCAGGAAAGCCCTAAAGGCTTCTGCGGTGGTAGCGAAGCCACCGGGTACGCTCACGCCGGCACCGGCGAGAGAGGAGATCATCTCGCCCAGTGATGCGTTCTTGCCGCCGACTTTGTCGACATCGGCCATGCCCAGTTTTGCGAAGTCGATCGTGAAGTTCGTCAAGTGAAGGCCCTCTAAAATTCAGGTTGAGTGGCGGCAGATTATAAGGATGAGTTTTGTAAAAAATAGCCCGTAAAAATTGGCCAAAATGTTGTAAATTTTCTACAAAATTTGCAAAACGCCAGAATAAAAGACCTTTGCCCCATTCCTCCCCTACAATAGCCCCCTCACGCCGACAAACTGAGAACAAACATGGCAAAAGACAAGCGCACGGCTTTTTTTATCTCCGACGGAACCGGTCTCACCGTCGAAGCGATTGGCCACAGCCTACTCGCACAGTTCCGCGATCAACAAGTTGAGCAGGTCACGCTTCCCTATATCGACTCCACCGAAAAAGTTAAACAGGCCCTGCAACGCATAGAAAAAGCAGCCGATGAATCCGGTTTACAGCCGATCATTATTACCAGCATTGTTTCTGACGAGATCCGGGAACAGCTGCACCAAAGCTCTGCGCTGATGCTCGATATCTTCGAGAACTATCTCACGCCACTGGCCAATCTGTTTAACCGGGATCCAGCGCAGATGGTCAACGTCTCTCACGGCATTGACGACAACCGCCGCTACACCGACCGGATTGAAGCAGTGCACTTCGCTATGGACAATGACGATGGCCGCAGAGTCAGCGAATTCCAGCAAGCCGATGTGATCCTGTTGGGCGTTTCACGCTCTGGCAAAACGCCTACCTGCTTGTACCTGGCACTCCAGTTTGGCCTGCGCGCGGCAAACTACCCCATCACCGAAGAGGATATGGACTCCACCACCCTGCCCAAGATCCTGCGCCCGTTTCGCAACAAGCTGTTTGGCCTGACAATCGAGCCCGAGCGCCTGATGCAAATTAGACAGGAAAGGCGCGCCAACAGCCGCTACGCTTCTAAGGAACAATGTGAATTCGAGGTGCGCCAAGTTGAGCAAATGCTGAGGCGGGCCCAGGTGCCTTTCCTCAATGCAACCCAACTTTCGGTGGAGGAACTCGCCACCCGCCTGATGTCTCAGGCCGGTATTGAGCGCAGGATTGACTAAAGAGCCACACACCCTTTAATTGCCGCCGCAAAATGTGTAGTGTGCGCCGTCTTCCGGACTGCTGTAGCTTGATATGCAAATTGTCTCTCTGCCCTACTCATTAAACACGCCCGCCGCATTTGCGGCGATAGCGGATTTACCTATCCCCGTTTGGCTCGACAGCGGTCGACCTCTCGCGGAGGGTGGACGCTATGACATCATTAGTGCCGACCCGATAAATACCCTCGAGTTAAGTGCCGACACGCCCGAGCCATTTGCCCGGCTGGATGACCTGGTGTGCGAACTCTGCCCTCAGGACAGGGACTCACAACTGCCTTTTTGCGGCGGGGTTATTGGTTACGCTGGTTATGAACTCGGTGTAGAGGGCAATTATCTACCGGCAGATATGCGCCCTACGGACTTGCCCGCAGGCTTTTTTGGGCTCTACACATGGGCCTTTATTGCCGACCACCAACTGGGCAGCAACCACCTGGTTTTCCACCCCGCCTGCCCCCCACAGCAAGCTCGCGAATTGATACAGCGATTTAAAGCTATCAATTGGGAGACCCCGCTTACACCCGGAGACTTCCGGCTGCTTTCACCATTTGAGCACGAACTGAGTGCAGATGATTATCGGACACAAATTGAGCAGATATTGGAATATATCGCCGCCGGCGATATCTATCAGGCAAACTTTACCCAGCGTTTCAGGGCCCCCTACAGCGGCGATCTGCTAACAGCTTACCTGGCATTGCGCTCTCAAGCTGCCGGTCCCTTTTCTGCTTATATGGCCCTGCCCCATGGCAGCCTGCTCAGTATGTCGCCGGAGCGATTTATCCGAGCAGATGGCGCCAGTTTACGCACGGAACCGATTAAAGGCACTGCAGCAAGACACGCTGACAAGATGGCAGATCAGCGCGCCGCCTTCTCGTTGCAGAGAAGCCCCAAGGACCGGGCGGAAAATCTGATGATCGTCGATTTACTGCGCAATGATTTGAGCAAGCTGTGTCGCAGCGGCACCGTACGTGTTCCCGAGCTATTCCAATTGGCAAGCTTTGCCAATGTCCACCACTTGGTCAGCGTAGTAACTGGCGAGCTACCCGAGGAGTCGGTCTACAGCGAATTACTCGAAGCTTGTTTCCCCGGCGGTTCTATCACAGGTGCTCCAAAGCGACGCTCAATGGAAGTGATCCGGGAGCTGGAATCCAGCCCCCGGGGGATTTATTGCGGCAGTATTGGCTACATCAGCAGCTGTGGCCGCGCTGACACCAATATCGCCATCCGGACCTTCAGTGCCAACGATGGACATCTAACCTGCGCGGCAGGTGGTGGGATCGTTGCAGATTCCGATCCCACTTCAGAACACCAGGAGTGCTTGGCCAAGGTGCGCTTACTACTGGAAACTACTGAACAATTTTTGCAGTAGGCATCAAATCGCCGAAAAACGACTAAAAATTAGCCTATTTTGGCGCCTTTTGTAGCATCACTACAAATTTCAGTTATAAAGGTATCGGCGATTGATATTTCAAAGTTATTAGGGGTTCTGATAGATTCAGTCCATCTTGCCTTTAATGGCATTGCACTGGATCAAGGAAATTATCGTGAAGATCACACTGGTCAAGAAAATTCTCGCCGACGGCTCGCCCTGCGCCAAGTGTCGCGACGTTGAAGAAAAGCTGGAAGAAAATGGCCAAATGCAATTTATCGACCAGACACTTATCGCCGACGTGCGTGACCCGCAAAGCCCGGGCTTACAGCTGGCTCAGCAGTACAAGGTAGAGCGAGCGCCCTTCTTTGTCGTAGAGCGCGAAGGTAAGGAAGCAGAGATTTTCACTGTTTACTTCAAGTTCGCCAAAGAAGTGCTGCGCCCCCTGATCGAGATGGAGGCTTCATAGCCTCCATCCCTTAGCTTTATTCGGCACTTCCATTCAGCAGCACCTCTAGTAAACCGGCAACTCCATATCGGCGAACAGCGCATCGACCTCAGAACGGGATGTCGCCTGTGCCGCCTGGTCAATCAGCTCACGGCTGAGATGGGGGGCAAATTGCTGGATAAACTCATACATAAAGCCCCGCAGGAAAATCCCCTTACGGAAGCCAATTTTTGTAACACTCGATTCAAATAGATCACTGGCATCGAGAGCCACAAGATCCTCATCTTCGCCATCAACGGCCATATCAGCCACAATGCCAATTCCCAATCCCAGACGCACGTAAGTTTTGATTACATCAGCATCGGCGGCGGTAAAGACTACCTTAGGTGACAACCCTTTCTCCAAGAAAGCTTCATCTAACTTGGAGCGGCCGGTAAACCCAAATACATAAGTAACTATCGGGTACTTCGCCACGTCCTCAAGGGATAGCTTGCTCACTTGGCAAAGCGGGTGATCTTTCGGTACCAGGATGCAGCGGTTCCAGCGGTAGACAGGCATCATCACCAAGTCGCTGAAAAGCTCCAGAGCTTCGGTAGCGATAGCAAAGTCTGCAGTACCATCTGCCGCCATCTCAGAAATTTGCATAGGGGTTCCCTGGTGCATATGCAGGGAAACCTCCGGATAACGGCCTATAAACAACTTAATAATCGGGGGCAAGGCATAGCGCGCCTGCGTGTGAGTGGTAGCTACAGCGAGACTACCTTTTTTATCATTGCTGAACTCTTGCGCAACCTGTTTGATATTCTCCACTTTGCGCATAATTTCGCCGGCAGTCTTTAAGATTGCCTCCCCTGCCGGGGTTACCCTTGTGAGATGCTTGCCGCTGCGCGCGAAGATTTCTACGCCAAGCTCATCCTCCAAAAGTCGGATTTGCTTACTGATTCCCGGCTGGGAGGTATAGAGGCTCTGCGCTGTAGCAGAAACATTGAGGTCGTGATGTGCCACTTCCCAGATATATCTCAACTGCTGCAGCTTCATAGATCCTCCCTTTCATTAAGTTCGCTCATGGCCGAGAGCGAGTAATACCATTTTTTGTTCGATAGTTATAAAAACTATCTTGAGTTATACGAGAAAAGAATAGCAGTGAATCAAAGCCAGGGCCAATGGACGGTTGAATATCCGTGGTAGAGACGAAAGTGTCAATCAACTTTGGGGGATCCCGGACTTTCTGTCGGCTTTATTTTCTAATAATTAGAGCTAAGCCTCTCGGATGAGGACCGGGAAAAGTTCAAACATTATCGGCATAGAGAGCACTGAGTGATAACGTACACCTTTATCACTTTTGAACTTTTTATACCTCTGCATTTGCGATTCCATGAGGAACATGGCCCGTAGCCACATGCTCACCTGCAGAAACACAGTGACTAGGCTGATCATCAAAGAAGACATCGGCGCCAAAAGCCCGCAGGAACTCACCTTTAGGAAGCCCGCCGAGAAAAACTGACTCATCCACTCTAATATCCCAGGCGCGCAATGTCCTGATGACCCGCTCATGGGCCGGAGCGGAACGTGCCGTTACCAAAGCCGTTCGTATCGGGCAGGTATCCATCTCAAATTCAGCCTGCAATCTCTGCAAAGCTTCAAGGAACCCCTTAAAGGGCCCTCCCCCCAGTGGCTTCTGTGCTGAGGCACGCTCTGCCTCAGTAAAAGCAGCCAGGCCTTCCGTTTTGTAGACTCGCTCAGCCTCATCAGAAAAGATTACCGCATCGCCGTCAAAGGCAAATCGCAACACATCATCACGATACTCGCGATTTCCTCCGGCAACCAAGGTTGCCGCAGCAACCCCCTGCTCCAACGCTTGGCGGACATCTACACCATCAGCAGACAAAAACAGGTTGCATCCAAATGGGCCAATATAACGGTAAGGGCTTCCACCATTGCAAAAGGCCGCACGAGTAATATTGAGTCCATAGTGCTCTATCGAGTTAAATACCCTTAATCCGGTATCGGCACTATTCCTTGATAGCAGGATCACCTCCACCCGTGGCTCACCGCCAAGAAGCTCATTGATCTTTAGAAACTTCTCAACCAGAGGGAATGCGTCCCCTTTTTCCAGAACATCGTTCTCACGCTCAACTTGATAATGAGAAAAGGCGTGCAATCCCTGCTCCTCAAAAACCTTGTGGCTATCGCTAAGGTTAAACAGAGCGCGAGAGGAAATAGCAATTACTAACTTATCTGGACGCACAGCCATTAGAAAGCCTCTACATCGTTAATCCACCGACACCGCAGCTTCACTGAGGGCAGTGAGAGTCTACGACAAATCTCAAACTTATATTCCACAAATTGAGCGATATGTACAGATAAGAATGCCAGCCCTTCCCGATGTTACCTCCAGAGCGCTGCACAAGTGTCCAGGGAGTCAAAGTTGCTTTGACTGCGGGATTAAGACGATGGAGCAAAACATTTCAAAACTCGAAATTGAAACCGCCCCAAACTACCGCGTGCATTTTTCTACAGTAAAGTTTTGGTAGAGTTAATATCCACCCCCATCAAATTCAGAAAGGATTAATACTTTAATCCATTAGTTTGACAACCCCTTAAAGAACCCAGATTAATACACCCCTTCAAACTTAACAAACATATAGCACCCCACTCATGCAAATTGAATTAAATTGAAGAATTTCGCACCAGAAACAAACAAAAATAACAAATCTACAGAAAGCTTAACCGTTTAAATACAACTCAAAAAAAGTTTGCCACTCAGAAAAAAGCTATAAACTAACCAATTAAAATCCCTCAAATAACCAAAGTTGCAAATATCTGAATTCGTGACATACACATCAAAAAAACAATTTGACCTTTCAAGTTTACATCCACTACAAAAAAATTATTGTCAGGAATAACAACAAGGGATATCGTTATTTCGCCTGACAACGGCAAACAACCCCCAAGAAAATTTTGCACATAAACTCCATACAGCTCTCAGCTCATAGCGCGAGGTATTCTTGGGGTGTGATTCAATTGGCCGCTTAACCAGACAGCATTAACCACTGAGCGTTTATTTTATGCTCCCGGTTAACTATGGCCATTAAATTATAATCATAAAGAGAATTACTTAATGAAATATTTGTTAGGAGCCGCTAGCACACTCGCACTCGCTATTAGCGCCCAAGCGGCAGAGCGTATTAATGTCACACCAGAGTTACTTTCCAATCAGTCCCTAGCCTCAATCGCTGGCTCAGATATGAAGCTGGAAAAGGTTCGTGAACGCACGCTTGCCAACGGGAGAACGGTTGCCCGATATCGGCAAACTCACAAAGGCATACCCGTTTGGGGGAGAACCATAACCAGTTCCAGGCAAGGCTTAACTGAAAAAGTGAGAGGCCACGTACTCTCAGGCCTAGAGTTGGAGGTACCTACCGCCCGCGCAACGATTGATGCCGATAATGCTATTGATCGAGCCATGAACCATCAGCTGAATCTGCGCACTCAGGATGGTGACAGTAAAAAAGCCCTCTCAATGTCCTCCATGCGCTTCAACGCGCAAAACCAGAAAAAAGAGCTCTATGTCTATGTCGATGAAAACGACCAGGCGCGGTTAGCTTATTTGGTTAACTGGGTCGAATACGGAGATGAGCCGAGCAGACCGTTCTATTTTGTAGACGCACTTACTGGTGAAGTTATCAAACAATGGGACGGCCTTGCCTTCCAGGATGCCACAGGCCCCGGTGGCAATGAAAAAACCGGACGTTATGAATATGGAACAGACTTCCCTGCCCTCGAAGTTGACAATAACTGCTCCATGAACACTGCTAACGTAGAAACCGTGGATTTGAATCACGGTACAAGCGGAGGTAGCGTTTTCTCCTTCACCTGTCCGGAAAATGATTACAAAGAAATCAATGGTGCTTATTCTCCATTGAATGATGCCCACTTCTTTGGCAATGTCGTTTTCAATATGTACAGTGACTGGTATGGAACATCGCCGCTCACACAAAAATTAAGAATGCGAGTTCACTACAGCAACAACTACGAGAACGCCTTCTGGGATGGCAGCCAAATGACATTTGGTGATGGCTTCACAACCTTCCACCCACTTGTCAGCTTGGATGTATCCTCTCATGAGGTGAGCCATGGCTTTACTGAGCAAAACTCCAACCTGACCTACGCCAACCAATCCGGCGGCATCAACGAAGCCTTCTCTGACATGGCCGGTGAAGCTGCCGAGTTCTACATGAAGGGCACTAACGACTGGATGGTGGGAGCCGATATATACAAAGCTGATGGCGCTCTTCGCTATATGGATGACCCCACCAAAGATGGCAGATCCATTGGCCATGCCTCCGACTACTATAGCGGCATGGACGTGCACTACAGCTCCGGCGTATTCAACCGGGCTTTCTACCTGATTGCCAACTCAAGCGGCTGGAACACCCAAACTGCTTTCGATATCTTTGTGCTTGCTAACCAAACTTATTGGAATCAAAGCACCGATTACATTGAAGGTGCTTGCGGAGCCCTGTCAGCTACTGAAGATCTCGGATACGATACTGCAACAGTAATCGCAGCGTTCGACACCGTAGGGGTATCTACCAGTAACTGTGGCGATGATGGCGGTTCAAACTCAGAAGGCTGGGAAGAAACCAACTTATCAGGCCGCCGAAATAGCTGGCAGCACTTCACTCTGGATGTACCATCAGGCTCATCATCTTTGACTGTCGAAATGCTCGGCGGCAATGGCGATGCCGATTTGTACGTCCGTTATGGTTCCACCCCAACCACCGACAACTGGGATTGTCGTCCTTACGTAAACGGCAATAATGAATTCTGTAGCTTTAGCAATCCAGCTGCAGGTACCTGGCACATCAGTGTACAAGGCTATATTTCGTACAGAGGCGTAACTCTTTCCGCCCAGAGCCAGTAATATTTTAGGCCGGTGCCGACACATTAGTGTGTCGGCATTCTCTATCACATCATTCAAAGACTAGCTTCCAAACCTATCTAACAAACTGTGGTAAAGCATCCCCAACACCAACCCCGGCCACCTCAATAAAGTGCCACCTGGAAACTCTACTTTAGGAAGAGAAGAAAACACGTTGTAACCCTCACTCTCCCCATAAATTGCATCAGCCAGAAGCTTGCCGGCAAAAGTTGCCGTAGGCACTCCATGTCCAGAATACCCCTGACTGTAATATAGGCCCGACTGCAACTGCCCTATACAGGGCATCCGATTCATAGTAATGGCCAGCGTACCCCCCCAGCCGAAATCAACAGCAGTATTTTCCAGCTGCGGGTAAACCCTCAACATATACTTGCGGACGAAACTGCGAATATCTTTAGGGAAACGCCTGGTGTAATTTTCCCCTCCCCCAAAAATTAAGCGGTTATCGCCAGATAATTTCCAATAATTTATAACAAATAGAGTATCTTGCAGTGCGAAGTCATTGGCTATGATTTCCCTAGCGAGCCCCTCCGGTAAGGGCTCTGTTGCCAGCACAAAATTATTTATTGGCATTATGCGCCCCGCTAAGCGGGGCTCAAGATCTTTCAAGTAACCATTGCAAGCTAAAATCAACTTTTCGGCCTTTACCTTTCCTCGTGCAGTTTTCACCGTAAAGGGAGAAGAGCTCGAATACCCTTGCACACCACTGCACTCAAAAAACCTGGCACCGGCAGAAACTGCTGCGCGGGCAAGACCTAATGCAAAATTGAGAGGATGAAGATGTAGCGAACCAAAATCCAGCTGTGCGCCGAGATATCGTTTGCTACTTACAAGCTCTCGAACTTCTTCTTTCTCTATATACTCAACTTGCCTGTAATCATATTTCTCTCTGAGTTCTTCAGTTTCATCCTGCAGATATTTATCGTGACTGGATTTTGCTGCAAGATGCATGATCCCGCGTTTTAAATCACATTGAATCTGGTGCCTGACTATAAGACTTTCCACCAGTTGAACAGCGTTGATACTCAAATCCCAGAGCTGCTTAGCGGTGTCGAATCCGAACATGGCTTCCAGATCACCCTGACTTCGCCTTTGTCCAACACCGACATGTCCTCCATTCCTTCCTGATGCGCCCCAACCAATCCTATTAGCCTCCAGAAGCACCACACGGTAGCCGCGCTCTGCCAAGTGCAAAGCACTGGAAAGTCCCGTATAACCACCACCAATGATGCAGACATCTGCCTCCACGTTACCTTCCAGGCATGGATACTCCTGAAGGTCGTTAGCTGTAGCCGCATAATAGGATTCCGTGTGCTCATCCAACCTATTCATCACCTTCATATTTCTACCAGATACCCTCAATGCCATTTAAATAAACGGCCCTGTTCCAATCGGCAGTATATAGTTCCTTTACACAGGAGGAATTATTTTCAGCGCAACGCTTTCCGGCACTGATCATAGAATTTCACTCAGGAAGAAAAAGTAAGCAATGGCTATCCAATGGATAAAATTACAAACTGGCTGGCAAATCACAATATTGCAGAAGTTGAATGCCTTGTTCCCGACATGTCAGGTAACGCCAGAGGAAAGTTCACCCCCACCGATAAGTTCTTAACTCAAGACAGCCGTTTACCGGAAAGCATTTTGGTGCAAACTGTCACGGGGGATTATGTCGACGAACACAATGAGCTTGTTGATCCAGCAGACACCGACATGCTCCTAATCCCTGACCCCAACTCAGTGCGCCTAAACCCTTGGGCCAATGATCCGACAGCACAAATCATTCATGACTGCCATTCTCGAGATGGGGACCCTCACCCTATCAGCACCCGTAATATTTTAAAATTTGTCCTCGAAAAATATGCAGACAGAGGATGGAAGCCTATTGTCGCCCCTGAGGTAGAGTTTTATCTTGTAAAAAGAAACCTGGATCCGGATGAAAAGCTATCCGCGCCTGTGGGAAGATCGGGACGCACAGAAAAAACCCGACAGTCCTATAGCATTGATGCAGCCAATGAATACGAGCCCATCATTGAAGACATGTATGATTTTTGTGAAGCTCAGGGGCTTGATGTCGACACACTGATCCACGAATCAGGCACTGCCCAGATGGAAATTAACTTTCTACATGGAGATCCACTTCATTTAGCTGACCAGGTCTTTACCTTTAAACGCACAGTGCGCGAAACGGCTCTGCGCCACGGCATTTATGCAACCTTCATGGCAAAACCGATGGAAGACGAACCTGGAAGCGCGCTGCACTTACACCAGAGTGTGGCGGATAGAAAAACCGGTGAAAATATTTTTGTCGATAATACAGGAAAAGAGAGCAATAATTTCTTGCATTTTATTGGCGGCATGCAGAAATACACTCCCGGTTTTATTAGTTTTTTTGCTCCAAATGTAAACTCCTATCGCCGCTTCACACCTGAAATGGCCGCACCCACCAGTCTCCACTGGGGTTACGACAACCGAACAACAGGCCTTCGGGTTCCCGACAGCTCGCCACAAAGTAAACGTCTTGAAAATCGTTTTCCCGGAGCAGACTGCAATCCCTACCTTGCCATAGCAGCTTCTCTTGCCTGCGGGTATTTAGGAATGACCAATAAAGTCGCACCGAGCGCACCTTATCAGGGCGACTGCTCCAAAGAGTCAATTACACTTCCCCGCACCCAGGAACATGCCCTGACACTCCTATCAGATTGTGATGAAGCAACAGAAATGTTTGGCAGTAAATTCGTAAAAGCCTGGAGCGCAATCAAGAGAAATGAATATGAAGAGTTTAATCGTGTGATCAGTTCGTGGGAGAGGGAATTTCTATTATTAAATGTATAAATAACCGTTCCACTAAAAGCTAACAGAAATAATAAACTGTTATCGCCAAATTTATTTTTTCGGAAAAAACAACTTATCTTTTCCACCTTACAGGCAGAACATCACTTCCTAATTTGTGACGATCCGAGCAAAAATATCGAAAACAATTCAAATATATTAGTTTGCCATCACCTTTTTGTTGCCTAGATGCGTATGCAGGGTAATCTCAAGTTGCCCAATTAATTAGGGCAACCGGTTTGAGAAAGCGAACGCCACTGCCGCTACCGCGGCCCCTTCCTGGCGACGGTTATCTTCTGCTGTCTTACCACATAAAAATCCAGCCTGTATTGGCCAACCAGATTTAATACGGTCCCCACAAGGGAAATACGGCTGTATACCGGCGGATTCATATATAAAAAAGCTATAAAAGGGAAAGCTAGCAATGAAGCATTTTGTAGGACTAAGCTGCACTTTAGCCTTGGCTATTAGTGCACATGCTGTTGAGCGCGTCCCCGCCACGGCGGACATGCTCTCACCACAAACTTTAGCTGCCACCGGCGGATCGGATATGGCGCTCGAAAAAGTTCGTGAGCGCACTCTCGTCAACGGCAAAACCGTAGCCCGCTACCAACAGACTCACAAAGGCATTCCTGTCTACGGCCAAACAGTAACCAGCTCCGGGCAGGGTCTGATTACTGAGGTTCGCGGCAATGTCATCACTGGGCTGGAACTGGAAGTACCCAATATCAAAGCATTTATCAATGAAGATAATGCTATTGAGCGGGCAATGGACCACCAGATCAACTGGCGCACGCAGCAGGGCGTTATCCAGGGAGCTTTGTCAGTTCAGGCTTTGAAGCTGGAAGCACATAACCCCAAAAAGAAACTCTACGTCTATATCGATGAGCAAGACAATGCCCGCTTGGCTTACCTGGTCAACTGGGTTGAGTACGGCGATGAACCCACACGCCCCTTCTACTTTATCGATGCAATGACTGGCGAAGTTCTCAAGCATTGGGACGGCTTGAACTTTGCACAAAATGCGACAGGCCCAGGGGGCAATTCAAAGACCGGGCGCTACGAGTACGGTACTGACTACCCCCACATGATTGTTGACGACAGCTGTGCCATGGATACGGACAATGTAGAAACCGTTGATATGAACCACAGCACGAATGGCGGTAGCATCCACTCGTTCACTTGCCCGGACAATGACTATAAGTCAATCAACGGCGCTTACTCACCACTCAATGACGCACACTTCTTTGGCGGTGTGGTCTTTGATCTCTATAGCGACTGGTACAACACATCCCCTCTCACACAAAAACTGAGAATGCGGGTGCACTACAGCAACAACTACGAGAATGCCTTCTGGGATGGCAGCCAGATGACATTTGGTGATGGCCAGAGCTACTTCTATCCACTGGTTAGCCTCGATGTTTCCGCTCACGAAGTCAGCCACGGCTTTACCGAGCAAAATTCGGACTTGAATTACTACAATCAGTCCGGCGGTATCAATGAAGCCTTCTCTGATATTGCCGGTGAAGCTGCCGAGTATTATATGCGCGGCAGCAATGACTGGTTGGTAGGGGCCGAAATCTTTAAGTCCAGCGGAGCACTCCGCTACTTTGAAGATCCAACTGACGATGGCAGCTCCATCGGTCATGCCGATGATTACTACAACGGCATGGACGTGCACTACAGCTCCGGCGTCTTTAACCGGGCCTTCTACCTACTGGCGAATACTAGCGGCTGGAATACCCGCACAGCATTCGACCCCTTTGTTCTTGCCAACCAGATGTATTGGAGTGCCAATACTGATTTTGAAGATGGTGCCTGTGGTGTTTTCTCTGCAGCATCAGATTTAGGCTACGACACTGATGACGTTGTTGCCGCATTCTCCACGGTAGGCGTTTCCACCAGCAGCTGCGGTGGCGGCGGTGGTGGTGGCGGTGGTGGTAATGAAGGCGGAGAACTCGAAAACGGGGTTACCGAGACCGATATTGAGGGCAGCAGTGGTGATGAAGTTCACTTCACCCTGGATGTACCCGCAGATGCCACAGGCCTGTCTTTTGCAATGTCAGGCGGAAGCGGTGATGCCGACCTCTATGTTCGCTTCGGCAATGCTCCAACCACCAGCACTTATGATTGCCGTCCGTACACTTCAGGCAACAATGAAACTTGTGATATCGCTGACGCTGACCTACAGGGCGGAACCTATTACGTCATGGTGCGCGGCTACTCCTCCTTCTCCGATGTCACCCTGGTAGGCAGTTACACCGGTGGTGGTGGTGGCGGTGGTGGTAGCGACAGCTGGGAAGAAACCAACCTTTCTGGTTCCCGCAACAGCTGGCAGCACTTCACCATTGAGGTTGATGCTGGAGCTTCTACCCTGAGCGCCGTAATGGAAGGTGGCAGCGGAGATGCAGATCTCTATGTCCGCCACAGCCAAGAGCCTACCCGTACAGCGTACGACTGCCGCCCCTACCAGTGGGGCAATGACGAAAGCTGCACCATCAGTAATCCGGATGCTGGAACCTGGTATATCAGTATCCGCGCTTACTCTGCCTACTCTGGCGTTACCCTGAGTGCAAGCACTGAGTAATTGAGCTGATTTCCACCCAGCAGGTCTCTGCTGGGTGGGCAAGCTCTAGACCGATCAAAGGATCGGTGGTGCACAAACAAAAAAGGCGGCCATATTGGCCGCCTTTTTTAATCAAACCCAGACAAATTATTTATGGCTTGGGTCTTTCCAGTAGTCCTTCACGGTATCTTTCATCTCCTTGGCTAACACAGTAATACCAAACAGGTTGGGCAAGGTCATTATCACAATGGCTACTGCAGAGAGGTTCCAAATAACTGTGGTGTCCGCAATCGCAGCCCAGAAGAATGCAATAACGTAAACTATTCGGTAAGGCATTACTGCCTTGGGGCCGAAAAGGTAAATCATTGAGCGGTCGCCGTAGTATGACCAGGCAATTGCTGTAGAGAAAGCAAACAGCAGAATGCCCAGAGTAACAATCAGACCACCGTATTCACCAAAGTAACCGCGTTGGAAGGCAAGATTGGTCAGAGCCACAGAGTGCACCAGGGACTTACCCCAAATATCCACATTTTCATTAGCAAACTTACCATCTTTTACATCCAGAACACCGCTGTAGCTGTCATCATCCTCACGGAAATCCAGGTCTTCAGCAATAGAACGGGCGTGGATGAGGGTAAAGTCCTGGCTGTTCAGCGGGTGGCCGTTAGTCACAACAATGGAGCCGTTATAGGCCTTAACATCACTCTCCTGACCGCTCAAATACTTGAACAGCTGCTCAACATCCTGGGTATTCTTCTCATCGTAGCTACCCGCTACAACGTAAGTATCTGCACCTTCAAACAGGTTCTCGTGTTTCTCAGTCCAGACACCAGAAGAAAGAATCACAAGTCCGGTTAAGGTACAAATGATAATGGTGTCGATAAAGGGTTCCAGCAGGGAAACCATACCTTCAGAAACCGGCTCGTCCGCGCGAGCGGCGGCGTGAGCAATAGGTGCAGAGCCCTGACCCGCTTCGTTCGAGAAGAGGCCGCGGTTCACACCACGGTTAAAGGCATAGGCAAAGCTCGCACCCAGGAATCCACCTACGGCCGCACTACCGGTGAAGGCATCGCGGAAAACAGCCCCAAAGGACGGCAGAATATTTTCGTAGTTGTAGATGATAACGCCCAAGGCACCTATTACGTAGATAACTGCCATGGTGGGAACAATGGTGGAGGTCACTTTAGCGATTCGGGTAATACCGCCAATAATCACCATGCCCAGCAAAATCGCCAGGATGCCCCCCGTCAGAGCCTTCTCAACACCAAAAGAATCGTGCATTGCCTGGGCAATGTTGTTGACCTGGGGCAAGCTGCCGGTACCGAATGAACAGATAACGGTCGCGATTGCAAAGAGCACCGCAAGCCATTTCATATTCAAACGGCGCTCCATGTAAAACATGGGGCCACCTGCGTAGTAACCATCCGCTGCTTTAATACGGTATTTGTGTGACAGGGTCACTTCCACAAACTTTGTGGTCATACCCAGGAATGCGGTCATCCACATCCAAAACAGCGCAGCCGGACCACCGAGGAAAATAGCCAAGCCAACGCCACCGATATTACCGGTACCTACGGTACCCGACAGTGCTGTGGCCAATGCCTGGAAGTGGGAGGTATCACCCGGGTCTCCGGGCTTATCGTACTTACCGCGTACAATCTTGATCGCATGCCCAAAATAACGAAGCTGCGGAAAACCAAGATAAATGGTGAAAAAGAAACCGACTCCAAGTAACACCCAGGGGAACCAAGGTGCTGAGCCGAGCATGCCGTCTATTAACAACAGCAGATTGTTAAAGGAATCCAAACTAACCCCCCACTACTCTGACTTATTTCTGTTTGTTTTATATACAGATACAACTGTAATTTGTTGCGCAGGTTAGCAGCTTACGCGGCACGAGAACAGTAATGTCGTATTATTCGGCCACTGGGAAGAAGTGAGTTCGGTGGGGGAAAAGGCCAAATTGCCCTCCGGTATGAATAAAAACCAGGTTGTCTGAGCCCTGGTAATTTCCTTTTTTTAACTCCTGTAGCAGACCATGAAATGCTTTGCCGGTGTAGACAGGATCGAAAAGAATCCCCTCCAGACAAGCCAGCTCTTTAATAGTCTGGTAAACCTCTGGCTCCGCCACCCCGTAAGCGGGACCTTTATAGTCGGCATTAACCAAAATCTTGAGGGACTCAAAATCAAGCGATACACCAGACTGTGCCATCCACTGCGAAATATCTTCACGCACTTTCACTTGGAAATAATTAGCACTGTCGCAAACGGCGAAACCCGTAACTTTCACACCGGCTTCCAGCAAATGGCACCCCAAGGTCAAACCCGCTTGGGTCCCACCGCTGCCAGTAGCGCATAAAATATGATCAGGCGAGAAGCCCCTATCTGCACAGTCTGCCAATAATTCCTGAGAGGCCGAGATATAACCCCAGATGCCTAAACCGTCGCTGGCACCAGTGGGGATACAGAAAGACTTCTGCCCTCTGGACAGATACTCAGCAGCCCAGCTGTCAAAGAGGCCCTGTAAATTCCGGGAGTATTCCTCCGGTGAGTAAACCGCAATTTCAGCACCTGCCAACTCATCCAGTAAAAGGTTGCCATCGGGATTTGCAGTGCGCTCGCCACGTAAAATCAACTGAACCTTAAACCCCAATCGAGCCCCCACCAAAGCAGTGGTACGGCAATGATTGGATTGAATTCCTCCGCAGGTTATCAAGACCTCCGCTCCCACAGCCCGCGCCTTTGCTGAAACAAATTCGAGCTTGCGCAGCTTATTTCCGGACATTGCGGATTCGGTAAGATCGTCTCTTTTTATCCAGATTCTCGGCCCATCATAAGGCAAGGAATAACGCTCAGTGATACGGTCCAGCGGCTGTAGTGGCGTTGGCAGATTTGCAAGGCGTACGCGATCGGGCAGCTTGATAGGCAAACTCTTCGGCAATTTGAGCACCATGTTAGCAATCTAAAAATGCGAGCAACTGAAAGCTGGCACCAACATAGGTGTACAGCTGGGGGGTCAAGGGTCGTTATAAATCAAGGATACTTCAGCCGGAACTGAGTTTATTGCCGTTTGCAGCCCCATACAGGCAGTCCGACAGGCGGCCACCATCCTCTCAATAGACTGCCTAGGCTCTTCTGATTCCACAAACACAAAGATATCTATACCCTCGCAAAGCCCCTTATGAGGCTGGTCATCCGTGGAGTTTTGCAAGTTGTAAATTTCAGCTTTAAAGCGCATCTGCTGCTCCAGGCGCACACTATCAACCTTGAGCTTGACTGAATTAATGTATATAGAAATATGACTGAGAAAGCAAAATGCAATTCCTGCTGACAAATAGTCTAGCGGAGCTGGAGCACTATCCGCACCACCTATAATACTGCCCTCGTCACATCGTAATTCAAACGCACTACAACCTGGCACACTAGCCTGAACAACCCCTGTTTTCAGAAACCCATCTCCAACAGAAGTTTTAGCGGAAAGATTTACCTGAAAATAGAAGCTTCCATCACCCTTCTGCGGCTCCTCTACCTGGACTTCCTGTAAAGTGGGCAATGATCGGACTTTTCTAACAATACTGATTTTTTCTTCTTTTTCACCCGTAAACGACATAGCACTCACCTGAGACTATCTATCAACAAGGTAAAATTAGACCAAGCCCTCAAAACATAAAACTGGCAGCAATAAAAAAGCCCGGCAACTGCCAGGCTTTTTTAGTGACGACATTCAAAGATAAACCCTGAAAAGGATTAGATCTTTTTAATCGTACCTTTGGGTAATACTGCGTGCACAGCTACTTTTTGGAACTTCAAAGACATGCTGTCTGCAACTTCCAATACGATGTAGTCCTCATCGACCTTGTCGACGCGGCCCAGCATTCCGCTGCTCATCACAACTTCGTCACCCTTTTTCAGAGCGCCAACCAGCTCTTGGTGCTCTTTCTGGCGCTTGCGCTGTGGGCGAATAATAAAAAACCACATGAATGCAAACAAACCCGCAAACATCAGCAGGGTTATCATCGGATTACCCTGTGCTGCCGGCGCCGCTTCCTGTGCCATGGCGGAGGGGATAAAAAAGCTCATGCAAAACCTCAAAGAGTCAGCCTATTAAATTGCCGCCAACTCTAACGGGTTTGCCCCGCCGAGGCAACGGATTGGGCCGATCCCGTAGAGACCGGCCAAACCAATCCACACTCAGAACCTCTGGCGGACCTGCCGGCGGTAGCCAGTGGGAGACATCCCGGTCCAGCGTTTGAACGCGCTGGTAAAACTGGTTCGATCAGAGAAATCGAGAATTCGTGAGATTCCATCAACGCTCAGCGCAGTATCTTTGAGGAAATGCACCGCGTGACGAAAACGAACATGGTCACGTAAAGATGCAAAACTGAGGTTGTGTTCCTGCAACCGGCGTTGCAGAGTCCGGGTGGACATACTTAGGTCGGACGCTACCGGGCGAATAGCGAGAGAGGCCTTACCGATACGCTGCTCCAGCACATCTATTACCCGTGCGGCAATACCAAAACTGGTTGCTTCGGGGGGGGCCAGCAGCTGGTCGAGAATATTCGGGTCTCCGGATATTCTGGCCTGCTGAAGTGATTTGTCTTCAGAGAGCGAAGTCTGGTCGGGCTGAGTATGGTTCATCGAGCTGCTCCTATTGAGTTCCGTGAGCCGCAGTTATTTTTCTATGTCCGCATCCAGCGAATCCCGGTTGCCCCTGCCCACACCAACACAACATCAACTTCGGCGGACGACTACGTGATGCGGGATGCACCAAAAAACAGACATCGAATCCTTCACAGAGATGTACAATTTTTAAACTAACCGCTCCGGCAATTCCCGCAGAGAGACTCTCTCTAGCCGGCGCACCTTTCCTTTACAACTGCCAGTATAGACCAAGAATTAAGAAAGCAAGGGGCGACAGTGCTTTTTTTCATCTTATTGTGTACCAAGGGCCAAAAATACTTACTTTCGGTACCCACGTGTCGCCTTTGAGTCCGAAAGGTAGGGGCTACAGCAGACCAAGCACCAGTCCAGCCCCGCCCCTCAGAGTCTGGCAATTAATCCAGGTTCTCGCCAATCCAATTCAAAACATCAGTGTCATGGGTCTTGGTTTTAACTGTGTCGATAATATGGCGAAGGCGCCCACTCTTATCGATAATAAAAGTTGTTCGCAGAAGCCCCATGTACTCCTTGCCCATAAATTTCTTCAAGCCCCAGCAGCCATATTTATCAGCAATCTTGTGTTCTTCATCAGACAGCAAATCAAAATTCAGTTCGTGCTTGTCGATAAAACGCTGCAACTTTGCTTCTGGATCCGGGCTCACCCCCAACACAACAGTATTGGCTTTTTTAAATTCAGCCGCACTATCGCGAATCCCACATGCCTGAGTGGTACAACCGGGGGTAAGTGCTTTCGGGTAAAAGTAGAGGACGACATTACTTTTGTCACGAAAATCCTTAAGTGACACTTTCTCGCCACTTTGGTTGGTCAGCGTAAAAGCCGGAGCCAAATTACCGATCTTCGGAAAAGCCATCTGATATCCCCTGTGGAACAGTTAAGAGTAAAGCGGGGATTATAGCGAAAAGAAACAAACGAGACGCCAGTTCTATAGAGAAATCAGAACTGCTGCAGACGAAACTCTTTCTCTTTCCTGGCACAAATGCCAAAACGACCTAACTTCTGCACCAGCTCCGCCTTTTCAGCTTCGGTGAGGAACTCCCCGACTTCAAGGCACCCCTCAGGACCACTAAAGTTTACCGAAGCCATTTCGGTAGCACTGCTCCCCATCCTTACGAGTACTGCCAACTTATCGCGGGCGAACTCCCGGTGATACACCGTTTGCTGCCTGAACCCCTTACAGCAATCCAGAATTACCAACTCCTCATTGATGCGTATTACTTCTCTGCGGGTCCCTTCGAGGTACACGTAGGTAAACAGGATGCCCAGCAGGATCATTTCAAGCCCGGCAAAGGGAAGAATCATCCAGGCTCCCGCCATCGCAAAAGCGAGGCTGATTCCAAGGGATACCCCAACCAGGGAGAAAAACACCCACAGATTGCCGGAGAGGGACAGGGACTGGTTAGGCTGCAGCAGGATACAGGCGCAACGGGCGGTGTTGCGGCCAACTTCAGTGACCATAGCAGGGACATCCGGCAGATATATAAAATCAGTGTAGTGCCGATGGCGGCAGCTCACACGAAGATACTGACCGGGAAAGTTTCCTGGTCCGGGCCGGGGTTTACAGAATTCAGGCATAAAAAAACCCACACCTCAGTGTGGGTTTTTGGGAGAGGTCTGCGGCCAAGGCCTGGGACCTGTCACTCCCTATTACGGCAGCAGGTGTGCTACTGCATCACGCTCTTCCGCCAGCTCCTGCTCGGTAGCAGACATTTTCTCGCGGGAGAAGTCGTTGATGTCAACGCCTTGAACAATTTCCCAGTCGCCGTCTTTGCAAGTGCAAGGGAAAGAGTAAATCAGGCCTTCCTGAATACCGTAAGAACCATCGCTGAATACAGCCATGCTGGTCCAGTCACCTTCAGCGGTGCCCAGAGCCCAATCGCGCATATGGTCGATGGCAGCGTTGGCAGCGGAAGCCGCAGAGGAAGCACCGCGCGCCTTGATGATAGCTGCACCGCGCTGTTGAACAGTCGGGATGAAGTCGTTTTCGTACCATTCCTG
This sequence comes from Microbulbifer maximicatervae (SeqCode), assembly GCF_052468155.1. Classification (NCBI taxonomy): domain Bacteria; kingdom Pseudomonadati; phylum Pseudomonadota; class Gammaproteobacteria; order Cellvibrionales; family Microbulbiferaceae; genus Microbulbifer; species Microbulbifer maximicatervae (SeqCode). The sequence continues at coordinate 4,225,550 of NZ_CP174335.1, forward strand.
CTCCACTTTATCCATGGCTGCAGCACCGGAAACCTTCACTTGGTGCAGGTCTGGGTACTGAGTGGAAGAGTGGTTGCCCCAAATGGTCATATGGGTGATGTCGTTAACACTGGAATCAGTTTTGTTTGCCAGCTGAGACAGAGCGCGGTTGTGATCCAGACGGGTCATCGCGGTGAAGTTACGCGGATCCAGGTCTGGCGCATTGCGCTGAGCGATCAGGGCATTGGTGTTAGCCGGGTTGCCAACAACCAGTACTTTTACGTTACGAGAAGCAACGTCGTTCAGGGCTTTACCCTGTGCAGAGAAGATAGCAGCGTTAGCTTCCAGCAGGTCCTTACGCTCCATACCCGGTCCACGGGGACGCGCGCCTACCAGCAAAGCGTAATCTGCATCTTTGAACGCAACAGTAGCATCATCGGACTGAACGATACCCGCGAGCAGCGGGAAAGCGCAGTCTTCAAGCTCCATAGCAACGCCTTTCAGCGCTTCCAATGCCGGAGTGATTTCCAGCAATTGCAGAATAACCGGCTGATCTTTGCCCAGCATTTCGCCAGAGGCGATGCGGAACAGCAACGAATAGCTAATCTGACCGGCAGCGCCGGTAACAGCAACACGTACAGGTGCTTTCACGATAGTTCTCCCTCGTTTGTAAGCGGCCGCATTATAGGGCCTCGCGAGTAAATTTCATCTTACACAAGCGAAATAGCGGCTCAATTTGTATGACAAAACCTCTCAGATTGTATTGGACACTCTTTGCGAGTGTTTATGTCAGCGCCAATTCCCGGTAACGCGCCTGCAGTGCCTCGTAAACCTGATCACTGTAATCAGCAGCAGATGAGTCCAAAAGTCCGGCAATTTCCGCTAGATGTTCATTGTCTTCACGGCCCGCCCAGTTTTTTACATAGCTGCCATCTTTGTAGCCGTTATCCTGACGGAATCGGTTGAGTACATTTTTACCAACATATCGCTGGTACAACTCAGCAAAAGACATTTCTGCATCGGCCAATAGTTGAGCAAAGCCAGCAACATCAAACTGTTTGGTGGCCAGGGTGTTCAAGGTGAAAGACTCGAGGTTTTCACGGAAATCACCCGCCGTACGCTCGGAACCGGCAAACTCCTTCAGCATGATCTCAGCCACTTCCTGAGGAGAGCCTTTTTGCAATTCAAGGCTCAAACCGAAATGCCAGATATCCACCAATTCAAGCTTCACCTGATCCATTTCTGGAAGTTGCTTCTTCCACCACTTCCAACCGTAATGATCTAACAACTCTGCACTTTCTACCCAAATAGCGCGGTACCAGGCAAAGTTTTGCTCACGCCAGTTTTCATTTACTACTGTATTAATCTGGTCTTGCAGAGTCAGCATGACTTGCAACTGCTGCTTCATCATAGGGGAACATCCAATAGACCCGGATCAAACTGCCCGGGGGAATAATCTGAAAAAGTTTTCTGAGGTGATTTCGGCCAGCTCTTCGTAGGGAATACCGCGTAAATCAGCGATAAATTCCGCCACTTCACGCACATAGGCCGGAATATTGGGCTTACCCCGATAGGGCACTGGGGCCAAATAAGGGGAGTCGGTCTCAACGAGTAACCGATCCAAAGGCAACTTGCGGGCGACATCCCGCAGCTCCTCGGCATTTTTAAAGGTCACGATGCCGGACAAAGAAATATAATAATTGAGATCCAGGGCAGCCTTGGCCATATCCCAGCTCTCGGTAAAACAGTGCAGAACACCTGCGGTATTGGTATTACCGTGCTCTTTAATGAGAGCGATAGTATCTTCCCGCGCATCTCTCGTATGCACAATCACCGGAAGCTCTGCCTGCCCTGCCGCTTTCAGGTGTGCAATAAAGCTCTGCTGCTGGATTTCCTGGGTGTCAGTGCTGTAGTAGTAATCCAGGCCTGTCTCCCCCAATGCAACAACATTGGGCTGGTTAGCCATTTCTACCAGTCGCTCAACATCCGCCATGCCAGAGTCGACATCCAGCGGGTGCACACCAACGGAACAGACTACGTCCTCGTAGCGGGATGCGATTTCAACAACCGCATCGGCGTTTTCCAAACTGATACCGACACAGAGGAACTTGCCAACACCGCGACTGCGGGCCAGGTCCAATACAGCATCCAGATCGCCATCAAATTTATCGAGCTTAAGTCTGTCCAGGTGACAGTGAGAATCAACAAGCATTAGAGAGTTACAACGTATGGGTTGGGCGGCTGGATTCTAAGGTTCCCGCCAAGTGGGTTTCAATCTTGTTTTGCGCGATATTGTCCTTATCGCCAAATTGAACTCCGATTCCGGGAGTGCGGTTGCCTTGAGCACCATTGGGGGTAATCCAGATCACTTTACCGGCAACCGGAATCTTTTCCGGCTCATCCATTAAGCTCAGAAGCAGAAAAACCTCATCGCCAAGGTTGTACGATTTATCCGTACTGATAAACAAGCCACCATTCTTTACGAAGGGCATATAGGCCGCATAGAGCACAGATTTATCCTGGATTTTCAGTGACAGGATGCCGTTGCGGGCACCGCCTCCCATGGCTTTCATGGACAACCTCAATGTTTATATTTCTAAATGATGCGCTAACTTATCTAAGCCCGTTGCCTGTGTCCAGGCAACGTCAATTACCCTACCCGACTTGTGCAAGACGCCTAAGCAAAAAGCTTCGCCCAACGAATAAATAATTCTTCCAGCAGCAAACGACGATTGGGGTTAGCTGTGCCCAGTAACCCTTTCCGCGCCTGAAGCAAATGATCGTAGAACGCAAATACTGGCTGCAAGTTTTGCTCACTCGACCCCGGCAACCTCTGCAAAAGAACCATTAGCTGGGCATCTCCACTGAGATCACAACTGCGAATCTGCACCATCTGGGTTAACCAGTGCTGCCAGAAATGCAGTAGCTGAACCAATTCAACACCCTCGGCCGGTGTTTCCCAACGGCCCGCAGTAGAGACTGAACTTGCCGTACCCTGAGCTACAGCAACCAAATCTTTAAAAAACTGCTCGCGTACTTCTCTCGACTTGGGCTCGGCCAGCTCCGCCGCCAATAATGGTGCCCCGCCTGCCAGAGTTAAGACACGCTGTGCCAGCGGCTCTTCCAGCCCATTGCTGTATAGCCACTGTAGCGCCACCTCTACAGTTGGGGGCGGAAAAGCTATAGATTGACAGCGACTTCGAATGGTTGGCAAAAGGCCTGTGGGGGCATCGGTGATCAACACAAAGATAACGGAGGGTGCCGGCTCTTCCAGGTTTTTCAACAGGGCATTGGCTGCGTTGACATTCATCGCCTCCGCCGGCGACAAACAAACCAGACGCGCCCCGCCCCGCCCACTGGTGCGGGAAACAAAGTTGCCCAGCTGACGGATCTGTTCCACTTTCAGCGGGCCACCGGGCTTTTCGGGTTCAACTTGTAGGAAATCAGGATGCGAGCCAGCCATCCACAACCGACAATCCTTACACTCCCCACAGGCCTGACCTGCCCTCGGCTGTTCACATAGGGCCAACGCGGTAAAAGCAGCTGCGAATTGTCGCTTTCCCAACCCCTCCGGGCCAGTCAACAGCAAAGCGTGCGGGCAGCGACCCGCCTGCAACTGCAACCCCAACCGCTGCCATTGCTCGGAGTGCCAGGGAAGAGGTACCGGTATCGATTTATACTCAAAAGTTTCAGGCACAGACATCAGCCACAATTCTTATCATTTAAAAATAGATTCTGGGGCAAGATAGCTTAAAGCAACAGCTCCAATTGCTTGGCTAGATCCATCTGCACCTGTTCCAGAGATTGGCCGGCATCCACAACCGCGTAACGGGCAGGCGCAGCTTCAGCTCGATCGCGATAAGCCGCACGCACCCGCTGGAAGAACTCCAGGTGCTCACTCTCAAACCGATCCGCTTCCCCAGTGCGTGCAGCTCGCTGTAGCCCCACTTCTGGGTCGAGATCCAATAAAAGCACTTTATCTGGACGCAAATCCCCTTGAACTGTCTGCTCCAACTGCTCGATCAACTGTCGATCCAGTCTGCGACCACCGCCTTGGTAGGCATAGGTAGCATCGGTGAAGCGATCACAGATCACCCAATCCCCACGTTTTAAGGCGGGCAGTATAACCTGAGACAGATGTTGCGCGCGGGCGGCAAACACCATCAATAATTCCGCCGTGGGATCAACGGATTCATCCCGTTTGGCCAATAACAGCTCGCGCAGCTGTTCTGCCAATGGGGTGCCTCCCGGCTCCCGGGTTTGGATAAAGTTAATATTGTGCTTTTTGAGCCACTCGGTGATGAAGAGTAAATTGGTAGATTTCCCCACCCCCTCTACACCCTCGAGGGTGATGAACTTGCCGTGCGACACTAATTCTTTCCTTTTGCCGGACTCGAGCGGTAATCCGCGCGCCTTTTCAGCTGATACTCCCGCACCGCACGGTTGTGCTCTGTCAGAGTCGCTGAGAAATGATGAGATCCATCCCCTTTGCCAACAAAATACAAGCTCTTGCCGGGCTTTGGATTTAAAGCGGCCCGAATTGCCGCTCGGCCAGGTAGGGCAATCGGCGTAGGGGGAAGGCCATTGATAACATAAGTATTATAAGGTGTTGCCTGGCGCAGGTGTGTACGGGTCAGATTTCCGTCAAAGTCCTCACCCAAGCCATAAATTACGGTGGGGTCGGTCTGCAAGCGCATACCTTTATTGAGCCGGCGTACAAAAACACCGGCTATTTCACTGCGCTCAGATGGCTGCCCTGTCTCTTTCTCGATAATCGAAGCCATGATTAAGGCTTCATAGGGCGACTTGTAGGGCAGATCATCCCCTTTTGATTGCCACTCCTCATCCAGTACCTTCTGCATCCGATCATAGGCCTGACGCAGCAGTTCAATATCTGTGGTACCGGACCGGTAGACGTAAGTATCCGGGAAAATCCAACCCTCAACCTCATCTTCCTTTAGACCCAGGGCCCGGGCAGCGGCACTGACATTGCTCCCCTCTTCGGACTGAACGATTCTTTCACCGGAGCGGATTTGTCGCAGGGCCTGGCGAAAGGTCCAGCCCTCTAATAGCGTAATGCGATAGCGGGTAACTTCACCGCGATTCAGGCGCGCAATCAAGTCCCGCGCGTTACTGCCAAAGGGAACTAAATACTCGCCGGAATGGATTTCTGTTGTGCCCTCCCAATAGGCATAGGCGAGAAGTATTTGCGGCCACTGGATTACCCCTTCGCCCTGCAGGCTTCGCAGCGTCCGGGACAAACTTCCGCCCTTTTCCACCTGAAGCGTAAGCCCATCTTGTGCAATCGGCAGGGGGGATTCCAAGGCTTCCTTTGCCACGTATAGAGAGGCAACTGCTACCAAGCAGGCTAATACCAGCCCGCCAAATAACAGCTTCAACACTCTCCAAGCGAAACTCGCTTGCTTTTTCTTCACCACAATTTATCCAATATCAGCTTCTGTAGCTTGCGGGTCTCGACACCCACAGGCCAATTTTTGTAACCGATTACCTCTACTACCGGTAATACACCTCGAACACTGTTACAGAGAGCCAGCTCATCGGCCTCACAGAGCTCGGAAAGCTCCATGTCTTCCTCTTGCCAGTGGATATGGCTCGAGAGCCACTGCCGCATCACACCATGAACACCACACCGGTGCAGGGATGGAGTCATCCACTTCCCACCAAATCGGGCCAGGATATTACAGCGCAGGGTTTCGATGACCCTTCCCGCCGAATCCAGCATCAATCCATCGAGAAATTGACCCACCGGCAGCTCTGCTTTTGCCGCATTATATCGGTTACGGAGTAAAGTTTTGCAGCCCTGGTTCGAATTACTACCGATCGGCAAGCTCGTCGAACAAGGAAAAAGGCTAGTGCCCACCTGCCCCTCAGCAGTTTCAATCAGCGGCTGCAGCACCAAATCCCAACATTGCTGCCCGCGCACACTGCCAACACGCAGGCGCGCAATCGCCTCAGGCCAGCGACAGCCGGCTGTCAATTTTAACGTCGACTGCTCAATTTCTCCCAGACAGGCCTCATCCAACACTCCCGAACGCTCCAGGCGAGCGCGGTGGAAAGACCAAAGCGGTAGACCTTTGTTGTGACAGCGCATTGTTTCGAGGATTCCACCCGAGTAATCAGCATCATCTGGCAACTGATCAACGGCCAGCCCCCGAAAGTACATTTGAGGTAACTGGTACATGGAGCTCCCAAGGCAGGTGTGCCCACCTCGCGGTGGGCACGGGAATCAGACTCGCTTGAATATCAGTGACCCATTGGTGCCACCGAAACCAAAGGAATTGGATAGGACTGCATTGATTGCCATCGGCTGGGCCTCTTGGGGCACCAGGTTGATACCGGCACAGGCCTCATCCGGGGAGAAGAGATTGATAGTGGGGGGCGCAACCTGGTCGCGCAATGACAATACCGAGAAAACGGCTTCAATAGCACCGGCAGCCCCCAGCAGGTGACCGGTCATCGACTTGGTAGAACTCACAGCGAGGGAGTCCGTCACCCCCGCGAATACTTTTTTAACCGCCAGGATCTCAGCTGTGTCTCCCAGCAGAGTAGAAGTACCATGAGCATTGATATACTGGATATCACTTGGGCTCATACCGGAATCTCTCAGGGCATTTTCCATTGAGAGAGCAGCGCCAGCGCCATCTTCCGGAGGAGAGGTCATGTGGTGGGCATCACCGCTCATACCAAAGCCAGCTACTTCTGCATAAATCTTGGCTCCGCGAGCGATTGCATTTTCGTACTCTTCCAAAACGAGTACCGCAGACCCTTCACCCAGTACAAAACCATCACGGTCTTTATCCCAGGGGCGGCTTGCTGATTGCGGATCATCATTGCGGGTGGACAGCGCCCTTGCCGCACAGAAACCGCCTAGCCCTACCGGGGTGGTAACCATTTCTGCACCACCACATACCATCACATCGGCATCACCGTGCTGAATTGCACGAACGCCGAGACCAATCGCATGGGTTCCTGTGGTACAGGCTGTTGTCACTGCCAGATTGGGGCCTTTGAGGCCATATTTAATCGAGAGGTTACCCGCAACCATATTAATGATGGCGCCAGGTACAAAGAAAGGTGATACACGGCGAGGGCCTTTTTCGGCAATCAGCAATGAATTATCTTCGATAGCCAGGATACCGCCCATACCAGAGCCAATACAGGTACCCACGCGCGGACCCAGCTCTTCGGTTACCTCCAGGCCGCTATCTTGCATAGCCTGAATACCGGCAACCAGTCCGTACTGCAAGAAAGTATCCATCTTGCGCGCTTCTTTTGCGGGCATGTATGGCGTGGGATCAAAATCCTTTACAGTAGCGGCGAAGCGGGTTGAAAAAGCCGAGACATCAAATGTCTCAATCGGAGCAGCACCATTAGCTCCCTGTAGTACCCCAGACCAAGTATCCTCTAGGGTGTTACCTAACGGGCTAACGACTCCCATTCCGGTTACAACAACTCTTCTTTGCGACACTGCGCTCCCCCCTGAAATTTTCTGCTACCGTCCTTCACCAATGTAGTTAAAAGAACAACATCCGGTCAGCAGTCACAATTCCGTAGTACCAATAACAAGAAAGCCGCGCTATGAAACATAGAACGGCTTTCAGAATCGCTCGGCTAGGTACAGCATATTGAGCTGCCCGTGCCTAAACTACCCAGCAGGAATTAACCAAGGTTATCCTTGATGTAATCCATTGCCAGCTGAACAGTAGTGATTTTTTCAGCTTCTTCATCGGGAATTTCAGTTTCGAATTCCTCTTCCAAAGCCATAACCAGCTCAACTGTGTCGAGTGAGTCAGCGCCCAGATCTTCAACAAAAGAGGCTTCAGGCTTAACGTCTTCTTCCTTAACGCCCAGTTGTTCAGCAACGATCTTTTTAACGCGCTCTTCAATGCTGCTCATGATTCAATTTAACTCCTAGTGGGTAAAAATCTGTTTTAGTCGCTATTGTTTTTCACCGTATCCAATGTTGTTGGTGATAACGACCGGCTCACACAGCTTTTGGATAATTCAGAGGCCATTGTACCCCAAGTTTTTCGGGATGTAATGTGCGGCCCCTCAACACCATCAGCAAAAACATAAATATCTCTAAAATCAATAAGTTAAAGAGACATTTTGAAACACAAACTACGCCATGTACATACCGCCATTGACATGAATTGTCTCGCCGGTGACATAGCCTCCCGCATCACTCGCCAGGAAGGAAACCACCGAAGCAATTTCTTCCGGCTTCCCGAGCCTCGCGAGAGGAATCTTACCCAGAAGCAACTCGCGTTGCGCTTCAGGCAAGACTTTTGTCATATCAGTATCAATAAAGCCGGGGGCTACGGTATTAACCGTGATTCCTCTGGAGCCCACCTCTGAAGCCAGGGAGCGGGCAAACCCTCCCACACCAGCTTTGGTCGCCGCATAATTACTCTGACCGGCATTACCCATACTACCTACGACGGAGCTGATATTAATAATCCGCCCCCATCGCGCCTTGGTCATATCGCGCAGGCAAGCCTTACTCATGCGATAGACCGCGGTCAAATTCGTATTGACGACTGAATCCCACTCGTCATCCTTCATGCGCATCAACAAGTTGTCCTTGGTGATGCCAGCATTATTAACCAATATCGCAGGAGCACCAAACTCATTTTTTATCGCTGCATGAAGCTCGGAAATACTTTCCGCATTGCCCACATCCAGAACTTTACCGGCACCTGCGATACCGGCTTCTGCGAAGCGGGCGCTTATTTTTTCAGCACCGGATTCGCTGGTGGCAGTACCAATAACTGTGGCACCCATTCCACCGAGCATATCTGCAATTGCCGCACCAATACCGCGACTTGCACCTGTCACTAAGGCAACTTTACCCTCAAGGGACATCTGTAAGGTCATTCTCACTTATCCTTATTCGACTACTGGACTACTTTTTGAGCGATTTATACCGCTGTAGCTCGCAGAGCTTCATTAAAGTTACTGGGGCTATCGATTGCGTGACAGGAAACACTTCGGTCGACACGTTTAATCAGGCCAGATAAAACCTTACCCGGACCACACTCAACCATTTGCTCCACTCCGGAGCCAATAATTTTTTGTGCACAGGCAGTCCAGCGAACCGGGCGGTAAATCTGCTCGATCATCAGGGTCTTAATTTTTTCCGGATCCGATTCAAGCTCAGCGTGGACATTGTGCACAATGGGTATTTCCGGCGCGTTAAATTCTGTCGCCTCTATTTGAGGGGTCAGCTTTTCCGCCGCGGGACGCATCAGCTCAGTGTGGAATGGAGCACTGACCGGAAGAGGCATAGCCTTCTTTGAACCGGCAGCTTTACAGGCTTCGATGGCGCGCTGCACCGCCGCGCTACTTCCCGCAATAACAATCTGGCCGGGAGAGTTGTAATTCACCGCAGCGACTATTTCATCCTCAGCAGAAGCAGCACAAGCTTCTTCGACAGCTGCATCATCAAGACCGATGATCGCAGCCATAGCGCCCTCCCCTACAGGAACCGCCTCTTGCATCAAGCGGCCGCGCTCGCGAACCAAATGAACCGCATCTTTAAACGCCAGAACGCCAGAGCACACCAGTGCTGACCACTCGCCCAAACTGTGACCGGCCATGAATGCAGGCTGGGCACCGCCGCGAGAGCGCCACATGCGATAAAGGGCAACACTGGAAGTCAGTAAGAGAGGCTGGGTACGCTGGGTGAGATTAATGGCTTCCTGCTCGCCATTCTGGCACAGGTCCCAGAGGTCATAGCCGAGCACATTGGATGCTTCGGCAAAAGTGGCCTGAATTTCAGGCGCCTCTTGGGCAATCTCAGAGAGCATACCTATTTTCTGGGAACCCTGCCCCGGAAAGACAAATGCGAGTGCGGCATTGGTCATAAGATATCCTTAACCTAAATGTGGCTGATTTCAGTAAGGGAAACTGCTTTTTACCCTTCATCCATGGAGCGTCTTTCGCCGGATTGTGCCATAGCGGCATCGACCCTGGCTGCCAGGTCAGCATCGGCACACTCCTTCGCCGTAACCATCGCCCGATAAAAAGCTTCGCTGCTGGCACCGCCGTGACTCTTGATCACGTTGCCCTTTACCCCTACAAAGCTGGCGCCATTATAGCGAGCAGGTTCCACCTGTGTACGCCATTTTCGCAACAGCTTTATGGCCAATTGGCCAAAAAAACGCTTGAAACACCCTCTTTTCTCGATTGTGAACGCTTTTTGACCCATTAGTCGAATCACACCCTCGGCAGATTTCATCGCGACATTACCCATCAGGCCGTCGCAAACAACCACATCTACCGAGCCGGTAAAAATATCATGCCCCTCAACAAAGCCAACATAATTGACCCCGGGGTCCGCATCGAGCAGCTCCGCTGCACGGCGTATTTCGGCGCTACCCTTATGTGCTTCCGCCCCAATATTGAGCAGCGCCACCTTTATATCCTTCACACTCTTGCGGGCAGTATGAATCCGCTGAGCCTCTATCCCCATACGGGCGAACTGAAGCAAATCCTCAGCACTGCAATCCACATTGGCACCAAGGTCCAAAAGATAGCAGGAACCCATACCTGAAGGTACAGACTTACCGAGCGCCGGCTTCCTAACACCTTGGATATTACCGAGAATACTGCGACTCAACGCCAACAAAGCGCCGGTATTGCCGGAGGTAACTGCAGCTTGCACATCTCCCGATGCAACACTCTTCAGGGCCATCGCCATGGTTGAATCGCGCTTATGGCGAACAGCCTGCAACGGATTGCACTCTTGAGTGATGACTTGCCCGCAATGGATAATTTCGAGACGGCGGGTAACGCGGCGGCGATGGCGCTGCAACTCTTGATGAACCAGAGCTTGAAGCTCTGCGCGCGGGCCAAATAGCTTTAGCTGCGCTTCAGGGAAGTTTTGAAGAAATCTAATACATGCCGGAACGACAGAGCGGGGACCTAAGTCCCCGCCCATTGCATCCACGGCCAATCGCAATTGGCTGGACAAAGCTTACTCTTCTTCAGAGCCGCCGCTAACTTCGATCACTTTGCGACCACGGTAGAAACCGTCTTTGGTCACGTGGTGACGACGGTGCTTTTCACCGGTAGTCGGATCGACGGAAAGGGTAGCACCTGCGCCCAGCGCATCGTGGGAACGGCGCATACCGCGACGGGAACGAGTCTTCTTGTTTTGTTGAACAGCCATTGCTAGCTCCTAAAATAAACAAATTTCGCTGGAACCGGGGCGCCTACCGGCGAGCCCAAACTCATCGGGAAACCTAGGATTTACCCGACGAACCCTTCAACTGCTCCAGCACTTTAAAGGGGTTTGCCTGTTGCTCATCCGCCTCGGCAACCTCGCCACCAAAATGAAAGCTCTCCTTGGAGACACATTCTTCCTGGTGATAAGCCACCATTGGCAAATTGAGCAAAATTTCATCTTCAAGGATCTGGTGCAAGTCCAGCTCATCGCCGTCCTGGATCACCGGGTCCAGATCTTTGGGCAGGGCCTTACCCTGCTCCTCAGTCCATACGATACCCCAGCTAAACTGTGCCTCGATCTGCTCATGGACCGGTGACAAACAGCGCTGACACAAGAGGTCAACTGCAAGTTGAACCTTGCCGCTCACCGTTTGGTGACCTTGCAAGTCTCGCTCAAACTGCAATTCAGCAGAAATCTCTCCGTGGACAGACTCAACTGCGCTACCAACCCGAGGCAGGGACTCCAACGGCAAAACACCATCGAGCAACTGCTCTCGCTGTACCAATTTCCGAGCATCAATGCTCTTTGGCAATACTGATTTAGAGGGGGCTATCGACATAAGCGCGCAATTCTATGGACTCACCTTAGCCTTGTCAAAACAAATCAGGCATTGCAGTATCGCCCGGTCACAAACCACTATTCGACCCAGCGGAAAATCCACCAGAATGCCCCACCCTCTGATACTAGCCTCCAGCTCTCCTTACCGCAGAACCCTACTACAACAGCTTGGCATCCCCTTTCAGCAGGATTCGCCCCATATAGATGAAGCACCACAGGCGGGGGAAGCGCCAGCTGCACTCGCCCTGCGCCTCGCCACAGAGAAAGCGCGCGCCCTGGCTGGCCGCCACCCGAAATCACTGATTATCGGTTCAGATCAAGTTGCCTCTTGCGACGGTCAAATACTTGGCAAGCCAGGCAGTAGGGAGCGCGCCATCGCCCAGCTGCAAGCCTGCAACGGCAAAAAAGTGATATTCCACACCGGCTTGAGCCTGCTGAATAGCGCAAGCGGAGAGCAGTTGGGCGATACGGAAACCTTCACCGTCTACTTTCGGCAGTTGAGCACAGAGCAAATTGAACGATATGTAGAGCTGGAACAACCTTACGATTGCGCCGGCTCTTTTAAGGTGGAAGGGCTAGGTATCGCCCTGTTTGAGAGGCTTGAAGGGGCAGATCTCAACACCCTGGTTGGGCTGCCACTAATCCGCCTTACCGATATGCTGAACCACTTTGGCATAGATCCATTGGGCCCGCAGGCCACCTAAAAGAGTGGCGGGCAGCGGAGCAGCTCAGAGAAGCGATCGATAACAACCTTGGGGCCACACCCCTGCAGTCGGGTTGGGCAATGAGCGCCATAGCTCACCCCGATAGAGGGCATGCCGATCGCCGCCGCCATTTCCAGGTCGTATACGGTATCCCCTACCATTACCGCCTGCTCCGGACCGGTTCCGGTCTCATGTAGCAACTCATTCAGCATCAGCGGGTCAGGCTTGGAAGCGGTCTCATCCGCACAACGACTGGCGGCAAACAAGTGGCCGAGGCCGTGCTCCTCAAATTCCCGATTGAGCCCCTGCCGACTCTTCCCAGTCGCTACCGCCAACTGGTGACCACCGCACAGCAACTGGTCCAGGGTATCCAGGACCCCCTCAAATAACGGCAAGGGTTCAACCCGGGCCGCCATCCACTCATCAAAGTAAAGTTGGCGCAACGTGAGTTTTTCCTCACTGGCAGCCTCCGGAAACAGAGAGGATATCGCCTCCGGCAGACCAAGCCCGATGATGTTGCTAACCGCTTCCGGGGCAAGCACCGGCAAACCGGCTCTATCTGCTGCCCGCAACATACAATCGACGATACGCGCCTCAGAATTACAAACCGTCCCGTCCCAATCGAGGATTACCAACATAACAAAAGAACGCCCTACTCTTCCCTTAATCTATTCAGCACTGCACTCAGCTCCGCAGGGAGTGGAGCCTCCACCTCAACCTTGGAGCCATCTGGCAAAGAGCAGCGCACTGAAGCCGAGTGCAAAAAGAGACGCTTCAGACCGCGACCGCGAAATTCACGATTGACTTCGTCCGAGGTGTACTTGTTGTCGCCCGCCAGAGGACAACCAACAAACTGAGCATGAACTCGAATTTGGTGTGTTCGCCCGGTGACCGGCTCTGCGGAAAGCAGAGTCGCTGCCTTAAATCTCTCAATCAACTTAAAGCGAGTCTCTGAAGGCTTGCCCTCAGGGTGCACTGTCACCATTCTCTCGCCGCTTTTCAAAGTGTTCTTGCGCAAAGGTGCCTCAACAATGCGGCGACTTCGGGGCCACTTGCCCACTGCCAATGCCTGATACGATTTACCGATCTTTCCCGCCCGCAACTCCGACTGAACATGCTGCAATACCGCGCGCTTGCGGGCCACCATGATGGCGCCACTGGTATCCCGGTCCAAGCGGTGCACCAACTCAATAAACGGGCTTTGCGGAAACATCTGACGCAAAACTTCAATCAGGCCCAATCTGACACCACTGCCGCCATGGACTGCAAGGCCCGACGGTTTATTGATCACCATAAGCCCGTGCTTGTCGTAAAGTATGGACTCTTGGATCAGCTGGCGCAGAGATTCACCAGCGAGAGGGGCCTCAGCCTGCTCGGCAACACGAATTGGCGGCACTCGCACCACATCGCCCGCCTTTAACTTGTATTCAGCCTTTATTCGTCCTTTATTTACTCTTACCTCACCCTTACGCAGGATTCGGTATATACGTGAACGCGGCACACCCTTGAGGCGCGCCTGGAGGAAATTGTCGATCCTCTGTCCCGCCAGCTCTTCAGGTACAGTTAAAAGCTGCACGCCGCCAGATGGATTCGAGGTCTTTGATGGGGTCTCGGCCGGAGCCTTCTTAGGGTGGGGTATACTTCGCATGACGCGCATCATAGCGTTGCCAGGGATACAATTGAAGCACCTCCCTGCCCATGCTATATTCGGCCGGCCTGAATTCGGCGTATTTTCGGTCAAAGGCGACTTCCCACATGAAGAGATAGCCGTGACCCCAACGAAAATACCCCATTCGGTCGGTGCGCGGGGATGCCGCGTCATTGATAAAACTTAGCCGTTGAGATGTCCCCCAATTACCAGAACCAGAGGGGAGCTCACCGGCAACAACAGCCCGCGGTTATGCGGGTAATTATCGCGAAGGTAAGACGGGCCGTGACCCGCAGCGCTTGAAAGGACGACTCAAACTTGCGTCCGGTTTTGCAGAATACGACGAGCCAGCAACCGAACTGGCAACCAGGGCAGCACAGCTTCCGCAAGCCTGGTAAAAAAATTAAGAAGAATGGGTATCAGCCAAAAGCTGAACTGCAGAACCTCTGATGATTGACGCAAACCTTGCCGCCCAGCATGAAACAAACCAAGGGGCGGCGCCCAACCCTGCTGCAGAAGCCTGCAGCACCGGTACAGGGCAGTACTAACAAAAGGTATTAAAGGTACCAACGGATAGCACAATAACAGCGCGTATCCGGAGTTTTTGCAGAGCGAATAATAGGCAAATGCCAGTCTCAACAAGCCGCATAGATCCATGGCGCGGTAGAGCTGGCATACCTTATTTTCCCTGCCCTGCCTGGTGGTCCTCTCCACCGGACAGCCAACAAGCAAGCCTGTGAGTAGCGGTGTCACACCTTTGCGCAACGCAAGGAAAACGACACGCATGAAAAGAATGCTAATCAACGCAACCCAACCTGAAGAGTTGCGTGTTGCCCTGGTCGACGGCCAGTGGCTCTATGATTTAGATATTGAGAACCGAACCCGCCAGCAGAAAAAAGCGAACATCTACAAAGGTAAGATTACCCGTGTAGAACCCTCCCTCGAAGCTGCATTCGTCGACTACGGCGAAGAGCGCCACGGGTTCCTCCCCCTGAAAGAAATCTCTCGCGAGTACTTCCTCAAGCAGCCCAAAGACATCGAAGGCCGCATCAAAATCAAAGATGTTGTCAAAGAAGGCATGGAAGTTATTGTCCAGGTGGACAAAGAAGAGCGCGGCAACAAAGGCGCTGCCCTCACCACCTTTGTTAGCCTCGCCGGCCGCTACTTGGTGTTAATGCCCAACAATCCTCGTGCCGGCGGTATCTCCCGCCGCATTGAAGGTGATGAGCGCTCCGAACTCCGCGATGCATTGGCCAGTGTAGATGTCCCCTCAGGCATGGGCATCATCGTGCGTACCGCCGGCGTTGGCCGCAGCGGTGACGAACTGCAATGGGACCTCAACTACCTGCTGCAACTTTGGAATGCCATCAAGGAAGAAGCTGATACCTCCAAAGCGCCCCACTTCCTGTTCCAGGAAAGCAACGTCATTATCCGCGCCATCCGCGACTACATGCGCGATGATATCGGCGAAGTTATTGTCGACGACAAAGGCGCCTTTGAGCTGGCCGCAGAGTTTGCCCGCCAGGTAATGCCCCACTACGCCAATAAGGTGAAGTACTACGAAGACGCCATTCCGCTGTTCAATCGTTATCAAATTGAAAGCCAGATTGAGACAGCGTTCGAGCGCGAAGTAAAGCTCCCCTCCGGTGGCTCCATCGTTATCGATGTGACCGAGGCCTTGGTATCTATCGATATCAACTCCTCCCGCGCAACCAAGGGCGGCGATATCGAAGAGACCGCGCGCAATATCAATCTGGAAGCCGCCGACGAAATCGCTCGCCAGCTGCGCCTGCGCGACATGGGCGGACTGGTTGTAATCGACTTTATCGACATGCAGAGCAAGTCCAACCAGCGCGAAGTTGAAAAGCGCATGGAGAAGGCCCTCAGCATGGACCGCGCCCGCGTTCAGGTTGGCCGCATCTCCCGCTTCGGACTTTTGGAAATGTCCCGCCAGCGCCTGCGCCCATCCCTGGGTGAAACCACCTTCCGCGTTTGCCCCCGCTGTAGCGGTCAAGGCACCATTCGCGGCACCAAGTCTCTGGCCCTCTCCATTCTCCGCTTGGTAGAAGAGGAAGCGAAGAAAGAGCGCAGCGCCGAGATCCGTGCAATCACTCCGGTGAATGTCGCAACCTACCTGCTGAACGAAAAGCGCAAAACGATCTCCCAGATCGAGTCCCGCAATTCCACTCGCGTAGTAGTTGTACCCAGCGCGGAAATGGAAACGCCGCACTTTGAAGTTCAGCGCCTCCGTGACGATGACACTGCCACCCTGGAAACTTCCTACAAGATTTCTGGCACTGCCGAAGAAACAGTGACCAAGAAAGAGGAAAAGCCACAGCGTCCAGCTCCAGTACAAGCGGCCGTGCAGCAAATTGCCCACACCGCTCCAGCACCCACTCCGGAGAAAAAGGAAGAGCCTGGACTCTTCAGCCGATTGATTAGCGCTATCGCCTCCTTCTTCACCGCAGAAGAGGAAGAGCCGAAGAAGCATCAAAAGTCCAAAGGCCGTGGCAAGGACTACCAGCAGCGCAACCGCAATCGCAACCAGCGCGGAAATCGCAACAACCGCAGCGGCCGCCCCGCGCGCCGCAAGGATGATCGCCGCGAAGACAATAAGCGCGACGACCAGCGCGAAGATAAGCGCAGCGCCAAGCTGGACGAGCATGACAGCGCCTCCGATCGCCAAGGTGAAGGTCAGCGCAGACGTCGCCGTCGCCGCAACGACAACCGCCGCAGCGACAACCGCACTCAAACTGCTGAAGTCCAAAATACCGTTGATACCAACGAACAGACTGGAGACACTTCCGATCAGCAGCGTCCAGCTCGCCGCCCGAGCAATGTGCGCGGCCGCCCTCAGGCGCGCCGTCGCGGCGGACGCCGCAGTGAGAACACCGCAGCAACCGCGGTAGCTCACAGCCAGGAAGAGCTGAATCGCGAAGTTCACGAAGCCATCGACGAAGCTGAAAGCGAAGCCCGCAAGACCAAGGAAGTCGTAAAAGAGGCTCGTACCGAGGCGCCCAAGCCAAAGGCGAAAGACTCTCACAAGCCTCAGAGAGCCCCCAAGCAAGCAGCTCAGCCCGCCATCACAATGCCGGTGCGAACTGCTCACGAGGAAAAATCTGAAGCACGAGAGACCCAGAAGCCTGCAGCCCAACCACAAAGCGCCCCGCAGGCAGCCAAAGCAGCCGCCTCCGAGCAGCAACAGCAGCCTACTCAGCCCAAGCCCAAAGCTACCCCGGTAGAAAAAGCAGCTGCGCCAGCTGCCGAGCCGGCCAAGCCTGTAGAGCAAGCGCCAGAACAAAAAGCCACCACGACAGAAGTTCCGGCTGCCCCCAAAGCTGAAACCACTCCTGCCAAGCCAGAAGTAGAAGCAGCAGAAGAAATCGTGCTTGAAGAAGCACAAGCTGCAGCTGAAGCTTTGCAGGAACAGGCAGGCACCAGCGAGCCGGAAGTTCAGGAAGAAATTGTTGCCGCCGAGCAGGCAGCTTCCGAAGAGGAACCGACCGCACCCAGCCAGGGACGCGCAGTAAATGATCCGCGCATCAACCCCAAACCACTGGGTGAATTCTCAATTGTTACTGAGCGCCGTGAAGTGGGCTCCCAGCAGCCTCTGGATACCGCGCAGCCGGCAGCGATTGAGCACAATCCACGCGCCCTCGCCCGCCCGGCCAACGACCCGCGTATCAGCCGCAAGGCCGTAGAAGTTGATGCCAACGCAGATATCGATCGCGACTCTGCAGAAGCGAGCTAAGCGGTAGCTGCCAAGCCGCCCCGGCCAATGGCCGGGGCGGCCTTATCAACCTGACAGCAAGCCTTGAGCTGGTCAATAAATCACCTAACTTATTGAACTATATAAAAAAAATCAAAATGGCGCTTGTACATCCCGAGAAGCTATGTATAATGCGCAGCACAATTTGGTGGGGTGGCTGAGTGGTCGAAAGCGGCGGTCTTGAAAACCGTTGACTGTAACAGGTCCCAGGGTTCGAATCCCTGCCCCACCGCCATATAAAGTCTTGTAAATCATAGACTTACAAGCATCAGAAGGGCGGTACCAATTTCCTTGGTACCGCCCTTTTTCGTTCACGTCTCAACAAAGTCTCAACACAAAAATATCTCTTACTGCCAGGGAGGCGGGAAGTGCATGTCTTCATGGCGCCGATACCCTTCTCCAAGCTGAAAGAAAAAAGCAGAAAGCCATTTGAAAAGGAGTTTATATGGCAGCCTATAAGCTGAGCATGCGCGAGGAACTAGAGCGCAGGTATACCGAACTCAGACGGCAATCGATCCAAATGGCCAATGAGGCACTGGATCTACCGGATACCCGCCTTGCACTTGTCGATAGCGCCTCCTACGCGGCTTTCCGGCATTGGGAGAATCACCCCAATCGGAAGGTTGATTGGGACTGGCCTTCTTCCTGGATAAGCTGGAAACTCAAGTTCCCTAAACGATTTGAATCTGCTACTTGGGCTGGGAACCGTCTAGTAGGCTTCGCTATGGGGCGCCCAACCTATCACGCTACAGGGCTAAGGCTGGACTACATCGAGAAATCACCAGAAGCTGGGGAACCACATTTAGACCTAACCTATTTGGCCCTATACGCCTATGCCACTCTTCTCGGCGCTACGCATGTGAAAATCATGCACCCCATAAATAGTGATGTCCGAGATTACTATGAACACAAAGGGTTCCAGTACGACCCCAAAAGCGACAGCTGTACCCGGAGAATTATTTGATGAACGACAAAATCAAAGACTTCAATACTGCTCATGATGAAAAGCTCAAAGGGCTTTCCAAAGAGGAGCGAGCAAAAGCTGGGCTAAAGAAGCTGGCTCAACAAATGAGAGCAGAGAAAGGCAAGATCAAAGAGCCTGAAGGCTTGGCATCCGGCAAAAGTGACAAAGACGGAAAAATGATCATTGATCTCGATAAGGACCATGACGATGAGTAACAAGCCGCTAACCGACAAAGAAAAACAGTTCACTGTTCTACCCAATGAAGCAGACCCTAAGAGTTCGTATACAAAGGCAAAGAAAGCGATCTCAAAGGCATTAGCTGAGGTCAAGAAAGGGACAGGCACAAGATAACCGCCTACCAACGCCGCCATTACAAATCAAGTCAGAGCGCGCCAGCCCTAGCTACAAAGATGCTCCTGTCGCCCTCTTCCCTTGTAGCCCGTACCAGTATTCTGAGGTTCTGATCAGTGAAAAATCTGTTCAAAGCGCTTCAAAACCTTTCATTTTGTGAAATCCCCATTGGCTGTAGACCCTGCACCAGCTCAGGCCCTAGCCTCATGTGCCATTCCATCAACTAAAAGAGCGCCCAAAATCGGCAGGCGTGGGGAGGAGTGACTGGCGCCACTTTTTTCTGCACAATTAATAACCATAGAAAATCAGAGGGAGCTGGTTATGCGAATTTTTATGGGTTTGTTGAAGGTTGGTACCTGCTTGCTTGCCTTATCTGGCTGCCAGGATGCAATGAAAGGAAATGAAATCTATCCAACAGCAGATAACCTAATAGAAATTGATCCAGACCAACTCAGTATTATGGAAGCGAGGAACAGTGATAATGGCATCCTGATTTTGGTTGGTGAATCCCCTTCTCGCAAGTGTGAAATATTAATACCTGGAGCAAACCTTGGACAAAAAATCGCAGTTACTTCTTTAATTAATGAAGAGGGCATACAAGCAACCTGTCTATGGGGTAGCGAAAAATATATACAGTCAAGAGAGCATCACACTGTAACCACGGCTAGTGTTACCGATAGAATAATAATAGATATCCAACTATATAACCCCTCCGCCGGAAAGTATTTGGCGATGACGACGCCTCTTCCCCCACCCAAACCTTTGTAAAAGCCAGCGCATCAGCTAGCACGCTGACCAACCCAACTCGAAAATAAAAAAAGAGCACCACCCCATGAGAAAATTATTTTTCAAATTAATTAAGAAAAAAGAGTTTTTCAAGGCAACACTAGTTAAAAACTATCTATCTATAACTTTAATATTAGCTAGCGTTACATGGCTCACTTTCTTTGGAGGGATGGAGCTTATATTTACATCCTCTCCTAATCCTGGAATGAAAGTGGCAACCATACTGATTGGCTATGGAACTCCTTTGGTCAATTTCATATATGGATACAAAGAAATAAAGATCAGACATGAAACCTACATTATTCACAGATCAAATCAGGGAAGTCATGCATAAACACCATGAATCCCCCACTGTCGTAAAACATCTATGTATCTAAGGGTGCAGTGAATGAGTATTAGAACGTTTAAATTTAGATTCGGGACCGAAAGAGACTTTTATGCCTTACATAAAAATTACATATGGTTTGCTGATTTTACAAGCCTCAATGACCCCTTTGAAGGCTATGCCAAATTCAATACAGATGGTATCAGCCATGAATTACGGATAAACTTCTTAAAAAATACTTTCCTGATTTCCCACTAAAGGAATCCACCCCAGAAGAGGAAGTCAACCGTTACCACAGAGAACATTCCAAAAATGAAGAAATTTCATTTTCTCACTCTAAATAAGATTTTGGACCATTCCACTATAGAGATGACTATGCGCTATGCGCATTTGTCGCCGGAGGATATGGTGGAGAGGAGTGCGCTTAGCTCGCTAGAGCGCCATTGAAAGAATTCACTTTAGGGAATGAAGCTATAAGTGATATTCTAAGTTGCCATTAAATAATTAATTTTTTCTTAGAAACTAGCAAGATGGATTCCGGTAGATGATATTAACACCACCTAGTGAGAAATCACTATTCAAGTATATGCCCTGGAGACCTGGTAACAATTTTTTCAATTCACCAATGTTACGTTTTTCTCAACCTGAAACCTTCAACGACCCATTCGAAGGATTTCCTCAACTCTCATCTATCAAGCAAAAAATTCATGGCAATGGAGTTTCTTCTAGCATTATCGAAAATTGGAATCTGAAGGACTTACAATTTAAGTATATCGACATAGGTATATTATGTCTTACTGCAAGGAATGACAACTTGCTCATGTGGTCCCATTATGCGAATGAACACCAAGGGATAGTTTTAGAATTCGACATGGAACATAAGTTTTTCAAACAAGATATCCCCATGTCTCGAAAAAATTCATCTTTATGCCGCCATAAAGGTAAGCCATGGAAAGTCCAGTACAGAACTGATAGACACGA
This sequence comes from Microbulbifer maximicatervae (SeqCode), assembly GCF_052468155.1. Lineage (NCBI taxonomy): Bacteria > Pseudomonadati > Pseudomonadota > Gammaproteobacteria > Cellvibrionales > Microbulbiferaceae > Microbulbifer > Microbulbifer maximicatervae (SeqCode). The sequence continues at coordinate 4,246,866 of NZ_CP174335.1, forward strand.
ATCCGCCTCAACTATGGAATCAGCTTATGATCGTTTTTTTGTAAAAAGCACTGACTGGAGATATGAGGAAGAGTACCGAATGATTCTTGACTTCAATGGGGATCATAATATTCCTATTGCTGTGACTAGAAACGTCGAAAAGGACCCCAATGATAGAAAATCAATATTTTTGTTTCCTCTACCAGTTGAAGCCATAAAAGGAGTCTATTTAGGATGTAGAACTTATGGCGAAAACAAAGATAATGGAAATCAAAATAATATCCACCAAGAAATCATTGACGAATTTAACGATGCAAAGAAAAATCACCCTCACTATGAAAATGTAACTATAAATTTCGCTCAAATGCATAATGAGGAGTTCAAATTAGATTTCATAGAACAAGACAAATGGACTCCTCCAAAGAATACCAGATCACTATTTACTGCCGTTCATGACCCCAACAACTGGGACCGAACAAATAAGATTAAATGTCTCAATGCAGCAGTATATAAAAACGATCAAGGTTCTTTAATTAAAGCATTGGAATACCACAAAGTCCCAAAATCCTACATTGATTTATTACCTGCTTTTTTACACAAAGAAGGTGAAAATATTAACTTGGACACTAAGCAATTTGGCTGCTCTGTTCTGAACTGGATGGGGGACTTAATCAGAGATGCAATGATAAAGAAAATCAACATATCCCCCTATATGGTAGACACTACGATCAGAGGATTTCTGGAAGATTACTATGGAATGGAGGAACCGCTAGATAATGGCAAATGGCTTGAGTCTAAATAATTATAGTTGAGCCGACTGCGCTATCCGAAAGCAGGATAGCAAAAACTATTTGTTACTCGCATCCACCGACTACGATAGTGCTAAATGAGGATATAAAATGCCAAAGCCACTGATTCAAAGATTTGAAGAAGTAGATCAAACAGACTTAACAGACATGCTTATGATTGCAGCTCGTAATGTTGAGGATGCCCTCATCCAGTCCGGAGCTACGCCAGGTAAAGATTACAACATTTTAGATGTATATACGCTGGCCCAACCGTTTGCTCTTGAGCTATTCCGCACTAATGACCAGGCCACCTTTACAGTTAAGTGACTCACCTTTGCTGCCAGACACAATTGACATAAGGGCTATCCACTAAAATCTAAGGGCACAATAATCATTTTGATATGTCTCATAGCAAACATTTAAAACGCGGAAAATCATACCCCCTTGATACATGACTGGGGCGTGGAAAGCGTTTTATTGTTTCATGTAAACAGTGTCAAACCACCGGCCTTAAGCCCAGTATTCTTGATCCAGGGTTTTCGGAAGATACAGAGAGAAGCATCATCAAAAGAGAGCTGGAGAAGCTAAATGAGCCTCTGGATTTGAATGAGTATGGCCTATGCGGCCTGTGCTCAAAAATACTGAAAATCGCCCCTAAAACATTGCCCTGAATATCTCAACACAACTGAAGGTTACAGGGTAATAAAGGGAGATTTCACGCAAGATAACGCCATTTAGTGGCATTTTGAGTACCAATGGAAAGTTAAACAGATGTCTTAAAAACCGTTGACTGTAACAGGTCCCAGGGTTCGAATCCCTGCCCCACCGCCATTACTCATACAGAACGCCCTGATTTTTCAGGGCTTTTTTGTTTCTGCCTTTTGTGGTCCCCCACTCAGTCCCCCCACTTATCTTTTGCTAACCCGTAACGTTTCAGATGACGCAAACTCTATACGATACGCGCCAACTGCGGCAGCGCACCAACGTCTTTATCATCTACCCCTTTCCGCGAACATTAGGTCGATTTAGCTCTTTTGCAGGCTCCACGAGAGCCCGCCCATTAACCTTACAAAGACCTCATACGCTTACGCAGCAGCTAGACCGTAATCTCCGGTAGCTGGTCCCACTGAGTCGTATAGGCTGGCGATCGATGCTCCTGTCGCATCTTCCACTTCTTGTCGATACCTTCAGCTCCCAGAAACAAGGTACCCCGGCCAAACCTCTGGTTGATCTGATCGATAGCCTGCATGGTCTCACCTGATCGTATTGGCTGGCCCGTGGTGAACATGTCGCCTTGGCCCAGTGATCGGGGGATAAGCTCTACCAGCCCCACCCCCGCTTTCAGGAATCTATGCCCCTGCAGGAACAGCTCTGTAATCGCACGCTTTACCAGCTGCACTATCAGCCGAGTGTCATCGGTGGGGTAAGGGGTTTGCACTACGGTGCTGCGGCTGTAGTAGTGCGGCTCATGGGGTGAGGTATGCAGGAATACATGGACGGACTTCACCAGGGAATCCTGAGTGCGCAGCTTCTCCGCTGCCCTGCTTGCGTACAAGGTGACGGCCTGCAGTATCGGCTGCAGATCGGTGAGCTTTTCGCCGAATGAGCGTGTGCAATAGATCTGTTTCTTGGCCGGTGGCTGCTCTTCCAGGCTTAAGCAACTAATGCCATTTAGCTCTTCTATCGTGCGCTCAATATTTACATTCGTATGGCTGCGTAGAATTTTCGGGTTGGCTTGTGCTAGGTCATAGGCTGTCTTGATACCCAGGTGCCCAAGTCGCTTTGATAGGCGCCTGCCTACACCCCACACATCACCTACTTCAGTGCGCCGCTGCAGCCATTGCCACTTTGCGGGGGAGTCCAAGACGCAGACGCCCTGACACTTGGGGATCTTCTTGGCGACTCTATTTGCCAGCTTGGCCAGGGTTTTACTGGGAGCAATGCCAACGCCCACCGGCATGCGAACATCCCGCCAAAGGGTTTGCCTTATTTGCTGGCCGTAATCCAGCAGACACTCTTGCAACCCATGCAGATCCAGAAACATCTCATCGATGCTATAGACTTCAACCTCTGGACTGTACTGCTTCAGCGTTATCATTACCCGGTGGGAAATATCGCCGTACAGGGCGTAATTACTCGAGAAGATCTTTACCCCGTGCTTTCGCAACAGATGCTCGATCTTGAAGAACGGCTGCAAATCAGGAATACCTAATACCTTGGCCTCTTTCGAGCGAGCCACCACGCAACCATCATTATTGGAAAGGACTACCACCGGGAGCCCGCGCAGGTCGGGGCGGAATATCTGTTCGCAGCTGGCATAGCAGCTGTTGCAATCAACCAGTGCCAACATCAGCAGGACCGGTGGTACCGCACGGAAGCCTTGACCACTCCCTCAACAATCAATTCCTGCCCCTCCCAAATGGGAATCGGTGCGTATTTATCATTGGCTGATAGCAGGCGGCCCTGTTGGCGGTCGAGCACCTTGCACGTTAACTGCCCATCGAGGGCAACCACCACCACATCACCGTGTATTGGCGTTAATGATCGGTCGACTACCAGCAGATCCCGGTCAAAGATGCCGAGGTTCTGCATAGAGTCGCCGTTAGCGCGGGCGAGGAATGTCGCCGCCGGGCTGGTTATCAAGTGTTGATCCAGGCTCAGCGCTGCTTCTTTGTGGTCATCCGCTGGCGAGGGAAAGCCGCAGCTAACACCACTGCCGTATAGAGGGGAAAGTTTCATGTGCTCTAGCAATGTACTGTATTTTTATACAGTGTAGTGGCGAGCACCCAATAAAGACAAGTAGCCAGTGTGACTCCAGGGCCTCACAGGTATTTTGTACTCAAGCCATCTCGGCGCCGCCACCTCCTTTTGACTCAGCCGAATAGATAACACCTTGGATAGTGGTGCTCACTTCCTCACCCATCAGCTTTAATACGGCATCCCTTCCCGCTAAATCGGGGCAACCTGTAGCCCACTCCAGGGCCACACACAGACTTACGACCCTCTGTAATTGATCCATTTGCGCTTTCATAGGCATGCTCAACGCCTTGTAACTACTAGCCCTATCTCAATCTTGTGTCATCTAACACCGGCTACCTTTATTGCCTTATGACGATAAGCCACCAAACGCACCTCGATATTTGAGGCCGGATCACTAGCCGATCACCTGCACAACGCGCGGAAACGGGAGAGGGTGACGATTGCACAGCTGGCAAGGCAGCAGGGGCTTGTGTCATCTCAAATTTTGAAAATGGAAACGGGCATACAAAGAATTCCGGCGGACCTGCTGCCGGTATCGTGTGAGGCGATTGGGATTACTTTGGCGGAGGTGTACGGGGTAGAGAACCTGCACCACTTTGCACAGATTCCATTTCCCCCTTTTACTGCTCGACTTTATTCGCATCTACCGGAGAGTTTTCGCAAGCATATTCACCGGGTAATTGAGAGCGACTATCAGCTCTGGAAGAGTCGGCGATAACGACCGCCTCAGGCGTCATCAATGTGTTTACTGTTTTTCAAGCAAGTATATTGATGGTCGTCTTGCAGGCACATGTTATGAATCTGATAAACTTTTAATTTTCTTCTACTTTGCCTCGCATGTTTCCCACATAAAATAAGCAACTCCTAACCCGCCAAGCGGAAAGCCAATAAAGGCAATCAAAGGTCGCAGCCATATTGGGGCTGATGGGTCAGCAATTTCCATGGTGATGGACCACATGAGAGCAGTCAGCAGCCCCCAAAAGCAAAAACCAATTCCCCAAATAAAGCGAGCCTTACCTTTTTCTCTTGTAGCCTCCCATTTTTCAACATTCATACAGCTTCCTTCGTGATACTCAACATCCATAACGTATTGATCTTTGGCAGGTCGAGCGAAGCGTAGGCTGTCTAGTGGATACCCTCAGAACCGGGACGGACGTGCTAATTTTGTGATTTCGCTTGTTATACAATTTTGCGTATATATATCTGGTTTAAATTAAGTTTTAATTACCAACTAAAGAAAGAGGCAACGCAAGAACAAAAATATAAACAGCCTTTGGACACCTAAAGCCCAGCAGCCCCCCGAAAATACCAACAAGAAAGGCTGCAATGTATTGAAGAATAACTGACTCCGTTAAACTACCCGCTACTAGATATGAAAATATAAAAATCAAAACAGTGGACAATAGTGCGTAGCAAACTCTCTCCTTCTGTGAATATTGACTATTCTTTTTCTTCAATTCTTTAAGCATATCCGTAAAACCCTGTATATGTACATATGTTACCAGCAAGCGGAGCGTAGGCTGTCCAACCCAGATCCCGACTAGGCGATCTTGCCTGGCCTGCAATAGCTGGCGCACACCGAACGATCTACTTGCAATTTGCCAGCCAACTCTGAATGGCCACAGTCCAATAAATTCACAGAGAAAAATACCATACTTCCCCCACGAATTAACTATTTGATTGGCACTCCGTAATGTAGCTGCTAGCTTACTGACTTAAAACGAAAACACTTGAACGAAGCCGTGATGCAGGTTTAAAGGAGAATTGTGATCAGGAAAAGAAAGGAACTTGCAGCAACTACAAACCACCTAAAAATTAACCGCCTTGGTAAAGTTGGCGGCCTTTTTGAAGCAAAAAAGGGAACAGTTTTACCAAGTTCAAATGTTTTGACTAGTTAAATTTTGTATCACACTATATTGAAACCGCCAAATGATTGTTTAATAATCAAATCAATAAAACTGCACACTTCCTCGCCACTCCTATCTTAATGGCACTCCGCAAAATTGCAGCGGACTACCTAACTCCGCAGTACCTGAGCGGATACTCTTGGAACGAAACTGCTCGAATATGAACCAGTAAAAATTACTCAATACTGGGTGCTATTTAGTGACACTAAACCTTCAGTTGCCACGAAAACCAATAAAACCAACCGCCACAATAACGCCCACAGCAGGGGCGGCCGAAGCGTTAGCGTAGCCGTCCCATGGGGGCCGCGATTTGCAGCGGCAGGAATGCACTGGATTGCCTTGTTAAGCGCTTTTTTCATAGGACTCGGATGCTGTTATTAGTTTTTCTAATTGCACACGGACCTTGTCGATTTCTACTGAAACGTTACGAACCTCTTGAATGTAGACATCTTGAGACTTGATGGTTAGAGAGCCCCTTGCTGATAATGACCATATGCCTACTTCACTCTTATCCCCATTCGTGTACATGGAGTGAACGAATTTGTTTCTTTGCTTTTGAACGCCCTTTATTCTTTCTATTACTTTCGCGTATCCACTTAGGTTTGGATAAGATTCCGACACTTGCTCAAAAAGCGTACCTAGAGCATTTACACGTTGCTGAAAGGTCAAATGAGCCGTCATTACAGAGACGCGCCAATCTAACATAGACTCATAGCCTGCCAATTTACTAATAGCTCTATCAATCGAGAATTCTAGAGCACCATACATGACTGTTATTTTCCCAAGTTCAATTAAATACTCATCAGGAACTGGAAGGTTTGCAATTAGATCTTTCTCGCTCATATATCAGATTCTTTGCGCTTAACGCCGCGCCTGTGTTTTATACACATCATTTAAGTCCATTTAAAGCCTCCGCTGCCTCCATATAATGGAGCAGTTTAGTGTACCCCTGCCAAACAGTTTTAACTCCGGGCTCACCATCGCCATTCCGTCCCAGAAAGCCTCCAAGTCCTGCCAACATACGAGTTATATCTCTCATACTTGGAGCTTCATTTGGTGGGGAGGTTTTAGCTTGCATTATCCATATCATACGCCACTCTTTTTCAGAGTAGAATTTCGTACACGACGTATCAGGAAGCGTTCGTGCTCGTGTTGTCATGGAGTGTAGACGCCACCCAATAATCATATAGATTGCAATACAGTTCAACATTCGCTGCTCGGTTCTAAAGCGATTACTTTCTATCTGGCATCCGCCTTTCATCACTCGGAAATAGGTTTCAATTTCCCATCGACTTCGATACCACTCAATAATGATCCTCGCTTGCTTAAAGTCCTCAACTGCAAGATCGGTCAGCAGCATCCATTCAATACCTTTTTCCCCTTCTGGTGGGCTTAATTCCTTAGCAAAGACTGCGTAGAGAGAAAGAGGTCGCTTTGATTTTCCTTTTCCCTGCAATCTTACTTCTGCAATGGATACACTGACCTTAGCTTCCCTTTCTGGCTGTCTGGGGATACCTACTGAGTATTTCCCGATGGACTTCTGCTTGGTCATATAGTCCCAAAGTAAAGTCGTATCTTCTCCTTCGATCTCTAAACTACGATTAGCTTTGGCTCGAACAATATAGCTTGCACGCCGCTGTTCATTTTGATCTTCAGCTAATTGAAACCACTCATAAATATCCCCCTCTCTATCCGCGATGCTCACAATCGTGGTTTCAGGGCAGCGCTCTTGTATCTCACAAGCTGATTCATAATGGTCTAACCAGCGTCGACTCTCTTTATCTTGTATCGACTTGGTATAGCGAGAATTAGCACTAGATCCTTTATCTCGCTGCCACATGCTACCCTCAATAATGCCCAGATTATCTCTGGATGGTGTTATAGCGATAGACGTATGTAGGAGCTGCTGATTAGTCTCTTTGCGTCGGAGTGTTCCCATTTCTTTGCTTTCTAAATCGGTAGCAAAATTTAGGAAAGTGGTATCCTGAGGGATAAGAACAACTGGCTGAACCTTGATTCTTTCAAGAGTGGCCGATTTATGGCCACTCATAATGGAGTCAAAGCTGACTTTATCATTTTCGATAAATCGATAGGCAGCAAAGGTTTCTGCCCAAGACTTATTTGCACAGGGAATGCTACCCTTTGGGTCGGAACTTAAATTACTGAGAATATTGGACAAGCGCTTATTCAATCGTGTATCACCCATAACCTGATTTTTCACTTCGTCCCTGACCCAGTCCTGCATAATTATCCAGCCAAATTTGTAGCCCCTATAACGCACAAACTGTAACTCATTGATTTTTATAATAAAACTGAAAAAACTTGTGTATAAAACTTAGCGCTTTACTAAGGGGCAGCCGAAACGCAGTGCAGGCTGCCCCACGGAGGGCCGAAGGCCCGGAGTGTACTTGAGTAACTTGTTATGGACTTCAGTTTCCACTCGGTACACTCTCTTCAAAGCTCAAGTTCATAATTCTTTTTCGATTATTAAGGCGAACCGATACATATGGACCACGACTCACAGGCTCAATTTCAAAGTATGCATGCATACCTTGCTGACTGCACTTTGAAAATAGAATTTGCTTAACCTTTACTTCTTTATGTAGCTGCGCTACCGAATAAATATATGCTCTCAATCTATCTGGAACTTCTGACCTAGGGACACCATTGCTTTCCATTAGGTATGCATGGCCCTTTATATCCCAGTATCTAGCTGTGTCTACTTCCATTCTTGCGTCCATTAGATAGTTTTTATACAAACTACCTATTTCTTTCACACAGCTCGCATTTAGCTCAGCCCGCCCTACCGTAGAGAAAGCTAAGGCTAGTACTAATAAAGTTACTCTAAGCATCGTGCACCCATAACGCCTTGACTGTGTTTTATACACATTATTTAAGTCCATTTAAAACCTCTGCTGCTTCAACATAATGGAGCAACTTAGCATATCCTTGCCAAACAGTTTTAACCCCTGGCTCGCCATCGCCTTTACGCCCTAGAAATCCTCCTAGACCTGCCAGCATACGCGTTATATCTCTCATGCTTGGAGGTATATTCGGTGGGGAACTTTTATCTCGCATCATCCATACCATGCGCCATTCTTTTTCAGAGTAAGCACTCGTACATGGTTCATCAGGAAGACTTTTTGCTTGTGTAGTTATCGAATGTAGTCGCCATCCAATAATCATATAGATCGCAATACAGTTCAACATTCGCTGCTCTGTTCTAAAACGATTACTTTCTATCTGGCATCCGCCTTTTACCACCCGAAAATAGGTTTCAATTTCCCACCGGCTTCGATACCACTCAATGATGACTCTCGCCTGCTTATAGTCTTCAACTGGAAGATCAGTTAACAGCATCCACTCAATGCCTTTTTCACCCTCTGGTGGGTTTAATTCCTTAGCCAATACAGCATAGAGAGAAAGTGGTCGTTTAGATTTTCCTTTTCCAAGTAGCCGTATCTCAGTAGTGGATACGCTGACTTTGGCTTTTCTTCCAGGTTCCCCATTCCGTTTGGGAATGTCTACCGCGTATAGACCAATAGATTTCTGCTCGTTCATATGATCCCAAAGCAAAACCGTTTCTTCTCCATCGAGCTCTAAAGTGCGATTGGCCTTAGCTCGAACGATATAGCTCGCCCGCCGCTGTTCACTTTGCTCTTCAGCCAGCTGAAACCACTCATGAATATCACCCTCTCTATCAGCAATACTCACAATTGTGCTTTCAGGGCAGTGCTCTTGTATCTGACAAGCCGTTTCGTAATGGTCTAGCCAGCGTCGACTCTCCTTATCCTTTATCGACTTGGTATAGCGGGAATTAGAACTTGATTCCTTATCTCTCTGCCACATACTACCTTCAACAACACCCAAATTAACTCTGGATGGTGTTATCGCGATGGAGGTGTGCAAGAGTTGTTGGTTGGTCTCTTTACGCCTAAGAGTTCCCATCTCTTTACTTTCTAGGTCAGTGGCAAAATTTAGAAAGGTAGTATCTTGTGGGATAAGAACAACAGGCTGCGCTTTGATTCTCTCAAGAGTTGCCGATTTATGACCGCTCATAATAGAGTCAAAGTTGACTTTATCATTTTCTATAAAGCGATAAGCTGCAAACGTTTCTGCCCAAGTTTTGTTTGCACAAGGAATGCTATTGTTTGGGTCTGAACTTAAATTACTGAGAATATTAGACAAGCGCTTATTCAAGCGTGTATCACCCATAACCTGATTTTTTACTTCGTCCATGACCCAGTCCTGCATAATAATCCAGCCAAATCTGTAGTTCTTACTGGGCTAAACTGTAACTTATTGATTTACATAATAAAACTTAAAAAAACTTGTGTATAAAACTTAGCGCCTTGATCTGCGGCAGACCACGTGAAGCGTGGACTGTCCGGTGGAGGCCCGCAGGGCCAGAGCGAACAGCATCAACTTGGTACGCCCAGCATGGGCGTGAACTAATGGGGTGAAAGTCCCCTGTAGGAGGATCACCGTTTAATGGTCTCCATTAAATGCTAACTACTAGCAAATGGCAACTGCAAGACCGTGAGGTCTTGTGGGGAGGAAGCCGCTAGCAAAGCTACGAGCTGACGAACAGAAACATCATATAAGGCTTAGCCTGGAGGCGAGGTAGCCAAGGATACCGAAGCCATGTGGTCTAACGGGTAGAGTAAATGATGCAGTTGTGTAGTGAAAGTTCACGCTCTTATCTGGGGAGATCTGTTCAACCTGCTGCTGTAAAGCTGTCAGCGTGGCCGCTGACTCATAAGTAGGCCCAGCCCGCTAGCCACCATCGCGGGGGTAACCAAAATTGATGGAACACAGCAGCGCCTCAGCCAGTAATGGCCAAGGTGATTGAACAGAAGTCAGCCGACGGCATAGTAACCTAATGCCAAGATTAATACCTTGGATACGGTGAAGGCCTGAACCCAAAATCCACGAGTTAAAAGACAGGGCTAGCCTACCGATGTGTTGCCAGCCGGATATAAAATTGACGTAGCGCACTGCCATGACACTCAACTCAAATGAAAATCTGCTTGAAATCATCCTCAGCAAAGAAAATCTTAATGCTGCATGGAAACACGTGCGAAGCAACAAAGGTGCCGCAGGCATTGACGGGATTACTGTCGATAATTTTGTGCAGCACTTCAAGGCAGTTGGCGACGACCTCATCGAGACTATTCGACAGGGTCATTACCAGCCGCTTCCCGTCAGGCGCGTCTACATTCGCAAGCCAGATGGTGGCCGGCGTGGTCTCGGGATACCTACGATCTTTGATCGTGTTATTCAGCAGGCTATCGCCCAAATCATCGGTCCCAGTTTCGATAAAACCTTTTCGGAGTTCAGCTATGGATTCCGCCCAAAGCGATCACAGCATCATGCGGTGAAAAAGCTACAGAAGTATATCGAAGGCGGGAAGCGAATAGCCGTAGATGTCGATTTATCTAAGTTCTTCGACCGGGTCAACCATGACTTCCTCATGAGTTTACTTGGCCAAAGAATCAGCGATAAGCGTTTACTCAAGTTGATCGCAAGTTACTTGCGTGCAGGAAGTGTAGAAAATGGATGCTGGAAAGCCTGTCATGAGGGGGTGCCACAAGGGGGCCCTTTATCGCCGCTACTCTCCAACATTGTACTCGACCTGCTCGATAAAGAGCTGGAAAAACGCCGACATGATTTTGTTCGCTATGCGGATGATTTTGTGATTGTTGCTGCTTCTAAGCGCGCGGGTGAACGGGTTATGGCGAGTATTAAACGCTTTGTTGAACGCAAGCTTAAGCTCAAAGTTAACGATACTAAAAGCCAAGTAGTTCCTGTCAGCCGCTGTAAGTTTTTGGGATTCTCTTTTCGCGGTGCAAGGCTCGTCTGGCATGATAAGTCCCTGCTCCAATTTAAATACCGCATCCGCCAGATTACAGGGCGATCCCGTGGTATTTCTATGGAAAAGAAATTGAAAGAACTTACCATGTTCCTCCGTGGTTGGATCAATTATTTTGGTATAGCGCAAGGCTATTAAAAATGTATCGATCTTGACTGCTGGATACGACGAAGATTGAGAATGAACTACTGGAAAAACTGGCGTAAAGTGAGAACGAAAGTCCGAAACTTACTATGCATGGGTGTGAGTGAATCACTGGCTGTCACTTGTGGATCGTCCGGTAAGAGTTACTGGCGAAATGCAAAGACCGAAGGTATTCATATTGCACTCAACAATGAGCTTTTCCAAAAGATGGGCTTGATTTCTTTACGTGACCGCTGGGTAGAGATTCATTACGGATAGGGAACCGCCCATTGCGGACCCGCACGATGGGTGGTGTGGGGGCCGGTAGCTAGAAACTACCGGCTACCCGATTTAAGTGATTTAGTATGAGCGAAAAAGAATACGAGCTATTTCTTAAGGATTGGGCTTCGTATAGATTCGTCATACCTCTTCTGAAAGCACTCTTCAAATTCTGACTCTTTAACGTTCTCAGATTTCATTATTTCCAGTAGAGCGCACTGAGTAAACTCTATTGCGATTTTCATCTGCTCTTTGTCGGAAAGACCTTCATTATTGCTCAAGTATTTTGCTGAACAGTCGGTACTGTTTTGGACAACGTAAGTAACACAACCTTGTAAGTCTGCAAGCACTTCTGGCTTGACGCATCGAAGGAAATTTGGATTGCCATTACAGTAATAAGTAGACATTTTCCAAAGCGCTTTTTCCTTGAACGTTTCTGCGATAACCGCATTAGAGGTAAAAATTAGTATTAGAAGTATCAATTGTCTCATATTCTATTCACTTAACGCCCAGCGCAGGCGCAGCCAGCGCGGAGCACATTTTGTGTTAATGTTTGAGCGCCAGCGAGTAACACAAAAGGTGCGTAGCGTTGGCTGTCCCTCTGCCGCTGTTTGTTAGATTTTATGAAAGAGCCAACGTGAATGCTTTACGCTCTTTCTGATACTGGCGCCAACAGGATTTCCAATTTTCGTGATCGTGACAAACTCGCACAGGTTTTTCAGATTGAACGAAACGCCAAAAACTCTCTGTACGAGCTTTAACGTATTCGAACTGTTCTGTTCCAGGTTCGACTGGGGTGATACTCAACTGGGTTTTCTGATTATGGCAATCTTTGCATAGGAGCTGAAGGTTTGAGAGGTCGCCGATGGAGCCCTCAATGTGATCGATATCGCGGCCGTCTTTGCCACACTGCTCACATTTACCTTTTGATCTTTGAAGCACTTTAACCCTGACTTCACGCGAAATTTCGCGAGATTTCTTGTCATATCCCCCGGACATAATGTGAGCCAATCTAATTTTAACTGCTTCCTGGACATCAGGCTGCTCGATACGTCCATCCAAAGTGCATCTTCTAACATAGCGAATCAGCTCTGCTTCTTGCTCACAGGCAAGCGAGCAGTACAGCCGTGGCTTTACAAAAGGTGGCATTTCGCCGCTACAATGCAGGCACTCAAGCGCGGACTGGTTCATTATGTTCTCCGATAAGAAAATCTAACGCCCAAAGCACCCGAATTCCGGGCGCTTTAATGGCCTGTTTTTCTAGGCCATTGCCCGCAGTTTCGGGTGGCTTTGTTTGTTAAATGTTTTCAATTATTAACTTTCCGCCCTGGATTTTATGTGGGAGCACTATAAGCGGCTGGGCACCCTTGTAGCCATCATTGTGGACTATTTGGCCAGCGTAGCCATACAGGATTGCATTACATTTGTTCCAAAAATAAAAAAACTCCTCTTTTACGCTCCCTGGCTGGGCGATGGTATTGCATTCCTCCGCTTTGGGATCGCTGAATTCAGCGATAGCGTTTAAAACTACAATAGTTCCCCCAAAAACCTCTGAATCATCATCCTTCAGACGATGTACAAATACTTCGGTATCGCCCAGATCAAATAATTTAGGATATCCCTTGTTAAGAGCTTCAACTTCAGACATGTCTATACTTTTTGAAGTGCTATCGTTTTCGCAACCACGAAAAAATAAGATACAGAAAGAAATAATAATTAATTTAAAAATGTTGTTTAGTATCATGATTTAAGTATTACATTGGTCTTGCCCACAAAAAGTAGACACTCTAACTATACGTATTTTCGCTCATACTCTGCTGGACTTACATAGCCCAATGCAGAGTGCCTACGAACCCTACTGTAGAAAATCTCAATGTATTCAAACACCTCAGATTTTGCTTGCTCTTCGCTTTCGAATGTTCTGGCATAGACCAGCTCGACTTTTAGCCTGCTAAAGAATGATTCCATTGCCGCATTATCCCAACAGTTAGCCTGGCGACTCATGCTCGGCTTGCACTTGCTTTCGGACAAGAGATCCTGGTATTTCTGCGATCGATATTGCACACCCCTGTCAGAGTGAACTAGCAGTCCAGGCTTTATTGGTCGTCGCTCTAGGGCCATTTTCAATGCTCGACGTGTCAATTCATCGGTCATCTGGGAGTCGAATGCCCAACCTACAATACGTCGAGAGTACAGATCCATAACTACCGCGAGGTATAGCCACCTATCCAGAACCCAGATATACGTAATGTCACTGGTCCAGCGGCAATTTGGTCGATCCACATCAAAGCAACGCTTAAGTAAGTTGGCGGAGACGTTAATGCTCCCCTCCACGGGCTGACTATATCGAAAGCCTTTGCCGTTTCTCGCTTTAATATGTTCCTGTTGCATAAGCTTAGCGACGTAGTTCCGCGAGCATGGCTCACCTAACTCTTGAAGCTCGCAAGCAATTCTAGGCGCGCCATAACGACCTTTAAACTCAGCAAACGTCTCTCGGATTTTCTCGATTGTTCGTATCTATCTAATCGTGCGAGCAGATGGCAATCGCCCCCGCCATCGATAATAACCCGATCTTGAGACTTCTAAACACCGACACATCAAGCTAACCGGGAATGACCCTACATGCTCTTGTATCAATGCGTACTTTACTCTTGGTGGTTCGCAAAGTACGCAGCTGCCTTTTTTAGAAACTCAACCTCCTGACGAGCTTCATGCAGCTCCTTCTTGAGTTTGCGAACTTCAGCGCTTTCCTGTTTGGAATAGTCGACACCGTCTAAACTATTGAACTGCTTATCAGACAGTCGATTAAATTGACGACGCCAGTTGTAGATCTGCTGTGCGCTGACGCCTAGCTCTCGCGCCACAGAAGCCGTTGTTGCTCCAGGCTTTTCCGCTCTCTTAACTGCTTCTCTGCGGAACTCCTCCGTATACGCCTGAGTTCTTTTCTTACCCATGATACACCTCCGTGTTAGGCCTAAACCTAACTATACAGGGTGTCTACTAAACGTGGGTAAGTCTTATGCATAACGCCTCAATAACCGGCGCAGCTTTGCTGCGTCCGGCACCGAAGGTGCGTAGTTGATTGATTTGTTATGTCTTTAGTATGAACTGTCATGATTTTCCTTTTTCAAGACTCCGTTGATGGTGGAGAAGGAGAACGTATGATTGTGCTTAGGTGTTATTGCAGATGAGCCAAATTTATAATATTCACTGGTGTCATCTACTTCATACCGCATTGTTATTTTGTTGATGTTGTTTTCTTTTGCTATTTGAGAAAGATTGTTTCTTAGCTCACCTAGCTCTTTATTTAGGTTATTGAGTTGGTTTTCTGATGCAAAGTGAAGAATTAAAGACTTCTCTAATATGTCACCTTCTTTTTCTACGTTTATTTCATCTGTCATTGAGTTAGGAACAATGAAGTTTGCTTTGAATTCATTGTTATTCGCAGAAACCATGATCTTGAACAGATTGTAGAAAATAAAAATATCATTTTCTTCATTCGAGATATTGTGAAGAATGTTGTTGAGGCCAGTATGTGAGCCATTTAGAGGTCTTTTCTCAGGCAATTTTGTTTTTCCTACATAATGAACAATGGTCTCTATACCTATGTCTATTTGGTTGTTAAGTAAAAAATCATGTAGGGGTGTGGTGTATTTTTCACCAATATTGTCTGTAAAGGTGATAAATTTATCAGTTACTTCAACTTTAGGTTTGTCAGATTTTTTCTTTGGGGCTGGCAAGGTGATTTTAACTGGCTTTTTATCTCTTCCAACCTCTAAGTATAAGTAGAGTTTTTTACCTGTAATCGAGTATCTAGGTTTTTTTGAAGGGCTGAACCTAACTTTCTTTCGGCTGCATATAAAATAGACAAATCTCTTTTCTAAATTGTCTTTTACCTGTTTGTTTAGCTTTTTAAACCTTTCTATGAATAGCTCTTTGAGAGGGAAAATTTCATGAGAATTAACAACTAGGTCATACCAAACCATATCAGATTGCTGGAGTTCAATATTCCACTCTTTTTCTGATTCAATGTAGATTTTGTTTTTTATGATCGTGTTGTAGTCACCTCTTGCCATTTTTTCTCCGATATTTGAAAGGGGCATAACGCCCGGCTAAGCCGCCGGAACGGAGTTGATTGTTTTGTGCTAGCGTAGCGTTAAAGCACAAAACGAGCAACGCCGTGGAGGTCGGATTGAGCCGTTTGTTAAGTGTTTTATGTGTCACAGCCAACATATATTTCAGCCCCATGCACTTCGGCAAACCAAAAAGGTTCATCGTCGGACTCAAAGAATTGAATGAGGATGAAGTTTTGGTTTTGAAATACGATATCTTTGGCTACTAAAGAGTCAATTTCTTTGTGCCTATCTATAGGATACTTCTCTTTAGCCAAATTCTTAATTTTGACAACTGTGTCATCAATATAGCTTGGTTCTGCAAAGGCGCTCATTACTGATTTGACAAGTTCATCGGTAGGCTTAGAGAGACCATCATACGAGACGCTAAATTTGTACCCACTTTGCTTACCCAGCCAATATTCTGACTCCTTGTCCCATTCAAGCGTCCCCAGCCCTTGTATATGAATCAAGGCTTCTGCTGGCTCTTTCTTCTTAAATAAATTCTTGAAGAATTGCACTTTCCTTCCTTAGACACTTAACTCCTGCCGCATGGGCGAAGTTGGAGCGACAGCGGAAACTTTGTCCCGTGCTGGCACTGGTTAAGGGGCTTTAGCACGCAATGATCTCCAAATTTCCTTGGCACTTTCAGCGTCCTTCTCTGTATCAAAATAGACAGCCATCTGAACATAACCATTATCATTCACCGCGTAACAATAGAAAGCTGCCACTCTTTCGTCATTAGATTCTTCTGCCAGCCGATATGAGAAATACAATACATCGTTATTTGATTCTGATGTAAGGTCATATGACGACGGAGAGATATCCGCCTTTAGCTCTTCGAATAAATCTTGGGCTGACACGTTGTGATCATTGCCCCAAACTGCCACATATATCGTAAAACCCGGCCTCCAAATGATAAGGTCGTCATCCTCTACCCTGCGATTAAATTGATCAGGCAGCATCAATGACCACTCTCTAGTCATTTGATAATGACCTTCAACTATTGGGAAGTCTGGATGCAGCATTCTTGCCCCTTAACGCCATTGGCATGGGCCGGAAAACCGCGTAGCGGTTTGGAGGTCCAGCCGAAGGCGAGCATGCCCAACCTTGTTATAGGGCAACTGATCTTTATACAAGGTTAACCATTGCACCGAAAACCCAGCTCCTACAGGAAATTTTCTTTCTTCTCGTCGTAATCCCAATTACCACACCCAACATCGACCATTATTGGTGTTGTTTCACCAGTAGCCGAATGGGATAAAAACGAACCACTAAAAGAATACCCTTTACCAGTTTCAGTAAAGGCGTTTTTCCTTTTTTCAATGTAACGAGCACATGACCCACTGAATCTATTGTGATCTATCAGCCAAGCGATCAAGTTAATATCAAATTTTCCACCAAACACAGTCTCCCCTATCACGCGGGTATAAGATCCATCAGTGGATGGCTCTATACTTGATATTGTTTTGATAGTTACCTGCTTCCATTTAAGGTCCACTTTATCGAATTCGTATGGGTAAGCAATGTTATGCCGCTTTAACAGCGAACAAGCTTGAGAATCACAAACTTGTTCTTCTCGGTATATTGACACAGCTTTTTTACCTGGTTTCAAGTAATGAAAAGCGACAACGATCTTTCCGTTAATCGGTTCGAAGCGTGCATTCATGCCGTGTTGGGTTCCGACACGTGAATCCATTCCCCCTTCGACGACTTGCCCCATCTCAATACAAGCATCATCACAGTCAAGCTCTTTGGACGTAAAACCAATATGTAGCGGCACATCAGTCTCGACTGTCACGACAAAAGGCTTCTCAAATACCAAGTCCGCAGATTCATGTAGAGTGATGCGCGTGGAGCTAGCAAAAGTAAATGGCGCGGATAAAAGCGCGATTAAAGCTATCAAATATACCTTCATACCTATGATCTCTTTGAAGAATCATGAAAAATCAATTACAGAGTTAAATCGGAACGTCCGAAGCCCTATAACGCCTTGCACACGGGCTGACGAAACGCGCAGCGTTTTGGCAGTCCGAGCACGCTTGCGTGCGGTTGTGCTGCAACTTGTTAGGCATTAGAACTCGAATACCTTGTTGAATCTATATCTAACGTATCCATCTACCAGCTGGGTGCCCTCAGATAGAAACTGAATTGTCCATTGTGGATAGGATTTGGTGTCGTAACCTAAATTATCTACGATATCCACAATTTCAGTTTGCGTGAAATATTCGTCTTTAGGAATCAAGTTGGCGATTTCATCTGAGGTTCTATCCTCTGGAATCTTGATACCTCTTGAATAAACACTATTTATGGGCTTTGGTTGAAATGAAGTGAACTTGTCATATATATCTTGGTGTTCAGATATAAACTCTTCGAGTTCATTCAGTTCTTCAGAGCTCAGCTGGAATATTACTTCTGGTGAGTATACATCTTGAGTGAATGATCTCTTACCTGAGTCGTTAATAAATCTCTTAATAAAGACTAGCGTCTTGTCTTCAACTTTCTCGGTCATTGGGTTGATGCAGTTGAATTCATCAATACGATAGATCTGCCATAATCCAGCCTTAATGGTTCTAACCCAATCTCCTATTTTTAGATCCGTCATATATTCCTGATTCCTAGAGCTTCTCAATCTTGCTGCCTAACGCCGCAATCAAATGCGGCTTACTTTGTGTACTTTTTGCACGAAAATGGGAGCGCAGCGACCGTGCAAAAAGCACACAAAGTAAGACGTCGGCTGCATAGCTTTGTTAAATTAGTTTTGGCACCTTGACCTCTACTGGCTGATTGAACTTGGCCAACTCTCCGGACTCGATAATTGAACCGCGATGTATGAATTTGCAATATACCTTCCAGTGCTCATTGCCACCCCAGGTGAGTGGCCCGAATTCTTTATAGGTCCCACCCATCTCGTACCCACTATGCGATAACTTTAGCAATCCAGTTGGGTCGGATTTTTCGTAGGCTTCATTTATTTCCCGGGCAATTTTCTCACTTGGCCATACTCCATTTCCGTTGCAACTAGCACTTACTCCGGGAACAGGATTTGCATCTTGATCTTTAAAAGTAATTTGGTAGCTCTTTGAGGGAGTAAATCCATCCCAGGTTACTGTGGTCACACAGCCAGAAAGCATAAAAATGCCAGCGATAAATGCGAATTTTGGCTTCATAATTTAACGTTGCCAGCAAGGGCAGCCGAAGCGGAGCGTAGGCTGTCCAGCCCAGCCTCCGGCTGGGCGATCTTGCCTGGCCTAGTTATAGCTGGCGCGCACTGAACGACCTACTTGCTCTCTGCCAGCCAACTTTGGCTGGCCACTGCCCGATAAATTTACAGGAGAAAATACCATACTTTCCCCTCCGGATAACTATCCGATTGGCACTCAACGATGGCCTAGCAGGCTTGTAGGGCTTACTGACTGAAAGCGAAGGCACTGGAATGGAGCTGCGGTACCAACTTGCAGGAAAACTCTCAGGAAAAGTGTGCTCAGATAGAGATTGATGCTTGCAGCAGCTACAAAACATCTAAATATTGACCGCCACAATAACGCCCCGCATAGGGGCAGACAAATAAGCGCAGCGTTTTGGCTGTCCCAGCGACCAACGGGAGCGATTGCTGCGGCTTGTATGGTTGTTCTTGCCCGATTCTGATGTTGAAAATCCTTTTCGTTAACGGGTAAATTGAGACCCACCTTCGGCGGCCACCGAAGGCCTTGTTTATCACAGTTCGCTGCTTGGCTGGTTCGTAAAAGACCGATAACAAGTATGAACGTGATAAGCACTCACTAGGCATAACTCGGATAGTCATGTGGGCCTCGAGCCCGAATAGCAAGGCGGAGATAGCTTATCTTATGGAACCTCAAGAGATCAATGTCGGTATCGATACCAGCAGTAAACAACTCGATATTTATGTGAGACCTACTGGCCAGTTCTTTAGTGTTGCCAATGATAAAAATGGCATTAAAGATGCCATTAAACAACTACAACCTCTTAAACCTCAAAGAGTATTAATAGAGTCTACGGGAAGGCTCGAGTTAGAGTTTGTTTGCGCCGCCGACAAAGCCGGATTACCTATTGTTGTTTGCAATCCTTCGCAGATAAGGAGCTTCGCTAAATCTGCAGGGCGCCTCGCCAAAACTGACAAGCTAGATGCAATGGATATTGCACATTTTGGTGAGGCCATGAAGCCAGGGCTGTCGGTGCTAAAACCAGAAAAGCTTAGGGCGATCAGTGACTTACTGGCTGTAAGAAGTCAGTGTTTAGAGATGAGTACAATGCAAAAGAATCGGCTTCAGAGGATGCCGAAATCAGTACACAAACCTATCCAGACCATTCTAAACACCATCAAGAAAGAGTTACAAGGTATCGACAAGCAACTGGAAAAACTGGTTAACAGTGTGTCCGAGTGGCGGCAAAGGCGTGACCTATTGTTGAGTGCCAAAGGGGTCGGAAATGTATTGGCCTATACGTTAATGAGTGAACTTCCTGAGCTAGGACAATTGAACCGTAAAGAAATCGCTGCACTTGTCGGTATCGCCCCGATGAACCGTGATAGCGGCAACTTCCAGGGCAAACGATATATTCGAGGTGGAAGGCATCGCGTACGCACGGTTCTTTTTGTTTCCATCATGTCGGCCATACAACATCATCCCAAACTAAAGCCCATGTATAAGCGATTAGTCGACGCTGGCAAACCTAAAAAGGTTGCTCTGGTTGCCTGCATGAGAAAGCAGATTACGATCCTGAATACAATGGTGAAAAACAACACCTACTGGGATGAAAGTATGGCTTAAAAACTTGACGAGTAACCATAGTCACTTGTTATGGCTTTTAGCTAGAAGCATCCTCGAACCTTGGCTTGTATATGCGGGCGTGTTTGTTGATTTTTTTGAAGCACTTAATGTGACAGAAGAAACGCTGGAGATCTAGCTTGTCCGTGGGTTGATCAATGTTAGCGATAAGATCGACTGCACATGGATCTAGACCTCCTTGATTATCGATGTGCTCACCACATAGAAAGCATTGATATCCTTTATCGTCACTCATAGATATTTATTCTTTAGGGCCATAACGTTTAAAATAAATAGCATAAATAGATTGACTATACTGCGCGAAGCGCCAGCCAAGCTATTTATGTCCAAGCCCACTTGTGGGCAATTTTGATTTTGTTTGCTAGGTTACTTTAAACCTACAAAATAATTCCTATAGCAATAATGTAAAACATAGGCGGATACACAGGTGGGAACCGCAATAGAACTTAGCAGCTTGACCGCAAGACCTGTAGATGGAGTTAATAAAAATAGATTAACTAGCACACCCAGCCCTATTGCAAATAAAATTAACAATAAAGCAACACCAAACAATACAACTTTGCGCTCTACATCTGACTCACGCTTTTCAAACTCTTTGACGGCACTTTTCATTGATTCTCCTTAGTAACATAACGCCGCTAGCAAGGGCAGCCGAAGCAACGCGTAGGCTGTCCAGCCCAGTCCCGTAGGGGGTGGGCGAGCTTGCCTAGCCTGGTTATGGTTGGCGCGCTCGGGACCGACTACTAGCACTTTGCCAGCCATTGTTTGGCTGGCCGCTGCCCAATATTTACGAGGAAAGAATACCGCACTTTCCCCAACCAATTCCTATCTTACAGGCACTCCACTAAATTGCACCGGACTGCCTCTTTTTACAACACCCGAGCGAACACTCTAGGAGCGAAACTGCTTGAATAGCAATCAGTAAAATTGCTCAACACCGGATGCTATTTAGTAGCACTAAACCTTCAGTTACCACGGAAAATCAATAAAACCGACCGCCACAATAACGCCCAGCACACGGGCGGCCGAAACAGAGCGAAGCGGCGTGTAGGCCGTCCAGCCCGGCCTTTTTTGCCGGGCGTTCGTGCTACTGCTTGTTATGTGTTTGATTTAGCGGCAATAACCTTACCTAAAACAACTAAGCCAGTCCCTAAAATTAATGTAGACAATACATAGTTTTGGCCACCCTCTGTAGCCACAACTTTATAGTAAGTGTGACTGTCCTCGCCGGTAAAGAAATTACTTATTGTTATCCAAAAATCTACCGGCAAGAAATTGATCATAAAAGCCAACCCTGGATATGCAATAAATATCCAACCAAACCATACACACCACTTAGAGATCTTTTTCATGGATTACACATAACGCCGCCAGCAGGGGCAGCTTACCTTGTGCGCGTTTTGCGCAAAAATGGGAGCGCAGCGACCTGCGCAAAAAGTGCACAAGGTAAGCTGTCCCGCAGAGGGCCCAAAGGCCCGGAGCATCCTGCCTGGCTTTGTTAAATTTCGGACTACCTGGAGATCCAAAACTCAATTAGAGCTTTGGTTTTATTATCTGGGGTCAGAGAGCCAGGCTTGTATACCCATTTATTTACGGCACTTAGTGCAGCTTGATTGAATCCAGATTCGGGACTCGCATCTATTACTTTTGATGAAATCACCTTTCCTTGATCAGAGACTGTTACTTCCATTAGAACCCACCCTTCCACACCACGGCTGAGAAGGTCCTTAGGGTAGTATGGATTGACTTTAATTAACGGCTTATGAGTAATTTGTTGATTCGGAGCCGCAATAGGCGCAGGAATAATAGGATTGGACTTGCAACCAGCCAAAACCATAACAAATAGGAAAAATACTAAATATCTCATTGCAACTCCTAGAAATTTAACGCTAAGCTTTGGGGCGGACTGCGCAGCAGGCCGTCCCAGCAGCCGAAGGCTGTGACAACAGCGCCTTGTTAAACGTTTCAGCTCTCATAATAGCGCCGCAACAATTAAGGTTGTAAATATAAATGCTATAGGCGCCACGCCCGCTAAACCCCAGCCATATTTTTGAGCGATAGAGTTGTTTTTGGCTGCTTGGCCTTTGCTAATGGCAATGCAACCTGCAATTAGTGAAACTGTAGAAAAACCCATAAGCCAAAACGGCCCAGTAACAACCGCCCAAAAGGCTGCGGTGTTTAGAGCAGGAATAATTGCATGCTCAGAAAGTTCTCCCTACCTAAAACCACTGTTACCACTAAAAATAACATGGTGGCCCAGCTTATTGATACTACGGTTCTTTCCATATTTACGTTTAACGCCGCTAGCAAGGGCAGCCGAAGCAACGCGTAGGCTGTCCAGCCCAGCCCCGAAGGGGTTGGGCGAGCTTGACTAGCCTGGTTATGGCTGGCGCGCTCGGGACCGACTACTAGCACTTTGCCAGCCATAGTTTGGCTGGGCGCTGCCCAATATTTACGAGGAAAGAATACCGCACTTTCCCCAACCAATTCCTATCTTACTGGCAATCCGCGAAATTGCAGTGGACTGTCCCTTTTTACAGCACCTGAGCGAACGCTCTAGGAGCGAAACTGCTTGAATAGCAATCAATAAAAACTGCTCAATACTGGCTGCTATTTAGTGGCACTAAACTTTCAGTTACTACGAAAAATCAATAAAATCGACCGCCACAATAACGCCGCTAGCAAGGGCAGCCGAAGCAACGCGTAGGCTGTCCAGCCCAGCCCCGAAGGGGTTGGGCGAGCTTGCCTAGCCTAGTTATGGTTGGCGCGCTCGGGACCGACTACCAGCACTTTGCCAGCCATAGTTTGGCTGGCCGCTGCCCAATATTTACGAGAAAAGAATACCGCACTTTCCCCAACCAATTCCTATTTTACTGGCACTCCACGAAATTGCAGCGGACTGCCCACCTCTACCACACTTGAGCAAATACCCTAGGAACGAAACTGCTTGAATAGCAACCAGTAAAAAGGGCTCAATATCGGCTGCAATTTAGTGGCACTAAAGCTTCAGTTACCACGAAAAATCAATAAAACCGACCGCCACAATAACGCCACAAACAGTGGCAGATTTGGAGCAGCGAAGCTGCGGAAAAACTGTCCAGCCCGCGTAGTGGGCGGTGCTGCTTTGTTTTGTTAAATACTACGGCCACTACGAAGCCACCTAATTGATCTAAGTATTAGTTGTGGTAAGTAATACCACCAAACAGTGCCGACAACACCTATATAGATAGCTGGATACCAAAAATTGGGGATATCTCGATAGATACTGTACTCCCCATTGCTCCCAATACTATCTACGAAGTTAAGTGCTTCGACTACGTACGCTAGTGGCACCATTCCCCAACCTACGGGAAAATCTATTGTGAGGTAAAGGAGCCAAGCCATTACCGCACTGCCATCGGAACTATTTACAATCAGATACCCCATAATAAATACGGATACGAGATGTATTACAGCTAGTGTTACAGAGACTTTATGTATCATTGGTATTTAACGCCCACCTCACGCGCCGTCTTGTAGCGACGAAGGAGCGGAAAGATGGTCGCTGTGCAGGTATTTGGTACGCCCAGCATGGGCGTGAACTAATGGGGTGAAAGTCCCCTGTAGGAGGATCACCGTTTAATGGTCTCCATTAAATGCTAACTACTAGCAAATGGCAACTGCAAGACCGTGAGGTCTTGTGGGGAGGAAGCCGCTAGCAAAGCTACGAGCTGACGAACAGAAACATCATATAAGGCTTAGCCTGGAGGCGAGGTAGCCAAGGATACCGAAGCCATGTGGTCTAACGGGTAGAGTAAATGATGCAGTTGTGTAGTGAAAGTTCACGCTCTTATCTGGGGAGATCTGTTCAACCTGCTGCTGTAAAGCTGTCAGCGTGGCCGCTGACTCATAAGTAGGCCCAGCCCGCTAGCCACCATCGCGGGGGTAACCAAAATTGATGGAACACAGCAGCGCCTCAGCCAGTAATGGCCAAGGTGATTGAACAGAAGTCAGCCGACGGCATAGTAACCTAATGCCAAGATTAATACCTTGGATACGGTGAAGGCCTGAACCCAAAATCCACGAGTTAAAAGACAGGGCTAGCCTACCGATGTGTTGCCAGCCGGATATAAAATTGACGTAGCGCACTGCCATGACACTCAACTCAAATGAAAATCTGCTTGAAATCATCCTCAGCAAAGAAAATCTTAATGCTGCATGGAAACACGTGCGAAGCAACAAAGGTGCCGCAGGCATTGACGGGATTACTGTCGATAATTTTGTGCAGCACTTCAAGGCAGTTGGCGACGACCTCATCGAGACTATTCGACAGGGTCATTACCAGCCGCTTCCCGTCAGGCGCGTCTACATTCGCAAGCCAGATGGTGGCCGGCGTGGTCTCGGGATACCTACGATCTTTGATCGTGTTATTCAGCAGGCTATCGCCCAAATCATCGGTCCCAGTTTCGATAAAACCTTTTCGGAGTTCAGCTATGGATTCCGCCCAAAGCGATCACAGCATCATGCGGTGAAAAAGCTACAGAAGTATATCGAAGGCGGGAAGCGAATAGCCGTAGATGTCGATTTATCTAAGTTCTTCGACCGGGTCAACCATGACTTCCTCATGAGTTTACTTGGCCAAAGAATCAGCGATAAGCGTTTACTCAAGTTGATCGCAAGTTACTTGCGTGCAGGAAGTGTAGAAAATGGATGCTGGAAAGCCTGTCATGAGGGGGTGCCACAAGGGGGCCCTTTATCGCCGCTACTCTCCAACATTGTACTCGACCTGCTCGATAAAGAGCTGGAAAAACGCCGACATGATTTTGTTCGCTATGCGGATGATTTTGTGATTGTTGCTGCTTCTAAGCGCGCGGGTGAACGGGTTATGGCGAGTATTAAACGCTTTGTTGAACGCAAGCTTAAGCTCAAAGTTAACGATACTAAAAGCCAAGTAGTTCCTGTCAGCCGCTGTAAGTTTTTGGGATTCTCTTTTCGCGGTGCAAGGCTCGTCTGGCATGATAAGTCCCTGCTCCAATTTAAATACCGCATCCGCCAGATTACAGGGCGATCCCGTGGTATTTCTATGGAAAAGAAATTGAAAGAACTTACCATGTTCCTCCGTGGTTGGATCAATTATTTTGGTATAGCGCAAGGCTATTAAAAATGTATCGATCTTGACTGCTGGATACGACGAAGATTGAGAATGAACTACTGGAAAAACTGGCGTAAAGTGAGAACGAAAGTCCGAAACTTACTATGCATGGGTGTGAGTGAATCACTGGCTGTCACTTGTGGATCGTCCGGTAAGAGTTACTGGCGAAATGCAAAGACCGAAGGTATTCATATTGCACTCAACAATGAGCTTTTCCAAAAGATGGGCTTGATTTCTTTACGTGACCGCTGGGTAGAGATTCATTACGGATAGGGAACCGCCCATTGCGGACCCGCACGATGGGTGGTGTGGGGGCCGGTAGCTAGAAACTACCGGCTACCCGATTTAGGCTTTAGCTTACTTATTTCCTTTAATAGCTGAAGGAACGTATATTCGCTGAAGTTAACAGTCTCTTTGCTATTTCTTCTCTCTGACCAATGGCTACGATACTCAGACCACCATTCTTTCATCTTTGGAACATCTTGCGCTAGGAATTCAGCTACTGTTTTTTGATGTTGTTCTATTTCTTGTAGCTCTTCACGCCTATTTGTGATTGTTCATACTTACCACTTGATGCTAGACAATCTTGGTGACCTAAATGCATATTGTGAGGAGTGTACAAGTATGGATGCTTCTCAGAGTTTGGTTCTTGACTCCAAAAAACATATGATTCATGAAACTTTAGACTCTTTGAGCATATTTCACATTTAGCACCAAATGAAGGTATTAAATTTCTTTTAATATTTTTTAAGATTACTCTTATTTTTTGTGTTCTTGATTGGTTATAACTTTGCCCCAAAAGATAGCAAATCACCAATGTTCCTGGAATTACCGCAAGGGCAACCATTATTACCACTAACCATGACGGTAACGATAGAATAAGAATTGTTCCGCTAAACTGAAGGACAAAACCTGAAAATAACATGAAGCTAGCAATTGATCCTAGAAAATCAATTCGTGGCTCGGAGTTAACATCAATCATACTTAAATCATTAGAAGGAGGCGTCGACTTGAGTGTGTTGACCTCTTTTTGCTCAGTTACTAAGTGTGTTCCTGCCAGAACCGTGGCGCCAATTATTTCAATAAGAAGGCCACTGAGAAGTATAATTGCTCCTA
This sequence comes from Microbulbifer maximicatervae (SeqCode), assembly GCF_052468155.1. Taxonomy (NCBI): domain Bacteria; kingdom Pseudomonadati; phylum Pseudomonadota; class Gammaproteobacteria; order Cellvibrionales; family Microbulbiferaceae; genus Microbulbifer; species Microbulbifer maximicatervae (SeqCode). The sequence goes on from NZ_CP174335.1 coordinate 4,273,741, forward strand.
TTTTGGCGATATTTGAAGACTGTGCCCAAGCGAGGGATATTTCTTTGACGGATGCTTCGACAGAAGAGACCTGATTATTTGTGTTTCCTAGCTCACTCTTTAACACATCAATGGCATCTAGCTCGTTATCTATCCGCAAAAATTGCTCTCCGCTGTTTTCCTCAATTCTAGATAAATCAGACCTTAAATTGCTTGCAGTTATCTCGACTCTTTGCTCAGACTGATTAATTTGTGTATTAAGGTGCTTTACCTGAACCCTTAAAGCTTGAAGCTCTTCTTCCAGCTGTCCAATATTATTTTTCAGAAGCTCTTGTGTATCCATAGACTTCTCAGCATGAGAGCTTAAGGAAAACGTTAACAATATAACTACCAAATATGGAAATTTCATACTTACTTTCTTCGATTTCAGTGAGCCTAACGCCAAGCTCACCCGCGGAGGCGCGATAGCGCCGGAGTCGGGTGCAGCGTTTTGTTAAATTGATTTCTCAAGCGCAATTCTCATTATCTTAGCTCCTTTAGGAGTAAGAAAACCTTTCGAGGTCAAACCATGATCCTCCATGTACTCGAGGTCATCTGGCTCAAAAACACCTTGGTCTTTCAATACCTCAAGTCTTTTCGCTAAAATCCTGGTTGGAGCCTCAACGTATTTTTCTGGGAGCTTGCCTTCTATTCTATCAGAAAGATATCTGATAAAGCCTGGCGAAACATCACCTATATCACTCTCTACTTCGTTGATTTTTCTTTGCAACCGTCGAAGTTCTATCCTTGATTTATCTAGTTCATTAGTGTGTTTTTCAAGCTCTTTTAGAAGCGCTTCCTTTTCGCCATCTGCAACTCTCGCTTTCTCCATAAGATCGAGGATTATCTTGTTTCGTTCATTCTCTTGCTCTTTAATATGCTTCTCTTCCTTCCTTTCCTCTTCTCTTGCTTGTTGTACATCGAAAGGCATCTTGTCGAACTTATCTCTCAATCCATTGTATCCCTCATCAATGTGTCGCAATTTTTCACCAAACCCTGATTCGATGCGACCAAGTATTTCAGACATTTCTTTCGTAAATTTGTAAGAATTATCGTAGAACCGATTTGATGTTTCCGTAGCTTTAAAATAGAACGCAGTAGAAAGAGCTATCGCGAAGAACGCAAGTAGAACAGATAGTAGATCAGTGAAACTAAAAGCTTGAAAGCTAAATGAAATACTCGAGTTGATTAGCTTCCACGTTAAAACTAACAACAACGAAATCAACAGAATATCTCTAATATTCCCTAATGTAAGAAACCCTCCTTGCCAAAATTTGTTTGGTTTCTCTTTCTGAGTGCTTTCCGAGCTCATTCCGTCTCCTGTCAATTTAACGCCCACAGCACGGGCGGCCGAAGCGCAGCGTAGGCTGTCCCGCGGAGGCCCGAAGGGCCGAAGCAGCGTGCCTGTGATTGTTAAGAGTTATTGGCACCATGTTCCTGATTCCAACAAAAACACACAAACAAGTAGTAGCTACCAAATAGGGCGTATATCCACATAATTGTAAACCCCACGTGATCTATAGCACTACTACCAAATTTGGAATACAACAAAAATACCAAAAGTGAAGCAAAGAACGAGGTGTTCAGAATGACAGTACCTATAAAGCGCGCAACACCAAATCTACTCCCTTGCATTGGGCAGAGAAATGTAAATGGAAACCATGCAAATTTCTTAGCATGAAATACATTCATTATTTTAATAAACTCACTCATAACTCGATCTTTCGATTATGGCTCTTAACGCCGCCGGCAGGGGCAGCTTACCTTGTGCGCGTTTTGCGCAAAAATGGGAGCAAAGCGACCTGCGCAAAAGGTGCACAAGGTAAGCTGTCCCGCGGAGGGCCGCAGGCCCGGAGCAAATTGCCCGGCTTTGTTATGTGGCCCCAAGGGAGCGTCTTAGCAGCCCTCTTGTTCCGATGGTGGAATAAACGGAATTGAGGAATGAAGCCTATTCTGTATACACCCACCATGAGAATACATAAGCTGTGTTTCCTCATCACCGAGGCCTAAATTGATAGTCACAGCAGGTTCATCTTCTATCAATTTACCGCAAAAACAACAGATACATTTAGTACCGAAAGCCTCAGATAAAGCCCTTCTCAGTTCTCTAATCCACATAGATACTCCGATAACCCGAGGACACATAACGTCCGGCGCACAGGCGAAGCACGCAGTGCTGAGTCCGGGCCGAAGGCCGATTGTGCCGCCGCTGGTTATATTTCATTACGCGATTGGCTCCAAATCAGAGGGAAAAGAACGAAACTCCTCCCATTGAGATTCACTCATTTCACCTTTGAAATTACGGGAATTCCACGCTCGATTTAAATGCGCATATATATGGGCTATATCTATAGAATAGCCCTCGATATCGACGCTCCCCTTAGATCCCATTTCTTTAATGAGATCACCTAGATGCTCATGTGCATCTTCTAGCTCACTCATTAATTGACTCCATTCAACTGGGTTTTTCTTGCTATCTATCATGATTTCTCAGAAATATAACGCCTGGCGCAACGGCGAAGCACGAAGTGCTGAGTTCGGCAGCCAAAGGCTGCGCATTGCCGCCACTTCTTATGAGCCTCTGTTACGTAACACATGAGATTTTGCTTCAAAGTAAAGAAACCCGTTAAAAATTAAACTTAGTATTCCCGCCGCAATTATCGATGCAGAAAAAACAAAGAGAATTGAGTTGCAAAACCAAAGAACCATAGACGCAACAATGCCAAAGATAAGTAAACCAGAAGCTAGTTTAAGATCTCTTGAAGCTTTTTCTAGGCGCCGCCCCCAAAATTCAGGAGTTTTAGTTAACATTCTCAATATACTCATAACGTCGCCATAAACGGATGCCGAAGCAACGCGTAGGCAGTCCGGTGGAGGGCGCGTCTTTTGCGACCGAAACGAATTTAATGGCCTTGTATGGTTGTTCTTGCCCGATTCTGATGTTGAAAATCCTTTTCGTTAACGGGTAAATTGAGACCCACCTTCGGCGGCCACCGAAGGCCTTGTTTATCACAGTTCGCTGCTTGGCTGGTTCGTAAAAGACCGATAACAAGTATGAACGTGATAAGCACTCACTAGGCATAACTCGGATAGTCATGTGGGCCTCGAGCCCGAATAGCAAGGCGGAGATAGCTTATCTTATGGAACCTCAAGAGATCAATGTCGGTATCGATACCAGCAGTAAACAACTCGATATTTATGTGAGACCTACTGGCCAGTTCTTTAGTGTTGCCAATGATAAAAATGGCATTAAAGATGCCATTAAACAACTACAACCTCTTAAACCTCAAAGAGTATTAATAGAGTCTACGGGAAGGCTCGAGTTAGAGTTTGTTTGCGCCGCCGACAAAGCCGGATTACCTATTGTTGTTTGCAATCCTTCGCAGATAAGGAGCTTCGCTAAATCCGCGGGGCGCCTCGCCAAAACTGACAAGCTAGATGCAATGGATATTGCACATTTTGGTGAGGCCATGAAGCCAGGGCTGTCGGTGCTAAAACCAGAAAAGCTTAGGGAGATCAGTGACTTACTGGCGGTAAGAAGTCAGTGTTTAGAGATGAGTACAATGCAAAAGAATCGACTTCAGAGAATGCCGAAATCAGTACACAAACCTATACAGACCATTCTAAACACCATCAAGAAAGAGCTACAAGGTATCGACAAGCAACTGGATAAACTGGTTAACAGTGTGTCTGAGTGGCGGCAAAGGCGTGACCTATTGTTGAGTGCCAAAGGGGTCGGAAATGTATTGGCCTATACGTTAATGAGTGAACTTCCTGAGCTAGGACAATTGAACCGTAAAGAAATCGCTGCACTTGTCGGTATCGCCCCGATGAACCGTGATAGCGGCAACTTCCAGGGCAAACGATATATTCGAGGTGGAAGGCATCGCGTACGCACGGTTCTTTTTGTTTCCATCATGTCGGCCATACAACATCATCCCAAACTAAAGCCCATGTATAAGCGATTAGTCGACGCTGGCAAACCTAAAAAGGTTGCTCTGGTTGCCTGCATGAGAAAGCAGATTACGATCCTGAATACAATGGTGAAAAACAACACCTACTGGGATGAAAGTATGGCTTAAAAACTTGACGAGTAACCATAGTCACTTGTTAACTGAGGTCCTCGTATTGCGCAATGTGCCCTGCTCCAAACTCGCTCAAATTGGCCAAGTAAACATCTAAGGACGAGCAAATTTTTGAGAGACGGCCAAATGGATAACGCTGATCTGACCATATACTTCCAGCTTCAGGTCCGCTAAATACGTAAATATGATACCCCTCGCAGCCTGTATTACAGATGCGAATAGCGCCGCTCAAGATTCCTTCACTTGTAGTAGAGCGCCCATCGAATGCACCTAAGACTTCAGCTGTATCAACTTCTTCAATCTCGTATGGCTGAAACCACTCTTCTTGTGGTGAGAGTTTGTAATATCCAACCATTTTTGGATCATTGAGCGCTTGAAACAGGCTTTTAGGAACACTTTCTTTCCACATATTCAGTTAACGCCTTGCTAAGGGGCAGCCGAAGTGCAGTGGAGGCTGTCCTGCGGAGGCCGCGCCTTTTGCGGTCGGAGTGAACTTGAGCAACTTGTTAGGTTTCTGTGACTATGGTGATGCAAGCTTAACCTCGCTAAATCTCCAGTTTGTAATTTCGCCTTGTGATTCAAGCTGACCAGACTGAACAAGGTAATAAATTCTTTTTGCGATCCTTTCTGCATCACAATTGTTGTCATCTAACCCTGTCTTATTTTGTGTCAGACCAATTATCATTGCCATCTTTCTCCAATTTTTGGTGGCTTGAGAAAGAATAACTTTGTCTATTTCCAAATCGTCCATTTTGGGAACCTAACGCCGCAAGCAACGGCCGAAATGTAGCGGCGAAGCCGCGGAATGTAGGTCCAGCCCACGTAGTGGGCGGTGTTGCCTTGCTTTGTTAAGCATGATGGCCTCTCTTATAAAATGCATAGGCACACAAAGCCAGCCCTACGGAATATACTAAATCAAAAGACATTACGGAAATAGCAGTGTAAGTGGGTGAGCTAGATAATAAATCAGGGTAAGTAGCCCACAGCCACTCCGTTGTAGGAATTGCTAACATGCTAGGCAGTAGCATTATGGTGAGGCCAATGATAAACAACCCGGAGGAGGACGAGCTTTGCTTTAAGATGCTGTATCCGGCGACTATCGCAACCAGAAGAGACGGCCAGGTAGAAAGCAAAGTCATTGTAATTATTTCGTGGATTCCCACTCGATCCCTCGTAATGCTTAACGCCCACAGCAGGGGCGGCTTAATTTGTGCGCGTTTTGCGCAAAAATTGGAGCGGAGCGACCTGCGCAAAAGGTGCACAAATTAAGCCGTCCCGCGGAGGCCCGAAGGGCCGTAGCAAACTGCCTGTGTTTGTTAAGGCCTCCACTAATCGCAGCCTGAGTCACCGAAACCAAAATCTATGCCACCACCGAAACCATCAGTTGACGATGGTACTCCTGTTTGCGCCGCTTTCTTTTTGCGCAATTCTTTCTCTACAGATTTTCGCTTATCTTCGATTAAAGATTTCTCCGACTCAGTAAATTTCTGATTCTCTAAAAGCTCAACACCACAATACATACATTTATCAAACCCAGTGTTCTGAATCCGACGACCACATATATGGCACAAGCCTTTGTTCATGTTTACTTCCCTTAACACCAAGCGAATGGGCTCGCGCCGCGTAGCAGTGACAGTCCAGGCCAACTTGTTGGCCGAGCATTGCGCGCCTTGTTATGGCTCATTTATTGGTAAACCCGAGAGCTCAAAGGTGGAATAAGCTCTTCTGTGATTGTACCCATTATTATTTCTAATTCGCTTTTGATTTCTACGAGTTGGTTGTTGAACTCTGGATACTGCTGCCAAAAGTTATCAGGCACAACAGCAATATTTGCCAGTAAATCTCCTTTGTACATGTCACCTTCGGCCAATGGGTTTACTGCAAGAATATCAAGAGCAACGGGAACCAGAAACCTTAAACCAATTTTTTGACCAATTAGTATGCGTAGATTTTCGACCGAAAGTTCCGCTAAAGGAACTGACCATAAACGGCGACATTCAGCGGCTAGACTTGAGCCAAAGTCAGGCCTGCCCCATTTTTCTTTGTGTAGTTCTTCGAGAGATTTTGATAGATCCACGATAATCCTTTAAGGGCCATAACGCAGCCAACACGGGCCAAAATGGAGCAGCGAAGCTGCGGAATGTAGGTCCAGCCAGCTTTGCTGGCATTCGTGCTTGGCTTTGTTACGTGTTTTTAGCACTCGTATAGCTCCGCTAAAAATTGATTAAAAGATTTGGCCAACCTAGTCATATTATATTCCCAGGGCTCACCCTCATAGTTAGCCTCTTCATGGTCCCAATGGTAGACAGCTCCAAATTCCTCTGGCTTAAGTGACAAGCAATATACGTCACCGCCAGGACTCTCCCCAAAAGGTAAGTAATGGCCAAGGATCATATCTTTATATTCTTCAATATTTCTTGCCAAGTCATCATGTACGAGTTCTTTTTGGATCGCGTAAAGGTGACCTATAAAGTCAAAGTGCTCTCCGTTGACCTTGACTCCATCTGGAACTGGACGCCCACCATTGTATTGTTGTAAAAACTCAACATATTCGAGAGGAAAGTCTATAGAAAGGTCACTCTCTAGCGCCTTAATATCAGGCCGACTCAACTTTCCATATGAATCATTAACTTGAATCATCGTGACTCGCTCTTACACCTAACGCCGCAATCAGCGGCAGACTAGTTGTTGATTGTTTTGTGCAAAAATGGCGAAGCCATGCACAAAACGAGCGACGGCTAGGCTGTCCAAGCCACGAAGTGGCTGATGCTGCATTGCCTTGTTATACGTTGCGCTTTGTAACATGTAATGTGCGTCTTTCTTTTGCGCTTATTACCACATTGCTAAACTCAACCTTCCAGGCTCCGAACTTTACGAAATTGCTTCTCGCTTGACGAAGATTCATATCATCGTTTAAGTCAGATGCCGCATCCCAATCTGGGTTTTCTGGATCAAGACAGTCGTCTTCCCAGAAGCAGACTGGACATACTAGGCATTTGCCTCGCTCCGCTAGTGAATAATAATCACAGCACGGGCACTGCTTCATATTTTCACTCATGGGGAATTCCTTTAATTCCATCGCTCGGTCTCGACTTACGTATAACGCCGCTAGCAAGGGCAGCCGAAGCAACGCGTAGGCTGTCCAGCCCAGCCCCGAAGGGGTTGGGCGAGCTTGCCTAGCCTAGTTATGGCTGGCGCGCTCGGGACCGACTACTAGCACTTTGCCAGCCATAGTTTGGCTGGCCGCTGCCCAATATTTACGAGGGAAGAATACCGCACTTTCCCTAACCAATTCCTATCTTACTGGCAATCCGCAAAATTGCAGCGGACTGCCTCTTTTTACAACACCCGAGCGAACACTCTTGGAGCGAAACTGCCTGAATAGCAATCAGTAAAATTGCTCAATACCAGATGCTATTTAGTGGCACGAAACCTTCAGTTACCACGGAAAATCAATAAAACCGACCGCCACAATAACGCTCGGTTTAGGGGCGGCCGGAGCGCAGCGTAGGCCGTCCCAGCCGCGTCTTTCGCGGCGATTACAACCGCTTGTTAGGTGGTTGACGAAGGAGTAAAAATAGGCCCGCCGCACATACCAACCACCAAAATACTAAGAAGAATGCCAGAAAAAAAGACGCACTGCTGTAAGGGCTACCTGGAGCAATTGCTAGTTTTGACGATAACACCGGAAAGCCACTTTGTAGCAACCATAACGGCGGACCAATAAAGATGTCTCTGACATTGTGCCAACTCCCCCCAGCCCCATCCGTGAGAAAACTCATTGCTGCGAATAGCAATGCTAGGGCCAGCCCTAGTAAGAATGAAAAGCTTACTCGCCTCATGAGCTATTGCCACCTAACGCCCCGCACAAGGGCAGACAAATTAGCGTAGCGTTTTGGCTGTCCCAGCGACCAACGGGAGCGATTGCTGCGGCTTGTTATTGGGGACATTGTTCATTATGCCTATCATACGGGTATGATCGAACTTCACTACAGTTTTGGCCATAACATAAAACTATGATTTCGATGCAGCGATCGTTACCGGTATACAAGTAACTAAAGCTTGGCTCTGGTTTCACTGATGATTTTAAAATAGCTAGCCCTTCTGGAGGTAGATTCTTTCTGGCGAGGTATGTAATTACACTGCTTTTTGCTTGAGCAGCCATTTCTGGAGTTCTAACTTCTGGTGTTTCGTAGCCACCATCACATGCGACTAGCAAGGATGTGGTAATAAGAACTGAGAGTAAATTAAGTGGCTTTATCACTGTAATTCCTTGGCCCTATAACGCCTTGGCTGTGTTTTATACACATTATTTAAGTCCATTTAAAACCTCTGCTGCTTCAACATAATGGAGCAACTTAGCATATCCTTGCCAAACAGTTTTAACCCCTGGCTCGCCATCGCCTTTACGCCCTAGAAATCCTCCTAGACCTGCCAGCATACGCGTTATATCTCTCATGCTTGGAGGTATATTCGGTGGGGAACTTTTATCTCGCATCATCCATACCATGCGCCATTCTTTTTCAGAGTAAGCACTCGTACATGGTTCATCAGGAAGACTTTTTGCTTGTGTAGTTATCGAATGTAGTCGCCATCCAATAATCATATAGATCGCAATACAGTTCAACATTCGCTGCTCTGTTCTAAAACGATTACTTTCTATCTGGCATCCGCCTTTTACCACCCGAAAATAGGTTTCAATTTCCCACCGGCTTCGATACCACTCAATGATGACTCTCGCCTGCTTATAGTCTTCAACTGGAAGATCAGTTAACAGCATCCACTCAATGCCTTTTTCACCCTCTGGTGGGTTTAATTCCTTAGCCAATACAGCATAGAGAGAAAGTGGTCGTTTAGATTTTCCTTTTCCAAGTAGCCGTATCTCAGTAGTGGATACGCTGACTTTGGCTTTTCTTCCAGGTTCCCCATTCCGTTTGGGAATGTCTACCGCGTATAGACCAATAGATTTCTGCTCGTTCATATGATCCCAAAGCAAAACCGTTTCTTCTCCATCGAGCTCTAAAGTGCGATTGGCCTTAGCTCGAACGATATAGCTCGCCCGCCGCTGTTCACTTTGCTCTTCAGCCAGCTGAAACCACTCATGAATATCACCCTCTCTATCAGCAATACTCACAATTGTGCTTTCAGGGCAGTGCTCTTGTATCTGACAAGCCGTTTCGTAATGGTCTAGCCAGCGTCGACTCTCCTTATCCTTTATCGACTTGGTATAGCGGGAATTAGAACTTGATTCCTTATCTCTCTGCCACATACTACCTTCAACAACACCCAAATTAACTCTGGATGGTGTTATCGCGATGGAGGTGTGCAAGAGTTGTTGGTTGGTCTCTTTACGCCTAAGAGTTCCCATCTCTTTACTTTCTAGGTCAGTGGCAAAATTTAGAAAGGTAGTATCTTGTGGGATAAGAACAACAGGCTGCGCTTTGATTCTCTCAAGAGTTGCCGATTTATGACCGCTCATAATAGAGTCAAAGTTGACTTTATCATTTTCTATAAAGCGATAAGCTGCAAACGTTTCTGCCCAAGTTTTGTTTGCACAAGGAATGCTATTGTTTGGGTCTGAACTTAAATTACTGAGAATATTAGACAAGCGCTTATTCAAGCGTGTATCACCCATAACCTGATTTTTTACTTCGTCCATGACCCAGTCCTGCATAATAATCCAGCCAAATCTGTAGTTCTTACTGGGCTAAACTGTAACTTATTGATTTACATAATAAAACTTAAAAAAACTTGTGTATAAAACTTAGCGCCTTGGTTTGGGGCAGCCGGAGCAACGCGTAGGCTGTCCCAGCCACGAAGTGGCGAACAACACCACCTTGTTAAGTATCGTTACTTCGAGCATTTTACATAACCTTCTAATACATCACTCCATGCTTGGTCAGGATCAAACCCAACCACCAAACCATCCTTTGTTTTCTGGCCAGTAAAAGCTCCCATGCCGTGCTGAATCATGTACTTCGGGTAATAAGTAGGTTTGCCAAGAGTTTTAATTGAGTTACAAACAGCATTCATATTTTCAGCGGCTTTTTTAAAAGCCGCTTGAAAATTTGCTGTTTGTTCCTCGCTCAGTGCGCCTAGGTGATTCATGCGCAAAACAGTAACAGCCTGATGGGCAGACCTGTCTGAAACACGTAGGGTATCGTATTTTCCGTAAGCCAATGAAATGAAATAAAGCTGAACTGCTTTGTCAAAGTCGTCCTCGTTGACGCACTTGTTAACCCCAATATAAATATCAGCCGGGCTGTTTTTAGTGGTCAGCTCTTTGGTGGATATGCAGTTTACTGGTCTGCTGGACTCCAAGTTACCTTCGGCTTCATAGTTCTTGATATCTGCGTTTGCAGTAATAGAAACAATTAATCCGACTAAAGCTAATGCTATTCTCATGCTTTACTCTCCAAGATACTTAACGTTCGCATTTGCGGCGGGTGAAGCGTAGCGTAAGCCGTCCGGCCGCGATAGCGGCGAACAACATGCGCTTGTTAAGTGATCTAACAACCACGATCACCACCCCCTCCATCTCCACCACTGAAACCACCAGAATCACCACTGCCAAAATAACCAGCGGTGCCAGCCCCCTGGGTTACCCCAAACTTCACAATAAACCACAGCACGCTGGAAATTAAAAACCCAGCAAAAACCAATGGAGCAAAAATGGAATTAAGCGAGTTTTCGGAAGTAAGATCAACCATGTACCAAGAACCAGCCAACCCGATAAGATTAACCATGAATGATTTCATTTACTCTCCTTGTATCACTTAACGTCGTAATAACCGGCGGCCGGAGCGTAGCGTAGGCCGTCCGGCGCGCGTATTTTGCGCGCGAAGTTCATTACCTTGTTAGAAGGGACGTTTCTCCGATGCTTTTCTGAGTCTCGTTTGCAACATGCTCAAGGAGACCAGAGATGCACGAAGAAGCGCCATGCTCATCAACTGATGAGTCCCATATCCACTGCCCAATTTCACTGAGACTTCTATTGCCAACAATATTTTTTAAGTGTTCATCAACTTCATCATCAGTAATTGGCTTTTTAGTCTTTTGGTTCTGGATGTGGCCGCAGTAGTCATTTCGATATTTCTTGATGCCCAAGTCTTGAAATTCGTTGTACGAATCTTTGAGCCTCACCCTGGCTTCACTTGGAATATGGGCTTGGTACTTTTCATAGAGCTCCATGACTTTATTCAGGGTTATCGCAAGTGAAGAGTAAATGTACCGGTTAATCAGCGGCCAATACATATTTTTGGCCATTTCATCTGCGAATGGAACACTTCTACCAACCTGACTTAGCGAGTCTGATATAACTATTTGATGACGTAATGCAGCCAATTCGCCCAGCAGGCGCCCGGCGATATCAATAACTTCTAATTTTTTGGCCTTCTCATCGGTATTTTGCATGGTGACTACTTCTAACGCCCGGCTTTGGGGCGGACTTGTAGCTGCGAAGCAGCGGAAAGGCCGTCCCAGCCCCAAAGGGGCGACAACAGCCGCTTGTTAACTGCCTTGCACAATGCCATAAGTTATTAGTACTGTTCCAGCTAGCACCCCAACACCAAAAATCAAGATAAAAATCCAGGCGAAAGGCCTAAACCCCAACCATATCAAAGATCCTTCGAAGCTCTTAATCGGCCCATACATCAGCACAATAAATAAGCAAAGCATGCACCAAAGCCAAGCAATAGTTAGTATCGCTGAAGACAGTGGGGACCATGCAACAAATGGAATAAAGGGCGCGAGAACAAGAGCCCAGCGAGCTGGATACAATTTATTCGCTATTCCCTGAAAATAATTAGTAAGTGCTTTCATTCTCTTTGTGCAGTTAACGCCGCTAGCAAGGGCAGCCGAAGCAACGCGTAGGCTGTCCAGCCCAGCCCCGTAGGGGTTGGGCGAGCTTGGCTAGCCTGGTTATGTATTGATGTTCGACTCGAAGTATTCACTCTAAAAATAGCTTTTTTACTACTTTGCCACTAAATGAGTCTATGATTACCATGCCGCCGCCCCCACCAAGCATTGGACTGTCAGACGCCAGGATACCCGCGAAAGAAACAATATAATTGTTGCCATCTTTTTCAATGGATGCAGAACCGCATTCGCCACATTCCTGCTTGGCAATATCGATCGCTTCTTCAACGCTAATTTTAGGTTTTGTATTAGTTACAGAGCAAGCTGTCACTATTGCAAAAACAAAAAGTATAAAAATATTCTTTTTCATATTACCGGTACACATAACGCCCGTAGCAGGCGCGCGCATTTTGCGTCGCCTGCCTGCGTTTGTTAGTAGCCTTAGCCTTTATTTGATACGAGGTAAGCTTTAGCTCTTTCAAAACGGCCACCCTCTCCGCATATAGACACAAAAAAGTAGCCTTCATATTTTTCTAATAGGACTGATATTTCAAAGCCCTCTTCTTTTAGAATATAGCGCGCTTCATTCTTCCCAGAATTTACAAATTGATCTTCAAATCTGGAGAAATTACCCTTTACATAAGGCACTTTTGTCAATTCAGATAGACCAATTAAAACTGACTCTGTGTCTGCAACACACTCTGTATGGTTCATGTTCAATCTATTAGCTACTAACGCCAAGCGAATGGGCTGGCGCTGCGTAGCAGTGACAGTCCAGGCCAACTGGTTGGCCGAGCATTGCGCGCCTTGTTATGGCTCATTTATTGGTAAACCCGAGAGCTCAAAGGTGGAATAAGCTCTTCTGTGATTGTACCCATTATTATTTCTAATTCGCTTTTGATTTCTACGAGTTGGTTGTTGAACTCTGGATACTGCTGCCAAAAGTTATCAGGCACTGCAGCAATATTTGCCAGTAAATCTCCTTTGTACATGTCACCTTCGGCCAATGGGTTTACAGCAAGAATATCAAGAGCAACGGGAACCAGAAACCTTAAACCAATTTTTTGACCAATTAGCATGCGTAGGTTTTCGACTGAAAGTTCCGCTAAAGGAACTGACCATAAACGGCGACATTCAGCGGCTAGACTTGAACCAAAGTCAGGCCTGCCCCATTTTTCTTTGTGTAGTTCTTCGAGAGATTTTGATAGATCCACGATAATCCTTTAAGGGCCATAACGCCGCCAGCAGGGGCAGCTTACCTTGTGCGCGTTTTGCGCAAAAATGGGAGCGCAGCGACCTGCGCAAAAAGTGCACAAGGTAAGCTGTCCCGCAGAGGGCCCAAAGGCCCGGAGCATCCTGCCTGGCTTTGTTAAATTTCGGACTACCTGGAGATCCAAAACTCAATTAGAGCTTTGGTTTTATTATCTGGGGTCAGAGAGCCAGGCTTGTATACCCATTTATTTACGGCACTTAGTGCAGCTTGATTGAATCCAGATTCGGGACTCGCATCTATTACTTTTGATGAAATCACCTTTCCTTGATCAGAGACTGTTACTTCCATTAGAACCCACCCTTCCACACCACGGCTGAGAAGGTCCTTAGGGTAGTATGGATTGACTTTAATTAACGGCTTATGAGTAATTTGTTGATTCGGAGCCGCAATAGGCGCAGGAATAATAGGATTGGACTTGCAACCAGCCAAAACCATAACAAATAGGAAAAATACTAAATATCTCATTGCAACTCCTAGAAATTTAACGTCGCTAGCAAGGGCAGCCGAAGCAACGCGTAGGCTGTCCAGCCCAGCCCCGAAGGGGTTGGGCGAGCTTGACTAGCCTGGTTATGGCTGGCGCGCGCTGAACCACCTACTTGCTCTCTACCAGCCAACTTTGGCTGGTCACTACCCGATAAATTGAAAGGGAAAAATACCATACTTTCCCAACCGGTTAACTATCTGATTGGCACTCCATGATGGCGTAGCTGGCTTGCAGGGCTTGCTGACTTAAAACGATGGCACTGGAACGAAACTGCAGTACCAAATTGCAGGAAAACTCTCAGAAAAAGTGCTCAGATAGAGATTGATGCTTGCAGCAGCTACAGAACATCTGAAAATCGGCCGCCACAATAACGCCGCTAGCAAGGGCAGCCGAAGCAACGCGTAGGCTGTCCAGCCCAGCCCCGGAGGGGTTGGGCGAGCTTGACTAGCCTGGTTATGGCTGGCGCGCACTGAACCACCTACTTGCTCTCTACCAGCCAACTTTGGCTGGCCACTGCCCGATAAATTTAAAGGGGAAAATACCATACTTTCCCAACCGGTTAACTATCTGATTGGCACTCCATGATGGCGTAGCTGGCTTCCAGGGCTTGCTGACTTAAAACGATGGCACTGGAACGAAACTGCAGTACCAAATTGCAGGAAAACTCTCAGAAAAAGTGCTCAGATAGAGATTGATGCTTGCAGCAGCTACAGAACATCTGAAAATCGGCCGCCACAATAACGCCGCTAGCAAGGGCAGCCGAAGCAACGCGTAGGCTGTCCAGCTCAGCCCCGAAGGGGTTGGGCGAGCTTGACTAGCCTGGTTATGGCTGGCGCGCTCGGGACCGACTACCAGCACTTTGCCAGCCATAGTTTGGCTGGCCGCTGCCCAATATTTACGAGGAAAGAATACCGCACTTTCCCCAACCAATTCCTATTTTACTGGCACTCCACGAAATTGCAGCGGACTGCCCACCTCTACCACACTTGAGCAAATACCCTAGGAACGAAACTGATTGAATAGCAACCAGTAAAAAGGGCTCAATACCGGCTGCAATTTAGTGGCACTAAAGCTTCAGTTACTACGAAAAATCAATAAAATCGACCGCCACAATAACGCCCGCAACAGGGGCGACCAATGCTATGCACATTTTGTGCGAAACTGGGAGCGCAGCGACTGCACAAAATGTGCATAGCGTTGGACGTCCCGCAGAGGCCCGCAGGGCCGTAGCTTACTGCTTGCGCTTGTTGGCCATTTCTTGGAGCTGCGCCAGTCCCTCTTTACCGATATCCCCGAGCGAGCGAGTGTTTGAACAGGAACTAATTTCTGGAATCGAACCAGTTTTCCCAAAAACTACATACTTGTATCCTACCACCATGTGAGACGCACACATATCTTCGGGAAACAATGTATTTTTGACAGTTTTGGTATCTGTTACGCCTTTAATTCTTTCTAATTCAACTAATTCGTTTGTGACTACACCATTGTCACCAAGCGTTGAAGACTGAACCTGGCCGAGATAAACATAGTCAGACTCCAAATATCTCTTCTCAAGAGGAGCATCTACGCAGTAGCAACCGAACGCCAATTGAGCTTTAAACAGCAATAAAAATATTATGAATATCTTCATTCTAAGACGACCTTATGGCTAACGCCCGGCACCGAGCAAATTTTGTTGGCGGCTTTTTGGGGACAAAAAAGGTGACAATAAAATCTGTCCGGTGGAGCCGCTTGTTAGCTGCTGATTTCGGCAACAGCCACTGAATTACATACTACAAAACATGTGTCAAAGATTAACGCTTTGCACCCGCCATCAGGTTTATATGAGGCTACATAGTTTGTTTTAATTTTGTTTGCTACTGCATTTTCATAGGCTTCAAGTATTGGTTTCGGGCCTTGGGCCAATTGACCATTACTACCTTTGCAAAACTCAATAAACTGACCGGCATGATACGTGTTTGCATAATCAGTTAGAGGCCGCCAGCCACCAAATATTTTTTCATGAGCTTCCCAGACTAGGCCAAGAATTTCGTACCTATTCACTGGCTCCGAAGAATAGTAGAGGTAGCCATGTGGTTCGTTATGACTCCATAACAGTTGATGCTTATCAGTGAATTCAATTTCGCCGCTAGGTGAAGGCTGTACATCGCTTTCTTTTACACCTGCACACGTAATTCTGAACTTTCTTACAACATCGTTTTCTTTCCAATCATCGCACTCAAAATAAACAACCAAATCATCGGCATAATCTACTGCCGTTATTCGGCCGTTTAGGTCTTCGTATAGCTCTTCTGATAACTCTTCGATGTTCATATCTATTTTCAGCTAACGCCGCTAGCAAGGGCAGCCGAAGCAACGCGTAGGCTGTCCAGCCCAGCCCCGGAGGGGTTGGGCGAGCTTGACTAGCCTGGTTATGGCTGGCGCGCACTGAACCACCTACTTGCTCTCTACCAGCCAACTTTGGCTGGCCACTGCCCGATAAATTTAAAGGGGAAAATACCATACTTTCCCAACCGGTTAACTATCTGATTGGCACTCCATGATGGCGTAGCTGGCTTCCAGGGCTTGCTGACTTAAAACGATGGCACTGGAACGAAACTGCAGTACCAAATTGCAGGAAAACTCTCAGAAAAAGTGCTCAGATAGAGATTGATGCTTGCAGCAGCTACAGAACATCTGAAAATCGGCCGCCACAATAACGCCCGCAATAACCGGCCGGAGCGAAGCGGAGGTCCGGCGGAAGCCACGCAGTGGCTGGAGCGAAGTTAATTGCCTGGTTATGTGTAACCTCACACACCCGATCTTGATCCATTTTTTAGCACCCACAAAATAAGTGATGGGAGCAGAGAAAAATCGATTATAAGTGCAAGCCATAGATAACTTAAATATGGCTTGCCGGGCATCCACATTACGCCCAGTAGCATAAATATTCCACCAACCACCGGTATATTACTGGGCCCTGATTTCTTAATCATACGGCGTATTGATACCGGCCAATTTAGCAGACCTATAAAAACACCAATACTTAGTAGAGCTATTCCGAAATATTCCAACTACCGAATCTCTTTGAGATACACATAACGCCGTGCTCATCGGCGGCTTACTTTATGCGCGTTTTGCGCGAAAATGTGAGCGTAGCGACCGCGAAAAAGGTGCATAAAGTAAGCCGTCAGCTGCAGCACCTCGTTAGTTGCTTTTTTGGACTCCGAAAATCTCATCTAGCACGGCCTCCCCTCGGTTAGTTGGAGCCAGCTCATACTGCCATTTATTGTCTCTTGAAAATGAGCTACTCCAGTTCCATGGATCATTAATGAAGCTTTCCAAATCATCATTGGTTAATGTCTTTACAGACTCAACAGAGTATGGCTCTTTGGAAGCTCTATCAATCTGACAGAGTGAAATCAGGCCCTTTGACACCAATGAATTTACAAGGCCAATTGCCAGCTCATATTTTTCAATGAGGCTATCTTCCGTAGCATCAGAATGAATCTCTGATATTAACTCTGGTAGAGTTTTACCGAAATCAGTCAACTCAACCAATAGCCACTTTTCGTTGTCTGACAAGCTGATG
This sequence comes from Microbulbifer maximicatervae (SeqCode), assembly GCF_052468155.1. Taxonomy (NCBI): domain Bacteria; kingdom Pseudomonadati; phylum Pseudomonadota; class Gammaproteobacteria; order Cellvibrionales; family Microbulbiferaceae; genus Microbulbifer; species Microbulbifer maximicatervae (SeqCode). Next base: position 4,291,029 of record NZ_CP174335.1, read on the forward strand.
GTTATAATCTCCCTGAGCAACTAACGCCGGCCAGCAGCGGCCGAGTGAAACGAGGTCCAGCGACCGCAGGGAGCGATGCTGGCTGGCCTGGTTAGATGTTTTCATTGAATTTGGCATTTACAGATGTGAAATACATTATTGCGATTATAGCGCCATCTGATAGCGTAATAATTGATGACAGGGCAGCCTCTATTGGTGAAAGCACCATAATGCCATCAAATAGCCCAGCAAATAGCCCAGCAAATGTAAAAACAATAAGACAAACAACAAATGCCGTACGAGCGTTTTTTTTATAGAAGTACAAGCCAGCCGAAATGACTAACCAAAGTAGCAACGTAAACCAATAATAAGCTTCACTTTGGGGAAGCTTTGAACCGAAGCCACCTAAATCGAGAATTTGTAACTCATCATTGGATAGCCACATATAATCTATAAACGGCATTGACCAAAATACTATTGCTAGCAATGCGCCAGCAACAACAAGTATTCGAAATAATGACCCCATTCTATGAATCCTTAATACATCTAACGCCGCCAACGCGGGCCGAAATGGAGCAGCGAAGCTGCGGAATGGAGGTCCAGCCAGCTTTGCTGGCGATCGTGCTTGACTTTGTTAAGAGTTCTCATTTCCGAAGTGCCCAATAGAAGCAATACTAATTACAAGGAATACAAAAATTACTATGAGCCAAACATATGGTCTGAACCAAAACCAATAGTCCATGCGATTTCCAGTCAAATGAAGATACTTAAAGCCAAAAATATAAACAAGAGTGACGGCTGTTGCTAAGATTAAACTGGCCGGCAGAAACAGTACAACAGTGTCACTCCCACCTTTTGAGTTAAAGAAACCCAGAATAAATAGCCCAAAATTCAGATAACCTAAGACCTTTACTACATGTAAAAATAACTCTTTATTAGTACTCATTGAATATCTATGTTTTGACTCTTAACGCCGCCAGCAGGGGCAGCTTACCTTGTGCGCGTTTTGCGCAAAAATGGGAGCGCAGCGACCTGCGCAAAAAGTGCACAAGGTAAGCTGTCCCGCAGAGGGCCCAAAGGCCCGGAGCATCCTGCCTGGCTTTGTTAAATTTCGGACTACCTGGAGATCCAAAACTCAATTAGAGCTTTGGTTTTATTATCTGGGGTCAGAGAGCCAGGCTTGTATGCCCATTTATTTACGGCACTTAGTGCAGCTTGATTGAATCCAGATTCGGGACTCGCATCTATTACTTTTGATGAAATCACCTTTCCTTGATCAGAGACTGTTACTTCCATTAGAACCCACCCTTCCACACCACGGCTGAGAAGGTCCTTAGGGTAGTATGGATTGACTTTAATTAACGGCTTATGAGTAATTTGTTGATTCGGAGCCGCAATAGGCGCAGGAATAATAGGATTGGACTTGCAACCAGCCAAAACCATAACAAATAGGAAAAATACTAAATATCTCATTGCAACTCCTAGAAATTTAACGCCTGCATCACCAGCCGGAGGTAATTGGAGGCTTTTTTGCAGCTCTACCGCAAAAAAGGTGCAAATTGCCGGAGGTCGGGTGCATGCCTTGGTTATGTTTATTTCTCGTTCCACGCTAACCCCAATTGGGTTACCACTACAAAATCACTAAATTCTACAAAGAATAAAATGTACTCATCACCCTCATCATCAAGAAATCTTAAAGTCGTATGTTCTTGACTAATAAATCTATTCCAAGGGCCATCTTCTTGGTCTGATGTTGAGATAAGACCATAATACTCAATTAGATTCCAATCTAAATTATCCAAAGCCCTAGTTTTGGTATCCGATATTTTCTTATAAATATGATCGATGAATAATTGATAAGTAGTTTTGTAATCAGATTGTCTTTGTTCTATGAGTTTTCCAAACTCACCAATACTTTTTATTGTGTCTTCGACAATAGAGTTTAAACCAGCATTCTTTTCGACAAGTGTTGCACTAAATATCCTTTTCGGACAGTCGATCACACACCTTAATGCATTGAGGAAGCCATTCAACTCAATTACTGCAGGCTCTGCTCTATGAATTTCAAGATTATTTGTTTTAATGGAACGACCTCTCAAAAACTTAACGCCAAGCTAAACGGCACAAAAAGTTGTGGCAAAGTGAAATGTGCCATGGCTTTTTGTGTCCGGTGGAGCACCAACGGTGCAGAACGAATTTGAACGCCTTGTTGTGTATGTTAAGCTGAATAATTTTGATAAACCAAAAATACTAATGCACCTGCTAGAAAAACCCATGAAATATACTTACTAAAAATACCTTCTGCAGTTTGAATGCTAACTTCTAAGAGTTTTTTAGAAGTATTACTTGGGCTAAGCATAGGGATAGAAACAAATACACTTTCATTTGGCTTAACTAATGAAAGACTTCCATCTGAATCACACCCTATAAACTCGCCCTGAGCATCATAGTAAGAAAGATTGCAGTCAACAAAGGATAGAGCTTTTCCTCCTATGTTTTTTAGCTCAATCTGCACATCTTCTTCATATATAGTTTTTCCCTCTTCGGTTACTCCGCGAACAGGTTTAATTGCCATACCACACACTTTTATCTCAGGTGGTAATTTTTTAATCTCGATATCTTTAATCATGGTGATGCATAACGAAAATAGATATGCGGAACCGTTAAGAAAGTTGGCAGTGCCTTTGTGCAAGCAAAGGGAATGACAATTTTTAGGTTTCCGCATAATCGGGTTGTTATTTGTTGCTCGTGGCACTGTGTACAAATCCACTACAAATATCTTTCTTTTATTGTCTACCACGATTCGGAGAGAGAAACTAGCAGCACTAGGTTCGCGGCCTTGCTTCGAAGCGGCTGCGCCGTCCGCATTAACTTCGTTATGCGAGCGTCGCTGAAGCTTCGAAGCTTACATGAAGGTCGAACCGTTGGCTATGGGCTTTCCCGCCAATACTGTTTTTTTATACAGCAACCTAATAATTACCTGCTATTCTTTATTGAACCCCCGCAAAACTGGAGCGAGCGACCAATAACGAAAATAGATATGCGGAACCGTTAAGAAAGTTGGCAGTGCCTTTGTGCAAGCAAAGGGAATGACAATTTTTAGGTTTCCGCATAATCGGGTTGTTATTTGTTGCTCGTGGCACTGTGTACAAATCCACTACAAATATCTTTCTTTTATTGTCTACCACGATTCGGAGAGAGAAACTAGCAGCACTAGGTTCGCGGCCTTGCTTCGAAGCGGCTGCGCCGTCCGCATTAACTTCGTTATGCGAGCGTCGCTGAAGCTTCGAAGCTTACATGAAGGTCGAACCGTTGGCTATGGGCTTTCCCGCCAATACTGTTTTTTTATACAGCAACCTAATAATTACCTGCTATTCTTTATTGAACCCCCGCAAAACTGGAGCGAGCGACCAATAACATTTATATAGTAATCATTCTGATCACTATTATCCTGATTACTATCCTGGAATCAATCTAACGAAAAAACACACAAAACCCAAGTAACATCAATATGTTATTCATGATTCAGGACCATTGTACCAAATGGAAAAACGATCACTTTGACTACTATCCCCATTTTATACGAGCTCCCTAATCCATTGAAATACAATAGGTTTTCAAACATTCTGGACCTAGGCCAAAAATAACGGGCAAACTGATCGAAAATCCTGATGACTCCCAGTCAAATGTTCATTAAACTGTTAATCCATACAGTACCCGGACTGTAAAAATGGACGACATCCCTATTCCGCTACCCCAGCGACCATCCCGCTTTATGGACCGTTTTAGGGCTTTTATACGGTCTCGCTATTTGGCATACAAAACAGAAAAGACATACTGCTTTTGGGTGAAGGACTTTATACGCTTTCATGGGATGCAACATCCGCAGGAGCTCGGAAAAGCTGAAATAGATAAGTGGTTAAGTCACCTTGCTACTAATCGTAATGTGTCAGCCAATACTCAAAAAACCGCTTTAAATGCAATTGTCTTTCTCTATAAGCAGTTTCTGGATATTGAATTAGGGCAACTACAGTTCGAAAAAAGCCATCGGCCTAAGCGATTGCCTGTTACTTTTAGCCATGAAGAAGCAACCTCCATATTAGAGCACCTTAGCGGTCCAAATAAGCTTGCTGCTTCATTAATGTATGGTTCGGGCCTTAGAGTTATGGAAGCTGTGCGGCTTAGGGTACAGGACATTGATTTTAGTGATCAATGCTTGATAGTACGGGAGTCCAAGGGTGAGAAATGGCGAAGAACACTACTGCCTCGGTCTCTAGTTAAGCCCCTCAAGGTGCAAATAGCACATGCGCTTTCTCTACATCAGCAGGATTTGGCTGAGGGATATGGGTATGTCTATTTGCCTTTCGCTCTGGCGAAAAAGTACCCACAAGCAGCGACGAGTACTGCTTGGCAGTATGTATTCCCCGCTCGATTTCTATCGCAAGACCCTCGCAGCGATATGATGCGACGGCATCATATTGGTGAGCAGCAAGTTAGGCGGGCCGTTGCCAAGGCCGTTTCGGCCCTCAATATTCGTAAGAAGGCGAGTTGCCATACATTTCGCCATTCGTTTGCCACCAATCTTCTGCGGGCTGGTACTGATATACGCAATATTCAAGAACTTCTCGGCCACAACGATATCAGTACAACCATGATTTACACCCATGTTATAGGCGTACATGAGCGCGGTGTTACCAGCCCTCTTGACTAATTTCGGCTCCCGGCAGCTATGCCTTTGGGGGGTAACTAGCTTTGGGCCAAGCCTTGTTGATTTCATCTGCCTGAAGCTCAGCATTAAAGAGTTCCCAGGTAATGCTAATAATGTCAGATCTGCGGTAATTATATTGTTAATTACTACCACTCGCCCCAGCTTCCAGCTGCTTCTGAACCTTATCCAAATTAAAAGATCCGGGTACCTGGCTGGGTGGATACTCTTTCATCGTTTGCAAAAATTTTGACGCGAGTTGCTGCATGGGAACCAAGACAAAAGCCCTGTCTATAAACCAGTCGTTATAGGTGTTCGAGTTGTGTTGGGCTTTTTCGAAAGGATCTTGCCTCAAATTGAACAGCAGTGGCACTCGTAATTCAGTAAAGGGCTCTCGCCAGACTTCAAAACCCCGCCCGCGATTTTCCAGGAAAATGGCTTTCCAGGGTTCGTAGCGCATAGCTACAATTTGGCCGTCATCATTTACGTAGATAAATTCTTTTCTTGGTGAAAGTTTTGCTTTGCCGGTGAAGTAATCCATCATGTTGTAGCCATCAACATAATTTCTGTACTCGCGACCATTGAGCTCGACCCCTTCCTTGAGCTGTTCCTTGATATTCGGGTTCCCCCCGGCTGCAGCGAGAGTCGGCAGCCAGTCTTCATGGGAGACAATACCTGTCAGCGTAGTGCCCGCTGGAAATTTGCCCGGCCAGCGTACAAAGGCTGGCACCCTATAAGCCCCTTCCCAATTGGAATTTTTCTCACTGCGAAATGGCGTAGTTGCAGCATCTGGCCAGGTATTGAAGTGGGGGCCGTTGTCTGTGGAATAAAACACGATGGTATTGTCGGTGATATCCAGGCGATCGAGCACACTTAGCAGCTTTCCTACCAGGATGTCATGCTCAACCATACCATCCATATACTCATTACTGTTGGGGCCCGCAAGGTTTGTGTGCTCCTCTCTGACATGAGTACGAAAGTGCATCCGGGTTGCGTTCCACCAGACAAAGAATGGGGTCTTAGCCGCGTGTGCACGTTCGATAAAGTCGATAGCTGCCGCTAGGGTTTCATCATCGATAGTTTCCATCCGTTTCTTGGTGAGGGGGCCGGTATCTTCGATTGGTCCGCCGGCCTTGGCTTTAATCACTCCTCTGGGGCCAAACTTCTTACGGAATTCAGGGTCTTTGGGATAGTCCCTGTTCTCAGGCTCTTCCTCCGCATTCAGGTGATAGAGGTTGCCAAAGAATTCGTCAAAGCCATGGTTGATGGGCAGGTGTTCGTCCCTATCCCCTTGGTGGTTTTTACCAAACTGGCCGGTGGCATAACCCAGGCTTTTCATTACTGTGGCGATAGTGGCATCACTCTTCTGCCAACCCTCTTTGGCACCAGGAAGCCCCACTTTAGTCATGCCGGTGCGCACTGGAACATTACCCGCTAAAAACGCTGCGCGGCCTGCTGTGCACGATTGCTGGCCGTAGTAGTCGGTAAAAGAAAGGCCTTCTACCGCCAGCCGATCAATGTTGGGCGTGGTATAGCCCATCATGCCGCGACTGTTGAAGCTGATATTCCAGATGCCAATATCATCTCCCCAGATCACCAAAATATTGGGTTTGGTCTGCGCGAATAGGCTACCAGGGGAAAGGAATACAGCAGCCAGTACAACCAAAAGGAACTGTCGGAGACGGGATCGGGAGATCAGGAGCATTACACACCTCGATATTGGCAGGCTCAATACACCGCTTTAAGACTAGTCCCGGTAGGCAGGAACTTGAGGAATCACCGGCCCCAGGCTTGACTGATCCTTCGCTTCTGGCGGAAACACCGTCCGCCAGTCCTTCGCCATATCTACCACCAACCAGCCATTTGCCTTAGCGGCTTGTAGCGCTTTGTCCAGGCGCCCCACTGAGGAGTTCTTATCGTATGCCCATTCTCTTTTGGCATCGGTATGATGAATCAGCATGGCAAAACGCAGCCCCTTAGCGGCGGTGGTCCATTCCAGCATTTGTAAGTCACCATCGGAGTTGCCTGCGGCAAATACCGGCCGCCGGCCAATCACATCATTGATTGCGATAGGCTTCCCCTGTTTATCGGTGAGGAAGGCCAATTCATCTAATTTCACAATATAGGGATGCCCACCCCCATTTTCATAGCGGGACTTTAGGCGACTGCCGATAACCTGCTCCGGGGGAATTCCATATAACTCCTGGGAAAACACACGGATAAAATCAGTGCCGCCCCCCGAAACAATGTAGGTTTTAAAACCATTTGCTCTTAAGTATTCCAGCAACTCCAGCATGGGCTGGAACACCATCGCACTGTAGTGTTTGCCAGTTTCCGGGTTCTTAGCACTCTTGAGCCATTGGGCAACAGAGTGCTGGAAGGCATCCGTACTCAATCCCGCATGAGTCGCAGTAAGCATTACTTCCAAACCTTCCCTGCCTTGCCCCAACAGGTTTGATAAATCGCCCTTTAAGATCGAAGCGAAGGGCTCTTTCGTTTTCCACTCTGGGTGTTGGGGCGCTAGCCTTTTAACCTCATCAGCGGCATAGAGCAGCTGGAAGTACACGGGCTTCTCGGACCAGAGGGTGCCATCATTATCAAATACCGCTATACGTTCACCGACAGGTATAAAGTCGGCGCTGTCCTTACGGGTAACCTTGTCAACAAAGGCCATAATTTGGGCTTTAACGCCATCTTGCCAGGATGGCAAGGGAGAACTGAGTGCCGGTAAGCTGATTGCCAAAACCAGCAGCAGACACCCTCGGCTCAGGGCAACCCTAAATTTCCAATCCAGCATTCTGGCCCTCTCACAAAATGACATTTACGGCACATGAACTAATCTTTTGGCCTAGGGGGCCTCTGAATAACCCCCTAAGCTAAGAACTCATCACAATAAAAAAAACCGTGATAAATATAGCTGGCACTAGCCTCCTCCAAATCAGCCTTATCTGTCTCCTACTGGTGGCCTGTGGTAACGAAGAGCCGGTTGATACCCAACCTCTCAAGCACCAGGATGAAGCAATCAGCTCAGAAGCCACTTTCGTGGGCTCCGCGCAATGCGCCCTATGCCACAAAGATGAGGCCAGTGCCTGGCAAGGTTCCCACCACCAGCAGGCAATGCAGGCCGCCAATAGCGACAGCGTTCTAGGTGATTTCTCCGGGGTGGCATTTGAATATCAAGGGCAGAAATCTCACTTCTATCAAAAGAAAGGGCGCTATTACGTACGCACTGATGGGCCCAGTGAGGACCTCCAGGACTATCCCCTTGCCTATACATTTGGTGTCCACCCTTTACAGCAATACTTGATTGATTTGGGAGGCGGACGTCTTCAGGCACTGAATATCGCTTGGGACAGCCGGGACAAATCTGTCGGTGGCCAGCGCTGGTTCCATCTCTATCCCGATCAAGCGATAGACCATCAACACCCCCTGCACTGGACCGGCATAAACCAGAATTGGAACTTTATGTGTTCCGACTGCCATTCCACCAACTTGCAAAAGGCCTATAACCTACAAACCGATAGCTACCAGACATCCTGGTCAGAGATCAGTGTCGGTTGCGAATCCTGTCATGGCCCGGGATCGAGACACCTTCAGTGGGCAAAAACACAGAATGAGGCATTGCAGAATAAAGGGCTTGATCCTCATCTTATTGACCCAACCCAACAGCTCCGGGAAATGGATCTGCAAACGGGGATTGCCAAGCTTGCACCATCGGCAGCCATCCAGCGTGAAATAACAACTTGCGCCCAGTGCCATTCTCGGCGGAGTACCCATTTACCGGGGGCGCAGGCTAACAGCGAATTACTGGATCATTTCAACCTCACACTTCTGCAAGGGCCTCTCTACCACGCAGATGGCCAGGCCGATGGCGAGGTATTTGTGTACGGATCGTTTCTGCAAAGCAAAATGTACGCAGCAGGTGTTACCTGTGGCCACTGTCATAACCCCCACAGCCTACAACTGAGAGCAGCTGGTGATGCAGTTTGTGCCCAGTGCCATATGCCGGAGCGATTTGCCCGTACTGATCACCATCTGCACCCAACTCAAAGCCCCGGTGCCCGCTGCACAAACTGCCATATGCCGAAGAAAAATTTTATGCAGGTGGATGGACGCCGGGATCACAGTTTCCGCATTCCCCGACCTGACCTTTCCGAGGCGCTGGGCACCCCCAATACTTGCAACAGCTGCCATCAAGGTAAATCGAGCCAGTGGGCAGCGAAGATATTGGAAGACAAATACGGCTCACCTCCCCCTCACTACGGGCAGACATTGCACGCAGCTATGCGCGGGGATAGCGAGGCCGATAAGATGTTAATGGAGCTCATTCAGGACAGCAGTCAACCGGAGATTGTCCGGGCCAGCGCAATCCGTTTGTTACCGCGCTACCTGACGATAAATTCCGCTCAGTTACTCCAACAAATTGCCCAGAGCGAAGAACCATTATTAAACCTGGCCCTTGCGCAGTCTCTGGATGAACTACCGGAGCAATTGCGACTGATGATCGGTGTACCGCTGCTGTTCAGTAAAATGGCCGTGACCAGGTCGCTGGCTGCCAATGGCATTACCGGTGCTCAGATCGGGACTATGCCCGCGCAAGTACAGCGGCAATACTCAAAGGCCCTTAAAACCTATACCACCTCAGAATTATTCAACAGCGACCGGCCGGAATCCCTGGTAAACCTGGGCAACCTCCATTTCCGGAGAGGAAACACGCAACAAGCGGAAGCCTTCTATCGCCGGGCAATAATCAAGGCCTCCTACTACACACCCGCCTATATCAACTTGGCCGACCTTTACCGGGCAAGTGGACGTGAAACCGACGCGGAATTATTACTCAGAGGAGCACTATCGAAGAGTGAGGATATCGCCGTAATCCAACATGCCTTAGGCCTTTCCCTGGTTCGTCAGAACCGCCACCAGGAGGCAATGGGTTTTCTAAAGGCGGCGGCTGAGCATGAGCAAACCCAGAGTCGCTATCTCTACGTATATGCCATAGCCGTTCACTCGGAAGGCAGCAGCGAACTCGCCCTGGATATTCTAGAAGACGGCCATCACCAGTTTCCGCAGGACCTGGATATTTTGCGGGCATTAATTTCTATTAGCAGGGAATCCGGCAAGCGGGAAATCGCACAAAAATATGAAGCACTTTTAGCCAGCAAACGCTAAAAATCATAATAGAGACTTAACCTAAGAAGCCTTTCAGTAGGCAGCAGACCAAATTCACAGGACTCACAGCCCCTGAAAAACTGGGCTTGCAGTCGAGTACTAAAATGCTCAGTCCAGTTCTGAATCAATTCCAGGTTGTGGTACTGGCTCTTGTCATCCAGGTTGTATTGCACACTCTGACGATATTGAAACTTCTTATCCAGCCGGGTGTTACCCCACATCAAGAACAAATACTCTTGCCGTAGTTGTCCGGTAGATAAAAGGTTAAAACTTTCGGACAGAAATGAAATCGCCTCATAAACCCGCGCGCTGTTCAATCCGTTCTTTGCACTATCTACCTGCGTTTGAACCAAACCCCACTCGTCATCATCGAATCCATGCTGGTTATACAGATACTCCGCAGTAACATCCCATCCCTGGTTGAAGCTGAGCTGAGTACCAAGCACCAGCTTCAAATAACCATCGTCCTCTGCTGGAAAATAGGAGAGTTCGCCCGGCTGCGGTAACTCCCGCTGATGTTCCCAAGCCCCCTCCAACCTGAGTGTGGCACTGTCTCCAGCCAAAGTACTCAACCCGAGAGCGACATTGGTTGCCTCCCCCTCTATCTGATGTAATACCAAGCGGGTATCCAAGTCACCTTCACGATTCACCACGAGAGCGTACTGAAACTCATGGTCATTTACGCTAGTGTCAAAGTGACCATCCAGATCATCCTCAACCTGAGCCATATAAATGCCGGTGTTCCAGCGACCATAGCGGAAATCGAGATGGGCCATATCCCAGCCCAGTTGCTGGGTAAGCTCATCGGCATCCAGATTGGGGCGATCAAATGTGGCTTTTAAAAGATTTGCTGGAGACCAGTTGTAACCGTTGCTCCACTGAGGTTTTATCCGACCGACGTTAATACCAAACCTTCGGTTGTCAGTGTAAGAAGAGAAATACCCCTCTAGCAGATGGGATTCCGTCTCTTTTTCAGATGTTCCAGCCTCATTAGACCGATAGTGCTCTATCGCCGCAAACCGCGAGTAAACTGAGAAGTGTGCTCCCAGGGAAAACTGGCCACTGAGATCCAGAGCAAGTAAAGAGTCTTGTTCATCAAAGACAAACAGACCCGGATCGAAATAGGGATCATCCCGAACTTCATTCTGCTGGTGATACCCCAGTAGCGAAGCATCAATATCCCAAACAACTCGAGAAAGCCCTTCCTCAGTGCTCACTTCATCGAAAAGTTCCGAGTTGGTCTCGAAAGGATCTTGATAGTCTTCGGCACTGGCAACTTTTTCAGCAAAAGCGAGAGGAAGGAGTACAAATGGGAGAATTTTCCTGATTCTGATAACCATTACCGACTCACCTCAGTTCAGCCTGCCAAGGGAGCCTTTTTGGAAAATTGCCGGGTCCAGGCTCTCAAGACGATAGTCATCGAACTTCATCCAGGTATAACTTTCGTCAATGAGTGCATCCACCAAGAGTAATTTATGCAGTTTCAACTCGCCTTCAAACTGCTTGAACTCTTTATAGTGCGCTGTTTTAAGGAGGCGCCCGGAGCGGGTATAAAACTCCCCCTTTAAAGGCAGGTTTCCCTCAGCCTGTGCCATCCATATTTTTACTTTGTCATAGGCAACGCCTGACGATTTTGCCGATAAATACAGCACCCAGTAATCTTCCCCATCAACAGTTTCCTGCCCTTGCAGCTCTGCGGTGTAATCCCTGGAGAAATTTGCCCCCACTACATCACCGTTACTGGTCTCACCAATTAACCGCTGTGAGGGCGCAATCCGGATAACCCTGCGCGTACCGGGAATATAGAGCCACATATTGGCGCTCTCTTTTAGCATTGCCCGCCCCTTTTCCCGGGCGGGTGCCAAAAACTGGATCAGTGATTGATCATTAAATACTTTGACACTGAGCTTATTGGTGCGGGGCTCCTTATCCTTTTTGTAGCTGACATTGGTAATATCAAAGCTAAAACCCTGATCCCTGAACCCGCGAAAGTCATCCAGTTTATTAACCAGTGACTCAGCCGAAACCGATGCATAACTTGAGTAGCTAAACAGCAAGCAGGCTATCGCCAACACCCACCCATAAAAAGAATTCAACTTATACATAGAAGACCCAAATCAAGTAAACCTAAGTGCTTTTACTACCGGCAGCCGGGATGCTTTTATCGCTGGATAAAGGCTGGAAACAAGTGAAATACAAAAACCCAACAGGAATGTTTTCAATAAGATATCCGGCACGACAAACACACGAATAGGATAATCCTGGGTACTGCCCGGTGGCCGGGGCATCATCCATTCTGCATAGGTAATGCCCTTGGCTGCCAGTGCACCAATCAGTAACCCCAGCAAACTTCCGATTAAACCGAGAAATACCGACTCTAGTAAAATCAGGTTTACAACCTGCCGGGGAGTACCGCCCATGGCTCGGATAGTACCCAGCTCACGGGTACGCTCCATTACTGCCATCAACATGGTATTGGAAATACTCAACGCGACGATTACCAACACAATGACGGTAATAAAACCAAAAACTCCGTTAAACAGGCCAACAACCTGATGATAGTAACCCGCCAGTTCTTCCCAGCTTTTTATTTCTAGGTTCAAATTGTTCTGCTCAAAGACACTGGCCAGAGTCGCAATTGAGGTAGATGTAAGTTCGGTCTCCTCCAGTAAAACCACTAGCCGTGTAATATCTGACGTATAGAGCAGTTCCTGGGCCAGAGGCAAATTCACCCTGAGCAAGCGATCATCCAGTTCCTTAACACCGGTTGTGATTACCCCCATCACCTGTACATCGACAGCATTGATTGCTCCATCCTGGGTGCTTGCCAACAGGGTCAAGTAGTCCCCAATCTGAACATCCAGAGCATTGAACAAGCCTTCTCCAAGGTGGGCAGCAGAAATATCCTCTGGAAATAGATCGTCCCCTTGAACAATCTGAATTGCAGAGGAAAGCATCACTTCTTTCTCCGCATCAATACCAATTCCAGTGATGGCTATCGATTGCTTGCCATCACTAAGCAGGCCATTGAAATTAAGGCGTGGTGCTACCACCAGTGTATCGGTTTCGTTTTCTACCAGCTCGGAAATCTTTTTGAGATCCCCATCAGCAATCAGGTATTTTTCCGGTTCCGCTTTGCCAAACTGGTTGTAACCTTTGGCATAGATTTGTATATGACCAAGCTGCGAGCGGATCATACTCTCCCGCATCCCCTCATACATCGACTGTACAAAACCGCCAAAAATAATCAGGCTGGTACAACCGAAAACGATCGCAGCCAAGGTAATCAGGCTGCGGCGCCCGTTACGCATAATATTCAGCAGTGCAACTTTCCAACCCAAGCCCATGACTAAATACTCCGAAGCGCCAGCTTGGCTTTAGCGGACCAGTCGGTATCCGACTCGGCCACCTTTCCCCAAAGAACCCGGGCATCATCGGGCTGTTTATTGCGCTCGTAAGCCTGGGCAAGGTAGAACTCTACAAAGCCAAGAAATTCTTTACCGAACCGATTGCCCACCTGTTCCCTAACCAGCTCCAAGTCTTCAACAGCGTAGCGCGCTCTTTTTAGAAAGGCCGGCATATTGGCACAGCTGATTCCCCGCTGAAGGCGGGCGCCCAGATTGAATGGAGATTGTTTAACAGCCCGATCCATCATGCGATTGCCTCGTCTGGAGAACAGCGATAGTTTTGCCAATCGATCAAGGTAGAAGCTGGATTTAAAGGAAGTTGTCGATCCCAATGCAGCATTGAGTTCGGGGTCATCCGGGAGACTCTCCACCAGTGACTGCATCAGAGCCTCTAACTCCTCAACATCCTGCAACTCTGCATCTTCCATCGACGTAAGGCGCGCAAGCTGAGCCAAGTAGGCCTGCTTTCTCTGCTCACTGGTCGTTTCTCCATTGACAGCAGCAAACAGCGCTTCCCTTTCGCTATTGGTGAATGGAATCGGAGTTGGATAGACGAAGTCTTCAGCCAAAGCTGGTGCAGAAATTAAGAATACAACTGAAATAGCCAAAGCCGCTCTAGTTAGCGGGCCCCTAGCCAGCAACATTTTCATGATTGCTGTCATGCAATAGCCTCCTGAACAATACCTTGAGGCGAAGCTGTATCCTCTACCAAATGACCATCTCGTACCGTGATAACACGGGATGCCAAGCTGGTTACATAATCATCATGGGTGGCTACGATAAAAGTGACACCCTGCTCCCGGTTGAGCTGCTTCATAAGGCTCATAATGCTCTCCGACGTGCGCGAATCCAGATTGGCTGTGGGTTCGTCCGCAAGCACCAGATCCGGCTTACTGACAATTGCCCTGGCAATCGCCACTCGCTGCATCTGCCCCCCCGAAAGCTGGGTAGGACGCTGATTAACCAACTTGGCAAGCCCTACTGCTTCCAGAGCGTCTAACGCTAGTTGCCTGGCATTGTTAGCCCCCCGCAGTGTCAGCGGGTACATCACATTCTCAAGTGCTGTAAGCACGGGAATCAGGTTAAAAGACTGGAAAACAATCCCAATATGACGACCTCGGAACAGGGAGCGCTGATGCTCTCCCAAACTCCCAAGATTAACGCCATCAATATGAACTGATCCGGAATCACACTGATCCAATGCGGATAGAAGATTCAATAATGTGCTCTTACCACTACCGCTGGGCCCTTTCACAGCCAGAAACTCACCCCGATCGATGGCAAGATCTATATCCCGCAAGGCGTCGACCCAGAGATCGCCCAATCGATAGCGCTTTGAAACACGCTTAAGCTCAACCAACATTAACTTTTACCCAGGGTGACTGCCATTTGCCCCAGTTGCTCACAAGAGGTTTGCATCGTGGCAGGACAAGGAGCCATTGCTATTGCTTTTTGGTAGTAATCCCTGGCCACTGCCAAATCCTCAGTGCCCTCTCCAGCTTTCACCCAGTAGGCATTAGCCAAAGACAAATACACCACCTGCTGCATAGCAGCCGGCAATAGATCGGGCTCTGAATCCATCAGATTCTTAAACCAGGCTTCATCTTCGAACACCCGCTCAAAGTGGCCGCTTACTTCTCCTACATAAGAAAAAGTAATCAGCCGTATCAAGCGCACATTAAAGTCTGAATCGGCACTGAGACCTGCCTGATCCACCTCATCCATCGCATGGCGTAGACGGTAGAGCTTGTAAAGACCCATCGCAGGATCAAACATTGCACCTGCGCGCTTGCCCTCATTAGAGTAATACGCTGCACGTATCAACATGTCGTCTGGACGCTGTTGATACGCGGCTTCCAGCAAGTGTGCAGCCTTTTCAAGCTCGTTATGGTGACTAAATAACTGCCCAAGCTCCAACATCAAGTCGGGGTCTGTACTATTTTCACCAATCTCCTGCTGGAGAAACTCCACCTGCTCCATCTCGCCTTCTGAATAGGCAATCTTGCCAAACTCGATGGGAGCAGCACCTGAAAACCAGGCAACAACATTTCCAATAAAAAAACTACTGATAAGAATGGTAAGTACTTTTTTAAACATTGACTGCTCCCGAAGTACGCTAGACTTCTTCCGAGTTTTCAAGTAGTTGACCATCCATTTCCCTTAGGGTGGTATGTTCGTCGAAAACAAGATTTTCAGGGCTCATCACCCCCGGGTACAACTGCTCGCAAATTAGAATCACCTCGACAATATTCAGGGAATCCACCCCGAGTTCTGCAATGGGTGTATCTGCATCGACAGCATCAACATTCAGCATAAGAGCTATTTGCTCACATAGCTCTTGTACATTGCTTTCTACAACTGCTGTAGACATATTTACTCTCCGGTAACATTTCCTATTTTTAAGTTATTAAATCGCAGCAAGTAGTCCAACGTTAAAGTAAAAACACAAACATGCTGCTCTCGTTCTGAGTATTTTTGCTGCTGTTTTATGGCAGCAGAACTGATCATGGGCGGTATATAGAACCAGACTTTTGCAAGCCAATGGTGTCCATAAAAAAACACCCGCTGAAAAGATTCGTAAACATTACAGATAGGTTTATCACTTATTGAAAGTGCCGGGGGTATTACACCCTCATCTCCCGAACCACCAACAATCTCCACCATCTTGCTGGTATTCATTGCCAGTATATTGAGTAAAAACTGGGCAAAAGGCAGATAGAATGTCTGGAAGATATAATGTTCCCTATCGATACTTGATTCTGAGTACTGCCAGGCTCGATCCAACTCTTCCTGTACCATATCGGTGTAACTTTGTAGATCGATCCCTTCTACGACTCTATTTTTATGAGCCGTATTAAAGATCTTTGCCCGCTTCTCCTGATAGCCAACCGTTAAAGGCAGGCTATGTCTACCCACTTTTAATTTGGTGCCGCTTGACTCCGCCAAACGATTGGCAACATGAGCATAAAAAGTGGTATCAACAGGCGAGAAAAGCTTAGAGGTTACCTCAGGTAAACTGTTGAAGAGTTTATCGGTAGCTTCTTCAGGAGTCACCAGGGCTGCATCAAATGACCCAGATTGATGATGTTCAGCAGAGAGCCAAATAAGCTCTCTGGCTGATATAACAACATCATCTTCTGGAAAGAGCATTTTTACATTCTGCAAAAGGCTCTTTCTTTCAATGGAGAAACCAAAATACTCAATTTCAATTAAGTAGTGGCAATCTACCGTATCGGCACCAACAGCAGGAAATAGTGATAAATCCTGACCAACAAATAGGCGATCGTCCTTCAGGTAATAATAAAGGGGAAATCGAAACGCTTTGCCAACTTGCAAGTAAAAAGTGTTTTTATCACTTCTCTTTATAGTTCCTAAAGCTGTCCAGTCTTCGCCGTGCCCTGCTCCCCAATCGGTATCACTTAAAAATGAACTCAGTGAAACCTCTCCACCGACGGGCAACCTTTTTTCTCTCATCAGGGGAGTTTTGCCTTTGCTAGGTCTCATGCAACAGCTCCCTCAGGTTGCCGCACTAAAGTTGTCAACCAGCTGGA
The DNA here is from genome assembly GCF_052468155.1 of Microbulbifer maximicatervae (SeqCode). Lineage (NCBI taxonomy): Bacteria > Pseudomonadati > Pseudomonadota > Gammaproteobacteria > Cellvibrionales > Microbulbiferaceae > Microbulbifer > Microbulbifer maximicatervae (SeqCode). The sequence goes on from NZ_CP174335.1 coordinate 4,307,840, forward strand.
AATAGGCTTCGCCGAAGCAGAAATAGCTGACATATGAGTAGCTCTGGGTAACTCGGTGAGTCCAGCCTTAATATTGGGAGAGAGATACCAGCTCAATACCGTGTGAAGCACGTGGGTATCAAGCACTTCATCCTTCTCTCCAACAAAAAAGTGGCAGGGTACATTTAAACTTGCAAAGAGATCCGCGTATCTCTTTACGTTATAGGCGCTGAGCAAGTTAAACGTACAGTCCAAAACTCGCCCCTGATTCCCCGCTGCTGATCCCACCGGGGGAAAGCTCAGCACTGATAACTTCCTCAATGGGGGGAACAAAAGTGCCAGCCAATATTTCAGCATTTTTATTTTTGGCAGATTCTGATCACCAGCCGATGCCCTAGGCCGCGTATAGTGACGTTTCCTCCCGTAACGAATGTAATACTCAAAGCCAGATGCGGGAATATCGTACTTTCTTGTTTCCTCTGACTGAGTCAGAGGCGGTGCTATCGCAAAAAAGCCTGCAATATCTTTACTGCCATATAGGTGCAGATATTTAAGTGCAACCAATGATCCCGCGCTGTGCCCTCCAAGAACAAAGGCCTTAGCCCCTCTTTTTTTGAGGTGTTTTAATAGATCGGCAAGATCGTCTTGCAATTGGTCGGAATAATCGAGATCCCCCGGAACACCTTCACTCTTACCATGGCCTCGCCAGTCTGGCAAACACACACTAATACCGTTTCGGTGTACCATCCGCCCAAACATTAAATACCACTGGCTACTGAACGTGCTCCCGTGCATGCAGACAAGCACCAAGTCAGATTCATCGCATGGCAACCAGCGAAAGGAGAGTTTTTTTCCATCCCGCGCCTGAAAGAACTCCTGAATCACACGACCTCCGAATCCGCATGAGCAGAGTCTAATTCAGCTGTGCGCATAACTTCACGCTGGTCAATGACCGAATCCATTATGTTATCCGGCTGACTGCGTGCAAAAGCAAGAAATACAGGAACCATACTAGGGATCGCAATATACTCCTGAGTCTGCACCCAGATAGATTTTGCTTTCTTGTTAACCTCAGCAAGTTCTTTATTGGAGTAGCTACCCGCAAGATCCATAACTTCAATCGTATCTGTGTGGAAGGACTCTTCCGATACAATAACGCTCACTGGATCTGCTATATCCTCATTGACTAGATCTGTAAGCTTGATAGATAACTTCTCAAGCAGCCAATTGAGGTCAGCCCCATTCATATTCGGCTTTTGTAAAAGATCAGGCAGGGTAATAGCCTGCTGAACAACCATCCGATTTGCCAGTTTAGGGAGGTCGAGTCGCGCCTGGACAACACTCAGGAAAACTTCAACCCAAAGTTTGACCCGCAGATCGATTCGCCAACCATCCCGGCCTTGGGTTCCCATTAAATATACAAAGTACTTATAGTGATCGGCACCGGACTCAAAGAAACCTTCACTATTTCTGCGAAAATATCGATTCTGAGCTTTAAGTTCTTTTGCCGTTTCAACTAACAGGCGTTGCAGCATTAACTCAAGGGCCATATATCCACGGCGCAGGTAACTCTTGCGTAGCCAGTACTCCTGATCCAGATAATTGCCTGACATATAATCCCAGGCACTCTCCAGGAAATAAGCAGCGGTATTGTAGGCCAGCAGAGGAGAACACAGTTCAGCAGAGTCAATAACCGGGTATACATTTGCTACATGGGCATAGAGGCCCTGGTAAAATTCTGTGACCACCTGATTCGCGATCGGCAATTCTTTTGCAAGCCGCTGCTGAGCTTCATCACGATTATTGTCTGAGATATCGGCAACAATGTACTTACAAATATGGTCATTAAACAGGGCTATCATATCGCCCCCACCACTAAACAGAGGATCAAGGAACATCGAGGAAAATCCGGAGGTAGCCCAGCGGTCCTCAAAGATAAACTCATCCGCTCTATAGGCAAGCTGTCCCCAAGCCTCGAAATCAATAAGCTCGGCGCCTTCCAGAAGTTCCGAAATAGCTCTATAAGCCAACAGAAAATCTAGGAAATCTTGCTTCTTTGTGGGCGGCTTGTCGAATTTACTATTCTCGCCAACGATACCTACACTGGTATAGCCACCACTTAAGGGTATAAACCAAACCCAGTAACCATCTCCAGAAAAATGATTCGTTGAAAGAAAGCGTCCAAAGGCCTTCTTCCTCCAATTCATATCTCCCATGGAGTCGATATCCTGTATGTTCTTAAACCTACCCCAGGCAGAGAAGTGTTTAGGGACATTCTCAACACGGGTAAGCTTCTTATGCTTCTTAGCAACCCGATTTCGACCACTGCAATCTACTAACCAGCGGGCGTTAACCACTCCGCTAGCGCCATCTTCTATAAGCTCTATAGAATGGAGTTCATCACCTGGCTGTATGTTGAGATTTTTTGCTTTTACGCCCTGAATAACCTCTATGCCATTCGCCCTATTCATATCGACAAGGTCGGATTCCAATCTGGCCCGGTCAATTTGAAAAGCTGGATGAGGCGGAATACTGGTGGTTCCGTGCTCACTCATCTCTGTTAATGACAGTGTATGCTCAGGGTTATCGTAGAAAAAACGCAGACCATTTTTAGGCAAGTGATTCCTATAGAGATAATTCACCAAACCCAACTGCTTCATAAAGTAGTGGCCGGTCATCTCCACTGTCGCTTCACCAACTTTGGCCTTAAACTCAGTGTTTGCCTCAACAACCAATATGGTTAAAGCACCATCATTGATCTTAAGTTGGCGAGCCAGGGTTAAGCCAGCCCATCCACCACCGATAATCACTACATCGTAATTGGATTCCAGCTGATCAAGCTTGTTCATGAGACAGCCTCCACATTTGACAATAATGAATTCCAGGAGGAAGCGTCCATTTCACAAAAAGAGTCCTGATCCTGAAGGATATCCAGCACCAGCTTGGTGCGGGGTAACTCATTGCGAATAAAGAATTTAGCACTGACTATTTTCGAGCGATAGAACTCCTCATCAGTATCGTTCAGGTCCTGACTCAACTTATCTGATGACGCGCATGCAGCCTCCAATAAAAGCCAGGCCAAGGTTATATCACCAAGCATATGTAGAATACGTGTGCTATAGGCAGGGATTTTGAACATTTCTTTTGTCTTCACCCATACCTGCACAGCTTTCAGTGCTGCCTCGAAATGTCCAAACGAGGTCTTTAAGCGCTCAAATTCAATCTCAAACTGAGGATAGTCCGTGGCCCGATCGAGGAAATTATCAATTTCTGCCTGATAGAATTGGAATAGCTTACTGGAATTACCCAATCCTAACTTATCCCGGATCAAGTCCTGGCTCTGGATATAATTCGTTCCCTCCCAGATTGCCAGCACTTTAATGTCCCGGGCATATTGCTCTATACCCAGATCCTTGAGATACCCCTGACCACCACAGGTTTGAATTGCCAATTCACAGATACGCCAAGCCTGGTCGCTGATATAGGCTTTAACAACTGGAGTTAGCAGGTTCATTAAACCCTGGTAGTGAGCAATGCGATCCTTTTTGTCTTCCTGCCCCTGGTAGATTTTGACTAAGCTCTCTGACAATGTCAGTTTAGCAATCAGTGCTCTACAGCCCTCTACCTTGGATTTCATTTCCAACAACATACGCTGAACATCGGTATGCTCAACGATATTGACCCGGCTTGCGGTAGAGCTAAAGCTCTCGTGAAATCTCTTGCCCTGTAGACGCTTTGTCGAATAGGAAAGTGCATTGTAGTAGGCTGAGGAAGCCATACCCAAGGCATAAACACCTGTGCTGATTCGTGCCTGATTCATCAAGGTAAGAAACTGCAACAAGCCTACATTCTCACGATTCCCCAGTAGGTAAGCTCTACAGGGGCCATTGTCACCAAACCGAAGGTGAGTGTTTGCACACCCTTTAAAGCCCATTTTCTCAGCTAGAGAAATGCATTCGATATTATTAAACCCACCGAGACTCCCATCCTCTTCAACCCAGTACTTAGGCACAATAAAGCAGGACAAACCGTAGGTGCCCGAGCCGCTTTTTTCGCCACGACCCATAACGAAATAAATGGTGTTTTCTGTCAGGTCGTGCATACCGGCACTTATCAGGTATTTTTCGCCCGTTAACAAATAAGTGCCGTCTTCCTGTTTCGAAGCGCGAGTCTCTACAAGGGATACATCACTTCCCGCCTGGGGTTCAGTGAGGCAGAGACAAGATGTCCACTCTGAGGTGGCTAATTTGTCCCTGAACAGGTCTTTTTGCAGATCGGTTCCATATTTTTCCACCAAGGTGGAGGACGGCAGGCAAAAACCACCATAAGTCATAAAACTTGGATTTGCCCCCATAAACATTTCCAGGAGCATTTGCATTACAAAGGGCGGAATAGTTGTATTTTGTTCGCCCTCAAGTGAGGAAATATTCCCCCAGTCTTCCTTAAACCTCTGCCACATCTCAGGGAATGCGCTCGGGAGCTTTACTTTCCCATTCTCTAACTGGCATCCCTCTCGATCTGAATCCTGGTATCCCGGCCCGAGAACCTCATAAGAGAATTTTTTAGCCCGAACTAAAATTTCATGGAGAATCTCTGGTGAGCACCCTTTAAACATCTGGTCGCTGAACAGAGTTTTAGCTTCATGGAACTGTTCTTCAATAAGGAATTGAAATTCTCTTATATCAGTTTTATAAATATTATTATCCATGTCTTGCTCCTTGATATTCCAACAGCGTACGCCAACTACCTGCCCCTAATACCCAGTCAAATATCTGGTTGTGTCTTCCCCGGTAAATCCTCTTGGGATACCTTAATGCCTCACGAATATGCGAAAGGTAATCCTGGCCTAGAGTGTCACCCAGGTGCTGGGCGGAACTAAAATCTATATAGGCGTCTTCCAACACCAGTTTCTCAACATTTACCAGTCTTGAAAGAAATCCCTGAAAATTGGGCGAAGGAATGTCTATTTTCAGGCAACCTACCCTGCCGCCACCCCCTAGAGTTAACAGCCATAGATCAGTCACCTTTTCCTCAATGTAATAACTGATCAATTCAGAGAGAGGTTTAATACTCAAATAGTGCCAGCCGTCCTCTTCAATACTGGGTAACCATGAGGCCTTATCGCTGTGCGAAAACCCTTTCAGGAGCCCCTTGGCCCATTTCGAGCGGATATCAAAGGAAACTACTCGAGTATCATCACTAGCGTTGGTTGAGATTACCTGCTTAATACTCTTTACTAAATCTGGTGCGCCAGATAAAGATGGCGCTTGAGAAAGAATATCGCAGCTGGATATTTGACAGAGATGTGTTTCACAATACTCTCGACAGATCCAGGTAGCCGCCACACCTACAAGAACATCTAAGCCATCTTGATCAGGTCCAACTCCAATACCCAATGAATCCAGGCACTCTTGTTGTCGCTCTTTGCCCAGTTCGAGATTTAAGATCAAAGCTTCGGCTTCACTACACTTTGAAAAACTCAATACTGCAGCATGGAAGCTGGTGCAGGCGCTACCCACAAATCGGATATTATGCCCACCATCTTCAAGGTCTGCTATAAACTCTACAATCCGACTATCCTGTAGAACATTAGCCTCTCCCGCAGAAACCACATAGATAAGCTCTGGTAACAAATCATATTGATCCAGGTGTCCTCTCAAGGCATCAAGTAATCGATCAACCTGCCCGCCACTGTCTACCCATAGGTTTTTAATAAACATCTTTATGCTGTCCCGTCCATGGTATTTATTGTTATATCACCGAAACCGCACTCGATAAGTAATTTAGAAAGCCCCTCAATTAAGAGATCATGGCAATCAACATCCACTGCCAACCTGATTTTCAGCTGGTTTGTTCCCGCTTCAAATGGGTGGCGAACCAAGCTATCCTCAATAGCTATATATCGTTTTCCTTCTCTAACCAATATTGCTTCTTCACCAGCCAGGTCATGAAGCATTAAAACGGTGTCTTGTAATAGAGCACTCGGCATACGCCCACCAGCGGGCATCTGCATTTTTATCAAGATTAAGTCTATATCCAGTTCAGAATCTTCAAAGTATCGCAGAATATCCAGCAGTAATTGATAGTGCTCCGAATGGTTCAGTAGCACCGGGCTGGAATTAACTGGTAGACTGGATAATGCAAGATAGTCCTGCTCAGTACTCAACGGCAGCATTTGTGCTAAGCAGGATTTCAATGTGTCCGGATAGGGGTTACGTTCGAGACACGTTGATAGCTCAACAGTCTTCATCACGCGGCCTCCATTAGATAGAAGTGACTTTGTTCATCAACGGTAACTTCTACAGTGCAATAATAGCCATTCAATGCAATCGAACAGGCCAGAAAATTTTCTTGCTTGTCAAAGCCCTTTTCAGCGCCTTGGCAAATAATATTCAGCCAGGGATCACTACCAAAACAATGCCCCCATCGATCGTGCAAGTCTGGTAACTTTTGATTGGCCGACAACAATTTGGAGAAAATTTGGCGAATATTCTCTGGAAAGAACGGCAAAGATAAAGTCAGGTCATCTCGTCCAACAGCCATTTTTCGGATGACAGTGGCAAATTCCGGAGTTGTATTATAAGTAATCGTGCAGGATGCATTAAGGTTTATACTGTCAAGATCCCGCACTTCAAACAACAATGTACAGAGACCAAAACCACTATCGCCCCAATTTTCATTTTCTCGCCAAAACGTTAGATCTAAAACATTGGCGTCAAGAATACTAACCAGTAAGTAGCACGATTCCGGATTTTGTGTCAGGTAATGCCGAAGGCTATAACCCCAAGATGCACATTCATAGGTATTAACAAAACTGGTAACTGGCGCTCTTGCATTATCACCGTAATTGAAGTCCTGCTCACTAATCGCCGATGAACTCAAAGGAAGTTCAATCATGGTAGAGCATAAAAAATGGCGATCTATTTGCGAATCTTTTATCTCTGGAGCAGCATCTAAGATACTATCTGTCTGTCTTCGGATAATCCTGGCAATATCACCAAAGGCAGTTGATACATCACTACTGGATGAGACAGTGATACCTTCTATAGGGATAAAAGCTGCAGATCGTAAATACAGGCTCATACCCGCAGCCCCTTAAATTTGCTATATATCTCAAAGAAGCACCGATATGAACTGCCTTCCATTTTTGTGAAAGCCAACAGATCGCGTTGTCGATTTACGGATTTGATCTTTCCTGACAAGACCAGGTTCAGCAAAAGCTCATTGCTGGTAAATTTCGTTGCCAGTACACGGTTTACGCTGTGCATAGAGAAAGTGGTTGCGGCTACCTGCTCATTACACAAATAAATTAGATACTCTATATGAGCCTGATCTTCGCTGGTTAAATGAGCTTCTTTACAGTCATGTAGCCAAAGCACAAAGTGCATTAGTGATTTGACAAAGCGCGGGCGAACCAGTGTTAAAAATCGATTGACGCTACCCAACCCACCTTTGCTCAACAACATATCTTTGGTAATTGATACTTTACCCTTACAATTTCCCAGCTGTAAGGTGCCATTTAAAAACGGCTCTCCTACAGTACTCTGCCGTAGTTGGTTACAGAGTTCTGGCGGCAACATCACTGTCAAGGGAAAAGGCCTTCCCGGTTGCTTGGTAACTACCATGGCAAAGCCAAGCTTATGTGCCTCAATGCCGTGGATCTTGTCGACATTCAGTAGCATGTCGCTATCAGTTTCAACCAGCTCTGTCTTCCAACCCATAAGGCTCGGGCCGCCGGGGTCTGTCATAAGGAAGTGGCCGAAAATCCCCTGCTCCACCCATTGATTGACCTGGGCAAGCTGATCATCTGTAGCAGTCAGGCTCAACATAATCGAGCCAAATAGCCCGATCATATTGTGAAAGTGATTATCCAGTCCTTCATCCTGGACAGTGTCAATAATTTGATCAATAACAAAGGTCTGCTCAAACTGCTCTAATGGCTGCTGAACCGAAGCGTCCCTAAGTGGTGCAAGCTCTGTCAAAGGATCTTCGATAATCATTGATGCATCGAATAGCCGAGCACAAGAATTCTCTAACAGCGATTTCAATGTGCTGGGCACTGGTGAAATACTGGATAATTGATTGAGAACAAAACCACCTACAACCGATTGCATTTCCATGATCTACTCCACCAGATAAGAGTTCGGAGCCGGCAACTTGAGGAAAGGTGCTACGGTATAACTTGCGTTATAGGCACCACATCCATCAAATATGACTAAGTCCCCTTCTCGAAGGTCAATATTGTTGACTTCCCCAATCACATCTTCCTTATTGCAAGAAGTGCCCACTAAAAGGACTTTCTGCCCCTCATCATTCCCTTTTAGAGGAGTCCCATTACGCAAAACATGAGGTTGCTGGAATCGTTTAAAGGTACTTTCCGTTTTTGCCAACAGGAAATTTTGGGCCATTCCCCCATCACATACGGCGTACTTGTCACCGTTAATGGACTTTTTATAGCGAACTTCCGTGACGAAATAACCGGCTGAGCCCATAATTGCTCGACCACTCTCGTGAACTACTTTGATATGATCAGGAAATTCAGCAATCAAATTTCTATATTGCTCAAAATCAAACTCCTGCTCTCGCCAATTGGGGTCAAACCCACCACCTAGATTGGCTAATGACAAAGGGTATCCCAGTATTTCCTCAAACTTATAAACAACTTGTAAGGCCACTTTAGCAGTGTCGAAAGCACCTTTATTAAAGGAGTATGAGCCCCTAAACAAATGAAAACCTAAAACTGGAATCCCATGTTTCTTACAAAAATCCAAAGCCTCAAGACAGCCATTCCAGTCGAAACCAAAATGATCTTTTCTTAGGCCCTTTTGATTTCTATCAAAGTGGCTCAAGATTGAGGGATTAAGCCTTAAAACGACAGGGTTTACTGGCCGCCTTGCCTTCAACTCCTCAACCAAAGCTAATTGATTCAGGTTGTCGATAATTAAATGGCACTTACTCGCAATGGCTGCGCGTATAAAGGCCTTATCTGCCGATGGGTTATTGACAAATCGGGGACTATTCCCTTTGGGAAGTAGATTTAGTTCGCCTATAGATGCAATCTCAATACCGTCTTCAAAGATGTGCCCACAACGAAGTATTAAATCAAGGCAACTATTGGCTTTTAGAGAGTATATCAATCCCGTGCCCAGCGCTTCCTTCAGCTGCTTGTAGTTATCGTGAGCAGTTTTAACGGAATAAATATAACAAGGTGTAGATAGCTGTTTCCTATTTTGGCCCAACTGTTGAACCAGCGCATCTGACAGTGCACCCATAACTCCCCCAAGGGTTAAACGTATCGTTTATATTTTTATTAAGTTAGCGTTTTATGTTTTAGGCGGGATCCCGCCTAAATATACTCAGATCATTAGGCATGGGCTTGTAAATCCTGTTCTAAGCACTTCCTATCGACCTTGCTATTAGCGGTTAATTGAATTCCATCAACAAACCTGATATCTCTCGGCATGTAGTCAGTATCTATGTTCGCTTTCAGCCAAGTGCGAAACTGCTTCTGATTGTCAGCGGTATTCTCATGAAGCTCCACAACACAAGTAGCCACTTCATTCTCGAGCTTATCTTTAGTGCCGATGATTGCATTGATATGCACCAACGGGCACATATCAATATGATTCTCCAAGTCTTTTGGAAACAGACAAAATCCACCTTGTTTTATTAAGTCTTTTGAGCGTCCTTTAAAATAGAAGAAGCCATCCTGATCACGGGTAAAAAGGTCTCCCGTCGCCAACCAGTTGTCATCCCGATATCTGCCCGAAAAGATTTCTGCACCACCTTGAGCGGCGAGGTTATAGTAGCCTTGCATCACTGCCGTCCCACGAACATAAAGCTCACCTACCTCATCAGCTTTTGCTTCTCTAAATTTACTGACCTCTGAGTGAGGTATAAATACACGTGCATCCAGGCCAGGGATCGGCTTGCCAACTGAACCCATCTTTTCTTCCCAAAGCTCTGGCTCCAAGTACAAGGCTCGCTTGCACTCAGTCAAACCATACATAGAGAAAACATTTAGACTTGGGCAGTACTCCTTCCAGGCGCGAATCATGTACTCAGATAAATGGCCCCCAGTATTGGTGATACTGCGCAGATTGCTGAGATCAGGTTTAACCAAACCCACCAGTTTCACCAGCGCAGCCCCCATTGCTGGCACGATCGGAAGAACAGATATATCCCGCTCTGAAATCGTTTTAAGGGCTTGTATGGGGTTAAATGGTTTGTCGTAGAGGATGGTTGTACAGTTGCTATATAGTGCAAATAAGACCTGATAAAGACCGTAATCAAATGACAAAGGGGATAAGCACAAAATTCTGTCCTGTGCTGTCAGGCCCAAATATTGGGATATTGAGGCCAAGGAGGTCAGAACATTTTGATGGGTAAGCATAATACCTTTTGGCTTACCAGTACTTCCTGAGGTATAGATCACCAGAGCTAGATCTACGCCAGTGACCACTGGAGTAGAAGACACTTCAAACTCTGAGCATTCCTGCTGATAATCGGGCAAGGCCTCAATTTTTCCAGCACGCCATATCGCCTTGGCATTACAGTCTGAAGCGATCATTTTAATTGAAGAGTGGCTCAGATCCCCCTTTGCAGGTACAACCACCAACCCCATCTTCCACGCCGCCAACATAATGGCGACCGCCTCTACTTCAGACTGAGTACACACTAAAATGCGGTCGCCAGCACTGAAACAAACTTCTTCATTTGTAAGTGAGAGCCACGCATCCTCACAGTGAGCCGCGGTCAAAACCTCGCCATCCAGATTTTCCAGACGACCTTGCCAACATTTTTCCACAACTTTCTCGAACAAGCTGGCAAGAGAAAACATTTTTAGTCCATTTATTATTCTAAGATTTTTGATCTAGTCCGAATAAGCCTAAAAAAAACTATTCAAACCGGCTACATGGGACGATCATTTTATAAATCGGATGACCCAATAATGACAAGCATTTTCTGTAAAGCTTATGACAACCTCTTTATCAATCCATGAAAAGTTTCATCCTGTTAGAAATTATTCGATCTGACTAAACATTACAAACATTCCAAAAGACAAATAAATCAAGAAGTTAATAAACCCTTTTTCCGATCTCGAACCACTACCAAGTAAAAAAATAGGCAATGAAAAACCAATTTATTCAGGATTTAATTCCATCAAATGACCAAAAAAAAGAAAATAATTTTTTTGGTGGCAAAGCCCTATAAAGCCCTATAAAGCCCTATAAAGCCCTATAAAGCCCTATAAAGCCCTATAAAGCCCAAAAAATTTGAACCGAATGGTCACAAAATAGGATGGGCAAATATTAAAAATTACTCAAACTTATTTTCTGAAGCTGGTTTTTGAGAACCATGAAACCTTGAGAGATTTCTTTTACAAGTGATCGGCTACCGGCACTGAAAGCCAGATAAATATTTGAATACAACTTAATGCAATAATTTCGATTACAGAGGCCAAATCAGTAGCGGCGTGAAATTACTGACTTCAAGTAAACCTTTAAATCCGGGTCTGCCAGACAAAACATGGGCGCCAGCCTAAATACTACAGACCAATAATTACAATAAAATTGACCTTTTGAATCACCGGCCTCACCAGATCAAAATTAAGCCAAACTTATCGCTAAAGATACCCAAGTTACGCCTGGGGATAGCCATCTTTATAATCCGGCAGTTAACACAAAAAATTGGCACGAAATAACCCCAATAGAGGAAGCAATACCACACACTTACGTATCACGCACGCCTTGCATATAGAGGTAGCTATTTTGATTCGATTACTTCAGTACGCATTTGGGTCTGTCGGAATTTTTCTTCTGTTAACCAGCTCTCAGCCGCTTTGCGCCGATTTACATCCAGAGACTCTGAAATCGATCAGTACTCCAGATAAGGTGGACAGTAGTATTGGCACCCTCGAATTCCGCGATGGCGCTCCCTACCCCCAGACCGCAGAAAAGCTCTACGACTATTTGGATCATATGCGTGCGGTAGATAGTTTCCTCAAAGGAATTCAGGGAGCATCAGTACATGCTCTGATGAAAGGGGGAAGAGAGCTTGGCGCTAAGTCTGCCAATGAAGTCTTAATTTTCGATCGATTAATGAACTCTGAGTCTCTTTTTCTCACAGGCAATACTTCGACTATCTATACGCTGGCTTTTTTAGATCTAAAACGAGACGGACCAACTGTGTTTCACTCGCCGCCCGACGTTATGGGCGCGTTTAATGATGCCTGGTTCCGCTTTGTTGAAGATATCGGCTCCTCTGGCCCGGATAAGGGGCGCGGGGGAAAGTTTCTGTTACTGCCACCAGACTATAAAGGCAATATTCCCTTCGGCTACATTCCCATCTACCCTCGCTCCTTCCGACTGTGGGTGTTTATGCGCTCGCCAAGTAACCAGCCTTTGCCGGAGGCCGTGCAAAACATCAAAGACAACTTGAGAATCTACCCCCTGGCTCAAAAAGGTAACCCGCCAAGGATGGTCTTTATCAGTGCGTCTGGAAAGGCCTTCAACACCATCCACCCCAATGACTATCAATTCTATAAGCACCTTAATGAAGTCGTTCAATACGAGTGGGTTGGGATGCTTAACCCAGAAACGCGCGGCCTCTTTGCCTCAATAGGCATTGAAAAAGGGAAAGCCTTCAGTCCAGATAAAAGAATGACCAAAATTCTTACGGACGCAGTTGCAATTGGTAATGGTATAGCCCGCTCAATTGTTTGGTATCCACGGACAGACAAATCCCTCTCCGATATCAAAATCTACCCAGGCACAGATAGCGCCTGGGTAATGGCGTTTCCCGGCAAGAATATCTTCTTCAATGGCCCCGATGGCAAAACCATTAATAGTGACGCTCGAGTCAGCTACTTCTATCCCTATACCGGTGTCAGCCCAGCAATGACTGCAATTGAACCTGGCAAAGGTTCTGATTACGCTATTGCCTTTGTCGATGAAAATAAAGAGCCCTTTGACGGCTCTAAAAAATACAAATTGCACCTGCCCCCCGATGTACCGGTCAATGCTTTTTGGGCAGTTAATATCTACGACAGCCAAACGCGCTCAATGTTAAAAACCAGCCAGCCCTTTCCCGCAGTAAGCAGCCAGTCGAAAGGGATAAGACAAAACTCCGATGGTTCTTATGACGTTTATTTTGGACCCGAGGCGCCAAAAGGGTTTGAGAAAAACTGGCTGGAGACCCTACCCAACAAAGGTTTCTTCGTAATCCTGAGACTGTATGGACCCTTGGGGCCATGGCTGGAGAAAACCTGGCGCCCTGGAGAGGTGGAGCCTACTGAATATTGAAAGAACCGACTCCTCCAAGCTTTTACAGAGATTCTGGCCGCCCCACAATTGCGCTGCCAGCAAGGCGTATGCGGTGATTCCGGGGAGTCTCCGCAAACCAACGTCGACAAGCTCGCTGAAATGTACTCTGCTCGGAGTACCCCAACAAACCCGTAATCTGCCCCAAGGCCAGATTCGGATCGGATAAGTATCGAGTCGCCAGATCCCGCCGCACGTTATCCAATAGCTCTTCGAACCTAAGCCCTTCCGCAGCCAGGCGGCGCTGTAAAGTTCTGGGGTGGAGCTTCAGCGCCACTGCCACAGTGCCGAGCTGAGATCTGCCGCTGGGCAATATTTCACTGAGTAATTGTCGAATTTCTACAGTTAGAGGAACGGGCAGCGTCGCGCTCTGCTGCTCCAAGTGGTGAATGACTAATCGCTCAACCACTGGATCGGCAGACTTCAGTGGTGTATCCAGAAATGCAACTGGGAAGTCCATCGCGCAATAGCCCGAGCCAAACAGAACCTCACACCCAAAGTAATTGCAGTAGTCACCCTCTGCCATTTGAGGACCATGAGGCAGCAGTACGTTTTGCGGGCAACACTCAGTCTCTACCAACATCCGTATCATCGTCAGCGTATTTCCCAGCACCTGCTCCCGGATCTGGCGATAGCTACCGAGAGCTGGGTCCTGCCAATCAAAAACAATTCGTAGTACATCTCCCTCACTTAATGGTTCCAGTTGCATACTGAGGGATGAACTATGAAGAGAAAGAAAGCGCCTAACGGATAGCAAGGCTTGCCGGGGAGTGGCCGCATTGCATGCAACTACACCTATCCCACCCAAGCCTTCCACCCCTTGTCGCGATGCGAGGCACAGCCCCAAATCGGGGCGATCTAACCGGCGTGCTGCAGTTTCCAGCAGGCGCGCGACCTCAACAAATGATACCAAGCGGGAATCCGCCGGGCTGATATCACAAGGCATACCGAACTCGGCCAAGAAGGCTTCCCCCCTGCCCCCAAGCTGCTCCACGAATTCACTGAAACCGGAAAGAATACTGACTCGTACAAGGCTACCCATAACTTGCTCCCCATCTTTGTGGCGCGGAAAGACAATTATTTGTCGCAATCTAACAATAAATCACGGGCACATCTACCCAGTCTATAAGGCATAGAAATTTGCAGGGATAGGGATTGTGAAATCGACTCATTTCGATGTATTAATTATCGGCGCGGGACTCTCAGGGGTAGGAATGGCTTGTCATTTGAGTCGCGAATGCCCCAGGCGCAGCTTCGCCATTATCGAGCGTCGGGCACAAGTCGGCGGCACCTGGGACCTCTTTAAATACCCGGGCATTCGATCTGATTCCGATATGTACAGCTTCGGCTATGACTTCCAACCCTGGTCCGGCGAGAAAATACTCGCGGATGGCCCATCTATCCAAAAATATATTGAAACCACGGCAGAGCAATATGACGTTAAAAAGAGAATTCACTTTGGAATAAATTTAACTACGGCAAACTGGTCCAGTACAGACCGAGCTTGGACTCTGGAAGGTCACAACACCGAATCTGGCAGCCCAGTGAGATATACCTGTAGTTTTCTGATTGCCTGTACTGGGTATTACGACCATAAAGAGGGCTACTTGCCGCAATATCCAGGTATAGAAAACTATCAAGGAAAACTTATTCATCCCCAACAGTGGCCAGAAAATCTGGACTACCGCAACAAGCGTATTATCGTGATCGGCAGCGGCGCCACCGCTGTTACCCTGGTCCCCTCGCTCGCAATCACCGCCCAACATGTCACCATGTTGCAACGCTCCCCAAGCTATATCATTTCAGTTCCATCTATCGATAAAATCTCTCGTGTACTATCAAAATTTCTGCCAGCACCCTGGGTCCACAGGCTAGGACGCTGGCGCAATATCAAGTTACAGCGCTGGATTTTTAAAGCTGCTAAGCGCTGGCCTAACTTTATTAGAAAGTTACTATTAAAAGATGTAAGAAAAAGCCTTCCAGCTAATTACGATCTCAGTCACTTCGATCCCAGTTACAACCCCTGGGATCAACGTCTCTGCGTTGTACCTGACGGAGATCTGTTCTCCTCAATCTGCTCAGGGAAAGCTTCTGTTGCCACCGGTGAAATAGAAACCTTCTCAGATAAAGGTATCCTGCTTAAGTCAGGGCAACAAGTAGACGCAGACATTGTTATCAGTGCGACCGGATTAAAGTTACAAGTTCTAGGAGGTATCAAGCTCTGTATTGATCGTGCACCGGTAGCAGTCAATCAAAAGCTGACTTACAAAGCAGTGCTAATGGAGGGGGTTCCTAACATCTCATGGGTATTCGGCTATACCAACGCCCCCTGGACTCTTAAAGCAGACATTACCGCTCGCTATATTTGCCGATTATTCAAGTATATGGAAACAAATAACTTTCAAGTGTGTACAGCGATAGATAGCGAAGGCAGTTCTGAACAAGGTTCGGTAATGAGCAGCCTGGACTCTGGCTATGTAAAACGGGCAAATGGAGAACTCCCCAGACAGGGCAAGCGCTATCCATGGCGCCTGTTAAATAACTATGAGGAGGACTGTAAGATACTCCTTGATTCAGCGATTGAGGATGAATTTTTAACTTTTGTGCCCCACCAATCTAACACCCAGAAAACTCTAAAGACAAAAGATAAAAGCAACGCATCCTCTATCGAAGTAAGCAGTATTTAAATTTCAGGCAGCATTAAGAATGCGAGCCTCGGCTCGCTTCTATTTTACCTTTCATCAGGTAGACGGATATAGATACTGCACAAAATCCCTAGCTTCAAGCCCAGACTAAAACCCCAAAGTGAACAGCCGCGATCAACATTATTTGACCTAACAGTCGCGCCTCACAAAAAAGTAACAAACACGTCTAATTAATCCGCCACCGATGCCTTCTAGGAATTCGTTAGGGGCTTCACGAAACCATATAATCATGGGGTAGCAAATCCGAATATTAGGTCACCAGACAGGATGGCTTATTGTGAGAGCTGTGAGTATTTTTTTAATTTTGTCCTCGCTGTCAATAGCTTCAATGGCGTCTTCTGTAAGTATACAACTAGAAAACTGGGACAGAATTTGTCAAATTCAAGTTACCGGCGGAAAAAACCCGTCGTTCACAAACTTCCAAACTTTTAATAATATTAAAAGAGGCTGGTCAATTTCCAAGCCCTATCAAATATGCTATCGCCGGAATGAAGAACCTTCCCAATGTCATTCAAAAATGACGATGTGGCGGTGCAAACGGTATGTTCAATCTGAAGGCCAGAAAGCAAATACTTTTCCTATATTCTAGGTTTTATCGTCTCCACCTTTAACGACAGCTACCAAATTATGACGCTTGATCTAATATGCTGAACTTAAGCACCCAAGGATTGATATCAGAGGGAGCAACGAAGTCAACTTGCAATACAGTACGATCATCAGAAAACTGATACACCCATTTATTGTCAATAGACTTACCCTTCCTCCACTCGGGATGTTCTTTCATTTGCTCACTTAACCAGGCTTTTACAGTTTCCACATCACCGGAAAGCTGAAACGCGGTGTACCATTCTTCCAGGCTACCATAGCTATACTCCTTAGAAACAAACTGAATTGACTCAGGCAAGTCACTAAGGTTTGGCATAATTTTATCCGCCATCATCCCCCGGATATAGCCCCCTCTGGCACCCACAGGTACTCAATCTTCGCTGCGACGCTTTTGGCTTTTTCAATCGTATCAACCTTGCTTACCAGATATAAAGCGCCGTCTATACCAGATGAAAGGCCAGCTGTAGTAATAAACTTGCCGTTATCAACAAACTTTTTATTCTTTACCAATTCAACATCAGAGAAGTTCTTCTCGAAAGAATCAAATGCTCCGCGAATGGTGGTTGCTTTCTTACCATCCAGAAGCCCAGTATTTGCCAGGATAAAGGCACCGTTACATACCGATAGAACGTACTGAGCCTGTTTGGACTGCTCTTTAATCCACTGTAATACTTCCGGGCTCTCCATTGCTTCATTAATACTGCCCCCCGGGATAATTACTGCATCAAATTGATTATCCTGATCAAAGCTGGTATCTGGAGCCACTTTAAGCCCCATGGCTGAAGTAATGGTTCCACCATCTTCCGAAACCGTTGTCAAACGATAATTGGCTTGCCCAAAAACCTCATAGGGCCCGGCATAATCAATAGTTTGTGCACCGTCGTACAACAATATCCCAATATGGAAGGCATCTTTAGACGTGGAGTGGGCCCAGACCATATTGCTAAAAAGTAGCGAGCATAGGGTAGGCCAGATTAAAGATCGCATGGCTATTTCCTTTTTTATTTTGGTGAGTACAGAAACATGTATAAGCGTTTATCGGACATCTCACGCAAAGCTCAAGCGTATAGACAAGGTATCTTTTGTAGATATAGCTAGAAGTGTAAATTGGTGGGTTTGATCACAAATGACATAAAGTCGACGAATTCTGACATCGATAATTCGATATAAATAATAACTTTAGCGATGACACTTGGGATAAATATGGGCAAAATCTATGTGCTTTTGACTTCTTTATATCTTTCAACAACAAAGCGTATAACTTGAATAAATCTAAAGACCACCCATAGCAAAATGACTAACCTAACTTCCTTTTGGAAGACCACCTAAAGCTCCTGACTCAAGCCTACGAAATTATATCGATCCTATTGCTTCCCCTGAGAGGAGAAAGCACAACAGCCAAGTCACACCTCCAACCCTAAAAATATTTAAATACAAATTTAGACTACTGACTTAAAGAGCTGTCTTTTGGGAAATTCAGCTCTTGGAATTGACAGATCGAGCCGGCTAACATCTAACCTAAAAATCTCGAGGTTATATTTCCGAGCAAGTCCCTCTATCTTTCAAGTAGCCGAGTATCTCACCAGACAACATGTCCTATTTCGATTTTGAAACAATCGACAAGTAGAATAACATCCATTGCAACTTGTATCTAAGTATCCATAAATATAGCACACCTATTCACGACAGAACTGACCAATTAGAGACCACCTCATCCGTACTTCTCTTCATGGATATAGTATTGTTCCGGCATAATATCACTAGGCAACTGAGAGTCTGGCTCCAAAAAGCCTTCCCAACCCGATTTCATTAAAAAAAGTAATAGCTCTACATACTGCTGCTCTAGTTCCTCTTTACACTCGTAATCCGATGCACTGCTCCTCCAGTGATAAGCTAGCATTGATAAAGCACTTTCCAATCTGTCTGCAACATCCTCAGGGATCATATATTTATTCCTCAACCTTAACGGCACCTTTTTTAATCATTGCAGGTATAAACTCCCTTACTTGTCCAGTCTCCTCAGGCAGAGGCACATCACAAGAGCCAAAATAAGTCGCACAATTAAATCGATTTGGAACACCCTCTTTCGGGAATCCATATATCTGCTCTGGAGTTCCATCAAGACCCGCTTTAATTGCTTTAGAAACTTTATCTTTTACACAACCTTCAACCAAAACATCTAACCGATATACATCAATATTTCGTGTACAAAGTTGATCGTAATCACCTCTAGCAGCCTCACGAAATAAAAGAGTATCCTCGTGAATTATCCCAGGATATAGATCTCCATTTAATAAACTATTTATTGCTTCTTGTTTGGTCATGCCGCTTGGTACATTAGGCCCAAACCCATAAATTGTCTTTCCGCCATCTATGGAAATACCTACATGACCAGTATACACCTCTGGCCTTCTTTGTGGGTCCGGGTTTTCTACAAAATTTTTCTTAGCAAGTGGACCTCCGCCCCTAAAAGCATAAATTTGGATGTATGCTTTCGTGCTCCGGGTAGGACTTTCCTTCTCTGAAGTAAGCCCATGGGGGTCAATCCAACCTACTGGATTAGGCACATACTGATAATTATTCACTCCCCCTAGCAGTCCAATTGGATCCTGCTGGGTAAACTCCCCAACCCCCGGATCATAATACCTAAATCGATTGTAATGCAGCCCAGTTTCTTCATCAAAGTACTGCCCCTGGAAACGGATCGGCTGCTCTACCTGATTTTCATGGGCTAAGGCGATACTGCCATAGCTCTTGTAGGCAACACTCCATACCACTTCACCTGCCTGGTTGGTAAGGGTATCTGGGGTGCCAAGGTGGTCCAGGTGATAGTAGTAGACCTCTTCTTTATCTAGCTTACTTTCTTTTAAAGCAACCGGTTTAAAGGTGCCCGGTTCGAAGTAGTAGGTACGGGCACTGAGGTCCTGTTTGGTTTGATTATCGGTATTAGCTTCCTTTAGAAGGGTGTCGCCATCCCAAAGGAAATCACTTTTCTCTTTGTTTACAGCCTTACTAATACGGCGACCCAGCGGGTCATATTGATAGTGAATATCTTGTTGAAGGTGCTCTACACCCTCTTCCACCTTTAGCTTCTCTACATACACCAACTGTTGGCGACTGTTGTAGTGATAGCGCGTCTGCAGTTTTTGTCCTTTACCACGCAGCTCCGCAATCCGATTACCATGAATATCGTAGCGATAGTGAGTATCACCGCGAAAAGCGAGACGATTGCCTTTTACCTGGGTAGCGCTGGCTTGCTGTTTGGCTTCGTCTTTTGAGTTGGCAGCGGCAAGGATATTGTGCGCAGGGTCGTGTACAAAATATTCTGGGTTGAGGCCGTCTACCTGGGTAAGGCGGTCCAGGGCATCGTAGTGGTAGCTGCAATTACCGCGCAGGCTGTCTTCAATTTTGGCTATCTGCCCGGCTTTATTGTACTGGTAGCTACGCTCAAGAACTGGGTTTGTGCCTGAAGCGGGATCGGACACTGGTTTGTGATTTACATTACTTGTTTTGCCCAGTCTGAGTTTTTGCAAGCGGCCTTGTGGATCGTAGTCTCTCTGGCTTTCCAGCCCATTGCCGTGTTGACGCAGGCTTTCTCTACCCTGCCCATCATGGCTAACACGGGTGATTAACTCATCAGTATCACTGCCTAAAGGGCGACGGTGCAGGCTTTGGAATTGTCCGGCAGGGTTAAAAGTAAACTTAAGTTCTTCTCCATCGGGCAAGGTCGTGGCAATACGATTACCTGCTGCATCGTATCGGTGGCTAAGCTTTTCTTTGCCCTGCCAGTCGCCGGTAACTCGGCCATTGGCATCGTATTCCCAACGCAATTTGCGGTGGGCATTTTCCGCCTCTATCAATTGCCCACTGCGGTTGTAGCGGAAATTGGTATTGCCGTCCGGGGTGACCTCTTCCAACAAGCGGCCAAAGGGATCGCGCTCGAAGATGGTATCGATACCTTTACCGCTGTCCGTATCGGTCACGGCTCTGGAGCTTACCAAATGGCCGGCACGGTTGTAGGCATAGCGGGTAACGCGGCCGTCGAAGCCTACTTCTTCAATCAGGCGTTCGTTGAAGTCGTATTTAAGCTGATAGCGCTCGCCGTTTTCATTGGTGAGCCCGATTAGGTTGCGCTCGCCGTCATAGTGATATTCCAGACGGCTGCCATCCGGGTTGGTGCGGGCCTTTACCTGGCTGAGGCCATCGTAGGCATAGCAGGTACTGCGGCCTTCAGAGTCAATAACTTCGGTAAGTAATCCATGGGGGTTGTAGCTGTACTGAGTGCGAGCATCGTCTGGAGTGGTCACCGCATGGATACGATCCTGAGCGTCGTATTCATAGCGGGTCAGCTGGTCGGGGGCGTGCTGCACTTCTTCCAGTCGGCGAGCACCGTCGTACCGGTAGTGCTCGGTACGGCCCATAGGGTCTTTTACTGCGGCGAGCTTGCCTTCGGGGTTCCACAGATAGCGAGTGGTATTGCCGAGAGGATCGGTAACACTGCCGATCAAACCAACGGGGTTATAGCCGTATTGGGTCTTGTTGCCGAGGGGATCTTTACTGGCCACGATCTGGCCATTTTCGTTGTACTCCCTTTGCCAGTTATTACCAGCGGGGTCGGTAACTTTTGCGGGCAGGCCTTCAGCATTGTATTCGATACGATGGTTATTGCCGGCGGCATCGCTCTTTTGTATCAGGCGGCCCTGGTCATCGTACTGGTAAATTTCCTCGCGAAGGCTGCCATCGTCGCTGGGCAGTTGTACCCGAGTAACCTGCCCCAGGTTGTTGTAGCTGTAGAGAGTCTCTGCACCTTCGGGATCGCGGTGATAGATCGGCAGGGCCCGGTCGTTAAAGCGGTAGCGCTCTTTGCCACCACGGGTATCAGTAACAGTAACGCCCTTACCATCATCGTCCCAGTCAAACTGGTAATTGTAAGTCGCCTGACCATCGATTGGGTCACCCCACTGTCTCACACAGCGGGCAGAAGGGCCTTCGGCATCCCACTCAAAATGGAAACGGTAGCCAGTTTTTAGGGTGCGCTGTTTAATTACATGGTGATGGTATTGGTACTCCTCACTGTAACCATCGGCGTCAGTGGCTTTAAGCAGGTCGCCAACATCGCTGTACTCATAGCTTGCGAGTACTTTAATATGGCCATCACGAGTTTCCTTCTTAAGCTCACCTATACGCAGGCTGTTCGGCTGCCCTTGCGGAGGGCTGATATGCAGGGCTTCACCGAGACTGCTCTCAATGCATATTAAACGCTCATCGATATAGTGAAACAGGTAGAAATTGCCATAGCCATCACGTATTTCCGCAAGCTTAAGTCCTCCTGTTACACCGGCTGCCTTAAAATGTTTTTGCACGCCATTGGGGGCCCCGTAAGGGGTAATAACCCAATGATCGTCGTCGACACGAGTAAGTGTTAATTGCTCAACAACATTGTGGCTGCGATCGCTATCCCCCGGAAAGGGAAAATTAATTACCCGACCCTCTGCGTCCATAAACTGAACACTTTTATCAGGTGCCGGTATTAGCCTCTCTCCCAGGGTGTGAGTCCAACCATGACCTAAACCGAAATCTTTGGGATTACTACTGCGATAAGTACGCTCAAAAACAAGGGGGAGCGGTCCGTCTAATAGCGCATCGACTAAGGTCAAACGCTCTTCCCCGGTTTTTAAATTAATGGGATCACCACCTTCAATAGCACAACTATTATTAGGAACTTTCTTCCCAGTGTGGGTTGTGCCGGTTATGGTCCCAGCTTTATCAGGCTGGTCAGAGATTGTATTCTGAGAGCTCTGCGAACCCTGGCTGCTGTCAGAACCCGCTTCAGAATTATCATTGGCGGTTCCTTTACCGCTTTGCGACGCTCCTGCACTTGATGGTTGCCCTCCGGAGGAAGGTAGTACTGCAACTTCAGAAGAACTCAGATCAGAGAAGCTCGCCTTATTACCCTCAGTACTTCCTGCGCGTTTATGGAAAAATACATTGCGACGCTTTTTGATTTTGGCAAATTCCAGCATTAGGTTACTAACGCCCTGAAGAGACCTCAGTAAGCTCGCACTATCTTTGGAACTCTTGACAGCGCTGGAATCGCTCACGGATGCTACCATGGCGAATGTTAAGATAACCTCAAAAAGCCCATTATCTGGTAGGGCAACCTTCGATGGGTATAGAGCTTTTAAGTAATCGCGGAAGAAACGTAAACTTGTTTCACGTATTCTCGCATCCTGGTATAAAGTTTCAGCTACTTCAAAGGCTAACTCTAAGTGCTGCCGGGTAACTTTATTGGCATCGAAACCAAGCGCATCTACTAGGGATCTGCTAGAAGTCGGTATAGATTTTTCATCTTGCTTTTCAATGCTCTTTTCATACAGCAGATAGTTCGTAGCGGTGCGTCCCTGCGCCATCAAAGGGCGAATAGAACTCACCAAAATCTCTACTTCAGATAAATCTTTACGCCATATTGCTA
The DNA here is from genome assembly GCF_052468155.1 of Microbulbifer maximicatervae (SeqCode). Taxonomy (NCBI): domain Bacteria; kingdom Pseudomonadati; phylum Pseudomonadota; class Gammaproteobacteria; order Cellvibrionales; family Microbulbiferaceae; genus Microbulbifer; species Microbulbifer maximicatervae (SeqCode). The sequence goes on from NZ_CP174335.1 coordinate 4,330,924, forward strand.
GCCCTCCGGTAAAGTCACTCTGATCAGTAGATTCATTGTTCGATAACCTTGAATTAACTCGCCCTAGGTCAACAATATACTGAAGGCCTGTATCGATTTTAGGAATCAATTGGGACTGCTTGTCAGCTAGCACCGCATCAGCAAATGGAGCCTCTTCGATTACCAAGCGGTTTTGAACTAACTCCTTATAAATAGTTCTCTCAACCCAGGAGTAGCTTGAAGGAGCATCTAAATGGAATGAGGCTGATAAATCACCCCATCTATCAGGCTGCTTGCCTGGTTGAAGAGGATCTGAACAACTCCCTCCCATACCCAGGAAGTAATCGTAAATTTCTTGAAGAGCTGAAACACTGAACATTTCCAGGGTTTGCTCAGCACTAGCTGGCAGTGAAGACCCGGAGCTTAAACCGCTCCCTCTTCGAGCCAGGTAAACAATTCCATATGTATTCTCAACAAATAGCTGCATAGCTCACTCTTTATTGATTACGAACAAGCCATGCAACATTCCTTCGCTGCCAGCTCAAAGCAAAATAAAGTCCACTAAAAGTGCTCTGCCCTTTCCAGCTTCAGTCTTCGCAACTCAGGGAGTCGGAACTTCTGTCACCACTGTTAACGAAAAGTGGTTTTCGGAACGGGAAAGCCGCGCGATTATACTGAGGGGAAATTAGGAAATGGATTACACAGGAGCACAATAAAAAATGATGCACCCTAATGTAATGGCACGTATATCTGAGTTACAAAAACAACTTAAAGAGAGGGGGGGGGGTAAATCAATACTGGTGCACAGATATAATTTAATTTGGGGCAAGCCTAAGCTTACCCCAAATCAGCGCAATTAATTTACGCTGTCAGAATGATAAACTATTGCCTGCCAAATATTTTGTTGGCCGCCTATATAAGTATCCAGGGTAGGATTCTTAATATAGCTCCAGGCAACTTTACCATTACCCAAGTACATTGGCTCATCCAAACCACCCCAACCGTAGTCAGTCAGTTTTACCGGTCCCTCAAGTACATTTAAGTCAGCATCAATCTCCATTACATAGTAGGCTTTTGGTACCAGCATACGCATGGCATCACCACTCTTATTGTAACTGCGATTGTACGGGAGGTTATCGGAGATACACTGGAACTGCGCGTAACCAAATAAGTAACGGCCATTTTTCAGATCAACCAACTGGGGATCACTAATTTGGCAATCGGAATCCGTTGCCAGCCATTCAATGCCATTACCTTCAATACTGCCTTCCCCATCAACTTTTGCAATACCTACACGTGTCAGAGAAGTAGTATCCAAGGCATCTCCAGAATAGAGACCCTGTCTGGAAATTACAGGATATTCACCACTGTCGATATATGAGAAGAAGCAGTTGCGAATGCCGTTATCAGCACATTCCTCATCGAAGGGTCCATCGCCACTAATATCGATGCCTAGCTCGTCCTGTAAGAACATATCCATGTTTGCATCTTCAATATACTTCGGAGAGACAATAACTGAGAGGTTTGTATCGGCATCGACCGGGACAACTGTATGGCCACCACCGTTGGATATCATCGCACTTGTCGAGGGCACTAAATGATTATAGGTGCCTTCATAAACAGAAGATCCACTGTCCTCCATTTTAATGGCGATTGCATGCAGGCCGGGCGAGGGGTAGTAATCATTTCCATCGCTGGTGCACAGAGCCCCGTACATCTCATTCCCCGGATTATAAAAAGCTCGAATATTCAGAACATGACCATGACCGCACGCCCAGTACCATCCCCGGTGATCATTTCCAGAAAAAGACATTGACCAGTCATCCCGATTAATAACTGTCAACCCTGCCGAATAATGCGAACCGCTAACGAGAACACGAGCAGTTACGGAAAACGCATAACTTGTGCGCCCCTGGCTATCATCCTCTACGTACAATAGCTCCTGAGCTCCTAAATGAGTGCCACCATGCATTTTATTGACAACATAGGCATCTGGAGTTTCAGTTATAGGCTTGTTATCCCACTCCATTAGCCAGATCTGGTCATTATACTTCTCTTCATTATCGGTACCTGCAACACTGTCAAGATTGTCTTCAATCTTCATCCAGGTTGTACCGTACTCTTCTACCAGATCTTTCTCGATATCATATCGCTCACTTGCTTTATATTCGGTATTACATAAAACAGCTACCCTGGAGCAATCCGAACTAGCCGTAATACCATGTGACTCATAGCATTGATTCAGAATAGTCGCGTTACCTGTCTGCTCGAAGCTCATGGTATCAGGGTTATATTGAAGCTCGTAAACTGACCCATAGGTTGTATCAGAGGCACTATTCCCCTCTGACAAAGTTGTGGATACATACATTTTTGGCTGGTCAGTATCCGTTGCACAGGAGGCCGTATAACTACGGATAGGAATATCAATATTTTCCTCATCCTGCTCACTGTCCGTACGGCCAATATAGTGGGCCAGCTGGTAAACTTCCTGAGCATTTACCATTGCGTTAGGCAAAGTGATATCTGTAGCGGTAATTGTTGCAAACCCGAGTTCAGCTGTTGACACATCTCCAACGGTTACAGTCGATGGGTCATTATCAGGCAATGAGGAGTCATCCCCGCTATCATCTGACCCGCTATCACCTGTTCCACTTCCTCCATCTTGATTACCCCCACTATTATCATCTCCGCCATCGCTCACAGGTGGTGAATCGGAGTCAGAATCCGACGAACCTCCCCCTCCACCACAAGCTGCAAGTGCTGCGGTTAGTGCAATTACCAATAATTTCTGCCCGAATAACTTTTCCATAATCGCCTTAAGTGCCGTGTTTTTTATTTTGGTGTTAGGTACTGTCCAAAATATAAGTTCCGGACAGTCATGAAATGCAAAAGTGGGCGAAATTTTAGCGGAAACGAAATTTAATTCTGTGCGTAACTTAAAAAAATATGAACACAATAAGGAAGCTTAAAAATGAGACATTCAACACCGACAGGACCCTAAATAAGGCGTACAAACTCCAGGCATCGAAAGATAAAAAGATAAAAAGATATTAAATAGGGCAGTATCCAACACTAACCTAATGATAGGATAGAAAAGCAAATAAAAAACCAAACTAACACACAAATATAGTCAAAAACTCCGCCACCTGAATTCAGCCTCTCTCCTATCATAGATAGGTCAAACACATCAACTACACCTGAAGAAGAGGCTGGTTTTTCAAAGTATTTCAGCCAGAAAACTTATACAGCAAAGTAACAAGTGAGGATTTCCAACTGCAGACCGCATATAACTCTACAACACAATATAAAGAGCAAACTACAAGAGACCAAGTAAGACGCTCTCTTTTAAAGGTAGATAAAGGTTAATCTTTCAATATCTTGTTGTAGCCAAAAGAATCCTTACCATAAACTTGAAAGCTACCTACCTCTGGAAGTTCATACTCCACCATTCCCTCCGCTGTTGAGTATACATCCTTACCTCCCGGTGCGACCCGTACATGATTTGCCGTACATCTTCCCACAAAGGAAAACCGAGAATTACTACTACATGTATTTGGATATGATGCATGCATATTTAGAGATGAAAACACAATGCACTCACCCGGCTTCATCTCCATATCTTTAACTTTGAACTTATCAAAGAAATCCTCTCCTAAGAGCTTCGCTGCCGTAAGAAAGACAAATATACTCTTAGTGAAAATCCGACCAAACAAAACCACCTTAAAAACATCAAAAAAATATCGGAATGAAAAAGGAAGCAAAGAAATATAAAATAACTTATTATCTTGTATAAAGCTGTATAGAAAATCCATTCTTGCATCACTAAACGACCCCGGCAAAAATCTCAAACAGCCATTTTCAATAGTAGATTCTGATAGAGCGACCCAAGCAGTAAGCTGTATCACTGCGGGATCAGTATCTTTTGTAGGCTGCAGTTTCGCATATTTACCAGTCTCCCTAAAAGTCGCATTTTGGTGCCATATAGTGCCGCTAGCACCAGGAAATTTATCGAAAAACTGTGATCGCCAACACATCACCTCATCACCCAATAGACTGGCAAGCTTGTGCGATAATTTTGGATTCCTCAACAGCTCCCTAAAAGACTTCATTCTAAGAGCCTGGTAAAGTCCAGCACTTTCAATTACCCATTGTCCATGCCGCTTTTCTATCTCTCTTACTTTACTGCCAACATAGCTTACCCCTTGAAAGTCTTCAGCAAATGCGTCTTCAGCCTCTTTACGTAAACTTGCTGCCTGATCTTCAGAAACCAACTGAAATGGTGGCAAATAACCATTTTTTTCAAAGTAACAAATTTGCTCTTCTGTTAGGAAATCATCCTTACCACCATCCCTTGAGACATTTTTTCTCGGAATAGTCACCGTCATATTTCTAAGCTTATCCAGCTCATCAAACATCTGCTTCTTTTTCGAACCACGCCATGGGAGGATTAATAGCTTATAAAGCAAAACAACAGTGATCATTATTAGAACTTGAAAGGCTTGCACTTTGGAGATCGCAAAATCTGCAGCATCCCCCATAGAACCAAATCCCTTCAGCATCTCCGAAAAAGTACTTTTTCCAGTCTCCATAAAACTTAACCTCATTCAAGTAATGACTACCCCCCACTAGTTTCGCATTACTTTGTTGTACCCATACGAATCACCACCATATATCTGAAATGAACTAACCTCTGGCAACTCAAACTCAACCATACCTTCAGCACTAGGAAATCTATCTTTACCAGAAGGGGAAACCTTTACATGAGTTGTGGTACACCTCCCAAGAAAGGAGAACCGGCAGTCAATTTTTGTTATGTTCGGGTAAGATGCATGCATATTTAAGGCAGAAAAAATAAGACATTCTCCCGCCTTCATTTCAACATCAAGAACCTCGAAATTTTCAAAAAAATCCTCCCCTAAAATCTCCACAGCTGTGAAAAACACCAAGGCACTCTTTGCAAATATAGAGCCATAGAAGCCGATTTTTGCCATAAAGTATAAATGAGGAAGTGAAAGCGGAAGCTGCGACAGATAGAAGAATCTATTGGTTTGCATATATTCATATAGGTAACTAATTCTCGCATCCGAAAACGATCCAGGAAGTAAAAGTAAGCAGCCATTTTCACGAGCAGCATCAGTTAGAGCCACCCACGCATTCAGCTGAACTATCGCTGGGTCTGCATCTAACGCTGGTTGAAGCTTGGCATATTTACCTGTCTCACGGAAAGTTGCATTTTGATGCCAGACAGTGGGGCCAGTTCCCGGCATCTTATGGAAAAATTGACTTCGCCAACAAATAACTTCGTTGCCAAGTAGACTAGCTAAACGGTGCGATATTTTAGGCTTTCTTAGAAGCTCTCGAAATGAAGGGGGACTTAGTGCCTGATAGGCTCCAGCATCTTCTATCGGCCAGTCCCCATGCCTAATTCCGATATCACGAACCTTATCCCCGAGAAAACTAATTCCATGGAAACTTTTATCATATTCATCAAGGGCAAGCCCCTTCAGCTTGACAGCCTCACCCTCTGAAACAACAGAAAATGGGACCAAAAAGCCATTTTTTTTGAAGAAATCCAATTCACCCTGTTTAAGGAAGTTGCTCTCCCCCTCCTCATTTATTTCATCAGGCTGTGGGAGTCTAAGAGGCAAGTTCTTCAGGGCATCCAGATCTGAAAAGAATTTCCTTTTCTTCCGCACTTTCCATGGGGTAATCAAGAGGCGATAGATAACAAAACCTATGATTGCCAAATATATATGTAACCTCTGAAACCAAGAAATAGTGAAATCGGCACTATCCTCCAAAGTACCTATCCCTTTCAACATCTCAGATAGAGTACTTCCCTTATTTGCCATTCACTTCACCCTATTCCTATGGATCAATACTTTTTCGCAATCCGCTTACTTCTGAGTCAACCCGATCTTAGAAATCCTTTGGCACCATCTTATCCATCGGTTCAGGCGTAACCAGGTTCCACCAGAAATCAAACCGGTCCATTAAAGAAAGTAATATCTTCAACTCTCCCGCATCGCCCTCAATTTTGATTTTCCCATCCTCCATCTTCTCCTGGATAGATGCACTACCCAAGATGATATCATTGAGATCTGAGCGGTTTATCTGCACACTGCTTCCTGGATTCTCAACTGGGGGGCCATAGTTCAACACCGCATTCTCAAGCACAAGCGCATACTTTTCTTTTACGTCCGGCATATTGATATTGATGGAGAGCTTTTTGCCAGTTGCCTTTGGGCCGTTGAGTCGAATTCCCAGATAATCAAAAATCAAACCAGCCGGCATACTGCGAATAGTGTCCGGGCTCGCAGTCAGAGGGACAGGGTATCTCTGGATACCATCCCGCAACTCCCTGGCACCACTTAAGAAAAAATTTCTCCAGGTGCCATTCTCCTGCTGATAACCCAATTGCTCTAACGCATCTGCCAATAGGTCTCTTGCTGCACGATTATTAGGCTCTGCGGAAACCAATTTATCGAGCACCTCCGCAACCCAGCGGTACTCTCCTGCCTCATAGTCTTTCTTTGCTTGCTTGATAATATTGGCGGCCCCGCCCATATACTCGACGTACTTTATTCCCGCGGCCGTCGGTGGCATTGGATACAGGCGAGCGGGATTGCCATCAAAAAACCCTAAATAATAATTCCATACCGCACGGGTATCGTGATTTACACTGCCGTAATAGCCGCGATTGGCCCAATATTGTGAGAGCTCTGGAGGCAACTCCATCAGCTCAGCCGTTTGAACCATGTTGTACCCGTGATTGGCTAATCGTAGGGTTTGATCGTTGAGGTACTTGTATAGGTCTCGCTGCTTTTTCAGATGATTCACCACATTTTCTGGACCCCAGGTTGGCCAGTGATGGGGCGCAAACAGGACTTCCGCCTCCCCGCCCCATCGCTGCACCGTTTCATTAAGGTAGCGAGACCAGTCGCGAGCATTTCGAACCTTTGCTCCCCGCAAGGTGTAGAGGTTATGCAGGGTGTGGGTTGCGTTCTCAGCAGCAGTTACGGCTTTGAGTTGAGGAATATAGAAGTGCATTTCTGCCGGCGCCTCGGAGCCCGGGGCTAAGAGAAATTCAAAGGTAAGCCCATCCACGTCCAAGGTTTGTCCGGTCTCAACAATGGAGTCTGTCGGCTCTATCAAAGTGATAGTGCCAGTGGAGGTTTCTAGGCCCAAGCCAGCGCCAAGAGTGCCTTTGGGATCTTTAGGAATCAGGTTCCCGTACATAAAACTGGCACGACGCGCCATATGATTTCCTGCAAAGACATTTTCACTAACAGCTTCAATCAGGAAATCTTGTGGGGCTATTACCTTAACCTTGCCGGACTTTACATCTTCTTCATCGATAACACCGCGAACACCCCCATAGTGGTCAACGTGACTATGGGTATAGATCACAGCAACGACAGGCTTATTTCCACGATGCTGCCGATAGAGGTTCAACGCTGCTTCAGCCGTCTCGGCAGAAATCAGCGGGTCCATAACAATGACCCCGGTATCGCCCTCAATAAAAGTTATATTGGAAAGGTCCGCACTGCGAACCTGGTAGATTCGCGGTATCACCTCATAGAGACCGCCCTCCGAAATTAATTGCAGTTGCCTCCACAGACTGGGGTTGGCACTGTCAGGAGCCTCTTTATCGCGAGCAAATTGAAATTGCTCCAGGTTCCACACCGTATTGCCTTTGCTGTTTTTAATAACACCATTGTTTGGCAAAGGAGCAATAAACCCCCGCTTTACATCCTCAAAGTCCTTCCGATTTGCAAAAGGGAGCTCTTTCAGTACAGCCTGGTTTGATTTCATTGTGACGACACTAGCGGGGTTGGGTTCTTGCGCCATGACACTTACGATCGTTAGCGAACAGGCAAGGAGTACTAGTAACAGCGATAACAGCGGCAGCTTGTTAACGTTCATCAGTTGTTTCCTTTCCATGATTCGCAAAGTGATGCGGCAGAGTCCCTTGTAGAGGATAGGTAGGAAACTATTAAGCGGACGGGTATTTATGCCAGCATCAGGAGAATAACTGACAAATTTAGGGGGAAAGAAACAAAAAAGCCGGCGAAGAGCGCCGGCTTATGTGTCATTAAATATTATCTGACATCCAGTAAATGCCTTGCAATAATCAGGCGCTGGATCTCACTGGTACCTTCGTAGATTGTAGTGATTCTCACATCCCGACTCATACGTTCGAGTGGATATTCACGGGTATAGCCCACACCACCGTGCATTTGCAGAGCTAGATAACATGCCTCGTTAGCCTTCTCACTAGCGAACAGTTTGCCCATTGAAGCGGCAGGGCCAAACGGCATTCCGGCATCTTTCTGCCAAGCGGCTTGCAGCAAGAGGAGTCGCGCACCTTCCATCTCAGTATATTTATCGGCAAGCTGCCATTGCAGCCCCTGGAACTCCGCCAGTTTTTTACCAAACTGCTCCCGCTCATGCAGATAGGCCCGGGCACAATCCAAAGCTTCAAAGCCGATACCCAGCGCCAGGGAGCCAATACCGATTCGGCCTCCTGCGAGTTCACCTGCAGCAATTCGAAAGCCGCGATTTTCTTCACCTAAAAGATGGGAGGCAGGAATACGGCAATTGTCGAAAGAAACCTCATTGGTAACAGAGGCTTTCTGTCCCATTTTTTCTTCGGCCTTGCCAATCACCAGGCCAGGTGTGCCAGCTTCAACCAGGAAGCAGGAAATACCTTTGCCTTTAGGCGCGGAAGAATCTGTCACCGCCCAAACAACAAAAATACCGGCAAATTCGGCGCTACTAATAAAGAGCTTACTGCCATTGAGAACGTATTCATCACCCTGCTTTTCCGCGCGGGTGCGCATAGAGGCCGCATCCGAACCGGAACCGGGCTCGGTGAGACAGAAAGAACCCGCAGGGTATTCTCCACTACAGATTTTGGGGAGGTATTTTTGGCGCTGCTCTTCCGAACCTACCGCCTGAATTACCTCTGCCACCATATTGGTTACGGACGTGGTCGTTGCAACAGAGGCACAGCCCCGCGCCAGCTCGGCGATCGCCAGGGAGAATGCGACAGTGCCAGCACCAGTACCGCCGTAATTGGGATCAATATTGATTCCCATAAAGCCCAGCTCTGCCAATTGCTTGAGCTTTTCCAACAAGAGCTCTCTATTACCGGTCTTGTCGAGTTCGGCAGCAATGGGTTTCAGTTCACTGTCAGCAAATTGCTTTGCCGCATCCTGAATCATCTGCTGTTCTTCGCTCAGTGAAAAATCCATACAGTACCTACTTATAGTTATTACGGACAAATCACACGGCACCCACCTTGGTACCGCATCGCTATGCCGAGCATAATAAAAACCGCGCCGACAATGGTTGCCAATTCCATCTGTTCAGCCATGAAATCAGCAATCAATCCCTATGATTGAGGCCTGAGGAGAGAATTCAGATTCCTACCCAGGTTCATAAAAAAGCCAACCAGCAAAATCGCTACAGTTCTCTCACTCCGCACAGGATATTTGACTGCGCTCAATTAGCGCCGCGAACCTTTCACACTGGGTTCTGGGTCCGGTACCGCTACAGCGGTATCAGTCTTCACTTCCTCCATCACCACATAGGTGTGGGTTTCCCGTACTCCCGGTACGGATGCCAGCTTTTCACCGAGGAAGCGACGATAACCCAGCATATCCTTAATACGAATTTTCACCAGGTAGTCAAAACCACCGGCAACCATATGGCACTCTTGGACTTCCTCCAGCCCAGCCACATGCTCATTAAAGGCTTCCAAAGCCTCAGTTGCAGTATTGTTCAGGGTTACCTGGATATAGACCACCAGGCCCGCATGAACTTTGAGCGGGTCGAGTAGCGCTACATAGTCGCGAATAAATCCTTCCCTTTCGAGCCGCTTGACTCGCTCCAGGCAAGGGGTGGGACTAAGGTTAACCCTGCGCGCCAATTCCACATTCGGCAAGCGGCCGTGACGTTGCAGAATTCGCAGTATTTGGCGATCAATACGATCAAGATCTTCCAACTGTCGAGACATTACAAAATACCCTACTGGTAATCACGCAATTAGGCGTGATATTTAACCACAACTCGCAACATTATGGCGATTAATTCTAACGATTTTCGCACATAATCCGGTTTTTTATTCTGACCCTAGATATAGAGCTTGGGAGACGATATGTCGACAAACTTCGCCGGAGACCTCCAGAATGCCCGGGACCGGGCACGCGAGTATTTGCACGCCGACGAAAACCTCTGCGTGAGCGAGCTGCTGGCTGCGCCACGCCCCAGCGACGAGATGCGCAAGAAAATTCTGAACACCTCGCGCGCACTGGTTCATCATTCGCGACAGCAGCGCAGCAAGCGCGGAACGCTGGACGCTTTCCTTCAGCAATTCGGCCTTTCCAATAAGGAAGGGGTTGCATTGATGTGTCTGGCAGAGTCCCTGCTCCGGGTACCAGACGCCGATACTGCCGACAAACTAATCGCCGAGAAAGTGCATTCCGGCAACTGGTCCAGCCATCGTGGCCAGTCCGACTCCCTGTTTGTGAACGCCTCAACCTGGGGCCTGATGCTCACCGGTAGCGTGGTGGAGCTGGACCCAGATATCACCGAGCGTCCCTCCCACTGGATGAAACGCCTGGTGAGCCGTATCGGCGAACCCATGGTGCGCACCTCCATGATGCAGGCCATGAAAATTATGGGTGGCCAGTACGTACTCGGCCGCACCATCAAGGAAGCCCTGAAACGCGGCCCCAAAGAAAACCTCCCGGGCACCCGCTTTTCCTTCGACATGCTGGGTGAAGGCGCCCGCACCATGGCCGACGCCCACCGCTACTTCGATGCCTATATGATGGCTATCGAAGAGATCGGCAAAGACAACACCCAGCGGGATGTGGTTGAGGCCAATGGTATTTCCATCAAGCTTTCCGCCCTGCACCCCCGCTACAGTGTGCTGCAGCGGGATCGCGTAATGGACGAATTGCTGCCCCAGGTAAAGCGTCTTTGTGTCGCCGCAGCCCAATACGATATGGGCCTGAATATCGATGCAGAAGAGGCAGACCGCCTGGATATCTCACTGGATATCTTCGAGGCGCTCGCCCGCGACCCCGAAATTAAAGGCTGGCAAGGATTGGGCTTTGTACTCCAGGCCTACCAAAAGCGCGCCCCCCATGTCGCCGACTGGCTGATTGCCCTGGGTCGCGATACCGGCCGCAAGCTGATGGTGCGCCTGGTTAAAGGCGCTTACTGGGATAGTGAAATCAAACACTCCCAGCAAATGGGCCTGCCGGACTACCCGGTGTACACGCGCAAATGCCATACCGATCTGTCATACCAAGTCTGTGCGAAAAAACTGTTGGAAGCTGGCGATGCAATCTATCCACAGTTTGCCACCCACAACGCCTACACCGTCGGGCTGATCCTTGAGCTGGCCAATGGCCGCACCGACTTTGAATTCCAGCGCCTGCACGGCATGGGCCACTTGCTGTACGCACAAATTGAAGCGGTACACGGCAAGCGTGTGCCCGTGCGCGTCTACGCACCCGTGGGGGCACATCGTGACTTACTGCCCTACCTGGTTCGCCGCCTGCTGGAAAACGGAGCTAATAGCTCCTTTGTTAACCGCTTTATGGACGAGGCAACGCCGGTTGAAGCCCTGGTCCAGGACACCCTGGAACAAAGCGAAGCCTGCAACCCCTACCGTCACCCGCAAATTCCTGTCCCGGAGAATATTTATATGGGCGCAGAAGCCCTGCCACGGAAAAACTCACACGGCATCGAACTGACTGATCCACTCTCCGTTGAGCCCTTGCTGAAAGAGCTTAAGCAGCAACGCGAAAAGCATTTCCTCGGTGGCCCTATCGTCAACGGCACCATGGGCGAAGCGGAAGAACCGGTTTTCAACCCGGCAACCGGCGAAAAAATTGGACACACCGCGAATACTGATAAACACCTGATTGAGCAGGCCTATGCCTCCGCCACTGAAGCGCAGATCGACTGGGATCGCCAGGGTGGAAAACACCGCGCGGATATTCTCGATAGAATTGCTGATCTCTACGAAGATAAAGCCAATGAACTGGCTGCAATTATTTGCATTGAAGCGGGCCGCACCCTAAATGATGGCATTAGTGAAGTGCGCGAAGCTATCGACTTCTGCCGCTACTACGCCAACGGCGCACGCCAGCATTTCAGTGAGCCCACCGAACTACCCGGCCCTACCGGTGAACAAAATCAGCTGTATTTGAGTGGCCGTGGCACCTTCGTGTGCATCAGCCCTTGGAACTTCCCCCTGGCAATCTTTACCGGCCAGGTAGTTGCCGCACTTGCCGCCGGTAATGCCGTACTGGCCAAACCCGCAGAGCAAACCCCCATCATCGCTGCACACGCCGTGCGCTTGATGCTCGATGCCGGCGTGCCGCCAAAAGTACTGCACTTGATCACAGGTACCGGCGCCGCAGTGGGCAAACTGCTGATCGAAGATCCCCGCCTGGGCGGTGTAGCCTTCACCGGCTCCACCGAAACCGCACGCCTGATCAACCAGCAGCTGGCAGCGAAAGAAGGCCCGATTGTACCGCTGATCGCCGAAACCGGCGGCCAGAATGTCATGGTCGTAGACTCCACTGCCCTGCCCGAGCAGGTGGTAGATGATGTAATTCAGTCTGCCTTCCTCAGTGCCGGTCAGCGCTGTTCCGCTCTGCGTATCCTGTGTGTACAGGATGTCATCGCCGATAACCTGCTGAATATGCTGAAAGGCGCGTGTGAAGAACTGACCCTCGGCGATCCCGGTAAACTGGATACCGATATCGGTCCGGTTATCGACGAAAAAGCCCTCGGCATGCTGGAATCCCATCGCGAGCGCATGGCGAAAGAAGCCAAGCCACTATTTGCTTTTGAGGAAGCGAAGAAGCCCAGCGAAGGCACCTTCTTCGGCCCGCAGGTAGTAGAGATTGAAGACTTCTCTGTGCTCAAGCGCGAGACTTTCGGACCCTTCCTTCATGTAGTTCGCTTCAAGGCAGACGAGCTGGAAGACGTAATCCGCCGCATTAATGCCACCGGCTACGGCCTCACCTTCGGACTGCACTCCCGCATAGAAGGCCGCGCCCACGCGGTATTCAAACGTATCAACGTCGGCAACTGCTATGTAAACCGCGATATGGTTGGTGCAGTAGTAGGTGTTAACCCCTTCGGCGGCCACGGCCTATCCGGCACCGGCCCCAAAGCCGGCGGCCCGCACTACCTGTTCCGTTTCGCCAGCGAAAAAACCAAAACTATTAACACTGTTGCCACTGGCGGTAACACTGCACTGTTTACATTGGGGCAATAAGCTCCCATAAAACAATGAGAGAGCGGGCTTTTAGCCCGCTTTTTTGTGGAGAATCATTCCGCTAACCACCCACAAAGTACCAACTCCAAACTTCCCTTCCCTGTAAATTAACCGGATGAATAAAAGCAATTACTTCAATTTCAACCGCAGCCTTTTGCAGCAACTAGCCATGTATTTTCTTTAACAGCCCCACATAAGGTATAGTTGACCAACCCTATAAAAATAGAATGGATTCAATGAAAAATACAATAGCTGGAATAATAATAGGCTTAGTCGCCGGATACTTAGGCCCATTAATTACAGGATATTCTGCAGCCATCGCTATACCCGAAGCTTTCAAAGCATTCCTTTCAGATGGAGGGGCTGTCCTTTGGGAAATTTTTGTTGTCCATTTGTTAGGATATGGACTAATTGTTTTCACACTCATTTTCTTAGCATCTAGGCTGATAAAACTGCATCCATGGGCAACTGCAGCAATTGCCATTATCGCCTGCGAAGCCACTCTGTATTTTTTCCACACCAGTGAATACACACTTTACCTACCTCATATCGTAGCTCTAGCATTTTGCGCATTCTTAAGCGCAACGCTCTCTAGAAAGAGTGTAAATATATCACCTGCCGCTTAATTACCTCTTGAGATAAGATTAATAGAGGTTAAAGAATTTTTGATCGGCGACCTGTTCAAACTCCAGCTAGATGGTGTCTTATTTTTAAAATAGAATTTGATAAATAAGACACCCTATTTTGAATGGCTAGTTTGGCACTAGTACCAACAAAAAAAGCTAAAATAAATTTACCTTTACGACCATTTACTACCATAGAAACCTTCCTAAACCTGTTAAATATAAAATTCCTAAGGGCATATAAAAACAGATCAGATTAAACTATCAGCTACGACAATCCAGCGTCTTCGATTCAGGAACCACAAACTCTTCACACATCACTATGCCGACAATCGTGACTGTATTGGTAGAAAATACAAAGCCCAATGACAAAACTGGTTAACCAGTGAGTAACATGAAACTGTTTCCCTTGCAGAAAGACTTTTACGCCGCCAAAGGGACAGTTCTTGTCTTGACGCGCCACCACAGGTGGGAGAAGCTAAGGCCACTCTGGGCAATAAAAACCCTGTCCCAGTATAAAAATGAAGTTTCATGTACACTGATTTTGGGGAGTCTCAATGCGCTCGCTGATACTGATGTGGTTGCTGTCCTTCTTTTTGATTGCCTGTGGTAGTGAACCGAAAACTCACACAGAAAATTTAAATACCGAGATCAAACCCGCCTCCAAGGCAACTATTTCCCACAATAGATCCCTGGCAAAACAACTCCCCTTCGGCGATGAAACTGATTTTCTGCTGGCTAAACGAGGCTTTATTGAATCTATTCCCGGCGCCCAAGTGAAAAATACCGAAGGTCGGGAAGTCTATGGCCTATCCCAGATGCAATTTTTACAAGACACCCCTCCTGATACCGTCAACCCCAGCCTTTGGCGTCAGGCCCAGCTCAACGTCCTGAATAACGGCCTGTTCAAAGTGGTAGATGGTATCTATCAGGTGCGCTCGCTGGATCTGGCCAATATGACTCTGGTGCAAGGAGAAAGCGGCTGGATTGTTATCGACCCTCTCACTTCCGCAGAGACTGCAGCTGCAGCTCTTGCGCTGGCCAACAAGGCACTAGGAGAGCAAGCGGTAAGTGCCGTTATTTTTACCCATAGCCACGCAGACCATTTCGCCGGAATAACTGGGGTTCTGACTAAAGAACAGCTCGCGAGCGGTTCTATCGACATTATTGCACCAGAGGGTTTTGCTGAGGAGGCGATTAGCGAGAATGTGCGCACCGGGAATGTGATGCAGCGCCGTGCGTTATACCAATTTGGAAATTTGCTGCCCTCCAGTCCGGAGGGTTTTGTCTCATCCGGCTTAGGCAACCGGGTATCAGATGGTGAGCACGGAATAGCTACGCCAACAATAGAGATTACTGAAACCGGTGCAGAGATGACAGTTGATGGAGTGGACATCATCTTCATTAACACACCCGGGGCCGAAGCACCCGCAGAGATTGTGTTTTTCTTCCCTCAATTTAACGCACTCTGCATGAGTGAGATCGCCAACCATACACTGCATAATATTTACACTCTGCGTGGTGCGAAAACCCGCGATGCCAAGGCCTGGAGTCGCTATATTGAGTACGCCATGGAGAAATTTGGCGATAAGACCGAGGTGGTTTTCAGCAGCCACCACTGGCCCACCTGGGGCAAAGATGAAGCAATGGATTACCTGGCTAAGCAGAGGGATCTTTATAAGTACATCCACGACCAAACACTGCGTCTAGCTAACCACGGTTACGATATGGTCGAAGTTGCAGAGCGCCTTGAGCTGCCCGAGAACCTCTCTCAGGCTTGGGCCAATCGAGGGTACTACGGCACTGTCAATGTTGGAGCCAAGGCAGTTTACAATCGCTATCTGGGTTATTTCGATGGCAACCCAGCAAACCTCCACCCTATTCCTCAGGAAGAAGCTGCAGAGCACTACATCGACTACATGGGGGGGGGAGAAGCCATTATAGCTCGGGCCCGACAGGATTTTGCCCAGGGCAATTATCGCTGGGTAGCCATGGTGCTAAAGCACTTGGTTTTCGCTGAACCTGAGAACGAGCAAGCCCGTTATCTATTGGCTGACAGCCTAGAACAACTCGGCTATCAGTCAGAATCTGGTATCTGGCGCAACTTTTATCTCTCCGGAGCCAAGGAGTTACGTCATGGTATCGAATACCGTGAAGAAATACTGCCCGATGAAGAAATAGTAGCGCGGGTCCCTCTCCAGCTGCTTTTCGACGCGATGGCGGTGCGCCTTAACGGTGAAAAAGCGGCAGATGCAGATATCCGCTTAAATATCGATATGACTGACACTGGAGAAAAGTACTTAGTCGTAGTGCAAAATGGGGTACTGCACGGCTACCCCGGCCGACACAGTAGCGAGCCCTCTGCCAGCCTCGCTCTGAACAGTACCGACTTACGTATGATGTTTGGCGGGTTAGTAGGCGCCCCTACTCTAATCAAAGATGGTCGACTCAAGGTGAGCGGAAATCCTTTGGCTCTAATAAAATTCGGTCGGTTATTTGATAAATTTGATCGTAATTTTAGCCTTGTAACGCCTTAAAAATTGAAACGATCAGCCCGTAAAGCTCTAACGAATGACAACTATTAATACGTCTCTTAACTACAGGTATCTGTTTTGCTTGACCAAACTCAAAAAAATACAAGCGATCCATGGAAAATTCTTGGTGGATAAATAATAATCCAGGAACTCAAGCAATCTGACTCATACTAGCCGAAACAATACAGGGCCTTTTGGGCTCTGTATTTTTATAAAACAGAATACTTCCCACCCTAGAAAGCAATACCACCGATTGATATAATACACCCCCTCCAAAAAGCATTTAAACATACCCATCAAACTAACCACAGACTCGCTGACATCTAAGCTCCACCAGGATTCAACAACTACTCAACCAAGCTACTCTAGTGAAGTCCCCATAAAAATAATAACACACTGGATATAAAGGCTTACAAAAGCATAATTAAAACACAGCACCAAAAGTTTACAGGGAAATTCTTAGGCGGAAAAATTTACAATTTTTTTAAAAACCACCTCTAAAGCGATTAAGGCAAGCTTGGGACAATAAGGCAATCTTCTGCAGCACCTTACTCAGACCTCAAAGGTAAACCCACCATAAACAATTAACAAAACCTACAACTGCAGATCCACAACTCAAGCCAACCATATATTAAATCCAAATTAAAAAGTCTCAATTTACTCACAACAGAAATAAACAACATCTATACATTAAACAATTCACTATTTATTGTTGCAACACAACAAATAAAAAACACATGACAGTTACTCTATCCACCAACAAAGAAAATTACAAAACCTTACAACAGCTTGATTGGCCCACATAAAATAATTACTGTCCCCACCGCATTATTAAATCATATTGGACAATGGAAATGGACAATGGAAGATATAATGGAACTTACGGCAGCAACAACGATTGCTGCAACAGATACGACAGTCAGGGATTTTAAGTCTTATCGATCATTTCGCGCTAAAATCCTTGCAGCAACACGGATTGAAGATAGTCTCGCGGTAGATTCAAAATACTACGATGAGTTACTAACTTCCTCCGGGACATTAGACGTCTGGTCGTTGTATATGCTTCAATCACTTGAGTGCATGATTGAAGCGTCTCAGACTGCACTTGAGTCTCTTGATCAACTCAAGGAGAGTCTTTCAGAAATTCTAAGGCTTGATGCGGATTCTCTTTTAATAAAGATACGCGCCAATACAGAGGTCGATGAAACATTGGCGACAGCTCTTAAAGAGGGGTTAAAAAATTATGGCACTACGGAGAAGTGGCTCTTAACTCTTCGACAAGCACTTGTAAGCAGAATAGAAATTAGTGAAGAAGGAAAGCGCATAGTTGAGGCTATTCAGGAAGGTCGACCTCCGGAAAGACCACAGCTGTTTCCCGTCTTAACCTACCTTCACGACGACTCTCTTGCTTTGATTTTTTGTTTGCTTGGCGGCCTCACAATGAAGGCAATCTGCGTTGTTACTCTACTAATTGCCCTCGCACCGCACAGCCCTAGCGAACCACCGCCGCCCCCTCCACCACCACCGCCACCCCCTGAGGACTAACATAATTAACAACTCCAATAGTACATCGAGTTCATTGTGGTATGCAGTTAAGAATTAGAGTACAACTTAATTGCATGAATTATCGCTAGTGGCAAGGGCGGCAGAGATAAAGCACTGAGCGCCCTTGCCAATTTCCATCTATATATCTATGATTCTATTTACAAGGCAAGCTATAAATAAATCCACCTAACCGCACTGAGAGCTTTTGCAAGAACTGTTAACTAACATTCAGTAAGTCATCTGATTAAAAATTTACTAACTGAAAGCCAAACCTTATCTGCCTATCCATGCTTAGGATTTGGGCAGTATCGATAACTTAAGTTATTTGTCGTCTCGTAAATATCACCACAGGATACACTCTCATTAATTTGGCAATAGTAACCGTGTCGACTTAAAGATCTTCTGTTGGAGCTACAGCTCCAACTTTGAGCTCTGATGCGTATCCAATAACACGTTTCTCACTTACTATTTTAGGCGCACTCTTCTATCCTATTCAAAAGGCAAGCATCTACTCGACAAGGAGAGGTTTCAAACTCCTTTAGCAGAGGCGCAGCCTTGTTTCACCCTTTGGTTTGACTTGTTAGATGACATGCTTCGTATTTTCTTAGCAATAGGCTTCTCAAAAAAATGAAAAGAAATGTATGCAGCCAGTACACTTAAAGAGAAAGATAGTGTCAACTTTAACTCAACAGATAAATCTAATTTATTTACCTGCACAATAATTGGCATATGCAGCAAGTACAAAGAATATGAAATCTTCCCGATAAAATCGCCAAACCTATTAGCTAGTAGAATATTATTATTCGGAACTAAAAACACTACACAAAAGAAAACACAACTCACTACTAGTAACACTTCGTAACTTAGCCACATTTTCTGTTTTGCATCAGAGGTAATCATTGTTAAATCAGGATACATCAGAGGAATTAAACAAAGCGCTAATATAAACCAGTGCTTTCTAAGATACCGCGGAACTTTGAGAGATTTATAGTTCATCCCGAATATAACACCGACAAAGAAAAACGGCAAACTCCTAAGCACATTAAACTCATTGTATGGAATACCATAAACTTCACCATATATTCTCGGGAAATTGGAGAAAAACAGCAAAATCATTAAAGTAAAAATAGATAGATAAATATAACCAGACCGATTCCTAGCACATGCCCAGAAAATTATAAAAATGAAATAAAACTGTATTTCTGGTGGAATTGACCATAGAATGCTCTCTCCATACAAGAACAACAAATGACCTAATAGCGCATTAAGATCAGGTATACTGTAAAGAGTATTGTTACCTGAAGTTGATAGTAAATAAGATCCAACTACCACAACCAAGTATAAAGGTAAAACTCTTCCCATTCTCGCAAAAAAATAATATATGACGTTGGCTTTTGTGAAGTCTTTCTCCAAATAGAGATATGACATCAAAAAGCCACTGAGCAAGAAAAACAACATTACACCATATGCACCAGAACCGCCACCCAATACGCCATCAAGCCAATTCGTAATGTCGCTAAAATGGGTAACAAAAACAATTAGAGCTGCTAATCCCCGCAATGTATTAAGCTTTCTAATCTCCAAAGTCTACTCCTAACTAGAAAGACATTAGTCATGCCCACAAAAAGCAGACATTCTAACTATGTATATTTACGCTCATTCCCTGATGGACTTACATAGCCCAATGCAGAATTGTCCATCAATCTTATTGTATAAATTTAAATATATTCAAACACTTCAGATTTTACTTACTCTTCGCTTTCAAATGCGCCAACATATTATATGCTTTAGGAACACATAATCTACCTAGGCAAACTACTCGTAAAAATTTAACTAAAATCCAAACTAGCAATGATACCTAAAATTAATACTCTTAGGTAAAAATCAACCAAATTATCCATAAAAAATATTAGTGGCTGATAAATAGTAATTAAGGTCCAAGGGTATGAAAGTATTAGTATCAGAAAGCCAGGGATATTGTAGCCATTATCCCAGTGCAAATTAGTAGCTCTGAATATACTCCAGGAAATGTAGCAAGAAATGCTTAATATGAATGGGATTAAGAACGCTTTTTCAATTTTGCTACCCATGCATATAACGTTGCAATAAAGGGCAGTCAAAGAGGAACGTAGGCTGTCCAACCTAGTCTCCGGCCGGGAGATCTTGCCTGACCTAGTTATAGCTGACGCCCTCTTAACGATCTACATACTCTGCCAGCCACCTTTGGCTAGCCGCTGCTAGATAGATTTACAGGGGAAATACCATGCTTTGCCCCTCACTTAACTGCCTGATAGCCCCCGACGCTGCTAATTTGTGGAGCCTGTTAGATCAAAATACAGCCGCTCGAACGAAACTGCTGCGCTAGCTTCCAGAAAAACTCTATGAGATGTGTATTCAGTGGTGCTTGCAACTACAAACCATCTAAAAAATGACCACCTCAAACTGAGGCATCGCTTGCAGCGCCCTGCTGACTTAAACTCTTATAAACTACGCGCTTTGACTTTAAACCAAACAGATAACGAAAAATACCTATAGGCTTTACGACAAAATAACATAGCAAAATACATACAAGGGACGCACCAAGTAATAAGCTCATTGACTTTACCGCAATACTTGCATCCCATTGCACTATATAAAAGGCAAGCGCAACGATAACTGTTTGGTGCAATATATAGAATGGATAAATCAATTCATTTGCGGCATGTAGCCATTTGGGTGTTTGCTTGAAGAACGCACTTGCATACCCCACTAATACCAACAGCCCAGACCAAGAAACAAGTGTACAAACTAACCACCAAAGCTGCCAGCGTACCTCTAGTGATACATATTCGCTAATATCAGGTTTGAAGTAGTAGCCATAAAATAGAATAGTGCTAAATATGAACCATTTTAAATTGATTGACCGGTTTTTAGTCACAGATTCCCATATTTTAGGACTACTCATGAAACACATACCAGCCATGAAGAACAGAAAGAAAAACAACGATACAGATAAGTTATCAATACTGTTATCTTGAGTAGGCATTAGAAGTTTAAGGCCGCACCTCAACAATAGAACTACAAGGACAAGTGAAAACAATCCATGTTTAAATAACGCTAGCCGCTCAAGTCTGATAATAAAGGCTTTACCCACTTGGCTGTCGAGCCCTGACTTAAAAGGCACGGCAAGCAGCATAAACACAATAAGGAATTCGATAAACCAAAGATGATTAGATTCAAATGTCAGAGATAAATGCTGATACGCATCTATTATACTTTTGTAGTCATTTATGTTTTCGAAGTAATTTTGAGGTGGCACTATGAGCACCATGCCAACAATTAGTGGGACAAAAAGCCTATGGAACTTATTGACGATAAATGTTCTCGTATTAATCTTTTTTAGCAAAAGCAGGCTACCCACTCCAGCGATAAAAAAGAGAGTATGCAATCTTAGCTGCTCAAAATACACCATGATATCATCAAGTAACTTACTTGATTTTCCATTCATCACATGCCAACCATCCCCATTAAACGGCATGAACACATGATGTAAGAATACGGCCAAGATTAGAAAAACTCTTAACCAGTCTAATTCTGAATATCTTCTTTCTTTCATTTAACCCGAACCTTCCATTGGCTTTGGACTTTCCCACAAAAAGTAGACGCTCTAACTATGTGCATTTGCTCACATACTCTACTGGACCCATATAGCCTAATGCAGAGTGCCTACGAACTCCATAGTAGGAAACCTCAATATATTCAAACACCTCAGATTTTGTTTGCGCTTCGCTTTCGGGTGTTCCGGCATAGACTAACTCGACTTTTAGCCTGCTAAAGAATGATTCCATTGCGGCATTGTCCTAACAGTCAGCTTGGCGACTCATACTCCGCTTGAACTTGCTTTCGGACAAGAGATCCTGGCATTTCTTCGAACGATATTACACAGCCCTGTCAGAGCGAACTATTAGTCTATGCTCCTGTTGTATAAGCTTAGCGATGTAGATCCGTGAGCACGACTCACCTAACTCTTAGTGCTTATCAGGCAACAGTTTAAATCCGCAAATCTGCTGTTAACTGGCGCTGAGTTTTCGTGCTACAGGTCAATTGTTGCCCCTGACTTAGCCGCCCTCTAAACTGCCTCTCTGCAAACCCCCTTCGTACACGCCTGAGTTCTTTCTTACCCATGATACGCCCCTTGTTAGGCCTAATCTTAACCATACAGGGTGTCTACTAAACGTAGGTAAGTCTTATTTCTCATGCCGATCAACGCTTCGCTAGCTTCCCGTCAGCGTGGATCACTATTTTTATTCCTCGGCAGATATGGTGCTTTCGATCCATACTATATAATGAGAAATACGAACGCTATTTCCGAGATCACCGTAAAGAGGGCCACGATATGTACGAAGATCTTTTTCACTAGAGGCCCACGAAGCAAGACCAGCAAGATACCATTTCTCATTTTCCTTAATGAGGACGGGGCTTCCACTATCGCCACTACCCGACACACCCTCGAGTGGAATAGCAGATTTTGGCGAATCGAATTTGTAGGAAATCCAACGTACATCTACATTAGAAATGACATTATAAGCTCGGCGTAAAGTGGTTCGATGGGGACTTTGAGGCTCCACTCCATCATAGCCATTGCCCGTCGCCCCCTTGCCGATTATTTGGACAGTCTTGCCTTTCTCATCACTACCAAGAAAAAGAGAGACCGGTTCAACATCGGCAATTGGTTCTTTAAGCTTAATAAGCGCAATATCATCGGACAATGCCAAAAACTCTCTCAAATTTGATCCATCACCCGAGGCTAATGCATTTTCAACAAGAGTTGAAGGTGGTTCCTTGTATCCTGGATGTACAATTACTGTCTCTACCTTACGCGATAGGCCGCTAATGATTATCTCCTCAATACAATGCTGCATACAAGCTACATGTGCAGCTGTAACAACCCATTGAGGGTAAATTAATACACCGTGCCCTTCACCTGGAAAGTCAACAAGCGCTGGGAAGGTAGATGCGGGAATTTGATATTTATTATCTTCAATATCATGACGAATGACTATGGCATTGGCCGCAAAAGATACTGTAAGTATGAGCGAGAAAAAGTATGGTTTTATATTTTTCATATCCTTCATTCCAACATTTACTCCGAAACAACTGTCGATAGGCTAACGTCCTAAATACGAGTAGTGTAAAGCTAGCAGTTTACTCGAGTATTTTTGCAAGCAAAGTGATAGGCCTATACTTCCTTATGAGATTTATCTTGTATGGTTGTTCTTCCCCAATTCTGATGTTGAAAGTCCTTTTCAGTGACGGATAAATTGAGTCCCACCTTCAGCGGCCACCGAAAGCCTTGTTTATCACAGTTCGCTGTCTAACCTACTCATAAAAGATCGACAACATGTATGAATATGATAAGCAACCACTAGGCATAACTCGAAAAGCCATGTGGGCCTCGAGCCCGAATAGCAAGTCGGAGATAGCTTATCTTATGGGACCTCAAGAGATCAATGTCGGCATCAATACCAGCAGTAGAGAACTCAATATTTACGTGTGACCTACTGGCCAATACTTTAGTGTTGACAATGATAAAAGTACCATTAAGCAATTACAACCTATTAAGCCTCGAAGAGCATTAACAGAGTCTACCGGGAGACTTAGCATAGAGCTCATTTGTGCCACAGACAGAGCGGAGTTGCTTATTGCTGCCTGCAACCCTTCGTAGATATGAAACTTTACATAGTCCCTCGGACGACTCGTCGAGACTGACAATCTAGGCGCTATTGACATTGCACTTTTTGATGAAACTTTGAAACCTAGACTACCTGTGATAAAGCCAGAAAAAATTAGGAAGACCAGTAGCTTGCTGGCCGTATGAAGCCAGTGTTTAGAAATGAATAAATACAAAATAATCGGTTTCAGAGGATACTAAAATCAGTGTAAAACCTACCCAGACCATTCTAAACACAATCAAAAGAGAGCTACAAGGTATAGACAAACAACCTTATAAACTAGTTAACGGTGGGCCTGAATGGCAGTAAAGATGCGACCTATTCTTAAGTACCAAAGGCGTCGGAAATGTATTGGCTTATACGCTGATGTGTAAACCTCCTGAACCAGGAAAGTTTAATCATCAAAGAAATAGCCTCCAGTGAAAGAGATATATTCGGAGCCGAAGACATCGTGTACGCACGGTTCTGCTTGTTGCCAAGCATGTCAGCCATGCAGCATCATCACAAACTAAAGCCGATGTGTAAGCAATTAGCCGACGCTGGTAAACCTAAAAAGGTCGCTCTGATTGACTGCATGAGAAAGCAGATTGTGATCCTAAATACGATGGTGAAAAATAACACCTATTGGATGTGAATAGTATGACTTAAAAAATTGACGAGCGACCATAGTTACTTGTTATCTTTGACCATATTCCGATAGCAGCTACAGAGCTATAAAAGTAGGCGTTTTCCCAATCCCCCTGACACTTCAGGGTAAAACCTAGACCAACCATCAATTTCCAATGACTCTTTATTGGCTCGATCTGTTATTATATCAAATTCATAAAACTCTTCTTTCCTTGTTAACCACGTGCCCTTCCATTGCGTTCCATACTGCTCAAAGATATCGGAATAATTCAATCGAATTCACTCACTCGCGAACATCCCCTTTTGGGACAACAGTAAGCTATACCATGGGTACATAGTTTCATCATTTATAAATTCGTCCGCTCACTTTTTTATTTCAAGGAACAAAAACCCATTCTGTTGTTCTGTATTCTTATTCCGAATTCGGCAAAGCTTTCAACATTCATAATAAAATTAACGCCCCGTTAGGCGGCAGTCCCAAGCTGTGATATGCTTTTGAGTACAGCTTGTGACTGTCCACCTTCAAGGTTCTTTATACGTTTGCTCCCTTTCCTTTATTTATGAACAAATATACAAATGTGATTACATAAATAGGCCAGAATAACGCCAAATTTCTTAGCAAATCATATAAGTCTTCATAGTATAGAAACTGGTGAAATGCAGCATTCGCGGCCACTAAGATAAGCCAAATTTTGGGAATTAAAGTACGCTTAATGCTAAATCCAAATATGAAAAGCGCACAGAGAATATAAAGAGGAATCATCGCAAAAAACTCTAAACTATCAAACCATGTTCGATGCTCTATATTTCTAATGTGAAAATAAGCTAAATATAAATATCCACACAGTTTAGGCCAAAAATATGCGTGAATTATTATTAGTTCTGATTTCATGCTAAACCTCAAATGATTACCGACGTTGGTCTTACCTACAAAAAGTAGACACTCTAACTATGTATATTTACGCTCATACTCTGCCCGACTTACATAGCCCAATGCAGAATACACATCAACCTTATTGTACAAAATCTCAATGTATTCAAACACCTTAGATTATACTTGCTCTTCGCCTTCGAATATTCTGGCATAGACCAGCTCGACTTTTAGCCTGCTAAAGAATGACTCCATTGCCGTATTATCCCAACAGGTAGCCTGACGACTCATACTCGGCTTGCACTTGCTTTCGGACAAAAGATCCTGGTATTTCTGCGATCGATATTGCACATCCCTGTCAGAGTGAACTAGCAGTCCAGGCTTTATTGGTCTTCGCTCTAGGGCCATTTTCAATGCTCGACATGTCAATTCATCGGTCATCTGCGAGTCAAGTGCCCAACCTACAATACGTCGAGAGTACAGATCCACAACTACCGCGAGGTACAAGCACCGCTCCAGAACCCAGATATACGTAATGTCACTGGTCCAGCGACAATTTGGTCGATCCACATCAAAGCAACGCTTAAGCAAGTTGGCGGAGACGTTAATGCTCCCCTCTACGGGCTGACTATATCGAAAGCATTTGCCGTTTCTCGCTTTAATATGCTCCTGTTGCATAAACTTAGCGACGTAGTTCCGTGAGCATGGCTCACCTAACTCTTGAAGCTCGCAAGCGATTCTAAGCGCGCCATAACAACCTTTAAACGCAGTAAACGTCTCTCGGATTTTCTCGATTGTTCGTATCTTTCTAGTCGTGCGTGGAGCTGGCAACCTCACCCGCCATCGATAATATCCCGATCTTGAGACTTCTAAACTCCGACACATCAAGCTAACCGGGAATGACCCTACATGCTCTTGTATCAATGCGTACTTTACTCTTGGTGGTTCTCAAAGTACGCAACTGCCTTTTTAGAAACTCAACCTCCTGACAAGCTTCATGCAGTTTCTTCTTGAGCTTGCGAACTTCAGCGCTTCCCTGTTTGGAATAGTCGACACCGTCTAAACTATTGAACTGTTTATCAGACAGTCGATTAAATTGACGGCGTCAGCTGTAGATCTGCTGTGCGCTGACGCCTAGCTCTCATGCCACAGCAGCCGTCTTTACTCTAGGTTTTTCCGCTCTCTTAAGTGCACAAATTTATTGGCTATAACTTGCCAGGCACGAGCACAAGCCAGGATTTAGTGTCCAACCTTTAAGCATCTAGTTAGTTATACTTTAACTCATTATCAGTTATAACTAACATATCATCTAGAACTTCACCATTTAAATCAGAAATCCAACAGTAATAACCAACTTCCTCTTCATCGAGAGTGATATCAAGGTAAGTCTCTATGCATGGATTTGACCTAAATTCATGCTTAAAACAAAGTTTATGAGCATGAAAATTGTATTTAAATTTACTAGTTATTGAAGTGTCAATATCAAAGTCTGCGGATGAAGACCACTCTTTAGCTCCCTTAAAGGCTCGAGACTCAAGATTATGCTCCACCACCAACTTATCCAAACTATTTAGCAGCTCTTCCATTATTTAATCGTCTTTTGACATAGCTAACGCGGGCTACAGCGGCTGACAAATCTGACGGTTTTTCTGTGCCGGTACAAAAAGTGACAGGTTTGGTAGTCTATTGCTGCCCCTTGTTAAATTCATTTACAGGTAAACTCCACCAACTCTTTGAATTTTGGAGGAGACTCGGACTCATTTTGCCATTGTTGTGAAAGTTTGGCAGCTAGGAACTGATACCTTTCATTAAATCTTTTGGGGTTACAATACGGGTCGTACCACATCGGTGCCTTCAGAGGGTGGCCTTGCTCACAAAAAATATTCACTCAAACTATACAGAGTGTCTACTAAACGTGGGTAAGTCTTACACATAGCGCCTCAATCAGGGGCTGGAACGTAGCTCTGAAAGCGCGGAGTGGAAGTCCAGCCCCACAGGGGCGCCTTTGACTGATTTGTTATGACTTTTTCAGGCCCAATAGTATAGGCACCGAATACTCTTTTGTTTTTTGATGAAAATCCTCTCGGCCTGAAACGCTGACCAATATAGGTGTTGCAAATATTCCCGTCATTGCCTGACCGTACTCGAAGAAATATACCTCTCCTGCCTGTACGGTGATTTTTGCTCGTAGAGCTTTATTTGGCTCCCATGTGCCCTTATCAAATAGGACTGTGTGCTCACCTGGATCAAGCTCTACCTCAAAAAAACCTCCATTCTTAAGACAGCCAACTTCTTTGTCATTTATAACCAGGTCTGGACAAGTTCCTGAACCATAGAAAGCTGCTTGCCGAAAAAAGTAAGCAATAGCTTTGCTGCCATTTGGCTCGGCAACTTTCTCAAATACAGGTCCTGTCGCAGTGCATCCAGATAAAAGAATCACAAAGAAAGCTACGATAAATGATCTCAAGATATCTCCTTAGTCATAACACCCACATAAAAGGCCGACTGAAGCACAGCGCAAGGTGGTCCAACGGAACGCAGTGGAGCGATTTTCGATGTATTGGTTATGCATTTTACTTAATGAGCCAAGGTTCCTGTTGCCTTAGTTCCATCCCAGTCGAATGTTTTGAAATTTTTAATATTTTTATCGAAGAACAAATGCATTCTATCGGTATACCCTTCCAGGACGATTTCATTAGCACCAACTACTACCCAACGCACGCCTTTCCAGCTTTTTAGTTTAGAAATCGATCCATCCTTTTCAAGGACAAACTTATAGTTACGCCCTCTCCAAGTATAATTCCACTCACTATTGCAAAGGTTACTTGCAAGCGTAACAGCCTTCGCTACAGATTACGGATCATACCTTTCCAATGGATCGGCGTTACTGAAAAATGAAAAGAAAAGGGCCATCAAAAATAGACAAACTCTCATATATCTCCCTTACCATGTTGATGCATAACGTTGCCAGCAAGGGCAGCCGAAGCGGAGCGTAGGCTGCCCAGCCCAGCCTCCGGCAGAGCGATCTTGCCTGGCCTGGTTATAGCTGGCGCGCTCTGAACCGCCTACATGCTCTCTGCCAGCCATCTTTGGCTGGCCACTGCCCGATAAACTCACAGGGAAAAATACCATAGTTTCCCTACCAAATAACTATCTGATTGGCACTTAACAATGGTGCAACTGACTTGTAGGGCTTGTTGACTTAAAACGAAGACACCAGAACAAAACTGTGGTACTAATTTGTAAAAAAATCTCTGGAGAAATGTACTCAGGAAAAAATTGGTACTTGCAGCAACTTCAAACCACCTAAAAAATGACCGCCTCAATAACGCTTCGATAATTGGCGTACGAAGTGCAGCGTAGCATATCCGGTGGAGCCCTGTAAGGGCGGAACGTAATTCATCGACTTATTATGTGCTAGTAAGCTGCAACCCAAATAGAAACGCGTGCATATCGCAGAGATTCCGACTCCGCAACCAAGTCCGATAGTAACCATTTGAGTTTGCCAGCGATTGAGAGTATTGGATTTGAATACGAGAGGGACTAATGAGGCTGATGTGACAGCTAAAGCCGAAGTGAGTGCGACAACCCCAATTTGAAGCTTAGTACCGTCGCCGTATATCTGAATAAGCACAGTTAAAATTAGTGCGGATATTGAAATGAAAGCGATTTCAGCACGGTGATAAATACGCTTCCAGTGCCTTTTCTCTTTCTGACAATACCATGCGATTTTTTTAGATAGTGACTTCAAGACTAGATCCGATTGCTGAATTTATGACTGCACATAACGCAAAGCTAAAAGGCTGGAAGCGTTTTTTCCAGAGATCCAACCCATATTTTTTTGGGACGAATTTTCAGAATTTTGTTATAACGTCTCATCTGGCCTCTCTGATACAGAAAGGCTTTTTCTAAGTAGCAGCGAGGCCAAATATATAATTGCCAGTGGAGGTAATAATGCCATAAATCCACCAACTACAACCGCTCGTTTAACCTTTAAGGTTTTTTTGATAGCTAGCATATAGCTAAGAACCAATATAACACAAAACCATAGCAATATACCCAGAGCTTCGATGTTGGAAATATTAAACAGCTCGTACATTACGCATGATCCATTAAGGAGCTATAACGCCAGCCGAAGCAACGCGTGGCTGTCCAACCCAGCCCCGAAGGGGTTGGGTGAACTTGCCTAGCCTGGTTATGGTTGGCGCGCTCGGGACCGACTACTAGCACTTTGCCAGCTATAGTTTCGCTGGCCACTGCTCAATATTTACGAGGAAAGAATACTGCACTTTCCCCAACCAATTTCTATCTTACTGGCACTCCACGAAATTGCAGCGGACTGCCGCTTTTTACAACACCCGAGCGAACACTCTAGGAGCGAAACTGCTTGAATAGCAATCAGTAAATTTGCTCAACACTGGATGCTATTTAGTGGCACTAAACCTTCAGTTACCACGAAAAATCAATAAAATCGACCGCCACAATAACGGTGGCGTTCACCAAGTAAGGGCGTTCGTTTGGTTGGGTAACTGGAGGAAGGACGACGCCCTTACTCCGGTGCAACGCGTTGTTATCTGGCTGTTGCCATTTTCCATTGATTGAACGCGTCCGTTAGCTGCGCAGATACCTCTATTCAAGATACTCCATTCTCCAGCGTGCCGGTCCGATGACTTGAGTGACGGCTTTGGCCCCAGCCGAAGCGCCGCTAAAGCTGCCGATAAATGGGATGGCGCAATCAAAAGTTAAAAGCCAGCCAGCATCGGGCGTGGGGCAGGCAAGATATACTTTGAACGTCTCACCCGAAGGAATACGGAAGTGCACAACCAAACCGCTGCCGCAGAGAAGTTGCACCACGTCATCGACAGGCGTCCCGTCGGCACTAATGTTCACATGCATTCGGTCAAAACGCGAAAAGTCCTCACCTTCCTGTGCGACATACAGTTGCGGATAGGAAACGCCATGGGTCTCGTCCAGTGTGGTCAGCTCTCCGCCTCCGGGAATATGGGGCTCGCGTCCCGCCTGGGCGATGATTTCCAGTAGACGTTCACGGGATAGCAGAAAGTGTGACATCACTTCCGCGACACGCTCCGTCGAAGGTTCGGGATCGGCCAAAAAGGCCTTAAGGTCGTTGGAGAGGCCCGACCAATCCTGCGCCGAGATCCGGGCGCCGATCGGCGCCAGCGCTATGTTGATTTCGTCGAGTGCATACAAGTCAGCTTGCTCGCCGTCGCTTTCTAACCGGATCCCGCTGTCGAGTTTCATTTGAGTCTCGATTGATTAATGCCCCACTGGTTCAACTTCACGCCAGATAACGTTTTTGACACCTGCGCCGTAGGCGTCGGATGCCTAAATTTGTTATATTTTTTGTTACAATTCACTGGAGTGTTTATATTCTTTACGAGCTTCAGCTGGTAAAACATATTGAACCATTTCTTCGCAACAAGCTCCATACCTGTCAAAGTTATTTCGCGCTTCAACAAGTGTGAGACCATGATTGTTGACAGATGGTACTATCCCCCTAAAACCAACCTCAGAATCCGACTCCCAATAACAAATAATACATATCTCTCCATGGTCACCGCTATATAGGGATAGATAGCCGCAACAGGGGCACTCAATTGTGGCATTCACTTCATTCATAGATCAGCAACTCAATTGCTGGCAAAAGTGGCGCGACTTTTGAATCAAATGGCGTGACGCTTTTGACTGTGAACTGCAGCGCTTGGTTATAACCTTTCCAGCACAACATCTGATTCAAAATCAGTATTATCACTGAGCCCTAGCAATAAATTGACCCCCTCAAATCTAAACTCTATTGAGGAGAACTCTTCTAAAGACCCTTTGCACGTAATTGATAAAACTTTCTTATGCCTCAGGTCTAGCTCCTTAGCAAGATCTACATACTCCAAATCATCCACGTCGCAAAATGCATCTTCTTCTCTCCACTCTTCCCAAAATCCGAGCGCAGCATCGAGAAAAAAGCGCTGGTAGAGTTCAACTTCTTTTAACTTCAAAATGAGCATTAAAACATTGCTTGCACTCTCTTCCGTATAAATGACAATGAAATTCTCAACTGTCTTACTCGTTAGAGAGGCGCATTCAAAGCTATGATCGTTCGTAATTCTCTGACCGATTTCGATATCCTCAGAAAGTTATAACGCCTTTCCCACAGGTCGACCGAAAGGGGGGGCGGAAGCCTCCCCCCTTGAAGTAGACGCCACCTTATATTCATCTTATGCGGCCATTCTTTCATATTCATCTGGACTTTTAAACCCAAGTGAGCCATGTCTTCTTTTAAAGTTATAGTACCTATCAAGATACCAAGCTAAGTTAGTTCTTAGCTCCTCAGCGGATTCAAAATTAAATCCTTTAAAACTCTCAGTTTTCAGTGTTTGAAAAAATGATTCTACATACACATTATAATTCATAAACCCTGGACGATTCATGCTCGGCTCAATACCCAATTCTTTGAGTCAGTTTTGGTATACATAAGTATCGTACTCAGAACCTCGGTCACTGTGAAATATTAGATCTGATTCTATATTTCTGCGACGGACAGCTTTATTTAGCGCTGACAGTGTTAGCTCAACAGTTCGAGTATCCGATAGCTCCCAGCCCAACACTTTCCGGGAGTGAAGATCAATAATCACAGCTAAATATTGCCATTGCCCATTGATCTTCAGATAGATTACATCACCTGCCTATTGAGAGTCTGGTTTACTCGGCATACCATGCTCTCTTTGTACATTTTCAACCTTAAGACAAGGATTTCCAGGCAAAGGGCGCCGACGATAGATCCTTCCAGCTTTCCCCACGATTCCAGCCTCTCTCATAAGGCGTTCAACGCGCTTGTGATTTATTCGTTCACCATCAGCTTTCAGCTCTGCGCTAATTCTTGGACTTCCATAATTACCATCATGCTGCGCATAGATAGCTTCGATACACCCAAGAATTTGCCTATTTTCTATGTCTCGAGTGCTCTCATCACGGTTGAGCCACTTATAAAACCCTTGGGGTGAAACATTCAAGTATCTACATAAGTACCTAACACCAAAGTCTGATCGATTAAGAGCTATGAACGAGAATCTTTCAGCTTTGGATCTTTCAGGTGCATTTCCCACTTTTTTAGGAAATCATTCTCCTTTTGCAACTTCTTAACCTGCTTTTTTAGACGTCTTATCTCTTTATCATCGGTTTGAGACTGAGTTTTCTCTGTCTTTGTCATACTTATTCTACGACTGGGCTTCTCGACCAGCTTGCCTTCTCTACTTTCCTGTCGCCATCTATACACCATTACTGGATGCAAACCAATAATGTTGGCGATAGTAGTCGTATCTACTTTCAGTTGATTAGTGAGGGCTACCACTCTAACTTTGAATTCTGTTGAATATTCAACAACCCGCTCTTCACTCAGTAGTTTCGGCATTTTTTCCTATCTTATTTAAAATATAGGCGTCTACTCAATGGGGGAAGGTTTCGGTGGAGCCCTGAAAGGGCGGAACGAAATGCATCAACTTGTTATGCGAATATTCTAATCTGCACTGACATCTCCATTACAAACATAGAAAGTGGCGTTTGAAATCTGCATGCTGATCAGTGGAACTGAGATTAACTGATGCCGAGCACATAGCCAAGCCTGAAAATGGGCTTGGTAAGAGCTGGTACAACTATATATAATGCCATTAATTTACAGAAGCCTATATGTATGTTTGCTAGGCGATACTTTGGTATGCTTTTGGATTACGACTAAAGGTGATCAAGCAAAAAATTTCCAAAATTTTAAACGTCTGTTCTCCTAACAACATCCCAGCTCCGATTATTCACAAGGAAAAAATATGGGTGAAACCAACTTTGAATTCATGCTCGACTACGATGCTGTTGAAGAAGCAAAAGCTATGGAACAGCAGCTGGATCAGCTCAACGAGCAACACCGCGGCGATCTCGTCCCGATAATGAAAGCTCTGCTGAAGGCTGACTATGTTGGTGACGAAGAAATTAACATCGAGAATATCCAACGCAAGAAGAGTTCGGTGTATCTATTTGGCTACGGAGGTCGGTCCGCGCAACCACCCTTCGATCTAGCTGCTTCGTTCAATGAACTTGGCTGCCAGCGTGCTTATCTTCAGGTCTATTATGATGAAGGTGGGCAAGCTCAGTACTTCATCGGCAATAAGCGTGTGAGCTTGGATGTCTTTACGACTGCCATGCGAAGAGATAAAGACAAAGGTGCTTTAAAGAAACTGTTTTTACCCAATGAGCGCATACAGGTAAATGCTACGCTGAAAAAACATGCGTGGGAGTCCAACAATCATGGTGACGTTTGCGCTAAGTTTTATACACAAGTTTTTTTAAGTTTTATTATGTAAATCAATAAGTTACAGTTTAGCCCAGTAAGAACTACAGATTTGGCTGGATTATTATGCAGGACTGGGTCATGGACGAAGTAAAAAATCAGGTTATGGGTGATACACGCTTGAATAAGCGCTTGTCTAATATTCTCAGTAATTTAAGTTCAGACCCAAACAATAGCATTCCTTGTGCAAACAAAACTTGGGCAGAAACGTTTGCAGCTTATCGCTTTATAGAAAATGATAAAGTCAACTTTGACTCTATTATGAGCGGTCATAAATCGGCAACTCTTGAGAGAATCAAAGCGCAGCCTGTTGTTCTTATCCCACAAGATACTACCTTTCTAAATTTTGCCACTGACCTAGAAAGTAAAGAGATGGGAACTCTTAGGCGTAAAGAGACCAACCAACAACTCTTGCACACCTCCATCGCGATAACACCATCCAGAGTTAATTTGGGTGTTGTTGAAGGTAGTATGTGGCAGAGAGATAAGGAATCAAGTTCTAATTCCCGCTATACCAAGTCGATAAAGGATAAGGAGAGTCGACGCTGGCTAGACCATTACGAAACGGCTTGTCAGATACAAGAGCACTGCCCTGAAAGCACAATTGTGAGTATTGCTGATAGAGAGGGTGATATTCATGAGTGGTTTCAGCTGGCTGAAGAGCAAAGTGAACAGCGGCGGGCGAGCTATATCGTTCGAGCTAAGGCCAATCGCACTTTAGAGCTCGATGGAGAAGAAACGGTTTTGCTTTGGGATCATATGAACGAGCAGAAATCTATTGGTCTATACGCGGTAGACATTCCCAAACGGAATGGGGAACCTGGAAGAAAAGCCAAAGTCAGCGTATCCACTACTGAGATACGGCTACTTGGAAAAGGAAAATCTAAACGACCACTTTCTCTCTATGCTGTATTGGCTAAGGAATTAAACCCACCAGAGGGTGAAAAAGGCATTGAGTGGATGCTGTTAACTGATCTTCCAGTTGAAGACTATAAGCAGGCGAGAGTCATCATTGAGTGGTATCGAAGCCGGTGGGAAATTGAAACCTATTTTCGGGTGGTAAAAGGCGGATGCCAGATAGAAAGTAATCGTTTTAGAACAGAGCAGCGAATGTTGAACTGTATTGCGATCTATATGATTATTGGATGGCGACTACATTCGATAACTACACAAGCAAAAAGTCTTCCTGATGAACCATGTACGAGTGCTTACTCTGAAAAAGAATGGCGCATGGTATGGATGATGCGAGATAAAAGTTCCCCACCGAATATACCTCCAAGCATGAGAGATATAACGCGTATGCTGGCAGGTCTAGGAGGATTTCTAGGGCGTAAAGGCGATGGCGAGCCAGGGGTTAAAACTGTTTGGCAAGGATATGCTAAGTTGCTCCATTATGTTGAAGCAGCAGAGGTTTTAAATGGACTTAAATAATGTGTATAAAACACAGCGTTTGCGTTATGCAGTTTGAAACGGACGATGGGCACACATTCTACTACAGAGGAAAATCACAAAATTTATTGTTATTAACTCAGGATGAGTATTCGCCTCACATAACATTCACTGCTGCGTTTGAACCCGGCTATCTCGACCACAACGCCCCTCCTGTTGCACTTGCCAAGAGACCGACCAAAATCAGCGTTAATAAGCTTAATGTACGTAAATGCGGGTTGCCGCTATTACGTGGCGATAACCACAAGTTCGCAAAAGAACGTGTCGGGTTGGCAGTGCACAAATACTTCAATACATTTGACTCTGACTGCAATACATACCTTAAATCCCTGACCGGAGAAAGCTTCCTCGGGACGGGGTTCAACAAGTTACTCAGGTATGCAGCGAACACTAAAGTTTATTCGTTTCTAGCTTTCGGACTTTATATTCGCATCGACAACGAACCCGTGAGACTGGAAATTCAAATTGAAGACCCTGAAATAAAAATTGATACGCCGGACTTGATCAAACACCTCAAATCAATGGATGTAGACTTCTTGAAGTGTGGGCAAGACGGTGCCAATTTCTGCTCCGCTTGGGCGACTACTAAGGTTTACATAGAATGTCGCGTCAATAACCGTCGTATCAATCTAAAGCTGGCTCGACGAATAAATGTTCTGGAGGATACTCGATCAGTCAAAGAGGTTTACAAGCACTTTGAGCACAAACACGGTATGGCCAGTGATGCTGATTGGCTTGATCTCTTTCAACGTTCGGAGAAGGAAGCCAAGGCTGGCAGTACTGATGCCATGTACGTTTTAGCCTTCCTGTTGGACACTTCCATCAGATGCTGGGAGCGCCAGCCTGAAGAAGCCAAAAAGTGGCGTGATAAGGCTGGTGAAGCCGGAGATTCCAAAGCATTACTTATAGCAGGTTTGAGATTAGGTAATCAGCGCAATCCTACGCCCGAAGACGTAAATGAAGCTATGGGATATTACCAGCGTGCTGCCGCGATGGGTGAGGATAGAGCCTGGGACGAGATATCTTATCTGCTTGATCGATATCCTGAAATGATAGAGTCGATCACGTTGGATAGTCCTATAGATTTGGAATTTGATCGCTCAGCTTGGCTGCGGAACGATAAAGAATGGCTTCGCGAGAGACGAGCAAGCTGGAATACGTTAGAGCCTTTGCTCAAGTCTCAATACAAGGTGAAAGATTTAGCCAAACTGAAGAAATACTACCTGAATGGAGAGTTGCCCGTTAGCGACTACGGCGACCAGCAGCCACCCATATTCAACCTTTCCCTTTTTGATGTGCTCTGGTTACACCCCAGTGAAGATTATGACGAGTTGATGGCGCTGCGCCATAAAGTGTTTGCACATCCTCAATTTGGACGTAGGAAGTTTCATGAGTGGCAAGATGTGTTTCATCGAA
The DNA here is from genome assembly GCF_052468155.1 of Microbulbifer maximicatervae (SeqCode). NCBI lineage: Bacteria > Pseudomonadati > Pseudomonadota > Gammaproteobacteria > Cellvibrionales > Microbulbiferaceae > Microbulbifer > Microbulbifer maximicatervae (SeqCode). The sequence continues at coordinate 4,367,341 of NZ_CP174335.1, forward strand.
GGCTCGTGATGCAACCGATGACCTTTCAAGCTGGTCATGTTTTTTACGGAAGCAGTCTGCATATTCTAAATACTGCTATGTATTTCAGGATTATCAATAATAACTACACTCAACACGGTTACCATCGTCATGGTGAATTCATTAAACTTCGCCCGCCAGCAGATCCCTTGAGAGACTGGATGGACTTGGCAGTGTGGTTTTGGCTACCCGAGCTTAAGGAGGCCAACCTTGCGTTTACTCTACTTGATCCGGATGCTTTGGAATGGTGGTATAGCCTTATGCCAAACAATATAGATTTCTTCAAACGGCTAAATGCCGATAAGCTGCCATACATTTTTCTGACTTTTTACCGAATGTCCCGTTTCGATGAACGAGAGATTGATTGTCCTGTGCGTAAAGAATTTAATACACGCCTGCAGGGCTTGCTCAACAAAAAACCATTCTGTGAAAAAATCGATCGTCTCTGGGTATATGTGCGCGATACTGATTTTACGCTTAAAGACGCTTGGGTTGATATGTATGGTTCTGTGGATGAGTGGAAGCTCCACAAAAATAAGTACTGATTTAATTCAAAGGTAAGTGGGAACGAGACTTCGATTACGTGTATTCATTGAACTTGGTGCGCGTATTTAATTTGCATAACGCCGCTAGCAAGGGCAGCCGAAGCAACGCGTAGGCTGTCCAGCCCAGCCCCGTAGGGGTTGGGCGAGCTTGCCTAGCCTGGTTATGGTTGGCGCGCTCGGGACCGACTACCAGCACTTTGCCAGCCATAGTTTGGCTGGCCGCTGCCCAATATTTACGAGGAAAGAATACCGCACTTTCCCCAACCAATTCCTATTTTACTGGCACTCCACGAAATTGCAGCGGACTGCCCACCTCTACCACACTTGAGCAAATACCCTAGGAACGAAACTGCTTGAATAGCAACCAGTAAAAAGGGCTCAATATCGGCTGCAATTTAGTAGCACTAAAGCTTCAGTTACTACGAAAAATCAATAAAATCGACCGCCACAATAACGCCGGCCACACAGGCGAGCGCTTTTCGCGAGTCCAGCCAAATGCGTTTTTCGCATTTGGCGATTGTGCTGGCCCTTGTTAAGCGCTACAGGTGGACACATTACTAAACCCCGCTTTTGTAATGATTCCAGACAAAACACCTAATATTGATTCTTCGTCTGAAAGCTTATTTTTTCCCGTAAGCACCTGGACAATAGAGCGAGGCTTTGTGACCATAACACGCCACTCACCATTATTCTTACCCTCAGTCTCTGGTGTGCCACCAAGGCCTATAAAGTATTTATTACCTTTGAAAGAACAGCTGATTTCCCAGCCCCAATCCTCCTGGTAGGTATCAAGAACCTCAATGCCGGCTGATTCCATTTGAGGTTTAAACCAGTCAGCAGCATCTTCGCCAAAGCAGCAAGGATTGATAAAGTTATCCTTCTCTTCAGTAAGATTGAAAACATCAGTTTCAAACGTAATTTCTTTCATGGGATCGCTTAACGCCGCTAGCAAGGGCAGCCGAAGCAACGCGTAGGCTGTCCAGCCCAGCCCCGAAGGGGTTGGGCGAGCTTGACTAGCCTGGTTATGGCTGGCGCGCTCGGGACCGACTACTAGCACTTTGCCAGCCATAGTTTGGCTGGGCGCTGCCCAATATTTACGAGGAAAGAATACCGCACTTTCCCCAACCAATTCCTATCTTACTGGCAATCCGCGAAATTGCAGCGGACTGCCTCTTTTTACAACACCCGAGCGAACACTCTAGGAGCGAAACTGCTTGAATAGCAATCAGTAAAATCGCTCAACACCGGATGCTATTTAGTAGCACTAAACCTTCAGTTACCACGGAAAATCAATAAAACCGACCGCCACAATAACGCCGCTAGCAAGGGCAGCCGAAGCAACGCGTAGGCTGTCCAGCCCAGCCCCGGAGGGGTTGGGCGAGCTTGACTAGCCTGGTTATGGCTGGCGCGCACTGAACCACCTACTTGCTCTCTACCAGCCAACTTTGGCTGGCCACTGCCCGATAAATTTAAAGGGGAAAATACCATACTTTCCCAACCGGTTAACTATCTGATTGGCACTCCATGATGGCGTAGCTGGCTTGCAGGGCTTGCTGACTTAAAACGATGGCACTGGAACGAAACTGCAGTACCAAATTGCAGGAAAACTCTCAGAAAAAGTGCTCAGATAGAGATTGATGCTTGCAGCAGCTACAGAACATCTGAAAATCGGCCGCCACAATAACATTTATATAGTAATCATTCTGATCACTATTATCCTGATTACTATCCTGGAACCAATCTAACGAAAAAACACACAAAACCCAAGCAAAATCAATATGTTATCCATCCTTCAGAACCATTGTACCAAATGGAAAAACGATCACTTTGACTACTATCTCAATTTCACCCTACTCACGTAACCCCATAATTTATAAGTTTTTTTTACCGCTTTTCAACCGAACCCAGAAATAACACTCATCATGATCATATTTCATTAAGATGGCACTTTCTAACTGGCGTAAATTATAGTCTAACCAACATTCGAATGATCTTAGCCGTGAACTGCGAGTAAGCTCCTGAAGATTAATATTTAGAAAGAGGGAGCAACTTGAGGGCAGGCATGCCTGGATGGCTTAAGTAGATTTTAAAGGCCAAGAAACTACCTCTACACAATAATCTGTTATACCTCTAACCTTTCTTACTGCCAAAAATCTATTTTTGAATATTTAAACGTTCTATCACTTCCAACACCGAATCAAAACCCTTGGTATGAAACGCAGTCATACCCACCTTATTCGCCACCTCTACGTTTCTAGAGATATCATCCATATACACAACACTACTGGCTTCGACTTCCAGCTGCTCAAGCGCATGCTTGAAAAATGCTTCATCGGGCTTTGCCATACCTATAAGGTGGGAAGCGAATATTGGGCCCAAATAGTTATGTGCATTAAATTCATGAGTGATGCGTGGCCAGTGAAGTTCATTGGTATTTGTCAATGCGGCCACTCTGTAATTTTTCTCTAGAGAACTGAGTAATTCAATTGCTCCTGGATAGAATCCCGTAGGCCAGTTTGTGAAATGATCGATTATCGTCTCTATCGATTCCTCTATTTCCAATTGAGACTTTAAAGCGTTTGCAAATTCTTCTGTGGTGATTTCTCCTCTCTCAAACTGCCTTACCGGACCGGAGATAATAACATCAGTCACAGGCGCTTTACCGGTTGGTAATGGACGGCCTTTTAGCTCTATTAGTACGCCGCCGAGATCAAACAGTAATACATCAACTTTCAAAACCCATAACCCTCATATTTTCAACGGCCAGAAACGCGCTGCTCACTCCTCACCATCAGATACACCTCGGTGAGACCAAGGCTAGTGCTATCAAATTAGCCAATATCATTCTTATCGTCCTACTTTCTTCCTCTCTATGATCTAAGATCCCAAGTACAATCAGAAGCTAGTAAGCAAACTATGACGACTTCCCTTCATGAGCTTGTGGAGATGGTGCTCGCAAGAAAGATTAGCGCAGTATCACTGATTGAAGAAGCTTGTGACAATGCAGTTGCTCATTCCGAACTCAATGCTTTCATCTGCCTCGATCGGCATGGCGCCCTTCAAAAAGCCAAATGCATTGACAGGGAATTGGCCTCCGGTAGCCACCGTAGGCCCCTTGCCGGTATCCCCATCGTTGTTAAAGACAATATCAATGTAAAGGGTATGCATACCACTGCTGGGACCCTTGGCATGAACTTTCTGCCGAAGTCCTCTGCCCCAGTAGTTGAGCGACTCGAGGGATGTGGGGCCATAGTGGTTGGGAAGACCAATCTACATGAACTCGCCTTTGGTGCAACCTCCAATAACGCTGCATTTGGTGCCGTAAGGAATCCGTGGGACATCGCTTGCTTCCCCGGCGGTTCATCGGGGGGCACCGCTGTTGCTGTAGCCGCGGGGATTGTGCCCGCTGGCCTCGGCACCGATACCGCCGGCTCCGTCAGATTACCCGCGGCGTTAACTGGTATTGTTGGCTTTCGCCCTTCAACTGGCAGCCTTAGCAGCCAAGGAGTCGTACCCTCTGTGCCAGCATTTGACACAATCGGCCCTATGGCTGTTAGTGTCGAAGATACCATCTATCTGTTTGAAGTGATGACAGGGGTCTCCGTACCCCAATGCAAGCCGATCAATCAGTTGCGCTTGGGGCTTGCCCACCCTCTATTTGACAACCTCTCACCTGGAGTAAACCAGTCTTTCAGGGCTCTAATCAGTACCCTTATTGATGCCGGAGTAGACCTGGTAGAAGTAGACCTTTCGCCAATAGTCAGCGCCGCTCTCGAAATCGGATTTCCCGTCGGGTTTCATCAGATGCGGACAGCCATGGGGCATTTTCTGGCGAATTATCAACCACAAACTCAACTAGAGGGTTTGGTAGCAATGATCAAGAGTGAGGATGTGAAAGCGGTCTATCAGGAATCAGTGCTCGGCCCTAAGTCACCGTCAGACTCAGCCTATCAAGCGGCCTTAAAGAAATTGCCTGCTGTGCGCGACAGCTATTCGAAGATTATCCAGCAGCATCAACTGGACGCGATCGTATTTCCAACTGCGCCAATCGAAGCGCAATCCCTGGAAACATCCTCATACCAACTGGAGCTAAATGGACAGACACTCCCCACCCTGGACACACTGATATACAACAATGTCTCCGCACCAGTTACCGGTGCCCCAAGCATCAGCATCCCCATCGGGCCTGGCACCAATGGATTACCGGTGGGCCTGGAGATAGATGGGTTACCTGGAGCGGATTTGGCACTACTTGCCGTAGCTAGACAGCTCGAACAGGTACTAACACTCCAAAAGTAAGAGGAACTATCCCCCCTCTTCCCCTCGGGGAATTGTCTTCCATATAGCGGTGTTACTTGATGAATAAATTGCTTTACCGTCAGTTGCTACGCTATACACGCCGCCGGGAACAGGGTAAAGATTAACCAGGGAGCCGTTCTCTCGATAGTGTCGCAGCCCGTCACCTGCCGCCACCCACAGATCATTTTTGGGGCCAGTAACAATAAAACCATCAGGAATCCCTACTGGTACCGACAAAACCCATTGCTTCTCTTCCAATTTTTCCGGGGATGGCAAAGCGCTTACATAAATGTCTTTTGTTTTTTTGGGGTTGTAAGGATTCTTTCCATCGATAGCTGCAGTATCACCAATATAAATTTGGTTGCCTATTGGAGAGATTGCCAACCCATGAGGCATCATGTACTCCGCTGACAAGCGAATTAACTTTTTTGTTGAAGGATCAAAAGCATAGACAGCTGGCGTTAACATTGGCTCAGGCTTGAAGCCTTGGTTGTAGCCATAATCTGGATCGGTGAAGTAGATCCAGCCAGAGGGTGACTGTACAACTTTATTGGGTGAATTAAATGGCTTGCCTTTATAGGCATCTACAAGCACTTCTCGTTGACCGTCTGAAAGGCTTATGCGGCTGATAGCGCCCGGGGTTACTCCTTTCCCCTGCTCTGCAACCAATAAATGTTCACCGTCATTGCTAAGCCACATGCTATTTGCCATATTGCTTCGGTGCTTCCAGGTTACAACTTCTCCAGTAATAAAGTCGTAGTAACGGATCGATATTTGTGGATTCTCAATCTCTAAATCTGGAACACTGGTGAAGTAGAGACGTTTCTGGGAGGGTACATAAACAAGCCCCTCATGTGCATCCGTTTCCACCAAGATCGAATGGGTAGCCTGCATCGGGGAATTCCCCAGTAGATAATTGCTGTAAGTAATAGCCAAGAAAAGGACTGAGCTGAAAAGCAGAGAAGAGAAGACACTGGGGGGTTTAGTAGTCATATCGCCCCTAATTAGACTTTATCTGTACGGATAGTTCTGCAACTACTCTACTGTGAGCCGCTGAAGGTATCATCAGGGTCATTCTCTGACCCCACACTGGAAACGGCCTTATCCAGCATTCTATTGATCTCCCCACTCTCCTTTAGGCTTTCTAGAGCAGCATTTAGTCGCTCGAGCAGTTCCTTATTCCCTTTCTTAACACCGATACCAAAGGGTTTTGGGGGGAAGTCTCCACTAATATTCACCAGACGATATAAAGTCGGATAGGCTGATGCCTTACGCAAAAGTACCAGGTTAATAATGTCGTTGGAGGCAGCATCAGCATTTCCACTTTGAACAGCCTCTAAAGTTGCTGAGCTTGTGGGCGCTACAACCAATCTGGCCCCCTCCAATGACGGCAGGACAGCACGCATTCTTTTCAGGGAAAGTGAGCCTTTAGTAACAGCAATTATCTTACCTTCCAGATCGATAAAACTCTCAATATCACTATCTTTATGGACCAGTAAACCCTCCCCCGTAACGTAATAAGGAATCGAAAAGTCCACTTTTTCTTCGCGCTCTGGAGTGATGGTAAACTGGGATACCACCATATCCACTCTTCCGTCTTCAAGTGCCTTTATACGATCCTCATCCAGCACACGGGTTAGCCTTATATAGCCAGGGCCGCCAAATAACTTCTCCCCAATTGCCCTAACCAGGTCAGGCTCAAAGCCTTCTATCGCGCCAGAAGAGGGTTCTCTATACGCCAACCCTGGAATATCATAAGTAACCCCAGCAACGAGCTCTCGGTCCTCAAGATCAGCCCAAACATACCCCACATAAATAACCGATAAAACTAGCAAGCTGCCTATTAGACGGGACACTAGATACATAGCTAAGATCCAGTAATTTCAAATATATTGGCTCAGAGCCCCCTAAGTAATTCTGTAATATCCATTGAGACACCAAAGGCCGAAACCTTAGTCGACTAGCAGAAAGAGGCTATAGGTAAATATAGGCGTATATAAAACCAATACAGGTGATACTGCACTTTAAGCTACTAAGGATATTGGCTTGCTGGCGTATCTATAATTGATAAGCGGACTATTCGTGCCACCAATACAATAAGCGCAATGTTTTTTCATTTTCATAATTACTAACATTGCGCTTGTTGACACCCACTTACTGCTTAGCACCTAACCCTTTCTCTTTTTCAACACCATCAGTTTTGCAAAGGTACGCACGGAAACTGTCTCCACCAAGTAGAAAGGACTATCACTAAAGAGTTGGTTCCATTCACTCAACGTTCGCTCCCGCCCACGAGTTCCCATCAACATCTGCATGTCCATGGCAGCCAAATTAAGGTCTGCGCCCTTTTCAGGTAATACTGCGTCAACAATGGCGAGCGTAGCATTTTTCCCTTGCATGGCAGAGTAAATATTATTGAGGAGTCGCTTTGCCTTACTGTCATTCAGCAAGTGAAAAACGGCCGTACACAAGTAGATATCCTTATCACTATTAGCTACCGGCAGCCTATCGTTAATAATATCTGCCGGGAAGAAGTCCAATCGCTCTTCAACTGAATCACTCAATGAGTTTTTCCAGTACTCTCTTGCCGTCCCCTCAACATTATTCCTGTCGACCACCATCGCCGTCATGTGTTTATATGAAGAGAGGACACTCGCACTTTTGCTGCCTTTTGCCCCACCCAAGTCAATAATCCTATCAAACCTGCTCCAATCAAAATCTTGTAAATACTGTAGCCCGGTAAGATTATCAACGGTATCCATAGCGTCCGAAAACAGCGTGCTCACAGATTGATGATCATTCATATAATCAAACATTTCCTGATCATAAACACCTTCAAAAGGCACACTCCCATCTTTAATATGATCTTCAAACCCATTAAACCAAGGCTTGCTGAATTCTGGGGAGTTATGCATAAGCACCATGCTTCTTACGCTGTTACTGGCATCACTGCGCAACACTTCAGAGTTTCGATTGTGCGAAAAGTGCCTTGCTTTTACCTCCTTAAAAATCCCCATTGCACACAACATCCTCATCAATCGATATAGATGCTCTTTATCTGCATTACAATCATTTGCCAGTTTTTCTACTGGAACGACTTCACTGTTAATATGATCAGCTATATTTAATCGGACAGCCGTATACAGACATCTAGACTGCCAAAATAATGATCCAATTTGCATTATCCGAAATGGCGGCGGCATCAGAGCATTAGGAATATTACAAATACTATTAATCATATTAGAAGCGCGCTGAAAGACCCAATTTACGGCTCTATTTCTTTGCATTGACTGGGGCATAAGAACTCCTCAGAAATAACATCTGATTAAAAATAGATATAAGAGACCGGCCTCAACTTGCTGAGGCCTTATCGCTATAAGCTTTGCAAACCTGACTTCAGAAGTCGGCCATTAAACTCTGCAAGCTGTTTTAAGAAATCGGGGTCCATAACGTGCCCCATTTGCTCTTCCAGGACGGGTTTGGCCAACATCGGCAACATAGCCAAACTGACAAATGAAATCCTGAGTAAATCATACTTGGGGTCTTCAGGTTCAGCTTCTTCACCCTTAATTTCAGCTAACCGCCGAGACCCCCTTTGACGCCCCCGCTCCAGGAGCTGACGGATCACATTTTTCCCCGGCCCTTGATTAAGGGCCATGACTTTCAGGATCAGAGCCGGAAACTTGGGATTCTCTTGCATGGTGGAGTAGTAAAGGGCAAAGAAATCTCCAAAATCCCAATCGCCATCAAGGCTGAGTTGCTCTACGGCCTCGATCAATGGCAGAAGGGTTTGGCGGATCATATCTTCATAGAGGCCATCCTTGCTACCGAAGTAATATCGAATCATCGATACCGCCACTCCAGCCTTAGCAGCAATCTGGCGAGTTGTGACCCGTTGGTACTCATCGTTCAAAAAGCACTCTCGCGCCGCATCGATAAGCCGATTGGCAACATCCGACTCCTGCATAGGCCCGCTCCTTCCTATCTAGCTTGCAGGAGAGGCTAACAGGGTACCCTACTGCCTTCCAGGCTATTTGTTGTTCAATTTGAGGGGTTTGTACGACGGGTTGACGTGGCCCTATATCCCCAAACTGGATGCGACCCCACTCATTCATATGAAATTGTCTCGAAGATATTCGTAGTTTAGAGCAAGTGGATTTGGATCTGGCACTATTTACCCAGCTAACAAAGCACCTGGGTGATCTCTAATATTCAGAACACAAGTATTGCTAATAACACCAAGATATACATTCGAAAATTGATAGTCATCCTCTACATTTTATCTCGTTCGTGAGTTCGCCCTTCCAGAAATGCCACGAATCAAATCTCGCATTCTGAATCAACTTAAAACCACCTATCGACCTCAAATCCAAACATCGGTATTCTCCCGCGCGGCGGCATATTCATCCTGATTTAACTTGTTGCCAGAGTTAATCAGACATGCCTCCTACTCGACTATTTATGGATAAAAGTTTGGCAAAACTTTAAAAACATTTTCAAAGCAGGAACATGAAAATGAAACTATTTACCAGTACCACACTGGGAATTTCAGCAACCCTAACTTTAACTTTTCAGTCTGCAATGGCATACAGCCAGGCTGTAGATATAACGATACCAAGCTACACCGGCAATGAGTTTGCTCAATTGGAAGAGCAACCCAAATCGAGCCAAGTCATTATTGATGGCAAGCTATACCAGCTGACCGGAGATATGCTGGAGCCAGTTCAAGAGGATTCCGGTCAAGTTAGCATTATGTCCGCTGTTGAAATATCAGCGAATAAGTGGCCTGATGGAATCATATATTACGACTTTTACGATAGTGTCACTGAAGAAAATCAACAGCGTTTTATCGACGCCACCAAAGTCTGGGAAGAAATTGCAGACTTACAATTTTTAAGACGCACTGATCAATCTGACTACGTTCACGTAAGAAACGGAACTGAAAACCGCTCCATGGTTGGAAAGACTGGCGGCGGGCAATTCTTCAGCATGAACAACTGGGATACCAAGTACATTATTGTCCATGAATTGGGTCATGTTATTGGTATGAGGCATGAACATCAGCGATCTGATCGTGATGAATATGTCGAAATCATTGAGGATAATATTAAACCCGAGTATGTCCACAATTTTGATATACGGCAAACCCACAACTACAGTAACTATGACTTCCTGTCTGTAATGCACTATCCATCACGTGCATTTTCGGTTAATGGGCAAGAGACTATTATCCCTAAATCGGGTTATGAGCACTTCAGCCGTATAATGGCCCAGCGTATCGACTTGGGCGGCGGTGATCAGGTTGCAGCAGCATCGCACTATGGCACGATCAATATTAATATTCCTGACCCTGCATTCAAGTCATATTTGACGTCCTATTTCGACACAAACAACGATGGTGAAATTGACAGCCTGGAAGCAGCAAGCATTGAAGAAATTCGCACTCCTGGCAACGGGGAAATCCAGTCACTGCAAGGTATTCACGTATTCCGATACTTAAAGCACTTAACCGCTGTTAATGAAAACCTCACAGAGTTACCCGAATTACCTAAACGTCTAGAAACGTTAAATATTGCCGGCAACTACTTGGATACTGCGCAATTCGAGTGGGTAATGGATCGACATTTCTTAACTGATATTGATGTTACGGACAATCTCCTCGATGTCTACTCCTGCGAAGCGCTTGAATTAATTGATTCTTATCTTAATGAAGGGAGCATTAGCTTCAGCCCCGCTAAAGGCGGTATTTCATTAGTTTGTGATGAGGAGGCAGAGCTAACTCTCCTCCCATCAAAAACGCGAGAGAACTTAAGTAGCAAAGGCGAAAAAGTATTCCATATTGACGTGCCCGAAAATGCTCAAACCCTGACAGTTATTACTGACAATTCAGGCGATGAACTGGGCGGTGAAATGAATATGTACGTGGCCTATAATCGCCAACCTACCCCAGCCGATTTTGACTTCAGTTCTGAAAATAGCGGTAATATTGAAGATATTGAGATCACTTCGCCGGAAACCGGCCGCTGGTACATATTACTGTCTCCTATCGAACGCTCCTTCGAGGGTGTAGATTTAACGGCAACGGTAACCCTGGCTGATCAGTCCGACAATATTCTGGTTAATCAGAAACCTGTCAGCGGTCTTAATGCCAGTGCAGGAGAGTCGTTGTTCTACACCATCACAGTACCGGAAAATGCCAGCGACCTTTCATTTGAGATAACCGGTGGTAGTGGCGATGCGGATCTCTATATTCGTTTTGCTAGCAGACCAACTGAATCGGTCTATGATTATCGGCCCTATTTAGGTGGCAATGAGGAGTCCGTTGCTATAGCAAACCCAACTCCCGGAATCTGGCATGTCATGCTCCACGGCTATACAGACTTCGATCAGGTATCCCTGGTCGGCTCTTTTACTGAATCATCTACTGATGAATTTTTAATCCCCGGCGAGGTTATCTCTGACCTGAATGGCCATGCAGGAGATCAATTAGAGTTTAAGATTGAAGTTCCTGAAGGAGCGACCCAGCTTTCTGTAGCTACGGGCGCAGCTCTATTCAACTCCGTTGGTGATGCAGATCTCTACATCAAGCACGGTGAACCCGCCACTGAATCAAATGCCGACTACGCTTCTGAAAACTGGGGCAACTATGAATCCATAGATTTGAACGCTCCTCAATCGGGCACTTGGTATATTACCATCTATGGTTATACCGACTTTGAAAATGTTTGGATTAGTGCTGATTATTGAAGCATGAATAATTAACTAATAATTTGGTAGTAGAGCTTCGTTATATCATCGGACTCTACTACTCCTCTTGAGGAGTAAATTTGCATAGAATTTTACTAAAAACTTAACCACTTGTAACATTACAGTATGTATTTAGAGGTTAAGAAATGACTATCCCAACGCGCCAGATCCGCGCTAGCTTTAATAATCACACCATTCGCGTCTACCAAGCATACAACACAGCCATTGCAAATTCCGCCCTAGAAAACGGAACTTTTGTATGCCCACCATTCAAAATGGAACGTATGACTTGGATTAAACCCTCTTTCCTATGGATGATGTATCGTTCGGGTTGGGGAGAAAAAGACAGCGGACAAAACCGCATTCTGGCGATAGATATCACTAGAGAAGGATTTGAATGGGCCTTACAGAATAGCCTGCTTAGCCACCAAACCGATCAATACCCAACGAAAGAAGCATGGTTGGAAGCTAAAAGAGCTACACCTGTCCGTATTCAATGGGACCCTGAACGAAATCTAGATCTGGAACCCCTTCCTCACAGAGCTATTCAGATTGGGCTATCGAATAAAGCTGTAATGCTTTACGTTAACGAATGGATTCAGAAAATTACTGATGTAACTGAAAGCGCCCACAGAATTCACCAACTAGTCAAAGCTAGAGAATTTGAGCAAGCGGAAAATCTTCTTCCCTCAGAGGTTGAATACTCCTTAAGTACTTCATTAATAGAAAGATTGGAAATGTAAATCTGCACGGCCAATACCAACGTTAAGCCCCTATGACACATCCAAAAATCGAAAAGTGCGATGAAAATTTTGGTCAGCAAATGGGGCTCAATTGAACTGATGCTATTACTTTTAAAAATCAATATAGAGAATGACTAGCAGTGTTATCCTTCTCCCCAGAAATACAACAGCCAGCTGTAGACTTTTCAAACAAACACAAAAAATATAGGCACTAAAATGATCTTATTGGATTTTATTAAGTTTGTTTTAGTGTCAAAGCTGCGTAAAATTGATGAATATTTATCGGAATTAGAGTCTTACCCAGCAGTTCTTTAAGGGTCGTTGATTCAAACAAATCCAAGACTCATTTCTCAAAGGAGAACGGTAGCGTGACATAAAAGTAAGTAAAAGGCGCTGACCCAAGGTGCTACCAACACCAGGGGCCAGCTAACCAACTTGATAATCACAGTATCAAAGTGGCTATATGCATAGTACGCTAGAAACCCGCTCGTCTTCAATAAAGTCGAGAAGATCCAGTAGTTTGGAGCGATTTCCCAAGCTCTGGGAGCGTAGTGCCCGCCTTTTCTTCTTTCATGCTTACCGTTCTCGCGCTCCTCCCTGCCCTTCCTGCAATCACGTCTTTCTAAGCCTTCCGGTTTCGGAGCCAAAAAAATAGCTTGAAATTCAGTAGGACAAAATATGTTGATCTTGAAGCGTCGGACTGGTGAAAACCTAAGAATTGGAACAGACATCTCACTCAAAGTACTGGAGGTTAAGGGCAACCAAGGATCCATGCCCCCAAATCCCTAGCAGTTCACCGCGAAGAAATTTATATTCGTATTCAAAGGGAGCAGAAACTCAGCAACAAAAAACGCTGAGAATCAACTTCCCCTTAAATGAGGGCCCACAGCGGGCCTCAACCTCGCTCTATCGGCCAAGGCTTTCCAGCTCTTCCACAAAGAGCAACTCACTAAGCCAGCCCAAAAGAAATCCATAGACTCCTTGAGTATCCCATCTAAGTTAGCGCCCTTACATCCTGGCCCGCTAAATCCAAAGCCACTAAAACTACCACCTTTGCCCACTTGATCCGCAAATGCGAATCATTATCATACTCAGCAGTTTACTTGCTGGAAGTCCTCTCATGTTTCGCAAAACCCTGCTAGCTACCGCTCTCGCAGCCGCAGTACCCGCCTCCCTTGCCAATGAAACTCCTTCAGATCAGCCCACTGTAATGGAGGAAACCGTAGTAATCGGTCTGCGCCAGCGCCTCTATGAGCGCGGAGCCTTGCTGGATGCAATCCAGAAAACTGAGGTTGTTGATGAAAGCCTGATCAAATCCCTACAGGCAGTTAACCTCACTGACGCTATTGAAAAGTCCCCCGGTGTTCGGGTTTCCAATGAGTGCTCCATGTGCGGGGTTAAACGAATAATGCTGAACGGTATGCGCGGTGAGCATTCCACCATCCTCACCGACGGCGTTCCTCTTCACACCATGATGGCTGGCTATTACGCAGTGGATGCACTGGCCACAACGGGTGTCTCTCGTATCGAAGTGGCCCGAGGTGCGGGAGCATCGCTGCTCGCACCCGAAGCGATCGGAGGAACCATCAATGTCATCTCCAAGGAAGTCGAGGAAACCGGCCTCAACATCAATGCCTCTATGGAGGACAACGACAGCTATTTCCTAGGCATGATGGGCGGCTATGTAAGCGATGATGAACGCACCCGTACATCGCTGGTCATTCAGGATGATAAGCACCACCAGATGGACAATGATGACAACGGTGTTAGCGAAGCACCGCTGCAAGAGAACACCAGTTATGTAGTTCGCCTCTCCCATGACCTGGGTGAGCGGGACAACGTGGTACTGCGCACAGCCTATACCGACTCCAGTATTTTTGGCGGCCCCCAGGGATACAGCATTGGTTCCGTCCTGCAAGGCTACGATGGTGTGGAATCTGACCACTTGTTTGTCGACGACGATGTACGGCAGCAATACATTGGCAAACCCTGGGAAACCACCGAATGGATCTCCACCACTCGCAGTGAAATTTCCTCAAGTTGGCTCCACGAATTCAGCGAAACCTATAACACGCTGTTTACTGTCGCCTGGTCTGAGCACAAGCAGGACTCCTTCTACGAAGGCTTCGATTACACCGCTACAGACACACTCAACTACTTCGACCTGCGCAACAATTTGATCCTTAACGATCAGCACATGCTCACATTTGGTGTCGATCTTCGCGATGAATCCATGCGTTCCGACTCTGTCGCAGGGGAAGAAAGCGATAATTACATCGAAGACAGTTTCGACTACCAAACTACCGGCCTCTACATACAGGACACCTGGACCGTTTCACCGGATCTTGAAGTGGCACTGGCCATACGAGTGGACAACGCCAAAGCCGACTTTGTCGCCGAGCAAAAACCCGGTACCGAGATCGATGAAACGGTGGTGGCCCCGCGTATAGACCTTCGCTATCTGCACGACGATCAGTGGACCTCCCGGGTAGCGCTGGGACGAGGATACCGAGCCCCCCTATCCTTTTTCGAAACAGATCACGGCATTCTTGATGCCGGTGACGGCTTTGCCATCGAGATCGAAAACCTTGAAAAATCTCTATCCGCAACTTATGCATTGAGCTTCGAGGGAGAACGCCTCAACAGCACCCTGTCTCTGGCATTTACCGAAGTAGATAACCTCGCAGCACTGAGCGAAACCGAAGATGGAGTACCACTACTTACCCAGATGCAGGAAAGCGCCTCCGTAGGTGCTGCCGATATCACTCTCGGCTACGCGCTGACCGAAAATTTGACTATCGGTGGCACACTGGAGACCTATGATTACGACGATGTTTTCCGGGAATCTTTTGCCATTACTCCAGTAGAGCAGCGTGCACTATTTAATCTGGATTACAAAGCCGACTACTGGATGCTATACGCCAGCGCTACCTGGGTGGGCTCCCGGGACTTGGATGAATTTGGCTACGAAGGTTTCAACCAGTTGGGCGACTCCAGTTTAAAAAGCACGAGCGCAGACGCCTATTGGACAGTAGATCTTAAATTAACCTTTGACGTCACTGAAAACCTGAGCCTTTATCTGGGCGGAAACAACCTGACAGATTACACCCAGGTTGAGGAAGGTGAGAGCCCTCTATTCTGGGATGCCAGTGGTGCCTACGACGTAGCCTATATCTACGGCCCGCTCCGAGGGCGTGAATATTACCTGGGTTTCGACTGGAACCTGTAATGCGAACCTGGCTCGCACTAATCACACTTCTGTTCGCGCCTGCTGGCGCAACAGAAGCTGCCATTTCCCTTTACGATTTTGAACTGCGCAGCCTCGCCGGCCCCGAGCGTATCAACCTGCAGCAATTCAAAGGGAAACCCAGCCTGATATTACTGGTTGAACCTGACTGCCCCTGGTGCTTTCGCCAGGTTCGAACAATCAACCGGCTTACTAGCAAGTGCTCCCAACAGTTTCAACCCATCGCTCTAGGTATCAATGGCTCCCGAAAAGCCCTACTGGCCGAATATCGAAAGCTACGCCCGGAATTCCCCATGCTTCAAGCGAGCACACAGCTTCAAAAAGTACTGGGCGAAACTCCCGGAACTCCATTTAGTTTCCTTATAGCCTCCAGCGGAGAGCCTCTCAGCTGGCTAAGGGGGTATATTCCGGATAAGAAACTACAACCGATTTTGGAGAGGAGCTTTGGTTTTAAATGTGAAAGTAGCTTTACGTTTCAACCTGGTTAAGCAAGAAAGATGAATTATAGACTTGAAAAACCCCGTGATTAGAGCGACCAGCCAAGCTTGATAGACACATCTATCGCCCCCTAATTATTGACATCAAAAACTAGTACTTATCACCTCCGAACTTCCCCCCAAAGAAACCACAACTAAATATTAGTACGATCATGCTTATTAACTGAAAGCAAGAGGAGCACCTCTTCTACATCAAAACACGAGCCCCCACTAATAAGCCTTCCCAACAGATCCTTCTACGAAGCCTATACAATCACGCATAATTTTTCCTACTTAAGAAAACCAATACCAGATCAAGTAGCAGTTTTTGATGGTTACTTTAGTAGTCAAGTCCAGCGTCAGCACGAAGACGGAGCAAACACCCAAAGCCAAAGAAACCGTCGAGTAAGATGTTAAGACAAATGGAAAAAAGATATGAAATGAATAAAATGGCTCTTTATGCCGACACAAAAAACAGCATACTCTAGAAAGGCTCACAATGTTAGAAACAGGTTACTATTGAATCTGCCTGTACAGACTAGTGATTACCTCAACCCGCATTACCTGAATTAGCTATTTACACTGACAGGGTGAATTGATCAGCCCCCTGAAAGGGTCAAGTGAAAATATCCAGGGGGTGAAGTGTCAAATGGGATTAATTGCTGGAAACATAAAAGTAACCAAATGTTGGGTACCCTCCTGAGTGGCACGTATCAGCCAAGTAAAAATTAACCTTCTTTTTTGCATGAAAAGCAGCCATCAACTGAGCTAAAGTCTCTTGCCCATTTACTGCATCACTACTCCAACGAACAGAATTCTTTGAACATTCTTCCGGCCCTACCACCTCATCAATTGTTACATAACAAGTTGAATCATTAAGGTGGCAGCCCATCCTTATAATCTCTTTTTCACCTGACATATCAGCGAGAGTTGAAGCTGAATAGCCCACTCCAAGGATAGAGACTAAGAAACCAATGAAAAAATCCTTCTTAAACATATCTGTACCAAAATTTAGCAATTTGTTATACACGGACATCGTGTTGAATAGCAACCATTGTAAGATGGCCGCCAGCCATCAACTTATTAAGCACTATCGATTTTTACAAATATTCTTTAAAAAGTACACAACTACAGCAGGGGAATTGGGGCTTATTTACTACTTAAACTGAACAATTAAAAGAGGACAAATAAAGCTAACATCAGCCACTAGCCCAACTTTTACTATCTATACAGTTAAGACCGCTACTAAATCCCTTTTTAGTCATATAATTTTATTTGCAACATGGAGAGGGTAGTTTCATGTTTAAATTACCTACTTTTTTATTAAATCAATCACGACGAAAAACAGCACGCTCGTACTTAATCATAAGCCACAACACTTCCCTAAATGTCATTTCTATACCGGTATCACTCTCCTGAATCCTCCCTAAGTACCGTGTGTTATTGCCCACTCCCTTCGGCTCCCATCATTTGATGAAAGAGAGTAATTCATAAAACTTCAAGGAAGCTATAGAGATATGCTACGTCCACCCTTTCAAATACCAGAAAGCACAAGTTTTAAACGCTAACAACGTCATTTCTCTCATACACCAAGTAGTAATTCTTGTCTAGGTGGCAACCGTTTAAAATTTAATCGCCACCCAAATAGAATAGCGTATATTATCCTATATGAAATACTAATCGACTTACATGATTTGCATAAACAAACCATTAAATTAAACACCTTTTGTATATTTCATCTAAGGAACCTCTTATCAATGGAGCATTTTTCTAGAATTAAGCTGAATTGTTTTAAAAAACTCACTTTTCTATGCAAATACGCTTAATTTCCGCGCAATAGCTCCCTAATTTTTTACCTGAAAACCCCGGTAGGCGAATTTCAGACACACCCCCTAAGCGGCCAAGTATTCTCTCCCTATTAGTAAGTTGGTAAAACCTGCTAGCAAGCACAGCCGCTCAGTATTTTTTAACAGTCCCCGATAGCGGACCTTGTCATAACCAAATACCCGTTTAGTATAGCGAAAGGGGTGCTCTACCTTCGCTCTTATCTGTGCCTTGATCTTTTCTACCTTACGTAGCACATCACGCCCTGGAAGAGTTTTTAGCTTGCTCGGCTTCATTGCTATGTGCCAATCCATCTCCCGCACCTTCAACTCTTCACGCTTCTCCGCACCAATGTGCCCAGAATCACCCCAGACTCTTCCTTCTTCCCCGTGGGGGACTCGCTCTGCGGCTGTGACATCATGTGAGCTCGCTGCTGTTGTTTCTACGCGATGTATTACTCCGAGCACGTCTTCAACCCCGATATACATCTTCATTCCAAAGTGCCGCTGATTGCCTTTCTTTGTTTGATGCATTTCTGAATCACGCTCTTTCTTTTTATTCATAGTTGAAGTTAGCGTAGAGATAGTAGCGGCATCTACAATGGTGCCTTCACGCAGTCCCACGCCATTTTCAGCAAGATGTTTATTGATTTCATCAAATAGGGCTGTACCTAGCTGATTCAGCTCCAGTAAGTGGCGAAAGTTAAGAATCATTATTTCGTCGGGAATTGGGCCGCTCAAAGTCAATCCAGAAAAATTACGCATAGATTCAATCTCATATAACACATCTTCCATGGAAGGGTCACTTAAATTGTAAAACAACTGCATGCAATGAATACGGAGTATGATACTCAATGAATATAGTTGTCGGCCACGTTTGTCTCGGGGATTACAAGGAGTGATCTGAGTTTCTAGTCACTGCCACGGGATGAGGGCTTCCATTTGAGAAAGAAATTTTTCCCGACGAGTTATACGGCGCTTTAGATTGTATTCTGCTTCAGCAAAGGTGACTTGGTGCATAATCTATCGTAGCCTTGACGGATAACTGAATACTACCAAATTGGCTCGGAATTATTCAGAGGTTCCCTAGGTTTAATACCCAAATCAACGATTCTAGAAACCTCATCAGTAGAAGCTCTATGATCCTCATCATCCCTTTTACCTGGAGCTGTGTATTCCGAATCACTCCACATTCTCATCACATACTTTGCATCTTTAACTTGCTTGGGGGTAAAGGATAATATCTGCTTATCTTTAGCTCCTGGCTGCCTCTGAACTTGAACAAGGCGTTCAGATAAATCATAAGTGAGACTCAAATCTAAAGAATCTATAATACGCTGCACAAACCCAATGTAATTTCCCCCGAAACACGCTCACATACTCGAAATGCATTACCGTCATTCGATGCATAGCGAGCAATATTAAAACTAAAACTTAAAAAGTGCTTATCTGTAAGTGCAGTATGCCAGCTAACTTTATCAAGCTTATTTCGCAAAGGCTGACTTTCAGAGTACAACCAACTCTTATTAGCCTGCTTTATCTATTGGCAATTAACAGGCCCCAAATAGTTGGGCCATCGATATTGAGTCAAATCAAATGGGTCGCTTTTTAAACCTGGATCAAAGTTATGAAGGTCTCTCAATTCATATCGGCGATATGCTTCTTTTGTCAGTACTCTCGCATCAAATAAACTTTCATTAACTGGAAGATCCTCTATTGAAGTAACAGCAACTACTAGGCCAACTTTACCGCCATCCCCCCCTATAATGGGCAGCCCCTTAAACCCCCAACGCTTAGATACGTAACATCTGGAAATTTGACTTTATCGTCCAAGTTATCACTCGAACGGTATGAAATTGGGCAAAAAATATTAGCCTTATAAATATCAAATTCCCCAGTCTCTGCCTCCCATTTTTGAGTAGAGGGAAATGGATCCGCTGGAGGGGGGGGCATGAAAGAAAGTTTAGAGCCGGATAGTGTTTTCTCTATCCTTCTCGCACTACGGAAGTTTGGCCCACGAGAAAAAATATCTTTCAAAAAATTCATATGAAACCTATTTTTTGACCACACTTTTCTTTAACAATTACTTCAAGGGCATAGTTGACCCACTATAATATTGTTTATTTAAGCTTGGAATACTTGCTAACATTGTATTGGCTATAGCGGCCGCTAGAATCCCAAACAATGCTTTTGCACCTGCAAAAGAAAGATTCGAAGCAGCCTCTACAGTAGCAAAAGCTACAACATTCGAATCAGCTCTTTTATAGATTTTTACAGCAGAATCAAAAGCACCTACAAGTTTATTGGCTAACTCTTCTCTTGCTCGCGACTTGCACAGCTCACTTACCTCCATTGCTTCCTTTCCAAGTCCTAATTCAAAGCCATCAAAAATCTGGGCAACACCTGACGTGGCTTTATACCAGGTTGAACCTGTAGTGGTCTAATACTTCCAGACACTTCGCTAAGATAGTAAAACTACCAAGCGGGGTGAAATATGACAAAAGAAGGTGCACATCGGCAGTTCAAGCCGGAATTAAAGAAAGACGCCGTAGCCCTAGTCTCTGAGCAAGGGTACTCGATTTCTAAGTCCGTAGAGACTGTAGGAACCACTCCCAACAACCGGCGACGCGGGATGCCCGCGAGTGAGCGGAATTGGGTCGGTTGCGACACGAAATCAAGCAATTGCGGATGGAGAAAGAAACCCTAAAGAAGGCCTTGAAATTGGGTGTTACCGAGTGCGTAGGCTCATTAACAAGCTAGGTTTGGCAGTAAAACGCAAGAAGCGATTTATGTTGACGACAGAGAACAAACACCAGCTTCCGATTGCAGATAATCTTCTGAATAGGGAATTCTCATCAAGTGTTAAAAATCAATTTTGGACGACTGATTTTACGTATATCTGGATTGTGCAGGGCCGGTTGTACTTGGCGGTAGTGATTGATCTTTATTCGCGTCGGATTGTTGGTTGGCATCTAGGTCGCCAGATGGAGACTGCCTTGGTAAGCCATGCGTTGCTGATGGCTACCAATTTGCGTACACCGCCAAAAGGCTTTTTACATCACTCTGATCAAGGTAGTCAGTATGCCAGTTATACTTACCAAGCACTGTTCAAGCAGCATGGGATGGCATACTCAATGAGCCGCAATGGAAATTGTTGGGACAACGCGCCAGCTGAACGTTTTTTAGTGGCCTGAAATGGGAGTGGTTAACGGGAAATCCCATGCAGCAAGGGAGTATGCCATAATCGATATGAGAGCCTATATTACTTATTACAACTCACGCAGAATACATACAACTCTGGGCCCCTATCGAATTTGAGAAATGTGCTTAAAGAGGTGTTCGGTTGGACTTGACCACAACACCGACGTATGGACAACTCTTAAGGTCTCTCACTACATAATCTACATGTACTCCGGCGCCCTTTAACATAGGGTGGCCAACAGACATTGAGCAGAGCATTTCCCAACAATACCGACATATTTGTCCCGGTGGTGGGTATTCGGATACAGGGGGGGCAGCAATACCAAGTCATTTCTGCAAAGACATCCATACCGTGGGTCTTAGCTCAACGCCCCCTAAGCTGCAGCCATTCATAGTCGTCCGCAACGTAATAACAACCGGCAACGATGCTTACTGGAGCGCGACACTACATGCCAAAGCTGTTCTCCCGGCTGGTGTCGACCTCAGCACTCAACTATGATCCTGCCATGTCAGCTAGAAAGTCCAGCCCGCCATGACCATGTCGACATTGTTTCGCTCCGCCGACCACCGTAATGATGGCGGGCGCCTGCCTTCTTTTTCTCGGCGGACTCTTAATCGGTATTCCTGTCAGCGCTCCGGGTGCGTCGATCATCGGCATGGCACACACGCTCGGTCTACTCGAAACCGTGTTCATGCTCGCTTTCGTCATGCTCCGGCCGTCTCTCCGGTTCAACTCGTACAACGCCTGGTTTTTTTGCGGAGTAACGATAGCCTGCTTCTATTGCAACTTTGCAGGTGTCTCCCTGACGATACTGACCGGCGCCGGCCAATATCTAACGCCATGGAGTACGTATCTCGGCAACACGCCATCGCCGGCGAACACGGTGGTCGCCTCTTAACTTAATGTCAGCGCACTCGCGCTAGTGCTTCCGTTCATGCTGTTCTCCGGCTGGATCGACAAGACGTGCCAGAGCGACTGGCTTCAGACCGTTATAGCCATCGTCGCGACACTGGCAACGATCGCGCTTGTGGCCCTCACAGTGGTGACGTCCTGAGCCGGGCCCAACCGCACAACACTTTCCGCTCGGATAGCGGTCGATTGATCCCTCCCTTCAACAACGGACACACCAATGAGCAACTGGTTTTTCCTCAACGGCTGTTCCCCACTCACGCCCAAGAATCAGCAGGAAGCTAGCAGGTTGACCATAAAGCGACAAACTGGCGAAAACCCAAGAACTGATACGAATGACTTGATTACAGTATTAGGAGTGAAGGGAAAGCAAGTAAAGTTAGGCATCCACGCCCCCCATATCTTTACCAGCTCACAGTAAAGAGATCTTTGTATGTGAGCCTAGCTACCTACCCCACGAACGTACCAATAAAAAATTTAGCGGTTAGCATAAATTAAGGGACAAGCCAATCTTCTAGAAGATACAAAAAAGACATAAACCTATCAAATAAAACCTATTTTTCTTTATCTTGTTTTCAAAACAACAAAAGCTAAGTCCATAAAAAAACTCCTTGACTCTCTCCCTCATTCAAAACCAGTATAGGTCCTGTCTATTTTGACATTTAAGAAAAAACAAAATTTTTTACACTATAGAGCCAAATCAACATGAAAATTTCAAAGTTATGTTTACTACTTCCCGCTCTGGCAATTTCCGCTCTATCAACTGCTGAGGAGAACCCCTTCTATTTTGGGGTTGGTTACGGCCAGCAAGATTTCGAGGGAAAAAGTAACCTATCTGTAGATTTTATTGATGGGGAACGATTTAAAGATCAATCCAATTCAATTGATATCTATGCTGGCTATCAGATAAACCCGTATTTTTCTGTCGAAGCTGGATATAGTCACTATGACAAGGCAGCCGATACTTACACCTATAACCTCGCGTCAATAAATGACAAATCTATCGATAGCCTCGATGAAAACCCATTAAGCAACAACTACGAAGAAATACAAGTAGATAGCGCACAACTTAATGCCGTATTTCATTACCCTATACTCGACAGAGCTACCATGAGCGCCTACCTCGGACTTGCCTATACCAGTATTGATAGCGAGCTCAGATTCCCACCGGGAACTGTTTCTATATATCCCGAAATAGTCACCCGATCCAGCGACAAAGACTATGACCTGGCCTACGGCCTCGGCGTGAAATATGATTTTACCGATCGCTTCGCAGGCAAACTACAGTGGAAGAACATTGATAACGGCACCCTCGAAATAAGTGGGTTGCACCTGTCACTAGAGACCCGCTTCTAAGTTGCTGAACAAAAGGGGCTTCTAAACAAGCAGTCACCAAACAAATACTCGCACCTTTGTGGGGCCCCTTCCCTACATTAGAGTCACCATTACAATGCGCTCGCATCTGCGGCCCATTCCAGCATAGCTCTGTGGAAATTCCAGGCGTATAGCGCCAGTTCCTATTATAGTGACGCCTTGGCGAAGATTATCCCAATAGCAACAGTTCCGGACACCCACCAAATAGAGTGTTGGCATTGCTTCAGTAGAGCAGCGTGCACTATTCAATCTGGATTACAAAGCCGATTACTGGATGCTATACGCCAGTGCTACCTGGGTTGGCTCCCGGGACTTGGATGAATTTGCTTCCGAAGGTTTCAATCAGTTGGGCGACTCCACTTTAAAAAGCACAAGCGCAGACGCCTATTGGACAATAGATCTTAAATTAACCTTTGACGTCACTGAAAACCTGAGCCTGTATCTGGGCGGAAACAACCTGACAGATTACACCCAGGTTGAGGAAGGTGAGAGCCCTTTATTCTGGAATGCCAGTGGTGCCTATGACGCAGCCTTTATCTACGGCCCGCTACGAGGGCGTGATTATCACCAGGGCTTCGACTGGAACCTATAATGTGTAGTAGTTCAGACTTGATCTGACAGTTACTGGTCTTTCAGGAGGTACTCTGTCAGGTCAAGTCTGAACTACTACAGCTGATAAGCTCCACCTGAGACTCAATGTCTACAAAATAAGCACAAAGACATGTGCAAACCAGTTCTAGCACCTGAATCTATTGATGCCTACAGCATTAACTTATTGACCGATTTATCTGATACAACAAGCAAATAGATTGAAAAAATAATTACAGTTCAATTTTTGCCCGCTACATATTTGAAGGCCGAAGCTTCTCAATTATTGGTTTGTCATTGTCACTCCCCCTATTCTCGCCTAACCCCTATCAGCTCAACCCAAATAAATTAACATTCACTTAAAGAATAGATAGAGACTAGACCATCGAAAGTGCAATAAATTTACTTTGCAATAGTCTATGCTGCTATGAGACAAACCTCCTCAAACAATGCGGTTTTTCAGCCCCCCAGAAAACCTTCCTGCTCCAATACAATTTAGGCAAGCTAATGAGGCTAGTGTGTATTTTTCGTTTTCATTAATCCGTGGAGCCCTCTGTATTTAGCACATAAACTTCAAGCTTTTATACCGCCCTTCATGCTTTATTTTCTTTGACAGCCATCACATTGTCACAAAACACCAAAAATGACTTCATTTTTTGACCCACTACTCAAGCAACTATTGATTAATGGAAACGTAAATTTTATTAAAACATGTTAATTCATGTATGGCATGGAACCCATGTCCACGTGAAAGGTCTGTCTTATTAGCAATTTTTAACGGGCAATTATTTATTTACTAACTGAATTTTTTGATCCTGGTGACAAGGAAAGAATGGCCGACATCCTCAAACACCAACTTATTTCACAGTATTCACCAGGAAATTGAACTTAATATTCCAGTCGTTCTAAATAAATCGACGAGAATAATGTAAACCAGGAGTAACCTTATGCTTTTAAGAAAAAAAAGCGCGCTTGCGACAATGTTGCTGATACCTTTCAGCTTACAAGTACACGCTCACGGCTGGTCTGAATTTCCAAAAGCCAGGCAAAAAATTTGCTATGATCAAGGCAATATCTGGTCTGGAACACCATCCAATCCAGGCTGTGCCCTGGCAAAATCCATTTCTGGATCTTATCCTTTCCAACAACACAACGAATTCTCCATTAACATCCCTGACTACAATAATTCTGCCGCTGTAAAAAGTGCCATTCCTGATGGAACTCTTTGCTATGCAAATGACTCGCAGAAAAAAGGAATGGGAGCAGCAACTGATGCCTGGACCCGTGTAGAAGTCAATGCGGGAACATTCGAATACGTATTCCAGGCAACAGCGCCACACAACCCATCTTTTTGGGAGTTTTACCTTACGAAGGCGGAAGCAGACCTGTCACAACCACTGGCATGGGATGACCTTGAGCTTATCCAGGAGGAAGGGGACGTACCTGTCGTCAATGGTCAATATCGCATGAATGTCACCATTCCAGAAGACAGGGTAGGTAATGCAATTTTATTTGTACGTTGGCAGCGAGTAGACCCAGTTGGTGAAGGCTTCTACAACTGTAGTGATATCACTATTGTAAATACTGATGTTGAACCGCCTAGCGAACCTGATCCCGGCACCACACAGCCGCACCTGATTCAAGGCAACACCTTTATTCCAGAAGACAATAGTATAGATTCGGTTAATGTGGGGGACACCGTCAATTATACGGTATTCAATAAAAATGGTGAGGAACACTCATCATTTTCGCTGGCAATTACCGAGGATAATAAGAATGACTGGGACAGGCTTTTAGCTTCTCAAGTCACCGGCTGGTACCAATCAAACCACAATGGAAATGTTTTTATTGGTCGCTGGCATGAAGAAATGAATCATTACATGTACTTCCAGGGTGATTTACATGGTAACTACTTCAACTCCAAAGACTCACGTGCCTCCGGTCAATTCACTATTACAAGCAACGGAAGTGAATTAATCGCCACTATCACACCTAAGGTTTTAAAACCGCTTGATATAGCTAGAGTAGAGCATGGGGATTTAGTGGTACTTTCATCGGGAGAAAGTGTCGGAAATATCAATAATACGGAATGGTCACAGGTAAGTGGGAGCCCTGCTGAAACCGCAACCGGGCCCAGTGGTGCACTGGTTATCGACACGTCAAGCTTAACAAATGAACAGCATGAATTAAGTTTCAAGTTAACCGTAAGCGGTGACTCTACTGTTGATGACGAGATCTACTCATTTACTGTTGAACCATCAACTACCACAGATCCCACAGATCCCACAGATCCCACAGATCCCACAGATCCCACAGATCCCACAGATCCCACAGATCCCAGTATTCAAGCTTGGGATAGCAACGAAATCTACACCGCAGGTGATATCGTTAGCCACAATGGTGAAACATGGACTGCCGGATGGTGGACAAGGGGCGAGGAGCCGGGTACAACCGGCCAATGGGGTGTTTGGCGTTAAGTTAAAGGTCACCAACCAAAACAAGTAGCTAGTAGAAAATTATCTGCTAGCGCTTATCTGAAAGGCCTCAATAATCCTGAGACCTTTCATTATAAAAGCTCACCCCAAAAGAGTTACCTTTCAACTGGATCAACATTTGGAGATTGTGGACTGGAGTAGTCGACATTTAGATCCCAGAAAGCGCGGCGCCTTTACTGAGAATACTCCCCTATTCTCCAGCAGCTGGAAATTCCATCAAAATACTGATCAATCTCAATCGAAATTTTGAAAGCCACTATAAAGATAACGTAAGCGTTGAAGAGGCTGTGCGACATGCTTGCAGCGAGCGCGATAAGCGCTGGGTACACAGCATAAGGACTGTCGGCACAACCTTTCTCCAGCGCCCTGCTAACTCCACTCCGTCACCACCATCATTACTTCCAGCTTTCACCTAAAACCACAATTTTTAATCCAAATCTGAATTCTTGATACTTTCATTACACCTTAGAAAACTAACAGACTGGGAGAGCATCTGATTCACCGCCAGCGCCTCTAGCACCACTCTTCAATCTGTTGGCATGCTGGTTTTCTGATGCACCGAATCAGGAAAGGATTGGTTATATCTAGCGGTAGTGATCGACCTATATAGTTGGCTAGTTATTGGTTGGGTAACGTCGAAAACGGGTGGCTAACTTATGACGCTTTTCAAATGACTATATGGAGATGTAAGAAGCCTACGAATGTTCTCCTGCATACTGACAGGAGAAGTCAGTATTGCTCTAGGAATTATCAACCTTTAATTACAGCGTATGATCTGCGGTACAGTATGAGCGCCAAGGGTAATTACTACAATAACGCCTTTGCAGGTACCTTTTTCCACTCACTTAATGCAGAGCTAATCCATGGTATCCACTGTTGATGGCTAGGATCAAAAATTGCCACTTTCAAATAGTAATACCTGCTATCTCTTGCACTTCTAGCTGCCTATCAAACCCTCTACAGCTCAACTCAATAAAGATCGAAAACACTTCTCACCGAAGACAAAGTTGCATGTATATTTTACAGCAACCTCTGTTAGAGCCAAATAAACCTTACTTTCTGCCAAATCACTATTCTACTTATTTCTAGGTAAGATGGAAAATGGTAATGACTACCCATTCCTATTATTTCTTACATACAAATCAGAACTCTCGGTAGAATATTTCAAGTATCTCTGTGTATTTTTTAGAAAAATCTTAACCCTCTTATTCAGGCAATATTCACATAGATAATTTAGAATTACTTTTCTAGCGAAAACATTAATTTAAATGCTAGAAGGTTAACCTTTGTTGTTAATGGGGAAGTATGTATGAAAGTGAATTCTCAAAAATTAATTATATGCCTTGCAGTTACTGCTCTGCTCTCTGGATGCGGAGGTAGTTCTGGAAGTGACAAGTCAGCGAACAGTAATTCTGAAAGCGAACCAGTTAGTGGAGGTGGGAGTGGCTCTGGAAATGGGACAGGGAATGGTTCCGGGAGTGGATCTGGAGATGGAGATGGAGATACCACTACACCTCCAACGGACGACCCCGATGCTGGCAGCTCGCGCTTCACAGTTAGCTTTACACCTTTAAGCGGCAGTACTATTGGCAAAGATAAGGAAATCTATTTAGATTTTAGCGAAGCTATTCTGATCGACAACATTGTCATATCTGGGAGCATGGGAGAGGCCGGTGAACTTTCTCAACTCGATGAAGATACGCTTATATTGCATCCCAGGGGAGACTGGACCAACTCTTCGAACTACTCCCTAACAGTTAACGCCACAGATGATTCCGGCTATGATATCGAAGCGCTAACTGCCACCTACTATATTGATACGCTCTCCCCTTCCATTACTAGCTTCGAGCCAGATATCACTCGCCTGGAGAAAGATGACACGATCAATGTCCTCTTCTCTGAGACCATGGATATCGAGAGCCTTGCCTTATCTGGTACTCTCGTAGAAGATGACTATACAATCAACTGGTCAAAAACAAATATACCCGATGATACCTTAACGATTAGTCCTGTAGATGGCTGGAAATCAGCTCAAGATCGTAGCATTCAGATTGATATAGACGACCTTGTAGGGATTCCATTGATCACTTATGAGAATAGCTTTACTGTTCCCTTTTACTTTGAGAATTTTGATCCCGCACAGGTCGTTATAGGGCAAGATAACTTCTCCAGCACAGATTTGGGAATAAATGCTAAAAATTTTGCCTTTCAGCCATCCGGTGATGTCAGCATCGATGATGAGGGGAAACTATTTATATCAGATACTTCGTCCAATCGCGTCTTAGTTTTTAATTCAATTCCTATGACAAATGGCTCACCTGCAAATGCAGTAATAGGCAAGGACGGACTGGACACTCTGGCCTTATCAAATCCGGAACAGGAATTATTCGGTCCCTCAGACATTAGTTTTGACGGAGAACACCTGCTAATTTCTCAATACCGGGAAAGGCATATTTCTATTTACGATAGTGTGGTATCCGGAGCAGGAGCAGCGCCTACACTGACTTTAAATATTGGAGATTATGACATCTCCCCCTGTAGAAGCCTGGGACTTTGGATTAACTGGGGAGCCACCGTTACTGATGGCAAAATATTGGTTACTGATGCAGCTAATTCCAGGGTGTTAATATGGAGCCAAATTCCTGAAAGTAGTTATACCTCCCCGGATCTCCTTGTTGGTCAGTCAGGGTTAGAAAACTGTGATCCAAACGATGTAGACCAAAGTGGTATATCATATCAACTATCAGCAAGCACCCTATACGATCCAACAGATGTTTGGAGTGACGGAGAAAAGCTGGCCATTATTGACAATGGAAATAACCGAATTCTTCTTTGGAATAATTTTCCTACCAGCAGTTTTGCGCCTGCTGATATTGTTCTCGGACAACCCTCATTCAGCGAAAGGAATATTGAACTACCCGATGTGGACGGTACTGAATGGCCAGTAAATAGTAAGACCCTAAATCGTCCAGAAACTGGCATCTGGTCAAATGGCATTCAACTCTTTGTTGCCGACGCGAAGAACAATAGAGTTTTAGTCTGGAATAATTGGCCAACCAGCAATTTCGCCCCAGCAGACACAGTGCTTGGACAAGCTGACTTTGTAAGCTTCAAGCCAAATGATGCCAACCAAAACGGTATTAGCTATCCTGATGAACCTGAATCACCTACTGCTTCGACTTTAAAGGAACCAACAGGAATTTTTGGATATAAAGACAACTTATTTGTTACTGACTCTGGAAATCATCGAATTCTGATTTTTAAATCTAGATAAAAAAGATCGCTTGACAAATGGCTGTATAACCCGTAGGGGATATATGCGGCCATTTATCAATTTATAGCTTAAAAGCTAACTCTGCTTATATGAGTATCTTAAACATATATACGATCTAGAAAAAAACAAAACACAAAAAACCAACTCAAGCGCTTACCAACCCCCATTTTACACTAGCGAAACAATCGACTTTTATTTATTCAGTAGGCTCTATCCAACCATAGTTTTGAGCCAAGCGTGCCGCTTCAACTCTATTACTGACATTCAATTTTTGGCAGCTGCTATGGATATAATTTCGAATGGTACCTGGGGAGAGTGAAACTTCTCGCGCAATATCCTCAGTGGTTTTCCCAGTATAAGCGAGCTGAAGAATCTTCTGCTCTTTAGTGGAGAGCGGATTGTCCCCACAATTGAGTGCTTGCTGCACTAATTCAGGAGCAACGACAGTTTTACCTGCTGAAACTTGACGGATACAGCTTGCGAGCTGGCTCGGCGGAGCATCTTTAAGAAGGTAGCCGCTTACCCCTGCATTGAGTGCTCGACGAATATAGCCACTCCTTGAGAAAGTTGTCAGCATTACAACCTTGGGAGGATTTATAAAGCGCTGTAATTGCTCTGCGAGTTCAAGACCTGTCATCCCAGGCATTTCTATATCACTAACTACCAAATCCGGGCTGCAATTATCGCAAATCTCAAGGGCCTCTCGCCCATTGCTCGCAGTTGCGACGACCCGAATATCTTTCTCCAAGTTAAGTAATGCTCTCAATGCACCGAGCACCATCGCTTGATCTTCAACTAAAAGCACTTTAATCATCATTTAATACAACTACTTATTTGAGGGGAATTGTGGCGTAGATATGACAACCACCCTGGAATTGTATTTTCAAACTGCCTCCAAGTTGGTTCCAGCGATCGCTCATACCACTAAGGCCATGCCCCATAGATACCTTTCCCACAGCCTTTCCATTGTCACAAACATGCAAAGAGAGTAGTTGCTTATCAAGCCACAGCGAAACTTCACACATGCTTGCTTGGCTGTGACGTAGAATATTTGTGGTGGCTTCGCGAATAGTCATTGCCAACGTATTGTCAACGTGAATGGGTATTTCTGTGGCCTCGATATGATGTATACAGGTAATATTCACTGATTCTAGTGCAAACTTTGAACTCGCCAGCTCATTGGCCAGTGTACTGATTTTATAATTCGATACCGTTTCTCGAACCTCGGTAATCGCTGTTCTGGAGATTTTTTTAATATCAAGAATATGCTGCAGTGCCGTTGCTGGATCAACTTCGAGAAGCCTTTCGGCAAGCTCCGCCTTTAAAGTGATACTCGTAAGACTCTGACCGAGGGAATCGTGCAAGTCTTGTGCAATACGCTCACGCTCAGAAGTCTTTGCCATAGAGGAAATTTCCTTTTGGCTTTGTTTAATAACCAGGTTAGATAAGTACTTTCTCAGTTGAAATAGAAAGTTCAGACCGTTGATAGCTGTAAAAAATAGTCCCGTCAAAACAACATATAGTGATTGTCCAGTTAAGTAGGCAGTACTCAAATAAGAAAAAGTAACAACAAACAGCAACACAAGGGATGCATAGAGTTGCCTGTACGCCGAGCAAGCTGCAGCCGCAAAGGCAAAGAAACCGATACCGGCAAGTGAATAAAAAGAAGTGATAACACCTAAAAGGTTTAGCACCAGGACAATACCAGTAACTTTGGTTCCTTTGCACCAAAATACGAGGAAGAACAAAGGGAAGAGAAACAAGTGGCAAATCACTACTACCCCAAAAGCAATTTCACTAAAAGTATGAAAAATAAAGGGCAAGTATATAAGGATCTGAAAATATGGTACTAAGTTCAGAGCACCTCTCAGATTCTTGGGGAAAGAGTAGAACCTTTGCAAATAGTGATATGCCGGCATTAGTTATTAGCTTCCAAAAATTGTACTTCATGCTCCATCCATTCTTTCACATATACAGGTGCCATGGCATGGCCCATACCTTCTACCCACAACGTTTTAGCACCAGGAATGCGAGCTGCATACTTTTTGGCTTGAGCAATACTTAACAGGGGATCTCTATCACCGTGGATAACCATAGTGGGGACCTCTAAGCCCTCCAATCGCTCTAATCTCGAGCCAGAAAGAGAGATTGCTGTAAATTGCTGGACTGGCAGATTATGATCAAATCCTTGCCTATGACGTAGTTCGTAGAGAGTAGTGTGTGCAATATGTTCAACATCAAAGCCTCCCTGCCCCTGAAGACTGTGATAAGTACTTACCATCAACTTAGCCATACCCTCATCGGAGCCACTGAGTCCATAGCGAAGAAATAGCCGAAGCATATTGTATCTGAAGGTTTTTCCCTGGGGTAACTCGGGGTCGTCGAGAAAACCTGAGGACATGATTGAAGTAAGGCTTTTCAAGCGATTGGGAAATTGCAGGGCCATTTCTTGCGCAATCATCCCTCCCATTGAGGCGCCCATAACATGAACTTGCTTAATCCCCAGGGAGTCCATAACCGCAAGGTTATCGCGCATCATGTCGGAAAGGTCGTAAGCAGTCTCCTTAGTCCAGTTGGTAACCCAACTCGAGGCACCGCAGCCACGATGATCGGTGAGTAGTACTTGATAGCCAGCAGCTAAGAGTGGCTCATAGACTTCAGATGGCCAGTACAAAGAAGAAGAGCCCATACCGTTTATCAGTAACACAGTGCCACGAACCGGTATCCCCTCTGGGCTTTTAAGCTGATACCAAATTTTAAGGCTCCCTGAGCGAACATATCCGCTCTGACCTGAGATCAGCTCAGGTAGTGGTTTCTCAAGACTCAGGTTAAGTCGTTTCTGGATATCCTCGGGAAGTTGAGGTGTTGTAAGGACCCAAATAGTACAGACTACCACCAGAAGGAACACTATCGCGCCAACGATTAAAGAAACTGTCTTGATCAATGTAAGCCTCCATAAACACCTTAATACCGGTGCAGAAATAATATTTATAGGTAATATCAGGCAATAGCGGAAATTAGGTAAGTCATTTCTGTCACCAACTATATATGACATTTGTCATCTTTTGTTGATGATTAAACTGCCCAGCTACAACGACTGGATGATAAATGTACATATTGAAATTAATCCTCCACAAGGGGGCTAAGGGTGCAACCCTATGTATGGACCTGCCTGCAGCTCATATCTTCAATAATCATGCAACAGAAACTATAAGGTATAGAAACCAACAATGGACACAGCTGCTTTATGGGCCTGATGCTCCTATAGTTCTGTATAATGCCCAGGTGGATATTATTGGTGCAAGAAAATTACTCCCACCCGCTAAAGATAAAAAATGCCCAACCTCTGTAAAAATTTGGAAGATATCAGAGTCTCTAGCAGAAATTTCACGAGCACCGGATGATTCCAGTTGAGCAGTACAAAAATACAAATGGTCAATTTGTATTACATCCAGCAGCATTGGGCACCAGATCCACCCCTCCCTGACAGGCTATATGACCAGATTTCGTCACAGCTTCCTGAAACTGTTTCCTGAAAAGGTATAAGAGATTGACTTCCCTAGCACCTGAGTAGTTCTTTGATATTTTCTATTCTTAGCTTCTGAAATATACATGAGCCCCCTAATTACCACCCTGCAAGGTCACAATGAACTCTACATAGACACGGCTATTTACTTGATTCACAGTGGTAAAGATCATGGCTTGTAATTAGGTGCAGTTCCAGGAAGGTATTAGTTTTACCCAATTCCTCAAAGAATATTGTACCGAAGACCAGTGTTTCTAGGCTCTCTGCCGGGAGGGGGTAACCATCATTGAAATCAGCGGCCAAGCACAGCAAGAATAATTGATTAAAAATATTCCTACTTCTATACTCAGTATTAGTTATGTTGGAAAGCTATTTCCCAATTACATGCTCCAGAAACATACCCTACTAAATCAAGCTCATGCACTTCTTAACCACATTAGAAAAACTTAAAAAATTGGATCAGGTAGATCCACAAGAACTGCTTGAGTTTTACGATAATCTCTCACCTATATCAATAAACTCTCTTATCGGCCGATGGGAAGCGCAAGGATTTAACACACAACATCCTTTACAGCATGAAATGGATGCAGGAAAACGCTGGTACGGCAAAGAGTTTATTAATTCTGAAACGGTCTATCCTTTACTATGCTGGGATTCAGACTTCAAATCTATCAACGCTTACGATGCCCCTTTGTTCTTCCGCACCCAACAACTACATATAACCGCAAAAGCCCAAGCCCGCCTGCGCATCTTGGAACACAGAGGGAAATCAAGTGCCACTATGATTTATGACACGATACCTATGCATGATATGATGCGAAAAGTCGATGAGGATCATATTCTAGGACTTATGGAGAGAAAAGGAATGGATGGCCGCATGTTCTTCACTATGAAAAAAACTAACTGACTTTATTGATTTCTATTGAATTGCTTCTGCCTAAATCCCAACCCCATACTTTTAACTTAAGCTCCTTTGTAGTGTGACTTTGCGCTCTCCTCACCCAGAAGCTGATCCAGTTAAATATCCCTACCCTTCCTGCGACAAAACAATCCGATACTTAGCCTTTCCTGATTTCAAATGTTCAAAAGCCGCCTCTATCTGACTCATTGGGAAAATCTCTATCTCAGGTTTAATCTTATGATGCGCCACAAACTCAAGCATGGTTTCGATGGTACCAGGACTGCCGACTGGAGATGCTGAAATTGAGCGCTGCCCAAATAACAAGGGAAATAGAGTAAATTGTATTGGGTTAGTTACAGCTCCAACAAAGTGTAAGCGCCCTTTAGGTTTCAGAGCCTGGATATACAGATCCCAATCAAGACTGACATTCACAGTCGACAGAATAAAATCAAAGCTCATTGCCGCCGCTTGAATCTCTGCGGGATCACGGGAGTTCAGTGTTTTATGAGCACCGAGAGCTAAGGCTTCTTTGCGTTTTTCCTCGCTGGATGTAAACGCGGTAACTTCACAGCCCCAAGCATGGAAAAACTTCAAGGCAAGATGGCCCAAGCCACCAATACCAATCACAGCCACTTTATCAGTGGGTTTGATATCAAATTGGACCAATGGATTGAATACGGTAATACCCGCACATAAAAGGGGGCCGGCTGATGCATAATCCACACCATCAGGGATAACAACCAGGCTACTCATGTCCGCCCTGGCTTTATCGGCAAAGCCTCCATTGGTGAGTATGGTGAACTTTGCCTCTCTACATAAGTTGAGGTCACCAATTCGGCAAGTATGGCATGTCTCACAGTAGCCTGAATTCCACCCCAATCCAACCACCGTACCCTTTTTAAGATGAGCTACTTGCTCCCCCATCGCGGTTACACGGCCGATGACTTCGTGACCGGCAACCATAGGGTACTGTCCAATACCCCATTCATTTTCAATCATGCTCAAGTCACTATGACAAATGCCACAGTACATGATTTCCAGTTCAACCTCTGTTGCACCCAACTCTCCTGCTGCAATTTGGTAGGTCTTAAATGGACCGCCGGCCTCTAAGACTGCATAGGCATTAATAGTTGATGCAGTAGACATGGCGGGCTCCTTGAAGAAAAGGAAATCACAAATGACCTTAAAAGTTTAGCCGCCATTCAGCTGTAGACTTTATTGCACCCTTACAATTTTATTTTCTAGAAACTAGTGGCCCTACTATCTAGCACAGAAATTAAAAGTGTTAACCGGGAGAAAGTAAAAGATTGAAATTAAGGAGCCTCTGAATAACTCCGTAATGCCTCTGCGGGTCTTGAAGGCTGCAGATGTTAGGCGCAGCTCGCCGCGAATGGCCGTAGCCCTTTGCAAGAGCTGCAACGCAGCAGATGTGGCCTTCAAGGCCCGCCCTTCGGGGCTTGCAGAGCGATTCACACTCCGCGTTGCGACTTCTTGAAAGGTCTAGACATTCCTGCGAAGCCGCGCCTTGATTGTGAACCGCTCTGCATGCCAGAGGTATCATGGAGTTATTCAGAGGCTCCTTAAAGCTGTAAAACAGAAAAAAGGCCGGGGGTACTTCCCCCGGCCAGTGCCAAGTCCTGTGAGGTTGCTGAATAGCAGAGGACTGATGAGAATTTGGACCGCAGTTTTACGCAGAAGATCAATTCAACACTCGATATCCGCGACCAACCAGGCAATTTTTGATGATGTAGGTTGCCTCAGAGCTCGCACTACCCGCCCCTGACAAGCCCCCAACAAGCGCGCCGGCACCGGCTCCGGCTACCGCAGCACGCCCGCTGTCACCGACTATTGCACCGAGCGCACCACCTACTACAGCACCACCCGCAGCACCGGCAGCTGTTCTGCGCCCTTGGTCACTATACGTGGAGTAAGCGATTCCCTTGCACTCTGCAAGGTCCGCTTGATACTGATTCATGTTAACGCCCCAGGTATCGATAACGATTCCACCGGCACCGGGAACCTGCTCTGGCTGATTCGCACAGCCGTAAAGCAGCGACATCATAATTCCAGCAGTTGCAGAAATAGCAGTCTTCATCAAACACCCCATATCGCTTTCGCCACAGGATAGTGAGCTTGTCACGCTTTTCTTCTTTAGGTTTAGCTGCTGGTAGAACTTGGCGCCAGTCCGGCGCCTAAAAATGAATGACCCGCTGGGCAACAAATTCAACAGGCGTAAATAGTGTTGTAGCTATTAGTGGAGGGCGCCTTTTTTCTATGGATCTGCAGGCTGGGTTCCTATAGGCAGAATTGAATATTGGTAAAACACTTCTAATTCTTGAGATTTCGCTTGTGGATCGAGGATATTTACTATGCCCTTAAAACTCTTTAATCGCCGACTCTCCGTATCGTAAGTGAGATTTAAGTCCTCTACGAAAAGGCGGATAAGAGGCTGGGCAATATCTACTCGTATACAAGTATTTTCGCCTGCCGCTTGATTACAGGATACTGCCTTAGCGCGCAGCTTTATCGATCGACCATGCAGTGGCGAAGCAAAATTGAATTTAAGAGTTTTTCCTGAGGACAATAAGTCCCAGTGGTCACGCACATAAGTATCAAAGCCTGCATCAACTACATCAACACTTCGTGCCTCTCGCAAACTTACTTT
Source organism: Microbulbifer maximicatervae (SeqCode) (assembly GCF_052468155.1). NCBI lineage: Bacteria > Pseudomonadati > Pseudomonadota > Gammaproteobacteria > Cellvibrionales > Microbulbiferaceae > Microbulbifer > Microbulbifer maximicatervae (SeqCode). The sequence goes on from NZ_CP174335.1 coordinate 4,404,173, forward strand.
CCAGGCTTCGCCCTCGTTGGCTCTATAGCGCATCATCCACTGGCCGTCATCCCAAAGGACTTCACGGACTTCACCGTGCCTCCGATCTATTTGAGTGACACTAGGTAAGGCACTGCGACCAGCTGCGGGGCCATTTCGCTCTCGAAGGGTTTTCTCTGCTATTAAATCACCCTGGGGTGCATAGTAGAAAACAGTTATTTCGCCATTATCTTGCGAAGTATAATATTCACAGTACTGTAACTGTTGATTATCCGGATCATAGGCCAGACCTTTTACCAGGAAAGGCCCTTCATAGTGACAGTTAGTTCCGGCAATAGCCGACATCGCAATAAATTCAAGCATTGCTCACCTCTTTTTGACAAATCTCTCTTGCCAAATAGGCAAACAACGGCAGGATGCAGGCCCAAATTACACTTAATGTTCCCAGGGATTGCCACAGGGGCCTGTGCAATTCCACAGTGCCATTTAGGAATGCACCGGTAAAGTAACTAAATGGTCCGAAAAAACCACCCAGGATTACCGCCAACCATAGATTTTTCTGTAAGAAAACCAAACTGTATCGCAAGGTCATGGCAAAGTTCAACCACAGGCAGATCAGCCATAAGGGAGGCCAGGAGGAGCCACTATCATTTCGCATCACCCCCAAATGAAACAAGATAGAGTCTATAGACACACCAAAGATAAACACCCCCGCTAACCAAAGCGGTTCCCTGGGCAAATTGGCGATATAGCGCAGATGTATAAAAAGGTTCAACAGAGTAAAGGGAACCACCAACCACACCTTGGCCACTATGACGCACAGTGGCCAGGCGATATCGAAAAGTAAGGCATTAGCGACAAAACGCCACATGCAGGAGAGCCTCTGGTTGATTCCGTAATATCCTTGGGTTGCAAACTCTTAAAAAGTTTAAACAGTCTCCTGAAATCACGCCTTGATCCTGAGCCATTCTGAAAGGCAAACACTTCACAAGATTAACTTGAGAGAGTTTAGAAACTGCCCAAAAACCGAGGTTTGGCGAACACAAATTGGGCGGTACCAATCACTCGTTGCAAAAATCCCCCTTCGCAATAGCATAAATAGAATTCCCACATACGGATAAAGCGCTCATCAAAACCTAACTCGCGCACTTTGGAAATTCGCTCAAGAAATGCTTTGCGCCAGTCACTTAATGTGCGGGCGTAATGGGCGGTGATGTCTTCAAGTCCAACAATCTGCATATCTGTTGAATTGGCAATATGGTCCGCGATAACCTGATTAGATGGCAGGCAGCCACCGGGGAAAATATATCGCTGAATGAAGTCGACCTCTTTACGATACTCGTGGTAGCGCTGGTCGCGAATGGTGATTGCCTGCATCACCATCAGGCCATCTTCTTTGAGTAATTCGCTACAACCGGCGAAGAAGGTCTTGTGAAATTCGTGACCTACCGCCTCCACCATTTCAATCGATACAATTTTATCGTACTTACCTTTCAGGTCCCGATAGTCTTGTAATAGCAGGGTCACCTGCTCCTCTAACCCTTCGTGCTTCACCCATTGGCGGGCATAGTCATATTGCTCTTGGGAGATAGTAGTGGTTGTTACTTTACAGCCATAGTACTTGGCAGCATGAATGGCCATACCACCCCACCCAGTACCAATCTCAAGGAGGTGATCGGAGGGTTTTAACTTTAGCTTTCGGCAGATCAGTTCCAGTTTGTGATTAGAGGCTTCAAACAGAGTTGCATTTTCAGACGGGTAGACCGCAGATGAATACAGCATGGTCCTGTCTAAAAATAACCGGAAAAATTCATTGCCCAGGTCATAGTGTGCAGAAATATTCTTGCGTGAGCCATTGCGATTATTCGCATTTAATTGATGTAACCAGCGCAGGCCTAATCGAGGTAAATAGCTCCAACGACTATCGATGCCTTCCACCAATTCCATGTTGTCCACCATCAGGCGAATCAGGTCCACGGTATTGGTTGAGGTCCAGGCGCCCTGCATAAAGGCTTCTCCAGAACCAATGGTTCCGTTTAATAGCACCTGTATATAACTGGATGGATCATGTACGCAAATATGTGCCGAGATCTCTGCTTCTTCTGGTCTCTGGCCAAAGTGGTAACACTGCTCCCCCTCTTCGATTAGCAAGTGGCCACGATCAATACCCTTGAGTTTTTCCAACACCAGCTTGCGCGCCAGGCGAACGAGCCAGGACTGTGCCGATACTTCTGATTTTGACGACGAAGCCTGATCAACTTCCTGAACTGCTCTCATAGTTGTTTATCTCCTGCCTGAACCTCGGCGTCATCGCGAGGGTGCGAAAATACCGGGATACGCTTGACCCATAATTTCAGTGCCTGCCAATAAATGGCGGCTATAACTTTTACGGTCATCAAAGGGTACTGGATCAATATTGAATTAAGCGATCGGCCGCTAATTTCACAGCGCTGTAAACTCAGGGTTGCATCAAACATTGGGCGAGTGCCATCTTCTGTATCCTCGGCACTCGCATCAAAATTTTGCAGGTAAGCTGTCAGCTTTTCTCCAGGTTTTGTCCCCCTCCATCGATACCCTTGGGCCATGGGCATAAAAGGCGAGACATGAAATGTTTTTGCGAAGGTCGCTTTTTGCAACTTGGTATTATTACGGCAATCCAAAACATAGCTGTGACGCTCTTTCCAGGGTGTGTTGTGTACATCCAGGAGCAGCCAATCCACATTCTGGCCCTCAGCATCGAAACAATAGTAAACACTGAGTGGATTCATGTTGTAGCCAAAGTAACGCCAATTGGCCAGCAAACGAATAGGTCCCGCAGGCTGCTCTCCCGCTTCCTCCTCCACCCGCTGTCGAACTGCCTCATCAAGACTGAGGGATTCATCGCCAAAAAAATCACTGCGACAAAATCTCGCAGGTGCTCGCCGCTGGGAGGACCAAAGAGGTGAGAGCTGACAAATGGCTTCCACCTCTGCCAGATCGACGTACATCATAAAAACCTGGTAGCGAAACTGATGAGCTCTGGGCGCGAAGCGCCGGTGTTCCACCCAACCGGTATAAATCGCACTTTCCATGATACCGGCCTCCTTACCAGTCAACACCCAACCCCCGAGCCACTCGCAGCGCACTCGTTACGCCATCTTCATGAAATCCATTTGCCCAATAAGCGCCACAGAACCAGGTGCGGTTAACGCCATTAATACTATCCCACTGCTGTTGCGCTCGTGTTCCGGCCACAGAGAACTGGGGATGGGAGTATTCAAAACGACCGAGCACAGACTTGGGATCGATACGCTCTTCGGCATTCAGAGTGACACAATACGTTTTCTCTGTATTCAATCCCTGAAGTATATTCATGTTGTATGTCAAAACAGGCAGTGCATCCTGTTCACTGCGCAATTGGTAATTCCAACTCGACCAACTGCGACGGTGACGGGGTAGTAAGGTGCTGTCTGTATGCAGGACCACGGCATTTTTTGCATAGGGTATAGCCCCCAGGATTTTTTGCTCACTGCCGCTGGGGTCGGTCAAACATTGAAGGGCCTGATCGGAGTGGCAAGCGAAAACAACGGCATCAAACTCCAAATTTTCCCCTGCTGCGGTGCGAACATTCACACCTTCCCTGCAGCGTTGCACGGCCTCAATGGGCGTAGATAAGCGAATTTTATCGGCGAAAGATTGTATTAACGGATCAATATATTCACGCGACCCACCCTTAATCACTCGCCACTGCGGACGACGCACCAGGTTGAGCAGGCCGTGATTGACAAAGAAGCGGACAAAGAAACTAACAGAAAACTCCAGCATTTGCGCCACACTGGCAGACCAGATAGCAGAGCCCATAGGTACCAAATAGCGATTGGCGAATTCCGCGGAGTAACCGTTCGCAGGTAGATACTCACCCAGGGTCAATGTCTCGCCCAGCCTCCCCTCCTGCCAGTCGCGGAGGGCATTACGATTAAAGCGCACAATGTCCCAGAGCATACGCCAGTGCCCAGCGCTGACGATGTTCGAGCGCTGTGCAAACAGGCTGTTGAGATTGTTACCCGCATATTCAAACCCCTCCTGATCGCAGCGCACACTAAAGCCCATGGAGGTGGGTTGGGATTGAACTCCCAGCTCTTTAAGCAAGCGAATAAAATTCGGATAGGTCCAGTCGTTGTATACAATAAAGCCGGTATCCACTGCTAACCGGCGTCCCCCCTCGTCAATATCAACCGTAGCGGTATGCCCTCCCAGGCGCGCCTGTGCTTCAAACAGGGTGACATCGTACTTTCGATTCAATAGATAAGCGGCAGTAAGACCGGCAATGCCGCTGCCAACAATAGCGATTCGCATCAATTCTTCCTTAGAGTGCGGATTCTTGTCATTTGGGGTACGCAAAAACGGAACCAGATTGAGCTAAAAAAACCCAGAAACCGCAGAGGCCAACTGAGCCGTTTGGGAAAATCGACTGTATGCCCAACACCACAGAGCCCCTGTTCAATACGCTCGGCGGCCTGCTCTGGAGTCATTAAAAAAGGCATGTCAAAGTCATTGCGCTGGGTAAGGCGGGTATCGACAAACCCCGGGCGAATGTGGACCACTCGAAGTGGAGTAAGGCTGGTATCGGCGCGCACCGACTCCAGAAAATAGGCCACCGCCGCTTTGGAACTTCCATACGCTTCGGCGCGGGGAAAAGGCACCACTGACGAGAGACTGCCGAGCGCAGCAAATACCGGAGATCGACTTGCGGCTAACAGTGGCTGCGCGCACTTCAAGGTATTCACCAAGGCAAAGAAATTGCCATCAAAAACCCGTCGGTACATGGTGACATCCAATTGAAGGTCGTCGTCATATTCACAGGTACCAGCGCAAGCAATCACCATATCCAGGTGATCTGTGAAGTCCGCTAATCGCCGAGTAACACCCGGCATCACCGCATCATCACTAAGATCACAGTCCAAAACCCTGAGGCGACTGGGGGCTATGTTCTGTAACTCCGTCAGCGCATCGAGCCTGCGACTGCTGGCAATCACAAAATTATTCTGTTCCACCAGGCGCAATGTAAGCGAGCGTCCGATACCTGAGCTAGCACCTGTGATCCAGATGGTTTTATCGCGAATCCCCTGGGACACTTAATTGCGCTCCAATCGCGACTTGATAAAACCAATACACGAGCCCAATACCGGCACCTGCTCGTAGACCATGGCACCCATATCGTAAAAGTCCTCGTGGTAGTGAATCTTATCGGTGTAACGCAATAGGCTACAGCCACGAAGCTGTAATGGGCGTCCACCTTTGAGTGATTGGTGTCGGTAGTGCATGGTCCACGAAAGGCAGGCGCTGCCCTCGCCCACCACCGGCAGATCATCAAATTGGAAGCGGCACTGGGTAAGCCCCCTGCTCATTCCCGCAAAGTAACTCTTTAAAGCAGGCAATCCCTCTATCCGATGCAACGGGTCACAAAAAATGACATCGTCGCTATATAGTGATCCAAGGCTGCCAGTTTCCTGCATCAGGAAGTCTTTGTAGTACTCCTCTAGCTCCTCAATCAACGCGCTCATCATCGGATTCCTTACTGTTCAAGCTGCAGATAAATACGCCACACCCCATCGGTTGGATCACCGCTTAATAAAAGGTAGGCCAGGGAGATCCAGTTATGCCCCCTCTGCGTAAGTAGTTATCAGACAACTTGGAAGTCTCCCCCTGAGAGTCTGTTGCAGAGTGTGGTACACGGATGTACCACAACAGGTCTCAACACTAATTTCCACACATGCTTAATTGCGTGAGTATCGACAACGACAGAAAGACCGTTAACATGGCGCATAGCCCCCAAGCAAAAAGTGAAATACGCCCGGTGAAACTGCCACAAAGAGAGGACCAGGACTGGAGTGCCCTGCTGACGCGAGTCGGTGCTGAGCGTGATCGCCAGTCCTTTGAGCAGCTCTTTCACCACTTTGCCCCACTAATTAAGGGTTTCCATCACAGCCGCACCACTCAGGCAATTAGCGCTGAAGCCGCCGATGAGCTAGTTCAGGAAACCCTGTTTAAAGTCTGGCGCAAGGCCCCCAGCTTCGATGCTAGTAAGGCTTCTGCCAGCACCTGGATATTCACCATTATGCGCAACACTCGTATCGACATGTTGCGCCGCAACGGGCGTCATCAAAACGCCGAGATTATTGAAGCCATGGATGTTTGGGATGAAACCCCCGAAAACCAACCGTTAATATTTCTACAGAGAAGACGCAACGAAAAGGAAGTTGCGGACGGCCTGCACAGCCTGCCGGCAGAACAGAGCCACGTCTTGGAAAAGGCGTATATGGAGGGAAAATCCCACAGTGAGATATCCAAGGAGCTGGAATTACCATTGGGCACGGTAAAGTCCCGCGTGCGACTGGCCCTAAAGAAGTTACAAGCGAGGTTGGCCAAGTAGGTTTAGTATGATTCGCCACCACCCCGATAAAAATTTACTCCTTGAATACGCTTCCGGCAGCCTGCCCAAAGGCGCCAGCCTGGTCGTTTCCGCCCATATACAAATGTGTGCCGAGTGTCGCGCTCAATATCAAACCATGAACACCCTGGGTGGCTCCATTCTGGAGTCCTGTGCACCACAGGCCGTAAACGATGAGGCTTTCCAACGCCTGATGGGACGTATTGATCAAGCAGCTGAACCGGAGCAACAAGTGGTTCCCGAGAGATCCAAATCCACGGAGCCCATGCTGGCGGATGCGCCGCCAGTCGTGCACAAGCTGCTGGAGAAAAATCCCCGGATCAAGTGGAAAACTATCGCGCCCGCCCTAAAAATGTGTCGACTAAAAACCGGGCAGGATCAATATGAAGTGAGCTTTCATCGCCTGAGTTGTGGCGGCAAAGTTGCTGAGCACGATCACCGGGGCTACGAACTCACCCTGGTTCTGTACGGCAGCTTCTCTGATAGCGATGGTGTTTATAGTCCAGGGGACTTTCTGTTGCGGGAACCCGGCGACGTGCACCGCCCGACGGTCACAGAAGATCAAGAGTGCCTGTGCTTCTCTGCAGTACAGGCACCGGTGGCGATTACCGGTGTCAGCGGCTGGTTGCTAAACCGCCTTATCCCGTTTCGTCCGGGCTGACACCGATTAAAAGAGCTGCGGCGTCTAGGACGCCGCCAGAGAAGTCGGCTCTTGCTCCCCATCCACAAATACTGCAGAAAGCTCATCCCAACGATCGCTGACCGCCGCAAATTTTTCCTCGCGCACATGGCCATAGCCTCGCACTTGAAGGGGGATTTCGAGCAGCTCTTGTGCCTCTGGCAGGTTTTCGCCGGACAGATGCGCGGCCACGCTATCAACTGCTTTGGCCACCTGTTGGGCCCAGCGGCGTTCAGCGCGGCGCTCCTGGGTGTAACCGAAGACATCCAGTGCAGTACCGCGAAGAACTTTACCCTTAGCCAACAGCGGCATCAGCTTGCCCATCCAGGGGCCAAACTGCATTTTGCGCACGCGACCACTGCTATCGGGGCGCGCAAGAAGCGGCGGCGCCATATGGAATTTCAGGGTGTAGTCGCCGCTGAATGTCTCACGTAGCTGTCGCTTGAAATCTTCACCGGTGTAGAGGCGCGCCACTTCGTACTCATCTTTATAAGCCATCGCTTTATAAAGGCTGCGCGCACCTATTCGGGTGAGATCGCCCCGAGCAGCTGGCAGTGAGGACTCTGCTTTGCGCAGCGCCTCTATATGGCGAAGGAATTCTGCCGCATAGGCCGGGCTTTGATAGTCGCGAAGCTCTGCCGCCAATCGCTCCAGCAACTGCTCCACCGACTCCTCAGGCTCCACCAATTTCACCGGCTTGGCCGGCACTGCCAATTGCTCGATCGCTTTAGGGTTTTCCGCCAGCAAACGGCCCGCGCGGAAAGCGCGCAGATTATTCTCTACCGCCACGCCATTGAGCTCAATGGCCCGTTCCAAGGCCGCTTCACCGATTGGCAGCAGTCCTTTCTGGCAGGCAAAACCCATAATCATCAAGTTACTGGCTACGGTATCGCCAAACAGTGCCTGGGCATATTTATTCGCATCAAAGGCAAAATACTCCACACACAGGGACTCAATACTCTGTTGGGTCGCATCGGCGGGGAATGCCAACTCGTTGTCGCGAACAAAGGCCGCTACCGGTACTTCAGCAGTATTTACCAGGGCACGCATTTCGCCGGTGGCAAATTTGGTCCGCTGGCCAGCAGCGGTGACCATATCGCAGCCTAATAACAACTGCGCCGCACCATCGCGAATACGAGCGGTGGTAATCGCCTCGGGGTTTTCTCCCACTTTTACATGAGCCACCACGGCACCATTTTTTTGTGAGAGACCGGTAAAGTACAAAGTTGTACTGCCCTTCTCTTCCAGGTGCGCCGCCATACCCAGCAGTGCCGCCACGGTAAGTACACCACTGCCACCAATGCCGGCCACCAAAATACTGAGGGGCTGGGCCAGAGTCGCGACCGGCGCAGAAGGTAATCCGGCAATAGCCACGTCCAAGGCATCCGCCAGGGACTGCACCGGGGGCTTTTTCAGTTCTCCCCCTTCCACAGTGACAAAGCTCGGGCAGAAACCATCGGCACAGCGCATATCCTTGTTGCAGCTGGACTGGTTGATCTGACGCTTGCGCCCCAACGGGGTTTCCAGCGGCTCCACGGCAATACAGCTGGACTGCACACTGCAATCGCCACAGCCTTCGCAGACCCGGTGGTTAATCAGCAGTCGCTGGGATGGATCGACCATCTGTTTTTTCTTGCGGCGGCGGCGTTTCTCGGCCGCACAAACCTGCTCATAAATAATCGCCGTCACACCGGCAGTTTCCCGCAGGCGACGCTGCACGGCGTCCAGCTCAGAGCGGGGAAGAACTTCTACGGCAGTGGGCAGTTGGCTGCGGTGTTCACGCCAGTGGTCGGGGTTCTCGGTCAAAAGAACGACTGTGCCAACTCCCTCGGCCAGCAACTGTGCAGCCAGGGACGGAGCATTAACTTCGCCATCGGCGGGTTGGCCACCGGTCATGGCCACCGCATCGTTCAGAAGAATTTTGTAGGTGATATTCACCTGGCTCGCCACGGCCTGGCGAATGGCCAATAGCCCGGAGTGGTTGTAGGTTCCATCGCCCATATTCTGGAAAATATGCTCGGCGCTGGAGAAACGGTGCAGTCCTACCCATTGGGCGCCCTCGCCTCCCATATGGGAATAGGTATCGGTGCGCAGGCCTTTACCCAAAGCCATAATATGACAGCCAATACCGGCACTCCCCAAACTGCCTTCTGGCAATTTGGTGGAAGTGTTATGAGGACAACCTGCACAGAAAATGGGTTCACGAGCCAACAAGCCCTGAGCCTTTGCAGCGACATTGCCCCCCAGTTTTTCTGCCAGGGGAATCAGCTGTGCCGCCAGTTCAGTATCCACCAGCCAGCGGGCAATAGCCTTGGCCACCTGATCCGGGCCAAAGCCCCACACTGCCGGCAACAGATCCTTGCCATCCAGGTCTTTCTTGCCGACTACCTTCGGACGATAACTATCTTCCCAACCGTAGAGCAGGTTTTTCAGCTGATCCTCCACCAGAGGACGCTTCTCCTCGACTACCAGCAAGCGCTCCATGCCCTTGGCGAACTCGCTGATGCCCCTAGGCTCCAGCGGCCAGGACATCGCCACTTTATAGATGGAGATGCCTGCTGAGTTCAGATCTGCCTCTGATAAGTTGAGCAGTTTCAAGGCTTCAAGCAAATCACCGTGGGCCTTACCCACCGTTACAATGCCGAAGCGTTTTTGCTCCGCACTGTGGGTGGTTTTATCCAGGCGGTTGGCATAGGCGAATGCCTTGGCTGCAGGCAAACGCTCCTCCAGCATACGACGCTCATACTCGAGGCGCTCGGCAGGCCAATTCAGGTGGGGATCGTAGTTCAGGCCGTGTGGCGGGATTGGGAAGTCAGCTGGAATTGTAAACTGGGGCAACTCCGGCACAATCAAGGAAGCACCGGCCTCTACAGTTTCAGTAATTGCCTTAAAGCCCACCCACAAGCCCGAAAAACGGGATAAGGCAATGCCCGCGAGGCCCAGGGTCAGGTACTCATCAATGGAGGACGGAAATATCAGCGGCATCATTACCGACTCAAAAATCTGGTCGGTATTGTGGGAAAACATGGAGGATTCTGCTGTGTGGTCATCCCCACACAACGCCAAAACACCACCTAGTTTTGAGGTACCCTGAATATTGGCTTGGCGGAAAACATCTGCGGTGCGATCTACACCGTGGCCCTTGCCATACCAAATAGAAAAGACGCCATCTTTCGTTGCCTGCTGGCGATAGTGATCCAGCAACTGGGTACCCCAAATATTGGTCGCCCCCAGGTCTTCATTAATGCCCGGTTCAAAATGGATTTCCCGCTCGGCCAATAGCTTCTTGTGCCGCCACAGGGCCTGGTCGTAACCGCCCAATGGGGAACCGCGATAACCGGAAACAAAGCCAGCTGTATTGAGGCCCGCCAGCTCATCCATGCGCTTCTGCATTAAGGGCAAACGAACCAGGGCGTCAATTCCGGTCAGGAATACACGGCCAGATTCACGGGTAAAAGCCGCTTTCAGCGAATACTCGCTATCAAAGCCCAATTCCTGATCGCCTTCGACCATTGCCATGGGTACCACCTATTTTATCTTTATTGCTTTATTGCTTTCATCACTCTAGTTCTCGACGCCAGTAACATGTCGCGAAAATATTCGCGGCATCTCCCGAGTTACAGCAGAACAGACCAGAGCTGTTTAATAGCGCTAAAATTAACACTGCCCGGCAGAGCAGGTCATACCAAAATTGGCCCAACTCAGGCATAATGCCGCCATAACTCGCTAAAGATGACCAGCTACTGGCAACAAATCACTCAAAATGAAGTATTTTGGGGGATACAACGGAAAGGAGATGCCCTCTTATGGTGCTCGCCTCTGGCCTTCACACTTTGCGTGACTAAATAAGCGCCAAAGGTTCAGCTTTTTGAGAGGCATAGCCTGGAACTGATCAGGGGATATCAGTTTCCGCCCGTTTACAGCTAACCAGTATCAACCGGTTGGGCAACGTACCCATTAGCGGGAAATTAATAAAAAACGAGAAGGTCTCACAAAAGATGCGCAGCATAGGAAGCTACTGCCATAACAAACCAAAAAAAACCATGTACGCAATGCACACAATTTACCGGAGAACGCTGGGAAGCAAAGATTCACTGGCAGGTTGATGATTAGCAGCCGGCGATACCGGCGTACGTTCAGAGAGATGAGATACGGAATATAACCATGGCCTATTTACTGGATGCCATCGACAAGAAAATTCTGGAAATCCTTCAACAGGATGCCACCATTCCAAATATTGAGCTTGCAGAAAAAGTCTGCCTCTCACCCTCCCCCTGTTCACGGCGGGTTAAAAATCTAAACGAGCAAGGGTTTATAAAACGCGCAGTTACCCTGCTTGAACCGGAAAAGGTTGGGTTGCCGGTAAGTGTATTTATCCAGGTTACTCTTAACCACCAAGTGAAAAAAGAGTTACAGGACTTCGAATCAGTTATTGGCCAATGGCCGGAAGTGATGGAGTGCTACCTGATGACCGGTGATTTCGACTACCTGCTGCGAGTTGTTGTACCCAATTTGCAGGCCTATCAGGAATTCCTGGACAAAAAACTCACTGAGCTCCCAGGAATCGATCATATTAAAAGCAGCTTCTCTTTGAAGCAGGTGCGGTACCGCACTGAGTTGCCGCTGGATCAATTGCTGGAAAGCCAAAATTAACTTTCTGCTAATCGAATCAACTGCAACTGCCTTTTGTTGATTACTTCACGGTCATAAAGCTACCATCTCAAGCTATTGAGAAAAGATAACAGTTTAAGGCGCGTTATCTTAGCTTTATGCCCCCTCTCGAAAGGGCACCACAAGGACTACCAGTACGGCAGTCCTTCTCGAGAGTTTTACTTGAGCTGAAACTCGACGTAAATCTCCGATGATACTTTTACATTGCCTGGCTTGAACTCGTACTGTGTGCTTTTTATATTTGAGGCACGTCTTTTGCTGCCAGTTACTACGACTTCTTCGAGGCTGTACTGGCGACGTATATTCTGCTTGCCTATTTGGTGCACCTTATCTAATTCAGCCCCAAACTGCTTGGCCAAGAACTCAGCGTTAGATTTTGCTGATTGAGCCGCATTAGCCAAAGCCTCTCGTTTTAACTCTTCATAGTTAGATACATCTGGTTTTATGCTATCTATTTCTGATACATGACTATCTACCAGGGCTTGGATTACCTCACCGTAAAGGCTGACATCTCGAATGACGATATCAATATCCCTACGCACCAAATGACCTATGATAAAGGCATTTCCATTATCATTATAATCTTCAGCTGTTTCGATATTCAGTGAAGAGGATGTTATGTCTTTTTCGGCAATACCAAGTTTTAACAGTGATTGCACTGACAACGATGAAATCTCATCAACTTCTGCCTTGGCTTCAGATGGATCGTTCTTACTCAGACTGAATACGTTGTACCCAATACGAATAAGATCAGGCACAGCCTCGACCACTCCCGAGCCTTCAACAGCAATAATTCTTTCTTCAGCAATAGAGAAAGAGCCTAACAAAGACAGTATTATTAATGCGGCTACTTTATTCATTCTTATCCCTTGCTCAATATTGTCTCGTAATTGGGGTAGGCCCGCACTCCACGATGCCCGACTAGGTACACAGGTTACATAACATGAAAGCTCAATTCTTTCCTTCTCTCTAATTGCCTGTCAGTTCCGGCAGCCCAGGTCCCTACGGTATCTATTTGGTCATATTCTGTAAAGGGCAGGTCCCTTACTTAACCTCCATGGTCCGCTCAATGATTTAACCTTCTTTCTTACTAAAAAAATTACCACTGGGTCAATTGCTGGAAAGCCAAGGCTGAGCCCCTTTTGACGCCTGCATTCTTGCAGGCGTCGATTCAACCTTGCCTTTAACCGTCGCAAAATTGTGCGGGTTACTTAAGCCAATTAATTGGAACTTTATTAGCGACCCGCCCCATTAATTATCTATAAAAATTACTTCTCAGATAAGCTTGAGATATCAACTTCAAGACCAGCCAGATGCGTAGCAACTTGATCCGACACCAATGGACTCACCTCCCCACCTAAGTGTTCTGCCAGGAAGTCTTCTGTTTTTATTAAAAGTGCCAACTTGTTGATGCGCTTGCTAAATCCATGCCCTTCATCTTTTGCCAAGATATACTCAACATCCAACCCGTTTTCATACATTTTTTTGGCGATTTGATCAGACTCTACCTGGGTAACACGAGGATCATTAGCCCCTTGAACCAGCAGTAAAGGTGCCTTGATTCGATCGGTATAGTTCAACGGAGATCGAGATTGCATTTCCTCCCGATCACTCTCAATCAAAGGATCTCCAACCGCTTTAAACCAATTGGAGATAAAGGGGCGATAATACTCCGGAAACGATTCAAGCAAAGTAATCAAGCTAGAGGGACCAACAAACGATATTGCTGCGGTATATGTATCAGGCGTAAATGTTAGTCCTGACAAAGCCGCATAACCTCCATATGAGCCCCCCATGATTGCTACTCTATCGCTGTCAGCAATTCCCTGCTCAATCAAGAACTCTACTCCATCGGTCAAGTCATGCTGCATCGCACCTGTTCCCCACTCGCGATTACCCAGAGCGATAAAAGTCTCACCAAAACCTGTGGAGGCACGGAAGTTTGGCTGCAAGACCGCATAACCGCGATTCACTAAAAACTGCGCTAGGCGCGTCATAAATCCATCGCTGAGCTTCCAGTAATCCCTGGCCCAAGGACCGCCATGAGGCAGAACAACCAACGGCAATTGCTTGCTCTTCCCTTTGGGTAAAGTGAGATATGCCTGAATAGTAATACCATCACGCGCGGTATAGGTTATTGAACGTTTTTCTGACAAAAATTTAGGGTCCAACTGTGAATCTTTGTCAATTAAACGTACCAGTGATTGGTCTGACTGCTGATATCTATAAAATGCACCAGGATCGATATCGCTGGCGATCTCTAACAACCAAACTCCAGTTTCTTCATCCATGGAAACAACGTCTATTTCCACCCGACGACTAAAGTTACTGGTGATATTTTGCCAGTGCTTTTGGAAACTCTCATCAACAGGATAATCTTCTCGATAACCATAATAATAAGAAACCAGCTGGAGCTCACCCTCCTTATTAAACAGGGTTTTATACACATCTGACCTTTGATTAGGATCTTGGTGAATGGCTGCTATTTTTCCTGAAGTTAAATCTAACTGTTTTACCCCAGAGGTATCTGCCCTACCAAAACTTGATTCAAAAAATAGACTGCCAATTTCTGAATTATAGCTCGACAGAGATAGTATTTCCCCCGGTTCCGTCTTTAGTACACCTTCCCAGGAGCCGCCTTTGCGAACAAATAGTTCTTTTGACGTATCAGGGTTGGGTCGCACACCAGCAACCGGAACTCCTTCATCATCAATTAAAACATCATAAAATCGATGAGTATTTTCCATCAAAAATGTTAATTCACCCGTCTCAACATTGAGCTCATAAAAATTCATATTCTTCGGGTCATCATGATTGGCTATCAGTGTCAGTGAATCCTGATTTTCCGAAGATTGCCCTAAAACCATGTAATTTGCAGAATCGTTTGGGGTTAATTTTTCGGTGCCAATCAAGTTTAAGCTTTTGCCTTCAACATTCAGGTCCAATCGATAAACCTGGTGTTGCTCATTCCCATCCACATCTTTTAAAACGAATAACCCAAGCCGATGCTTATCCCAGAAAAAAGCATCAACACCATCTACAAACTCTGTTAGCGCAAATGCATCTTTGCTTGCCCCATCAGCCGACATCACATATATATTTGGCGCTCCATTATGCTGCTGAAGCCAGGCTAACCATTGTCCATCTGATGACAGATTAACGTCCTTGATAGCAGACTCATTAAAGAGGCTCTCGACAGAAATCAACTCCTGCTCGTTAACTTTTGTCGCCCCCTCTTCCTGGGAAGCATTCATACTGCAACCGCTAAATGCAATCGCAAGACTCAAACTGCAGATAGCCTTCTTTATTGAACTGTTACGAATGTGCAACTTCATATGCTTTAACTCCTTGTTAGCTGTCAGTGTCGACTATTGGAAATACTGTAAAGCAGCTATAAATTATTGTAAAGCAATAATTTATAGCTGCTTTAGATAAATCTCTTATTGCACTATAATGTCGACTCTTTCCAATGGAGCAAACCTGGTGAGCCAGAAGATTCAGGTATTAGGCACTCGTCTGCGCTGGAGTGTATTAATAGTCAGTTTGGCCGCAGCCTGTTGGCTGCTTATCAACTTTTTCCTTTTCGACAAGAATCTGTTCAATAGCAGCAATCTTCTGTTCCAGGAAATGTGGGCAGAGGCGAGCAGGTACAGACCTCTACTCCTGCTTGGCCAACTACCATTCTTTTTACTTTTTGGGTTATTTACTTACTGGTTATGGCGGCTTTTTGGCCAGTATGCAAAAGGTGACTTTTTTGGGCGGGAAAGTGATCGCTGCTACCTGTGGTTGATATGGCTGTATGGAGTTTTTATTCCATTGCGGGTGATGGAGTCAATATGGATTAGCTACCTATCCCACTTGCACGGCAATGAGCTTACTTTGCTCATTGAGTTTGATATAGGCAGGATATTTACTCTATTTGTTTTGGTGAGCATTCTTTATATCTTGCGCGCCGCAAAACAAATTGACCAAGAAAACAAAGAGTTTGTTTAGCATGGCAATTATTGTCAATTTGGACGTTATGCTGGCTAAACGTAAAGTCAGCTCGAAATCACTGGCGGCTCAGATTGGAATCACCGAAGCCAACTTATCCCTATTGAAGCGCGGCAAAGTGAAAGGAGTAAGGTTTGATACTTTGGCGGCAATCTGTGAAGCACTTGAGTGTCAGCCTGGCGATATTCTTGAGTTTAAACCAGACGAGTAAGATTATTACGAGAGCCCATTGGGCTCTCTAACACTCGGTTTAACCTTGTTCAGCAGTGAAGCAAGCCATTCACTCCAAGGTAAAATTCGCGTACTGAGCTAGAATACCCGCCCAGGTCTTCTCAATTTCTGGCAGTAAGTCCTGAAACGCGGCTTTCTATGTCGCAACTCGTAAATCATCAACCGCATCCGAGGTACTCCAAACACTAGCACTCGTACTGTCTGTTGCTGTGGCTTCAGAAATACCGAACAGATACTCGGTGCGGACATCAAAAAATGCTGCCGAGACTGTGGTTGTTACCTTTACCTCCTTATTCTTTAAAAAACCCAGGGAGATAACATTGAGTGGTGCAAATTTCTGCTCACCGGCATGAAAAGAAGTATCAAAAGTATACACCAGCAAAATATCAGCTTTTAGCCGCGCCGAAGCCTTCCGAAGTGACCGTACTGAGTCTAGATTGGTCGGCAGAAGGATTTTATTAAGCGGCGCTACATTGGATACTGCCGGTAGCTGCGATAAACGAAGAAAATCTCCCTCAGTCTCCACCTCCCGAGTCGTAACAACACTGTAGCGACCTGTGCCAAAGCTATTGAGCCGGTATGATTGGTACCCTGGTGCCTGAACTCGGGCAATCGAGATATTTGCAGGGAATGGCGTTGCTGGCTCTTTAGACATCAATTCATTGATATCGGCATCCGCCAGTTCACTCAGATGTACCGAGCCTCCAGGAGTAGTATATGAAGCACAGCCACCCAGAGCGAATAAGGCAGCCAGTAGTAGCACTTTCGTACACATATTCATCGGGAATCCCTTTCGAAATTAGGTGAGATATAACGTTATCACAAGGTAACAGGTGGCTATATAGTTACCTGTTAATTCAGGCTAATCCCCACAACTGCTCTTCCCGCTACTCGCCAAACCCTATGCGCACCGCCTATGCACAAAATTCCAATCCGCCTGATTTAAAAGACTATACACCAACCACTTTACGAAAAAGCCTGTCAAACTCTGGAAGATCCAATTTTGGCCTTTCCTCTATAGAATTGGCACCAGATCTATCCAGATTTTCCTGTATCCAGCCATCCAGTTTGCCATCAACGGCTATCAAATCGCCCTCTTCAAGCTCCTTCTTTTTCAAAATCAAACTGGAAAGAATATCCAGAAGCCACTCACTTCCTGAGGAAGGCAACAACTCGTTATACATATGACTAAAGTCCACAGGAGGAATTTTTGTAAACTCTTTTATATACAGGGCATTAAGCAGTGAACGCAGAACATAAAGTAACTTCTTGACCTTAATCTCTTTAAAGCCTCTATCACCCTCCTGAATAAATCTGGAATAAGTATTAAATCCCATACTGACATAGTGATGAGCTAGAGCTCGCGGCTGCCAACATTTTAAAGCCAAATCTTGCAATGACTCCAAAATATCTTCATTTCTAAAATAGACCTTTGGAGAAAATAGCCACTCGATTAAAGTGGGGTTACTTGCCCTCATTAAAGTTAAAGTCTTCTTGATATCCCAGCCGACCAAGTCCAGTTCATCACCAAGTTTTTTATCAAATGGAACCTCAACAACATCTCTGGGAGTACCTATAGTGAGATATTGCTGAATATTACGTTTGTAGATAAACCTTACATCCCAGTCACTATCAGGGGACTCAAATCCCCATGCGCGGCTTCCTGACTCACAGGCATAGATAATTTCAATATCTCGCTCTACTTCCAGTGATTTCAGACGGTCCTTTATCAGCGATTCCATATACATCCACCTGCTACGTCAAAACAAATCAACTATACCCGAAAAGCTCGTTGATTACTCTTAGGAGACCTATCGGTTTACTCTCATAAGAGAGACATTTGGGCAGCTGTCTCTCTCTCCTAACAACTGGACTAGGAAATGTTAAACATAAACCTCTAATAGACTATGATAAGCGCTAAAAAATGGCTCCCAGGAAGCTAGCCCCATGGACAGAAATCCAAAAGACTCTATCACTGTAAACAACCACTCTATCTCTTATTTCCAGGAGGGACAGGGAGAACCCATTGTTTTTGTACATGGTGCTCTGGCCGATGCTCGTATGTGGCAAGAACACTGCAAAATTCTATCAAGTGAATTTAGAGCGATTTCATTCACCCAAAGGCATTTCGGTAACCCGGGTAACCCTTCAGAAGGCCCCTTTGGAATTGATACCCATGCAGCAGACCTGGTAGGGCTGATTGAGGCACTAGATATAGGTCCTGTCCACCTAGTAGGATGGTCCTATGGTGCCGATGTGAGCTTAAATGCTGCTATAAAGGCACCTAAATTAATCAAAAGTCTGTACCTTTATGAGCCTGGATATCCGGGATACATTGAAAACAATGACATGGAAGAGTATCGCCGAGATGCTGAATCTATGTTTGCAGAAATTTTTAAAACAACAGCTGAGGGTGAACTGGATACTGCCGTTAAACTACTAATCGACGGCTCTGGGAATCAAGCAGGCTACTTCTCTCAGCAGCCCCTTAAATATCGTGTACAGCAGCTGGATAATGCCTACACCCTACCTCTGCAGCTTAATCAAACTGAACAACCCGCACTGAACCCAACTAGTCTTTCAGGCATATCTATTCCAGTTTCCGTGGCCTACGGCAGCAATACTCGCCAGCTATTTAGAACTGTATCGCTTGCGGCGGGTACATTGATTCCAGATGCTCATCCACAAGAGATAAGCTCAGCAAATCATATGCTGCCTCTGGAAGATCCTGCACACTTCTGCCAACTTGTGAGAGAAAGCATTGCTAATTGCTGTGACCAGCAACCTGTAACTTAATAATAAAGAGCAGGGAAAGAATACCTATAAGGCATGAAAACCGATTGTAGGCTTAGTCTCTCGAGCATTCTTTCCCGCTTAGCAGTTAGAAGCCTCTTATTGCTATTCACTACCAATTAAACGCAGGGGGTGGAAATATCACCCCCCAAAGTGCTCTAGTCAGCTTTACAAATCCTTGCGCCTGAATACCAAACTCCCGCTTGGCAGCTAGCACCCTCCTCACAGTGTTCATCTATTTGACAATAGCACTGACCATCGGGATTGCAGCCAGGAGTTAAATAGTTTTCCAAAGGATCAGCCCCACTTACTCGATTCCAAAAGGGGTTGGAAAATATATTGTTTGGGTCCAACTCTTCTTTAACATCCATAAACTGGGACCACTTGGGGAAACGCTCAGCCATGTCCTCAAAAATAGCGACTGAATTCTTACCCCAATGAGGTCTGGCTCCATACTTCCGGAGAGACATTTGCTCAATTTCCAAATTGACAAAGTAGTTCTTTGGCACAGCTTCACCTCGTTGACGAAGGGTATATTCAATCCCTACAAACGCTGTGTCACGGCCTGCTGTCATTCCTAAATAGCTATCGGAAGCCTTGCCAAAACGGAAATAAATACCATTCAGCGGAAAACAGGTTTTTTCACTATTTGCAATAATCTGGCGGACATCCGCAATCCAGTTGGGCAATTCTTCAAATGGAATCGCGACTTCCTGAAGTGCAATTGGAAGGTTATCCCAGACACATTTGTCTGGCTCTTTACATACGAAATGTTGCATCAAGTCCGCGTGTCCAGTGGGCTTAATAAACTTCTTCAAGCCTGAATCAACATCCCTGAAATAGGAACTGGAGCGAGCAGTATGGCGAAGAGAAGCTGCAAAACACTGCAATGCGGCACTATCGGCTTCATGAAGGCTATCAAATATCAGTCCAAATAAATATTCGGAGAAGTCCGATACATCTGCCTGGGCATTGTAGGCATTACCCTTAGTCGACAAAGGTACCTTGTTGTAAGTTGTTACGGTATAGCGCCCTAATCCCGGGAACCAGGCAACATTTGCTGAATGATTATTTCGAGCCAAATCAAGAACAACCTCCTCCAGCTCATCATCGCTGTGATACCCCTTTACTTTTGCTTGTACCTTATAGCCAGGTTCAACCTCTATGGTCACCTCAACAACTACGCCTAAAACACCTAGGTTTACCCTGGCGGCATTGAGCATCTCACCACTGATTACTCGTAAGTCCCCATTGCCATCAACCAACTTCAATTCGGTGACATAATCAGAGATCATGCTGCTTTTTTGTGTAAAAGTTGAACCGTGAGTACCGCTTCCCAGCATACCGCCTATCGTGAATATGGCCAGCTCTGTCACCATCGGCACACTTAGTTCATACTCTCGAAGATAGGCGGTCAAATCCCGGAATCTCATACCGGCCTGAACAGTAACCAACAGGTTATCTTTGTCCAGGCTAACGACCTGATCCATATTTTCCAGAGTGATTTGCACCTCTCCATTTCCTGCACAGGCCGCATCAATCTGACTATTGAATCGGCGACTCCCTGTCATCACTTTACGGCCTTGATCCGCTGCATCACGTACTATCTGCTGAACCTCATCAATACTGGTCGGATCATGGATAACACCAGGGAAACAATCCTGAGTATCCTGGTAGTTTTTTAATACCTCAGGCACTTCAATTGGCGGCGGTAGCTGTTCTGCAACACTTGTAGCAGCCATGAAAACGCCTGCTACACAAAGAGCTTTTTTACACCACCTCAATAAATGTTTGGATTTGGTTATTATTTCTGCACACATACCTAAATTCCCTTTATTGCATTAACTTAGACTGGATAAATCAACCAAAACGGGGAAGTAGCTCCCCATCGATGATGTCCCGAACATTACTGCTGTGATCAGGCGCCTTACTGCGAAGAAAATCAGCGTAATTTGACCGGTAGGCCGATAAAGGGCGACGACCAATGGATGGCACCCACAGTGCATGATTCGTGGTTGCAAATTCCAGTGATCGGTTAGCTAGGATACAAATTGGCCCACCGCTGAGACGTGCCGCATCAAAAATCCAAAACTCTTTACCATTGGAATCGGATGTCGTTGGATATTTGCGTACAACTGCTGCAATCACATAACCGTCGTTCTGGGCCGTGGAGCCCGGGCGGGCCATAAATTGCGGTGTACGCATTACGCAATCTTCTGGGAACTGAAAGGCATCCGCAATTTTCATATTGACGCAGTCCATATGAATCAAGGCAGAGGGACGACTTTCTTCAGGCATATTCCAATAGCCGTAGTGGCGCTCAGGATAATCGCGATATGCCCAGGAAACCCGCATAGATATATGGTCAGGCCTGTAACCCACAGCAGCCCAATAAAGGTGCTCAAAGGTTTCAGGGAACTGGAAGTGCCCACGGTAAGCCGGATCATTCATATCCCAGGAAAGCGCATCATCCCGAATAACCCGGTAATCTTCTTTTATCTCAATAGCTGAATTTGAGTTAACTCGAATCCGGGCACGTACCAAACCTCCAACATCCAGCGGTGCTGCAGGGTATCCGGACAACCACTTGGGTACCAAACCTCCCTTCTGCAGGATTTCAAAGCGGAATAACTGCTCAGATTTATCCATTGCCCCCATATATTGGCCATACAGGGTAATCTCACCCGCATTGTCATCGTAGTTGCAGACAATGTCCGAAGTATCAAAGCCGAGCTCCAGGTAATCTGCGATAATAGTATCAGCACCCGGCACCATATCGGCCTTCCGAATAACCCAACACCGGGTCCGGTGTTCTTGAGGCAGAACAATTCGTGTTCCAATAATTCGGGTAGATTCAACTCTCGCTGCAGTTTCAAAGACAATGATATGATTTCGCGTTACTCCAAGAGAGTGTGAGCTTGCAGCAATATAGGCGTTGTTACCCTGGCGATCCCGAATTTTCCAACTTTCAAATGCACCCTCTCGATCCCAGCGAATTAATCGAATAAATCCTGAGCTACCAGAATCACCAATATTTCCACCATAGTTGATGGTGATACAGTTACCTGTTTCCAGATCAAAGAAAGGGTGACCGGTGGTCCGAACCTGGGGAAATAGCCACTTTTCTGGGGTTAGATTTTCAAGCAGCGGAGGTAAGCTCGACTTCCATTCATTCACTTCTCCAATAGGGGTTACCATCTCTAGAGTTGTAGCATCAAACTCATAGGGCATACCCCCTTCATAACTCATTGCAAAACGGTTATCTCCCATATAGTTGGGGGCCGTATTGCAGTAGTTCATAAATCCCAGATTCGGGCTTGAGTATATTGTCCCACCTAACAAATTGAATTTATCAAAGCCTGTTAAATCCTGCTCCTGCATTATCGCAGACGCGGTACGTATCATTTTTCGGGTATAGGGAACTTCACTGTTATTGCTCCGCCCAGTAAAGTCGAGCCGGGTCAAAGCTCCCTTTCCATTAGGTGTAAGATGGTTGGACGCCAGTGGAATACCCTCAGCCATAAGAAGATGGCCAATAACATCATCGGGTAAGATTCCCTGTATTACACTGAGCACTCCGGAGGAATCTGATAGATCACCAACCATTATTGACTCTGGGAAACTAGAGCCATCCAAAGCATTACTTGTTCCAGCCTTAGCTGATGCCACTCCCATAAGCGGTGATGCAGACATTACACCTGCAGCCTTTAATAGATCTCGACGCTTCATTTTTTATCCCTAAAAAATACGGCCGACAGCTTAACCTGACCATAAAATTAAATTTTTTAATGAAATAATTGGCGCAATTTACACCCAAAGTAAACCTTTAAGCGAAAACCATTTATTATTTTTTATCAAATCAAACCTCCAGAATTTTAACCCCTTAAAATTCACACTATCAACCTATATACCACAATAAAAATAAACCAAACCAGAAAATACAATCTATCAAGCAGAACAAAAAACAAACACCAGTCAGTCAAGCAAAAAAATATCGATAAGAAATCCGATATCACCCGAATTAGCCACCACATTATTATCAACAACAGAATTTAAAATAAATATTAATGATCATTGAATCGCACAATATTTAATATATCTGTGAGGCATCTCATATATAAACCGCAATAGATAGAAAGCTGCACCAGTCCACACACCCTGAGAGGTACAGCCTGGAGGTAACGGATATACGAACAATTCTATCAGGCAATGAGTGAATGATTATTCATTGATGTTTAATAGTATTGGTATACAATCTTTCACGCACAACTACCCTAAAATTAATTTAAGGTGACATCAATGTTTAGTCATATTATGGTCGGGGCCAACGATATCGAGGAATCAAAGGTATTTTACGATTCCACTTTCGGAATATTGGGTTACAAACCCGGCACTATTGATGATCGTGGCCGCTGCTTCTATTTTAATGACAACGGTATTTTTGCCATCACCAAACCCATCAATGGGGAGCCCGCAAGCCATGGCAACGGCAGCACTATTGGCTTTACAGTAAACAGTTCTGAAGAGGTTGATGCCTGGCATGCTGCAGGTATTGCCAACGGTGGTACCAGCTGCGAAGAGCCCCCAGGCGTACGGGATAGCGCCGTAGGCCCAATCTACCTCGCCTACTTACGAGACCCTGCTGGCAATAAGCTCTGCGCACTGTATAGAGCAAGCTAATTAGGGTTCGCAATCAGGAGCCTCCCCTTACAGGGAGGCGCTGTATAAGTGGACTAATAGTGTAATCAGTCCCAGCGGTTGAAAATAACGTGCATGCCGTGATGATCGTCACTCACGAATACGAAATAGCCGGCGCCAGTATGTGCAGTTGCGCACACCTTCGTCCCCTGGGAAGTCTCAGAACACTGCATTTTATAGGCTTCGATTCCCGAAGTGTCGTATTCACACTGACTGTATTGGCTTTCAAGAGTTTGCACCAAGTCTCGGCTGCCCCTTGCCAATACATAGCGGTAATCACCAAAGTAGCGATAGCTGTAGGTGTCCAAGTAATATGCTTGAGAGTCACCGCCGCCTTCCAGAAGCTCGCTATAGCAAAGTTCAGGCCTGGCCATCCACAGCGTTTCCTGATCATTCGAAGAGTGTATTCCTGGCCAATTCTGTTGGTCATGTTGAGAGAGTACTACGTTGGTTGAATCAACATAGTCTTTCACAATGACGTAGTCACCTTCATCACTTTCTATTCTGCAAACCGGCGCACCGCCAATAAAATTATCACACTGAACCATATCCAGGCTGACTTGACTTGTCTCGCCAGCACAGTCTTCTGCAAAGCTTTCAGCCCAGTATTGCACAGCCTTAACTGCATACTCTCGAGAGTCTTCTATTTCATAATAGAAATCTGAAAAGATGCGATAAACCTCGCGATCATTAGTATTGCTTGCAGAAGCTGCTACAGAACACTGACTAAACTTAGGCAGTTCAAAAGTCTGTTCTGCTTGAGCGGGAACCGCACCGGCAATAGCAATCGCTGCTGTAAAAGTGGCAAGAGTTTTCATTAGATGTCCTCCGTGAACAATCATCCTAAAAGGGACGCGGATTCTAGCAGAGGAAAAATAACTATCAAAAGCAGTGTAACGATATGAAAGTTCAGGTACCTTCTTCCAAGGTTGTGAATATCTGAATAATATTAATTATCGGCATCCGTGAGTTAACTCGATAAAACGTTCCAGCTGAAATCCGGCCTCAGTCTTCCCTCCATCTTTACTTTCAAGCGGCCAACCACAATTCACCCGCACACAATCACCGTAGAGATCAAGCGTGCTGAAATCTGCACCGCCCAACAAGGCTATATTTTCTTCGGAAGCCATACGGCAAAGACTCCGGCTGTCCAACCCTGGGATCTGCAACCAAATCACCATTCCTCCATGGGGGTCACTGATACGCGATTCATCGGGCAAGTTTGAACTTAAGTAGTTGCGATAGGATGCGACCTGGAAGGCAAGCTTTTGCCTGAGTCCCTGCACATGACGGGAGTATTGGTTGGTACCGATGAAATCGGCTACCGCTAATTGGACGGGCAAGTTCACACCAAAACTTTCGATAGATCGATAGTGTTCATATTGTTTTAGATACCCTCCTGGTAAGCACCACCCCAGGCGATAGCCTGCGCTCAGTGTCTTGGAGATAGAGCCACACCACAGCACATACCCGCTCCGGTCCCAGTAGCGCACGGGCATGGGCAGACTTCTTTGAAATCCGAGTTCCAAATACACATCATCCTCGACAATTGGAACCCGATATTTACCAGCCAGTGCGGCCAGGTTCTCTTTCTGCTCAGAGCTCAGGGACACGCCCGTAGGATTCATGTGACTGCTACTAAAAAGACCCGCCTGGACCAATCCCTGCTGCATATAGCGCTCTAGCTGTGCGAGGTCTAAGCCGTTTTCAACAGTCGGTATCTCAACGACTTTTCGTCCCATCAACGCCAACAGATTAAGAAGACCGTTGTAACAAGGAGAACTGATCGCAACAGCTTCACCGGGCTTAGTCGTAATGGCAATCGCCGTGCGGACGGCATCCATACAACCATTCGTCACTACTAATTCATTGGCAGAGAAATGCAAATCATAACTGGCAAAGTGTGCGCTAAGCGCACTGCGTAGAAGCGGCTCCCCTGAGGAAACCGGATAGCCATGCATACTGGCGCCAGCCTCTCGGGTTGCCCGCCGCATACTGCGCTCCAGGGAATCTAACGGCAATAGATCTGGGGATAAAGACGCAACACCCAATGGCCCTGTTCCCAACCCACGGAAATAGCAATCGTGATTTACTGGATCTGTTGTTCGGCAGGTGAATGCGGGCATTATGGGAGGCGGGTTACTGCTGGGAGGAACTGAAGCAAAGAATCCAGATTGCGGTCGAACCTTCGCCCAGCCGAGCTCCTCCAGCAAGTAGTAGGTGCTTTGGGCTGTTGTCAGGCTCACTTCGTTTTGTGCAGCGAACCGCCTGAGGGACGGCAGTTTATGACCGCTTGGTATTCTCCCTGACTGAATATCCTCTATACAGCGTTCGGCAAGCTCTTTATACCGCACCTATCCCCTCTCCGATTCCGTCTCCGCCCAAACTGTATACCTATTTTATACAAAAATTGTATCTGTATACCTTTTTTCATTTCTTGGATAGTTAGCCCCGAGACAAATTGGAGGGGCTGATGCGGTACTCGGATTTATTACTTGGTGTGCTACTAATGGCAATGTGGGGGTTCAACTTCATTGTTATTCAGATGGGAACGGAAGATCTGGACCCACTCCTTCTGGTGGCTTTACGCTTTTCTTTGGCCGCCTTTCCGGCAGTGCTTTTCGTTTCCAGACCGACAGTCAGCTGGAAGTACGTTCTGGCCTACAGCCTGACTTTTGGCTGTGGGGTTTGGGGGATGGCCACCTGGGCAATCTCTAGTGGACTCTCTGCGGGAATGGCCTCACTTCTTTTGCAAGTAAATGTTGCGATTAGCTTACTATTCGGCTGGGTATTCCTGAAAGAAAAGATTATCCCGCAGAAAGCTCTTGGGGCTCTACTTGCCTTGGGAGGGCTGTTGCTAAGTTTGATGGTTGAAGATGGCACTGTGCCCCTTATCAGTATTGCACTTATCCTAATAGCGGCTACCAGCTGGAGCATCAGTGGGCTCATTGTAAAGGCCAGTGGCACACAGCAAGTATTTAGCTTTATTGTCTGGGGGCTATTATTTGCACCGTTACCACTGTTCGCTGCTACCTATATTAAAAATGGTGCGGAAATATTTTATGAAATTCAAAACAGCCTTAATGGAAAGTTGATTTTCTCCATATTGTTTCAGGCCTACCCAACCACTCTGCTGGGATACTGGTTCTGGAACCGGTTAATCGTTAAGTACCCGCTGTCTACTGTTGCGCCTTTAGGTTTACTCTGCCCCGTTTTTGGACTCTTTTTCAGTTGGTTATTAACTGGCGAATCGATTGGTTCAGAAAAGTTAATGGCCGCTATTATGATTTTCTCTGGGCTGGCGCTTGGTATTGTTCATTTTCGCCAGAGCTTTAAGATGCTAAGAAACTCACGGATTTTTGGCATGTTAAACATATCGCGATGAACAAGTATCCAAGTTGAGACTTGCCAGCTTTCAGGCGTAGGAATCTCAATAATATCTTCAAATTTTTTAGCCAGGATTCTCGGCATGGCGCCAATACCGCAGCCTGAAAGCACTGCCGGGTTAAGAATTTGCTGACTGGAAGCAATCAGCACAATATTTTGATCGGGAATATGATTATAAATCCATTCATTCCAGTCAAAGTGTAACGGGCGATCACCTAGAGCCAAAAACCTGTGCTCTTGAAGATTACTTTTATCGGGAAGCCCATACTCTTCAATATAGGATTTGTGAGCATAGAAAACGAACTCTGTAGTGAAAAATGGCAGCACGATATTATCGGGTGTCGTTGGTTTCTCACCGACACGAATTGCAATATCAGCTTCACCGTACTCCAGGTTAAAATTGCGCAGGTCCCCGATTAAATTGACAAGCATACCTGGGTGCTGGGCCTGGTACTGCCTAATGAGCGGCATCAACAGGTCTACCAATTCGCCGACAGAGGTGATGGTGAGGTTGCCTTGCAAATTCTGCTCTTTGCTTTGCAACCGCGAGGACAACTGAGAAAAATGGCTGTCCGTGACCGCTCCCAGTCGCATAACCTCCAGCCCCGCCTCCGTTGGAATATAGCCTTTGTCATTGCGCTGAAATAGTACAACCCCAAGGCTCTCCTCCAGTACATTAATATGGCGCATCACGGTGGACCTATGAATACCAATCTCCTGGGCCGTTGCACTCAGAGTGGCCAGCTTATAAGCGGTCCTTAACTCAGTCCATTTATCCATTATTTACCTCAAGCCCCCCATGCTCAGCATGTGCAAATATGCACACTAGAGTCTCATAATCACACATTCACAGCATATTCGCTACACCATAAAATGGATTCAAATGACCTGTACACCCTCCAACGGTTGAAAAATATGGTAATTAAAGCGGAAGTATTGATAGTAGGCGGTGGTTTCGCCGGTGTGTCTGTCGCGCAAGCACTGGAAAGACATGGGCTCCATACCATTCTGGTAGACAAAAAAGATTATTTTGAAGTCACTTTTACCACCTTGCGCAATGTAACCGATCCATCCAGTACCGGGAATCAAGCGCGCAAGTACTACAGGGACTTTTTCTATGGCCGCTTCATTCAGGGAGATGTAATGGAAATGTCTGCGAAATCAGCGCGTTTGGCAGATGGAACAGAGTTACATTTCAACAGTGCCATACTCGCCTCCGGCACCCGATATCCGAGTATGCCAATGGCCAAATCCCTTTGCGCAATGGATATTCAATCCAGAAACCAAGAACTGTTGAACGAGCATCAGCGACTGAAACAAGCAAGGAAAGTCATGGTGATAGGTGGAGGGGTCGTTGGAGTCGAATTGGCGGGAGAGATCGCACACGCTATGCCGAGAACTCAAGTAATTCTGGCACACAATAAAGAGGTCTTATTGGACAACTTCAAGCCTAAAGCACAGATCAAAGCCCAGAGACAATTAGAGAATTTAGGTGTAGAAATTCAGTTTAACAGCCGCTACCAATATCAGAATGGCTGCTATATCGATCTCAACAGCGGCCAAGCCAGCGATGCAGACCTGGTTTTTGAAGCGACTGGTGTGCTACCCAACAATGATTACCTTAAACCGCACTTAGCGCATATCCTTAATGAGCGGGGATTTGTGAAAGTCGATAACAGACTTCAAGTTATTGACGAACCGAGCTTGTATGCACTCGGAGACATTGCAGATATTGGTGAGGCCAAACTGGGCTACCTCGCCTCTCAGCAAGGTGAATACCTGGCAAAGGCCATCGCCAGAAATAGAAAAGGAAAAAGTACCAAAAGCTATAAACGAAACCCACTAATGGCACTAGTTCCCATTGGCCAGAAGCAAGGATTAGTGCAGCTACCTTTCGCAGTAACAACCTGCAACCACCTTGTGCGGTTGAAGCAGAAAGACCTATTCATTAATAAGGTTTATCGTGGGTTTGGCACTCAGCCAAATGCCCGGCTCTCTTAGTTCAGGCTAACTATTGTAAGTAGCTATTAATGCAGTTAACGATATGATTCTATTTTGGCCAACTGTATAAATACAAAAAATAAAATCATAAAGTGAGCATTATCAAGGACAAAAAATCACAAGTACTAACCAGGTTTATTACTTTTTTCCCTCACCAGCCAGTAGGAAACTCCCAGGGCGATAGTCACCAGAGCAATACCGACTATTTGCTCTGCATTAACAAATTTCAAGTCGAGCACAATAACCTTCCGAGCTACAGCCATTAAGGCTGTAGCTAATACCAATTGCACCGGTATCACATTTGTACCCAGGTAGAGTCGGATATTGGTGAAAATTTCAATGGCAATAAGAACGGCGAGAAAGGCCCCAAAAGTCTCGAGGATATCTTCCATATCCAGCAATAGGAATGGCGTCTCCATAAGCCTTTCATAAAGCACATAGACGACATCTGCAATGGTCCAGAATATGACCAACACCATAAGAATGGCGAGAAATTTAACGGCATATTTTATTGCTCGATGTAATTGGTTGATCAGGGGATCAGCATGATCCTCATGTATCTCGTCATATTTCATGGGCTTCGCTCTGCCGATTGATACCGCACATTGCTTGAGTTCGACTATAGGCGAAATCCCCGTATTCAGCCGAGAGAGCTTCCTTTAGTGAGCGAGTAGTAAGAGGAATCCCGGCAGCATATTCACCGCCGGGATATTGTGAGTCGTTAAGGTAGGCAGGCTGCGTTAGAGAAGAAATACTTTACTTCGTAGTCACTACAATCCTCTGTTGCACAAAAGAAGCGGTAATTAGTGCCGATATCGCCTATATGCATGCTTTCGCCGGTTAAGGAATAATCCAACTTCGTATCAACAACCCTTGCCTCAATACCAGCAACATCACTGACAGCACAGCTATTGCTGATGTTTCCCGCTGACTTGTGTTCGTTAAAGCTCTCATAATCAATGCCACCTGAGGAGGGATCATCCAGGTCCAGCCACTCGGTTGCGTAGTACCCTGGATTTACCAAGCTGTTGGACAACTTGTGCACGCCCAAAGCATCGATTTCATCACCGTGGCGCCCGTGGAAAGCAAAAATTTGCTGGGATGAAGTGGAAGAATAAGTTGTACAAGTCCCCTGCTGAGTCCCCCCGGAAATAGATGAGCCATTGCTCGACGTCAATTTAAGGTAGTAAACACTACCCGTATCATGCTTTTCATCGTCGACACAAATTTTAACGTCATCCAAATACTCGCTGCTGGCGGAGTTGAAACTCAGTACACTCCCCATCGAGCCCCCATCTCCATCACCATATTCAATACAGTATTCATGATCACTGGCTGCGGCATGGCTTAGGGACTGCTTAAATTCATAGCAAGCTTTCAAACCATCAACTCGTCCACCAGAACGAATCTGGACAGATTTCAGATTCATAGTACCGCTGCCGAGCAGTTTACGTTTTACCAGGTCGATTGAATCAAACGCATCGCCTCCGGTACCACCGACGGCATCTTTTTTGATGTAGCCAAAATCCGAGTAACTATCTTGGTTGGCGATCCAGAACCCACCAAATGGTTCGTAGTAATTCACCCAAACCGAGGTAGTTACACCTTCTGAATTCCTCTTGGCATAGAGCGCGGCATTTTCCAAAGCGTTATAAGGCATTCCATAGCGGTAGCCATCAGCTTCACAGGCGGAGTAACCTTCACTCCAGGTTCCCGATGCACTGCTGATGTGCCAGTTTCGCTCATCGTCCACACAGGCAAACACTCGCTCCGTACTACAGCTATAGTCACGAATTTCTCCGTCATTACTTAACCAGGCGCAACTATTGTTGCCACTGGGAGAGTCATTCCGCCAAGACCACGTAAAATCTTCAATCTGGGGAGCTTTAGAAGCACCTATAGTGGTCGCATTGGCCTCCACCAGCGCCAACTCAAGCATGTTATACCCAGATACTGCTTTCTCCAGGATCTCACTGCCGGAATACTTGATGTCATCCTTGCTATATTCCGTTGTTGCATCCAGGGCGACACTTAGATTCCCATTGTTGTAGTGGCTGGTTGCGCTGGCATTACCATCGATATCTGCTGTTAGCTGGCTGGAATTTTGTGCAAGTGGCTCATTAGAAGTGAGGTTTCCAGATGCATCCATTTCATCCACACCGATCCAGACATTACGTCTGAATTTCGATGTGTTTGACTCGTCATGGTAATCACACAGATTGTTATCACCAGTGTGCGGATACTCTCTGGGCACCTGAATAAATAGGATAACGTTGCGTCCCGCATCCAACACATCCTGTTTAGTCAGTGTTTGCGCCGGCAGGGAGGCGCAATCATCTTCTGTATAGCCCCAGTCGGTAGGCTTAAATACCAGATCCCCCAACCTGCTTTCAATTTTCTCACCAATCTTATTGCGGAAGTTCTGGTGGTAATCAGAATCGTAAGCCTCAAACTTTAGGAATATGACTTCATCGTTATTATCTTCAAGAAAATCCTTAATCTCATCCAGCCCATCCCCCAGCGTTGCAGCTGTGCCAAACATATAAATACACATAGTGGCCT
Organism: Microbulbifer maximicatervae (SeqCode); assembly: GCF_052468155.1. Lineage (NCBI taxonomy): Bacteria > Pseudomonadati > Pseudomonadota > Gammaproteobacteria > Cellvibrionales > Microbulbiferaceae > Microbulbifer > Microbulbifer maximicatervae (SeqCode). Next base: position 4,435,597 of record NZ_CP174335.1, read on the forward strand.
CTTCCAGGCCCATATGACACAGGTGCGGTGTTGAGCTGAAATTGGAAGCAGGGTAAGTATCATATTCGGCCAGACGTATTCCCCGACTGAATAATTTCTCCGGCGCGTACCACTGGTTTACATCGGTATATACACCCTGATCCCACTGATAGGATGCATAGGCATTATGCGCTCCCGCCCACAAGGTCTTTGATAAGGGAGCCTTTGTATCAATCTGCCCCTGTAAATCCAGGCGCTTCACTTTATCATCGCTAGCATCAATTTCGCCGACAACAGACATCGAAAAACTCAAAAGCAAACTTGATACCAAACCAATTGTTTTATGCATTATTCTTTTCCTGATAAGTATCTTGATAGTTACCGCTAAAATAAAAATCCCAGTAAGTATTTCCCCTCAGTTGAATTGACTAATTGGAACAAGCGTACACGCCTGTCGTGAACCGCTAAATTACAACAGTACTGACTGGTCAATTTTAGTCATTTACCCTACTTTACATTTTCATAATTTGCGCACTTTTCAGTACTGACAAACATCCATCTCCGAATTAAACATTCATAAAACTACCCGCTAGCGGGGGGCGCAAATAGTAGCTACAGAGCATGACCAATCAGTTACGAGCTTAAGGCAGTTATGTAAATATCTGCCCATTTGTAACAGGGCCAACATAAATGACAGACCAAATGTCCCTCCAGTATTTAGGGTTCAATCACAACCTTGGAAGTAATATCACGCACGTTAAATCTTCTGGTTTAGGAGCAGAGTTTGGGCATCTAATTCATCTTTTCAGATTATTGATAGTTTCAAAATATAATTGGGACAAACCTTAAAAGAGTCAGCATCACACTCATCAGCTAACATCGATAAAAAAATAGACGACAAGAAATCTTCTCCTTAAAGCGTAGAGTTGATTTAAAGCTAAGCCGGATTCAGATATAAGAAGAATACAACTTAGATATTTATACTTACCAAACAATGAATTGAGCACCCAAGGAGTGGTAGGCTTATTGAAATATTAGATTCATAGAACAAATAGAAACTTATAATTTCCGCCCCAAGAAAGCAGCCTTATCAAGGAGAGAGAATGAAAAGCAAGGCACTTATCATACTGAGTAGTATTCTTATCGCCTCATGTGGATCTATGCGACCGCAAAATGCAAGCAATTATCAGCAAGACCTGATCACCCCAGAAGAAACAGATAACTTTGTACTCACCGAAAGCAGCACCTTCGATGAACCCATGCTGGGAATTGCCCTAAAGTACGATAATAAGCAGTATCCTACCGATATTATCAATGTCTATATATACCCTATCGATAGTATCACATGGGAAAATACAGATGAAATCATCTCCATTGAAATGGGCGATATTATAGATGAAGTTGACTTTGCTATAGAGCAAGGGCATTACAAGTCAAGATCGCCAGAGACTATTGAAAACTTCAGTTTTAAAATCGGTGAAAAGCTATATTCTGGAAAAAAGTCATCTTTCACACTTACCAACAGAAACGATGCTGAATACTTCTCAAATAGCTATGTATTTGTCGATAAGGATAAATATATTAAGTTCAGAACCAGCTTCGACAGCAGAGCGACCGTAGAATGGAATGGCGACTCAGCAGTGAAAGAAATACTGCCTGAAATAGTTGTTCCCGACGAGTCTGCGTACATGAAGAACCTGAGAGCTGAACACCAAAAAGAAATCACCAAGAATCTGATAAAATCACTATTCCAAGCTTCTCAAGAATCACAACCCAACACAGAGTAATTTCTCAACTAACTTAATAGCAATTGCGACAAATCTGACTCTGTAAGAGCTGATGGCTACTAGGTGCCGCTTAGCACCAGAGAATTGCAAGCGGCACGCTTTAACTGAAGTCTCCTGTACTTCAACGGCATGAAAGCACACTTCTTCCCCCATTGGCAGGAAATTAGCCCTAGACATCTCCAATTCAGATTTTTAAACAAATCTCACTAAAATCTACACTAACTGGCTAATAAATTTCTCAGGTGGTTGAGATAATACTGGCACTTCGACGTCTATGATTAAGGAGGCACTAAGGAAAGGAAATTCGAATCATGAGCAAAATCCTGCCTCCAATTCTTGCTCTTCTACTCGCCGCATTTGTTTTAGGCGCGCAAGCCAACAACTATGTCAGTAAGGATAGTCAAGCCACTTCGCCTCTCGGATGTATCAGTGCCACATCAGTACTATCTACCCATACACCGACAGATATTACTGCTGCCGCCAAAACATGTACCGAACAATCCAAATTTGATGAGGCAGCTGAGTTGTTAATGGTTGCCAGTGCCTTTGCTTATTTCGACACACAGAGGGTTAGCGACAAAACCGGGCACAATGTATTAAGAGTGATTTTCAACAAAAAATTTAATTCGATGCCAGAGGGAGATCGAAAAAAACTATTCGCCAGCATTAACTCTCTTGATCAGGGCGGCGCAAGGAAGCTGGAAGTTTGTAACTATTTGACAGCTGCAAAGCCGCCATCCTATATACCAAGCTATATGATTTCTCATGGGTTAAGAAAATTTACAGGCGTTACTGAAGCCCCCCTGATAAAAGATTTTGATGCCGATCAAAGCTGGTTAAACTCAATGGTGTTTGTCAAATGCCGCAGTTAATCGGTATCTTGTTGCATAGAGACGAAATACCTATATCAGGCTCACCTTTGGGCTGAATATAAGTATCTAAGGCAGTAAAGATTCCCACGTCTTAAATACTAACCGTCTAGATGGCCTCAAGCATATTCGGCCACCGCAAGTCTGGTATTTCCCTGATGCTTAGCTAAATCGCCACTTCATGAGCTCCCTTTGCCACTATTTACCAAGCATAAAGTTTCAGGCATTATTTTCCCATAGTCGAAACTTTCTCTAATCAGATTAATGGGAAGAACTGTGAAAGAAAACGGAATGCTCTTTTTATTTTGTGGAAAGATGGGCGCAGGAAAAAGTACAAAAGCTGCGGAGATAGCACAAACTACAGGAGCTATTCTTATTTCCGAAGATGAGTGGCTGTCTAATTTATATCCCCATGAGATCTCCTCACTCTCCACTTACATAGAGTATTCTGCAAGATTAAAACCAATGATCAAGTCACATACTCAGGATATCTTGAGGAGTGGCATCTCGGTAGTACTGGATTTTCCCGGCAATACAAGAAAACAAAGATCTTGGTTCAAAGAGATATTTCTGGATAACCTCTTTCCCCATCAATTAATCTATCTTAAAGCCGATGATAAATTATGTTTACAGCAAATTGCCCAAAGGCAAAAATCACATCCAGAACGAGCCGCCTTTGATACCCCTGAGACCTTCAAACAAGTTAATAAGTACTTTGAAGAACCAACCTTATCAGAGAGGTTCAATATTGAGGTGATCGAGCAAAGAGAAATAAGTAAGTAACTATTCTCTGAGTATGAGCACACTTGAGTACACTTAAAAAGAAAGTCTCTATTGAATCCGACTTTAAACAAAGAAAATATGTTATCCTTTTTATGCTGTTTTTACCTTATGATACAAAGAGTTTATGTCATCAGAAACACTATCAAAATCATGGTCCCGTATTCATATCTGGTTAAAAAAGAATGCCCCACAAATCTATGATGCTTTAAATCCGCCCGCTACTGGAACCGAAATAGCAAAGCTAGAGTCCGTTATTGGTTATAAACTACCCCGCGATTTATATGAGCTTTATAAAATTCATAATGGCATAAAATCAAATGCTATTGCTAACTTAGTCTATGGGCTTCAATTTCTTCCTATCTCTGATGTGATTACCAATATTGAACTACAGCTTCACTATGGAAAGCTGCCATTAAAACATGCAGACCCCGGAATTAAGTCAGATTCTTTTGATTTCAGCACTAAACGAATACCGATCGGTGATGATTGCAGTACATGTACGCTCTATGTTGACCTAGAAGCAGATAAGAATGGTAGCAATGGGCAAATTGTTCTGCTTGAGTACGACTACAAATCAGCTTTCTTACGCAGCCCATCCATCACTAATATGTATTCTCAATTTGCTAGTGACCTTGAGTCAGGTAAATATGCTCTTGAGGAAGGTGCCAAAGAGGATGGGATTGATTTTCTCGAAATGAAAAAAGAGCCTAACTAAGATCGTAGCAGGGGCACCTTATACCCCTGCAACCTACTACTGGATTTACAGTGATGGAAGCCAGTCACCCCCCCCTTGGCTTCCAGAACTTCTTACCGCCCCCACATTTTTCGACTGCCCAGTTCTTCCCCCTAAGAGGAGGTGAATGACTCTCTTTGCGCTAGGTCAAGCTTCAAGAGCAAAGTGTTGCCAAATCAATTATTTCGACTATTATAGAAATATAGAAATTTGGAGGTAACTCATGATGCTACCGAACCACACCCCCATCAATATTCTTAATCGCTTGGTGGACTCCCCTCCCAATGGTGACCCTACCAGGATTCTGGTGTTGTACGGATCCCTGAGACCCAACTCCTTTTCGCGCCTATTGGCCAACCAGGTTGTTGAAATTTTGCAGCATTTTGGTGCCGAGGTTCGCTTGTTTGACCCTGTCGACCTCCCTCTTTACGACGGCACCAGTCAGGATCACCCCAAAGTGCAGCAGCTGCGCGAGTGGTCTTCTTGGAGCCAGGGTCAAGTGTGGATTAGCCCGGAAATACATGGAAATGTCTCGGCCGTTTTCAAGAATCAGATCGACTGGCTACCACTGGACCAATCTGCAAGCCGGGCAACCCAGGGAAAAACCCTGGCGGTCATGCAGATTTCCGGTGGCTCGCAGTCATTCAATACTGTCAACAATTTGAGGGTTCTCGGCCGCTGGATGCGCATGTTTACGATTCCCAACCAATCCTCTATTGCCAAGGCCTGGCAGGAATTCGATGAACAAGGGCACCTCAAGGATTCCCCATTCCGGGACCGGGTGATTGACGTTCTGGAAGAGCTGGTAAAAACCACCATTTTGTTGCGTGGCCAGGGTAACTATCTGACCGAGCGGTACAGCGAGAACAAATCAGAGGTGCAGTCAGCTTCGACAACATCTATTCAGACCTTGGTGGCTGAAAGCGGTGTCGCAGAACCCAGCTAAAAGTACTGGCATTTCGCTGCCGAAGGTCCACATTTAGCAAAGGTCCATATCTAGCTATGGACCACTAGATGATAGGAACTCCGATAAGGATCTCGTCAATGAGCTTTTCCCTGGACCCGGACTTTTCAAGCGCCCTTGGCAAGTTTGGCGACTTGCTGGATACCTTGGCAGAAGCGCCTATTGGGGATGTGGATACTCGCCGTAAGAATGGAGCCGTGGTCACTCAAGCACTATTTCAGGGTCGCAGTTTTCCATCAGATGTTTCTTTTCGGGACTTTACCCTAAAGAGTTCAGACCAAGAGGAGATCCAGTTACGCTGGTACCAAAAGGAGAATAGCAAGCCAGGCTCCGCTATTCTCTACATTCATGGCGGTGGGCTCATCTGCCACGATATCTCACGGTACGACTTGGTCATCGCCAAATATGTAGCTGCCAGCGGCGTGCCATTTTTATCAGTAAATTACCGAAAGGCTCCGGAGTTCCCCTACCCTATACCGATTGATGATTGCTATCGGGCATTCATTTGGCTGGTACAGCACTCACAGGAACTCTCCATTGACCCCACGCGAATTGGCATCATGGGAGATAGTGCCGGAGGGGGTCTGGCTGCAGCCCTGACAATTGTCGCTCGCGACAAAAAAGGCCCGTCCCTGGCAAGGCAGATATTGTTATACCCAATGCTGGACGACAGGACGGTTACTCCCGATCCCGAGTTATTGCCATTTATTATCTGGACCTATGAAGATAATCTCACCGGCTGGACCGCTTACCTGGGTAATCAAGTGGGCAGCCCTGCGGTCAGTCCTCATGCTGCCCCTGCCCGCCTGCAAGATGCCAAGGGTCTACCGCCAGCATTTATCGATGTTGGCGAACTAGATATTTTTCGCGATGAGGATATGCAATACGCCCAATTACTCACCGATGCCGGTGTTAGCACGGAGCTCCACGTTCGACCTGGCGTAATTCACTCCTGGGAGCTATTCGCCCCGGATATTCCCGTCTCACAGCGCGCTCTTGCAGATCGAGTGAGAGTCATCCAGGAAATCTAAGCGAGCACGGTGCACCTGACTATGGAACAGCAAAAACAGAGACTTTTTGATAGTCACTTCCACATCATAAATCCCAAGTTCCCCCTATTCCCAAATCACGGCTATTTGCCTCCAACATTTACCGTGGACGACTATCAACTCAAGTTACAAAACTACCAGCTAGTGGGAGGCGCTGTAGTTTCCGGCTCATTCCAGAAGCTGGATCAAACCTACCTTATTGATGCCCTGGAAAAGCTGGGCAAAAGCTATGTTGGGGTTACACAGCTATCCGCCAATACTCCCGACACCACCATTTTGTCACTCCACAAGCATGGAGTCAGAGCCCTGCGCTTTAATTTGGTACGGGGCGGCTCGGAGCAGATCGATTTTATCGATACTCTTGCCCGGCGAGTTTTTGACTTGGCAGGCTGGCATGTCGAACTATACGTTGAATCCTCTGCATTGACCCCTCTCTATAATAAATTGATCGCGTTACCAGCCGCATCTATCGATCACATGGGAATCACTAAGCAGGGTTTTCCCATCTTGCTCAAACTGGCAGAAAAAGGGGTAAAGGTAAAAGCGAGCGGCTTTGGCCGCCTGGATTTCGACCCCGCAGCGGCAATTGTCGACCTCTATCAGGCCAACCCACATTGCCTGATGTTTGGCTCCGATCTTCCCTCTACCAGGGCACCTCGCCCCTTCAAACCTGAAGATATTTTGTTAATTCGCGACACTCTCGATGAAGCACAAGCAGAAAATGTCCTGGTAAAAAATGCCTATCAATTTTATTTAAAAAAATAATGGAATGATGGGGCAGTATCAGGAACTGAGCTCTTATTCTGCTGTCATTCACTACGCTGTATTTTCTAAAAGCGCACGATATGCCTAAATTCGTGCACCTCTCTATACCCACTCAATTCATGCTACAGCAGTGTAATCTCGGGTCATCGATCATCTTTATAAATCACTGGCAATTAAAACATGCGAATTGTAGGATGCGCCGAATATTTCAGGCCACAGGGAACCTGGAAGATACAGTGCAGGAGGTTGTAGTGAAAGGACTGGTAACGGTTATTTTTTCCCTATTTGTGCTATCCGGATGTACCGGCATTGGCACAAAACCCCTGGGAGAAAAAGAGGTAGCGTTAGGTGTGGATACTGAGCAATCCATTAAAGAGAAGCTCGGTAAGCCTTATGAAAAAGGCATATTTGTAAAAAACAATCAACAAATTTTAACACTCGCTTATGCGTATCCCACTACTGGCAAAAAGGCGGTTAGCGAAAATATTAGCGGTACCCGTAACCAGGGTTTCTACTTTTATAACGATAAATTGGTTGGGCAGGATTTTGTCAGCTCTCTCGCTGAAGATTCCACCGATTTTGATGAGTCAAAAGTACCACTTATCAGCGAAGGCCAAACCAGTATTCTCGAAGCTCTGGATTTATTGGGCAAACCCTCTGGCGAATATCAGTACCCACTGATCAGCAATAAATCCGAGAAAGCCAAAGTGTATATGTATAGCCAAACCAATAAGGCTATTTTCCAACCGGTCTCTTATCAAAAAGTATTGATTCTCAGTTACAATACTGATGGCATCATCACGAACGTAAATTTTGCAGAATTAGGAAATAGAAATTTAAGCGAGCAATAAATCATTTCTCAGACAGGGGAGCCCTATCCGCTGGCTTCCCTGAAACAAACAAAAGGCACACTACCAGCCCCACCATCGCCAGATAGGCATTAACCGTAAAAGCGCGATCAATCCCCGTAGAGATATCAGGAGCCATTGCCACAATTGTGGTATTCATACCCAAGCCTATTGCTCCCCCACCAATCTGGAACATATAGAGAATTGCTCCCGCCAAGCTCGCTCGCTCCGGCGCTACAACCGTAATTGCGGCAGTAGTAATAGCAGAGTAAAACAGGCCAATACCCGCCCCGAGAACCACCAGACCCGGTACCATTTGCAAAAAAGTTGTTTCCTTATGCAAATGAGAAAGCATGAACATACCGATACACATGGCAATGGTGCCCGCTGAGACAATCGTTTTTGCACCGAGCGTTTCGTAGAGGCCACCGGCAATAAAAGACACCAAACCAAATGAGACCATCATAGGAAGTAGCCCCATTCCCGAATACATCGCCGAGTGATTATGGACCTTACTCAAGTATTGGGGAACGTATACAAGGGCGGCAAAGAACACCACAGACAGCAACAAGGTAGCTATACCTGCGGCAAAGAAACCGTGATTCGTTACTACATCTACGGGAATTAACGCATCTCTGCCCACATGGCGCTCAACCAGGATAAACGCCCCCATAAACAGTAAGGTGGCTAGTGCCAAGACAATAATCACCGGGCTCTTAAAGCCGATATCCACGACTAAATCCAGCGCCAGCAGAAGGCAAAATAGCGATGTGGTCAGGGTGATTACACCACCGTAATCAATACGCTCAGTGACATTTTCCGGTGTGTCATCCGGGATAACCTTCCAGCAGACCCAAAATGCCAATGCAGCCACCGGTAAGTTAATAAAGAAAATCCAGCGCCAGCTCAGTAAGTCTGTAAGAATGCCCCCCAATACCGGACCAATTGCATTCGCAGCGGCACACATGCCCATCACCAAGCCCCCGGCAAAGCCCGAGCGATCCTCCGGCAACATCCCGTAGATCAGCCCCAGGATTGCCGGCCACATAAGGGCACTACCGATCCCCATCAATCCCCGCGCCGCCAACAGCATTGGAATATTGGTAGCTATGCCACCGAGGAGGGAGAAAAATGCAAAGGCGGCCATGCCGATGAAAAAGATTTTGCGCCGGCCAAACATATCCGCCAAACGCCCACCCGAGATCAGCAGCACCCCAAAAGCCAATGTATAGCCGTTGATAATCCATTGGGTGGTGGTGATATTGGAGTTGAAGTCTTTTTCGATAGCTGGAATTGCTACGGAAAACGCAGTGAGGTCATTTCCGATCAGAAAAATTGCCAAGCTTAGGGCAAACAGTCCCAGTACCTGAATTCTGGTCAGTTTAGTTTTCTCATCTGCCATGTTTCGAGTCCAGCCACAGAGTTCGATTTTACAAGTGTGGCTCAAACTCGGGAAACGGCAGGGACACTAACTACGCCCCTGCTGGCAAACAAAATGGTGAGGGCCTGCGACTAACACTCACCTGAAGTGTCTTGAAAGAACTCTTCTACAGGCTGGTAATCCGGATTGGCACCACAAGAACCCCGCACTACCAGCTCGGTAGGTAGTACATCTGGCATCGCCGATTTTCCAGAGAGGAGTTCCATCATTTTCTCCACCATCAATTCACCACCTCGGTGGATGTTCTGACGAACGGTTGTCAGAGGGGGGGTAAAAAACGGGGCGATTGGAATATCGTCAAAGCCAACGATACCGACATCTTCCGGCACCTTATAGCCACGGGCCTGTAGCGCTTTTATCGCCCCCATAGCGATACTGTCACTGGCGGCGAAAATGCCATCAAAACTAAGCCCTTCCTGCGCAACCAGATCGATAATGGATTGATAACCACTTTCACTGGAGAAACCGGCGGTCAACTGCCTGGTAGTGCCAGACAGATCAGCTTCATTGAGCGCGGCACAGTAACCTTCAAAGCGCCCATTGACCTCCGGGTGAGCTGTGTCGCCGAGAAAGAGTATTCGCCGCCGCCCCAAGCTCATTAAGTGCTCGGTGGCCTGACGCCCGCCCATTTGATTGTCACTACTGACGATGCAATATTCGGCCCCCTGCCTTGAGGTCCCTCCCCAGACAACAAGAGGGTCCCCCTGCTGCTGCAGATCACGAAGTGGGGTATCGTCCACCCCCTGGCCAATCACAATAACGCCATCAGCCCGCCTGGAACTCATCAGATAAGAATGCCAATCCGAGCGGCTGGCAATACTGCTGGAAAACAGTAAATCGTATTTATGCACCGCAAGGCGATCAGCAATTGAACCGATCATATCGATCATAAATGGATCAGAAAATGTCTGGCCGCCACTGCGCCCCGTATTAATCACAACCGAAATTGTATGGCTGCGTTGCAGGCGTAAGTTTCGCGCGCTCTCATTGATTTTGTAATTCATGGAGCTCGCGATTTTTTGAATACGCTCGCGAGTCTTTTCGTTAATCAATGGATTATCGTTCAGCGCTCGCGAAACAGTAGATTCAGAAACTCCCGCCAACCGAGCAATATCGGACATGGAAACGGGAGAGGAGGACCCCTTGGGCATGGCGTACTTCACCTTGTTCGCGGGAAAAATGCCATCTTAGGCCCGTCGCCCAAGTTTGTAAAACCACCCTGCTACCCAGCCAGGGGGGCTGAGGCCTCAAGCGTCTCATCCCCCCGCTCTACGGCGCGACGGAAAAAGAACAGGGTAATCAGAATCACTGTGATGGGTACCAAGGATAAGTAGAAAGCCACCTGGCCATCAAAGGCCTCGAAAACCGACCCGGTAATCAGTGAGCCAGTTGTACCGCCCAGCGCAGAAAAAATCACCAGTAAACCTGTCATTGCAGAGTGCTGGTGGGTGGGCAAGGAACTGAGCATCACAGAATTGATAGCTGGATACACAGGTGCCATAAACAAGCCAATCAGCGGTAAAACAAAAGCCGCCACTGGAGCACTGAGCCAGTTTACATCGGGATTCGCCACAATATTACTCGCCAGGGGCAGGCTAACGACCACCAGTAATCCCATCGCAACTAAGCACACATTCAGCATCGGGTACCAGTGTACTTTGCGCATCATCACACCGGCACCAAGTCGCCCCAACGCCAGCCCTGCGGCAAAGATACTTGCAGCCTGAACACTCATTGCAGCCGGCAGCTTAAGAATTTCATTATTAAAGGTCGGCAACCAACTTCCTATCCCCTGCTCAATCAATACATAGAAAAATACGGAGATCACGTAGATGTATACCAGAGGTTTGGCCATCAACTTTATCATCGCGATAAAGTCCTGTTTCGGGCTAGCCTCTTCGATTCGCGCCCCGGATTCATCCAACTCTGTGCACCAGAGCAATACAAATGCAATCACACAGACCACCGCCAGCACCCAATACACATTGAGCCAGGCAGTCGACCCTTGGTTCGATGAATCAATAAAAGCGCTAAACAGCCAGTAGCCACTGAGAACTCCCACCATAAACACCCCCTCCAGGGTGTTTAGAAGGCTCGCATGTGCGCTGCGGCCCTGCGCTAACAATCCCACGGTGGAGTATGCGGCAACCTTTACCAATGCGAACGCAACACCCACGGACAAGAACAGTAACTTCGCCGTCCAAAACCCGGGTAACAGGGGCATAGCTGTACAAGCCAGGGTGACGATTGCCAACCCCGCCAGCATCGCCCGCTTAAACCCCAATCGGGGAAGCTGGGAAGCAATCAGGAAAGACACTATACCGATGGGGATATCCTTGAACCCCTCCAGCACACTCGCAGCAGATTTACTCACCCCATAGGTATTGATTACCTGCAGGATCACAGTACCCACGCTGTTCAACAAAATGGCAAAGACAAAGTAGATAGTGAATAGAGATAGGAGTATGCGCTGATTCTTCATAGTGGATTCTATCTGGCTCTGTGGTTTAGGCAGTCAGCCGTACCAACCTGTTATTGTACATTTTTTACCCAGACTTTGTGGAGAAAGGCGACTTCTCCCCAATGCCTGAAGATACCCAGTATGTATCAGTCAGACAAAAATTTGCAATCGTTTGCATAAAAACCAATAAAAATTTGGGAATGCCTTATGCCGATCAGTCACAAAACAACTGGCAATTGACCCAGGAAAAGAAAATAACCATTATTTTTCAGTAGCTTACAGACTTTTCGGAGATGAAAATCAGGTCTATCTTCTAGTATCAGTCAGGCTTAACCCCAGACTTGCAATCGATTGCAAAAAGACATCAACTACGGATAGACTGAATGCCAGTTGCCGAAGGCCCAGCAGGCCCGGCCCTAGGACCCAATCTCCAATCCAGTGAAAGTGGTATGAAGCAAAAACAACAAATCAAACACAAGATCCACCCCTGGGACTTGGTGGAGGACACCTTCCAGCCCGAAGATTACAGCCTCAATGCCACCCTATTCTCCCTCGGTAATGGCTATATCGGCTTACGCGGTACCTTTGAGGAGGGTTTCGATCCAGAACCCTTCACGGATGGTTGTTACCTGAATGGAGTCTACGCCAGCGAACCTATCACCTATGGTGAGTCTGCTTATGGCTACGCGCGCAACAACCAGAGGATGTTGACGGTTCCCGACGGCAAGACCATTTATATCAGCTTGGATGGAGAACGCTTTAGTCTCGCCCAAGGCGAGCTGCTCAACTACGAGCGTCGCCTGGACATGGCCGCGGGGATCAGCGAGAGAAAACTCACTTGGCGCTCCCCAAAAGGAAAAACCATTGAACTCAAAGTGCAGCGCCTGGTTTCCCTCAGTGAGAAAAACCTGTTAGCTCTGCAACTGGAACTCACACCCATCAATTTTGACGGAGAGGTACACCTGCAATCCTGCCTTGATGGTGACCTTGCCCAAGCAGAACGCAGTGAGGACCCACGCCTAGCCTCCCCTATTGACCGGGGAGATATCGAATGGCTGGAAAATACAGCTGAAGATGGTTATTTAGCCCTGCCTCTATCCGTTAAGAGCAGTGGCTTCTCTATACGATGCGCAGCCCTGCACCTTTGTGAGAGTGACAGCGATTACACGTCCAATAACCTCCGCAGTGAAGACTGCGTCTCGGTTGACTATCGCTTTGCTGCCCGCCGCAACACCCCTATTCGCCTAACCAAGTACGTCGCTTACTTTGCACAGCAAAATGCTGAGCCGATATCAGCAGGCGAATTGCATCATTACCTGGAGCGCTGTGCGGCTAAAAGTTTTGCGGACCATATCGAAACCCAGCGTATACAAATGGACAATTTCTGGCTTGAGTCCGATATTCAGGTCAGTGGAAATGATGCCCTGCAGCAGGGAATACGTTTCAACCAGTACCACTTGTTCCAATCCCTAGGTCGGGATGGCAATACCAATATTGCAGCCAAAGGACTTTCCGGTGACGGCTATGACGGCCACTATTTCTGGGATACAGAAATCTATGTACTACCGTTTTTCCTCTACACCCAACCCGAATTAGCGCGCGGCCTACTGGAATACCGCTACTCAATCCTCGATGCCGCACGAAAAAGAGCGAGGGAGATGTCGATTCAAAAGGGAGCACTGTTTCCCTGGCGCACCATCGGCGGTGAGGAGTGCTCAGCCTATTACCCGGCAGGCACTGCGCAATACCATATCAATGCGGATATTGCCTACGCCGTACGACATTACTGCCGGGTTACCGGTGATGTCGATTTTCTGCGCAACAAGGGCGCAGAAGTCGTGATAGAAGGCGCTCGTATGTGGTTGGAGATTGGCCACTTCAACGCACTTCGCGACAACCAGTTCTGTATCAATGAGGTTACCGGACCAGACGAATACACCGCCCTGGTTGACAATAATTTCTACACAAACCTGATGGCCAAGGCCCATCTTGAATATGCTGTTGAAGTATTACAGTGGTTAAAATCATTCGATCCTGCAGCGTGCGATGAGTTAACCCAGCGTATTCAACTCGGCAAACAGGAAATTGATAACTGGGCCAAGGCCGCAGAAAGCATGTATCTGCCCTACGATGAAAAGCAGGGTATACATTCTCAGGACGATAGTTTTCTAAACAAACCCCGCTGGAATATTGCCGAAACGCCAGCCGATCAATTCCCGCTGTTACTTCACTATCATCCCCTGGTGATCTATCGACACCAAGTTTGTAAGCAGGCGGATGTCGTTCTTGGCCTGTTACTGGAAAGTTCAGAGTTTTCAATTGAGCAGAAGCGTCGGGATTTCGACTTCTATGAACCGCTCACCACGCACGATTCCACTTTATCCGCTTGTATTCACAGCATTATTGCCAGTGAAGTTGGGTATCCGGATAAAGCGCTGAACTACTTCCAGCAAGTTGCGCGAATGGATCTGGATAACCACCACAACAATACCCAGCACGGTATACACACTGCCTGTATGGGGGGCACCTGGATGTGTATGGTCCAGGGATTTGCTGGCATGCGGCTGCACGGCAATGAACTCAACTTCAATCCATATCTGCCCAATGGAATGGACGGCTATCGTTTCCGGTTGCAATTCCGTGGCCGCACGATCGCAGTCGATGTCGATTCTTACAGCGCCAGGTACACCTTGGTGAAAGGTGAAGCGCTCAGTCTTCATCACGGCAAGCAAATTCTATTCCTGGAGACACCAGGGCAAACAGAAACCATTCAAATAGCACCGATGGAGGAGGTATCCTGATGATCTATCGTGCAGCAATTTTTGATCTCGACGGCGTTATTGCAGACACCGCACGTCTCCACCTGATCGCATGGCAACAGCTGGCTGAAGGGCTCAACCTTCCCTGGACAGCGGATACTGAAGAGCGCTTAAAGGGCCTGGAAAGAATGGCTTCTCTTGAGGTGATTCTCGGGGAAAAAAGCAGCAATTACACTGAAGAAGCAAAAATCGCACTGGCTGCTAGAAAAAACAGCCGCTACCAGGAATTAATTCGCAGCCTCTCTCCCGCAGACTTGTTACCGGGCGCCGGTAAACTGCTCGCATGGTTAAATTCTCAGCATATTCCGGTTGGCCTCGCCTCAGCGAGTAAAAACGCGCCGGCGGTATTGGAAGCCCTGGGAATATCCCGTTACTTTTCTGTTATTGCAGACCCAGAAAAATCTGCACCTAAACCTGCACCAGATATATTCCTAGCCGCCGCCAAAGGTCTAGGAATTGATCCAGAGTTTTGCATTGCTTTTGAGGATGCGCCCGCAGGAGTCAGTGCAATTAAGTCCGCTGATGGTATGACGGCTGTAGGCATAGGCAGCCCAGATGTCCTTAAAGATGCTGACTACACCCTGGCAACCCTATTGGAATTTACACCAAATGACTTTTTCTTATCTGTACTAGCAGAGTCCGGCATTCGTCAAAATATGAATATCGATAAACGACCCAACGAAAAAATAGATTAGAACCCTATGGCTCTACCATGCAAGCAGCAAGACCCCAATATATAACGAACCTCTAAATGAGCTAATCACGTCTATATCACACCGGATAATCCCGGTGTGATATTTTAGCAATCGGCCAAGGCTTATATTGATATCCGCGCACCCTTTCACCAAACATCAGTCAAAAGAATAAGATTTCGCTGGCCTTCTAGGGAATAATTTTACGGCTCATTGATCAATACAGGCCCCTTCTATATTATCAGCCGTATTGCCAAACCAGGTATTAAGGCAGGGGAAGGGATTAGTATCCTCAAGATCGGTAGAGTTGTTATCAGTTGCTATATTGCCAATAATTACATTTCCGAATTGGCTATCCGGATCAAAAAAAAAGCAGATGGGAATGGCGAACTTAGCCAACGATATACCTACCGCAGTGCCGGGAATAGGATCTGTAAAACCAGTGAGTTCAACCGTATTTTGAGCAATGAAATTACCATTGCTACATATTTCCATACCATAATCACTAAAACCGGTTATCTTATTAGATATTACGGTCGAATTATCTGCCCCGAGATCAAAAAAGATACCACTTTCCCCGAATCCATCTGAACTAACAATCTCGTTATTTATCACCGTTGAGTTACTGCCTCTAATAAACACACCTTCACCACCAATTGGTACATCAATAATCGAACCAGACAGCGTATTGTTGTCCGAGTCGAGGAAAACCCCTTCTCCAAAAACCTCACTAAATGTTATACCCGTAATTGTGTGGCTACCGGAACCTGCTGCAATGACTCCTGTACCACATTCATCCAATGTACCTCCTGATGCACCTCCAGATAATACAGCTCCTGTACCTTCAAGAATGACACCTGCCCCTCCTTCACAATCAAACGTAAATCCATTCAAGTTCAGGCTTCCTGTAGGGCCAGTTACTATTACACCGGAATTACAAGAAAAGTTCTCAGTTAACACCTCTGGAGTTGTAATATTACCGCCACACACTATATCTGCATTTACACTTCCAGAGATTACTAACGCACTACCGAAAAATAGATAAGAATATAGTTTAGACTGCGTTCCTTCCTGCCAAATATTCATAATGAACTCCTAAAATAGTATTGTACCCCCCTAATAAAACTGTTTAGCTATTGATTACTACTCACCACCACAGCCAATTGCCACTTAAATCCGAGCTACCGGTCAGCCCAGCAACTGTTAACCCAATCAAATTACAATTGAGATCCTTACTTATTATTTCTGTACTCGCAATGGTATCAGCGTACACATCATCGGCATTTACATTATGCGAAAGAGCTGAAGTAAACCCAATAACAATTTTTAGTCATAACCATTATGCCCAGGTAATAAAAATCCTTGAAATCAGAAAAAAGAATATTGGGATACATTTTGAGCCCAAAGAGTGAAATATCCATAGGAAAATATTCTCAATAGCTCTGGCATGTAAAAGGTAATGGCATAGAGAAGCTTGGGCAAGTAAAATAATCAAAACTCGTGCATAGACGTGAAGTGAAAAGCTTAAAATAGACTCCATAAAATTTACGCCAAAATATCCATCAATAGTAAAGCGTAACTACAGCTTAAACTTTAGGCTTAACGAATGAAGCGACTCAAACAACTATCTATCTCACACAGTTGTTTTGCTACAGGATCATCAACCTTGATTAAATTGAAATCCGAAAATTCAAACCCCGGGCCTACCGAACATCCGACCAAAACAGAACTCCCAATTGGCTCAGCAGCCTGCCAGGCACCAGCAGGAACAACATGACAAAATATATTATTCTTTGCGGAAATCTCAGTCCTTTGCAAACAGCTATCCCCCTCAGTCCAAATATAGAGATATAAGCCTTCCCCCCTATATAAATTCCAAACCTCATCAGATTCGACCCGGTGAAACCTAGATACTTCATCTTTCTGTAAGGAAAAGTAAATATGCGTCAATGCGCTTCGCTTCTGCCCATCCTCCCTTGTTACTATTGAGCTCGACTTAAACACCTGAAGAAATTTCCCGCCTTCAGGATGATCAATTAAGTTATCAGGCTTCATGGATTAATCAGCACCTTGTAATCAGAATTAGAAACATGTCTGATACTACATTACCACATAATGTATCAGTGAAATTTAATCCTTATAGACAACAAGCAAATAGTTGAGCGGATACGAATTGAACACAGGCTCACCCAGTTTACTTTAAGGTGAGCCTTGCAAAAAGCCTTAATTTAAACAACTGGGATTAGCAGTAGTAAAAGTGTTTCCACGCCAGACATTAATATTACTACATGCATTTGCATTTAGATCCTCCAAGTCAAAATCAGTATTTCCCTTGGATGTGTTGTTGAGAATAAAGTTAAAAAACTGATTAGCTGCTTCCATATAGATACCCACTGAACCATTCATCTCAGAGGTGTTCTGGCTATAATTCCCAAAGTTGGAATCAGCAATATAGATCCCATATCGATTATTATCATATATATAATTTTGGGCTAAACTTGGAGCATCACCATCCAACTGAATCCCATCTAGTAAGTTACTTTCGATAATATTTGAGATCAAGGTATTTCTTAGCCCCGTAACTAATATGCCAGTATTACCATTACCATTAGCACTTGAATTAGTAATTAGATTGAAGTCGCTCGATACCGCCAACCCTACAAAGTCATTATTGTTAGCAGAAATATTGGTTACATTATGAAATCCATCACCAGCCAATCTAACGCCCGTCTGGCAGAATGATATAGTACCTGCGCCCTCCAAATACCCCACAAGACCGACAACATCTATGCCTATTGCAGAATTATTGTCACAAGTAATGGTATGACCATTCATATCCAGGCCACCAGTTGGGCCAATAATGGTTATCGCGATATTATCTGTACATACCAAATCATCATCCAAAACTTCTCGGGTGTTAATGGTATCACCACAATCAACCGCCGATGCAAGCCCGGATATTAGCAAGCAAAAAGCACCTGCAAATATAGATAAAGCACACTTCATACCTTGTAATTGCCATATAGCCATCTTACTACCCTCTATAAAATCAGTTAATAATGACCTTCTCCTGAACAGAGTGTGATCCAGCTTGCTAAAAGGGCTATAAGAAATTTCTCTTAAAGAAATGGCAACTAAGTACGGAATCTAAACATCTGTGAATGGTAAATAGTGGCTATCTACGCCAATTAGACAAAACGCAAGAAAGCAGTGTTGGATATAAAGCCAGTGGGCCTTTACATGGGAAGTTTAAGGGGGCGGTACTCATTACCCTCCTTTTCCCTCCCTTAAAAAAGGCTCTGCACAAATCTACCGCTAGCCTGATTATTGTTATTGCTCTTTATCTCAAGTAACTTTGACACCTTTAATAGTATAAATTAGCGGAATCTCATGTCCTTTAAAAAACAGGTAGTATTTCCCCTTCTCACGCTCCTCCATGCCATCAAAACAGTTGTAAGGGCTATACGGGTATTCTTTTAGTTGAGTGATTTGAATACCATATTTTAATAATGCACTCACAACATCGCTAATCGGATGTGACCAGGTGGCTAGGGTAGACTTGCCACCCCGATCATTCTCTGTATAGGTACCCTGCTCTTCAATATCTGGATCGGCTCGATGAAAGTATGTGTAACCAGAGAAAATATCATAAAATGGATGAAATTCTGCGATGTAGAAAGTCCCCCCCGGCTTTAAGCATTGAGCAACAACTGATGCCCACCGCTCGATATCCGGCAACCAACAGAGTGCACCGTAGGAAGTAAAGACGATATCAAATTCTTTATTATTTGACTCTCCAAAACTGTAGATATCATTGCAGATAAACTCTCCATGTAAACCTGAACGGTCAGAAAGAGCCTGTGCTTCAGTAATGGCTACAGAAGAAATATCAACTCCCGTCACCTTCGCCCCCAATCGAGCCCAAGATAAGGTATCCAAGCCAAAGTGACACTGTAAGTGAAGTAAACTTTTTCCAGACACATTACCTATATCTGAAAGCTCAACTTCATTTAAAGTAGATTTTCCGCTTAGAAATCCATCAATATTATAAAATTCAGACTTCACATGAATACGGGTGCGGCTATCCCAGGAGTGTCGGTTAATTTCAAAAAAATCCATGGCTCACCTTCTAATTACTTATATTTATCGATTCTATTTAATTATCAAGGGTAAGAAATTTAAATTTACTTGTAAGTCCTATTCCGTTATGCCTCAAGTTCAAGAAAACTAAGATTGCCAATCATTCTAACTATATATTTACAGTAATGCTTCAGCTACAAAAGGCTCTATTGAACTCAATTGCAAGTACAGATCATGCTTTACTACAAAGCAGACTGATAATTTTTGAGAGAAGCCCTAAATGGGGACAATAGAAGGTAGAATCCTTAATCTACGATTGATTATCCTCATCATATCTTAGGCGCGCTTTACGAATCTCGGGATGATGTTCATCTGCCCAAGAGACTAACTTCCACACAGCTGCAGATAACCCCCTTCCCAGGTCAGTTAATTCATACTCCACTTTAACTGGAACCTGCGCAAAGACAGAACGGAGTACAAAACCATCGCGCTCTAAGTCACGCAGGGTTTGCGTCAACATTCGCTGTGAAATCCCTTCAATACGCGACTTTAGGGAGTTGAAGCGATCTGGACCATCAACAAGGGCAAACAATATCAGGATGGACCACTTGTCACCAATCTGAGCTACCACATTGCGAATGGGACATTCATCATCATTCACAAACACGCGCCTCTCACTATTTTTATTCTGCGTCCCCACCCTTCCACTCCATAGGTTATCAAAAAGTAACTTAACCACTTAATAGTGCCTTATTGGCAACCAACTCTCAAGTGAGTAACCTAGTATAAATAAGTAACTTAACCCGAAATCACCTATAGACCCATATAGATATATACCCTGTTATGACCCAAGCTCTCTTAGACAAGGCCCTAACCCAATACGCCTCCAATAGACCCTCAACCGCTGACGATATATTTACACCGCAGTTTGTCTCTGTAGGGAAATTTAACATTCGCTTTCTACGCAAGGAAAAACCTCAGGCTCCCAGCCTACTACTGCTGAATGGTCTACCCCAAAGTATTCGCATGTGGGAGTCATCCATTGAAGCATTTAGTGAAAAGTTTGATGTGCTAGCCTTTGATATCCCAGGATTTGGCTTATCAAAAGCGGAGGAAGGAGATATGTCTCCGAGCAGCCTGAGCGAAGCCCTTGTTCAAATAATGAACCATTTTGGCATCAAGCAGGCCCACCTGGTAGGGCCGGATGTGGGTGTGCCTATTGCTTTAGCGGCCGTTATTAACCACCCTCAACGATTCTTGAGTCTCAATATCTTTGACGGCCCAGGCACCTTCCCTCCAAAACTCTCTCCTATTCTTATGGCCGTTGTCAGATCCCGAATGGTTCGCTGGATAGCAAAAGGCTTAAACAAGAAGTCAGTAATGAAAACCAACTTCCTGACTGCCGTCAAAGACGGCTATCACAACTACAAACCCAGCAAACGAGCTATCCAAGAGTACTATGACATAGCCTTTGATAATGACAGTCACAAGTGCGCCATCAGTTTCTTTGGAAGCTATTCGAAAGAGCTTCCATGGATTGAGAGAAAACTAAATGGTATTAATGTTCCGACATTGATCACTTGGGGCAAGAGAGATCCATTTGTTTTAGTGGATAATGCGACTGCCTTATCCAAGCATATCCCCAATAGTAAGCTAGTTATATTTGATAACGCATCTCACTTCTCATCGGAAGATGCTGGACAAGAGTATGTTGACTTGATAATCAATTGGGTAGATGGCGGCTTCCTTGAGCATCGTGACGCATGAGTTTTTAAATATTCTAAGAACAGATACCTAATCACTAACTGAATTCAAGGTGGCGTTAAACAATTTCGCCACCGATATATTAATGGGGCTCAACTACCATCATTAGAGCGCCCTTTATCAAATTGGTTTTTTAACTCATTAACTTTGACTCTGATTCAGCACCATCCTTCCCCTTTTTGGCCTTAATCTGTGAATCACCAATCAATGCGCGGCCTAGGTCTGAAGCATAAAATCCCGCAGCCAATATTACGAAGGCGCCAAATAATGTAATTCCATCAGGCAGATCTCCGAAGATTACAAAGCCAATAACAATAGCCCAAAATAGTAAAGCGTAACTAAAGGGCTGCAAAATAGAAGCTGGAGTAAGTGCCAGTGCCTTAATCAGTAAATAGTGGCCCATTGCACCTAAGAGCCCATTTAAAATCAACAATTGCCACCCTGACACTGTCGGCTCTACCCAATAAAATGGTGCTAAGCTTCCAAAAATAATAAGACCCATGGTCGCGGTATAGAAAACGGTTGTATCGGCACTATCAAAGTGTGAAACACGGCGTGAAAGCACTTGATATGCGGCCCATAGGATAGCTCCCAAGATGGGGATCAAGGTTTGCCAACCCATCATTCCCATTCCAGGCCTAATGATAATAAGGGCACCTATAAATCCAGCC
Source organism: Microbulbifer maximicatervae (SeqCode) (assembly GCF_052468155.1). Lineage (NCBI taxonomy): Bacteria > Pseudomonadati > Pseudomonadota > Gammaproteobacteria > Cellvibrionales > Microbulbiferaceae > Microbulbifer > Microbulbifer maximicatervae (SeqCode). Next base: position 4,457,302 of record NZ_CP174335.1, read on the forward strand.
GCAACACTTACCCAGCTCCTTGTATCTATCCTCTCCCCTAAAAACCATCCAGCCATTAATATTGCGAATAATGGAGCTGTCGCAGCTATAGCATGCACATCAGCCAAAGACATCATACTAAAAGCAAAAATAAATACTGACACCTCAAGAGCGAGAACAATAGAGCGAGCTAATTGAGTGCCAAATATTTCACTTCGCACTATATCCAAGCTCCCTTTGAGTCTTGCCAAGCTTATAACGATGAAGAAAAATATCGCGAAACGAATCGCCATTATTTGAACAATAGAATAGTTCTGAACGAGAACCTTACCTGTTGCATCCATACCAGCCAAACAGAGCATTGCCAAAATAGTCAGAATAATTCCACGACTGTCTTTAAACTTCACTTTAAACTCTCTAATAAAGACTACAGATTCTATAAACAGAGCCACCGATTATAAATTAGTTATGAAATGTAAGAGCAGTCTGAATGCCTTGGGCTACCTGAGAATAGAAGCCGGAATATAACTTATCCCGGCACTAGTACGCTCTTAATTTTCAGTTACTGTAGAGGAAAGCTTGAAGTGGTTGAGAGCCTTTTCAGCAATTTCTTTACCATATTCCTGCACAAAGTGGCCCGCCTCCGCTAGTTTGAGAGGCTCGGGGCAGTTTTTGATGGTTCCCCTCAGCAACTCCATCACTTTCTCACCAAGCACAAAGTCCCTCATTCCAATCGCCATAAAGCTCTCACCACCCCAGCTCCTAGACCAGAATTTTCGAGCCCTTACCCCTAGCTCTGCTCCCTCCATATCTGGATCAACCGGTACAATTGACGGGAATCGACGAACGCCAGCCTTATAGCGGTTGTCTGGAAAAGGCGCATCATAGGCTACTATATCGAATAAATTGACCTCAGATTGAGCATCATTGGCAATGAGCCCTCCCACAGGGATTTCAGGCACATTGACAGAGAAGTTCCGCCAGTGGTAGAACCCCTCTGAAGCACCATCCCCTGCTGCGATAGCCGTATTCATTACCAGTAATCGGGTAAATCTATCCGGCATATCCATTGGAAGTGTCAATCCCAGAAGTCCACCCCAATCCTGACAAACCAGCGCAATATTCTTAAGATCCAAATGCTCAATCAAACGCATCAGGCTGTTACGATGGAAGTTAAAAGTGTACACATCTTCATTGACGGGCTTATCTGAGCGACCAAATCCAAACAAATCTGGAGCAATTACCCGGTGTCCTGCCCCAACAAAAACTGGGATCATTTTCCGATATAAGTAACCCCAACTGGGCTCCCCATGGAGGCAAAGAAAGGTGGTATCCGAATCCTGCTCCCCCTCATCGATATATGCCATACACATAGAATCATAGCCTTCCAGGCTATCAATATAGTTAGGAGTATACGGAAAACCCGGTAGTAAAGAAAAGCGCTCCTCAGGAGTTCTCAATCGTTCAATAGACATCGGCAACCCTCTTTTAGTTGAAAGTTAAGTTAGCGCCTTGCTTCTGAAAAGCTAGATCAGTGGGAATCCAGAGATCATCCATTGTGGCGCTTTTATCGGTGCTTCAAATCTGAAAAAGTAACTGTAGAAAAATACCTATTATCCTACTAGATAATAAGGATAAATATGCTCCTAAAACATGGCATGATCTCTAATTTTTACATTTAGAAACCTTATTAGGCGCCAGATCACTTAAATTACCTCATAATGCCAATTTGGCAAGTCTGAAACCATTGGGCTAAGTACAACCGACCCTGTCAAAGCCGATTAATCAAACTTCTTACCATTAAAAACATGTTAGATGTATTGAAATACCCATCTGGATGTAAGCTGTCTACCAGCAATATATCTCAATTATCAGTGAACAGAAATTGAGCCTAGGAGAAATTAGGCTACAAAAATCACTGGGATGCATATATCACTGTAAGAACAATATCCCTCATGACTACGAATCATGGACAACACCTCAATACACTTTACCAAAGCCCGCCAAGATCCAGCCCCTTTTCACTGGAGAATCCATTTCTACTTCCCTGGCGAACAGGGTTTTGGGTGCTGACTCCATGATTTTATACCCCCTATTATCAACATAAGTAACTAAAGCAACATGGGCAATATATCCTTTTTCAGTCTTTCTATAAAAAACCAAATCCCCCAACTGCGGCTTATAAGATGCTGGTTTCAAAGATTGAATTGACTGGAAATAGGAATATAGATTTCTTGCTCGGCGATGGAAAAATGGATTTTCTGGATTATTACCATTTCGAGCATCATAAAAATTTGGATTTTTTACAAAACTATCTCTCAATAAGACCTGAAATGAATATCCAGCCATTCCGTAAGCGATATTAGGTACATCACTACAGACAATAAATCCAAGTTTCCCTCCTATATTATTATACATCCCCATCAGTGGATCATAAGGCGTAAATTAAAGAGAATATGCATTATCGACAACCAGATTAACATTTGGAAGGCCATGATGATTGGTAAAACTTCTTCCCCCCTTATAGGTAGAAAAATAGACGAGCAGTGGTATTGCCAAAACAACAACAAGAAAGCCAATAAATTTTTTCATATTACCAAAAATGTACCAACCCAAAATCACTAATACATATGAAACATTACTAAACTAATAATAGATGGGGGAAAAGAGTACAGCTAACAAACCCTTACGCCACCTTAATGCCACTTTTTAGTCAGAACGTCAACATACAGCTAGCAATAGGAATTGGAGTAACTACTCATAACCTAGTAGAACTATCTCCCACTGCCAATTTAAATTTGTATACGAACGTTAAGGTTTCACACCTGCAATGACCTTAGGGCTCTCCACCTCGACTCTAATTTCGCTTCATGAAAGCAGTTTAACCACATACTTTATTGGGGAGCCTCCGGAAGGATTTGGGTTAGACCACAAAGATCGAAGCTTCATTATTTGTATGGATTTGAAAATGGATTGTAGTTAAATTTTTCAGGCAATAAAAAAGCCGCACACTGGAGAAGTGTGCGGCAAAGCTTGGAAGCCTATGGGAGAGGCATGAGGTTAAAAATCGTACGCGAAGCTAAGCTTGATATTGCGCGGTAAGATGTAGCGGACATTAGACGCTAGCGGATCGCGGGGATCACCTTCGGTGATACCATCTTCATCAGTTAAGTTGTCCACAGCCAACTGGACAGTAATATCATTGATATAAGCCACCGCACCCAGGTCAACTTTTGTATAGGCTGGCAAAGTTATTTCATTGTTGCTTCCATTAAAGCGATCACCTACCCGACTGATATCGGTATACACAGCCATATCAATGTCATTCAGTGTGAAATCATAATTCTGGCTCAGGCGCACCTGGTATTCAGGCTGACGCATAACCTGGTTGCCTTCATATTCACCACTCGTGATTTCTGGCTTTTGCAGGGTAGTATTTAACCCAAAGGTGAAATCTCCCCAGTGAACTTTACCGTCCAATTCGAGACCAAGCGCCTCAGTCTCTAAACGAGCACAGGTACTGCTGCCAATGATACAGTCAGGCATGCCCTGGGTTTCGTTGTAGAACAGAGTCGCAAAGAGGGAATAATCTTGCTCCTGCAATTTATAACCCAGTTCGTATTGGTCAATGTCGATTACAAGGTCAGACCCAGCAATGAAGCTATCACCGAACTCACGATAGTTGTCAAAGTCTGCGAACTTAAAGCCGGAGTTTATACGGAAGAAAGTGCCCATATTTTCGGCAAAGGCCCAGTCCACTGCGGCAGTATAAGCAGTGCCATCTTCGTCCGCTTTATAAGTGGTAAAATTGCCGTCTCGCTCACCATGATCCACGGAGTAATTGGTTTTGCGGTTTGCGGAACGCACGCCCAGATCGAAGGTAAAGTCCCCTAAGTAGAACTCACCGGCGACATAAAGCGCGTTTTCACGGGCATCACCCACGGCATCCACATCATATTTCCAATCACAAGTGGAAATATCTGCGGATGTATTACAAGCGAGATCACCAGTTAGCTCAGAGCCATCAGCAGTTCCTGTGATCAGCTCCCCATCTTGACCCAGTACGTAGTATTTCTGGTTACCCAGGGACCACCATTCATCAACTTCCCAGCTTGAGGTGTAATAACCGGCTGTTACTTTAAAGTTATCCCACTCTTTTGCCAGGCTAATGTCATTTGTCGTAGCCTCGATATCTTTGCGTACTACCCAGGCACCAAACTGCTGTACCACAGTATCGCCACTAAGTTCGTTTCCAGAGGCGGTTACTACTGCTTGATCAGTAAGAGAATTCAGCGATACAGGCGCACTATTAGGAACAAAACCCAAAGTATCAGCGTTACCTGCGGTAAGTCCAAAGCGTTCGGTGAGACTCCATCCATCGCCCAGGTCTAGCTCCAGATAAGCACCGGCTACATTACCATTCCACCCGCGCCCTTCGCCCATATCGAAAGTTTCCCAGGTAGTTTCTGAGCCGCCATTACCGTCAGCCTGAGTGATAGGTACAGAAACCTTGCGATTACTGGGGCCTACCTGAGTGTAATCTGTTTCCAGAAATGCAGCATTGGGCAAATACCAGGTACCAGTATCTTTTGTATCCCGGATGTAAAAACCCGCTTTGCCGTTATCCATCTCTTTGGTGATGTGCAGGGTAAATTGATGCCCTTCTTCCGCATCAAAACCCGCATCGCGAATACCCGGGGAGGAAGATACGTAGCCCCCGATCATATAATAAACATCATCTGCGAGCTTACCAGTCATGAGGGCATCTGTTCGCTGCAGATCATAGTCAGATAAAGTGTACTTAAAGCGCCCCTCTGTCTCTTCAGTACCCTCTTTTAAGATAAAGTTGGTAGTCAGACCTGGCTGGCCATTGGAGAAAACCGGATTGGGTCCACCGCGCAGAGCTTCCACTCGCTGAATAGTTTCATCGACACGAAATAGAGAAGAGTTTTCTAAAAATGAGAGTGTTGGCGCTGGATACAGAGGCAATCCATTCATGGATACCGTGACAAAGGGTGCATCACTACCGCCGGGGAAACCGCGAACATCGATATTTGCCCCAGAAACACCGCCAGAGCTCTCAACCCACAGGCCTGGAACGGACTTCAACAGGTCTGCAGTACTTGAAGGAGAGGCTTTGCTAATCTCATCATCACTTAAAGTTGTGATAGAAAAGCTGGCATCCAGCTTACGCATGCCTGCACCGCCAGGGGTGCCTGTTGTGATGACTTCCTCCATCACCATATCGTTTTCAGGGCTAATTTCTTGGGCTGCGGCATAGCCGCAAAGACCAACGGAGAGCGCGGCCATGGATACGGCCTGCGCCAATGGTTTCTTGCTCATCAACTCTTCCCTCTCGTCGTCATTCTTATCTGTTCTGATACTGCGGTGCTATTTTTATAAAGCTTTATGAAATCGATTGCATAAAGAGTTGCTAAACGCACTTGATGCACCGTGCTTTAACTATAATGCGCAAATGCAATCGATTGCAAATTGAATTAATGGCTAGATTTGAGTGACTAGTCATCCGTAAGGCCATCGCAGATCAAGATTTGAGGGGTAGGGGCAGATTTTCTGCCATTGATAGAAGATCATATTTGGAAACTACACCCGGATGTTCTTAGATTTAGTATGTAGGGCTGTCCAAATGTGGCGCCAAATTATTGATTCTAGAAGCATTCGGCGACGAGTGGTTCCATGCAAGTGCCAAGCGGCCGGGAGAGTTATCGTGGAAAAAGGCAAGTGCCAACAGGCGGAGCATCATTCACATACCCATAACAGCCACTGTGGCCACACAGCCATTCGCCACGGGGACCATATCTGCTACCTCCATGACGGCCACCTACACCATCCCCACAAAGACCACTACGACGAGCACGTCTTGGAAGTAAGCACCCAAAACCCGGAGGGTTGCCACCCTGTTACAGGGGGCTATGACAGCTCCCATGTCCACGGCAAAAACTGTGGCCATGAGCAGGTTCCCCACGGAGATCATGTTGACTACCTGGTTAACGGGCGGCTTCACCATGTTCATGGTGATCACTGTGATGACCATGGGCCGGTCGAACTGGCTAAACATCAGTAAGCCTGCTAGCCAAAACTTGGCGAGGCCAAGATTTATAGCAACCCAAAGTTCTCTGGGCGCCGATCACATAAGCTGAGATTTTATTTCTACTGACGGCGCCCTTTAATGTGCAGATCACATTTTAGCCGCTATCTATGCCTATGCCATTAAATAAACTACTTCGAATTTGAGGCTCAGATCAATTCATTAATACTAAAGACTTTTGCATTAAAAACTCCTGAAATAAAAATCTCTAGGCAACCTAAATGAAAGCTCCACCGAAGAGAAAGAAAAGTACATTGGCCAACCTGTTTTCTAGTGCTGAAGACGAAAGTTGTTGCCAAGCAATTCCTTTTTGGTGAGATCTTCTAAAAAGCGGCCATCCTTTTGTTCAACACAAGGGAAATTATTGAAGAAGATCTCTTTGGCGACCTGGAAGTAAAAGACCTGGAAGTGAAAGCCGGCGAATGCCTTATTTTCTCACCCCTAATTATGCACACATCCTTTGCAAACACATCAAAAGATAAATCTCGATTTTCGTTTGCCATGAGGTATACAGCTAATCACGTAAAAGTTGCTCCTTATGGCAAAGACAACATTTCAACCATTGAGGGCCTGCTGGAATTCACATTGCAATTTTCAGGTGTTTGGTAAAGATTCTTATGGCTACAATGAAATCCGGGATGATGATGCGTCTACTTCAGAATAGATATTACCCCCCTCCTGGTGTGGGCAATTAGCAGTAAAAGCGTTATTTCGGTAAGTTTGGTAATATAGTTTAAAGAAATATAAGTAATGCAGCTTCCTCTCAATACCCTAAACAACTAGTAGCAGCACTAGCTTGAGCAGTCGTCCACACGACACTTTATCTTTAGCACTAAACTGTATATATTTCGACAAATATAGAACTTATGACCAAATCATGATGGAAATCGAAGAAGTAGCCAAATCGCTCAAAGAGCTGGGACACCCAACCCGCTTGTTGATCTACAAAAAAGTAGTCAAAGCCGGACTACCGGGTATTCCTGTAGGCAACATCCAGGAGCAATTAGATATCCCCGGATCAACCCTCTCCCACCATATTTCCAGTCTGATTTCGGCAGGATTAATTTTCCAGCGACGCGAGAGCCGCACCCTCTACTGCGTAGCCGAATATCAGCACTTGACTGAGGTTATTCAGTTTTTACAAGATGAATGCTGCCACGATGATTTCAATACACCGATAAAGTGTCCTGATATCAAGTGTGCGGTACCGGATCAGCACTGAACAATGTCGCTCTTGCTTCGGGCGCCCCCTATCGATGGAGCGTCCGAACTTTCTTCTCTTCACCCCGATGGATACATTTAGGCCCTAAATTCTGCTTCAAGCACCGCTAGAATGACCATTTACAGAAATAGCCAGCTTTAGTTGGCTCCCTTCCCTTGATACCTTTCTTGGATACCTCGGAAATAACTCGAACACACACCTTTACTTAACACTTATATTTCCATTATTCTAGAAATATCATATAATCTGAGTTGTGCCCCCCAGCATACAAAGGCCAGTGGAAACCATGAAAAAGAGCCATCCAAACGCCATTCAGGCAGCCAATGAAGCGGTAGAGTGGGGGCTTGCCCATGGCCTGGCTTTCAAATCTAGTCGTGGCTCAGCGAGCCATGTTCCTTTTAGCCTTACCCCAAGTACTATCGCCCTGGAACGGTTTGAGACGTTAAAGAAAGCAGTACCCCTATTGGGAAAGCTGATCCATCAAGTCTCAGAAGATCACCAATTTCTTCACGAAGCTATCAGGCCTGTTGCACATGGAGACCCGTTTTTCGGTGCCTTACTCGCCATGCATGGTCAAATAAAAAATGCGCCCCGCCTCCCCCTCCTGATTATGAGAAGTGACTTTATGGACGATGAGAGCCAGGGACCAAAGCTCATTGAGTTCAATGGAATCGCAGCAGGAATGGGGCCCTTTGGGCAGCGTATTTACGAGTTGCACCAATTCATCCGCTCGCAAAGTCCTGAGACCTATTCCGATTGGTCCAATACTTCGAACGGCCAACCTATAGAGAACCCAGCAATTGAGCGACTCTCCCAAGGCCTTGCCGATGCGACAAGAGCCATCAAAAGCGAGTTTGGAGATGGTGGCAGCCCAACATTTCTAATGGTGATACAGGAGCATGAAGACAATGTCTTCGACCAACACCTTCTTGAATTTGCCTTAGCTGAAAAAGGCATTCGTACGGTACGAAAGACCTTTCGTGAACTCAAAGCGGGCCTGGTAACAGGCCCCAACAATAGGCTCTTGCTGCAAGGAGTAGGCCCTGTAGATTGCGTGTATTTACGAGCCGGCTACAACTACTGTGATTATGTCGCCAAAGACCTGGATAGCGAGCGCTGCTGTGAAACACTGATGCAATCGCGAATTTTGCTTGAGAGCCATCGGATCGCAATTAATGCAACCGTAAGCCAACAACTGGCTACCAGCAAGCGTGTACAAATGATCCTTTCGTCCATGTCAGTAGAAATGCTAACCGGATTCAATGTATCCCAGGATGAAGCGGTTTTAATCAAGTCATTACTTGGCGACATGCAACCAATTTCATCAGAAACGATAGAATGGTTCGGTCAGCAGAACGCCTCTAAGTGGGTGCTCAAAAATCAGGGAGAAGGCGGCGGGCACTGTGTCTTTGGCCAGGATATCAAGCTGAAACTCAAACAGCTCTCAGTAGACGAATACCCTGCCTGGGCACTAATGCCACGCTTGAGCCCGCCTCCTAGAAGCAACCCCGCCCTGGTAGTCAGAGACTCTGAATTATATTTAGTAGGCGATTTAATCAGTGAAATAGGTATGTTTACGGTTCATTTCAATGGTCAACCAGCTACTTCAGAACAAGGTTTTGCCGGCTACTTAGTTCGAAGTAAATCCTCTCAGGAAATGGAGGGTGGCGTGCATAGTGGCAAGGGCGTTTTAGATTCACTGATATTCAATATCGCATGACAACATCACAAGCATTCCGTAAAAGGATCTCTTGGCACCATAAATCACACTTCAAAGCGGATGAAAATACATTAACAAAACCTATTATGGCTATTCGTTACATGATATAGATCATATTGTAGAGGCGCCTAAGGTCCTTGCTCCAATGATAGAACCAAACCACCACTCATGTAGCTCGATGAAAGCACATGGCGCTGAGGAACTATCCCATCATAATAAGGGATTTTATATTGCTGGTATTAAATCCTATGGTCGGGCACCTACTTTCCTAATGCTGACGGGATATGAGCAGGTTCGCTCTATTGCAGATGAGCTGGCAGGAAATTATCAAGCTGCTCGCAGGCTGGAGTTGAATTTTCTTGGGGATGACACCAGTATCTGCCAGAAAAATGAAAACCGTGTTTGCGCTAAAGAATCAGCAGCATCAAACTGCTGCTAGTAACACAGAATGCCCCAACAGGTCCTAAATTTGGCAATCAATAATCCTAGCAATTGATTACCAAGACCTGGGCCAATAATACCCCCCTTTCTCCCATAGATCATGTCGTCTTCCTCGACCTAGGATACACTCCAAACTATTGCGCCAACAGGCGGTTCAGTAATTGCCTAGTATTAATGAACGAATAATGACACCTAAAACAGGTTCATGACAGATTCAATATTGACCCCAAATTTTGCCTGACAACCTCTTAATCGCAGGAATAAATCGGTGAGCGATACACTAAAAAAAATGTTCAGAGGAATGAGCAACCTGGCGGACACTGCTAATTTTCCAATCTCAAATATTCAGCACCTAAAAATATTAGCTGGAGTCACAACAATACTACTTTATCGAGTATTCATCCTACCCTGGCAGAAAACTAAAAAACAAAAGCTATTAGAAACACTTGATCAGCTAAAAGACTTAAAGATAAACCTACCAAGAAAATGGTCAAATGCAGGGGGAGATGACAACTTTTTTCTCAGCGATGGAGACCTCTCGTTTTTTGAGCAGAATGGATATCTCCCCCCTTTCCAAGCAATTGACAAAAAGGGGGCCGAACAACTGAAGGTACTGGCCCTAGAGGAGTACGACAGTGATTTCCAGGGTACTTGTTATTTGGGGCAGCATATTCCCCAAATAGAGAAGAAACATGGACGCTGGTCAATAGACTATGCGGGATTGTACCAAGCACTGCGACTTAAGCCATTTCGGGAGTTGATCCGAAAGCCCCAAATATCCCAACGTCTCGCCAGCCTTCTCGGACATGAAGTTTTGTGTTGGCGCAGCCAGTTCTTTCATAAATTACCAGGAACCGACGAAACCCCTTGGCACCAAAATGCAACTTTTAGAGAGGCCGGGAAATATGCGAAGTTACAACCTACTCAAGAAACTTCTCCAGCAATAATCCAACTAAATGCTTGGGTTGCTCTCACAGATTCCACCCCCGAAAATGGATGTTTGCGGATACTGGCAGGCTCCTTTACCGACGCCAGGATCGACTATCTTTATAATTTTACGCCCAATAACAAGATATTCTACTTATCCTTACTACCCCTGTCGCCAGTTTATCTATACCACGCAGTAAAGGTCGCTTTTTATGGAAGGACGTTTAACAAAAGTGCTCTTGTCCTATTTACTGCTCTCAAGTTGATTGGAGAAGATTTCTTTGACCAGTTCGAAGTAAAGGATATTAAGATGAAGGCTGGAGAGTGCTTGATTTTCTCATCATTAAACATGCATGCCTCATACCCAAACAGCAGTAAGACTCAAGGGCGATTTTCCTTTGTAGCAAGATGCACTGCTAACCACGTAAAAGTAGCCCCTTATGGCAAGGACATGTATTCAACTGACGAGGGTTTAATTGAATATGATATTCCCGACGTCAGCACTTTCCAGGTCTACGGCAATGATACCTATGGCTACAACAAAATCCTTAAGGAATAACCAACCTCTTAGAGCTTTGTCAGGTTTTGGATATAGGCATGTCGCACTACAGGGAAAGTTACAATAAGCTTTGCCAGAATACGAACCAACTCTATATTCACCCAGGCATTTGAACTAATAATTCGTCTAATAATTTCTGTCTTCCGGATAGTCGCCGCGCCTATTTTATGCCTCTCATCAGAATAACTATCTACTGTGCCGTTTATAATGGCATCAACCGCAGCTATCGCATCGGCAATACCCAGGTTCATACCTTTACCACCTACCGGAGAATGGCAGTGAGCGGCATCTCCCACTAAAAGTACGCGCTGGGAGCGATAACTTTTCGCCTGGCGAATGGAAATTTGAAAACTACCGGAGCGGCGGATATTACTGATGTTTAACGGTTGATGTAAGGCTGCTAATGCATCTGGCTGGGTAGCAACTACTCTTAATCGCTGCTTCCCCATGGGCAAAACAATCGTAAATTGATTGCCGGGCTTCTGAATATCTACACTAATCAAGTCAGGGTCACACTTCTCCTCTGTGTCCACATCAGCAACCCCCCAGGGTTGTGGCAAATCTATACCCGGAAAGGGAATGCCCAGCTTTTCACGAATTGTTGAATGAACTCCGTCAGCAGCAATTAACCAGTCAAAGCATTCGACACTGCCGTCAGACAGGGTGACTTCCACTCTGTGCTCACTAGAGCCCACCTCAGTAGCGGCAATACCGTATTCAACTACAACACCCTGCGTGAGCAGAGCGTCCTTCAAGATCTCCTCAGTGCGATTTTGCGGTAACCCAAAGCCCACATACTCTTTATATGCATCGCCCCGGTTGTCCAAAAATAACAGCGGCCTACCCGCTTGAAGATATTGAACTTTGCAGAGTCGCATCGCCTCAGAGACCAAATTATCTGAAACACCAACCTTAAGAAGGCGCCTGATGGTGCAGGGAAAAATACCGACTGCCCGAGAGAGTTCACTGGGCTTGCTACGGCGTTCAACTATTCGGCATTTGATTCCATAGAAAGACAAAGCACAAGCTGCCGCCAACCCCGTTGGACCCGCACCAACCACTAACACCCGGTCTATATGGCTCACTGGTACCATTGCACCCTGTCGTAGAACTCACTTCTATTGTAGAAGCCAGGGAAAAAGCAAGGCACGGCCATCATAGAAGTAAGCTCACCTGCTGTGATAAAATCGCAATTTCAGGGCACCCCTCATATGATCGACCTCAGTATTTTACCCGCCTTCTTGATCGCAGCGATTGTTCTAGCGGCCTCCCCTGGTCCTGACTTACTGTTAATATCTGCTTACTCTTCGGCTCGCGGATTTACTGCTGGAGTAATGATCTCGCTGGGCATTTTTACTGCTGGGATAGTGCAAACGGCGCTAGTTGCTCTCGGACTCGGACATATCATGCAGACGATGCCTCTGGTGGCAATGGTAGTAAAACTGGTGGGAGCCGTATATTTAGCTTGGCTTGGATTGTCACTCCTTCGCAATTGGCGTTCAAATAAAGTGGCACAAAATAACCAACCAGATACCGTGGCACTGTCGGCAGCACAGCTGATGGCCCGAGGCTTGCTCAACAACCTAATGAACCCCAAAGCCCTACTTTTCTTTAGCCTTTTCCTGCCTCAATTTACCGTGTCATCCCAGGCAATCACGCCCCAAATCCTTGTATTGGGCGTACTCTTAAGCATTACAGCGTTGGCTTTTAACACCCTGGTATCCCTATCGTTTAGCAAGCTGGGAAAATCTCTTGCTACACAGGCCAATATTCAGCGGCACCTGGATGGTTTTCTTGGAGTTATTTTCCTCGGCTTGGCCTCTCGCCTGGCTTTTGACCGCTGATTTTTTATAGTTTTATGGACGACAGGAAGCTTTCTGTGAAAATATAGCAGCAGTCAAAGTACTTTCAGCAGTCCAGCGGAGAGCTCAATGCGAATAGCGGTCCTGTCTGACATCCATAGCAATGTTTATGCCCTCGATGCCATTGTTGCTGATCTAAAAAAGAGAGGCGCCGATCTAACGGTGAACCTGGGTGATATTTTATATGGCCCTATTGCGCCACGACTCACCTATGAACGCTTAATGGAGCAAGGTTACACGACAATTCGCGGTAATCAGGACCGGCAAATATATGAAGCCACATCTACCGAAATAGAAAGCAACCCAACCCTGCAATTTATTCTGAAAGACCTTGGTGTTAAACCACTATTATGGATGAAGCAGTTACCACCCAGCTTACAAATCACCGATGAAGTCTTTCTTTGCCATGGAACACCCAGTAGTGACCTCATATATCTGCTGGAAGATACCAGCAGCGGCCGCCCCCAGATACGTTCCAACCATGAAATCCTCAACCTCCTTGGAAAGATTTCCTCAAAAGTCATTCTATGTGGGCATACACATCAACCACGCTGTATCTCTGTCAGTAGTGGCCAGCTGGTCTTAAATCCAGGCAGCGCTGGGCTACCTGCTTATACTGACAGTGAACCGCAACCCCATATTATGGAAACCTTTAGCCCCCATGCGAGTTACGCCCTGATAGAGAGAAGCAAAAATGGAGCCTGGAGCGCAGAATTTTTTAAGGTAAGTTATGACACAGATAAAGCTGCCCGAGCTGCTATTGCGCAAGGGAGAGATGACTGGGGTTTTTATCTGTCAACCGGAAGAGCCAGCTAGGTAAGTCAGCTTACACAGGACATTGGATCAAAAGGAAAGTCGCTAAATGGAAGATTATCGCCCTTGGGATATGGAACTAAATACCTTCATAATGCTGCTTCATCTAAGTCAATTGGCTTGGATCGTAATTCCTGGTGCTGGTTTTGTTTTACCCATTATTATGTGGGCAACAACAAGGGACCGCTCTCAAGAAATCGATAAACACGGCAAGATGATATTTAACTGGATGTTAAGCCTGCTTATCTATTCTATAATTTCCGTCATAATGATATTTTTTGTTATCGGTATTTTGGGGCTGATTGCATTAGCAATAATCAATGTTATATTTATTGTGATTGGTGCAATCCGGGCCAATGAAGGCCTATTCTGGCGCTACCCACTCAGTATTCGGTTTTTTGGTTAATTAACCGTTCTTTTCAGATGGAAAATCGGGAGAGCACCTCCCGATTTCCCTTGGCTATAAGCCAGTAATCTCTACAATTACTTTCAGCAAATTAGTGCCGATTAGTAGTAACCAGAGAGATCATCAGTGATAGGACCGAGAGCACGGTAAGCGTTTGAAACGTCTACGCCGTTTGAGCGCTCACCACAGGCCAAGCCACCACACTCGTACCAGTCAGGATCAGAGAACCAATCGTACTGGGTAACGTTTTCGCCGTATCTCCAAGGGTAAGCCATGATGGTAGAGAACTTGTTGTCTACACCGTGACCCATACCGTAAGAGTAAACGCCACCAGAGGTATCACCCTGCTTGGTTGAGTGAACCAGACCCATATTGTGGCCCAGCTCGTGAACGAAGGTGTTATAACCACAGTCAACGCCAGTTACGCTGTAAGCACGCTCTTTTGCGCTGGAGTACATGGTGCCATTGCTACCCTGTCCAACCCAGGCAATACCACAGGTAATGTAAGTATTGCCGTCGATTACGGTTTCTTCAGCTTTACCCAGGAAAACCACCATATCCGCCTTTTCAGAGGATCGCCAGTTATTCACAGTGTTGTGGAAGGTAATCAGGTCCAGGGTCTCTTCGTTTACACGAAAATCTGAACTGGAAGCTTGCCAGGTGTCTACCAGGTTCAACTGGATATCAACACCATTCCTTGAAAAGGAATTGTTGGCATAGCTGATATAGTTATCGATTTTGGCTGAGATATCACCGGTATACTCCGCAGCTGGTGCAGTGTACATAATAGCGATATCGACAGTATCGGCACTCGCAGCGCCAGAAACGGTCAGTGCTGCAATAGCAGCAGCCAGGCTTTTCTTCAGGTTCATTATAAGACTCCTTTTATTATAATAAGTAGTGCACACTCCTCCCCCAGCAATTAAATAAAATTGCTGCCCAAAGGAGTAACAATACGCTTTTAATACCCTGACTCGATCAAAAAGCTATCCCTAGCCTTTTAACCGCCTGAGGAGACGAGCCCCCGGTATCTGCAGGATTTTCTTGGGCCTTCCTTTGCCTGACTATTAACTCAAAGCATAATTACCTTGAATCAATTTCTTCTTATTTGAAGTCGTTTAGCGGAACATCGTCATCCGACCAGGTCTTTTCACGAGGTGCTTCCGAGGACATATCCTTATCGTGTTTCTCTACGTGGTTTTTAATTAATGCACCATTAGGCGCTATCCACGCATAACTACCCTGAGCTTCCATAGTATATGATCCGGAAGGTAAGTTTAGTTGTGCATAAACAGAATTTGCTCCGAGCGTAAAAGTTGCGCCATGCAGGCGAGTCATCCCCGGAAAATTTAATTGTAGGCTTTTGTTGCCGCTGGCATGCTCTTCGATACTGCCAACCTGAGCATCGTAATCACCTTCAATACCTGGCAAGTCAATGTCGACGTAATCACCAACAGTGAGATTCCGGAGCATATCAATATCCAGCTCGAGATAGGTTTCACCATTGAGATCTACGGGTAGGCGACCATTTTCATGAAGAGCTTCCCTGGCCAGCTCTGACTCAACCCAAAGTGCTTTTTCTTCATCACTTTCGAGGAGCTCCTCTTCACCCACCTGAACCTCCTCAGGTTTAAGCGGCTCTGCTTTTTGAGCAGATTTACTGATAGCTGGCTTGGGCTTTTCTAGCTCAGCGACTGGTTTTTGACCTTCAGATTGGCTTTTGGCCCAAACGAAATACCCTGCTGCCACTGCAATGGCGACGAGAGGAATTATTTTTCTCACAAGCTTTTCTCTCAAAATAATGCTACGTGCAACGGCAAAGCACGTCCTATCGACAGCTTAACCAGCCCTACCTCATGTTGGCATCTTTACGATTCTTAACATTCGATATTTAGTTGAGACGATCGATCCTAATTATCACGCAGCTTTTTTTTGGGAAATTTTTCACATAATTTTCATAAAAATTGAACAGAATCTAAATTATTTTTCAAAACTGTGGGGAACGTCGGAATTAAAGCAGACATATTTCACGAAAACCCTTTTTACACCAAATTAGTTCAAGCCAAATACCAGTGGCGAGATTCCCCCAAATACGATCAGGAGTCACCTACAAAAAACCAAAAAATAAGTTTCACAAGAAACAAATTTGGTAGATTTTTAAGCAGAATTAATAATTTCAGTGTACGAAAGGCAATAGAAGAAAAAAGTTGAAGCTCAAATTTCTATTCCATTTTGGAATGGAATTTTCTGTGAGAAAAAGTGAATATAAGGACAAACTGGAAAATCGTAACTAGGCAGGCAATTCAGACAATCTATTTATTCTTGGCTGGGTAGAGATAAAGCTGTGCGCAGTGACTTCAACGCACAGCAATTAATTGGCCAATGACGACACTGTTACTCAACTCGATAGCGCAACAACACCAAATTATCCAGGACTATGTTTTTTGACCAGATAAATTTAGCTCCACTGCCATAAAACTGTTCCCGAAAATTCATATACGCGTTTTTATTGTCCACACCTATCTGCTGCTCCGAGTACTCTGTCGCATAAGGCCAAGAAAGATAGCGATCGTCGACTTTCCAATTTTTCGGAATATCCCAGTGCAGAGAATAGACTTGTGCACCTGGTTTTGGGGGCCTCTCAGCACAGTCCGAGGAGGTTCGCTCTTCTCCCCGCTCTTTCAAGCACCCCAAATCATAAATAGGTGCTGTATAAAAAGTTTGTGCATGCCACTTTGAATTCGTCTTGGTACCATCTGAAAAGCTTGCAATAAAGCCACCGTCACCGGCATGGGTGCGGACACCTCTGTTACTCTCTGTGCCTTCCCCTAAGTTCTCCTCCCAGTCAACCGCTTTTACAGCGATATCGTAGGGTCTCTTCACCCTGAACTTAACCACACTGGAGTTAAACGGCGTAAATGGAACCGGATCAACAGCAACTAACTTGCCATTGATATATAGCTCAAAATAATTGTCAGCAAAGATATAACCGGTAACCACCTCACCTTCTTTGTCGATATCGACCACCGGTACCTTTGTAAGATCAATATCATCCAATGAGGATGGAGTGACCCCAGAGCACTGGTTATAGAGATCCGCAGCAAAGTACCGCTTGCTGTAATTCACTTCAGCCGGAACGGTAAAGGCTTTGCCCTCTACCTGCTTCACCCCCATTGGCGACAACCGGGAGCGACCGGAAGCACAGGAAAACAGGTTCTCCGTTTCTACTTTGGCAGAACCCCCAGCCACCGCCCCATTGCTCGAGTAAGGGTTTTCCAGAGACCAGGCATTTGCCGTAATCGATATAAGGCCCAGGAAGGCCGCCTGATATCGTTTTCCCATCGTTCCAACCTCCTTTCAAGAGACAGCTTTAGTCAGAAGCTCACCAAGCTGTAGCCCTATTAATCTGACAAGCTGCAAGCTTAATGATTTACAAAGTAATCAAAATGCACTTTTCACCTTCTATATAGAAAGCTAACACAGTAAGAGAGTAATAGTTGCCGGGGTCAACAATTCTTAACCCAGTAGCCGAGGCAGCTTTAAGATTATTTACACGAAAGGGGTAAAACAGAGGGGGGTTAACGGCACCCGGCCTTAAGCAGATCGGGTGCCGTTAAAGAAGGGCATTAAGCGGGCTTGGTTCGCACCCACTTATGATCAAAGAAACCGCTGACAAAGCCAGCCAACACTATAGCCATCAACAGTAGCCATATCAGCTTTTCCGGCTTATCACTGGGAGTCGGCTCTGCAACCTGCTCCAGCTTCTGGCCACTGACCTGTTGCGCAGCATTGGCGCTGCTAACCTGAGGGTTATCCAATACCTGGGCATTGGCCAGGGCCGCAAGGCCGAACCCTAGTGCCTGCTGATTGACGAATTCCTTGAACTTGTCATTGTCGGTAGCCACATCAAACTGATTTGCCAGCTCGGTGTAGCTCTCTACCATTTTCTCCAGGGTTTCAGGCTTCGCATCCCAATACCCCTTGCGCACCGCTTCCAGCATTCGCTCCAACATCTGGGCCAGGGCCTCGGCATTGTGCTCTTCGAAGAATTCGCGCATGTCCATTTCATATTTGTCATCCACGTAGACTTCAAACATTTCCTGCCATTGGTCGTCGCGAATAGTTTCCGGGGTCATTACTTCCCAGCCCCACATATTGTTGACGCGATCCAGGATAGCGGTAGCACCTGCGTAGCCGGAGTCCTGCATCGCCTCAATCCAGCGGGGGTGGAAGTAACGGCTGCGCATTTCCTGGTTAACGAACTCCGCAAGGGTTTGCGCTTTTACGTTATCTTTGCGACGCAAATTGGACACATACATTTCCGGCGTTGCGCCATCCAGATTGCGAACCGCCAGACCGATACCGCCAAAGTATTGGAAGGGATCGTCATTGGTCATCATGGCGTAGAGGTTGGTGGAGCGGGAAAAAATTACCCCATCAGTGCCAGACAGCACCTTGCCGTACAGCTCAACACTGCGCTGATCCTCGCTCCAGCGGGATTCATCTTTGCCATAGGCAAAGCCCATACGGCGCATATAGAGGTCAGCGAGCTTGTCATCCCCCTCCCAACTGTCAGAGGCCAGGCTGGCGGCGGCAAGGCCCGTTCCATAGTTGCCGCTTTCATTGGAGAAGATACGCACCGATGACAAATAGCGAGCATCCTCTTCACTGTTGCCGTCTTCCAACAGTTGCTGTTGCAATGCCTGGCTGTGGCGGTAGACAAAGTTATTGTCTTCTTTCATCTGCGCCACTTTATCGATGGCTTCTGCCAACCACAGCATCACGTTGGGGAAAGCATCCCGATAAAGGCCTGTCGCAGAGATTACGACATCAATACGCGGGCGCTTTAATTCCGAATAGGGAATAACTTCTGTACCGGTAACATTGCCCTGCTGGTTCCACTTGGGTTTTAGGCCCAGGGCGTGCAGGATCTGGGCTTCCAGGGCTCCCTGGTGGCGCATGGTTTCAAGGGACCACAGGGAAAATGCCAACTTGTCCGGGAAGCGGCCATGCTTTGCATGGTAGTCAGCAATGGTCTGGTCCATCAGCTGTACACCAGCTTCATAGGCTTCCTTCGACGGCACCTTAGCCGGGTTAAAGCCAATCAGGTTACGGCCGGTGGGCACCGCCTGTGGGTTGCGAATCGGGTCACCCCCATGGCTTACAGGAATGTAGTTACCATCGAGTGCCGACATCAGGTTTTCCAGCTCGGCAATTTTGGCAAAGTTATCGGAGTATTCCCGGGCCTGGTCCAACTGGGCCTGCAAGGGCTCAGGAACCTGCTCCAGCTCACCGCCCTCTAGGAAGGTATCCAGCAACTGGAACCCCGCCTGCGCTTCCAAAGCCACAACATTGCGCTCGTCCCGGGTTTGCTCTTCCGGCAAACGCAACCCGTGCTCCACCTCATATTCATCCGCTGCGGTGATAAACCCTTCACCCAACATTTGCAGGATGGTGCTGGTGAGGTGTTCAGTTTTGGGCAGCTGACCAAAACGATGGATGCCCAGCGGCTGGCTCATCTCTGCCAATTGACCCAAATGATCCTGCAAGCGGCTCAGTTGGCCATCAAAATCCGCACTTAAGGCTTCAGCACTGATTTCCAGATCCTTGAGCATATTGAGCTCTTCGGCCAGACCGATAATACGCTCTTGGGTATTGGCCCGGGTCTGCCCCTCAGACAATACCAGGTAATTGCCAATTAACTCGGACAACTCAGCCACTTCCGCATATAGGCCCGCTTTCGCAAAGCCTGGGGTTAAGTGGCTGATCATGGTGGCACGGCCACGGCGCTTGGCCTGCATAGCCTCTCCCACATTATCGATAATGTAGGGGTAGAACACCGGGATATTTCCCAGGGCCAAACTAGGTGCATCGTAAACCGACAGGCCCCGCTCTTTGCCACTGAGCCACTCCTGGGAGCCATGGGTTCCCAGGTGAATATAGGCATCGGCACCAAAGGTTTCCCGCGCATAGAGGTAAACCGCCAGGTAGGCGTGATTCACCGGGGTTTTCATATCGTGGTATAGGGAAGAGTGATCCTTGGCATTGTCCGCGCGAACGCCTTGCGGCAACACAATCAAATTGCCGAGGGTCATCCGGGGAATAACAAATGCAGGCTCGCCGTTATGTTCGGCCAACATGGCATTGTCTTCTGGCTTGCCCCAACGCTCTACAATAGGATCCCGCACAGTTGCAGGCAGTTGGTCAAACCAGGCTTGATAGGTGGACAGCGGCATCCAATCAGCCAGCCCTTTATCGATCAAGGCTACGCTGTCTTCGCGACGATAATAAGGGCGCAACAACTGCCCGGCCCAATCGATAAGGGTTTTTGAATCCCTGATATGTACCTCATAGCCTCTTTCGCGCATTGCCTGGGCAATCGACTCAATTGAGCTGGGCACATCCAGGAAAGCCGCACCGATATTTTTTTCCCCGGGCGGGTAGTTCCAAATAAACGTTGCCACCTTTTTATTGGTGTTGCTTTGATAAACGAGGGAGGCGTGATTCCAGGCGCGCTCTATCAAGGCCTGCATCTGTACATCCATCACTACTTTATTGCCGTCTTTATTAGCAGCGATAATCACCGGATCGATGCTGCCAGTATCTTCAGGCATTACCAGGAAGAATGGAGTCAGGGATGGAGATACACCGCTATTATCAGCAAAATATTCTTCTTCACTACCCTCGGTGTAATTGAGCGCGTGAATAACCGGCACTCCCAACTTCTCAAATTCAGCGCGGCGCTTGCTGACATAGTGCAGGGAGCGGTAATTAATCATCAAGTCAACACGGGTATTGCCGCTTTCGGTTTGCAATAATTCTGGATAGGGAAGCGGCAAGTCTTCGCCTTCAAAGAAGAAGGCGAAAGCCTTGGCACCTTTAGCCTCAAGACCATTCAACAGGGTGTCGACAACCTGCTGCTGCTCGTAATCCACCACGGAGCGATGGATGGCCACGGCAATCACTGGTTGCTGCTCAGCGGGCTTTAACCAGTCAAAGAAAAATTCCTCTTTATCGGTGACAAGCTGCTCCAAGCGGGGATGATAAAAACCCACCTTGGGTACAATTATCGGTTCCGGTACTGAGCCACTGGAAAATTCAAATACCTCTGCCGACAAAAACTGCATCATATGACGGTAGTTTTTGCGGCCCGCATTATTAAAATAAGCGGCAATCGCCCGATGCTCGAATTCTGCCAACCCCTGGTTCATGGACTTATTATCTGCATCCCCCAGGGAAATCACCGGAACTTGCGGATGCTTGGCCAGCATTGGCTGGAACTTGCCAAACATAAAAGCAGAAAGCGCCGGGTTGATGCCATCCAGCATTATCAGTTCAGCGGAAGACCAGGCCAGGTCAATTTCCTCATCGCTCTTACCTTTGCTGTTAAAGATCTCCAGCTCAAAGGGTTGGTCTGCAGAGAGATCAGTCAGCAATGTACCTTTTGCCTTGGCCGTGTGGCTCGACATCATCAAGAGTACTTTGGGTTTATCGCTGGCCTGGGCAAAGGTTGCAAAAGCCAAGCTCATCAACAGGCACATAAAACGTGCCCACAGTTTATTACGCACCACTAATTCCCCCCCGAAGCTTTTTCACCGGCTGGAGCATCTTTACCTTCCCCTTCCGGTACATAAACCAGGCTGCCATCGGCCATCTGGTAAGCCACTCCCGCACGGGTGCCCTCCCCTGAGCCAATTTCCCCGGTGGATTTGTATTGTTTGATTTCCTTACCGTCCTTGACGATCACTTCCATATTGGGTTCGCCGGCATTTTTAATCACCGTGACCTTTTCATTGGAAAAAACGTTCAAGGGATTTTGCGCAATGGCAATCAGCAGCGCGGCGATAATGACCAGAAACACATCGATCAGGTTCACCGCACTCAGAATAGGATTCAGTTCTTCATCTTCATCGAGGAAGCGCATCAGTCGGCCTCCTTCAGCTTGCGGATATTGATCAGCTCAGAGGCAAACCAGCGTTTTTTCACTGAGGCAGGCCAAAAGGTAATCGTGGAAATTACCAAGCCCCAGATCACAGCGGCGAAAGCAATAATAAGGTTTTCACTGATTCCCTGGATATTGCCATCGGCCAGGGCGCGAAGTGCCGGCCCCATGGGAATCATGGTGGCAATCAAACCCAACATGGGCGCGATCCGGGTAGCCATGCGCAACAGTTCCAGTTTTCTTAACGCAAAAACTTCCAGTTCGTCGTCACATGCCAAAGGGTTATTCACATAAAAATTGTGCACCTGGTAGCCCGGCAGGCGCTCAACCCGACCTTGCTTCAATGCCAACCGATAGGCTCCGGCATTTTTACGGCGAAGCATCCACAGTGAAATAAAGCGCCCGGCGGCATAAAGCGAGTAGATAAAAAGTACCAGGATCGCCAGTAATACTGGGGCCATAAACAGGTCGGCCACATCCGCCATTAAGGTCTCAATTGATTGAATATTCACTGCAAGCCTCCCAAGCCCCACTATTGATGCCGTTCACAAATTTGAGCGGAAAGTACCCAAAGAAACTTTTAAGGTCAAATTTAATCTAATTGATATTGATTCGCATTTACCTTTACATTTTAATAAGTATCCATATAATCTCGCTCCGAACTGGTCGACAAGACCAAGCGAAAGGGCAACCAGAGACCCTTAACGAGCAGACCGAATCAACGACATCAAGGAATTCACCATGAAACGTCGCCCACTAGCAGCAGCCATTTTGGGCTTAGCCTCCGCCTCAAACCTGTACGCAGAGACCCCGACCTCTCCGTCCAGCAATGAACTCGAGCTGATCGTCGTCAGCGGGCGCGCAGAAAAACCCCTGAAAGACGTTGCGGGCAGCGTTTCCGTGGTGACCAATGAAGAAATTGAGCAGCTTCAGCTCAATGACATGAACCAACTGTTCCAATACGAACCTGGTGTTGAAGTAACCGGTGAGGCTGGCGGCGCGCAGAATATTCTGGTGCGCGGCATGGGCGGTGACCGTGTACTGATTATCAAAGACGGTATGCGGGTGAACGAGGGTTATGGCGCCAATGGCCAAAACGACATTATTGGTCGCGGCTTTATTGAAGTGGACACCCTAAAGCAGGTTGAAGTTGCCAAAGGCGCAGCCTCCTCCCTGTACGGTTCAGACGCCCTTGCCGGTATCGTAGTGTTCACCACCAAAGATGCTTCCGACTACCTGGAAGATGGCGAGCAGTTTGGCGGATCTATCAAGACCGGCTACAACGGCATCACCAGCCAGCACAATGTTTCCCCTACCCTTGCCCTGCGCACCGGCAATTTTGAGCAACTGCTGCACACCACCTTCCGCGATGGTGAAGAACAACAGAACTACGACGAAACCCAGGACCCCTTCGAGATTGAATCGAAGAGCATCCTGTACAAAGGTAAGTACAACCTGGGTGGCGAAGACTTTATCAGTTTCAGCATCGACCACTGGAACCAGGAAACTGTCGGTGACAGTGCCGATGGCCTGCTGTATTACTTCCGCGGACTGGCCGACTACGGCTACAACATCGTCGCTGAACAATCTGTTTCCGACAAAGAGACCACTGCATACCAGCTCCGCTACCACAGCGAGACTCCAACTGCGATTTACGATCAGGTAAATATCAGCTTGTACAACAACAAGTCTGAACAGGAAGACGAGCAGTACGGGCAACTGGACATCAACGCCCCCATGTTCGGTGTGATTGAAATCCGCGACATGTGGGAAACCGGCCTCTACCGCCAGGACACTATCGGCCTGCTGTCCAACGCCAGCAAAACCCTGAATGAGACCCACACCCTGGGTTACGGTCTGGACCTGGAGCAAACGGAGAGCGAGCGTACCGTTCACCAATACCGTGAAGTTGCGGGTAGCTCCACCCTGGACTCCACCACCGAGAAATTCCCAGAAAACGAAGTGGCGCGCGCCGGCCTGTTTATCAATGACGAAATGTCATTCGCCAATGGCCAGCTGACCGTTACCCCGGGCCTGCGCTACGACTGGTACGAAATGGACCCCAACGGTGCATTGAAGTCTGATGACACTCCATTTGCCACCATTGAAGAAAGCAATGTTTCCTTCAACCTGGGCACGCTGTACCGAATCAATCCGAAACTGTCCGCCTTTGCCCAATACGGACAGGGCTTTAAAGTGCCGGCCTACGATTTAGCCTATATCGAGCATTACCTGCAACCTACCTCCGAATACATCTACGAGGTTCTGCCCGCCGACGATTTGTCACCAGAAACCAGTGACACCTTCGAGCTCGGCCTGCGCGGGCACCTGGGCCCTGTAGCTTTCAGTACTGCAGCGTTTTATACCGAATACGATGATTTCCTGGAAACCACTTTAATTCACCAAGAATCTGTAAATGGTGATGACGGCAGTTTCTCCCATGTATTTGAACAGTACCAGTACCAGAACATCGAATCTGTCACCATCAAAGGTATAGAGGCGAGCGCCAGCTGGTACCTGTCTCCAACAATCGAGTTGTTTGCAAATGCCAGCTACCAGCGCGGCGAAAACGACACCACCGGTGAATACCTAACCAGCATCAGCCCACTTTCTGGCGTGGTCGGTGCAAGCTACAGCGGAGCCAAACTCTCCAGCCAGATACTGGTGCGCTGGGCAGACCGTATGGAAAAAGTGAACGACGGCGCTACTGAAACTGCCGGTTATGGCACTGTAGACTGGACCCTGGGTTATCAGGTAATGGACTCCATGTCTGTGAACTTGGCGGTTAACAACCTGATGGATAAATACTACGTTCCCTACCTGAATGTTGCAGGCTGGGATGAAGGTAGCGATCTTTCTGTCAATGCGGCGCCGGGACGTACTTTCTCTGCGTCAATCAGATACGATTTTTAATTAACGAGTTTTACACTCTCCTATCTCGCAAATAAGTCCCTTGATGGCCGTACTCCCATGCGGCCTTTTTTTATTTTGCGGCGTCAAAAAATACAATTAATCCGTGTAAATCTTCTCCATCATTTCTTTCACTTCCGCCTGGTATAGCCGCAACGCTTTTAACAGCTCAAGTCTGAACAGCGGCATATAAAGCAAGTACACTAGCTGATAAATTGGGTTCGCAGAGTGCATTTTGAAATAACACTGTCTCTCCCAGTGACTTGCCCCACCCTTCATTTCGGTAATGGTGTAACTGAAATGGCCGGTGATGTGTTTAGTAATTGGTAAAAATAATAGAACCAGCGCACCACCGTAAATCGTCTTCCCCTCCCAGGAAATTTTGTTGGGCCGCTCATAATTTATTAATTGATGCTTCATTACGTGGTAGCCAGTAATCCCCCAATATTTTTCGATCGCCACGCTACCTACAGTAGACTTATCGCCCCCCAGATTGTATTCCGCAAATAAAGTGTTCGGATATTTGCTTTCCCAATTTCGCAGGTCTACCACATAATCAAACAAGGCTTCGGGTGGAGCTTGTATAATGGCCGCATTTTTGTAGAAGTAGGACTTGTCTTTAAAATACAGCACCAGGCAAATCAACACATACAGAATAATTACCGCATATATGATGTCTAGTATCATCAACTGCCTCCACCACTAAAAAACTTAATACCGGCACTGATATAAATGAACTAGAAAGTCACAAGTCTAATTATAGAAGAATAAAAAAATGCCAGAGCTTTACGGCCTGAATTCAAAATAAATAAAGATAACAATCAATTTGAGAGGGGCGATTAAATCCTCGCAGAAGTGGATATAAATTTCATGGCCAAACGGTCTGCAAATACCGTCACCCGGCGCGGCTGGGCCCGGCTTGGGGGGAACAACATTTGAAGTGGTACCGGCGGTGGAGTGTACTCTTCTAACAGGCGAACCAGCCTGCCCGCCTAGATATCCGGCCCTACATCCAGTTCTGATTTTAAAATAATGCCATTTCCCTTCAGGCACCATTGGCGAGCCAGTTCCCCGTCATTGGTCACCCGGTCGCCACACACCACCACAGTTTGCTCACTCCCCGATCCATCGCGGCCATCGAGAAAGCGCCAGTGGTTATCCAGATTTTCACCGAAACGCATTACCAGACAGTTGTGACCCTTCAGGTCCCCGGGCTTTTGTGGAGTACTTCGCTCTTGCAAATATCTGGGAGAAGCGCAGAGGATGCGCTGCTTTTGGCTCAGGGTCCTGACCCGAAGTGAACTGTCGGTGATTGCACCGAAACGCAAGGCAATATCAATACCCTGACCGACAATGTCCACATAACCATCAGACAACAGCAATTCAATAGAAATAGCCGGGTGATCCAGTAAGAAGCGGTCAATTTCCGGGGCCACAATCGCTCGCCCCAAGTCGCAGGGGGCACTTACGCGAATGCCACCTGACAGAGTCTGCGCCCCTGATCGAATACGGCTTTCAAGGTCATCCACTTCACCCAGAATCTGTTTAGCACCCTCAATCAGGGTGCGCCCTTCCTCTGTCAGGCTAATTGCCCGGGTTGTTCGATTCAGTAACACCACACCGAAGTGCGACTCCAGTGCCGCAAGGCGCTCGGAAACCCTGCTGGAAGATAGGCCCGAGTCCCGCGCTGCGGCGACCAGACTACCTTTATCAACAATTTGCAGGAACAACTTGAGATTATCTATCAGCATTGATCGGAAATACAGAATATTGATTTCTATTAATAGCAGTTTATCCGGTAAATCAAAGCAACCACAATACCCCTATCGCAGTAACTACTGCACAGTCACAAACTTACACTAGGGAGTTTCGGTATGGATAACAGTATTCGCATCGGACACATTGCGCTCTCTTTCCACGAGGCCAGCGCTCGGGAAGTCGCCAAGGTTCTCGAGGCTCACGGCCACCAAACCAGCTTCAAGTCCGCCCCCCATGAGGCGGCCTTCCAGCTGCTAAAAAACGGGGAAATCGACCTTTTAACTTCGGCCTGGCTGCCCTCCAGCCACGAGGTCTACCTGAACCCCCTGCTGGACCAGGTAGAAAAAGTGACCGTGCTGTATGAGCCCTACTGTATCTGGGGCGTGCCGGATTATGTGCCCGAAAATGCAATTGCCAGCGTTGATGACCTACTCAGCGAACCCGCCCTCACCCGTATGGATCGCCTGATCCAGGGAATCAATCCCGGTGCCGGTATTAGCCGCTTTTCCGCTGAAATGATCCAGGCCTATGGCCTCGATAAGGCAGGTTACGAATTCCGACCGGGAACAGAAGCGGACTGCTTCAACCGTTTTGAAGACGCCGTAGCGCAGGAGCGCTGGGTAGTGATCCCCTTGTGGCACCCGCAATTTCTCCACAACCGCTACACCATCCGCGCACTAAAAGAGCCCAAAGGGCTTCTCGGCACTCAAGATGAAGCAACGCTCATCGTGCGCAAAGATGCCAAACAGAAAATTGGCAGCGCCGCCCTGGCTGCACTGTCCCAGCTTTATATCGGCAACAAAAAACTCAGCGCCTTGGAAGATGCGCTGCGCAAACAAGCCAAAAACTAAGACACCGTAAAATTTAAGGAAGTCGCAATGAAGTCCCCGAAAATACTATTTGCCGCACTGGCTCTTGCAGGTGTTGGCAGCTTAGCCTCCAGCGTCTCTCACGCAGCTGAAGCGAAGTCACTGCAAACAGTCACTGAATTCAGCGAGTCCCGCGCTGCCGGTGTCACTGTCACCCCCAATGGCCGGGTACTGGTCAGCATGCACCCACTGGATGCGCCAAAACTAAAAGTACTCGAGGTAATGGCCAACGGCTCCAAGCAACCCTTTCCCAATCGAGATTGGGCGGATGGGTCTGAGCAGGGTGAAGTGGGTTTTGGATCAGTAATTGGCATTCACTCTGACAGCAAAGGCATCGTCTGGATTTTGGATATGGGCGGTGAAAATACACCCGTCCAACTTGTCGCCTGGGACAGCGTCAATAATAAACTGCACCAACAGATTGAAATCTCCAAGTCCGCATTAGTGGAAAATTCATTTCCGCAGGATTTTGCCCTGGATGAAAAGCGCCAAAAAATCTACATCGCCGATATGTCCTTCGGTAATTTTAACGGCGCGACTAAACCGGCAATTATTGTCGTCGACCTGAAAACCGGACGCTCTCGGCGCGTACTGGAAAGCGCTAATGAATTTATGCCGCCAAAGCAGGATCTCATTATCGGCGGAGTTTTGCTGGCGGCTAAAACTGAGGGTGATACGAATAAAAGCCTGCACTTTGGTCTCAATCCCATTGCCCTGGACGACAAGTCTGAATGGCTCTACTTTGGCAGCCTCAGCGGCGATAAAATCTTCCGTCTTCCTGTGGCGCAGTTGGCGGACGCCGATATTTCCGAGAGCAAACTAACCACACAAATTGAAGAGTTTGGCCCCAAAAACCCCAGCGATGGCATTGCTATGGCACCTGGAGGTGGCGTGCTGGTTACCGACCTGCAGAATAACGCCATTGGACTGACCACCCAGGGCAATTACCAAATCCTATTACAGGACAAACAACTCTCTTGGCCTGACAGCCTCGCCATTAGCAATGGCTGGGTATATATCACCCAGGATCAACTTCACCAGCACCCTGCTTTCAGTTCTGGCCTTGGTAATGCCAAGCCACCCTACAAGCTGATGCGCTTCCGCTACACTCCATAAACTCCCTCTCACCGCCAGGAGATAGTTGCCCTGGCGGTTTTTTATTAACGTCGAAATAAATTCACCAGTAAACTCAATACCAAACTAACGATAATCATCGATACAATTGGAAAGTAAAAACGGGTGCGCCCCGACTCCACACGAATATCTCCCGGCAAGCGCCCGAACCAGCTGAATAACCCTGGGGAAAAGTGCAATAGCACCCCAACCAACACTAAAATTATTCCTGCGATAATCAACCAGCGGGACATCCATTCACCTCCCTACAGAGTGATTTAACGCCCTGACAGTTACCCTGGCGCACTGCCTGGACATTCCCCAGTGACTACTCTATCTATGCTCAATCCCGAGACAAATCGATAGAGGCCATGTGGTGAAATACCTCCTTAGTGTAGTTGTCACAATCTGCATCTTTTTTAGCACTGCTGCCAATAGCCAGAATAATCCTTTGATTTCCCGAGGCACTATTCCGCTCGCCGAAGAAGTTACCCTTACTTCAGTCGCCGGCCCACTTGAATACCCTTGGGGTATAACCAGCCTGCCTGATGGAAGTTTTCTTATCACCCAGCGCAGCGGACAACTCAGAATTGTAAAAGATGGAAAATTATTAGCGAACCCTATCGAGTTTCCAGCAGAAATATTGTTTCTTGGCCAAGGGGGCTTGCTTGATATCGCTGTGAGCCCCACCTTCCCTCAAGACCAGATGCTCTACTTCAGTTATGCCATTGGCAATATGGACAGCAACCGACTTGCCATTGGTCGGGCTAAGTGGAATAACGGCAAGTTGGAAAACTTTGAAGAGATATTCAAGTCCGCGCAGGGTAAAAATAACGGCGCACACTTCGGTTCCCGGCTCGCCTTCCTACCTGATAAAACGTTGCTGGCTACCATTGGCGATGGCGGTAATCCCCCACAAGAATTTCTCGATATTTTTGCCAGGGAACAGGCCCAAAACCTGCAAACCCACTTCGGCTCTATTATTCGTATTAATGGGGACGGTTCCATTCCCGACGACAACCCTTTCAAAAACCAAGCAGATGCCCTGCCGCAAATCTGGAGCTTTGGCCACCGCAACCCGCAAGGATTGGTGATCGATCAACAAAGTGGGGAGATCTGGTCCTCCGAACACGGCCCCGCTGGAGGCGATGAATTGAACCGCCTCAAAGCTGGCAGTAACTATGGCTGGCCAAGGGTCACTTTTGGTCGGGACTATCGAGATGGCTCCAATATAGCCTTCAAAATCGAGGATCCAGAATTTACCTCACCCGCACTGGCCTGGCTCGATACCCACGCCCCTGGAGGACTGGCATTCTATACCGGCAATGCCTTCCCCGAATGGAGAGGAAGACTGATTTCCGCCGGGTTAGTTAGCGAAGATTTACGGGTCATTCAGATAAAAGATGATGCCGCTATTGGCGAGCTAAGGATACCTATTGGGGAGCGCGTACGCGACGCAGAAGTTGGCCAGGATGGCAGTCTTTACATATTGACCGATGGCCCCAAAGGCCGTTTACTGCGCATAGATCCAGCAAAACAATAACTCGAACTTCAAGATATTCGACTAGTTGGGGCGAGGTTCAAAGTTCGCCCTATAAGGCAAGCTATCTATGCGTTTTTTCCGCCCCCTTACCGCCACTCTACTTATGGCCACCTCACTGTGTGTTCAGTCCACCACTCTGATTCACAATGTTTCCGGCTACCAAACTACTGATGATCAACTACTCACGTTCGATGCTTTAGCCTTTGATCAAGGCAAGGTACTGGCAACTGGAAGCTATCAACAGCTGGAAAAGCAATTTCCTACAGCCGATAGAATTGATGCGCAGGGTAAAACCCTACTTCCAGGCCTAATTGATGCCCACGGCCATATACTGGGCCTGGGCCAACTCACCGGTGAATTGGACTTACGCAATCACTCCCTTGCACAAGCACTCTCAGCCATCAAGAAATACGCCCGGGACCTGGGGCCCGACGAATGGCTATCCGGCCGTGGCTGGAACCAGGTTACCTGGCCCTGCAAAGCTTTCCCAACCCGTAAACAACTGGATAAATTGGAAATAGAGCAGCCAATTTGGTTGCGCAGGGTCGATGGCCACGCAGGTTGGGCCAATTCCAGGGCCCTGGAGTTAGCGGGGATCGACAAGGAAACCCAATCACCCGATGGCGGTGAGATTCTACGGGATGAAAACGGCAACCCGACAGGCATCCTGATCGATAACGCCATGAGCCTGATGTACAAGGCGATACCCGCACCTACTTTAGCCCAGGAGAAAAAGAGTCTACAAAATGCATTTACCACCGCTCTCTCCCTGGGATTAACCAGTGTGCATGATGCGGGTATCAGCGAACAGACCCTGAACGCCTACCGAGACCTGGCAAATAAGAAAGCCATCCCGTTGCGTATTTACCCCATGCTTTCAGTAGATAGCCACAACTATGCCCAGTTACTTCAGGCGGGGCATATTGGAGAGCCATCGGACCGGCTGTATATGCGCAGCATCAAACTTTCCGCCGATGGCGCCTTGGGAAGCCGAGGCGCTGCCCTGCTGGAGCCCTACCACGACCGCCCTCAGGAAAAGGGGCTGCTGCTCTACCCGGAAGACAAAATGTTGGCTTTGCTCAAGCTGGCTACCGACAATAACTTCCAGGTTAACGTACATGCAATCGGCGACAGGGCTAACCATATCGTATTGAACCATTTGGAAACCCTAAACAAGGCAGAGAGCCAGGCTAGCTATCGTCATCGTGTGGAGCACGCCCAGGTTATTGAGGTGGAAGATATTCCGCGCTTCGCCCGGCTCAACCTGATTGCCTCTATGCAGCCCACTCACGCTACCAGCGATAAGAGTATGGCCGGAGACCGCCTGGGGAATGAACGACTGATCGGCGCCTACGCTTGGCAGACCCTGCTGGAACAAGGCACTTCCATCGCCGCAGGCTCCGACTTCCCTGTAGAACCCGCAAACCCGCTTTTCGGTCTACACGCCGCAGTTACCCGCCGCGACCGTCAGGGAGACCCCAGTAAAGGCTGGCGCACAGAAGAAGCTATGACTCTGGAGCAAGCCCTGCGCGCCTTTACCCTGGATGCAGCCTATGCCAGCCATCAGGAGAAAGTCATCGGCAACCTTGAAGCCGGGAAGTTCGCCGATTTTATTTTGCTGGATAAGGATATTTTTACGATAGCTCCCCAGGAGATCTGGAAGGTACAGGTTCTGGAGACCTGGGTTGAAGGAGAACAGGTCTACCGTAAACCCCTTTAGCCAGTCACTAACCTTCATTTTTCCCGCACTTCAAACCGCGAATACCGGCGAAAATCGGTATTCGCAGAAACAACGACCGCCCCATAATTCACCAAGAGCCTTGTATTGCGGTATTGCTATACTACTTTTTGTGAATACAAGAAAACTTTATTGATAAAGCGCATATAGGTTAATGCCTCAAATAGAAACCAAATAGACCGCGCTATGAAATACATCCAAATACCCGTAAGCGACGCACCTTTGTATCTTCTACTCGAAGCAGATCCCTCAAAGAAGAAAATAGACAGCTATTTACCTGAATCCTGGTGTTTCGCAGCAATTGATGCTGGCGCTGTGGAAGGTATATGCGTAGTAAAAGAAATTGATACCGCAATCGCTGAGATTTTCAATATCTCAGTTTCTCCTGAGGTGCGGCAGCAAGGGATTGGATCAAAACTGTTAAAGTTCTCTCTTTCAGAGCTCACCACCAAAGGGATTCACCGAATAGAGCTGGGCACTGGTACATTCGGTTACCAGTTAACCTTTTATCAACGCCATGGTTTCAGGGTTGACTCTGTTATTAAAGATTATTTTTTGCACAACTATGATCAACCCATTGTTGAAGACGGGGTCCAACACAAAGATATGTTGCGACTCTCACTAGATCTTACAATTAGACGACAATAAAACTGTCTGCGGCATAGTGCCTACCCAAAATGGCAGGCTTGTACCTATTAATCATCGCTCAATCATCACCCAACGCGCCGGGATCAAAGTCGTCATAAAGCCATTCAGTTATAAGTGAAAATTTCCTTTCGCCTAATCTAACTTGACCTGCCAAACATCAACATTAAACCACCCACCTTAAATACTGTATTTATAAACAGTAAACTTAAAGCGACCTAGAAAGAACCAAGGGAATACTATGCCAGTAAAACATGAATGGCGAAAAAAAGAAAAATCCCTCTATCTCCCTAAAACTCTACCTGAAGTTATCGACATCCCCAAACTCAATTACATTACTATTCATGGAGAGGGCAGCCCTGCCGAGGAGACATTCACAAACTGTATCGGCGCTCTATATTCCCTGGCTTATACTATCAAGATGCTTCCCAAAAAAATGGATGAGAAGCCGAGGGGGTACTTTGATTTTACAGTCTACCCATTAGAGGGAGTCTGGGACATCAATGAAAAAGCCAAAGAGAGTTATTCTGGGGAGATCAAAAAAGAAGATTTAATCTATAAGCTGATGATACGTCAGCCTGATTTTGTCGAGCTACCCTTTTTCAAGGAAATACTTAACTACGTTAAGAACAAAAAACCAAATCCACTACTGAATCAAGTTAACTTTGAGACTATTTTAGAGGGGAAGTGTGTACAAATGCTCCACTTAGGGAGATTTGAGGATGAGCCTATCAGCTTTGAGAAAATGGAAGCCTTTGCTAAAGATCAGGGCTTAAATCGCCTATCCAAGGTACACAAGGAAATTTATCTTTCAGACACAAGAAAAGTTGCACCGGAAAAATTGAAAACCGTATTAAGGTTTCGGGTTAGCTAAATAATGGCTTATTTTCACCCCCACAGCCAACTTTTATCATCAGATCCCCCCAGTATCCCAAACCCTATTTGGGCACCAGCTATACACTAACTCTTATCAAGAAACCCTCCAATTCTGAAAGCCATTTATTAAGTTATACATCAGGAATATATTCAAGGTGTTTATGTTTCCAGCTAAGTTAATTAGCGCCTGCGGCTAAACAAGTAAAAGAACTTCACAGAGGGTGAGATCAGAAACCAGCTGAAATACTCACAGACCAAGTTAAATCAATAAAAAAAGCCGCATCGAAGGATGCGGCTTTTTTGTCACGGGGACTATTGCAAATTAGTCCTTAACAGCTACCGTGCTCGCTTTCTTTTCAGGGATCGGGAAGCCACGATCGCGCATTAATGCTTCGATATTAGCATCGCGACCACGGAAAGAGCGGTAAGCGTCTGCCGGGTCCAGCGCATTACGAGGAGCGAACAAGTATTTCACCAGTCTCGCCGCCACTTCCTTATCGTAGAAGCCGCCTTTGGACTCGGCGAAAGCCTCAGAGGCATCAGAGGTCAGCACGTCGGCCCACATGTAGCCGTAGTAGCTGGCCGCATAGCCTTCACCGGAGAAGATATGACCAAAATGAGGAGAGCGGTGACGCATCACCAGTTCATCCGGCATACCCAGCTTCTTCAAAGTTTCACGTTCAAACTTGTCCGGATCGATACCTTCAGGATCAGCGGTGTGGAATTTCATATCCACCAGTGCAGATGCCAGGTACTCAGTAGTGGCAAAACCTGAATTGAACTTAGCCGCCTTCTTGATCTTCTTCACCAGATCCGCAGGAATCGGCTCACCAGTTTTGTAGTGCACCAGATAATTGTCGATAACCGCATCGGTAGACAACCAGCGCTCCAGCAGCTGAGACTGGAACTCGGTGTAGTCACGCACACCGCCATTTAAGGTCGGATAAGTAACGTTGGACGCGAGGAAGTGCAGCGCATGGCCAAACTCGTGGAAGAAAGTCTCTGCATCATCCCAACTTACCAGTACAGGCTCACCGGGAGCGCCCTTGATAAAGTTAGAGTTGTTGGAAGAGAGAACGTTCTTCTTACCATCGAAAGTGGAGTGATCGCGGTACATGGTTGCCCAGGCTCCAGAACGCTTACCTGCACGAGCAAATGGGTCCAGGTACCAGAGGCCGATATGATCGCCACTCGTCTTATCGGTAACTTCCCAGACCTTAACATCTTCATGGAATACCGGTACTGAGCCTTCCTTCACTGGAGTGAACTCAAAATTGAACAGCTCTCCAGCCACATAGAACATGGCTTCACGCAGGTTATCCAGCTGCAAGTACTGTTTAACTTCATCGGAGTTCAGGTCGTACTTGGCCTTGCGAACTTTTTCTGCGTAGTAGCGGTAGTCCCAGGGCTCAATAGTGATATTGGCTTTCTCGGCATCAGCCACAGCCTGCATATCAGCCACTTCTTCCTTCACGCGACCAACTGCCGCCGGCCATACCGCTTCCATCAACTCCATGGCGCGCTCAGGCGATTTCGCCATACGATCGCGCAGGCGCCACTGAGCGTAGTTGTCGAAACCTTGCAGGCCAACACGTTCGTCGCGCAGCTTCAGGATTTCAGCGATGATAGCGTTGTTATCGTGCTCATCACCATTGTCGCCACGGCTGTAGTAATTGGTCCAAATCTGCTTACGCAGCTCGCGATTGTCAGAGTAAGTCAGGAAGGGATCCATGGAGGAGCGGGTATTGGTAATAGCGTACTTACCTTTTTCGCCCTTCTCTTCCGCCAGGGCCGCCGCAGCAGCGACAAAGGAATCCGGCAGGCCACCCAGCTGATCTTTAGTCAGGAAGATGTCGTAGCCTTCCTCATCAGCCAGTACATTATTGGAGAACTTTGTATAGAGTTCCGCCAAGCGCTTATTGATTTCTGCATAGCGCTCTTTCTTTTCCCCTTCAAGGGTGGCGCCATTGGTTGCGAACTGGGTATATACCAGCTCGACTACACGCTTCTGCTCAGCGTCCAGGTCCATCGATTCACGCTGATCATAGATAGACTTGATACGCTTAAAGAGGGCCTTGTTCTGGTAAATCTTGGACTCGTAGTCAGCCCACAGAGGTGCCAGTTCGCGCTGAACCTCACGGAATTCCGGGGAGGACATATTGCCGGCCCAGATCCCATAATAAGAAGATGCACGCCCCAACTCTGCACCACTGCGCTCCATCGGAACGAAAGTGTTGGCGAAAGTAGGCTTGGCAGGATCGGCGGCTATGGCGTCCAGCTCTGCCAGATTCATCTCAATACCCTTCTCAATTGCGGGCTTGAGATCTTCAAGATTCATCTTGTCAAACGCAGGAACACCACCAAAAGGACCTGTCCACTCCGCCAATAGCATGTTACTGGCGTGCTCAGGACTAACAGCCATGGACTTCTCGGCATTCACGGTATCTTTGACCACCTCAGCCTGTTGTGTCTTTTCACCACAACCGCCCACTACCGCAAGAGCTGCGGCCACGGATAGTGCGATCATTGTTTGACGCATCGGTATCTCCTCTAGGATAGAGCTTTGTAATAGTTTTAAGAGCGGGAGTTTAACCCCAGTTGGCCTATGCCCGCCAATACTACCGCCATTCTCAGCCAAGGCTGCGACAGAGTGAAGGAAATACACGACGACTTCCTTCAGCTTTGACCATATGGTCTAGGCGTCCCACACCTCTCCTACTCAATGGTCCCTTCTGAAGGAACCAAATCAAAAAATTCGGCCCATATCGCCTACCCGGTCATAGTCAGCTTACTTCCATCACCATCAGAAGCTCACTTAACCCCAACAGAAACAAAGCCTTCGGCAACAAGCTATTGCAGCTCCACATCCTTGTTTGTCTTTTTAAAAACTAAAGAGTATTACCTCGCACCTAAAACTGATGCTTTAAATCAGAGGAGCCCCCAGCAGGAAACCAAGTTTCATTTAAGACAATTAGCGACCAATAAAACCGCCCCTAAACCAAACACAAACACAAACAAACACCTTTAAATATATTTAGGGAAACCTGTTCCCATTTATAATTAGATAAACTTTCCCCCATTAAAAACAGTCACCTCAATATAAACCCCTTGACTACCGGAAATATTCCCCTGCAGAGAAATGTAATTAGCGACAACCGATAAAAACATCAGAATATTTGCCATACGTATCAATGCATTTCGGAAATAAATCTATAGACGCCAAGCAACGGCGCTTAACTTATCCGATTTTTTATAATTATTTCCATTAAAAAATACTATCAAAACCTCAAAACAATATTTATCTAATCAAGATAAATCGGGCAATATTTAAACAAAAAGCAGGCGCTCCTCTTCAGACGCAAATATCAACCCAGAAAACCTGGCTTTTTATTCATATATTCGCCCAACTGATTAAAGGTAGAGATAGACTCATGCAAAAGAAATACATTTTACCACTTAGCGCAGCTCTTGCGGTTTTATCAATGGGTGTCGCCACAGGCTCACAAGCTCAGGCGGTTAGCTGCGGTGACGTAATAACCACTCCGACCACCCTCGATAGTGATTTAGTGTGCACTATTGCTGATGAATTTTCTGTCGCAATAGCAATTGAAGGGCCATCTGGCAGCCTTTCAATGGGAGATTACAGTTTGACCTGTTCCACCAATAAATTTGGCACAGGTATTATTTTACTGGAAAGTGGTGCCCGGCTTAGCGGGGGTAGCGTAATCGGTTGCGGCGACGCTGTGACTGTTGTAGGTGATGGTGGCCATTATGTTACAGGTGTCACTATCACTGATTCTGGTAATAATGCTGTTTATGTCAAAAGCAATTTCAATGTAGTCAGCAGCATGACAATCACTGGAGGTAGTGGGGTTGTGGATGAA
Organism: Microbulbifer maximicatervae (SeqCode); assembly: GCF_052468155.1. Classification (NCBI taxonomy): domain Bacteria; kingdom Pseudomonadati; phylum Pseudomonadota; class Gammaproteobacteria; order Cellvibrionales; family Microbulbiferaceae; genus Microbulbifer; species Microbulbifer maximicatervae (SeqCode). The sequence continues at coordinate 4,494,618 of NZ_CP174335.1, forward strand.
GGTATCCTAATCCAGGGTAACAACAATCTCGTCAACAACAATTTTGTTGGAAATACTGACAATCCTGGCATCGAAATTACAGGAGCCTACAATCATGTTTATTTTAACGAGGTCTATTTTTGTGCAACCGATGGAATTGTAGCTGGCGGTATTTTTTCACGTGTAACCCACAACACATCCAACTTCAATGGTTACCAAGGTATTTCAGTTGCTGGTAGCTACGGCACTATCGCGCAAAATAAGATTACAGATAATGATTTTGCGGGAATCCAGATACTACAGGGCGAATTCAATAATATTGCCAATAATAACGTTGTTGATAATGGCACTTATGGGATATATATTGCGGACAGTATGCCCACCGACAATACGATTTCTGGCAACTTCTCCAAGGGCCATACCTACGACTTATATGATCCAGAAAACTTTGCTTGCATAAGCAGCAATACCTGGATAAACAATACATTCACAACTTCTGACCCGGGCTGCCTCGATTGAATTGATAATTTAAGACCATATAAGCATATGGCCAGAAAAAAATCATTAATTGAGAATTTAAATGTACAAACGACCCTCTTTTAATTTCAAAAAGAGGGTCACCCTTAAACACACGACAATATCAACTAGGAAAATATACCGCAATCCTCTACATGTTAATTAACACAGGCAACAACGGATAACCCTACCTATCACTTTCGATCAGGTTCTAGCATAGTGAGTCCGCAGATCTTATTCTGGCATAAGATTTATATATTAATGTCTACAACCCCATGTACAACACTAGCGAACTCGGTATAGAAATAGAGATAATAGGGGCGCTCAACTAACCAATGGTAGTATTAACGGATTATATTTCAGTGTAGATAATCCAGTTTTCACTTCAAACAAATCATAGAAAACAATATATTCACAATATCTAACTCCTACTGTCTTGATTATGTAAACCAGAAAAATGAGGAGCTTTATATAATTTTCTGATAATTACACACAGGCCCCAGACACACGCAAAAACCACCAAAAACTCCGTAGCGCTATAAAAGATATAGACAGCTAATACTGCCTCATTAAAGTATATCACCGTATTAATATCTACACTTCTTATAGCTGTTAAAAGGAGTTACCCATGTTCTACCCTATCCAATACCCTAAAACCCTTTCCATGACTCTATTTACTTTAGGTGTCTCCCTATCATTAACGGTCAATGCCGTAGATTGCGGAGATGTCATTACCGAACCCGCCACCCTAACCGAGGATCTAGTTTGTGAGTTTACGGATGCTCCTGCCTTAACAATTCAGGGGCCAACTGGAAGTCTGTATATGAATGGACATTCCTTGACTTGCTTAGGATCAGATGCAGGCAATGGAATCGTGCTTATAGGCACATCAGCTGAATTATCCACCGGAACAGTAAATGGTTGCAATGACGCAGTTTTACTCTTAGAGGCGGGTGGGCACACTGTATATGGCATAAATGCATTGCTTCCACTGGACGATGCCATTGTTGTAAGCAGTGATAGCAATATCGTCACAGGCAATTATACACTTGGTGACGGGAATGACTCAGATGATGGAATCGATATCAATGGTAACCTTAATTTTATTTCCCAAAACATCATTGAGTTATCCGGTGACGAGGGCATGGAAGTTGACGGCACTTCCAATACAATAATCGGCAATACTATTACTGGGTCCGACGGTGATGGAGTCGAATTAGATGGGGATTTTTCAATCTTTGTCTCGAACATTGTACAAGACAATGACAATACAGGTATTGAAATTGAAGGAAGCTCATGCACCGTTTCGAATAACACAACAGTAGAAAATGGATCTTCTGGAATTTCATTAGAATTTTCCGCATCCAACAATGGCATCAGTCAAAATACCAGTAGTGACAATGGAGCTTACGGTATATTAGTTATCGGTGTTAACGCCATTGGCAATAACATTGTCTTTAACACTGCCACAGGAAACGGCTTATTCGACCTTGAAGATCTTTTTGAGAGTGAGGATTGTAGCGTTAACAATAACCTTTGGTCAGGCAACACCTTCTCATCCGCGGAGCCAAGCTGCCTTGAATAAACCCTAAGTTACGTCTGCCGGGGTTATTAGCCTTTAAACTAAGGCAATAACCCCGCCCCCCTTTACTGCCAATGCTACTATTTCAGGTCGGCATTACCCCCCTTTTCAAATTAACTTCCAGAGACAACGGCATCCATCTCAATCTCCACTAACCAATTAGAGTCAATAAACCCCTTAACCTCCACAAAAGTACAGGCAGGGCGAATATCTGAAAACAGTTCCCCATGTGCCCTGGCCGCATCTTCCCAGCGCTTTATATCAACTAACATAATCCGGGTTCTAATAACGTCAGGCAGAAGTCCACCAGCCTCCTTCAGAGCAGTGACAGCAATATCCAAGCAGAGTTTGGTCTGGCCATAAACATCACCGATAAAGGCAGTTTTGCCCTCTGATATAGGAGCGGTCCCCGATATAGCGATTTGCCCCCCGATCCTACAGGCTCTTGAAAATCCTATGGGATTCTCAAGGTATGAACCGGAACTTACCAATTTTCTCACTTTAACTCTTTCTAACGAGTAAATACGGCTATTTTATTTCCATCCAAATCCCTAAAATAGGCCCCATAAAAAGATTCCGAATTCCTATAGCCTGGATCACCTTCAGATGTCCCTCCAAGTCCAAGCGCTATAGAAAAAATCTTATCGACTTTATCAATACTGCCAACGTTAAGGGCTAACATTGTACCGTTACCAATACTCGCCGGCTTTTCATCATAGGGAGCAGTAACAGCAAGTTTTGTGGAGGAGCCTTTAAACTGCCAGAAAATAACTGTATCAGAGTGATAAACTTCCTCTGCAGCAATAGGGGCTAAAATCTTGCAATAAAACAGCCCCGCCCTGGGCAAGTTATTTGTACCTAAGGAGCCTCTGATTAACTCCGTAATGCCTCTGCGGGTCTTGAAGGCTGCAGATGTTAGGCGCAGCTCGCCGCGAATGGCCGTAGCCCTTTGCAAGAGTTGCAACGCAGCAGATGCGGCCTTCAAGGCCCGCCCTTCGGGGCTTGCAGAGCGATTCACACTCCGCGTTGCGACTTCTTGAAAGGTCTAGACATTCCTGCGAAGCCGCGCCTTGATTGTGAACCGCTCTGCATGCCAGAGGCATCATGGAGTTATTCAGAGGCTCCCTAATGTTATATGAGAAATCATGTCGTAAAGCACCCTATTGGAAAAGTAAAACCTAAGATTTTATGGTCTAACCGCTAAAGCAACTACTGTATTTCAAAGTTTTCAATCCGTGATCAGGTCTCTATTTAGTGAGAACGGCACCTCCAGATTATTGCCCCTACCTAAAATCTACAAATTCCCAGTAGTCAACGGGCAGGTTTCATATTGGCACAGCTGGTGATCAGGACCGAACTCAAACCGGCCTTTAATTTCATTTAAATACTCCAACAGTACCGAGACTCTCTTGGGCTTATTGACTCCGGGCCGATAGACTACATAAATTGGCATAAATATCGCGTGCCATTCGGGAAATATTCGTATTAACTCCTGCTTCTCCAACTCGCAGATCATGCTGTTAACCGGAATTTGAGCTATTCCCACCCCGCCAGCAGCAGCCCTTATTGCCGTTTCTGGATTGCCACAATGGAAGTTACTTCGCACTTCGATAGATTCCGTTTTGTTTTCGGATACCAGAGTCCAAAAAGCAGACTCAGGGGAAGTCCCGGCTGTAATACAATTGTGCTGCCTGAGCTCCTGGGGTGACTCAGGTATTCCGTACTCCCTTAAATAGTCCGGACTGGCTACCAGAACCTGAGTCGTATACCCGATTTCTTTCGCCACCAAACGGTCATCGGCGATCTGCCCGACACGAATTGCCAGGTCTATACCCTGAATAAACAGGTCATCAAAAGTGTTGGATAGCTCCAGCGAGATTTGGGCTTTCGGCCACTGCTGGAGAAATGGAGGGAAAATATACTGGGCCAGGTAGCTCCCCATGGCCGGGGGGGCCGATACACGCAGCAACCCCTGTACTTGCTGCTCTATCTCCCGCACATCCTCGCGCAAGGATTTAAACTCCTCCACCAGTAAAGAGGCCCGGCGAAGGGTAACCCTACCCGCATCAGTAATCTCAATTTTCCGTGTAGAGCGCTCCAGCAGCTTGGCTTGCAGTTGCTCTTCCAGCTTCGAAATGGCTTTGCTCACTGTAGATTTGGGCAGCCCCAGCTCCTCGGCACACTGGGTGAGACTCAGCAGTCTGCAAGTGGTCACAAAGATCGATAAAGTTCGAAAGTCTATAGTTTCCAAATCGCGAACAATCAATTTCAAAACACCTTATTGTTTCCAATAAGCTGTGAGCTTAGTCTGTGCGCCATCGATAGACAACTGCTTTTCGTGACAACATTGAGGCACACAAGATGACTGCGACACAGGATCTGTTTACAGGTATTCAATTAGGTGATGTGAAGCTTGCCAACCGTGCGGTGATGGCCCCCCTGACCCGCGCAAGAGCTGAAAACCACGTACCTACCCCTTTAATGGCTGAGTACTATGCACAGAGGGCTGGCGCCGGCCTGATTATTGCCGAGGCAACTATGGTGGCAGAGGGAACTTCAGCCTTTATTTCTGAGCCAGGTATCTACTCCCAGGAACAGATCGAAGGCTGGAGACAAGTGACTGACGCCATTCACGAGAGAGGCGGCAAGATATTCCTGCAACTTTGGCACGGTGGGCGAGCCAGTCACCCCGATTTGAATAATGGCACAACGCCGGTTGCAGCCAGCCCAATCGCCATTGACGATACGGTTCACACACCGAACGGAAAAAAACCTTACACCACCCCAAGATCCCTTGAAACTGTGGAGATCCCAGGAATTATCGCGGCTTTTAAACAGGGAGCAATCAATGCTAGAGATGCTGGCTTCGATGGAGTTGAGGTTCATGGTGCAAACGGCTATCTCTTGGACAGTTTTTTGCGGGATGGCTCAAACCTTAGAACAGACGAGTACGGTGGGTCTTTAGAGAATCGTGCACGCTTGCTGTTTGAAGTTCTGGAGGCCGTTATCGAAGTTTGGGGCTCCGGCAAAGTTGGATTGCGAACTTCTCCCCTAAACGGATTCAACAGCATGCGCGATAGCGATCCTGAGGGACACACTCGCTGGTTTGCATCAAAATTGAATGAATATAATTTGGCCTACTGGCACTTGATGCGAGCCGACTTCCTCGGCGAGCAACTCGGAGATGTATTGACTCCAGCAAGGGAACTGTATCAGGGCAATCTGATTGGCAATATGGGGTACGGGCGAGATGAGGCCAATACAGCCATTGGGCAGCAGCAAGTAGATGCGGTTGCCTTCGGCGTTCCATTCCTGGCGAACCCGGACCTGCTAAAGCGTTTTAAAGCCGATGCGAGCTTAAATGAAGCAGACCCAAACACCTTCTATACCGGTGGCGCAAACGGATATACCGATTACCCCACAATGCCCTAACCTTTAAGGAGCAAGCAGCTAGGTCGCCTTAAGCGGGCGACCTGCTTTCCGTACTCGGAGCACCAGCAGTCTCGGAGCGGATCTTCACGTTATTAATCAGTGAGACCAGTACAAAACTCAGCAGCATCAGTAGATACCATGAACTGAGCTTCGCCAGAGATACCATTTGCCATTCATGGGATTGATTAGGGTAAATCCATATATTTGCAAAAGTAGCAATATTTTCAGCAAACCAAATAAACAGTGCTACCAGCAACCACCCCAAAAGAAGCGGCATAGAGCGATGCTTTTCAACGACCTTAAAGTAAATATTGGTTCGATAAAACAATAACACTGTTCCCGCTAGTAACGCCCAGCGGAAATCCCAGATATAGTGATGTGTAAAGAAGTTGACATAGATAAACACAACCAGAACAACTGTCAGCAATTTCGATGGATAGTGAGAATATTCAAATTCAAAAATTCGCCACACTCGAGCAATGTAACTGCCCACTGCGCTATACATGAACCCTGTAAACAGTGGCACATTACCAATCCCAAAGAAGTACTCTTCCGGGTAACTCCATGAGCCAATAGCGTCAGATGTCTTAAATATCTCCATGACGGTCGCAACGACATGAAATACGACAATAACTATTGACTCCCTGAATGTTTCCAGTTTTGTAGCTAGAAGAAAGACCTGAAAGGCTATAGCAGCCAGAAAGATAAAGTCATACCGGTGAATCGATTCCAGTGGATACCAATAGTTGGTGACAATCATAATTCCCAGCAAGAAGCCACCGAAAATACAGGCATAAGCCTGCCTCAAGCCAAACAACCAGAACTCACGAATATATCGTTTCAAATCCACACTTGATAACACTGCAAACAACACCTAAGTGGAAAATTTCTGTGGCTTCAAGCCTACCGATTCCAATACCTTTCTATTTTTAGAAAAAATTATCTGATATTTATGTTTTTAAATCCAAACTCTTTACTCCCGGCCTTAAAGCCGAGATTCAAGATTTCAGTATAGTTCTCAGGGACTTCAAAAAACACGATTTCCAGCTCGGCCTCAGAACCGCGGGGAAGCTCCAGATATACCATTCCCCTCACTTCCTGCCCACCCCTAAATGCCTCATACTCCTTGAAGACAGCGCCATCTTTCATAATCAGGCGCCAGGAGGAAAGCCTTACTTTTTGCCGACTTCTCCGATTAGTCACGGTCATACGGCACTGCACTGTACCGCCCTGCCTTACACAATTATTGTGATGAATCTCGACCCCTTGCAGGTAAACAGCACCACCTTCAGAAGTCGTTTTTGGAAGACCCGCAACAAAATCCGGACTGTGATACTCCTTCCCCAGAATAAAAAATGAAAAACAAGAGATCGAATAAGCCAAAACCACAACCACACCAAATAGGTAGCGATTTTTTAAGTAGCTCCAAATACAAAGAGATAGAGAAGTGCACACAATCACAATAGCCATAAAGGCTACAAAATACTCAGGGCGCCATATGCCGTATAGGTAAATCATGGGCTCAGGAAATAGATACTGGGTAAGTGCCCATAACACTGCTACTAATGCCGACAATACGCCCAATATTTTTGCAGCAAAAAACTTCCTGCGACTGACTGAGTAATGTCCCTTTACCATATCTGTCATTTTGCTTTATCCCTATACAACCAGCGTCAAGCTGGTTAGCTAGCACTGCTGACAAGTCACTTAAGCTTCAAGCCAGCGCAAAATGGTACATGATACAGATTTAAAGACCGAAATCGATTACACCTTATTTCTCTGCTTTAACGAACATGATAAATCAAGGACTACTTCTATACTATTCAATTACCTTGTATAGCGGTCTCTTTGGGTATGAGAACAACTTAATTACATCAAATTTTAGTCATGCCGGTTGCATGTGAAGGGAGCTGTAAGGTTAGGAAACTTAATAGAAAGTGCCCGATGGGAGCTAAACCCCTCATCAATAAAAATAAAGCACAGCCCGCAACGATAAGAACTCCTTCCTCCTGCACTGTGGCAGTCCATATATATAGGTTATACAGCTGCTAATACAACACCCTATACAACTAGAAATGATACTAAGAAAATGCTCAATAGAGCCAAAATAAATGGCAACAATAATCCAATATAGATTTTATTGAAGATAACCCAACCCCAACATAAAAAGGAGATGCCCCCACCCCCTCCTTTTACCCCCTCCGGAACAGCACCCTTTTCTATCCGGAATTACTAGCAGTATTAACATCGAAATTTTGGGCGCGAATTTCATTTTTCCAATGTTGGCCACTCAATCAGACTGACTTTAAAAATACCTTCATCAACCTAAACAACCAAACTAATCATCTCTACCGCTTGAATCACTGCTATACCAGCCATCACCTAGATTTCTGCCAAACGAACAAACCTCCCCACCCTAGAATCAACACTCAAGTCAGGGGAGGGCGAACATTTAAACTTGTACGCGACGGATTACTCGAAAACCACTAGAGCAGCTATCATTCCAAACCTGAATATTTACTTCCTTTCCTGTCGAGTAGGCAAACAGCAAAAGAGAAATTACTTGATTTACATCACTTCGGTCGGCATCTACAGCAAATACAGCCTCATTTCCAACACCATTACTACATCCCGCCGGGTTTTCGGAAACACTTTCACCTACTGTAAAATATGCATCTCTATCTGAATAACCGGCATTAACGTGAACCACATCAAGCCCACCGATATAGGTATATTCCTCTGCCGAAACAGATAAAGAGAAGAGGGTAACAATCAAAAATAACATTCTATTTAACATAAAGATTTCCCTTCAAAACTAACATTGTAAAATTATTAAATTTCCACTTAGTACCAAATATTAAATAAGCCAACGGGGAGCTTGTTACACAGAGGAGAAAGCACCACCCCCTCCAACTGGGACAACATGACTCCACCTGTAAACATCTGAGAGTTTAATCTATTAAAATTGCCCTCCCTGCAACACTATCCAACCTTAAAAGGTTAATCTAAAACAACCCGCCCCACAAACCCCGACCCTCTGAATTGGAATAATGCTAGGCCCCCTCAAATACTCCCCACAACATAAGCACTCAAAAATGACTTTAAAGGCAATTAGTATTTTCTATGTATCTACAAGTGGAACACTTATTCGGAGGCAACACAATAAATTCAGCGAGATCAAGAATTCCCCAAGTAAAACAAAAAACCTCTTACTAAGACTTAAGTTTAATATAAGAGGTTTTATACACGGGATTATCTGATTAAAGCGAACTACAAATCAAGCAATTCGTCCAGCGCGCAACCATTCAGAAACACAAAACGCCAGCTCTAGCACCTGATCGGCATTCAGCCGCGGATCGCATTGGGTGCGGTAGCAACTGGCCAGGTCTGCTTCAGAAATTTTCCAAGCTCCACCGGTGCACTCAGTGACATGCTGTCCGGTCATTTCCAGGTGGATACCGCCGGGATGGCTTCCCTCGGCCCAGTGTACCGAGAAAAAGTCGCGAATTTCCCGCAGGATTTTTTCGAAATCGCGAGTTTTATAACCGTTACCCGCTTTAACAGTATTACCATGCATGGGATCAGTACTCCATACCACCGAGCGCCCCTCCGCTTGAATGGCGCGCACCAATGCAGGCAATTTTTCTCCCAAAGTATCGGCGCCCATACGGGTAATCAATGTAAGGCGACCGGCATCGTTCTCGGGGTTGAGCTTATCGATCAAACGCAGCAACTCATCCGGTTGCATCTTTGGACCAACTTTCACCCCAATCGGGTTGCAAACGCCGGAGAGAAACTCCACATGAGCGCCATCCAGTTGCCGAGTGCGTTCACCAATCCACAGCATATGTGCGGAGCAGTCATACCATTTGCCAGTAAGGCTATCGGTTCTTGTCAGCGCTTGCTCGTATTCAAGTAATAGCGCCTCATGAGAGGTATAGAGTGAAGTCTCACGAATTGCGGGAGAGTTCTCTGAGGTAACACCACATACCGCCATAAACTCTAAAGCTTCCTGAAGGCGTTCCGCCAGCTGGGCATACTTTTCCCGCTGAGGGTTATTTTTCAGGAAGCTGAGATTCCATTTGTGCACCTGATGCAGATCAGCCAATCCCCCCTGGGCGAAAGCTCGCAGTAGGTTCAGGGTGGCTGCCGATTGGTTATAAGCAGTTACCATCCGCTGAGGGTCAGGTATGCGCGCTTCAGCGGTAAAATCAATGCCGTTGATAATATCGCCACGGTAGCTGGGCAGCTCTACACCGTTCACTGTCTCGGTATTTGCTGAACGGGGTTTGGCATATTGGCCGGCCATTCTCGCAACTTTCACCACCGGCAGGTTACCGGCAAAGGTGAGCACGACAGCCATCTGCAACAATACCTTGAAAGTATCGCGAATGCGGTTTGCATTAAAATCGGCAAAAGATTCAGCACAATCACCGCCCTGCAAAAGGAAGGCTTTCCCCTCGGCAACCTGAGCCAGCTGACGGCGCAGCTCGCGAGCCTCTGCCGCAAAAACCAGGGGCGGATGACCAGAGAGCTGTTTAGCCACCTGGGCAACATCTTCGGCAGACGTGTATTGGGGCTGTTGATGTGCGGTGAAGTTTCGCCAGCTCTGGGGGGTCCAAATTTGGGTGGGGGATTCGGGCACTGGGACTCCTAGCTCAACTTCCATCTTTCACTCTTACTTCTAAAGGATAAATCTTAAGGGTGAGCATATTGCTCACCCCCAAATGTGCCGAATTTACAGCACGCTGGCAACAGCCTTACAGAAGTATTCCATATTATTGGAACTCAGGCCGGCAATACTGATGCGACTCGAGTCCACCATATAAATGGAATAGTCCTTTTGCAGCTGTTGTACCTGTTCGGGATTGATACCCAGGAATGAGAACATCCCTTTCTGCTGGCGGATAAAGCCAAACTCACCGGCAGCACCCGCTGCGGCGAGTCCTTCTACCAATCCAGCACGCAAACCGTTAATACGCTCGCGCATTTCGGTCAGCTCAGCTTCCCAGTTCGCTTTCAGTCCCGCATCAGTAAGAATAGATTCTACAATGGCAGCACCGTGGGAAGGTGGCATGGAATAGTTGCCACGAATAGCGCTCAGCATCTGGCTATGGCCTTTATCGGCGGCTTCGCCATTCGCATAAATCACCATAGCCAGGCCGACACGTTCGCGATAGAGGCCAAAATTTTTCGAGCAGGAAGCTGCAACCAGCATTTCTGGAACAGATTCAGCCATCAAGCGCAGGCCGTAGGCATCATCTTCCAGGCTCTCGCCAAAGCCCTGATAGGCCATATCGATAAACGGCGTGAAGCCCTGCTTTTGCGCCATCTCCGCCAACACTTTCCACTGCTCACGGGACAGATCCGCACCACAGGGGTTATGACAGCAGGCGTGGAAAAGAACAACGTCGCCCTCACCCACATCTTTCAGGGTCTCGACCATTTTGTCGAACTGCAAACTGCTGGTAGCGCGGTCGTAGTAGGGGTAGCTCTTGATTTGCAAGCCCGCATTACCCAGAAGCGGCACATGGTTAGCCCAAGTGGGGTCACTCACCCACACGGTTGCCCCAGCTTTGGCGCGATTAATCAATTCCGCCAGAACTCTTAAAGCACCACATCCACCGGGAGTTTGAGCTGAGCGAACGCGACCGCCCACCAACGCGGGGTGCCCGGCACCCAGTACCAGCTCCTGCATGGCGGTGTTGAAACCCGGAGTTCCGGCCGGGCCGATATAGGCCTTGGTTTCCTCACCCTGTAATAAGCGGGTTTCGGCTTCCTTGACGGCTTGCAAGACAGCGGTATGGCCTGCCTCATCTTTATAGACGCCCACACCGAGATCAATTTTGCTGGGGTTTTCATCCGCGCGGTAGCTGGCCAAAAGGCCCAAAATCGGATCTGGCGGAAGGCTGTTTAAATGCTCAAACATCTGAAAACTCCTCTTAGTTATCTCATTTATTCATCAACGAGGCCGCGCTCAGACCATTCCTTCGCGCGCACCATTAACTTATCAATAATGCTATCCAGTTGTTCCCGCTCCTCAGTGGAGAGGGATGCCATCAAGTCATTCTCGTACTGATGGGCCAGCGGCACTATGCGAGCATAAATATCACGCCCCAGCTCCGACAGGTTCAGCACTTGCCGGCGCCGGTCACCGGGATCTTCACTGCGTGTAATGTAGTCATTCTTTAACAGGGAAGAGACGGCTCGACTGATTGCGACCTTGTCCATCGCCGTCTGCTCAACCAGCTCGGCGGCAGATAAATCGGGAAAACGACCCAGAATTGCCATCACCCGCCAAGCGGGAATGGTGAGGTGGAAGCGCGCACCATAAGCTTGCGCAATAGCATTACTCACTCGGTTGGAGAGTACCGAGAGGCGGTAGGGTAAGAACTTTTCGAGGCGCAGCTCGTCGTTCTCAACAACGGTGGGTCGCGTGTTTTGTTCGATTGTCATAGCTGCCCTCAAACCTGCCTGCTCGGGTGTCCCGGTTGTACCTGATACTCAATTTAACTAACATTGGTTTCAAATGTAACCACTATCGGCACAAATACTTTCTGGAAAAGTTACCGGGCCATACGAAAAAATGGCCGGACAGTATAGGTTTTTTTGCGCCATATTTGCGAACTAATTGGGTCTATGGCGCAAGAAATTTGCGTGTAAGTGGCGCTGAGATGCTCAATTTTTCGCCACACCTTCGAACCATCCGCACAGAAGCGAGGCCACGCCATGAAACAGTGGATCAGCTTTCCGCGAACGGAAGGAAATACAAGCCGCCAAGCCCATGCAGATTTCCCACCCAACAGCTTTGAAAGGGAAATGGGCAAAGAGGGTTTTTTTGGGCCCTGCACCCACTTCTACCATCGTCATCCCCCCACCGGCTGGAGCCAGTTCGAAGGTCCACTGCGTCCCCACGCTTTTGATGCCACGCAAATGAAGCACAATGGAACAAGCCCCTGGGATCAAAAGCCGATCCTGCGAAACCAGGATAGCCAGGTCGCCCTCTGGACCTGCCGGGAGCCTATGGATCATCTGGTACGCAACGCTGACGGCGACCAACTCCTGTTTATACACAATGGGAGCGGCGACTTGTTCTGTGATTTCGGCCATCTCTCTATTCGCGATGGGGACTATATCCTGCTGCCCCGCGGCACCTTATGGCGCCTGACGCCGACAGAGGATGAGCCACTGGAACTATTGATGGTGGAGGCGATAGGCAGCCATTTTCAGCTCCCCGAAAAAGGGATCCTTGGCCCCAATGCGATTTTTGACCAAGCGATGCTGGATGTGCCTCGTATAGATCAAGCCTTTCTCGATCAACAGGGCGATGATGAGTGGCGGGTTGTGGTTAAGGCCCGGCAACAGCTGTCGACCATTACCTACCCCTTCAACCCACTGGACGCCTGTGGTTGGACTGGGGACAACCTGGCCGTTTGCATCAACTGGCGCGATATACGCCCACTGATGAGCCACCGCTACCACCTACCCCCTTCGGCTCATACCACCTTTGTCGCACAAGGTTTTGTTGTAGCGACTTTTGTACCTCGCCCGATTGAGAGTGACCCGGGCGCACTCAAAGTCCCCTTCTTTCACAACAATGATGACTTTGATGAACTCATCTTCTATCACCGTGGTGACTTCTTTAGCCGCGACAATATTCATCCGGGGATGCTTACCCTCCACCCCATGGGATTTACCCACGGCCCCCACCCCAAGGCATTTGCTACCGGGGCCCGGCATGCGCGCAAGGAAACCGATGAAGTTGCTGTAATGATCGACAGCCGCACCCCCTGGGATATTCTCCCGGATGCCCATGCCGTGGAGCTAACAGATTATGTAAACTCCTGGAAGCCAAAGTGAATACAGCGCATCCAGACAACACCAAGAAGGCTGACATTCAAACAGCCAAACGCCAAAACAAAGAAAAGGAAAGAGAATGGACCTTTACGGATACTTTCGCTCATCCGCCAGCTACCGAGTGCGTATCGGGCTCAACTTGAAAGGCCTGGAATACGAATATCACCCGGTAAACCTGCTCAAGGGAGATCAGCACGGAGACGACTACCGCACGCTGAATCCACACGGGCTACTGCCAACCCTGAATGATGGCGAAACCAGTCTCACCCAATCCCTCGCCATTTTGGAATGGCTGGATGAAACCCATCCAGAACCAGCGCTACTTCCAAAAGCTCCTGAAGCCCGCGCACATATCCGCGCGCTCGCGCAAAGTATTGCCAGCGATATTCAACCTATACAGAACCTCAGGGTTCTGCAGTACCTCCAGGCTGAACTCAAAGTCAGTGATGAGCAAAAAATTCAATGGATTCAGCACTGGATACACCTGGGCTTCTCCGCAATGGAGAAGCAATTAAGACCCGCGCCTTTCGCCGCTGGAGACAATCCAGGGTTGTTCGAGTGTTGCTTACTCCCGCAAGTATACAGTGCAGAACGCTTTGGCCTGGATATGACCCAGTACCCCAAAATCCAGAAAATCACAGACGCTTGCAATGAACTGCCGGCCTTTATTAAAGCCCACCCTTCAGAACAACCAGACTGTATTGTGTAGTACCCTTTTATGGATGCCTGGTCTCATCGGGCATCCTACATACACTCGAAAATTTCACTACTTGCCACATTTCATTGCCTGTGGTTAATATCTCTATCCAAACTTGAAAACAACTCGAATAATAATATTCCCCACTGCTGTAGCTAATCAGCCGAGGTCATCAATATGAACTCCCAAGACCAGATCTCCCTCAAAGAAAAAGAAGTCATTAAGCATGTCAAGAAGCTGAAGAGCTTTTACCAACACCTAATCACCTATTTATTAGTTATCTCGGGACTAGTAATTGCCAACTTAATACTCGCCCCCGGATACTTATGGTCACTCTGGGCGGCATTTGGCTGGGGTATAGGGCTCGCCTCCCATGCAATTAGCACCTTCAATTTATTTAATTTCTTTGGTGAAGATTGGGAGAGAAAGCAGATAGATAAGAGAATGGGGCGTAAATAGCAATAAATCGTGTGCGATGGGGCATCGCCAAATACAAGCATATGCTTTAGATGTTAGAGTACTTTCCCAAAGTACTCTTCTCCTAGCCCCTCACTGTCAACGCAAAAACTCCAAACACTTCCCTACTTACGAACACGAACAATTACCTGTAATCTAAACAAAAATCTATATACTCCAAGCCGTTTGACAAAAAAACAGTTAATTAACAGGCTTAAATTATCGAGCTCTGGTAACAAAGTATTAACACACTTCTTATATAACAAATAATAAATATATTATTAAAATGATAACAGGAACCCCAATGTCCTTCCTCAAAGTCTCTACAGGCGCTCTATGTCTATCACTTTGGATATCTATACCCAGCATCAGTAAAGCTGAGACTTTTCACTGGCCCGATTACCAAGCAGAAGCGGCCACCAGTGAGCGCCGTATTGATGAGCTTTATTACTTACAGCCCCATAACAGCTATGAGCGGCTAGAAAACGGTGAAACACTGACTGACTGGCTCGACAAAGGCTTTCGATCACTGGAAATCGATGTCGTAGATCACGGTGCCTGGCAAGGTAGCAGCCATGGGCCCTATGTTGCCCATGGACAAAACGACATCGGTAATCACATGTGCAATAGCAACGGAGACGATGATCATCTGGAACACTGTCTGGACGATATCAAATCCTGGCTCTCCATTAACACTATTGAAGCGCCAATAATGCTGTATATCGATATGAAAACCAATTTAGATTGGTTTAACGCCTGGTATGCAGATGAAATTTATTTGCTTGACCAGTATATCCAACAAGAGCTGGGCGACCTCCAGTACAGCTACCAGGATATGCTTACATATTTACAACAAATTTCTTCCTCAGAAAATTACCGTACCACGCTTAAAAGTACGGGATGGCCTAGCGTTGGCAACTTATTAAATAACGGCAAAAAAGTAATCGTTATTTTTACCGGAGGACAATCAGGCAACGTCAATAATCGAATGGAATCCGCATTAGACTCCTACGAGATGAGCGCATTTTTATGTCCTGATATAGATACCGCAGATCCAGAAGAATTTACCGGCTCCATTGATTCAATAGACAGCAGTAGTTCGCAAAGAATATTTTGCGGCAATGTCCAGGCTGGCGATCATTACCAGATAACAGCCAACGCAGCCGCTGAAACCAAACAGCTAATGCACCTATGGGATAGTTCTGGCGATTTTAGCAATACCGACTACGGCTATATATTTGCAGCAATCGCACATGGTGCCACTGCAATCGGGATAGATCCTGATACAGTCGCAACCACCCCCAATTATACCGGCATGGCAGTTCCTTTTGTCGGAGTAAGGAGAAGTCTTCCCGGCTATTTGAGAATCCGTTCTGCCTCAAATGCTGACTTGTGCATGACCGTCTCCCAGGGCTATAGCAATGGTTCAAACCTAAATATGAACAACTGTGGCTCCAGCAATGAACAACAGTTTGTTTATACTGCTGAAGGCCAACTCCGTCCCAAGGGTAATAATAAATACTGTGTTGACTTCAACACTGGCTCTGCTGATAACGGCGATAAAATGCACCTGTGGGATTGTGACGGCGGCAATTCGGAAAAATGGCAAATCCAGGAAAGTGGAATCATTCAGACTCGCGATAAGAACTGGACCTACTGTATAGACGCACCGGGTAGTTCAACCGAAGAGGGTGAGCGCCTTCAAATTTACAAATGTGATAAGAATGATAAGAGCCAGCAGTTTGTTTTAGAAGCAGTCAATGATTGGGCGCAGAATAGCTTTTAAGGTTTGATTACGATTAAAAAAGGGCGCCTTAGTAGGCGCCCTTTCTCAAAGAGGTCACAATGTTATAGAACCTCAGCAATAATATGTGTTACTGCAGAAGTAAGCTCTGAAAGATTAATTTAACTCCCCTGCTTCACACTGCCTCCAGCCCTCGCTAAAGATACCATCATCGATGGCTACCCAGGTTTCGTAGGTGAAGGTCAACTCCGGGATTTCTTTAATATTAAATGAGAAATGGAAGCCTTCTATTTTTTCATCTGTGCGCATACAGGGAACAGAGGGTACCCATGTCTTGAAGTCCAGAGACTCTCCCTCGCTAATAACCTGTCCCTCTGCAAGACCCTCGAACCATGGTGTAAGGCTAGCCAAACCGCCATTGATATGCTTCACCTGTACATTCTCAATGGTGTAATCGGCATCAACTGCAGTCAGAGACCATTGTAGGTATTCATCTTCGGTAGGGGATGTATCCCACCGTAAATCTGACGGAGTACCGTAGCTTGGAATATTTTCGTACGGCATGGGCAGCCAGAGGCTCTCATCCCAGGAATTGATGTTGCGCAGACGCACACCCTTAGCTTCGCTCATGGGCTCAACTTCTACAACAAAATCGTATTCCGGAGCATCGTCAATCAAATCTGTAGCGTAGTAGCGAAATACGTAGGTGCCCGCTTTGGAAAACACGGTACCAGTGGTATTTTCACAATCTTCACTATCTGGATAGTTGGTAAATTCACCACCTTCCGGCGTGCTGATCAACTCTTCATAAGTGAATACTTCATCGCCATCTGCATCAACTACCACAGGGCGATGCAACAGGGACATACAGGGCAGGATTTGGAAATAATCTTCATCAGTGGACAATCTACCCCAGTTGCGCGCCCAAACTACAGAGCGGATTTCTGGTGCAGTGTTGGAGACTTTGGCGAGACCATCATCTTCAGAGTAGGTCTTGGCATATAGACCACGATCATCACTCACGATCAAACGTGCAGTGTAGGAACCCGGCACATCAGTAATTACCTGAGCACGGCGAAGCTCACCACTCTCAGGTTCGGTGATTGCCTCAATTACGGCATTACTGCCATCGGGCCTGTCAACCAGTTCCCAGTGGAAGGTCATTTCATCATTATTAGGGTCGCTGCTGGAGGCATCAAATACCAATGCATCACCAACGAGTACAGATTTGGACTGAGCTTCGACACTACGGGTAGAAGGATAACCATTTACCTTGCCAATCTTGGCTTCCATGGTTGCTTCCAGGTCTATCTGATTGGTTCCATCAGATACGGTCATGCTTACGCGATAGGTACCAACCACATCCAGCTCTTGGATTTTCTTACCCAGCGGCTTCCAGGAACCAATATCAACGAGCTCGGCAACACTACCTTCAGGCTTTTCAATCAGCTCCGCTTCAATAATTTGTAGAGCATCACCCTCGGGGTCATAGCCAACAAAATTAAATTCAGCGCGAAGCCCCAGCTCTTGCTCACCAATACTGTAGGACGGGTAGTAACCAGTAGCCTCGATCTCACCAATTGGAGCTTCATTCGCCTCAGCTTCAGGGTCAGCCTCAACTACAATGGTTACTTCGCGCTCTTCACTCTTTCTGGCGCCATCAAAAACAAACAAAATTAAATTGTAAGTATCTGCTGCAATAGGAGTGAATTTAACGGTAGAGGTTGTCTCGCCTTCCAAATCGGGAACCGGAACACCATCAGTTTCCACTGGACTATAAGCCCACTTCCAGCGGTATTGCAGAGAGTTACCTTCCGGGTCATAACTTTCGCTTGCGTCCAGAACAACTTCTTCGCCGAGAGTAATAGTCTGGTCTTCTGTTACTGCAACAGGAGGTGCATCACCGGCGGAAACGGTTACCAGCACTTCCGCAGGCTCACTGTCAACTCCGTTGTAAGTAACAACTAATTCAAGCTTGTAGTCACCTTCGATATCCAGGTGCAGTGTAGCTTGACTAGAGTCACTGTTAGTCAGGTACGCAGCACTGTCGAGAGGCTTTTCAACCAGGGTCCATAAATATTCTAGATTTCCAGTCTCACCCGTTGGCGGAGTACTCAAGCTGCCATCAAGGCCCAGAGTATCTGTTCCGAGAATAATACTGTGCACCGGCTCAGTGATTGCCACTGGATTCGGGCTGGTTGCAGTCAGGGTCATACGAGCTGCTTCACTGGTTTCAGTACCGTCATCTACAATCAGGCTCACCACATAGTCGCCCGGGAGATCAGCAGTAAATTCAGTGTAGGCATCTTCAGTGCTGGTCAGCTCTGCCAAGCTAAGCTCAGGCCATTCAATCAGCTCCCAACGATAAGTCAGGCTTGCATCTCGCGGACTACTGCTATCAGTGCCATTCAATTGAACCGTAACATCGCCATCTGCCAGCGAGAAAGTGGTATCAGCAGGAGACAGCAAGCTGAAACTGGCAGTGGGCTTTTCCACTTTGTTATTTGAACCGCCACCACCACAGGCAACGAGTACGAGAGACAGACACAGTGTGCCCAACAGGGCCATTGCTCTTTTCATCTGTGGGACTCCAAATGTTTAATATTGATAAGTGAGACTGAGTCTTGCAGTACGCCCAGGTGCAGGCACCAAACCGAGGCTCAAGGCATCGATGTAATATTGATCGGTTACGTTGTCGACGGTGAAATCCACCGAAAAACTATCGTTAAATTGGAAGCTGGTATAAAAATCTAACAGTTCGTAGCTCTGCCACAGCACCGGCTCAGTAAATCCAGCTTGATCGCCGTAATAAGGAACAGGGTTTCGCTCCCCCATAAAAGTACCGCGCAGCCCGAATTCCAATTTTTCCTGGAATAAACGCAAGCCAATATGCGCACTGGCATGCCAGTTAGGTGGGACCATATTATTGAAATAACTGTTTTCTATACCCCAATCCGTGCAGTAAGTACGCACATAGCTGGCAACATCACAGACTTCAATGTGGCTGTATTTGGTAGCACTCAGCTCAACTAACCACCAGAGGGCATCGTATCCAAGGTTGAACTCAAAACCTTCAAGGTCGAGGCTATCGATATTTCGCATACGGAATAAATCGGAGATACCGCTACCTTGCTTTTCTTCATCGGCGTTGACCCCGGTGCGAGTCAAATAGTCGTCAACATGGTTTTCGAAGTAAGCAACTTTCGCTCGGAGTTGATGATGAGTTTCAAATAACTGGCCGTTAAGATAATTAATCCCAACCTCATTATTTTTTGCATGCTCAGGCTTAAGGGTGATATCCAGTGCGGGGCTCGATGAGAAACCAGTGGTACCTTCAAACAGGCTCGGCATACGCAAAGCCTGCGCATGGCGGGCATAGAATTGCAAACCCTTGATCGGCTCCCATGTCAAAACCACAATAGGTGCAGTGCCGGAGCGACTATTGCTGTAGTAAACGTCCTCACAGCCCCCTTCCCCATTATCTACACAAAAATCGGAATCAATGCTCAACGGGAGGGGATTATTGTCTTTTGAAGAGAAATGGGTATAACGAACTCCAGACTCCAGCGTCCACTCCGGCCACGGTTGCCATTCAATACCGGTGAACAAGCTGTACTCATCGCGCCCACCACTGCGGGAACCGGCATAAATACCTTCAGCGGTCTGGGTATCGCTATCCAAGTCTTCCCACTGTGCAGAAACACCATAATCCCAGCGCAATTCACCCATGGGGTAGAAGCGCATACTATTGGTGATATCAAGGCCAAAGCGCTGATAATCATCATTTCGCGCAATATTATCCTCCAGCTCGATAGAGAATATATTCGGTGTGTTCAGATCAGTGACCGCATCGGTGTGCCAAAAATTGACACGCAAGTCGGCCCAATCATATTCCACCGGCTGCCAACGATAGCGTGCAGTGTAGGTTTGGTTAAGCACTTCACTATCGAGCCACTCGCGCGCCTGACCGAAATTTGAAAGAACCTGCGAGGGCATCATCTCACCAAAGATACTGTTATAGCGGATATAGCCCAGCTCAAGACTTTGGTCTTTTGGCAAATGGAGACTGCTTTTTAACAACCAGGAATCGCTAGAAAAACTAGTATTCGGAATCCGCTCCCCGGCGCGGTAAGGGATGCTTTCTCCCAGTTCACTCTCCAGTTCAACCTTAGTCTCGGTATACCAAGCCATTTCTTGAGGCTCACCAATAACCACTTCCGGCGCGGGGCCATCAGTACCCGCATAGTAATTTCCCTGTTCGCGCTGGGCGTGAGCCAATACCAGATCACCCCACTCAAAACGCTGGGCGCCCGCAAAGCTCGCCGCGTAACCCTCAAAATCCAACAGGCTGGGCCTATCCATTCCATGGTCCGGCGCAAAGCTGTCCGGCATTGTATAGTCAGCGGTGCAATCACTTGCAAAACGGCAATCGGAGCGATAAACAGGGCGAGGCAAGTGGTAACCAGCGTAAGTACCAGCCTCTGGAGCCTCGCTATTGTTTCCGATACCACTGACACGAACACGGAAACCCGACAATTCGCCGGGTTTTACGACATCTTCTGCTCGCAGGGTATTTACACTGACAATGCCACCGGTAGCGCCAGTGCCCTCGGCACCCATTACGGGGCCTTTATCAATACGCACGGACCCAATCAGATCTGGGTCAATATAACTGCGACTGGAAACCCCGGCATAACCGCGATAAATCGTTGTTTCCTGACGACTGCCATCGATTAAGACAGGAACCCTGCCCTGCCCTTGCATACCGCGAATATTGACATCCAGACCACCGGAATTGCGGTTTTCACTGATAAGTACACCGGGAGTGCCCTGGAAAATATCGCCAACACTGGTACCGCGAAAGCGCTCAATATTTTCCTGGGTGAGGATATTTACAGAGGCGGATTCGCGAAATGCTTGGTCTTTCTCACCGCCATCACGAGTCTCAACCTGAATGCTGTCCAGCACCATCAGATCCTGCTCGCCAGCGGACTGGATCAGCCAGGCACCACTACCAACGGGAACCGCTTGCAGGTTGGTACCGCGCAACAAGCTCAACAGAGCTTCTTCTGCACGATAGCTGCCAAATAGTGCTGGAACAGAAATAGTTTCCACCAGGTTCTCGTCGAAAGAGAGCGTTACCCCAGCCTGACGCGAGTAGAGGTTGAGCACATCTCCCAGATTGCCCGCAGGCAAACTGAATTCGATCAACGCTGTGTTGCCCTGCTGGGCTTGCGCAAAACTCGATACGGGAACTACGGCCAACAACAGTGCCAACAAGGTGAGCAAAATATGTTTTGGGGCGCGGGACTGCATTTAAGCGGCTTCCTATTCTCAGGTGTATAACTAGGAAGCCGAACGAAAATCAAAAACCCGTAATCTAAATGAGAATTATTTTGTTTTTTTTGCTTCGGAGGGAAAACTAGCAATCAAAGGCGTCATCAAAAATAAAAAATGACACCTTCGGATAACTTTTTGTGGTCATCTGGCAATAAGAGCAGGAATTAAAGGTTGCCCGTTCCGAAAAAACCGTCGGCTCGGACGAACAGGGGAAGGCAGGGAGCGATGCGACTTACTATCAGCCCGGCAATTGAATCGTTGCCCACCAACGCGTGGTATAGCTCAGTTCAGCTCCCGCCGAACGCGCCAATATTTTTAGGATGGTATCGATATCGTGAAGCTGGAAAACCCCGGAAACCTGGTGATCTCTTAATGCCGGATCACAGCGTAAAAAACCAACACGATAGCGAGACAACTCTTCAAGCAGCGCTCCTAATGGCATACTCCGAGCTGAAAGTACCCCGTCAATCCATCCGCTGTAATCAAACATCTTGCTGTTTAGAGCGAATGAATCGGCGCCAGTAAGGCGATAAGCCTCACCCGCCTTAACTGCAAAGGGCTCTATATCCGCACTCGGTTGAACCTGCACCCCACCTTCCACAACCTGCAAAATCGTGTGGTCATCGCCCTTGCGCACAAAAAAGCGCGAGTCACGGGAAATCAGCTGCCCCTGAGGCACCGATACCTGCATTGGCCTCGGGTCAGCGGCACTGGTCAAGTGCATTTCACCTTTAGTCAGCACAAGGGAACGGATTGCTGTGCCCGACTCCCACTCAATGGCACTACCGGTGTTTAGCCAGACTTGGCTCTTATCATCCAGAGTATATTGGGCCGGCTTAGAACCAGAGGAATAGTCAGCGGACATATACTTCAGCAAACCGGTGTCATATCCCACCAGGCCAACGGCAAAAGCCCCAAGGACACCACCACCCATGCTTTTAAGAGCAGCCCTGCGATTTAAACGGCGAATTTCTGCATCGGTTTGATTTAGGGTGGAATGGGCCAAACGCGGCGCTCGGCGAGCCACCGTATCTAGAGGCGACTCCATCCGCTCAAAACGCTGCCACGCCAGTTCATGCAGAGGGTCCGCCGAACGCCATTGACTGCAAGCATCGCGCTCTGAGTCAAGCGCCTCGCCGGAACCCAGGCGAACGCGCCAGCTAACGGCTTGCAACAGTACTGCTTCAGGAATTTTTTCTCTATTTTTTTCTGGGGCGTTTGACATCGGCAAGCAAGTTCCAAGTCCATAGAAAATTATTCGTTATCGTACGCGGCGGCATAGCACTTGAGCATGGCTTTTGCGATATATTTCTCTACTGAGGAAAGGCTCAGCCCCTGCTGCTCAGCCACCTGGCGGTATGTTAAGCCGTCTAGCCTCGCCATTAGAAATACCGTTTTCTCTATCGGGCGCAGACCACTGAGCAATTGATCAATTTGCTCCAAAAGCCCCAATAGCTCCCACTTATCTTCTGGGGAGGGACATTCCGGTTCCGGCAAATTTTCCAGCAGCGCTAAATAATTTTTCTCCAGCACTTGGCGACGGGCTTGGTCGATCAGCAGGTTCCCGGCCACTTTGGTTAACCAGGCCCTCGGACTTCGAATTCCCGCAGACAGGCTCGGCCTATCCAGCAGACGAATAAAAGTGTCCTGAGCTAAATCCTGGGCATTATCAACACCGGAAGTTCGGCGCGCTATCCAACGGACAAGCCACTCGTGGTGCTCTTGGTAAAGCTCATCAAATCCTGGGGTTGAAGGGGTTTCCGGGGCCAAAACTCAGACCTTGCGCTGTAATCTTTTGAGGGCGGGGACTGTAAATGATATCTATTCTCATTTAAAGTAGCTGAGCTGAGAATGTTATATCAATTTGGAATAACCCGGTGAATTTTTCAAAAAATATTGATCAACGGGATGGGTTAATTTGAATTTGGTCCGTCACCCATTACAAAGCCACCGGAATAACCGGGCGGTTATTGTTTAATTTGTTTTGGAAAAATCCCGTGAGCAATCCAGCAGAATGCCAATCCGTTGAACCGACAGAGCCCACCTTTTCCGCTTGGCTGAAAGAAGGCACTAATACGACCCACGAGAGTCTAGATAAACGCATTATGTCCCTGTCACCATTTTCCAATCGCGAGCGATATGCACTGTTTGTTCGCACGCAGTCGCGACTGCATCAAGCGGTGTCTGATTGGTTTCAAAGTGACGAATTAAATAATTTTTTGCCCGGCCTGAAAGAGAGAGACCGCTCTGAAGCAGTCCTCCAGGACTGTGCTGATTTCGAAATGCCCGAGAGCGATTTAAAAGCTGATCAACAAGCCGCAGCAGAAGTCACAATTACTGATTTCCACTCTGCACTGGGCTGGCTCTACGTAGTTGAAGGCTCCAACTTAGGAGCGGCATTCCTTCTCAAGTACGCGCGCAAACATCTGGATTTATCAGAAGAGTTCGGCGCACGCCACTTGGCAGGACATGAAGACGGTCGCGGGTTACACTGGCGCCAATTCAAAACTGCGTTAAATGCTCTTGCACTCAACCAAGAGCAAAAAGAAATAGCCCTCAATGGGGCCAAACAAGCCTTTGCTTTTGCACGACAAAATGTCGAACAATTATTAGCGCCCGCTACACCCTAATTTATTTTTCACCTGAAGCCAGGAGTCGGTAATGAAAATCTGGACTGTAATTTTATTGTGCCTGCTAGGCAGCACATTGGGCCCATTGCCGGCTTTAGCGCAGGAAAATAATTCCAACTCAAGCGAACAAAGCAATACAGAAATAGTTCTCGAGGGAGATGTGGAAACCTCCGTGGGGTTGCAAGAAAATCAAGACAACTCTACCTCGACCGCAACCTCCAACATTGGAGATACCGCTTTCAGCGCACACGATTTATCTCCCATGGGAATGTATCACGCCGCGGATATCATCGTTAAAAGCGTAATGATCGGCCTACTCTTGGCCTCTGTTTTAACCTGGGCGATTTGGCTTTTTAAAACCGTGCAGCTGGTAATAACACGTCGCAAGGCCAAACAATTATTGGCAACCCTGATCCAAAGCAAGACGTTCGCCAATGCCGAATCAAAGCTTTCAGGCCAAACCGGCGGTGCCCTGTTATTGGTAGAAGCGAGTCGCCACGAACTCGACTTATCTTCAGGTGGCCCAGTGTCAGATGACGGCTTAAAAGAACGTGTTCTGGCTCGCCTGGAAAGAGTCCAGGCCTCTCTCGCTACCGACATGAACCGTGGCACCGGAATTCTGGCAACCATCGGTTCCGTCGCCCCCTTTGTCGGTCTATTCGGTACGGTATGGGGGATCATGAACAGCTTCATCGGTATCGCAAAAACCCAAACCACAAACCTGGCCGTAGTGGCTCCAGGTATTGCGGAAGCCCTGCTGGCAACTGCGATCGGCCTGGTTGCTGCGATTCCGGCGGTAGTGATCTACAACTACTTTTCCCGGGCTATCGGCAATTATCGCGCGGTATTGGCCGATAATGTCACCGCCTTAATGGTACTGATTAGTCGGGACCTGGATCGCCACCATCCAAATGCGCGCCCGCTCGCCGAACTGGTTAGCGCGAACAAAAAGCGCGCAGTACCGCAGGTTCAGGGCGTCAACTAATGGCATTCAATCTCAACAGCAGCAATAGCGAAGAACTGCCAGAACAGCACGATATCAATGTCACACCTTTTATCGATGTGATGCTGGTATTGCTAATTATTTTTATGGTTGCGGCTCCGTTGGCCACTGTAAGCGTGCCCGTCAATCTACCCTCGGCGACAGCTCCACAACAACCCCAGGCAGAAGATCCGAAATATCTCACCCTGCAAAAGGACCTCACCCTGACTCTCGGTGAGGACAAAGTTATTGTGCGGGAAAACTTGGCTGCTGAACTCCAGGCAAGTGAAATTGGCACAGAACAGCAAATCCTGCTGCGTGCCGACAGCAAAGTGGAATATGGGGATTTGATGGACCTGATGAACCGCCTTGCCAGTGCCGGATACCAGAAAATCGCTCTGGTAGGTCTGGATAAACCGGCGACCGTAAACCAATGAGCCTCTTGGCCGGACCGAAGGTAAAATCTGCAAGGCGTCCGCGATTTTTTCTATCGCTCTGCGCCTTTTGCTGCGCCCTAGCCCTTCACGGACTTATTGCCGTCTATTTTTTATGGCAGCCCAAATCCGAACTGGCGCTGCCGCCTGCTGCAGCACCACAGGTATTTGAAGTCAGTATGGTAGCCGCTCCAGTGGCACCACCCACGTCGCTACCGGTAGGTCCTCAACAACAGGAATCCTCTCCCGCAAACCAGCAGAGCAACGAGCCACAAAAAACCTCTGCGCAGTCAGAGCCTGTTATTTTGCCAGAAGCCCCCTCGGAAATTGCCATTGAGAAGCCCGAAGAGGAGCCCCCCACGGAGGAAAAGGAAGAGACCCCTGAGCCAGTGGAAGAGAAGGAAATCGCACAGCAACAAGACTCCAGTGGAGAGGCTACTGGAGAAACTGTTGTTGAAGAAACATCAGCCCCTCTCGCGGCAGATGTAGCAGAAGCAGAGCAAGCTGCAGCACCGGAAGTGGGCGCCTTGAACCAGAGGGAATCACAAGCCAGATTAACCTGGCAGAACCAATTACAGGCTCACCTTGAGCGAAGAAAACGCTACCCCCGTAGCGCCCAAATACGGCGTCAACAAGGTATTCCCTGGGTACAATTCACGATGGACAGAAAAGGCAAAGTACTAAAGGTTGAGCTGCACCGAGCCAGTGGCATATCGTCTCTCGACCGAGAAGTCGTGGCCTTGGTGCGCAGGGCAGAACCACTGCCTAGACCACCAGAAGAGGTACCCGGTGATCCTCTGACAATGGCCGTTCCGGTCGAATTTTTTATTCGTTAACCAAAATAAATTGCTTTCTCAGAACTGGGAGGCCTGGCATCACATAAACCAGAAAGTCACATCCCTGGACAGAGGAAATGATCCACATAATCCGTTACCCTGCACTAGCGACCTATCGGCCTGCTGACTCTATTGACTAGGTGCTGGGTAAACTGCTTATGAGCAAGCAGACCAAGCGGACAAATATTGTTACTTTTGATGCACGACTACTGCAATAAGCTAGAAGGTAGAGGTACCGAATGAAAGAATCCACTGAAGACAGCGTAATGTCCTACTCCCCGCCTCTGGCAAAGGGCTGGATGCGCTGGCTGTGGGGCGCCGCTGCTTGCTTTTTTATCGCCCTTGGCATTATCGGAGCCATTCTTCCCGGCCTGCCGTCGGCTGTATTTATTGTCCTCGGTGCCTGGGCCGCATCACGCAGCTCCCAGCGCCTGCACCAATGGATCGAAGAACACCATCTCTTTGGGCATCTATTGCGGACTTGGCGCAGTGGTTATGTAAGCCGCAGAACCAAGTTACTGGCCAGCCTGACAATGGCTATATCCCTGGCTTTTGCCATTCTTCATATCAGTAATATTTACCTTCTTTGCTTTACCGTTGGCGGCATCAGCTGCGGCGCCTACTGGATTTGGTCCCGGCCGGAACCCAGGGAGTAGACAACGCTACTTTCTACCCCTATTTGGCAGCAGACACTCGTAGATTTTAGCGCTATAGTCCCCCAACAAGGATTTGTCTGGGGGACAGGATGTACAACGTAGTACTTTTTCTTCACCTTCTAGGTGCAACAATTTGGACCGGTGGGCACCTGATACTTGCCTGCACAATACTGCCCAAAGTTTTACGGGATAAGGATGTAGCCTTTCTTTCCCGGTTTGAAAACAGCTACGAAAAGATCGGCATCCCCGCCCTGCTCATTCAAATACTCTCCGGGTTGTATCTCTCATATACCCTACTGCCTGACTTATCCCAGTGGTTCAACTTCTCCAATCCAATTTCTCGCCTGGTATCCTTCAAACTGATTCTTTTGGCATGCACTTTCTTACTGGCAATTGACGCAAGGCTGCGAATCATTCCAAATCTTTCTGAAAAAAATCTCACTGCACTGGCATACCATATTATCCCAGTTACAGTACTGTCCGTTCTCTTTGCTTTTGTTGGAATTTCATTTCGAACGGGATGGTTGTTTTAGATTGCGCCCCAGCGCACATACTGCTGAATCAGAAGGAGATGCCAAAAACGTCCCCACTGGCTTGCTTGATCGATATACTGAGCAAAAATGGGATATGACAGGAGTTCGGGGTTTGTCTATAGCTGAATACTATGAAGTGATTTTCGATACGCTGGAAAAAAACGAATCCATCCAAGACGGCCTTGAAAACCTTTCTTTTTGGGCTGATGGCCGAACCCCCAATTTGGCATGGCTAAAGCTGCCCACTATGCTAGGAACTGATGAACTTGACCTAGCCCAAACATGGTTCGATACAGAACTGGTAGCTGCTGGGGACTCGCTTCCTCCTTCAGTCCTATATTTCGAGCTGCGTGAATTCAGAGATAGTATCGGCCGGGAATTCCCGGATATCAGCTTAACACTACTTCCTCAACTATTTAAAAGCAGACGGGATTGGATATATTCGAATTCTGATTTGGGCTCGAGATATTTGAGAAATATTGCAGCCTTGTGTAAAGGAGCTAACAAGCCGAAACACCTAAATAGAGACGGATACATTGGTTTCAGCTTATGCTATACATCCCTCCTAGCACGAGAACTCTGCAAAAACGAACAACTTCTCCAATACAGTGAAGAAGCACCGATTAAAATTGTTGTTGGATTTTCTTCTGGAGACCTTCTTGAGATTATGCGTATATCCAACGGCCTGCTTTATTACGAACGTCGCTTTGCGCAGTTAGAGAGCCTGTAAATAATTAGCTATATCTCTGTGGACTTTGAAGACCCGCCCTAAAGGACACCCAGGTATAAGTATCCTAGCTTCCCTTAGCCTTAGAAAATTGGTACCACAAAGCAATCTGGCATAAACACACCAACTATCACAATAATTTTATACTGACCGAAAATAGCATCTATTGCTCAAGGAAAAAACTAATGGAACTAGCAATTTATCAAGTAGATGCCTTTGCCTCCGAGGTATTTGAGGGTAATCCCGCTGCTGTATGCCCTCTTGATAACTGGCTTGCGGATGATACGCTGCAAAAGATAGCTGAGGAAAACAATCTCTCTGAAACCGCATTCTTTGTTAAAAATGAAGATTCCTTTTCTCTGAGATGGTTTACTCCTGAGGCAGAAGTAGATTTATGTGGCCACGCCACACTCGCAGCTGCCCACGTTCTATTTACTCATTTAAGATACTCAGGCCAAACCATCCAGTTTGATACAAAAAGCGGCCCACTGTTAGTCCAGAGATCGGGAGTTGTCTATAGCATGGACTTTCCGGCTAGCATTCCGGTATCCACAGAAGCACCTGATGCTCTTATTGATGGCCTCGGCATCACTCCGCAAGAAGTTCTGTGTGCATATGATTATATAGCTGTGTTGGGTAGCGAAACCGATCTAAAATCTGTAAATCCAAATTTTATAAAACTCTCCCAGCTGGATAAACGAGGAGTTGTCATTACCGCTCCTGGGGCAAGTAACGATGTTGATTTCGTTAGCCGATGCTTCTATCCAAAATTAAGGGTAAACGAAGATCCTGTGACAGGGTCAGCGCACTGTCAACTGGCACCATATTGGAGCCAACAATTTAAAAAGGATGTACTTTTAGCTAAGCAACTCTCCAAGCGGACTGGACTAATTCACTGCGAACTGCATAGTAACAGAGTCTCTCTCAAGGGAGGCGCTATAGATTATCTTCACGGTAGTATTAAGATTTAATGGCTTGGAGAGTTAAATTTATATAAGGAGCCTCTAAATAAATCCGTGATGCTTCTGGCTCACAGAGATATTACGGAATTGTTCAGAAGCTCCATAAGTCATCTTGCTACATATTCTCATTGAAAGCTCTTTGGCTTTGCTTAGTGGTAACCTTCCCCCCCAAAAAGCTACTATCCGAATCTCCAGTTACAAGCTGACTCAACTCCCTAGCTTTTTACTTATCTCAAAGTGAGAACTTAGAGCCTATAGATGTCTTCCCGACCCAGAATATGAATTCAGGGCAATAGTTAAAGATTGTGCGCCCCTTGTAGTACATCAGTGAATCACCTAACCTTCAAACACGCCCACCATTGACCGCAATTTGCACAGATAGCCTATTGTTTGGACAAAGTCATATAGCTGTCAGACAGGTGTCGCAAGAATATCGTAACCAATAAGGACTGCCCCCCTGAAAATGGAGCTCAAGTTTCAGAGGGCAGAAGTATGGAAGTGAAAGTTAACTCAAAGAAAATTATTAAACTGAGAACAACTAGGGCTTGGAGTCAACAACAACTAGCCGATGTTGCATCATTAAGCCTTAGAACCATTCAACGGATAGAAAAAAGTGGAAATGCCTCTCAAGATTCAATAAAAGCAATATCTTCAGCATTTTCACTGAAGCCCATAGATATAATCCTTCAGGAAAACCCAAAAATATCAATGGCCAAGCAGGGCAGAAAATATCTCACCGCAATATTGGCCCTGGGTACGACTTTACTCTTGTATACCTCCTTATCGTCAGCTTCTCCAATAATGCTTAAGGTAGATGCTAGCACCAGAAACGAGAACCTGGCCTCCGTCCGCCTCCTCAATAACGAAGGAGATGAAAGCGAAATCCAAATCGAAAACACACTTAGGTTCGAGGTATCTGCCGAACAAGTTTCTGAAAATCAAATTCGATTGCAGACAAAAATATATGAATTTGGGGCTTCTAGTGGTTATAAGCAGATAGCACGTCCCATTCTGGTGACAGGGTTCAACCAAGCTGCAGAGGTAGAGTTTAAAACTTCAAACGGAACTCCGTTTAAAATCCAAATTACCCCTGAAATTTAGCCAGCCCAGCAAGGCTGGCACCCCTGCCAACGCCACCAAAAATATCTCTTGGGCCTACCTTTTTGTGGGTGGGACTGAGAGGTATGCAGTGAGTGATATATCCTAGCAAAAACTGCCTGCAGCTCCACCCTGTGAAAACAGCCTTCCTGAAGACACCCAATAGTCATTGCAAATAAGTGCACACTTACATTTAGGATAGAATTTTGAAAGCGCAAGAATGCGAGGCTCAGACATTAATCCAAATGCCAACATAAACAATTCTTTACATAGGAATACATCGCATATTGCAACAATATTTTAATCCACAAATCATTAGCGGATTAAAAAACAGGAAACGACGATCATCACGACCAAAAGGTGCTACAAGTCACACTTTTAGCATGCAATCCGTGCTAAATTCAGCGCATTCAAGTCGAGGTCAGCTTGATTGATTGCCAGACCGAAAACGCTGGTAAGCTCGCTGTAGGTAGTATTCCAATCATATATTGTTTTGTGCCAATAGGCTCGATACCCATCAGCAGACAATTAGAAGTATGCCCTCCACAAAAGGAAGTAAATATTTACTTACAGGTCGAGCCTGAAGTAAATAGCGAGAATATAGCGATATCAACAGCAATCGCAAAAATCGATCGTAGCTTAAGGTCAGAAGAGCCTCTTCTTCACCTTGATGCAAGCACGAGAAAACGGGCATTGCAACTTTACGAGAGAGACGAAAACTGTAAAAGGACAAAGGAAGTCGTTCTTAAGGTATGTGCACAATAGGGAAAAGGCAGAGACAGGGATATTTTAGGTGACCAAAAGCACTGATAGTCTAATTTTCTTTTTTAGTAAAACACTCACAGCAAAGAAAAAAATTTGACATAAATGTAGGGCCGTTTGTTTTGATAGGTTTTATTCAGTATCAAAATAATCCGTACCCGCCATTAGAAGTGCCTTATCACTTTTGAAAATTTTGATTTTCCGATTTGACAAAAACCCAACGTATCGACAACCCTGTAACCACGGTTATCGGTGCAATCGACGCAACAGCTGACTTTTCTAAACAGAGAGACTTATTTCTATGAGCACTGACAAAAGCAATGACTCCACACCATTTTTAGCAGGCATGAGCGCTGTTGAGCAGCAATCATCTCTTTCGGGCTCAGGCTCCAAGTCAGTGCTGGGTGAAGGTATTAACTTTCGTGGCGAGCTGATCGGCACCGAAGATCTGCACGTGGAAGGTACTGTTGATGGTACCGTGATCATGGTTGGTCACAATCTTTCTGTTGGCACTGGCGGTGCAGTTACTGCCAATATCCACGCAAAAAATATTGTTGTAGAAGGCACCTTGGATGGCGATGCCCTTGCCGATGAGTTGATCGAAATCCGCAACACCGCACAAGTTAATGGCAATCTGATTGCACCGAGAATCAAGCTGGACGACGGCGGTAAATTCCGTGGCTCCATGGATATGGTTGATACCGATTCCGAAATGAAAGAGCGCCACAAGGAGTTCTCTGATCGTCTGGTACACCCAGACCTGCCCGCAGCAGAAGAGAAGCCCGCAGCCCGTACTCGCGGCAGCTCTACCTACTCCTCCAGCACCACAAGCACGAGCGATTCCTCTCGCCTGTCCGACACCAGCGACTACCTCTTCGGCACTAAAGAGACCGAAGAAGAAGCTGAGGAAAGCTAGGAAACCTTCTTAGTTAATCCTCAATATGGGCCCCGGCTAATGCCGGGGCTTTAGTTTTGGTGTGGGAAATATGTTGCAGCATCATTCATTTGGTATTGCTGCTTTGGTGGATGAAGTCATTCAACCAGGTAGTAAAGTTTTAGATTTGGGATGCCTTTCGTTTGGCACCACACAGCCTTTATTGGAGCGCTCCTGCCAGACATTTATCGAAGATTTACGCAGTCTGCTATTGGATACTTCTGCCCTCGATAAAGAAGTCAGGGCCGTTAAGCTTTCTGAATATCTCACCAAAAAGCCCCAACGAATCAAGCTTGATGTGGTGCTCTGCTGGGATCTATTCAACTTTATGGAGCCTGAGCTTATTACCAAGCTCATTGAGGAAATCCGACCCCACTTAAAGCCGCGTACCATTTTCCATACAATGCTGTACACCGGCACTATGCCCAAGGGGCCCGCGGATTTTAAACGCCTTTCTGGCTTTACCTTCAATACAGAACCGCTCCACCTGGAAGAACCACTGCCCACCTATAGGTACTCATCCCTGAATTTAATGAAGACTATGGGCAACTTCTCCCTGCGCTCTTCCCTGCTACAAAGAGAGGGGATGCGTAAAGACCTTATCGAATTAATGTTTGAGTATGGCAATGTAAAATCGCCAACTTCAGTGATGGCCAGTGGATCATCAGCAGCGGTATCCGCTTTCCAAAAAAACCGCCTTACTAATATTTCGCTAACCGCTCTCGACACCGCCCTGACTCACGTCAAGCGCTCACCGGTCAGCAAAGTTCTGGATATTGGGCAAAAGGCTGGGAGAAATATGGAACACCTCCAAAGGGAGGTGGGCGAACTGTTTATTTCTGATTTTTACTCATCGCTCGCTTGGCAAATCAGCAGAAAAGTGCCATTTGAAGAAGCCGTTCAGGCCGCGTTGCGACAGGCAACCCTACCAAAGGATCTCAATTGCATCCTCCTCTGGGACCTTCTCAATTTCTTTTCCACCGAGCAAATACAATTGATCACTAAAGCCCTGCATCAATATCTCAGTGATGGTGGCGTGATGCACTTTTTGCTATTCAAACAAAACAAGCTTCCCGTCAACTGTGGTGTATTTGAAATTCAAAAGTCGGGCCAGGTTGGAACCTATATTCACGCTTCGGGTAGTAAGCAGCCCCAGCTCCGCACTATCACCGATGTTGTGAAATCTCTACCAGAGATGAAAGTACTCAGCCAGGGAACCGGGCGAATACCCAACGGACCTTTTTATCACGAAATAACAATGCAAAAAGTTGTAAAGGATAAATAATGACCCAGTTTTTCTATCACTGGTTAACCAAGTTGTCTGCGGAACAGGTTACCGACACCTTTCTTATGGTCATGCTTGCCATTGGTGCTATAGCCATAATCCTCTACCCTTTAGGCAAGTTTCCCCGCTTTGTAAAGGAAACGCCGTCACTACTGACTGCCCTCGGTATTTTAGGTACTTTTATCGGTATCATTATCGGTATCTATGGGTTTGATCTAAACGATATTGACACCTCAATTTCAGAACTGATGCAAGGTCTGGAAACCGCCTTTATGACCAGTATCTTGGGGCTCTTCCTGTCCCTGATATTGCGAACTATTTTTCAAATATTCACTAAAGAACAAGCCCCTAAAGCGACAGCAGATGACATATTGCAGGCTATTAATGGTCAGCGCGAAGATCTGGCAAAATTCCAGCGACAGATTAGTGATGAAGTCCTACAGTCACTCACTGCGGTTGTAGAAAAGTTTAATAGCGGCCTGAATGCCCAGATGGGTGAGAACCTACAGCAGTTTACCCAGCAATTAGAGGCCGTATCCCCTGCCCTGCAGGCCCTAATAGATCAGCATCAGCAGCACGCAGAACTCGCAACTATTTACCGCGACCAAACTGCAACTCTTCTCAATGAAATTAATGGTGCTCAGGAAAACCTTCTGCTGTTACACCAGCGTATTACTGAGCTGCCAGAAATTTTCAACGTGATTCCGACCCTGGTAGAGCAGCAGCGCAATCACGCAGAGCAGATATCAATCATGCTGAATGAGCAACAAGCTTCTATTGAAGTTCTACAGCAATCGATCCCCGATATTGCGCCCAAGTTTGAAGCGCTCACCCGAGGAATTGACCAAGCTCAACAGCAACTGGGGGCCCAGGTTTCCAACCTGATCTCCCTGAGTAGGACCCAGGCGGAAGTATTCGACCAAAGAACCAGTAAGGTCGTAGCCCTGGCCGATGTGGTTACCAGTATGGACCCCAACCACTTCTCTAAAGCAATTCACGAGCAGGCTACCAGTCACCGGGAATCCATGGCCGAGCTAGCTCAGCTGATCGCCAAAACTCACAACCAGATGATTACCGAATTGTCACAAGTGATTACTCGCGATCTTAGTAATGCCGATGTCAGTATCAAGCGTCAATATGAACTTCTGGATGAACGTCTGCGCGATGAGGTAGAGAGTGTTATGGCAGCGATGGGCGATGCCCTTGGCACTTTAAGCGGTGAATTCTCCAGAGACTTCCGTCAGCTCATCCAGCAAATGAAGAGAATCGATGCGCAGGCTCAGAGAGTCACTGGAGAGGCGCATGTTTGAAAGCACGCAAGCCAGTAGTGAGTCCAGCGATAGTCAATGGATTAGCCTATCGGACATGATGGCTGGCCTGATGATGGTATTTCTCTGTATTGCCGTCTTTGTAATGCGCTCTCTTATCGACGAACGCGCCAAGATCCGCGAACTCGCAGAGTCTTACCGGGACACCCAGTTGGCCATCTATCAAACTCTGCAACAGGAATTTGCCCACGACTTAACTCGTTGGGGAGCGTCTCTGGATAAGCAAACCCTGGCCATCTCCTTTAATAACAGTGATGCCTTATTTAAAACCGGTGATTTTACCCTGAGCGACAATGCCCGCGAGATTATGTCCTCCTTTGTACCTCGCTACATCGAAGCGCTCACGCCCTATATGGATTCCATTGCCGCAATCCAAATCGAAGGGCACACAAGTTCTGAATGGGGAGATCAATCCGCACCGGAAGCTGGTTATTTCCACAACCTGCGACTTTCCCAACAGCGCTCCCGAGCCGTAATGCAATATGCCCATTCATTACTGCCTTCGCAGCAAGCCGTCCTGGTACGGGCCAAGGTAGCAGCTGTCGGTTACTCCTCAGCTCGCCCAGTCTTGGATAAGAATGGGGTAGAAGATCCAGATCGTTCCCGCCGGGTAGCATTCAGGGTAGTTAGAGACTCTGAGAGCCATATCCTGCAAATCCTTGAGGAAGCTCTGTGAACCTCACAAAATTTCAACCCATTCAAAACCGTCAGGCTATCACAGCATTCCCAAGCGCCACACGAGCACTATCAGTACCTTATGTCATTAACGATGGGGATTCATTCTCAGCCGGCAAACGTCCGTTAGCACAGCGCTTATCTGAAATGCCTGATCGAAACAGCTTAGCCAAAGCCATCCGTACTGGAATGCAACTCGATTCAAGCGATCTGGACAGCGTACCTGTGGCTTGGCGCTACCGGGGTATACCGGTTTTTTTATTTGGCCTGGAACAAAACCCGGACTCTTTTGGTCAAGTTCATATTTACCCCAAGTGCCCAATAGTGAATAACTATAAGGGTCCGGTTTGGATAAGCAGTGACTATAGCGAAGCGCGAAAGGCATTTCCCCAGGATCAACTAAAGCCATGCCCTCACTGCTTACGTCACCTTTACAGCCACAATATTCCCGATGTTGTACACAAAGACCGTTTCGGCAATGTAACCAATATCGACTGGCTGACCTATACCCGATACTTTGCCAGCAATATTTTTAAAAGACACTCTCTCATCTGGAAAAATGGCGAACGCCCCCAAAAAGTTAGTTCTGTATTCACCCCTGAAAACCCGAAATATAACTGCTCTATCTGCCAATGCGATATCAAAGCCGGTGGATGGGCACTCAACCAAGAGCTTGCAGAAAGTAGCGGTCTCCCCAAAGAGATTTGCCTACTCTGTGCAGAGAGAAGGGCCCGTGCCGTTATACTCGCACCACCCCAAGCCTCACTAAGAGCCGCTACATTGCGCTACGAATCCCTGGCAAAGCAACTGGGTAGTGATCCTCAGGCCTCATGGATGATCGCAGAACAGGTAGTCCCCGCATCCTGGCTACCATTAATACAGAGACTCAAATCCCTAATGGGGCCACCCAAAGTCTTCCAAGTAATCGCGCCCAGGGTATTGGCCGTACTATGCTGGCCAAACCTCGGCCGCGCCATCCTTGCCGATGGCACCAAAGAGGCAAAGATACCAGCCAGTTACTCAGTTTGGAGAAAGGCTCAGATTGAGCGGGAATTAGGACTTTGCAACTAGATATATTAATGTGCTGCCTCCGGGCAGCTTATTTTTGTTACTTATCGGCCAAACTGGCAACTCTATTTCATCTTGTAGCTCTCTACATCACTAGATCAACCCAGATTAAAATCTATTCTCTTCTACCCCACCGAGAATTAGCACCTCCTCAATTTATGGATCCAACAAAACCATTCCAAGAATCTCAAGACTTTTGACCAAAAGTGTGGTTACAAATAAGTCACAAAAAAAATTAAACTTTTTAGCTCGGAGTGCCGTAAGGGGATGCAGTATTAGGTAATGTGGTCACACTGCCCCTTCATTCTTTACACATGTAGAAGATTTTCTACTATAGATTACTTTTTTCCACAAAAGCTATCCCTATAAAAAAGAACCAATAGAAAACCAGAAAAAACACAATTAGCCAAAAATATCTATCACAGAATAACCGATTTAAAAGACCAAAAAATCTACCCTAGAAATCATACTCGATACGACCATCTCTAAAATTGCCAATATTAATAAAAACCACACTACAGGATATTAAAAGGGAACCTACCTCACAAAGGATACAAACCCCAGAGCAATAAACACCCCGAAAGAAATAACTCACAAACTAAGACAAAATTTGGAAAGGTGTTGCATTTATTTCTTGAACCCAACTTTCATGAAGAGTAACTTGATTAGCAATACATGCATTACAAAAACTGAAATATGATAACTCCTGCTTTTGCAGTTGTGTCCAAGCCAAATAAAAAGGTTCTACTCGACGAGAAATACACCGAGCACATTCGACGCTAAACCAGTCGTCCTATAGTAAGATGGAGATATAAAATGCCAGTAAACAATATAACCCTGCAAGACGCAAAGGCTCGTGTTCGCGCCACATTGCAAGCCGGAGGGCTAGTGATTGTCCAAGAGCCGCATAATGATGTACCTCACGGTTTCTCCTTTGCAGCTGAAGCGATAGCTGATAATAGCGATCAGCCTCACTCATTGTTCGTCGAAGCACCGCATGAAATAAAAGCTGCAGGAACTCTCTCCGCTTACCCCAATAGGATAAAAGACTATTTCGCGGGTGGCGTAACTGACACTGAAACATCAGCGCTATTAATCAATATAGCTTCTCGGAAAAGTTGGGATATAGCCTGTGTGGATTCATGGAGAGGAAATGGAGAGTGGAAATCTTCAGAAAAACGTCAAAAGGGAATAGCAAGAAGAATTATTCACCACTTTAACATAGGCGGACGCCCAGGAGGAATAATCCCTATAGGTTCTGCGCATGTCACAGGGTTAAGAATGGGAAGAAACATGATTGGAGGCCGACGTGTTGCTCGTACTATAAGCGCTCTTTCAAACCAAATCCCCGATGATCAAGCCATTAACTATCAGGGGTACTGGGGATTGGGAAGGTATATTGCCGGACGGAACTTACAAATGTATAAATTTACAGCTACCGGAGATTATTCCCATATCAGTGCACCGAATGTTTCTCGAGACCTACACATTCAGTTTGTTCCTCGCGACAGAATTTTTCGAGCTCGAAATCTTGCTATCTAGAAATCCCAAAAGCTCTTGCTTTTGTAATGTTTAACATGCATCTGATCCCAGATGATAAACTCAGCCATAATCCAAACTTTCATTTTCCGTCAGCAATCACCACCTACACAAATTGCTGACGGGCTTCTCTCATAATGGCGCCATTTCTAATAGATAATAAATATAGCCTTCCTAGGTCGCATATACTAAAGAATCAAATTCCAAAAGAAAGATTATTGAGAAAATGCTGTTAGCATATATTCCAATCAACGCCCTAAAGAAAGGAAAGATCATTACTAAGGGATATCAAAGTTGACTTGAAATTGAACAAAGGATGTTCAGATCAATACGATGATCTGGTGGCTGTTATAATCTATAATTCTTCGAGCAGAAAGACCTCACAAAACACCTTTCTCTAGTACTTACCCGAAAATAATTATGAACAATATTTAAAACAACCATTTGGTAATAATGTACCAAAGCCCTCCATTACATCGAAGCCTCAGAGTATACCAATCGACATAAAATATCTGTATAAACACAGATCCAGCACTTGCTTTAAATATTCATTCGGGCTTATTAAAATGTATATAGGATTTAATAAAACTCTACCGAGGATTCTCCTGGCAGTCACACTTCTAACGTCACCCTTTATCGCACATGCCGACGATTCGTTACAAGAGTTTCTCGAACAAATACTTACTAATGCCCGAGATAGCAACAACCTTCCAGCAGTCGGTGTACTAGTTCAAATCGATGGCGAAATCGCTGCCATGGCGGTAGACGGAGTTCGCGCACAGGGCCATAATAAAATAGTAACTATTAATGATCGCTGGCACATAGGATCTAACACCAAAGCGATTACGGCGACAATGGTAGCGCGCTTAGTCGAGCAGGGTATATTACAATTTGAGGATACACTAGCTGACTCATTTCCCTCTTTTGCAAAAGATATAGACCCCGCTTACCGTAATATTACGATCACACAATTGCTCAGTCACACTGCCGGCCTACCCCCTTTATCCAGCTGGTATGAGCTTCCTACATTAATGAAAGTAATCGAGCCGGAACACAGTATTCGAGCGCAACGCATGGCAGTCGCACGCCATTACCTCACTGTACCTCCCAGCTCCGAGGCTGGCTCAGCTGAATATTCCAATCTCGGCTTTATCATTGCTGGGGCTATCGCCGAAGCTCGAACAGACAAGACCTGGGAAGATCTCATCAAGGAGCAGATCTTTGCTCCACTTGGTATCAAGAATGCGGGTTTTGCAGCTCCCGGCTCTTCGACCACATTAGATCAACCACGTGGCCATAAAAAATCCTGGCTGGGCAAGCTCACCCCGCTAGATCCTGCCGACAAAAATAGTGATAACCCACAAGTAATGGGTCCCGCAGGAACTATCAATATATCACTCCAGGATTGGACTCTTTTTTTAGAAGATCAACTCAATGGCGTACATGGTCGCGGTAAATTGCTAAAGACTGAAACCTATCGTAAGTTACATTCACCGGTGACAGGCAATTACGCTCTCGGGTGGGGCGCAGTGTACGACTCTGAGTTATCACTTCTTGCGCATACTGGCAGTAATGGATATTGGTTTACTGATGTGCGCATCATGCCCAAGCATGACATAATTTTTCTAATTGCTATAAATGCAGGGCACAAGACTGCGGAAAAGTCGATGAAAGATATCCGCAAGCACCTTACAAAACGTTTGAAACCATTTAAGTGATCCATTGGAGCAAGCGGGCTTGATTATTCAGGTCCGCAGCAGTTTCTCACTCTCTCCTCCTATAGACGTCCATATTTTGTGAAAAATAGCAGCCGCATTAAAGAAAGTCGCCCACCTTTAAATATATTAAAATAAACAATTCTGAAAATTAATTTTAAAAACCACACCTCAGATCCTTAAACAGAATAAGCCAGCATAATTATCAACCCATACGGACACATAGTAAGATCCTATTAACAACTAGTGGACCAGCTTAAATTTAGCAAACACCGAAATTCGATTCAAAAAGGATTTAACACCAAAATATAGAGATACCTCCTTGTAAACAATGGTGTGATTGGCCATTATTGAACTACCGCTGAGTAATAAGGCACAAGTAAGTAGCGGCCTGTGAATTGACTCTCTATATTCTGACTAGAATAGAAAAACCATCGAAACCAGACAAAAATACTAACATTACTGACGAAAACAGCTATTAAAAAGCTCTACCCTAGGCAATCAATATTGCGCCTGGTATAACCTACAAAAATAGATAATACTCATGAAAAAGCTGATTTTCTTTCTACTATTTTCTAGCTATGCAAATGGAACATCTATAGAGCCTGCAACACTAGAACAGCTTCTAGAAAGCACCGATC
This sequence comes from Microbulbifer maximicatervae (SeqCode), assembly GCF_052468155.1. Classification (NCBI taxonomy): domain Bacteria; kingdom Pseudomonadati; phylum Pseudomonadota; class Gammaproteobacteria; order Cellvibrionales; family Microbulbiferaceae; genus Microbulbifer; species Microbulbifer maximicatervae (SeqCode). Next base: position 4,535,026 of record NZ_CP174335.1, read on the forward strand.
ACGTTCTGCAGGTTCTGGTTCAAAAGGTAGACATGACCACCTCAAGCGGAGAAATCACCTTCAACCCAGATGAGAGAACCAGTCCTTTCGCAGGAAATAAGATTAGACTCCATGTTAAATTGATGCCAAATGGTGTAATTAAAAGCAACCTTGATCATGCCCCCCGGATTTTTACGTAGAACTTTGGGAAATGTGGCACTATCAACTCGGCAATATTCAAGAGTCATCATTAGGCGAAGAATTTATCTTTCTGCTGAGAGGTCCAAACTTAAACAAGGTATACCTTCAGTATTTTATGAGAAAAACAGATGAAAAACCTAATATTATTGAACTACTGAAAAAGCTATCTGACTAATTAATGCTACCTCTAAATTCACCCTTAAATTTTCAGTCAGCATGAAAGTCTCGGTATAATATTTAAACACTAGATTCTGTATACTCTATTCTAAATATCGCGAAGGGAGGTAACATATAGCTTCTCGGATACTCTTGAATACCCTGCCACTTTCTTCAGCAACACCAAAAAGGAGTACATGTTTTGAAATTAATCACAGGCACTGATTCCACCTGGTCCTTAAGAGTCTGGATATGCGCCCAAATCGCAGGCCTTGACATTGAGATCAAAGCCATAGACCTCTCCAGCCCTAACTACAAAAACGAGGTACTTAAATATTCCCAAGCTGGACTTGTACCTGTATTGTTGCTTGAAGATACTTACATTCATGATTCACTGGCAATCGCTGAGTATTTTAATGAGCTCTCCAAAGGCATCTTGTACCCTTCATCAAATATTGAGCGAGCACAATCAAGAAGCCTATGTGCTGAACTTCACTCCGGTTTCATCGCCTTAAGAAGCAACTGCCCTTTCACTTTAGATAAAAGCAACTCCTCCCCGGATATGAACCCTGGAATTCAGGCTGAGTTAAAAAGGATTGAAGATATTTTCTCGAAAGCAAAACTGCCCTTCATGTTCGGCTCTGCTGGGGCTGTAGACGCATTTTACGCAATACTTGCTTATAGACTATATGTTTATAATATCTCATTAAGCGAGAGAGCTACCAAATACCAGCAAAGTCTGTTGGAATGGCCAATCTTGCAGCAAGCAATTGACCTGGCTGCAGAGTGGAGAAACCCTAATTAAAGCTGTCACCAAATGTCGCTTTAGAACTTTCTTATCAACTCATCGATTACAAGGTTGGCTGTAGCCAGCCTTGTAGTTACTACAGCATCAACACGGCGAAAATTTGTAAGTTATTTACCTAATTTGCCATAATCACTAATAAGGCAATCAATCTTAAAGGGCCTCGGATAAGATACATGCTTATATCCAGCCTACACTTAAGTACTGAGCAAGCAAGAAGCGCCACACATCAAACTACTTGGCTAGCCATTATCAGCCTCTTCTTGGGCGCAGCCTGTATCCAGTTAGTTATTATGCGCTATTTTAATGGGCAAATGGCGCCGGATGTCTTCGCAAGTTCATTACATCAGCTTGTACAGATTAAGGGCACACCTGCACTTGTCAAATCACTGGCCAGCTACCTTATCCCCCACTCAGTTTTTGTGACCTATACGCTCCACCTGGCACTATTACTTGCTGGAACCCTCTTGATATTACGTCTTTTTATTGTTTTGGGCGCGACACTGATGTTTTTCGGCTTTATCTTGCTGTGGGGGTTGACCTACATGGGAGAAAACAGCTGGTACTTCGAGTTTTTGTCACCTGCGTTATTTGCCTTAATCCTGGCAGTTAGTATTTACAAGCTCCACAAAGACTCTCAATACAATTTTCGTTCTCGGCTTTTAGGTGCGGTGATAGCGCCGAGAGTAAGCCTATTAACCTGGAGCTGTTCGATTGTTATAGCATCAGCTCTCTTATTTGGGGTCTTTGTTATGTCACGCAATGGTGGCGATTACGTATTCACTGTAAGCGCCCTATCCAGCACTACCATTGCCATTTTATCAATAGCTTCAAAGTATTTAGACAAGTATCGAAATACTCCCCCCAAACAGGATTCGACTCCGATAGTAGGGCGATGGATTGATCTTTTTACCCTCACCATCGGGGTAATGTTAGTCTTTCAGGTTTTTGAGGATGGGCTATTAAATTGGTTTACTGTAGAAGGGTACCGAGGTCTCATTAACTCCTATGTCGAATACGGGAATACACCGTATTGGTATCGGGGAGCCTTGGCCTGGGTAGCAGATCACGCCGAGATATTTATGCCAATCCAGAGAATATTCGAGACCTTTGCTGCAATCTGTATGGTAATTTTAGTGTTTCGATTTCCAGTTGTACTGCTGACGACCGGTCTCTTTGCCATCCTCTCTTTTACAGAATTTGGAGTTACGAATGCTTGGCCTCCCGCTCCAGGCAAGCCTCCCGCCTGGGTATTTGAACTACTGCTTACAACATTGGTTAGCTTTACCTGCGGTCTCTATTACTTACTAGATGCTATTGCGCACAAATCCTGGAAGTATTGGATATTGGGTCCCAAAATATTTGACTCAATATCAGAATTAAATAAATGTTTTTTATTTATTTTCTTACTTATTATCGAAGTAATTATATTTTCCTCCACGCCCATACAAGAGGAGACCAAATTCATTGCACTACACTTCTCAGTACTGTTACTTATTCCTTTATTCTTCATTATGATAATTCTGGATAAATACCGAGCAATCACACCCAATATAGATTTTTATAACAATCCAAACGGGAAAAATAATAACCAACTACCGTAAGCTCCCACCTGCTTTGGCTTTAAGCAATCAACCCTATAAAACGGACGTTTGTGCAGCTTATATGGCCGGCAATATTGCAGCAACAACTAATAGCAGTAATTCCACGGTACAATGTGGGCATAAGCGAATATTGGTAGCCGAAGCCCCTTCGCCTACAAACCTCCTCTGAAAACGTTATAGAAATTTTATTGGGTTAATTTGCGTCATGAAGACTCTTCATCTGGTAATTATATTTAGCATCCTGTCTATTTTTTCTACTTATGTGGCAGCAGAGAGAATCAAGATCGACAACTCTCTCACTATCCACTACGAACAAGCGGGTAATGGCGATACGACAATCATCTTTATTCCCGGCTGGATGATGTCTACAAAGGTTTTCGAGCATCAACTTGCCCATTTCAAGGACTCCACCCAGTATCGCGCGCTAGCTTATGATCCCCGTGGCCAGGGCATGTCATCCAAGCCTGTTGAGGGCCATACTTATCAGCAACACGCTCGAGACTTAGCTGCACTGATTGACAAGCTGGGGCTTGATAGCGTGATTCTCGCGGGTTGGTCCTATGGAGTGACCGAGCAACTGGCCTATCTCAACCAGTTCGGCACTGACAAGATAAAAGCTATGATTATGATCGACACTGGCCCGGATATTTCTGGGGCCAGCCGGGACGAGTGGGTCTGGTATCTGAATGATGATTCAGACGGATACTCGCGCTCATTCACTGAGGGGGTTATTGAGGATCGCGAAAATGTGATTGCAGAGTTCGTCAAATGGATGCTTGAAAATCCCACTGCAGAAAATATTGCCTGGGTGTCTAATATCGCCAATCAAACCTCTAGCAGCGTCGCCGCAATTACCAACGCTACTGGTTTTTACCTCGACTACAGCAAAGACCTTGTCGGCCTTGAAGGGAAGATCCCTATGCTATATGTGGTGCGAAATGAAGTTAAGGAAGTGGCTGAAAAATGGATCAAAGCTAATACCCCTTCCGCCACTACCGCTTATATGGGAAAGCATATGATGTTTTGGGAGAGACCCGATGAATTCAATGCAGTGGTCGATCAATTTCTGGAGAATATAGAAACTAAGTAGCATTTACTATTTTGTTAAACTTAGGGCAGACCGACTTCAGCCTGTCCTAAGCTTTAAGTCTGCAGGCCCTACTTCTTCGACTTACCCCCGCTCAACAAGGCATATCTCCTAGTCAAGGCACTTGACATCTAAAGGGTCAATAAATAGATTTAAGTCATATAACAATAAATTGGCAACTTCTTCCGGCACAAACATCGGCGCACGTCGACACGAGTACCCTCTACTGAAAATACCTGACAAGCAGGCAAAAGCAGCTTTCTTCAACCAGTTTTAGCTGGTTAATTTAACCCGAACTTTAGTATTACACCCTAAAATAATACCTACATGGAGAGTGGAAAATGAGAGTTCTATTTTTAGCCTTGATAAGTGTTTGTTCCCTGATAGCAAATGCTTCAGATTTTATTCTCGCACAAAAGACGGAAATCAAATCAGATTTTCTTGGTGAAAACCGAACCATCTTGGTGAAACTTCCCGAACAATATAAGGATAATAACAAAGAATATCCTGTGCTCTACGTATTACATGCTCAGTGGGACATGCTTTCTACTTTGTCTACTGTCGATTTACTTGAAGGCCAAGTGCCCAATTTTATCGTGATTGGTGTAGAGGGAATGGGCAAAGAGTTGCGCCCAGATCAAAGTAAATCGACAGCATTTTCTCGGTTCTTAGCGAACGAAGTTGTGCCTTATGTCAATAAAAACTATCGAACCGCAGATTTTAGTATTTTGTCTGGGCACTCCAACTCTGGCCGCTTCGTACTCGACTACTGGCTAAACGACAAAGCACCATTTTCACAGTACTTTGCTTTTAGCCCATCATTAGAGGATAAATATATAACCGGGCGAGTTTCCAATTTAGCACCCAAACAACTCAAAGAGCTTTCCCCGCTGACCGTGACCATCGCTAACGAGGGGGAGCATATGCAAGTCCCATTTGACGAGTTGAGCCAAACTCTCGCAAATGTACAGGGCGCATCCTTTACTTTCCAGAAATTCCCAAAGCAATCCCACAGAACGACTAAACATCACTCTATGCAATTTGCACTACAACACACCTTTGCTGGATGGGAGCCAACTTACGAACTTAAAGTAAGCGGGTTTGATGGGCTGACAAATCACTACCGGAATTTATCAGATAAATTTGGCTTCAAAGTGGTTATTCCCACCAATACCCTGCAACGCTTGATAGCCCACCATGCCATTTCCGATTCTGAAAATGCAGCTAGCGAATTGGAACTCCATATCGCATACACCATTGAAGAAATTTCGAGCGGGATCGATGCCACAGTCGAGACAGCAGACTACCTGCTGAACAATGGCTATGAAGAAGCGGGGAAAGCCATATTGAAAGAGATGTGCAACCAAGCTGAAGAGCACGCTCGCTGCAAAGGCTGACAGAAATCTACTCGAAGGCCAGGCACACTCTCAATGTGAAGCGAGCCCACTAAAACTTAAAGGAAAGTTTACAAAGTAAAAAAGGAAGCTGCCCGCCCTATCATGATTTAGGCGCGGGCTTCTCTAAAGGCAGGCCCTCGTTAGCGACGTGCGGCAAAAATACCACCGGTCATTACCGCTAAAGAAGATAAAAGTCCAACACCTACCAGGCTATACAAGCTAATGGATTGCTTGGCCATCTCAGCAACTACCTCACCAAAGGGGAACTGCCAGGCAATGATCCCTAAAGCAGCTGCTACCGCGATGTACTGAGAATAACTGGACCGACGCTTTGAGCGTTTAGGCTGCGCAGGGAGCGCGGCCATCACGCGGTCACAAAAACCATCGTTATCCAAATGGGGCTCATTGAACTGGAGCTGTTCACTCAGCCAGGCGTCAAACTCCCGGTCGTTGCCCTCTAATGCCATTTCACTCAAGGCGTTACCTTTCGTGTTGCGCTGTTCAAAGTTAACCATTTACCACCTCCTCACGCCAGGGCTGTAGCAAGCTACGCAGCTTGGCCCGAGCACGATTGACATGGGATTTTACCGTACCAAGCGGCAATTTCATAATACTTGCCGCCTCCTCATGAGAAAAGCCCCTGTGCATACACAGATGGATTGCTTGCCGTTGAGGCCCGCTCAGGGTATCCATCGCGGCAGTGAGATCCCGGGCCATGCCCAACTGCCGGGACTCCTCGATAGTCTTATCGGCCTGAGCCCTATCCACCGCCTCCTGATCCACATCGGGCATATTCTTACGCTTGTGGCTCATGACGAGATTATAGGCGATACGGTACAGCCAGGTGCTGAAGCGGGCATCCCCCCTGAACGCCGGCAACGCCTTATAGGCCTTAATGAAGGCCTCCTGCGCCATATCGTCTGCCAGACCCTGGTCACCATCACACAGCTGACGGAGCGAGTATCGCAGCTGAGATTGATAGCGACGAACCAGCTGGGCGTAAGCCCGCTGGTCCCCGTCTTTGACGGCCCGCCTGATTAATTCCTCGTCATTGAGGTCCATACCCGCCTTTCCTACACCTGCTTGTTATCAAGCTTCCAGTTCACATAGCGAGCCACACCGATAAACAGGGGGATCAAGCCGAGACTACCTACTCCAATACCCGCAAGGGCTGAGAGTGAGAGGAATACTGCAGCGCCTATTGCGATTAAAGTAATACCACGATCACTGGAGCTATTTGGCTCTCTCTCATCCAAAAGATCAATTAGCTCAGGGGGCACGTCCCGACCATCAGCAACCATCTGGTTGATATTACTCATAACCAGTTGTTTCTTGCGATAGCTGCTGCGCGTTACCAACCAGACAATAAATACCGGCATACCAAATACACAGAGCAGCGCTACTATTGGGATTACCGATGAGTCATCACTTCCAGAGTGGTGTGAATCATGGTGATCCCAGTGCCCACCCCGGTAGTCACGGCTCTCCGACAGCCTGATTCTGACATTGTCCGGTACGCTATTCAGGGTATCTTCGGTAACCTTTCCGTCTACATCCAGAATGCCCTTACTCTTCAGCCGTTCAATAATTTCCTGGCTTAGGGGGCCGCCAAAGTCCTGTCCCAAGTCAACCCGCACTTCACTTTTCTCGCCATTCTCGCCTTCGGATTTGATCGTGAGAACACCATCTTCACGCAATATACGCACGCGGGTTTCAGACTCGGGGGCTTCCACATTTGGCGCCGGCGGGGGCTCTGGAACAAATGAGTCCTCCTCCTGGGCCCAGCTGCCCATACTTATGCTGGATACCGCAATGGCGACCCAACAGCAGATGACTGCCTGGAATGATTGTTTATTTCTCGCTCTCATTACTTACTCTCTAATCATTTTCGTTATCAGTGGTGTGAACCGTCATTGGGGGGGGGGTGACCTACATCACCATCATTCGAGCCTTGGAGTAGGGGTAAGCCATTCCTCCTCGGGGCTCCTTTTCCTCAGCAATACGCACAGGAGCTAGCCGGTTAACCTTTTCACTCTTATCAGTGCACTCGCCAAGCTTCTTAAGCACTTGCTGATCAATTTTCTGGGTGAGCTCTCGGTGAATCCCATCCTGGGAAAGCGTCAGCTCAGAGGCATTAACCTGGCCCACTTGCAAAGCCGCAACTACCAGAGTTAGCGCGACGCAAAATTGTACCTTTTTAGTTGATCTCGCAGTAAACATTGTGATCTCCCGATTTTCCCTTGTACGCCACTATGACGATTCGGGGGGGGCACTTGGATGCAGCTGTATAATTTTTTTTACGCCAACACTTGGAACCACCTTCTACTGGTCGTCACTTGGCTGGAACGATCGGATAAACTCGGAACACAACACGGAATGAGAACTTTGATATGACAACCCCTGATGATGTCCTGGTTTTTTGGTTTGGCAGCACTGATATTCGTGGCAACTCTACTGCTGCGGAGAAGCAGAGTTTATGGTTTGCCGCTACTCCGGAAGTGGACGCCGACATCAAGGCAAGATTTGGAGCTATTACCGAGTCAGCGCAGCGTGGAGAGCTGGACCGTTGGCGGCAAACTTTGGAAGGCGAACTCGCCTTGCTACTGGTTTGTGACCAATTATCCAGAAACATTTACCGGGGCACCCGCCAGGCATTCGCTGCAGATTCCCTGGCACTGGCAATTACGATGTCACTGATTCAGCGCGAAGAAGCCCCGAATCTTGGACTCTACCAGCAGGTATTCTTGGGCATGCCGCTAGAGCACAGCGAAGACCTCGTGACCCAGCAACACTCGGTAGACTACTTTCGACAGTTGCAGCAAACCTTCGCAGAAGACAAAATTGCCTCGCCCTATCTCGACACTCATTATCGATACGCCCTTGCCCATCAAGAGGTCATTGAGCGATTTGGGCGCTTCCCTCACCGCAATGCGGCTTTGGGTCGCACTTCCACTCAAGCAGAAAAAGAATGGCTGGCTCAAGGGGGCGGCTTTAAATAATGGATTTACTCAGTTGGTTATCTCTCGCGGGGATCTGTGCCCTCGGCGCTATGTCTCCGGGACCGAGTCTTCTTATCGTCTTACGCAGCGCCTCCTCAGGCCTACAGCAAGGCCTGGCCAGTGCTATTGCTCACGGAGCCGGGGTCGCTATATACGCAATTCTTACCGCATTTGGCCTGGCGGTGCTGATTACTAGCTCTCCTCTTCTATTTAACATTCTGCAATGGGCCGGTGCAGCAATGCTGGTCTACCTGGGCTGGAAAGCCCTCAGTGCACCCGCACCGGGTACCAGTACTGCAACCGTACAACCTCCACACCAGAGCCTGAAGCGCTCTATCGCTCAAGGTTTTGGTGTTGCCTTCTTCAACCCCAAGATCGCCGTATTTTTCACCGCCCTATTCAGCCAGTTTGTGTCAGAACAGCAAGCCCTGAGCACCAAGCTGGGCATGGCGGCGCTGGTTTCAGGAGTGGATGCAATTTGGTACTGCATCGTTGCCCTGGCGGTTCACGCCAGCCGTAAACGCCAGCTGGTGAGCAAGCATATTGGCCATCGCATCCAACAGGTTTTCGGGATCTTACTGATAGGACTGGCTGCCCGGCTGATCCTTAGCATCTAAAGCCACAGGCCTGCAGAAACCTTCACTACCTTAGTTTCACCACACCCAAATAAAAAACAGGCCCGCAAGCGGGCCTGTTAAATGATGTGAAGACAGCCAGTCGCCCCGGGGGGAATGCGTCTGGCTGTATGCACATTATGACAGTGTTCACGCTTAATGGCGGACCAATCATCGCACCTGCTGGTCTTTTGACCGCACAGAGCCCTTTCTTCACCCCATCGTTGACACTGAATATTTATACAGTTAGGGTAGCGGCATACAAACTAAGTGGACAGTCTAATAGACGATTGGGAGGCACACGATGGCCGTAGTAGCTGTTTGGAAATGCGATAGAGACGGAGCAATGTTCGACAACAAAAAAGACGCTGAAGAACACGATAAGATGCTGGAGCTCGCAGCTAATATCACGTCGCTGATTGAGCGCCACATCGACAGCATTGATGAGCAAGTGGGCGAAGAGATCGGCCTGCTGTTGGCCAAACGCCGCGATGCCCTGGCTAAAGCCTGTAAAGGGAAGCCTGAAGTACTACTCGAAGAAGACGAAAACATGGTGCAGGAGAGCGAAGATGATCGCGTAACTCCGCTCGCCGCCAATCAGTAAACGCTTATAGATTCATCCCTGTACTCTGCCCGGTTCTACCGGGCTTTTTTGCGTGAGGCTCATACTGAGCCTCACCAATAAACTTCAAAGATTAATTACGGCATTAACAATGTTAATGACCGCTAACACAACGATAACGACCCAGCTGATTAAAGTTCCCCAGAAGCGCCCAAAGTGCAGCCCGCCTTTGCCCTTGGTCAGTCCATAGGCATGAAATACCCGTGAGATAAAAAAGAGCGCCCCGAAGAGGTGTAACCACAGTGCAGGCAAACCGCCCAACTCTGCAGCCAGCAACAGAAGCAACGCTATCGGAGTGTACTCAATCGCATTAGCGTGAACTCGCACCCTAATCTCATTGAAACGATCATCTCCGGTTCCAATTCCCACTTTCTTTGTGCGACGAAACTCGACTACCCTGAATGCCAAGTAAATAATCAGAAGCGCACAGAGGCCGGTGTAGAGTGCTGTGATATTCGCCATGTTTTTTCCTTGTTCTTATCAATCTGGCCAGGGAATATATCCCCGAAAGCAAGTATTCCGCCACACAAATCCTGTACAAGCCAATGGACCTTTCAGATCAATAGGCGGAAAAAGAAAAGCGGGCTAGAAGCCCGCTCTTTGCATACTAGTGCTTGTAACCAAATTCATGGCCCTTTGCGGGCTTGAGGTGTCGATCTCTGAGGCGCGTTGAGCGATTCACCAGGGATTGATTCTCACCCTCAATCAGGATCTGCTCAGCGTAGCTGGTAACTTCCAGGGGATCACCGCTCCAGATCACAATATCCGCAACCGCGCCCTTCTCCAACGTACCGCCCTCAAGGTTAAAAATCTCAGCAACATTGCTACTGATTGCCTTTAGCGCTTCCTCATAAGGCATACCATGGGCTACAGCGTTGCCCGCCGATTGGCGCGAGAGGTAAACGTTGTGGCTAGCCACCATATCTGGGCCACTGATAGCTACCGTCACCCCAGCCTTGGCCAGAAGTGCAGCATTATCCAGGCGTGCGCCCAAACTTGAGAATGATGCTGGAATGTTGTTGATTGCATCGATCACAACAGGCACTTGTGCTTGCGCCAGTTTATCGGCAACCATCCAGCCCTCAGCTGCACCGATTATAATGAGCTTCACCTTGAAGGCTTCACCCAGTTCTAATACCGCGAGGATATCACTGGCCCGGTTGGCAGTTACCATCAAAGGCTCCTTGCCATCGATCACAGGCTGCAGAGCTTGCAGATCTGCCAGATCGTAATCCAGCTCTCGCCACTCTCCACGGTGAATCGCTGCGCGATTATCACGATACTCCTGAGCTTCACGCAGAGCACTCTCCACCTTGGCATAAGCATTGGCACGGCTGCCACCGGCCAGCTCGCCACCGGACTCTCCCAGATAAGCTTTTTGCGCAACATTCTTTGCTTCGACGCTATCAAATTCACCATTCAACTTGATGGCAAAACTGCGCCCTGCAAATATCCGCTGAGCATCGATAGCACCGCTGTCCCAAGTGCTGATTCCCGGTGAAACAACGGCACTGGTGACTCCACCCGCCCGGTTGAATGGGATTAGGGTGGACTTAGGGTTGTAAGCAGGTACCGGATTGAAGGCACTACCGATACTGTCACCGGTCACCTGGTGATCATTGGTGGCGCTAGCCGCACTGATCTCGACCAACCCCAGTTCAGAAATGGGCGCTATCACACCGGGCGTCACCACCTTGTTGCGCGCATCAATTACCTGATCTGCAGTCACCTCCAGAGAGGGGGCCACCTGTTGGACCTTGCCATCCACAACCAGAATATCTGCGGACTCCAGGCTGCCCTGCCCCGCCAGGGTGTGTACCTTGCCACCCTTGATCAGGATGGTCTCTGCCTGGCCAGTGGCTGACATCAACCCCAGGGCCAGCGCACAATAAACAGCTACTTTTCTCACAGTCGCTCTCCCTCTGCATCGAGAATACCCAACTCGAAATCGGTGCGTGGCTGACGTTTCTTGTCCGCGCGATCGAACATCAATTCCCCATCGATGAAAACTTGATCTACATGGGTGTAAACACTGAAGGGGCTGCCGGACCAAACAACGATATCCGCCATCTTGCCGCTCTCAAGGCTGCCAGTTTGATCGGCAATACCCAGAGCCTTGGCGGGGTTCAAGGTCATCCAAACCACCGCATCCTTGGGCTGAATATCGAAGCCCGCACGCTGACCTGCAGTCATTGCCTTCGCGGTCTCCTCGTGCAAATGCTGTACGCCAACACCGGAGTCCGAATGAATCATTGCGCAGGCTTTGGCTTGATCCACAATGGCGATATTGGCCTCGGTCATATCGTAGGCCTCATGCTTAAAGCCCCACCAATCAGCCCACATTGCCGCACAAACATTGTTTTCAGCCAGCAGGTCAGCAACCTTGTAAGCTTCCACTGCGTGGTGGAAAGTGGAAATTTTGAAATCAAACTCCTTGGCAACGTCCATCATCACCGCCATTTCCTCACCGCGGTAGCAATGGTTGTGAACGAGAATATCGCCATTGAGTACGCCCGCCAGAGTTTCCATCTGCAGGTCGCGCTTGGGCTCATCCCCTCCGTTCTCAACGTAATCCTCCCACTCCTGCTTGTAGGCACTCGCCTTAATCCAAGCATCTCGATAACCGGCGACGTTACCCATTCGAGTTGAGGGAGAGCTACCTTTACCACCGTAAACCCGCTTGGGGTTTTCACCACAGGCCATTTTCAAGCCGTAGGGAGCGCCGGGGAATTTCATATCCTGAACACTGCGGCCGGGTACATTTTTCAGGGTGACACTGCGGCCGCCAAACAAGTTGGCCGAACCCGGCAGGATTTGCAGGGTTGTTACACCTCCGGCAAGAGCCAAGGGAAACTGGGGGTCTTGGGTCCAGACAGAGTGCTCCGACCAAACCTGGGCAGTGTTTGGCGAGGTCATCTCATTGCCATCCTGGGCAGATTCAATCCCCGGAGCTGGATAATCACCCAGATGAGAATGCACATCGATAATGCCAGGAGTGACCCACTTACCTTTGCCATCGACAATCAAGGCACCTTCAGGGGCCAGTAACCCCTTACCGATCTCCTTGATCTTGCCATTTTCAAACAACAGGTCCGCATTTTCTTGCTGCTCCCCTGTACCGGTTAGCAGGGTAGCTCCCTGAATCAACACAGGGCGGGACTGGGTTACAGAATAAGTGGAAGGGAAGGCGTCCACACGAGCGAAGTCGAGAGATCTCGGCTCACTGTCAACACGCTTCTCACCGCATGCGGACAGCAGTAGCGAGGCACTTAACAGAGCCGCGATACTGCGCCCGAGAAATCGGGGTTGCAGCTGCATAGTCATTCATCCAATCGTTTTGAATATGGCGGTGAATGCTACCAGTTTGTGCTGACAGCGCCACTATCCAAATTGTCACAAACGACTGTTTAGAGATAAGCATCTCCCAATCCAAGGGGCCATAACTGAACCTGAGAGTTACCTCAGTACCACCAAAGCACACTTGATAACAATACGAACTAAAAATAACAGCCAGTCAGCAAAGAATGTCTACACGGTCAAAATACGCCGCCCCAGCTATATACTTTTGTACGTCTTCATGGTGGAATTTCTGGCGGAAAAACAGGCAGCCGCACTCAGGAGGAGAAATAGGTGATCAAGGAAAGTAATATGCCCATTTTTCCCCTTTCACCATCTACAGCTACCACCTCGGATAGAGACTCAACCCAGGTCTATGAGGCCTTACGTAAAAGTGAGGAGCGCTACCGGGAGCTGGTGGAGCATGCAAACTCGATCATAATGCGATGCGATCAACACGGCCGTATCACATCCTTTAACGAGTACGCTCAACAATTATTTGGCTATACCGAAGCCGAGATTATTGGTAGGCACTTAATTGGTACGATTGTTCCCGCCAGCGAAACGAGCGGCCGTGACCTGCGGCAATTGATAGACCGTATTTGCCAGTTCCCAGAGGAACACCGTTACAATATTAATGAAAACATTACAAAGTGCGGGAAGCGAGTATGGATCGCCTGGACCAATAAAATTATCTCAGATGAGAAGGGAGATCCCGCGGGAATTCTCAGTATTGGTTCGGATATTACTAAGCAGCGGTTGCTGGAGGAAGAGCTTCGGCAAGCTCAAAAAATGCAAGCTATCGGTGAGCTTGCCGGCGGTATTGCCCACGACTTCAACAATATGATTCATGGGATCAATGGCTATGCTGAAGTTATTCGACAAATTTCCACCGATGCCAGAATCAACGAGTATACCAACCATATACTGACTACTGCCCGCCATGCCGCAGAGCTGACCAAGCAGCTACTCACTTTTGCCCGCAAGGGAAATTATCAACTTAAGAGCTGCAATACCCACGAAATCATTCGCGATGTTTGTGCGATGCTAACCCGCACTATTGATCGAAGAATCGAGATTGATCAGCAATTAGATGCAAATCGTCCACATATTGTGGGCGACCCTGCTCAACTTAAGAGCGCTTTGCTAAATATCGGAATCAATGCCAAGGATGCTATGCCCTCTGGTGGCTCCCTGAGCTTTGTCACAGCCAATATCACCATAGAAAAATCGGCTTCTATCGCCGATTTTGAGATTCAGCCTGGCCAATACCTTTTAATAACGATTACCGATAATGGCACTGGCATGTCTGACGAAGTGCGACGCCGTATTTTTGAACCATTTTTCACTACCAAAGAAAGTGGACGTGGTGCTGGACTGGGCCTTGCCGCAGTGCACGGCACCATTCATTTACATAAGGGCGCTATACAATGTCAGAGCCGTGAGGGAATTGGCAGCAGCTTTAAGCTATACCTGCCAATTTCCAAGCCCCCAATCAAAAAGAGAACTTACCAGGCCAAGAAACTGGCTCGCGAGCGCAAATTGCGCATTATGGTTGTCGACGATGAGGCAATTGTCCGCACCTACTCTAAAGCCCTGTTCGAAATGAACGGCCATAGCGTCGTTACCTTTGCGACGGCAGAGCAGGCAATAACTTACTACCGAAAATATAGTGATGAAGTAGATTTGGTCCTGCTGGACATGATTATGCCCGGCATGGATGGGCAAGAATTATTCGCTTTTCTAAAACGGATTAACCCCGAAGTGAAGGCTATTCTCTCCACCGGTTACAGCGTGGATAGTAAAGTTCAGGAAGTAATTTCTGACGGGGTACTGGATTGCATCCAGAAACCATTTACATTTGAGCATCTCAGTAAAAAGATCGAAGAGATGATTGCCAGCGGAAAAATAACTTTACCCAGGTAACAAAATAATTCTACCTAAATCGCCGCAGCCGGCCTAGCTGACAGCTACGTCACAGAGTTCAGCTACAAACAGGTTGGCTTATGGAATGACCTCTATGATAACCGGCTGTAAAAAGTGAAGTGATAAAGTAACCAGGATAAGGCTATACAAAAGCAGCTCAAGCGGAATTCCCCTTTATTTTAGTGCTTGCAGACTCCCCCAAACCAAAGTCAATCGATATGTCATCATTTTCCTGTTCAGTATAATCTCGATAATTTTCAAGCCGATACTATCTTAGTCGTACATCACAATTTTGCTGCTACGGCCCCCTTCCCCACCAATGTTGTCAGCTTGATGTTCTCGTCTCCTATTTCTGTGGACACGGTCTCCACGAAACGCACCATGCCCGCTAAAATCGCTGCGTTATAGTGCTCTTCACTTGCCTCTAGCTCCTCAACGGCTGCGTTCATATCCTTGAGAGCCCGGGATGCTTCTAGGTCCCACTCCTTCAGCTTGGCGAGACTTGCCCTGGCAGATGCCACTTGCTGTTCATTCACTCCGTCTTGAGTCGCCGCAAGACTTGCTTCCCGGACGGTTTTTATCTCAGCATCATATTTACGAATAGTAGTCAGAGATCGACGAACAATACTGTTCAACTTGATAACAGTATCCCGCTCAAATGCGGCCTTGATATCGTTGCTAGCCAGTGCCACTGAAGCAGGTGTTTTTGCGGGGTGGATAACGCTTTCAACATTCGGTGCCGACTCCTGTTTACCTACCCAGACCTTCTCGTTTTCGACTGGCTCTATGAGTGTGTGCGTAGCTAAAAACCCAAAAGCGATTATTCCGAACACTGCCCCTGCAATATATCGTTTGCTATTCATACGGTGAGTTACCTTTGGTATGGCCGCCCCTTACGGAGCGGCACCTGATGGAGAGTGAGAATTTAGCTCATAGCGTAAAAATAGTTTACCTGCGAGTCCTTGATCTACTAATCAAACTAAATGCTTCAACGTTGTTCATTAAATTCTGCGCGATCTGCTCGCCCATGACTTGGCCTGCAATATTGTCAAAGTCCCAGTGCACTCCGTTATAGATACGGCTGAGGCCATTTTCTTGCTGAGCGGCGGTATAGGATTCAAAACGGACAGGTACCAATGGCCTCGGTGTATCCGGCGTGAAAGGGTCGAAGCCTTCCCCATTGTATTCTTCCGATACAAAAGTAAAGGGCTGGTCTCCAAACATACTGCGCATAATCTCGAAGGTGGAAGCACCGAAGGTAGCATGGCCCGATGGGTAGGAGGGGAACGGCGGTGTTGGCCTAATCGCGATGGTGGTGTTGATGACTGACACCCCTACTGGCAACCATTGCTCATCCTGCAAGGTCGATGGGTTGTCGTCGTCGATGCGAATAGCGGTAACCGGTCTCCAGTAGTTGTAATAGTACTTACTGTCCCACGCAGCGATACCAGAATCCGCCAGGCCTACATTGATCAGTGCAAAATAGCGAGCCAGGTCCAGCTCATGCTCGACTTTGTTGTCCAGCGCAGCCTGCAGGGCAATTAGGTTATATAGTCTCGGGGGGATGCCCAATAGTGGTACACCATCATATCCCCAGTAATTCCCGATAAATCGTGTCTCTGCTGTGGACGTCGATGGGGTAATAGCATTGGCTGGGGACCCGCCGAGGGCCGCTACCTCTTCATAGGCTTCAGCATATTCCTCAGACGTTATTGTGGGTGGAATAGGACTGCGGAATTGATCGCCTGAACTTAGTGAAAAAGGTGTCACACTGCCCCAATAGGCTCCCAGAGCCACGGAGTCTTGGCCGACCGGGTCGACAGGATCAGGCTGCCATTCTCCCGGTACCGTGGCCCCAGTATTAACCGATGTAGAGTGATAGGTCCCATCCCCATCCGCGACAGCGCCGCCCTCACCATAAGCGGGTTCCAAATGCTCGGCCTTATCATTGCTGCGCACTGCAAGCATTGCCGCAGCAGCGGCTTCGCCAATCACTTGGCCCTTGGCAATTCTATCTGCGCTATCTCTTATCTGGTCAAGATCTGATAGCAGTAATTCCTGCAAACGCTCTGACTGATCGGGGTAGAGTGCGCGCAAGGTATCGTAAGCGGCGTAAGCGATAGCTGCATCTTTGGATGCATCTCTGGTGTCGAGTACACCGAGATCATTATAAGGTTGGTATTTACCGTCAAAGGCGTTCAGAGCGTCAAACACAGCAGTTTGTACGATGGCGAATGCGCGACTGGACCGGGTAGGGCCGCCTTGGTAGAAATCCACTTCGCCGGTATCAGGGTCGGGAGTATGATCGATAGCCGATGAGTCGAGCATCGTGTTGAACCAAAATACAACCCGATCTTTAGGTCTATTAAGCTCGCCAGACTTCCCCGAAGTCCGCTCAAGCCGATCAAGTACACCTTTGGAGAGAGTTGATCGGCTAGTTTCTCCTAGATAAGCACTGGTTTGTCCCTTGGGCTGCTTACCCTTTGTCTTCTGGGCCTGCACAGCACCCGATGTCAATATTAAGCCTGCTGCCAGGAAGCAGGCCGATGTTTTTAACAGAATGTGGTTCATTGTATTACGTCCTTTGATATTGAAGGGCGCGCTGAATCAGTAAATCTATCAGTGGGCCGTAAGTTTGTTTTCAAATTGGCTGTTGTTGACCGCACTGGGTTGTGGAGGCCGTACCAACCTGTCGATACACCGATTCAGCTAGACCTTAAACTGGACTTCAGTAGAATGTCTCTTCATCTATTACACTTGTGATCCCTAGCACTTCAATCCCTCAACGACTTAATTCCAAATGCATTTCGTGTCGATAGCAAAAAATGAGTAGATGCTAAAACGGTTTTCTTTTCCAGCAGTCAGATTTTTATCGGGCGCTGGCTATTTTCCCATCCCCAAGTTCAATTCCGAGGAAGCCCTCAGTACTTTTTGGCTCTCTATAATCTGTATCGCAGTCAACATCGATTCCTCCAGGATCGAGAGCAGATTTACATAGAGCTTCATTTGCAGATGTGATAACTCCATCACCAGTCTCTAGGTAAACATGGTCAGTTGCACTAGATCTGGCTCTAGTTGAGACAATAGCAATAATCGTGTGATTTAATGCGACTTGATTAAATACAAATGCCAGGTTGGTTTTTTGTGAAATCATACCTATGCCTATTATTCGAGTTTGTCCAACTCCCTTCCCAGACTAATCAGGTTATTATCCTGTCGAGATCAACCTCAAATATAATATTTATTGTAAAGTTGTAGACCACCACCTGGCTTCACAGTTCCTGACAATTACCTTCAAAGCTTAAACCCCAAAAAATAAAATCGCTGAAATCTGCAACCAAAAATGTATAGAACAAAAAACAGCTAACAAGGTAAATTTCTAAACACTTAAAACAATCAAATCACCAACAGGCACTAAAGAAATAAGGAATTCCGGAGCTTCACAGGAAAAGGGATTCTGCCTTATTGACTCAACATATAAACAGACCCTTTTAATGATGCTCAGACTTGGGAAAATAATTTGACACCAGCCCAGGCAATTTTGATCGGAAAAACACTCCCCCACCCTACTGAGGCTCGCCCAGAGCCACCATTAGAATAACAGCGCCTCCGCAATCAAACTGAAACGTCGATTTACCTCGTTAACTTCACGACCTGCCGGATAAGCACCTTTTTGATTACATCAACCATAATGTCGAAGGTATCTCAAATAAATCAAACCTCAAAATCAACGGTTCATTTTTACCACCCAAAAAACGAACACAACACTACACGAGAGCCCGCTGAGCTATATGGCATCATATCTTTACACAAAGGCACTATGCCCTACCTCAGCAGCAAACAAGATACAGTTACTTCAAACTGTACCTGCCAATTTCCGCCCCTCATAATTAAATAAATTTATCAGGCCAAAAAATTAATTCACTAATAAAATCTGCACACACGCTGAGACCCGATTTGAAATAAAAAATAACGGCCCCGTTAATATTACAGGCGCCGAACAGCGCGATATCTGACTATAGGAAGTTGTTCAATAGGGTGGACTTTGCGTATCTGGATCGAATGATACCGCAAAGAGGCAGCTAGGAATTGATCACTGTTCTGGACAGTATTGACCCAGAGGGGAAAGCAATTCCCTTCTAGAGTTACAGAGTTGACAGTAAGATTCAGGAAGTCATTGTCAGGTGACGCTTTGCGCTGTATACAGAAGCCCTTCACATTTGAATGTATCAACAGGAAAGTTAAAGGAATAAATACTGGCGGGAAGTAAGATTGGTGTATCACAAAGAGCAACACACCTGATAGCTTAACAAATGCGTCCGACCTAAGGGAACTACGCCCTTTGGTCGGACTGAGCTCAATCAACTACCAAAAGATAGGAGGCAGAGTGTACTCATCATTGGCAGGAACTCTCTTCCCAATACTGAGGTGCGGCCGATGGGGACCACCAGTTTGGCCCGTAGGTTGAAATGTAGACCTGACCACTGAAAGTTACCCGATCTCCAACTTGGTAAGCACTATCACCGGCGTAGGGCTGCTGGAACTCAGGACAGGAAACCGCAGAGCTATCATCTCCACCACTGCTATCAGAGCTGTCATCGGAGCCGTTATCAGAGCTATCGTCTGAACCACTATCGGAGCCATCGCAGGTAGTTTCATTCCAGAATTGCGGTGCAGCACTCGGCGACCACCAGTTTGGCTCATGTGTAGATTCATAAGCAACATTGTCATAAACAACTACGTCGCCAATCGAGTAGCCTGGATCACCACCATACTGCTGCACAAACGCTTCGCAGCTAGAGTTTCCGGAATTTCCAGAGTCGCCATTGTCTCCACTATTATCCGAATTATCGTCACCGGAATTATTGTCGTCATCGGTAGAGTCATCATCCTGATCTTGGATAAGCTCGTATCCAATTTCAACACTCTCTAAACTGCTACCTTCTAACAAGTAGATACTGTTGATGCCATATAGAGGCTCAAAACTACTGCTTCCATCGTAATCACCGGCGCGGATGCTGCTCTGTTCCTGGTTAATCAGCTCAGCCAAGTCGTGAGACCAGTTTTCAGCGATACCCTGCTCATCTGAAGCAATTTCCAGGACAGTAGAATATGAGGAGTTTTCACCGGAGCTATCAAATACACGAGTGTAAACTTTATCGCCTACGTCCAAATCTTGAGTTGGATTAATAGTGCCTGCAACACTCCAGTCAGTATTGACAACATTATCACCATCAAACTCGACATCGATAACATTATAGAAGGCATTAACCGTATCACCCACATCCCAAACTGCAAGAATTACGTGGTAGCCTTCACGTTCCGGCACCTGACACTCATGTGTCGTATTTACCGCAGGCTGCTCATAGTTGCCATCAACCTCACAGAATGGATCTAAATCAAATTGGTCGCGGGTCAAAACCGCATTTGGATTCCAACCTTCTTTGGTAATGTAATATTTCCAGTCCCGGGTTACATGATTGGCTGTGAAGCGCCATTTAAAAGTTTGCCAACCGGAGCTAATATAATTCTTAACCCAGCGATCAGAGGATTGTTCGTTCAGCTCAGACCAGGAACTATCTCCTGCACTGGCTATCTGCCCATCAGCAGGACCACTTTCGGGAAAACCTTCATTCCCTTCTATACTTTGCGGTTCCCATTGAACAGCACCGCAGTCAACATTCATCTCTCCCGTATCGAGAGCATATTTACACAAGGTTCCACGAGCGGATGCAACACCACCATCAGCGGCCTCTACATAGCCGTGGCTAAGTGCATTTGAACTCATACCGGCCAATGCTATTGCCATCAGGGCGCTATTTAATACGGGTAGTTTAATTGCAGATGCTAGTTTGGTTTTTCGTAAAATCATATCTATGCCTGTTATTCAATTTCGTCCAACCTCCTTCCCCAGCTGAACCAGGTCCTTATCCTGAATACACATATTCGATGTGTAATGTTGGCGACAGAATTATGGACCGCTACTTAACAGCACGGTTCCTGACAATTATTGATATAAATTTACAAACCTCAGAAGATCACCAGCACACCATTTTCCTTTAAAAATAATATTAAAGGGTATTTTTTTTCAAGAAAAAACACTAAATTAAAAAATAGGACGAAAAAACTGCAACGATCCCTAAATTAGAGAAAAGGCAAACCTTTAACAGGATGAGAAATTTCACAGACGATTTTTAACTTAATACAAGTTCCCACACTCATTAATTATCAATAGATGACACCTCTCTCTCACGAACAACCCCCTATTAAAATTCAAAATAGATAAGCCTGACTGCCTTAAAATCATAAGTCTCTCGAGATTACCTACCCACAAAAGTTGCCAGCAGGGCGGAAATTGGCAGCTACCCCAACCTACGAACACGTATTTCATCCTGAGAAAAAAACCTCTTTACAAATCAGAGAACTATCACTGTCACCGCTTTTTTTAAACTGTCACTGCAAGTGTTTTCCTGGCAACAAATACAACTGCAGACCAGTAAATTATTCCTATTAGTAAATTACCACTGGGATAAAAGACCTATATTCGCTCACCTCTGTCTACACTGGAAAAGAACCCGGATGATTTTGAGTTTCCCTAACCAATCATTTTCTTGTAGTCACCATTCGTAGTAGGAAAGGTAGGATCAGGGATGATGTTGTACTTGATTATCCGCAGGCTCGGCCTGTGTCTGTTATGTTCTTCTCTTTTGCTTCCAGCCTGGTCTTTGGCTGAAACGGCAACAAACCCGGATAAACGGTGGACTGCAATTGTTGGAGCCGGCCCGGGATTTTCCAATCGTCGCAACGAGCTCACCCAATATCGCCTTGCCATATCCAAGGACCTGCCCTGGCAGTGGTCCCTTGCTGAAAAATGGACGCTCAAAACGCGACTGGAGACCAGTTACTTTGAATGGCACTCCAGCCTGGACGATAGCGATCCAGACGTCTCCAAACGGGGAGAGGATTTAGTTCACGGTATGTCAGTGAGTCCGGTATGGAGGCTTGAGTACCTACCCCAGTGGGACAAGCCTATCTTTCCCTACTTCGAGTTTTCCGTGGGGGCCAGTTACATTACTGAGTCCAATATTGTGAGTAAAAACACAAATCACACAACTCTGGGATGTCATTTCCAGTTTGAGGATCGAATTGGATTGGGCTCTGACTTTGGGAGTGAGCGCCGCTGGGGAGTCACAACTTACGCACTGCACTACTCAAATGCAGGAACCTGTTCTGAAAATTCCGGAGTGAATTTTTTTGAGCTGCGGCTGCACTATAACTTTTAAACAAGAGGATTGAGCAGGCGCCGGCTTGATGTCGGCGCCTGCAGTCGTTGGCGGGCCCTAGAGGATGATATGTGGCAGATAACGGCTCATATCCTGGGTAATCAGGTTTGAATCTTCCCGGATGGACATTCCCGCTGCCAGGCCATCAACGAGCCAGCTTCCCACCAGGGTATGGTTCTTTCCAAACTTGGGCAGAGGATGCAGAGCCTGATAGATAAATCCTTCTTGCCCATAGGGGCCATCGGACAGCAAAGTGGTATCCGCTCCTTTTACTACCGAAATATTCGCCCCTTCTCGTGAAAAGATTGGCTTCTTAACTAATTCCGGGAAATCCGCAGCCTTGTCCAGCTCATCCTCAAAAAAAGAGGGAAGCAGATTCGGGTGCTCTGGAAAAAGCTTCCACAACATTGGCAGAAGCGCCTTATTGGAAATAATCGCCTTCCAGGGCGGTTCCAACCAACGGACATTGCTTCCTGCCAACAGGGTCCCAAACTCCTCTCGGAGCATAAATTCCCACGGGTACAGCTTAAACATCCAGGTAATTACCTGATCATTCAAATCGGTAAACTGACCCACTTCATCCCGGCCAATATCTTCGATAAAGACAAAATGATTATTGATCCCCGCTTCGGAGGCACAATCCTGTAAATATTGAACCGTGCCCCGGTCCTCTTCCGTATCTTTACAGCAGGCGAAATGCAACTCCCGCCCTGGGGTCAGGAACTGTAAATCATGGAAGCGGTTAACCAGCTTTTCCTGCAGGCTATTGAACTGATCAGACTGTAGCGGCAGAGACCTGCGATCGACATTGTCCTGCAACCACAACCACTGCCAGAAGCCGGTTTCATACAGAGACGTGGGAGTATCAGCATTGTTTTCATAGAGCTTTGCCGGCCCCTGTCCGGAATAGGCAAAGTCCAGGCGAGAATAGAGACTCGGGTCGCCATTACGCCAGGATGTTCGCACAAAGTCCCAGTGCTGCTCGGGTATACAGAACCGCCTCAGCAACTCCTCATCCTCAAGCACACGGGCAACGACATCCAGGCACATCTGGTGAATTTCTTCAGTGGGATCTTCAATGTGCTTTTCTATCTGCTCCAAAGAGAATTGATAGTAGGCGCTTTCATCCCAGTAGGGTTGGCCATACATGGTATGGAAGTGAAACCCAAACTCCTGCGCTCGCTCTTGCCAACGCGGGCGCTCACCAATCGGCAACCTCAGCACAAATCAACCTCCCCAGCCGCGCGAACCACCACTGCTGGAGCGCCCCCCTCCCCAGTTGGATTTGGCTGATGCCACTGCACCAAAGCCTCCACGGGAAACTGTTTTGGTAACTTTAGGCTTAGGCGCCGTAGCGCTTTTATCCACCTTATAAGATGAACGGCCATAGTCGCCAATGATGCCGCCGTCAGCTGTCATCAGCTTGTCGCGGTAACGGGAACCTGAATAGCGGTAGACCGGGTTGTAGTAGCCATAGTTATAGTGGCGATCCCTGTCATTGAGCATGGAACCAACCATAAAGCCCGCCATCAGAGGCATCCAGACGCCGCTACTGGTCTCTTGGCAGCTACCAAACTCAGCCTCACACTGAGAGAGACGGGAATACTTGGGCCCGGTGCGCTCAGCTTCCTCAACCGCGCGCTGATAAGCTGCTTCACATTGAGCTTCGTCCAGCTGGGTATTGGCCACACAGTCATCTACTGAAGAGACAACTTTAACTTCCTCATCTGAGGAGCAACCGACCAGGGCAGCCGCTACACCTAAGGCAAGTGGGCGCAGTAAAAAATTGGAGCCACCGCCCTTGCGCATCCTTGCCAGGTTAATATTCTTGGTACGCTTCATTACCACCCCCAATTAGTAGCTCATGCAAGCCGCATTCAATACGCCAACAGCGATTGTAGTTGCAGCCAACATAACACCGGCACTCACCTCTCCATCTTCGATGCGCTCAACAATACGCGGCATAAACCCAAAGCGGATAATGGCAAAAGCAATTAACTGGGCGATCAATGCAACCAGGGCCCAGATGGCGAAATCGACAATAGAAATAGAGTTACTGGCAGCACCACCTACGGCAATTGCAAAACCCAAAACAGCGCCACCAAAACCTATGGCGGCAGCCGTATTCTTATCTTCGCGGATCAACTTCCACTCATCGTGAGGGGTCACCAGTGCGTATAAAAATTTAAACGCGATCAAAAGTACCAGCGACAGGCCAAAGTAGGCCGCAAAATGCAAGATACCAGTCAGTAAATCATAAGGCTGGTCCATTAAATATCTCCTTATTATCCGTGTATTGTTATTTGTGAGGGGGTCAGAGTAATGCCGGTGCTAATCACCAGGCTGCGGCTCAAGTAGCCTGCATCCTCTTCTTTCTCTTCAGCTGAGAGAAAAAGGGATTCGGTTTGCTGATCAGACAATTCGCGCTCAAAAAGCATGGTGAATTGATCCGTTACTGAATAATCACCATCTTCATCGTAAGTCTTCTCGGCCATATGCACTGGGTTGTGGTAGTCCCCTGCTGCGGTCCATACACGGCTATAAGAGCGGTCCTGCAGGTGATAACTGGGTGCGCCAATATCACTCTTTAACAATTTATTCCAAGCCTGCTCCGAACCAACATCCAGAGTGTCGTAAAAATGGAATAGCTTTACATCGACCACATGCTCATCCCGCTGACCGCCCTCAGCAATCACTTGCAGCCAGGCATCATCATCAGTGTAAAAGCGATAAATCCAGGTACCATCTAGTTCGACAACACCGGCCGCTTTAATGATCTGGGTCGGTGAACAGGATTCAATGGTCAGTTCATCGAGTATCAGGCGAATAGCCAAAGGGTCCAGCTCAAAACTCGCCCCCATTCGCAAGCCCATAATTTCTGGAGTCTTGACCTTTGGAGCGTCCTTTCCCTTTATTTTATTTATCAGTTTGGTAAACATGTACCAACACCTTCTTCATTACTTTTTATATCGAAACAGCTTTTTTCATCGAGCCGCTTTGCAGAGATATAATACAGCATGTCACCCTCGGTGACCTGATCGGTAAGCCCCGGGTTCACATCAATTTTAACCACGCCCTTTCTACGTACCGCAATTAAGGTCGCGGAGAGATCCCGCTTAAAATGGTCAAATAATTCACCGACAGGAAGAGGCTTCTCACCCCGATATTCAACGCTGTATTGGGTCATGCCGTATGTGCTATCGAGCAACTGTCGGTGCAACCTTGCGGAACCGGGGTCAAGCGAGGATTTTGCCAACATCTCTACAGCGACAGAGGGAATACATTCAATATTGGGACAGTGGGCACGGAGCAATTCACCCACATTTTCATCTTGGAAATAAGCCGTTTTATGGCTGTTCGGGCTGAGCTTGTCGCAGAATAAGGCGGTTGTAAGGGTTACATCATCCAGAGGGTTGTCGATAATAATTCGAGCGGCATCGACCAACCCTGCCCTCTGCATACCTTCCCCGTGGGAAAACGATTCCACCCGGACAAAATCAATCTTACCCGGCATCGGATTTTCGATATCGGCTTCAACACAGAGGACAATCTCTGCTGCGCTACCGTTTGTTTTGGAGAGTAGCAACTCAATCAAGCGGAGCGTTCTGGTACCGTTCCAGCCGATAATTACTGTGTGATCAATATGGTTTGTCATACGCAAGCCCTTCTTGCCGCGATGCACAAATTCTGAAACCGCAAAGCCAATTCTTGTGACCACCATGGCAAACAGGCTGAGGCCCACTGGGATCACCCAAGCGGCAACCACGACTTTACCCTCAGGGGTTACCGGGGAGAAATCACCGTAACCTACTGTCGATGCGGTAACGACCAACCAATAAAAGAAATTCTCGCCCGCGACAATATCAGCTTCACCGGCAATTTTGAGTAGCCAATAGGAGATGAAAACATAGCTGCCTACAGCTATGAGAATGGTGGTTACATTGGCCCGAATGAAAAGCGACGCCAGAAGGCGTCGCACTCGATAAAGCAGCACTGTGTTAAGCCTTTTCGCGGCCCGCTAACAGTTGAGCCAACTTATCGCTGCCACTTTTCTGGCCGCCGGGCTTGATGCCCGCCGCTTTCAGCTTGGCATCCAGGCTGGAACCGGTTTCCTCTGAAGCCAGCTCTTCCGCAGCTTCAAGCTCAGCAGCACGCTGCTCCTGCTTGTTTTTGATGCGATCCAGGCTGTCCAGCGCTGTTTTGATCTTGCTGTTCGCACCCATGTGGCGGGAAGAAACCGCTACCTGTGCTTTTTGAACAGACTCAGTCGCTTTGATCTGGTCAATCTGCTGCTCCATACGGCGCACATTGGTTTTTGCCTGGGTAATGTTACCTTTCAGGGTGCTCTCTGAACTCAGGAATCCATCCAGGATACTGCGCTCAGTTTCCAGCTGGCTTTCCAGCTCAGTAACACGCTCTGCACACTCAAGAGCGAGTTCGTTATCGCCCTTTTCACTCGCGTTGATTGCGTGAGTGCTATAGGTTTCAACGTCGGCTTGCAGCGCTTGGACCTTACTCTCAGTAAGTTTGCGCTTCGCCATGATTTTGGTCAGGTTTTCATCGCAAGCTTTCAACTCTTCCTTCGCCTCGCGTAATTCTTGGTCAAGAATACGAATCGATTGGCTATCCGCTACTGCTTCTGTTCCTTCGTTAACTGCGCCTTTCAAAGCAGTCCAAATTCTCTTAAGGCTCATGCTACACCCTCCGTTTCAAAATGATCGGCAAATAAATCCAGGAAGTCACCCACATTGGAAAACAGGGTCTCAACCTCCTCGATAACAACTTCGTCCTTGCTGGACACCGACAGAGCACCGAAAGCGACGTAGTAGTTCTCACCACCAATATTCTTGATCGCAATGGCTGTCAGCGGCACCAGCTGATGTGTTTGCAGAACCATTTCATTGAGCGCTGCCACATCATCTACCTGGCTCACGGGAAACAGAATACTCTCTACAACTATCTGCTTCTCGCCAACATAGACAAACGCATCGACGCCTTCATCGTTGGAAATACTGAGGCAATCCCCCTCAGATTCGACCACCCATCCGGAGTGGTTTTCCGCCAATTGGCGCAGGTTCTCATTGTTCCAGGTCATCTCAACTCCCTCGCTGTGGAATATTGGTCACAAATATAGCACCAAAAAATCTGCGGTCAATAACTTATTACAAACTAATGTTGCAAATAATACACACAAAGATAATATTTACCACATTGGTGATAGTGAATAGGACGGAGTAGAGCCCATGGACCACAAGCAAAGCCTGAGCAACCAGCAAGCATTGACCCCTTACAAGCAGGCAATTGCTCGCTATGTGCGCGCATCAATGGCACTAAAGGGCATGCGTTACGGAGATCTCGCCCAAGCACTGGCCGAGAGAGGAATTTCAATGACACCGGAAAACCTGCGCAGCAAAGTCAGCAAGTGCATGTTTTCAGCAGATCTGCTGGCAGCCATCATCGATGCCATGTCGGTAGAGGACAGCGCCATGCTTGAAATCCTCAAACAGGCCCGTGAGCTGCAAGATCGAGGACTCTATGCCGAGCAGGAGAAAAGCTAACACGCCACCTCCTTGGACACCAGTACACGCGATCACACTTTGACTCCGTCGTCAGTAATCAAGCTTACCCGCTGAAAAACCGGGGTATCCACGACTCACCTGCACAGCTCCTTTACAGGTGAGTTAGTAGTGATGCAATTTGACGACTGGCTCACCATTACCGCACTTTCCGACAACCTCAGGCTCTGAAAGCTTGGCCCCCGCAGGAATAATCTTATTCGTTGGCCACCAAACAAAGCAGGCATACCTGAAATTGACTGCCCAGTTACAGTAGAGGCGTCCGTCCTCTTCCTCATAGAACCGCGCCTGGCAGAAACTTAAAGTGGGGCTTCGCACCCCTTGAACCTGCTGGGGATCAGCCAAAGAAACTTGCACTCCGGCAATTGCAACCACAGAGAGGGAGAGAATCAGCAACCAGGATTTCATAGATCTACTCTGGAATTTTGCTCAAACCTCCTTGAAGACTAGCAGCTACGGCGTAACTTTCATCTCTGAACCCTAAGCAGCAGCACTAACCTTCAGGAATAGCAGCTTCAGATATAGGCACTTTTTCCTGCTTAAGAATCGTCAATAACTGCTCGATGCAGCCCTGCCGGTCTTTTAGCCAGTTAATATACGGCAGGGGAAAAACCGGAATGCCCGCCCGATACAATGCCTTGTAGACCTTTACACTAAAGTAAGACTCGTAGTCGCCGGGATACCCAATCAGGTCAATACCGATAAAACGCCCGCTCACAGCACAAACCACATCTACAATCTGCCCAGCCACAGGAAAGCCCACCCAATGGGGAATTTCGTGCAGGGTTAATAAATGGCTAACTTCACTCGCAAAACGACATACGATTTCATCACCCTGCAAATGACTGCCAACGGAGTGTGGAAACTCAACATACTGACGCAAGAGATGACCCGAAGGGAGAGTTTGGGGCTCAATCGACAACGCAACCAACTGCTTTTCTTTTGCCCTGGTAATTGCGACATTAAACACATCCGCCCGGTTTAAGTAGCTGGCTGCCCGCAACGATTGACTATCAATAGCCATGGAGATAAGCATTAAATCTCGCTCCTCTCCTTGAAAACCATAGGGCGTGGCAACGCGCACAGAAAAACTCTGTAACTTCTGCGAGGAGAAGACCTTAATCAACTCCCCTTCCAAATAATCAGCCTGATCCCGATAGGGAGACAAAACACCGACCGATGGCCGAATTGCAGCATCGGCATAGCGCTCGAAATGCGCTTTCAATTGCGCAATAACCCAGTCGCGCTCTACCGTGTTTCTCCCATTTTTCCTCCGGCGCCCTGGCAGTTGATAAAATTCTAGCGCCGAGCCCGGTAATGGTTTGGGCCTGGCCCTCATAACTTTCAAGCGGCCGGAGTAAAAAGTATGGTTACTGAATGCGATCAGCTCTGGATGGCTGCGAAAGTGCTCATCCAGCATCACAACAGCTTGTTGAGTGAGGATCACGTCTGAAGCCAAATCCAAAAGTGATTGATCCCTATAGCTCAGTTTTGGCGGCACCCCGGCCTCTTTTATCACTCCCTGCCAGATACTTTGCTGCCGCTTGCGGGAAAGAAATGAAACATGCCGCAGTTGTTTGCTGTCACCGACAATCACTGCCCGCTCAGCTCGAAACAGAGCCGGCAGTGAACTTGCAATATCACACTGGGTTGCCTCATCAAAGACCACCAAATCGAACATGGCGGGCGATAATGGCAGCACTTCATTGAGTTCATCTGCCTCCACCAGCCATATGGGGAACGCCTGCATTACCACCCGCATATCAGTTTGGGCAAAGCGCTCCGCCTGTACTTTTGAAGTTCGAGATCGCAAGGCTTGATTGAATTGGCTCAGGGTACCCCGATTTTTTTCCAGCAGCCTGTGCAATGTATCGCGGCGATAAGTGTTTAAATACTGACTTGCCAGGCTTTCAAAGTTGCGCCGACAATCATCAATCGCACCTTGTGATTGCCACAGATTTTTAACACTCAATCGATTTGCAAAGAAGCTCCAGGCATGTCGCGCTACCCACTGAGCAAACCGACCTACACTAACAGCGCGCGCCAATCCCAGCTCTTTGGAGAAGCGCTTCTCCAAGCCCCTCAAGGCTCGATAAGCCCTCTTCAGTTCCCTCTTCACCTGGGCAGGCTTTCTCTCTGGAAGTTCCACCCCCTCTTTCAGCAGTCTATCCAGATGAGCTTTTAAGCTGGGGATAAAACCCCGCTCCTCTCGATGTACATACCCCTGAGTCAGCCCGTACTCATCTCGCAACTTATCCCGCACCACATCCAATGCTTGCTGGTTCTTCGACACCACCAAAACACTTTCACCATGCAGCACTCGATCGAGAACCATAGCGGCGATTGTAAAACTCTTTCCCGTACCGGGCGGACCTGAAACAAGACTAAGAGGAAAGCGAGCCGCATTTTCCAGTGCCCTCTCCTGTGCCCCACTCAACAGACCCGGCAGCATATCCGGCTCACACGCTTTCTGTGCAGTTTCCCATTGGCACTCTCCCAGCAACGCCTGTAACGGAGGAGATAATTTTTTTTCCCTGCCTAAAAGTTGTAATTCGTGCAGTACTCCACGAGAGCCCCTCGATCTATCCGCAAGAATTACCGCACCCGCCGAGACCAAGGACAACTGAGCCCCCTTCGATGCACTTTCAACAGCTGCCTTATCACTCAGGTTAGGCCAGCGCCCCAATTCCTCCACATTTTCCAAAATGGTGTAATGGGTTAGCCAGCGACCGACGTCAGCCAGCTGTGTCGAGGACAGTGGCGAAGCAAGCACTGGGAAACTATCTGTTATTGAGGACTCAACATCAGGTTTAAGCAGTTGACGTAAAACAGGCAGATTAACGTGAATGTTTGCAGGGTTGATCTCTACAAAATAATCCTCATCAAAATGTAGCTTGGCGGGAAAATAAAGTAGTGGTGCACAGAGCTTGCGTTTTGCACTTAGTCCAGATTGGAGAGCGTAGTTACCACAAATAAACAGGCAACCATAAATCAGCCGCCGCTCCTTTCGGTAAGCATCCACTTGTTCCAGCAGTTTTGCTCCCGCCGTAGTGGAGACAGGAACACGTGGTAACTCATCAGCCCCCAAATAGTCCCGCTCATCTAAGAACAGACGCCGATTCGATTTGAGATTTAGAATATTGTTGAGGGAGAGGTCGTAACTGTCAGCTTGATAGCAGCGTCGAAAGTATTCGATTAACTTCTTGGGGTTGTCCTGCATTTCAAATAACTCCTGGGGGACAACAAAATTCTAACGGATGCCGGAACCTTGTTATACCCCCCAGAGATTACTTGTCCTCAGCCATCCGCCATTAGCGATTGATATTTGCGGCGCTCGCCCGCACTTAGCTGAAGGCCATACTTATCTACGATTGCCAAAAACCGCTTAAGGTAAACTTGTTTGACCGGTCCATAGGGCGGCATCCACTTGTCCGGCCCTTTGTGGCCTTTACTTTGGTTACGACCGTCATCAACCAGCCATAAATTCTCGATGTCCTCAGCAAACCGCTGCTTTCGCTTGCGCGTCCAATCGGCTCCCCCGTGATCGTGTGCCCACTTCAGCGGCACAATATGTTCCACATCAAGATCTGAAGCTTTTACAAAGAAGCCACCCGTGTATGGGTCCAGCCACAAACCGGTGTCTACTTTGCAGTGATTGGTGCGGGTATAGGTTACCGGGGATAGTGAATAGCGAATTAACAACTCATGGCGGGTATCCTGACAATCCCGATCGGAATCAGACCATTTGGGCAGCCACTCCGCCCGATCATAAGACGCTGCAAAAGCGGAAAAACTGAAGGAGAAAACTACAGCAATGGAAAAAAGCTTAGAAACTGACCGAACGCTCATACATCAACTACCAATCAAACCAGAGCGCTAGGTTACAAGAAAGTGTGTACCAATTGTATGCGGCGGTTCAAATCATCAAAAATCGACTTAAAAGCGCAAGGAACTCACCGAATGGAAAAAATAAAACTATGAAGGAAGATTAGGAAAGAAGAATATTTCGATTAAATCTTCAGCTTTTGAAATGAACCCACCCTACCAAAGAATAACCTGGTAGGGTGCGGTCCTTTTTTGAAGGCTAACTCGTTACTTAACCAGCCCTACTGCCTGAGGAATATAAATTGCGTGTAACTGGCCTCCGGCCATCATCTCCTGAATCAACTGGGTAGTCGGACCATTTTCTTGATCACGCACATCGAGTGATCCCAAGTAGCTATCGACACGGCCCTCAAAATCATAGTGGAACTGCATTGAGCTTAAGAACCAACCTTCACCCAAGATATCTCCCGCATAAATTATCCCTGAGGCTTCGGCATCCGCATCACGTGAAACTTCTACTCCGAGGCTATCAAGACCGCTTCGAACATCGGAGGACTTAGCGTAGTATTGGCGGTAAGGCTTGGAGGCAATATGCTCAATAAGCATGGTATCGTACTCCTCGTCAGTAGGCTCTTCATCAAGCTCACCACTAGCCAACTGGTGCTCTATCTTTAAATCAAGCTCATCGCGACTATCACCAATAATTTCTGGATTAAACTCAGCAATGCGGGTCATTTCCCCAGTTTCCGGGTCTGCAACATAAATAGGCGAATAGAGGCTGGAATTGTCAAACTGCAGCACCAAGCGCGTTTTATCATCAACGCCAGCAACTGCAGCCATGTTGTCAAAATTATAATAATTAGTTGTGATATCACCATCTTCTTTTGCCTTTACCACCCGTTTGATTAAACCACCTTCTGCGGGGTTAGTAATATCGGCAAAATCCAGTTGGTACACACCGTACTTTGCACCAAAATAAAAGACATTTGGATCTATAGGATCCCAGTCACCATCTTCAGGTGAACGCCACAGAGATGCATCCATTCCTGTAGTATGGGTACGGAAGGCTTCCTGACTCATGTCCCGGATATCTTCTGGGGTCCCGTCACCGTTGGTATCCTGGTCGGTCAGCTGCACCAGTTCAAAGCTAAGTGCGCTTTCATCCAACAACGCACGATTATCGTCATCATCAAAATCGACAATTGGCGCACCTTCGCTATCCAACACCCGAACCGCGTAGAGATCACCATTGGTTAAGCCGGCTTTATCAACTTCACTGCCCTCATTGGTCTTATCACCAACGTAAACAGTTATGTATCCACCGTGGCGATAGGCATTATCTGGACTATCAAAACGTGGTCTCTCGTCATCGATAGACAACAACACCGTTTTATCCTGGGCTTTGTAGTTAGGTACGATATTCTCGAAGCGGGCCTTACCCAACAGTGGCAGTTCGTAAGCATCGCCGGCATTATCACCGGTAGTCAATACTGCGATACCGCGTCCAATATAAATTTCAGACTTGTCGTACTCGTAAACACTTTCGATTTCACTTTTCTCTTTCGCTTCACCACTGATACTGCCAAAAGCATCAAAAGTGAGCCCCTCGTAACCACGCTTCTGAACCAAACCATCGTAATAGGTTTTCAGACTTTCACCGCCATCACTTTCCTCTCCAGTCAAGAACAATCTCACCTGAGTGCCTTTGCCAGTTTCAGCATTATAGAAAGCCGTTTCAGCTGGTAGGGTAGCGGAGCAGAAGCGTTCGAATGCGCCAGTATTAACTAAATCACCATCGGCATCGAAGTAAGGCTTCATTTGAGTTACATAAGTGTACCCAGGCTCTTCTGCTATCTCGCCATCCGTGTCATACAAAGTACGGCGCCAGGCATACACCCCTTTTATTAGATCTTCACCACCTTCAATCTCTCCGGTGGTTTTATCAATCACCCATTTTGATACGAATGTACCGGTTGATTTTAGGCTACGATTCGAATTCTCTAATACAACCCCGTCACCCCCAACAAAATTGTAATGTTCCTGGTTCATAAACAGAGTAAAAGTACCATCATCATTATCCAGGTACCCGAGGCCATCGGGCTCGCCCGACAAGACATAAAGACCATCTGTATCTGTCGAGTCCAGACTGGAGTGCTCTTCAAAAATAGGTAAGAGATCCGATTGTGGGGTTTCAGCATCGATATAATCAGTAGGAAGGTACCCGTTACTCAATAAGTTAACGATTTTTACATTTTCCGCGACGGCAAGAACATGAGGTTGCTGGGCAGTAGAAGGGCCTATGTGCTGGGAGCCTTCTGATTCGAGAGTCGATTCAAACAGGCTCACCTCTTCGGGAACTTCTGGATCTGGTATTTCTACCACAGAGCCGTCATTATCATTATCGTCACTACAACCCGCCAAAATAGTGGCTACAGCAGCAGCCAATACTGATCGCCTGAAAATTTTATAATTTTCCATAGTTACTCCTATGCGCATTTTCCCCACCCAAAGGTAGTTCTAGTTATAAAGGCGCCATAGAGTAGTAACGCTTAGTGACAGGCTTAATACGATTTCATTACAAGCGATAAAAATTAATTTAATTAATTTTCTCAATCAAAAGTTTAATATCACCTAACATCAGAGATTTCAGATAAATCTCAGCAAATTCTAAAGTCGAAGGGCAAAAAAACCCGCAGTAAGCTCAGTATGGCTTAATGCGGGTTTTTTATGACAGTTCTTTTATCGGGAATAATCCATTATGCCGATACGGCCTCTCCAGTAGCCTTTTCTAAAGGTTTAACCTCAGCTTGTGTGTCACCTCCCAATACTTCACTGGGCCTAACCTTATGGAACACCGCATAGAATACTGGGATTGCAATCAAGGTCAGCACCGTGGCAAATCCAAGCCCACCCATAATTGTCACCGCCATATCCGCAAAGAAAGCGTCGAACAGAAGCGGGGACATTCCTAAAATAGTAGTGACAGCGGCAAGGAATACCGGACGCAAACGGCTAACGCTGGCCCGTTGGATAGCTGTCAACCTCGGCAGGCCCGCATGGGTCTGAACCTCAATCTCATCCACCAATACCACGGCATTTTTAATCAACATACCAGACAAGCTGAGAACACCGAGAAGAGACATAAATCCAAATGGTAATCCCGTCGCCAACAACCCGACAACAACACCGACGAGACACATAGGAACAACCAGCCAGATAATCACCGGCTCCCGAACAGTACCGAACAGCAGTATCGACACCAGGATCATAATCAGGAAGCCCAAGGGTAAACCTTTACCTAGTGACTTCTGCGCATCGGTAGAACTTTCGTACTCACCACCGAATTCAACCTTGAAGCCAGGTGGCAACTTCATTTCTTCAACCCAGGGACGTATACGGCCAAAGGCTGACATTGCTGTAACACCTTCAGGCGCATCCGCACTGATGGTAATAGTCGGCACCCTGTTGCGTCTTTGGATCAATCCTTCATCAGCGGTTAACTCGAAATCAGTAATCAACTGTCCTGCCGGAATATAACCCTGCTCATTGGGGCTCCACACCAAGCGGTCTTCCAGTGAACCCACCTGATTGCGATCTCCCTCTGGCATACGGGCAACAATAGGGATAATACGGTCACCGCTTTCAAAATCGCCAACGGTGTAACCCGCAGTGGCAAACTGAATCATACGGCTGACATCAGCATTGGTAACCCCGGCAACTCGCGCCCGCTCATCATCCAGATGTGCGTGCAGAGTAGGCTCTCTGCTGCGCCAGTTGTGACGAATATCTTCCAGTCCTTTGTCACGGAACTGCTGTTCTACACTGACTGCCAAGGTACGCAGTGTCTGGTAATCCGGACCTGAAATACGCACTTCAACATCCGATCCGCCACCGGGACCAAACACCAATCGCTTGAAAGTAATCAATGCTTCCGGCTGCGCTACACGCAACTTCGCCTTGGCGCTCTCAATCAACTGGGGGATTTGCTCCCGGTTTTCAGTGCGAACAATCAACTGGCCATAAGACGCATTGGGTGGCTCGGGAGCATAGGTCAGCATAAAGCGATCGGCTCCGCGACCAGCTACTGCTGTCACGGAGACAACTTCATCCTGTTCCTGGAAGAATGCAGTCGCTTCCTGAAGCGCCTTATCAGTACGATTAATATCACTGCCCTGAGGCATGAAATAGTTAACATAAAAAAGTGGAGCATTTGAATTGGGGAAGAACCCCTGCTTCACAAACCCGAAAGCAAAGTAGCTGACCAGAGTCACCACAATAAGTACTGCAATGGTCAGGCCCCTGCGCTTCAAAGCTCCTGATAGAGCACCGGAGTACATATTGTAGAAGCGGCCATCGTAAGGATCTTCCGAGTCGGCTTGCTTACCCGGCTTAAACAGGTGATAGCCCAAGTAAGGGGTAATAGTAATCGCCAGTATCCAGCTGAGTAACAGGGAGATACCAATTACCGCAAACAGGGAGAAAAGGAATTCGCCAGTAGCATCATCGGACAGACCGATACCGGAGAACGCCATAATACCGATAATGGTCGCGCCCAGCAGTGGCCAGAAAGTCTGGCGGACTACACGCCTGGCAGCACTCTTAGGCTCTTCTTTTCTCTGAACCCCCATCAGCATCCCTTCGGCAACCACAATGGCATTATCAACCAACATACCCATGGCGATAATCAGGGCACCGAGAGAGATCCGCTGCAAATTCAAGCCAAACAGGTTCATGATTAACACGGTGCCCAAAACGGTCAAACCGAGGACAGTGCCAACCACAACACCGGAACGCCAGCCCATAAATACACAAAGTACTAGAGTAACGATCACGACAGAAGAAACCAGGTTAAAGAGGAAACCGTCAACACTCTCCTCTACTACCTGATGCTGCTCGTAGATAGGATGGATTTCTACACCCAGGGGCAATGCCTGTTTAATCTGCTCCAGCCTGGCCTCTACCGCCTTGCCAACGTTCACGATATTGGTATTTTCCGCACCGGCCACACCCAGCAGAATGGCCTGCTTGCCATCAAATCGGGCAATAAAGCTGGGGCTCTCATCGTAACCGAGAGAAATATCGGCGATATCACGGACGGCCAGCATCGCGGTAGAGCCGGGCACGCCGACGAGAATATTACGAATGGATTCCAGGTCACTCGCAGGATTGTCGACCAGTATACGGGTACGTAAATCCTGGCCTCCAATCTCGCCGACTTTCTGGGTCGAACTTTCAGATTGCAGTACCTGCGCTAAGTCATCCAGGGAAAAACCAAACTGGGCCAGGCGGGATTCATCAATATCCAGGTAAGCCACTTCGTCGATAATGCCTGAGCGGGAAACCTTGGCAACCCCCTCAACTCCCAGTAACTCCCGGCGAATCGCTTTGGTAATTTCACGCATTTCAGTCAGCGAAAACCCTTCTCCGGTAATCGCATAATAAATACCGTAAACCTCACCAAAGTCATCATTCACAATGGAGGGTAAAGCACCGCTGGGCAGATCACTTTGAGCATCGTTAACCTTGCGTCGCAATTCATCCCAAACCTGGGCAAGCTCCTGCGAGGCATACTGATCTTTGATTTCCACCCGAATTTCAGACATTCCCGGACTTGAGGTGGAAGAGACCTTGTCCAGCTGTCCCATTTGTTGGATGGCCACCTCAAGCTTTTCGGTGACCTCCTCTTCTACACGCTGGGCGCTGGCGCCTGGGTAGAAGGTGTAAACACGGGCTTCCTTGATCGTAAACGCAGGATCTTCCAGGCGGCCAATATCTGAAAGCCCCCAAAGACCACCGATTAAGCAAATCAGCATCAATAGCCAGCTATAAACTGGCTTTTCTATAAATATGTCAGAAATCTTCACAACATTTTCCCTACTGTTAACAGGGCCAGAGCTAACACACTAATTAGTGCTGCGCGTAATTGCGTACTTTTGCACCGTCATAAAGATGCTGGCCGCCGGTAGCAACCAGTTTCATAGCGGGGCTAATGCCATCTTTAATCTGAACCGACTCACCATCAGTTCGCCCGAGGGTCACGGAAGCTTTGGAAACAGACTGGTCTGCATTAATTTGCCAAACATAGGGCTTACCTTCCGGGCCAGTCTGCACTGCTGAAAGGGGAACCCACAGGTCACCACTCGCTTTATTCAACTTCACACTAACGCGAGCGGTCATGCCGGGAAGGATCTGTACATTTTCGGGGCGGGGCATTCCAAACTCGACAACGTAAGTCTGGGTAACGCTGTCTGCCTCAGCCTGGTGCTCACGGTAAGTAAGTGGGAACTCCTTGCCCGGCAAAAATTCAAATTCGGCGGTCATGGAGTTGACTTGCTCTTCATTAACCGTGGCCAACAGCTTTTCAGGCACGGAGATTTGAATTCGAACTTCAGAAATATTCTGCAAACGGACAATTGCCTGGCCGGCCTGGACGTTGGTGTAATTCTCTACCAGCTGGCGAGTCGCCAAAGCATCGAAAGGAACCCTTAGCTGTGTATAAGCCAGGTCCTGCTCAGCACGTTCCAGGGTAACTTTAGCCAAGTCAAAGTTACTTTTCGTTTCATCCAGCTGCTGCTGTGAAATAACTTTTGACCCTGCCAGAGAGCGTTGACGATTGAGGGTTTTTTCCAGTAACTCTACATTTAATCGTGCTTCTTTTACCCTGCGCAGGTAATCCCGCTGATCAAGTTCTGCGATCAGGGTTCCCTTAGGAATAATTTCACCTTCGCGAATTGTGAGCTTGTCCAGCTTCCCACCAACCTGGAAAGATAGATCGACACTCTGCACTGCCTTAACACGACCGGCAAACTGTCGATCTTTGACCTGGTCATTACTGGCAACGGTAGCTACTTTCACGGGCCAGACGTGCTCTGCTTGCGCCTGCTCCGTCTTCGATTCGGAGCATCCTGCCAGAACTGCAACTGCTGCGATCAAAACGGCCAATGAGAAACGCGATCTTGGCGATATATTCATATTCATCATCCACAAACTGTATTAACTGGGGCTGACCTTTAGTTCAGGTCGGCAGAGAGCGCCAGCAGACGTCCCTGTAAACGTTCAATAATCGGGTCTTCAGACTCAACAACACCGAGTACGCGACCCAGGAACATGCCCTGGGCCGCCAGGATTAGCAGTTCCGCCATTTCC
Source organism: Microbulbifer maximicatervae (SeqCode) (assembly GCF_052468155.1). Taxonomy (NCBI): domain Bacteria; kingdom Pseudomonadati; phylum Pseudomonadota; class Gammaproteobacteria; order Cellvibrionales; family Microbulbiferaceae; genus Microbulbifer; species Microbulbifer maximicatervae (SeqCode). Next base: position 4,573,582 of record NZ_CP174335.1, read on the forward strand.
GGGTCACGATACGCATCGCAGATATCGCGACGCTGCTGCTCCTCTTTGTCTTTTACCGGCCCCAGCAACATGGGGTCTTCGGCCACGGCGGCGATCAGTGAGCGAGGCAGCCCCTTGTCGTCCTCCATCAATTCAAAAATGCTCTTCAAGCGCGACACCAACAAGCTGTCCCCCGAGGACACAAAAGTGGCAACACTGTCATCTTCACGAGCTATTGCCGCCTCCAGCATCGCCTTCAGGAGTGACTGCTTAGTTCGAAAATGATGAATCAAACCGCCCTTGCTGAGCCCGCACTGTGCAGCCACCGCATCCAGGGTCAACTTGCGCGCCCCGCGATCCCGGACTACTTCTTCTGCTGCTCGAACAATGGCAGCTTTGTCGACTCTCGACACATGACCTCCTGGGCATCATCAATCAAAACCAACCGGTTGGTCGGTATCTTAGCGGCAACATTTCAAAGGTCAAGCTATGCTACGCTCCCTCACCAGAAAACATGGTTAAAAAGTGTTACGAGAGCGTTAAGTTCACGCTGGAGAGATGATTTATGACGGATCGGTACTGCCCCTGTGGATCGGGCAAGCCCCTTGATAACTGCTGCGGACTCTATTTGTCGGGAAAGGCTTACCCCAATAATGCAGAAGCGGTTATGCGCAGTCGCTATACGGCCTTTGCAACCGGAAATTTTCGGTACCTGAAAAAAACCTGGCATCCCGACACCTGCCCAGAACTGCAAGCTGAGGATATTGAAACCCAGTGGACACGATTGGAAGTTATTAAGAGTAAGGCGGGACTAAAAAAGTCGATTGTGGAATTTAAGGCTTGGTATACAGAAAATGACCAAGAACACCTGATTCACGAAATTTCACTATTTAAGTTATTTAAGAAGCGCTGGGTATATTTGGAAGCTCTACCCAACTGGCCTGATGGGAAATAGGCTAGCAGAGAACACGGCTAACTAAAGAGGCGATATCAACGAAAAAATAGCAGCAAAAGCCTGGGGGCGGGAGTCGCACTCCCGCACCTCTTTACGCAGCTTCTGCTTGCTAGCGAAACGACCCGAAGATTTTGCCTTTACGTGGGCACCGCCCTTTCTCATTAGCGGATTACGCGCAACGTAACTACGAATTTTTTCTTTCTTTTTCATAAAACTTCACCTTTTACTTTTAGTAGATCCACTCTTCCAAATATCTTCTCACTCAAAACTTGTATTGATACCTCCTTATTTACCCCTTGATACAAATTACCTGGCGTAGCGTGTGCACCACTTCCACAAGATCGGACTGGTTCTCCATCACCCGATCAATATCCTTATAAGCAGCAGGAATCTCATCCAGAACGCCCTTATCTTTACGGCATTGCACACCTCGGGTCTGATCTTCCAAGTCCTTTCTGGTAAAACGCTGGCGAGCCGCTGTACGACTCATTTTTCGACCAGCTCCGTGGGCGCAGGAACAAAAAGATTCCTTATTGCCAAGCCCACGCACGATAAATGACTTAGCCCCCATAGAGCCGGGAATAATTCCCAGTTGATCTCTCTGAGCACTAATAGCCCCTTTGCGAGTCACGAATACATCTCTATCAAAATGGCGCTCGCGAACAACATAATTATGGTGACAGTTAATTGCCTCTGTGGTCAGAGTAAACTTTGGTAAGCTGACCTTCAGGCATCCAAGCACAAGCTTCATCATTTCCTGCCTGTTCCAGCGAGCATATTCCTGCGCCCAATTAACCGCTTCAATATAATCGTCAAAATTCTGGCAGCCTTCTGAGAAATAGGCCAGATCCTTATCAGGAAGATTGTGCATATGCCCAGCCATATCCCGACGGGCCAGCTGGATAAAATGCTGACCAATAGCATTGCCAATCCCTCGACTCCCTGAATGCAACATCACCCAGACAGCACCACTCTCATCAATACAAATTTCGATAAAGTGATTGCCACCCCCCAATGTACCCATTTGGGTCACCCAGGTTTTTTGTGGCTGATGCAGTTTCTTCAGTAGCCCTGGATGCTTTGAAAACAATCTATCCACACCGGGAGCTAAAAGTTTGCAGGCAGATTCCCTGGCGCTGATCAGTTTATGTCTTCCCTGACCAACCGGCACTTTCACCTCAATGGCGTCCCGCAGTGCTTTCAGATTGTCTGGCAGCTGATGGGCATGTAGCGAAGTTCGCACCGCATTCATTCCACAACCGATGTCCACCCCAACGGCAGCAGGAATTATCGCACTTACCGTTGGGATCACCGACCCTACCGTTGCCCCCTTTCCCAAATGCACATCCGGCATAGCAGCAACATGGGAGTGCATAATAGGAAGCTGGGCAATATTCTTTAACTGTTGCATTGCCTGGGGCTCGATATCATCGGTATAGATTTTTACCGGTACGGTGCCAGGCGGTGCATTTCGATTTAACACTGTTTTTACAGGCATATTTTATCCCTGGATTAATCCACTTAACTGAAACAGCAATCCAAGCTAAAACAAAAAAGCCCCGGCATTTGCCAGGGCTTTTGGAAGGTCTGGCTTGGAAAGCAATATCACTTTCCAAGCTCAAGTGCGTGAAAAGCGATTAAACAAATAAACTCTTAATATCTACATTTCGCATTTCACGGCTCCTTAGTGGTGCGATCCACTTCAAAAATACTGCCAATTAGAATGCCAACCTTGAAACTAGATCAGCAATGGAATTTAGGTGCAGTTTATTCTCATTTGGTACCATGTCAAGCCTGTTTTTTGTCTATCGATAAAAATTCTACCCTGAATTCACTAACCAACTTTTACTTTTCAACATAGCTTGAGGGCTCGCTATGCCATAAAATCGTGTTACCGAAATTACAGTCCAGTCGCCACACCCCCAAAATGACCACTCAAGAACCTACCATTCTCTTTGAAGACGACTACTTACTTGCCGCTTATAAACCAGAGGGGTGGCTTGTTCACAGATCAGAAATAGACCGCCATGAAAAGCGTGTACTTTTGCAATATTTGAGGGACCTATGTGGCAGCTTTCTTTATCCAATACATCGACTGGATAAGCCTACCTCCGGTGTTATTATTTTTGCCAAAATCAGTGAGATTGCTGCGCAGGTACAGCAGCAGCTGGAAAGTGATTTATCATCAAAAAAATATATTGCTGTATGCAGAGGGTATAGCCCGGAAGAAGGTGTCATTGACTATGCCCTCCCCCCCGTTGCCGACTTCAAACACCAGAGGAAGCGACCAAAAACGGATCTGCCACGTCAGCAGGCTGTTACATTGTACCGACGCTTGGAGACTATTGAGCTACCTTATGAGGTTGACCGCTACCCGACCAGCCGGTATTCCCTAGTAGAAATCCAATTGAAAACAGGGCGGCGCCATCAAATAAGAAGGCATTTCAAGCATATCCACCACCCTCTAATTGGCTGCCCGAAATATGGAAAGTCAACCCATAATCGTTTCTTTGCCAACAGGCTCGAGTGCTCTCGACTGCTTTTGCATGCATCTGAACTCAAGCTTGAACATCCGGTGAGCGGTTCTCAGCTGAAAATACAATGCGAAATACAGGGAAGTTTCTTGCAATTAATTCAGCGATTTAAATGGCAACCTTAAATTATAAAGCCCCTGAGTTACTCAGACCCCCTCAAGCCAAGCCTTACATAGTGCATGGGGCGGTTTGCCCAGGATAAGAGCACAATGGCGCTGAATTAATAATTTCCGATGTGCAACAGGCTGAGCTTCCGCCATTTAATTGGCCGCATCCAGGGCCGCCACAGGCCCCACACGAGCTGGAACAGCAAGCTCCCGACCCATTGTATATTCCAGCTTTCTCATTTTCGCATTCAGCCCCCTTAAGGCCATATATCTTTCTCCCTTGCTTCACTGAAATATTGTCAAAGTAGGCATAGACTTTTTTGGAGGGTGACCACAAAGCTGAACTACCGCCATGAAAAGTACTGAACTGAAATTTATCAATAGCTACCCTATCACTACCAGTCAGCCGTAACCCTTGTTCCTCTACAATTTTTTTGCCATTTATAAATAGCTCGATATATCCGTCAGCATTATTTGCACCGCTATTTAATTGCACAAACAACTCAATCCGATACCAGGTATCCCGCTCAAATCTAAAGCTGTCATTCCCTTGATACCCATCTCCACACCGAGCGACTCTATCCTGATGATAGGTATAGAGCCCGACCCTACCCTCCGCACCAAACTTAACCCGCACACTCCAACTCTTCGGATCGATAGGTACGCATCCTGAAGCCTGCCCCCCACCAGCAAGGCCGTGTAGCTTACCTCCCTTAACAAACTCGAAGTTCCGATGAAACTTCACATCGTAAGCGAGAGTTGCCGATGAAACAGATTTGGCTAACTGGGTCGATGTACTAATTCTCTCCGAACCCTTCTCATAAGGAATATACTGAGCTTCCAGTGCATACCCATTACCGGGCATTGGAATTAAATTTAAATGCTGATCATCAAACGTAGCCAGTGGTTGCAAATCAAAAGTTCTTCGCAACAAGGTAATATCGGTATATTTCATGTAGGGGATCCCAACCCGATATCTACCAGAATTTGAGATTGCACTGAATCTGCCTTGATTTGATGAAAACCCGTATACATAGATCTTCTTTCTTACAAATTTTTTCATTTCCTCATAATTCAAATAGAACTTGAATCCATGGGGAACGCCCTGGGTATCACATATATTGGCAATTCCTTTTGACGACGCCTGATCAGCTCTGGAAATTTTTAATGGAAACCCGCTTCTCCTATCGCTACCTAGATAAAGACCAACAGAAACTGACTTGAATACTCCTTTCTGACAAGCCCACCCAGAAACAACCAAGCCTCCCCCTAAATATTCAACCCGATCAACCCTACCGATCATCTGGGCGAAATCCTGATTACCTGTACTAAATGAAAAAAGAGTCACGAGTAAAAACACAGAAAACATCTTGAATAATACCCGACAGCATTGACATCACTATTAAATATAGAAGCTACTTGTTCGGATGAGTGAGAGCACACACAGTCCGAGACAACCATAAGAAAGCGCGAAAATAAATGCTAAAGGCTTCCGCCGTCTTGGCGGAACAATATTGAATTTAAGGGCGTTTAACGCCCTTTAGAAACTTCATGCAAAAATATTCACTGAGATGAAAGGCGGTAGTCACGCCAATGAGGGGCACAGAAACTAAAGTTAGTGTTCAGAATTACCGTGAGAAGCCTCTTCTTGAGATTTACTGCGAATCCCAAATAGCCCCTTGCGCTCAGTTATACCCTCCGGCTCCGGCTGCAGAAAACTGCGCAATTTATCTTTTTCCCACATGGCATCCTGATAGCCGAGATCGATAAGTTCTTCGATATATGGTCTTTCAAATAATAGATAACTGGCTGCAGAAACACCGCCACCGGGATTGGTCGCACCCGTAGAGCGGAATAACCAGCGTAGCGCCGAGGGGAGGTGACCAAGTTTTCTGCCACTAAGACGCCCTAAACTCTGCGAGGGCTCAATAACAACCGACTCTACCGAACGCAACAATTTCAAATCCGAATGATCTGTTGGATCCACATAGTCAAGTAACATATTTACTCGATCCAGATGCTCCAAGTCTGCCTCCAAGCTATCGATAAATGCGGCATTGAATAACTGAGCAGCTATTTGCGCCATCGAAGGGGACTCCATCTGCGCAGGACTGTTGCGACTCCCCCAATGGGCTGGAGAACGGTTGTCCGACACACCCACCACAAAGACACGCTTGGCACCGAGATGCAGTGCCGGACTAATCGGGGCCATCAGACGAATGGCACCATCGCAAAAATAAACTCCATCCAATTTGACCGCCGGGAAAATGGCAGGAATTGCTGCTGACGCCAACAGGTGGTCCGAGGTTAATTGAGTGGGCACTCCAAAGCGACGAAACCGCTGCCATCCTTTAACATTCTCCGCCCCCTGAAAAAAGCTGACGGACTGCCCTTCACTATAAGAAAGCGCATTAACACTTGTGGCATGCAAATGCCCAGCCGAAATATTTTTTTGAATATTGTCAAAGTTTATCTCGCGCTCAACCAAGCTGCGCAGCGGACTGTTATCCAGGAGTGCCAAAGGTTTTTGTCTACCCACACCTTGGTTCAAGAGCGAACGACTGATAGAAAACAGGTTTCCAAGTAAACTACGCCAACTGGTGCGATAAACCTGCTCAACACTAAGCTGCAACCAAACAGAGCACATTCTGTCGACAGCTTCTTTAAAGGTACCTGTATGAGAGGCGAGAAGCATCGCGTTCATAGCTCCTGCAGAGGTGCCGCAGATTATTTGAAAGGGCCGAGGATTATCTTCTGGAACCAGTTCCGCAAGCGCCCTTAAAACGCCCGCTTGATAGGCAGCACGCGCCCCCCCCCCAGAGAGAACCAGAGCATTACGCTGGCCAGGTTTGTTACTTTCACTGTTACTTGTCGACAAAGTTTTCTTCCAATACAACAAGCCCGCAAACAACAGAGTCCGCTTAAAGGCTATTGAGAAAAAAGCCCATATACAACTCAGATTCAGAGTTGCCGGGGATATTTGGTAAGATAAATAGAATCTTTTAAGTGTACTTATTATTCTAAATCGATAGATCTATTAGAGAGCCATATCTACAACGTAACGACCTATTCCATGCCCTCTATTTAAGCGCGCAAGAAACTCTGGAGCTTGATCAAGGCTAATATTCTCTGCAATACTGTCGAGCTTATCGCCGATATACCACTCACTGGCCAACCGCTTCCATACTTCTGCCTTCTTTTCTATTGGCAAAACAGCGCTATCCACACCCAACAAACTAATACCGCGCAAGATAAATGGAAATACATTGGCGTGAAATTGAGCACCTGAAGCCATACCACAAGCAGCCACTCCGCCGCCGTAGCGCAGGGATTTAATGACATTAAAAAGCGTTTCCCCGCCCACAGTATCTACAGCCCAAGCCCACAATGGCTTGGCCATCGCTTTATTGGCAAAAGGGGCCAGCGTATCCCGGTCGAGAACCTTCCATGCGCCCAATCTCGCCAAATAATCAGCAGACTCCAACTTTCCCGTCACTGCTGCGACACGAAAGCCTAGCTTCGCCAGCAAGGCGACGGCAACAGAGCCGACGCCCCCGGTTGAACCTGTTACCAGAATCTCTCCATCCTCAGGAGATGCGCCGGACTCCAGGAGCTTTTCCACACAAAGCGCGGCGGTAAAACCCGCCGTACCCAGTGCCATAGACTCCCAAGCTGTTAGGCCCTCGGGGACTGGCAAGGCCCATTGCGGAGGAACGGCAATACGCTCTGCAAGTCCACCAGAAGTATTCATGCCCAAATCGTAGCCATTGACCAATAATTCGGCACCCGGTTGAAACGTCTTGCTCCGATCGAACAGCACTTTGCCCACCGCATCAATACCCGGGGTATGGGGGTAGGCATTAGTAATCCCACGATTGCCAAACGCAGATAAAGAATCTTTGAAATTCAAGGATGAATAACTTACGGCCAACAGCAAGGGGTTATCGGGAAGCTCAGAAAGCTGACGCTCAACAACAGACTGGTCAAATTTTCCCGAAGCTACTTCGGCAACCTGAATTGCCCGAAATTTTTCATCCCTATCTATTTCCATGGGGTATATCCCGCAGCACTATCAACCTGTAACGTTACAACTATTGCGCCTGATGACGCAGAGCTGCCAGCCGTGAAAAGAGACGAGTGACCGCCGATTCCACACCGGCTTCTGCCGCCAGCCCTATTTTCTTAGCTATATTTTTCCGTTCTTTGAATTCCACCTGATATAAGTCGCAGTCCTTAGCACAACTGGTCAAGTACTCATCTGACGTTTTCAGCTCATCGACCAGTCCCAAGGATAGGGCTTTTTGCCCGAACCAAACCTCGCCCGTGGCAACTTTGTCGACGTCGAGTTTTTGACGGTACTCCCCGACAAAGTGCTGAAACAGAATATGGATCTCATCTAAATCTTCTTGGAACTTCTGTTTACCTTCCTCAGTATTTTCACCAAACATGGTCACAGTGCGCTTGTACTGGCCCGCAGTAAACAGTTCGTAATCGATATCATTGCGCTTCAGCAGGCGGTTAAAATTCGGCATCTGAGCTAAAACACCAATAGAACCCAACATCGCAAAGGGTGCTGCCAGGATACGGTCTGCAACACAGGCCATCATATAGCCCCCACTGGCAGCCACTTTATCGACCGCAATAGTCAAATGGATACCTGCACTGCGAATCCTGGTTAACTGGCTGGCGGCCAAACCATAGTTCGCCACCATGCCCCCAGGGCTTTCAAGACAAAGGAGAACTTCATCTCCGGACTCTGCCACTTGAAGAATGGCCGTCACCTCTTCACGCAAATGGGAAAGCGCACTCGCTTTGATATCCCCATTAAATTGCATAACAAAGACACGCTTGCGCTCGGAGACCAACTCCCCTTTTATACCCTTGGACTCATGCTCTCCTTCCTCTTTAGCAACGTCGGAAGAAGTAGCAGCACTTTTTTCAGGCTGCTTTTTGCTCTCAGCTTTATGTTTTTTAGCCAGGGCTTTTTCCTGAGTCTTCTTTTCTTTCGCCATTTGCTTTTTACGACGGGCGAATTCGTGCTTATCCATCACAGCTTCAAGCAGTGTTTCTTTAAACTGCTCATAGCGATCATTCAAATGTGTAACTGTGATATGCCCCTGAACACGCTCTTTCAGCTGCTCTCGATTTGCAAAAATAAAACCTATCAACACCATTAAGGCCACGACAACCGTAACAATTTTGGCTAGAAAAAGGCCGTATTCAATTAAAAATTCCACTTAGACTCCATTTTCCGTCTTAACTAATTTTTATTTAGCTTCAGTATTTTACTGCCAACCTTCCAAGGCGGAAGTTGCTCGCTGATTAAGGGGGCGAGCCAACAAACCGCTGTGGCTAATACGCACCTCGTAAACCGCACCGTCCTCCATAGGTAGAAATGTGGCACTGCCATATACCGCATCAACAAAGGGCAACTTGCGATCAACACCGCGTACAAACTGCCAGACATCCACGCCATAGTTCGCCCCCTCTATTTCATGGACAGAACGCTCGCGAGCTCGCTCATCCTGTAGCGTGAGATAGCGACCACTCAACCTGTCCAGACGATAAGCAGGCTTAATTCCCCAGCGGGCTAATGGACCCTGCCACTTGAGCATTCGGGCATCCAACTGCCACTGATCCCCAAGCAATTCAAACTTTTGCGCTATACCATCCGCATCAGAAAACTTGACTTCAAATTGCTGCTCGGCAATTTTACGAAACGAAACAATACCAACACTGTGCTCTTCAGCCAGGTTTCTATAGCTGTAAACATCTGCAGCAATCAGAACAATCCAAAGGGCAGTTGCAAAAAGAAAAAGACCGGCGGAGCCACGTATAAACCCCAGGAACCAATTTCCTGATAGCAGGACTCGCGCCCCCCAAAACACAAACAACAACGCCAGGATGGCAATAATAAAGGTAATCGCTATATACATTATGATTTCTACTCCCTGATACTGCGCAACATCTTTAAACCAACCTTACGGGCGGTTCTTCGCTGCAGCCTTTTCGACAAAAGTGTGGATCAAGCGGCCGGACAGGGTTTGTATGGGCGGTATAGCTGGCAATGAACTGTAGTGGAACCAGTTTGCCTCTTCTATCTCATTGGGGTCCAAGCACAATCCCCCACCTTGCCACTCCGCCAAATACCCGATCATCAACTGCCCGGGAAAAGGCCAGGATTGGCTCCCCACATACTCCAGGGCACCCACTTTGAGCCCCACTTCCTCATAGACTTCACGCACCAGCGCTTGTTCTGCACTCTCACCGGGCTCTATAAACCCAGCGAGGGCCGTATAAGTTGCATTTCGACGCGAGGCATGACGAGCTAAGAGACACTCATCTCCCCGTGTAACAAGCATAATTACACAGGGGGAGATTCTGGGGTAGACAGTAAGATCACAAGCCGGGCAGGTGCGAGCGCGATCATTAGAGTGATAGATGGTGGGAGTGCCACAACGACCGCAAAATCGATGTTGGCTATCCCAATGGGAAATCTGTAGCGCCCGCCCAGCCAATGCAAACATCGGCTCCTCAACCAAAGTCAGCAGGCTGCGCAGGTTTCGCCATTCATAGCCGGCAATTTCAACCTGGCGAGACAAAACGTGGACACCACACGCCCGCCCACTTAGCTCTCCCAAATAGTGGCTGGATTGAACAGCCTCTGCTACCAATACCTGGGCGTCGTGGAGGAAAAAATCTCCTCGGCAGAGAATCAGCCCATCAGCAATCAGGATATGCTGGGAAAATTCCGGTACTGCCCACACATTACCTGCTGGGACAAACGTATCTACCAAGGAGACCTCCTTAATTATGCGGCCTCAACGGGATAACCCAGAGCAGTCAAGCTTTCGATAGCGAGACTGAGGGATTGAATATCTGCTTGCCTATGCAGCTTTACCTCTCCCAGGTAGTACTCAAGGCTGATAATCGCATCGGCAAAAATATGTAAAGATTGCTCTACTTCAGGGCCGGCATCATGACGGTCGATAACAGTTTCAACAAAGTTCAGCAAACCTTCAACTACGGCCGCCGCTCTACTTAAGTTGAGAACGATCAAGCCTCCGCGCACTGAGTTCAAAGTAGTGGAAACATTGCGAATATGGCCATGATCAAAGTCGGACTCTGCATAGGCCGCCAGTGCTCTCTTAATCAACGCCAAACCGGCTTCAGCCTCTTTAAGTACAGCCACTTCCGCTTCCGCCAGCTGGCTGTGCTCAAAGGCAATATCCGCATGACCGTATTCATCCAGATCAATAGAAGTACTCTGCTTGAGCGCTCTTACCGTGCTATCGACCATCAACACCTGGCCTGTCAGTTTTTGCAGTGCGCTGTCCGCTATGGATCCGCCCGCGCCGGAGGCACTCTGGTATTCCGCAACCGCGCTGCGCAGACTCTCTCCAACCCGCTTAAAATTGAGCATCTGCAAGGTACCGGCCACTCTCTGTAGAGAAGAAGCGAGGCCATCTTCTGCATCCAAGGTAGTAGTACCAATTAACTCAGCGTCATCCAACATCCGGCGCACACCGGACAACTCCTCCTCTAAGGCGTTAGCAACTGCGGTAATTGCCGTGGCGCCGGGGCCTCCAAGGGTGGCTCGCTCCCGCTCTAATTCCTCTTCGCTGTAATCAAGAGGCTCTGCGGAGAAGGCCTCCAGCAACTTGCCACCAAAGCCCTCGGGCTTGGAAAGAGTCAGCCAATAGAGGCACTCTTTCAGCAAAATCGGTGGCGCAGGCTGATCTAAAGCTGTATCACACTCTTTTTGCAAAGCTCGTAGCCAGCGATCAAACATACTGAAAACCATCACTCGGGATCGGCTGATGCGCATTTCCTGGGAGGCCATGCCTGCAAGTGCCGCCCCTGCTACCACCCATAAACGCCCGTTTGGGCGCCCCATGGTGATGCTTGCGATTCTCTCAAGGGCGCGAGACATCATCGTGTACGCTGGGCCCCGAGGTTTACCTCGCAACAGAGCCAACAAACCAACCTGGTACATATGGCGGAATCGGCGAACAAAACTATTCAAGTCTTCCGACATTACCGCAGAAGCCCCGGCACCAGGCACAGCCCCCTCCAAATTACAACGGAAAAAATGACTTTCCGGCACAGGGGGCTGAGACCGGGCCGCACGCAAATTATTGATATAGGGAATCAGCAATTCTGGACGGGCAATGGCACGACTTTGGACAAAATCCAAGTAGCGTCCCATTACGTAAAAACCTGTACCCAGCGCTTCCATCAATTCTTCTGAGGCGCTCTGTCTCTCCTCCAACACCTCTGTAAGCGCTTTGATTTTCTCTTGGGCGAGGAGCTCAGCTGCCTGGAGCTGCACCATCTGCAATACTCCACTGACCTGCCTGAGTGCAGCCAAACTCTGTTCGAGAGCCTGCTTTTGGGAAGTATCCGCGGCAAATTTATCCAAGTGTGAGGCGGCATTATCGATGGTAGCTACCAGCTCATCCTTCACTACATTGACAGAAGTGATATTGATCTTGCGCAATTCAGTCTTTGGCTGCACCGCTGCATTCTTCCTATAATCGAACAAAAAACAACCAGATCCGGATGATTCTGGCCTCATTAAGGGCAATTTACCCCAATAAATAAAAGAGTCCACCTTTCGCCAAACAATTTCCACCGAATAATCGACAAATAACCTAGCGGCGGGGCTGAAGCCCCTAAATTACTTGAATTTTCCAGAAAACCCAGTAGCGTTTGCTACTTTCAAGTTTAAAGCTGTACGTTTTTTTGTGTTAAAGAACAAAAACCAATCAATCTGTGCACAATAAACCCGGGGAAGCACGCAGCGATAATTGAGCTCAGGTATCTATTTCGCATACACCGCCAATTCCCAAAGATTCCATTTTGACCCACACCAATGGGTTAACCAAGGAAGTAAATGATGAACACTTACAACAACACCATTGCGGCATCCGGCGGCGGATTTGGTCGCGCCTTTGCCGAAAATTTTCTCGGCGAAGCGCCTGATTGGTACAAATTGACCATAGCCGCCTTTTTGCTTCTCAACCCATTAATACTGTATGTATCGGGGCCTTTTGTAACAGGCTGGGTCCTTATTGGTGAATTCATTTTTACCCTGGCGATGGCCCTGAAGTGTTACCCACTTCAACCCGGCGGACTACTCGCAATTGAAGCCGTATTGATGGGTATGACAAGCACCGATGCCGTCTACCACGAGGTAGTTGAGAATATCGAAGTTATTCTGCTGCTAATGTTTATGGTGGCCGGCATTTACTTCATGAAGAGCCTGCTTCTATTTGTATTCACTAAAATTTTGATTAATGTGAATTCAAAATCTCTGCTGTCACTACTTTTCTGTGCTGTATCTGCAGTACTGTCAGCATTCTTAGATGCCTTGACCGTAACTGCTGTTCTGATTGCGGTTGCCGTAGGCTTTTACTCAGTCTATCACCGGGTCGCCTCCCAGCAGCCACACCACCACAACGACCATGACCACTCCAACGATGAGCATGTCGTGGAGTATCACCGCGAAGACTTGGATCAGTTTCGAGCCTACCTTCGCAGCCTGATCATGCATGGCGCCGTAGGCACTGCTCTCGGTGGTGTTTGCACCTTGGTTGGAGAACCGCAAAACCTGCTGATCGCTGAGAAAGCCGGGTGGGAATTTGTACAGTTTTTCCTGCAGATGGCCCCAGTAACCATTCCAACATTCTTTGCCGGCCTAGCTACTTGTTTCTTTTTGGAGAAAATTAAAATGTTTGGCTATGGAGCCCAGCTCCCTAGCGCCGTACGTGAGGTACTGGTTAATTTTTCCAAAGAGGAAGAAAAGAAGCGCACCTCGGCGCAGGTTGCCGAGCTGTGGATTCAGGGCATTGTCGCTGTGGTTCTGGTTTTTGCCCTGGCATTTCATGTTGCCGAAGTCGGTATCATTGGCCTGATGATTATTGTACTTCTGACCTCGTTTAACGGCGTTGTTCAAGAAGCTAGAATCGGCCACGCGTTTGAAGAGGCGCTGCCATTTACTGCACTGCTCGTGGTTTTCTTTGCAATTGTTGCAGTGATTCACCAGCAGCACCTATTCGAGCCTGTAACCAACTTCGTTCTCGCACAAAAGCCCGAACAGCAGCCAGGATTGCTATTCATGGCAAACGGTATTTTATCGATGATTAGCGACAATGTTTTTGTGGCAACGGTTTACATTAACGAAGTTAAGGCTGCCCTCACCGCAGGTGATATTACCCGAGAACATTTTGACAAGCTGGCCATTGCCATCAATACCGGAACCAACCTACCCAGCGTTGCCACTCCCAATGGACAAGCTGCATTTTTGTTCCTGCTGACATCGGCCCTGGCACCTCTCATACGCCTATCTTATGGCCGCATGGTGATCATGGCTCTGCCCTACACCATCGTACTGAGTATTGTTGCTTTGATTTGCGTGGTCTACGCGATCTAAAGAGAACTTGTATAAGAGACTATCTGGATGGGTGGGGATTGATAATTCCCACCCGCTCAGAAAAAGAAAAGCGCAATAAACATCAAGGTTAAAGAGAACACCTCTTCATTGATGTGCTACCAGAAGTGTTTGCCCGCTGATTTCTCCAGCAAACCTAGCATCGATTGATGCGCTTCAGCTTCCTGTGGCGTAGCACGCGCTACTAGCAGGGGCGCGCGATCTGCCGATAGGCGACGAATGGCTTCACCCGCCACATCATTTTCCGCCTTCTTACCTTCCTCCCCTTCCGAGGAATCACCCTGTGCCAACACCAAATCGGTTTGGCCACCGGTCATCATCAGGTAGACGTCGGCAAGAATCTCCGCATCCAGTAATGCGCCGTGCAAATCCCGCTGGGAGTTATCGACAAAGTAGCGCTTACAAAGGGCGTCCAGATTGTTTTTCTGCCCGGGGTGCTTTTCCCGGGCCATTGTCAGGGTATCCAAAACCCCACAATGCGCATTGACATTGCGCCAGCGCGGATTACCCAGCAGCCTCAGCTCAGCATCAATAAAACCGACATCGAAAGGCGCGTTGTGAATAACCAGCTCTGCACCTTCACAGAAGGTCATAAATTCATCGGCGATCTGAGCGAATACGGGTTTGTCCGCCAGGAATTCATTAGTAATTCCATGGACCTCAATAGCCCCATCTTCCACTTGTCTCTGCGGGTTGATGTACTGGTGATAGTGACGGCCAGTCAACTTTCGGTTAACCAGCTCTACGCAACCAATTTCAATAATACGATGGCCGCTTTTGGGATCGAGACCTGTTGTCTCTGTATCGAGAACCACTTGACGCATATGCAATATTCCCCTCAGGACTCCAGCTCATCGACGCCGCGATTTGCCAACTGATCGGCCCGCTCATTGCCCGGGTGGCCGGCATGACCTTTAACCCAGTGCCACTCCACATCATGCTGGGAGACGCTCTCATCCAACTGCCGCCATAGGTCTGCATTTTTGACAGGCTTCTTACTCGCCGTTTTCCAACCGTTCTTTTTCCAGTTGTTAATCCAGCCGGTAATGCCCTGGCGCAGGTACTGTGAGTCAGTATGTAAATCAACTTTGCACGGCTGTTTAAGAGCCTCCAGAGCTTTGATTGCAGCTAACAATTCCATGCGATTATTGGTGGTATGCGCCTCCCCACCAAACAACTCTTTCTCCCGCTCACCGTACACCAACAGGGCACCCCAACCGCCGGGGCCAGGATTACCGCGACAAGCGCCATCTGTATAGATAGTAATTTGTTTCAAAACTTACGCCAAAATTAGATATGGGGCCGATTTTCAGCGAAATCAGCGCTTTTGATGCTTCCCGCGTGCTGCAACGCGAGGGCTCGACGGGGTGGCAACCAAAGCGGGCTTTCTCTCGGCCCGCCAATTGATTTTAATAGTGCGAACACGTGCCACTTCTTTGCGGGCGACTATGATGTAAAAGCCCCCCCATGGCAAGTGCAAGCGGGAGCCAAGGCGCTCCATCCAAGCCGTCTTGGAAAGCAATTCCTTTTGCTGTAATGGCAAGCGGAAGAAGCCGCGATCTACCCTCTCAGCCTGCAAGTCCAACAGATTCATCCAGTCGGCAATTCGAGCAGCCCGCAGTTGATTTCCGCGCTGGTAAGCCCCCCTGGAAAATAGCAGACGGGACAAGCCGAGCAAGGAAAACGGGTTAAACCCGATTAGCAGCATATGACCACCGGGTATCAAAACCCTGGCCGCCTCTCTCAATACTTGGTGGGGATGACTGGAGAAGTCCAAAAGGTGATGCAGCAGTACTACATCGATTGAATCGGCGGGGAGGGGCAGTTGCTCGAACTCTACTACCGCAGCCCCGCCCTGCTCAGAGGTCGCCCCCAATCGAAAACGATGATTGATACGACTGAAAGTGCCAAAATCAACGGATTGGGTCACGCTGGCCTGTAGAAAGTGATAACCGAAAAAGCCCTCCACTAAAGGTTGGGCCAACGCCAGCTGTTGCGAGAGAATCTCCTCTCCCAGCGAACTGGAAAACCAATGGGATAGCGCTGGGCAGACCTTGCCAAGAGGGGATTGCTCCTCATCATTACCAGGCCTGCTCTTTCCGGTCATCATATCTCCATTGATCAATCTAACAGCTATTCAATTCTACACTCGGGCGATGTTTCCAGGGCCTTATCTAAGTAAACCAGTCCTCAGGTAACAATTCACACCGTCTCACGCCTTCCATGATATTGTTCTGCTATTCAGCGATAAGACGATCCGATTATGCTATCCATCACGCCAATCCCCGCCTTTAATGACAACTATATCTGGCACCTGCAAAAAGATGGTCAGCACTGGGTAGTCGACCCTGGTGATGCGCTGCCAGTAGAAAAGGCCCTACAAGGGACCAGGCTCAGCGGCATTCTCATTACTCATCACCACTATGACCATACCGGCGGCATCGAAACGCTTTGTCGCCAGTACCAGTGCCCTGTCTATGGCCCCGAGCAAATACCTGGTGTCACTCACCCCATTGCCGGTGGAGATTCCTTACAGATCCTTGGCATGCCCTTCCAGGTACACGCTGTTCCGGGGCACACTCTAGACCACTTAGCTTTGGTTTTGAATGAAACCACAGCAGCAGGCGGTGAACAATTGCACCTTTTTTGTGGTGACACTCTTTTTTCCGCTGGCTGCGGCAGGTTGTTCGAAGGCACTCCAGAGCAGATGTACCATTCTCTGCAGAAGCTCAGTAAATTACCCGCCGCAACTTTTGTCTATCCTGCACACGAGTACACACTCGCCAACCTGAAGTTTGCCCAAGCGGTAGAGCCTAACAATCAAGCCATTGAGGCAAGGGTTGCTCAGTGCAAAGCCTTGAGAGTAGAAAACAAGCCAACTTTGCCTTCAACTATCGCCCTTGAGCTAGACACCAACCCATTTCTTCGCTGTCAGTATCCGGAAGTTAGGCAGACAGCTATCAATTCGAGACCGGAGTTAAATGACGGAAGCGATAACGTAGATATTTTTGCGAGCTTGCGCGGCTGGAAGGACAACTTCTAAACGCCCAACTTCACCTAAACTCCTCTCAGGCTGGGTGATAAACTAGCAATTTGCATACTTTTTAACCGTCAATATTGACCGAAACTAATTTGCCTAATTAGAATCAAAAGTAATTGACCAAATGCCTGGCGCTTTACCAATAATTGTTCTGAAATGCGTCAGGATGAATTACAAGAAAGACTCGCGGATATCACACATGGTTCACAAGAATTTTGCCGTAGCATTACTAGCCGCTACGGTAGGGGCCTGCTCGCAATTACCGGAACAGGCCTCTGCGCCCGAAACTGAAAATATCCCTGCAGAGGAAACCTCTGTCGCGAGTGACCGAGCTGTTAAAAAGCACGAACCCTCTGAAGCGGTCCCTCCCCCCGTAGACATCTGGGCAAGACTTCGTCAGGGATTCGCCCTGGATCACCACACCAGCGACCCCAAGGTTAAGGAATATATTGCTTACTTCGCCCGCAACGAGGGCTATATGGCTCGGGTAACCGAGCGCTCTCGTCGCTATATTTTCCATGTTGCAGAACAGCTGGAACAGGCAAATCTCCCACTTGAATTAGCGCTGCTCCCCATTGTCGAGAGTGCATACGACCCCTTCGCCTACTCCCACGCCCGGGCTTCCGGTATGTGGCAGTTTATCCCGGCCACCGGGCGCTCTTTCGGGCTCGAGCAAAACTGGTGGTATGACGGACGCCGCGATGTCCATGAATCCACCCAGGCTGCGGCAAAGTACTTCAACTACCTACACGATCGCTTTGATGGGGACTGGGAGCTGGCACTCGCTGCTTACAACGCCGGTGAGGGAACGGTTCGCAGAGCCGTAGAGCGCAATCGTCGCAACGGGCTTGGCACCAGTTATTGGGATCTCAAACTGCCGCGGGAAACCAAGCGCTATGTGCCCCAGCTGCTGGCTCTGGCGGAGGTTATATCCCGCCCGGACCATTACAAAATCCCACTGCATGATGTCTCCAATGAGCCCTACTACGCCCGTGTCGATGTAGGCAGTCAGATCGATCTGGCCCAGGCTGCGGAACTTGCAGAAATTGAGATTGAAGAGCTCTACCTACTGAACCCAGGCTATAATCGCTGGGCAACCGACCCCAACGGAAACCACCAACTACTGATTCCAATAAAGACCCAGGAAAAGTTTGAGAGCGCCCTGGCACAACTTCCCAAGGAAGAGAGGGTAAGCTGGCAGCGCTACACCATTGCCCGAGGCGACACCCTTTCCACTATCGCTCGCCGCTACCAGACCACCGTCGGAGCGATACGCGAGACAAACAAACTGCGCAGTAATAATATTCGCGCCGGTAAAACACTGTTAATCCCCAGCGCATCGGGCCCCGCGGGACAGTATGCCTACGCACTCGATCAGCGAGTTAAACGCAAGCAGTCTTCCGGCAAGGGCCAGAAAGTTAATTACACTGTACGCCCTGGCGACAGCCTTTGGGGGATTTCACGCAAGCTGAATGTGACCGTAAAGCAACTGGCCAGCTGGAACAGCATGGCACCGGGAGACACCCTGCGCCCTGGACGCACCCTGGTAGCTTACAACGGCTCCCCCGCAGTATCAGAGAACAACCGCACTACCCGCAAGGTTTCTTACCGGGTACGCAGCGGCGACTCTCTATATCGGATAGCCAATAAATTCAGTATCGAAATCGATGATATTCTCCGCTGGAATAAGATAAACAAGTCCAAGTATTTACAACCCGGACAGCGCTTAACCTTATTTGTGGATAGTGCCAGCAACACTTAAAGCGCCCACTACCCTACAGGGAGTTAGTCATAAAAAAACCCGGCAATTGCCGGGTTTTTTTATGACTCAATAACAACCGTTACTCGGCAGAAGAGGCCAGATCGATTTTTGCCTGATCGGACAAGTAGCGTTGAATAGCTGCTAACTCGGCCCCACCATTTACAGAGGCCAATTGCTGCATCAGTGCCTGACGCTGCTCTTTGCTCTGCTTGGACAGTTCGCCCGGGCGCACACTGCGCAGATCGAGAACTACCAGATCACCATTATTTGTAGCGAAGCTGGTCACTTCATCTTTGCCAGCAGATGGTGCAGGTAATGCAAATGCCTTGGCATTAATCTCACCGCGCTGAGCAAAACCACCGCGACGAGTTTTATCACTGGTCTCCAGGGTTAAACCTTGCGCTTCCGCCAGTTCCGCAAAACTAGTACCAGTAGCGAGTTTCTCTTTTAGCTCTTCCGCTTGCTTAGCCAATTGCTCACTGGCCTTATCACGCTTCAAACGGTCAACAATTTGCTGGCGAACCTCTTCCAGAGGGTAAGTACCCGCGGGCTTAGAGTCGGTGACCCGCAAAACGACAGAGTGCTCATTGTTCAGGTTGATCACATCTGAAGTATTACCATCCTCCTTCACTTCCACAGAGAAGGCAGCCTCGATAACCTGCCCGTTAGAAAGTACGCCAGATGCGCTCTCGCGCGAAAACAGATCGGCAGTCTTCAGGGGAACACCCAACTCTTCAGCGGGCTCAGCCAGGTTGTCCGCGTTGTATGCCAGATCGGCAAGACGGGACAAGGCATCAACAAACTCGCGCTCGGCAACAGATGCACGCAGCCTATTCTCGATCGCCACTTTTTGCTCTTCGAAACTTGGCGGCTCACTCTGCTCTACTTCCAGCAGTTTGATAAAGTGAGTTCCACTATCGGTGGCCACTGGGGCAGAAACCTGGCCCACTTCCAGCGCGGCTAAGGCCTGCTCGAATGCCTCTGGGAATACATCACCCGTGGTGTAACCCAACTCACCGCCTTCCTCCGCAGAGCCTACGTCTTGGGAGTAAGTCTTTGCCAACTCGGCAAAATCTTCGCCGGCATCCAGTTTGCTCTGAATCTCGGCAATTTTTTCTGCGTCAGCTTCTTCAAGCAAAATATGTGCAGCGCGGCGGCGAAGTTCCGATGCGAAACCTTTCAATTCTTGCTCGTACTGAGCGCGAACATCGCTTTCAGAAATATCAATGTTACCGGCAAATACTTCAGGTGTTAGCTCGATATACTCAACCGCCACCTGCTCTGGACGCTGGTATTGCCCTTGATTCTCCTGGTAATACTGTTCTACCTCAGCATCCGAAACCTGAGTCTCTGCTAGCAGGCCTTCAACTGGCATCACCACGTAATCAAAATCACGCTCTTCCATAGAGGCGGCAACAATCTGTTCTGCATCCGCCTGGGTAGTAAAAGCACTTTCAACCACACTGTTTGCGTACTGCTCCAGCGCCATATCATTTTCCATAATCTGGCGGAAGCCTGCGGGGCTATACCCCATTCGACGCAAAGCATCGCGGTACATTTGCGGATCAAAACTGCCGTTCACCTGAAAAGCCGGAATTCCCACGATCGCTCTATCGACCGCCGCAGAACTCATCACCATACCGCTGTCCTGAGCAGCTTGGCGCATCACAGCACTGGAAACCAACTGGCGTAAAACTGGCTCACGCAACTGCTCATCGCTGATTAAATCAGCGGGCACATCTTCGCCGTACTGACTAATGATCATATTGCGGCGATTTTGAATTGCGCGTTGCAAATCCAAGTTTGTAATTTTTTCGCCATTAACCTCGGCTACCGCATCGGCAGCACCTCCACTGGCACCGGTGAAGAAATCAATTCCCCCAATGACCATAATAAAACCGAAAAAGGCTGCGACAATAATCGCGGCTGTCCCTTTCAGGTTGTCACGCATGGACTGAAGCATGCTCAGCTCCGAAAATTAATTGTTTTTAACTACTATCAGATACAAAAAAGGCGCATCCCAACTGACACGCCTCTTTGACATTCAGACTCTTTTACAAAGTCTCAAAGCCTGCTGAAAACTTAGTTTACAGCGTCTTTCAGGGCTTTACCGGCCTTGAAGTTAGGAATTTTTGCCGCAGCGATTTCAATGGGATCGCCAGTGCGAGGATTGCGACCAGTACGAGCTGCACGCTCTTTCACAGCAAAGGTACCAAAGCCAACGAGGGCAACTTGATCACCTTTTTTCAGGGCATCAGTGATGCTATCAACCATTGCGTCCAAAGCACGGCCAGCTGCTGCTTTTGGAATATCTGCAGATGCGGCAATTGCTTCAATCAGTTCGGACTTATTCACGCTTAATCCCTCTGTTCTTTTTAAATATGCTTCGGGTGGTCTACAAAAGACACCCATACTTTAAATTTTTTAGCCTTCGGCAATTTACGCGCCGGGCAATAAGCCCCGTTTTATACCAACTGCCCAGAAGCGGGTCAAGGAACCATGCGGGTTTCCGGGCAGATGCACACTTTTCAAGCAGCGTAGATAGCCTGATTGGCGAAGTTTTGGCCTTGCAAGTTGTAAAGGGGCGACAAAAGTCACCCCATTACAAGAGTCAGTGAGTTTGGATTCCTCGCTGCGAGCGCTCCTCTGCCTTTTTCTGTAAGGCGGAATACTCTTCATCAGACAGGGATTCAGGCTTGTGTTCGAGCGCCAGCTCAAGTACCTGATCGATCCACTTAACGGGCCTAACTACCAAGTCCTGAAGAATATTATCGGGAATATCCTTCAGATCTCGCTCGTTATCAGCGGGAATCAGTACAGTTTTTATACCGCCCCGATGCGCTGCCAATAACTTTTCTTTAAGACCACCAATTCTTAAAACTTCTCCACGCAGAGTAATTTCTCCAGTCATCGCCACATCTGAGCGAACGGGAATATCCGTTAACACAGACACCAAAGCGGTGCACATGGCAATACCCGCCGAAGGGCCATCTTTGGGGGTGGCACCTTCAGGCACGTGGATATGAATATCCCGGGTCTCGTGGAAGTCCGGACCTATTCCCAGTGCCTGGGAGCGAGAACGCACAACCGTCAAGGCCGCCTGAATAGACTCCTGCATAACATCGCCGAGGGAGCCGGTTTTGATCATGCGCCCTTTACCCGGCACAGCTGAAGCTTCAATGTTAAGAAGCTCACCACCCACCTCGGTCCAGGCGAGACCGGTAACAATTCCGATTTTGTCCTCTTCCTCCGCACGGCCAAAATCAAACTTGCGAACACCGAGAAGCTCTTCAAGTTGCTCTGGCTGTATTACAGCCTTCTTCTCTGAAGGATTGCGAACGTGCTCCGTAACTACCTTGCGGCAGATCTTGGCAATCTCCCGGTCCAGGCCACGCACACCCGCTTCACGGGTGTAGTAGCGGACAATATCTCGGATACTGTCATCGGAGAGATCCAGCTCATCATCTTTAAGGCCGTTGGCTTTGCGCTGCTTCGGCACAAGATAGCGCTGTGCAATATTCAGTTTTTCGTCCTCGGTATAACCGGGGATTCGAATAACTTCCATACGATCCAGCAACGGGCCTGGAATATTCATTGAATTAGAGGTGCAGACAAACATCACATCGGAAAGGTCGTAATCCACTTCCAAATAGTGATCATTGAAGGTTTTATTCTGCTCTGGATCCAAAACCTCAAGAAGCGCTGAGGCGGGATCGCCGCGCTGATCCATCCCCATTTTGTCGACCTCATCGAGGAGGAACAGGGGGTTTTTCACTCCAACTTTCGAAATTTTCTGAATCAACTTGCCCGGCAGTGAGCCAATATAAGTGCGTCGATGCCCGCGAATCTCGGCTTCATCGCGAACGCCGCCCAGGGCCATACGCACATACTGACGATTTGTCGCTCGGGCAATAGATTGACCAAGGGAGGTTTTACCCACCCCGGGAGGACCAACCAAACATAAGATCGGCCCTTTCACTTTCTTCACTCGCTTCTGTACAGCGAGGTATTCAAGAATCCGCTCTTTAACCTCTTCCAAGCCGTAGTGTTCTTTCTCGAGAATTTCCTCGGCTTTAACCAAGTCGTGTCTCACCCGGCTCGCTTTTTTCCAGGGCAGGCTCAACATCCAGTCGATATAACTGCGTAAAACCGAAGCTTCCGCAGACATAGGCGACATCATTTTCAATTTAGCCAGCTCAGCGCGGGTTTTCTTCTCTGCCTCCGCACTCATGCCGGATTCGGCAATTTTGTTTTCCAGCTCTTCAATTTCATTAGGCTCTTCGGTGATCTCGCCCAATTCTTTTTGAATCGCCTTCATCTGCTCATTGAGATAGTACTCGCGTTGGCTTTTCTCCATCTGCTTTTTCACACGCCCACGAATGCGTTTTTCCACCTGGATCAGGTCGATTTCAGCATCCATAAGGCCCAGCAAATGCTCCAAACGCTCTTTAACACTGAGAGTCTCTAGAAGCTCTTGCTTCTGAGCCAACTCAAGGGACATATGTGCAGAAATGGTATCTGCCAAGCGGCCAGGTTCATCAATTCCCGACAGGGAGGTAATAACCTCATTGGGGACTTTCTTACTTACAGAAACGTACTGTTCAAACTGAGACATCACAGAGCGCACAAGGGCATCTGCTTCGCCTTCCGGCAACTCCTGCGTCTCCATCGGCGAAACGGTCGCCTCGAAATGGTTCTCCCTCTCCATCACTTCGTGGATATTTACGCGCTCTCCCCCTTCTACTAGCACCTTCACAGTGCCATCGGGGAGTTTGAGTAACTGCAAGACACTGGCAATAGTGCCCACGCGATAGATATCGTCTGCACCTGGGTCATCCTCAGATGCCTTTCGCTGCGCCACAAGCAATACCTGCTTATCCCTGCGCATGGCCTCTTCCAGGGCCTCTATGGACTTTTCCCTGCCGACAAAAAGCGGGATCACCATATGGGGGTAAACAACAACATCGCGCAATGGCAACAACGGATATTCAAGTGTGGTGTCGGATGACTGATCCATAGAACTCCTCTCGGCCCTATCACTGGGTATTTGGCGCGGCATCATGCTGCTGTTGGAATTGACAGCTTAACCTGGGCCACCGCCCTTCAGATGCTAGTAATGGGGGGGAAGGGCCCGAAATACAAGTCTAATCTCGCGACCAATTTGTGCCGAGCTAAGAGTGCTATTCGAGCCAGGAATACCCAGACAGGTAGTTAGATACCCGGGTAATCAGAAAAAACTATAAAAAAAGCCCCAATATTGGGGCTTTTTGAGGTGGGATTTGAGCTACTCTTCCGGCGCCGCCTTCTGCGGCTGGGACTCACTCTCATAAACCAGTAACGGGGCTGATTCGCCTTTAATGACCGCCTCGTCAATCACAACTTTCACCACATTATCTGTGGATGGGATGTCATACATGGTCTCCAACAATACGGACTCCATGATAGAGCGCAGGCCACGGGCGCCTGTTTTCCGCTCCATTGCCTTGGTGGCAACTGCATCCAACGCATCGGGGCGGAAATCCAGTTCTACATCTTCCATCTCAAACAGTTTTGCGTACTGTTTGGTCAAGGCATTGCGTGGCTCGGTGAGAATCTGTACCAGAGCCTCACGGTCCAACTCTTCCAAAGTTGCGGTCACCGGTAGGCGTCCAACAAACTCCGGGATCAGCCCGTAACGAACCAGGTCTTCAGGCTCCAGGTCGCGCAGGATCTCACCAAAATTACTGGTGCCATCCTTTGATTTAACCTCGGCACTGAAACCAATTCCACCCTTCTCCGAGCGATCGCGGATAACCTTATCCAGCCCCGCAAAAGCGCCGCCACAAATAAACAGGATATTGGAGGTGTCGACCTGCAAGAATTCCTGCTGCGGATGCTTGCGTCCACCCTGCGGCGGCACAGACGCCACAGTGCCTTCAATCAACTTCAGTAGCGCTTGCTGCACACCTTCACCGGACACATCACGGGTAATTGAAGGGTTGTCTGACTTGCGCGAAATTTTGTCGATCTCATCAATATAGACGATACCCTGCTGGGCTTTTTCTACATCGTAATCACACTTCTGCAAAAGCTTCTGGATGATATTCTCAACATCCTCACCCACGTAACCAGCTTCGGTCAGGGTGGTTGCATCGGCAATAGTGAAAGGAACATTGAGCAGGCGGGCCAGAGTCTCGGCAAGAAGGGTTTTACCACTACCGGTTGGGCCTACCAGCAAAATATTAGACTTGCTGAGTTCTACTTCATCCTTACTTTTAACACCAGACTTGGTGCGCAGACGCTTGTAGTGATTGTATACGGCGACAGCCAGCACACGCTTGGCTCTCTCCTGCCCAATCACATACTGATCGAGGATTTCAGTAATCTCACGGGGTGTCGGCAGGCGCCCTTCAGGCCCCTCCGCAGTCTCTTGTACTTCTTCACGAATAATGTCGGTACACAGCTCGACACATTCATCGCAGATAAAGACTGACGGCCCAGCGATTAACTTCCGCACTTCCTGTTGGCTCTTGCCACAGAAAGAGCAGTACAGCAATTTTCCGCTGTCTTCTCCGCTGCTTTTGTCGGTC
Source organism: Microbulbifer maximicatervae (SeqCode) (assembly GCF_052468155.1). Lineage (NCBI taxonomy): Bacteria > Pseudomonadati > Pseudomonadota > Gammaproteobacteria > Cellvibrionales > Microbulbiferaceae > Microbulbifer > Microbulbifer maximicatervae (SeqCode). The sequence goes on from NZ_CP174335.1 coordinate 4,598,981, forward strand.
ATCAAAATACTCCGTCGTCACTGGCCGGCCAGGGCCCTAAATTCAGCTTACCCAGCAAGATGCTGCCTTTTGGCGTGATTTTCAAGCCCCAACGAAAGCCAGCCTGTCAAAAAAACTAACTTTCGCTGAAATCCGCCTCCGGCAAACTTTTAATGTAGAAAAATCTACTTATCGAATGCCTGTCGGCGAGACAATACATCATCGACCAAGCCATATTCCTTGGCTTCATCGGCGCTCATAAAGTTGTCGCGCTCTGTATCCCTCTCAATATCACTGACTGGACGTCCAGAGTGATGCGCCATGAGCTCATTCAAACGATGACGAATCTTGAGGATTTCCTGGGCGTGAATGTGGATATCGCTCGCCTGCCCTTGGGCCCCACCGCTGGGCTGGTGAATCATCACACGGGAGTTTGGTGTTACGAAGCGTTTGCCTTCAGCACCGGCAGTCAACAAGAAGGCGCCCATACTACAGGCCTGCCCAATGCACATAGTGCTGACGTCAGGCTTAATGAACTGCATGGTGTCATAGATAGACATGCCGGCAGTTACCGAACCGCCCGGTGAATTAATGTAGAGGTGAATATCCTTATCCGGATTTTCTGCCTCGAGGAAAAGCAGCTGCGCAACAACCAGGTTGGCCATGTGGTCTTCTACAGGCCCGACCAGGAAGATCACACGCTCTTTTAACAGGCGAGAATAAATATCAAATGAGCGCTCCCCTCTGGCGGTTTGTTCTACCACCATGGGAACTAAACCTGATGCTGAGGGCTCTATCGAAGCTTTTGGAAAATCAATTCGTGCCATAGGTACCATTGCTTCCTTTTGTGGCGTATTCGGCAGGCCAGCGAATAGGCATCGTATGCCCATGCTGAAAAATTTGGTTTTCAGAGCTTAACCGGTCAGGCGAGAGAAAGCCAGCCGGTAAAAAGGAAGGAGATGTAGGGGCGTCACGCTTGAGCGGACGCCACCTTACACCTGAATGAAGTGAGAGATTAGCTTTGTTTTTGCGGCTTAATCACTTCGTCGTAGCTGCTGTCAACTTCAGATACTTTAGCTGAAGCCAGTACGTGATCAACAACCTGGTCTTCCAGTACAACAGACTCAACACCAGACAGCAGCTCACGGTTGCTGTAGTAGTAGTCAACCACTTCTTGCGGCTGCTGGTAGGTAGAAGCCAGCTCTTCAACTTTCGCCTTTACGCGATCGGCATCAACAGAAAGTTCATTCTGCTTAACAATCTCACCGACTACCAGACCGAGAACTACACGGCGCTTTGCCTGCTCTTCGAACATAGTGTCAGGCAACATACGCTCGGCATCTTCAGCCTTGATCTGACCACCAAACTGCTGAACCATTTGACCACGCAAGGTAGTTACTTCACTGGCAACCAGCGCGGACGGCAGCTCAACTGGATGCTTTTCGAACAGCTGATCCATGATCTGGGTCTTAACTTTGTTCAGAGCGGCATTTTTCAGCTCACGCTGCATGTTGCTGCGAACTTCCTCACGGAACTTCTCTTCGCCACCTTCCTGAACACCGTAAGCTTTGAAGAACTCTTCGTTCAACTCGGGAAGTTCAGGCTTCTCGGAAGAAGTCACCTTGATATTAAAGGTTACAGCAGCACCGCGAAGCTCTTCTGCCTGGTAATCTTCCGGGAAGGTCAGATCAATGTCTTTCTCTTCACCGGGCTTCATGCCCAGAATGCCTTCTTCGAAGCCAGGGATCATCTGGCCGGAACCCAGTACCAACTGGTGGCCTTCGGCCTTGCCACCTTCAAACTCTTCGCCGTCTTTACGACCAACAAAGTTGATAACAACACGATCGCCCTTTTGAGCTTTGCGCTTGGTATCTTTCCAGGAAGACTGTTGCTTACGCAGAACATCGATCATGTTCTTCACGTCAGCATCAGTAACTTCTGCAACAGGACGCTCTACAGCGATCTCAGCCAGATCAGCGAGTTCAACTTCAGGGTAAACCTCGAAAGTAGCAACGTACTCCAGGTTTTCGCCAGCAGCAGTCTGCTTAGCTTCGATGCTAGGCTGGCCGGCAGGTTTAACCTCTTCCTTCTGTACCGCTTCGTAGAAAGAACGGCTCATTACCTCACCCAGAACTTCCTGACGAACGCCGGCGCCAAAGCGCTGACGAACAACCTTCATGGGCACCTTGCCTTTGCGGAAGCCATTGATGCGAACAGTCTTAGCAGCCTGCTGGAGACGCTTATCCACTTCTTTGTCGACAATTTCTGCCGGCAAGTTGACCGTTAAGCGACGCTCCAGACCGGAAGTAGTTTCGATGGAAACCTGCATGTTTATCCTCGTGAGACTATCTCTGTAATCGCGCCGCAGCGCCAACGAATACCGGGTCACCGAGACTTAGTCAGTAACCTCGTAGGCCCAGCACCAAAACAATACTTTTGTGCTGCCGCCAAATACACAAGAAGCCCGCACCTACCCCTCCAGGGCAAGTCACACGGACTTCAAGGCTTTTAATTTGGTGGGGACGGGGAGACTCGAACTCCCACACCTTTCGGCACCAGAACCTAAATCTGGCGTGTCTACCAATTTCACCACGTCCCCAAATCGAACCTGCCGCTAACTCTTTGATATTTAAGCGCTTTCGCTACTTTTTTAGAGCCCATCGCGACAAGGGGTGCAGATTGTGCCACAGCATTTTGGGGTCTTCAACACTTTACTGAACACTTTTCTCATAAAATAAAAAAAGGCGCCTCAAAGGCGCCTTTTTTCGGGGTCTAATTTCCTTAGACTCGCTCTACAACAGTGGTAATACCCTGCCCCAGACCGATACACATGGTAGACACACCCAGGTTGCCGCCCTCATTCTGCATAACGCTCAGCAGGGTGCCAGTAATGCGCACGCCAGAGCAGCCGAAGGGGTGACCCAGGGCAATAGCGCCACCGTATAGGTTGACCTTCTCATCCATCTGCTCGAGCAGATCCAGGTCTTTCAGCACCGGCAGCGCCTGCGCCGCAAATGCCTCATTCAGCTCAAACTTGTCGATATCGCCAACAGTTAGACCCGCTCTCTTGAGCGCCTTCTTGGTAGAGGGCACCGGGCCATAACCCATAATGGACGGATCAACACCAGCCAGCGCCATTTCTTTCACGCGAGCAATAGGAGTCATACCCAAAGCCTGAGCGCGCTCAGCGGACATTACCAGCATCACAGAGGCACCGTCGGTGATCTGAGAGGAGGTGCCAGCTGTTACCTGACCGTGTTTCGGATCGAATGCTGGCTTCAGCTGCGCCAGACCTTCCACGGTGGTGTCCGGACGGATGGTTTGGTCCGTCTCAACCAGGAAAGGTACGCCGTCATCGTCATGACCTTCAATAGCGATAATTTCGCGATTGAATTTGCCAGCCTTTGTAGCTTCAGCGGCGCGATGGTGAGAGCGTGCACCGAACTCATCCATCTGCTGACGCTGGATACCGTGCATCATCGCCAGGTATTCAGCAGTCATACCCATGGAGCCGGCAGCTTTAGCCATATAGCGACCCAGCATTGGGTTGGGGCTAACATGCTCCATCATGTTCAGGTGACCCATGTGCTCAACACCACCCACAACGTACACATCGCCAACGCCAGCCTGGATGTTGGCAGCTGCAGTATGCAGGGAGGACATAGAGGAGCCGCACAGGCGGTTGACGGTTTGCGCCGGGATAGTGTGTGGCAGACCAGCGCGCAGCAGGATAAAGCGAGCTACGTTAAAGCCCTGCTCATCGCGCTGCATAACACAGCCCCAGATCAGGTCATCGATCTCGGCGGGATCGAGCTTGTCATTGCGCTGCATGAACTTTTTCAGCAGCTCAGCGGACATATCATCGGCGCGAACATGGCGATATACGCCATTCTTCGAGCGACCCATGGCCGTACGCGCGTAGTCGACGATTACGGCATCTCTAGGATTTAAACTCATCGCTATTCTCCTTACTTGTCGCCGTAGTAGGTTTTGCCACTTGCGGCCATTTCACGCATGCGATCGGTCGGCTTGTACAACTCACCCAGATCGGCGTACTTATCGGCAATCTTCACGAATTCATCCAGACCAATGCTGTCCAGCCACGCGAAGATTCCACCGCGGAACGGAGGGAAGCCAATGCCGTAGATCAGCGCCATATCAGCTTCAGCTGGGGAATCCACGATACCCTCTTCCAGGCAGCGAGCCAGCTCGGTTGCCATAGGCACCATCATGCGCTCGATAATTTCGTCTTTTTCAAACTCGCGACGTTCAGCAACGTGCGGCTTAAGCAGCTCGTAGGACTCTTCGGTAGCCACTTTCTTCGGGCGACCTTTTTTGTCCTGCTCGTAGTTGTAGAAGCCTTTGTTGTTCTTCTGGCCGTAACGACCCGCTTCATACATAACGTCGGAAGCAGCGGTAAAGGTTTTACCCATGCGGTCGGGGAAGCCTTCAGCCATTACGCTCTCTGCGTGAACACCGGTATCGATACCGACAACGTCCATCAGGTAAGCGGGGCCCATCGGCCAACCCCAACGCTCCATCACCTTGTCAACGGCCTGGAAGTCAGCGCCATCGCGCACCAGCATGGAAAAACCGGCAAAGTAAGGGAAGAGAACGCGGTTAACCAGGAATCCAGGACAGTCGCGTACAACAATAGCTTTCTTGCCCATCTTGTTTGCGTAGGCAACAACGCGAGCTACAGCTATGTCGGAAGTTTTCTCTCCACGAATCACCTCAACCAGCGGCATTTTGTGCACCGGGTTGAAGAAGTGCATACCGAGGAAGTTTTCCGGGCGGGAAAGCGGCTCAGCCAACTGGTTAATAGAAATAGTGGAGGTATTAGAAGCGATTACAGTGTCTTCGCTTACTTTGGTTTCCACTTCCTTCAATACTGCATGCTTCACCTTGGGATTTTCAACCACCGCTTCCACAACAACATCGATATCGTTGAAGCCGTCGTAGCTCAAGGTAGGCTCGATACGGTTGAGCACTTCACCCATTTTAACGGGGGTCAGGCGCTTGCGATCAACCAACTTGGACAGCAGCTTGTTCGCCTCATTCAGACCAAGATCGATACCCTTCTGGTCGATATCCTTCATCTTGATCGGAGTGCCTTTGTAGGCAGACTGGTAAGCGATACCGCCACCCATAATGCCAGCACCCAATACTGCCGCACGCTCAATCGGCTTATCGGCTTTCTTCTCCCAACCTTTGGCAACTTTACCAATTGCCTGGTCAGCCAGGAACAGCCCTACCAGAGACTTCGCAGTGCCGGTCTGCGCGCAGAAAATGAACTTCTCCTGTTCGATTTTCAGCGCTTCATCACGGGTCAACTTGTAACCCTGCTCGATTGACTCAACCGCAGCTACGGGAGAGGGGTAGTTTTTACCCGCCTGCTGACCCACAAATGCCTTGGTGGTAAAGAAGGCCATTAGCGCTTCAGTATCATTCAAGGGGATTGGAGATTTCTTCAGCTCGCGAATGGCTTTGTAGTCCAGCTCGCCATTAATAGCGCGCTCAAGCAGCTTGACCGCTGCATCTTTGAGCTTGGCAGTGGGGATCACCGCATCGACAGCGTGAGCTTCCAGAGCGGCGGCAGGCTTCTGCTCTTTACCCGCTGCAATCCACTCGGCAGCAACATCAACACCCACTACACGCGGCAGGCGAACAGTGCCACCCCAGCCCGGAATCAGACCCAGCTTAACTTCCGGAAGGCCAACTTTGGCCTCTTCGCCCATCAGGCGGAAGTCACAGCCAAGACACACCTCAAAACCACCGCCAAGCGCGTAGCCATTAATTGCTACCGCAGTCGGTACCGGAAGGTCTTCCAGGCGGTTGATATTTTCGTTGTTCTGATTCATCAGATCAGCAACGCCCTCTGCACCTGCAGAGAAGGCACCACCAAACTCAGTGATATCAGCACCAACAATAAAGACGCCTTTACCGCTGGTCAGCAGTACACCTTTTACACCATCCGCTGCTTCGATAGCATCCAGCGCTTGGGAGAATTCAGAAACCGTCTGACGGTTAAATTTATTGACGGATTCGCCTTGCAGGTCGAATTTGAGCTCGGCGATGCCGTTGTCCAGCATCTGTACCGTGAGCGCTTTGCCACTAAATAACATTGATTGACCTCTTTTATTCTGGGCCGCGATCCTGGGCCCGGGGTCGGAATTTTTGTGCAACCAAGGGCCGCCCCGCACAGCGCGGTGACACTTAGGCCCAATTTGGTCAGCCGTAGTATAGCCAGATTCAAACGATTGTTTGAATACTATTTCTTACAAATGGAGTGGCACCAGGAGTGCCAAAGTACAGAAATTCGCCAGTTTGCGAACAGAGAGAAATTAAAGCTGGGCTAGTCTATCTCGGATCGTGCTGCCTTATCAGCCACTTGGCACGAACTCCCTCTTTTCTAAACCACCTTTCAGGAATTGGGCTCTTGAAGGTCGGGGTGCCCATAAGCCGGCATCATTGCGCTGACAACTACACAGTCACAGCGACCTGTATTTCGAAAGCGGTGCGGACGCTGAGCATCAAAATAATACCCATCACCGGCACTCAGCAGGGCAAAGTCGGAGCCAACCGTAACCTCCAGGTCACCACTGACAACCACCCCACCAATCTCCCCCTCAGCAGATTCGAGAGAAAAGCCGGTGTCATCCCCAGCCGGAAATACTTTCCACAATAGCGACATGCCGCAGTTTGCTTTTGCCCCCCCAAACAAACGGCAGGACACAGAGCCGTGACCGACCTCAGGCACTTCATCTCCGCGAAAAAAAATTTGCTTTGCGCCCGATATTTCCAAGGAAAAAAAATCGGTTAGCGGCATAGGAATGGCGCCCAATATTTTTTTTAAGGAGCTTACGGAAGGGCTAACCTTTCCCAATTCAATAAAAGAAATTGTTGCGTTGGTTACCCCAGCCCGTCTCGCCAACTCCCTCTGTGAGATACCGTAAATGTGGCGCACCATTTTCAAGCGGGCGCCAACATCCTCTTCAGGATCATCCATGCTCCCCATTAGCTCCTTTTGTGCAATCTCCCTCAGGTAAAAATCACCGAAATTGAGGCATTATGTAAAAGCCAATCACACCATATCTTCAAAGGGATTTCCATTTGGCAGCTTCACCGGCGGCATTCCGGGTAAACAAATTTCTTCTTCTGAGATAGTGATCTCACTTTCATTGATCATGCCCTCACCAAATCGATAAATAACATCAAGCTCACCACGAGAAGCCTTGGTGTTGTACTTTTCGCTCTGCTCTACAACCTTCTCGTTCAACGCTTGAGACGCCACAATGGCCGACTTGCCATGACGCTTTTCCATCATTGATTTTGTGATCTGCGGGGACAAAATTGTTGCCGTCGCATTATTTCCACCAAAACCTTTCGAGTTTAAGAACGCTAAATCAAGCGCACCCCTGCCCCTATCGGTATGCTCAAGGGAAATATCCAGATGCTTACAATGAACATCATCGGCGATGTGATCAACGGTGGTCACTCCCGGGAGTATGCCGCGATCAAATACACCTAACGCTGTAACTAACTGATCTCCACTGGCTGAAGCGACGGTATGCCCCAAAAAGGCCTTGACCGCACAAATCGGCCACTCGGCAATGCCAAATGCGCCGGCCAAACGATCAAAAATAGCGGACTCAGTAACCCGATTTTGCGGCGTACTGGAGCCATGGGCCTGCACAAAGCTGCGACGCCGCAAACTATCCTCGCCCACAATTGCCCGCGCCTCCGCCATTGCCCTGGCCATCGTCAGGTAATTCCCGGGACCCGGCGCAGAAATCGATTTCTTTGTACCGTCAGCATTGGTAAACACACCGGCAACCGAACCATATACGGAAGCACCCAACTCAAGCGCCAGAGTATCATCCATTAAGATGACCCACTGGGTACCCTCACCCAAGGTAAAACCACAGTTCTCACCGAACGGGCGACTGGTGCGTCGATAATCAATTTCACCAGGGAAAAGCTTGCGTAAATTCTCGGTAGTGGCAAGAGCACCCATCGTTGAGTAGCCATCGACAACTTCAGGCACAAGGGGCGCCTCAGCCGCACCAATTACAGCGACCCGCGCCCTACCCGAGCGAATATCTTCAACGCCAGCGCGAAGGTTGTACAGGAAGGTTGCGCAAGCACCGGCAACAGCGCCAGTAGAACCGACATTTCCGAGCACATAAGCGTTAACAAAATCCGCTGGCATACTATTTAGACCAAGCGCTAACTGTTTAGAGCTTACGCGACCACCTCGCAGGCGGGACTGCAATAGACCACCGTTGCCAAATGGGTCCAGTTGACTCATTGCCGAGGCAGCATAGAGTGAAATATTTCCCGGCCCAGCCGCAGATACAACGGTATCCCAATCAACCCCCAAAGACTGCACAGCATCTGATGCGCCCAAGAGGGCCAACTGCAGTCCCCTCGGGTGAAATCGAGAGTTATATTTAGTGCCCGGTTCAAATCCGGTTGGGAGCTGGCCGGCAGCAGCCACACTTATCTCGCGGTGGCTATCCAACAAAACTGACAGCTCAGCTGTGGTGACCCGAACCCTGCCGCCCTGGATATGCTCCAAGTGCCAATGAGCGGGCACAGGCTGCGGAAGCTGCCGGGTGGAAATTTCGAATGTCAGGCCCTGGGGGTTTGCGAGTTGGGCAGACTGATGGAAATGGCACTTGCGGTAGTCGTAATAGCGACTCTCTAGCTCGCGCACCAAAGTACCATCCAACACCTGCTGCTCAAGGGCAGGGTCCAAAATGCCTTCAGCGTTGTCTCCGGTACGCAAGCCCATCAGGGCAGCCAGGTCGGAAAGAGTGCTATCCCTTTCTTCCTTACCCAGCTTATCTAGCACGAGGCGAGAGTACCCCCTATGGAAAGAACTACGTCCAGCAGGGTTGAATCCACCGAATGCGGTGATTACGGGAAGGCGCTGCATCCTGACCTCCAGCCAAGCACTTAACACTATAAAAATAAGAGATGCGAGTGTAGGGGGTGGCGATTCTGTCCAGTTATGGGCATACTGGCCAGCAAAATTGAGTGTTTTGGCCAATAGCGCAAGTGCGCATAGATGTGTAATGCGAACAGTAACTTTTCTACTTATCGACCAGATGCTGGCAACCGGTACCGTTCTCCCACTTGAGATGCTCCGCGGTGCGGAGAGTCGCGCCAGGGTTGAGGGCATCAAGGGCAGCCTAAAACTGGTGACCGCCAGCTTGGATGGGGCACCAGTAAATACCCGCTGCGGGTTTACCCTTCAACCGGATGTCGCTCTTAGCGACGCACCAGATAGCGACCTAATCTACATCCCGACCATGTGGCGCAACCCCCGCCCCGCCCTTAAGCGAGGCGGAAAAATATTGGAATGGCTGCGCCAACAGGAAAAACAAGGAGCTGCAATTAGTGCTGTGGGTACCGGAGTTTGCTTTTTGGCCGAAGCGGGCCTCCTTAACGGAAAACCTGCAACCACCCACTGGCATTATTTTGATCAATTTAGCTCAGACTATCCAGAGGTAAAATTAAAACGTCAGTATTTTATTACCCAGGCAGACAAACTTTTCTGCGCGGCCAGCGTCAATGCCCTCGCTGACGTAACGGTTCATATGATCCGCCAACTGTATGGACCGGCCATTGCCAGTCATGTAGAGCGCAATTTCTCTCACGAAATTCGCCGCCCATTTGAAGAGATAGCCTACTCAGAAGGATCTGTTCACTTACACCCAGACGAAGATATCGTTCAAGCCCAGGCCTGGCTCAAGGAACATTGCAATACCGAGGTACGCCTTAGCGAAGTGGCACAACTTTTCGATATGAGCGTGCGATCGTTCAATCGCCGGTTCAAACTTGCTACAGGACAGACACCATTGCAGTATTTGCAAAATGTCAGGGTTGACATGGCGCGCGAGCTTTTACAATCAAGCAATTTATCGGTCAATGAAATTGCTGAAAAAGTTGGTTATCAGGATATGGGACATTTCACAGCGCTATTTAAAAAATTCCTGGCAACAACTCCAAGTGAATACCGCACCACGGTGCGAGCCAAGCTATTCAGGGTCAATACTTAATTTTCTTAGAAAAATAACATCGCTGTGAACAAACTGGAGCTCGGCACCGAGTGACCGAGCCAACCATTCAAATGTCTTCACGCTAAAGAAGCAAATATGTGTAGGGTCTCTGATGTAGTGCCAATTGGCGAAGCGCTCTGCAGAAATAACCAGTTTCGTCATCAGGGCCATAACCCCCCCCGTGCGAAGCCTTTGCCAAAGGTTTTCAAGCTCCTCTCCCGGCCTCACAAGATGTTCGATCACTTCTGTAGCGACAATAAAATCGTAGCTCCTATGCAGCGCCTTTCTGGCCGGCATGTAAAAGTGATCATACAGGTCCACCCGGTGCCCACTCTCCGCCATAATTCTGGCCAATAAAGGCGCCGGACCACAACCAAAGTCCAGGCCATGACAGGCTCCATTCAACTCTTTCAGTAACGGCTGCGCGCAACGACTAAGAAATTGATGGTAACCGTCATCCTCCATCGAATTCTCATGGAGGTCGTAATAAGCTCTCTCTTTTTCAGGTGTCAGATGGTATTGCTGCGGCACAAAAACGAGCGCGCAGTTATCACACTGATGATAACTGCGGAATTTATCCTGATGGTAAAGCTGTACCGCACTTTGGCGGCACAGCGGGCAATGAAGTGACAACTTACGCTACTGCGGCAGTGGACTTAGTCTCACTCCCTCTGTGCTGCAGCACATTACCTTCTGTAATCGAAATTTTTCGTGGTTTCATCGCTTCGGGTATTTCGCGTACCAATTCTATATGCAACAACCCATTAGCCAGTTTTGCATCAGTCACTTTCACGTGATCGGCAAGCTGAAAGCGCCGCTCAAAATTTCTTGCGGCGATACCCCTGTGTAAATAATTTCCCTGGCTATTACTTTCTGGCTTAGTACCGCTAATCACTAAACGATTTTGCTCCACATGAATATCGAGTTCAGACTGCTCAAAGCCAGCGACAGCCATGGAAATTCTGTAGCTATCCTCACCAGTCAGCTCTATATCGTAAGGGGGGTAGGAAGGCTGCTTTTGCTCGCTTGTGGTCATTGCATCGAGCAGACTGGCCATACGGTCAAAACCAATTGCAGAGCGATAAAGTGGAGAGAAATCAAAATTACGCATTATCATATCCTCAATTCAGAGCAATATTTAAAACCATGTCCGTCAAATGACCGGACTCTATTCAGAGGCACTTTTCATTGAAGCTACCACCTGTACTACAGAGATATGGGCAGAGGTTTCTTATTCAAGGGTGACAGATAAATTTTATGCCAAAAAATTACAAAAAACCTAAAGAGCCCACTTGTCGAATCTTTATTGGCATCCAGCTGGATAAAACAACACAAGAATTTTTGAATTACTTAGCGAGCCTCATCACGAACAAACTAAGCGTCCCATCTTTAGCCAGCGCCCGCTGGATAGCCTGTAAGAATCGTCATATCACTCTTTGTTTTTTAGGCCAGGTTCCAATAAAAACAATACCGCCGCTAAAAACCGGCCTGACCTCAATCGCTCGAAACACAACTGAGACGAAAACTCGCCTATTTAAACTTGATACCTTCCCAGGCAATGATGCTCATCTAATCGCCGCAGAAATCACAGCCACCAAACAATTGGCGACCTTGCATATGTCCGTCAAACGCCTCGCAGAGAGCCTATCGATACCGACAGAAAACCGGTGCTATCGCCCACATATCACCCTGTGCAGAAACAGGAAACAATTTCACGGATTTTCTCCAGTCGACCTAGAACACCCAATAACAATTAACAATATTACTCTCTACCAAAGTCAACCAAGCCCGGCTGGAAGCCTTTACACCCCCCTACTAACAACTATTCTACAGTCGCGGTAAAACTCCCCCCCCCATTGGTAAAATCTATTTTCTGGAACCCCAAAAGCAAAAAAGCGAGCCTTAGGCTCGCTTTTTTATTTACTTGTTCACTGAACAATTAATTCAACTCTGACAGCACATACTCCGGATACATAACCAATCTTGGTCGAGACAGACGACGCGCATCAAAAATAAAGACATAGCGAGCCCCATCATCCTCAGCCGGAATTGTACGGCGGAATTTCCAAGTGTTAATTTTATAAGTTTGGCGACCTGACTCAACGGTAGTCACCAAGCGATATTGATTTTCCCCCAAAAACTCAAAGGGCACTCTTTCCCCCCCAATTGGCCGCAACTCAAGATCCCGGAACGTTTTTCTATCGTTACCTTCTTCGTCAGCCAGGAGATCACTTAGGCGTGCTGTTTCCCGCCTTACATAATCCAATAAGTCGGCATCGATCTCACGCTTAGCAACAGCTTCCACTTTAGCGGGCTCCTCGCGCTTTGGCGGCTCGACCTGAGCTTTAATTTGCGGGGGCTTTGGTTTCTCATTAGTAGCAGCAGCTCGCGCCATAGCTGCCCTTCTCTCGGATGCTTCAGCCTTTGCCAGCATATCCTCAACCATCTTGCTAATTTTATCCTGCTGGGCAGAAATCTTAGCTTTGGCATCAGCAATTGCCTGTTTCTCTTCAGCCAGTTTTTGTTGAAGCTGCTGATGATTTTCTTTAATAAACTCGAGACGACGTGAACGGCTATCGACACCTCTCTCCGCCATAGCGAAGGCATGCTTAGCCTTCTTCAGGCGACGCTCAGTATCTGAGTTGGGGGTTGACTCATGAGCCCGGGTCGCTTGATTGAGCTCCTGGCGACTCGCCTCGTATTCCAGGCGCAGGTCATCGAGAGATTTCTGGGCCTGCTCGAGCTTATATTCATAGGAGAGCAGCTCATTTTCGACATCCTCGAGCCCAACACTCCGATTTTCAAGAGACTGTTCCAATCGCGCAAGACGGTTCTTCTCCGCCGTGAGGGGCGTCTGCGCTTGTGCCACTGCCCCACCCATAACTACTAAGCCCGCCAAAAGGAGCGAGCAACACCGCTTTACCGCCATCGTCGTGAACCCATTTCTCGAATTGATGTGTTTCGTGTTTTGGAAGCGCAGCGACTCTGAATCTACGACAGAGTGAAGCTACTGCGCAATATGGTCAATTTTACGCAGGGAGCAAGCTATGAGCAATGACCTTGCGTTCACCTGAGCCAACCAGCTGATCAATAAACCTTCAAATCCACAATATTGAGTCACCACAGTGACACCACTCCAAAATTTATATGAAATTTTTCTGCGATAGCGCTTGATTTTTTTTTTGGCGGAAGCATTATGGATACCAGGGAGAAGATCGCTGGACTCAGCGGAAACCCGACCCGGACGTAAAACACCCTAAGCTGCTTTGTCAGCAAACAATCGTTGCGATTCCGGCAGCTCGGCGCTTCAACTGCAGCCTCGAACCCTCCCACTAGGGCGCCCTACCTTCTTTACAGCAAACCGCAACAGCGGCCTGCATGGTTTCTTTTAACCGGAGGTATGTGCCCATGAAATCAGCGCCTAACGATAACATTGTGTTCCGCGACATTGACAAGTCAGCCGCCCTGGCGACTACCGTATCCAAGAAGTTAAACAAGCTGGAACGTTATTGTGGCGACATCATACATAGTCGCGTAGTCCTCGAAGCTCCTCATCAACACAAAACTAAAGGCAGACACTTCAAGGCATCACTAGAGCTTGCGATTAGTGGCAATCCCGTGACTATTAGTAGTGAGAACGAATCCATACACCGAGCGGTAAACGACACATTCGCCTCCGCCGAGCGCTGTCTGAAAGAGCGTAGCGAACGCAAGAAAACACGGCGGCACCAAGCCCTACAAGAGGTTGTAGAAGAGCCCAGCTAAAAACTGAGAGTCACAAAAAAGGCGGCAAAATGCCGCCTTTTTCATTATTCACAACTGCAACTTATATCTACAGCGTAACAACAGAACCTAACCTGCAACTGGAGTTCTCATGGTTACAAACTCCTCAGCAGCAGTGGGGTGAATTCCAATCGTTGAATCAAAGGTGCTTTTGGTAGCTCCTGCCTTAAGTGCTACGGCCATCCCCTGAATAATCTCCCCTGCGTCATCGCCAACCATATGCACGCCAATCACCTTGTCGTTGGACGCATCTACAACCAGCTTCATCAATGTCCGCTCTGTATTCCCACTCACTGTGTGACGCATTGGCCTGAATTCCGACTTATAAATAGTGACGTTGAGTCCAGAGTCCCGTGCCTCTTCTTCAGACAACCCCACAGTTCCGATATTCGGTTGACAGAAAACTGCTGTAGGAATGTTGTTATAGTCAATTTCAGCCGTCTCTCCCGTGCGCCAATGCTTAACCAAGGCCATAGCCTCCGCCAAGGCAACAGGAGTAAGCTGAGGCTCACCCGTTACATCTCCCAGTGCATAGATTGACCGCACACTAGTTCTAAAATTATCGTCCACAGAGATTGTGCCATCTTTGTGCAAGACAACACCCTGCTCCTCTAGCCCCAACCCTTCAACATTTGCTACGCGCCCAGTAGCGTAAAGCACCATATCTACATTAATACTGGAACCATCATCGGCATGAGCGAGCAAGCTGCCATCCTGAAGCTTCTCAATAGAAACAACGTTGTGGTTAAACTTTAGATCGATATTTTTCTTCTGCATCTCATCGCGAACAAAAGTGCGAATATCCCGATCGAAACCTCGCAAGAATAAATCTCTTCGATAAGAGAGGTGCACGTTCGCGCCGAGACCAGCAAAGATGCCTGCAAATTCGACGGCAATATAACCCCCACCAACAACCAAAACTCGCTTGGGAAAGTTTTCCATTGAGAAAACTTCATTGGAAGTCAGCGCAAATTCCCGTCCCGGAATATTCGGAATAAATGGCCATCCGCCTGTCGCCACCAAAATACGCTCTGCAGTAATTTCTTTGCCGTTAACAACAACACTGTGAGGACCTTTGATGCTGGCTCTGCCATTTAGGGTTTCCACCCCAGAGTTATCCAGCAAATTGCGATAAATCCCATTGAGTCGAGCAACTTCTTTTGCGTTGTTATCCCGCAGCGTTGGCCAGTCAAACTCAACTCCCGCGCTATTCCAGCCATAGGCTCGAGCATCAGAAAAGCCTGCGGAATAGCCACTCGCATAAACAAATAATTTTTTGGGAACACAACCTACATTTACACAGGTCCCCCCCATATAGCGGTCTTCAGCCACAGCGACCTTCATTCCTTGTGCAGCAGCCATCCTACTTGCACGCACGCCACCAGAGCCGGCACCAATAACAAACAGATCAAAATCATACTCAGCCAAAATAAACTCCCACTCAGCTATGCTTCGAATAATTTTTAAACAGCCCGACAATAAGTTTTCTGTGAACAACCATCTCAAGCTGACAATTCTTACTTAATAACCGTTGACACTTGACTTCGCTTTGGATATTCATGTGACTGCTGTCACAGATATCAGCCCGCCAGAGGAAATTGCACAACAAAAAAACCTGAGGCGGATAAAATAACAGTCATTAATAAGAGCAAAACCTATGGGCAATAATATGAAATACCCAAATGCAGTGATGCAGCGCGCCCTATTGCTTACCTCTCTACTGCTCATCAGCAATTTAAGCAGCGCAAAGTCTCATCCATCCTATCTGTCAGAAAAATACTGTGGCGATGTGGTTGAACAATTTGTCGGCTCGGGCATGCGTAGCCTCGACAAGTATATCAACCATAACTTCAACCCCGAATACACCGGGGGAATTCGCAATACAATACAGTTTCTCGAACAGAGGTTGGACTGGCTGAGCGAGTGCGATGATTACCTGACAGACACCACAAAAAGCTCAGTATTTCACAGCAAAGACGACACACAAAAGATCTTCACCGCCATCAGAGAGTTAGCCAAGGAGCTCCAACACGTCCGGTCTGGTGTTGAATATCGGGATGAATCGGGAAATAACAACCCCGCCCCCTTCATACAGCGCCGCTATGAAGCCCTGGCCCAGCTGGTTGATCGACATCACACCCGCATGTTGATGAAAAAACAGTTTCAATAAGTTGCTGACAAAGGGGGCAGATTTTCGCCCCCTTACATCAAATAGTCAGCCCAAGAGATTGACTTACGATCCCAGTAGCTACTCGGTACCCGCCTTCCGAACCTTTGCTTCCTTTCGCGAGCTAAGCCCAACCATAGAAAACAACTCGGGCATCCTCTCTTTAAGGCCACCACCAATACGGGCCATAACTGATCTCAGGCGAGGGCGCTGCTTTTCAGTAAAAGGGATTGGCCGACAGCTTTGCATTGTCGCCAAGCCGATACGCGCAACAAACAGACTGGCTCCGACCCCCTGCCCCAAACGCACAGATACTGTGCTCAGCATGCTATCGCCAACAAGTTCCGGCCACATTTCACTGATCGCATACTCACTCGCGCCAGTGTAGGCGACCAAAGACAAAACCCTCTTGAACAAGCGCCATCGCACCACAAGAGACGGCTGCACGCCATAAATCTGCGCCACATCATCAATCATTCGCAGTGACTGCCTCAGGGCAACCAGAATATCGATACTGGCAAAAGGGCTCAGCCCAACCAGTGCACCAGTGCTCGTTGAGTGGCGCACGACTCTCCTTAGAGCTTCTTGGTCAAGGGCGTTTAAGAAGGTAACCTCTAAATGCTCTAACAACTCACTGCTATCGTAATAGTCAGCTGCCTCATCTAGAACTCGATTGAGCAGTACACCTTGGGGCTTACCGGCAAAATGCTCCTGCAAATTGCGCCTGAATACTTGCGCCTCTTGGTGACTGCGGCAGTCTCGGGCCTCGGCAGCCATTGCCTGAGTTTTTTCAAGCTTGTTCAGTGGGCGCCCCGCTCGGAAAAACTCCCACACGGAACTACCAATGATTGCACTGAAGCCCGCCATCAAAACAGCCACAAAAAGCCCCAATCCCCAGTGTTTATCGACCGCCCATTGATAAAGTCCATAAAACTCCCATCCGACCACGACCACCACTATTGCAAGCGCAGAGAGCACTGCTGGCTTTAGCCACTTAAACCGGAAAGTGGGTAGGCGCAACTCGGAGAAAGCAATCCGATCAGGAAGAGACTCTCCAGTGGTTATTGACCTAGGAATCTCCACTGACTCATCCGCAAGCGGTTCCACCCGCGTCGCATCTCTGTGCGGGACCTCCTGTCCAGGCTCATCTAGCGACTCGATACGTGTTTCGCGACGGTACTCAGTATTTTTATCACTGTTAATCAAACCTTATCTCCCAACAGAAGGTTCAAAAGAGCATCCACCCGTATATGTGGAATATGTCCTTCCTGCATTCCCACTGGAGGCCGCAGCTGTGGTGGTGCAGCTCCCGCATAGTGGCTCCACCCCTGCTCTTCATAGGGCGCCTGGGCAAAAATTTCCGCATTCTCAAAACCCAAATACTGCCCTTCGAGGTCATAACCCATCAGCATTCTCCGTCCATTCTTCTGCCCCTCTCTAGAGCAGCGAACCGCGGCAATCGCCTCACTAAATACCGGCAAACCCCGGTGACGGGCATCGGAGAAAGTCTGTTGTAACTGCTGGCCTAGAAGCTGCCTCAAAGCATCGTGGTCGGCAGCAAGTACCTGATCGACTTTAGTCGCAGCAAAAAGGAGTCGATTAACCTTTGGGCGCCATAGCTTGCTTAAAATCCCCGATTCGCCATAGCGGAATGTATCGGCAATATGAGCAAATGCCAGACGCATATCTTCCAGGGACTGTTCACCAGCAAATAGAGTGCCAATCATATCTACCAGTACCAGTTGTCGATCGATATGTCGAAAATGGCTGTCTACAAAGGGTTTTACCTGCGCTTGCACATAGCGTTCGTAACGCGCCTGCAAAACCTTAAAAACACTACTCTCAGACAAAGCAGCTAACTGCCCAGCATCTAAACCACGCAAATCCAGGAGTGGAACTACCCCGTACGCCTCCTCGTCTAGCAGCGCTCTACCAGGCTGTAAATAACTGAGATTCAACTTGGTTCGGCAACTCAGGAGATAAGCTCGGTATTCCCCCCATAATTCGTCCAAATTTACTTCACTGGCATTCGCCTGGGGGGACAGTGCTGCCAGCTGAGCTGTCAACTGGGGGGCCAGCATTGACCGCGCATCTGTAGAAAATAGGTGTGCTTGATGACGACACCACTCTGCGTAATCCATACGCAATAGCGGCAAGTCCATCAACCATTCCCCTGGGTAGTCACGCAACTCCACTACCAACGTCTTCCTACCATTACCCCGAAAACGGCGCCGGCTGCGTAAATGGATGTGTAACTCCATAGCCGAAGCATCTCTAGTGCTCTGTGGCCAACTAGGTGGCTCAGCCATCAGTGCCGACAGGCAGGTCTGATAATCAAACGGCGCCAAGCCCGAGTCCAGCGCTGGCTTCAACTCTGCCCCCAACAGATCGCCATTGAGTGCAGGGGCAAAACCAGGTAATTGAGACTTCTCTGGATTGCAGAGTTGGTATATCAGACTGGTGAGAAACGTGGACTTGCCAGCACCACTGAGCCCAGTGATACCGATACAGATGCGTCGGTCCAACAAGCGCTCGGCGGCCCAGTGGGATTTATCCTGGGCCTCTCGGCTCCAGCGCCGTAGCTTTTCTTTTAAATGTGGGCGAGATTGACTCTCGCGAGACATAGAATCTTGGCGGTCCAGCGACACACACTCTGTCACTTTGGGTTCCATATAAAGCTGACTTCCAGAAATGGGAATAGAGAGGATGATGGAGGCTCAAGAATACCCTCCAAAAAGAAATAGGCGCACAGCCTTACTGGCCGAACGCCTTAGATGCAAAGGGGCTCAGGAGCCGCCGCTTAGTCGACCAGCGCTACGTCTCCCGACCCCATCACTGAGAAGGAGTCAGTTCCCGGCCGTTTCAAGACAATATCACCCGATCCCATTATTGAACCGCTAGCATTATCGGCGCGCAAACTGCGGCCAATAAAATCACCTGAACCCATGAGGCGAACGTTCACATCGGCAACTCGCCCGCCAACCAACATATCGCCGGAACCTTGTATCTCCGCAAGTAAACTCTCACCGGTAATAGTACTTATCTTCATGTCGCCAGAGCCAGTCACCGCTACTTCCCCTTTGACAGTCAATGCCTTGTTGAGGAACAAATCACCGGAACCAGTAACATACGCTTTCAAGGATTCTGCGGCGACCTTGTCGATATTGATCATTCCTGAGCCCGTCACCCCCAAAGTTAGGCCTTCACTCTCAACACTTGAAGATCTAGCCTCACCAGAGCCAGTCACCTTAAGAGCCTCAATTTTAGGCATCGTCACGGTGAAGTTAACTTCATCTCCCTGCCCTCGGGATATGGTGACAAATCCAAAAAGGTTCTGGGTGTTTTCCTCAACGGATAACTCCAACCTTTCCCCTTTTACCTCAACTTTGACGTAGGGCATTGTACTGACAGGGCCGACAGCGACAACTTCAAAACTGTCCCCCTGAATCAACTTCAAGTGAGAACTTCCCTTGAGAGACACCTGAGTGAACCCTTCCATATCGAAACGCTTAGTTTCCATTTCTTCTGCCTGGGCATTAGTGCAAAACACAGCGACTGTGGCGAGGACTACTACCAGCGGGGCAAAGAGCGTCTTCTTCAAAATCATCATTAGAGAAATCTCATCGTTATTACAAGTTCATACCTATGTGACTCAGTAAGAGGGGGACTTGGATGCAGTGTCCCACAAATATTTTGGGGACACCATGTGACCAGCCAGTCTAAAAAATCACTCTTAACGTCCTAGCCGCACTCCGCCTCGCTAAAGCCCTGCTCCTTTAAGGATTGTCGAATCTTTTCCGCCTCATGTGCCAACTGCTCAGAAGAAGCAGGCTTTTGCTTGGAGAAGTCAAAGTCTGACAATTCATTTACGGGTATCAGGTGGATATGGGTATGTGGCACTTCAATCCCAGCAATCATCACACCCACTCGCTTCGGTGAGTAAGTTGCTTTCAGCCCTTTCGCCACCTTTTGCGCAACCAGCATTAGATGACTCGCCAGCTCCTCCGGAACATCATCCCAATGATTAATTTCCTCAACAGGGATGACCAAACAATGACCAGCCTTAATGGGTGAAATGGTCAAAATAGCTACGACCTTTTCATCTCTCCAAATAAAATTGCCAGGTAAATCGCCATTAATAATCTGAGTAAAAATACTTGCCATAAATTATCTCAAAAGGTTGAAATTTATTATTTGGTGCAAGCGTGCAGTCTAACACCAAGAAGAAAAAATAAAGTGTAAAGGCTTAGAAAATACTTGCGCAAACATAGATTTTCTTCTTTGGCGAAATAAACCCCCAATATGTGACAACCTGTCGAACAGAATGACAATTTTCTTAAACCAAGTTGGCATACTGAAAGAATATGTCTTAGGCTCGTCACCAATTAATGTTGTACCGCCATTGAGCCAATGCACATTGTGCTTCTCGTTACCAAAATACTTTTTCGGCTCTGCGGATAAACTTTAAATCAGTGCCAACTGCTCACCGGGGGGAGAGATATGGAAAGCCTGTTGGATCAGGTCGGTGGTGCTAAATTTGTCAACCGTACAGTCAGTGAATTTTACGGTGCTCTCAGCCACCACCTTTCAGCCTACGAAACTTGTGATTTCCGCAAACAATTAAGTCGTCAAGCTCAGTTTTTGAGCCATGCGTTGTCATCTACACCGGAACCAGACCGGAGTAGTCGCGCCCGTTTTTTAGCCAGGGGGTTAAACCCAGAGCTATTCGATTCAATGCTGGAGTATTTCGAGGGTCGCCTATTGGAGTTGGGCTATCGCCCTGACTTCAGCACACAACTGGTTGCGATCGTAACCAATCTCTATGGAGGTTGTGAGCAGGACCTGTCAATCGCTTGCTAATCTTTATCAGCGGCGCGCACGCACAAGTTGCGGCGCGCCCGCCCTGTCAATACAATTGCGCTTCACAGCCTTTACCCCCCGTTTTATTGCGCAGCGGTAAGCGCTCATTCACATACTCTTTTATATCAGAGATTATTCATGAAGATTGCCAACCACACAGTTGTGGAGATCCACTACACCCTGAAAGATGCTGACGGAACAGTCATTGACTCCTCAGCCAATGGAGAGCCGCTCAAATATCTGCAAGGGGTTGGTAATATCATTCCTGGGCTTGAGCGCGAGATGCTGGAAAAGGCACCCGGTGATAAATTTACTGCGGTAATCGCACCAGAAGACGGTTACGGCGAGCAAAACCCGGAGCTGATCCAAACCATGCCGCGCAGTGCCTTTGGTGGTGTTGAAGAGTTATCTGTAGGAATGGCATTCCGTGCAGAGAGCACCGAAGGTCACCCGATTGAAGTCGAAATTATCGACATCGACGGCGACGAAGTCACTATCAATGGCAACCACCCCCTCGCCGGCGTTGAGCTGCACTTCGAAATTGAAGTTGTTTCTGTACGCGAAGCGACTGCCGAAGAAGTTGATCACGGCCACGTGCACTGATCCCATGATATGAAACGCCGCCAGCCGCGCGGCGTTCCCCCCTTCCCCAATGTCATTGCCAAACAACATCATCCTGTTTGATAGCATCTGCAACCTGTGCAATAGCTGGAGTCAACTAATACTCAAGCGCGACAGAGAGCAGCGCTTTACCCTGTGCCGAGTGCAGTCCAATGCAGGCCAGCACTTCCTTAAACAGCTGAACCTGCCGCTGGACACTTACCAGACCATGATTTTGCTGGAACGACATGGTGGCACTTACCAATCCTTTTACAAAAGTGAAGCGGCACTGAGAATTGCCAGCCGCCTACCACAACCCTGGCGTTTATTGGCCATTTTGCGCTACATTCCCCGCCCGGCAAGGGATTGGCTCTACGACTTGGTTGCTCGAAACCGCTATCGCTGGTTTGGTCAACGGGAAAGTTGCCTATTGCCGTGTGACGCTGACAAACAGCGGTTTTTGGAAGATGTACCTGAAGAGACCCCAGATGAGCTTGTCTGACCAGTATTTACAGCGATTTGGCGGCATTGCTCGCCTGTATGGCGATAAGGCCCTCGAAATTTTATCCTCTGCTCACATATTGGTGATCGGTATTGGTGGCGTAGGGAGCTGGACCGCAGAGGCCTTGGCGCGAAGCGGCATTGGCCAGTTGACGCTAATAGACTTGGATGACGTCTGCATCACCAATACCAATCGTCAGAGCCACGCACTCGCCGATACTGTAGGCCATATCAAGGTCGAGGTGATGGCAGAGCGCCTACGGCAGATTAACCCGGAGATTACAGTTCATACGGAAGAGGACTTTATCGCTAATGACAATTTCTCAGAGCTGATCAATCCTGATATACACCCTATCGATGTGGTGATTGATGCAATAGACTCCGCACGGGTAAAAGCCGCCCTGATCGCTTACTGTAAAGCCCGAAAAATACGCTTGATAACGGTTGGTTCCGCAGGAGGTAAGCGCTCCCCCGATCGCATTGAGTGCGCCGATCTCGGCCGTACAATTAATGATCCGATGCTGGCAAAAGTCCGCCAACATCTATACCGCTTTCACAACTTCCAGAAGAGTCGCAAGCGCCAGTTTGGCATCGATGCGATCTTTTCCACTGAAGCAATGGTATACCCGCAGCCAGATGGGCAAGTATGCCAGCAGAAGAGCGCTATGCAGGACGGTGTTAAATTAGACTGCAGTGGCGGCTTTGGTGCGGCAACTATGATTACCGGCACCTTTGGGTTTTTGGCCGCCAACCGGGCCATCGAGCGACTTCTCCAGGCAAAAAACTAAGCCGGGGTTAATTGAGCCCTCAGCTGATCGCGGTAGCGCCTGCTCACCGGGATCAGCTGGCCGCCAACCAAGTGAATACGCGCATCACCGCTCTCCAGGGGTTCAATCTCCGCAATAGAGTCCAAGCGCACAATATAGGAGCGGTGGATGCGAGCGAATGACCCTGGATCCAAACGCTCCAGTAACTTGGTCATAGTCTCTCTCAGGGGGTAAATTCTATCGCCCAGGTGCAGATTGACATAGTTGCCAGCAGCTTCCACCCATTCGATATCCTGCACATTAACCAGAAATTCTTTTCCCAGCTTTTTCACCAGAAGACGCTCCGGCCTTTCTACTGGCTCAGCAGCATCTCCCTCATCTGGCTCTTCTAGTAAGCGCGCCTCACCCTGTAAACGTACCAATAAGAAGCGGTACAAATAAACAGAGCTTAAAAGAGCGGCATAGGTTTGAATATCTTTGAGATATTCATAGAAAAATTCTACAGGCCAGTTACCAAAGTTATAGGAACCGTCATTAAGGTGGTAAATGACCGTCCTCATAAACACCATGCCGGAAACGTGGACCAAGGACCAAGGCAAAGTGAAAAATAAATGTATGGCCAAGTTCTGCCGAACTATCCCCTTGCGCAGGGGAAAATAATGATCAAGAAGCAATATCAACGGAAATAAGATTGCGATCATTAGGATACTGGTTCCCTCCCACACCAGAAATTCCCATGGCTGAAAAATAGAACCCCAGCGGCGGTGATCAAAGTATGCCAAAGCGAACTGAACAAGCCACTGGCCGACAAAAAACAACACCCAGAACCCCACCTCAAACTGTCGCCGGTGCGTCAAATACTGCTGAACCGTCATTGCTCCTGAACCAGTATAAAAATTCATCGGCAGTCTACCCCCGATTCACCCCCGAAAACCACCACTGGCCCCTAATACCCTACAAATCGGCACTTTGGGATAGCTAATGGCAAATACTAACGGGAGCATAGCAAGCGACTAAAACAGCCTCGAACGACGAAACCTATGCATTCAATAACACAGAGACGCCACGATATTGACGCCCTTCGTGTACTAGCCTTTGGCCTACTTATTCTCTACCACCTGGGAATGGCCTATGTCGCGGAATGGGGGTGGCATGTAAAAAGCAGCTACCAAAGCGAGCCACTACAACTGGTAATGCTAGCGGTTAACCAGTGGCGGATGCCGTTGTTGTTCCTGATTTCAGGTGCAGCCAGCTATTTTCTCTTCCACAAGCTGGGCACTGGGGGTTACTTACTGAGAAGAATGAAGCAGCTATTGATTCCGCTGGCATTTGGAATGCTGGTGGTGGTTCCACCCCAGGCCTACTATGAAGCGCTAAGCAACGGCATTATTGAGCCTGGATACTTATCTTTCCTGCTGAAGTACTTCTCGTTCAGCCCCTGGCCAGAAAATGCCTTTGCTGGAAGTGAGTTTGGCCTGACCTGGAACCACCTGTGGTATCTACCCTATCTGGCATGCTACACCCTGGCCCTTATTCCTCTAGCCCTGTGGTTTAAACACCAACGGTGGCTGGGCCGATTCATGGAGAATATTAAATCTTGGCAACTGCTAATTCTACCGCTTGTGCCTATGATGGTGTACGGCCTGGTCCTATTTCCGCGCTTTGGTGGAATAAACTATGCCGTCGTCGACGACTGGTACACCCATGCCAGATTTTTTACTTATTTCTTCTGCGGCTACTTGCTGGTCAGCAGTAACGCTCCCTGGGAAATACTGGCAAGGCTGCGCAATCGCTTGATTATTGCAGCGCCCCTCACTTTCGCCCTATATCTATTATTTGATCGAGTACTACCTGATAACAGTATTCCCGCGCAGAAAATACTGCTTTTTATTGTTATCTATACAAATCGATGGGTATGGCTCCTGGCTGTTTTAGCCTGCGCTTATCGATTTCTCAATAAGCAATTCCGTTGGTTACCCTATGCCACTGAAGCGGTTTATCCCTGGTATATCCTCCATCAAACCATTACCGTAATCGCTGTGTATCAATTGGGGCAACTCGCTCTGGGGCCCATCCTGGAGCCCTTGCTAGTATTATTAATCACTATTTTCGGCTGCTGGGCTTCATATGAATTTATCATCCGAAGAAATCCAGTTTTACGGCCGCTGTTTGGTTTAAAGCCTATTTCCAATATAAGGCCTATTGCGGTGGAGGCCCCCATACCCCGCTCCAGTTAAGTTAATGGGAGGTCTGCTCCACCAGATTCAAAGCACGTTGCAGCAATGCGTAAAAACCATTGCTGCGCGATTCACTTAAGTGCTTACCGAGTCCCAGCTCAGCAAATAACAGAGAAAGATCTCTCTCTCGAATCTCAGTAGCCGTGCGGCCATCAATTTGTGAAAGTAATAACGCTCCCAGGCCTTTTACAACCCGGCTGTCGCTTTCCAATCCAAAATAGTGCCTACCACCCTCTGTCCGGTGCGCTAACCAAGCTGCGGACTCACAACCCCGCACCAGGTTTTCTTCGGTACGTATCTCGGGCTTTCGGGCAATAGTTTTACTCCACAGCATTAATTCTCTATAACGTCCCTGCCAGTTGCGCTGGGAAACCAAACTCTCCAGCAATAACGAGGAAAAATCATCCCTGGCCCATTCATCACTCTGAATACTATCCCCCTGTTCAATTGACTTCTGGATCTCACAGTACTCTTTCAGGGCCTGCAAAAAAGCCTGAATATCACTATCAGTATTGTAGGCTGCGACTGATGCTCGGACCGTCACCAAATCACCGCTCTCTTTACCTAACAATTGTGCACAGTGATGGCCTACTCTCACTGCAATATCGCGCTCGTCCAGCCAGTGCATCAAATCGGCAGCGCTACCATGAATAGGCACAAAAGAGACAATACCCAGATTGTGGCGCACTTGGCTGATAACCCTAAAATTGGGGGACGCTATCAGTTCGCGATGTATCCATCGCACCAATTTCTGCTCATGCGCCGCTATAGCGACCCTATCTTGCTGCTCAAGAAATTCCAGTGCCGCTCCAAGACCCGCTATTGCCGCCAGCGGAGAAGTGCCTGCCTCAAATTTGTGCGGCAAGCCTGCATAATGACTCGTTTCAAGTTCAACGTCGGAGATCATTTCTCCACCACCCAGCCATGGCGGCATAGATTCCAAAAGTGTTTCCCTACCGTATAAGAAACCAATTCCTGACGGGCCATAAAACTTATGTGCTGAGGAAACAAAAAAATCACAGCCAATTTTCTGCACATCAATCACTTCATGAGCTGCCAACTGGGCGCCATCAACAATCCACATCAAGTGCTTTCTGCGCAGCAATTGCCTCACTGCAGCCAGGTCCGGACGCAATCCGAGTGCGTTGGAACCGCCGGTCAGGGATACAATTCTTGTGCGCTCATTCAGCACTTCTCCCAGGCGATCAAATTCCGGGACACCCGCTACATGGGGTACATAGCGTAAACTCAAATTGAATCGCTTGGCCGCCATCTGCCAAGGGATAATATTTGCATGATGCTCCGCTGTTGAGATGACAATTTCATCCCCAGCCTGCAACTCACTGCACAGGCTGTGCGCCAACAAATTCAGTGCCTCAGTAGCACCGCGACAAAATACAATTTCCCTTGTGCTGGCAGCATTAACAAATTGTGCCGCTTGGCGACGCACTCGCTCCACCATCTCTGTAGCCTTACGGGCTAGACGGTGACTGGAGCGGTGCGTATTGGCATTGCTGTGCACATAGTAATCGCGTACAGCATTAATCACTGTCTCTGGTTTCTGCGTCGTTGCAGCATTATCCAGGTATACCAACTCCTTATTCTCCTCTTGAGCAAAGAGGGGAAATGACTGCCTGAATGATTCAGCGGAAAAACTCATAGGGAAAATAACTTCTCAGTATTTCGACAGGTAGCATTGGCGATTTCCCGCACGGAAACTCCCCGTAAATCAGCCAGTGCTTGTGCAATTTTAGAAAGGTTTTCAGGGCTATTACGCATACCCTGCTGACCTGAAAGAGGCATATCCGGGGCGTCCGACTCAAGCAGTAAACTCTCCAGCGGCGCACGTGACACAGCCCGTCGGGTTTTCGCTGCCCGTGGGTAAGTAATTGTTCCACCGATACCCAGATAGAAGCCGCGCTTCCAGTACTCTTGCGCCATTTGCTCACTTCCACTGAAAGCGTGGATCACACCTCCCCGCGGGAGCTTGAATTGCTTTAACAGCCTCAGGAGTTCATTGTGGGCCCGGTGAACATGCAGAATAATCGGCAGTTCATGGTTACTAGCAATCTCCAAATGAAGCTTGAGAATATCTTCCTGCTTATTCAAGTCAGTGCCGATAGAGGCATCCAAGCCACACTCTCCAACAGCGACACATGAGTATTTCTCAAGGCTCTCACTAAGCCGTACTCCCAACTCCATCAGGTTTTCCCGCCAACGGGAATCTTGCGGGATTTTCTTCACCCACCAAGGGTGAACACCAGCAGCCATCATCCAACCGGGCTGTTCCGATACCAGAGCGCCCAACGACTGCCACTGAGCCTCGCAAACGCCGGGGATAATGACCCTATCTATTCCAGCATTGAGACATCTTTGCCACACCTGCTCCCGGTCCAGAGAAAAAACCTCAAAATCAAAGTGGCAATGACTGTCTATAAATTTCACTTGTGATACCCATTATTCGCGCGCATATTAGCATGAAGTCGCCTTTTCCTCTGGTACACCTGTGATTGAATCTCTTTTGCCGATCGCCCTTTTTGCTTTCTCAGCCAGTATTACACCGGGCCCTAATAACCTGATGATTATGTCCTCAGGACTCAATCACGGCATCTACAGTTCAACACCTCACCTACTGGGAATTTGGCTGGGATTTCCCGCCATGGTGGTTGCCATTGGCTTGGGACTGGGAACCGCCTTCAATCACTTCCCTTTTCTGCATGAAGTTATTCGCTGGGCAAGCATTGCCTATTTACTCTACCTGGCATGGATAATTGGTTCGACCCGGGAAATGGGTTCTGGAAATTCAAGCCAACCCCTGAGCTTTACTCAGGCGATGGCTTTTCAGTGGATCAATCCTAAAGGCTGGATTATGGCCACTGGAGCACTGGCTGCTTTCACCAGTCCCGGCACAGAAATATGGTCGGGAGTTGTTAAGGTTGCACTGGCATTTATCACCATTGGCGGGCCTTGCGTTGCCATTTGGCTATTCTTTGGCGTTGGGCTAAAACGGTTCCTGACTGAACCACGCTACTTGCGAAGCTTTAACATTGCTATGGGATTGTTGCTTGCTGCAAGCGTTATCCCCTTGGCCCTCGAGGGGCTTACCCCCTTTGGCGCAGCCACCTGAAAGGTCTCTTCTACAGCTTAAGCTCGGGAGCCTTCAACTCCCGAGGCGCTCAAAGCTGGGAAAAACTAGCGAGACGCAGCCTGAAAACGGCTTACTGCACGAAGCTCGGCTGAGTCCTGTAACCAAACAATATCTTCAGCATCTACTTGCTGCCCTGTTATCCCTGACAACTGATCACTGAGTACTTCTAGTCGGGTATTCTCATCGACGCCCTCCACCGGAAGTCGGATCCAGACCTGCCCCTCTTCGTCTGTAACCTCCGCAGGTGCCCCCTGGTCAGTACTGCTTAAATGGCGATCAAAAACCGAGCTATGCCCTGGCGGCAAATAAATGGTGCCATTGGTAATATCGACAGCGAAAGCCACTATGCCCGGCAGCAAGCCAAATAGCAGGCCTGCGCCGTCCAAGATTACGACCGCAGGATCAACTCGCCCACCCGCCTGCCCTTTGCGCTCCGGGTACAGGAAATAGCCACAGGCGCTCAGATTCATCACTGTTACAAGCGCAGCGGATGCCACGATACTTCGTTTAATCACTCTATTCATGGTGTCACCTCTCACGAAAGCCCCCTATGCGGAGCTATTACTTGTTCTTTCTATTCCCACTAATGCCATGGGACCTATTCTCTATCTGTACAAATTCACGTCAGATAGCCCTGAGACAAAAAGATCATCAAATTTACGCCGATCGAAACGTTCGTACAACATCAAGCAGGCTCGATTGCCTAAACTTTAACCAGCACTTGCTGCGGGATGTTAAGGAGATTTACTAATTTCTGACAGTGTGGAGTGACGCACTTGTGATCTGACCGGGCAGTAAGCAGTCGCCTGGGGTCCGACACCGGAAATTTCAGGGAGCAGTAGTCGTAGCAGGTGCCGCCAGGGATTGGCTAAAGCACGGTATCCTTATCGATACCGTGCTTTTCTATTTCACTAAATAAAGGAGATTTCGTCCTATCGCACCCAAAATTGGCGAGATCCCCTACCTTTCTTCCTGGAAAATTCCCACTACCGCTGTATCCTGCGCCCAAGAACAAGAGTGGAGCTCTCTACATGTATATCAGCAGCGCCTTTGACAGCGGCAATATCGAAGTTATCAATACCGACAGCAATCCAATTGAGCTAGCAATCCGTCAGGACAACAATTCTGACTTCTACCAATGGTTTCACTTTCGTCTGGAAGGCGATATTGGCACCAGCTATCCCTTGCGCATCGTTAATGCCGGCAAATCCGCCTACCCGGAAGGCTGGGAAAACTACCGCATCTGTGCCTCATACGATCGTCAAAATTGGTTCAGAATTGGCGCCAACTACGACGGCAATACTCTGGACTTCACTGTAACCCTGGATGAACCCAGCATCTATCTCGCCTATTTCGCCCCCTACTCCTGGGAACGCCACCTGGATCTGCTCGCTTGGGCGCAGAGCCACGACCTGGTCAAACTGCAAACTCTCGGTAAAACCCTTGATGAGCGCGATATGACCATGCTCACGGTTGGCAATGCCGACACCGCGAAACATCGTGTTTGGATGATTGCCCGCCAACACCCAGGAGAGACCATGGCGGAATGGTTTGTTGAGGGCTTCCTGGAAACCTTGCTCGACCATGCCAATCCTACTGCGCAAAGCTTGCTGGCAGATACCGTATTTTATGTAGTACCCAATATGAACCCCGACGGCAGCGTTCGCGGGCATCTGCGCACTAACGCTGCGGGCGCCAACCTGAACCGTGAGTGGCTCAACCCCACAATGGAGCGCAGCCCGGAAGTCTTTTTAGTCAGGGAGAAGATGCTGGAGCTAGGCGGGGATATCTTCCTGGATATTCATGGTGATGAAGCCCTGCCCTATAACTTTGTTGCGGCTTGTGAAGGTATTCCCGGCTATGACGAGCGCCACGCCAAGTTGGAAGAGACATTTAAGCAAGCTTATGAGGCCATCAGCCCCGACTTCCAAACGGAGCATGGATATGAGCTGGACAAACCCGGCGAAGCAAATCTGACAATTGGTACCGCCTGGGCTGGACATCAATTCCGCACCCTGGCTCTAACATTGGAGATGCCGTTTAAAGACAATGATGACCTGCCCGACTTGATCGAAGGATGGTCCCCGGCACGAAGCCAGCAACTCGCTCGCGATATTCTTTTCCCAATTCGCGAAGTGTTAAAAACACTCAAATAATCTCTATACGGTGAACTAAATCACCGTTACCGGTAAGAGAAATTAATTTGAGCTGGGCTGTTTCAAACGGCAGCCCAGTTTAGAGAGACTTTTCTTATTGCAATTTTTAATTTATAAAAACCGAGTAGGCGCTTATTTTGA
Source organism: Microbulbifer maximicatervae (SeqCode) (assembly GCF_052468155.1). Classification (NCBI taxonomy): domain Bacteria; kingdom Pseudomonadati; phylum Pseudomonadota; class Gammaproteobacteria; order Cellvibrionales; family Microbulbiferaceae; genus Microbulbifer; species Microbulbifer maximicatervae (SeqCode). The sequence goes on from NZ_CP174335.1 coordinate 4,629,387, forward strand.
TCCAAAAGTCACAGGACAGCCTCTATATTTCAAAGCTTGCAGAGACCATTAAAATAACATTTCTAACTTTCCTTCTTACGCTATGATTTTTTCAATAATACAGCTACAGCAACCAACAAAAGAAAAGTAAATACCACCAACCCCCACATCACCGACTGAAAAGCCTGGGCAAAAGCCTCATTAAACATGTTAGCGATGCGACCGTGCAGAGCAGCAGACACCCCCATTGCGCCACGCTCTATCCTTTCAGGGTTAATCAGCAATGCTTCAATATATTTTTCCAGTGCACTGGTAATCTGCACCCCACTTTCCTGCAATTGATTTAGCAAACTCTGTTTTTCCATTATCCGGAATACAGTACCCACTACAGCCAAACCAAGTGCTGCGCCTATGTTTTGTATGCCCCACAACATTCCGGTTGCTATACCTGCACTATTAGGCGGCAAAGCGCCAATAGCGATTGGCGCTGTCGCACTAAATACAAACCCCCAAGCCACACCAAAAGGTATAAAAGCCAGCAAAAGCGTTGAAAAATTGGTATCCACTGAGAATTGCGTCATTACGATTGCCGCAATCAAAATACATATGACACCAATTAAGATTGGAGCCGCAGGTGCGGAATTAGCTGCCATTCTGCCCGCCACAGGAGATACCAAAGCCATCACCAAGGTAATAGGGAGCAAAATCAGGCCGGACATTACCGTTGTATCCTGACGCACAATATGCAAATAAAATGGCAATAAAAAGAAAGCAGAAATGAGAAATATCAACAAGCTGAAATTGGTTAAAACACAAGCAGAGAATAGCGAATTCTTAAAATAGGCAAAATGGATCAACGGTTGCTCCAGTTTTCGCTCAACACGAAAAAGGGCAATAAAACTCAATATAGAAATAACCAATAACAACAGTATCGACCAGCTCAACCAACCCACTTGCGCCCCTTCAACTACTAACACCACTAGCGAACCCACACTAAGCGCAAGAAGTATCATTCCACGCCAGTCAATATAACTTTTTTCTTTATCTAAATTTTGCGGGCTCCGCATTACAAAAAGGCCAAGCACCATACTGACCAGCACAAAGGGGATATTAATAAAAAAGATCGACCTCCAAGACAAATACTCACATAGGACCCCACCCAACACCGGACCAAGGGCAAAGCCGACAGCCAATACCGACATCCACCATCCCATTGCAAATCCGGCTTCTTTTTCTACAAAAGTGTGGGACAGCAAAGCAATATTATTCGGCACGATTATGGCAATGGAGACACCTTGAAAGGCCCGCCAGACAATTAACCAAAGTGGATCCTCAGCCAACCCCGCGAAAAGGGAGCTAACTGCAAGTAATACCCATCCAATATTGAGCATCTTCAGGGAGCCCACAATATCCCCCAATCTCCCCATACTGGCCATCAGGATACATAGCATCAACATAAATATATTCATAACCCACTGGGTTTGAATAAAGGATGCACCTAAACTCTGCTGGATTGTCGGCAGCGCAATACTGACAATGGTGTAGTCCAACCCCAAAATAAAGGTGGCTGGAAAGGAGCCAAGCAAAACAACCCACTTATTCATTAGTCGCATAATTCCCCTTATGCAGCTTGTTAATTAAAGCAAGGAAAGACCCTGAATAATTTATCGGCATTTATTGCTGAGAGAGCTACACAACCCATCCATTATCAATAGAATTATGATGCCACCAGAAAACAACAAGAAACCAACCCTCTTCACATAGACAAAAAAGTCCAATTCGTAGTAAAAAGCAAAAATAATAAAAACGGTACCTTAAGGCACCACACACCAATAAAAATTAAAAAATATTCACTAGCGTCTACTGCAAAGGTAGCGTACCTACTCAGTCCGGAGAAAAATAATGAAACACACTATCAGACAGATGATCCTATCGATTCTATTTGTACTTTCCTTCGCCTCCCCCCCCCTTTGGGCCGATAGCATTTCTGATTTCCAAAACAGCTGGACAGGCACAGCCTTGGATCTACAGCGTCAAATAGACAACCACACTCCCATGAGTGAAAACAATATTTTGGGGACACACAATTCTTACAACTCAGAAGTGTATCGCGCCTGTAACTTCTCAGTGGGATGCCGCTACCTGGACCCTCAACAGGAGCATTCCATAAAAGATCAATTGCGCATGGGAGCTCGCTTTATAGAGCTGGATGTCCATTGGACAACGAAGATGGAGAGCCTTTTTTCCTACCCAAAAAGATTACTTCTATGCCATGGGCTCTGCAGTATCAATGATAAGTATGCGACTGAAGGATTTAACGAAATAAAGGACTGGCTAAATGACAGCGCCAATCAGGACGAAGTCATCATTTTATATATCGAGGACCACTCTGATGGGCGCCATCAAGATCTCTACAACCAAATAACCGATCGATTCGGGGATAAGATTTTCTACAGTGGCGGCTGCCAGAGTATTCCCAGCAGCCTTACAAAAAATGATGTGCTTGCTGCAGGGAAACAAGTCGTCGTGTGGAAAGATAGCGGCTGCTCTGGAAATGGTGACATGAAGAACATGGCCTTCACCGGATTAGGGGAAATCGGTCGAGTGTGGGAAGACAGCACCACTATTGGCACTATAGGAGAAATTTTTAGCGGTGGTATTGAACGAATCACAGCCGACGATGTGCGCAATGGCTTTGCTATAGGCCACAACATAATCAACCTCGATAATATGAATACGACCGATGGCCGCATCGCTGCAGCTATTTGGTCATGGGATCAGAATGAGCCAAATAACTTGAACAATGAGGATTGCGCCATGCAGTGGGGCAACGGGCGCTGGAATGATGCCAACTGCAGCAACCAATATAGCTTCGCATGTAAGAACACGGCTGACGGTAGCTGGCTGGTCAGCGCCTCAACAGGCCCATTCTCTTATGGTGCCGGGGTGTGCCAAGCACTGGGCAATGACTACGTGTTTTCCGCCCCTACCAATAGCCAGGACAACCAAGCCCTTAAAAGCGCCAAGGAAACCACTGGCTATGACAAGGTATGGATTAACTATCAGGACCAGATAACTGAGGGCCAGTGGCAGCACAATTAACCTCAAAAATCTCGACTTGAGGATTTAGGCTGGATAGGAGGCTAAGCCCGAGCCTCCTATCCAAGGCGAGTTTTATTGAAACCTCTCAAACACAAACCCTGTCACCATATTCAACTAAATTACCAAAACGGGAATATAGCTCTGGGCCTAGTCACACTCAACTCTCCACTGATCGCTGATATGTCGTTAGTTAAGACAAGATCAGGCATAATCTGCCTCCTAACAAGACTGTCAGGACAAAATTATGCGAATTCCTACTACCTGGCGCCGCCTTGGCTTGGCTATAGCCATCGGCGGTGTTATCAGCGGTTGTAGCAAGGGCAACGAAGAAGTCAGCTCACAAGCGCACTCCCCTAAAGAACATACCGAGCACGGCACTGAAAAGCTCAATCTAGAAGCCGCTGAGAAGGCTCAAATTGATATTGTCGCTGCCGACCTGCACAAGCATGTCGCCGTATTGGCCTCCGATGAATTCGAAGGCCGCGCTCCCGCCAGTAAAGGTGAGGAGCTGACGGTAAACTATCTGGCAGAGCAATTTAAGGCGCTCGGACTTACCCCTGGTGCTGTAGATTCCGACGGTAACCCCAGCTGGTTCCAGGAAGTCCCCATTGTAGAGATGGATATTCAATCCACCCCCCTTACTATTCAGGGCGAAGGTGTAGGCCAGGTTCTAAAACCGATTGACGACATGGTCGCGTTTACCCAGCGCCAAACCAGCGCATCCAGCCTTAATGAAAGCGAATTGGTTTTTGTCGGTTACGGCATCGTAGCTCCAGAAAACAACTGGAATGACTACGCAGGTCTGGATATGGAAGGCAAAACCGCAGTCATTCTGGTGAATGACCCCGGCTATGCCACCCAAGATGAGGCTCTATTTAATGGCAATGCCATGACCTACTACGGTCGCTGGAGCTACAAGTTTGAAGAAGCTGCCCGTCAGGGCGCCGCAGGGGCCATTATTATCCATGAGAATGGCGCTGCCGGTTACCCCTGGGAGGTAGTGAGCGGCTCCTGGTCTGGCGCCCAGGTAAGCCTTGAAGCAGAAAACAAGAATATCGATCGCGTGGCGATTGAGGCCTGGATCACCAACCAGGCAGCGAAGGATCTGTTCCAGGCAGCAGGTCTCGACTTGGCCGAAGAAATGGCAGCGGCAAAAGCATCGGGATTCAAGCCTAAGTCACTGGAACTCAAAGCCAGCATCGAACTCAGCAACAGCCTTGAGAAGTCCAACTCTCGCAATGTTATTGCTAAGTTACCCGGCAAAAAGTACGCAGATGAAACCATTGTTTACACTGCCCACTGGGACCACTTAGGGGTCAACCGAAACGCTTCTGGCGAAGACCATATCTTCAATGGCGCAGTGGACAATGCCACCGGCACCGCTGGACTACTTGCTCTTGCAGCCCAAGCAGTAAAAGAGGATCAAGCTGATCGCTCCCTGGTATTCGTCGCAGTAACTGCTGAAGAGTCCGGTTTACTCGGCTCCAAATACTATGCCGCCAACCCAGTTGAACCTCTGGAAAAGACGGTTGCCGGCTTTAACTTCGACGCCATGAATGTCTTGGGCCCCACCAAAGACATCACCGTCGTAGGCTTCGGCAGCAGCGAGCTGGAAAATCTCTTAGAAGCAGCCGCCAAAAAGCAGGGCCGCTACCTGGCTGCTGAAGAGCACCCGGAACGCGGCTACTTCTATCGCTCAGATCATTTCAGCCTGGCAAAAGAAGGCGTGCCAATGCTGTATTTTGATTCCGGTAGAGAAAACCATGAGCACGGCCGGGAGTGGGCACAATCCAAGGACAAGGAATATCTCAGCCAGCACTACCACAAGCCGGGAGATGAGTACGACCCCAACTGGAACCTGAAAGGCGCCGCTATGAATTTGCAGCTGGGCCTGCAATTGGGCCTGAAGCTGGCAAACAGCCGCGACTGGCCCAACTGGTATGAAGGCAATGAGTTCCGCGCTATTCGCGACGCCAGTGCCGAAAGCCGCAAATAACCAAGCAGGATAAATATCCCGTTTTTCCTTGGTGGTACCTCCTCGGTGCCACCAACCTCCCCCCCCAAACATCAACCCTGCATTAGCTGCAGGTGCATCTCCCTGAATCGAAACCAATAAAAAAGCCCCACTGTCTCCAGCAGGGCCTTTTAAGCGAATTAACTCTTTAGCTAAATAGCGACTTAAGCAGCGCTAGTAGCCTCAAGCTTTTTCAACTCTTCATCGCGAAGTTCACGGCGCAAGATTTTACCCACATTAGTTTTGGGTAAGTCCTCACGGAACTCCACATGCTTCGGCACTTTATAAGCCGTCATATGCTCACGGCAGTAGGCGACAACTTCATCTTCAGTCAAAGATGGATCAGCCTTCACCAGGAAGAGCTTCACCTGCTCACCACTTTTCTCATCCGGGATACCGATAGCGGCAGCTTCAGTGACCTTCGAATGCGCGCTGATCACATCTTCAATTTCATTGGGATATACATTGAAGCCGGACACAATAATCATGTCCTTCTTGCGATCCACAATTTTGATGTAACCGTCATCCTGAATAACGGCCATATCACCGGTATTCAACCAACCTTCACTATCGATAGTATCCGCAGTCGCTTCCGGGCGCTGCCAATAACCTTTCATCACCTGCGGCCCACGTACACACAACTCACCAGGGGAGTTATTCGGCAGGTCATTGCCATTTTCATCGACAACCTTAACCTCGGTACCGGGAACCGGAACGCCCACTGTACCCAGTTGCACACCATCAGCCGGGTTAAATGAAACAACCGGGGAAGTCTCGGTCATACCGTAACCTTCCATAACAATGCAGCCGGTCATTTCCTCCCAACGCTTAGCCGTATCGCGAGTTAACGCCATACCACCAGAAGCTGTCGAGTGCAATTTGCTAAAGTCCAGCTCAGCAAAATCCTTGTTGCGCATCAACCCATTAAATAGGGTGTTGAGCCCAACAAATCCTGTGAAACGCAGGCCTTTCAACATCTTCACAAAACCCGGGATATCGCGCGGGTTGGGTACTAATAGCGAATGGTTACCCGTGGAGAAAAGGCACATACAATGGATGGTAAATGCGTAGATATGATAAAGCGGCAAAGGTGCAATATAGAACTCCTCGCCCTCTTTCATGCCATTGGCAAAGGCAATACGCACCTGCTCCATGTTGGCAACTAGGTTGCCATTAGTCAGCATTGCACCCTTGGCAACTCCAGTGGTACCGCCGGTATATTGTAAAACCGCAATATCTTCTTTAGTGCGCTCAACATCCTTATGTGGACGCTCAGCACCTTTTGCCATGGCATCGCGGAAACGAACTTCATTGGCAAAAGAAAATTCAGGCACCATTTTCTTAACGTACTTCGCCACACTGTTGATCAAGGTACGTTTCAGCGGGCTGTGCAGATCCGCAATTTCGGTAACAATAACTTGTTTTACATCAGTTTCAGCAACCACGGCAGCAGCGGTATCGGCAATATTCGCCAGTACGACCAGAGCCTTGGCCCCTGAATCATTCAGCTGATGCTTAAGCTCGCGCTGCGTGTACAGCGGATTGGTATTTACTACAACCAGACCTGCGCGCAGTGCACCAAAAACAACTACTGGATACTGCAGCACGTTGGGCAGCTGGACAGCGATGCGATCGCCGGGCTTCAAGTCGGTATGATTTTGTAAATAAGAGGCGAATTTTCCACTTAACGTGTCAATATCATTGATTGAAAGTGTACGCCCCAGGCATGTGAAAGCCGGCCGGTCACCGAATTTGGCGCAAGCGCCTTTAAAGACATCAAGTATGCTGCGATCAATGTCCAACTCTCTTCTCCCATTCCTGATTGTTGTCGTCGCTTGCCCACACCTTCCGTCTCCATAGGCGAAAGCTGCCATATCTCTTGGCGAGCGAGAATTTATTTATTGTTTGTAGTATCTTTGAGACGGTGAAAAAGAAGGGTTTAAAACCTCTCTTTACCGATCTCCCTCTTCACTATTCGCAGGAAATAAACCTGCCAATGCTGCGGCCAACTCGCGATTTCCAGAATATTGAACATCCCCCAAAAGGAAGGCGTGACGCCCACTTAATTGACCGTCCAATATAGCACTGAGAGTGCTGTTTTCCATTTCCAATGTTAGTTCTGGATTATCAGTCTGACCAAATTCGGAAATCACTTTGTAATTTTTAGATACTTCGGTGACATAAACATAGAAGTCACAGGCATCTGGCAGCCGGAACTGTACCCGAGCCAGCGGGTACGAACAAGCTAAGTGACACAGGCGCTCTTGAACTGAATCCGGCAATTGCATCGGAAATTCTCCGTTTAAGCCGCTTTATTACTCACAAAAAAACCGCCGGCATTTGCCGGCGGTTTTAATCTCAGAGCGGGATCAGAATGCAAAATGCTCGGCATCCAATTCCATCAAGTTGCCTGCTCCACTCAACATGGACGTTGCGTGGCTGGAAGTGCGAGGAAGGATACGCTCGAAGAAGAAACGCGCGGTAGTAATTTTCGCCTTGTAGAAATCTTCTTCTCCAGTGCCCGCTGCCAGTTTTTCATTGGCAACTTTAGCCGCCTGTGCCCACAGGAAGGCCAGCACGGTGTAACCGGAGAACATCAGGTAATCTACAGAAGCAGCACCGACTTCGTCTGGGTTTTCCATAGCTTTGCCGCCAACGTGCAAGGTCAGGTCGCCCCACTGCTTGTTAAGCTCCTGCAATTTAGCAACGAAAGGCGCCAGTGCTTCGTTATCAATTTCCGCCTGGCAGAATTTGTGAACCTGCTTGGTGAAACCGCGCAGCAATTCACCCTGGGTCATCAGAACCTTACGACCCAACAGGTCCAGAGCCTGAATACCAGTGGTGCCTTCATAGATAGTGGAGATACGCGCATCACGTACGTTCTGCTCCACGCCCCACTCGGCAATATAACCGTGGCCACCGAAACACTGCATACCCAGGTTGGCAGATTCGAAACCAGCTTCTGTCAAAAATGCTTTTGCAATCGGCGTCAGGAACGCCAGCATATCGTCAGCGGCTTTCTTCGCGTCAGCATCGCCTTTGTGAGTGATATCAACCAGCTGTGCGCACTTAACAACCAGCATACGACCACCTTCAGAGAAGGCTTTCTGGGTCATCAGCATGCGGCGCACGTCAGGGTGAACAATAATCGGGTCAGCCGGGCCTTCCGGGTTTTTCACGCCGGACAGAGAACGCATTTGCAGGCGATCTTTTGCATAAGCCAGGGACTTCTGAAAACCGATCTCGGAGTGAGCCAGGCCTTGCAGAGCAGTACCCAGGCGCGCAGTGTTCATAAAGGTGAACATATAGCTCAGGCCTTTATTCTGCTCGCCGATCAGGAAGCCTTTAGCACCGTCAAAGTTCAGCACTGCAGTGGCGTTGCCGTGAATACCCATTTTGTGCTCGAGGGAACCACATACCACACCGTTGCGCTCACCAGCAGAGCCGTCAGTGTTCGGCAGGAACTTGGGTACGATAAACAGGGAGATACCTTTGGTGCCAGCAGGTGCGTCTGGCAGGCGGGCGAGTACGATATGAACAATGTTGTCAGTCATGTCGTGCTCACCGGCGGAGATAAAGATCTTGGTGCCGGTAATCGCGTAGGAGCCATCGTCATTTGGCTCAGCCTTGGTGCGCAGAATACCCAGATCGGTACCGCAGTGAGGCTCGGTCAGACACATAGTGCCAGTCCAGCTACCTTCAACCAGCTTGGTCAAGTAAACCTGCTTCTGCTCTTCAGTACCGTGCTCTTCCAGGGTGTTCATGGCACCGTGGGACAAACCGGGGTACATGCCCCAGGACCAGTTGGCGGTGCCAACCATCTCGCTCATGATAGTACCGAGCGAGGGCGGCAGGCCCTGGCCACCGTACTCAGGATCGTGGGGCAGCGCAGCCCAGCCACCCTCTACAAACTGCTGGTAGGCTTCTTTAAAGCCTTCCGGGGTAGAAACTTCACCGTCTTTCCAGGTGCAACCTTGCTGGTCGCCAATTTGGTTCAGCGGTGCAATAACGTTTTCACAAAACTTTGCACCCTCTTCCAGGATGGCATCCACGACATCAGGAGTAGCCTCCTCATATCCAAGTGACTCATAATGCTTTTCTGAGTCCAGCATCTCGCGCATTACGAAACGCAAATCACGCAGTGGCATTTTGATATCGGTCATCCTGATAACCTCAATTCGCTTATGTTTGGGACCGGAGGCAAAACCATCCAGTCATATTTATGACTAATTTCTAAGATTGGTTCATCATAGTAGTAAGCGAGCAGCCCCCTCTATGGCCAAACCCGTCCAAAGCGGTGACAAATCGAGGCGAGAGGATGAAAAAAGGTGACTGGCCCAGTCAAATATCCAGGCCAGCTGCGGCGCGACCACCCCGGCGATACTCGCCTGGCGTAATTCCCGTCCATTTTTTGAAGGCGCGGAAGAAAGCACTGGATTCATCGAACCCAAGCATCTCTGCGATCTGCCCATTGGAAAGGTCCGGGCAGCTCAGGTAGTGGAAAGCCGCTTCCATCCGACATTCGTCTTTGAGCTTCTGGTAGGAGGTGCCCTCCTGCTGAAGGCGACGGCGCAACGTGGTCACCGACATATTGAGTCTCTCCGCCACCGCCTCTGCTGCAGGCATGGACTCACTCACGTCCCGGTTCAAAATGGTTTTCACTTTGGTCTTGATACTATTGGCACTGCCGTCGCTGATCACCAGGTGGTAAGGAGCGGTGCGAATAAAGTCCTCAACCATCTGCGGGCTTTGCACCACAGGGTATTCCAAGTAGCGGGTATCGTATTCGAGCGCATTAAACGGTTGCTCAAATAACAACTCATTGGCCTCGCTTTGCGCGAGACTGCGAAACTCTTCCGGGCAAGCAAATGAGAAGTGCAACCTGGCCAGCGGAATCTCCCGCCCTGCCAGCCAGCAATAAAACCTGTGCCAAACCGCTAGAGTTGTACGCACCACACTGGGGCTCGTGTTATTCAGCAGCTGCTCAAATTCGCCCTTGCCCAGCGAACTGATCCCGCAAATTTCAACCCGCTCGCGCCCATGGCCACCTTCTCCGAGCACCGGCTTCACCTTAAAACCTCGGCAGATTTCCATAAATTCGGCACAGAGCGTAATCGCCTGGCGGAGGGTTGCACAGTTCACCACCGCCAGACACAACAAGCGAAAAGACCCGGAACGGACCCTTCCACCACTCAGCATGCCAAACCACTCATTTTGCGCCAGCCACATCACGCGCTGGTACAAGCGGCCGTACTTCACTGCTGAAAATGCGGATACGCCCTGCAATTCAGACTCATCGATATCGACAGAAGCTAAAAGCTCCTTGCGATCACACCCATGCTTGGTCGCCTCTTCGAGCAGTCGCTCGAGGTAGGCGATAGGGATGCGAATATCCTCTTCCGTTGACGCCATCTATTATTTACGCCTGCGCAACCAATTCAATAAAGCCCCGCACCCAAACGCCAGAGCAATGATGACAAGCAATATCACCAACAGAAGAATGAAATAGGTGACAACATCCTTAACGGGCAGGTCCCAGCTGTAGACTGCCGCCACTACAAAGGCGACACAGGCGAGGACACTGGTAATAAAGGAGCGGCGACTTCTTTTAGCCATGACGATCTGGATACATTGATTTTCAAAACAGGTGAGACTGCCACATTTTGTGGCGCTACCATTGTATTGTCGGCACCCAGTACCGACGCGGCGTCGAATCGTGAGGGATTGGCCGGTTCCTGTCAACGCCGCAGGAGGCACCAATGAGCAGAAGAATGCTGGAACCAGAGGATCGAGCCACGCTGTTAAGGCTTTTGCACTGGCTTATGTGCCTGACCGCCATTATATCCTTAATACTGTTGGGAATCGCCTTTTTTGCCCCTAGCTAATCAGCCCACCCTTGGCCAAATGGGCGGGGTCTAACAATTCCTCAAGCGTTTCTCTATCCAGGTCCGTCATTTCAACAGCAACATCCAGCACTGGCCTACAGCTGGCATAGGCGGCCTTGGCAATCTCCGCCGCTTTCAGGTAGCCAATCACTGGGTTAAGGGAGGTCACTAAAATGGGGTTGCGGCCCAGGGTTCCCTCAATATGCGCCCGATTCACCGCGAAACTGGCAACAGCTCGATCAGCCAATAGGGTCGATGCATTCGCGAGCAGGTTAATACTTTCCAGCAGCGTACTGCCTACTAAAGGCAACATAACATTCAATTGAAAATTGCCGCTCTGTCCCGCCACGGTCACTGTGGTGTCATTACCCATCACCCGGGCACAAACCATAGTAACTGATTCGGCAATAACTGGGTTCACTTTGCCCGGCATAATACTGCTCCCTGGCTGCAAGGCCTCCAGGGCGATTTCGGAGAGGCCAGCAAGGGGACCGCTGTTCATCCAGCGCAAGTCATTGGCAATTTTCATCAGGGAAACTGCCAACACTTTGAGCTGCCCGGACAATTCCACCGACGTATCCTGACTGGAAATTGCGGTAAAAAAGTTCTCTGCCGGGCGAAACTGATGAGATGTGTGGGCGCTGATTTTTTGCGCGAACAGCTCGGCAAAATCCGGGTGAGCATTGAGTCCGGTGCCAATCGCCGTACCGCCTTGAGCCAGCTGGGCAAGCCGTGGCATTACCGCGCGAATTCTCTCCCGGCACGCTTCTATCTGTGCTGCCCAGCCTCCAACTTCCTGCGCCATTGTCATAGGCACTGCATCCATCAGATGGGTGCGGCCGGTTTTTACAATACTTTCAAGCTCCGTGGACTTGTCGCACAAGCCAGTGTGCAAATGGCGCAACGCAGGCAGCAGGGTATCGCGCACTGCAAGCAGGGCGGACACATGTATTGCGGTAGGAACCACATCATTACTGCTCTGACTCATATTCACGTGATCATTGGGGCTGATGGTTTGATCACTGTGCTTTTCTGCGAGGTGGGCGAGCACCTCATTAACATTCATATTTGAGCTGGTACCAGAACCTGTCTGGTAAATATCGACGGGGAAATGAGTGGCATACTCCTCATCACCGAGACTGTCGCAAGCATTGATAATGGCCTCAGCCTGGGCTTTATCCAGCAACCCCAAGTCCCGGTTGGCCTCCGCAGCAGATTTCTTTATCAACACAATGGCGCGGATAAACTCTGCCGGCAAGCCGTGACCACTGACAGGAAAATTCTCCACGGCGCGCTGGGTTTGCGCGCCATACATCGCCTCAGTCGGCACCTGAACTTCGCCCAGGCTGTCCTTTTCAGTGCGGAATTCGCCACCCATTTCACTCTCCCCAGATGCGCTTAATGCATCGACAGAAGGTTATTTAGCCGCTGCAGCCCTACTCGACCACGACGGTAATTTTCTTGGACATCACAGGCTCTTTATGTGGCACATGCATATAGTTGCCCAGAACCAGTTGTAGCGTATGTTTGCCGGGTGGCAAGGTAACTTGAGTCTCGGTTTGCCCGCCACCAAAGTGAATGATGTTCTTACTCGCCGGCAAAGGCTTGCTCATATCCGGCATATCATCCACATCAATCAGCAGATGATGGTGGCCGGTATTCTCTTGATTGGTACCCGCCGGTGCCACACCCATACCAGACAAACCAAACTTCACCGTAAATGTCTGGGGCACCTTCTCTCCATCCTTCGGCGAGATAATATAGACCTTGGCATCTGCTGGGGCCTTACTGCTCATATCCATTTTGCTTTCGTGCTCGGACGCATGTAACAGCGGCGATAGCATCAGTGCGCTGGCAAACAGCAGAGAACTGGATTTAATCATGTGTATTCCTTCCTGATAGGGCGCCCAGATCGCGCCAATTCTTATAATCTGGCTTTACAGCTTCTCGGCCGCGGCACCTTGATACCGTTCGGCAAAGACACTTTAACAGACCAAAGTTTCAGTTCCAGAGACTATCAGGGAATATAGTTGCGGAAAGAAAAAGAGAGATAGGATTTGTGACAGGGCTGCTTATTTAAATCTGCTTTGCGGCAATTAGGCAAGAGAGGGCCCGGACCAACCGGGCCAGAAAAATCAGATACTCACCCTACCCTCTTGGGTCCATTCGCAGCGAACCTGCATATCGCCACTGCCCGGCTCGTGATAGAGGCCAGCGGATTCCCAGCTGAAAGAGTGAACGCCGGAAAGCTCAGTTTCCAAATGCACAGTTGCCGAAACCCAATACATACTCTTCAACAACTCTTCAAACTTCTGTATCCACAAATCCCACTCGTACTCTACCGCCCGATAGGAAGCGCCAAAATGGATAACATCGGTTTGGTACTGGGATTGCTTCACCTTAATGGTAGGAATAGCAAACATATCCCGGCACAGGAATGGCCATTCGTCAGCACTGGGCAGAGCGAGCACAGCATTGCGGTTCACCCTGCGCCGATCGCTGCCGCCAGCGAGGCTATTGCTGTCTTTGATACATCCGTAAACGATGGATTCCTGATCGCCCTGAAGCATTAATTCCATTCCTTACCACAGTGCCACTGGACATCAGGTACCCAGGGCAAAACAGATCTAAGGTATCAACTTTAACGGCGAAGCGACCAGAAAGCCACAAAACAAAACACGAACCTGCAAAGTGCTCAAAAGTTCGGCTATTCAGTTACTAATGGTGCCCCGCCTAAAATACTAGAACTAAATCTCAAAGCCCCTTTCGCGCAGCATATCCAGAAGCGCCTCTTCATCCATAACTGTGATACCTAGCTCCTGCGCTTTGGTCAATTTTGAGCCAGCGCCTGGCCCGGCAACCAGAGTGCCGGTCTTGGCGGAAACACTTCCTGCGACTTTCGCACCCAGCCTCTGTAAGTAGTCTTTTGCTTCACTGCGGGACAGGGTTTCCAGTTTGCCGGTGAGCACCCAGGTTTCCCCTGCCAGGGGCTGATCCTGCTCGTCACTCTCCTCCGCTTGCCAATGCACACCCGCCTGCTGCAGTGCCTCCACCTCTTCTTGGGCATGAGGCTGCTGAAAAAACTCAGCAACAAAATGAGCGACCACTGGGCCCACATCTTCAACTTCCTGCAAAGCCTCGACATCTGCCGACATTAGCGGATTCAATTCGCCAAAGTGCCGCGCCAAATTGCGCGCAGTAGCCTCACCCACTTCTCGGATACCCAGGGCATAGAGGAATTTAGGCAGCGTGGTCTCTTTACTGCGCTCCAGTGCATCAAGGAGGTTCTGGGCAGACTTTTGCCCCATTCGCTCAAGTCCCGCCACCTGCTCCAAGGTGAGGTGGTAGAGCCCGGACACCGAATGTAACAAGTCCTCATCTACCAGCTGCTCTACCAGCTTGTCTCCCAGACCATCAATGTCCATTGCTTTGCGCGAAGCGAAATGCTTGATGGCCTGCTTGCGCTGGGCACTACAAATCAGGCCGCCGCTACAGCGAACCACCGCCTCACCGGGCGTGGATTCCACCGGCGAGCCGCATACCGGGCAATGCGTGGGGAATTCAATAGCGTGGCCACCCGGCTTGCGCTTGCTCTCCACTACAGAAACCACCTGCGGGATAACATCTCCAGCACGGCGAATAATGACGGTATCACCCACCTGCACGCCGAGGCGCTCGATCTCATCTCGATTGTGCAGAGTTGCATTGGAAACGGTAACGCCGCCGACAAACACCGGCTGCAGGCGAGCAACCGGGGTGACCGCGCCGGTGCGCCCTACCTGGAATTCAACATCCAATAATTCAGTCATTTCCTCCTGAGCGGGAAATTTGTAGGCCATGGCCCAACGGGGTGCGCGGGCAACAAAACCGAGGCGGCGCTGCAGGGGAATACTGTTGACCTTAAAAACAATACCGTCAATATCGTAAGCGAGGTCCTCGCGCTTCTCGCCGATTTCCCGGTAGTAGTCGATGCAGCCCTGAATATCTTTAGCGACGCGCATCTCCCGGTTTGTACGGAAGCCCCAATGTCCCAGCAGCTGCAAAGTCTCAACGTGCTTTTCCGGCAGCTCACCGTCCTCTACAAGGCCAGTGCCATAAACACACAATTCCAGCGGTCTCTGCGCGGTTATGCGGGAGTCCAATTGACGCAAACTACCGGCAGCGGCATTTCGAGGATTTACGAAAAGCTTCTCACCCGCCGCGGCCGCTTTGCGATTCAATTCGGCAAAGCCCGCTTTCGGCATATAGATTTCGCCGCGCACTTCCAATACACCCGGATGCTTTTCAATACCATCTGCTTGACGCAAACGCAGAGGTACAGATCCCACGGTGCGTACATTCTGGGTGATATCCTCACCCGTCGTGCCATCCCCTCGCGTTGCCGCTCGCTCAAGTACGCCGTCGCGATACAAAAGGCTGATAGCGATACCGTCTAACTTGGGTTCACAGGCGTATTCCACCGGCCCTTTACTGTTGAGGCGCTCACACACCCGGCGGTCAAACTCCAGCAACTCTTCATCATTAAAGGCGTTATCCAAAGACAACATCGCCACCTCATGGCGAACTTCCTGAAAAGAGGAGAGCGGCTCTGCGCCTACCCGCTGGGTGGGAGAATCCGGTGTCAGTAGCTGAGGGAATTCACTTTCCAAGTCCTGCAACTCGCGCAGGCGCCGGTCGTACTCAATATCCGGCAACTCGGGATCATCAAGCACATAGTATTGGTGATTCGCACGCTGGAGGATTTCATGTAATTCCTGAACACGTTCGCGCACTTGAGGGGAAATAGTTTGATGAGTCATCGGCAATTCGAGTGAATAAAAATAATAGTTAGAAAATTATTTCGATTTTACATGCAAATACGGCCCGAGCTTACGGCTAATTTCCAAAATGAAAATCAGCCGGCATCCCGGGCCGCATTAAAAATGGCAACAATTATTTAGAGATTGCGAGTTAGCTTTGCGCCATCGCTAAAGTCCTGCGGCGCTGGTACTCCACAACCCGCTGACGATAATGCTCCGCCGTTTGCGCGGTAAATACACTGCGATTCTCATCCTTCAATTCGCCACCGAGCAGCTCGGCAATTTTGTATGAGGTGGAAAGCAGTTGATCGAAAGCTTTAATCGCCTCGCCTTCCACAGGTAGTGTCAGGAACAGGCTAACACCTGGCGTGGCAAATTCTTCCATCTGGGCCAGATCGAAAACGCCGGGCACAACAATATTGGCGAGGCTAAAGATAATGGCCCCATCAGCACCGCCGTGCTCATGGTAGTGAAAAATATTCATTTCACCAAAGCGCATGCCACAGGCAACCATCACCCGAAGTAAGTCATTGCCCTCGAAGTAATCCCCTTCTGGCGCCATTACATTAATCACCAACACCTCACGGGTGGGGGCACCTTCACCAACACTGCCAGAGCTTGGAGACTGAGAAGATCGCTCGGGTTGAGAATCCTCATGCACCGCTTCATGCTCAGGACTGTGAGCGCTATCCATCGCATTTAGGCTTTCAGCCTCATCTAATGCAGGCTCATAGCGCTGCTCTTCACCGACCGACTCCATCAGGGTGGGGACTTGCTCTTCCAAATCGAGGATACCCTGCTCTTCCGGACTCCTCTGGGGACTGCTGCCGGCGAGCGGTTTGCGCGAGGAAATAAAGCTCTCCTGCACCTGGCGATTCACATGTAGCGCATCCTCTAGCGGACGGCGCTGAACAACGCGAGCCTGCCCCGGCAATTCGCTGTTTGCGGGCTTGGGCTCCCGCGTCTCCAGGGGTTTGCGGACCGAGGGCTCTTCTTCAGCCTTCTCTGAGACCGGATCAGCTTCATTTTTTACTTCAGATTGCATGGCCCGCGACAGATTGCGGGAGACCTTAACTGCCGCGCGCTGCCGCAAGATCGCCCGGCGTATGCCATCGACCACAACGACCAGCAGAACGACAACCAGGATTGTAACCAGCCAGTTATCCATTTTTTAGCGCCTCTCCCTTTACGCTCTTATGCAGAAGCCAGCTCGGCTGCTTCTTCCACATTCACCGACACCAGTCGGGATACACCCGGCTCGTGCATGGTAACCCCCAGCAACTGATCCGCCATCTCCATTGCGATCTTGTTGTGGGTAATATAGATGAACTGAACGTGTTCTGACATTTCTTTAACCATTCGTGCGTAACGACCAACGTTAGCATCGTCAAGGGGAGCATCCACCTCATCCAACATACAGAAAGGTGCTGGATTCAGACGGAAAATCGAGAATACCAATGCGATCGCCGTCAGCGCTTTTTCTCCACCCGAGAGCAGATGGATTGTGCTGTTGCGCTTGCCCGGCGGGCGGGCCATGATCGCGATACCAGTATCGAGCAGATCTTCACCGGTAAGTTCCAGATAGGCATTACCACCACCGAAAACTTTCGGGAAGAGTTCCTGCAGGCCCGCATTTACCTGATCAAAAGTTTCCTTGAAGCGGGTTCTCGTTTCCTTGTCGATTTTCTTAATTGCATTTTCCAGGGTCTCCAGCGCTTCCATCAGATCCCCATGCTGGCGATCCAGGTAGTTCTTGCGCTCAGACTCCTGCTTGTATTCATCGATAGCGGCGAGGTTAATCGGCCCGAGACGCGAGATACGCGCAGCTACCAATTCCAAATCTTCCTGTACCTGTTTAATCGTCAGATCGCCAGGTAACTGTTCGAGCAGCTGATCGATATCGTGCTCGCTCTCGCGCAGCTGCTCTACCAATCCGTTTCGTTGCACTTCCAGAGTCTGCGCAGCGAGACGCTCCTGCTCAAGCTGGGCGCGCACTCCCTGAAGAGCCGCCTCCACTTTGTGGCGCTCCTGTTCCTGCTCACGCAGGCCGGTCTCAACCTCTTCCAGCTTTTTGCGCGCATCGGCGAGTTCCGTTTCCACCTCAATACGCTCGCCGAGTTTTTCTTCCAACTCAGCCTGAAAATCCTGGGAGGGGTCCTGGGTCTCCTCCATTTGCTCCTGCAATTGCTGACGACGACTGCGCAACCTTTCCAGCTGCTCGCTCATCACCTGCAAAGTGCGCTCGAGAGACACCATCTGGGTGCGCACTGACTGCTCGCGCATAGCCAGTTCATGGGCGCGATCCTTGTCCTCCCGCGCGCGCTGGCGCACGGCATCCAAAGCTTCGCGCAATTCCTCCCGGCGTGCCATTAGCGTTTCGCGACGATCGGTATCATCGCTCATCGCTTCGACAGCTTCCTGCAGCATTAGACGAGCTTCCGACAGGGACTCTCCTTCCAGCTCCTGCTGCTCACGCACCTCATCGATTTCCTGCTCAATTCGGATACGGCGCTCATTCATCTGCTCCGCACGCGCCCGTCGGGCGGACAACTGGCTGCGCAGCTCTGCCTCGCGACGCCCGAGCTGGTCGGACTCATTGCGAGCCTGTTCGATGGAGCGCTCGAGATCGACCGTTTGCGTGCGCAGGGACTCGCGTCGCTCGGCAATACTCTCTATCTGCTCCTCACATAGGGCCAACTCCTGCCCCAGGGTTTCAAGATCCTGCTTGCGCGCCAGGACCCCGGCCTCTGCATCACTGGCGCGATTCACTCGCAACCAGTTAGGACCGAGCCAGAGCCCATCGCGAGTCACAATAGACTCATGAGCTTGCAAATTCGCTCGCCTGGACAGCGCCTCAGTCAAATCCTCTGCGGTATAAATTCCCGCCAAGATGCCGGAGAGAGATGCCGGCCCCTGAACCATATCCTGCAGCGAAGGAAGTGCTCCCTTCGCACTGCTATTTACAGCACTGTTATCGATCAGAACCGCTTGACCGCTTTCCAGTGCCACCAATCCTTCAGCCACGGACTCGAGCTGCTCAACACATACCGCCTGCAATTGGGGGCCGAGGATAGTTTCAACTGCGGTTTCCCAGCCGGGCTGGGCTTTAATCTGGTCGGCGAGCCGGGGCTTGTCAGCCAGGGCTTGCTGGTGCAGCCAATTCTCAACTGCCTTGCCTTGCCCTAAAGCAGCTTGCTGCAAGGCTTCCAGAGACGCCTGACGGCCGCGCCCGGTTTGCAGCTGCAAGCGTAACTGATCGAGTTCGGTAGCCAGCTCCCGCTCCTGCACACGGAGACTGTCCAGAGACTCGCGACGCTCTGCCGCTTCCTCGCGGCGCTCTTCAGCCTGCATTTCCAGCTCGGCCATCTGCTCGTTCAGCTGCAGTGTCTCTTCATCGTCGTCAGAGACCTGGAGGCCGGACTGCTCCGCCAATAGCTTGTTGACCCGCTCCAGCAGCCGCTGGCCAGAAGTTTCCAAGTGCTGGATGCGGGATTGCTGTACCTCAGCTTTCTGACGGGAGCCAGAGGCACCCTGGTTAAACTGGTCCCACTCGTTCTGCCAATTGCGCATCTGCTCTTCAGATTCGAGCAGTGCCGCAGCAGACTCCTCTTCTGCTGCCAAAACCATCTCCAGGTCCGGCAGAATAATCTCAAGCTCCTCCTCAAACTGGGCCGCTTTTTCGCGATCCACTTCGAGATTGGTCTCCGCCTCGCGATATTCTTGTTCGGTTTGCGCCAAATCGGAATGCAGGCGAGTAGAGCGCTCACGAGCGTGGGCAATGCTCTGCTCCAAGCGGGCGATATCTCCACCGACGGCGTAAAAGCGTCCCTGGACTTCGTTAAAGCTATCAGACAGCTCGTGGTACCCCACGCGCTTTTGCTCAATGCCTGTGTCACAGGTGACCTGGCGGGTAACCAGCTCTTCAACGGTGAGTTCAAGCTCACCTATTTGTTGCTGCTTGGCCTTGGATTGGTCATCCAGTTCGCGGTATTTGAGCGCCTGAAGATTAGCCTTGTGGCTGCGCTCTTCCTCTTTAAATCGGCTGTATTTTTCCGCTGCTGCGGACTGTCGCTCCAGTCGGGACAACTGGCGATCCAGCTCATCGCGGATATCCGTGAGGCGCTCAAGGTTTTCAGAGGTCCGTCTCATCCGGTTTTCGGTGTCCCGGCGGCGCTCCTTGTATTTGGAGATACCGGCGGCCTCTTCGATATAGACGCGCAGCTCTTCGGGCTTGGCTTCGATCAACTTGGAGATCATGCCCTGCTCAATAATGGCGTAGCTGCGTGGGCCAAGGCCGGTACCCAAGAAGAGATCGGTTACATCGCGGCGGCGGCACTTCTCGCCATTCAGGTAATAGGTGTTCTGTGCTTCCCGGGTTACCTTGCGCTTGACGGAAATCTCCGAGAAAGACGCATAGGCTCCAGAAAGCTTGCCCTCAGAGTTATCAAATACCAACTCAATCGAGGCCTGCCCCACGGGCTTACGGCCACTGGAGCCATTGAAGATAACATCCGTCATCGAATCGCCGCGCAGGTTCTTTGCGGAGGATTCCCCCATAACCCAGCGCACCGCATCGATGGTGTTGGATTTACCACAGCCATTGGGACCCACCACCGAGTTGAGGTTTGTCGGAAAATAGACAGTGGTAGGGTCAACAAAAGACTTGAAACCCGCTAGCTTGATGCACTTCAGACGCATGTATTTATAAACTCGATATTTTTTTCTGCCGGGCGGGACACCAAACCTTTAATATTACTTGGTGTCGCCAGAGCATTCAGCGCTATTCTTCACAGTAATGTTCAGTCGGGATTATCAATCCGACCAAGCAGCGGTCAAGTCAAACATGACGATCGCTACCAAATGCCAACTTGCCCCAATAGAACTCATCAATATCGGGGCAATGTGAGCTTGAGGCCAATTAGACGCAAGAATGCCATCCGGCCGCAAATAAAAATGAGGCCACAGCTTACACTGTGACCTCATTTTCGACAGTCACAGCCAGTTACAGCTGACTATCGATGGCTATTGACTGAGTTTCACTCCAGCGGGATTTAGGCAACTCGCTAATCATTCCCTGCCAATCCCCCGGGGCCGGACGCGCATCTCCCTTAATGGCCAGTCGCGCTACCAACTGCACAGAGTCGACAGTGGCGATGGAGCTTCCAGGCATCATTGCTCGGGACTCATCCAGCACAACCTCTGCCGGTAACTGCCCAGCCGTGAGGCGCACGATAGCCAGAGGCATCGGGCTCGCAGCACTGCGTGCATAGATAAATACCGGGGTAGATTCTGGGGCTTCAACTCCCTCCCCCAAACTGACCTGAACTCGAATCTGCGGGCCTTTCTCTTTCGTTTCTACCTTTGCCTGCACCGCTACAGCCTCACCGCTGTCTGCCAAAGCGCTTTCGGCCCTGGCAACGCCAGCCTGAAGCGCCTCTGCTGCTGCAGATCCTGGGGGAAGCTGGCTAAGTGCTAGCTGCCAATGCTGGCGAGCCTTGCGGTAGTCCCCATCTTCAAAAGCGGCAATACCCGCCAAGCCCAGCACAGTGCCATTGGATGGCTGCACCTGTAACACCTGCTTGATCAAGGAGCGGATTTCATCGGTAATCTTGGAACCGCCAGCAAAAAATAGCGCTTGTGCCAGCTCAGCCTTAACGTTGGCCGCCTGTGGCTCGCGAGCCACAACATAGCGATAGGAATCTACCGCCCCAGCCAAATCGCCACTCACCAGTAGCCGCTGCGCCAATATATAGCGACTACTAAGATCATCTGGATGAGTTTTAGCCCGCTCCTGCAACTGACGGGTGATTTTTGCCTCTTCCTCCGAAGAGGTGTGCCCACCTTGGCTCGCCACCATATCGCGATACAAAGCTACTTCGGACGGTCGGTCGGAAAACCCGTAGGCAGCTGCTGCAATTGCAGGCACCAAAACCGCCAGGCCGATTAGCAATCGGCCGCCACCCTGCCTGGCTTCACCAGATTGACTTTCCTGCTGAGCCGCCAGCAGTTCCCGCGCGAGATCTGCCTCCAGCTGGGCAAACTGCTTTTCATCCATCGCACCGCTCTGCACCGCAGCGCGAAGTTCTTTACTGCGCTCCCGGTAGAGCGCTGCCATAGCCTCTCGCTTGCTACTACCGCTGCGACGTCTGCCTGCAGCTCTCAAAGCAGGAATCAGAAATACAAAAGCTACCAACAGTAGCAATAGGGCTACACCAAACCAGATATCAATCATTTACCTTCCTTCCCGCTATCACCTTCATCTACAGCTCCTTCTCCCAACAACTGCTTTAATCGACGCCGCTCATCATCAGTGAGTTCCCCACTGCCGTCATCTTGGCGAGCCCCGGTACCACTTTTTGAGCGCATCACGATCACAATCAAGGCCAGAAGCCCGAAAACGGCAAAAACTCCCGGAGCCAACCACAGGATCAAGGTATTTTTCTGAACAGGTGGGCGGTAGAGCACAAAATCCCCATAGCGGGCCACCATGTAGTCAACGATTTCCTGGTCCGTAAATCCTTCCTCCAGCAAACGGCGGATTTCACGACGCAAGTCCGAGGAAATAGACGCATCGGAGTCTGCCAGGTTCTGGTTTTGACATTTGGGGCAGCGCATCTCTTCAATAAGCACGCGATACCTTGCATCCAGCTCGGGAGAGGACAATTTTTGTGTCTCCACTACCGCATGTGCAGCGATGGACAGGCAAAACATACCGAATGCCAGTACAAGTTGGGCCAGCCAGGTCTTCTGTGTCACAGCTTTTCTCACGCTCTAACTAACGGGAATTGGGGCGATTATAACAGTGTCACCCCCCGGCGGACACGCCCACGAATTCACACAAAAGCGCGTTAACTCATTGAAAGACAAAAAAAAATTCAAAAAAGGCGTTGACGCCACGAAGAATATCATTAAGATACGCAGCTCCTGACACGGGGTGGTTAGCTCAGTTGGGAGAGCGACGGCCTTACAAGCCGTAGGTCACAGGTTCGACCCCTGTACCACCCACCACTTCTCTTACTCTTGCCCGGCAAGAGCATCCAAGAGAAGCAGGAATGCGGACCGGTAGTTCAGTTGGTTAGAATGCCGGCCTGTCACGCCGGAGGTCGCGGGTTCGAGTCCCGTCCGGTCCGCCATATACAAAAAAGCCCTGCTCGCAAGAGCGGGGCTTTTTTGTTTGTGCCTCACATCTTTTCATTTTTCTAATATTTTATTTTCAGTTGCTTACGCTGGAAATTTGAAAGAGCCACAAAAAAATAACCAATTCTCAGCGTAAAAAAATAGTGCGAGCGCAGTGCCGACAATATTTTTCTGCAACAATTTTCTCCAGCCTGATTTTTTATTTTCTGAATTTCTACGCAGCTGATTTTGATCGATAAAAACAGCTTAAAAAATCCTCAAAAAATCCTCTAATTAATTAATTTTTAAACAATTTTTGGATGTTTTTTATTCTTAAAAAAATTTTTAAAAATCTCCCAACAAAATTGTTGACCGCAAAAAAAATATCATTAAGATACGCAGCTCCTGACACGGGGTGGTTAGCTCAGTTGGGAGAGCGACGGCCTTACAAGCCGTAGGTCACAGGTTCGACCCCTGTACCACCCACCACTTCTCTTACTCTTGCCCGGCAAGAGCATCCAAGAGAAGCAGGAATGCGGACCGGTAGTTCAGTTGGTTAGAATGCCGGCCTGTCACGCCGGAGGTCGCGGGTTCGAGTCCCGTCCGGTCCGCCATATACAAAAAAGCCCTGCTCGCACGAGCGGGGCTTTTTTGTATATGAAAAATTCAAAACCACTTTTCAACACACAACCACCTCCCCGCTCCCCACCACAAACTGTGCAGACCGACTAACAAAATTAATAGAAAATCGGGGTAATGGAAGTAGCCCCCTGTTTTATTACCAAATACTGCCAATAGACGAGCAGCAATTTCTTCAAATACACCCCCGCTTCTCACACTTAAAGCCAGACGCAAACTTTTTTAGAAAAACTTCCCTAAGTTGTTGACCTAAGTAAAAAAATCATTATGATACGCAGCTCCTGACACGGGGTGGTTAGCTCAGTTGGGAGAGCGACGGCCTTACAAGCCGTAGGTCACAGGTTCGACCCCTGTACCACCCACCACTTCTCTTACTCTTGCCCGGCAAGAGCATCCAAGAGAAGCAGGAATGCGGACCGGTAGTTCAGTTGGTTAGAATGCCGGCCTGTCACGCCGGAGGTCGCGGGTTCGAGTCCCGTCCGGTCCGCCATATACAAAAAAGCCCTGCTCGCAAGAGCGGGGCTTTTTTGTATGCGCCAATTAGAAAAGAGTTTGGGTTTTTAAACTTCAGCTGAAGCCGCCTGACTCTCCTCCCATTCCCCATCCACCGTTTCTTCGCCGCCATGCAATAGATGCATCAATCGCTCCAGCTCCGGCATTTCGTTAAAGCACTCCGCTTCACCAGAAATTTCATCCCAGGATGCTTTGGATTCAGTGCAAAGATGGGCCACGACTTTCCCATCAATATCCCCCTCCAACAATCCCGCAGGTACCCAGAAGTGCGTTGTATTACTCATTAAGTGAGGAACTGTACTTCCGCATCCACTGCAAAAGTCAGATCGATAGCCCGTAGGAGTCCGGAATGAAGAGATTCTGTCTAAGCCCCGCACCCAGCGAAACTGATCCCGGCTAATAAACATGGCAGTATCCGAGGCGGAACCACTCAATTTGCGGCAGAGCGAGCAATGGCATTGGTAAAGGTTTGGAATTGGCTCTTCCAACTGGAACTCAACCCCACCGCATAGGCACTTCCCATTCATCCCTATCTCCTTCCGCAAAACTGTTATTCGAAGTCGTCCATGAAATCGCAATAGGTTAGCAACAATATCTCAGTCCTACCCAAGACTCCTATAGACACACAGTGAAGTAAATGCCATTTGGCGCCCCATTCAACGAACATCATTAAATATCCAAGGATCTTGGGCTTAGCTTCGCCGTGAGGATATGATCCTCCCAACATCCATTGATCTTCAGGTATTTTGCCGCCCTACCCTCGACAACGAAGCCCAACGCCTCCAGCAAAGCTGCCGACCTATCGTTACCAGGCATATAGTTAGCCATCACCCTATTCAA
Organism: Microbulbifer maximicatervae (SeqCode); assembly: GCF_052468155.1. Classification (NCBI taxonomy): domain Bacteria; kingdom Pseudomonadati; phylum Pseudomonadota; class Gammaproteobacteria; order Cellvibrionales; family Microbulbiferaceae; genus Microbulbifer; species Microbulbifer maximicatervae (SeqCode). The sequence continues at coordinate 4,654,274 of NZ_CP174335.1, forward strand.
ATTTAAGGTGTCAAAAGCATAATCAACGACATGACGACACAAGCTCCTCATTAAGCCCCGCCCCTCGTGGGACTGGTCAACTGCATATCCCATATTACAGGCCTGAAATGGGCCTCGGATGATATTCGTCAAGGAGCAAACGCCCAGTAACTGATCACACCCGGACTCTAATGCAGCAAACTTTAAAATTCCTCCAGAGCTTATGCGTCGAATCCAGGACCCGGAACTGTGAAAACCGGGCTCGCGGATGGGCTCCCAGCGCTTCAGGTGCTCTTCATTAGATAAATAAAAAGCTGATATGGCGGGCGCATCTGTCACTCCGAGCAAACGTATTTCCACCAGTCGACTACCTCACCATTCACATTCTGATTAAGCTCAATCAACCCCTTTATACTGGCGCTACTATTCAATTGACGGCAAAGAGTCCCGCTGATCGGGAAGCTCACGAAGAAATTCCCAACCCCGGGCCCTGCCGCTCTCATAACCTTCCTCGAGCAACTCTGCTTCTTGAGTAAAGCGCTTAACCGGGAAATTGTCTGGAGGCGCAATAACCGAAACCTGGCAACCCTCTGGAGGCACCTCGATAAACTCCAGAGCCCGATTATATTTCTCCCCCCTCTCCAGCACGGCCTCAAATAGCCGGGCATGATCACGGAAAAACTGTTTGATAAATTTTGGAGCAGGCCCCTTAATTTTCCGATACCCCAGAGGGCGCGAAAGAATAACGGTTATATTTCTGGCCCCCTGCTGATAGGCCTGAATAATCGGTATCGAATCAGCCAGACCGCCATCGGTCATAGGCTCCCCATCCACTTCAGGAAACCCCCGGTAAGCAACCGGAATGGCGCAAGAGGCCGGGAAAACCTCGTGCATATTTTCCGGAGTTACTTTCAGGTATCTAGCCTCCCCCGTGTTGATACTGGTAGTCACGGCATAAAGCGGTATTCCATTCTCAACATAACTATCGACACTGAGCGGAATATCCTGATATGACTCATGCCACAACCAGCCAATGTCACAAAAATGACCGCCTCGGAGATAGCGGCGCCAGTCAATGAAGTCTGCCCGCCGGGCATGGTCCATTAGTATTTGCCGACTTCGCCCATGGTTTCCCGCCAGATAACCAATCAAATTGGTGGAGCCTGCGGATACACCGATCGCAAAATCAAATGGCCGATAGTCCGCCTCCAAAAATGCATCCAATACGCCAGCAGCGAAAATCCCCCGCATAGCACCCCCTTCAACCACAAGGGCTGACTGGGAATTCTCGTTAATCAAAATACAGTCATCCATAGCGAGCAACCGTTAAAACCAAACCATCTCTACCTTTGCCAAGCAGATTCCAATAGCACTATGATTGAGGCATTCAGGTAATCCGTTGAGTTAAACCAAGTATGCCAACAATCGCGTTTAAAGCGCCGTGGAGCCGCCAGCTCCAAATTATCAGTGCCATATGCACATTACTCCTACTGGGACTGCCGCTCTTTCTGGCATCGAGAGCACCAGCTGCTCCATCTACCCTCTATAGCATTGCCATAGCACTTCCGCCTGCAATACTGGCTCTCAGTGCCTTCTTTGCCATCCGTGGTTACGCCATCAAAAATGGCAACCTCTTGATATTGCGCCCGGGCTGGAAAACCACCATCTCCTTGGAGGGGCTATCTGAAGCATTCCCCGACTCAACCGCCATGCAAGGATCAGTCCGCATCTTTGGCAATTCCGGCTTATTTGGCTATATAGGCCTGTTTCAAAACCAAAAGTTGGGGCGCTATCGCGCATTTGCTACCGATCAGCAAAAATCTGTCGTACTGCGCCTGGCCACACAAACTATCGTGATCACCCCCGATAAACCGGAGCGGGCAGCGGACATTCTCCGCCAACACTGCCAACTTCAACCCAATCCAAATTAATTGCTCCGACAACAACGCCACACGAATAGGCACGAGAAGTCGACAGGAAGTTCAAACCGATGAAAAAGTTCGCTTTTATAATTGCCGCTGCATTTACGCTGCTATCAGCAAGTACTCACTCCGCTTGTGTGATTTTATTGCATGGATTAGCCAAATCAGATAGCTCAATGGAGAAATTGGCAAAGGCCATAGATGCCGAAGGTTTCCAAACGGTCAATATTGATTACCCTTCGACCAAGCACTCCATTGAAACCTTGGCCAGCATGGCCATAGCGCCTGCTGTCGAGGAGTGCGGTAACTCGCAAGAAATCAATTTTGTCACTCACTCCATGGGCGGCATTCTGGTAAGGCAATATCTACATTCAGCTGAAATCAAAAACCTGAATCGCGTTGTCATGTTGGGCCCACCCAATAAAGGCAGCGAAGTAGTTGATAAACTGGGAACATTCCCCGGCTTCAAATTTATGTTTGGCGATGCTGGGCTACAGCTGGGTACTGGTGAGATGAGCGTCCCCAACAAGCTCGGTAGTGCAGATTTTGATGTAGGTATTATTGCCGGTACTCGCAGCATCAACCTGATTCTATCCCGCCTTATCCCAGAAACCGATGATGGTAAAGTCTCCGTATCCAGCACAAAACTGGATGGCATGAATGATCATCTGCAAATGCCAGTGACCCATGTATTTATGATGAAAGATAAAAAAGTTATCTCGCAAGTTATCCATTACCTCAAGCATGGATTCTTTCATAGAGCCGGCAATCAGGCATCCAATTAAAATTAATCGATCTTATAAATAATCTATACCTTTTAACTCCAATCACAATACAAAATTAGTGACAATAATTTGGAATTCACCTTTATGCAGTGGCAATGGTGCAGCTTTAAAGAGCTTACGCTCAGTCAACTTTACGAAGTTTTGCGAGTTAGGCAGGAAGTTTTTACGGTAGAGCAAGATTGCCCCTATCAGGATGCCGATGGCAAAGACCAGCACTCCTGGCACCTGATCTGCTGGGAGGGAGACGAAAATAACCCGCAGGTTATGGCCTACCTGAGAGTTGTTTTCCCAGGCCTTAAATACCGGGAACCCTCGATAGGAAGAGTGTTAACCGCAGAAGCCAGTCGCGGAACAGGCCTGGGCAAGGAGCTGATTCGCCGAGCCGTAATGCACACATGCGAGGAATACCCCAACACTGGTATTCGCATTTCAGCTCAACAACATTTGGATAGATTTTACGGGGAGTTTGGCTTTGAGCAGGTGTCTGAGCCATATCAGGAAGACGGCATCCCGCATATCGAGATGTTACGCCCTGCCAATTAATTGAAAGGGATCTTGTAAGTCCGATGGAAGTTTTGGGGTCCTGCAGAGGCACTGCGGGACCCCAAAAAATCTAGTTGCTACCCAGTGGATTGGCACCGGCGGAAACAGGCTCACTATCCGACTGACGCGCCCTGCTATAAAGGCAAGAGGCCGCGATTCCAGCAGCAATTAGCAACCACACAACATTAACGACCAGTGATGCTCTCACAAAGGAATCCTCACCAAACTGAGCAACGTGCACTACAACTGCACCGGCGCAGGCGATAATTGTGGCAATACGCAGAGACATAGACCACTTGGCCACTGTCCCCATAAAGGCAGCCGCAACACTTAACGCCAAGGTCACCAACCAGAACACCTGCGCAGCATTTAGCTTAAACGCCAGATAAGTCACCGCACTCAGAGCAATCGCAAATGGTACACCCCATACCTGAGCAATCCAGACTCGCTCCAAACGTACGGCGGGATTGCCGCGCTGACGCTTGCGAACAAACCAGATATTGATGCCGGATACCACCAGTAAACACATCCCCACCCCCAGCAGGAAGTAAGCAACTTTCACTGGGAAACCGGAAAAGTGGCCAAAGTGTAAACGGTACGTAGAAAGGTAAACTTGTTTAGCCGCGTCTCCCTCAGACCAACCCTCTTTTTCAATCAGGCTGCCATCGGGATTAAAATGGTAACGCTCACCCCAGACCAAACGCTCTGGGACCCGGGTCCACACCTCAACAACCTGGCCTTCACGTCCAGGAAATGCCACTTCTAAACGAGTGCGCTCTTCTTCCGGTGCGATACGATCCATTGTTGCCAGAATTGCAGCATAATCCGGATAATCAACTTCAGGGGCGTTTTCCTCCATCACCGGATGATCCGCGTAAAGCATGTGCTCTACCTTTTCCGTATCACCCTCAAAGAATACGCCGGCAATTGCAAAAGCGGCTACCTGGGACAACCCGATAAAAGCCCCGGTAATGGCTATGGCAAGATGAAAGGGAGAGGCCCAAACCCCCAGGCGATTGTGCAAATCCACTTGCTGAAGACGCTTGGAGCCAGAAAGACGGAAAGAGAAAGCGTCTTTAATAATTTTGGGATGGGCCAGCAAACCGGAGACGATCAGAGCGGACATCACCATCCCGATCAAACCAACCAGGATGACCCCATAACCAACAGGAAGGTTGAGCGCGTAGTGCAGGTAGGCCAGGAAGTGGGTCCACTCATGCTCCACCTTGCCCAGCAGGGAACCATCTTCAGCGACATATCGCTCCATATCGCCAACTTCAACCATCAATCTGGGCTTATCCTGATTGGGTATGGTGAAGGTAATTGAATCGAGATCCTCTTTTTCCTGCTTAGCTAACGCAATAGCATTTTCTGTAGCCGTCCGATACACAGAGGCTTCAACATTGAGGTTCTCAAACTCGGAGGCCTGCTCCCAGCGTTCGAACTCATTGTAAAAAACCGCCAGTGTTCCGCTGACACAAACAATGTATAAAAGAGTGGATACCGCCAGGCCGAGAACTGAGTGTCCATCGGTCATATCACGGACAAAGCCTGGGGTCGGTTTAAAGGAAAATTTCACGTTAAATTCCTACTCAAGTCCGTTGATCTATGCTGCCGAAGCGGGAAGCGCAAAGGTCAGCAACAAGCCGCTGACCACCGAGAAAGCCAACATGGCAGCCGAAGGGCGCAGAAGCTTTTTATCGGCACAGCACCAAACCATCGCCAGGGTCCAGATTATCACCGACAGGAAGGCTCCGCCGACCAAGCGGACAGTTTCAGAAAACCCGGTAAAACCAAAGAAAAGCAAACCGGCGATCAAACCACTAGCCGCGGGCAAAAGAAAGGCAGCCATAAAACGCAAGAAGCCCCGCAACCACAATGGAAGCAGGGCTTGCGTTTCGGGTGTTCCCGAGCGCTGCTTTTCAATGGGCCTAGGGCCACTGGGCCAGTCACCCTTAAGAGCCAATAAAGCAAAGACTCCGAGCATCACAATTAAAGTGGCAATACTGATCCCATATTCCACCCCAACAATTGAACTCCACCCAAAAGCCGACAACGCCATGGCTCCCCAGCCACTCCAACGGCGCATGGGCTCTGCCCCTCTGCGGGACCAGGCGGAATAAAGGAGCAAAATCCCGGCCAAAGCAAAGGCGCTGGAGACTCCTGCAATCATATAAAAAGACATTGGCATAACCATAACAGCGAGAGGCTCGCCTCTCGTCTGGTTGCTTAAACGTAAAAAAGGGAGCCCGCCCACAGACTCCCCCTGTGGACAAGCTCCCAGTCTACACTAACTTAGAAAATGTAGCGTGCTTCCGCAGTTACATAGCGACGCTCACCGTAGAAGCAGTCACCGCGGCTCAGGCAAACCGTTGTATGCTCTTCATCGGTCAAGTTTTTCGCATTCAGCTGGAACTTCCAGCTTTCAAGGGTGTATCCGATAGTCGCATCATACAGAGTATACGAAGGGTTCTCTGTCGGGAAATGAGCAAACTCCGAATCGTAATAAGCTGCATTTTCTGGATCGAAAACAACATATTGTGCATGTACTTTATCGATACCGGTGTAACTGTCTCCTACGTAACGCGCCCCAACGCCAATAGTAAGCCCTGGAACCCAGTCGCTCAGATCATAGTCTCCCCAAATAGAAAACTGCTCTTCTGGCACGCCTTCGATTTCAGAACCCTGCTCAAAGGAGCTGCTGCTCTCAGTGATCTCAGTGTCTATTTGACTATAGTTAGCGATAAGAGTGAGATTGCCTAACTTACCGCTGGCCTCAAGTTCGAAACCATCAACTTTCGCCTCACCAATTTGCTCGAAAAGCCCGTAATCCCCATAAGTCAAACGATTCTTTTGCTTGATCTCATAAACAGACGCCGTCATCAAGATATCGGTTCCCTCAGGCTGAAACTTAACACCAGCCTCAACCTGATCCCCCTCTACCGCTTTAAAGTCACGCCCCATACCATCCGGGTCGGATACGATCGGCTCAAACGATTCAGAGTAGCTAACGTAAGGTGAAATGCCATTATCAAACGCGTACATCAAACCAAAACGCTTGGTTACAGCATCCTCCTTGTGAGTTCTTTGATCCGCTTCAGGGTCATTACTATCTGCTTGACTACTGGTGTTATCCTTCCTAATCCCGGTATTCAGAATAAAGTTACCGAAGGAAATCTGATCCTGGAAATAAAATCCAACCTGCTCAGAATCGGTAACAGTTTTCGTTCTGGCCAGATCCTCAAGGCCCGTAGGTACATACCCATAAACAGGATCAAAAATATCGATCACGCCACCATAACTTCTCGCTCTCAGAGTACTCTCATCAATTTGAGCGTCCTGGCTGTCCAAGCCAAAAGAAATCTGGTGTTCCAACGGGCCAGTTGAGATTTCCCCGGAAAGTCGCAAGTCAAAAATAAGGAAATCGCTGTTAGCGTCCTTCATGTAGACGGTACGTGATACTTCACGTATATCTCTTTGTAGGCGAAGCCTAGCTGAGAAGTCAGCGTACATACTGTTGTAGTCCACTGTACCTTCAGAGTACCGAAGAGCCGCGTTAACTCCCCAATTGTCACTGAATCTGTGATCTAACCACAAACTGTAACCAGTCTGCTCTGTATCATATTTATCCCAACCCGGCTCACTCAGGAAAGTGTCAGTAGGGATTTCACCATTTACGTTCTCAACAATGGTGCCACCCCAGGGTAAAAATGCTGCGGTAGTACCTGATTCATCTTCCTGATAGCTCGCCATAAAAGTGATTTCAGTATCAGCATTCGGACGCCAGGAAATCGAAGGCATTAGTAAAGTACTGTTATCTTCAACGTGATCAACCTGGGCATCAGCCTCTCGATTGTAACCAACCACGCGGTAGAGCCACTCTCCAGACCCGTCGATAGAGCCAGTAACATCTCCCGCGACTACCATGCGGTCGTAATCACCAGCCTGAACCATTACCTCACCCCCAAATTCCTCTTTGGGGCGCTTAGAAACTAAGTTGACAATACCGCCTGTAGAACTCTGCCCGTAAAGTACAGATGAAGGGCCCTTCAGGATTTCAACACGCTCATATGAATAAAGATTTGCTCTGGAACTCGTATAGCTACCAAAAATAGACTGGAGACCATCAACAAACAGTACTGGTTCAACAGCGCGAATTGTGGACCAGTCCCCGCGAGCGTCTACACCAAACAAACCACCGTTAACACCGGCAGAATACTGCAAAACATCTTGTATGGATTTAGAGCCAGTCGCATCAAAAAAGTCCTTATCCCGTAGCGTGATCGAATACGGGGTCTCATCGACCGGAATATCCAGTTTACCAATGGAGGTCTGACGATCCAGGTTCAGATCTCCGATAACACTAACCTCTTCAATTCCTTCATTTTTATCTTCTGCAGCAAACGCCACAGAAGAACCGCCCGCAGCAATAGCCAACGCCAATACAGAGCGACTGATTCCAGAAATTACAGGAGAAGCTTTTTGCATACTTTTTGTTCGAGCGGTACTCATGAAGGTCCCTCAATGCCAACTGAATTTATGTGAATCACACTTAGACTGTGATACAAGTAACTGGTCGCGAATCCTAATAGGAATCGTTATCATCTACAACATTATTGGAACATTTTTTTATTAAAAATGTCTTCGCGGCGGTTAATGACAAAAAAACAGCATGAAAAGGTGGTTTAGCCACGCCAAAAGCGCACGGTCGTACCAAATTATTTAAGCTATCGGGAAGGACTGAAAGGCTTGGGCAGAGAGGGGGTTGGGTGGCAGCTCGCAAGCCACCACCCATCCATTTAGGGTGTCATTCGATCAATTGACCTTAAAGCACCTTGCACCCTTAGGGGTAGGTATAACTAGCCTGCACTCCCAAAGGCATCCCCAGTGTCCAGTAAGCCACCAGGAACAGTGACCAGCAAATCAGGAACACAATGGAGTACGGCAACATAATGGATACAAGTGTCCCAATACCCGTTCCCTTCACATAGCGCTGGCAGTACACAACCACCAAGGGGAAGTAAGGCATCAACGGGGTAATGATATTGGTGGAGGAATCACCTACCCGGTAAGCGGCCTGGGTGAGATCAGGGGAGAAACCGATCTGCATCAACATAGGCACAAAGATGGGGGACAGCAGCGCCCACTTGGCAGAGGCAGATCCCACAAATAAGTTGATAAAGGCTACCAGTACAATAATGCCCATCAGGGTAATCGGGCCCGGCAGCTCCATCGCCGCGAGCAAGCTCCCTCCCTCTACCGAAAGCAGCGTACCCAAACCGGAGCGGGCAAACTCAGAGATAAACAACGCACAGAAAAAAGCCATCACGATGTAATAAGCCATGGAGCCCATGGTTTTGGACATCGCATCAATAACATCCTTACTCTGGCGGAAGGTACCGGCCGCATAGCCAAACACCACACCGGGAATCACAAACAGCAGGAAGATCAGCGGCACAATCGACTTCATAATTGGCGCAGTGAAGGAGGCTAATTCCCCTTCTGCATCGCGCAAGGCTGAGGTCTCTGGCAGCATCCAGGCCACAAGCCCCACGATACCCGCCACCATCACAGTTACCGCCAGGTACATGGCTTTTTTCTCGCGGGCGCCCAGTTCCTGCATTACTGGCATATCCGCTTCATCGCCATCCACCTCTACATTCTTGAGGCGGGGCTCGATGACTTTATCCGTCAACCACCACCCCAACAGGGTCACAAGCAGGCAGGATGCCGAAGTAAAGAACCAGTTGTTAAGGGGGTTTACCTGCATTTCCGGGTTGGCGATTTGTGCCGCTGTCTGGGTAAAGCCTTGCAGTAAGGGATCAATCGCTGAAGGAACAAAGTTGGCAGAGAAGCCGCCTGAAACTCCGGCAAATGCGGCAGCGATACCCGCCAAAGGGTGGCGCCCTGCCGCATAGAAGATCACCCCTCCGAGAGGAATTACCAATACATAACCTGCATCTACGGCTGTATGACTGACGATGGCCACCAAAATCAACATAGGTGTCAGAAGCATCTGCGGCGTTACCGCCAGCAGCTTTTTCAATACCGCATTGATAAAGCCACTCTGCTCAGCCACACCGACCCCCAGCATGGCTACCAGTACTACCCCCAGGGGCGCAAAACTGGTAAAGGTAGTTACCATGCCAGACAGGAAGCGAGCCATTTCACTACTGGAAAGCAGGTTGGTTACCTGTATCGCCTCGCCGGTAGCGGGGTGTAAGGCTTCGAAATTAACACCAGAGAGAAGCCAGGAGAGTACCCAGATTCCCACCATCAAGATCAAAAACAGAACAGCCGGATCGGGTAATTTATTACCGACAACCTCAATAAAATTGAGCGCTCGATTAATCCAGCCATTTTTATTATCGGCACTATTGCCGGCATCAGGATTTGCCTGAACGTTTTCCATGTTTGCACCCTGTACATTTATTATTTTTTATTTAAAAGGAGGCCGCTACTCCATGGCCTCCTGCTTTTTCAGGAAAAGCTTTAACCTATCTTGCGGATACCAACCGCGTGACGCAACTTCTCGATAAAGGGCGCAGAGTAAGCGCGAGCCTTAATAGCCCCCTTCTCCAGCTCCGTTTCAATTTGGTCCGGGTTAGCCAGCAGCTCATTGTAGCGCTCGCGAGCTTCACCGATCTGGCCGTTCACCAGCTCAAACAACTGCTTCTTGGCCTCACCCCAGGCAATGCCCTCCTCAAAAGCTTTGCGCATTTCTGCTGTCTGTTCTTCGCTGGCAAATGCCTGCCAAACCTGGAATACAGTGGAAGTATCCGGATCTTTTGGCTCACCTGGCTCCAGCAGGTTGGTTTTGATCTTATTAATGTGCTTTTTCAGCTTCTTCTCAGGAAGGAACAGCGGAATAGTATTGCCGTAACTCTTACTCATTTTGCGACCATCCAGGCCCTGCAGCACAGCTACGTGGTCGTCAACTACCGCTTCTGGTAAAGCGAAGTGCTCGCCGTAGTGGTGGTTGAAGCGCTGGGCAATATCCCGAGCCATTTCGATATGCTGTACCTGGTCTTTACCCACCGGCACCTTATTGGCGTTGAACATCAGGATGTCGGCGGCCATCAGGATCGGGTAGCTATACAGCCCCATGGTGACGCCAAAATCGGAATCTTCGCCATCGGCACGGTTGGCATCTACCGCTGCTTTATAAGCGTGGGCACGGTTCATCAGGCCCTTGCCGGTCATACAAGTGAGCAGCCAGGTTAATTCAGGAATCTCATGGACGTCGGACTGACGGTAGAACACCACATTGTCGGTATTCAGGCCCAAGGCCAGCCAGGTTGCAGCGATCTCCAGGGTGGACTGATGGACCTGTGCCGGGTCCTGGCACTTAATCAGTGCATGGTAATCGGCCAGAAAGTAGAACGATTGGTTGTTTTCATCCTGACTCGCGGCGATCGCCGGGCGGATTGCACCCACATAGTTCCCCAGGTGTGGAGTACCGGTTGTTGTAATACCGGTTAATACGCGCTGTTTCGTCATAATTCCTTCGTAGTCTGTACTGTCATCAGGCAATAGAGACCGAATCATACCCCTTTAGTGCCCGGGGGTGTATCAACCAAAGGTACCGACTCCCCATAGCCGTACCAACACGCGGCCAACGTTAAGCCTCAAGCGCCACTTTGGCGGAAACCTGGAATTGGCGCTGATATTCACTGGGTGAGATCCCAAACGCCCGACGGAAATGGTGACGCAAGGTCGCACTACTCTCAAAACCAGCCAGTTGGGCTGCCCGATCTACAGACTCCCTACCGGACTCCAGCGCCTTCTGCGCCGCCCGCAAGCGCTGCTGAATCAGCCACTCCTTGGGAGCAATTCCCATCGACTGGCGAAACTTTCGGTCAAAACTACGGCGGGATAAATGAGCGCGCTGCGCCATATCATCAATTTTGATAGCGCCATCCAAATTGCCAATCGCCCAATCCAGCGCGGCGGAGAAGTGGTCTGGCCGTTTGGCAACGGGCATCTCCACATATTGGGCCTGGCCACCCTGCCTATGGGGTGCCATCACCAACCGACGAGCCACCGAATTGGCTAATTCATAACCGTGATTGCGCCGCAAAAACTCAATGCCCAGATCGATGGCGGCACTACTACCCGCTGCGCAAGCCAGTGCATCCTCCCACACATAGAGAACGTCTCCCACATACTCCACCGCAGGAAAGCACTCACGAAAACGATCCGCAAACAACCAGTGGGTAGTCGCCTGCCGACCATCAAATAGTCCCAGTTCCGCAGGCAGAAAAGCACCGGAGCAAAAAGTAAGAATCTGGCGGCTGGCAGCGGCAAACTCAGCCACCGCCCTATGTACGCGCTCCAAATAAGCATCTTGTGGTTGTGCATTGGTCGACCAACAGGGAATCACCAGCAGATCATAATCCATCAAACTCTCTACCCGCCGACAAGCCAGAGCCAGACCGCCGGTCGCCAGAGGGTTTTCCTCAGCGAAAGTCACAATTTCACCGGTGTAGAGCTCGCTAAGTTCAGGTCGGGGTAGGCAAAAGAGTTCGGTAGCGCAACCGAGTTCGAAGAGTGAGACCTGCCGGTGGGCGAGAACAGCCACTTTCTGGCTCTTATTAGGCTTTTGTGCCAACGTCGACATAGGTACCCCTAACCCTCAGCAGTTAATTAAATTAGGTTAACGAATAAATCCAATCCAGCATACCCAGTTGAGCAGTTATTGAAAGCAATGCCGGGAATAAAACCCTCAAGCTTTGAAGCATTATTTGATCGGTAAATCACCATCATCCTCAAATAAGTAAAGCCGAACCCCACTAGCCAAGGCCGACCCACAAGTTTGCACGCAGAATTGGCGCAAAATTAATGCTATCTGGCTCAGAGGTAGATCGCCCGGGAGCAATCAAAAAGGGACACTATCGCCACTTGGAAATCTGACGAACACCGAGAAACCACCGGGAGTAATATATGAGTTCAGCCGTAAGTAGAGTACCCGCTGCCAACAGCCAAGATGCGCTAAACCACTTCCAAAACCTCCTATCTTTTGAAACAGACTGCTGGGATGTACACCACGCAGTCAGCCAAAATCGCAAGGACTTTGTACTTTTAGACGTGCGAGGTGAAGAGGCCTATAAAAACGGACATATACAAACAGCTGAATCCTTACCATACAGCCGTATCAATAAAGACAGGCTGAGCGAATACCCTTCAGATACTTTATTTGTTGTCTATTGTGCAGGCCCACACTGTAATGCGACAGAAAAAGCTGCTATCAGGCTGGCCACGCTTAACAGGCCGGTCAAGAAAATGATCGGCGGCATCACCGGATGGCTAGATGAAGGGTTTACCCTCATCCAAGAAACAGCCAAATCAATTTAACTCCTATTGTTAGCCTTTTCCAGGATGACATAACTTGGCACAAGGATGTGCCAAGCTATCAAACGCCTACTCAAAGAAATACTGATTAATTGGTACTGATATGTTTGTTCGCCACGCCCATCCCACCGACTGTTTTTATCTCTACAATATGATGCGCTGCTTAGCCAGGCATAATAATTCAACTGACTCTTTCCATATTACCCAATTTGAATTGCAAAATAGGTTATTTCAGAGGAAAGAGCATCAAGTGCTAGTTGTGGAACAAGACCACAACCTTGAGGGGTATATCAGCTTTAATATTATTCCAGAAAGTGAAAGCTCGGCGGCCTGGGCTATTATCAGTGAGCTATATATCGAGGATTGCGATACAAACCGAAAAGAAGAGATTACCCAAGCCCTATTGAGTGCAATTGCGAAAGAAGCTCGGAAATATCGCTGCATCGAGATAAGGTGGAAGGTATCTTCAAAGGGGCATAAATAAAAACTGGCTTTTTAGCAAGGATTGCAAGTTCAACTTGTAATACAAAAAGAAACGGAGAGTTCTAAAGTTCACCTAACAGAAAACAATTAGCCCTTCCGCCACCTAACTAGCTTTGATATTCAAAAGAGCCTTTTGGCAGCAAAGAGACACTCGAACCAGAGTGCGTATATCGCCTGCCAGCCAAAGGCTAAAACTTTATGCTTGGAGTCTAGTTTCTTAATCGCCTGCCCCCCGGAATTGTCTCCTTACGACATATTCAAGCCTCCAATTTCTGTTTCTTTTTGATCCTCACATAGACTTCTTCACGGTGGATAGGCAGTGACTTGGGTGCGCTTATACCTATCTTAACTTGATTACCTTTTACCTCCAGCACTGTGACTGAGACATTTGATCCAATTCTTAGATACTCACCTGTCCGTCGCTTTAAAATCAACATTCTCATTTCCTTCAATAATCAAAGTTTGGGCACTTCCGGGATGGGGGAACTTGTGATTCAACGTTTGGAGGAAATGTGGGGTGGTGCGCGAGGGCGGTAGGCACAGAAGAGGAAAAGGCGGGCGCTAGACTTCCAGAGCCTGGGAATCGGTCCCAAACTACTGAATGTACTCCACTTTATTGAAGACGAGTGGGTTTCTAGCGTATTATCCATATAGCCATTTTGATAGGACATGTATCAATTTGGTTAGCTGGCCCCGGGTGTTCGCGCACCTTGGGTCAGCGCCTTTTACTTACTCTTATGTCACGCTACCGTTCTCCTTTAAGGGGATGGGTCTTTTAGAAAATTCTCGGTTCACTCGAAACCTTCAAGTTTGTAAAGCCTTTTTAATCGGCTCACTCAATTACGATCAAAATACTAAAAATATCCACCGATTCTACGCAGCTTTGACATTAAAACAAACGCAATAAATTCCAATAAGATCATTTTCGTGCCTATATTTTTTATGTGCCGGGCTTGTGAAACCTCAGCTAACAACCAACAACTGCTATTTATACTGGGATCCTCCCTCTGACTGTTCAAAAGCTTGAAGAAATAAGCTCTCATTACCGTAGCAGGGAAGAGTTTTCTGAATTAGGTTAAAATTCCCATTGAACTAACTTCACAAACAGCACATAGTGCGTTTTGAGCTAGTGATCGTGCAGGCACTCTAAATTATAACCGTGTGAGCGATAATGATTGGATATGCTCGCAATCAATTGGGGGTAGCTAAAATTATCTTTTTCAAATTCACCCTAGTTTAATAATACTTGAAATCAAGACACCCAACACCAAAATGAAAAACCCTAACCTTTGACAACCAAGAAAGAAGTTAATCATTAACTGGCAAAAAGAAAATCCAATCACCTACCATTGCTTGCTAAATATGCAAAGTAAATAGAATCTTCAAAGTATAGGGCTAAAAAAATTGAGCCCTAATCTCTCGATCGTACCAACAGTAAAATTCAGAGAGATAAATAAAGGAAAGAAATTGAGGTCTCAACTTACAGAAGACAGGTTGGTAAAGCATGGTTGGACCCACGAATATGGGTCCAACTGATATAGAAATATTCCTAGAGATTGAGAAAGATATCGTCTAGCTAGTAGATATAAATAGCTCCCGCAGCATCCGCATCATTTAAATCTGGATCAGCCATAATCCCAGTATCCGAGCCCTGCTCTTCTGGAGCGCCCACTACCAGGGTATCACCATCGCCACTTAAAGCGATTGAAGTTCCAAAGTAGTCACGCTCATCGGTGTTATTAGCTTTCAGGTAAGTGCTCTCAATCCACTGCCCATCAACCATCGAATACATATAGGCCGCACCCGCCCTAGATGCCGAGTTGTCATTGCTATCAGCATAGAAACCTATACCAGCACTACTCTCCTGAGCACCTACCGCAAGTAGTGAGCCATCATTGTTCAGGCTAATAGACGTACCAAAAGCATCATCTTCATCGGTGTTACTCGCTTTAAGGTAGGCACTTTGGTACCAAGAATTCTCCTCATATGAAAATAGATAGACAGCACCATTATTGAAGCCATCACGATCATCGGGGTCCTCTGAAGCACCAGCCTGAAGTGGGGCACCCACAGCAAGCAGGCTGCCGTCGCCACTAAAACTAACATCCCAACCAAAGCGATCGCCCACACTTGCACTATCTGCAGTAAGCAACTGTTGTTGAGCCCAGCCACCATTATTGGAGAAGATATAAGTTGCTCCCCTGCCACCATGCCCACCAATAGCACCAACCGCCAGCATGGAACCATCATCACTCAAGCTAACGGATGAGCCGAAGTCCATATTTGAATTACTATCACTTGCCTTCAAATAAGCTTCTTGACTCCACTCAACCCCAGAATACTGGAAGATATACACCGCACCAGAATCCAGAGCTTCGTCATTATCAGGGCCGCTATTAACACCGGTAGCACTACTATCTTCATATGGGGCTGCTACTGCCAGGGTTGTTCCATTACCACTTAAACTCAACGCCCGACCAAAGAAATCATAATAGCCATGATTATCTGCTCTTAATTTAGCGCTGTGAGTCCACTCCAAATCCTCACGGGTGAATATATGAACTGCGCCAGCTGAAAAGTTATCATCCTCACCATTTTCTTTGTAGGCACCAACAGCCAAAGTATTCCCATCGCCACTAAGGCTCACTGCAGATCCAAATGCAGCTCCACTTTCAACCTCTAAAGCTTTTAAAACAGCTCGGTAAACCCAGCCATCTTCACCGTAATCAAAAATATATACAGCACCTGACCCGCTAGCTGCATTATTAAATTCATTTAACTCATTACTATCTTCGCCAGTCGCACCAACAGCTATGGTAGAGCCGTCATCACTAATCGCAACGGACCAACCAAACTGGTCACCGGCTTCGGCATTACCAGCCTTGAAATAACCAATACTATCGACAACTTCCTCATCAATCGATATTTCATTTGAATCCAGGCAAGTTGTATCATCACAGCTTTGCAATATATAGCGAGCATTCAATCGCTCAAATAGAGGCACCTTAATTTCTACAATTTCAGAACCTGCAGAAATTTTATCGCTAACTACTTCATAGCCAGATTGCCCATCTTTGTTCTCAAGAAGTTGATAATAGGTAGCCCCCTCAACATCCGACCATTCAAAAGTGAACACTTTTGCTGAATTGAAATATAGATAGGGAGTCGCCGCCTCTGAGATTGAGGAACCTCCGCCGCTATCACTTCCCCCACAAGCGCTCAAGATCACACCACATGCAACGACTACTGAACTGCTTTTAAATTTCACAACATCCTTCCCTAAAGAGTATGATTTGAATCGCGCGCAACTCTACCAAGCTTAAGGGAAAAGAAAAACCAGAAACAGGATAAAGTGAGGGTCGAAGGGGATTAAAAAAACAAGGCAATGGTTGCAGACATTAATACCGCACCAACTTTAAAGCACTATTTTTTACGCAAAATACACTTCTGAATTCCACATCATCACAACATTAAATTAAGACAAAAATACAGCAAAAAAGGACACATCAAAAAAGTAAGTAAACAACCAAAGAAAATTAAATAGAGACTTAAAAGTAAGCCCACCTTTCTACCCACAACAGATACTTTAATGCACACACAAAAAACGATTGAGGGGGTGATTTTTAGTGTACTATCCCTCTTATCAACGCAAATCAAAATTTGCAGGAGAGAAAAAGGCAAATTTAGCCTCCTAAAGTTGCCCCACCATCAACAACAATATCTTGCATGGTGATATGCGCAGCCATATCCGAGGCTAGAAACATAACAGTATTTGCTATATCAGAAGTACTCGCGATTTTTTTTAAGGGGATACCCAGCTTATATCCTTCTGGATTACCGGCAACAGTAGCAGCCTCACTGCCTTCACTTCCCCACAGTTCACGCAGCATCTCAGTATCTGTAGATCCTGGTGAAACTAAATTACAACGGACACCATATTCTGCTAGCTCAAGAGCTACGCAATGGCTCAGTCCAACCAGGGCAGATTTTGATGCGCAGTATGCCGTCATTCCCAGTCTTGGAACATGGGCTGCATTAGAGGCTACATTTACAATAGCCCCTTTACCCTGATTTTTGAAATGGAGCGCCAGCTCTCTTATCAAACTAAAGGGGCCTGTCACATTTACTGATAAGCAATCACGCCAATCGGAAAGTGTCAGTTCGGATATACCTCCAACCCGTAGAATACCCGCTGCATTAACTAGAATATCCGGGCCCATGTTGTCAGTAAGTAATCCCTTACAAACCTGAGCAATCTGATCCGAATTTGAAAGATCCAAAGGGACAGTCTCATATCCATACTCAGCCTCTGGAAATTTAATATCGAAACCAAATACAGCAGCACCATGTTCACAAAACAAATCCGCTATGGTTGCTCCAATTCCTCGTCCGGCACCAGTAACCCAAACCCTTTTCCCTGAAAAATTCATATGTCCACTACTCTTTTAATTCAGGGTATTTACCCTGAATCAGCTTCCACCACCCATTGAGTGAGGGGGCAACAGCCAGCTCTTCGAATGTCATTTGGACTCCGAGCTTTTGCCAATCAGTAATCAAGCCCATTAGCTGGGCTGAGTCCAGTCCATAATCAATGAGATTTTCATCTGCATCAAATTGGTCAGGCTCTTCATCAATCAGCTCCAGCAATTGCTCCTTGAGAAAAGACCAGGTTAACTTATCCTTTGATGAAACCCCGAGAGATACGACATCATCTGTTGCAATAACACTTCCGCAACGATTAGCTACATATTTAAGTGCCATAAGATGCTCTTCTTCAGAGAAATCACCAACAGCATCAGCCACCATGAATGGCTGAACATCTCGCATAAAAGCATCCAATGCTGTGGTTAAACAGCCGATATGCGCATATATACCGCATATCAGGAGTTGATCCCTTCCTTTCTCCGCAAGAATTTCCTGAAGCTCAGATCGGTAAAAAGCACTATATCGCCACTTAACCAATACAATATCATCTTCATCTGGCGCCAAAGCAGGCACTACTTTTTGTAAGCTGGGGTCAGCTTTGGTAAGTCCTGGCCCCCACATATCGTTTAGCAATGCGCGATCTTTATCGCTTTGCTCAGTGGGTTGAGCCGTATAAATTACCGGTACCTGATGCTTTTTAGCCCAAACCCGCACCGCAACAATATTGTTTTCTATATTGCGGACCAACTCGCTTCCTTCACCAAAAAAGCGGACGAAATACTCCTGCATATCATGAATAAGCAAAGCACTTCTGGAGGGGTCAATCTTCCAGCCCACCTTATTTTGGGGGAGAGAATCAATCGTGGGTAGACTATAGTTATCCAGTGATGGAATTGACATAAATATTAAGACCTTAAATTTTTGGAGCGGCTGTACTTTCAAGCAGTTCTTTGCGCAAAACTTTCTTGTCTATTTTTCCTACCGGAGTAAGCGGCAAAGTCTGCACAAATTTAAATTTATCTGGCAGCTTGAATTGAGCTACCCCGAGCTCTCGCAAGTACTTTCTCAGAGTTACAGGGCGCAAGCTATCATCACTTGACACTAAAAAAGCACAACTTTTCTCACCCAGTAAATCATCCGGCATTGCTACCAAGGCCGCTTGAGCAATGGATGCATGACGTAACAAAAGACTTTCTATCTCTTCAGCCGCTATCTTTTCTCCACCGCGATTGATTTGATCCTTTTGCCGACCCACTACTTTTAAATATCCACGGTCATCGCGCTGCACCAAATCCCCGGTACGATAAAAACCCTCACTATCGAAAGTATTTTTGTTATGCTCAGGACTTTTGTAGTAACCGCGTATTGTGTATGGACCTCGAGTAATCAGCATACCGGTCTCTCCGGCAGGCACCGCATCTCCGTTCTCGTCAATTACCCGGACTTCATCATTAGGACACATGGGGCATCCCTGGGTGCAAAAAGCCAAAGCATCATCATCATCCAAGCGGGTATAGTTAACCAAACCCTCAGCCATACCAAATACTTGTTGCAGTTGGCATCCTAGCTCTTCCGGCACTCTGCGAGCGACACTTTCAGCAAAATTTGCTCCACCAACCTGTATTAGAGAAAGCGTGGTCAACTTTTCATTGTGCTGCGGGGCAGCTTTAAGCCAAAGTGAAACTGCCGGAGGTACCAGTGCCACCATATTAACTTCGTGCTTTGCTATTAGGGCAAAGCAATTTAATGGTTCTGGATCAGAAGCTGTTATTACGGTACCGCCGCTATCAAATACCCCAAGGGCACCTGGTGAGCTTAATGAAAAGTTATGTCCAGCGGGAAGTGCGCATAAAAACCGGGTCTGAGGACTCAGATCGCATATCTCTGCACTTCTACGCACGCTGTATAAATAGTCATTATGGGTGCGGGGAATAAGCTTCGGTGTACCGGTACTGCCGCCCGAAAGCTGAAAAAAAGCAACTTCTCCAGGAGGAGTTGGCTCTAATTCCCCATTAGGTTCCGTTGTATTTATACTGGCATCAAGTGAATCGGCAGAGCTATCCTTTCCCCACAACAATACATGATTTACGGAGGGCGTTTGCTGCTTTAGCTCATCTATAAAAGCAACATCAGAAAATAACGCATGAGAAGCCGAGGCGATAATAAGAGAAGGGTGAAGCTGATCAGCATAAGCCAACAGTTCCAAGCGCTGATGACTGTACAGCGCATTGACCGGAACGACACCTGCTTTTAACAGCCCAAAGAATACAATATAAAATTCAGCAATATTCGGTAGCTGGACCAAGGCAGTATCGTAAGGTTTAACCCCTTTTGATTTCAGGGAGTGGGCCAGGTTATCGGAAAGCTGATCTAATTGGGCATATGAGAAATGTCGACCACCACAAATAATTGCTGTGGCTTTAGCATCCCTTTCACAAGACACTCTTAAGATATCCGTTAGCGGCTTGTCCTCCCAATAGCCAAGATCCCGATAACGGCGAGCCTCCGATTCTGGCCAAGGCGTAAATTCAATACTCATTAAAGCGCTTCCTGCTGTTTGATTCCCAGAGCATTGAGCATTGTGCCCAACTTCGCGCCGGTTTCCTGCCATTCCGATTCAGGACAAGAGTCCTCCACAATGCCGGCCCCAGCAAATAATTGAATATGGTTGCCATTAACCGTGCCGCAACGAATAGTAACTACCCACTCACCATTACCTTCAGCGTCACACCACCCCACCATTCCAGTGAAGACGCCCCTTTCGAAAGACTCCACCAAGCGGATTAAATTACGGGCATCTTTTGTTGGGAAGCCACATACGGCAGGTGTTGGATGCAGCTGACAAGCAAGTTCCAAAGCAGAAATTTCAGGTTTTTTTAGTTGGCCATGGATGAGGGTCGACAAATGCCACATAGCCGGGGTGCTGATAAGTTCAGGGGCAGCCGGGATATCCAGTGAGCTACAAAACGGTGTGAGTACCTGGCGAATTTCATCAATGACCAATTTATGCTCGTAGCTGTCCTTTGCAGAAGTAAGTAGCGATTCACTTACAGCTTTATCTTTCTCCAGATCGTTTTGTCGCTTAGCTGAACCGGCCAAGGGGTTTGAAATCAGTTCGCTTCCTACTTTTCGTACTAACAACTCAGGACTTGAACCGATCAACTCCTGATCTCCCTCAATGGGGATACGGAAATGATAACCGGAAGGGTTCTGTACAATTAACCTAGATAGAATTTCGTCAACGGAGATTTTCTCGGATAACTCTACGTTTAGCACTCTGGACAAAACCGCTTTACGTAAATCACTATGCTGAAAATTAGCAATCGCCTGCTCTACCGACTGCTTAAAGCGCCATTCACCGGGAATACTTTGGATCTTTTCTACTCGGGGAACAGATGCGCTCCTTCCTTTAAGGGTCGTAATCATTTCACTGCGATCAAAAAATTCGCATTTGGCAGGAACAAACAAGCGGGACTGCTGACTGAGATCAAAAGGAACTGCACCAACTATAACAGGGTTGCGGATTCCGGCCCCTTTCGCTTTGACAAAAGCCTCCTGCACTAACTCATAGAACAGCTGACTGCCTCCACTGGGCTCCGGTATCACCGGCTGGTTGATCTCCGTAAAAACCCCCTTGCCACGCAAGCTTCTATAAGAGGAAGTGAACAAAAAATCAGCGGAATCGGGAATGGGCAATCGTCCAGATTCCGTGTCCTGAGTCGGGAAGAGCATAAACGGGCACTCCATTGAATATGCAAATGAGAATGACTATCATTATAATTCATGTCCAAAAGCATTTGTCAATTGGTGTACTCAATATTTGAGAAGTATTTGCGCGAAAAGCAGCGAGGGAGGCGTCACACAAACTAATAAGCTAGGTAAACATTTAAATATGCGAGACAAAACAACAAGAGCGACCTAAAAAATATATTTTTATTTATTTCAGTTGCAACCTCCCAGGCAGATTTTCTCTGTTTTTCAGTAACCACTTGCGATTGCCGTCACGTTTAATTGCCATCAGACCATGCAACTAAATAAAATTTTCCTTGCTGAGTTTTTGAATTACCCCACACAAGCGAGAATGATAATAATTTCTATTTACACCAGCCATCCTCTTGCGGTAGCCTGTTGGCAAGTTATTACTACTTCTTGAAAAGAAGAATTAAGCACATGGCTCTTTATAAAATTCATGGAAAGTCCAACCATTAAACACAGGAATGCCATGACCGCTGTCATGCACTCAAATATGTTGCGTATTACTCAATCCAGTGTCTCTGAGATTGGCAGCGCGCTTTGGTGGTCGGAGATGGAAAGGCAGGGACTACCGCTTGTTAATAAAAACCCCTCGAATAAAGAAAATTTAATTCTGACATTTTTGTGGAGAGACCCAGATGGTAGCGAATCTCACTCACCGATCAAACAAGTTTATATCGATATAAATTGTGTAACGAACCACCATACATTTTCACCGCCCTCCCTAGAACGGTTGCCAAATACAGATGTGTGGTATTGGCAAGTAGAGATCGAAAAATCCTGGCGGGGTAGCTATCGCTTAATTCCAACTACAGAAAAATGGATCGGCTCCAACTGGGAAAAAGCACTTCAACCCAACGACGATTCCCGAAAAATGCAAAGACATTGGTGGCGCAACCTGCTTAAAGCAGCCATACCCGACCCG
Organism: Microbulbifer maximicatervae (SeqCode); assembly: GCF_052468155.1. Classification (NCBI taxonomy): domain Bacteria; kingdom Pseudomonadati; phylum Pseudomonadota; class Gammaproteobacteria; order Cellvibrionales; family Microbulbiferaceae; genus Microbulbifer; species Microbulbifer maximicatervae (SeqCode). The sequence continues at coordinate 4,676,440 of NZ_CP174335.1, forward strand.
CTGAATCGACAAGCGCCGAGTGTCGGTTCGTGGAACAAAAAGTTTTCTGCAATTCATTTGCCAGGACTTATGGAGCAAAGTCTATGGCAAAAATTCGATCTAAAACCTGAGTCTTCAGAGTCGGAAAATAAAAATTCTTCCGGCGTGGGAGAAGTGTGCTGGCAAAGTTCCATCCTGGGAATTAGCCGCAGGGTCTGGACCTACGCATGTGGCAAAGCATCTGATCCTGAGAAGCGCCCACTTGTAATTCTATTGGATGGTGATCGATGGGCAAAAGAAATGCCTATTTTCTCAGTTTTGAAGGAACAGACACAATCCGGACATTTACCTGCGGCACTCTATTTATTAATTGATTCAGTCAACGAGAAACAGCGAGAGAAAGATCTGACTTGTAGTGAGGACTTTTGGCTGGCAATTCAGAAAGAACTGATCCCCCAGATTAAAGAAGAGCTACCTCATACTGAAAATCCAGCGCATACAATTGTTACTGGACAAAGCTATGGTGGACTAGCTGCGATGTTTGCAGGATTAAAGTGGCCCGCAAGATTTGGCTGTGTATTAAGCCAATCAGGCTCCTTCTGGTGGCCAAACAATAAACTCATGGGTAAAGATAATAACAGCGCTGACAAAGGCTGGCTCACAGAGCAGATCTTATCGGAAACCTACCAGCCAGCCAGACTGAAGATTTTTCAGCAGGTGGGCACTCGGGAATATTCCTTAATCAGAGTAAATGACCAGCTGAATAAAGTCCTAAATAGTAAAAGCTTTGATGTTAAGTACCAGAAATTTGTCGGCGGACACGACACTCTGTGTTGGCGTGAGGGACTAATCACGGGTCTTTCATATTTATTACAAAATTTCAGTTATCAGGATTAAAGTTGCTATGCAATCAGAATACCAAAATCCATTTGATGATGAGAGCCACCAATTTTTTGTGTTAACTAACGATCTTGGCCAACACAGTCTGTGGCCAGAATTTGCAGGAATCCCAAGGGGCTGGAAGACAGTATATGGACCTCAGGATCGTCGACTATGTGTTGAATATATAGAAGAGAACTGGAAAAGCCTCAATCATTGATAGCGGTCAGTTTCTGCGGTTGTGCTACTTCTCGTAAAGAGTAAATACAACCAATAAGACTTGAGAGGTTTAAGACTCTATTTATTGGCGGTTAAGGGACTAACTGCAGCTGGAAAGTGCCAGCAACACCCGCTTGAAAATACGGCTAAGGTCTGTGCCACACTATTTTCATATTTCAGGGGCGTGGCCAAGTAGATCAGGACGAAATATTTGGCCACTTTTTTCCCACCTAGACATTGTGCCAACTCAATATGTTGAAAAAGGATTGTTACTGTGCAAGAAGAAAGCGCAACCATTTCTGCAAGTAAGCTTAGCGATAACACTTACCCTTTGGTGGGACCTCAAGTAGGAATCTGGTTGGCTGATCAACTTTCGGAAAGCAGCAATACCTTCGCCGTGGCCCAGTATGTAGAGTTCCACGGCGCAATTAATGTGGAGCTGCTGACAAAAGCTATTCATATTGGATTAAGTGAAGCTGACACGATTCATGCAAAATATCACCAGGAAGATAACATTCCGGTCCAACAGCTCCAGTCAGCGCCCGAACCTGAATCCTTAAACGCTGTAGACCTCATAAAAATTGAAGATCCGCTTGATCCGGTAGCTGCTGCAAAATCCTTGATGCTCAATGATATTCAAGGGGAATTAAGAGCAGATAGCGAAACTTGCCTCTATCATCATATTATTTTTCAGTTACCCGATAGTTCAAATGGGCAACACTTTCTCTGGTACCAGCGCTATCACCATTTAATGGTGGATGGCTTCAGCTTTACCGCCCTCACTAAAAGAATCGAGAAAATTTATAATGCACTTACTAACGGTGCACCAATAGCCAGCTCTCCATTTACGGGGTTTTCCGCAGTCGTTGATGAGTACTTAGAGTATGCCGAATCGGAAAAATTCAAACAGGATCGAGCCTTTTGGACAGAATACGCCAAGGGCTTGACAGCACCACTGACGTTGTCGAGTAAGACTACCAGCTCGCTCGACAACACCAACAGCCTTGTGCATCGTCAAAGTAATTCGATAGCTCGAAGTTTAATTGAAAATCTAACCCAGCTGACGGACGCAAAGAAACTGTCGGTGGTCGACCTTACCACAGCAATGATCTTTATTTATTTATCCAGAATATGTGATAGCAATAAAGTTACCGTAGGCTACCCATTTATGCGGCGTATGGGCTCCTCCGCACTTAACTCTACAGGTCCCGTTGCTAATGTACTGCCATTACAACTTGAAATCAGCGCCGAGCAAAATATTTTTGATATTGCCCGCTCTCTATCCAGGGAATTACGCAAAATCCGTAAACATCAGCGCTACGAATCCGAGCAGCTACAAAGAGATCTTGGGCTGGTCGGCTCACACAGACGTCTGTATGGCCCCACTATCAATTGCAAGATCTTTGACTACACACTCAATTTTGATGGGGCCCCCGGTAAAACCTATCAAATAACAACAGGCCCCATTGAAGACATAGAGTTTTCAATTTACTTCGGCAAAGAAACAATAACTATTGAACTCGCAGCCAACGCTCATCGATACAGTGAAAAGGAGCTAGAACTCCACAGACATAGAATCAGCGATCTCTTTGTTCAGGCTCACCATAATAGCCACTGTTTATCCAGTGAATTCTCTCTAATACCTATCGGTGAAAAAGGCCTTATCGACAGCTGGGCTAAAGGCATAGAAATCACCAATACTGAAAGTCATATCAGTGCCTTGGATATTTTTTTACAGCAAGTGCACACTCGCAGCAATGAAAATGCCCTGGTTTTCGAGGGGCAGGAAATTTCATTCAGTGAACTTTCACTGCGCGCGCTACAGATTTGTGCTTCCTTACAGAACAAGGGAATAACACCACAGGACATTGTTGCCGTCGCTCTGCCAAGAACCGTTGACTCTATTGCCGCCATCCTGGCAGTGTTCTACTCTGGTGCCACGTACCTACCGCTCGACCTTACGCACCCGGATGAGCGTATTGCCATTATGTGTGACGATGCGCAGCCGGCACAGGTTATTACATTATCCAATCATGCCCACAGGCTACCATCCTTTGTTGACCAACTGCATCTGAATGCAGCAGCGCTTGCCACCCCCAAAACGTATAGCGACCAGGCATTGATTAATTCTGGGGAGCAGAGGGCCTATATATTTTATACCTCAGGTTCTACCGGAAAGCCTAAAGGTGTAATGGTACCTCACGGGGCGCTCCTTAACCTGGCGCTAGCCCTGCAAAAGGAAATTTTTGAAAATGCCATTGAACATTGTGCCAACACCCGCTTAAAGGTAGCACTGACTGGCTCATTTTCATTTGATACATCCTGGGATCCAATTCTTCTTATGATGCTCGGCCATGAGCTGCACTTGTTTGGTGACGATGCCAAACGAGATGTTTATGGGTTAATCGATTCTATCCGCACATTAAAAATAGATACTCTTGCCGTCGCTCCATCATTGGCTACTCAACTAATGGAAGCCGGACTGATGGATGAAGGCCACCATCACCCGATCTTGATGGATATTTGCGGGGAGGCCATATCTCCAGCCTTATGGTCTCAATTACAACAGTTCCCCAAACTGCAAGCGCATAATATTTACGGCCCCACAGAATTCACCGTCTATGCGACCAGTGCACAGGTATCCACAGATCTGGCTGAGCCGGTTATTGGTAGTCCGCTAGCCAACACCGAAGTTTATGTATTGGATAAACGACTGCGTCCAGTTCCCATTGGTGTTCCCGGCGAGCTCTATCTCGCAGGGGACAATATGACCATTGGATATCTGCGCCGCCCAGAAACCACTGCCAGCCGCTTTGTAGCAAACCCCTACCGCCCCGGTAAAGTTATGTACTTAACTGGGGACTTGGTTCGCTGGGGCACCCATGGAGAATTGGAGTTTATCGGGCGCTGTGACAACCAGGTAAAAGTACGTGGATTCAGGGTTGAGCTCGGCGATGTAGAAGCTGCATTTTCATCTCTCGACGAAACCAAAGAAGTGGCTGTAATTGCCAAACCAATTGCTACAGGAAATCAATTGCTTGCTTACTGTACGCTGAAGACACCGTCTAACGGCAATAAGCAGGAGATTCTGAGCCGACTTATACAACAACTGAACGAGCAGCTACCAGATTATATGGTGCCTGCTAGCTTAATTATTCTCGAAGAGTTTCCTCTAACTGTGAGTGGCAAGCTCGATAAAAAGGCCTTGCCAATGCCTTCTGCCACGCCTCAGAAAAGTTCAAGAGCGGCAATAGGAACCGCTGAGAGACTTGTGTGTAGCGCTATTGCGAGCACTTTGGAGATCGACAATATTGGAGCAGAAGATGATTTCTTCCAATTGGGAGGAGACAGTATTTCAGCGATGCGCCTCTGCACGGCAATGCGCAAAGCTGGCTACGATCTGCGCCCAAAAGAAATTTTCAAGTTGCGCTCTGCTGAGCAGATCGCCCTCAATCTCACACCTTTAGAGAAGCAATCCAAAGAAATTTCACCGGCGACATTGGGATTACCCCTGGTTGAAGCAGAGACCAAATATGGCCCTCTGACCGCTGTACTCCCTGTGCTTCCCCTACAGGAAGGTCTACTGTTCCAGACCGAATTGGGTAGCGAGGAAAACTCCTATAGCTTTACGACAAAATTAACTCTCGAAGGTGAACTGGATATCTACCGGTTGGGTCGAGCCCTAAACTCCACTTTAGCTAAGCACCCTCAACTAGGAGCCCTATTCGACTGCGAATCCTGGGATGCTCCTCTGCAGCTTATTCCCCAAATCAGTAGCGATGCCGATACTGCTGGAAAATGGCCTTTGACAGAAATTGACTTGAGCCAGCTTCCAGAACCACAGCAACAGGAGATGCTACTTAATCTGGAGCTGCAGCAGGCCGGGCTGCATTTTGATATTCGTATGCATGCCGAAACCCGTACACCTCTGCTACATGCTCATGTTGTAAAAACATCAGTAGAAAATTACGCTCTGCTAATCACTGCACATCATCTGGTTATCGATGGCTGGTCGACTCCAATTCTATTACAGGACCTGCTTGAAGCTTATCGGGAGGATACCGGGAAAGTCACATCAGAACCTAACCGTTACAATCCTGTTGTAATGGAACTGTCTAATAAGGAAAAACAAAATACCATCAAGCATTGGGGAGATCTTCTCAAAGGTGTCACCCCCACTATCGCGTTCGCAGAGAGTCGCGATAAAGAAACAGTTCATGAAATAGAAGTCCCCCTTTGTGAGCACTTACACAAACAGCTGAATAAGCTCTGCCTACAGGAAGGACTCACGTTCAATACAGTGATCCAAGGTGTTTGGGGCGCAATGTTGGGATCATTAACCGGGCGCAATGACGTAGTATTCGGCAGCCCAGTTTCTGGACGATCCAGTGCGGTAGATGGGATTGATGAGGTGATTGGTTTATTCAGTAACACCCTACCCGTTCGTGTCCAGTTGCAACCTCAACAACCCCTGATCAAGCAGCTGCAATCATTGCAGGAGCAACAAATCGCACTGTTTGATCATGACGGGATTGGCCTGGGTGAAATCCAACGTATTGCCGGCACAGATACCCTATTCGATACACTTCTGGTTGTGGAAAATTACCCGGCCGATGAAGCTCTGATACAGCAGAATCACGCCGGGATTCATTTAAATGCAGTTCAAAATCGCGGGTTTACTCACTATCCACTGACACTATTAGTATTGCCTGGAGAAAAACCTAGAATACTTTTTGAATATCGGGATGCGGTTGTCAATGCTGTAAACCTTGTTCATCGATTTATCGACCTGCTTACACAGGTTGCCGAAAATCCAGAACAACCGTTGGCTGCCATGTCCCTGCAGACGGACACTGAGCGCAAGCTTCTTGAAAGTATCAATGACACCAAACAGACATTTGATCCTGTCACTTTACGCGATTTATTAATTAGGCAAGCTCAAGTTAGCCCAGATGGTAGAGCGCTCACAGACGAAAGCAGCTCCTTTGACTATCAAAGTATGCGTCAAAGTGTTCGCAGTATTGCTGCACAACTCAACGCCCACCACGTAGGTCGCGGCGATATTGTCGCCGTGGCTGTTGAGCGTAGTGTTGAGCTCAGCCTCTCCCTACAAGCTGTAATAGAAGCCGGAGCCGCTTACTTACCATTGGACATTAGCTACCCGGATGAACGCTTGGCGCTCATGCTGGAGGATGCTAACCCCAAACTGATAATTGCTGGAGAAAATCAGGTTCACCGATTTGGTGAAAATTCTGCGGTGCCCTGCACCGCACCTGTACTAGCTATTGAAAATCTTCTCCAGCAGTCGTCACCCAATGAATTAATTGCTGTGGAAATTCGGCCGGAAGATCCCGCTTACCTGATTTACACGTCAGGGTCGACAGGTCGCCCCAAAGGTGTTCTGGTTTCCCATGAAGCCATAGTGAACCGGCTGCTTTGGATGCAAGCGGAATACAACCTCACAGAAAATGATGTAGTGCTGCAGAAAACACCATCAAGCTTTGATGTCTCAGTATGGGAGTTCTTCTGGCCACTGATCCGGGGGGCAGAGCTGGTCATGGCCCCACCGGAAGCCCACAAAGATCCGGAGCATCTACTGCAGATTATCTCCAAATACCAGGTAACAACCATGCACTTTGTACCCTCAATGCTCGCAGCTATGGTGGACTACCTGGATAGCCAGCCATCTTCAGTACCTCTTACCAAGTCGCTGCGCCGGGTATTTTGTAGTGGCGAAGCACTTTCGAAAGAACTTGCCTCTGCCTATGCAAGTTACTTTAAAGCGCCTTTGCACAATTTATACGGCCCTACTGAGGCCGCTGTTGACGTTACATACTGCCCCGCTGATTTAGGGTTAAATCTTGGAGAAGGTACGGGCATACCTATCGGCAAACCGGTTTGGAATACCCAACTGCGGATTCTCGATCAATTTTTACGCCCGGTAGGTATCGGTGTTCCCGGAGAACTCTACCTAAGCGGTATGCAGCTCGCACTCGGTTATCTCAACAGGCACGGCCTGACTGCCGAGCGGTTTGTATCCGACCCCTATGCAGTAGGCGAGAGAATGTATCGCACCGGTGATGTCGTTCGCTGGATGCCTGATGGTAACGTTGAATATCTGGGGCGCAGTGATGATCAGGTTAAAATTCGTGGACTGCGAATTGAGATTGGTGAGATTGAAAAAGCACTATCTTCCTTGGAGGGAGTGAAGCAGGCTGCCGTTCACGCGCGCGTATTGAGCCAAAGCAAAGCGACAGGTGATAACCGTCAATTGGTCGGCTACGTAATACTGGATAACCCAGAAAAGTTCCCAGAGACTCTTAGCCCACTTTCGGACCAGCTGGCCCAATCCTTACCGGCACATATGGTGCCGTCAGCATTGGTTGCTGTGGAAACGTTCCCACTCAGTGCCAATGGCAAGCTCGATAGAAAAGCACTGCCAGACCCAGAAAGCGATAAAACTGATTCCGGCCGTCCACCCAGTGAAGGGGCTGAGCAAATTATTGCCAATGCCTTCTGCAAGATGCTGGACTTGGAATCCGTAACAGCAGAAGCGAGCTTTTTTGAGCTTGGTGGTCATTCACTACTTGCTATGCGGCTGGCTGCAGAACTACGCCAATGCCTGTCCCTTCCAGTAACAGTAGGACAAATTATGGTATCTCCTACTGTTGAGGGACTTGCGGCGGTATTGACCGATGAGAATTTGCGCAAAGATCCTGAAAAAGCGGGCTTTGGCAATATTCTTCCGATTAGGGCTGGAACTGGTACGCCGCTGTTCTGTATTAACCCCGGTTCAGGTTTTTCATGGCAGTACACCGGATTCCCCAAATACCTTGAAGGAAACTGGCCGATTATTGGCCTTCAATCACCGCGACCTAACGGCCCTGTAGCTATCAGTGAATCGATGGACGAAGCCGTTGAGCGCTACTTACAAACTCTCTTAAGTGCACAGCCCAAAGGCCCCTATCACTTAATGGGTTACTCGTTTGGCGGTACTGTTGCCGTAGCCCTGGCATCCAAGCTGACGGCACTCGGCCACCAGGTAGCTTTTGTCGGATTATTCGATACTTATCCACCTGAAGGCCAGGAATGGAAACGACCCACAGAAGATGAAGCCAGGGAAGAAGTAGAGCGCGAGAAACGGCAATTCCTCAGCGCAGCTGAAGGCGAATTTGCCGATGAAGCAACACTGGCAGAGCAGACCAAAATGTTTAACGATATCGTAGCGAATTACGATGATACTGTACGCCTGCTATCGGATGCAGACACCCAACCCTATTCTGGTAATGTGCAATTATTTGTTGCGGAAAAGACACTGCCTGAAGGTTGGGACGTAGATAAGTGCTGGTCTCCATTCCTAAATGACATGCAACAACACCGATTGCCTTTTGCCCATGACGATATTCTATCGCCGACATCTCTTGAAGTGCTCGGGCCCCTACTCAACGGTATATTGGCAAAGGTTCCAACTTTAAGGAGCCTATGAATAACTCCATGATGCCTCTGGCATGCAGAGCGGTTCACAATCAAGGCGTGGCTTCGCAGGAATGTCTAGACATTTCAAGAAGTCGCAACGCGGAGTGTGGATCGCTCTGCAAGCCCCGAAGGGCGGGTCTTGAAGGCCACAGTTGCTGCGTTGCAACTCTTGCAAAGGGCTACGGCCATTAGCGGCGAGCTGCGCCTAACATCTGCAGCCTTCAAGACCCGCAGAGACATTATGGAGTTATACAGAGACTCCTTAACTAAACAGACAGAAAAAGCAGATCCCCAAGAGGCTGTAACATCCCTATGAACCGTTCACTATTTATGAGATTTGACTTGCTCAAGAGCAATGCAAACTTCCGCATGATCTTTATTGCCAGGATGATTTCGATTATCTCTCTGGGGATGTTAACAGTCGCGGTGCCGGTACAAGTCCATGCAATGACAGGCTCTACTATCCAGGTAGGAGTCATTATGGCTCTGGAAGGTATAGCCATGTTTATTGGCTTGCTGTGGGGAGGTGTGCTCGCCGACCGCCATAACCGCCGCACACTGATTTTGATCGGACGCTCCGGTTGCGGCTTGGGTTTTGCTGCATTAGCTATAAATTGCTTCTTTACATCACCCTCACTAATAGCCCTGTATGCTCTTTCCATTTGGAGTGGTTTCTTTGGTGCAATTGGTATCACTGCATTAATGGCCTCAATTCCCTCAATTGTAGGCAAAGAGAATCTTGCCTCTGCCAATGCTTTGGGCATGCTCACCGTACGTATCGGTACCGTTATCTCGCCGGCAATTGGCGGATTGATTATTGCCGCCACTGATATCAGCTGGAACTATACTGCGGCCTCCTTAGGTACTTTTGCCACGCTGATTCCGCTGACCCGATTGCCCTCCATGGCGCCAGGAAAGCAGCCGAAAAAGCAACCTCTAAAAGCACTAGCTGAGGGTTTTTCATTTTTATTCCGTCATAAAATTGTTGGCAGTGCGATTACAGTAGGGACATTGGATTCCCTGGGCAAAGGCATCCGCGTTCTATTCCCCGCAATGGTTACCGTTATTTTTGGTGGAAGTGCATTCGAAATCGGCCTGATGTATTCTGCTGTGCCCTTAGGGGCTATGTTGGGTGCCCTAACCAGTGGCTGGGCGCCCCAATTAAAACGTCCCGGTGCTGTTTTACTACTCACTTGCACCCTCTCTTTTGTTGCCTTGAGCGGTCTCACTCTCGCTAACCATCTCTATATCGCTTTAGTTGCACTAGTCGCTTATGGCTATTTAGGGGCTATTAGTTCACTAATTCAGATTACTTTGGTTCAGAGTCATACTCCTAACCAATTACAAGGAAGAGTTAACAGTCTCTGGGCAGCCCAAAATGTAACCGGCGATACTTTTGGCGCAATGGGATTCGGCATCTTAGGCAAGCTGTTTGCCCCAATGGCCGGTACTCTCTACTTTGCTGCTACAGCAATTGGCATTACTGTTGCTATGTCCTTGGGATTCAGAAGTTTGAAGGACGCTGTATTTATTAAAAATAAAGCGCAAACCCCTCCTCAAAGCCCCGTCCCGAAAAAAGAAAAAATGGAAACTGAAGCCACAGCATTATGAATTGGGAATCCTCTTATATAATTGACAACCCGATACCCAGCTTTTTAGGTGGATACAAGGTGATGAAGTCCAAGTACTTTACGGGCCATATGGTAGAGACTACTTTTTGCCCAGAAAGGTATGACGATCAGTTTTTCTCTCACTTGAATATTCCTTTTCCAAGTTCATTAGTAAAAGCCGTCCCATCACGACGAGCTGAATTTCTTGCTGGACGAAGCTGTGCTCACCTTGCACTCAGAGAGCTAGGTGTGCCAGTGAGAGAAATCCCTATAGGTATAAACCGCTGTCCAGTATGGCCGGAGGGAGTACAAGCCTCTATTACCCATGCAGGCAGCCGAGCAATCTGTGCAGCCAGCACTACTTCTCAAGGGCTTGGGATTGATTATGAAACAACTATTGCCGCTAAAACTGCTGAAGAAATCAAACGCAATATAGTCAGTGATTCAGAAGAATCCCTACTTTCAGAGAGCGGTTTCCCTCAGGAACAGTGGTTGACTATGGCTTTCTCCATTAAAGAAAGCCTTTTCAAGGCACTATATCCTCTAGTAGGAAAATACTTTGACTTTCTGGATGCTGAAATTACAACACTGTCGCCCCTGCAGCAAAAATTAGAACTGAAAATTTTGCGAGATCTCTCATCCAGAGTTCCCAGTGGAAATACCTACACTGGTACATATCAACCACATCAAGACGGCATATTGAGCATCGTTGAGTATTAGTCAATCTCGACAATAACAGCGCTATATCAGTTAAAAGAAAAGGACCATTCTATGTCTGACGTTCCTGCTATTTTGAGCGCACGGACTCATATGCAACTTCCGGGTAATGATGAGCTAATCCGAAAAATGCCGTGCCCATCTACTTCCGCTTTAACTATTGAACGAACCCGTAATGAGATTTCCCGAATATTGCGAGGGGAGGATGATCGACTTTTGGTTGTGGTAGGTCCGTGTTCAATTCATGACCCCATCGCCGCACTAGATTATGCGCAAAAGCTGTCCGAGATTAAGCCCCAGTTTGAAAGTAACCTCTGCCTGGTAATACGGACCTATTTTGAAAAGCCACGTACCACCATCGGCTGGAAAGGCTTTATTTACGACCCCAATTTAGATGGCAGTGCCGATATGCATACTGGGCTCACTATGGCTCGGGAATTATTGCTTAATATCAATGCTCTGGGCTTGGGAGCAGCCACCGAATTTCTTTGTCCTTTGAACGCACTATACATCGCAGACCTGATTTCCTGGGGAGCCATTGGTGCCCGCACCACAGAATCACAAACACACCGGGAATTAGCTTCAGCACTTCCTTGCCCTATCGGATTTAAAAATAGTACCGACGGAAATATCAAAGTTGCAATGAATGCGATTCAAGCTGCCCAATCACAACAGATATTCTGCACCACGATTCGCAATGGAAAGTTTGAAGCAGTTCAGTCTACAGGCAACTCTAATTGCCACTTAATTCTTCGCGGAGGAACAATACCCAATTACTACCCCGAAGACATCGAACTAGCGATAACCCAACTTGACTCTGTATCGCTACCGGCCGGCATTATGGTTGATTGCAGTCATGGCAACAGCCAGAAAATACACAGTAATCAAATAGTTGTTGCGGAATCTCTCTGCGATCAAATCAGCACAGGGCAAAGAAATATTTCAGCTGTAATGATTGAGAGCTTCCTCGAAGAAGGAAGCCAAAAAATTCTCCCCTGGGGCAAGATGACCTACGGACAATCGGTTACTGATGCTTGTATCGGCTGGAAGGATACTTATCAGGCGCTAGAGATGCTTTCTGAAGCCGTTGTCAGACGCCGTCATCTATTTACCACCTCCCACAATATGGGAATTGAATTAAATCAAAGTGCTATGTAATAGTACTTCGGACATATTTAAGTTGCCGATCCCCTGAAGTTATAGCGGCACTGGCAAAACAGTGCCAACTTTTTCAGTTTTTGGCGCAGATTCTATTTGCAATCAATTCATTCCAATAGATATGGTCTGAATTTACAACGATCCCAGAAAGAAAATAAGAAAACACAGTGATGTTAAATTTATTTACTTTAGAGCGTAAGAAACATCTCATGCCAACTCAAGCCACCATGAGTAGAATCAGATTTACCTTGATGAATAAATCCATATTTAGAATACATACCAACAAGTTCATCCTGACATATCAAATAAATTCTCTTTTTCCCTAGCTCACTCATAGAGCTAATAAAGCTGTTCAATAGCTTATTTGCCATACCCTTACCTTGATATTTGGGGTGAACCACCAGGGACATAATAACAATATTTTCTCCACTCGAATCATGGCCTACCAACTCTTTAAACTCTTCATTAGGCAACTCTACGTTATGAGTTGCTCCTGAATTAATAAAACCTATAACTTCCTTATTATTCTCTATAACAAGGAAACCTTCGGGGTAAGTCAAAATTCGCTTTAAAATCTTTTCTTTTGTCGCTGCCTCGTTACCAGCGTAAGATATAGATTCAATCTCAAAGCACCTAGCTAGATCCCTCTCATTCGCAGAGCGAATATTAATTTCAGACATCCTTGAGCAAAACTCCATGTTCATAAACCAAAATAAAGGTATCCCTCCTCTCAAAGGTACCAGAGGGCATACGTATCAACAGTTATATCAACCTTATCTTTCGTAGTATATAGCCTTCAACCACTAGGTTATATTGAACTAAACTACCTTAGCCATAAGATAGACATCAGCATACTCACCATTTCGAAATGCATAATTTTTTGCAGTGCCTTCGACCTCAAATCCATACTTCTTATATAGACCTATAGCCTGTTCATTATCAGTATAAACCTCTAACTCTATACGGCGAACGGCAAGCCAGTTAATAGATAAGTTGAGCATTGCCTCTAAAAGCTTTGAGCCAACCCCACTCTTTTGATGCTCTTCACTTACTGCCATACCTATATTTAAGACATGCTTTCGCCTTGGATTCGAGAATACCTCCATTCCAATTTGACCGACGATCATCCCATCCAGGACAGCTACGATGCTATAAAAGTTATCGGGGATATTCCCCAGAAACTTTTCCCATTTATCTATTGAAGGGTATGGGACTTGAAGTGTTCCTGCATAGCAGGAAGACTGAGCATATATATCTTTAATTTCAGGAATATCTTCTTTTCTACTATGCCTAATTTCTATACTCATGGACCCACTCTCGTATCACTTAATATAAATTCTACCAGCTTATTAATTTCGGTAGAGATAACTTTCCTATTCTGACGCATATCCACAACCACGCCCCCACCTGAATAAATTTAGCGTCTCTCAAAAGCTGGATACGCATTTGCTCGTATATTCATTGTCATGCCTATAGAACATACAATCTTACTCGTCCGCCCTTTTCTATCTGTAAAACGGTGGAAGGTCCATCGCAGTACAGCTGGCAGTTAAAATTGAGCCGAGAATGCTTTGTGATATACAACCTCTCCACTTGGAAAATCGTCATCAAACGACAGTGCCTGGAAGTACTCTACGGGTACATCAGGTAAAACCAGCCCTTCAATAACTTTGAAGCCAAAACGCCTGTAATAAGCAGGCTCCCCCAGTACAACGCAGCCTGCCGCACCTTGTTCTTTGAGGTCAACCAGGACGCTCCGAACAAGCTTTGAGCCAACTCCTCTTCCTTGATACTCAGGTAGTACTGAAATCGGCCCGAGCCCGAACCAGTTGGCTGAGCCATCAGAAATAACAACTGGAGAAATGGCAATGTGGCCTATAATATCTTCATCCACTTCAGCCACCTTTGATATAAATAATGCGTCAGCTTGGCGAAGGGCCTTCACGATAAACTGCTCAGAGTGATCAGTATACGGAGCGTCCCGAAAAGCCAAGGTAGTGACTCTGTGGATTGGCTCAATATCTCTTTTACTCTCTTTGCGTATCTGAATATCCAAATTTTGCTCTCTCTAAATTTTATAAACTATTTTCCCAGCTTTGTTATATTGAAATTTTTTCTTTAAATTGACACTCTTTCTGTCTCCCACAAGTAGATTACTTTTTGAGTAAATTCCTACGATTCTTGATTCATCTGATTTGATACCTTAACGCATTACGTAACAGGCATAGAATATGACGCAACTTGTTCATGCACCTTCTTTTTGGCCGACGATGAAAGCTGATAAGCTGCCAGGCCATACCATATCAAAGTAACTGCCACCCAAGTCCTTTGTGTCACTCCTTTGTATTCAATAGGCATATATCCATAACTAAAGAACCAAAAGAAAACAACGTGAATCAAGGTTACAAGTACGCATAAATCCTGGAATTTCTTTGAGACATAATAATTGCGCATCTCTAAAGCAAATATAACAGGAACAACCATTAAGATACTTGTTAGCCCATATACATCATGTAATGGGCTATTCATAATAAAGAGCCCCGCAAAAATCCATGTTACACCAAATGCAAACATCGTTAAAAAAGTAAATTTAGCCTTTGCGAGTGACAAACAAGGCAGAGAAAATATACACATAGAAAGACCAATCAATATATCTGTAAGTCTATGTGAATATGAAAAGAAAGGTGATTCCAATGCTAACTCACTAATATGCTGAGTCACAATACTATAGCCTGGCAAAAACAACCCCAAGAAAATATTATACAGTGCAAACACAGGTATCAGCATTGCCTGCCTAATGAATATCAAATCCCGATTACCCAAAACTCACTCCATCTTGTAGAAAAATTAACATCCACATCTCAGACAAGCCAGCGCTACCTGACTGCCCAATGCAGGCTCATGTGATCAAAAAACACGGCATCAGCTTATCAAGTAACACCCTACATTGTGACGTAAAGTTGCCGAGAATACGCATGACAGCGATTTATAGCCAATAAGGCATTTTCCAGGATACTCTCTTCAACACTATTGCCAAATAAGAGCGCGTACCTAGAGTTCTCCGAATCTTGTATTTTGAACTCGTACTCAATATCGAAGTGCTCAGCTAAAATATCCTCGATATAATCGAGATGATCCCAACTGAAAAACTCTAAACACATGCCAAAATCTGGATCACAGGAAATTCTAAGTTCTTTCAATAATGTCGATCTATCAACCATAGTCACTTAATGCCAATCACTCATGGAGAGGCTCGAAGCGCTGCCCCCAGAAAGCATGATAGCCTTAGTACTTACCAGATGCATTCTTCTTAACAGGCACTTCTAATCTGTAGTACTTCATATGTATATTTATCTAATTCATCTTCATTTGAATAAATATCAGGGTAAACTACCCTGTGCTCTTTTATCAATTTGAAAATCTTACACGTGGCTTTCTTGCTTTCACTATCTACAGACGGTAAGCACCCATCACTAATCATGACAAATGTGTCAACTGACATTCGCAGCATCTCTGAGTCACTGCATAACTCCCTTTGTCTGTTCCTACCTACTGAGTTAAGATATTTATCTTTAAGGGTATACAAAGAAGCTATTTGTCACTTTGTACAAAGGTACCCCTAAAGACATCTTACAGCCGCACAATATACCAACATTTTCCTCGTTTTGACGACATACGTAAATCTGCATAAATCAATCCGTTTACACAGATTTTACAATTGATGTAACTATTCCCTTGAAGTATTAGCAACAGGCGGGGACGGTACAGCCACTATTTAAAATAGTGTAAGCAGGGATATACTAGGATACT
Organism: Microbulbifer maximicatervae (SeqCode); assembly: GCF_052468155.1. Classification (NCBI taxonomy): domain Bacteria; kingdom Pseudomonadati; phylum Pseudomonadota; class Gammaproteobacteria; order Cellvibrionales; family Microbulbiferaceae; genus Microbulbifer; species Microbulbifer maximicatervae (SeqCode). Next base: position 4,692,288 of record NZ_CP174335.1, read on the forward strand.
CTTTTCGATCCATCGCTATACTAGAAAGCTTCTTGAATTTTACTACTTGCGCTATACCACTCTCGACAATCCAGAGTAGGAAAAAAGCGCCTGGCTAGGCTGCGAAATCAGTATCCAGCAGCCTTATAGGGACCAAAGTTCTTACGATAAACAAGTAACGTTCGCTTGTAGGCACAAACCCATTCACCATGTTGATTTTGAGCGCGGGAATATATGCTAAGCAACCCCTGTTCAGGCCTTGATTTTGACTCCCTTTTGGAAAGTATCTCAGATTCGAAGTATAAAGTATCTCCTACGTAAACTGGCTGCAACCCACAGTCACTCATCTCCAAGTTGGCCACAACCTTTCCAAACGTTCTAGTTGTATGCGCCATTGCACTTAAAACAAATGTCTCCAATACTCGTTGCCTATCACCATAAACTCTACGCGCATAAACCTTATCAGTGATAAACGGGCTGAGATCGAATGAGCGAAGTGCATAGTCGACACAGCTAGCTTCAGTGAAGGTTCGGCCTGGGCGATGTTCGAATACTTGCCCGACTTCAAAATCTTCAAAATCTATTCCGACCGTTTCTATATAAACGTTATTTTCTACTTCCCGCAAAAAATTAAATGACTCTTTCATTGAGGTCACCTAAATATGGAAAATGGAAATTTAGTAGCCGTTCGCAGAGAAAGGCAGGTGATTGCGCTTGAAGATCAACATGTCACACTGCATTTCGCAAATAGTCTTCTTGTCTTGATTCTTTCCATATATAACAATTTCTACCAGCCCCGCGTCGTCATACTCACTACCTGCCTGGACTTCGAGAACCTTACTCTCAGAATACAAGGTATCACCGCCATAAGCTGGTGCCACCATGGAAATTTTTCTCCAACCAACAATTTTTTTTCGTCGATTGTAGGTCTTCCAGATCAAGCCCATTAGCTGTTGAACCGCTAAAGTAGTATCGATTAACGGCTTACCGAATTCAGTTTGGGCGGTGTAACACTCATCAAAATGCAGCATGGCTTGATTTAAGGTCTTGATACACTCTTCCTTATTATCGTGCTGGCTAATGGTAACGCCGGGCCTATGGTGAAAAACCTGCCCTACCTTAAAGTCTTCAAAATCGAGACCGTAACGCTCTCGATAGCGATTTTTACCGGTTTTTATATACGCAGGAAAATGATAGCGGGGCATAGAAACCTCTTGCCTTACCGTAAGGCTCCGGTGAGTTTGGCTCTGCTACAGTACGGTCACAATCCCTTCGAGGCCGCCACAGTTTTCAGTGCCCGCTCAACCACGGGCATATCCACCATCTGTCCATCAACTACAAGAACTCCACCATGATTCTCTTTATAAGCTTTCAGTACTCGCTGAGCATGAGAGAGCGCCTCACTAGATGGTGCCAATCCTTGGTGAATCGGTTTAATTTGCTTTGGATGGATGGCTATTTTTCCAGAAAACCCCAGGGCGGAGACCCTCTGTGTTTCCTCAATTAGGCTTCTTTCATCATCCAGCTCCAAATAGGGGCCATCTACAGCATCAATGCCTGCAAATGCGGCAGCCTGAACCAGCCGCCCCCTGCCATATAAAAGAGCATCCCAGCTCATATCTGACCCCACTGTTGCACTGTAATCAGCCGCGCCAAAGGCCAGGCAAACCACCTCCTCTACCTGGGCAATACTCAACGCATTCTCCAAACCTTTTGGGGATTCAATCAGGGCTATTATTCGAATCGTTTTATGGGAGGGGGCCATAACCTGGCAAAAACCAATCACTTCTTCTGCTGATTGAACCTTGGGAAGAATCACAACGTCTGGCAGTTGCGGCAGATCTAGCAGCATCAACATATCCTTGATGCCGCAATCGCTGTCGAGCTGGTTGATTCTCAACGCGCGCTGAGTGGGAACAATATCCTTTCCTGTAAAGAAATTGACCACCTGCTCCCTTGCAGTATCTTTATCTTCCAGGGAAACGGCATTTTCCAAGTCCACACAGGCAATATCGGCTCCGCTGGCCATTGCTTTTTCATAGCGATCCGGCCGGGTCGCAGGGACAAACAGGACGCTGCGAAAATACTTGCTTCTGTTAATGACACTACCCATCTAGCGGCGCCCTCTCAACAAATTGACAGATAGCCGGATATCCGTTCCCGGTGCCCTTCTCTACAACCGGATTCCAAGCCAATCCAGTAGCTCACCCAAAAGACTAGCAACTCTGTATTAAATCGCGACACTCACCTTCAGTGAGCCCTGCCTGTCAGAGGGTCACTAAAATACGGGTGACCGACTATTCCCAATATCTACCAGCCAATCCCATCGAATTTACAACTCCTGCTCTATGCTGAGGAATACGGCGTATCTATATTTAGTGGATTATTCCGACATGTTACCTCTCTCAGGATTGCGGATTGTGGCGGTGGAACAATATGGTGCAGGCCCTTTTGGCACCTTATACCTGGCAAATCTTGGAGCGGAAATCATCAAGGTCGAAGATATCTCCCACGGGGGGGATGTAGGCCGTACCGTAGGCCCTTACTTCTTGGAGAATGAACCTGGGGATAATAGCAGCCTTTTTTTTCAGGCTTTCAATCACAACAAACGCAGTTTATCCCTCAACCTGTCCTCTCCCCAAGGGCAGGAAATCTTGCACAAATTAATTCTTAGTGCAGATGCACTGACCGACAATCTACGGGGAGACGTACCGGGCAAGCTGGGTATTACTTACAAAAAACTGGGAAAGCTGAACCCCAAGATCGTTTGCGCCCACCTGACTGCCTACGGCCGCAGTGGCGATAGGGCCAAGTGGCCGGGATATGATTACCCCGTGCAGGCAGAGGCAGGCTATTTCAAGCTAACTGGTGAACCTGACAGTCCACCTGCCCGGTGCGGCCTGTCCCTGGTGGATTTATCCACCGGGGTAGCTCTCGCGTTGGCCGTTGTTTCTGGTGTACTTAATGCCAGGGAAACTGGCAAGGGGCGAGATATCGATGTCAGCCTTTTTGATAACGCTTTATACAATTTAAGTTATGTGGCTATGTGGCAATTAAATGCAGGGCACAACCAAAAGCGGGTGCCACGATCAGCACACTTTTCCCTGAGCCCTTGTCAACTTTATAAAACAAAGGACGACTGGATTTACCTGATGTGCAATAAGGAAAAGTTCTGGAAATCCCTGTGTCAATGTATTGAACATCCGGAATTAGCTGACGCACCCAAGTTTGTAAATTTCAGGGAGCGCAGGAAAAACCAATCGGAGTTAACCGAAATACTGGATGAGATACTGTCAAAAAAAGATACCGTAGAGTGGCTAAAAATTTTAGCTGGTCAGGTGCCAGCCGCACCGGTATATGACGTTGAGCAGGCGCTAACAAACCCCTTTGTTTCCGATACCGACCGCATCCAAACAATACCCGGTGATCACGGCAAGGATATTAAAATACTGGCACCGTCAATTCGCTGTGATGGAGAGATGGTTAATTTCAAGCGGGCACCTACCCTGGGAGAAGACACCAAGGATATCCTGGCTGAGCTTGGCTATTCCGGGGCTGAGATAGCCAAGCTCGCCAAATACGGCATCATTTGAAAGAACTATTGATCATCGAGAAGCTGAAAGCCCTCTGCCAATAGTTGCACCTGCAATTGCGACCACTGATCCTGTGGGAGTGAAATTGGCACGGTGACATCACTGGCATATTCCGCCTGCCCACAACTCCCCTGGTGACGCCCTACCAAAAAGCGCAGGCGAGCTTCCTGGGCAAAATCACAGCAAACCGAAACATGCATTAGGAGAACAAAGGGCTGCAACGGAATATCTTGCAGCGCGGCACCTACCGCACCGCGATAGGCGCGCATCAAGCCACCCACCCCAAGCTTGGTACCACCAAAATAGCGGGTCACTATAGCGCCCACATTACCGACACCCTGTTTCAACAGCAATTCCAGCATTGGTCGCCCCGCGCTACCACCGGGCTCGCCGTCGTCATCTGCTAGCATTACTTCCGGGTTGGAAGGATTGCCGATTACCAGCGCGGTACAGTGGTGGCTTGCATCGGGATATTGAGCGCGGACAGTATCCAGCTGTTGCTGAAAAGCCGCTTTATTCTCAACTGGCCCCAGCCAACAAATAAAACGGCTCTTCTTTTCTTCTGTCTCACTGACAACGGGAGATGAGGGAATCTGATAACTCACCGACAATATCGTCCCAGCGCTGGTTTTTTAATTTTTCATACAAAGGCTGGAGCTTGGTCTGCCAGACCTTATTGTCGACAACGCCAACGTGCTTGCAGCGAATAGTCCCCTCGGAATCCACCAGGAAAGTTTCCGGCGCACCGAAAACACCGAGGTCCAGAGCCAAACGGCCATCTCTATCGGCGATGCTATACAAATAGGGATTGTGGAATTTCTCCAACCACTTGATTGCTGCCTCATCCTCATCTTTGAGGTTAACGCCAACGATCGGCACACCCTGCTCAGCCAGAGCATTCAAATAGGGGTGCTCTACCCGGCAAGCTACACACCAAGTGGCCCACACATTCATCAAATGCGGGCCATTGGGAAGATCTTTCTTCTCTACAATTTGGCTGTTATCCGCCACTTTTTGCAAAGAGAATTCCGGCACAGGTTTATTCAGCAGGGCCGATGGCATTTCCTGTGGATTCAGGTAGAGGCCCCGCCAAAATAACAGGGCCAGCACGACAAATATTACCAGGGGCAAAAAGAGTTTGAGTCTAGACATTATCCTTTCCAACTATTACGCCGCAGCAACATTGCCTGTAACTTCTACATCTACAGGTTTAGCGGCTTTCGCTTTGCGATAGCGCTTATCCGCTACAGCAATAGCTCCACCGATCGCCATCAAAAGCGAGCCCAGCCAAATCCATACCACAAAGGCTTTGTACTGAAGTCGCACAGCCCAATCACCGCTTGGGTTAGACCTGTCCATCGGCTCACCGAGGGCCACATAAATATCGCGGAAGAGTCCGGTATCGATCGCCGCCTCTGTCATGGTGTTGCCACCAGACAGGTAATTGCGTTTCTGGGGATGCAGCTCTGCAACCGGCTTCCCGTCCTTGCTGACATGCAATACACCTTCAAAGGCTCGGTAATTAGGCCCCTGAACCATACGAACACCGTCAAATTTGAAGTCGTAACCGGAAACCTGGAAACTGTCCCCAGCACCCATACGCACATCTTCCTCAATGCTGTAAACGGTGGTCAGTACTACCCCCAACACCGAAACTGCCAGGCCGATATGTGCGATATGCATACCGTAGTAACTGGCTCTCTGACGCTTAAGGCCGGCAAAGAATGAGCTGGAGTTGCGGGTTTTAGCCACGATATCAGCGATGCTGGAAGCAAAGACCCAGATACCAATAAAGATTCCCAGCGCCGCTCCCCAGTGGAAGTCTCCCAGGGCCAGGGTCCACAGCAACGCAACTACCAACGAAGCGACAAATGGCAAACGCCATGCGCTCAGCAGTTTGTCCCAGCGGCTGTCTTTCCAGTTGGCGCGCACGCCCATACCCACCAACAGGCAGAGAACAACCATCAGTGGCACGAAGAAAAGATTAAAGAAGGGCGGACCCACACTCACCTTGCCCCAGTTCATGGCGTCGGCCAGCAGCGGGTAAAGAGTGCCGGTCAAAACCATGCCCATAATCAGCATCAACAGGATGTTATTGCCAAGCAGGAAGGTTTCCAAAGAGCGGAAAGAGAAAACACTGCGTGCGCTGACTGTCGGTGCGCGCAGGGCGAACAACAGCAGCGAAGTGCCGACAATTACAGCCAGGAAGCCCAGAATAAAGCTGCCTCGCAGTGGGTCGGTAGCAAATGCATGTACCGAGGTAATCACCCCTGAGCGCACCAGGAAGGTGCCGAGCAGGCTGAGACTGAAAGCGAAAATCGCCAGCAGGATAGTCCAGCTCTTAAACAGCCCACGCTTCTCAGTTACCGCCAAGGAGTGCATCAAGGCAGTCCCCACCAACCAAGGCATCAGGGATGCATTCTCAACCGGGTCCCAGAACCACCAGCCACCCCAGCCCAGCTCGTAATAAGCCCACCAGCTACCCAGGGCAATACCCAAGGTCAGGAAGCCCCAAGCCACAGCCGTCCAGGGTCTTGCCCAACGGGCCCACACCGCATCCAACTGGCCACCGAGCAGTGCCGCAATGGCAAAAGCAAAGGCAACCGAGAAACCCACATACCCCATATAAAGCAAGGGCGGATGGAAAATCATACCCGGGTCCTGCAACAGCGGGTTCAGGTCAGAACCTTCCATCGGTGGGAATGGCAGGGTGCGATCAAATGGGTTGGAGGTAAGCAAAATAAACAGGAAAAACCCGATCAGTACAAAACCGAGTACGGATAAAACCCGCGCGGAAAGCGCTGGGGGCAGCTGCTTACCAAACAGCGCTACTGCCGCAGCCCAACCAGCCTGAATCAAAAGCCACAACAGGATGGAGCCCTCATGCCCACCCCATACAGCGGTAACTTTGTAATAAACCGGCAGGATACTGTTGGAGTTCTGTGCTACGTAATTAACCGTGAAATCACTTTGCACAAAAGAAGTGGTCAGGCAGGCAAAAGCGATCAGAACGAACGCAAAAATACCCAGAGCCAGCGGACGCCCCGCATCCATCCACACAGGGCGCGATGAATAGCTACCGGCCATCGGTACTACCGCGAGAGCAACCGAAAGCAGCAAGCCGACAATTAACGCAAAATGGCCCAGCTCAGGGATCATATTTTCGCTCCATCGGAACAACCTTCATGGGAAACCATGGTGTCGGCTACTTCAGGTGGCGTATAAGTTTCATCGTGCTTGGCCAGAACCTGGTCCGCACGCAGAACACCGCTTGGCATCAACTGGCCGGTAATCACTGCTGCTTCGCCTTCGGCAAATAGATCCGGCAGGATTTTGTCAAAGACTACGGAGAGTTGAGCCTCGCCATCGGTAATCACAAACTGCACATCAAGGCTATCAGTAGCTCGCTGCACACTGCCCGGGACAACACAGCCTCCCGCGCGAATCCGCTTTTCCATCGGGACTTCACCCGCTGCAAAGGCCTTGGGGGCATAGAAATAATCGATATTGCCACGCATCGCATAGGCTACAAAACCTACTGCTGCACTGGACAATACCACCAGGACAAGTACGAGTATCAGGCGTTGCTTGCGTACAGGGTGCATTGTCTAAGTCCTACTCCATAACTATTTAATTCTGTTGCGCTGATAGGTTCTCCATCGCCCTATCCGCTGGAACCCGGCAAATTGAAATTAAGCCGGTTCCTCTGCTATTTCTTTCTTCGTGGTTACTGTGCGCTCACTCACTGCCTGGCGGCGGCGCTGGGCAATTTTCTGCTGTCGCACCAGCTCTGCCTTCAGGCCGCGGCGGGCGATGTAAGGGTAGAGAGCCATCCCCGCGAGACTCAGGAAAGTCACCGCGTAGGACACCCACACAAATACACCGTGGCCGTCCATCGTTAGGAAATCAGCCAGGTTGGCAAATTGAAACTCCACTTTATCGACCTCCCGCCAGTTCTTCCTGTACCCACTTGGTGCGCATCTCGCGCTTGAGCAGCAGAGTGCGGGTGTGAGTCAGCAGGGTCCAGGCATACATACAGTAGAAACCGATAATCATGGTCAGCAGCGGGTAGAACATACTCGGATCAATACTGCTGGATTCGGTCAGGCGAATGGTCGCGGGCTGGTGCAAGGTAAACCACCAGTCTACGGACTTGTAAATAATTGGGATATTAACGGTGCCCACCAGGGCCAGCAACGCAGAAGCTTTGTCGGCGACTTGTTCCCGGTTCACTGCGTGGGTAAGTGCCATAACGCCGACATAGAGAAACAGGAGTATCAGCATCGAAGTAATGCGGGCATCCCATACCCAGTAAGCACCCCAGGTAGGTTTACCCCACACAGCACCGGTAAATAGCGAGACAAAGGTCAATACCGCACCGATCGGCGCGGCAGCGCGCATCACGGCAAAGGAGAGCTTCATCTTCCAGATCAAGCCGATCGCACCGCTGATCGCCATAATGTAGTAACCGGCCAGAGCCAGGAAGGCGGCGGGTACATGGATAAAGATAATGCGGTAACTATTGCCCTGCTTAGCATCTTCTGGGGCAAAACCTAGGCCCCAAACACTGCCTACAGCGAGCAATACAACACTAGCCAGCGCCAGCCATGGCAGCCAGGCTTCAGTTTTTTGATAGAACCAGCGGGGCGAACCCAGGCGGTGAAACCATTGCCAAGCCAAGAAAGACCTCCAAATCAATTATCCAGGCTAATACGTATTGCACCCGCAGCAGCGAGTGGCGCCAGTGCCGCAGCAGCCGCTAGGAGTGCTGCCAATATCGCCAGTTGGGCGCTGTAGGCATAGCCATCAATTGCCGCCTGTACTGCGCCGGTGCCGAAGATTAGCACGGGCACATACAGCGGCATAACAATTAGTGCCAAGAGCAAACCGGGGCGGCGCAAGGCAACAGTGAGTGCCGCGCCAATGGCCCCGATCAAACTCAAACTCGCAGTTCCCAGCAATAGGGAAACCAGCAAACAAACATAACCATCCACGGGCAGATTCAGCATTAAGGCGAGCAGCGGCGACAGCAATGCCAGCGGCAAGCCTGTGGCAATCCAGTGCACCAGGGATTTGGCAAGAACCGCAAAATAAAGCGGTTGTGGTAACAGGGTGAGCTGCTCCAGGGTGCCATCTTCGAAATCACCTTTAAAAAGGCTTTCCTGGGATAGCATGGTGGACAGTAGGGCCATTACCCAGATCATGCCCGGAGCCATCTTTGCCAGAAGTTCGGGCTCAGGTCCTACCCCTAACGGCAAAAGTGCTAAAACTGTCACAAAAAATAATAAGGGGTTGGCAATATCTGCTCGTTTTCTCAACGCCAAGAGCATTTCAATCCGGAACAGCGCCATAAAACCGGGGCCACTGCGCACTTCGCTCACCGGCGTTTGGACATCAACTGTCGACATGCTCTCCCCCAAAATCCTCAAAAGGCTCAGAGACTGAATAGTCAGACAAATTAACCTCACTGAGTCCGGCTAATGACAGAGGTTGGTGTGAGGTCAGCAGAATTGAACCACCGCTATATAGATGGACCGCCATTTGCTCTTCCAATGCAGCAACACCCACAACGTCGAGCGCGGTCAGTGGCTCATCGAGTATCCACAATCGAGGGGAATCAGGTAGAAATAATCGCGCTAGGGCAACCCGGCGATTCTGGCCGGCGGAAAGGGAGTGACACAAGCTGTCCTCAAAGCCGGTCAGGTCGACTTTATCGAGCGCATTGAGCGCGTCCTCATGGTCAGCACCATACCAGGTGAGGTTTTCCAGCGGAGTCAGGCCACTGCGCACTCCGCCCCTGTGCCCGATATATAGTAAGGACTCACGCATCGCCGAGAGCGATTGCGGGTAGGCGGTATCACACCAAAGGATCTCTCCAGTGAAATCACTGCTACTGCCAATCAAAGTGCGCAGCAAGGTCGTTTTACCCGCGCCATTACTACCTTTGATTTGAATTGCAGCGCCGGCTTGAAGAGAAAACTGAAGGCCCTCAAACAAGCGCCGACCATCCCTTTCGCAGGCGAGATCTCTCACTTGCAGCACAACTTGGGACTTAGGGGTCACAGACATTCCAGGATAAAACCGCTCTGACAAATCTGAACGGCATTATACCGGCACCAGCGCTAATTGCATTGTCTCAGCGAACAACATTTTAGCAACCCTTGATCTTTCGCAAGAATGCCCACTGATTCACACTGAAAAGCGCTATTTAAATTGGCACTGAATTGTAGTTTTGGTATTTTCACACCGTCGTGAGATTCAGTACCTGTTTCTCGCTGTACCCTCAAGGAAGTGGGTAATCTCAGAAGTCGACATAAAGCTGGACCCCCAAAAGGGCCAATTCTTCTGCTCGTAAGGATGCGTGTCTATGAACAATCTCGCCACCCATATCGATCCCTGGCTCGACGCTACTACTTTAATTGGCCAAGAAAGCCAGATTCACCAACAGCCATTTCCTTTCTTCGTTGCCAAGAACTTGCTGGCCGAGAACCTGATGGCATCCTTTATCAAAGACTTCCCAAAGCTTAAAGGGGCCGGCTACCTTCCCTACGATAGAAGCAGTTGTGGCACCACAATAAATGAACTGATTGAACAGTTTAGGGCTCCGGAATTTGCCGATGCTATTGGCAACAACCTGGGTATTGAGAATCTTTCTCAATACCCGACCTATGTTTCCATTAGCCGTACACTCAAGAAACGCCACGGCCGCATCCATACCGACGGACAGTCAAAAATTGCTACCGCCCTGCTCTACCTAAACCCGGAGTGGTCCTTGGACGGCACAGGCTGCCTGCGCTTTTTAAAAAGCGGCGATAACTTTGAAGATACCGCAGCCCCAGAGGTAAAACCTTCATACGGTACCCTGGCCGCATTTAAGCGAGCCGATAACTCGTTCCATGGACACTTGCCTTTCGAGGGTAAAAGATTGGTTATCCAGGTAGCCTGGTTAGTCAGCGATGCTGACAAAAACAGAAAGGCCAAGCGCGGCAAATTAGCTTCAAAACTCAAGCGCCTGCTGGGCTGGTTTGGAGGCAACTCTGCAGCCACACAAAATATGTAGCTACAGCCAACTCAATACCTCCGATAGAGCCCGCATCCCTTACGGGCTCTGTACATACATACCTTCTTCCCTATCTCCGTAGCACCCATTGCGAAAATAATAAACCTAACAACTTTAATTAGTGGAAAATACAATACAGGGAAACAGAGCCCAACAATTTAAAAACACAGAGAAGAGCCAGGGGAAAATAGAGGTGACTTGGGCAGGAAAGGCAAATTTTCAATAAAATCTATTAACTACGCAGAGTACAGTTTAAGCAACCCTATTTTAGATTACTTTTATTTATTATCTGCACCCTGCATAGCTGGCCGTAGCCGTTAAAGTTTCAGCTTATTTCGTTAGTCGAAATCATAGTCCATTAATTCACGCCTTAAACGCTTTTCCTCCAATTTGTCTTCTACCATTCGACGTGCGTCGCGTGGTGGCTGAGAGGTAGCTTCCTTCAGCACTTCAGTTGCAATTTGTGGAATACCCACATTATCAAAATCTAGGCGTCTTTCGTTAACGTGGCCGCTCATACGAAACTCCATAATCTTGATTAGAGAAAGCAGAAATATCCTTATCGCACCAAGGGTGCAATTGCAGGTTATCCAGCTCAATCAATCGTGGTCAAGCAATAATTTATCAAGTGGAAATACGGCTTTTACGTCAAAACTTTCCAGCTGATCCCCGAACAAAGCTATCCGCAAAAACCGCCATTTCGAAGTCAAAGTAGCGAAGAAAAAAGACAGATTTATGAAGGTTTTTCGAAAATTTTAAGAAAAGGGAACGACGGGAATAGCAGTAACCGAGTGGCGCCAATGTTACCCTCAGTGACACAGCAACTTGGTACGATTTGATGGAAGGTGAGTTAATGGTGAAAAGCATGACATGACACAGGGCTTTCCACAGGCTAGAATAGCGCCGCTCTTCAGCAGTGCTGACACCCGCCCCCGTCGGTTAACAGGATAAACCACGGACCTCCTAAGTCCGGACTGGTGGTTCGAGTCCACCCGGGGGCGCCATACATATCAAGGCAAATTAGCAAACGACTGCCTTTGCCGAATGCATAAACAACGCCAGGAATAACCCAGCCAACAGCACCCCACCCCAGAAGAGCCTGGTAGAACGGCTAATTGTTCTCCCGCGCCTGGCTTCGTTTCTTACAGTCTTTCCCATATCACAAATCCATTTGCCTACTTTTCGTCCATTCACCATAAATACTAACCGAAACCATTTCGCTGGTGAATCTCCATCTCAGGATAGACAAAGCCCGGCACAAGCCGGGCCCAGAACAATAGCAATGCAAGTATTGACGAATAGCGCCTACTGGTTAGTCCCGTTTGTGCCATTGCCACCATTACTATTGTTCATCTGAGTGCCATCCTGCATTTTTTTCTGCATCTTCATCATCTGCTTTTCAGCTTTGTCCTTCTTGTGGTGCATCCCCACCTTGTGCCACTCATCTTTGAACTTAGCCCAGAAAGATTCTTTTGGCGCTTTGGTGCAGGCGGTAATCACCATCGGCGTCACTTTTTCTGTGCCTTCAATATCCAGCATATCCCCCTCTTCCGTGCCTTTCTTGGCGTAGGCGGCAGCCCAATAAACTGCTTTAGGTTTAAACTCATCGTCGATAGCCAGGAAATCCGCACAGGTCCAGTCTTTCGCCGGCTTCTTGGGATGGTTATCCGCGAAGGCAGCAGAAGCAGCAAGACTGGCAATTACCAAAGGAAGAATGAACTGCTTACTTTTCACAATTAGATCTCCAAAATATCCAGGGTTATCACCCCGTGAATCAATTGCAGGTAATGTGCAATCCGCTCGCTACCCGCGGGCCGGGGAGGACTGGCCGGCAAGTCACTAAAATGACTGCAACAAACAGCGAGGCAAAAAGTAGCCCCGGATTCACCAGCCTTACGACAGCGGAAACGCAAGCCAAGACACTGAATCAACGAATGCTTGGCCCATTGAAAGGATAGACGCATTTTTCATTTTTTGGAAAAAATCAGAAACACTTTCTTACCCTCTTACATACAAACTTTATTGTTCTGACATATTCCATGTGAAGAAGCAGGCTTTACCGATATACACCTTTAGCTATTAGCGCTCGGAATAGAGTTTGCTGCCTCCCATTTTTGACTGTGCCTACCCAGCCTTAGCAAAGAGAAACCTAACCAAAAAAACCAGACTATTTGGGAAATTCCGAATATTTCTGTAAAGATATCGTCCGGATAGATAGTCGCAATTCCCGCCACTCCCACTAACACTCCGATAAAGTTTAATGGCCGGGAAAAAAGTCCAATTTGCAATGCAGCAATGCTAATTAGCAGAACCCAAAGTCCCCCCACCAACTCATTGCCACCACCAAGACTCTCAACCATCAAGTATATTATTCCCCAGGTATCGAAAGCCTTCTGAACACTGACCTCCATAAGCCCCAAAGCATAGGCGAGCCCTATATTTGCGATCATACCGCTCGCTATGACAAGGCCCACCCAGACTGCTCCAAACAAGGATGCCAATGCAGCAATCCCCCTCCTCTTACTTTTTAGCTTTTCATATAAGTTAACTACCACACAGCCCAGTAATATCGCAAAGACCAAGTACATTAGGGTATAGGCAATATTAAAAATCAGTTGATTTTCTGCCAAGAACGTCATTTTTTCTATGGGGCTCCCATCTGATGGAAAAGACCAAAAAGCACCAAAGAATACAAAAGCACTAATATAAATTAACCCCATGCCAAACGCCGAGATACCCGCAACTCTATCCATAGCTCTCCCCTATCATCTTTTAACTCAACTCAATGCCCGTAAATATCGCTTCAATTATGTAACCCAAGGAAGCCAAATTCGTAACACTCCACCCTATCTAAGCGGCAAGTAATCGCAGAAATGAATATCCAGCAACAGAAGAAAATCACAGTGCTTTAACTGAAGTGTACATTAATGCCATTTCTGACTAACGTTCATACCAGGACCTGTAGGTTAGGTGGATAGCTAAATATCACTATTGCCAACTAACCCGAAGGAGATAATAGGATGGGGAGCAAGGAGTGAAGGACCTAAATAATCCGGAGATCAGTAATTTCCATTAGGAGCCGATTTACTTAAAAATCAGCTCAATGTCAGCTCTAACGGTAGAGTGTCGTATTCAGTCGCCAAGCCGATACTTACGGGCCACAACCTCAAACTGACGAATATAAATGGCTTGGGCTGGCTTATAGGGCGGCAGCCACTGATCGGGCCCTTTATCTCCCTTACTGCGATTGTGGCCATCATCAACCAGCCACAAATTTGCAGGGTCTTCTGCAAAAGCTCTGCGCTGCTCCTGGCTCCAGCTAGCACCACCGTACTTATGAGCCCAAGATAGCGGTACTATATGCTCCACATCCAGATCCGAGGCTTTTTCAAAAAACTGTCCCGTATAGGGGTCCATCCACAGGCCTGTAACCACTGTACAGCTCTTCTCATTGCTGAAGGCAACAGGGGCCAAAGAGAGACGGATCAATAGCTCCTGGCGAGTATTCTGGCAATCACCATCGGCATCAGACCACCGTGGCAACCACTCATTGCGATCATAAGATTGAGGGGTTACTTCATAACACCCGCTGAGGGTCAACATGGACACTATTAATAAAGACTTGAGTCGCATAAAGCTAAACTGCGGCTAATTACTGCTGGGGGAGCATTTTGATTGTAGTTTAAGGGCGCGTCAACAAGCACTTTTCTTAACACAAAATTTATTCGAGGATATAAGTAATAATCGAACCTGACAGAGATACGGGTTATTTAGCATGTGCAAACCTGTAGTAGTAAAAATATACAAATAGCGACAATTTATCGATACTGTATATACTTAAACCAATAAAATTCGTTAGCAGAACAATTCAATACTTCTCAGCAACAATAGGGAAATGCATGAAAACAATAACAACTTTAATCGTAGGATTTTTCCTTGGGGTAGGTTCCACTACCATCTTCCTTAGCTTTCGAGATTCCGGTACATCTGAAGTCTGGACTTTAACAAAATCGCTACAGACTAACGAAGGCATGATAATCCCAAGTGGTACACATTTTATAGTACATAAATACATGCCTGAAGGCTATGTATCCCTAGATCTTAACGTGAATGTAGAAGGAGTGATTCTAAAAAAATTTCACAAAAAAACTATAAATAAAAATCACTTCAGATCTCCTGTGTGGGCTGAAGAAGCAGTAAACAATTGAATCAGCATCAGCCAAAGGGAAACTGTGGCGCACCATATAATATCTTTATATCAAAGCCTAAAAATACTCCAACAAAGACTTATATAATTCAGTTTCAATAGAAGACCCTACGTGAGAAGCGAAGTAGAATGAGTGATATTGAAAAAATCATAGAATTTGTTATCGAAATTGAGAAGCTTAAAGCTGTCCTGAGGCAGACAAAGCCAGTCGGTATAAATCGTTACGAGAACTCAGCAGAGCATAGCTGGCATGTCTCCTTAATCGCACTTATGCTCAAAGACTACGCCAATGAACGTATTGATATTAGCCACGTTGTTAAGATGCTATTGATACATGACCTGGGTGAAATTGGAGCAGGTGATCAAATTGTGTATCAACCACTCACCGACGAGCAACAATCAAGTGAGACCCAAAGTCTAGCGCAAACACTATCGATATTACCGGACAAGCTCTCAGCTGAATTTATAGCTTTATGGGAGGAATTTGAGGAAGGCGTTTCACCTGATGCTAAGTTTGCAAAAGCGATTGATAGAGTACCTCCACTACTACATAACATTTATGGTAACGGCCATAGCTGGCAGAAACACAATATTTCCAAGGAGCAGGTTTTCACTGTCAACTCAGAAAAAATAGCAGGTGGCAGTCATAAATTGTGGTCTACTATAGAGAAAAAGCTCCATGAAGCAATTGAGAGTGGAGCTTTAAAGTGATCAGAAGGCATCCTTAAACTTGTATACAGTAATGCTACGAGTAGAACGCACTACTCTAACAGTGAGATAATTATAAAACTTTACATCTAGCTGGTACAGAGGTGCATATTAAATTAAAAATAGCAAGCACCTGAAATTATACCTTTAAGAAGGGTTTAACTTTTTACTACTTCTACTGTACTTACATCCCCTCAATTTCACCACCCCCTTAAACAAAGATCAAGCATAGCTGGTAGGATATATATTCTCATTCAAAAGTTGACTTCCACATGAAAAATAATACCTACCCAGTAAGCGGTTGTTAACAAAGACACTTCGAGCTGCGCCTCGAACTACCAAACAAAATAGGCCCACCTAAAGCTAGACTCTTTAAACCTACAAAGATTGATCAATATCTCTGGATATCTCACAAGGGATACCGTTAATCGAATCTACAAAAGATGCAATGTGTCGTCTGGTAGACTTAAAGCAGCCAAGCCAAATAAAAGGTCAATAGGTATGAGTTCGAAAAGCAGTTAATAAGCTATTCCTTCTACATTTAGAATAGATAATTTAGAGAGTGAAAAATTCACCTAGCCTCAATAACAGTACTCTGCAGGGCAACCTTCAAAACCTTACGCCTCTTGTAATCCCTACTCATTAACAGTACAAGAAATATCCTATTTCGCACATAGACATACTACAGATTAGCCATTTTCAAGATAACACGGAGTTAACGATCTAGATGAAAGAATCGCTGAGTTCGCTCAAAATTATCGCTGTTTTTTTAATTCTCACAGCGAGCCTCTACCCTATCGGATACTGGCTAATTTTTCACATGGAAAGCGCAGTACCCTTAATGCTTTCTGTTGGGCTTGCCACGGTCACAACATGCTTGATATTCAAGAAGAGCCTGGACTCCTTAGGATGGTCTTGGGGAAGCTGGAGATATCAGTGGTTAAGCTACTTGGTACCCTTGGGTTATGTAGCAGCTGCCTACCTCATTATGTGGATCTTAGGTTTCGGGGAGTGGTATAACTCAGAATACGTTACGGCACTAAGAGAAGGGTATAAAGTAGATGGCTGGAGTGATACCAGTGTAATCCTCTTTAGATTCTTAATTACTGCAAGTATCAGCTTTTTATTGATACTGCCTGGAGTTTTAGGAGAGGAGATTGGATGGCGTGGATTGCTTGTACCTGAGCTCTCAAAGCTTATGTCCTTTGATCCTACCCACCAACAACGGACACACCACTAAGCGACTAGTTGTTCCTCAAACGCCTCAGGGCTGAGATAGCCATTGGCGCTGTGTAAGCGATTTCGATTGTAGTCTATTTCTATATACTCAAATACGGTTTCCCGCATGAGGCACCTTGTAGGAAAGCGGTTACCATGGATTACTTCTACCTTAAGTGAGTGGAAGAACGTTTCTGCGCAGGCGTTATCATAGCAGTTACCTTTGGCGCTCATGCTGCACCGCAGATCATAAGCTGTAATTAAAGATTGATAATCTTTAGAGCAATATTGGCTTCCCCTGTCAGTATGCACGATAACATTTGTAGGTTTCTTACGTCGCCATAAAGCCATTTGAAGGGCGTCACAGACCAATGTAGCTGTCATCGTTTCTGACATCGCCCAACCAATAACCAGCCGACTATATAGGTCTATCACTACAGCCAGATATAACCAACCCTCTTCTGTTCGTAGGTAGGTAATATCCCCGACCCATTTCTGATTCGGCGCTTCAGTATTGAAGTTCTGCTCGAGCAGATTTGGGGCCACTGGCAGACCATGTTTTGAGTAGGTTGTGGCTTTATATCTCTTGGCGGCTTTAGCCCGTAGGCCCTGTCGACGCATGCTGGCAGCAACTGTTTTTTGATTATATTTACTCCCCTCACTGGCCAATTCCCTCGTCAGGCGAGGGGCGCCACTACGTTCTTTACTGGCTATAAAGCGCTGCTGTACCAAACCATCAAGCTCCATTTGGTACTGCTGGCGCTTGGATTGATCGGCCGATCTTGACACCCAATCGTAAAACCCACTGCGAGATACGCTCAATACCTTAGCCATCGCTTTGATGCTGAACTTATGCCTGTGCTTTAGCATGAAGGCGTACCTCATTTCAGGCTCTTTGCAAAGTACGCTGCGGCCTTTTTTAAGATCGCCAGCTCCTCTGCCTGCTCAGCCAGCTGCCGCTTAAGGCGAGCATTCTCTGTGGCCAGCTCTCTCTCGGCATCCCCTCGGCTCTGATGTAACTTAGCCTTGCTTCGCCATCCGTAAATCTGGGAAGGATGTAACCCAAGCTGTTTAGCGGCAACGCTTACCCCTACCTTGACCGCCAGTGCTAGGGCATCTTTTCTATATTCCTCTGAGTATTTTTTACGAGTGGTTTTGGTTGATTTACTTGATCGTGTCATAGGGCACCTCTGCTGCGTAGTTTATCGCTTAAGAGAGTGTCCGTCTTTGGTGGGTAGGATCACTTCTCAGGGATCGCACTAACCTCTGGGTTTATATGGGCCGCCTGGCATTGGCCCATGATAGTAGCAGGTGTCTACGGGAATGAAACAGCCCCCCTCAGCTATCAGTTGTTTTTCTTTACGCTAGGCTTAATGTCAATGTCAGTAATCATGACTTACGTAAGATTAAAGACTAACAGTGTTTGGCCTGCCGTTATTTTCCACATGAGCCACAATGCATTTATTCAAAAATTCTTCAATCCATTGACCCTACAAAGCACAGATTCAGGTTGGTATCTCAATGAATTTGGTATGGTTTTACCTGTAGTTATTTTTTGTATCAGCATTTATTTCTGGAGAAAGGGCCAACAAGAGTTCGGCTCCGCTCAATCTGCAAGCGAACTGCTGTCTCCACAAAAATCTTGACGTAGCGCCATAGATGTGTGACAGAGGCTTGGATTAAGAACAATCATGAGTTTTGGGCAATTTTACCGCAGGCATATAGAAATACATTATGGATAATGAAGTAGATATTTTTGCTCCAGTTACTGATCTAGGAAAAAGAGATGCCCTTGAATGCTGGAGATGGCTAGTTGGCAAAAAGGCCTCCATGTGTCTTCTGACCTCCATGGGGGATTTATTCTTCAAAAGGAAGGAAGGCCTACTGAACAAGGAACGTGTATATTTCCTAGATACTGGCACAGGAGAAATGGAACTTGCCGCTAAATCCTGGAATGCATTCCGAGAGATGATGGCAGCAATGAAAGATATTCCGGGCCACTGGTTTAAATATAGATTATTACTTGAGTTAGTGGAGCAACCATTAACTCAAGGTTGTTGCTATTCACCAATCCAACCACCGATAATGGGCGGGGAGTACATTACAGAAAATTATCAATCTATATCTTGGGAAGTCCATCTAGATCTGTTAGGACAGATACATGAGCAACTCAGCGGCCTTCCCCCAGGAACACCAATAACTAGTGTAAGCTTAAAAATTGAAGAAGATTGAGAGGCCACCATTCAAAAGGGTTATCCCTAAATCCAGCATTTAAAACTATAATTTCATGTCAGGACTTGTCCTTATGATAAGCATTGAGTTTTTGATTACCTCTTTTATCGTTGTGTTGATACCGGGAACGGGAATTCTATATACAGTTGCTGTGGGGCTATTCAAGGGTAAAAGGGCAAGTATTTCTGCAGCGTTAGGTTGCACACTAGGCATCATCCCCTCTATCCTTGCTTGCATCATGGGGCTGTCCGTAATCATTCATACCAGTGCATTAGCATTCCAGTTTGTAAAATATGCAGGAGTCGCATACTTATTGTACCTAGCTTGGTCAATGCTTAAATCTAGCAACTCCCTGACTCTAGAAGAAAATCAAAAGAAACAGAGTTTAACCTCAATTGCTTTCAAGGGATTCATGATTAATATCCTGAACCCAAAGCTAACCATCTTCTTCCTGGCATTCTTACCCCAGTTTATTCCCTCTCAATTACAGAACCCTTTAGATAGTATGCTGATTCTTGGACTTGCCTTCATGGCTATGACCTTTCTGGTTTTCATTGTTTATGGCTTACTAGCAACAGTCATTCGAAATTATGTTATTCACTCTGAAAAAATTAGCGTTATCATTCAACGAGCCTTTGCTGGTAGCTTCGCAGCTTTAGGGCTCAAACTCGCCTTTACGAGCAGAGATTAACATGTCTTTAACTTGGGTTATTATTGGTTCATTTCTCCAGCTATCATTTTCCAGCCTTCTTTTTATGATGGCTGCACTTGCTGTAGGCGGCATTAATAATAAAAGAAACTTATCAAAGATCTCATCATTCATACTTGCGGCCTCCCCGTATTTCTTACCCTCAGTTAGCGCACTTGCTACCGGCATTGTTATATACCAATACAACCTCGGAGGGGGCGCCTCCCCTTATTAGTGGCACTTCATGTCTATTGCGGCGGCGGCTTTATCTATCATTTATATAAACTTACTATCGAAAAAATTGCGCAACATGAAAAAAATCAATACGAGCTTCGTCCGTGAGTAAATGCCTATTTTTTGATAACGACGGCACCTTAGTCGATAGCGAACATCTCTCCAGTATTGGCTTAGCTATGATGTTCGAAAATTACGGAGTAAAACTAGATGCTGATGAATTGGTCATAAAATTCAGAGGTTGGAAACTGGCAAGTATTCTATCCCTATTAGAAGAAGAGAATAATATCAAACTGAAAAGCAATTTTGTTGCAGCTTATCGCGATATAGTCACAAAAATCTTTACCAGAGAGTTAAAACCTGTTGAAGGTGTAGCAGACGCTCTTGAGGCACTTGATGGTGAGAAAGCGGTAGTATCTAGCGGCCCCCTGCAAAAAATCAAGCATGCATTAGATATATGCGGGCTATCTAAGTATTTCGGAAATAATTTATTCAGTTCATATGAAGTAGGCATATGGAAGCCTGATCCAGGCATATACCTACATGCTGCAAAAAGTATGGGCTACCATCCTGAGAACTGCTCCGCTATAGATGATGGGCCAGTGGGAGTTCAGGCCGGTATAGAAGCAGGCATGAAAACTTACTTTTTTAATCGTCTTAACGAGGAATCTAATACAGTTGGTGTAGTGTCCTTTCAAGCGATGAGAGAGTTACCAAAACTAATAGGTAACTAATCCCCCAAGAACACTATACCTTTAGTTTATTAACATCATTCAAGCTCATGCTACAACCGGTCATCATGGGCGGCAGAGAAAAGATGGTTCCCGACAAGCAATATCTATTTGGCTCTTTGCCCATGGGAGATACAATTTAGCCATTAACAGTAGTGCAAAATATAGACAGAAAACCTATCATTCCATGTCTAATAGGATGTCGGTTTCACACGATACCTTCAGCACTACCCCTTGTACCCATCCTCACAAAACCTATATCTGGCTACAGTAAGAATGTTCTCAAAGTTATTTAAAAAGAGTAAACCACGAGTCTATCTGGATAAAATGATTGTCGTCTCACAGAATGAATTTAGCAAGATTGGTGCTTGGGGGGCTTTTAAGGGCGGAGATTTAGAGGCGGGCATTCGTCATAGGCTGGTAGAAATTTTCTCCTTACCACATATATCGAGTCGAATAGAACCTAAATCCAATGATTTAGCACTAGAGGTTGTAGTCTTAAAAGTAAGAGGGGGTGAGTTTGACACCGCATACTTTGGAGAATTTGGTGCAATGCCTGTATTCTGGCGGCCAAAGATTGAAGTCGCAGCTAGACTCTATTACGCCGACTCCAATAAAACACACTCCTCTTATAGGGCTCGAGAGAAAATGCCATGGAGAGAATATTTTTCAGGAGTATTCAGCCTAAGAGGGATGCTCAAATATAGGCCTGTTTTTGGAGCAAAAGAGCTAGAACCTATTCTCTATAGAGCATGTGAAAAACTGCTTGCCAGTATGGTGAAGTCAGTATGAAATACCGTAAATTTAGGCAATCCGCTACTACTTACGGACTTATTTTTTCCTGCGATAGAGATATCACAGCCCTAAGATAGGATATTAAAGTAACCAGGACTTTTGAGAGCTATCGAGAGGGTGATTTTTAAGTATAGCCAGATTTGCAGATAAGCTATTAGACTGAAAGGGCTTATCAAACCCATACCCTTTCAAATTTGATAATAATATAAAAAACACACTTGGACTGGCCTTGAAGTAACAATCAGGCACGACTTGTGATGGGTGCTGCTCTAAATCGTATACTTAACAATAACCTTAACTTTCTGGTGATTGTAATGCTCAAAATCAAAGAAGCCGCCGCTTTTATTCTAGTCGCCTCCCTAATGGGATGCTCCTCAGATACTCCAGAGGACCCCAAACCCACCACACCGGTCGGTTCAGACAAGGATGCACACGGGTGTATAAACTCAGCCGGCTACCTTTGGTGTAGTAAAACTAAAGAATGCGAACGACCATGGGAACTTGCAGAGAAGGCTGGCTTTGCTAACACTCCCAGCAATTTTGATGAGTATTGCGGTAATAAATAGGGTCTCTGCCTAGCAGCCTCCTCCATCTATAGGAGAAAGCAGTGACAGCTAAGGTCTTTGATACTCAAGATTAAAGAACAAAAGCTTCAGAAATAAAAAAGCCCGGCATAAGCCGGGCTTTTAGAAGATGGCGGTGAGGGAGGGATTCGAACCCTCGATGCCTTTCGACATACACACTTTCCAGGCGTGCTCCTTCGACCACTCGGACACCTCACCAAATTGTCGCCCTCTGCAAGGGCATTCCGCTCATTATGCGGCCTCCCACGTCACCAAGATCCTTAACAAAATCAATAAGATAGATGCAAGATCGTTAAGAGAGCGCGAACTTTACCTCAATATTAAGAGAAATTCCAGTTGAACTTCAGATGTTTGCGGTCATATTTTATCTAAGGGTGACATACCAAGGTTCAGGTTTACATTTAATGCGACCGTTATGAGTTTGCTTAGCAAACATGATCAAAATTTAGGCGTTACTAGGGAACCAAAGAAGAGTAAATAGCTGTAGCAGAAGTCACAAAGAGCCTCGTCATTTCAATAAACACTAAATGCGGGGGTATCAACAAACACCCTGCACCCTCTCTTGCCAATCTCCCTCCTGTTTAGCAATACTATTACTTCTAGTGTATTATCTAGCCTCATTGTTTCACGTCCTGGTAAACCTTCATAGCGCCTAACTTAAAATCTGAAGAGAAATAGCTGGTAAAGCTAACTTTAGTAAAACCGTCAGCACCTACCTCCAATCAATAAGTATTCAATATGTATTTCTTAGCAAAAGCTGAAATCACGTGGACACTTCATATATTCATTCCCACATAATGTCATCGACAAATACCAACCATGCTACTAACTGTCATTCAATTTGATTAAACCTAATAGGATCCTTCAATTCAATTAAGTCATAGAACTCATCTTGTGATCGGCTAAAAGCTGCAACCTCCTTATAAGCTAGAAATAAAAACGCAACTACCGTCACTTCCTCTCCATTAAATTGAAAAACATCTGAACAGTTATCAAAAAATTCAAAAAATCTCAACCGACTGAAAAATAACCCTCTAATCCCATGCTCATTGAGCAACTCACTCTCCAGTTCAAGCATATCCCCCCAATTAGTGGTACTATCATCAGGGAGGTTAGATAAGTAATCTATCAAATAAGATATCGTTTCAGTTGGCCCATCGGTAACCGTTACAAAAATTTTATTCTTTTTAGGAATTAATCCAGACACTAAATATAAGCCTGTAGGCGACAACCCAACCCTTAGCGCATAGGCCTCTCCCCTTAATAAAAATTTATCAATAGCGTCGGGATCCACAGTGGGACTTTGTTCAAAATAGCTTATTAATCTATCTTCAAAAATCATTAAAAAATCCTCAGGATATTATCTTTTTTCACTAAACTTCTGAATTTTTATTCTTTCAGCTGAACTCATTTAGTTTTTTCCGCCCCCACTTTGGTTGCAGGACCCGGCCAACCCAACGCAATTATCGGCACAATTTTAACATTTATCAGTGCTTTTAGGCAGTACTGACGGAATCAGATAACAGAAAAACCCGCTGTTACAGATAGCCCTCACTATTACCGGCCTCAATTACAAGGTATACAGAGAAGGTAATAATGGATGGAACCACGCATATTACGCCCCCCAATTAGTTTTCAAAAATATCAAAAAAAAGCTCAAGAATAAGCCATCATAGCAACAGTTCAGTCAAGCACTATTTTAATGCCAAACTAAACACCATAAAAGTAAGAAGAATAGACCTTCCCAGGGCCACCACAATCCCAGCCAATCAGATATAAAAGTCTTAGCTGCCTATACTTGAAAAGCGGCTGATACCTTAACAGTTCTGTTCACATCCAATAATTACATTTAACACCTATAATATGAGCAAAGTAGAAGCTAAAACAAAAAGAATAAATAAAAACCCACAAGGAGCACTCTACACAACCCTAACCACCAACAAATAGCACTTAGACAGACACTACAAAAAAAATACGCACCCAAGAACTAGTGAAAAATATTCCTCAAGTATCTTTAAAATTATTCTCCCTCTTTTTCCTAGCCCACTGTTTATTTCCTCAGATACTAGGTGAAAAATTCAGTAAGCATGTACAAATTCATCACCTAAAGCCAACTGTGGCCATATACAGAAATCTCCCCCCCTAAAAAGCACTGCGGTCCTAATCGATTCTTACCTTTAGAAATCCACCCCGTACTTTTTCACTATCATCATAAACTGCAGAATATAAAAAATCTGGACTAACTCACGAGATAGCATCCTTTCATCAACAACTTGTAACGCACTTAGTTTGCACTTGAAAGTGTTTCCACCTATCTACCTACAACATGAGAATTAAATTATAGGTAATCGAAAAACATACAAGGGAGTCGGTCAAAACTTAAAATACAATCTCACTAACCAAGACACTTCATCGCACAATACTCTTACATGACCGCGATTATCTCGAAGGCTTCAAACACAGCAGTATTTATCGAACAGCTAATAAGGACTACCCTGAACAACACCCCATCGGCTCCGGGGCTGCCTACATAGATGACCGGAAAAGTAGACTTTTAGTATTAGAAAGGGCCGAATGATGCAGCTCACGCTTAGTGTCGACTCGAAAGCTCGGCAGCTTTACCCCGCAAGATCACCTGCCAAAAAAACGGGACTGAAGGGGCTGGAAACCCTGGAAACAAAAAAGCCCGGCATAAGCCGGGCTTTTAGAAGATGGCGGTGAGGGAGGGATTCGAACCCTCGATGCCTTGCGACATACACACTTTCCAGGCGTGCTCCTTCGACCACTCGGACACCTCACCAAATTGTCACCCTTCGCGAGGGCTCTCCGCGTTGTAGCGGTCTCTCTCTTCAGCGAAATCTTCAAGGAAATCAGGAAGATAGCTGCTGTGTCGTCGAGAGAGCGCGCACTTTACCCAAATGTTCCTTGTTGTGCAAGCACTAATGCGAAAAAAGTCTCTCTGGCTGTTAAAACGGGGCATCATGAGGGAGCTCAGGCTATCCGCACAAGTCACCACGACTATTTGCCCCTTCAAATGAGCCCCTCAGCTATCGCAGGTTTGGTGACTAGACTCTGTGAGTCGATTGATCCAGGCTCTATATTAGTCCGACCAGCATTAGTTTTCCGGCCTGCTCTGCCCCTTCAGTTCTCCAATATAAGGGCTGTACAACTTATGTAACCCCTTGACTCAAAGGTGAATATAAGCCCGGCTTTATCTGAGGCCGATACCCAACCCCTTAAAGCAGCTATAAGAAAAATTGCCTTTTGCTGCCCCCCCCTTTTCCCTTCACCTGGTACAAGTCGCCCGGATTCCTGAGCTCAGATTGATCTAGGTTAATAATGTCGGAAAAGCACCCTGTCATAATCCTTGGCCTGCTGTAGAGTCAGTGGTCGCTATCTATATAAACCTTGATACACAAAGCCCTAAGGTACCCTCCCTGCCTAAACTGCAAATCTGCCATGAAAATTGGGAGGTTCTGAGGCTAGAGGTGCGGTAATATCACCGGCGACAACAACGAGAAAAATATCACTTGCATGCACAGTTTTTTCGCATTCTGTTCCTCGGAAGAGTAAACTGCGCTGCTGGAGTCACGGCGTGGCTATACGGTGGATGGGGAAATCGGAGCCACCCTATCGCCAACGCGCAAGGTGTTCACTTTCTGCTCAAACGGACAAAGAACAACACAAATGCAGGACCAGCTTGAGGAGAGCACGGGGCGGAATGTTAACCCTCGCTACTCCACCTATTTTCGCACCCTGATTTTATTTGCCGCTGCCGGTACCCTGGCAAACGCGGTGAATTGGGATGCGCCATGGCAATCAGACAAGCTGGTTATTACCGGATCTGCTCTTTTTATCATTGCTTATACCGCTCTCGCCCAATTTATCCTCTACAAAACTGGCGATAAAAAAGCACTGAAAACCCGCCGCTGCCTCTCTTTCCTGGATACAGTACTGATCGGCATCACCATATCCCTGGCAGACTTCAGCATGCTGCCCTCGCTGCTGCTGGTTACCATGGTCCAGCTGAATGCCCTCACTGGGGGCGGCGGTGGTCGCGCTTGGTTTGAGCACAATACCGGCTTATTGGTTGGGGTCGTTATCGGGTACCTGATGCACGAGCCATCTCTGCTAGTGAGCGCTGACCTCACTATCAGCACCGTGAGCCTGATCTGTATTCTGGCCTATTTATGCGCCTATGCATTCTTTACCCACCGCCAGATTGGCCAGCTTAAGGAAGCCAATCACTCCCTGATGGTTGAGCAACGCGTTAGCAAGGTTCGCTCCTACAAACTTTCCAAATACCTGCCACAAAAGCTGTGGCGCTCTGTCACTACCGGGGATGAAGAAGCTCTGGTGACCCAGCGAAAGCTCCTCACCGTTTTCTTTTCTGACATCAAAGACTTCAGCCAGCTCACCGAGGAGTTAGAGGCAGAGACCTTTACCCAGCTGCTCAATAATTACCTCTCCGAAATGGCACGTATAGCTGGACAATACGGCGGCACTATCGATAAGTTTATCGGCGATGCGGTAATGGTTGTTTTTGGGGACGATGAGAGTAAGGGACCCAAGTCAGACGCTCTGCGCTGCGTAGCTATGGCCCTGGCGATGCGTAAACGCGTACGTGAAATGAAGCAGGAATGGTACAACAAAGGTATCTCGCGCCCTCTACAGGTTCGTATGGGTATTAATACCGGCTACTGTACTGTCGGCATTTTTGGTACCGCCAACTACCAGTCTTACACGGTGATGGGTACCCACGTTAACCTCGCTTCACGATTGGAAGGCGCCGCCCAGCCGGGAGAAATCCTGATTAGCCACGAGACCTGGGCCATGATCAAACACACGGTAATGTGCCGGGACAAAGGGCATATCACCGTAAAAGGTATTAGTACCCCGGTGAAGGTTTACCAGGTTACTGATCTGCGTAAGAACCTGGGTGGGCAGCAGAGTTACCTGGAGGAGCATGCCCCCGGATTCTCAATGCATTTAGACCTGGATAAAATCCGAAATTACGATAAAGAAAAGGTTTTACAGTCCCTGCAAAAAGCAGCATCCAACCTGAAGAGCAAAGTTATTATTTAATTTTATAAAAGGTGCGTAAGCGTAAAGCGCTACATAGTTGTATGCATACGCACCGCCAGGTTCCCCATAATCCAGACTGTACCTAACACAATAATCAAAAGAATTAAGCTAGAGAAAAGGATTAACGTCAGGTTATCCCTCCGGTCCCGTTGGGTCGTTACGTTCAAGAAATATTTTAATTGCACCACCAGCTGCGCAACCCCTAGTAACGCAACCAGAATCAAGACACTTTTATTCTCCCTTCCGATCGTCAGCACTGCGGCAAAAGCCGCTAGAGTGAGCACAATAGACAGGATATAACCTGTGATATACAGCCGCAGGTGTTGTGCAAAAGTCGGTTCTTTAGCCATAGACCCAGCCACCGAAATAAACCACGGAAAAAATTCCGATCCAAATCAAATCGAGGAAATGCCAGAATAATGCCAGGCGCAGAAAGCGCAGCTTTACGACATCTCCCAATCCCATAGTGAAAACCTGAACGATCAAAACGATCATCCACAGACAGCCGAAAGTGACATGGAGACCGTGCAAGGGCACTAAACCAAAAAAGGCTGACAGGTAACCACTGCGCTGTGGCACCCCGCCCTTCTCGGCCATCCCGGCAAAGTCGTACAGTTCCAATGCCAGGAAACCCATGCCCAGCAACAGGGTTATCACCACCCAAAATAGAAAGGCAGCGCGACTGCGTTCATGCTTAACAATAACTGTCGCAATACCCGCAGTGAGGCTGCTGGTTAGAAGAAGCATCGTTTGGGCGAACAAGCTGCCGAAATCAAAAAGCTCTTTCGGGCCCGGCCCTCCGGCGGTAGCGCCCACCATGGTGATATAAATCGCAAATACCACCCCAAAGAAAATCAGGTCGCTCATCATGAAGACCCAGAAGCCAAAGATCACCATATCGGGATCTCTGTGGATGGCTTCGTGGGGATTGATGCTGCCCGGGCTTTTCGGTGAAGAGACGGGATTCATTTAGATCTCCAGCTTCGCAAGGCCGACATTTCGCGGGGAATCTTCCAGGTCCCGGCTCACTGCCTCGCTCTTCTCGACCAAGGCCAACCAAGCTTCCGTATCCTTTTCTAACTGACTGGCAGGAATAATATATTCCGTTTCTTTGCGGAAGGTGGCCGCGATAACTGCAACCAAAATGGTTAATGCGGAGATCAGTGCAAGCCACCAGATGTACCAAACCAGGGCAAACATCAAAATTCCACTGACAACGCACAAAATAAATCCGAGAGGATTATTTTTAGGGAGCTCTATGTCTCGATAGACTTTAGGCCGCTTATAGGCTTCACCGTGCTCCTTAGCCTCAGTAAATGCATCCCGATCAGTAACCTTGGGTATTTCAACAAAGTTATAAGCCGGTACTGGAGCGGGAGAGTTCCACTCCAGGGACCGTCCATCCCAAGGATCACCCACAGGAACCTGGGTTTTCTTTCGGTCCCTGATACTTACGATAAATTGAATAACCAGCGAAATTAAGGCCGCCAGAACAATCATTGCGCCGATAAAAGCAACGATCATGTACGGCTTGAATGTGAGATCGGCATAGCTGAATGATCGTCTTGGCATCCCCAATAAGCCGGCGCCATAGAGCGGGAAGAATGTCACCATAAATCCTGCAAACCAGAGATAGGCTGAGCGTTTGCCCCACTTATCATTAAGGCGGAAACCAAATGCTTTGGGGAACCAGTAGTTGTACCCCGCCAAAATTCCAAACAGCACGCCGGGAATCAAAACATTGTGGAAATGCGCCACCAGGAACAGTGTATTGTGCACTTGGAAATCGACAGTGGGGTTAGCCAGGATAACGCCGGACAGACCACCAATCACGAACAGGATTAAAAAGCCGATGGCATAAACCATTGGAGTGGTAAAACGTATTCGACCGCGATACATGGTCGCCATCCAGTCGTATACTTTCACCCCGGTCGGCACCGCGATCAGCATAGTCGCTATACCAAAGGCAATATTGATCGTCGGACTCTGCCCCATGGTGAAAAAGTGATGTAACCACACAGTAAAGGACAGGATCGCAATACACATGGTGGCAATCACCAGGGATTTATAGCCGTACAGAGTTTTGGCCGAATAGGTAGAAAAGACCTCGGAAAAAATACCATAGGCTGGCAACACCAATAGATAGACCTCAGGGTGGCCAAAGAGCCAAAACAAATTGGCATAGTTCATCATATTTCCACCGAGGTCATTGGTGAAGAAGTGGAAATCCAGGTAGCGATCCAAGCCCAACATTAAGGCGGCAACGCTGAGAGGCGGCATTGCGAAAATCATTAGAATGGAGGCGCAGAGTACGGTCCAACAAAACAGTGGCATACGGAATAAGTGCATTCCTGGACCACGGCATTTATACACGGTGACGGTG
This sequence comes from Microbulbifer maximicatervae (SeqCode), assembly GCF_052468155.1. Taxonomy (NCBI): domain Bacteria; kingdom Pseudomonadati; phylum Pseudomonadota; class Gammaproteobacteria; order Cellvibrionales; family Microbulbiferaceae; genus Microbulbifer; species Microbulbifer maximicatervae (SeqCode). Next base: position 4,721,785 of record NZ_CP174335.1, read on the forward strand.
AAATTAATCCCCGTTAATGTGGTCCCCGCCCCAGAAAATACGATCGCCCATATCCAGTAGTCAGGCCCAACCCCAGGGCTAAAATCCGCCCCCGTATAAGGCGGATAAGCCGACCAACCCCCAGTAGAAAACTGCCCCACCACCAGAGAGACCATCAACAAAATACCGGAAGAAACTGTCACCGCCAGGCTGATTTGATTAAGTACCGGGAAGGCCACATCACGGGCACCAATTTGCAGCGGCATAGCGAAATTAATAAGGCCCACCAAAAACGGAACTGCCACAAAAAACACCATTATGGTGCCGTGTGTACTGAACAACTGGGCAAAGTGATCTGCATAGAGGAAGCCTTCCGGTGCGGCGGCTTGCTGGGCACGCATTACCATCCCCTCCAGCAACCCTCGAACCAACATCACGATCGCAAAAGCGATATACATAATGCCGATTCTTTTGTGATCAGTGCTGGTCAACCAATCCCGCCAGAGTGTTCCCCAGACTTTAAACCAGGTCAATAAAAACAGGATTCCCACTGTTGCCAGTATTACTATCGAGCCCGCCACACTGGCAACGGCCTCACTGACTGAGGGCCGCTCAAGAAACCCGCTAAATACCAGAGAATCCCAATTGAGCTTACCCAGCCAACCGTAATCCAAATTGTTCATGGCTGCGCTCCCTCGGCATCATCCTCGCCTCGGCCGAATTTTCGGGTGCCGGGCTGCTCTTCTATGCTCAGCGGTTTACCGGAGTGATAACGCATTACTATTTCGTGAAAAAGGTCTGTGCCCGGCAAGTTAAAATACAGTGTATTTTCTGGCATCTTGCTATTTCCCAAGACTTTGTATGCTTGTTTTTTGGTATTTCGCTGTGCCAGGCGGTTATAATTTTCTGGACTCAGGACAATCCCACCCGTCCGTACTTGCTTTACCCAGGCTTCAAATTTCTCATCAGTCACAACCTTGACTGCAAAATTCTGGTCGACAAAACCATTGCCGGTATATTGGGTATTCTCCCCTCTGGTGTCGCCGGTTTTTGTACCGATAAAATTGAGCTTTGTCGTCATACCCGGCATCACATAAATCTGCCCAGCCAGTGCAGAAATAAAGAACGACTGCATTACTGTGTCGCTGGTCAATATCATTGAGACTGGAGTGTGTACTGGTACAACCAATTCACCGACTGTTGCAATATCCAGCTCCGGATAGATAAATAACCACTTCCAGTCGAGCCCCACCACCTGCACTTTTACCGGGGGTACAACGCCCTGTATTTCCTTATAGGGATCGAGCCGTGCCGTTGCACGCCAGAGCATCACTGACAGCACAATTATGACCAGGAATGGCACACCCCACATAATTACTTCGAGCGGGCCATAGGTTTCCCATTTTGGCGCATAGAATCCGTGACCTTTTTTTCTTCGGTATTTAAAGAGGATTACTGGCACCAAGATAAATACCGGGAGAACAGCGACCATGGTGAGTGCCATAGCCCAAAAGAAGTGTACTTTCTGCTCCTCTGCCACTGGTCCCAACGGCATCAGAAAAGTTTCAGAAGCACTGGCTGAATAGGGGATTAATAAAATTGAGAGAAAAACTGGCAGAATAAATAATAATCGTGGAGCGTGCACTTCAACACATCTCCAGTAACTTAGATATGCACGCAAAAAAACCACAGGGGCTTTTAGATTCCAATCCATGGTAAAGCCTACCGCCAAAAGTAGTTAGCCGGCATCTATTCCTGCTAACGCTTTGAATTCCCTTTCGAACCATTGAACGCGCACTCTTTGATAGGCCCATCAACGGTTTGTCTCACCAGAATAGCTGAATACAACAGTTTTATTGGCCTGGAGAAAGGTTCGATAAAAATCACGATAAATTAGCGGCTATAAAACGCCATTGCCAGACATAGTGCGAATCATCACCTCTACAAACTCGCGTAAATCTCTCTCATTGGGATGGCGCAGCTCCTCCCCTGAATACTTGTATAAAAAAGTATCCGACTGAACCGACCAATAAACTTCGTCACTAGGCGCCGAATATAAACGTGTCTCCACAACAGCAACCTGGGAGTTGCGAATATTCGGGTTGATCCGTTTTAATGCCAACAATTGGGTAACCAATAAAGTGTCAAATCCCCTCTCCCGGAGTAAGGGTGCAATCTCCCCCATTGAGGGAACACCAGTTATTGCCCCGAGAGCACTCCAGGAATGCGCATCAATACCCGTATCCTGCAGTTGCATGACCCACTCCCTTTCTACCTGCCCACCGACTATCGGCCTCGGTACCAGGGTATATGCGAGTACCAGGGTTTTTCCTAAGCTTTGAATACCAATATATGGGGACTGCCATACCCGCGTAACCACGGTACTGGCTGAAGTCCATCCGAGCAAAAGAGAAATCACTGAAAGGCTGCATAACAACCGAATAACTCGTGCTTGAAATAGCTTCTCTCGTTTGACTCGCATATACCTGAACACCTCGTTTAAACACTTTACTTTCTTAAAATGTCATTCGGGTCGTAAATTGTGTCCGCACCAAAGAACCCCTATCTCCATCTTTGTCTTTGCGAGCGCCGTAGAGCACCTCGATTCCCGTCAACCAACGGGGAAAGGGTAACCAGACAATATTGATACTGCGGTATTGGGTTGCTTTGTAGGCCTCACCGGGTTGGAAGTCCAGATTATCCTGCCTTACCCTGCCGTAGGTCGCTACGGTATACAGGCAAGGAGTCCACCAGTGCTGGTACCCCAGATACCAGGCTGTAGTGTTTAGTGCCTCTACGGAGTTATCAAAAAAATCATAAGCTGCATCTGGTGGCGCGTCATTAAGTAGACCGCTATATCCCGCACCGACGGACAAAGAGTAATAAAGGACATCCTTGGAAAGTACGCCGGGCATATTGAAAGTGCCGCTTAAATTTAATCCCCAGCCGGTGGTCGATACGGCTGAATCCGGATCGCCACTCGCGCGCAAATCCCTTAATACCAAACCCGCTTGTACCTGGGACCTAGGCAAGTCCGACTCCAGCGCAAATACCGCATCAGGCCAGCGTGCAACCTCGGTTGCATCCTCGAATATTTGTGAATCTGGCGCTTCAATAGCCACCTTAAAGTAATACTGTGGCCCGTACCTCTTAATCCATCGGACCATTGAATGGCGCAAGCCAAATGCCGAATTAGGCCCCTGGAAATCCAGAGTATTGGGGACCGCTTCCAAGTTCGCGAATGTTGACCACTGCTGCCCCACAAGAATACTGCCCCCCCAAAGCGCATTACTCACTTCTCCATAAGCTTTGCGCATACGGGGGTTGGGAGTGGTAACACTGGAGTCCTGCAGGAAGTCCATCGAAATCAGGGTTTTAAATTCACGTCCCTCCCAGTGCTGCAGGGTCTCAAATACCAACCTGGAGGTCTGCACGGTAAATTCTGTCTGCCCGTCCGCTCCCTCTGCAGCCGTTTTGTCGAAAGTCACAATATCGGCAGGTACAAATTGTGCGGGGCTGATGATCGCGTCGGTATCATAATTGACATCCAAGTCCGCAAAGCCACTGATCTTCGCCTTCATGGTATTTCCCAACAAGGGAATGGAGCCAGGCCACTCCGTTGTCGCATTGGCAATCACATCTTCGATGTCACTGGGGTCAGGTACCGCCTGATCAGACTGGGCCCGCGGCGGAGGCAGCGAACCAGGTGGAACTTCCTGGCGTATTTCCTCAATCTGTCGCTGTAAATCATTCATATCCTCCTTGCTCACCGGTGCTTCAACGGGCTGTACAGGAGTTACTTCCAGAGACGGTCGGGATGGTGGTGCCCGTTGCATTTGCTCAATTTGCCGACGCAGGGCTTCTAGGTCTGCCTGTTGTTGCTGAATCTGGGCCTGCTGCTCTTCCAGCTGCTGTTGCTGGGCCTCAATCACCCGTATCAGATCATCAGCTTTAACATAAACTTCTGCAGTGGAGGATTGGGAAAAAAGAAGTGGGGCAAAACCGATTACTACGGCAGGAATTACTGGGGACTGCGTATTAATCTCCATCTGTCAGCCTCAACTCCACCTCCTGTGGGGCGGCCAACACAACTGCGCTGTCGGTTTCCCCGGCCTATCTGGAAAGCGTAGCTTAAGAGACCGCAGCGCCAACCCAGGTCGGCCTTAGAAAAAGAGTGATATTGAAGGGCCGTACCACCGGAGACTCCGGTGGTACTTAAGAAAGGAAATTACTGACGGGCAAAACGCGAAGGCATACGTTTCTCAATGCGAGTCGATCTCAGCGGATTAATATCCAAGCCGCCACGACGGGTATAGCGAGCACATACAGTTAACTCGGTAAATTCCGCCAACTGTTGCAAGTCGCAAAAGATACGCTCGACACAGTGCTCGTGAAAATCCTGGTGTTCGCGGAAGGAGACAATATAAGCCAACAGTGCCTCTCGCTTCAGTGCCGGCCCTTTATAGTCCACAACCACTGTCGCCCAATCCGGTTGTCCCGTTACCGGACAATTACTGCGCAGCAAGTGGCTATAAAGAACCTCACTCACATCTTCCTCACCGCCTTCGAGGGCGAGAAGTGCGGGGTCCGGCTCGTAATTATTCACTTCTATATCGAGATGATCCAGACAGTAGCCCTCTGGCTTCTCAACTGCCAGCGCTGCATCTTCCACATCCATCAGGGTAACGCCGACATTTGCCCCCGCCGCTGCAGAGAGGTCCCGCACCAGGGCATCCTGTACCAATCTCCAGGATTCAAACTTGCTCTGGTTGAAAGAGTTTAAATACAGCTTGAAGGATTTTGACTCCACCATGCAGGGGCTTTCTGCAGGAAAACTAAAACGAGCCACCGCCACCTGTGGTTTACCCCTGGGGTTCAGCCAGGAAAGCTCAAAACCCCACCATTCGTCCTCTCCAAAGAAAGGCATTGCACCGGCAGAGAGCCCCAACTGGGCTCGGGATACTGAGCGCTGAATTGGATGGAGCAACCCGGGGTTGTAAGTGGATTCGTAGGTGGTCTCCTGCCCCAGGGGGAGGTTTTGCCAGTCTTCTCTTGTCATAAATTTCTCAATGTCTCAGTCGCTTACCGTGGCTCATCAGATAAATGGCCCAGGATGCCAAAAGCGCAATAAATACCAGGACGCCAAAAAATGCCCCGACAACATTAATATCGGAAACACCCAAAATGCCGTAACGGAAGGAGTTCACCATATAAAGAATGGGGTTCAATTTCGACAACCCCTGCCAAAAAGGCGATAGCAGGTCGATAGAGTAAAACACGCCTCCCAGGTATGTGAGGGGAGTTAATACAAAGGTCGGAATAATAGAGATAGCATCAAAACTATTGGCAAAAATAGCATTGATAAACCCGGCCAGGGAAAACAGCACCGCTGTCAAAAATACAATCGCTACCGTGACAAAGATGTGCTCTACCGTCAGCGAGGTAAAAAACATCGCTACGAGAGTCACTATCAACCCCACCATTAATCCCCGTGACACGCCACCGAGAACATAGCCCGCCATAATCACCCAATTCGGCGTTGGCGAAACTAGAAGCTCCTCCACACTGCGCTGAAATTTAGCGCTGTAAAAAGACGAAACTACGTTGGCGTAGGAGTTGGTAATCACCGACATCATGATCAAACCCGGCACAACAAACTCGATATACGGATAGCCCCCCATATCACCAATTCGCCGACCAATCAGGGAGCCAAAGATCACAAAGTACAGTGACATAGTGATTACCGGCGGTACCAGGGTCTGTGGCCATATACGCATAAAGCGCCGGACTTCCCGACGGTAAATAGTGCTGAATGATATCCAGATTAATCTGCCCTTCACTCTTCTAGCCCCGACATTTTTTCTTCCGACAACATGGACAGGAACAATTCCTCCAAGCGATTAGCGCGATTTCGCATACTGGTAACTGTGATGCCCTGCCGCTGCAATGACGCAAATACCTCGGTCAGAGATTGCCCCTTTTCAATAGTGACTTCCAGTGAGTGATTGTCCCGCAAGCGCCCTTCATAACCGGACAAGTCCGGGCACTCAGTGAGAAATTCTGCGCAATCCAAGATAAAGGTTTCCCGGTTCAGGGTTTTCAGCAGTGACTTTATTGAAGTGTTCTCGACAATAGTGCCCTTGTCGATTATCGCTATATTGCGACAGAGGCTCTCGGCTTCCTCCAGGTAGTGGGTGGTGAGGATAATTGTGGTGCCCTGCTGGTTTATTTTTTCCAGGAAACTCCACATGGAACGCCGCAGCTCTATATCCACTCCGGCTGTGGGTTCATCCAGAATCAGCAACTTCGGTTCGTGAATCAGCGCGCGGGCAATCATCAATCTGCGCTTCATACCGCCGGAGAGCATGCGCGCCTGGGTAGCGCGTTTATCCCACAGGCCCAACTGTTTCAGGTATTTCTCAGTGCGTTCTTCAGCCAGTTTGCGCGGCATACCGTAAAAACCGCCCTGGGTAACGACAATGTCGAACACTTTCTCAAACTGGCTGAAGTTAAATTCTTGTGGCACAACACCTAACAGGCGCTTAGCCGCAGCAAAATCGACGTCGATGTCCTCACCAAAAATCGACACTGAACCACCGCTTTTGCGCACCAGGGAACAGATGATACCGATGGTGGTGGACTTCCCCGCCCCATTGGGACCCAGCAGCGCAAAGAAGTCTCCCGGCTGCACGTCAAAACTGATGCCTTTCAGGGCCTGGAAACCATTGTCGTAGGTTTTCTGTAAGTTATGGATCGATAGCGCAGCGCTCATCTTGCACTCCTATAGTGGGGAGCGTTATTCAACGCGCTTGCCCGAATAATTTCAACCTGAGGGGAGCTAGGGTTTTTCATACACGTCACTTGGTGGGATGAACCGGAACTTGCAGGAGTCCCGGGCAAAAGTAACCGTGCAGAAGATAAGAATTACTATATCGGAAAAACAAAAAGCCGCTCGATTGAGCGGCTTTTTATTTTTGGAGCGGGAAACCGGGTTCGAACCGGCGACCTCAACCTTGGCAAGGTTGCGCTCTACCAACTGAGCTATTCCCGCAATTGACCCGGTAGCATTGCTACCGGGTCGTATTGGCATCCCCAAGGGGAGTCGAACCCCTGTTACCGCCGTGAAAGGGCGGTGTCCTAGGCCTCTAGACGATGGGGACAGAAACTTGCACTTCGACCTTGCGATCCGGTGCTGCCATGCTGTCCATGGCAATGCCACTGATTTCTCGGTGGCGTACTCTCCGAGTTGACTAGAGATCATCTCGCAAAGCAGGAAATTGGAGCGGGAAACCGGGTTCGAACCGGCGACCTCAACCTTGGCAAGGTTGCGCTCTACCAACTGAGCTATTCCCGCAATTGACCCGGTAGCATTGCTACCGGGTCGTATTGGCATCCCCAAGGGGAGTCGAACCCCTGTTACCGCCGTGAAAGGGCGGTGTCCTAGGCCTCTAGACGATGGGGACAGAAACTTGCACTTCGACCTTTCGATCCGGTGCTGCCATGCTGTCCATGGCAATGCCACTGATTTCTCGGTGGCGTGCTCTCCGAGTTGACTAGAGATCATCTCGCAAAGCAGAAAATTGGAGCGGGAAACCGGGTTCGAACCGGCGACCTCAACCTTGGCAAGGTTGCGCTCTACCAACTGAGCTATTCCCGCAATTGACCCGGTAGCATTGCTACCGGGTCGTATTGGCATCCCCAAGGGGAGTCGAACCCCTGTTACCGCCGTGAAAGGGCGGTGTCCTAGGCCTCTAGACGATGGGGACAGAAACTTGCACTTCGACCTTTCGATCCGGTGCTGCCAGGCTGTCCATGGCAATGCCACTGATTTCTCGGTGGCGTGCTCTCCGAGTTGACTAGAGATCATCTCGCAAAGCGGAAATTTGGAGCGGGAAACCGGGTTCGAACCGGCGACCTCAACCTTGGCAAGGTTGCGCTCTACCAACTGAGCTATTCCCGCGTGGCATCCCCAAGGGGAGTCGAACCCCTGTTACCGCCGTGAAAGGGCGGTGTCCTAGGCCTCTAGACGATGGGGACCCAGAAACCTTCTGTCGTTTCGCTCCACCTTTGAGTGTAGCCCTGCGTCAGAAGTGGGGCGCATTCTATGGATCACCGCTAAACCTGTCAACACTCTTTTTGATTTTTTTTCTTTTGTTGTCAGACACTTACAAAACCCAGCCATTTCTGGAGTGCATTCTAGTACCGCTCTGTGCCAGTTCCCTCGAGCACCAGCGCGTGCAGGTGCAACTCTTCCAGAAATTGGCGGATACGCTTCGCATTGGTACCTAAGTCACTGACCCCGACTCGGGAGCTGGAACGCACATCGACTTTGGAGCCACCACCCACGTCAGCGCTGACCCGTACAACGATATCGTCCGTAAAACCGAGGATCGGTGTTTTCGCTACAGCCTCCAGGTGGCCCCGCTGAGGCTCATAGGAAACCACTTTCCAGCCCAGGTCTTCGGCCACTTCAGCAGCGATCTCAGTGGTACGAGCTATCGGGAAGTCCACGTGCAACGGCATTATATCGGCATATATATCTGCCTCCCGCTGCAATTCGGCCACCTTCTCTCCACCGTATTCGGCACTGTTGTCGCCTTTCTGGCGCAACTTCAATACCTCTTGATACTGGGGGGGATTGCGGGTATCGGTACTGATGTCGTGAATTCTTGGCACATCGAAGTTGCCCTTGCCTACGGTTACCAGAGGTATTGCCACCGGCAGCAGTCCGAGCAACGCCGCCCACAGAGCATTGCTGCGCACCAACGGCTTGCTCTTGCTCACTCCCCAGACAAAAACAAACAGGCTCAGTAATGCAATTGCCAAGGCTGCACCGCCAGAAAACACAAATATTTTGAAAACCACAGAGAAGTGCAGCAACCCGTAACGCAAGGCGGCAGCCGCAAGGACGATCAGCAGTAACAGAATCCACTGCACCCGCAATAGCCAATTACTCCAGTGTGATTCCGTCACTCAGTGTCATCCTCCGTTTCATCACTGCCCTGGTCCAGCTTCACCGATAGAGAGTTCACACAGTAGCGAAGTCCCGTATCGGTGGGGCCATCGTCGAATACATGGCCGAGATGGGCATCGCACTTACTGCAGCGAATCTCTACACGCTGCATACCGTAGCTGCTGTCAGGCAGCTCCTTCACCGCACCTTCATAATGCTCTGCATCAAAGCTGGGCCAACCACAACCGCTCTCAAATTTTGACTGCGAGCCGAATAAAACCTCGCCACAGCAACGACAACGATAGACGCCATCGTCAAAAACATCCCAATATTCGCCGCTAAACGGCGCCTCTGTCCCACCTTCCCGGCAGACCTCAAACTCCTCATCTGTAAGCTTATCCCGCCAGTAGTTCTCATCCATCTGTTTTGACATACTCTAGTGTTTCCGTAATCAATTGGGGTTTCCGGTCAGGCGTCACTTTGTGGCAATGCCTATGTGTATCGGTTCCCGGTTTCCCGCAGGAGTGGTACCTACCGCTGGTGGACATTACCCGGTTTTCGCGCACTGAACTCGCGGCCCTGGGCCGCTCCTGCTCTGCAATAGAGCTTCCAGGTCACCATGAAGGACATCAATAAATCAGAAAAACTGCACGGCGTCTGCTACGAAATTCGCGGCCCCGTGATGGAGCAGGCCCAGCGCATGGAAGAGGAAGGCCACCGCATCCTCAAGCTGAATATTGGCAACCCTGCCCCCTTCGGTTTTAACGCCCCCGACGAGATTATCCAAGACGTCATTCACAATCTCTCTGAGGCACAGGGCTACGTCGAGTCTAAAGGGCTCTTCGCTGCGCGTAAGGCCATTATGCAAGAGTGCCAGACCCTGGGTATCCCGGGCGTCGAGATTAACGATATTTACCTGGGCAACGGCGTCTCCGAACTGATCTCCATGAGCACCCAGGCCCTTCTCAACAATGGCGATGAAATGCTGTTGCCAATGCCCAACTACCCCCTGTGGATGGCCGCCACCAACCTCACCGGTGCCAAGCCAGTTCTCTATCGCTGCGACGAGGAGTCCGGATGGCTGCCTGATATTGAGGATATCAAAGCAAAAATCACTTCAAAAACCCGCGGCATAGTGGTTATCAATCCCAATAACCCTACTGGCGCCGTTTATCCCCGGGAACTACTGGAGGATATTGTCGAGGTTGCCCGCAGTCACAACCTGGTGATCTTCGCCGATGAGATTTATAGCAAGATTCTCTACGACGATGCGGAATTTACCCCGATGGCCAAACTGGCCCCGGACGTGCTCTGCCTGAGTTTTAACGGCCTGTCCAAGTCCTACCGCCTGGCCGGCTTCCGCTCTGGCTGGATGGTTATCAGCGGCACCAAACACAGGGCCAAAGGTTTTATTCAGGGGATGGAAATACTCGCCTCTATGCGCCTGTGCGGCAATGTACCCGCCATGTTCGCCGTGCAAACTGCGCTCGGTGGCTACCAGAGTATTAACGATTTGGTCCTGCCCGGCGGGCGCCTGCGCCAACAGCGAGATATGGCCCACCGCATGCTCAATGACATTCCCGGTGTGAGCTGTGTCAAACCTAGCGGTGCTATCTACTTGTTTCCCAAGCTGCATCTGGATCATCATAAGATCGAAAATGACGAGCAGCTGGTGCTGGATTTCCTGCGCCAGGAAAAAATACTACTGGCTCAAGGCAGTGCCTTCCATTGGGATGCACCGGACCACTTGCGTATTGTCTTCCTGCCCCGTGCCGACGACTTATCGCATGCGATGGAACGCCTGGGCGACTTTTTGGAGCGATATTCCTGCTGATGCTGGACGATTTACATATTCACGATTTTTACCGGGATGCCGGCAGGGTACTGCTGGCAATGTTTAATCAATTCCCGGTACCGGCAACCGTTTACGTGGAAGATATTTCCGGCCCCGACTCACCGGATGAGTACGGGCTGCACTCCCCCCGCCATTTAGCCTGCCTGGGGTCCATGACCTGGCTAAAGCAGAGTGGCTATATCAGCTTTTCCCAGCTGGTGCGCCAGGAGGCGATGGAGGATGCGGTATTAACCCACAAGGGTTTCCTGCTAATGATTAATGCCGGAGCTGAGTCTGGGCAGAGCAACGCCCAGTTGCTCAACAGCGCTGTGCGCGAGGGATCATCAGGCCAGTTGCAGGCGCTGATGGAGCGCTTGATGCGGGAGTTTGCCGCGCTGTAAGGAGCCCCTTAATGCGCGGCATTGGCAATCGCCATTACTGGGATTGGCGACGATATTTAACGTGCAGCATTTTTAAGGCAGCATCCGGGTCCCGATCAGGGAAATCCGGGTTCTGCTCCAAGCGCGCTACAACTTCATAACCGCTGTCAGATCCGAGGATTAACTCCCTAAACTGGGCTTCGCTGTGCCGGGGCGAGTTGATCACCATCAGCAGATCCGCCTCAGCGGCGAGACAAGCGGGCAGCTGCCTCAGCAACTTTTCATAATTCTGGCTGACATCGAAGCGACCTTTTTGTCGTGTCGGCGGATCGACAATGCCCAGGTCAAAGGGACCGCGACGGTCGAAGCGCTTGAATTGACGCAGTGCATCGAATTGCAGGAACTGAACCCCTTTGAGGGACAGCCCATTAACTTCGTGATTTTCCCGTCCGCGACTTAAAACACCACGATTGACATCCACATTTACAATATCGATATCACCTGCCGCTCGCGCGACCGCAGAAAAAGCACAGGTGAAAGCGAAAAGATTGAGCATTTTTGCTGACGCCTGCCCAGCCCTTGCACGTACCTGCTCTTCAAGCCAGGCCCTGCCCGGCTCAATATCCAGGAAGAAACCCACATTTTGTCGATCAAACGTGAGGGGGAATTTAAGGTCTCCACGCTGCGCGACCGGGTCTGTTACCGGCTCCCCAAAGTGCCACTGCAAAGGTGCCCCAGGGAGATAGCGTCGCTGCGCAGCGACCCCCTGATAACCTCGCGCCTCAGCCATTTGCCAGAGTTTTTCACACAGCTCTACTTCACCTTCATATTCTTCAAAAAAAGTTACTAACAAAGCGGGGAAAAAGCTGTCGACGCAGACCTGCTCCAAGCCCTCATAACTGCGACCCCGGCCGTGAAAAAAACGGCGGCTGTCGCCAACATTCTGTCCTAGTTTATTTTCTACCTGCTCCAGCAGTAACTGCCAATCTGCACTCATCGCTTATTGAATATCCCCGTTACTCAGTGGATAAAGAATGGCATCCCGGTAGCCGGTAACCACTCGAATAAAACCACTCCACCGTTTATCAAGCTTGGGGTTACCGCTATCGATTAATAGCGGACGCCCATGCAATTCCGTAATTTTTGTTTTAGTTGCAACCACGATTAAATTATCGCGCCCAACGCGCCGCAGTACATTGGCTGACAATTGTTGGTTACCCCGGCCAATTAAATGACCCTGGCCACCAATGGCGGTGAGAATGATTTTTACCGGCCCGCTGTGATCGGCAATGGCCTGTTCAATTTGCGGCGCACTGACATCCAACTGCAACAACTGGCCATCCAGTAATAAATCCACCCCCAACAGTGTTCCCTCACAGCCCAACTCGCTGAGGATTGCCAATGTAGTAGAGCCTGGGCCAACGACATACAGGGTTTGCGGGTCCAGGTCTTCGGTAATCTCTGCGGCGATATCCGCAACTGCCAGCTCTTCCACTTCGCGGCCGGCATTTTTTACCGCCTGTAAAAACTGGCCTTCCTGGGGCACCAGCAACTCGCCGTAGTAACGCGTGGTAACCCGCCCACTGCGGAATGACTGCTCATCAATATCCCGCACTTCACGCTCAGCGAGGTCCACCAGCTGCCCCGCCATCAGACGGCGCAAAACCTCACCACCCGCTTTAGGGGAAATCGCAAAACAGGCGGAGTGCATTTTCACTCCGGCGGGAATACCCAGCACCGGGAAATTATCCCCCAGGGCATTGACGATATTTCTCGCAGTGCCGTCACCGCCAATAAAAACAATGAGGTCTGCACCATTGTTGCGGATAGTGGCTGCTGCACGCTCTGTATCTTCCGGGGAGGATGGCGAGCACTCGGCCACGCCCACTTCACAGACAGAAAAACCGAGTTTACGCGCTGTACTGGCCCCCATATCGCCGGCAAAGCACAGGATCTCCAGCTCATCCTTAAAGGGTTTTAATTCCTCAAGGGCCAGCGCCGCACGCTGATTTGCCTGGGGTTCGATACCTGCGTCCAGCGCGCGTTGCACCGTTTCGGCACCATCGCTCCCCTTGAGACCTGCCGGGCCGCCAATGCCAGCCCAGGGGTTAATAATTAAACCAAGCTTTTTTACTTGTTTACTTAACTGCACGCCAACCCCAACACTTCCAGTTGCCGCTTCTCTTCGTCACCCAAAGTCTGGGCTGAAGTTTTGTAGTGACTGAACTCCAGGCGCTCGGGGTACTCTTTACGCAGCAAATCAAAAGCCTTCTCCATCGGCACATCACCTGCTGCCGCCGCGCGCAGGCGGCGATCATCCGCGCGGGGGTTGTACATCTGCAACAGTAATTCTTCTGCTGAGTCTCCCGTGACCTCTTTAAATGTAACAGCCGGCTGACATTCCGCAGACATAGGTGCAATACCCAATTCCCGGCACAAGGCCTCGCGAATCATACGGGTGCCGGCCAGCTTCCCATCCAGACTGTAACCGGCAATATGCGGTGTCCCCAGGTCAACATGCTGCAATAATTCAGTATCGATATCCGGTTCGTTTTCCCATACGTCCAGTACGGAAGTAAAACGCTTACCCCGCTGGATTTCCGTCAGCAGTGCCCGGTTGTCTACCACCCCACCCCGGCCGGCGCTAATCAATACGCTGCCATCGCGGAGCTGGCGCAACTGCTCTGCTCCAATCATATGGAAACTGGGGTAGGTGCCGCCCTTAACCAGCGGTGCGTGAAGGCAAACAATATCCTGGCTCAGCACCTTTTCCAGCTCACTCGCATCCGGGTTTTCCGGTAGCCAGGGATCGTAAACTGCGCAGGAAACCCCGAGAGCATGCAAGCGCTGCTGCAAAAGCCCGCCAACATTGCCGCAGCCCACTATGCCGAAGCTGCGCCCATGCCAGTCAATTTCCAGTGCGGCCAGGGTGCAGAAAACATACTCCACCACGGAGTTGGCATTGCAGCCAGGCGCGGCGCTCCAGAAGATCTCATTGCGTTCCAACCACTGGGTATCCAGGTGATCAGTGCCTATGGTGCAACTGCCAACAAAGCGCACCCGGGTCCCCTCCAGCAGGCTTTGATCAACCTGGGTGACCGAGCGCACCAGCAAAATATCCGCATCAATTAATTGTTCTCGGCTCAAGGTGCGGCCGTGGTAGCGCTCCAGCGTTCCCAGATCACCGAAATACGCCTCCAACGCAGGAATATTCTCATCGGCGACAATTTTTAATCCCGCACTCTGTGCAGCACTATCCGTCATGTAAGTTCTCCATCAACACCCGCTAAGGTGCGTTCAATCTTCTTGCTCAGGCCACCGATACCAAATTCCTCCGCCAGGGAACGGGCCAGATAGACATCCACCGGCTGTGGGCGCAAATCTGCCAGTTTTATATCCAGGGGAACCCGCTCCTCAAGACTGGTCAGGCGCTTGGCGAGGTGCAGCTGCTCTTCGTATTCCTCTATCCGGGCCACCAATCCCTTGGCTCCGCGAATGGGCATTGTGGCAAGGGTATCGAGCTGCTCCAGCAACATTTCTATAGTGTCGAATGCCTCTAACAGGCGTGCCGCAGTCTTTGGGCCAACCCCGGGTATCCCGGGAATATCATCGCTGGTGTCTCCCACCAGGGCCAGATAGTCGGGAATCTGCTCCGGGCGCACACCGAACTTTTCCCGTACGCCCTCGCCATCCAGGTGCCGGTCGTTGGCAAAATCCCACAGGGATACAGCGCCCCGAGCCAGCAGCTGCCCCAGATCCTTGTCCCGGCTCACGACCACTGGGTTATGCCGGTGCAGCTTCCGGGTTAACGTGGCCAGTATGTCATCGGCCTCGTAGCGCTCACTGGAAAAGCTGGCAATACCCAGTACCTCAGCCATTTCCCGGCACGCCGCCAGCTGGAAAGCCAGGGCTTCATCGGGTAGTGCGCGACCGCACTTATAGTCTGGGTAAATCTCATTGCGAAAACAGCTTCCCAGTGATTCGTCGAAGGCGCAGGCAATATAGCCCGGTTGTCGCGTCAACATATCCAACAGGAAGTTAGTAAAGCCGTAAACGGCTTCAGTGGAGTAGCCACTGCGACTCTCCCAGTTGGGCGGCAGCGCAAAGTAGTAGCGAAAAATATATACCGATGCGTCTATGAGATAACTATTCAAGAGAGATCCGCCAATTGGTAGCTGCCCCGGTCAAAAGGAATGGGACAACCGAATTCCTTCATCAGGGCTTCGGCGAATGCACAGGCCCGAGGGTTGGGCCGGGTATCACAATAGTCCAGAACTTGCTGCCGGATGGCCTTTTTAAACCGGTCGCTAGCGCCCAATCCATTTTCCAGATTGTCAGCGCTCACGCGGAACTTGAGTCCGCAAGCCCGTGCAAAGATCCATTCAAGGGCCTGTGGCTTGACCTCTACCTGCTCGAACTCAGCCTGCTGGTCGGCACTGCGACCATCCGGCGCATACCAGTAACCGTAATCCGGCAACTGCCGCCGGGCCTCTCCGGCGACACACCAGTGCGCCACTTCATGCAAAGCGCTGGCGGCATAGTCCAGGGTGAACTCCACCTGGTGGTAGGTTTGACCCTCCCCCCTTGGCCGGTAATAGGGCTCGCAAAAGCCCCCGCGAAGTCGGGTATTGAGCCCATTTGGGTCTGAAAAACAGTGATCGAAGACTCTGACAATACGATCAGCCATTGGCAGTTTCGTAGGAACAGAAGCCATTTCTGCGGTTGCAACAGGCAAGGCGTTCTCCGGGATACCTCAAAGGCGGGGACTATATCAACGCCTGCGCCCCGATCAAAGCGCAGGCGCTTGCGGGGCGCAAAAGGCGCTGGTTGTATTTCGGCAAATCAACATATACCTTTAGGAACAGGGATGCCGCAGAGGGCGTGTCCTTCTAGCGTCTCCCCGAGGAGGGAATTAAAGCAATCAAACACCCTCCTGCCCCAGTCTTCCTTCAGAGGTAGGGCATTTCGCTGTCGCACCTTCATCTGACGTGGAGACGGTATACAACCGGCCCTGCAAGGAGGTGTTCCATGACAGACCACAGCATCAACAATGTGGTTGACCTCTTCACCGGCGAGCCCATCGAAACTTCTGCGGACAGGCGCTTTATTCGTCTTTCGCCGGAGCTAGACGGCTTGGAAATGCTCTACTCCAACAACTCCAGCGGCACAGATCTATATAGCCTGAAAGTTTTATGCTGGGGTCTCAAAGCAAATGGCGAGGTCGTAGGCCTCGTTCCCTGGTTAAACACCATAGTGGCCTGTCCCGACATCAAGGACCCTCTCGACGGACGCTTTGAGGGCTACTATGACCCCGGCATCGAGGAAATCTTCCATCAGCCCCCCATTCACAAGATCGTCGAGCTGGAGACTGCGGCGGAATACTTTGAATACGAGAGCAATAAAGCTGAGGAAGTACTCCAGGAGATCCCCGACACCATCGGCACCCACGCTGTGTTTATGGATGAACAGCGCGAGAACCTGACACTGATTGAGGTCGTCAGCTGGAGGTTGCACGCCGACGGGGAGATTCACGGCATGCTAATAGACCACGATATTGTTGAAACCACTCCGGTTTTACCGGGGGATCACTGCCTGTACCCCGCGCAGGAGAGCGAGGGATTCCGGTACTTTTTCCAACACCATATCGCTAACAAAATTAAATCCGAGGACCCCGAAGCCCTGGCCGCTATCGCTGCCCTGGTGACAGCTCCCTAGGGACTGTTGGGTCTTAATATTCAGGAGTGTGCCAGCCCCCGCCAATGGCATGGGGGCTGGAGCAACCGCGACCCGCTATTCCGCTTTTTTAATCCAGTAGACAAATTCGTCATTTTCCTCTGCGTGCTGTACCAGCTCATATCCAAGAAATTGGCAGAACTTGGGCACATCCCGCTGAGTGGAGGGGTCGGTAGCAACCATTTTCAACACTTCACCATCGGCGACATTGCGCACCGCTGAATGCAGCATCATGACGGGTTCCGGGCACAGGAGGCCACGGGCATCTAAGGTGTGATCTGACTTCATAGGTATCATTGTGCGCAATTTTACCGCCGTCGTCATCTCCAGAGGCATGAGGGCCGCGCGGTAATTCCCCTGCGCCCGCACTAAAATCCTCATAGGGCTAACGCAATTCGGGCTGACAATGATCTACGTGTTGATAGAACGGGAAATTGCGGCAGAAATGCAGGGCAGCTATGAAGAGGCCGCCCGCAAAATCCTCACTTGCGCCTACCGCACAGTAGGCTTTATCGAGGGGCAGACCTATATCGAGAAGGGCAATCCCTTGCGGCGCTTTACACTCTCCAAATGGCAATCTGAGCTCCATTGGCAACACTGGTATACCAGCCAGGAGCGCCGCGCACAGATGAATCTACTCAACCCACTGATGGTGCGGGAAGAGCGCATTACTGTCCTAGAGATCGCAGCATAAACTGGGCAGCCAACTCTACTGCGGATTGCCAATGCTGAAGCTGGTTAAAACCGCTGGCGCGACGGGGTTTAAAGTCGTGATCGCCATCTTCCAGCCACTCGACCTCAATGGTGTTCGCCAAACCGTAGCCCTCTACCTCAGCCCGGCTGCCTAATGGGTCCCGATCTCCCTGTATCACCAAGGTCTGGCAGCGAATATCCACCAAGTGCTCGGTACGCAGCTTTTCCGGCTTGCCCTGGGGGTGAAACGGATATCCCAGGCATACGGCACCGGCAATCGCCTTCTGCCCCCAGTATTCATCCGCCAACAGACTCGCCACGCGCCCGCCCATGGACTTACCACCGATAAACAGGGGCAACTCGGGGCCTAACTGGACGATTTGCTCGCGGAAAGACTCTTGCAGCTGGGGCATGGTATTGGGTGGCCGCTTACTTCCCCCGGTGCGCCGCTGCGCCATATAGGGAAACTCAAAACGGACAACTTCCACACCCTGCTCACACAACCCCTGCGCCAGGAACTGCATAAACTCACTGTCCATCGGCGCCCCGGCGCCATGGGCAAACAGAAAGCGCGCAAGGGGCTCTCTCGGGCTATCGATCAACCACTCAGACATCGGGGGGCAGGTCCTCGGCCAGGACCAGGTTTACAGTTTCTTCACCGGGCTCAAACCAGATCACCACTTGGCCGGATTGCAGCTGGCGACGCAGGCTGGCAACTTTGTCCACCAGTTCCACTTCACGTTCACCGTATTCGGTGCCCTCGCGAGTGGCGTACTCTTCCAGCAGAGATTGCAGGGTATCGGCATCTAGTTGTTCGAAGGGAATAATCATACAGCGACTAATTCAGGTAGGCTGGGAGCAGCCATAGCCACCCCCAGAATATTGTAAAACGATCAGGACTTGGGTTTGCGGAAGCGCAGGGTCATACGATCGCTCTCGCCGATAGCGAGATACTTTTCACGGTCCTCTTCACCCAAGCGCATTACCGGTGGTAAGGTCCATACGCCTTTGGGGTGGTCAGCAGAGTCTTTGGGGTTCGCATTTACCTCGCTGGCCTCTTCGAACTCAAAGCCCGCTTTTTTAGCCAGGTCGATAACATACTCCTGGGTGACATAACCACTTTTCACCATATCTTCCAGGCTGGTACCTGGCTTGGCACGGTGCTCAACGATCCCCAGAACACCACCAGGCTTCAGCGCGGCAAAAAAGCTGGCAAAAGCTTCATCGGCATAATCGCGATACATCCAGTTGTGTACGTTGCGGAAAGTTACTACGGCATCGGCACTGCCTGCCGGAGCAATCTCGCGACCGGTTTGCGGGGCAAACTCAGTCACAATCACTTTCTTGTAAGCCTTATCGTTAGCAGCCAGCTTCGCTTTGAAGTTCTTCAGGGAGCGCTTGAAGTAGTCGGACTCACTATTCTCAGGGAAGTGCGCCGCGTATAGGGTCCCTTCCTTGCTCAGGTAGGGCCCGAGAATTTCGGTATACCAACCGCCTCCCGGGGTAATTTCCACTACCGTCATATCCGGCTCGATCCCCATAAACTTCAGGGTCTCCGCCGGGTTGCGGTACTGATCACGGGCGACATAATCCTTGTTGCGATGATCCCCCTTAATAGCAGCAGAGAAATCTGCGGCCTGGGCTGTGCCCACCAAAGCCAGGGCACCGGCCAGGGCCACCAGGGATTTCTTAAAATTGCTCGTCATAGTTTTTCCTGTGTTGTTATCGTTGGTCCAACTTCGTTTGCACACTGTCGATCTTATCCTGCATAGATTGCTCGCGGTCAATACGAGTTCCCAATTTCAGGCTGGAACTGATTCGTTCGGCGCCCATTTGATGCACCCGCTCGTGGCACTCTTTAACTGCCGTCATCACCTTATCCCAGTCCCCTTCGATATTGGTACCGTATGCGTGCAGGCGATAGGAAAGCCCCGCCTCTTCCAGCACCCGCTCGCACTCAGCAACGTATTTACTGACGGAAACACCAACGCCGATAGGGATCACACATAAGTCCGCAATCACATTCATCAACAGTCCCTCGTTAAAGTACTTGGATATTGGTTTCAAAATAACGCTTTTGAGATTGGCCGATAGAGTTATTCGACGAGATCCTATTACAATGTCAGCTCAACGTCTCTCGTGAAGCAAAGGAACCTTATATGCAACAGCATCTCGTTATCTCCATGATCTCTGATGACAAGCCCGGTGTCGTGGAAAAGCTTTCAGCAGTTATCGCAGATAACGGCGGCAACTGGGAAGACAGCCATATGGCCCACTTCGCTGGGAAGTTTGCCGGAATCCTGCGGGTGGCGGTGCCCGCAGATAAAAGTGAGACACTTAAAGAGGCGTTGTCAGCCCTGGCAAACGCAGGCTACAACCTGGTTATTGAAGATGCCATTGCAGTGTCCGCCAAACCCCAGCAAACGCTGACGCTGAAACTGGTTGGCAACGACCGTCCCGGCATAGTCCGCGAGATCTCGCGCGCACTTACCGCCCACCATATCAATATGGAGCACCTGGAAACCACTTACGGCAGCACCCCCTGGAGCGGTGAGCCCCTGTTTAATGCCGAGTGCACCATCAGTGTGGCCGAAGACATAGATCTCGACGGCCTGCGTGACGATCTGGACCAGATTGCCAATGAACTCGGAGTCGAGATCGATTGCGAGGAGATCGCCACCCCCATCTAATTGTGGAATAATCCGCAGCCGTACAGGGCCGGGCACTGCTGTCCGGTCTAGCTAGAAGTCTCTCCAGCGCAAACGCCACCTCATGTTCAAGATTGTTCTATACCAACCTGAAATAGCGCCAAATACCGGCAATATTATTCGACTTTGTGCCAATACCGGGGCAGAGCTGCACCTTATCGAGCCCTTAGGTTTCGATATGGATGACAAACGCCTGCGCCGCGCCGGCCTCGACTACAGCGAGTACAGTCGCGTGGTGCGCCACAAGGACTGGCAGACCTTTATCGATAGCGAGCAACCCGCCAGGGTGCTGGCGCTCTCCACCAAGGGGAGCAAAAGCCATACCGCGATCGAATTCCAGGCGGATGACGCCATTGTGTTCGGCCCGGAGACCCGGGGGCTACCCGCAGAGTTCCTGCAAGCAGTAGGGGCCGAAAATACGTTGCGTATCCCCATGCGTGCCGAGAGCCGCAGTATCAATCTGTCCAATGCCGCCGCCATTGTTATCTATGAGGCCTGGCGACAATTGGATTTTAGTGGCGCCGTGTCCCAGCAGTAAGAAGTTCACCTTTTATGCAAAGTTCCCAAGCCCCAATCGGACTCTTTTACGGTTCCAGCACTTGCTATACCGAAATGGCTGCGGAGAAGATCCGCCAGTGTATCGGTCCTCAATGGATTGATATCCACAATATCGCAGAGGCGGATATTGGCCTCGCCGAAGACTACGACTTCCTTTTGTTCGGCATTCCCACCTGGGACTACGGCGAACTGCAAGAGGACTGGGAAAATATCTGGGACGACTTGGCCGCGCTGGACCTGCACGAGAAAAAGGTCGCGCTGTTTGGTCTGGGTGATCAGGAAGGCTACCCCCAGTGGTTCCAGGACGCCTTGGGCTATTTGCATTCACAGCTCCTCGCCTGCGGTGCCCGTGCAGTGGGCTATTGGTCCGCAGAAGGTTACGAGTTTGAAGAGTCCAAGGGGCTAACCGCCGATGGCAGCCAGTTTGTCGGGCTGGCCCTGGATGAGGAGAACGAATTCGATCTGAGCGAGGAGCGTATCCAGCGCTGGTGCGCCCAGGTAATGCGCGAGTTTGGCTTGCAGGATGAGGGCTGACGGAAGTCTTATTGTGAGCGAACCGGACAAAAAGTACGCAGAAATTGAATGGCGTGAAGACGGCCAGCCGCTGTCTCGCGCCTACGACGACATCTATTTTTCCAGCGCCTCCGGCCTGGAGGAAACCCGCTACGTTTTCCTGCAGCAAAATGCCCTGGCTGAACGCTGGCAACGGCTCGCAGAGAACGGCACCTTTACCATTGCCGAGACAGGCTTCGGCACCGGCCTGAACTTTCTCGCCGCCGCAGAGCTTTGGCAGAAAACGGCCCCGGAAAGTGCTCGCTTGCACTTTATTTCGGTCGAGAAGTTCCCACTGCGTCCCAACGACCTGCGCAGGGCAATGGATCTCTGGCCACAACTGGCCCCGTTCGCTCAGCCTTTGATTGATAGCTACCCTCCCCTGCTGGCCGCCGGCATTCACCGGCTGCACTTTGGCCCAGTCAGCCTGACCCTGATTATCGGGGAGGCAAGTGAGGCCCTGAACAGCTTGCGCCTGCAAAGGGACAGCGATCACCAGGTAGACGCTTGGTTCCTGGATGGTTTTGCCCCAGCCAAGAACCCGGATATGTGGACACCAGAGCTGTTTAAAAACATGGCCGCTCTGAGCAGTCCCAGCGCCACTTTCGCCACCTTTACCTGTGCCGGGCTGGTTAAGCGCGGACTCCGCGATGCCGGTTTTTCCCTGCGCAAGGTTCCCGGCTTCGGGCGCAAAAGAGAGATGCTGTGTGGCACTCTGGAGAGCCCACAAGTGAGCGAAACCAGAGAAACTCCGTGGCACCTGCCTCACCAGGAAAGCAAGCCCCCTAAAACCGTCGCTATTGTCGGCGCGGGAATAGCCAGTGCCACTATTGCCCGGGCGCTGGCAGAGCGCGGCATCGATGTTCAGGTATTTGAACAGGGTGAGGAACCCGGCTCTGGTGGCTCTGGGAATGACCAGGGAATTCTATACGCCAAGTTATCTCCCAAGCCCAGCCCCAACGGAGACTTCAATCTCCACGCTTTGATGTTTGCCCAACGCTACTATCGCAGCCGCTGCTCTAAAGTGAGCCACTTCAGCGGTCTGCTTCAATTGGCGCAAACTGAGCGGGAACAGCAATTACAGAGTCAGGTTGCCGCCACACTGGCGGAGAGCGTTGGGCAGCTATTGGCTGAACCTGTCGATGCTCGAGCGGCCAGCTCCCTGGCAGGCGTCGACCTACCCGTGGGTGGACTGCACTTTCCTCACGCCGGGTGGATTGAACCGCGCAAAGTCTGCGCCACTTTATTACAGCACCCAAATATCAACCTGCACAGCAACAGCTTGGTAAAAGGGTTAGGGCGAGAATCGAGCGGTTGGTCAGTAAAAACAGACCGCAGTGACTTTCAATTTGATGCGGTAGTTCTGTGCGGTGCCAATGATATTCGCCAATTTGCCCCTGCGGCGGCCCTCCCCCTGAAGCCAATTCGCGGGCAGGTGTCCAGAGCAACGGCCACTGAAAATTCTTCGCAGTTACAAATGGCTTTGTGCGGTGAGGGTTATATCACTCCTGCCTATCAAGGGCGTCAGAGCTTTGGTGCCACCTTTAAGCTTAAGGAGACCGCTACTGACCTACGAGTTAGCGAGCACAGCGAGAATCTACAAACCCTGGCAGAGCTACTGCCGAAAATAGCCGATGAGTTCTCACAACAGTCTCTCACTGGCCGAGCGGCTTTGCGCGCAGCGACCCCCGACTACCTACCCTTAGCCGGCCCCTTACCCAACTGGGACTCTATCAACGATACCTATGTCGCACTGCGCAAGAATCGCAAGCAGTACGTTCCCGAGCGGGCTGACTACCAGCAAGGCCTCTATGTAATGGGAGGCTTGGGTTCCCGTGGCTTTACCTACGCACCACTAACAGCCGAGGTACTGACTGCCTGGATGCTCAACGAGCCCCTTCCGGTCAGCGCAACCCTGGCCAAAGCACTGCACCCGGCTCGCTTTGCCATTCGCGATCTGGGTAGAAACCGGGATATCAAGTAGAGGGGACTCCAGTCTCCTTCTTCTCTGAAGACAGCAAGTTGGCACTGCCGGAACCACAGGCGACGATCGTCTTCATCGCCGCCTCAACACTCACGCCGGGCAGTATTTCTACGCACTCTGCCGGTACGTGAAACACAAACCCGGAGGTGGGTACCGGCGCTGTGGGCACATAGACGGTCATATCTCCATTGGGGTGTTGAGAAGTGACAATTGCGGTGACAGTGAGCGGATTATCAATGCCGTGAATGCGGACCTTGGCTACCGGCCCCGCCAGCACACCTTCACCACCGCCACCAATAAACTGGATCACCACATCTTTGATGGTGCTGTAACCCGGCGCCAGGCGTCCCAACCAGTGATCCACATGGCGGTGCAACCAGCTGCCAACACTGGTTTTCACCAACAAACCAATCGCGAAACAACCACCGAGAATCAGGGCTATCACCACGAGCCTGGCAAGGGTATTCTTAAATTCTGTATGCGCCTCAAGCCACACCACAGCGGGAGCTACAAGATCACCAACTTGACCGAACAGCCACTGAAACAGCAGGACAAAGATAGCTATAGGCAGCACCACTGCGAGTCCACCCAGCAGCGTCAAAGTGATAAAAGTTTTAATTCTGGTCATAGGCTATTGATGAACCGACTTCTCGTGAACAGCTGGATACTGTTATTGCTTTACGCCCCGTGGCTGCAAAGTGCAGCTGCAGAGACACAACTCCAAACAATCCCTTTTTCCATCCTGGAAGAGCGCCAGCGTGGAGGGGACCATTTCACCCAGGGGCTTTTCTACGATGGTCAACGCTGGTGGGAGAGCAGTGGTCGCTACCGCCGCTCCTGGCTCGCCGAGTATACCGATCCTGGCGCCAATCCAGTAAGACGCAAATGGCTGGCCAGGAACCGTTTCGCCGAAGGGCTCACAGTTCTCCACGATAAACTTTACCTGCTGACCTACAAGGCGGGAGAGGTCCATGTCTACCACGCAGACAAGCTCCAACATTTGAAGGTCATGCACTATCGAGGCGAAGGCTGGGGCCTCACCAGTAATGGCCAGCAGCTGATTATGAGTAATGGCAGTGGCGAACTGGTTTTCCGCGATCCCGATACTTTTGAGGTAGTGCGACACCTCAAAGTTCAAGGCGGAGGTAAAAATTGGTCCAGACTCAATGAATTGGAATTTGCCCAGGGCCTGATTTGGGCAAATATATGGCAAGAAAAACAGATTATTGCCATCGATCCGGAGAGTGGCCAGGTGCGCGGCATTATCGATCTCAGCGCTCTCAATCCGGCCGGCAGAAATCACCCTGACACCGTGGCCAATGGGATCGCCTGGGACAAAGCCAAAAATGGGCTCTGGATAACTGGAAAGTACTGGAAACAGCTCTATTTGATTCGCCCTGCAGGACTGGGCTTTGAGCGTACCAGTAGAGTTTCTAACGCTGATCCGTAACGGTCAGCACCCCCCCATCCCGGAGATAGTCCATCGCAGACAACTGCAACTGCAAGCGATAGCCGTGCCCCCTGCTCTGTAGGCTGACGCCTTCCAAACTCGCCTCGCCGTCATACAGCGTGGTGAATTTCCCTTCTTCATTTTCCCACTGAATATTTTCAACTTTTTGCATGCCGGGTAACTCAAGAGTGACCACTGTGAACTCTTCCGGCAAAGGCTGTAGCTCAACCTGGGCAACACCCGATGCGGTCGCCAGGGAAAATGCCAGTTGGTTTTCCGGTGCTGTTTGCCACCCCAGGTGAGTGTCAGCAACAACAGATTGAACCAGATTATGTGGGGAGGTGGAGGCGCACCCCAGAAGTCCGGCAGGAACCGTCAACGACAACACAGTTGACAAAATCAATGTGCGCATAGCCCTATCCTTAGCTTGCCGCTGTGATGGCGTAGGATTATAACCCGCGAAATATGTCACAGGCGTAAAGCCGCCAATTTCATTCAATTTCAGCGGCATACTCATCAATAAACATACCACGCGCGATCGAGCCACAAGGTATACTCCCCGCCCATGAATTCCCCACAACATATTCTCGAACACGTTTTTGGCTATACCGATTTCCGCGATCCTCAAAAAGCAGTTATCGACACACTGGTAGCCGGCAATGATGCCCTGGTATTAATGCCCACCGGCGGTGGTAAATCCCTGTGCTACCAGATTCCCGCCCTGGCGCGCCCCGGGTGTGGAGTTGTAATCTCCCCCCTGATTGCCCTGATGCAGGACCAGGTAGAAGCTCTTCAGGAAGCCGGCATCCGCGCCGCTTACTTGAATTCATCAGTGGCCTATGACGAAATCCAGGCAATCGAAAGCCAGCTATTACACGGTGAGCTGGATCTCCTCTATCTAGCCCCGGAGCGGTTGCTACAGCCACGAACCCTGTCATTACTGCAACGGGTAGAACTGTCGCTGTTTGCCATTGATGAAGCCCACTGTGTTTCCCAATGGGGGCACGACTTTCGCGCCGACTATCTGCAACTCAACTGCCTGCACGAGCAATTCCCCCGGGTACCCCGTATTGCCCTGACAGCAACAGCAGACAAGCGCACCCGTGCAGAAATTGCTCGCCGCTTGGACTTGGAAGAGGCCCGCCACTTTGTCAGCAGCTTCGACCGCCCCAATATCCAGTACCGCATTGAGCCCAAGGACAACCAGCGCCGCCAACTGCTGCAATTCTTACAGAACGGACATCAGGGCAACGCCGGGGTTATTTACTGCCTGTCCCGAGCCAAAGTGGAGAACACTGCGGAGTGGTTGAGCCAGCAGGGCTTCACTGCCCTGCCCTATCACGCCGGACTACCCGCCGAGACCCGCGCCGAGCACCAGCGCCGCTTCCTGCGTGAAGAGGGCGTCATTGTTGTCGCCACCATTGCATTTGGAATGGGGATCGATAAACCGGATGTGCGTTTCGTTGTTCACCTGGACCTGCCCAAGAGTATCGAAGCCTACTATCAGGAAACTGGCCGTGCAGGCCGCGATGGCGGAGTCTCAGTTGCTTTACTCCTCTATGGTCTCGAGGATGTGGTAAAGATCGGCCAGATGGTGGAGTCCTCAGAGGGCAGCGAAGAGCACAAGCGCCAGGAACGCAGCCGCCTGAATGCCATGCTCGGGCTGTGTGAAATCACCAGCTGCCGCCGCCAGGCCCTGCTGGACTATTTTGCGGAACCACTGGACAACCCCTGCGGCAACTGTGATACCTGCCTGGAGCCACCTGCCACCTGGGATGCCAGTGAGGCAGCGGTAAAACTACTCTCCTGTGTCTATCGCACCGGGCAGCGCTTTGGCGCCAGCCACGTGATCGATGTACTGCGCGGCTCCGAGAACGAGAAAGTCCGCAAATTCGAGCACGACCAGCTCTCCACTCATGGCATCGGCAAAGACCTAAGTGCAGCCGAATGGCGGGCAGTCGTGCGGCAGCTGATTGTTCGCGGCTACCTGGAGGTCGAGGGAGAGTTCCAGGGGCTGAGGCTCACTGAGATTTGTCGCCCGCTGCTGCGACGGGAGGAGACTCTCAACCTGCGCAAGCTTCCCCCAAAAGCGGCGCGCTCGCAGAGCCGTGACAATCGCAGCCTGGATGATCTCAGCCCAGAAAACCAAGTGCTTTGGGAAGCCCTGCGCAACTGTCGCAAACAGTTGGCAGAAGAGCGCGGCGTGCCGCCTTATGTCGTCTTCCACGATGCGACCCTGCGCGGCATGGTACAAGCCCACCCACAAACACGCAGCGAGCTATTAGCGGTCTCCGGCGTTGGAGACAGTAAGCTCGAACGCTTCGGCGATGCATTTTTGGCAGTTCTCAGGGATTTTCCCAAACACGAATAACTCCGAACAGTCGGGAGCTTTTCCCCAAAACACAGAGCTGTGTTACAAAGGGGCAAAGCAGTAGAACAATAATTGATAAACCCGACTGAGAGAGAACTATGAAAGTAATCGGCCACCTGATTAATGGCAACATGGTTAATGACACCGGTGCCGCAGGTAACTCCGAACTCCAAGAGGTCACCAACCCCTCCACCAACGAAGTGATCGCCCAGGTTTCGCTAGCCTCTAAAGCGACGGTTGAAGAGGCCATTAGCGCAGCTGAAGCAGCCTTCCCCGCTTGGCGAAACCTTCCGACGGCCAAGCGAGTACGAATTATGTACCGCCTGCGAGACCTGCTCCAGGAGAACGCCGCAAAGATCTGTGAGCTGATTACCCTGGAACACGGCAAGGTCCTCGACGATGCGATGGGGGAATTACAGCGGGGCATCGAGAATATCGAGTACGTTTGCTCTACTCCGGAAATGCTAAAGGGCGAACACAGTAAAAATGTCGGACCGGCAATAGACTCCTGGAGCGAATTCCAACCGCTGGGTGTTTGTGCCGGCATAACCCCCTTTAATTTCCCCGCTATGGTTCCCCTGTGGATGTGGCCAATGGCAATTGCCTGCGGCAATACCTTTGTACTAAAACCCTCCGAACGCACCCCCTCCTCTGCACTGTTTATCGCGGAGCTGGGTATAGAAGCCGGCATCCCTACAGGGGTACTGAATGTGGTTAACGGCGGTAAAGAGGCCGTCGATACACTCCTCACTGATAAACGTGTCCAAGCGGTGAGCTTTGTGGGATCGACTCCGATCGCAGAATATGTCTACACCACAGGCACCGCCCATGGAAAAAGAGTGCAAGCGTTTGGTGGTGCCAAGAACCATGCGATCATCATGCCCGATGCCGACCTGGACAACGCTGCAGCGGCTCTAATGGGCGCAGCCTATGGCTCCTGTGGTGAACGCTGTATGGCCATCTCTGTCGCTGTAGCGGTAGGTAATGAAACCGCCGACGCCCTTGTTGAGAAGCTCAAAGTACAAATTGCTGATCTGAAAATCGGCGATGGTATGGACAGCCAAAGCGATATGGGGCCACTGGTAACCAGGCAACACTTACAAAAAGTGGAGAGTTATATTGCCGCTGGTATCGAAGAGGGTGCCGAGTTGGCTGTAGATGGGCGCAACCAAACCGTTTCCGGCTTCGAAAATGGTAATTATCTGGGTGCCTGCCTATTTGATCGAGTCACTCCGGAAATGTCGATTCATAGTGGGGAGATATTTGGCCCGGTACTCTGTGTGATACGTGTCGAAACCATGCAGGAGGCAATGGATATTATCGATGCTCATGAATACGGTAACGGCACCTGTCTATTTACTCGCGACGGTGAGGCCGCACGCTATTTCAGCGACAATATTAAAGTTGGAATGGTCGGTATCAACGTACCTCTGCCGGTGCCAGTAGCACACCACAGTTTCGGTGGCTGGAAGCGTTCACTGTTTGGCGACCTCCACGCCTACGGCCCCGATTCAGTGCGTTTTTACACTAAGCGCAAAACCATTACCCAGCGCTGGCCTGCCAGTGGTGTAAGGGAAGGTATTCAGTTCAGTTTTCCTTCAAATCAGTAATTACTGAAACAAATCATTATAAGAAGGCCCGTAACCAAACGGGCCTTCTTCCTACTCCAGATATAAACTGCTAGCAGGCATAAAGCTTCAGGACTCCAACCTCTACTCTCCTTAAACACTCCCCTGCCCCGATTTTCACGCCTAACACCAAAACCTTTTATTTACCTCACTAATTTACTCAAAAAAAACAAATAAGTTCTTATTTTTTAATGCATCTCATTTACTTCAGATTGACAGGGTGGGATTATTTATTTAGCAATAACTAGAATAACCATCATGAAAACCAAAGGTCTCGCTATTGCCCTTATTGCTGTATTGACCGCTACCCATCAGGCAGCAGCACAACAGGATGCATCATTTAAGAAATGTAAAAAATGGCAACAAAAAATTGAACACTTCCGCGAAGAAAGAAAAGATGACGGATCGGGAGAGCAGATGGAGAAATGGAAGGACAAGATAAAAAAATTGAGAGAGAAATTTAAAGAATACAACTGCGATCAATATAAGCGCCACTTGTAATCAAGAATTGGCAACTGCAGCACTCAAGAAAAATTATTCGCCTTCCCCTGAATATCAGATGAGCGTTAAATAAAAAAGGACGCCGAAGCGCCCTTTTTTGGCTGCATGACTGATTACCAGTGGAAATCAAACTTGTAGCCTACACCAATATTGAATGACCAGGGGTCAAAGAGGTAATCACCACCGAATCTGTGGCGATAAAACTCATTGTCATCATTGGTATCGAACCAGAAGGCATCCACCTCAATATCGGTATCTACATCATAGTAAATAGCGGCAAGGTTAATCAGCCAGCTACTATCATGACCGAAATTAAAGTCGACACCAATCTGCCAAGTGTATCCCCAGTTGTCACCCAGGTTTACACGGCCATCCCAAGGCCGGAACACTTCAACATCATCATCGAAATCCCACCAACCCCAATGTCTCAGACGCTCATCGGTAAAGTCGGTATAGTTGATACCTACTCCCATATAAGGCTGAACCATGCAGCTGGGATCTAACGGATAATAATTCAGATAGGCGGCCGTGATCTGAGGCTTCCACCTAGCGAAATCGCGGCGGCGATGGAATTCGTCAAAGTCCGGATTAAAGCGACGTAGCCAGGGCCTATTGTCTCCTCCTGTATGGCGGTCACCCTCGGTGTAACTCAAGGATACACTCATATGGTCAGTAGCCCGCCACTCTACATTGATAAACCAGCCCCACTCATCACTAGGATCAACATTGGAACGGAATGCACCCCAGTCAAAAGACTCATCATCCGGCCAGTCAAAGAATCTATCACTAAAGGTGACATTATCCGAGTTGGGGGAGATATAGGCCCCACCAATTCGAACCTTAAACTCCTGGGTCTTTGGTGGGGGAGGGGCATAGCCAGCCGGTCCTGCCGAAGCGACACTAGAGATTGCTAAGGCGAGGGGCGTCATAACGGGGATCAGAATACGCGTCATCTTCATTTGTGGTAACTCCATTGATATTCAGCAGATCAAACAGCAATCAGCCCAATCAATGGTCAGTCTAGTCGCACGAAGTAACAGGTGTAGAAAAAACAAACAAATGTTGGCGTGTAAAAAAGTATTTATTGTTTTCTGGCACTTAAACCGCTTTTTGGCGTTTAATTTTCCCGAACAAAGTATGATTTTTAAAATGGATAGGCGCCTCTTGGAATTCTAGCGGCCATCAGAGCAAGAGAGATATGAAGAGATCTAAATTAACAAACAAAAAATAGACGCCATTACACTACTGATTCTTACAACCAGTAAAAGCTTATGAGGGCTTTCATGACGCAAAAAGAAACTGAAAATTTTTGAATAGCTGTTTACATGAAAAACGCGACAGGTCCCAGAACTGGAACCTGTCTGAGTTGTTTTAAATAAAGCGCTGAATTACGACTTTTTTCCACCACCCTGGCATTCAGGACTCTGTGGGGCCTGTCCCTCCCACTCTTCCGGGCTGTAAGTGTGCAGAGCAAGAGCATGTATTGGGCCAGCCATTTCTTCAGATAAAGCCGCATAGACTTTTTGATGGCGCTGCACTTTTCTTGCCGAATTGAACGCCTCACTCACCAAAACGACCCGAAAGTGCATTTCAGAGCCAGCAGGCACATTGTGCATATGACTTTCGCATTGCACTTCAATATGCTGAGGGGAAAATTCCGCAGTCAGCTTATCTTTAATTGTCTCAGCAAGACTCATCTATCAACTCCTTTATTTGCGATACAGCAAGGCTACTTTCCAGAACCTAGCTGACAACCTTAGCCTGTTGCTTTCTCGCCTCAACAATCGCTTCATAGGCAACAGTAATACTTTTCATCTGATCATCAGCATGACGCATAAACTCTTCAGGCAACCCCTTGGAAGCAATTTTATCGGGATGATACTCTGCTGCTTTTCGGCGATAAGCTAATTTAAGCTCTTTATCGCTAGTCTCCGGAGTACAACCCAACACTGCGTAATGCTGCTCCAAATTTGCAGCCGTACTCCTACCCCCGTGCACAAACTCATTTTGCATTGCCGCAAATAAAGATTCATGCAACCCAAGATCAACAGTGATGCGTTTTAAAATATCTTCTTCTGCGCTATGTAATTCACCATCGGCATAAGCAACAGCAAATAATAGGCGATACACCATTTCCCGCATTGCTTGATCGCGAACCAGCTGGCGATACTGTTTTGCGTAATCGTAAATGCTGTACTTATCAGTCTTGGCATTTTCAAAAATACGGATTGCATGCTTGCGCTCCTCAGTGCCCAGACGGAGGTTGTTTCTAATAAAGCCCTCTATAAACTCCACTTCAGCTTTAGAAACCAGGCCGTCTGCCTTAGCCATTTTTGCCAGCATCGAAAATAGAGTCACGATGAAGATTGTCTGGGCTCCATCCCTGCTCAGGGCCGAAGCAGCCTTCCCGAGGCGCTGCTGCAAACTGGAACCAAATGAACTGCCGATCCAGGCTCCCAATGCCGCACCAATTGGACCGCCAAACATAAAACCAAAGCCTGCACCTAACCCCGCCCCTAACCAGGACATACACTCTCCTAGACGCTAAAAGTCGCGCCCGCTATATAAGAATTAAACAAGTAAAACGCGCCTATCATACCACGTACTACGGCGCCTTAATCCCCAAATATGAATCGCCGGTCACAACCCAATAGAACTGAACCCGCCAGGTCTATCTTTTGACGCGGCAATCAATCTCGAAACTATCACTAGTCCTCAGGCCCAATTATGTTTGAGAGTGAAAATCGAACTTAAAGGCAAGCCGAATGAAAATGCGGCCAGACACAGCTCTCTTTCGCCCCCTATTGGCTTTTTGTGCCATAGCACTCCTCACGTTAACCGGTTGCGATCAACATCGAGGTGCATCCCAGCAAGAGGAGGCCAGCAGCACTCCAGGGCACCAGGACTGGGAAACTATCGTAGAGGTCCTTCTGCACCCCCGCTGCCTCAATTGCCACCAGTTGGAGATGCCACTTATAAATGAAGGGTCTCCCCATGTTCCTAGAGTGGAGCGCGGTCCAGATAATATGGGGGCAGGTACCATGCGTTGCAATAACTGCCATTCAAATAAAAACAACCCTGTTACCGGTGCGCCTGGAGCTCCAGGGTGGGTTATGGCACCCATTGAGTTGAACTGGTCACAAAAATCCTCGGCTCAAATCTGCAAGCTGCTAACTACTCCCCAGGACAACGGCGGGCGAGCACCAACCAGTCAGCTGGAGTTTGTCAGTACCAGCCCACTGGTATTGTGGGGATGGCACCCCGGTGACAGCCGCCAACCGGTAAATATCCCCCACGATAAGTTCATTGAAGCAATGAAAGGTTGGATTGCAGCAGGGACACCCTGTCCACCGGAGAGGACATCAAACTAATTATGTATTTGCTAAATCTAATATTATGCGGTTTACATTGAGATGAAAATTCTTGAAAAAATATAATCTTAGTAATACAAACATCGAAATAAATAACAGTTCGGTATCTAGTTGAAGTTATTCTCGGAACCCTTTTATGGCCCACGATTTAACGCTAGACCATCTAAGAAACACCTACTCCCAAGGTATTACAACACCGCGTGAACTCATTGCCAGTCTATTAAAGCAAGCACTGCAGCAAGCCAATTATAACGCCTGGATAACTCTATTAACGCGAGAAGAGCTAGAACCCTATCTAGAAGCATTGGACCGAATAAGGCCCAGCGATCTGCCATTATACGGAGTGCCCTTTGCTATCAAGGATAATATTGATCTTGCTGGAGTACCTACAACAGCAGCCTGCCCAGACTTTAGCTATATCCCTCGCGAAAGCGCATTTGTTGTAAAGCTATTGATTGAAGCAGGAGCCGTGCCGCTCGGCAAAACCAATCTCGACCAATTCGCCACCGGTCTAGTAGGTGTTCGCTCCCCTTACGGAGAAGGTAAAAACTCTTTTAACCAGGAGTATATTTCTGGCGGGAGCAGTGCGGGATCAGCTATTGCCACAGCACTTGGGCAAGTCAGTTTTGCTTTGGGAACAGATACTGCTGGCTCTGGTCGGGTACCTGCGGCACTCAATAATTTAATAGGCCACAAACCCACTCGGGGACTGCTGAGCACTACAGGGGTTGTCCCCGCCTGTAAAAGTCTCGACTGCGTGTCAATATTCGCCCTAAATTGTCAAGATGCTGCCAAGCTACTTGATATTACGGCGAAGTTTGATTCAGCCGATATCTATAGCCGTACCACCCCATCTTCAAATAGGCTGCGGTACTTCCAGGAAAGCTTCCCTAACAATAAGATCAGTTTTTCTTTTGGTATACCTGAACAACTTGATTTTCAAGGGAACAAAGAAACCCAGGCACTCTTTAATCAATCTATCAAAAAATTAAAAGTGCTGGGCGGACAGGCTGTAACTGTAGACTTTAATCCTTTTATAGAAGCGGCAAAGCTACTATACGAAGGTCCCTGGGTAGCCGAGCGCTGGATTGCAACTCAAGGTGTAAAACCGAAATCCATGCTTGAGGTAATCCGGAAGGTTATTAACTCCGCGGAAACAAAAACTGCAGCTGATGCTTTCTTGGGACAATACCGCTTACAAGCACTAAAGAGAATCTGTGATAAAACACTGGAGAATATCGATTTTATCATTATTCCCACTATACCGACTGCTTACACCCGCCAGCAAATATCCGAGCAACCCATTCAAAGAAATTCTATTCTCGGAACCTACACAAATTTTATGAACTTATTGGACTATTCTGCGACCGCAGTACCCGTTGGCTTTCTTAGCTCCGGAATTAGCTGGGGAGTCACTTTGTTTAGCCAGAAACATTGCGATATGTCTCTGCTAAGTTTTTCTAATAGTTTACACCAGGCCTGTAATCTCCCATTGGCTGCTACAGGAGAACGCCCGGGAGAAACATCCAACCAAGACAGCGGCTCTCGCCATTAGCTACACCGGACAAGCTGGTAAAAATTGTAATCTGTGGTGCACATCTCAAAGAGTAACCTCTCAACTGGCAACTCACTGAGCGGGAGAACAGTTATATCAGAAAACAACAACCAGTCACCAATACCGACTCTATGTTCTCCCCGAGGAGGTGCGCCCCGCTCTGGTTCGCGATGAATCAGGAAATGGGCAAGCCATCCAGGTGGAAATATGGCAGTTACCAACCGAATATTTCGGCCATTTAGTTGCTACAATACCCTCTATGGAAGCTGGCTTAATTGGCTCCAATCCAAACACTAAGCCCACTCGGCGAATTTACTTAGCCAGGAGGCATTCGTTTTCCTTCCTACTACAAAAAGCTCTTCACTAGATTTTATATCGCCATCCTCCACCCTAACGATTACCCCACCTATTTCAGTTATCAGAGGCTCAGGCAGAAAAGCGAGCAGCCTATTATTTTTTACTAGCTGGCAAAGAACCCCATAATCATTTACAACGACCTGCACCTTGCGAGGATAATTAATTTCCGGCCAGCCATCGCTACCTATCCCCCGCTCTTCACCACAGAAGGGTGATATCCTCGGTGCGGCAAATGGATATTGCAAGATATCTGACAGTGAAGCCTTCACCTCAGCCCCCTGCTCCACTACCAAAGAGTGATCAGGCCCTGCAGCAATACACATTGATACTGAGCCAAGTGGCCGAGCACCCATTGAGGATGACAACTGCCCCAAAACCGCTCCGGTTATCAGGGCCAGATCTACCTCCCCCCTGGATAACATCTTCAATGCCAAGGCTTCATAGGCCGATGTGAATGACAACCGCCCCCCTTCCTCCTCAATAATAAATTTGCGGTAGATAAATGTACCCCAGGCTAGTTGCAGCATGGTCGGAGCAGCAATTCGGCACTCCTGATTTACATTTAGCTCGCCAACTTCAGAGCGAATTCTTCTGGCAATCGCCACCATCTCAACCGCCCGACTTTGCAGTCTGAGGCCTGCATCATTGATTTTCAGTTGCTTGCCAACTCGATCAAACAGGCGAGTGCCCAGCTCTCCTTCCAGCCGCTTTAATGTTTTACTCAATCCACCCGGGCTCGTATCCAGCCTGTCTGCGGAGCGCTGCAGGTTCTCCGTCGCAGCAATCACTAGAAACTTCTCAAGTGCTTCTATTTCCATAGTGGAATCAAATATCTCTATTTTTGAATCGATTATTCACTAGAGTACTCTTAGAATCCCCTGCATCCAAGTTCATAGCTACACAAAACCGATGAAAAATATTCTTCTCTTTTTGGCGCTGACAATCAGCTCAAGCGTATGCTTCACACAATCTTCATTAGCACAAAGTGACAATTCGGTCGGAATTCATGGCATGGCCCTGTTTACCGTCGGCGGGCAAATTATTGCCACACACATGCCACTACATGGCGGAAAACACAGTCATCAAGTTATTTTGGAATTGGAGACTGATGACCAGGAGGAGGTGCAAAACCTCCTCAAGCAAAACGAGTTAGTTACATTGCTTCCAGAGGAATTTTCTTTACGCGAACTACGCGAGGGAAAACTCAATGCCTTTAACGCCCAAATGTTTACAGGGCATTTTGAACGAGGAGGAAAACTTGCGCTGCAAGCTGTTACTTTCAGGGTAACCTCTCGACTAATGGATAGCCCCCTTACCCGAACAGAAAATGGGCACTACCAATTAATACTTCTTAAAAATTACACTTTGCTTGTGCATGAAATTGCATCCACCCCCAGCTTCGACCAAATACTGCTGGTCAGCACCGACCATGATTTTTTCAGCGACATTTATAGCGGCAGTTTAAAACCGCTTTCGAAAGATAGCTGGCCAAAAAGCCTAACTAAAGCTGGCATCCACTATAAGGAAGAACTGTATTTTGAAAATCAGGATTTCCAGTAAATGACCAAACCAATACTGATTATCCAACATGAGGGAACTGAGGGCCCAGGGTATATTTATGACTGGGCTACAGAGAAGCGAATACCGCTTTCTATCATTAACCCTCAGAAGTCACCACTTCCTCAAAGCGATTTTAGCGGAGTTATTATCCTTGGTGGGATGATGAACGTTTGTGAGCGCGAAAGGCTCCCTTGGCTTGCCAATGAGATTGCATGGGTAAAAAACTGCATTGAACTTCCAATCCCAATATTGGGCATCTGCCTTGGGGCACAGATTCTTGCATATGCATTGGATGCAGAGGTCCGCCAACTTCCTCAAGAGGAAATGGGCTGGCTACCTATAAGGTCTACAACAGCACTGAATTTCAATTTAGAGAATGTATTCCAGGCACATAGCTATTTCTTTGAAATTCCGGAGGGGGCAATTTGCTTGGCAGAATCTGACTTGTGCCCTCATCAGGCCTTTTTATTCAGCGAAAGAATAATGGGTTTGCAGTTTCACCTAGAGTGGTCCAGTGAGGATATTGCCCAACTATTTCCTGAATACTTTAAAACTTACGGTTCCTCAGAGAAACTCCATCAGCAAGGGCGTGACTTTTTATATAAGATCCTAGACACTCACTTCTATAAACTAGACAACCTTAGATAAGAAGCTTAAGTATGAACAAGTGGTGCAAAGCTGTACTCTCACCTAATAGTTATCGTCCTTACTTTTTAAGGGGTAGCCAGGGGCGCAAACTCATCCAAGAGTAGCCGCCCCATATTAAACTGGCTATTAGTTACTACTCATCGGAGCATTCAATTCCACTCTCAAAGCAAAGGCCACCACGTTGGGAGCAAATTTCAAGTAATCTTCCCTTCGCTTCAATACGACTAAAGCCCTTAGAGTGAATACCCCCAGCTTTTACATCTGACATATAGCAAGCCCACTTAGGGCGCTCCTCTACAGGAAATGGATGTACTAATTCAGACTGAGCTTCAATACTCGCCTGTAATTCCAAAATCAAATCTTGAAGCCGATGGACATTTTTTCGCAACCTCATCACTTCTTTTTCTAAGTCACGAACATTTTCAGATCCCACACTCTGCTTGTGTTCAGAGCGTACTTCTTTACGGAGCTTAACCACCTCTTTCTTTAACAGGCGAACTTCTTCCGCAGTTTGATGATTATCATGTGCAAACGCACTGGTGGAGAAAAGAGCAAAGGCAATTAAGAATGGCAAACTACGCATTGGGGTTACTTCCTAATGAATTTTTATTCCAGTAAACATTTTGGGAGGAATATAGCGCAACTAACCTTAACTCAAAATGAATTCTATCGCTGGAGATACTCTATTGACCTGATAAGCGTACCAAATCCATCCATGACTACTTCTTCAAATTATTTAAATCAGAAGGATCTGTTTTAACTAGCAAAAGCAGACAAAATGCATTTGTTTTAGGCCAACAAAAAGGGCGAACACTGTTCGCCCTCTCTTCCAAAGCCATGGATTTTGGTTACCCTCCAGTAAGGCTCCGCACCATACTGATCATCACACCCGCAGCCACCGCAGAACCGATAACACCGGCTACGTTGGGGCCCATTGCGTGCATCAACAGGAAGTTGTGAGGATTGGACTCGAGTCCCACTTTGTTGGACACCCGCGCGGCCATAGGTACGGCAGAAACACCGGCAGAACCAATCAATGGGTTAATCTTGTGCTTGCTGAATACATTGATCAACTTAGCCATCAACACGCCAGCCGCAGTGCCGATCGCGAACGCCACAATACCTAAGGCCAAAATACCCAGGGTTTTAGGGTCGAGGAATTTGTCTGCCGCCAATTTCGAACCAACGGAAAGTCCCAGGAAAATAGTGGTGATATTGATCAGCGCGTTCTGAGCGGTGTCCGACAAGCGGGAAACGACTCCGCACTCACGCATCAAGTTACCAAAGCAGAACATGCCCAACAGCGGTGCAGCAGCTGGCAGGAACAGGGCCACCAAAATCAGCAGCAACATCGGGAAGGCAATTTTTTCCCGCTTGCTCACATGGCGCAATTGCACCATTTCAATTTTGCGTTCCTGCTCAGTGGTCAGGGCTCGCATAATCGGCGGCTGAATCATAGGCACTAGCGCCATATACGAATAAGCTGCTACAGCAATAGCCCCCAACAGGTCCGGGGCCAATAGGCTGGAAACATAGATAGCTGTGGGGCCATCTGCTCCACCGATAATACCGATCGCAGCGGCATCGGCGATTGAGAAGTCCATGATTCCCGCTACCGAGAGACCCACAGCACCGAGCACCGTGGCAAAGATCCCAAACTGGGCCGCTGCACCGAGGAACAAGGTGCGCGGATTGGCGAGTAGCGGACCAAAGTCGGTCATAGCCCCTACGCCCATAAAAATTACCAACGGCGCAATGCCGGAAGCAATAGCTACGGAATAGAAGTTATACAGCATACCGTTATTGAAACCGGCATCCCGGGCAAACTCAGCTGCTTGTACCTGCACGGCTGCCGGCGCACTGGCCAGAGCTTCCTGAAGCGCGGGTAAAGCTGAAGTACTATCGAGGCCCAGGATCTGGGCCATTTGCGCCAACACAGCTCCATCTCCCTGGGTAAGGGCTGTCTCCGCGGCTGAGAGTGCCAAATCGGCACCGGGAATATTGGCCAGGATTCCGCCGAAACCGATAGGTACCAAAAGCAGGGGCTCAAAGTTTTTGCGAATGGCCAAAAACAGCAGGCCCAGGCCCACCAAAATCATAATGAACTGGCCCGATGCCATCTGCGCGACACCGGAGGAATGCCAAAGAGTAATCAGATTATCCACGTGTGACTCCTACCTTTGGCTATGCAATAGACAGCAGGGCATCACCCACCGCCACTGAATCGCCTTCTTTTACTGCCACACTGGAGACGTTACCGGCACGAGGGGCACTCACCACAGTTTCCATCTTCATCGCTTCCAGTACTAACACCGCCTGACCTTCGCTCACCTGGTCCCCAGGCTTCACCATTACTTTGAAGATATTTCCAGCGAGAGGCGCATTAACCGGCTCACCGCCGGTGGCGGGCACGGAAGGTGCACCAGCTGCTGGTGCAGAAGCACTACCAGACACCGGAGCAATATTGGTTAAGTCGCCACCATCGGCCACAGTGACGGTGTAGCTCTGTCCCTCTACAGTCACGGTGTAAACTTCTTCACCTTTGTCGTTCTTGACTGCAGCACCTTCATTACCGGTAGGTACTGGCTCGAAAGCTTCTGGATTACCACGGTTTTTCAGGAACTTCAGGCCAATCTGTGGGAAGAGTGCATAGGTAAGCACATCGTCGATCTCCCCCTCACCATCGGTCAAGACTACATCCTGTTCACCGGTTTTCTCTTGAAGCTCCAGAGTCAATTTGTCCAACTCCGGTGCCAACAGGTCCGCCGGACGGCAAGTAACCGGATTAGCGCCATCAAGCACCCGGACTTGCAGCTCCTGGTTAACTTCAGCAGGCGTCGCACCGTACTCACCTTTCAAGACTCCGGCAGTCTCTTTAGAGATCGACTTGTAACGCTCTCCAGTCAGGACATTGAGCACCGCCTGGGTACCCACAATCTGGGAGGTGGGGGTAACCAGCGGGATAAAGCCCAGGTCTTCACGCACCCGCGGGATTTCCTCTAGCACATCATCCAAGCGATCCCCGGCGCCCTGTTCGCGCAGCTGGCTCTCCATATTGGTGAGCATGCCACCCGGCACCTGGGCCACCAGGATGCGGGAGTCCACGCCTTTCAAGGAGCCCTCAAACTTCGCGTATTTCTTGCGGACGTTACGGAAGTAAGCCGCAATTTCTTCCAGCAGGTTAATATCCAGCCCGGTGTCCCGCTCAGTGCCTTCCAAAATGGCCACCAACGCTTCGGTTGGGCTGTGACCATAGGTCATGGACATAGAGCTGATCGCGGTGTCCACGTTGTCGATACCCGCCTCGATACACTTGAGAGCGGTAGCCGTAGATAAACCGGTAGTAGCGTGGCACTGCATATGGATGGGGATGTCCACGGCGGCCTTCAAACGTTTCACCAGCTCGTAGCCCTCATAGGGGCGCAGCAGACCGGCCATGTCCTTGATCGCGATGGAATCCGCTCCCATATCCTCGATCTGGCGCCCCAGATCCACCCATAAGTCCATGGTGTGTACTGGGCTCACGGTATAGGAGATGGTGCCCTGAGCGTGCTTCTCTTGTTTCTTCACCGCAGCCAGTGCTGTTTTCAGGTTGCGCATATCGTTCATCGCGTCGAACACGCGGAACACGTCTACCCCATTGACTGCAGCGCGCTCTACAAACTTCTCAACCACGTCATCCGCATAGTGGCGGTAGCCGAGAATATTCTGTCCCCTGAACAGCATCTGTTGAGGCGTATTCGGCATAGCTTTCTTCAATTCACGAATACGCTCCCAGGGATCTTCGCCGAGATAGCGAATGCAGGAGTCGAAAGTGGCCCCCCCCCAGGACTCCAGGGACCAGAAGCCAACTTTATCGAGCTTCTCAGCAATCGGCAGCATATCGTCCAGTCGCAGTCGGGTAGCGAACAGTGACTGGTGGGCATCGCGCAGGACTACATCGGTAATCCCCAATGGCTTTTTAACCTCAGTCATGGGTTATCTCTCTCGGCAGAAATTATTGGAAATTGTTTGAAAGCGATTGGTGGTTAGCGTCTTTTGCGATGCTGTTCGATCGCCGCTTTAATCACCGCATGTAAATGGACCTTATCATTCCCTGCGGTTGGGGAAGGCGTGTGGGATACGGGCTCCGCTTCGGGAAAATAGCGGGAGATCATTCTCGACATAATACCGGTACCGATCACCAGCAATAGCAGAAAAGTAAAAACAATTCCCATACCAAACAGGGTGATATCTAGCCCCTGTTGCAAAAGTGTTTCTTGCACTGTTTATTCCCCCTGGCACCAGGCAATAAAACCAGCCATTCCGGACGGTTTCATCTGTCCCCGTAACACTATGAATTTACGTACCTATTTATTCAGGACAGCTGAAACACCCCAATTGATATTTTGTGCATATGTAAAATCTTCGCTCACAATTAAACAAATTTATGTCGTACAACCAATAAACTTGCCCGGGAAAATCTCACTTAGCCCAGCCGTCCCAAATTTCTGCACATCGGAATCTTATTCCCTAGACCGGTAATTTCAACCGCCGCTGCACCTGATCCTCCCCCAAAAAGAGCGGGCACACAGGAAAAAATTCATTAGTTCCAAAATGCTGATATTTTTCTATTATCAATACAAGTTGCTTTTAAAATCAAACACTTATTGGTTTCAGAGGCAACGGAGGGGTCTAAATTACCACGCCCAATTTTGGTGCAAAACATCAATAGGCTGAGTTTATTTCTCCTACTTTTATATACTGAAGAATGATCGATTTTGCGCCATTACAATAACTTGCTGATAGAATATGCGCCTTTAGATTTATGATTTACCTCTCAACTGACTTATGACCGACAAGACACCTACCCCAGAACCTACGATTTACCAGGCACCAATGGAGGGGGTAATCGACCATCACGTGCGTGCCCTGCTCTCCGCCATTGGAGGAGTCGATATCTGTGTTACAGAGTTTGTTCGTGTCACTAATACTCGCTTGCCTCGCAGAGTATTCACCCGCTTGTGCCCAGAGGTCGACAAAGGTGCAAAGACCCCAAGCGGGATTCCAGTACGGTTACAGCTGTTAGGCGGCAACCCCAATGCAATGGCAATTAATGCAGTAAAAGCAGTTGAGTTCGGTGCTACAGCAATTGATCTCAATTTCGGCTGCCCTGCAAAATCAGTGAATAACAGCGACGGTGGCGCCTGCCTATTACAAAGCCCTCACAGAGTGGAAGCTATTGTAGGAGCGGTTCGCCGCGCTGTCCCTGAAAACATCCCTGTCACCGCAAAAATCCGACTGGGCTTTAATGATCGCTCTAGCTATATGGATAACGCCCAGGCCGCAGCAGCTGGCGGCGCAAATGAACTGGCAGTACACGCTCGCTCCAAAGTCGATGGCTATAAACCCCCAGCCTACTGGGAATACATCGGTGAAATTCGCCAAAAACTGGAAATCCCAGTCATTGCCAACGGGGATATTTGGACACTTGAGGAATTTCAACGCTGCCGTGAAGTAACCGGATGCGAAGCATTTATGTTTGGTCGCAGCCTGCTAGCCAGGCCAGATTTGGGCAAGCAGATAAAAGCCTACTGCTCAGGTGAGAGCTATACAGCAATGGGCTGGCAAGAGATTATTGAAATTCTTTGGGGTTACTATCAAACCACCCGAGAAGTTTACCCTTCCAAGTATCTGGGCAATCGTATTAAGCAATGGCTCGCTTACTTGAAATTGGCTTTTCCTGAAGCCCAATTGTTCTTTGATAAAATAAAACGTCTCAGGGAGGCAGAAGAGCTTGATAGAGCTTTTTCCGAAGAGCGGAAAATTCAAATAGCATCAATTGAGGCAGCCTAATTTTCCGCACCTCTGCCAGTATCGGAATTGATACTGGCAGAGGAAGTTACCCGCTCAGATCCACTCTCACAGATCCATTTTTGACTGTCGACTCAAGTATGCCGGATTGAAGAATTTTTCCGCTAACTGATGCGCAGTGCTACTTTCGTAGTGAACTCTGGTTTCAGTGGTAGCCTTAATGCTATCAACTAAAACCATCTCCTCCACAAATAGCTCTTCATCCTTTATCCCCGATACAAAATGCGCAACCTTAGCCAACTTTCCAGATTTCAAGTAATGCTCCGCTTGGATAGGGAAGAGACTCTCACTATCAAGCCACAATGTTATCTTTTGATAGCTGGCTCCTTTGGTTTTTGCCTCCAGCTGAATTTTGTGGGTCAATTTATCCTTTAGAATTTCATTTGCCTCGAATTGTCCCCGATAGTCCTGACTCCAAGTCAAAGTGGCGATATCACCAATTGAAGCCTCCCCCAGCAATCTTTGCATCGGTGTAATGCGGATAGGGCGGCGGCTGCGGGGCATCAATAGCCAGTAGTTATCCTGCAGCATCAGCATTTTTTGCCCTTCTTCACCAATACCTTTAAATATCACCAATGATTTTCTCTCAGGGCGAGTATAAACATGGTAGCGATCTTCGCTTTCTAACTCTCCCTGTTTAAAAACCTGGATGTTGGTGACAACTTTTGAAGATGACTCTCCAAGACGATAGGAATCGGCTTTGGCCAACATGCTTTCTACCTGTACAGCGGAAAAATGACTTTCCTTCTCCTCAGTCCCAGCTGAAACAAAGGGAGAGAACATCAGCAACAAACCAATCGCCAAGCTAACTCTGCCTAATCTTAATTTATACATGGACCAATGCCTCAGTAATCGGTTTATTGACACCTTTCCGCGCCGCAAGGAAGGATGAAAAAACACATATCGCAGCTATTGCAACCGAAATCATCCAAGCCAAGTTAATAGAGAAATAAACAGTCAAAGGATACCCCGTTGTTTTTCCCGGAGGTGGCGGCATAGTAATGTCAAACATCATCAATCCAGCGCTTATCAGACCAGCCAAAATAACACCGGCTAAAGAACCCACTACAGCAAGTACTAAAGCCTCCAATATAAACCCTGTTATCAATTCCACTTTGGATGCTCCCAATGCGGACAAGGTACCTATTTCCCGTGTTCTCTCTGTTACCGACATTGCCAGCGTATTGAAAAGAGAGACAAAGATAACCAGTGCCATAATGATTCCCATCAACCCAAAAATTCGATCATAAAGACTCTTCACTCCCTGATAGAAAAAGGCACGATCCTCCCAAGTTGTAATTTCCAGCTCTGGAACTAACTCACGCAGTCTTTCCTGCAAGCTCGATGTCTTATCAAGGCTGTAGCCATAAATTGCCATGGTTGAAACCCTGTCACTATCTAAAAGGAACTGTGCAGCCGGAACAGAAATATATACTTGACGCTTATCCATATCTGGAACACCAGTCCCGAAAATTCCCCTAACCTTAAAATCCATTGCATTGAGAGCCCCATGAACGGTAGAGGACATTAAAGTAATATAATCCCCAGGCCTTACATTAAGATTTCTTGCGAGATCCTTACCCAGCATAATCTCAGGATCACTGATATCTTCACGGTTTGATAAAATACTGCCCTCAGTGACATTTAGAAAAGGCCCCTTCACCCGAAATTCACTTGGCAATATCCCCTGACCTAAAAAAATAGAAGACTTATCACCATTGGAAATTAACCCTTGCAGATAAACTCTAGGCTGCACGGCCTTCACATTTTCCTCAACCAACAAGTCCCTACGTAATTTATTGGCATTATCTAAACCAAGCTGAAGAGGAAAGTCCTCATCAGAAGAGAAATATCCCGGCTGTGATAGCACCAAATGCCCCTCACTACGCGCCGCGCTCTCTTTAAGGGATTGATACGTAAATAGGCCAAAACCTCCGGAGGTCATCAAGGCCGTTACCACAATGGAAATAATTGCAACGGCAAGAAAGCTTCTGCGGCGATTGCGCAATAAATTTAAAACCGCGACTTTTAAGCGATGCATAAAGCACTCTCCTGTAGAATTACACCATCTTTCAACTCAACAACT
Organism: Microbulbifer maximicatervae (SeqCode); assembly: GCF_052468155.1. Taxonomy (NCBI): domain Bacteria; kingdom Pseudomonadati; phylum Pseudomonadota; class Gammaproteobacteria; order Cellvibrionales; family Microbulbiferaceae; genus Microbulbifer; species Microbulbifer maximicatervae (SeqCode). The sequence continues at coordinate 4,766,539 of NZ_CP174335.1, forward strand.
CTATCGCAATGACGAGTCATTCGATCATCATGACTGGCAACAATAAAAGCTGTTTTTTGCTCCATTCCTAAACTTTTCATTAACTCAATAATTTGTTGTGCGGTAACACTATCCAAGCTGGCCGTAGGTTCATCGGCAATTACCAGTTTGGGCTGGTGCACCAGTGCTCGAGCGATTGCTACTCTCTGCTGTTGTCCACCTGAAAGTCGATCTGGCCTGTAGTTAGAAAACTGGGACAGCCCGACATGATCCAACATGCCCATTACACGCCGTCTTACTTCACCTTCTTTCATTCCATTTAAAAGAAGTGGAAAGGCTACATTCTCAAAGGCTGTCATTACCGGAACCAAATTAAACTTTTGGAATACAAAACCCAACTGGGTACGACGGATCTTCATTGACTGCCGATGGCTTTTTCTCAGCACCTCGCCGGCAAAGCAGACTTCTCCGCTGTAATCATGATCCAGTAGCCCGCAAATATTTAACAAGGTACTTTTACCAGACCCCGATGGTCCGCACAGAGCTACCATAGTGCCTGCTCGAATATCCAGATTCACATCTTTTAGCGCCCGAAGTTGAACCTCACCGGAAGTGTAAGTCTTTTCAATATGAGTGAGCTGTAACATAGATTCACTACCTGTTCGTACTATTAGTCAGAGTTTTTAACATCACCACATGGATTTGATATGCCATGACTCTCAGCCTTTGCTCCCCATAAATTCACTAACTCCTTGTCACCCTCAAGCTCTGCAGCCTGCAATGCGCCACAGTAAATCCAGTGAGTAGCGTCTGGCGGCATATATCCCATGCGTGGATCACCCATCAACTCATGATAAAGTTCAAACCCACGGTCAAAAGAATTAAAGAACTTTGGCACCTTAGTAAAAGTTGTTGCAGCAATTCCTTTGAGCAGCAAGTCTTGAGGCATCCCCTGAGAGGAACGACCAGGGTTATCCATTTCTTCAATTATGGTGAGCGCCTTATCCATACGGGCAATTCCATTCTCTGCATAACTGACCTTTCTCCAGGGCAACCAGCTTTCTTTTGCCATTAGAGTCTCACTGGCCCCCAGGTAAAAAAGTGCAATAGGATCAGAAGGATTATCTTTCTGTAACGCCTTAAAAGCCTCATAGGACTCCTCTATCGCCGCCCCACCCTGTGCTGCCGCTTTTTGGTACAAACCTTCCATTTGTGCGTCCTGGGCAGCAAGAGATGAAACGCTCACCCCAAGATTTAAAGCCATTATTACAAGTAACCTTTTCATTACACTTCTCCTTGCTTCTGAATTTTTAATAGATTACCTAGCATCCAAATATCATTCAGGACAGTGCGATGAACTGTCTCTGGAGAGGATAAGAGGCAAAAACTTATGCTGAATGGCTCTAGAGGATGGATAGGTGGAAAATTACTGCACGCGAAGAGATACTATCGTTAAAGCGTCTAAACTCAGGAGAGAGTACCAATTAGTAAAGACTGCATAATCGCCAAAACATTGAAGACTTGGTATCTAAATTGATACTAATAAGAGTGCGCGATGCACATAGAGTGGATACAGACCAAAAGAGCAGTTCCTTTGATCTGTATAAAATATCAAATGAAATTTACAAAGACTAATCCACCATTGCAATATGGGTGGTCATTTCACCGACAGACTGTCCCAAATTATTTGTAGCTATAGTACGAACAATAAAAACATCGTTTTCAACATCTAAGAGTTCTACTTTTATATCTACATCTTGTCCTGCCAGCGCTAAGTTGTCCGCACACAAATCCGCAGAGGTAACAATAAATCGAGCACTATCTTCACCTTTCAACCGCCTCAAAAATATACAACATGACTTAAGGACCCTCTGATCAACGAAGCATTTTTCCAGAATTAAGCTGAGCTGCTTGAAAAATTCACTTTATTACGCACAAACGCGTAATTTGCGCGTAATAGTCCACTAATTTTTCATCTGAAACCCTCAATAGGTGGATTTCAGGCGAACCACCCCTAGGCAGCCAAGTATTTTCTCCCTATTATTAAGTTGGTAAAGCCTGCCAGTAAGCACAGCCTCTCAGTATTTTTTACCAGTCCCCGATAGCGGACCTTGTCATAACCAAATACCCGTTTGATGTAGCGGAAGGGGTGCTCGACCTTCGCTCTTATCTGCGCCTTGATCTTTTCCGCTTTACGAAGTGCATCACGCCCTGGAAGAGTTTTTAGCTTGCTCGGCTTCATTGCTATATACCAATCCGCCTCCCGCTCTTTCAACTCTTCACGTTTCTCCGCACCAATGTACCCAGAGTCTCCCCAGATTCTTTTCTCCTCCCCGTGGAGAACTCGCTCTGTAGTTGTGACATCATGCGAATTCGCTGCTGTTGTATCTATGCTATGTATTACTCCGAGCACATCATCAACCCCGATATGCATTTTCATTCCAAAATGCCACTGATTGCCTTTCTTTGTTTGATGCATTTCTGGATCACGTTTTTTCTTTTTATTCTTGGTTGAAGTTGGCGCAGAGATAATAGTGGCATCTACAATCGTACCTTCACGCAGTACCATGCCATTCTCAGCAAGATGCTTGTTGATTTCATCAAAAAGAGCTGCACCTAGCTGATTGAGCTCCAGTAAGTGGCGAAAGTTAAGAATCGTTGTTTCATCGGGAATTGGGCCGCTCAAAGTCAATCCAGCAAAACTACGCATGGATTCAATTTCATACAGTGCATCCTCCATAGCGGGATCACTGAGATTATAAAATAGCTGCATGCAATGAATACGGAGCATGACACTCAATGGATATGGCTGTCGGCCACGTTTGCCTTGTGGATAGCAAGGAGTGATCTGAGCTTCTAGTCGCTGCCATGGGATGAGGGCTTCCATTTGAGAAAGAAACTTCTCTCGGCGAGTTATACGGCGCTTTAGCTTATATTCTGCTTCGGCAAAGGTGACTTGGTGCATAATTCATCGTAGTCTTGATGGGTAGGTGAATATTACCAATATTGGCTTGGAATTATTCAGAGGTTCCTTAATAAGGCTCTGCGAGGCAATAGCAACGGGCAACGCTTTCACCCGATCAAAATGCCCCATGCACATTTCTGGAGTAACTCTACCGATACTTGCCGTCAGAGACATTAGATCAATATTATGTACATTAATATCAATACTTTTGGAGTAAGGATTAATATCGCTAACAACAGGAGTAATAGCATGGATACTATCACTATATATCTTATGGAAAGATCGCTGCCGCATTACATGATATTTCACGTTAAGTCGTGCCGCCACTTCACCAGCAGGGTCTAACAATTCAGCCTCAGCAACCAACTCTCTCTTATTGGTAAATACGGCTTTGGTTCGGGCCAGAAGGTGATCAGGGCGCATATCAGAAACAAAGCTATCATAAGTTTTCAAATCAGCTTTGCGCGCCAAGTAGTAATGCTTGGATCTCACTGGATTGGCCAAAGCGCCAAAACAAGAGCCCAAAATTGCCAAGTGTCGACCAATCTCCGCGACATCCATTAAACTACTTTCATATGTGCTTTGACATTGCACAGGCACTTTAGCAACAAGCCAGCCGTCAGCGTCAAAATGTAAAGCCTCTAGTGCAAAGTAGGGAGATTTCACCTCAATTAGACCCTCAACTCCTTCTACAGAAGAAGGGTCCAACTTAAAACTATCCAACATAATTATTCCATTAATTATCGGAGAAAATTCACACACAGGTACTCACAGCAGAATACCTGTCATTACAAGAGGAAAATAGATTACGCACTCTCTGGAAGAAGGCAGCATACATACCTTCCCAGCCATTTAAGAAAATGGCCTAAAATAGAAAAACCATAAAGAAAAATCTTAGCCTATTTAACAAGCCAAAAGAGCATAAAATAGACCTTCAGATAGAACCTCAAGCACCAGGCATGAACAAACTCAAATCCACCAAAATAGTTAATCTACAATTAAAAAAACACCACACCCCTCAAGTCGCGGGCAATTATGCCAATCAAACCCCTAAAGTAAATTACCGACAATTACAAAAAACAACCCCCTCAGCTCGCACAAGATTACTAGTCAATTCATTTAGCAATAGCATGTAAACATATAAACAAGCGTCCAAATTCAAACCCAAACAGCAACCACCCCAAAGTCTTAGCAATTGAAATCCGATTAAGTTTGAAGCTCGGCTTTAATAGTAATTCAATAAAGCCCATATCATCTTTAACGCTATAGTCTCTTATCGCAATCCCATCTTATCACCCTCCCTTTAATCAGCGGCAGTTGGAGCATTTAGATTAAAGATCTCTCGGTACCAAACCAATCTGAATGTCCGGCCATCAAAAATAAGGGCGGTAAAGTTACTAAATCTTAGGTAGCAGATATGAATCTCTGACATACATATCAACTTAATTGGAGGGATCAATTCCCCCCCTAAGTTAAGATAATTATAAATTGTTAATTGCTACATTGTTTTAAACAACGAAGCAGCCCTGCGACTCACCGTATATTGACGCCCGTCATCCATCACCACAGATACACCGCCAGTTATTCCACGGCATACTTTTTGAATGCGCTTCACACAGACAATTGTAGAACGGTGGATTTGCCAAAATAAATCTGGCTCCAACTGAACTAACAACTCCTTTAGTGGGGTTCTAATAATATGCTCACCCTGACCAGAGTAAACCGTCGTATATTTGTCCTCTGCCACAAATGCCGAAACCTCATCGCAGGCAATCAGATGAATATCTTCGCCTTTGCTTGCCTTAATCCAGCGAAGGTACTCGGGTCTACTTAAGGAAAGCTGTCTCAGCAACGCCTCAATATCAGGTCCTGACTTTAGGTTACCCTCTTCCCGGTCTCTCAGGCGCTGCCGAATACGATCACAAGCTTTTTCCAGCCGCTTGTCATCAATAGGTTTTAGCAGGTAGTCGGCTGCCTCATGCTCAAAAGCACTTACAGCATACTCATCATAGGCTGTGATAAATACAACAATAGGATTTGTTTTTAATTTGTTAAGAGCCTCAGCAACAGCCAATCCATCCATTCCAGGCATGCGAATATCGAGAAAAACTACATCAGGCTCCTCTTGTTGGCATAGGGCTAACGCCTCGCGGCCATCACAGGCTTTACCAGCAATCTCAAGCTCAGGAAAAATATCGGCAAGCATTTGGTCAAGATGGTGACGCAATAAAGGCTCATCGTCTGCAATTATGGCACGCATGGAAACTCCAAACGGGCAGTTACCCCGCCCTGATTATTACTTTGAATCAGTAGCTTACCACGCTCTTGGTAAAGGGTGGAAAGTCGCTCCCTAATATTGCTTAGCGCAATCCCATTATGTTTGCTGGGGTTAAGTTTATTAGCTCCAGTAGCGAGCCCCACACCATTGTCTTCCACCTCAATAACCCACTGGTTTTCTTTCTGCTTCACCCGCAACCTGACCAGTCCACCTTTAGCAGCAGGCTCAATGCCATGAAAAATTGCATTTTCGACTAAGGGTTGCACAAGTAACGGGGGAACAAATGTCTCTAAACTCACATCCCCTGATAAATCAACTTCATACTCTAACCTTTCCCCCAGGCGTATCTTTTGAATCTCTAAATAGCATTTCAAACTGCTAAGCTCAACCTTTAAAGATACCTGATCGGAACGGGATTTTTTCAAGCTAATTCGCAAGAGATCACTAAAGTTATCCAGTAGGTCTTCTGCCTTTTGAGGGTCGTGACGAATTAGCATTTTTAGATTGGCCAGAGTATTGAAAAGAAAATGAGGCTCTATCTGGCTTTGCAGCACTTTTAGCTGGCTTTGAGCAAGAGTCTTTTGTTGTTCAAGCTTTAACAATTCAGCTTCCTGACGTTCCCTCTCAAGCTGGTGAGATTGCTCCCGGTTAAGATGAACTTGATAGAGAAAAATGGAAAGAAGAATGGCAATAACTAAAAAATCAAGTGCCCGAAACTCCCCAAAACCCGATATCCACCACCAAGCATGTAGAGTTCCCAGTACAGTTGCCGCTAAACTCACTACCGCATACTTTACTTTTGAGGGCCAGGTGGGCTTGAAAAACTCGACTACCTGCCTCGTGGATGTCGCTATAAATCCATACGCCAGAGAAATTACGCCGTGAACTGCATAGCTCCCCCCCCAGATAGCCTGGGTAATTACCGCCACCACCACACAAATTATCAATGTACGTAAGCACTCTCTTAACAGATTCACCCTTAACTCCACTCAAAAAACAATAGTCGTACTCAAGGTAAATACAGCCTGGTTTTGAAGCTGCGCAAAAGCAGACTCATCAGGACCAGCAAAATATCTTACGGATGTTCCAAGTACCCAATCGTCCGCCATCTCCCTCTCACCCCCGATAGTTAAAATAAGGCCACCATCTTCAGGCGTGTATATTAAATCTACTTTTGGATGGTACTCATTATTGGTAAGCGTCCAATGTAAAAGTAAATTGTGCCTCAGGGTATTATCACTTAAAAAGGCCATTGCTGAGGATTGGCGGAGGCCATCCCACTGCACTCCCTGATTTTGGTACCACAAGCTGTTATCAAACACCTGCTCCCATTCGCTTTTCCCCCAGGCCCGACTATCAAACCAGTACTCTAAAATAACCGAATGCCCAATGCTGTTTGCCCATGTCATCCCTATAAGAGCTTGCCAGCCATCATCCATCTGCTCCTGTTTTGGCATAGCCGTCAAAGCTGGGGCTCGCCAGCGCCAGTATTCTTGCTGGTAGCGCCATTCTGTATGGATCTCCCATTGCTCTCCATAAGTATTAACCCAGCTTCCCCCTAAGTTCATACCTCGCTGATCATCCATGTAACCCAGTAACTGCCACTCGGCACTAGTTCCAAGCTGATACCAGCGCATGGCAAATCCCTTTGGGTGGTCACCCCCAGAGGCCTGGCTGATACCGGCATCCACCAGCATTACACTTAGCTCTCCATTCTCAGTGAAACGACTGGCAGACACCACCCCAACTCCTTCGCTCACTTGAAGTGATACCGGATTCCGCTCTATGGGTAGAAACCAATCCAGCGGTCGATGACCATAACCAACACCAAAGTCCAGGCGGCGTTTGCCCAGCAACCAATCCCAGTCCTGCCAGCTCACCTGCCAGAAAAGCTCCTCAACTACCAACTCTGAGTCTTCACTGCCACCGCGCTCTGCCTGGTGGAATGCAGAGATCTGCCCTTCCCAAGCTTCATACTGTAGTGCCCCCTGTAGTAAAGCTTGCCGAGACACACTTGATTGCGCCTCAAAAAGTGAGCTATCAGAAGCGCGATCATAAGCGGCTGTCATCGCCAGCTCCCACTGTGATTCAAGGGCATCCGCCTGGCTAGTAGCGCTACCAATCAGTAGAGATAGCGCCCAAAGAGAATATAGTTTCATAATTGCCTCCATTCGTGGGAAGCACACTACCAACCTTCCAGGCCCATACCATCGGATAAGACCAGCGGTACTGGAATCAGATAAATGGCTTTTGACCGAGATTAATGGAGGGGGTTTTCCATTAAATAACCCTCTGAAAAGTTGATCACTCTTTGCGCAACCATCCGAGAATACGGTTATTCTCTACATACCATTGCCCTGAGGGCATGAAAATAAGTGGGTAACGCTCTCGGGAGGGAGAAAATGGACCCGCGTTCTGCTGAATAATCTCCAGGGTAGCATTCTCTATATCTACCATAGAAACGATAGCTACATGGCCATAAGGGTTAAAAAGGGAGGGGCTATAAACAACGATATCGCCAATATTCGGAGGGGTATTACCTTGGTTGTGAAACTGCAGTAATCCTCTTTTGGTATTCACACTCCCGTGCTGGACTGTCAGGTCAAAAAAATCTCTAGCATGTCCAAATGTATCCGGCATTCGATGCCCAAATCGCTCGTAATAATAGCGCTTAACAAACTCAACACACTGGTACCTTAGACCAAGATTATAACCGTCTTCCGAGGTGTTGCGCTCTTCAACATTATTAACTCCTCCATTGTAATAAACTTCTACCCCATGAAGTGAGTCTATAATCTCTCCGACAGAATAAGCTGTATTAAGGTTTAGGCGAGTAGCCAGTTGATATATCACGGCGATCAAAAGTCCTATACCGGCCACAACAACAATTAACCTACCCTTCCTTCCACCTTCTTTGATTGTTTCAACGAAAGACAACATCCATATTTCCCTCTAATCAACCCCAACTAAAAACACCCCAATTTCAGACTCCCACCTGTGCAAAAAAGCAAATGGGGTTAAGTGCACTCTACGTTCAAATATAGGTCTCATTCCTTTATCCTACTCATTACACCTAGTTAACTTTTTGAACCCTGTCATCAATTGCTCAAACGGGGTTCACACTACTTACAGGCGCTAATAGCAATTGATCCAACACCGTCACAACCTGCCAAAAAAGCGATAGCTATTTTGCCTTAGGTGACCCAGAATCCAAATATAGTTATTTAACTAATAATCAGCAGGAACCGGGCCACTGAGCAGCTGTCCATCAATTACAAATCGCCTTGCTCAATTAGATTAAGAAATACGTCGAGTTTGTCATGCCTGATACCCTAAAATTCCTTACAGCATTCAGTTTATCGGTTCTCCTTACAGCTTGTGGAGGAGGATCCGGCAGTAGTAATTCCAACGATGAGACTACTGAAACCGAAACAAGTACCGACGGCGGAGACAACAGTGGTTCTGATGATTCCGATAACGGGGACGACGACAGTGATGAAGAAACGGGGGGCTACACTTTTAACCCCAGTAGTCCCCTGGCATCACTTATCGTAGGGACACAAGAGTATGCCAGTGGCACTCTCAGCCTCGAAGATACCGATAGTAATAGCCCCACCTTTCAAGCCAGCAGTGTGGCCGGAAACTATGGGGATTTTACTCTCTATGAAAGTGGAAACTGGGAATATCAATTAAACACCAGTTCCCAGAATCTGAATGATGGTGACTCCGTAGAGGACACAATCTCTTTTCAGCTCACCGATGGTAGTGCCCTCTCTGTAGTGTTCTCTATTCAAACCATCGAAGCCACTGAAAGCAGCATTGTCTTTATCTTTATGAACTTCTCAGATGCCGCCGTAGGAGATAATCTCAGCATTACCCAAATTGCAAATATGGCTTTCAATGACACAGATTCTCTTGATAATGCCTACCATGAAAACTCCCTGGGACAACTAAAGTTCAGCCGCCATCTAAGCAATGACACCTCACTAGATCAATACTGCTACGGTGAAGACAATGATGAGAGCACTTCTATAGACTGCTTTACCTACAACATTGCCGACAGTCAGAATGGTGGTGTATTGAGCATCGAAGATGCGGAATCTCGCTCGGGCAGTGAATATAACGATAGCGGCTATACATGGAGAGATAGGGCAACCAGTTGGATCGAAAGCAATTACGTAGACTCCAACAACCAACCTGTAGAACTCAACGATTGGCGTCATCGGGTCTACATTTTCCCGGAAGCTGCGGCCAGTACTGGGCTGGTTGGCACGGGAGTCGCCTCTGTCGGAGGCCGCTGGAGCATGATAATTGCAGATAGTGATCAACTGATTATGGGCCATGAAATTGGGCACAATATTGGCCTGAGCCACGCCGGCAATGACGATAATAATGATGGGGATACCAACGATAGCGGTGAGAGTGAATATGGTAGTGACGGCTCCCTAATGGGCAATGCTTGGCAATCACGACTCTTTGGGAGCGGTCATCGTGACTATATGGGCTGGTATGACTCATTCCCCGGATACACTGAAACTATTGAGGCGGTCGCAGGCAGCACCACTAGTATTGAGTTTCAAGCCATAGAACTTACTGCTGGTGAGCTTAGTGGCGATCTACCTCAACTCTTAAAGGCCGAAAGTATTGGTAGCAGGAATGGAGAAAACTACTATTACATCGAATACCACGTCGAGCACGACACCCTCAACCCCCGTCCACACCACGAAAATGCGGTAACCGTTCACTATCTTAGCGGCACCAGTAATAACAATGTTACCGCCAACCAGGTAGCCACACTGTCAACTACCGGGGACAGCTTTACTGACTCATCTGCTGGGATCACTATTGAATTCCTAACCACTGACAACAGCAACAACTCTGCAACTGTTTCTGTAACTTACGATGAATAATTTAATGGGGAGTAAGACCGCAATGAAAAATCTACCCTTAGCCCTACTTCTCGCCCTTTCCTCTTCAGCGATTGCCGAAGAGACTGTAACTGGCGTGTTAGAGGAAGAGATCTCCGAGAACTTTCAAACAGGAGAAGTGGATCACCGCTTCTCCGTAAAAGACGAAACTACCGGTGACTACTACTTTATCGACGCCAAAGAGGCAAAGCAGAAAGGTATGCAATCTGGTGAGCGAGTACGTATTCATGGAGAGCGAGAAAACAAGCGGCGTTTTCGTATACGTGAATCTCAACGTCTGGAGTTAAGACGAGAGGAATAACGCCCTTTCTAACTATAATTTTAACTCCTACCACACAAATTCCGCATAGATCAATTCGGGTGTACAGAACATTATCAGTGCACCCGATTAACACAACACCAATTAGCCTAACACCTGGCCACCTCAGACCTAGATACATTTTACTGGCCACATTATTAAAGTTAATTATTTAAGTCTTATAATATCGGCACACCTTTACCATTTAGGTAAGTTACAAACAGACCTATTCAACTTACGCCGATAGAAAACCCGAGCAGGCAAGCCACTCTAATATTCACAACACCACTCCCGCCGCCATTTCCAGCTGGGCATATAAGCGCTGCAATATATGTAGTAGAAACTAGCCTCTGGCGCCAAAAGCATCCATTGTAAAAGTTAACATTTTACAAAATTCTAAACATGAACAACTCACCCCTTGTAGATTTCATCTTACCGCACCGAGATTGCAGCAGATAGCTCATCCAAATACCTTTTAGCCAAATATAATACTAAAGGCACTTCAGTCTCTTTAATTTTAAATACTAATTACCGCGCTTAAGCAATTAACTCAGAAATAAAACCGACCAGAGCCTCAGGATGAGAAACAGTAAAATTAAAAAGCTCTTTATGGGTAGCATCCCACCTATTCTGTTAATTATTGGCTCCAATAGCCTTGCCAACGATAGCCGCACAGTACTAGTAGAAGCAGCGCAACCCTGGGAGCAAGCTATTAGAACAAAGTTATTTTGCTCTGTATCATCCCCTGCCCTACATCAAATATCTAGTCACTCAGATGCTGAACTTATAGAAATAAAGCCTGTTGGCTCCATTATCAAAGCTGGTGAATTAGTAGCAACCCAGGATGGCTTTTATCTTTCCCAGCAAATGAAGATCATTCGCACCGATATTGAATTAACACAAAGCCAACTTAACTATGCAGAAGAAGAACTAGATAGACTGGAAAAACTTCGCTCCGCCGACATGGTTTCTCAGTCTCATTTAAATAACCTTAAGCTCAATGTGGACACCTATCAATTAACCAAGCAAAGACTCGAACAACAACTAAATACAGCTGAATATCGTTCTAAACGACTACTGCACTACGCAAAAACCGATAGTCAAGTTTTAAGCATAGAAGCTAATCCTGGAGAAAACCTCAACCCAGGACAAAGAATTATGCAGTTACTCCCACTAACTGAAAACCAAATTGAATGTAGTCTCCCTGAAGAACACATAAATAAAGAAAGCCTGCTAAGCAATAGCACCTTCAAAATTAAGGAGCAAGATATTGAACTCAGAAATATCAGCCATATAGTAAACCCAGAAACACAGAACTTTAATCTCTACTTTAAAGTAAACAGACAAAAATTCAAATCCTTACTGGTTGGGCAGCGATTTGAAATAACTATGTTTACCCCTTTCGCGGGTCATAGCGAGCAAGAATACATTACTAGAATTCCTAGTGACGCCGTAATTCTTGAGAGTGGGCGACAATATAAGGTTTGGACTCTAGACAACGACCAAAGAGCAGTTAGTACCAGGGTGCAAATAATAGATACTCTCGATAATTATTTTGTCGTACGCTCAAGCATTGCTCCCGGCGATCTTTTGATTGTACTGGGTCACGAAGGGTTGCAACTCAATGAAGCCGTTACTCCTACAAAGAGGGAAAACACATGAAGTCCCTGGAGAAATACAGCTCAATTATCATCTGTTGTACCTTTACCCTAATAATAGCCGGGGTTATAGCCGGGATAAATTTACCAAACGCCCTACTCCCATCCATTAATCGTCCACAAATTGCACTCGCAACCTCCTGGCCAGGAAAGACCGCAGAAGAAATTGAACAAATACTAATTGCTCCCCTAGAACAGGAGCTCTCCAGCCTAAGCCACCTAAAAGAATTGCAAACCAATGTTAATAGTAGCTGGGCTTGGACCGTAATTGACTTCCATTCGGAGGCAAATATGGAGAAAATGTATATTGAGGTCCTCTCCAAAATCAACCAAGTACCTAATTGGCCAACACAAGTTCGCACACCGGATGTATTCAATTTTGCAAATGGCGCAGGGGCTACGCTTGGATCTTTTTTCCTATATTCTGAGAAGCCAGCTACCGAACTTCAATTAATCGACGCGTTTATAAATCATGTAAAGCCAGCCTTTAGTAAAGTTCCTGGTGTAGAGTCCATTGAAGAAGCCGGCACACCCACTGCCCAACGGGTCGATATTGAGTTCGACCCGGAAAAGATGACTCGGTACTCTTTAACCATTAGTGAGATAACCGAAAATCTAAACAATTTAACGGATCGCTCGGGAGGAAATCTAAAAATTGGATCAAAAGATTATGCCCTTCATTTTAAGGGGCAGATCCCACTAGAGGAACTTTCAACGCTACCTATCGCAACACGAGAAAGCCAAATCATTCAACTCTCGGATATTGCTTCGGTAAAAGAGCGTGTAGCTTCAGATTGGTTATATTTTGCCCTTGAAGGCAATAGATCTCTATACTTCTACCTACGCCCTACCGAAAATGTCAATGTTCTAGAAACTATCGCCCAGCTCAAATCAACAATAGAAGAATTAAATGACGGAGAGTTAAATCGATTGGGGATGAAGCTCGCCATAAGCCGGGATGACTCCACGGGTATTCGGAATTCCCTCAGCCTGGTATACGGAAGCCTCTTGCTGGGATCACTACTCGCCTGCCTGGTCATTTATTGGTTTTTACGTAACCCCAGAACTCTAACCCTAATATTTCTAAGCATTCCCATTTGTATCTCTCTGGTGGTTCTGGGAATGTATCTTGGAAATAGAAGCATGAACGTTGTTTCACTTGCAGGGATTGCACTTTCTATCGGGTTAATGGTCGATGCAGCAATTATTGTCGTAGAAAATATTCAAAGACTGCGCAAGCAGGGTATAAATATTCAGGAAAGTATCACGCGGGGAACCAAAGAAGTTTCGGGCCCATTAGTTTCATCTACAATATCCAGTGTTATAGTATTCCTGCCCATTATTGCTATGCAGTCAGCAACAGGGCAGCTTTTTCAAGACCTGGCCTTCACAATTTCAAGCGCGTTATTAGCATCACTATTGTTTGCTCTACTAATACTACCCTCATTGGCCAGACACTTACTTGGAAAAGCAGCAGTTACTGAGGAGGGATTCAGTAGTATCAAAATCAATAAGGTGCTTGAATGGTGGGTGAAGCTTTCTATCCGTTCTGCAAGCAATCCTAAGCTAGCTTCCACTGTGATTTTGTTAGGATTACCCGTCGCACTCATTGCCACTTTCTTTTCTAGCCCTAACATTGATGTCCTCCCGGACCCTAAACAAAATATGGTCTCTGTTTATATCAACTTTGAAAGTCCTTTATCCTCAGAGACCATAAGAAATAAAATTGGGGAACGGGTCGTAAATAGAATTACAGCTAATAGAGAAGAAATAGAGAACCAAGTTTCAACCTATGGAATAATTTGCAACCCAAATAATTGCAATCTCTATCTATACACAAAAGGGGACTGGGATTTTGAAGAACTAAAGAGTTGGCTAAATGAAAAAGCTCTCTTTGGACTAATCGGGACTCGAATACATTTCAGACAAGGTGGTTTACTAAGGTTTGCCCTGCCCAATAACCGTATTAGCCAGTTAGATATCAAAGGGGCAGAGCTATCTCGACTACAGATGGCAGGGAGTGAGCTGATGAGTCATTTACGCTTAGAGTTTCCAGAAGCGCAAATTCAAGAAGGTAGCGCACTTCAAAATAGAGCGGTTCGTATTGAATTTCAACCCAAACTAGTACAATTAGCTCGTTTAGGTATTACGATATCGGAATTAAATCATCATATGATGGCTTTAACCGATGGAATATATATTGGGCATTTCTATACAGGGACCAACACTCTTCCTTTTTACTTTAAAGCAAGAGAACCGCAAAACCTTGAGATGCTCCTAAATACAGAGATACTGATTAACAATCATGGCTTTATTCCTCTACGAGAATTGACTGACGCCAAAATCACTCAAGCGCCAGCCAGTATACTTCGTGTTGGCCAGGAAGTGAGTGCATCAATAAACTTGACTCCTCCCGAAGGCGTTGCTATGAAGTCTTTTGTCGAGGATGTTGATCAATCTGTAAAAGAGTTTTTATCAGAAAGTTCCTACAATGATCTTCATACACAGTTTAGAGGTAGCGCCAATGAACTCAACCTGTTCCTCAGTGAATTTCTAAAGATTTTTGCAGCAGCTATTGCAGTATTGGCCTTATTATTGTATTTCGCCCAAAGGTCCGCAAAGTTAGCAGCAGCAGTACTCTGTGCTGTACCCTTATCTTTCGCTGGCGGAATGATAAGCTTACAAGTTTTAAATCTGTTTACTCCCCAAAGCCTGGATGTAATAACCATGATCGGCTTTGTAATCTTAATGGGGCTGGTAGTTAATAATGCGATACTATTGGTCAACCAATTTCATAAGTCATTGCAAAACGGAGCCAATCAATTAGAGGCGATATATATGGCTGCCAGCTTGCGTGTCCGCCCCATTATGCTTACAACAATTACCTGTATCTTTGGCAATATCCCTTTAGTGCTTAACCCCGGAAGTAGCGCAGCGATCTATCGCGGCCTAGCCACTGTCATTACAGGTGGAATGGTTTCTAGCGCCTTATTCGTCTTAGTTTTTATGTCCGCCCTACTTTCAACGAGTTTGTTTCGCACTATCACACCCGCCGCCACTCATAACCGCGACTTAAAACTCCCAGAAGCCACCACTGCATAATATCCAACAGGTGGCCTTAATTTATTCACGCCATACAGATAACAGAATCAAACTACCGGTATGGGCGTGAATATTTTCCTCGAAGGGCACTTTACGACGCTGTCTACCACCTATTCTAACAATTTAATTTGCTATAGTTTTATAGGTCAGTTAACCAATACGGAGAGAATTGGTTGAATCACCTCTTATAGACTGGCAAGGAATCAAGGATGAAGCCTCTAAAATATTTACTTTTGAGTATTCCATTTACACTGCCACTTATCAGCGAAGCCGCTTGGACAGAGAGGGCGCAAATTTACTACTTAAAAGTACACTCGAACGGTGTAGATGTCAGACTTAGAGGATTTGTCAATCCAGAGACAGAGGTGAGCTGCGTGAGCAAAAACACCTTTTTTCTTATTAATGACGACTCTACCATATACAATACCAAGGTATCTTTTCTACTTTCCGCCTATATGTCCCAGAAAACTGTAAAGTTCAGTTATTACGAATGTGAAGATGATAGGATTCGCTTAGGCTCAATCCGTTTTCATGATGAATAGCAGAATCTCATATGATTGACTGACCCTTTATAATTTGGGCCAGTCAATTCTTATCAATATCAATCTAGAAAATATCCGGATCATCTATCAAACTTGCATTTTCCAACCCATAGTACTCGATCACCCAAGCATAACTCTGGTAAATTTCATAACGAGTCGGAAAGGCCCGCCCCACTTCATCCCAGCGTTTCCGCGCATTGGAATAGCTGGAACCTTTGATAACTCCTGACAACTCGAACTCATCACCATTATGGGGATTCATGACCGTTGTGGTATAGGGAACTTCAACTTCGCTATTTTCCACCATCATCCGCGCCATCATCAATCCATAGGCGGGTACATTAGATGGCATGGCATCTTTAACAGTTTCCTGGTTGCTTTTGGTCGATGTTTCCCCAACGGTCGTTGAAACACTAAAAGTCTCAGAAAAACTGAATGTAATGGAACCACTATTTTCAACAGTACCGGGAACACCGACTTTGTAGCCCTCGGTCAAGCTAACTCCAGCAGTAACCGAAATCCCCATAGTATTAGTCCAGGTATCTGTTTCACTCTTCCCGTCGGTATACCAGACTTCTGTACTATCGTTTTGGGCAATACTGCCGGAGTTCTCAAGCAATCTCTCACCAAAGAATGTCCTGGTATTGTTGGGAGTTTCCACAATCTGATCCCAATGAATCTCTACTCCAGATTCCACCAACTCCAAACGATCCGCAACGCAAGGGTAAATACTCCAAACTTTACTATCACTCGCAGTACCAGCAAATCCAACTACTGACCGGGTTTCAATACTTAGATGGTATTCCTCCCACTTGTACCAGCCATTATTACCTCCAAAGGTAATATCACGGGTTGAGTTATCAGCCATGTCTTTCAAGTAGACTCGAATCCTGGAAATATTGCCATCGCGCTTTTTATAGAAGCGCCAACCTTGAATATATTCGGTAGCACCAAGCAACTTTCGATATCCGGAGATAGTGGTTTTACCAACCTCCTCATCTCCTGCATATAAGTATTCGAGCTTTAACCCTTTGATTCTCTCATCACCGCTAAAACTGGTTATAGCGGTGATCTTGTCTCCAGGGATTCGGGTGGTGACATAGCTGTCGCACATATCGAAATCGCTACCATTCCCACTCTTACCATACTGAAATATTGTATCGTACCTTAGGGTCCCACCATTATCTGATGTGTTGAAGTACTGATCCAAAATATTTTCTGTTGCACTAATCTGCACAGAAGCCAATAAACCTAACATCACTGTGACGAAATACTTCATAGTCAACACCTTCTTTATAAGATTATTCTTTTAAACGGATACAACTATCTGAGTACAACCTTTTGTCAACTTCGTCCGTGTCCAGCCCTCCTGTATTGCCTTTATTGTTTAAGTTTTCCATCCTGTGGGGTGAAAAATAGAAGTAATCTGACTTCGCGCTACCAGAACGAGCCCACCACCAACGCAGTAGCGACAAGCAGTAGCACGGATAGAACTCGATAGTTCTGCCATAATGGCTGTGCTTTTAGGGATACAGTCTCAGTGTCAAAATCGCTTTTAGACCAAGTGAAAGACTTGGCTTCTTCGCTAATCTCAGTTGGATTAAGCAGGCTGGTAATCACCAATACCAGTGAACAGAAGACAAACAAAATTGGAGCAATATAGAGGAAATGTAAGTTTGTCCAGTCGAAGACTTCATTGACAAAAAAGAGGCCAACACCGCCCAAGGTACCTAATAGCAAAGTAGCTATAGCTCCCTTGGAGTTAGCACCACGCCAAAAGAATCCGATCAGGAAAAGTGCCAGTACAGGGGGAACTGCATAGGAAAGCACCTTCTGCAGATACTGAAATAAGGAACCAAAACTCTCAATCTGTGGTGCCCAAAGTACGGCAAGTATCATAAAGATAAAGGTAACCAGCTGACCTACACGCATTAACTGGTGCTGGTTTAGGCCCGGAAAAAACTTCCGCACAAAGTCCATGGTCACCAGCGTGGAAGCTGAATTAAGCGTGGAATCAATTTGCGACATTAGTGCAGCAACAAAACCAGCCAATACTAGCCCCAGGATACCGACAGGCAGCAGCTCAAATAGCAGAGTGGGATAAACCATATCTGCGCGCTCTAGCTCGGGGAAAATAACAATCGCCATAGTGCCAGGCAGAACCATGATAAACAGCACGGGAAGTTTGAGCAGACCGGCAAATAAGGCTCCCCAGCGGCCGTGATTAACATCTTTTGCACTGAGTACCCTTTGCACCATAAATTGGTTAGTACACCAGAAATAAAAACCCAGCAAAGTGACTCCCGTAATTAGCCCCAACCAGGGCACACTCGAATCACCGATGGGCCGTATCAGACTCAATTGTTCCGCCGAGACCTGGGATACAACATTTTCCCAACCTCCTGCGCGATCCAAGGCAAAAATACTGATCAGGATTGAACCAAATATCAGCAGCAGCGCCTGAATGGTGTCGGTATAAATAACCGCAGCCAAACCTCCACAGATGGTGTAGATACCCGCGATCACCGCCAAAATTGAAATCATGGTCCAAATTGGTAATTCAGGAAATATCAATTTCATTACCAGGGCCCCTGCATAGAGGCTACCTGCAGTATCAACCACAATATTCAGGAAAATAGTCAATCCCGAAAAATAAGTGCGCGCGGTGCTGTTAAAGCGACGCTCAAGCATTTCCGGCATCGTGTAAATACGCGAGCGAAGAATTGTGGGCAGATAGAAAACGGCAAAGAAAACCAGGATAACCGCCGCCATCCACTCATAGTTGAAGACCGCTATGCCAGTGCTGTAAGCATCTCCGGCTAAGCCGATCAAAGTGGTACTCGATATATTGGAAGCGAACAGGGATAAGCCAATCAAGGGCCATACCATTTTCCTCCCAGCCAGGAAGTAGTCCTCTGCAGTATCGTGGCGGCGACTTAGGAAGAGCCCAAGGGCGATGGTGAAAACAAAATAGACGACCAGAATGGTCGCATCGACTGGGTGAAGACCAAAATCGACCGGCATAACTTCCTCGTTCACTGCTAGCAGCGTATTTTTAGAATGATTTGCTTGAACTTGGCCAAAAATTAAATCACAGTGATTTAATTAAGTAAAGCCAAGCTTCAATAAACAAAAAAATCTATATTAATCAATAAGTTATATAAACTCGGATCTTAGTACCAACGAAGCCAATAGACTAAGTAAAGGCTTTAAAGTTACACTTTTAACAATAGAACCGGACAATCGGTGGCCGGATCAGATCACGTTTCATCTCAGGGGGCACGGATGGGTAAAGGTAGCAATTCCAGTGGTTTACGCCGCTATAACGAGCGAGTGGTGCTCACGACCCTGCGGAAGACTGGCGCAGCCTCCAAGTCCGACCTAGCGCGCCAAACTGACCTCACCGCTCAGGCGGTTACCCGGATTGTCGATGATTTGGAAAACGCAGGGCTGGTGATGCGAGAGGGGCGCCGACTGGGCGGCAAAGGCCAACCCTCGATTATGTACGTTATTAGCCCTACTGGTGCTTACTCTGTCGGCATCAAGGTGGGACGGCGCAATATCGAGCTGTTACTAATGGATTTTGGTGGCACAGTACTAAAGAAGATTTGCCACGAATTTGAATTCCCGGAGCCCGAATTTTTATTGACAAAAATTAAATCGGGCCTCCAGGCACTTACTGATACCCTACCCGCTAAAGACAGAGGGAAACTAGTGGGCGTTGGTATCGCTATGCCCTGGTTTATCGGCGCCTGGACCGAAGAGCTCAATATGAGTGAAGAACTTGCCGCCCAGTGGCAGGAAATTAATTTTGCTGAAGAAGTTGCTCAGCGCACACATCTGCCGGTCTTCTTCGAGAACGACTGTTCCGCTGCTGCTGTTGCCGAATTGCAGTTTGGCAATGGCCAGGACATATCCAATTTTCTCTACGTTTATATCGGAACCTTTATCGGTGGAGGTCTGGTATTAAATAGCAGCCTGGAAACCGGCGTCCATGGCAATGCGGGCAACCTGGTTTCCCTGCCAGTGCCCCCCTCAAAACTTAGCAGTACCCCTGAAAACCAAGGGGCATTTGAGCTACTCCTCAATCGCGCTTCACTATTTGGGCTGCGCAGACATTTACGAGAGTGCGGCATCGAAATTACCAGCACTTCCGAACTTGAAACGGTAATGGACCAGGCCCGCCCTCAGATCCAAGAGTGGCTGGACGACTGTGCAGATGCGCTGGTTTATGCATTTCTATCGGCAATCAGCGTACTGGACCTGGAGGCTATTATTGTCGATGCGCATTTACCCCGCTTTTTATTAGACGAACTGGTCGAAATGATTTCTCGCAGGATAAAGCAGGTGGCGCCTTCAGGTGTATTTGCGCCCAAAATTGTCAGTGGAAAAATTGGAGTCGACGCCATCGCCACAGGCGGTGCGATTCTGCCTTTTTACTCAATTTTTGCACCGGATAAAACAGTTCTATTAAAGGGCGGCATACCAGGAAGAATATCTACCTGATTGCGCCTTAATTGGAACCCCAGAAAAGCATAAAAATAACTCTGGGCTCCCTAAGAATAATCAAAGCAATAACTCACCGGCAAATTTCCAATCAGCACCAATGAGGTAAATATCATGGCATTTAATCTCGATAATAAATGGGTATGGGATTTTTGGTTCGCGCAGGACGGCGACCAGTACCATGTATTTTACCTTCAAGCCGATAAATCACTGGGCGATCCTGAGCTGCGCCATTGGAATGTATCTGTCGGTCATGCCGTTTCTACGGACCTTATTCATTGGACAACGCTCCAGGATGCATTAAAACCCTCACCTCGAACTGCAACCGCCAGTGAGGAAGCTGCAGACTCTTACACTACCTGGACCGGCTGTGTACACAGAGAAGGCGATACCTGGTATATGTTTTATACCGGTACTAAATATTCGGAGAAAGGCCTGATTCAGCGGGTCTGCCTGGCAACTTCCAAGGACTTATTACGCTGGGAAAAACACCCCAACAACCCCCTGGTGGAATTAGATCCCAATTTCTACGATGGCCTGAACCTTGAATATTGGCACGATGCATCCTGGCGTGACCCATGGATCTTTAAGGACCCCTCGCAGAATCTCTACCATATGTATGTCACTGCGCGCTGTAACCAGGGCAGCCCTGATGGGCGTGGCGCAGTTGGCTATGCCAGTTCAACGGACTTAATTCACTGGAAAGTGGGGCAACCGGTACTGGCTCCCGGCTGGTATGGCGAAATGGAAGTACCGCAAATTGAATACATCCATGGCCGCTACTACTTATTCTGCTCAGTATCGACAAAGTTCCACAGCGCTGCCCATCGACAATCCATGCAGGGTACACCACTGACTGGCACAAAATATTTTATCGCCGATGATCTGAATGGCCCATACGAAGTCGTTGGAGATGGCTTTATCGGCGCAGACCAGCAGGGATCACTCTATTCCGGCCGGGTTATCCAGGGGCCGGACCAACATTGGTATCTGCTGGCTTTTAATAGGGACGATGCCGAGGGCAACTTTATCGGCGGTATCTGCGACCCCAAACGCATCGAGTTTATGGGCGATGGACAACTGGGATTGGCCAAAGACTAGCAGGCAGGAATCGCAACCAAATCCTTAGGTAGATGCTCACCAGAAGCATCTACTGCCCCGTATCCCCTTCTCTCGCAACCAGTGTTACTTAGAAAGACAAGCAGCGCTGTCACCAAAAGCAAAGATAGATACCGCAAAAATCACTACTTCTCTTTGGTCTACTTATTTATTTGCTAATTCCAATGCGTAAATTCCGCAAATTTTCGTATTGCCTTTATTAAATCACAGTGATTTAATAAATGTGTTCGCGGGGAGAGGTCCCACCCATGCGGTAACAGGAAGAGAGTCTCGAGTCCGCAGAGAACGGGCCGTGAAAAATCTAATAACCATAAGAGATGATTGAGGAGAGCACCGTGATTGCAGAGGGCTTCCAAGCAGGTTCAGAGACACAGAAACACTTTAAACCACACTCCATAGCCCTGGCAGTTGCCATGGCCTCCAGCGTAGCGGTACCGGCAACAGCTGAGGAAATGCCGGAAATTGAAGAGGTGATGGTTACCGCAACCGCCCGACCGGTTACCAAGATGGAATCCAGCGTATCCGTTAGTGCACTGGACACTGAGGAAATGGCGAAGTACGCCCCGCGCTCTACCGCAGAGCTGTTCCGCAGCTTACCCGGTATTCGGGCGGAATCCTCCGGTGGGGGCGGCAATGCAAATATCACCGTTAGAGGTATTCCCCTGGCAACTGGCGGCTCCAAATATATGCAAATCCAGGAAGACGGATTGCCTGTATTAGAATACGGCGATATTAATTTCGGTAACACTGACAACTTTGTTCGCACCGACTCCTCTCTCGCACGTATAGAAAGCGTACGCGGCGGCTCTGCCTCCACCTTTGCCAGTAATTCACCTGGCGGTGTGATCAATATGATCAGCAATACCGGCGAAGAAGAAGGTGGTAATGTAGGACTTTCGTTTGGTGCGGACTACGATGAATCCCGCCTGGACTTTGGCTATGGCCACCACTTGAATGACACTTTGCGATTCTATGTCGGCGGATTTTTAAGAGAGGGAGAAGGCATCCGCGAGACCGGCTTTGATGGGGATTCCGGCGGCCAACTCAAGGCCAACCTCACCAAAGAGTTTGATAACGGTTATGTCCGCCTCTATTACAAACATCTCGATGACCGGGTAACAACTTATCTTCCTGGCCCTGTAACCTATAAGGGCGATGGTGAATTCGGCACGGTTGCCAACTTCGATGCCAGCAGCCAAACCCTACATTCCGATAATTATCGATACATTTCCACTTTTGATGCCTACGGCAATCCGGTAACCCGCGACTTATCCGACGGTATCGAATCTCTGGTGGAAGCCTATGGCTTTGAAACCAAATTCGAATTTAATGATGGCTGGACTGTTACCGACAAATTCAGAATTTCTGATGTTAGCGGCAGCTTTATTTCCCCCTTTACCGATACTTTCGGCGATTACGGACCACAATCCACACAGGATATGGCTGATACCATTTGTGCAAATGCCGTAGGCAGTAGCGGAGAGGCCATAGACTGTAGCGCCGGCACAACGGTGACTTATGCCAATGGTGAAGAGGCCGAAGGCCTCGCCTATGTCGACCTGCTCTTTGATACAGAAATACACGATTTGGGTCTGATAGTTAACGACTTTAAAGTCGACAAATTAATTGGCGATAATATTGTTGTTTCCGGTGGGTTCTATTACTCCAACCAAAATATCAAAACCAGCTGGAATAGTTGGAATGCCCTAGTTCAAACTGTTGACGGCAGCAATTCTGAAAACCTCACCATAACTGCCAATGCCAACGGAGATGTACTGGTAGATGATGGGGTCTGGTCTGCAAGCTTTCTTTCCTGGGCCTGGGACCTGGAATATGAAACTTATGCACCCTATATGAATGTGGCGATCGACATCGGCGACTTTACCTTCGATGTCAGTGCCCGCCACGATATGGTCAATGCCAAAGGCTCCCTGGTTTCCAGCTGCTGCGGTGGTGATACAGACTACGATCTGAATGGCGATGGTATTATCAGCGATGTGGAAAGTGCTAGCGCTTCCGATGCCTTTGGATTCACCGGCGGCGTCATCACAATGGCCAATGGATCCACCCAGCTCGTTGACTACGATGCAGACAACACCTCTTTCTCTCTCGGTGGAAATTATATTCTCAACGACAGCATGGCTATTTTTGCCCGCTACAGCGAGGGTGGTCGAGCAATTGCCGATCGGCTTCTACAAATTAGCGGCGCCCTCAACAGTGACGGAAGCCTAACCGACACCACCGATGGCTTCGACTCTGTGGACCAGCTGGAAATTGGATACAAACTCTCAACCGGCGATCTGGATTTCTTTGCAACTTACTTCAATACGGTCACTGAAGAGACCAATGCAGAAATCACTAGCGGCTTAACGTTTGTACGCGAGTATGAAGCCCAAGGAATCGAGCTGGAAGCAGCCTACAGTTATGGAGACTTTTCCGTAAATGGAAACCTCACCTGGACCGACGCCGAAATTTCAAAAGATGCCAACGACAGTTCTGTCGTAGGTAATACGCCGCGCCGCCAAGCAGATTTCATTTACACGATTACACCGCAATATAACTTTGGCGATGACTTTACATTTGGTGCAAGCCTCCAAGGGTCTACAGAATATTTTGTTTCTGACTCCAACCAGTTGAAACAGGAAGGTTATGTCCTGGTCAATCTGTTTGGTTCTTATTACCTGACAGAAGACCTTACCGTTTCCTTTAATGTAAACAACCTAACCGATGAATTTGTTGTTACCGAAGTTGAAGAGTCTTACGCAGAAGTTGGAGACATAGTACGCGGACGGGCTATCAGTGGCCGCTCCACCAGCGTCAGTTTCAATTACGCTTTTTGATCGTTGTTCTTCCCTACTCTAGTAAGTGGTTTGCAGTTCTGCCCATAGCTTTGCAAACCCCGAGCGTCTGGCCCCCACCGGCGCTCGGTTTTTTTCTTTAAGAAACAATATAACCAGCTATAAACTATCAGTAGTGTAATTTCGGAAACCATCAACTGATAATACGAATAACTTATGTAACCCGGGGAGCGGATTAGGATGGAAATGCAAGGCAATGCGGTAGATACCTTGCTCGGCGGAATTGAAGCCGGTGGTACCAAATTTAACTGTGTGGTAGCCGCTGGGATTAATGACATCCGTGAGCGAGCCAGCTTCCCAACCACCGATCCAGAACATACGCTATCCAAGGTCGCTCAGTTTTTTCACGAAAGCAGTCAGCGCCACGGCACTGTTTCTGCGCTGGGCATAGCCAGCTTTGGTCCGGTAAACCTGGACCCAGAATCCGCCTACTATGGCTATATCACCCAAACACCTAAAGCTGGCTGGTCCAATACCAATATGGCTGGCTACTTCAGCCAAGCCCTGTCGGTACCAGTTGCTTTCGATACAGATGTTAATGGCGCCGCCCTTGGAGAGCACCTCTGCGGCGCCGCTACAGATGTTAAGAACTTTGTCTACGTCACCATCGGTACCGGTATCGGCGCCGGTATTATGATCGACGGGCAGCTGATCAATGGATCTATGCACCCGGAAATTGGGCATATGTTGATGCCTAGAGACAGCCAAAAGGATTCTTTTAAAGGCAACTGCCCATTTCATAACAACTGCCTTGAAGGACTGGCCTCAGGTCCTGCGATAGAGGAGCGTTGGGGACTGCGTGGCCAACACCTGGAACAACACCACCCGGCCTGGGACCTGGAGGCGGAGTATCTGGCCACTATGTGTGTCAACCTTACCAGCTGCTACTCACCACAGCGGATCATACTGGGGGGTGGAGTGATGATACAGGCGCACCTATTCAATCGCATAAGACAAAAATTCCTAGCCTTAGCCGGTGGTTACTTTCCCCAAGTCTCAGAAAGTAATATTGAACGGTATATCGTTGCACCAAAACTAGTGGGAAGGTCCGGTGAAATCGGCTCTCTGCGGATGGCCCAGCACCTATACAACACTAAAAACGTCATTGCCTAAACCAAGGAGGGGACATCCCCTTCCCGCCCATCTTCTTTTCAGTGGACGTGGTTCCCACGCACAATGTCCCTATTTCTGTGATCACGACCACTTCTTGGGCAAAAACTTGCTATGCAGAGTGATTCCTGCGGCAGTAACCCCCTCCCCAGCTAGCGATTCCCATTATCTATCTGTTAGGCTTTCATATAGATACCTCTAGTAAGCAGGGCGATAACAGGTAAGTTTCAGCGCCCCTCAGGGATAGCAATGAAAATAATTAGATTATTAGTGATAGGTATTCTTAGTGCCTTTTGCCAGCTGGCAGTGGCCGGCAGTGCCGAACCCACAACTTTCACCCGCCCGGGGATACTGTCCTACAACTTTTACTCTGATTTACTAGAGCGTGAGTACATTATTGACATAATGCTGCCTCTCTCGTACACCCCGGAAAACACCGATCGCTATCCAGTCATTTATATGACCGATGGCTTTCTGCATTTCCCTATGACAGCCCCTAACCTTCTTCAGGAACAGGTTCCCGATGAGTTTGGCAATGTCAAAATGCCCCCTGTAATTCTGGTAGGTATCTCCCACGCTTTTGACAGCCCGAATTTTTCTCAGCGAGTAATGGATTTCACCCCCGTGCCTGGTGTGATCAAAGGTGCCGAACTCGGTGGAGGCGCCGATCACTTTCTTGAGTTTATCGAAGAGGAACTCAAACCCTTTATCAATAATAATTTTAAAGGTAACGAAGAAGACGAAACCCTAGTGGGCCATTCCCTGGGTGGGCTTCTGGCTCTCCATGCACTTTTTAACCACACCAATAGCTTTGACCGATATGTTATTGGAAGCCCCAGTATTTGGTGGGCTGATAAGCAAATTTTAGATAGTGAATTGGCCTATGCAGAACGCAATGCCGATTTGGGAAAAAGTGTGTATTTATTTATTGGTGGTGAGGAGACTTGCAGTGAAATCGACTCAGTTTGTGCAGTAAAAGACTTTTCTCAACTAGTAAAAAGACTGAAGTCCCGTAACTACAATAGCCTTACCCTAAGAAAACGTGTGTTTGATAACGAGAATCACGGTAGTGTTGTTAATCCAGGCTATGATCGAGGGATAGAGAAAGCCTTTAAAGCAAAGCTTATTCCGCGAAAGTACTCCTTTTAAATAAAAAATTCAAATTCATTTAACTAAGAGTTTTCGGAGAAATCTAGCTATATTCAAGCACCAGCCTCTTAAACATACAAGTCAACTTACATTAAGAAGTACTTATAGATAAGGGAAGAGCGGGAACCAATCCCCGCTCCAAAGCTAAGCTTTTCTCAAACGGCGTAAATGCTCTTCATGAGTCTTACGCATATTAATAACATAAGTGCGACTTAACCGATCATGCAATAATTTGTTAACCAGGAAGAAGTTGATAATCCATGCAAAAAGCCCAAATGCACTAGTGAAAGCAAAGCTCACAGTTCTCCAAAGCCCTCGCAAGTATCCAATCCGCCCAAATTTTTGACTGGTTACTCGATAGCCCATTATATACTTGCCAGGTGTTGCCTGAAGTTTGGAACACTCAAACAACCAAGCAAATAACAGGTAGGCTCCAAAACAAAAAGGTATGACTTTTGCGGCTGCTACAGCTTCCGGCAATCCAAAGATTTTCATCATCGCCGCAGTTGCAAGAGAGCCTACGGCCATATAAGTCATAACCAAGTCTAAAAAGAATGCAACGCCTCTAGGTACAACATCACCAAAAAAGTACTTTTCATAGCGCTCTTCAAATTCAGCCTCACTTTGTGCCTCTACCTTGCCCCCGCCACGAAGCCCTTGCAAAGGATCAATACGGGACTCATGGACTTCCAAGCTATTAAATATGCTATTGCACAACTTCTCGTCAAGCGCTTGGTAGAGGTAAGACGCATTCCCTCGCCAATCGAACAGCTGGTCACAGTACTGCAGGATGTTCGGCGTTACTTGTGGGCGAAACCTTGCGGATTTCCCCCCCTCTACAGCATTTTGATTAAATTGAGCAAAGCGTTCAAATACAGAAAGACCTAAGTTCCAATTATACTCCTCATCCAGCATATAGGGACTCTTGGTGAGAAAGTCCCAACTCCTCTCCAGGCTCATTTCCAAGTGATTATTGAGCATCTCATCAACTTGCTTAAGCACCCGCCGAAATTCTTCAATACGCAAATCTCTATCCGGATCTTGCGCTTCCCGAGATTCACTTGTCTGCGTATCAGGGGATACACCTTCGCTCTGTTCCAAGGGGTCAGAAACGCCCTCTTTCTTCGCTGGGTGTTCTTCAGCTGCAAGCGGAGTTGACACTTCATCAGTGGAAGGCCGCACTTCTACTTCCTGCGCCCCTTCTAATACAGCTATCCTTTCACTGTTAACCTTCTCATGGCTTGTATTTCCCGCCTGCCCAAGTGAAGGAGTTTCCAAGGAGGCTTCCGCATGCCCGGCAGTCTCCTCTTGCAATTGCTCAGCCAGCTTCAATGCTTGCTTATAAGCTGTATGAAGTGCCTGGAATTCTTCCGGCTTTTCATCTGGGCGGGTTTGCTTTAGTTTTTTTGCATAAGCGCGCTTAATCGCCCGAGCATCAGTGATGGGGTTAATTTCAAGAATGGCCCAGGGATTCATCAAATCCAATCCTCACCATCCAAGCGATCCAGAATTTCACTAACCTCAGTTCGAGCCTTAATAATTTCTGTAGGGTTTTGCCTTTCTAGGACGCTATCAAAGGATGACAGTAATTTGGCAATATACTCACGCTGCTCGCCAAGACTGGATTCATACAAGCGCTCACCACGAGCAATGATTGCCTGGTTTTTTTCATCTTCACGGGGGTGAAATTTCAGTTTTGCCAGTTTTTGCAGGGCTTCAGCCTTTTGTACATCGGTGAGAGCTCCCGGCGTAAACTCGATTAACTTGTTGAAGGTTTTACCCGTGGAGACCACGGTCACATCCACTTCCAAAAGCCCATTCATATCGTAGGTATAGCGAATATCTGCCGCTTCTTCCCCTTTAGGCTTTTTCGGCACAGGAACCGTCATCTCACCCAGGTACACATTTTTAGATACCAGGCGATTCTCTCCTTGGTATACGTCTACACAAAGTTGGGTTTGATCATCCCGAGCAGTCCACACTCGCCTTACAACACTGACTGGTACAACCGTGTTGCGCTCGATAATAGGCATAAAGTAGGCACCGAGCTGCGGATTATCTTCATTGATAACACCCGTTCCCAAGGTGTAAGGGCATACATCAGTCAGAACAATATCATCCAGTGCTGAGTTCTTTTCTTTTAAGCCAGCCTGAATAGCCGCCCCCATCGCAACGACAGTGTCCGGGTCCAAATGACAAGATGGCAGACGGCCAAACATTCGACCAACCATTGAACGAAACTGGGCCATGCGCGTCGAACCGCCAACCAATACCACTTCATCAATTTTCTGTGGGGGCAAATCAGCATCACGCATTGCCCGCTCAATTGGCCGCTTCGCTCTTAACAACAGAGGTGTGCTGAGTTTCTCAAACCACTCTGGAGTCACCTGGAATTGCAGGGAGCGTCCATCAAGTTGTAATTCAAGTTTTTGCTCAGGCAGCTGGCTGACTCGACGTTTGGCGCTTTCCATTTGCATATATAAGTTTTGCAAATCGCGAGGGCTTAAAGCCTCTTTCTTAATATCAAACTCAGCCAGGACATCATCGATCATTGCCTCAACGAAATCCTCTCCACCAAGGAAGTTGTCTCCGGCACTGGCATGAACTTCCATAATGCCATCGAAAAATTCCAGGATGGAAACATCGAAGGTGCCACCCCCAAGATCTAAAATAAGGAAGTTTCCTTCGCGCTTGTCATGTAAACCGTAAGCAATGGCAGCCGAAGTTGGCTCGTTAATAAGGCGCTCTACTTTTAATCCCGCAAGCTCTCCTGCCAACTTAGTGGCATGGCGCTGATTATCATTAAAATAAGCTGGGACACTGATTACCGCTTCGGTTACCTCTTCACCAAGAAAAGTTTCAGCATCTTCTTTGAGCGCACGTAAAACTAACGAGGAGAGTTCTGTTGCACTAAATTTCTGTTTCCCCAGGGAAACTTTGTGGTCAGTGCCCATCAAGCGCTTAAACGCAGCCACAGTGGTACTACTGTGGTTAATAAGACGCTCTTTAGCCGTTTTGCCGACTAGCAGAGTGCCAGAATCATCAAGCCCCACAACTGACGGGGTCAAAATTTCACCCAAACGGTTGGGGATTAGTTTTACCCCCTCGTCGGTCAGTACCCCGCAAGCACTATTAGTGGTTCCCAAGTCGATACCAATAATGGCCATATTTCCCCTACCTACCCTTGGATTCGAATTGCAAAAACGATCGAATCTTTATAATTTTTAATACAATAGTTTTAGCTATATTTATGGCGCATTATTCTAAGCGGCCTTGACCACAAATTGCCAGATAAGACACCGCTATAAAACAATATCAGGGGATAGGTACTCACAAAGTGAAGCGTGATTAAGCGGTTAGTTGTGGCCCAAAGGGCTGAGCCACGAAAAGATAAATATAATAATTAGGGGGCGCGACGTTCTATATTCCAGTTTCCGTTTTCTTCACAACGATAAATAAAACGATCGTGCAATCTATTTTCACCCCCTTGCCAAAACTCAACAGCATTGGGCACTACACAGTAACCGCCCCAAAATTCTGGCAATGGAATTGTTTTACCGGCAAAGCGAGCCTTCTCTTTATCAAACTGCTGCTCCAGTTCCTCCCTGGACGAAAGCGGCCGGCTCTGGTGCGAAGCCCACGCGGCCAACTGGCTATCCAGGGGGCGCGACTGGAAATAGGCCTCTGCCTGCTCGCGGGAAACAGGTTCCACCTTCCCATAAACAATCACCTGCCGCTCGAGACGGCACCAGGGAAACAACAGCGACACCTGAGGGTTAACGGCCATATCTCGGGCCTTGTCACTCTGTAAATTGGTATAGAAAACGAAACCCTTCTCATCGAAGCCTTTCAGCAAAACAATCCGCTGCGAGGGGTGCCCGTCCGCGTTAGTGGTGGCAAGACACATGGCGCTGGCATCAACTAATTCTGCTTCAACAGCTTCTGCAAGCCACTTGCGAAACTGCTCCACGGGGGTCGGCTTCAATTCAGAGCGCCTTAAACCACCCATTTGGTATTCCCGACGCCATTGATCGATTTCCATGGTGATACTTCCTCGGTTGTTCTAGCTCAAAGTTTATTCAGCGAAGTGCCGGAAGGCTATTGTGCGGCAGCCACCTCGTCAAATTCCTCAAAATCTACTGGCAGGCAAAGTAACCCAAGCGTACAAAGTTTCCTGCCGCAGTGCCGGGTGAATCTCAATTTTCCTGCGATATTGCCTGTGAAGGTGCAGACTCTGCGGGTGCTTGCACGGCTTTTGGTGGGCCGCTAGGCTCACTGCATTTTTACACGAATAAGGAAAATGGTGCTTATGTTCTCTGCGCCCACATGCGCCCAGGTGCTGATGCGCCTGCTGCGCGAATACCAGGTAGAAAAAGTTTTCGGGATTCCCGGCGTACATACCATTGAACTGTATCGCGGCCTGCCCGGTAGCGACTTGATGCATATCACGCCAAGGCATGAGCAGGGCGCCGCCTTTATGGCAGACGGTTATGCCCGTGCCAGCGGCAAACCCGGTGTCTGTTTCCTGATCACTGGGCCGGGGCTGACCAACGCAGCCACTGCGATGGCGCAAGCTTACTCAGACTCAATTCCTATGCTGGTTATTTCCGCCGTCAATCGCCGGGAAGACCTTGGCATGGGCCGTGGGCGCCTGCATGAGCTACCCCGCCAAAGCGATGCCAGTCGAGGCTTCTGTATCTGGCAGCACACCCTGACCCAGGCAGAACAACTACCGGAAGTGATGGCACGGGCATTCCAGCTGTTGCAGTCCAGCCGCCCCGGCCCTGTCCATATCGAAATCCCTATCGATTTATTCCCGGCGCCTATGTCCGGCAATCTGGACGATTACCGCGCGGCACCCAATGCCATGGTACCGGCAGCCAACGCGACAGCTATCGCGACTGCTTCCCAGTGGCTGCAAGCTGCCGAACGCCCGGTGATTCTCCTGGGCGGTGGCGCGCAATCTGCTGGAAAAGCGGCAACACAGGTATCAGAAAAAATTGCAGCTCCAGTCTTCCTGTCTCTGGCCGCCAAAGGCGTTGTCGATGAAAGACTTCCTCTGTGTGGCGGAGCCAATCTCAGTTTCGACTGCGTGCGTGAGCGAGTAGAAGCTGCCGATGTGGTCTTGGCCGTTGGCACAGAGCTTTCGGAAACCGATCGCAATCTGGTGAAAGAGGATTACGCTTTCTCAGGCAAGCTGATCCGCATCGACATTGATCCGGCTCAACTGGTTTGTAACGCCCAGCCGGACCTGGCCATCTGCGCGGATGCAGCAGAAAGCCTTCAGCAATTAAGCGAAGCCCTGGTTCAGTGCGAAGAGAGCTCAAAACAGCGCGCAGAAGAGGAAGTTTCACAATTAATCAGTAACTGCCGCAAAGAGTGGTGGGAAGGTTCAGAGGAGCGCTTCCCTTGGGTTGAAGCTCTGCGCGAAGCCCTGCCCGATGAGGGAATTCTGGTTACCGACTCCACACAACTGGCCTATAACACTAACCACGCCTTGCCGCTGTACCACCCTCGCAGCCATATTACCTGCACCACCGGTTACGGCACGCTGGGCTTTGCCCTGCCCGCCTCGATCGGGGCCAAGTTGTCCAGCGAGCGGGATGTAGTTGCCTTGATTGGCGATGGAGGCCTGATGTTTACTCTCGGTGAACTGGCCGTTGCAGTAGAACAGCAACTGCCCCTGCCAATACTGGTTTGGAATAACAGCGGGTATGGAGAGATTCGCGACTTTATGGATGCCGCAGAAGTACCTCAAGAAGGTGTTAACCTTCGCACTCCGGATTTTGTTGCACTGGCAAAATCTTTTGGCGCTGAAGGTTGTCGCATCGACAAACCACAGCAATTAGCTACGGCAGTCGCAGAAGCCCTGCAACGCAAAACACCAACAATTATCGAAATCACCGCCCCTTGAACTGGCGCGAAGCAAACGGAAGCGTGACATGACAGATTTCAGCAAGTTGCATACCGACAAACTGTTTATCAATGGTGAGTGGCGCGAGCCCCTTGGCACCAGTTCCCATCCTGTAATTAACCCCGCCACTGAGGAAATGATTTGCCAGGTGGTAGAAGGCTCTGCTGAGGATGTGGATATTGCCGTTGCCGCTGCCCGCAGCGCCTTTCGCAAGTGGCGCCATACCAGCGCAGATCAGCGCTCAGCACTGCTAAATGCCATTGCTGACGGTATGGAAGAACGCAAGGAAGACTTGATCCAGGCGATCTCACAAACCTTGGGTTGCCCCGCCCATATCACCCGTTGGCTGCATGTGGATGGCCCTATCTACGCCATGCGTTACTACGCCGGTCGCACTTCAATCATGGAAGAGACCGAAAAGGCGGCCCACTCGGTATTAATCCGGGAGCCGATTGGCGTGTGTGGCTTTATTACCCCCTGGAATTATCCTCTGCACCAATTTGTCGGCAAAGTAGCGCCAGCCCTCGCAGCAGGCTGCACCATGATTACCAAGCCTTCGGAAACCACTCCGCTACAGGATTTCGTCATGGCGGAGATTATCGAAGCAGCCGGTGTTCCTGCAGGCGTATTTAACCTGATCCCCGGTGCTGGCTCAGTCGTCGGTGCAGAGCTGTCATCGCACCCGGGAATCGATATGGTGTCCTTTACCGGCTCCACCCGTGCAGGCGTTGAAGTTGCCAAGGCTGCAGCGCCCACAGTTAAAAGGGTAACCCAGGAGCTGGGTGGTAAATCGCCTCTGATTATCACCCCGGACGCGGATCTCAAAGCAGCGGTTCGCTGGGGCTGCGAAGATGTATTCATCAACAGTGGCCAAACCTGCACCGCACTCACTCGTATGCTGGTTCCCGCTGAGCACTATGAAGAGGCGGTGGAAGTTGCCAAGCAGGTGGCTGAAGAAGTGGCCATGGGCACTGATGCCAATGCCTTTATGGGTCCCCTATCCTCCGCTCGCCAACTGGAAATCGTGCGCGGCTACATCAAGAAAGGGATCGAAGAAGGTGCCCGCCTTGTGACTGGCGGCCTCGATCTACCCACCGAACTGGATAAAGGCTTCTATGTGAAACCCACGGTATTTGCCGACGTTCACAACGATATGGCCATTGCCCGGGAAGAAATCTTTGGCCCGGTGACCTGCCTGATCCCCTACAAGGATATGGATGAAGCCGTCGCCATTGCCAATGATACCGAATACGGTCTGTCCAGTGGCGTATGGGCTAAAGACGCCGAAAGCGCCATGCCTATCGTTCGTCGCATTGAAGCGGGCCTGTGCTTTGTCAACGGCGGTGAGTTTAACTACGACGCCCCCTTCGGCGGTTACAAGCGCTCCGGCAACGGACGCGAGTTTGGTGAGGCCGGTCTCGGTGAGTTTATCGAACTGAAATCCGTGCAGCTTCCCGCATAAACTTCTGCACCGCCCTCTAATGGGGGCGGTACTGTTGACTGCTAATCCCCTCCCCGTTATCTTTGCTCGCACATCACGAGAGTGGCTGACGCCAACGCCAACCTGCCGACCGGGGCAAGGTGGTTCTCTCTCTGCGGCACACAAGGCCTGCGGGGAGGATGGGGCTCTACCAGAGCAAACCAACCGGATTAGCGAACATCACTTCGCCGCTTCCACGTCAGTCCTCCATAGTTTTACCATTGGAGGGACCATGTCCGAATCACCGTTTTCCAGTAAAGACATTATCGAAATTCAAATTGCCAGCCAAAGAAGCCACACGGCAGTACGCGCGGTGAGAAGAGGTGATCGTCAGTTGTTGTGGCAACTACTGTTCGACACTGCCGAAGAGGCATTAAAATTTGCCACCAGTTGCCGCGCCAGTGAGCACCCTATTTCGGCCCATGAGGCCTGTGAACTGGCGGGATAAAGTAGAACCAACAGGCGCCGCGAGCTCGCGCCCGTTACCCTGTGCCAAGAGCACCCGACAGGAGCTAAAAACAATACCATGTCAAAGCCAGAACAATTCTTTGAGCACCTGCGCAGCGAACTCAAACAGATCGATGCAGACGGCCTGTACAAACGCGAGCGGATTATTACCTCCCAGCAGGCCGCTGAGATCCAGGTGAACAACGACACCCAGGTACTGAATTTTTGTGCAAACAACTACCTGGGCCTGGCCAACCACCCGGACTTGATTGAAGCGGCCAAAGAAGGGCTCGAACAGTACGGCTTCGGCATGGCATCGGTGCGCTTT
Organism: Microbulbifer maximicatervae (SeqCode); assembly: GCF_052468155.1. NCBI lineage: Bacteria > Pseudomonadati > Pseudomonadota > Gammaproteobacteria > Cellvibrionales > Microbulbiferaceae > Microbulbifer > Microbulbifer maximicatervae (SeqCode). The sequence goes on from NZ_CP174335.1 coordinate 4,801,200, forward strand.
ATCTGCGGCACCCAGGACATTCACAAAGCGCTGGAATCGCGCCTGTCTGAGTTCCTGCAAACCGAAGACACCATTCTTTACACCTCCTGCTTCGACGCCAATGGCGGCCTGTTTGAAACTCTGCTGGGCCCGGAAGATGCCATCATATCCGACTCCCTCAACCACGCCTCCATCATCGACGGCGTGCGCCTGTGTAAAGCCAAGCGCTACCGCTACGCCAACAACGATATGGCGGAACTGGAGAAGCAGCTACAGGCCGCAGACGCCGCTGGCGCCAAGACCAAACTGATCGCCACCGACGGCGTTTTCTCTATGGACGGAGTTATCGCCAACCTCAAAGCCGTGTGCGACTTAGCCGACCAATACAATGCCCTGGTAATGGTGGACGACTCCCACGCAGTGGGCTTCCTCGGAGACCACGGCCGTGGCACCCATGAATACTGCGATGTGATTGACCGCGTCGATATTATTACCGGCACCCTGGGCAAGGCCCTGGGCGGCGCTTCCGGCGGCTTTACTTCTGGTCGCAAGGAAATTATCGATATGCTGCGCCAGCGTTCGCGCCCCTATCTGTTCTCCAACTCCGTAGCCCCAGCGATCGTCACCGCCTCCCTGAAGGTGTTGGATATGCTGACTGAAGGCGGCGAGCTGCGTGAACAACTCCGCGACAACTCCGCTTACTTCCGCAAGCGCATGTCTGAAGCAGGCTTTACCCTGGCCGGCGCCGACCACCCGATCATCCCCGTGATGATTGGCGATGCTGCGCTGGCGCAGAAAATGGCTGACAAGATGCTGGAGCGCGGCATCTACGTAGTGGGCTTCTTCTATCCGGTAGTGCCCAAGGGCCAGGCCCGCATCCGCACCCAGATGTCCGCCGCCCACACCCGCGAGCAGCTCGACCAGTGTATCGATGCCTTCATTGAAGTTGGCCGCGAACTGAATATTATCTAAACCAAACAGCGGTGCTGATACGGTAATTCTCACAAGGAATTCACCGGAGCGGCACCGCGCCCTGCCATTTGTAGTTTTAAAAACAATGAAAGCACTATCCAAGCTGAAATCTGAAGTGGGAATCTGGCTTACCGATGTGGAAATCCCCACACCGGGCCACAACGACCTGCTGATCAAGATTCACAAAACCGCGATTTGCGGTACCGACATGCATATCTACAACTGGGATGAATGGTCTCAAAAGACGATTCCTGTCCCTATGGTGGTTGGTCACGAATATGTGGGTGAAGTTGTCGGTATGGGACAGGAAGTTGCAGGTTTCCAGGTGGGCGACCGTGTTTCCGGTGAAGGCCATATTACCTGTGGCCACTGCCGCAACTGTCGCGCCGGCCGCCGCCACTTGTGCCGCAACACTCACGGTGTCGGTGTAGACCGCCCCGGAGCTTTTGCCGAGTATCTGGTAATCCCCGCGCTCAATGCCTTCAAGATCCCGGATAACATTTCTGACGATCTCGCCTCTATTTTCGACCCCCTCGGTAATGCGGTACACACGGCCCTGTCTTTCGACCTGGTAGGCGAAGATGTACTGATTACCGGCGCCGGCCCTATCGGTATTATGGCCGCAGCAGTCGCCAAACATGTTGGCGCACGCCATGTAGTTATCACCGATATCAATGAATACCGCCTGGACCTGGCACGCAAGATGGGCGCCACCCGTGCCGTAAACGTTGCCAAGGAAAACCTCAGCGATGTGATGAACGAGCTGGGAATGAGCGAAGGCTTTGATGTTGGCCTGGAGATGTCCGGCGTACCCGTCGCCTTCCGCGATATGATCGCGGCGATGAACCACGGAGGCAAAATTGCCATGCTCGGTATCCCTGCAGGTGAAATGGCGATCGACTGGGGGCAGGTTATTTTTAAAGGCCTGATGATCAAAGGCATTTACGGCCGTGAGATGTTTGAGACCTGGTACAAAATGGCCAGCCTGATTCAATCCGGCCTGGATTTAACCCCAATTATTACTCACCAGTTTTCAATCGATGACTTCCAACAAGGCTTCGATACCATGGGATCTGGTGAATCCGGTAAGGTTATCCTGAACTGGAAATAAGTCCCAATGGCTGCGGAATCATCCGCAGCCATTCTCCCTGCCCTCAATTTACTCCCCCCCCTACCCCAAAATATCTTTGCGTTACCTGCCAGCTTCTACACATTTGCAGTTGCTACAGCTTAAACAATTAGCGACTGAAATAGATCTTCTAAAACTTCGATTATTTTTTCAAAATCATGGGTCATTAGGTTCCAGCCGACCTAACACACGATTCATTCAGCATCCCTGAAGCCTATTTTTACTGTACATCTTTATATTTATAGCGCCTGAACCTGGTACGATCGGACAGGATCGCTACCACATTCTACTCCTACATAGGTCTTCCGGTTTTTACTCCAATTGATTCCAAGATAACAATCGGGATAATAAAGATCAGATTTACTGCGGCACAAATGTTAAAAGTAAGAACATGAAACTATATTTAACTTTGACATTACTTCTTTTTACACCATTTGTCATAGCAGATGAAAACCTCTTCTATGTGGGAACTTGGCAATCAAATGAAAAAAAGACTTTAGCCAGCATGAACAGCGTGGAGGACATACCCGAGAAAACCCAAATGCTCTTCCGCTCCAATTTCTTTGGGCGTCTCGTGAATGTAGTTCGAGTAGATTCGTTTGCAACTTACATCATAGGGGAAAAGCCGGAGGTATTGACATTTTCATCACATACGATCGAAGTCTTGAGTGCCGATACGATTCGTATCACATATTACGACGAACTCTCCACTTCTGATGAGACACGGATTTTAAAATACGAAAATAACTGCTACTCATTGCCGGTAACAAAATGGGAGTTTAGAGAATATTTTTGTCGTGTTGAATAAGACTCGCAACAAGCAGAGGTATACTCGTGTACTTCGAGTAATCGATCTCAGCTTCACTCCGCCATACTTTGGGAAGTTACACTTAGAGTGACTCTGAATAGCTCCATAATACCCCTGCGGATCTTGAAGGCTGCAGACGTTAGGCACAGCTCACCGAAAATGACCTGGTTGAAACGCAGCAGCTGTGGCATTCAACCCCCACCCTTCTGGGCCTACAGATTTGTTCAGAGGCTCCATAAGTAGTCATCCAGTATGATCAAATACAGGAAGTTTCGAACGATGTTCCCATTTAAGAAATTCTGCTTATCGATTTATAGATTATTATTTGAGCAAACATGGTAAATTACTCCGCATCTAATTTTTTACAGATAGCCTTTATCACCCTATCGATTCTAGGTATTGCATTACTTTGGGCGCAAACCCGTTTTACAGCAATGCGATACTTGTTAGGCGCCACTGCATTATTGATGACATTTAATTTTATAGAAGAAACGAAAGTAGTTAATCTTGGTTATTTAATCACGCCTTCGTTCTCATTATTGATGGGCCCATTATTTTTTGCCGTAGTTGCACAATTAATATCCGCCAGTTATCAACAACAAAGTAAACACTGGGTACACTTAGTACCAGCAGCAATCAGTTTATTATTTAATCACTGGCCCCAGTGGGTTTTAGCAGCCGGTACTTTAAGTCAGATTGTTTATTTCTCATTAAGTATAAAAGCGCTTATTCGATATCAACATATCTTGCCCCAAAACCGCTCCGATGCTAACAAATTGAGAGCTGATTGGGTTAAGCGTATCCTATGGGTTCTGGTTGGCGTTGCACTGGTGGATGCAGTGCGGCATAACTTGCAACCTTACTTACCCACTACTCTTTTGCTCAGATGGTACCTTGTTATGCAGCTGAGCTATTTTTTGATTGTTGCTTTGCTTGTAATTCGCGCGGTTAGGGAACCGCAGCTATTTGCGGGTTTAACAGATGGTGAACAAGCCCTGGGCTTATCCGTAATAGAGGGTTGTGACAAGGGAAAGTGCAAAGCTGACGAAACGACTCAGGCGGATACGCTTTTCAAGGAGCTTAACAAACAGGTTCATAGTCAACAGCTCTATCGCCTACCAAGGCTATCCCTCCGGGACTTGGCACAACATACAGGGCTTGGAGAGAAAGATATTTCCTGGGCCATTAATCAGGGCTATGGCAGTAACTTTAATGACTATGTTAATGCCCAGCGTTTGGCAGATGTAGTTTCGCAACTTGATTCAGCAAAAGAGGGTGATTCGGACAAAAAAGTTCGTCTCCTCGATATTGCACTTGAAGCGGGCTTTAACTCTAAATCCAGCTTCAACAGCCTGTTTAAGCGCCACCTTGGGATGACTCCTAGTCAGTATTTAGCAGAAAAACCTCAATAATGGTTACTTTGGACGTGCAAAATCTGGATTTCGGACGCTAGAAGCTGATAATTTTGGCATTTTGGCCTCTTTGATACACAAGAGGTCATTATGAGGTTTTCTTCCTATTTTGCTCGTTCATGGAAAGCAGCGGTAGCTATTTTAGTGTTCATTAGCGTTGCTGCGCTCGGATCTTGGGGATGTGCATGGTACATCCCTCCCTCTTCCTACGGGTTAGCTGAACAGAATGCTCGCATTGTAGTTACCGATATCACAGTCATCGACACCCAGCATAATACAGCCGCAAGTAACCAAAACCTCGTCATTCAAGATGGAAGAATTACCCAAATAACTAGCGATGTAATACCTGAGATTGAAGGCGAGCTGAGGATTAATGGCCTGGGTAAATATGTGATGCCAGGCTTAATCGATATGCACAGCCATGTATGGGGGCGGTCCGATCTATTAGCTATATTAGCGCACGGAGTCACTCGCACAAGAGTTATGGCTGGCAATTCCCCTCAGCGTATTCTTAAAAAATGGGTCGATACTGGCGATATAGTCGGGCCTCATATGGTGTTATCCGGTGCACCTGTTAATCAACATTCCCACTATGCCAGTGGCCGACACCACAAGTTTATTGGTAGTAAAGAAGAGGCTCGCCAGCTGGTTCGCCAGCAATATCAACAGGGGTACCAGCAAGTTAAAGTTTATGACGGTTTATCCCGTGAGGTTTTCTTCGCTATAGCTGATGAGGCGCAAAAGCTCGGCATGCCTTTAGCTGGCCACCCGCCTTTTGGTATTACTCTCAATGAATACTTATCGGCTAAACCGCAGTCATTAGAGCATGTGAAAATGATCTTTCAGGCACATTTGAACTACGATTATCAGCAGGAGAGTTTCGATGAAATTGTGCAGCAACTACTAGATAGCAACGTACCAGTTAGCCCTACATTAATCGTATATGACAACGTAGCACAGGTCGCGCAGCATGGGCCAGACTACTGGCACAGCATAGCTGATGATCTCGATCTCAATCACCCCGCGATAAAAGCAATGGGTGAGCAGAATGTTAATGGGATACATAATGCTAAAGCACAACAGGATTGGCAGGGTAAATCCAACATTTTCGGGGATATGGCCAAGCAGCTAAACCAAGCCGATATTGAGATACTGATAGCGTCTGACGGCGGAACCTTCTATACGCCCAACGGCTTGGGCACTATTCAAGAAATGCAACGATTAGTGGAGGTGGGGATTCCTGTTCAAGATGTATTGCGAGCAGCAACCCATCACCCAGCAAAAGCACTGGGTATTAGCGATAAGGTGGGCTCCGTTTCCACAGGCTTTAATGCTGAACTATTGTTGCTCGAAGATGATCCACGAGAAAACTTGAACACACTCACCAGGCCCCTAGGGGTAATTTTGGATCAGAGCTATTTCGATAGACATAGCCTTAGTGAAATGAAAGAGCTAGCCAAAAGCACAGGATCGAAAAGTAATTTCTATTTTTGGTGGATTGTGGATAATTATATTTATTAGCGACTATGCCAGTTAAATTAGCTACTAATGTACCCAACGAAAGATAAAGCCCAGCCGAATTAGAAGGGAATTCCATACTAATAGGTAGAGTCATCCCACAAAATTAATGTGTAGTAATTCAGACTTGATCTGACAGTTAGCGATTTTTCAGAAGGTGTTCTGTCAGGTCAAATTCAGTTTACAAATTTTTCCTTCCAGACGCTTTTTCTATCCTCAAGTGTTACCATCGGTGTGCGGCCACAACACTTTTTACCCTGATGGGTACCCTCACTATTGTAACATACGAGCCATTCGTCCAGATCCCTTTGTAACTCTTCTATTGATCCATAGATCTTGCAGCGTAATGAAGGCTGGTAAAACTCTTGTAGAATCGTTTTATGGAAGCGCTCACAGATGCCGTTGATTTTCGGATGCCTGGCTTTTGTCTTGGCGTGTTCTATTTCGTTCACACTTAGATATAGCTGGTAGTCATGCTGTTCCAACTTGCCACAATATTCAGTACCACGATCAGTTAGGATACGCAGCACCGGTAGATCATGCATGGCGTAAAACGGCAGCACACGATCATTCAGAAGGCCCGCCCCGGTGATTGGTGTTTTGGTAGTATGCAACTTGCAATGAGCTACCTTTGCATATGTATCGACATAGGTTTGCTGATAAACACGTCCAACGCCCTTAAATGCTCCTACATAGAAGGTATCCTGCGAGCCCAGATAACCTGGGTGTTGAGTATCAATTTCACCACAAACTTCATCACCATGCCGTTTTCTCTCCAAAGCCTGAACCTGTAACTATATGAGGATCAGCCCCTCTGCAGCTACGTTGGCCTCAAGTGCCTTTAATCGCAATTTGAAGTTAGCCAGGTCATGCCGTAACCAGATACCCCGAACACCACTAGGGGTCACAAGCACACCGCGTTTACGCAGTTCATTGGAAACTCAAACCTGCCCAAGGGCAGGCTCCTGGAGGGCATAGGTTATAACTGCCTATTCAATAACTATATCAACACGATTTTTGTGATTGAGTACACGCCGGTTCTTCTCAAAAAGAGCTTCCACGCTGCCACCAAAAACGGCTTCCATGTACCGATAGAAGGTGTCTCTCGATATACTCAGCATCTTACAAGCTTTGGATATATTGCTAAATTCTTCTGCCAAATTTAGTAATCCGGTCTTATGTTTGATGATGCGGTCATTAGTATGAATCATGGAATTTAACCTTGGTTTTTCTTTTAGGTTTAGGCACCTTCATCAAAACCGGAAAGCCCTCTTTTTCAAGAGAATGTGTCAGATGTGACCTGAACCAATTCAGCCAAGGTTAGCTCGAGAGAAATCTCGTAGACCACTAATAAATAGGCTCATGGTTATTTTATGAGAATTATTTCAGGACCTTGCTCTCCAGTAATTCAATCTCTTTAAGTACAATCCAAGGGTCTGTTTCGTCAAATAAATGACTCGAATACTCCATAACCACATGCTTTACATCTTCATTTATTTCCAATAAAGCCGCTTGTGATTGATTCCAGGTGTCATTATATGCATCAACATCAGCATAACTCATTCCTGTTTGCCTAATTTGGTTGTGCCGCATTCCCCGACTCATAACAGTAATGGGAATGTTATTTACTAGCTGATATCTTTTATGATTTCGTGCTGATTCTTCGAAATCTTCATAGGAGTGATGCTGCTTTTCCCACGCTATAATCCTCTCCATAATACTCCACCCTTCAGGGGAGAGAGATGATTTCAAATTTTCTAGCCAGGATTCATGGGATGTATCTACTAACAACAGGCCTGAGACAACTTCGGGTTTTTTATGTGCAATGGCTCTTGCTATCTGCCCACCAAAAGAGTGCGCGACTATTACTACAGAACTCCACTGCTTCTTCTCTATAAACTCCCCTAACTCATCCGATAGCTCATCCATAGTTCGCAGTTTCAACTCAGAATGCTTGCTTTTACCTGTCCCGGGTCTGTCGTACATGCACAACATAGAATTCTTTGACTCAAAATTATGGTATGTATTCTTGTAGGTACTATGAGCATCTAACCCCATACCGGAGACCATCAAGATTACTTGGTCACCTGACCCTTTACACAGGTATGCGATATTATTTCCATTAATATTAACAAAGCTATATTTGTGCTCATCTTTCGCAAAAACACTCGAACACCAGATCAAAGCAAGAAATACTATAAAGACTCTCATAACTTTCCTTTAGAGTTGACACTACATTTATCAAAAAAACAAACAAATCGAGAGATTGGACAGCCACCAAGACTTAGCCAAAAAGCAGAAAACCAAACTGCTAAGCTTATAGGCAAAGCCAGAAAACAGTACCATTTAGAGCGTTTTTTCGTTTAGTTTAGAAAATTCATTCTTTCATCCCCTCCAATGATTGTGATGCTGCACCAGAGACTTTAAACACGACCTCCTCAACAGCCAAAATAACAATTAATGTAATTAACCAATAAGAAATATCTCACGCAAATACCTTTTGACCGTAGAGAATAAACCAGGGGTATCATAGGCTTTTATGATTTAGCTCAAACCTCTCGATTAACTCAATGCGCTCGAACTCTAGACTCAGAAATGAACAACAAGGAGCATACTCTTTTTGACAAGCACGAACAAGATGATAAAAACCTCTTACTAGAATCTAGATTATTTTTATCACGCTAACCACCCAGATCAATGCATCAAGTTGAAATCTGTACAGATAGAATTGTTAAGTGCTGTACCACACACCACCTGTCTATATTTAACATAGCCTTCCGCATTGTAATTTCTGGAATGGGGATTCATAAAACCATGAAGGTAAGTGGAATGATGAACCTCCACTTGCTCTTTCTGCTTCAACGTCTGTATGACCTCTAATACAGAAAAATGAGACTCCATCACCGGGAATATCAAGCGCGTAGGAAATATAGGATCAATTTTGACGTAATGGCGAATTTGTGAACTATAAAATAAAATTGCCCCTGAAACATTACTCAAAGCTTGATGATCAGATAACCTCCATATGGCCGATGCACCAATACTAAAACCTACTAAACTCACATGACCAAATGATGCGCTGATTCTCTCTGATAATTTTTCAACGTATTTATCGAGTCCAACCTTTGATGTAAAGTGTGAATACGCCTCAACTTCACAATCGAAATTCATCAATTCTGAATTATACGGATCAACTATCTCTACACTACCAGGAAGATCAGCTGCAAATCGCTCTAACGCTTTTGTACGACCAAAAATATCTGAAACCAAAATCCAAGCCATAGTTTATTTTTTTCATATAACAAGAAAGAAACGATACACCGACCAGTTATAGTTTATTCTATGCATATTTATCGAGTTCGATACAGTATGTCGTAAAACATCGACCCAACAGCTCGGTTTTATGTACTGTTTTGGATATTCTTTTCAAAGCTCTGTATTCTGGCCTACTGTCAAGCAAATGACACACTATTTCTTTATGCCCCAACTCCTTAGCCCAACCGATCATTATTTTGAATACTGAGAGTCCAAAACCCCAAAACTGTTGAGATATGACAACAGCCATCTCAAAGCCGCTATCGTCAGGTTGAATACCACACCACCCAGCTAATACTCCACCGATGTAAATTAGTCGAACACGGCACCCAGGCAGGGAGTCTACTTCTAACTTAAACTTGATCCACCCATTAAGGCTTTGGTCATCAAAATATTCATGTTTAATTAAGTGCTCCCTAAGTGAATCCTCATTGAGTACAGCTAACAGCTCACCTCGATTCGCTTGGGTTAGTTCCTTAAACTCTATTCTGCTCATATTAAAGTAACTTTGACCTTATCGTTTTGGGGTGCTTTTAAGGACGAAATAATTTTTGCTTGCTTTATGAGTTACCCAAGAGTAATTGCGACCGAAAGGTAGGTGCCTATTCAATAAGGAAAGTTTCTTAATCCATTTGAGGAAAAGAATGCAGCCACAGTGTAAAAAACACAAAAATAGGACATCAACTCCATCATTCTATTAGTCGCTACGGTTTGCTCTCTTGTACTTTTCCTGGTACTCGCGGCGCTGCTTAGTAACTTCATATAATACAATTCCAGAAGTTGTTCCGAGGTTCAGGCTTTCAATCATTCCAAACATTGGAATGGATACGCAGAAAGCGCTATTTTCGACTGCAAGATCACTTATACCTCTAGATTCGTTACCAAACCAAACAGCCAGTTTTGGCTGAGTGTAATCAGCCTCATGCAATATAAAGTTGTCTTTTCCTTTTACATGGGGAGAGGTGACAATCGAGATAAATCTATTTTTTGCCAAATGATCCAGGCATTCCTCGGTACTATCAAAACGCTTTACGAAGCTCCATTTGATCGCAGAGACAGATGGTTTTGAGAGTGACTTTCTTTCTCTCATTTCCTGCCATTCATTGGGCAATAGGTTGCGTGGATCAACAATATACGTTTTTTCAACGCCTAACGCATTGACGTTTCTTATGACTGTTCCAATGTTCTTCATATCCATTGGGCACTCGAGAACAGCTATCAGATTTTTACAGCGATAGGGCTTAATTTCATCAGCTCTTTTTCGGGCACCATTTTTATCAATTTCCATATTCTCGAAGACCTTAGATAATTTGTTCACTACTAACATCGCAGTCAGACACAGCCTGGACTGTGTAAATACTAACAACAATAAGCGCAGCAACCTCACAAAATATGTATAATGCTATGTTAATGGCTGCATTACTTAATTAACTATTAAGCTACATCGACGCCCATAAACCGCCTATATAATTAAACGATATTATACCTAGCGCCAAATAATACAGGGTAGTGCCGATGGACAGTTGTACCCAATACTTTTCTCCACCCATCGATTTGCAGTGATAAAACCATACAGCCCCTATGGCTATCAATGGGCCAACAACTCCCCAAAAAAACCCATGTAATTATTCCAGGAACAAACTGAACATTGATAGAAACTATGTTCAGTATCGTATATAAAATTGTAAATAGTACAGTTTTAGTCAAAGGATACTTAATTATTTCCACTCTCTACCTAGACATTTAAACTTGAGCATAGAGCACACTGTCTAGCCGCAACATCAGCAAACAGCATGCGCCAGTTATAGGAAGTTAACTCCAAATAACCCATCCGATAGCCACTCCTAAAACCAAGCAGGAAGCTCCTATTTTAACCAGTAAGTTATGCTCTGCTCTATCTTCCATTATGGCGCCCTGAATGTACAAGTTAAGCGCTTTTTCTGCTTCATCTGAAGATGGAAATTCCTTATAGAAATTCAGTAAAGCGTTTTGAACTTTGGGTACCCACGAGGATGGATGATCCTCCTCAGGAGTATAATCTAATACAGCCAAAACATAAGGTGCCTGGGGCTCTACTAGCTTTCCTATTTCCTTAGCTTCATCGTAATACTGAGATATATCCATCGTTGTATCTACGTATACCATTTCAATTAGATGATACCTTTGCAGTCGATTGTACTACCTTGTTAGCCCTAAAACTTCCACCAAGACTTCCTTTTTGGCTTGACCAAGGTAACACTTTCAATTGGAGTGCCCTCTGGCAAACCCTGAACTTTTTTATGAAATTGTCCTGATATTGAGAAGTGGACTTCGATATCAGTTATCTCAAAATTTTCTATGTCAATTTCACCACCAAGAAATAGAGGTATCTTAATGCTGTAAATCATATATTTAGAAAGTGACTTACCTGATTCAATCAAGCTACGTACAAATTTTGCCCCCATAAAACCGCTAACAAATTCAGAGTCTTGTAATTTTGAGAGAAACTCTTCTCCATCTTTTGCGATGAACTCGACTTGGCAAAGTGTAGTACTCAAAAACTCCACTTCATTGGTTTTTACGTTTTGAATAAACGCATCGCCAAGAGCGGTAATAACTATAGGTAACTTACCCTTACCAATAAGCCATTCCCAATCGGATAGAAGGTCTCCCTGGTTAATATGAGAAAAATTTACTGTTAAATCATTTAATGTCATGAGAATATTTTTACTAGTTAGCGCTTGCGAACCGGAGTGGAGATCAAAACTACGAAGCAGCGGATCATGGCCTACTCTGTTAGATCACCACTCCCTCATTTTTCCATCATTTGCCATATAACTATTGACCAAGCTTTCAGAAAGGCTTGCAACTCTCATAACCTCCTCCTCTGTCAGCTCTCTACCTAAATTTAATTTAAGCTGAGAAAATGCCTTCGAGTCTTCACAAATCACGCTTGGCATGGACGATATTGCTGCCCATTCAATTTCGTGACCTGGTATATTTGTAGTAGCCTCATATGCATCAACTACCCATCCACACCCCAATCGAATTGCAATTAACCCACTTTCGACAGCTCTTTTATCATCTTCTGGAGTTAGATTTTTTGGATGAATATACACCCATTGGTGAACATCCTCGACAGCCTTTTTCTTTATCGCTTTTAATGCAGCCTCTCCACCGACTTTATACTGAAGGTACTCAAGAAGCCCCTCTACACTTGAATAGTCCTCTGATGAAAGCTAATCATACTGATCATCAATAATAAATTCACATTCATCAATTAGCTCTTTGAGTTGCTTTTTATCAAAATGATTTAGTTCCGAGTAATCCTTAAGATCTAGGACAGGTGGAATTTCCATATATGCTCTTCAAATCTAACATTTATATAATAGCTGCCCAAACCACTATTATCTTTACTACGGTTTAAAATGTAAATTCGCTCCTCACATTTACTTTTTATTATGAAGCCAGTGAGGCAAGCATAAGTGGGACCATAGAGCCAAATAAAAAAATGCGCTCTATATGGCCACTATCACAAGCACCAATTAAATATCTAACTCTTTGATTTTAAACTTATGACTCTAATGATCTTAGTTTCTTCAAAAACTGAACTCGCTTAACTACCACCGCCAAGTCGCCGCTATATACGGCCCATGTTGAGTAATATCATAAGCAAAACGCCCATCAGACAGTCGATCGGAATAGTCAATACTGTAATACTGATACCCAAAACGCAGTGAAGTGGTTTTCCTGGCACGCCAGTCGATTCCGGCTAACAGATTCCACTGTAAGTCATCACCCCCAGCGCCAAAGCCTCCCAGTTCAGTGCGTACAGCAATGGTTAGGCATTCAGTAATTCCGATTGCACCTCGCGCAGATAGTGTAGGTTCCCACCAACTCTGTTTGCCTCCGAGGCGATTCCTGAACTCGGGCCTGGGGCCTATATTAATTCCCGCTCGTGCTTTCACTTCCTGCTTTAATCGGTTCCAGCGCAAACCCGCTCCCACATCTACAAAGTACTTTCGCCCACTATTAGCCAGGTTCCCTTCTAAAATCCGGTAACCGGCTAGGGCATTTATCCAGCCCTGGCGAGCATCCACCTCTACATCAATATCTACATCGATATCTAGCTGTGGGTTTCGCGGCGGGGTTATGGTTGCCCCCTTATCCAATCTGAGATGCACATAGTAGAGATTCGCCACTACCCCAAAGCGCCCTTTCCAGGCTTCCAGACGTACAGAAAATGCAGCGTTGAGGAGCTCCAGGGTTTTGCTTAAATCCAGATCAATATCGACACTGGTGTCAGCGACAGTAGAAGTCCCTTTAGTGCGAAGCGGGAGGAAAAGGTAGGGAGTGGCGAGGAAGCGCCAGTCATCGGGCTCTTTGGAAGTTAGGCTGGCAGCTGTTGCAGGCTCCGAACTTTGCGCAGCGGCGGTACAGGAGATAAAGCTACAGAGCGTTAGCGCCAATATTTGCCTTGCGCTTTTCGCTTTCGCCTGTCCCTGTTTCATAGCAGTAACCGCTCCAAATCATTCGAGGCTCGATAGAGCACCAATGAATAAGGATAGATAGAGCTGAGGGAAGTTTCAGAGTGAGGAAATATGCGGCATAGGGAGAGGAAATACTGCCGGGTAGGTAAAACTACCCGGCAGTGAGAAGCGATTAGTCGTTCGCTTCAGGGCGCATATGCGGGAACAGCAGTACGTCGCGAATCGACGGAGAGTTGGTAAACAGCATTACCAGACGGTCGATACCGATGCCCTCACCAGCGGTGGGCGGCAGGCCGTATTCCAGCGCGCGGATATAGTCGGCGTCGTAGTGCATGGCTTCGTCGTCACCGGCATCTTTCTCCGCAACCTGGGCTTTGAAGCGCTCGGCCTGATCTTCCGCGTCGTTCAACTCGGAGAAACCATTGGCAATCTCGCGGCCGCCAACGAAGAACTCAAAGCGGTCGGTGACAAACGGATTGTCATCATTGCGGCGAGCCAACGGAGACACTTCGGTTGGGTACTCAGTGATAAAGGTCGGCTGGTCGAGACGGTGCTCTACAGTCTTCTCGAAGATCTCGATCTGTACCTTACCCAGGCCCCAGCTATCTTTCAGCGGGATTTCCAGCTTCTCAGCTACCGCGCGGGCGGATTCGATATTGTCGATATCGGCCGCAGTCAGTTCCGGGTTGTAGTGCAGGATGGAGTCGAACACAGACAAACGCGCGAACGGCTTGGAGAAGTCGTAGCTGCTGTCCTGGTATTCCACAGTGGTGGAGCCCAGTACATCTTCACAGATACCGCGCAGCATCTTCTCGGTGAGGTCCATCAGGTCGTTGTAGTCCGCGTACGCCTGGTAGAACTCAAGCATGGTGAATTCAGGGTTGTGGCGCGTGGATAGGCCCTCGTTGCGGAAGTTGCGGTTGATCTCGTAAACCCGCTCAAAACCACCCACGACCAGACGCTTCAGGTACAGCTCCGGGGCAATACGCAGGTACATATCGATATCCAGCGCATTGTGGTGGGTAACGAACGGACGCGCGCTGGCACCGCCGGGAATAACCTGCAACATGGGCGTTTCCACTTCCATAAACTGCTGGCCGTTGAGGAAGTCGCGAATGTACTCGATCACTTTGGAGCGCACGCGGAACACTTCGCGGGCTTCCGGCGTCGCGATCAGGTCCACGTATCGCTGGCGATAACGCATTTCCTGGTCGGCGATGCCGTGGAATTTTTCCGGCAGCGGGCGCAGTGCTTTGGTCAGCAGGCTGTACTCTTCACAGTTGACGTAGAGGTCGCCCTTGCCGGATTTGTGCAGTGTGCCTTTTACACCGACAATATCACCGATATCCCAGGCACCGAAGCGCTCTTTAATATCTTTCTGTGCCGCTTTATCGGCGTATAGCTGGATGCGGTCAGACACATCCTGGATCACCATAAAGGGTCCGCGTTTAGCCAGGATTCGCCCTGCTACGCACGCCCGTTTACCCAGTTCTTCCAGCTCCTCTTTCTGTTTATCGCCGAACTCAGCTTGCAGGTCGGCAGCGAGGTTCTCGCGGCGAAAACTGTTGGGGAAAGCATTGCCCTTCTCGCGCAGAGCGGAAAGCTTGGTGCGGCGCTCGGCGATCAGTTTGTTTTCGTCTTGCTGGATATCAGTCATGGTGATCTATCAGTTTTGTGATTGATATTGCCCCTCATCGACGAGGGGCGCGGTGAGAGTGGAGACTTTAAATCAGAGGCCGGCTTTAAGGCTGGCTTCGATAAATTGGTCCAGGTCTCCGTCCAGTACTGCCTGGCAGTTGCTGGTCTGGACATTGGTGCGCAGGTCCTTGATACGCTGGTCATCCAACACGTAGGAGCGGATCTGACTGCCCCAACCGATGTCGGCCTTGCTGTCTTCCATGGCCTGCTTCTCTGCGTTGCGCTTGAGCATTTCCTGCTCGTACATTTTTGCGCGCAGCATTTTCCAGGCTTTATCGCGGTTCTGGTGCTGGGAGCGCTCGCTCTGGCACTGTACGACGATACCGGATTCTGTGTGGGTCAAACGCACCGCAGAATCGGTTTTGTTCACGTGCTGACCACCGGCACCGGACGCGCGGTAGGTGTCTTCACGCACCTGGGATTTGTCGATTTCAATCTCGATATTGTCATCGATCTCCGGTGACACAAATACCGAGCTGAAAGAAGTGTGACGGCGGTTGCCGGAATCAAACGGCGATTTGCGCACCAGGCGGTGTACGCCGGTTTCTGTGCGCAGCCAGCCGAAGGCGTGGTCGCCGGCGAAATGCACAGTGGCACTCTTGATACCGGCAACTTCCCCTGCGGAGACCTCTTCCAGGGTGGTCTTGAAGCCGTGGGCTTCACCCCAGCGCAGGTACATGCGCAGGATCATTTCCGCCCAATCCTGGGCCTCGGTACCACCGGAGCCGGCCTGGATATCCAGGTAGGCATTGTTCTCGTCGTTCTCGCCGGAGAACATACGGCGGAATTCCAAAATCCCCAGCTGCTGCTGGAGGCCTTCGATCTCAGTGGAGACCTCCCCTACGGAGTCCTCATCATTTTCCTCGACGGCCATTTCCAGCAGTTCGCGGCAATCGGCGATGCCGGAGTCGAGATTTTCGATGGTATTGACCACCGTTTCCAGGGAGGAGCGCTCGCGCCCCAGTTCCTGTGCGCGGTTGGGGTCGTCCCAAACGCTCGGCTCAGCCAGCTCCAGCTCTACTTCGGTAAGGCGTTCTTTCTTGCTGGCGTAGTCAAAGATACCCCCTAAGAACGTCGGTGCGCTCTTCGAGGTCTTTTAATTGATTGATGAGGGGATTGATTTCCATGAACTTTCGGTGTCCGGACAAAATAAAAAGCGGCGCGCATTCTACCGCAGCGCGCGGGGGTCCTTCCAGTCAGATAGGGGCTGATATGGCGGCAAATCCTCTACTAGGCGGTCTGTCCCGAGAGCTTTTCCAGAATTGCGCAGTCTGGGGACTCATTGCCGGCGCAGCTATCGGCAAAGGCCCGCAAGGTTGCGCGCATCCCCAGCAGGGTCTGCAACTGCTCTTCGAGCTGCCCGAGCTTGTGATTGACCAGGTCTTTGGTTTCGCGGCTGTGGCGCTCCGGGTTATCCCGCAACCCCAATAGCGCCCGGACCTCCTCAGTGGTAAAGCCACAGGCCCGCGCGCGGCGCACGAAGCAGAGGGTTTCGACATCGGCAGTGGAGTAATCCCGATAGCCATTAGCGGAGCGACCGGGCACCACCAGACCAATATTTTCGTAATGGCGCAGGGCCTTGGCACTGAGGCCCGAACTCTCTGCGGCTTGGGATATATTCACAGCGCCCCCTTCAGATCACGGCTCAGGCGCTGTTATCCCGGCAGGCGGCAAATTGATACTGCACTTTCTCAGCGGGGTTATACCCCAGCTCAAGTGAGGCATCCAGGGCATCCATACCGATCAGGTGCATCAGGATATCTCCAGTGGGTGCGCCACATACGGCTGGATACATCCGGTCTGTGCGGACTCCACAGCGGGACTCCTGTACCATCACCCCACTGTCACGCAATTTGGCCAAGCTCTGTTGAAGGGTCATGCCACCCCCTTCGCACTGCTTGCTGCCGCTGCTGCGGTAAATCCACACCATTTCCCCTGGGGTCATAGTGGCTGCGGGAGGCGTGGGCGCAACTTCGGGTTCCGCCGCGCCGGGCGTGTTCTCAACCTCGTTCTCCATCGCTTTCTCCTCTCTCGACTGGCCGCAAGCCTCCACTGAGATAATCAGGGCCCATACCCACAGGAAAGACAACCGTTTTTTCAGCACAGAACATCCTCCATAAAGCGATAAATAGCCGTGTCAGGATAACGCCAACCAGGCTCCCACCGATAGCATCAAAGTACCAGAAATCCGATTAACCAAACGCACATTTTCAGACCGCTCCAGTAGTCGACTCAGGGCCTGGCCACCACTGGCATAGATCAGCAGGCACAACGCCTCCAAAAATAGCAATATCGCTAACAAGACTGAGAGCTGCGGTACCAATGGTTTGGCATCGTTAATAAATGGCGGTAATAACGCAATAAAAAACGCCCAGCCCTTGGGGTTGGCCACAGCAGTGACAAAACCCTGTAGCGCCAGCGCTCTTCGCGATGGTCGGCTAGCATCGACCGTATCACCCTGATCCATCAGAGCCAGCTGCCCCCGGGAGCGCCACATCTGCACGCCTATCCAGGCTAAATAGGCGGCCCCGCAGTATTTGAACAGCTGGAATAAAGTCGGATACTGAACCATCAATACCGCAGCACCAAGTGCAGAGGTAATCGCCACCGACGCAACACCGATCAACTCCCCCACCATCATCCACAGAGTCTGGCGCACGCCCAGGGTAATTCCCAGACTGAGCGATAGCATCATGCAGAGCCCCGGTGTGACCGAGGCAAAGAAGCTTGCGGGAACAAAGAGTGCCAGTGTCGATAATTCCATTGATATTCCTAGTGGTGAGTACCGCTGTGGTTGCCGTAATGGCTGACCAGCATCCCCGCCAGCATCAAACCACAGCCAATTAACTCCGTGGTATTGAGCATTTCATTGAGGAATAGCCAGCCCGCCGCCAGGGCAAAAACTGCCTCCAGGCTCATAATTACGGTAGCGTGAGAAGGCGCGGCGTAGCGTTGGGCCAAGAGCTGGAAAGTAAACGCCAGTGCCGTGGAGAAAATCATCATATAGGCGATAGGCCAAGCCGCATCGATCGCCGATTGCAGTGTCGCCTCTTCGGTAAATAGCGAAGCTACGGCGGACAAAAGGCCACACACCAGGAACTGGATACAGGCGAGTCGCAAAGCGTCGTAGCGTTTTACCAATCGATCCGCCGTCAACACCTGGATGGCAAAAACAAAGGCACTGGCAAATACCATTAAGTCGCCCACCAGCTGGGATTCTTCACTGAAGTCCGCCAACCAATAGAGACCGAACAAAGCGAGACCAATTCCCATCCAGGTCCAGCGATTGGTTTTATGCCCCAGGGACAAACCGATTACAGGCACCAGCAGTAAATAAAAACCGGTAATAAATCCAGCGCGGCCGGCAGTGGTATACAGCAGGCTCACCTGTTGCAGTGCCGCGCCTAGAAACAGCCAAAAACCCAACAGTGCGCCACCGGGCAGGCAGGCCCGCCAGGTGTGATTCACCGATTGCCCTTCGGCTTCACCGGGCTGGGCATCGCGACGGGAGGACAACCAGTAAACGATGGGGATCAGGATTAAACCGCCGAGAATAAAACGCCATGCGTTAAATGCCAGCGGCTCAATATCCGCCATGGCAATCTTTTGTGGCACAAAGGCAACGCCCCAGAAGAGAGCGGCTAATAACAGTAGGACTTCGGCCTGGACTTGTTTACGTTTCACTACTTTTTACTTCCAAACAACTTGGGAGCTGTTGCAAAAAACTCCGTGTTTTTCCCAACAGCCAAATACAAAGTGCGCCCTATACCGCTTCTAACAGGCTCACCATTAATTGCAGGGATTCCCGCCCGCGAAATTCATTAACATCGAGCTTAAAAGCCAAGCGCACTCTTTCCGTGGGCTGCGGCCACTGCTCGGTGTCCACATTAAAAGCAATAGCATCCAGCGCCAGTTGCGGCGCCTGGGGCGGCGCCACCACCATTTTTAAATGGCGCTCGCCGACGATGCGCTGTTGCAGCAACAGGAATTCACCGTCGAATACCGGCTCTGGAAACGCCTGTCCCCAGGGCGCACAAGCGCGCAACATGGCTGCCGTGTGCAAAGTGTAATCCCCAGATTCCAACTCACCGTCAGAGTCGATAACCGCGTGCAGCTGGTTTTCATTCAGGCGGTTGCGCACCACCTGCTCAAAAGCCTTGCGGAAAGCCTCCAGGTTTTCCTGGGGTAAGCTCAGCCCCGCCGCCATGGCGTGGCCACCGAACTTGCTGATCAGGTCCGGGTGAGAGGCGGCTACGTCACTCAGGGCATCGCGAATATGCAGCCCGGGAATCGAACGCGCAGAGCCCTTCACCAGGCCGTTATCACCCTCAGCAAATGCGATCACCGGGCGGTGGAATTTCTCTTTGATGCGGCTGGCCAAAATACCCACCACACCTTGATGCCAGTTGGCATCGTACAGACACAAACTCCAGGGAATTTCGCCCTCCAGGCGCAACTCATCCAGGGCCGCCATTGCCTCCCGCTGCATCCCCTGCTCGATCGCTTTGCGATCCCGGTTCAGGGCGTCCAGCTCGCCGGCCAGCTCCCGCGCTTCACTGGGATCGCGGGTGAGCAGGCAGCGGATACCGGTGCCGATATCGTCGAGACGACCAGCCGCATTAATTCGCGGCCCCAAAATAAAACCAATATCTGTGGTAGAGAGCCTGCGCTGGTCGCGCCCGGCAACCTCCATCAGGGCGGCAATACCGGGCCGGCAGCGGCCGGCGCGGATACGGGCGATGCCCTGGTGAACCAGAATCCGGTTGTTGTGATCCAGCGGGACCAGGTCGGCCACAGTACCCAAGGCGACCAAATCCAGGTATTCGGCCATATTGGGCGGGGCAATACCGCTCTGCTCAAACCACCCACTCTGCTGTAGGGCCGTGCGCAAACGGCTGAGCAGATAAAAGATCACCCCCACCCCAGCGAGGTTCTTGCTGGGAAAGTCACAGTCCGGCTGGTTCGGGTTTACGATGGCATCCGCCTGCGGCAGCTCACTGCCGGGCAGGTGGTGATCCGTCACAATCACTTTCATACCAGCAGCTTTTGCCGCTGCCACGCCCTCGATACTGCTGATACCGTTATCTACGGTGATCAGCAGATCGGGCTGATAACCTTTGGCTACCTCGACAATTTCTGGAGTCAGCCCGTAGCCGAAGTCAAAGCGGTTCGGCACCAGGTACTCCACCCCCGGCGCGCCCATTGCACCCAGGGCCAACACCCCCAAGGTGCTGCTGGTGGCTCCATCCGCATCGAAATCCCCCACGATAAGGATTTTCTTTTGCCCGTGGATAGCATCCACCAGCAAGGCAACGGCAGCCTCCAGCCCTCGCATACTCTGCGGGCTCTGTAATTGAGAGAGACTGTGATCCAGCGCTTCTTCGCTGACAATTCCCCGCCCCAACAGGACACGCTGCAATATTTTTGGTGTTTCAGAAGCAAAACGGCCAGTAGACAAATCCACTGGCCGCCGCTGAATTTTTGTACTCAATGTATTTCTCAGCAAACAAATAGCTAATCGGTTGCCGCTTATTGCACGACAGCGTGCCGATTAACTGCCTTCTGACAGCATCGTCGCCATATAGTCGTGTACTTGGGACAAGTTATTGGGCAATACCTTGAAGCGCTCCTCCCGCTGCCAGAGATCCTGCATATGAGTCGGCAGGGGAATCTCTTTTTCTGGCAGGGCCTGGGCCACGGCATCAGGGAATTTTGCCGGGTGTGCGGTAGATAAGCAAACCATGGGCTGTTCGGTGGAGTGACGTACCTGTCGTGCGGCTTCAACCCCGATAGCTGTATGCGGATCGAGCAGATATTCGCAGGAGCTGAAGGTCTCGCCAATCACTTCAACCGTGCGCTTGTCATCCACCCGGCTGGAGGAGAAAACTTCCCTCGCTTTGCCCAGGGCCGATTCACTCAAATGCATGGGCTGGCTGCGATCCGCGAGCAATTCAGCAACCGTCGCACCATCGCGACCGTAGAGATCAAACAGCAATCGCTCAAAATTGCTCGACACCATAATGTCCATACTGGGAGACAAGCTGTGCACCAGTGGTTTGGGAGTGTGGTCATTGCCGCTGATGCAACGATGCAGAATATCGTTGGCATTGGTCGCAATTACCAGTTGGTCGATAGGCAATCCCATCTGCCTCGCCAGATAACCGGCAAAAATATCGCCAAAATTACCGGTGGGCACGGAGAAGTTAACGGTTTTATCCGGCGCCCCCAGGCGCAGGGCGGCATAAAAGTAATAGACGATCTGCGCCATAATCCGCGCCCAGTTAATGGAGTTAACCGCTACCAGGCGGCGTCCATCGGGCAGGAATGATTGATCGGCAAAACTCGCTTTCACCATATTCTGGCAATCGTCGAAATTACCTTCGAGAGCGATATTAAATACGTTATCCGACTGCACTGTGGTCATCTGGCGTCGCTGGACTTCAGACACACGGTTATGGGGGTGCAGAATAAAAATATCGATATTGTCGCAATGGCGGCAACCTTCGATCGCGGCCGAACCGGTATCACCAGAAGTTGCTCCCATTACCACCACTCTTTCACCGCGCTTTTTCAGCAGGTGATCAAAAAGTTGACCGAGGAACTGCAAGGCAAAATCTTTAAATGCCAGGGTGGGCCCGTGAAACAACTCGAGCACCCACTCATTGGTGTCCGTCTGCACCAGCGGGGCAATAGCCTTGTGGCGGAAGTGCTTGTAGGAACGTCCGATAATACCGCTCAGCTCTTCATCACTGAGATCATCCCCCACAAACGGCTGGATAATGCGAAAGGCCAGCTGCTCGTAATCGAGCCCCGCCATAGAGGCAATTTCCTCGCGAGAAAACTTCGGCAAAGTCTCGGGAACATAGAGGCCTCCATCGCTGGCAAGGCCTGTTAGTACAGTATCGGCGAAGGAGAGAGACGGCGCGCTGCCGCGTGTGCTGACAAATTTCACAGTATTTCTTGGCTCTTATCGCTGGCTGGGGAGTTTATTGATTGGGGCACCGAGCCCGGGATTATGTCACTCGGCGCCCGCGGGGTTTATCCGAGGCTCTCGACACGAATCCTGACGACTTCACCTTCGACCGTTTCCAACGCCTCTATTTGTGCAACCGCTTGGCGGAGGCTGGCTTCATCAGCCCGGCTGGTCAAAATCACCACCGGGACAAGTGCTTCACCTTCAACCGGTTCGTGCTGGATCAGAGCCTCGATGCTAATGCCCTGATCACTGCAAATGGTGGCTACCTGAGACATAACACCAGGCTTGTCGTGGGCGGCGATACGCAGGTAATAACTGGTAATAACATCTTCTTCCGGCAGAACCTGGGTTCCCCCTTGATCCGCAAGGGCGACACCCGCTGCCGGCACTCTGTGCTCCGGCTTGGCCTCAAGAGTGCGGGCCACATCAACAAGATCGGCGATCACTGCCGATGCCGTGGCTTCATCGCCCGCACCAGCGCCGTAATACAGGGTTGGTCCCACAGCATCGCCGCTGACCAGCACCGCATTCATAACGCCGTTTACATTGGCGATCAGGCGGCGCTGGGGGATTAAAGTCGGGTGCACCCGCAACTCCACGCCCTTGTCAGTGCGACGCGCAATCCCCAGATGCTTGATACGGTATCCCAGCTCATCGGCGTAGCGAATATCTTCACTACAGATCCGGCTGATGCCTTCGGTGTACACCTTGTCAAAAGCGAGGGGCATAGCAAATGCCAGGGAAGCCATAATCACCAGCTTGTGAGCAGCATCGATACCTTCCACATCAAAAGTGGGGTCCGCTTCCGCATATCCTAAAGCTTGGGCCTGGGCCAGAGCTTCATCAAAGCTCCGCCCTTTTTCCCGCATCTCAGTGAGGATGTAATTGCCGGTGCCATTAATAATTCCGGCGAGCCACTGCACCTGATTGCCCACCAATCCTTCGCGCAGGGATTTAATAATAGGAATACCGCCAGCTACTGCCGCCTCATAGGCAATAGTGACATTGTGCTTTGCGGCCAGCTCAAACAGCTCGTTGCCGTGTTCAGCAATTAACGCCTTGTTGGCGGTGACAACATGCTTGCCATTTTCAATCGCTGTGCGCACCAGCTCCTTGGCTACCGTAGTACCACCGATAAGCTCCACCAAAATATCCACGTTGGGATTATTGGCGACATCGAAAATTTCCCGGGTAACGTTTATCTGGCTGGTATCACAGTGTGCGTTATCGCGGCGCGCACCTATTTGCTCAATGACCAGGGCGCGACCGCAACGGGCTGCAATTTCCCGCCCATTGCGCGCCAATACATTCACCGTTCCACTGCCGACAGTACCCAAGCCACAGATACCGATCCGCACGGCACGGGGTGCCTTTTTTACAACCACCTGAGCCTCCGCCTCCGCAGTCTCTTCCACTGTTGCGCTCACAATGTTCCTCCGCGCAACTATAGGGGCAGCGAACCAGACCGGGATCTACCCCCGATTACATAGAAAGTGCCACCACAGGAAGCCGCGCAATAAATGCAAATAAAATTGACAAAAGATCATCAACCTTACCGAGCGGAACGTAAAAAAGTCAATATAATTGCGCCATAAAGGCACCGCTTCCAGCTAGAGTAGAGTCGAAACTTCTGTCACCCAAAATCACCTCTTGAAACCAACAGCGTCCTCAGTAGATGCTATAGAAGCATCTACTAGCATCAGGTAACAGCAACCTGCGAAATTGCATCCACCGCGCCTTTGCACAAAATAGGGGCGTACTGAATCCGGACTCAGATAGTGGTCGAGTAATGAAGAAAACCCTAATCCTTTATACAGGCGGAACCCTGGGAATGCGCCGAAGCGAATCGGGCTATGTGCCTGACGCCGACCTGGAAGGCGCTCTGGGCCGCCTCTTACAAGATGTTATCGGCCAGCTTCCACAATACGATTTCCAGGCACTCGACCCACTGCTGGATAGCGCCAATATGCGACCAAAGGACTGGTATCACATTGCCAGCCTGATACGCGACAACTATAGCCAGTACTCAGGCTTTTTGGTGTTGCACGGCACCGACACCATGGCCTACACCGCCTCAGCACTGTCCTTTGCCCTGCAAGGCATAGAAAAGCCCGTGGTCGTCACCGGTTCCCAGATTCCCTTGCGGGAGATGCGTAGCGACGCCTATAACAACTTAATTGCGGCGCTATTATTAAGCGGGTCCGACGATATCAGGGAGGTCTGCCTCTACTTCAACGGCAAACTTCTACGCGGCAACCGTGCAGTAAAGGTCAGCTCTGGCTCACTGGATGCTTTTAGCAGCCCCAATTATCCCTGCCTCGGGGAAGTGGGTATCCAGGTCAATATCGACCACAACGCCCTGCTAGTGCCCACCGGTGAACCGCAGTTTCAGGTTCCCACCAATGCCAATGGCGGAGTGATTTTACTGAAACTATTTCCCGGTATATCTCCCTCACTGATTGAGAAAATTTTAAAGAGCCGCCCCAAGGGCCTGATTATTGAAACATACGGCACCGGCAATGCGCCGACTGACGACAGTGCGTTTACTGAGCAGCTTGAGAAGGCTTCAAAGCTCGGCACTATTTGTGTAGCAGTGTCCCAGTGTTTGGAGCACCAGGTGGATCTGGGTAAATACGCTGCGGGCTCCGCACTGCTTGATGCCGGTGTTATAGGTGGTCTGGATATGACCAGCGAAGCCTGTTTTGTAAAGCTCAACCACCTGTTGGCAATGGGCCATTCCGATACGGAAATTAAAACCCTATTACAGCGCCCGTTGTGCGGTGAGTGCAATCACCCCAACTGATAAAAACTGAAACTATTGGCGAGGCCATATGGCTTCGCCTTTAAAAAGGGATCGAGTGATTAACAGGGATTGAAGGGATAACCTCTATCCAGAAGCAAAATACCGATGAGCAACGATTTTTCGCAAAACCTCCGCCTTCTGTGCAGCTTCTACCCATCCATAGCCGAGGTATGCCGGCGAATTGGGGTGAACCGTGCCCAGTTCAATAAATATCTCAACGGTAACACTCAACCCTCCCAGTATACCCTGGGAAAGATATGTCATTTTTTTGGCGTAGAGCCCCATGAAATCGTGATGCCCCACGAGCAATTCAGCCAAATTGTTCGCGTACGCAACGCGCCCGTCTCCGACAGCCTCCCCGCCAGGCCCTACAATCGCGATATTGATATTCTGATGCGGGAGTCCCAGGGGCGGGCCGATAAATATTTAGGCTTCTATTTCGAGTACCACTACTCCATGACCTTCTCCGACCATATTATTCGCAGCCTGTTGCATATTGAGTCGGATGGTGATGGGTATTATTTTCAGCGCTTCGAACGAATGCGCTACCCGGACAGGGATGAGTGGTATAAATCCCGCTATAAAGGCATGCTGCTCTTTCTTGCCGATCGTATTTTTTTGGTTGGCTATGAATCACTGACTCACAATGAAATCGCACAAACTATTTTATACCCTACTTATAAAAGCCGAGTCAGCTATCTATCCGGATTAAAGCTGGGAGCATCCGCCAGTGACAGGCGTGAGCCCGTCTGCACAAAAGTAGTTCTCGAATCTCTCGGTCACAACATCAGCATAAAAAATGCACTGAAATTATGTGGTGTTTTTGGTCCTGAGTCCGAAGAGATAAACAAAAACATCCGCGAGAATATTCGCGCAACCTCTACAGAGGGGCCGCAGAGTTTCTTCGCGACACCACTCTAAAAATACTTCCCAATTAATTACTTAATTACCCCAACACGAGGCTTGCGGGAGGTGGAGATATTACCCCACCCCACACAGGCCCATACGATGAAGAGAAGAGAAACTGATGACCAACGATTTCCACACACTCAAACCAATGCCGGTTTTTAGTGCAGGTGCAGAAACCCGCTTGGAGAAAGACTTATTGGGTGAGCGCGAAGTACCGGCCGATGTCTATTTTGGCATTCAAACTTTGCGCGCTTTGGAAAATTTCCAGATTACCGGAATTACCCTGAATCACTTCCCCAACCTGGTAAAAGCACTGGCGATGGTAAAAAAAGCTGCAGCCAGCGCCAATGGACAGCTCGGCTACCTGGAGCCCAAACTGCAAGATGCCATTGCCACTGCCTGTGACGAGATTATCGATGGCAAACTGCACGATCAATTTTTGGTAGATATGATTCAGGGCGGCGCCGGCACTTCTACCAATATGAATGCCAATGAGGTGATTGCCAACCGCGCACTGGAATTACTCGGTCACAACAAAGCCGAGTACAAAAAAGTACACCCCAACAACCATGTAAACCTGTCGCAATCTACCAATGATGTTTATCCAACCTCGATAAACCTGGCCATTCTGCTCAGCTACAGCGACCTGGTTCAGTCCATGGAGAGCTTGTGCGTTGAGTTCGACAAGAAGGCCAAAGAGTTTGCCTCAGTAATTAAAATGGGGCGCACCCAACTCCAAGATGCGGTACCTATGACCCTGGGCCAGGAGTTTGCCGCCTTCGCCGCCACTGTGCGCGAAGATGTCGACAGAGTTAAGGAACTGGTCGCCCTATTCAAAGAGATCAATATGGGTGGTACCGCGATCGGCACCGGCATTAATACCGACCCGGAATATCGCCAGCTGGTTGTTAACGCGCTGTCAGAAATTTCCGGCATCGATTTTATCTGCGCAGAAAACCTGGTGGAAGCCACCTCCGACATGGGCGCCTTCGTGATGTTCTCCGGCGTCATGAAACGCATCGCCGTTAAGATCTCGAAAATTTGCAGCGATTTACGCCTGATTTCCAGCGGCCCTCGCGCTGGCCTCAATGAAATTAACCTGCCGCCGATGCAACCCGGCTCATCCATTATGCCCGGCAAGGTCAACCCGGTTATTCCCGAAGTGGTTAACCAGGTTGCCTACCAGGTGATCGGCAACGACCTCACCATCACCCTGGCTGCTGAATCCGGCCAGCTGCAGCTCAATGTAATGGAGCCAGTAATCGCCTTTAACCTGCTACAGTCCATGCGCCTGATGACCCAAGCCATGACCACGCTTGCGGATCGTTGTGTGAGCGGCATCACTGCCAACGAAGAGCACTGCCTGCAACTGGTTGAGAACAGCATCGGCCTGATTACTGCGGTAAACCCGTTTATTGGCTATGAAAATGCCACCCGCATCGCCAAGCAGGCACTAATTACCGGTGCCAGTGTGAAGCAGTTAATCCTTGATGAGGGGTTACTGAGTGAGGAGGAACTGAACGATATCCTCGCGCCGGAGAATATGACCCAGCCGAGAAAAGTAGAAATTAAAAACCCTGCTTAAAAACAAAAACCGGCGGCCTCTCGGCTGCCGGTTTTTTAGCTATCAGCCGGGCTTAAATTCCCAGCTCTTTAAGCAGGCGATCCGGTGGTAAGTAACCGGGAACAACCCGACCATCTTCCATCACGATAGTCGGCGTACCGCGCACATCGATAGCCTCGTTGCCCAGCTTGTATTGAGCTGCCACCGGGTTTGTCTTACAGACATCCAAAGGCACATTTTCACGGTTCTTAAGTGCAGTCAGCGTCTTGTTGCTGTCTTCCGCACACCATGCAGTTGCCAGCTTGCGATACCCCAGGGAATTCAGGCCACCACGCGGGAATGCCAGGTAGCGCACTTCGATACCGCGCTTGTTCAGCTCGGGCACATCCTGGTGCAGCTTGCGGCAGTAACCGCAGTCCACATCGGTAAATACATAAACGCTTGCCTTGGTTTCACCTTTTGGGGAGAAGACAATCATATCTTCTGTATCAAGGGCGCCCATAACCGCAGCGCGGCGCGTCGCTCTACGCTGCTCGGAAAGGTTGGCAACACCGCCAGCCTTCACCTGATAGAGATCGCCGTAAACAAAGTGATTACCATCAGCAGAGACGAACAGGGTCGTGTTGCCGTCATCGACATCCACTTCGTAAAGCCCCTCAATTGGACTCTCCCGCACCTCTCCATAGGTTGCTTTGGGATTACTCGCCTCAAGGCGTGTCTTGATGGTTTTTACAACGTCAGTATCGACTTCTGCCAACGCTGCAGAGCCCACCAGACTGAGTAGCGCGCCAGCGATTGCCAGCGGCTTCTTGATAAGCGTCATTACCAATTGCTCCTTAAATTCTCATTGGGCTTCGACTTAATCATCGGCCTTCAGTTCCAGCCAGTATGGCAGCTCTTTGCCGCTGCGAACCTAATTGGCACGTTTTAACATATCCAGTCACCTTGGACTACGCAAAACACCGCAAGACGTGAGCGCTTTAGCGAAATTGACTGTATCCCCGCGCCAGGGCAAGCCCGTGTCCATTTATGTCAGTTAAGGCAAGCAGGCCCAATCAGGGGCACCAAATATGCTGCTCGTAACCCACATACAAAAAAGGCCGAAGCGTACGCTTCGGCCTTTTTCTGCGGTCAAGGAGAGCTTAGTTGAGCTTCTCTTTGATACGTGCAGCTTTACCAGTCAGGCTGCGGAGGTAGTACAGCTTGGCCTGACGCACGTCACCGCGACGCTTAACCTTGAGGCTGTCAACCATCGGGCTGTGAGTCTGGAAAGTACGCTCAACGCCAACACCGTGGGAAATTTTACGCACGGTGAAGGAGGAGTTCAGACCACGGTTGCGCTTACCGATAACCACGCCTTCGAACGCCTGCAGACGCTCACGGTTGCCCTCTTTTACTTTTACCTGAACGATTACAGTGTCGCCCGGTGCGAAGGGAGGTACTTCGCTCTTCAGCTGTTCCTGCTCCAGCTGCTGGATAATTTTGTTAGTCATTTGGATCGCTCCCAAATACAGATTGTGTAGCTTCTCAGCTAGTTCACCGAACTACTCGCGCCTCCCGGCGAATTCGGCCTCAATTTTCTTCGAGCTTCTGTTCCCGCTGGATCTCATCCAGCAACAACTTCTGCTCATCGCTCAGCTCCAACCCTTGCAATAAGTCCGGGCGTCGCTGTTGCGTGCGCGCCAATGCCTGTTTCAGGCGCCAGCGGCGTATTCTTTCATGGTTGCCAGAAAGCAAAACTTCCGGTACCGCTACTCCCCGATATTGTTCCGGTCGGGTGTAGTGTGGGCAGTCCAGCAGGCCAGAGGAGAAAGAGTCCTCAACCGCCGATTGGTTGTGTCCAAGTGCGCCGGGAATCAAGCGGGTAATAGCATCCACCATCACCATAGCAGCCAGTTCGCCACCGCTGAGGACATAGTCACCAATTGACCACTCCTCGTCGATCATAGATTCGACGATACGCTCATCCACACCTTCATAGCGCCCCGCCAACAACACCAGGTTGCCAGCTGCAGACAGCTGCTCCACTCCACCCTGATCGAGCTGTCGACCCTGGGGAGACATGTAGATACTGCGTACAGATTCACCATCTTCACCAGCCCAAGCTCGAGCAGCCTCGAGAGCCTGGTAAAGAGGCTCAGCTAACATCACCATTCCCGGTCCGCCGCCGTAAGGGCGATCGTCCACAGTCCGGTGCCTGTCACTGGTAAAGTCCCGAGGATTCCAGCAGCGAACTTCTAATAGGCCATCTTTCACAGCCCGTCCACTGACGCCATACTCGGTCAATGCGGCAAACATCTCCGGAAAAATGCTTACCAGAGCGATTCGTTTTGTCATCGCTCCTACGCCTTAAAAAGCCGGGTCCCAGTCGACGGTTATTACACCGACTTCCAGGTCAATATTGGTAATAAACTGATCAGGTAGATAGGGAATCAAGCGCTCGCGCTTATCCGCTCCACCGCGCACCACCATTACATCGTTGGCGCCAGTTTCCATCATGCGAGCGACGGTACCAAAGTCGTGATCTTCGCCATCGAAATGGCTGACAACCTTTAACCCTTCGAGCTGGTGCCAGTAATACTCACCATGCTCAAGCTCAGGCATCAGTTCACGAGCTACAGCAATATCGCGCTGGCAAAGTCGAGCCGCCAAATCGCGGTCATCAATGCCTTTCACATGCACAATCAAGCCCTTGCCGTGACGCTTACCAGCGTCAATTTCGAGAGCTTCCCAACCTTTCGGCCCCTGCAAGCGCCAATTAGGGAACTGCAGGATGTTGTCCATCGGCTCGGTATAGGAGTGAACCTTGACCCAGCCGCGCACACCATAAACGGTAGTAACGCGCCCAACCGTGACCAACTCTTCGGAAGGTTTTCCGTTATCTGTCACAGGAGCACCACTTACGCGCAAATTAAGCAGATTCTTTCAGAAGCTTGCCGACGCGGTCGGAAACCTGTGCGCCACGACCCAGCCAGAAATCAACACGCTCGCGATCAACACGCAGACGCTCTTCCTGACCACGGGCAACCGGGTTGAAGAAACCAACACGCTCAATAAAACGACCGTCGCGAGATTTGCGGCTGTCGGTAACGGTCAGATGATAAAACGGGCGCTTTTTAGCACCACCACGGGCCAAACGAATGGTTACCATGTAACTTTCCTATAGGTTCAACACTAGGCAACCGCACTAAGCGGTCACCACAACAACTTTGTACCGGCAGCAGGGCCGGCAGAAAGGCGGCGTATTCTAATGTACCACCCCAGATTTGTATAGGGTCGCCAAGCCGCCCGGAGAACCGCGGTTCTCTACTTCTTTTTGAGGCCCGGTGGCAGGCCTCCGGGCATACCGCCCATACCGCCAGGCATACCACCGCCCATACCGGGCAGGCCGCCGAGGCCGCGCATCATT
The DNA here is from genome assembly GCF_052468155.1 of Microbulbifer maximicatervae (SeqCode). Taxonomy (NCBI): domain Bacteria; kingdom Pseudomonadati; phylum Pseudomonadota; class Gammaproteobacteria; order Cellvibrionales; family Microbulbiferaceae; genus Microbulbifer; species Microbulbifer maximicatervae (SeqCode). The sequence goes on from NZ_CP174335.1 coordinate 4,832,161, forward strand.
TTACCCATGCCGCCGCCTTTGAGCTTCTTCATCATCTTGCCCATCTGCTTGTGCTGCTTGAGCAGGCGATTCAAGTCCTGCAGCTGGGTGCCTGAACCGGCAACGATGCGGCGCTTGCGCGAACCGTTAAGAAGGTCAGGATTGCGGCGTTCGGCCGGCGTCATGGAGGAAATCAGGGCATCCATACGCTTAAATTCTTTGCCCATATCGGCCTGTTGCGCAGCCTGCGCTACACCGCCCATGCCGGGCATTTTCTCCAACAGGGAGCCAAAGCCACCCATGTTTTGCATTTGCTGCAGCTGATCGCGCAGGTCTTCCAGGTCAAAGCCTTTACCCTTCTGGACCTTCTTAACCAGCTTTTCGGCTTTCTCTTTATCAATCTTCTGCTCTGCTTCTTCAATCAGAGACAGAATGTCACCCATACCCAGGATACGGGAGGCAATACGATCCGGGTGGAAGGTTTCCAGGGCGTCGGTCTTTTCACCAACACCGATAAACTTGATTGGCTTGCCAGTGACGTGACGCACGGAGAGAGCGGCACCACCACGGGCATCGCCATCGGCCTTGGTGAGAATCACACCGGTCAGCGGCAGTGCATCATTAAAGGCACTTGCGGTATTTACCGCATCCTGACCGATCATTGCGTCGATCACGAACAGGGTTTCCGCCGGGTCCAACTCACTGTGCAGCTCACGGATCTCATCCATCAGCTCGGAGTCCACATGCAGTCGACCAGCAGTATCCACAATCAGCACATCGGCAAATTGTTTGCGGGCAGCGTCCACAGCACCCTTGGCAATATCCAGCGGTTTCTGCTCAGCTGTAGAGGGGTAAAACTGTGCCCCCACTTCACCGGCCAGGGTCTCCAGCTGTTTGATAGCGGCGGGGCGGTAGACGTCCGCACTCACCACCATGACTTTTTTCTTTTCACGCTCCTGCAGGTATTTGGCCAGTTTGGCCACACTGGTGGTTTTACCAGCGCCCTGGAGGCCCGCCATCAGGATTACCGCCGGAGGTTGCACGGCGAGGTTGAGAGGCTCTGCAGCCGCACCCATCACCTTAACCAGCTCATCCTGAACAATCTTGACGAACTGCTGGCCCGGGTTGAGAGCCTTGCTAACCTTCTGTCCTACCGCAGCGGTGCGCACTTGCTGAACAAATGCCTTAACCACTGGCAGAGCGACATCCGCCTCCAACAGCGCCTTGCGCACTTCGCGCAAAGTATCGCGGATATTGTCATCCGTAAGGCGCGCTTTACCGGTAACTTTCTTTAAGGCCGCCGATAAGCGGTCACTCAGGTTATCGAACATAAATTCGTCTCGATCTCTCCGTTTACGGACTCAACCCCAGTGCGGAGGGGCGCGAAATTAGGGGGGAGCAAACTGCAACTCCCTCTCTGAGGCGCGGCAGTATAGCCCAGGTCTCGCCACAGCCGAAATATCGCAAGTCTTCCTTGTTTCAACTGGCTATGACACACTCCTGCCCTAACGCAATAATGAAGACACGGATTTACCCATGGCGGCTTTCGCCCACTGGACAGCTATCGCTCTCTACCTGGCCACAACCATAGTTGCAGGTGCGGCTCTGGCCCGAAGTCAACAGCCGAATTCCAAGCTGCTTCTCAGCCTTTTGGCGGGTGCACTTGTTACCCACGGAATATCCCTGGGACACGTTCTCTTTTCACCCGAGGGCTATCGCTTTGACCTGCTGGCAATGCTCTCGCTGATTTCCTGGGTAGTTAACTTTCTATTATTGATCCTGGCCGTTGGCCGGCCACTTACGCTACTTATTCTTATTTTTGCACCTGTGGGAGCCGCCACCGAATTTGCCGCATCCCATATTTGGGGCACCGTAACGCCACATCAACAGATCTCTGCCGGCATTGCGATACACGCTCTACTGTCTATTTCTGCCTATTCGCTGCTGACCCTGGCTACCCTGCAGGCGATCTATCTCTATTACCTTAACCAGCAGCTGCACAACCACAGGCCGGTAGGCGCCACCCGTCTTCTGCCACCATTGCAGAGTATGGAATCACTGCTGTTCGGCCTGATCACTTTCGGGCAACTACTGCTCACCGCCTCCCTGCTGACCGGTTTCGTCTTTGTTGGCAATTTGTTTGAAGAGGGGCCAATACACAAAACCATCCTCTCTATGGTCGCCTGGGTTCTTTACACCATACTCCTATGGGGACACTGGAGGTTGGGCTGGAGAGGCAATACCGCTGTGCGTTGGACCTTAAGCGCTTTCGCCGCCCTACTACTTGCCTATTTTGGTAGTAAGCTGGTTATGGAAGTCATTCTCCAGCGCGGGTAATCGAATATACGACTGCAAAGCTTGCGGAGGTCGGCAATATGTTCCAATATCTCCGCTTGGAAATAAAAAGAGTTCTCCCTTGAACGAGATGCCCACGGGCCTGCTATTCGGTTTGCTGGCCCTATTGATACTGATATCCGCCTTCTTCTCCAGCTCCGAAACCAGCATGATGGCGCTTAACCGCTATCGTCTGCGGCACCAAGCCAAAAGCGGGCACCGCGGGGCAAAGCGCGCCACCGAGCTACTCGCACGCCCGGACAAGCTGATCGGTTCAATTCTAATCGGCAACAATCTCGTTAACGTTCTTGTGTCTGTAATCGCCGGCTCGGTATTCGCGCAAATTTATGGAGAAATACTCACCACCATAGTCTTAACTCTTGCCCTGCTGATTTTTGCTGAGGTCACACCAAAGACTATTGCCGCTCTACACCCGGAAAAAATTGCTTTCCCCGCCTCATTTATTTTGCGCCCACTGCAATGGCTGCTCACTCCCCTGGTGCTGTTGATTGGTGGCATATCCAACGGCCTGGCGCGTATGTTGGGAGTCGAAACAAAAGCGAATAGCGAAGCGGAACACCTGGCCCCCGAAGAACTCCGAACCGTTGTATTCGAATCAGGCGCCCTGCTTCCCAGCAAGCACAAGGGCATGTTGCTCAACGTGCTGGACCTGGACCAGGCAACCGTTGAAGACATCATGATTCCGCGCAATGAAGTCATGGGCGTTGACCTGGAAAACAGCGCCGAACAGATCCTGCAGCAGCTAGCGGAAAGTTCCTACACTCGCCTCCCCGTATATCGCGGTGACATCAATCGAGTAGTAGGCATACTTCACCTGCGAAAAGCGGCGCAGATACTGCGCGACGGACCGGAAAATTTAACAGCAGAGCGGCTCCACTCCTTCACCGATGAACCTTACTTCGTACCCGAGGCAACACCACTCCCCACACTGCTGATGAACTTCCAGAAAACCAAGCGCCGCATGGGGCTGGTAGTTGATGAGTACGGAGAGGTAATGGGTATCGTTACCCTAGAAGATCTGCTGGAGGAAATTGTCGGCGACTTCACCGCAAGTCCAGTACCCAGCGATGACGAGGAGATAGTCGCCATAGAAGATGGCTGGTACATGATCGAAGGCGGCACTTCTATTCGCGATATTAATCGTACCCTGGGCTGGGAACTGCCCACTGACGGGCCAAAAACTTTTAACGGCCTGGCAATGGAACACTTGGAGAGCATCCCCGACGGCAATATCAGCCTGTACATCCTCAATTACCTGGTGGAAATTGAGGAGGTCTCAGACAAGATGATTACCCGGGCCAGAATCAAGCGAATCGATAAATAGCGCTACAACCGTTTATCTCTCAACCTCTTCTAGCAAGCGCCTTACCGGTGCAAAGCTGGTGCGGTGTATTGGAGTGGGCCCCTGCAACTGTAAAGCTTCCATATGCGCCTTGGTGGGATACCCTTTATGACCTGCAAGGCCGTAACCGGGATATTCAGAGTCCAGCACCACCATTTCCCTATCACGGGTCACCTTAGCCAAAATAGATGCCGCCCCAATTGCAGCGACACGACCATCGCCCTTTACAACGGTATCGCAAGGGTAATCCCAGTTCGGTTTTTTATTGCCATCCACCAACACAAATTCAGGCTGCACGGATAGCTGTGCAACTGCACGATGCATCGCCAGTAAACTTGCCTGCAAAATATTTAGCTGGTCAATTTCCTCAACTGTTGCACGAGCTATGGAGTAACTGAGTGCTCGCTCACAAATCTCATCAAATAACTGCTCGCGCTTTTTTTCAGTCAGCTTTTTGGAGTCTGCAAGCCCGGCAATTGGCTTGCCGGGATCAAGGATCACAGCAGCTGCAACCACATCACCAGCTAAAGGGCCGCGCCCAACCTCATCGACACCTGCAATCAAATCACCCTTGAAAGGGCAGACATAGGGGGGCAATTCTGTTTTACTACTCATAATTTATTACTACTCGGCAGATTCCGGCTTAGCTTCCAGTAGCCCCACCACGGCATCGGCAGCCCGCTCAGAAGCATTTCGCCTCAACTGTTGATGCATCTCGAAAAACTCGCGCTCTAAATGATCCCCAAGAAGCGGGTCTTCAAAGTACTGCATCACTGCCGCACCAAGATTCTCTGGAATGGCATCATTCTGCAAAATTTCTGGCACCAGTTCTTTTTGGGCTAATAAATTTGGTAGCGAAACCCATGGGGTGTGCAGCATCCGTGAGACGATCAATGACGTCAACCTGCCCAGCTTATAGGTAACGACCATGGGCTTTTTAAGCAACATTGTCTCTAGGGTTGCTGTACCCGATGCAATGAGCACACAGTCTGCCGCAGAAACGGCTCGTCTCGATTGCCCCTCAAGTAAAGTAATAGGGAGTTCTGGATAATCTTTTAGCTCCTCTTGAATCTCATCCATACGCTGCTTGTTAGCAGCGGGAATAACAAATTTAATATCCGAGTGACGCTGGTGGCACCATCGGGCCGTCTGCAGAAACAACGGCCCCAGCATGCGAACCTCACCTCCACGGCTGCCAGGCAAAAGGGCAATTACCCGGTCGTCTTTCTCAAAGCCCAATGCTTTGCGTTCGCCGGCGACATCCACTTGCAGGGGAATTTCATCAGCCAAAGGGTGGCCAACAAAGGTCACCGGTACTTGGTTATCTCGGTAGAAATTCGCTTCAAATGGAAGCAGGGTCAACATGTGGTCGACAGCCCGCGCAATCTTTTTAATTCGACCCTGCCGCCAGGCCCAAACCGAAGGACTGACATAATGGACGGTGGGGATACCCTCAGCCTTGAGTGCAGCCTCAAGAGTCAATGTAAAGTCCGGGGAATCTATACCAATAAATAGATCGGGCGGGCTATCAGTAAAGTGGCGACGGAGAGATCTGCGGATTTTCAACAGTTCCGGAAGGCGCTTCAAAGGCTCTACCAGCCCCATTACCGACAGCCGCTCCATAGGAAATAAACTTTTAGCACCCAGTTCCAGCATGCGCGGCCCGGCAATCCCCCCAAACTCTACATTGGGAAGCCGAGTTTTTAATGCGGCCATTAAACCAGAACCGAGGATATCTCCTGACGCCTCACCGACAACGATACCAATTCGTATCGGCTTATTTTTTTCTGACACGCCTATATCCCTCCTCTTGGGGAGCTGTTTATGTTGGAATTAAATGGGAGTTGCATAAAGTGCAATCGGAGCTGCACAAAACAGCTCCAGAGAGAAGTGAATTAGCGAACAATGCCGCGAGTGGAAGACTGCAAAGACTCTATCCACGGCTGAATAACTGGAGATTGTTCGCGCAACTCCATCAAGGCCTGCAGCGCCTCTTGCATAGTGAGACCGCGACGATAAACGGTCTTGTAAGCCTTATTGATCAGGGCAATATCTTCTCTAGAAAAGCCCCGTCTGCGCAGCCCTTCTGAGTTAATGGTCTTTGCTTCGGCAGGGTTTCCGGCAACCATAACATAAGCAGGAACGTCTTTACCGATAGCAGCGCCCATTCCCAGGAAAGCATGCTCTCCCACAGTACAGTTCTGGTGAACCAAACTATAACCACTCAGAATCGCCCAGTCCTTAACAACAACATGACCGGCCAAACCACAGTTATTCACCATAATAGTGTGATTACCAACGACGCTATCGTGGCCAATATGGGCATAGGCCATGATCAGGTTTTCGTCACCAATAGTGGTCTCACCTCGGTCCTGAACGGTACCACGGTGGATCGTAACCCCCTCGCGAATCACGTTATTATCGCCAATAACGAGTGTCGTCTCTTCACCACGATACTTTTTGTCCGGGGTATCCTGCCCTACGGAAGCAAACTGGTAGATTCGGTTGTTCTTCCCCAGTTTGGTCGGCCCACTAAGCACCACATGAGAGGCAATATCACAGCCATCACCTATCTCTACGCCGGCTCCAACAATGGTGTAAGCACCAATACTCACCCCGGAACCAATTACTGCCGTAGAGTCGACAATAGCTGTAGGGTGGATACTTGTCTGCATTCTGGGATCTACTCCTCGGCATTAATCGTACTGGGTAACCTGTACCCTTAAAAACAAAGGCTACCCGGAAAATCCTGAACCTAACTCTCCAGCGAGCTTTACAGAATTACTGAACCTTTTTCACGGCACATAGGATATCAACAGAAGCCGCCAGCTCGCCATCAACACTGGCTTTACAAGCGAATTTCCAGATATTTCTGCGAACAGATACCGCTTCAGACTCGAGCTCAAGGCGATCACCCGGGATCACCTGACGCTTAAAGCGCGCCTTATCAACCCCACCGAACAGATACAGATATCCATCTTCCGGTTTTTTGCCAAACGTTTTAAAGCCGAGGATTCCCGAGACCTGAGCCAGGGCTTCAACAATCATCACTCCCGGGAAAATAGGCATTTCCGGAAAGTGGCCATTAAAAACTTCTTCATTTCCAGAAATGTTTTTATAGCCTTTTATATACTTCCCTTCTTCGAGTTCTACTACACGATCCACCAACAAAAAAGGATAACGGTGCGGCAGATACTCGCGAATTTCACGTACATCCATCATTCCAAATGCCCCCAGAAACCACTTCGGGGCGTAAAACGCCCCGAAAACAACAAAGCCAAATTAATTAATAACTAAAGTTCAATCGTCTGTCCCACTCTTTTGGGACAATGCCTGAACCTGTTTTTCCAAATCTTTCAATCTGCGCGCCATTTGATCCAACTGACCAAAACGCACAGCATTACGACGCCAGGTAGAACTATCGGCAAAGGATAGCGCTCCAGAGTAGCTACCAGTATCCTTTATCGACTTAGTAACAAACGTGTTACCCGACACCTGACTGCCATCTGCAATCGTTATGTGTCCGTTAATACGGCTACAGCCACCGAGAAGACAATGCTTCCCTATCTCAGCACTACCGGCAATTACGGCACACCCAGCTATGGCCGTGTAGTCACCAATCTTCACATTGTGCGCGATTTGGACCAGATTGTCGATCTTGACTCCTCGCCCAATCACCGTATCGCCCAAAGCCCCACGGTCTATACAGGTATTGGCTCCAATTTCCACATCTTCGCCAATTTGCACTCCACCAAGCTGGTGAATTTTCACCCAGCTGCCTTTATTGGGTGCAAACCCGAAACCATCGGCTCCAATAACCGTCTGGCTGTGAATAATACCGTGTGCACCGATAGAGCAGTTATGATGAAAAACAACGCCGGCATACAGGCGTGTTCCTGCACCGACTAAACTGCCCTCGCCAACATAGCAGTTAGCACCAACAATCGCTCCAGGCTCCAATTTTGCGAAGGCCTCGACCACAGAGCCGGGTCCCACGCTGACACCAGCACCAATCTCTGCCGTAGGGTGAACTACTGCAGAGGGGTGAATACCAATGGGGGCTTCGGGAGTTGTATCGAACAGGGCTGTTGCTCGAGCAAAGGCCAGGTAGGGGTCCGCAACACATAAAGCCGTTACCGGGCACTCTTCAACAAACTCTTCCGACACCAGCACTGCGGCGGCCTTGGTCGTTTTCAGAAAGCGTCGATAATTGGGACTTGCGAGGAAAGCCAAGTGCTCTGCACCGGCATCCTGCAGTGTATTTAAACCCTGAACTTTTTGATTGGAATCTGAACCGGGCGCCAACCGCAAGTCGGCCCCCAGCTCTTGCGCCAACTGGGCAAGAGAAAAGCTATCTTTCATAGAAGGCTATCGACTTACTTGGCTGCGTTCATACGCTTAACAACAGCCTCTGTCAAGTCGACGCTGGGGCTTACATAGTAGGCAGTATTGGAATCGAGCACTACGTCAAGCTTCTGCTCTTTAATCAGTGCGTCCAGGGCATCTCTGGCCTTTGGTCCCATAGAAGCCTGGATCTCTTGACCCACTTGAGCTTCCATTGCACGCAATTTTTTCACCGTTGTCTCAAAATCTGAGCGCTGGAAATTCATCTTGCGCTGGTACTCAGTCTTTTGCTCATCGGACCAGGTCACACTATTTTTCTTGGCATCTTCAGCCATTTTTTGCAGTTCAGAACGAATTGACTCGGCACTGCTCTGCAGCTTCGAATATTCAGAGCTGGTCTTCAGGGAGTTTACTTTGGTCTTAGCTGCATCAGTGCTCATGATCGCAGCCTGTAGGTTAAGTACCGCGACCTTGGTTTGCGCCAGCGCTGCGCCGGACAAGGTCATACCTGCAAGTAATACTGCAACAATTTTTACATTCTTAAGCACGTCGGTCTCTCCAATAGATTTTATTTTAATTGCGCTGATATACGCCTAATTCATTTTATCTGACAAATTTAGAAGCTGTTACCCAGAGTGAACTGGAATACTTCCACATCGTCATCATCATTTTTCTTGAGGGCTTTCGCCAAGCTAAATGTCAGCGGGCCAAAACCGGTAATCCAGGTCAAGCCTATCCCCGCAGAGACATTCATCTTACCAAAGTCCACATCGTAACAGTTGATTTGGGTATCACCACAGTTGGTATCGAATACATTACCCGCGTCAACAAAGAAAGCGGTTTGTAAGGAGCGCTGATCTTTAACAAAGGGCAATGGGAATATAACTTCTGCACTACCCTCAACTAAGATATTTCCACCAGCGGGGTCGGCATCAGCGCCAAAATCAGTAACAAGTAGATCCCCATCAGAGTCTACTAAATAACAATATTCGGTAATTTCTCCATCCGCCGTCGCACAGGGCAAGGTGCCATCCACCTGGCCTTCGTAATTAAGTCCGGAGAGAAATTCAGCCGGGCTTGAACGAGGGCCCAGAGTGTTGCGTTCAAAGCCGCGCACTGAGCCAAAACCACCGGCATAGAAGTTCTTAAAGAACGGCAGCTCATCAAGATCCCCAAAACCATCACCATAGCCCAAACGCGTACGTAAACGCAGAGTCAAACTCTTCGTTAATGGACGGAAATACTGGCCGGTATACACAAGCTTATAATACTCAAGGTCACTACCCGGAAGCGTAAACTCGAGAGATAGATTCTGGGACGCACCTCGCGTTGCCAAAATACCTCGATTCAAGGTAGAACGCGCATAAGAAGCTGTTAATCCAAGATTATTAAACGCATCCCCATAGCGATCAATAAAACCATTAGCGGTAGGGAAAAGATCCTCCATCGCAGTCATGGAGAGATCAGCTGTAACTCCATTTTCTTCATCTAAAAGGATTTGCTCGTAATCATCTAAAGTAACGGTTTTGGTAACCCCATCCACAGGAGTAGGAGAAGTTACTATTTCTTGAACGGAAGAACTCGAAGCTGACAATTCCAGGTGACTGAAATTAATATTCAAGCCGACACGGGAAATTTCTGACATCGGGTAACCAAAATTAACGCCACCGCCATAAGTCGTAGTGTTGTAATCAGAGAGGTTAACCTCAGAGTAATCGTTCTCTGTATAGAAAACATTAAAGCCCCGACTCACACCATCCGGTGTGAAATATGGGTCGAGGTAAGAGAAATTAACAGAGGTCTGGTAAGTAGAAGCATTTAACCCAATACCTACGGATTTACCCGTACCTAACCAGTTATTTTCCTGGACATTGGCTCCCAGTACCAAGCCACTGCTCTGGGCCCAGCCTATAGTGCCGCCGATAGAGCCTGAGGGTTGCTCTTCAACCGTGTATTCAACATCAATTTGGTCAGAAGTACCCGGCACCTCACTGGTTTCCACCTCTACTTCCTTGAAGTAACCCAGGCGCTCAAGGCGGACTTTAGACTGCTCTATACGGGCAGAGGAAGCAGAAGCTGACTCCATCTGACGCATCTCGCGGCGCAAAACCTCATCCGTAGTGCGAGTATTACCTCGGAAATTAATTCGGCGAACGTAAGCCCGCTTGCCGGGGTTGATAAAGAAGGTAATTTTTACCGTTTTCTCTTCTTTATTCGGCTCGGGGATGCCATTAACCTCAGCAAAGGTATAGCCCTCATTCCCCAGGCGCTTGGTAATATAATCCGAGGTTGTTGTCATGCGAACCTGGGAGAAGGTCTGCCCTTCCCGCACCAGTAGCAAGCGCTTAACTTCTTCCTCTGGAACTACAGGATCACCGGCCAGGTCCACTTCACTAATGGTATAAACATCGCCCTCAAACACATTGACGGTGATAAATACACTCTCTTTATCGGGGCTCAGGGAAACCTGTGTGGAATCAATTTTAAAATCCAGGTACCCACGATCCAAATAATAAGATTCGAGACGCTCCAGGTCGCCGGTCAATTTTTCTCGGGAATACTTGTCATCACTGCGCAACCACGACAACCAACCGGTAGTTTGCAGCTCGAAAATCTCTCCAAGCTCTTCATCGGAAAACGCTTTGTTACCAACAATATTGATGTGCTTAATTGCGGCCACTGAACCTTCATCGACAATTACGCGAAGCTCAACCTGATTGCGCGGCAACTCTTTTACTTCAGTTTTAACACTGGCGTCATAGCGTCCCTGGGCAACATATTGGCGCTGTAGCTCCTGGGCCAACCCCTCAAGGGTAGCGCGCTTGAAGATCTGCCCCTCTGAAAGGCCATTCTCCTGCATGCCCTTCAACAAGTCTTCTGTTGCAATCGCCTTGTTGCCTGTAATTTCGATCTTGGAAATTGCAGGCCGTTCGCGCACAGTGATAACCAGGACACCATTTTCCTGGCCGATTTGAATATCCTCAAAGTAACCAGTGCGAAACAGCGCCCGAGTGGCGCTCTGGATTTCCAGAGTCTCCACCTCATCCCCCACTCGCACAGGGAGAGCTGAGAATACGGTACCGGCAGAGACGCGCTGCAGCCCTTCCACACGGATGTCATCAACTACAAATGACTGTGCTAAAGCACTGAGAGGCAGTGCCAGGCTAAGAGAAGCCGCTTTCAGGAAATGTTTCATCTACTAATTCCAGGTGTTTTTATTCGTAATCCAGGAGTTACAGCGCCAACTAGCGCCCCGCTCCCCCAGAATCAGAGGGTTGCCCCTCTACCATGTAATCAACATCGGGCCGGTATGAGGTGCCGGACACCTTAGTTGTTTCAACTTTCACTACCTTCAAGTATCCAAGGCGCTCAAGACGCACTTTGGATTGCTCTATACGCGCAGAGGAAGCCAAAGCTGACTCCATCTGGCGCAGTTCACGCCGCAAGACTTCATCTGCGGTGCGAGTGTTCCCGCGAAAACTAATACGTCGCACATAAGTGCGCTTTCCCGGATCAATAAAGAAGGTAATTTTTACTGTACTCTCTTCTTCATTGGCCTCAGGAACACCATTCACTTCGGCAAAAGCGTAACCTTTGTTGCCCAAGCGTTTAGCAATATAGTCTGAAGTAGTCGTCACCCTCGCTTGCGAGAACCGCTGACCTTCTCGCACCAATAGCAGGCGGTTGATTTCCTCCTCCGCTACTACCGGGTTTCCAGCAATTTCCACCTCACTAACCGTGTAAACACCACCCTCAACCACGTTAATGGTAATGAATACACTCTTCTTGTCCGGCCCTAGAGATACCTGAGTCGAATCAATCTGGAAATCAAGATATCCACGATCCAGGTAATAGGACTTTAAGCGCTCCAAATCACCAGTGAGTTTCTCACTAGAATACTTATCATCACTGCGCAACCAAGAGAGCCAGCCAGTAGTTTTAAGCTCAAAAATCTCTTCCAGCTCTTTATCAGAAAAGGCACGATTTCCTACGACATTAATATGTTCAATCGCAGCAACAGCCCCTTCATCGACAGCAACCCACAGTTCAACCTGGTTGCGCGGCAGCTCCTTGAGCTCCGCTTTGACACTAGCGCCATATCGACCCTGCGCTACGTACTGGCGTTCAAACTCCTGGGTCAATCCCCTAAGGGTCGAACGCTTTAGAATCTGGCCTTCGGCGAGACCGTATTCCTTCATCGCCTTCAGTAGATCCTCAGTGGCAATCGCCTTGTTCCCAGATATATCTATCTTTGATATAGCCGGTCGTTCTCTCACGGTAATAACAAGAACGCTGTTTTCGTGGCCAATCTGAATATCTTCAAAAAAACCAGTGCGAAACAATACTCGGGTTGCATCCTGAATCTCGCCAGGCTCAACTTCGTCGCCTACCCGAATCGGAAGTGCTGAAAAAACTGTACCTGCAGAAACCCGCTGTAACCCGTCTACTCGGATATCGCTGAGAACGAACGACTGTGCCAAAGCGCTGAGAGGCAGCACCAGGCCCAGAAAGATCGCTTTCAGCAAATACTTCATACCGCTTCCGAGTCGCTTTTACTCACAACAAAATCGTGCCAAGACAAAACGTCTCACACCTACAAAAAATCTCACTCACATTATCAGCCCGGAAAAAAGCCAATCCAGGGCACTACAAACGTAAAATATCGTTGTACAGAGCCAGCCCCATAATGCAGAGCACCAGGGCCATGCCCACTTGTAAACCAATCACCTGCACCCTCTCTGACACAGGGGACCCCTTGATCGCCTCAATACCGTAGTAAAGGAGGTGACCACCATCGAGTACCGGGACAGGCAACAGATTGAGTACACCAAGACTAATACTGAGCAACGCCAGCAATGACAGGAAAGACTGCCATCCCGCTTCCGCGGAAGTACCCGCCACTTTAGCAATGGTAATGGGGCCACTCAAGTTTTTGGTCGAAAGTTGACCAAATAATAGTTTCTTCAAGCTATTCAGGGTAAAGACTGTTTTATCCCAGGTCTCCTGCAAGCCCTTAACTAAAGCGCCACCCACCCCATAGTGGTAAATCCGTACTCGATCATCCGGCCAAGTCTCTGATACCGGCTGCACTCCGACCTGCCCTATGGTTTCACCGCTGTCCAGCTTGATCTCCGCCGGTGTTACGGACACCGTCAGCGGTTCGCCTCCACGCTCGACAGTGATATCCATTGGAACACCAGCGCGGGCTCTCACATAATCGGTCCAGCTTTGAAAAGATGAAAAGTCACGGCCATCGGTCGAGACAATCTTGTCTCCAGCCTTGAGCCCAGCTGAGGCTGCCGGGCTTCCCTCCACCACATTATGAAGAGTCATACTCACCGGTGGAGTCCACAGCTGCAGACCAATCTCCCCGAGCGGATCGGGAACTTCGCGGCCGGCAAGCCAGCGATTAATATCCGCCACCATATGGTATTCGAGGTTGGAATCCGGATAGCGAACAGAGAATTCTATGGTGCCACTATCACCCAGGCGGTTTGCCAGGCGCCAATTGAGGGCCTGCCAAGTAGGGGTAGCCTCACCATCAACAGCAACAATTTCCTGCCCGGACTCAAGGCCTGCCGACGCAGCAATACTCCCAGGCTCAACGGATTTCACAATAGGAACCGGGCCCGCTGTTCCACCGAGGAACACAGCCCAGAAAAAGACTATCGCCAAAAGAAAGTTAGCGGCAGGGCCGGCAGCGGCAATCGCCATCCTCGTCCATACGCTCTTGCGGTTAAACGCTTGATCCAGCTCTTCAGCCGCTACAGGCCCCTCGCGCTCATCGAGCATTTTTACGTAACCACCGAGGGGGATAGCGGAAATAGTGAATTCGGTACCGTGGCGATCATAGCGGGAGATCAACCGGCGGCCGAACCCCACAGAAAAGCGCAGCACCTTCACACCACATAGACGTGCTACAAGAAAGTGCCCAAACTCGTGGAAAGATACCAGTACACCGAGAGCCACCAAGGCCCAGATTACCGTCTGAATTAGATCCATACTCAGCTACAACTTCTTGTCATACGCAATTTAGCGGCCATTATACGCCGGGCAATGTGTTTAGAGGGCGGCAAGCGCCTGCTTGGCCAGTTCTCGCGCATTGAAATCAATGGCTTCGACTGCCTCGAGTCCCGACAGTTCAACAACGGGGGCTCTATTCATCACTTTTTCTACCACCAATGCAATATCAGTAAATGCTAGACGCCTCCCCAGGAAGGCCTCTACTGCAATTTCATTCGCTGCATTTAAGACTGTTGGAGCACTTTTTCCCTCATTAACAGCCTCTCGCGCCAAACGCAGACAAGGAAAACGATTAAAATCCGGAGCCTCAAAATCCAGCCTGCCTTGCGCAATCAAATCCAAAGCTGGCACCCCTGCATCAATGCGCCGAGGAAAAGCCAGGGCATGGGCAATAGGCGTGCGCATATCCGGATTACCCATCTGCGCCAGTAAAGAGCCATCCCGGTACTGCACCATCGAGTGAATAATACTCTGGGGGTGCACGACTATCTCAATCTGCTCAGGGCGCGCATTAAACAAATAGCACGTTTCTATAAACTCGAGCCCTTTATTCATCATTGTGGCGGAGTCAACAGAGATCTTCCGGCCCATCGACCAATTGGGGTGTGCACAAGCCTCATCCGGCGTCACCGCCCCCAACTCGCTCGCAGCCCGTGTGCGAAATGGCCCGCCCGAGCCCGTAAGCAGTATTTTTTCCACGCCCGCAGCTTCGAGATCCTCACAAGGGAATGGCAAACATTGAAAGATTGCATTGTGCTCACTATCAATCGGCAACAGTTGCGCACCACTCTTATTCAAGGCCCTCTGAAATATTGGGCCCGCCATAACAAGCGCTTCTTTGTTCGCCAGTAACACTTTCTTGCCCGTGTCTACTGCCGCCAAGGTTGGGCGCAATCCCGCAGCTCCCACGATCGCCGCCATGACTATATCGACCTGAGTATCGGAGGCAACACGACACAAGCCCTCCACCCCACTTAGGACTTCCGTATCCACTTCATCGCCAAGCAATACTCGCAACTCTTCAGCTCGCGCCTCATCGACAACAACAGCATACTGAGGCTTAAACCGCCGACACTGCTGAGCAAGGTCGGCAACCCTTTCACGGGCGGTAAGGGCAAAAACAGCATATTTTTCCGGGTGTCGCGCCAACACATCCAGAGTACTCACGCCGATCGAACCAGTGGAGCCGAGAACGGTAATTTGTTGCGGGGGAATTACTTGCATAGGCCCTTTTCGTACCTCTGATAGCAATATTGCTGCCACCAAACAATTGCACGCCCAGCATTAAGCTGGGCGCTAGCGAATAAAACACAAAACTGGAGCGGAAACGCCTCTACAAGTATTTCGGCAGCTCGCTCGCAAGTGCGGCCATCGTAAACACTGGAAGAGCCGCGGAAAGGCTATCTATCCGATCGAGGATGCCACCGTGCCCCGGTAACATATGACTACTGTCCTTAACCCCTCTGTGCCTCTTAAACATGCTCTCCACCAGGTCCCCAATAACTGAAGCCAGTGCAGTAACCAAGACACCAAAAGTGAATAAGACAGTATTTTTCAGTGGAAGCTCAAATAGGTAGGAAGTTACGAGGGCCAAAATCAAGCAAGCACCCAAGCCACCGAAAAAGCCCTCCCAGGACTTGCCCGGACTAACTTCTCTAGCCAACTTCCGCTTACCAAACTTGCGGCCGACAAAATAAGCACCGACATCCGCCGCTGCAACGATCGCTACCACATAAAGAACCAGCCAGGCGCCGTGATCCAAGCCCCGCAAAACTACCAGTGACAACCAGGTTGGAACTAACACAACAAGGCCTATCAGGCCGCGTACCCACCGGTTGCCCCACAGAGCAGCACTGGACGGGTAGCTCTGCACCCACAAGAAAGCGAGCGCCCACCAACCACAGGCCACGGCCAGAATCTGGCGGCCGCGGTCGATATCTGGATCATCAAAATTCATTGAAAAGACGTATTGAGCCGTGACCATTAGGGTTAACCCCAATGCGGCCAAAAAAACGAAGCGCAAGGCTCGATTCAAATTCGAGAGGTTGGCCCACTCCCAGCCCGCCAGCAAGATAACCGCCACAAATATCAGTGAAAACCACTGCATTGGAAGTAAAAACAATACCCCCATAAACAGTGCCAATAGCACCAAAGCAGTAATTATTCTTTGTTTTAGCACCGCAAACCCCTTTGTTAGTAACTTGACCACTCTGTCTGGATACTCTGTACAGATCAAGAGCGTGTCGGCAAAGATTTCCAACCAATTTGTATCGCAAGCCTGGCGCCGCAGACTTGCCCGGATCACGCCTGAGCGATCGCGTCATCCCCCTCCGCGCGACCGCCGAAGCGGCGATCACGTAACTCATATTCTGCGATAGCCTTATCCAGCTCGGCTTCGTCAAAGTCGGGCCAAAGCGTATCAGTAAAATAGAACTCACTGTAAGCGGCCTGCCAGAGAATAAAGTTGCTAATACGCTGCTCACCGCTGGAGCGGATCAAAAGGTCTACCGGTGGCAGATCTTGAAGTCGTACGTACTTACCAAGTACATCCTCAGTAATCGACTCTGGGGAGCGCGTACCATCGGCAACCTCTTGAGCCAATCTGCGGGCCGCCTGAGCTATATCCCAGCGCCCGCCGTAATCAGCAGCAATTATCAGGTCGCCCTCAGTCCCTTCGCGGGTGATATCTTCCGCTTCGGCTATAGCGCGCTGCAAGCGTGGAGAAAATCGGTCCCGTCGACCAATAACTCTCAGGCGAACCCCCTCCTCCCGCATCCGCCGGGCCTCTTTGCGCAAATAGGAATTAAACAGGCTCATCAGCAGCTCGACCTCCTTCGGAGGGCGCTGCCAGTTCTCGCTGGAGAAGGCGAACAGAGTAAGCGCTTTAACGCCGCGAGCTTTACAAGCTGAAAGCAGGTCGCGGATACGCTCGACACCAGCCTTGTGGCCGGCTGAAGGGGAAAGGCCCTTTCGGGCAGCCCAGCGCCCATTGCCATCCATAATAATGGCGATGTGACGTGGGCCGGGAGCATGTAGCTCGGTACCACCGATGCTCATTAAATTTCCATCAGATCTTTTTCTTTCGCTGCCAGTGCTTTGTCCACATCAGCGACAAACTGATCGGTAATTTTCTGAATGTCGTCACTTGCGCGACGCTCATCGTCCTCAGAAATTTCCTTATCCTTAACCAGTGATTTCACGTCCGCCAGCGCATCGCGACGAATATTGCGAATGGAAACCCGCGCGGTCTCTGCCTCACTTTTTGCCTGACGAGTGAAGTTCTTGCGAGTCTCTTCGGTCAGCATAGGCATTGGAATACGGATAACCGCACCAGCTGTGCTGGGGTTGAGGCCCAAATCGGACTTCATAATGGCCTTTTCGATGTCCGGGACCAGGTTTTTCTCCCAGGGAGTTACGGAGAGAGTGCGCGCATCCTCAACAGTAACATTGGCAACCTGAGATAACGGAGTATCAGAACCGTAATAGGAAACGTGGATGCCATCGAGAATACTCGGGTGTGCACGGCCGGTGCGAATCTTGTTGAAATTTCCAGCCAGGGCATCAAGTGCCTTACCCATACGAGCTTTCGCGTCTGTTTTTATATCTTCAATCACGATTTCACTTCCTCTTCAATTAAGGTGCCTTCCACGCCGCCAACCACAATATTCAACAGCGCCCCGCTCTTATCCATGCGGAATACACGTACAGGCATATTGTGCTCGCGACACAGGCAGATAGCGGTCAAATCCATCACGCCGAGCTTCTTGTCGAGAACCTCATCGTAAGTCAACTGGTCATAGCGAGTTGCTGTCGGGTCGAGCTTGGGATCAGCAGAGTAGACGCCATCGACCTTGGTGGCCTTCAAAACCAGCTCAGCCTCAATTTCGATACCACGCAGGCAAGCTGCAGAATCAGTGGTAAAGAAAGGGTTGCCGGTACCGGCAGCAAAAATCAGAACTTCGCCACGCTCCAGGTAGCGAATAGCCGCACGGCGATCGTAGTGATCGACAATACCGCTCATTTGAATCGAGGACATCACTCTTGAGGAGATGTCAGATCTTTCCAGGGCATCGCGCAGCGCCAGGGCGTTCATTACCGTGGCCAGCATTCCCATGTGATCACCGGTCACACGATCGAGGCCGGCCGCACTCAGCGCAGCGCCACGGAACAGGTTACCACCGCCAACAACCAGGCCCACCTGGACCCCGATACCAACCAGCTGCCCAATTTCCAGGGCCATTTTGTCCAGCACCTTGGGACTGATACCGAAACCCTGATCACCCATCAGCTCTTCGCCGCTGAGCTTTAACAAAATTCTCTTATACTTGCGGTCTTTAATACCGGGCATTCGTTAGTCCCCTTCAATGTACCTGTTAGTGGCCAGGCCTTGCCGCTGAACATTACAACAATTTCAGTCATTTACACAGAGGGGTGCTCCACTGTGGGCAAGAAACCCCAGCGGAAGCACCCCACTGCGATTGAGTGCCCGAGGGCACCCAATAATATGCGATTAAGAAGAGGACTTAACCTGGGCCGCAACTTCCGCTGCGAAATCCACCTCTTCCTTCTCGATACCTTCACCCACTTCGTAGCGAACAAAGGAAACCACATCGGCACCGGCATCTTTAACCAGTTTGCCAATGCTTACGTCCGGGTTCTTAACAAAAGGCTGCTCTACCAAGCTGTTCTCTTTCAGGAACTTCTTGATGCGGCCACCCATCATTTTCTCTACGATTTCAGCCGGCTTGCCTTCCATATCCGGCTGAGCCTTGATGATGTCCTTTTCTTTTTCCAGGACGTCAGCAGGCATATCTTCCGGCTTGTTCACCTGCGGGTTAACCGCAGTCACGTGCATGGCAACATCTTTAGCCAGCTCGATCTCTCCACCGCTCAGAGCTACCAGGGCAGCGATGCGGTTGTTGGAGTGAACGTAAGCACCTACAACTGGAGCTTCAACCAGCTCGATACGACGCACGCCGATGTTCTCACCGATTTTCTGAACCAGTGCTTCACGAGCAGCTTCCAGCTCGCCTTCCATCAGGGCAGCTACGTCTTGCTGGCGATCGGCAAATGCCTTCTCCACAACCTTGGCAACAAACGCCTGGAAGTTTTCATCGCGAGCAACGAAGTCAGTCTCGGAGTTCACTTCAACCAGTACGCCGTAGCTGCCATCTTCTGCAACTTTAGCGGCAACAACGCCGTCAGCAGCGGTGCGGCCAGCTTTCTTAGCGGCCTTCAGGCCGGAGGCTTTGCGCAGGTCTTCAATCGCCTTTTCGATGTCACCATCAGCAGCCGTCAGAGCTTTCTTACACTCCATCATCGGCAGGCCGGTACGCTCGCGCAGTTCTTTTACCATAGACGCGGTAATCGCCATGATTCAATCCTCGGGGTTCTGTCACTAAAAATTAGAAAAAAGGGGCCGTAATTCGGGCCCCTTTTTGAGTTCGCAGTGTAAAACGACTGTGTTACACCACTTAGCCCTGCAAATTACTCTGCAGCGGCTTCGTCATCGTTAGCTTCGACGTACTCGTCCTTCGCAACGGTGTTACCAGCTTCTGCAGCGCCAGCAAGTACTGCGTCGGCTACAGCTGTGGTGTACAGCTTGATTGCGCGGATAGCGTCGTCGTTACCGGGGATCACGTAATCAACACCAGCGGGATCGCTGTTGGTGTCGACAACACCGATTACGGGGATACCCAGCTTGTTAGCTTCCTGGATAGCGATGCGCTCATGCTCAACGTCGATTACGAAGATCGCGTCAGGCAGGCCACCCATATCCTTGATACCACCGATGGAGCGCTCAAGCTTATCCATGGCACGGGTACGCATCAGAGCTTCTTTCTTGGTCAGCTTCTCGAAAGTACCGTCCTGAGACTGGGCTTCCAGCTCACGGAAACGCTTGATGGAAGCGCGGATGGTTTTGTAGTTGGTGAGCATACCACCCAGCCAGCGGTTGCTGACGTAAGGCTGACCACAACGCTCTGCCTGCTCTTTGATAGACTTCTGTGCAGCACGCTTGGTGCCAACAAACATAATCTTTTTCTTTTGAGCAGTCATGCCCTTGATGATCTGCAGGGCTTCGTTGAAAGCCGGTACAGTGTGCTCAAGGTTGATGATGTGAATCTTGTTGCGGGCACCAAAGATGAATTGACCCATCTTCGGGTTCCAGTAGCGGGTCTGGTGACCAAAGTGAACACCAGCCTGCAGCATATCGCGCATACTTACTTGCGGCATAATAAACCTCTATATATACGGGTTAGTCCTCCACGTATCCCATGCGTCAACCCCTTTCAGGGCACCCAGACACATGTGTCGATGCGTGTGCGGCTTTTACTCGCCCAGGGAGCATCCCCAGGCGGCGCGCTTTATACCACAAGTGCACCCCATAGTGAAGAATTGGCGCCGATTTCGCGCAAATGATCACGCCTCAATGCTATTGGCGGGACGCCTGAGCCATCCTTGCGCCAATAGCGGCAAAATGTGTCCTACAGCCAGCAATCCGCTACAATAGCCCGCCTCTTGGGCGCTACCCGCCCCAACCCAGAAACAAAGGATACGCATGACCTCAGCCATTAAGACCCCAGAACAAATCGCCAAGATGCGCACCGCAGGCCGCCTCGCCGCAGAGGTGCTGGAAATGATTGGCGAGTATGTCGTTCCAGGAGTCACTACCGAAGAACTGGATCGACGCTGCCACGAACACATCGTGAAGGTACAGAAAGCGATCCCGGCCTGCCTCGGTTATCGCGGCTTCCCAAAATCTATCTGCACTTCCGTCAACGAAGTGGTCTGTCACGGTATCCCCTCCGAGAGCAAAATTCTCAAGAAGGGCGACATCATTAATATCGATGTGACCGTTATCAAAGATGGCTGGTACGGTGACACCAGCAAGATGTTCTTTGCCGGCAAGCCCGCCGCCCACGCTGAACGCCTGGTACAAATCACCCAGGAGTGCATGTACAAGGCCATCGAAATTGTCCGCCCCGGCACTACCCTCGGCGATATTGGCCACGTCATCCAGCAGCACGCTGAGAAAAACTATTACTCAGTGGTACGCGACTTCTGCGGACACGGCATCGGCGATGTCTTCCATGAAGACCCACAAATTCTTCACTACGGTCAGCCGGGAACTGGTGAAGTGCTCAAAGAGGGCATGACCTTCACCATTGAACCCATGATTAACGCAGGCAAAGCGGCCACGCGCGTGCTGGGAGATGGCTGGACTGCGGTAACCAAGGACCGCCGTCTCTCTGCCCAATGGGAACATACCATGGCAGTGACTAGCGACGGGGTAGAAGTACTCACAGCACGTAGCGAGGAGAACTTCTAAAGCCGTACTGACAGTGCCGCGAGGAATAATTGCAATACTCGCGGCACCATAGTAGCGAATCTCCGCAAACCGAACCCAAGCCGCCCCCACCTGCGGCAGCCCAAGAGCCAAACGGACTTCCCATGCAGCCGGTCAGCCCTCCCTACTTTGAACGCCCCCTGTTTTTCTTTGATCAGTCTCGTTTTCGCAGGGATTTAAGCTCCGGCGACAAACCCACTCTGGAGATATTCAAAGATGCTGTCGGCGCAGCCGAACGGCAAATGGCAGAGCGTTTTCGCGAGGGAGAGGACGTTGTCACACTGGTACACGAGCGCGCCCTGTTTGTGGACTGCCTTCTGCATTACGCCTGGCACCAGTTCGAGTGGAGAGACGGTATAGGGCTTCTCGCTGTGGGCGGCTACGGGCGCGGAGAGCTACACCCCCACTCCGATATCGATTTACTCATCCTCTCCAACGATCACCCAACCCCGGATACCATCGACAACATAGAGCGCCTGGTGGCCTTTTTATGGGACCTGGGCTTGGATATCGGCCACTCCGTACGAAATATCGAAGAGTGCCTGGAGCTGGCCGCGAAGGACATCACCGTGGCCACCAACCTCACTGAATCCCGCACAGTTGTCGGTGACAGCACTGTTGGCGAGCAACTAACTGCACAAATGGAACACAAAAGGCTCTGGCCTACCGAAGAATTCTTCAAAGCCAAGCTCGCCGAACAGAAAAAGCGGCACAGCAATCAGCAGGCTGCTGAATATATTCTCGAGCCCAATATTAAGAACTCTCCCGGGGGCCTGAGGGATATCCAGACAATTGCCTGGGTTGCCAAATATTTTTTCCAAGTGCGCACCCTGAAGCAACTGCAGGGAAAGGCATTTTTTACCGAGGAAGAGTTCGCCATATTACAGTCCGGGGAAACCTTCCTCTGGCGTGTGCGCTACGGCTTACACCTGCTCGCCGGCCGTGCGGAAGAGCGACTGCTGTTTGACTACCAGCGAGAACTGGCGAAGCAATTCGGTTATGTAGATAGCGACACCCAGCTCGCCGTTGAGCAGTTTATGCACAACTACTACCGCATCGTGATGGCACTGCAGGAATTGAACGATGTACTTCTCCAATATCTCGGCGAAGCCATCCTTCAGCGCAAAGGCAGCCAACTGGTCATTCCGCTAAATGAGCGATTCCAGCTGCGCGACGGCAATATTGAGGTTACCCACCCCCAGGTATTTAACCAGGAGCCCTCGGCCCTGCTAGAGATCTTCGTGCTGATGGCCAACAACCCGGATATTAGCGGAGTACGGGCCTCCACCATCCGCCTGATTCGCGAGCACCGACACCTGATCGACGACCAGTTCCGCGCAGATCCGAAAAATACCCAGTTGTTTATGCAGCTGCTTCGCTCGCCCCGGGGCTTGTCAACCCAGCTATCCCGAATGACCCGCTACCGCATTCTCGGGCGATACCTACCAGAATTTGGGCAAGTAACCGGGCAAATGCAGCACGACTTATTCCATATCTACACCGTGGACGCCCACACTTTGCAAGTTGTGCGCAATATGCGCAGCTTCCGGAGCCCCGAGGCGCGGGAAAAATTCCCGATTGCAGCGGAAATTCTCGAGCGCATGCGCCAACCGGAACTGCTGTATATCGCCGGTCTCTACCACGATATCGCCAAAGGGCGCGGTGGCGACCACTCCAAGCTGGGCGTTGTGGATGCGGCGGAATTCTGCCAGCGCCACCACCTGCCCGCCCGCGACCGGCGTCTGGTTTGCTGGCTGGTAGAAAAGCATCTATTGATGAGCCAGGTTTCACAGAAGCAGGACATCAGTGATCCCGAAGTCGTGCACGCTTTCGCCCGCGAGATGGGTGACCGCGAACACCTGGACTACCTGTACGCCCTCACAGTCGCAGATATCAATGCCACCAACCCGGAGCTCTGGAACAGCTGGCGGGCCAGCTTGATGCGCCAGCTCTACCAGGCCACCCGGCATGCCCTGCGCCGAGGCCTGGAAAACCCCATCGACCGGGAAGAAATTATCGAGGAAACCCGCTGCCAGGCAATGGAAAAACTGGACGCTATGGGACTTCCGCAAGTTTCGGTGGAAAATATCTGGGCGCAAATGGGGGATGATTATTTTGTTCGCGAGACCGCTGACAATATCACCTGGCACACTTCGGCCATCCACGATCTGCACAGCAGCCCCGACACCAGCCAAAAAGACACCCTGGTTTTAACGCGAAACTCAGGGCCTGGCGAGCACGACGGCGCTACCCAGGTTTTTGTCTACACACCTGATAGAGCCAACGTATTTGCCGCAGCGGTTACCGGGCTGGATATGCTCAACCTGAACGTTCACGATGCGCGCCTGTACAATTCTGCCTCCGGTTATACGCTGGATACTTTTTACGTGCTGGATGAAGCGGGCCAACCGCTACTGGACGAACCCCAGCGCCTAGCGCAGATTCGCGACACACTACAGCAGGAATTAGCCCTGGTTGAGGACTACTCAAAGATCATTCAGCGACGTACGCCCCGCCGCCTTAAAATGTTTGAATTGAAGAGCCAGGCTCATCTCTCAACTGAACCCGGCGATCATTACAGCACCCTGGAAATTACCAGTGCCGACAGACCCGGCTTGCTGGCCCGCATCGCGCGAATTTTTATTTCCCACGATCTGCGCCTGCACAATGCAAAAATTTCGACACTCGGCGAACGAGTCGAAGATATTTTTCACATTACCGACGCCGAGGGATCACCACTTACCGACATCGAGGCCAACGGCGCACTGGAAAAAGCCATTTGCCTGGAACTGAACAACCAAGACGCCTAACAGAAAAAAAGCCCGAGGCCCGCTCACGACCATGAACCCAAATCTGGAACAGCTGCAGCCCTATCCATTTACCAAGCTGCAAGCCCTGAAAGAGGGCCTCCAAGCGGCGGACAAGCCGCATATTGCACTGTCCATCGGTGAGCCCAAGCATGCGCCACCGGAGTTTGTCAGTGCAGAGCTTGTTCGACACCTGGACAAGCTTGCCGCCTACCCACTGACCAAGGGAATAGAGCCCCTGCGGCAGGCGATCGCCAATTGGCTGAGCCAGCGTTTTCAGCTATCCAATGTGAGCGCAGATAGCCAGGTGCTGCCGGTCAACGGGACCCGGGAAGCACTTTTTGCATTCGCCCAGGCGACCGTTTCCGCAGGCAGCAAAGTCCTGATGCCCAATCCCTTCTACCAGATCTATGAGGGCGCGGCCCTTCTCGCCGGGGCGCAGCCGCACTTTATTAACTGTGTAGCAGAAAACCAATTCAAACCAGATTTCACCTCGGTGCCGGAATCGGTTTGGCAGCAATGCGAATTACTTTACCTCTGCTCTCCCGGCAACCCCACCGGCGCTCTTCTCGAAGCTGAAGATTTTAAACAGCTGATAGAGAGGGCAGACCGCTACGATTTCACCATCGCCTCCGATGAATGTTATTCGGAGCTGTATTTTGACGAGTCATCACCGCCGGTAGGACTATTACAGGCCTGCGAGGAAATCGGGCGAACAGACTTTCGCCGCTGTGTAGTATTCCACAGCCTATCAAAGCGCTCGAACTTACCCGGGCTTCGCTCGGGCTTCGTCGCCGGTGATGCCGATCTACTGCAAAAGTTTTTGCTCTATCGAACTTACCACGGCTGCGCCATGCCGCTGCCCAATCAACATGCTTCGATCGCAGCCTGGCAGGATGAGGAACACGTCCGCCAGAATCGCTCGCTTTACAGTAAAAAGTTTTCTTCAGTTCTCGAAATTCTCGACGGCTGCCTCGAGGTACAACAGCCACAGGCAAGCTTTTACCTGTGGCCCAAGGTCGGGGATGGTGAGCGTTTTGCCAGGGAACTCTATGAGGCGCAAAATATCACGGTACTTCCCGGTGCATTTCTCGCCCGCGATAGCATCGGCTTGAACCCTGGTCGCGAGTATGTGCGTCTGGCACTGGTAGCGACACTGCAAGAGTGCATCGACGCAGCGCACCGTATAAAGGCATTTTGCAGGTAAGGCCAACTCACTTTTCAAGAACAACTGACAACTCGAGCACATACAGGAACTCCACGCCCAGGCATATCTTAACAATGGCAGTAAAAAATCTACTCAAGCAAGAGCGCGTTACTTATATTTTACAGCGCCTGGAGGAACTCTACCCGGAAACTCCCGTTCCTCTCGATCACAAAGACTCCTATACCCTGTTGGTTGCGGTACTCCTATCCGCGCAATGCACCGATGAGCGTGTCAACCAGATAACCCCTGCGCTCTGGCAGCTGGCAGACAACCCTAGCGATATGGCGCAGGTCCCGGTAGAGGAGATCCAAAAAGTCATTCGCCCCTGTGGCCTCTCACCGCAAAAATCCAAAGCCATCAGCAAGCTCTCGCAGATCCTGATCAACGAATACCACGGCGAAGTGCCCGAGAATATGGCCGCGCTGGAGACCCTACCCGGGGTCGGACACAAGACGGCGAGCGTGGTTATGTCACAGGCTTTTGGGCACCCGGCGTTTCCCGTCGATACTCACATTCACAGATTGGCCCAACGCTGGGGCCTGACGAATGGCAAAAATGTCACCCAGACGGAAAAAGACCTGAAGCGGCTGTTCCCAAGAGACAAGTGGAATAAATTGCACCTGCAGATTATTTTCTACGGTCGCGAGTTCTGCTCTGCACGGGGCTGCGACGGCACCGTCTGTGAAATCTGCACAACCTGCTACCCCAACCGTAAAAACCCCAAGAAAACCCAAAAGGCGTAACCGTGATTACTCTGTACGGCATTAAAAACTGTGACACCGTAAAAAAAGCCCGCAAATGGCTGGAGAAAAATGGAGTCGATTATCGCTTTCACGATTTTCGCGTAGACGGCATGGAAGATGTCCCCCTTCAAGCATGGCTGGATAAATTTGGCTGGCAAGAGGTCCTGAATCGCCGCTCAACGAGCTGGCGTGAACTGAGCGATGAACAGAAAAACGAAATGGACAATGCACTCGCCTTAGATCTGGCCAGTGCGACCCCTACCTTAATCAAACGCCCGGTCACCACCACCTCAAAGGAAACCCTTTTCGGTTTTAAAGAGGCGACCTTCGAACAACTGCAAAGCTAGTCGAATTAGGAGAAAACCACCATGAGCAATATTTACAGCATCGGTTTTGGTGTCGGCACCTGTAACAGCAAGGGCGACTGGCTCGAAGTTTACTACCCCAAACCCCTGTTTAAACCTAGCGCAGAAATCGCTAACGCGGTTACTGAAACTCTCGGCGTGGCAGAGGGAAATCACAGTCTGCCTCTGGACTCCACCCAACTACAGAAATTAGCCGATGCTCTCCACAGTGCAGGCGCCGCTGACCAGGCGGAAATCCTGCAGCAATTCGCCAATTCCCAAAGACCACTCGCAGTAGTTATTTTGGCTACTGACGAAGCCCCGCAGTCCGTGCCGGAGGCCTACCTAAAGCTACATCTTCTCTCCCACCGCCTGGTAAAACCCCACGAGACCAAACTCGACGGTATTTTTGGCAAGCTGGTTAATGTCGCTTGGACCAACCAGGGAGTCATTGATCTCGAGGAATTACCGCAGCGACAACTGGATGCAAGACTCAAAGGTGAATACCTGGATGTCTCCTGCGTGGATAAATTCCCCAAAATGACCAACTACGTAGTACCGGCTGGGGTTCGTATCGCACACACCGCTCGAGTGCGCCTGGGCGCATACCTTGGGGAAGGCACCACAATCATGCACGAGGGCTTTGTTAACTTTAATGCTGGCACCGAAGGGCCCGGTATGATTGAAGGCCGTATTTCCGCCGGGGTATTTGTCGGCGCCGGTTCCGATCTCGGTGGCAGCAGCTCCACCATGGGCACGCTTTCCGGCGGCGGGAATATCGTTATCTCGGTAGGCGATAACTGCCTACTCGGCGCTAATGCCGGCATCGGCATTCCCCTTGGCGACCGCTGCACAGTAGAAGCGGGGCTCTACATTACCGCTGGAACTAAAATCGCCCTGCTCGATGACAGCGGCAAGCTGGTAGAGCACATCAAGGCCAGAGACCTGGCCGGAAAATCCGATTTACTATTCCGCCGCAACTCCACTAATGGTGCAGTGGAATGTCTCACCAACAAGAGTGCTATCGAGCTCAATGAAGCTCTACACAGCAATTAAAATTGCACGGTGCGGAACTTCAGTTCCGCACCGATGCACCCCACCCCTCTAGCCGCTTCTTTGCGGCCCATCTCCCTATACAAGGAAAGCCCAAGTGACTCCCACCCTCCAACTCGCTTTCGACCTGATTCGCCGCCGCTCTGTTACCCCAGAAGATGCGGGGTGTATGGACCTTATGATCCAGCGCCTGGAAAAAATAGGATTCCAGGTAACAAAATTGCGCAGAGACGACACCGATAATTTTTGGGCTGTACGCGATGGCTCTAGTGAAGGCTCCCTACTCGCCTTTGCCGGACACACCGATGTGGTACCCACAGGCCCAGAAGAAAACTGGAGCTGCCCGCCCTTCGAGCCTGAAATTCGCGACGGTTTTCTATATGGCCGCGGTGCGGCGGACATGAAGGGTTCCCTGGCAGCCATGGTGGTTGCCTGTGAGGAGTTCGTTGCGGCACACCCAGACCACAGTGGTCGCATAGCATTTCTGATCACCAGCGACGAAGAGGGCCCCGCAACAAACGGCACCGTTAAGGTTGTCGAGTGGCTCGAGGAGCAGAGAGAAAAGATTGACTGCTGTATCGTCGGCGAGCCATCCAGTAGTGAGCGGGTTGGCGATATCATCAAAAATGGGCGCAGGGGCTCACTCGGTCTGGAACTAAAAGTTCTCGGCACCCAGGGCCATGTAGCCTACCCTCACCTGGCCGAGAACCCGATACATACCCTGGCCCCTGCTCTCGCTGAACTCGCTGCCGAAGAGTGGGACCTGGGGAATGAATTCTTCCCCGCAACCAGCTTCCAGGTTTCCAATATCAATGGCGGCACCGGTGCAACCAATGTTATTCCCGGCGAAGTGGATTTACTCTGCAATTGGCGTTTTTCCACTGAATTAACCGCCGAAGATCTTGAGACCCGGGCCCGCGCAATCCTGGATAAGCACAACCTCAAGTATGAAGCGAACTATAAATTATCCGGATTGCCTTTTCTCACTGCCGCAGGCCCACTGGTTCAGGCAACCCAGCAGGCAATTCTCACCATCACCGGGGAAAAAACGGAGCTATCGACCGCCGGCGGCACTTCCGATGGCCGCTTTATTGCCCCTACCGGAGCCCAGGTCGTAGAACTGGGACCAGTAAATGCCACTATCCATAAAGTGGACGAAAGGGTTGAGGCCGACCACTTGGATATCCTTAAAGATATTTATCGGGAAGTCTTAAAAGAGTTACTCACTTAAATTAATCCGACTCAACCTAGAGGCTCATAAGGGCGAAAGCTCAAAGTATTCTTTTGAGAGGCCCCGGCTTTCATGGCTGGGGCAGTAAAACTCCAGTAGGTTTATCTTGCCAAAAACTGGCTACCTCTTGAATATTACTATTCAGCGTATTTGCCAACTCTGCCAATACAACATCCCATTGCTCCAGACCGTGCAGGGTGGCTCGGGCCGACACAATTTATCGAGAGCAACATCTATCGCCAAGTTGGATTAGACTACTAAATGAGTTGCGGCAGAGATACTTAGTGAATCGCGCCGACGACCACCAACCGCTCACTGATTCTCGAGTCGCGCGGCTCCTGCCACCAACTCGAGCCCTCGAGAAAGACGCCATGAAAAGCGTAATCAAGTTGGACCCGCACAACCCAAGTGGCGAAGGCCTTGAGTCCTGGGCTGTCATCCCTCCCTCTTTTCTTACCGGCCCGACACCTATCCAGCGAGGGTATAAAGCCTTTGAGCGCAACGGCCTCTGCACTGGGACCTGGGATTGCTCTGGCGGAAGCAGCACAGGGCTCAATCCCTATCCACTCTTTGAGTTCATGCTTCTGATCGAGGGCCACGTCGGCATTATCGACGAAACAGGACACAAAGAAGTTATCTCTGCTGGAGAGCCGTTTTTCCTCCCGCAAGGCCTTAATTGCGCATGGGACATGCCGGTATACTACCGCAAGTACTTTATCAATTTATTCAATGATGAGTATCCTGCAGAGACTGATCCGTCTAAGCTGAGAGTCGTGCGCCCGCTTCCAAACATTTCAGAAGACGACTGCAAAGAGACCAGTCTCAGCACTCTAGAGCCACACCAAGCCCGGCATCTGGCATACGAGTCTGGTGATGGCAGGATCCAGGTCGGCACATTAATATCCGGCCCTTGTCGTTGCGATATCACAGATTTCAGTCGGAGCGAGCTGATATGTATGCTGGAGGGGTCGGTACGGGTCACAACGTCAAACGGCGAGGAGGCCTTCCACGCCGGCGACAGCTTCTTCGCACCATTGAATGCCCCGGTAGGGTGGCACGCCGACAAACCTTTTCGCGCATTCTTTTGCGCAGTCTGGCCCTGAGCATCAATGGATCACATCGATGACTGTCCTCATCTTTGGCGGCTCAGGAAACGTCGGCCGGGCCCTCATTCCGATCTTATATGCGAGTGGAGCAAAGATCCGGGTCGCCACACGATCGACTGCCTATGCCGCAAGTCTCCCCGATGATATTGATACAGTCATTGCCGATATGGACGATCCTTCCACCCTGAGGTCCGCATTTAAGGGAGTTGAGAGTGTCTTTCTTCTCATCGCAAATAGTCCCAAGGAGACTCATCAAGGCCTCTCCACACTGGCGATCGCCGCTGAATCACCCCCCAGGCACATCGTTTATCTATCGAGCGATCTTGCAGTTCGCGCACCGATGATTCCCCATGCGGGTGGAAAATTCGCCATTGAAACAGCGCTGCGAGCAAGTGGGATCGCGCACACGATACTACGGCCCACCTACTTCGCTCAGAATGATCTTGTTCAGAAGGATGTGATCACTGCAGGTGCTTATGCAACGCCGTTGGGGCCCCACCCGGTTGCACGCATCGATACCCGTGATGTTGCGCTCGCAGCAGCTACAGCACTCTTAGACATAAGGGCGAAGAACGAAGTATTTCTTTTGTCGAGTTTGGATGCCCCTAACGGCAATGAAACCGCTGCACTCTGGTCCATAGCACTTGGTCGCGCCGTCATCTACCCTGACCTAACGCCGGAAGACTTTGCCAACAGCATCGAAACCATGGTGCCTCCGTGGCTGAATTTCGATCTTCTGGTCATGCATCGCTGGTTCAAAACAAACGGCCACCCAATCCATCAGGAAGATCTCGAGGCTCAAGCCGCACTTTTGCCGCAAGGTCCGCGAAGCTATCGAAGTTTCGTAGAGGAAACGGCCAACACATGGCAGAGTGAAACCTAAAGCCACCAAGTACCGTAGCTCACCTCCTTTTCAATACAGCCGCTATTATCGTAGGGGTAGGTCGCCCTTTGTGCCATTAGCCCAATACACACCCAGATCCCATTAGTACCGTGCCCACCAGAATTGTGGTTACCGAATTAGAACCCGAAAAACTACTATTCGCACAGTGTGACGAAATGGTTGGGGTCGACCAGTTTGATACTCTCAAAGATATTTATCGGAAAGTACTAACAGAGCTACCATTTCGATTAACTTGGCTTAGTTTGCGGGCTCAAAAAAGGAGAAAGTATAAAGTTTGCTTTTGACTTGCCCCAACTTTCCTCACTGGGAAAGTAAAACACCAAAAGGTTTATACGCCAAATAAACTGACTATTCTCTCAATACTGCATTTCAGCGTATTTATCCCTTCTGGCACAATCCCTTCGATATGCTGAATCCAACAATAAAAAGGAGCTCACGGACCATGGATAGGTTTATAACGTTTATCGCTGCGGCAGTTATAGCAAGCCCGGCATTTTCCACCCACGCAAATACAAATGAACATTCACCCAATTTTAGCTACGAGGATATTTTCGACCTGGAGTACGCCAGCGACCCACAGTTTGGCACTAACGATAAAAATATTTATTACGTACGCAACTCCCTGAACAAAATGGCAGATACCACAAGGGCAAACCTCTGGTATATCAGCGATGATGGCAAAGATCATCGCCCCCTAACTTCAGGAGATTTTCACGACCTCTCGCTACATCTATCTCCAGATGGAAAAACCATTGCCTTTATCAGCGACAGGAGTGGAAAGCCCCAGATACATTTGTTGTGGCTGGACAATGGTAAAAGTGAGCAAATTTCCCATCTACCCAAAGCCCCATCAAATATCCAGTGGTCCCACGATGGTCAGCATATAGCCTTCACCATGTTCGTGCCCGAGAACAAACCGCTGCCAGTGGAGCTTCCCACACCACCAGAAGGGGGCGAGTGGGAGGAAACACCTCAGTTTATCGACAAGAGCTTGTATCGCATTGAGGGCCAGGGATACTTAGAGCAGGGTAATTCACAGGTTTTCATGATTTCCCGTGAAGGAGGCACTCCCCGTCAGCTCACTAGTGGGGACTACGAGCACAACAGCCAACTCAGCTGGGGCAAAAATAATAAGGCCATTTACTTTTCAGCAAATCGCCACCCAAATCATGAAATTGAACTGCTGGATTCAGAAATTTACAAGGTAAATATCAACGATGGAAATATTGAGCAAGTAACCGAGAGATTTGGCCCCGATTTTCAACCTCAAATCTCACCCGACGGAAGAAAGCTGGCATATTTAGGCTATGAAGATCAGCGGTTTTCCTACCACCAAAACACTTTGCGAGTGATCGACCTCGCTAGTGGAAAAAACCAGCTAATAAAAACTGCCAGCGATCGTAGCGTTTCCGATTTTCAGTGGCTCGCTGACAGTAAGCGTATTGCTTACAGCTATGACGATCATGGCTCAACCAAAATTGCCATTAAGAAAATTGGCGGAAAGGAAACCTTGATAGCGGATGACGCCGGTGGACTGACACTAGGCGCGCCCTATAGTTTTTCAGATTTTGCTGTCTCCAAACGTGGAAACGTAGTTTATACACAAACCACACCTCAAGTTCCCGCAGAACTTGCAATTTCTCGTGGCGGCAAGATAAAAATTCTCACGGCGATCAACAGTGATTTGATACCTCTACGCAATATGGCCCATGTGGAAGAGATCAACTATAAATCCAGCTTCGATGGTCGCAATATCCAAGGCTGGATAGTCTACCCCCCAAATTTCGACCCCCAAAATAAATACCCCCTGTTACTTGAGATTCACGGTGGCCCACTATCTAACTACGGCCCGCGCTTTTCTGCCGAAATGCAACTATTTGCCGCCGCAGGCTATGTCGTGCTCTACACTAACCCTCGCGGCTCTACCAGCTACGGCAATGAGTTTGCCAACCTGATCCATCACAACTTCCCTAGCCAGGATTACGATGACCTAATGGCAGGTGTCGATGCAGTTATCGCCCAAGGCTATATCGATGAGGATCAATTATTTGTCACAGGTGGGAGTGCCGGCGGCACACTGACAGCCTGGATTATCGGTAAAACTGAACGATTTAGGGCTGCGGTAGTTGTCGCACCGGTAATCAATTGGGAGAGCTTTGTTCTAACTGCCGACTACTCCAAAATATTTACTCGCTACTGGTTTTCCGGGATGCCTTGGGAGGCCCCCGAGGAGTATCGACGCCGCTCTCCACTCACATATATTGGCAATGTCACTACACCGACCATGCTGTTGACTGGAGAAAACAATTATCGTACCCCAATATCTGAGACCGAACAGTTTTACCAAGCACTAAAGTTAAATGATGTAGAGGCAGCTATGGTGCGCCTTCCAAACACATCCCATAACTTTTCCGATAGACCCAGCAAGAGAATCTCTAAAGTAGCTTCGACCCTCTACTGGTTCGATCAACACAAACCCGATAGAGAAAATGAAAGCGAGGACTTGGCAACCAACTAATTCAAAATTTTACAGGTATATTCGGCCAAATAACGGAGTAGCAGGTCAGCCACCCTGTTGCTCCATCACAGATTATCCCGTCGAGCACACCAGTCAACGGATCACTCCCTTTGTCCCCCCTTCCTCAGGTATCCTCTAGGAAACAAGAAGGAGGAGCCTAAAGATCATGAACCGGCTAATAAAAATTGTCGCAACGATGTTTATCGCCAGCCCTGCGCTCGCTGATAACCAACTACCCAATTTTAGTTACGAGGATGTATTTAACCTCGAATACGCGAGTAGCCCTCAGTTCAGCAGTGACGGGAAAAGTATTTATTACGTCCGCAACTCAATGAACAAAATGAAAGACGGCAAGCGCGCGAACCTTTGGCGTATCGGTACCGATGGCAAAGATCACCGCCCTCTGACCTCTGGAGACTACTCCGATTACTCCCCACAGCTATCCCCAGACGGGAAGACCATCGCTTTTATCAGCACCCGCAGTGGCAGCCCGCAGATCCACCTGCTGTGGTTAGATAATGGCCAGAATCTGCAGATTACTCACCTGCCAAAATCCCCCTCCAATATCCAGTGGTCACGGGATGGTAAGCAAATAGCTTTCACTATGTTCGTACCGGAAAGCAAACCTCTGCCAGTAAAGCTCCCCAGTGCCCCGGAAGGCGCAGAGTGGGCTAAGCCACCACAGTTTATCGACAGCAGCATTTATCGTTCAGATGGCATGGGCTATTTAAAGCAGGGGCATATACAGGTTTTTGTGATCCCTCGAGAGGGCGGTACCCCTCGCCAACTTACCGAAGGCGAGTACGATCACCACAGCAGTCTCGCCTGGAGTAAAAATAACGATGCAATTTACTTCTCAGCCAATCGTCATCCCGATCACGAAATCGAGCTGATGAACTCGGAAATTTACAAGGTGAGCCTACAAAACGGCAGTATCGAGCAAATTACCGAACGTTATGGTCCCGACCTTCACCCGCAGATGTCTCCAGATGGTACGAAGCTGGCCTATTTAGGCTTTGAGGATCAAAAGCTCGGATACCAACAACATACTCTGCGCGTCCTGGATCTCAATAGCGGGAAGTCCCGTAAAATAAAAACTGCCAAGGATCGCAGCATCTCCAACTTCCACTGGCTGGGCGATAGCAAGCGAATTGCCTATAGCTACGACGATCACGGCTCCACCAAAATTGCCATCAAGAAAATTGGTTCCAGCGAAACCCTAATGGCCAGCGACGCTGGAGGCCTTTCACTGGGACGCCCATACTCCAGTGCCAATTTTGCAGTCTCCAAACGCGGGGACATCGCCTACACACAAACGACCCCTCAGAATCCCGCCGAACTGGCTCTAGCGCGCAACGGCAAAACCCAGGCACTCACCGAGCTCAATGGCGACCTGATGCCACTGCGCGAGATGGCAAATATTGAGGAGATCAACTACAAATCGAGCTTTGATGGCCGAGATGTTCAGGGCTGGGTCGCTTACCCACCCAATTTCGACCCCGAGAAGAAGTATCCCCTTCTATTGGAAATTCACGGTGGTCCCTTCTCTAATTACGGCCCCAGATTTGCCGCCGAAGTCCAGTTATTTGCCGCTGCTGGTTATGTTGTTCTGTACACTAACCCCCGTGGCTCCACCAGCTACGGCCATGAATTTGCCAACTTAATTCACCATAACTACCCGAGCCAGGATTACGACGACCTGATCTCTGGCGTCGACGCTGTAATTTCTCAAGGTTATATTGATGAAGAGCAGTTATTTGTTACTGGTGGCAGTGGCGGAGGCACGTTGACAGCCTGGATCATTGGTAAAACTGACCGTTTTAGGGCCGCTGTTGTCGCCAAGCCTGTCATCAACTGGGAAAGCTTTGTCTTAACTGCCGATTATTCCAGATTCTTTACCAGCTATTGGTTTTCAGGGATGCCCTGGGAGAAACCTGAGGAATACCGCCGTCGCTCACCGCTCACCTATGTCGGAAACGTTACTACTCCCACTATGCTCTTAACCGGGGAAGAGGACTACCGCACACCGATGTCAGAAACAGAACAGTTTTATCAAGCACTAAAACTTAATAACGTTGACGCTGCCATGGTTCGCATTCCGGGGGCATCCCACAGTATCGCTGCCAGGCCAAGTCAGTTAGTGGCAAAGGTTGCCTCTATTCTTTATTGGTTTAGTCAATATAAATCTGAACGAGAGAGTGAAGACTTAGTAAGTAATTAGAACTTTTGCACCACTTGAGCAAATTTTCCATGCGGGCTGATAGAGCCCGCCCTTTTTCCCCTGCCCCATCTAACGCATAATTTGTAGCGCAAATTAGAAGGATGAAATTATGCGTAAAATTCTATTTTTATTTTTTCTTTGGCCTACTTTAGTTTTCTCAAGTCAGGTACCACTAGAAAGTCTTATACGACATGCAGATATTGAAGAAGTAAAAATATCTCCAACAGGTTCACATCTTGCAATAAGGAAATTACATGAGGGTGAGCGAGTACTAGTTTTTATGTCTATAACCCCCCTAGAGTTCACCGGCTTTTTACGCTTCAGAGGCAAAGAAGAAGTTGGCAACTTCTACTGGGCAAATAACGAAAGAGTTGTCGCCGAAGTAATGTCACGAAAGGCAGCTTTAGAGGCCCCTGTCAATTATGGATCTCTATATGCTATTAATTACGACGGATCAAAAGGGAAAAATATTTTTGGGCACCTTGCCGGCGAGCGCCAAACTGGAACCCGATTCAAAAAGGCTGTGTCAACCTATGCACATGCAACTATTATCGACCCCCTCCCTGAAAAGAAAAAGGAAATACTTATATCTACATTCCCTTGGGCAAGGAATCAGGAGTCCAAAGGTGAAGTTATCAGACTTGACATATATACGGGGCTGAAAAAAAGTTCTATCGGGTTACCGCAAATTGAGGGTCGCGCTTACACTGATGGTGCAGGCAACCTTCTCTATGCAGATGGCACAGACAAAAATGGTAACCATCAGCTATTTTTCAGGGAAAAGGGAAAATGGCATAGAGTCAAGAACCCTGCTTTAGATTTAGGTACTCCAGTAGGCTTTGACGCAGAAACTGGTGACTCATACTTAAGTATGAGTCAGAACGCTCAAACAGAAGCCCTGATAAAGTTAAAGCCTGGATCTGAGAACTACTCAACAGTCTTTCAACATGAAAGATCGGACATTGACGATATCATTTATTACCCGAACTCATATAAACCTCTAGGTGTATACCTTCAACCTGATTACCCAACAGAATATTTTTTTGATGAAAGCGATGGTTTTGCTCCATTATTTAGAGGTTTAAAGAAAGCTTTTAATGGATTCCATATAAAATTTACAAGCTTTACTACCGATAGTTCTTTTGGGGTGCTAAAAGTGTATGGTGACCGTTTGCCTGGTGACTACTACCTTGTTAACCTGAAAACCAAGTCGGTTGATTTCTTAGCATCATCAGCTGAGTGGCTACCACCCAAGCAATTAAATCCGATGCTCGCCGACACCTTTACCACCGAAGACGGATTACAAGTTGGGACTTACCTTACCTTTCCTAAAGGCTCGAACAAATCAAATCCAATGGTTGTATTACCTCATGGCGGCCCTCACTCACGTGATTATTGGGGGTATGATCGCAATGCGCAAATTCTGTCTCAAAATGGATATCTTGTACTTCAAGTTAACTTTCGTGGCTCCACTGGTTATGGCCAAGGATTTTATTCAGCAGGACTCAGGGAGTGGGGAGGAAAAATTCAACAAGATATTGCCGACGCCGTTCATTGGGCCATAGAGAAAGGATATGCGGACCCTGAACGAATTTGCATCTATGGCGCTAGCTTTGGGGGTTATTCGGCTCTGATGAATCCTATCCGCAACCCTGATTTATACCAATGTGCTGTAGGTTATGTAGGCGTATACGATTTGGAGATGATGTACACAAAAGGGGATATTAAGAGAAGAGATCGCGGCATTTCTTACCTTAAAAAGACACTTAGTAAAGATAAGGACTTTCTAAAAGTCAACTCTCCTGTACACAATGCCGGCAAACTTAATTTGCCAGTTTTCTTGATTCATGGAGAGGAGGACGAGCGAGCCCCTATAGAGCATGCAGAAATGCTAGTAAAGGAATTTAAAAAAGAAAACAAACCGATTAAAACTCTATTTGTAAAAAAAGAAGGACACGGCTTTTATACCGAAGAAAATAGAATGAAGCTCTATACAGAACTATTAGAATTCCTGGATCAACATATTGGTATTGGAGCTAGCGAAAAACAGTCTAACGAAGGGTAAAGAATACAATTAAAATGTAGCCCCAGTAAATTAGGGGCTACATATTTTCAATTGTTCAGTCACCTCAAGCAGACTACCCACTCAACCATGATCGCGATATGCCTTCCACTTCTTCATATGACGATCCTTTTTTTCAGCCTTCAGGGTTTCCAGCTTGGCGAGCTGCTCATCTGTTAATACAGACTCAAATTGAGTACGCATCTGGTTGCGGCTCTGCATTTTAGCGACTTCCAGTTTGCCAATCTCCGCCCCCAGGCTTGCCAGTGTTTGCTGATCGGCACCGGAACGAATTGCTTCACGCAACTCTTCATACGCTTTGTGCATTTCTTCGCGCTTAGCTATTTTTCCTTCACGGTTGGACTCGCGAAGCTCCTTCAGTTGATCCTTTTGAGCTTCCGTCAGGTCCAGCTCTTTAGCAATTTTTTCTGGTCCATGGCCGCGACCTTCCATACGTCCTTTACCATCACATGCCATGCCGACGGCTGGTACTGCTACAACGCCAGCCAAAGCCAAACTACCTACTACAGTTTTCCAGTTTTTCATCGTTCAACCCTCTCGTTTGCATTCAGTAAGTACATAGTAAGTGGGCGCCGTGTAAACGGGGGATAACTGTGGTAAACCTTTGTTAAGAACTCACAACAAGCGCTTTTTATAATAAATACAGTTTACAAAATGCACCGACTGTAAAAAAATTTTCAAATTAATGGTTGTGAAGGGAAATAAAAGAGAGGGATAGAATTTAAGTTAGAAATTTAATCCGGAAGTTATACAGGCCTGATTAGCATAACTTCCACAACATCAAAATGTTTTTAATGGAGAGCGGCTGAGGAGGGATTTTGTTTCGTATCCGCATCTTCCAGTGAGTGAGTCAGAACAAAGTAATAAACAACCTGCTCGCGCCCCTGGACTTCTGCTATCAGGTCAAAGTTGTACTCCCCCCGCTCCCCGGGAGAAATACGCACAGCGGCTATATGTTCAGACTCAATAAACAGCTCGGCGACGGGTCGTTTACCGCGCATTACCTGGACCAACTTGGTGCGGGCATCTTCAGCGGTGAAGCGCCAGTGGTAGTCATCATCATCGTATACTACCGAATCACTACTTCCGGCCCTGACGATGCAATTTGTATGCTCTGCCAGCCAGGGCCAAAACTCGCTGAACAACAGGGAGTTCTTCATAACGAATCAGTCATCCAGCTCAATAACATCACTGTCAAGCGCAAGCTCTTCAGCTATTTGCCGACACCAGCGATTCAGCCGCTCTGTGGTCATCTCTTCCTGCTGGTCTTCATCAATAGCCAGGCCGACAAACCTTGCTTCACCTTCGACTTCAGCTTTTGAGGCTTCATACTCGTAGCCTTCAGTGGACCAGTGACCGACTATAGTGGCTCCTTTTTCCACAATAACATCGTGGAGCATGCCCATCGCATCCAAGAAATAGTCGCCGTACCCAAATTGGTCTCCCAGGCCAAATAAAGCGACGGTCTTTCCGCTAAAATCGATTTCCTGCACATCCTCCCAGAACTCTTCCCAGTCAGATTGAATCTGACCAAAATCCCAGGTAGGGATTCCAAAGATAAGATACTGATAATTAGCAATATCCAACTGGGTGACATCGGCAATATCAAACAGGTCTACATTGTCTTCGCCAAGGCGGGCGCCGATGCGCAAAGCTACAGACTCGGTATTACCCTCATCACTGCCATAGAACAAGCCGATTTTACTCACAGTCAACCCTCTCCGCCCAATCCGGGCCGCTACATACTAAATTACAAGGCGGCGTATTCTCCCAGCAATAACCGGGCTCAGCAAGTTACCTATCTGATCAGGTTTCGGCAGGAATAAAGAAAAATGCCCCCGGGGCAGCGGGGGCTAAGGGTTATGAACCTGCTGGGCCTTGGGGAAGGGTGCACCCAGCGGATCGCACAAGGAGTCTTTGGTTTGGGGGGCCTAGGACTCTTAATCCTGGCTTGCAGAGCTTTCATCGCGCCGTTTCATTTGGCGCGCTTTGCGCTCACTCTTTAGCTGCTCTAGCTTGGCCTTCTGCTCATCAGTCAGAATGGCCTTAAACTGTTCTTTCATTTCGTTGCGGTTCTGCATCTCCTGAAGCTTTAGCTTGCCTAGCTCTTCACCCAATTGATCCAGTGTCGCCTGGTCAGCGCCCGACTCAATCGCCGCATTTAATTCCTTGCGCAGCTCGATCATTTGCTCGCGCTGTGCCATTCTCGCCTCGCGGTTGCTCTCCCGGTTGGCCTTTAACTGTGCCTGCTGGCCTTCGGTCAACTCAAGCTGGCGGACCATATATTCAAATCCGCGCCCCTGACCACCTTCACCACCGCCGAAAGCAAGTGCCGCAGGGGCAACCAGAACACCTACCAAGGCCAAGCTTCCCATTGCTTGTTTCCAGTGTTTCATTCCTACGTCCTCATGTTCGCGTTCAGTGACTACATAGTAAGCCCAGCTTGTGTAAACGGGGGAAAACACCGGTAAACATTTGTTAAGAACGGTAAAAAGCCCTATCGCCAGCGGTAACCAGCGCCAGCGCTTTGCATATAATGGCCACACAGAAACTGAGAGAACGCCATGAGCCGCATCCTTTTAATCGACGATGACACCGAACTCACCGACTTGCTAAGGGAGTACCTTACCGGAGAGGGTTTTCAAGTAACTGCAGCCAATGATGGTGGCCGGGGACTAGAGCTCGCTCAGAGCGAGAGCTTTGACGCTCTGGTTCTGGACGTCATGCTGCCCGTTCATAATGGCTTTGAAGTACTGCGCAAACTTAGGGAGGAGGCTTCAACAGCAAGCCGCTCCCTACCGGTTTTGATGCTTACTGCAAAAGGGGACACTGTGGATCGTATCGTCGGCCTGGAAATGGGTGCCGACGACTACCTGCCCAAACCCTGCAATCCCAGGGAATTGGCGGCCCGACTGCGCGCAGTACTCCGCCGCGGCCGAGTCGAAGCTGAAGAGAGCGACGACACTCTTAGCAGCGGCCAGATTCGACTACTGCCTGCAGAGCATCAGGGTTATTGGAACGATCAGGCATTGGCTCTGACCGGCGCAGAGTTCGCCGTGCTCAAGGTACTGGTTCAGCATGCCGGCGAAGTGGTTGGCAAAGAGGTTCTCACTGAAAGTGCCCTTGGCCGTAAGCTGATGCCCTACGACCGCTCCATCGATGTCCATGTCAGTAACATTCGCAAGAAGCTCGCGGATAAAGGTGCCAGCCGCGACCTAATTATCAATATCCGAGGTGCCGGATATATGCTCACCCAGAGCAAGCAATAGGTTTTCCACGATGCGCAGTCTCTTCTGGAAAATGTTCTTTGGGGCCTGGATCACCGCCATGGTGATGGTTGTAGCCGCCATTTACATTACCCACTTCGGTGAATTCGGCGATCCCCGACAAGAGGAACGCTGGGAGGGCCCCGCCCTATTTCGCGAGGTCATGCGAAATATGCGAATCGCCCGCCGTCACGGTCCCGAACAATTCCAGCACTGGCTCGAGAAAGCCCCCAAAAAAGTCAAACGGCGGGTTTATGCGGTTGATCAACAGGGCAACGACATCCTCGGTCGCGAAGTGCCATCAAATATGGGCTCGTTGATCGACAGTCTTGATTACCGCAATCGCGAAGCTCACAAACTGGTAAATAACAAGCCCACTGTAGGCTTCTTCCTACCGCTGCGCACCGGAGACCCCCTGCGGATCGTCGTCGTTGCTGGAGATAGCAAAGAAGGCCTATTGCTGCGCTTCCTGTGGCGCAATTTCTGGCCGATGTTGCTGCTCTCCATGATTGCCTCGGGTCTAGCCTGCTACTGGTTGGCCCGCTACCTGAGCCGTCCACTGGAACAGCTGAGCGCCGCCACCAAGCGCGTCGCTGCCGGCGAACTGGACTACCGCGTGACCCCGTCCCTAAAGTCTCGGAATGATGAACTGACTGACCTGGCCCTGGACTTCGACTCCATGACCGCCCAGCTTCAAGAATCGATGTCCGAGCAGCGCCGCCTGATCAAGGATGTCTCCCACGAACTGCGCTCGCCACTAGCGCGCCTGCAAGTGGCACTGGCCATCGCCCGCCAAAAGCAAATAAACGGGCTCGACACAGAATTGGATAAAATCGGCAAGGCAGCGGACTACCTGGAAGATATTATTGCCGACGTGCTATCACTTCCTATTAGCAGCCAGGAACAGCGCCCCCTGGATGACGTAGTGGAAGTGAATGCCCTGATAAGCGCCCTGGCGGAAGACCTCCACAGTGAGGCTGCCGACAAAGACCTATCATTTGAAATTCGCTCCGAAGGGGAAGAGCTCCTTGTCGCAACCCGGGGCAGCTCCCTGACCGCTGCCCTGGAGAACATCCTGCGCAACGCGATCAAGTACAGTCCCGAGCACGGTCGGGTCAAGGTGTCGATTAAAGAATCCTCAGAATCCTGCACCATCTCAGTCATCGACTCAGGTTCCGGCGTGGCAGATGAGGAATTGGAGGCTATTTTCCGCCCCTTCTACCGCACAGATAGTGCACGCACCCGGGAAAGTGGTGGCTTTGGACTGGGACTCGCTATCGCCCAGCGCACCATCCTGCATCACCAGGGAAGCATCAGTGCCAAAAACAGCCGGGATGCGGGCCTGTGTGTTGAGATTAAGCTCCCCCTGCTACATATTGCCGACGATTAAGCATCGCAGCAGCTAATATAAGCATCTCTACCGCCAGAGTTTTCTGGCGGTTGCTTCCTTGCACCCGCAAATAGCAAAGGAACCCGCTATGCGCTGGATTATTTATATTCTTATTGCCTTGGTAATTCTCGTGCTCGCGGGATACTTATTCCCACGCGAAGTCACTGTTCATCGCAGCGTATTTATCAACAAACCGCCACAAGTGGTTTTTCCCTACGTTAATAATTTCCACAAATTCAACGAGTGGTCCCCATGGCGCCATATCGACCCCTCGGTACTCTATGAGTACAGCGGTCCCCAGGAAGGCGTCGGCGCCAAAATGAGTTGGCGCGGCGAAAACTCCAAAGCCGGAAGCGGTAGCCAAACTATCTTCGCCAGCAAGCGAGATTCTGTAGTCGCCACCAAGCTGGATTTTGGTGATGGCAGCCAGGCCACGGCAGAGTTCCAGCTGGAACCAAAGGATGGCGGCACCCTTCTTACCTGGAACTTCCACAGCGATACCGGCGGTGGTCCCAGAGAACGCTGGATGGGCCTGGCAGTGAAAAAAATGGTGGGAGAGTCTTATGAACAAGGGTTGGAAAAACTTAAAAACCTGGTTGAAACAGCACCGGAAAATAGCACCTCCGACGGAACCTCCACCGATTCAGTTTCAGATATTCCATCCGATGTAGATGATGCAATGGGTGATGGCCCTCAGGGTGTCCCCAGTGAACTGCGAGACCAGAATGAAGAGGAAGCAGGAGAAACACCGGAAAACCAGCAGTAACACTCAGCAATTAAGAGTAGCGATTACTGAAATACAAAAAAGCCCGCAATTTGCGGGCTTTTTCTGTTTAAACCGACTTCGGTCGATTGCGTCGCGCGGCTGGCGCCGGTGACTTGCGCAACTTCCTGCGCTGGCGCTCCAGGTTTTGTTTCTCACCCTGGGTCAATGGGCGCTGGCCCAGCTTCGGCATTCCCGCCGTTACGCAGAGGTCATCGATCTCGCGGGGCTCCATCTCAATCCACTGCCCGACGCGCACATGGGAGGGAATAAAGACGCTGCCGTAGCGCACACGCTTCAAGCGGCTAACTCTAACTCCCTGGGACTCCCACAGACGACGCACCTCGCGGTTGCGGCCCTCCATCACTACGCAGTAGAACCAGCGGTTTTTACCTTCACCACCACTCTCTACGATGTCGGTAAAGCGCGCCGACCCATCATCCAACAACACGCCCTTGAGCAGACGCCGCCTCATTTCCTCATCCACATCACCCTGGATTCGAACCAAGTATTCGCGGTCGATTACCGAGGAGGGATGCATTAATTTATTGGCCAGCTCTCCGCTATTGGTAAACAGCAGCAAACCACTGGTATTGAAATCCAGGCGCCCAACAGAAATCCAGCGGCCGGTTTTCAGTCTCGGCAGGCGATCGTAGACCGTCGGGCGGCCCTCCGGGTCGTGGCGGGAGCATATTTCCCCAACCGGTTTGTTGTAGAGTATTACCCGGCAGCGATTCTGCTCTGCCGAAGGCAGCCGGCTACCATCAAACTCGATATGATCCGCGTCAGTTACGCGCTCGCCGAGCTCCGCCACTTTTCCATTTACGGTTACGCGGCCCGCATCAATTGCGCGCTCCATTTCACGGCGCGAACCGAGGCCGGTGCGCGCTAATACTTTCTGTAATTTCTCGCCTGCTGGCGGGGTACCATCACTCATGGGGTGGTGCTTTCCACTTGTACTACTTCTTTGGAATCTTCATCGACATCAGCATTTGCCTCCACCGACTCCTCGGCGACCTCTTCAGCTGTGTCGTCTTCGGCAAACATACTGCTGGGTGGTAACGTTGCCGTTAGAGAGTCCTCGCTCTCTTCTTCTGCTTGCAGCGATTCAGCGCTGCTTTCCTCATCACTGTGAAGTTCACTCTCTTCACTAAGATCAACATCTATATGCAACTCCAAATCATCTTCAGAGTCTTCTTGCTCCATTTCCCACTGGATCTCTGCTGCCGCAGTTTCCACTGGATCTTCCTCTCCATCCATCTCGGCGGGCACTGCATCGGCATCTACTTCGGTCTCGGTCTCGGTCTCGGTCTCGGTCTCGGTCTCGGTCTCGGTCTCGGTCTCGGTCTCGGTCTCGGTCTCGGTCTCGGTCTCGGTCTCGGTCTCGGCGCCTGATGCTTCAGCAGCAACTTCCTCAGCCAAAGCCTCTACCAGGGCATCGTCTATATCTTCGTGTTCAGCCGCAGGGGCTTCAGTAGAGGATTCTGCCTCGGTGTCTTGCTCTGACTCAGAATCTTCCAAAGCACCATTGTCCACCTCGGACTCTCCCTCCTCGGGAACCGGCTCTGGAGGCAAACCTTCCTGCTCCAGAATCTGGTTCAGACTCTCGATATCGCGGATCTCCGCCAGAGTCGGCAAATCATCCAGGGTGCTCAAATTAAAATAATCGAGAAACTCCCGGGTTGTTGCGTAGAGAGACGGCTTACCGGGCACGTCCCGCTGCCCCACAACTTTAATCCAACCGCGCTCCAGCAGGGTTTTAACAATATGCGAACTCACCGCAACGCCGCGGATATCCTCGATATCACCAC
The DNA here is from genome assembly GCF_052468155.1 of Microbulbifer maximicatervae (SeqCode). Taxonomy (NCBI): domain Bacteria; kingdom Pseudomonadati; phylum Pseudomonadota; class Gammaproteobacteria; order Cellvibrionales; family Microbulbiferaceae; genus Microbulbifer; species Microbulbifer maximicatervae (SeqCode). The sequence continues at coordinate 4,877,000 of NZ_CP174335.1, forward strand.
GGGTTACCGGCTGTCGATAAGCGATAATGGCCAGGGTCTCCAAGGTTGCACGGGAATACCGTTGCGCCTTTTCCTCCCACAGCCGATTCACCCATGGAGCCAGGTCTTCCGGCACTTGAAAACGCCAACCACTCGCGACTTTCTTCAGTTCAAACCCTCGGTCAGCACAACTCTGGGCGATTTCTTCAAGCACATCTCTCAGGGTAGTCTTGGAGGGTTGCTCTTCCTCGTCCAGCAAAGACAACAGTTTTTCTTCACTGAGAGGCTGGCCAGCGGCCAACAGGGCGCCTTCGACGATTTTGCGCAGTAATTCGGGGGCGATTGTCATCTTCTATTTTCTAACTCGAATACATTTCCGACGCTTTATCCGAGGCCTCTACAGCGCCCTCTGGATCTTCAACCTCTTCGAGAGTCTGATCCTCAAGCTCGCTGTCAGCACCGTCTTCGCTTTCACTGCTGTGGGTAGCAGCGCGAGCGCGCACGTGGATCGGGCCAAAAGCTTCATTCTGCACCAGCTCCACCAGTGACTCTTTTACCAGCTCCATCACTGCCAGGAAGGTCACTACGACACCGAGGCGACCCTCCTCAACGGTAAACAGGCTTACAAAGGGCACAAACTGGCCGTGGCGGATCTTATCCAGCACCTGGGTCATACGTTCGCGGGTGGACAACTTCTCCCGCTCAACCTGGTGGCTCTCAAACATATCCGCACGCCGCAGCACATCAGCCAGGGCGACCAGGACTTCTTTCAAGTCAATTTCAGGGTCGGGGCGTGTGATACTGCGATCGGGAGCCTCTGCATTGGCCTGATGGACATCCCGGCCAACACGGGGGATTTCATCGAGATCCTCAGCCGCAGTTTTGAAACGCTCATACTCCTGCAAACGGCGAATCAGAGCCGCCCGGGGGTCCTCGCCTTCTTCCTCCTCCGCTTCAGGCGGTCGCGGCAACAGCATCCGCGACTTTATTTCCGCCAACATAGCGGCCATTACCAGATACTCGGCGGCCAAGTCAAAGCGAATTGCCGTCATCATCTCCACATACGCCATATATTGATGGGTAATGTCGGAGACGTTGATCTCGAGAATATCCAGGTTTTGGCGGCGAATCAGGTATAGCAGGAGATCCAGAGGCCCCTCGAAAGCCTCCAGAACAACTTCCAAAGCATCTGGTGGAATAAAGAGATCCTGCGGGAGGTCGTTAAAGATTTCGCCCTGCACCAAGGCCAGGGGGGAATCCTCATCCGAGTCCTGGCCCTGCGATTCCGCATTGCCAGCCTGGGCAGAAGCTTCATCATCGCTCGCCGCAACCTCGGCCAGCACTTGCTCCTCGACCTCTGCTAGTAACTCATCACTGGACACCCTGCCCCACCCTCAATCGTGCAAACGCGCGATTATACACGGCGCCGCAGCTTTCAGCCGAGTATTTCGTCAGTTGCCCCACATCCCTGACGAATCAGTTGGGGCTCATCACCCGTCAGGTCGATCACGGTGGTGGGCTCCAACCCGCAGAAACCGCCATCGATAACCAATTCCACCTGGTGCTCCAGGGTATCGCGGATATCGTAAGGTTCGGTTAGGGGCTGTTCTTCGCCGGGCATAATCAGGCTACAGCTCATCAACGGCTCGCCCAATTCTTCAATCAGGGCCAGGGCGATGGGATTATCCGGCACGCGAATACCGATGGTCTTGCGCTTCGGATGAATTAACCTGCGCGGCACCTCGGCGGTCGCCGGCATAATAAAGGTATAGGAACCCGGCGTATGATTCTTTAACAACCTAAACATCTGGTTGTCGACCTTGGCATAGGTCGCCAGCTCCGATAGGTCTCGGCACATCAATGTGAAGTTGTGCTGCTTGTCCAGCTGGCGCACTCCTCGAATACGCTCAACCGCCAGCTTCTCTCCCAGTCGACAGCCTATGGCGTAAGCTGAATCGGTGGGAAAAACAATAACGCCCCCTTGGGCGACGATCTCTGCTGCCTGAGTGATCAGGCGGCCTTGAGGATTATCCGGATGAATCTGAAAAAACTGCGCCACAAAGCCCCCCAAAAGCCTTACCGATTGAAAATACCTCACTGCCATCCACCAGGCTTAAAGCCGGACGATGGCCCCCAATTCACAAGCCGGAATTAGGGCAGCGAAACGTGACCCCGCTGTTCCCGGTGCAGAGTGTGCCACAGATTCCACACCGGCTCGACGTCTGCGGGCAACCTGACACAACCCAATTCACGCCAGGGCTGCTCCGGCTGGTGAAAATCGCTGCCAAGAGAGCAATATGGCATTGATTTGCCCGCCGCTTCCGCAGCCGAGAGTAACAATTTCTTTAACTCTCGGGTCTGTGTCGGGTTTTGCCGACCGCACAGCAACTCTATCGCATCCCCATTTTTTTCAAGAAAGGCTCCCAGCAGTCGCAATAACTGGGTGCGGGTCAATCCGTACTTAAGCGGGTGGGCCAATACAGCACAACCGCCGGCACTGTGAATAGTGGCGATGGTCTCACTCAACTGGGGCCACTCAACTCTCACATCTCCTACTTTGCCAGCCCCCAGGTAACGCTTAAACGCCTTACCGGTATTGTCTATATGCCCAGCTTCCACCAGCCATCGTGCGAAATGGGGCCTACCCAATACCGAGTCGCCCGCCAGGGCACGTCCACCCTCCAAGGCACCGCTAAAGCCGCGTTTTTCCAGCTTCTCCGCGATACGCTCTGCCCGCTCCTCGCGCAACTGTTCACGCAGCTGAATGGCTTCTTGCAAAGGCCCCGATTCGGGATTGATGTTCAGGCCTACAATATGTACGGGTCTGCGCCCCCAAAGACTGGAGAACTCAATCCCCGCCACCACATCTACGCCCAAACAGTCACCTTCCTGTTGAGCCTCAGGCACACCATCCACCGTATCGTGGTCGGTCAGGGCGAGCATCGTCACACCTTGGGATTTCGCTCTCGACACCAGCTGCGCAGGACTTAAAATACCGTCAGACGCGGTACTGTGGCAGTGCAGATCTACCAGGTCTGTATTCAAATCGGCTGAAAGGGTCTTCAACAACAGGCTCTCACTCAGTTCGACGATGAAAAAGATCGCCATATCCGTCTTTTCAGGAACAATCGCCCTATTGCGCTGTCTATGCGGCACTCGGCGTTTTCAGGGATAAGGCCCGAACTAGCAGTCACTCACAGGTGACTCGCCAGGGCCGAAGTCTGACAGTAGTTTTGTCAGCGGGGAAATTGAACGGGCTATCAGCCCCATCAGTTTCCAGCGGGCATTATCACCGGAATTGAGTATGACCGAAACGAATTCGACCACGACATCTCCCGAGAAGCCTAAAAAGGAAGGGTTTCTCAGCAATATCGCCTTCAATGTCATTATTCCGACATTGATACTGACCAAACTTTCCGGGGATGACTGGTTGGGCCCAACCTGGGCATTGATAGTGGCCCTGGCCTTCCCACTGGGTTATGGCCTTCGCGACCTGCTGCGCCTGGGCAAGGTCAATTTCTTCTCAGCCCTCGGATTTATTGGCATCCTGCTCACTGGCGGCATCAGCTTGCTCAAGCTGGACCCGCAGTATATTGCGATTAAGGAAGCTGCAATCCCTGGCCTACTGGGTGTTGCCACGGCACTATCCGTTTATACCCGCTGGCCGCTGGTCAAAACCCTGCTTTACAACGATCAAATTCTGAATACGACAAAAATCGCCGAGTCATTACAGGCCAATGGTAACCAGCCAGCCTTCGACCGCACCTTGCGCCAGACTTCGTGGATCGTTGCCGGGTCATTCTTTTTCTCCTCGGCACTGAATTACATTCTCGCCAAAATGATCGTTACCAGCCCGCCGGGCACAGAGGCCTATAACACCGAACTTGGCGAAATGACCGCCTATGGATATCTGGTTATTGCGATCCCATCAACCCTGATTCTGATGGGTGCACTCTTTTTCCTGTTCTCCCGTATCGGCAAGCTGACCGGGTTGAAACTGGAAGAAGTGATGGTTGCGCAATAACACCTTAAAAAAACTAACAAGAGCATTAAAAACAATGTGGTACGCAATCATCAGTGAAGATGTTAGCGATAGTCTCCCTTTACGCAAAAAAGCCCGCGCCGGTCATTTGGCCCGGCTCAACCTTCTAAAAGATGAAGGCCGCCTCCTGGCCGCCGGCCCAAACCCCAGCATCGACAGCGAAGAGCCCGGTGAAGCTGGCTTTACCGGCAGCCTGGTAATTGCTGAGTTCCCCTCTTTGGAAGAGGCCAAAGCCTGGGCTGACAGTGACCCCTATATCGAAGCTGGCGTCTATGCATCGGTTACAGTCAAGCCCTACAAGCTTGTACTGCCCTGATAAAAACTCTAACTAACAAGCTGCATCACAATGAAGAAATTACTGTCCGGTGTGCTCGCTGTAGCGCTGTTGAACTCAGCACCAGCAGCACTTGCAGCGGAGACCCGCTATATTACCGACCAACTTCACGTGCCCATGCGCTCTGGCAAAGGCAATGAATTCCGGATTCTGCACCGCGGCCTGGCCAGTGGTACCGAGCTGGCTCTGCTCGAAGATGCCGCCTCGGACGGCTGGGCAAAAGTGCGCACCCCCAACGGCACTGAGGGCTGGATCAGACGCCAATACCTTGTCAGTGAGCCCGTGGCAAAACTAAAGCTGGCAACCGCAGAAGCCAACCTGGCCCGCTTTGAAAAAATGGAAGGTAATCTGGGGGGTGAAGTTCGCCGGTTGGAGACAGAAAACGGCGAACTGAATAGCGCCCTGACCTCTGCCCAGCAGCAGAGCCAGGAATTGGCCGCCGAACTCAAGAGCCTGAAGTCCCTTTCTGCCGACGCAATTTCGCTCAACGATCGCCATCAAAAGCTCCTGCATCAGTACGAGTTGCTGAAACAGGAAAAAAGCATGGCGGAAGCGGAAATTCAGCGCCTATCCGGTAGCGATGCCCGCAAATGGCAATTGTATGGTGCCCTATCCGTTGCATTAGGCGCTATTCTGGCGATGATTGCCCCCCATGTGCGCCCGCGCAAACGCAATTCCGAGTGGGCCAACTGATCTCCCTCGCTACAACCAAAATCGCTTACTATACGACTGCGGGAGTGCTGAGAAGCACCCCGCAGGCAGCGATACCCAAATATTTATCCTTTCTCTTTATCCATACGCTGACACAGTAGTAAACCGATTGACCCCGGACATTCAAAGGACACGGATGATGCGTAAGTTACTCACTTTTCTTTTTTGTACTCTGTTCAGTCTTCCAATATTTGCTCAAAACCCTCAGGTGGAGCTTAAGACCGACTTGGGCATTATTCGCGTCGAGCTGTTCCCCAAGAAAGCTCCTGTCACAGTAGAGAATTTCCTCACCTATACCGATAGCGGCTTCTATGATGGCATTATTTTTCACCGCGTTGTGCCAGGATTTGTCGTCCAGGCTGGGGGCTTCACTTTCGACTTCCAGAAGAAAGAAACTCGCGACGCTATCGCCAATGAATCAGCTAACGGACTGCAAAACCTGCGCGGCACTCTCTCCATGGCACGGACCAACAACCCCGATAGCGCCACGTCTCAGTTTTTTATAAACCTAGTCGATAACACCCGCCTGGATGCCAGCGAGAACAAGCCTGGCTACGCGGTTTTTGGCAAGGTTATCGAGGGTATGGATATCGTAGAAAAAATCGAACAGGAACCCCGCGGCCTCTATCGCCAACACCCAGAGGCCCCCAACATTCCAATCCGCATACTTTCAGCAAAACGAGTTACCTCCAGCGACAACAGTGTCGCTGAACACAGCAAGGGAGAATAAGCAGTGATAGCTCTCAGTGTAAACCTCAATAAAATCGCCTTAATTCGCAATTCCCGCGAAGGCAACTTTCCCGATGTGGTCGCCCACGGGCGCACTTGCCTCGACGCCGGAGCCCAGGGGCTGACCGTACACCCCCGTCCAGACCAACGACATATTCGCCCCGGCGACGTGCGCGACCTGGCAGAACTCTGCGCCAGCCGCAAGAACATAGAATTCAACGTTGAAGGCAACCCCTTCGCCGCTCCCCTGGGGGACTACCCCGGCCTCATACCACTGGTTTTGGAAACCAAACCAGACCAATGCACTTTGGTTCCCGACACCAATGATCAGCTCACGTCTGATCACGGCTTTGACCTCAAGCAAGATGGCGATCGATTAGTTCCGATAATTGATCAACTTAAAAATGCCGGAATACGTGTCAGTCTGTTTATGGATCCAGACCTGGACCAAATCAGCCTGGCCAAACAGGTCGGTGCTGACCGTATTGAACTCTACACAGGCCCCTATGCCGAAGCCGTAACCAAACAGAGCCCAGAGCTGGAAACAATTTTTTCTGCCCACTGTGCCGCCGCTGAGCACGCACATCAGTTGGGGCTGGGGATTAATGCCGGCCATGACCTCAACCTGGTTAACCTACCGCGCTATCGCACATTACCGGGCTTGCAGGAAGTCTCCATAGGCCACGCCTTTACTGTCGATGCTATCAGCATGGGCCTGGAGAATGCCGTTAACGCCTACGTCGACTGCCTCGCTGGTAGCTGATGCAAAGCCTCAATATTATTGGCGCAGGTCGCCTTGGTAAAACCCTGGGGCGGCTGTGGCAGGAGAGCGGTGTATTTGGGGTGCAGTCAATTTATAACCGCAGTCTCGAGAGTGGACAAAGTGCCTGTCGATTTATCGGTGCAGGCAATGCTGTTGATTCCCTCTCAGCAATGCCGTCAGCAGACCTATGGCTGATTGGTTGTATCGATAGTGAAATCGCTATATTTGCGCAGAGGCTTGCCGATAGCGGGCTGGTCGATGAGCGCACTATTATATTCCACTGCAGTGGCGCTCTCAGCTCTAAAGAACTAGCCCCCTTGGGACCCGCCCTGGTTGCCAGTGCCCACCCGGTCCACAGTTTTGCCGAACCGGAAACCTCGCTGCAAACATTTGCCAAAACCAGCGTCGCTGTCGAAGGGGATAGTCATGCGGTAGAGGTTATTTCTGCGGCTTTTGCAGCCATTGGCTGTGAAACACTGGCTATTGATCCCCTTAACAAGTCTCTGTACCACGCTGGGTCAGTGATCGCCTCCAACTACCTCACCACCCTAATGGACCTGAGTTTACAGAGCTTTGCAGCCGCCGGCATAGAGCGGGACAGCGCTCTTCGCCTGCTGGCGCCGATTGTTTCACAGACCCTGCAAAACAATTTGACGCTGGGACCAGAGAGGTCGCTGACAGGCCCCATTGCCAGGGGGGATGTGGAAACCGTTGGTGCCCAGGTGGAAAGCCTTGCTTCAGTAGATAGCCAACTGGCACTTTGCTATCGCCATCTGGGCCTCGCCTGTGTAGAGTTGGCGCGGCGCGGCTCGCTCTCACCTGAGAGCGCAGCCAGATTGATCGAACTGCTGAGTGAGCCAACGCGGTGAAAGACTCCTCCGAATACCTGGAAAAAAAAGCCTTCTTCGATAGCCTCCTTACAATTTATGGGCGCAAGCCTGTACTCGAGGCTCTCGAGGATTTATCTGTACCCGTCCATAAATTACATCTGGCCAGCAGCAACCGGCGCGACCAGCTAATCCAGCGAATGGAAACCCTGGCGGAAGAGCGTCAGATTGAAATTGCTTACTGGGATCGCAAGGGCCTGTCCCGGATTTCGAAGAATTCCCGTCAGGACCAAGGTGTAGCCCTCGACCTGGCCCTGCCACACTACGGCAGAGCGGAGGACTTTTTACAGAAGGTTGCAGCCCCAGAGCACAAAAACACCTATGAACTTCTGGCCCTGGATGGCATAACCAACCCTCAAAACCTGGGCATGATTATTCGCTCAGCCTGTGCCGGCGGCATTGATGGAATCATCCTGCCAAAGAAAGGCTGTGCACAGATAGACCCCCTCGTTATCAAAGCCAGCACAGGCACCCTGTTTAAAACCCGGGTTTTGCGCTGTGACAAATTGGCAGCTACCCTGGGGGAGTTCCGCGAAGCGGGGGCTCAGGTTTGCGGGCTGTCATCCCACGCCCAGACGACCTTAAAAGAGGTCTCCAGTAAAGTCTCCACAATTTTTGTGCTGGGCAATGAAACCCGCGGTGTTAGCGATGCCGTCGCAGCTCAGTGCAATGAACTGGTGCGTATCCCCATGCAAAACGATGTGGAAAGCTTGAATGTGGCGGTCACGGCCGCACTAATTAGCTTCCGTCGAGAAATCTAACTCTGCCCCTGTGGGAGGTGCCCGCCTCCCACTCCCTCAACTTATCCCACGAGTTCAATCCCAATCTAACCAGGATTATCCACTACCCACAGATTCTGTGGATATCTCTGTGACTAACTTAGAGTAGTAGGCCGCAAAGGCCCGCCATTTGGTCTATGTGACAATATGAAGAAAAAATAAACAACCCGGGAAACGCTCAAAAAATCAACGAGTTAGAGAAAACTTAGCTAAGCGTTTAGCGACAATCCGTACCAATTAAAGATCGAATAGAGAGAAGGGGCCGTTGTGGAAAATGAGACGCGAAGCCCAAAACAAAAAAAGAAAGGGGTGCTAAGCACCCCCTCTCGATTCTGCAGTTACTCCCACTCAATTGTCGCGGGAGGCTTGCTGGAAACGTCGTAGACCACACGAGAGATGTGCTCTATCTCATTGATAATGCGGTTCGAAACCTTCTCAATCAGCTCATAGGGGAGATGCGCCCAACGCGCTGTCATAAAGTCCACAGTCTCTACCGCGCGAAGAGCAACCACGTATTCATATCGACGGCCATCACCGACAACACCCACAGATTTTACCGGAAGGAATACGGCAAAGGCCTGGCTGGTCTTGTGATACCAATCGGCGTTGTGCAGCTCCTCGATAAAGATCGCATCTGCCTCTCGCAGAATATCGGCATACTCCCGCTTTACCTCACCGAGAATCCGCACGCCCAGACCCGGTCCCGGGAAAGGGTGACGGTAAACCATGTCGTAAGGCAGGCCCAGCTCCAGGCCGATCTTACGAACCTCGTCTTTGAACAGTTCACGCAGGGGCTCTACCAGCTCAAACTGCATATCCTCTGGTAAACCGCCCACATTGTGGTGAGACTTAATCACATGGGCCTTGCCGGTTTTTGCGGCGGCAGACTCAATAACGTCTGGGTAAATAGTGCCCTGAGCCAGGAATTTCACGTCCTGTAACTTGGAAGCTTCGCGATCAAAAATCTCAATAAAGGTATTACCAATGATTTTGCGCTTGGCCTCAGGGTCTTTTTCACCTTGGAGGCGCCCAAGGAAATCCTCTTCCGCATCAGAACGGATAACGCGGACGCCCATATTGTCGGCGAACATCTGCATTACCTGGTCGCCTTCGTTTTTACGCAGAAGGCCATTATCTACAAATACGCAGGTCAGCTGATCGCCAATAGCCTTGTGCAGCAAAGCGGCTACCACAGAGCTGTCGACACCACCGGATAAACCGAGCAGCACCTTGCCCTCGCCCACCTGATCGCGGACTTTAGCAATAGAGTCTTCAATAATGTTCGCGGGAGTCCAGAGCTTCTCACACCCGCAAATATCAATCACAAAGTGCTCATAAATACGCATGCCTTGCAGGGTATGAGTCACTTCCGGGTGGAACTGTACACCGAAGAAATTCTTCTCAGCGTGGTACATACCGGCAATTGGGCAGGAATCGGTGGAAGCCAGCAGTTCAAAGCCCTCAGGCATCGCCACTACCTTGTCGCCGTGACTCATCCAAACATCCAGTAGGGAACTGCCATCATCAGCGATATGATCTTTGATATCGCTCAACAGGTTGGATTGGCCTTCAACTTTTACCTGGGCATAGCCGAATTCGCGAATATCGCTGCCCTGTACGGTGCCTCCAAGCTGATGGGCCATGGTCTGCATGCCATAGCAAATGCCCAGTACCGGCACGCCCAGGTTATAAACCGCTTCCGGCGCGCGCGGGGAGCCCTCCTCCGGTACCGACTCGGGGCCGCCGGCGAGAATAATGCCCTTGGGCTGATACTCACGAATTTCCTCTTCGGTCATATCGAAAGCGCGAATTTCAGAAAATACGCCTAGCTCGCGGACACGGCGGGCAATCAATTGTGTGTACTGGGACCCGAAGTCGAGAATGAGTATTCGGCTGGAATGGATATCTTGGCTCATGACTTACTCGATAACTGGATTAAATAACGGCAAACGGACCTTAAAGGTCCGTTTGCTGCTTGTTCCGTCTAAATTTTTTCACCTGGAGAAGGTCGAAGGCTTAGCGTCGGCCCACCGGGTAGTTGGGGGCTTCTTTGGTAATTTGAACGTCGTGGACATGGGACTCACCCATACCGGCTGCCGTGACCCGCACAAACTCAGGACGAGTGCGCATGGTCTCAATATCAACACTGCCGGTGTAACCCATGGCTGAACGCAAACCACCCATCATCTGGTGAACAATGGCTGACAGCGGGCCTTTATAAGGCACTCGACCTTCGATACCTTCCGGCACCAGTTTTTCAGCGCCCTTGCTCGCATCCTGGAAATAGCGATCGGAAGAACCCTGGGTGCGAGACATAGCACCGAGAGAACCCATCCCACGATAGGACTTGTAAGTACGGCCCTGATAGAGCTCAACTTCGCCCGGCGCCTCTTCGGTACCGGCGAACATGGAACCCATCATAACTGATGAGGCGCCGGCAACAATTGCCTTGGAGATATCGCCGGAGTAACGGATACCACCGTCGGCGATCATGGGCACACCAAATTCTTTAAGGGCTGTGGCAACCTCTGCAATTGCCGTCACCTGGGGTACGCCGATACCCGTTACGATACGGGTGGTACAGATAGAACCCGGGCCAATACCCACTTTAACCGCATCCGCACCGGCCTCAACCAGTGCACGCGCTGCATCAGCCGTAGCAATGTTGCCACCGATCACGTCCACCTGGGGGTGCATTTCCTTAATGCGGCGCACGCGCTCGATCACGTTGCGGGAGTGACCGTGGGCGGTATCTACTACCAGCACATCAACGCCGGCTTCTACCAATGCAGCTACGCGATCATCGGTGTCCGGGCTGGTGCCCACAGACGCGCCCACACGCAGGCGACCGTCGGAATCCTTACAGGAGTTCGGGTACTGCTCTGCTTTGTTAAAGTCTTTAACAGTAATCAGGCCGCGCAACTCAAAGTTGTCGTTAACCACCAGTACCTTTTCGATACGGTGTTTATGCAGCAGTTCGCGTACTTCGTCGGAGCTCGCATCTTCGTGGGCCGTCACCAGACGCTCTTTCGGCGTCATGATGCTGGCGACACTGACATCGAGATCAGTTAAGAAGCGAACGTCGCGGCTGGTAACGATACCTACCAAATCGCCACGATCCATTACCGGCACACCGGAAATATTGTGGTGACTGGTCAGCGCGATCAACTCGCGCACAGTGGCATCGGACTCAATAGTAATAGGGTCTTTTACAACACCGGCTTCAAACTTCTTCACCGCGCGAACGGCAAGAGCTTGCTCTTCTATCGACATACTTTTGTGAATAATGCCGATACCCCCTTCCTGGGCCAACGCAATGGCCAGGCGAGCTTCCGTCACTGTATCCATAGCAGCGGACACAATGGGGATGTTCAGGGTAATGTTGCGGGAGAGTTGGGTTTTTAAACTCACATCCTTGGCCGTGACCTCGGAATATCCGGGCACAAGTAGGACGTCGTCAAAAGTGAGGGCTTCGCGCGCGATGCGCAGATTGGATTCAGACATTGTTGACACTCAAACCTCGAATAGGCGGGATTGGGTATCGGCGCGATTATACCTCTACGCGCCCAAAGCGCAAACATCAATTTGCAGAAAAACGGATTTGTACAGTAAAGCTCTTTACCTATCAGGGCGATACTGCAATATTGCTCCGCCCAATACGCCCGACGAGATTCACCGATGCAGACAATTCCCCCTAGTCAAAATGCCAAGCGCAGCGTGCTGTCGGTCAGTGACCTGAATCGGGAAGTTAAACATCTTCTGGAAAGCAGTGTACCCCTTCTATGGATCAGTGGAGAGATTTCCAATTTTTCCATACCCAGCTCCGGGCACTGGTATTTTAGCCTTAAAGATGCGCGGGCCCAGGTGCGCTGCGCCATGTTTCGCGGTCGCAATCGCAGTGTCGCCTTTCGGCCGCAAAATGGTCGCGAGGTTTTAATCCGGGCCAGGGTGAGCCTGTACGAAGGGCGCGGAGAATTTCAGTTAATCGTTGAGCATATGGAGGAGGCCGGCTTTGGCGCCCTGATGCGCCAGCTGGAACAGCTCAAAGCAAAACTGAATGCTGAGGGCCTGTTCGAAACAAGCAGAAAACGCTCTCTTCCGTTTTTGCCAACCAATATCGGCATTGTCACTTCGCCGACAGGCGCGGCAATACGGGATATGATTCACGTATTGGGCAGGAGACACCCTTCTGCACAAATTGAAATCTGGCCGGTAGCCGTTCAAGGTCAGGGTGCCGCTCAGCAAATCGCGGCAGCGATTGAAAAAGCGGGCCGCAGTGGTCGCCACGATTTATTAATTGTCGGTCGCGGCGGAGGTTCCCTGGAAGACCTGTGGTCTTTTAATGAAGAGATTGTCGCCCGCGCACTGGCCGCAAGTCCTATTCCCACTATTTCTGCAGTCGGCCACGAAACCGATACGACTATTGCAGATTTAGCCGCAGACCTGCGCGCACCCACTCCTTCTGCCGCAGCGGAAATAGCCAGCGCCAATGCTGCAGAAATTTTACAGCGGCTTGACCAGGTCCAGCGCAGATTGCACCGCGCCATGGACAACCAGCTGAAGCATTTATCTCAACAGGTTCAATTGCGACGCAACCGTTTGCGCCACCCCAAGGAGCAGCTCCTCAACCAGGCCCAGCGCCTGGATCATTTGGAGATGCGCCTGGTAGCAGCTTGCCAACAGCAAATCCAAAGTCGCAAATCCCAATTGGATTCCGCCTCCAGAGCTTTTGCCCACAACCTACCGACGCGCCGACTCGACAACAGTAGAAAGCAGTTAATCCAACTCAAGGGAAACCTGGAGCGTGCGATGCAACTGATATTACAGCGCGGCAGCGACAAACTCTCCCACGGGGCCCAATTACTACAAAACATCAGTCCCCTGGCAGTATTGCAGCGAGGCTACGCCATTGTTCTGGATTCAGAAAATCGCGCAATTCGCGATAGTTCAGAACTGGATACCGACCAGCAAGTCCATGTTAAGCTGGCCAAAGGGAACTTCACTGCAGAAGTTAAAACCATCGAAAACTGATTTCTTTAACAATTAAAGAGCGCAAATCAAGCGACACTATAATGGTTGAGGTAAAGTGCCTTCGGAGCAATATATGGATAGTGAATCTACTGCTATCCACCTCAACCAGTGGACCTTGATACTACTTTCAGCACTACTGCTTGCCCTTGCGGCCTGCACGGAACCAGATCGTGAATCTGGAGTAGCCGAATCAGTCACCATGTCAGCTGCCGAAGCGCAGGATGCCGACAAGCGATCAGGGCAACTGCCTGAAGTAACCCCCGCTAAAGAACAGCAAGTCAACTACATCGAAACCGGTGACCTTAGGGACATAAGAAAACACGGCACAATTCGGTTCGTTAATTTAACCGGTGCTTCCGAGGACCTGCTACCTCGTGACGATGTGGTGAGTCTCCGTCACTTCGAACTGGCCAACAAACTGGCAAAACAGTTAAAGCTGGAACCCAAGTGGATAAAAGCTGAAACGCCCGATGACGCGGTGCAAATGCTGATCGATGGCCAGGCAGATGTAATCGCCTATAACCTGACTGTCACTGACGCCCGTGAAGAAATTATTGACTTCACGGTTCCTCTTCGCCATTCGCGGTTAGTACTCGTCACTGGTCCAGAGGGTCCAGATATTTCAGATGCGAGCAAATTAAAGGACCTGGAATTTATTATCCCCGCCGGCTCCTCTATTAAAGAAACTGCAGAGCAACTTGTTGCCGAAAATCCAAACTCAAACCTAACTATTCAAGAAATTGATATCAATGGTAACCGGGATACACTGTTAGATATCATTAACGGTCAAAAGAACCGCGTTGCTATTTTGGAAGATTTTTCAGCCCAGGATTTGCGCAATTACCGCGATGACATGCGGATTGGTGCAGATGTATCTGAAGTACAAAATATTGCCTGGGGCGTACGCAAAGACTCCAAACGCCTGCATACCACTCTCGATAATTTTTTGACCCGCAACCTGGTTAAATCCCAGGAAGAACGCATTACCGATTGGAAGGGTATTAAAAAATCGGGGGTAATCAGGCTACTCACTTACAATGGGCCGACAACCTATTTCTTATGGAAAGGGGTATTAATGGGGTTTGACTACGACCTGGCCCAGGCTTTTGCCAATAAGCACAAACTCCAGCTCCAGGTTATTGTTGTCCCCTACGAAGAAGACCTTGCCGACTGGTTGAGGGCGGGTCGCGGTGACTTTGCCGGGGCCGAACTCAATATTACCAGTGCCCGTGAAGACCAGGGCATGGTATTCACCAAGCCCTATGTCGAATCCACAGACCAAATCGTCAGTGGTAAAGGCAGCCCCCCTATTACCCAGATTCAGGATCTTAATGGCCGTAAATTAACTCTACGCGCCTATTCATCATTTATTGAAACCGCTGAAACACTGAAAGAAGCAGGTATTGATGTCGATATCCGTGTGGCGCCGCCAGATATTTCCCAGTCACAAATCTTCTCATTAATCGCCGACGGGCTGGTAGATGCGACTATATCCCACTCCGGTCGAGCCAAGATTGAGGCATCCGTTCAGCCACAACTGGTACTCGGAACTCTTATCGGTGACCCGCGTCCACAGGGCTGGATGGTATTAAGACAAAATTGGCACCTGTTACAGAACTTGAATAAGTTCTTGAAAAATTACAGAAAAACGAGCCAGTATCAAAAACAATACCAGGCTTATTTTGAGCCGAACAAACGATTTACCCAGCGAGTAAGTTCCCGGGTAATACCGGGAGAAAACCTCTCTCCTTACGATGAGTTGGTGAAGGAATCCGCCTTTAAATACGATTTTGATTGGCGCATGATCGTCGCGCAGATGTGGCAAGAGAGCAATTTCAACCCTAAAGCCGTATCTCCAGTTGGCGCGCAGGGATTGATGCAGGTAATGCCTGCCACAGCCGAGGAAATGGGATTTCCTCCGCCGCTGTTCGAACCTGAAAGAGGTATTAAAGCGGGGGTAAAATATATGGATTGGGTGCGAGATCGCTTCAATCCCGCTTTGCCAACCGTAAATAAACTCTGGTTTACTCTCGCTTCCTACAATGCAGGATACGGCCACTTACTCGATGCCCAACGGCTGGCTAAAGAATTGGGACTGGATCCCAATGTGTGGTTCGACAATGTGGAAGTCGCCATGCTGAAACTGGCCCAGCCCCAATACTTTAAACGGGCGAGATACGGCTATGTGAGAGGCTCCGAGCCCGTGCAGTATGTACGCAATATCAGCAATCTCTACAAAGCCTATGTGGAAATGATGAGCGATGATGTGACAGTCCGCCCACCTCTGCGACGCCTGCCCGGCAAAATCTATTGTGAACCCGGGGATGTGCCTGAGGGCGTTATTCAGCGGATACCCACTTACTCCTCGCCCTAGGCAGCCACAAGTCCTCACAAGGTTAAAACGATTTTTCCGGTGATAGTGCCGGACTCCAGTAATTTATGGGCCTCAACCGCCTGATGCAGAGGAAACTCAGCGGCTAGTTGCGGCCGCACTTTACCCGCTTCAATTAGCGGCCAAACCTTTTGTTCCAGCGATTTCGCAATACCGGCTTTCACTTCTGGCGAGCGCGCCCTCAGAGTTGAGCCGGTCAATGTAAGTCGTTTCAACATCACCGGCATCATATTTACTTCTACTTTAGCGCCAGCCAGGTAGGCAATATTCACGATTCTGCCGTCGTTAGCGGCCACACGAATATTGCTATTGATATAGCTACCGCCCACCATATCCAAGATAACATCAGCTCCGTGATCATCTGTCCTCTCGCGCACAACGGAAACAAAATCTTCATCCCGATAGTTAATCGCCTTCTCCGCTCCCAAAGCCACACAGGCTGCGCATTTATCTTCTGTTCCCGCAGTAGTGAAAACCCGGGCTCCCATTTGATGGGCCAGCTGGATCGCCGTGGTGCCAATGCCAGAGGAACCACCATGGATTAAAATCACCTCGCCCGGTTTTAAACCGGCGCGGTCAAATACATTAGTCCATACGGTGAAAAAAGTTTCCGGCAATGCTGCTGCCTCAACAAGACTAAGGCCTGCGGGGACCGGGAGGCATTGTCCCTCTGGAGCTACTGCATACTCTGCGTAGCCTCCACCATTGGTCAGGGCACAAACTTTATCCCCCACCTGCCAGCACACAACTTTTTCCCCGACTTCAACAACCTCACCAGCCACTTCCAGTCCCAATACCGACGATGCCCCGGGAGGTGCCGGATAAAGCCCTTGGCGCTGCACAAGATCAGGACGATTAACCCCAGCTGCGGCTACACGGATAAGGACTTCGTCTGCGCCGGGAGCAGGCTTATTCATCTCCTGCAATTGCATGACTTCAGGCCCACCAAATGTAGGCAGATCAATAAACCGCATATTTTTCCCCTTTATAGGCTCACTTTTATTGCCACGCCAACTACACAAGAGTACCAAAAATCATCAAGCAATTTTTACTCAACACGCAACCCAATAAAAAACGGCCAGCCCCATCACAACCTTTAATTGTGAAAAGGAACTGGCCGTTTCGAAGTTTGTTAACTTAAAAATATACCCTTTAAGCTAGCAATTTTTAGCTGTAGCTACAGTTCGTAGAGAAATTCAACCCCCATAACACGACCTTTATTCAGTGGGGTAAAGCTGGCACCGATACCGCCTAGTTTCACTGGCAGCTGGGTATCATTGGCCTCATTCACTTCATCAAGCATATTTTTGCCGAATAAAGAAACTGTATATTGGCCGCTATCAGGGGTAAATCCAATACTGAAGTCGAGCATTTCTACTTCAGACAGCATACCCTTGTTATCATCCGTATATGGCGCTTCATCGCGATGATTGTAGTTAATGCGGGAAGTCAGGGTTCCGAGAGAGCCCAGGGACAGGTCATGCACCAACCCTACACCATAAGTCCAAGGTGCCAGGCGAGGAATCTCTAGACCCAGGTCTTTATCATCCACAACACCATCAAAATTCAGGTCACCCAGTACCTTATCGTAATCGCCATCCACATAACCCACATTGAAGGTAAATAGCAGGTTGTCACTCAGTGCCGCCATCGCCTCCAATTCCGCTCCGCGAATAGTGGCATCAGCGGTATTGCGGATAATCTGGGCCACACCAGACAATGCATCAGCGAGATTCTCCTCCCGCTGCATATCATCAATAGTGTTGTGGAATACCGCCATATTGGTGCGCAAACGGCCATCCAGCCAATCTACCTTGGCCCCAACTTCAAAGCTGCTTTGCTCTTCCTGGTCCGTTACCTGCGGGGTGTAGGGCATCCCTGTAGTCGGATCTATACCTGCATTGCGGAAGTTGTATCCTCCACTACGGAATCCCTTAGTCCAGAATGTGTAGAGCTGCGTCTCGTCTGACACAGTCCACTGCAAGCCAACTTTGGGAGTAAAGGCATTCCAGCTTTCACTATCTTCAAAGTCGTAGGCAGCACAACCGTCCAGCGTACAGAGATTCAGTGGAATAGAGGCAATCTTCGCCTCTTTCTCCTCACTCGAGTAGCGTCCACCAAGCGTTAGCACCCAAGCTTCGTCCAAGTCGATATCAGCCTGGGTAAAGAACCCATAAGTACTGTGATCCTGCACACCACCACCGGTCCAATCGAAAATGCCGCCTTCACCGTCGGCCAGTAAACGATTTTCCAAGTAGGTTACATCCTGGGAGAACCAATAGACGCCGGCAGTGATGGCCGTACGACCGAAGCGGCCGGCATAGCGCAACTCATTACTCAACTGGCTCTGGTCCACGCTTGAGTCCGCATGGAAACCGACAAAAGGCAGGGAGTCAATATCCCCCAAGCCCCGCGCCTCATATTCACGCCAAGCCAGGATATTTGTGATGGTACCATCACCGAATTCAACATCTTTATTAAACTCAGTAATGATCTGGGTCCACTCATCTTTTTGATAACCCTCTTCGTCCTGGGCTACCTCAAAAGAGTCCTCACTATTGTCCCAATCAGGAATACCGTAAGCCTCAGCAATCTGGGTCGCGCTGGGATAGGCAATAAAACCGTTTCCAGTATCAACTACATAAGGTTCATTGCCACGGTTTTGAGCGACAACTCCATCGGAGTCCATGCGCCCGTGCTCCATCCGCACAAGCAGTTCTGCCGTTTCATTGAGTTGAACACTAAAGCTTGGGCGAATAAACCAGCTGTCAGAGGCACCGGCATTATCATTGCCGGTGGCAACATTTTCGAACCAGCCACGGTCATCGTTGTAATAAACGGTCAGACGGCCGTTAACATCGTCAGAGATGGCACCATTGATTGAACCCGCAGTCACCACATCCAGATTGTCCGTTGTGGACACCTTGAAGCGAGCAGAGAACTCATCGGTTGGGCGCGCTGTTTTAACAACGACAGCACCACCGGTAACATTACGGCCAAATAATAGGCCCTGGGGACCACGGAGAACTTCGATACCCTCCAGATCAAACACATCGGTAACAACACCCGCATTCACACCGAGGTACATACCATCGACAAAGACCCCAACAGTGGGATCAATTGATGGAATAGAGCTATTCACTCCAAGACCTCGAACAGTGAAATTTGCCGTATTTTTTACAGTACCCACATCCTCCAGCTGGACATTGGGCATTTTGAAAGAAAGGCTTTGTAAATCCTTAGTTTGCAGAGCCTCCAGTTGGTCACCGGAATAAGCGGTAGCCGCTACCGGAACATTCTGAAGTAATTCTGCGTCTGCACGCTTACGGGCTGTTACCTGCACTTCTTCCATAAGGGTGCCGACTGCTCCCTCTGCGGCAAAACTGGGGCTAATACCACTGGCTAACCAAAGAGTTGCTACGGAACAGGCGGAAAGCAGAGCAGAGTGCTGCTTGGGTTTTGACGGACTTCCCATGTTTTCTCTCCATTGTTTTATTTTTTTTATGTACAACAACGGACTTATCGCAATCGGTACTGCCTGGCCCCACCGCTCTACCTCTATAAAGAGGCTCCGACTAAGTGAAGCTCCGATTCAAGACCGCGCTGATAAAGATGCACAGATTTCGTTGTGAATCTGTGACATGGACAGGTTACAGGCTCGCAACCGTGTGTGGAAGTCTATTTAACGTAAATGTCTGTAAAAATAACTCAATTAGTCTGGAAAGTTCTTTCAACTTGAAGAAAAAAATTAATGGGAATGGAAAAAATAAAATTATGCACTATTTAAGGGCGATACCCTAAGTTGCCCTTTTACTTAGAAGATTGATTATTTTCAAAAAAGCCAATGACAATATGTATCTAAACCACCCAAAAAACACAAAACTTTTTGTCTATTTTAAATTGATGCGCTCTCAGCTCTTTTAGATCAGCCTGAAAGTTCCCTTCTATATTTCAGGTTACCGGCAATTCAAAACTAATAAACTCAATTAACCTGGTACATTTAAATACATTAAATTTGACCAATGGGTCCGCCTGAAAAATAAATTTCCATTAAAGCCAGGAGCTATTTCGGCGCAATAGATGTGTCATCATCACCCGCAGCCACATGGGAAAGTATTTCATTTATTTCCGCTGCATCGAGGGTTTCTTTTTCCAAAAGAGCCCCAGCCAATGCATCCAATTTCTTGCGATTTTTTGTCAGCAACTGATCTACTTTCATCTCAATTCCGCTGATCAAAGCAATAATTTCGTCATCAATAATCTCTGAGGTGTGTTCGCTGAAGTCCTTCTGCTGGGCCATCTCACGCCCCAGAAATATATGCTCCTCTCCCCGGCGGAAAGCGACAGGGCCTAATTTTTCACTCATCCCCCAGTGCGTCACCATGTGACGGGCCAGTCGCGTCGCCTGCTTTAAATCTGCCTCTGCACCAGTGCTCACCTCCTTGAATACCACCCGCTCAGCGACCCTCCCTCCAAGCATTACGCCGATACGATCACGGAGATAACTGACCTGCATACTGTGATGCTCTTCGGTGGGAATCTGCTCGGTAGCGCCGAGACTGTGCCCTCTGGGAATAATAGTTGCCTTCTCCAAGGGGTCTGCATTCGGCAATAACGTTGCTACCAGCGCATGTCCCGCTTCGTGGTAGGCGATAATCCGCTTATCCTCTTCACTGATAACCATTTCGCGCTCGCCACCGAGAACCACTTTATCCCTCGCCCTCAATAAACAATCCATATCCACTGCGGACTTATCTTCTCGCCCCGCCAACAGTGCGGCCTCATTAATCAGGTTTTCCAGATCCGCGCCGGCAAAACCCGCGGTCAGGGCCGCGAGCCGCTCCAGATCCACCTTGCCGTGCAATGGGACATCGCGGGAATGAATCTCAAGAATTTCCTTGCGTGCGGCCTTATCTGGAAGGTCCAGAGTAATTTTTCGGTCAAAGCGCCCCGGTCTTAGCAGTGCCGCATCGAGAACGTCGGGCCTGTTGGTTGCCGCAACCACCACCACCGCTTCCTGGGGATCAAAGCCATCCATCTCCCCAAGGATCTGATTGAGCGTCTGCTCCCGCTCATCGTGTCCGCCACCAACACCCGTTCCCCGCGCCCGGCCGACGGAGTCAATCTCATCGATAAAAATAATTGAAGGAGCATCTTTCTTGGCTTCGGCAAACATATCCCGCACACGGGAAGCGCCCACCCCTACAAACATCTCAATAAACTCAGAGCCACTAATACTGAAAAATGGCGCTTCACTTTCACCGGCCAGCGCTTTCGCCATCAGGGTTTTGCCCGTACCGGGAGGCCCCATTAGCAAAATGCCCCGGGGGATCTTCGCTCCGAGCTTGCGATAGTGCTCCGGGTTCTTGAGGTACCCCGCCACTTCTTGCAGGTCCTTCTTCGCATTTGCCAACCCGGCCACATCATCGAAAGTCACCTGGGACTCACTGCGCTCAAACCGCTTTGCTGGTGATCGAGCAAAACCGAAGGGACTGCCGGGAGCCCCACTGGCCATCTTTTCCTGCATTCGCCGCCCCATCCAAACCAGGAGCCCAATAATCAGTATCCAGGGCAGAAGCAGAATCAACATCCGCTGCATAAAGCCCCCTCCCGGGGACTCTGCCAGGATTTCCACTTTCTCCTTTTCCAGCAGGGGGAGCAGATCGGGGTCCTGAACGGAAGGTAGAATGGTTGTGAAGTGCTCAGGCTGTGGAGCCTTTTTTTCTTTCTCGCCAGTGTTTGACGCCGGCAGCTTGCCCGCCTCCGGCTTAAAAGTGCCGCTGACTCTATCCCCCTCGATAACCACGCTGGCAACTTTGCCTTCGGCGACCTCTTTCTTAAAGTCACTGTAAGCTAACTCAGTCCGCTTACCAGAAAGCTGTCCGTTAGTGCAGTACTGTACAGTCAGTATTAAAAGGAAAATCCACAGGAAGTACTGAAGCCAATTCAGCGGCCCTTGCGGAACCGGCTTTCCCGATGGCGGTGAAGGAGACTCCCCCTGCGGCAGCTTTCGCTCTTGGTCCTGCTCGTCCGCCATATATTCTCACTATATCTCTGGAGAAGCCTGCCGCCGGAAGATAGGCCTGGCAATGGGCAATGGAAAAGGTGCGAATCATCGGAATCCCGGTAGAGTAATGAGTATAGTTCGCCGCCAATCACACCGAGGAATTTAATGCCTCGCCCCCGGATAACTGGCGCAATCGGTACTCAAGGCAGTATTTTTCAAAGTAAGGCTTGCAAATTGAGGAAAGGCACGGCAGAATTCGCGCCCTGTCGAGACTGGTCGACCGCTCCCAGAGGGGCCCAGAAACTCGATAAGTTGCGGATTTTTAAGGATTTTTTCCAAAAAGAGGTTGACGGCAACGGATCAACTCTCTATAGTTCGCACCCATAACGACGCGCTCGTAGCTCAGCTGGATAGAGTACCTGGCTACGAACCAGGCGGTCGGAGGTTCGAATCCTCCCGAGCGCGCCATACAAAGAAAAGGGCTTACGTCTCACGACGTAAGCCCTTTTTTGTTGTAAAACTGCTAGTGCCAAACCGCTCTTTGCACAATTCATTCTTCGCGGCCTCGCCCTACCCCAGCAACCCCCATTCACTTAAAGCAATCACAAACAGCTTGAATGACCCGACAGGGTTAGGAAGAACCTCTTTCATTCGTTCCATACAGCGGATAGATATGCGCACATCAGTCAGCGGGAGCAATTGCACCAACTGTGCAACCCCCAGATACGTCAATCCATTTTCATCTCGCTAGGGTCCTGTGCTCGACTAGAGATTTCGACACACAAAAGAAAGTAAGGAGTTAATACTCCTAACTTGGGCCCGATCGCATTTGGAAGAGGGTTGAAGCCCCCCTCCACTTTTGCAGCTGCGCCTACACCGAGATAACAATCGATAGACTGCAATTCACTGATGCCTCAAAGTAGAAAACTCCCACCCACGCAGAGCAACAGCAAGGCAAACAAGCGCTTAAGCAATCGCGGAGATAACTTGTGAGCCAGGCGCGCTCCAAAACGGGCGAAGAACATGCTGGTGATGGCGATGCCGACCATGGCTGGCAGGTAGATAAAACCAAAACTCCACTGGGGCAGTTCAGGTTGCTGCCAACCAATAACCATAAAACTAAGAGCGCCAACGGCAGCAATCGGCAAACCACAGGCTGAGGAAGTTGCCACTGCCTGCTGCATCGGCACGCTGCGCCAGGTTAGAAAGGGTACCGTCAGTGTGCCGCCGCCGATGCCAAAGATGGCTGAGGCCCAGCCTGTTACCCCGCCGGCCGCTGTCAGCCCCAACTTGCCAGGAACAGCGCGGCTGGCCTTGGGCTTGAGTTCCAGTCCCATTTGAATGGCAATGGTGATAGCAAATACACCAATGATCTTTTGCAGTACCGGCCCCTGGATAGCTGCCGCTGTGAAGGAGCCGAGACTTGCACCGAGAAGAATACCCAGGCTCATCCAGGCAAAAGTCGGCCATAGCACCGCGCCTTTGCGCTGATGCTCCAGAACCGAGTTAATCGAAGTAAAGACAATAGTCGCTAGCGAAGTGCCCACTGCCAAATGGGTCAATACATGCGGATCGATACCCTGGGCAGTAAAACTGAACACCAGCACAGGTACGATAATGATGCCACCACCAACGCCAAACAAACCGGCCAGCACCCCAGCCACAGCCCCTAGCAGCAGGTAGAGTAGAAATTCCATAAATTCCTCGAATTAATTCATGCGGGTTTCTTCTGGAAGCAGGCGATGGAGCTGCAAGTCCGCAACCCGTTGCTCAAATGTATTACCCGACTGGGGACATTGCAGTAAGGTTGCGATATTGGCCTTTGAAATACAGAAGTGGCTGCCTGGCAGCAGCTTTTTGTAGGTTTAACGCCTTCACCTCACCAATCACAATCAGGTGATCTCCGGCGGCGTGTTCAGCATGAATTTCGCAGTCAAGCCAATGCAGGCTGCCGGCGATAATGGGGTTCCCCAGCGGCGATTCCTGCCATTCAACCTCGCTCCATTTATCTGCGCCTTGACGAGCAAATTGGTTGGAAATCTTGACCTGATCATCCGACAGGATATTGACTGAAAATCGACCTGCCTGGCGAATTTTGGGGTAGCTGTACGAACTCGACATAACGCTGAATGACACTAATGGCGGGTTCGTCGATACGCTATAAAACGACTGGCAAGTGAAGCCTATCGGCTCACCCTCACAGTGCGATGCGATCACGGTAATACCGGAAGCGTAATGCCCTAGTGCTTCGCGAAAGCGCAATGGTTCTATGGCTGAACTGGAAAGTGACATGGGAGCACCTAATTATTGTAGACAGCTAAACCGAGAGCTCTCTTCGGACAATTTCTGCACCTGCACTTAAGGCATTGAGCTTACCGTTCGCAATTTGACGGGACAGCGGCGCCATACCACAGTTCGTACAGGGAAAGAGATCCTTAGCATCCACATACTTGAGTGCTTTTCGCAAGGTATCGGCGACTTCCTCCGGGGTTTCAATCGTGTTGCTTGCCACATCAATAGCGCCCACCATCACTTTTTTACCACGAATAAGCTCAAGGAGGTCCATTGGAACATGGGAGTTGTGGCATTCGAGCGAAATTAGATCGATATTGGATTTTTGCAGTTTTGGAAATGCTTCTTCATATTGCCTCCACTCTGAACCCAGAGTTTTCTTCCAGTCTGTATTGGCTTTGATACCATAGCCATAGCAAATATGTACGGCAGTTTGGCATTTCAGCCCCTCAATGGCTTTTTCTAAAGTGGCAATCCCCCAGTCATTTACCTCATCAAAAAACACATTAAATGCAGGCTCATCAAATTGAATAATATCAACACCAGCAGCCTCTAGCTCACGTGCTTCCTGATTGAGGATTTTGGCAAATTCCCAAGCGAGCTTTTCGCGGCTTTTGTAGTGGCTATCGTAGAGAGTATCAATCATTGTCATGGGGCCAGGTAATGCCCACTTGATAGCTTGACTGGTTTGCTTGCGTAAAAACTTGGCATCTCGAACAAATACTGGTTGTTGCCTAGATACTTCGCCAACAACTGTCGGTACGCTCGCTTCATAGCGATTGCGGATTTTAACGGTTTCCCGCTTCTCGAAGTCAACGCCGTTGAGGTGCTCAATAAATGTAGTCACAAAATGTTGGCGGGTCTGCTCCCCGTCACTAACAATATCGATACCGGCTTGTTGTTGCTCTTGTAATGTCAGGCGCAAGGCATCCTGCTTACCCTCTTGTAATTGATCGCCCTGTAATTTCCAGGGAGACCAAAGTTTTTCGGATTCTGCGAGCCAGGATGGTTTAGGCAAGCTTCCAGCGCTTGAAGTTGGCAATAGGCGATTCATGAAAAATAATCTTATCTATATTTGTTAATTAAAGCGCGTAATTAGCGGCCCACTGATCAAGGATACTTCTGTATGGCTTGATAAATTGCTCTTCAGTAAACTTCCCTTGCTTTATAGCCAGCTGGCTACGCTCTTCCCGGTCATAAACTATTTTAGTCAGTGAATAATCCTGGTGCTTCAAGCTGGGCTGATAGCAGGTCCCCGCTACAGAATTTGCATTGTATATTTCAGGCCGATATATTTTTTGGAAGGTCTCCATCGTGCTGATAGTGCCGATAAGCTCAAGATTCGTATAATCACCAAGCAAATCACCTTGGAAGTAAAAAGCCAAAGGGGCAACACTATCCGGCGGCATAAAATAGCGAACCTGCAAACCCATTTTCTCGAAATACTCATCAGTTAAAGAGTATTCGTCCTGCCGATACTCAACACCGAGTACGGGGTGCTGATTTTCAGTTCGATGATAAGTCTTACTGCTCGATACACTCAGACAAATAACAGGGGGCTTGCTGAAGTTATCCTTGTAGGCACTTGAATTCAGGAACGATTGAAAAATTTTCCCGTGAAGATCACCATAACCTTCAGGAAGGCTAAACTTGTCTTGCTTCTTGTTATGCTCCAACAACAACACGCTGAAATCATAATCCCGCACATATGAAGAAAAGTTGTTTCCTACTATGCCCTCAATCCGTTGATTGTTTTTATGATCAACAATATTCGTCTTCAATACTTCAATGGTAGGAAAGGCTTCTCCGTTGCCTTCAATATCAATATCAACGGAAATAATATCCAGCTCTACAGAGTAACGATCTGCACTAGGGTTGTCCCAATGCGCCAAGGCATTGAAACGACGATCAATCATTCTCAAGGTGTTGAGCAAGTTATCCCGACGGCTCTCCCCTCTCGCCAAGTTCGCAAAATTGGTGGTGATCCGCGTGCTATCCGCTGGACGATAGTTTTCATCAAAGCGTAAATTCTTGATGCTGAATGCAAACTCTTTATTCATTGCGGCCTGGTATCCTGATTCCTAAGACAAAAACTGAGTTCGTGGCTTGGTGATTGACATTGCCAGGCAGGATAAGGCTCTTTATAAATGAACAAAAATGGTATATTTTCAACTATCCATTAATTTTTTTCATGGATTGCTCAGGTACAGCTATGCTAGAGCGCACGCACTTAACAATAATCCAGGCCGTAGACCATCACGGTTCGCTAACCGCAGCGGCCAAGCACCTCTGCCTAACCCAGTCTGCGCTGAGCCACACTGTGCGCAAGCTGGAACAGAACCTCGGGGCCCCTATCTGGTTGCGTGAGGGCCGCAGCTTGCGCTTGACCCAGACCGGTGAGTATCTACTTGGATTGGCCAATCGAGTCCTGCCACAACTGGAACACGCTGAGAGCAAGCTAAAGCAAATGGCTCAAGGTGAGCGCGGTACCCTGCGTATCGGTATGGAATGCCATCCCTGCTATCAGTGGTTACTGAAAGTAGTGTCGCCATTTCTGGAAGATTGGCCGGACGTGGATGTGGATGTTAAGCAGAAATTTCAGTTTGGGGGCCTCGGCGCTTTACTGGGTTACGAGATCGACCTGCTAGTTACCCCTGACCCTTTCTATAAAGCCGGACTGCGCTTCGATCCCGTATTTGACTACGAGCAGGTGCTGGTAGTCCCTCGAGATCACCCGATGGCAAAGCGAAAGTACCTGACAGCAGAAGACCTACGGGATCAGGTGTTGTTAACTTACCCCGTGCCGCCGGACCGCCTGGATATCTATACCCAGTTTCTCAACCCTGCGGGCGTAGTGCCACTGCGCCACAAGACCAGTGAAACTACCGATATCATGCTACAGATGGTGGCCAGCGGCCGCGGGGTCGCAGCCCTGCCTCGCTGGCTTGCAGAGGAGTACTCTACCAAGCTGGCACTATCGGTGGTGCGCCTCGGGCGACAGGGTATTGCCAAACAGATTTTCTTAGGAACTCGTGAAGACGACAGCGAAGTTGAATACCTGAGCGCTTTTATCAAACTGGCCAGAGGTTATGAGCACTCAGAAACTGGAAACTAAGACCGATAAGATTTATCGGTAGCCCCGCAAGAATTCATTAAGCAGCAAGTTTCTATTTGCCGACAACGAACTAGATGCAGTAGGTCCGAACCCGTCCCACTACACCAAACAAGAAAGGCCTAAATCACAAGATCTAGGCCCCTTCTTTCTCGATTAATTGTTCCGCAGTTTCAGGCTATCTACTTACAAATATCCTGCTTCTGCACCACATCGTATTTCTGCAATAGGGCTTTGTAGCGGCCACTGCTGCACAGCTCTGCCAGCCCGCGATTAAAGTCATCCCGCACTTTTTCATCGCGGAAACCGACTCGAAAGTCTGTCATCATTGGAAATATCTGGAATAGGTCAACCTGAGCCATGGTATGACCCATTTTATTGCTGTAGTACTTAAATAGCTCCATATCCACCACGGCGACCGCATCTGGCATTTTCCAGAATTGGGCAACCAAGTCACGAGCTGTTGGCGCCTGCATAACATTCTGTTTCTGGGTGCCATTGGGCCCAAACATTTTTTCAAATTCGGGCCCAAGATCCATAGGAGCTCCCTGCCAAGTGATCACTTTCTTGCCCGCGAGATCTGCAACACTGCCAATCTTCATTTCTGCGCTGGCTTTAGCAATGGCGTAGTTGGCAAAGCTGATCATATTGTTCGAGTAAAATAGGCCATCATTCTTCTTGAGTACATTCACCGCTGCCTGAACCATACCCTGCTCAAGTGCCGGGGCCGTCTCCGCAAACCCCATCTGTACGAACTCCAACTTATAGCCAGGGAGAGCTTGCCGAACGATATCTATTTCCAAACCACTGGTCGCACCGTCAATCACATAGGGTGGTGCATCCCCGGCGATCGCCACTTTTAACGGAGTTTCACCGGACTGGGCCAGCACCTGGGTACAGACTCCAAACATCAAGACAAGAAGGGCCAATAGCGAACGCATAAGCTTCTCCACAGTGACAGGAAAATCACCCAGACGCTCTAAGTGTTGGCAGACATCCCCCATTTATCAAGCTTCGCTTCCGCATAACTCTATCCATCCGAAACCTTGAATTCGGCAGTAAACTCCCCATTCTAAAACCAGGCAAATAGTAATTTGTCGCAACTTGGGCATACCGGGTAAAACAGTGATACATGAGATTGCCGATATTCTGATTGAGAATGAAACAAAGCTGCATCAATTCGAGATACGCAAAGACCCTGAAGTCATTAGCAAGCTGCTAAGCCCTAATTTTATAGAGGTAGGGAAATCCGGGCGGACCTTTGATTTCAAGGCAATAGTGCGATCAATGCAACAGGAGGAAAATACGGGCTGGGAAATTCACAGCCAAAACTATGAATGCATTCCTCTCTCTGACACAGTCATTATGCTGTTGTATAAATCTGCACGGCGAGGCCAGCAAGGGGAGTACAAGGGGTTTTGTAAGCGATCATCTATTTGGGTTAGAAGTAAAGGGCAGTGGCAAATGAAATTTCACCAGGGGACTCCCTGCCAAGAATTTAAGCTGGAAGATAATATCTCACGCAAACAACCGGCGTTTAAGCTGTGAGTGCTTTTATCGCAATTATCCTGCTAGCCCTGGCGATATGGCTGGTTCCCCACTTCTACCGACAGTGGCGCATTTTTTACCTCCGCTCACAACCCTTAACACGGGAACAGCTACAACTCATTAGAGAAAATCTTCCTCTCTATCACTACCTTAACTCCAATCAACAGCAAGAGTTATGCAGTAATATCGCCCTATTTCTCCACGGCAAAGAGTTTGTCGGTTGCGAGGGGCTTCAGGTCAATGAACGCATGAAGGTGGCCATCGCTGCCCATGCGTGCCTGCTCCTATTGGGCCGCAAGAATGAATGCTACCCCAACCTTTACAGCCTGTTGCTCTACCCGGACACCTATGTCGCTCACGAAACCCGTCGGGAAGGCTATATAGAAACAGCCAGGCACAGTGCCCGTGAAGGGGAGGCACATTATCGTGGACCCGTAGTCCTCTCCTGGGGAGACCTGGAGAAAGATTTACAATCGCCTGAACGGGGCCACAATGTCGCCCTGCACGAGTTCGCCCATAAAGTCGATGAAGAGGATGGTTACTTTGATGGCCGCCCTCTATTTGAAAGCAGTGATGAAGGGGCCACCTGGGCTGAGGTTATGAGCCGGGAATTCCACCGCTTGAGACAAAGAGCTGAATTCGGTGAGTTTCCTGGTGATACACCCTCTGTGCTCGATTTATACGGCGCCCAGTCTCCCGCTGAGTTCTTTGCTGTAGCAACAGAAAGTTTCTATACGATCCCAACGGCTATGCACGCCTTACACCCAGAGCTCTATAAGGAGTTAAGCCATTTCTATCGAATTGATCCCGCCGAACTAATACGCGGAAAAAGTACCGTGGCCTGACAAATACGCTACCAGTCCGGTTTCTGTCCTCCTGCTATGCTTATTTCGTGCACCAGCGGAGTTGGAATAGTGGCCAATACGCATTGTTTAAGATTCGCTCTTGTAGGACTGGTTGTTCTTTTGGCCATGACTCAACCGGCCACAGCAGATATCGCCACAAACCAACAGGATGCAAAGGCTCTGATAGAGCGCCTTGAAAAACTGTATCTCAAGGGCCCTACTCCTGTCTTTGTTCTACAGCTGGAAAAAAATACTCTACCGGACGCTAAGTTACAGGCTTTTGCAATGGAGCAACGCCTTATTAACTTATCGGACTTGAGAAGTAATGCACTATCTCTGCATCGTTTTGGTGGCTTACCGGGACATAGTACGAGAGCATTTTTTACTCGAATTACGACAGCAGAAATTCAAGCTAATACCCTGTTACCTAACCTGATTCAAGCATTGGGTATCTCACCCGAGCAGATCGCCCAATACCAACCACTCGCAGGTGCCCAAGCCTATCCAGCCTATACTACCTGGCTAGCCAACTACGCTACACCCGCCGAAATTGCCGCTGCCCTGTTAATCAACTTTCAGAGTTTTGGCAAAAATGCTGAGCGCGTTGCAAAAGCTCTCAAACAAAATAAACGCTTTACCAATGAACAGCTCAGTTTCTTAATGACTTTTAGCCAACTTCCAGAAGGGTTTAGGGAACAGGCTATCGATATAATTGCAAGAGGACTAGCTTCAGGTGTTCGAGAAAATGATATTGCCATTCGCGTGCGGTTAATCCAAGCCTATGAACGGGAGTTTTGGCGGGCATTTGAAACAAGCAACATTCGCAATTAGTACGATAGCTCAAATTCTCTAACTTATCGGCATTACTTAACCGCCAAAGATATACTTAAAATTCTTGATTGACCTAGTAAAAACTACTTTTATTCTCTCAAGCCGAAAGAACTTCCCCTATTACGAAATATATTGTAGACAATGAAAAAAATGGATCTCACAATACTTATATGGAAAGTAAAGGTAGACTTAAAAATGAGTGAATATGCGGAATTCAAGGATGAAAACTTCAGGTTATTAGTCCTGGATAAGTTAATGTACCATTATAAGGTAATACAGCCTGAATTCGATATTTTTCAGTTTGCCGATAGTTACACCAAAAGAAATATAGATATAGAAGAAGAAGGGTACGAGCCTATCCCCGAAGCTCTCGACCACTTCCGGTCCATTCAAATTAAGAAAGAATGGCTAAAGGATATAACTGACCTTCATCAGGATGGGGGTGGCCATATCTGGTTACAAATCATTCCCTTCTGGTGTGGAACTACTGACGACTTTGATATCCATTCCACCGAAGACACAAACCTCCTACCAAACCTGAAAAAGCTCATACTTTTCTACAATGAAGAAAATCCAGAAATTTTAGAAGATTTCAAAAGAAAAGGCATAGAGGCCAAATGGGTATAACTCTAAAAAATTACTATCAGGCAAAAAATATTTAAATTCTAACCAATATCGTATATCAGCCTGCCCATTACTTGAAACTAATGTTCTGAGTTTGAGATACCGCCAAGCAGCGACAAAGTAAACCTCAGATGTGAAAATTTTGACTTTCCTCACTTCCAATTGAATACAGATATTACTTATAGTACACGCAAAATCTGGAACTAATTTAGAAAACACTACTCTATAGTCCCGCAAAAGATCACATCAGCAAGGATTAGTTTGTGAAACGTATTATTTCTTTAGTATCAGCCTCTCTAGTTTGTGTATCATGTGCCACAGTGAAGACAGTTAACCCTAAGAATAATCAGGTAGATATCACTCATAGAGGCCACAAAAGCTATTGCGAAAGTATTCCAAGAGTTTATAGCGGAACCTCTTACTCCTTTTGCTTGCTAAATAGCGAACCCAGTCAGACTGTAAATACTGGATCAACTATCAACCGTGTTCCACTGGTAGCTATAGATGCTGTTTTTTCTGTAGCCGCTGATACCGTTGTTTTGCCGTATACCGTAGTGACTCAGGCGAAGCATGGTAATATCAAAGTAAACTGATAAGCCCCACCTGTAGCTTAATAATTTTAAAGTAGTTACTAATAAGCCCAACTGATTAATCTCTCTTTTAACCACAGAAAAATATATTTAATGGTAACAGGCCGCGATCACTGATTTTGCCTTACTTTCAAATCCATGATCCGGCCTCTAGCTGCCCCTAGGCTAAAAGCAAAAACAAAGCAATTTAAATAATATTGATTATTAGATGGGCAAAATTTATTGGGCTTGCCAGAACCAAAATACCTGTACTATCGTCCCTCCATCTTCCTATCACATAACTAAAAAGCAATTTGTTGCCTGAAGAATAGATGTACAATATGAAAAGCAGACAGCTCCCACCTGCCCCTAAACAACAATAAGCAAAGACCGAGAGACATCATTTATAGCTTCCTTTAACTGTCTTATTTCTAGATTCCAACCTCAAGGTAAAAAGAACCCTTAGAGAGAAAACGCTATAGAACTCACTAACTTTGGAGATAACAAATTGCGATATCCAGCAATAGACATCACTAGAGGTATATTAGTAATTATTATGGCCCTCGATCATACTCGAGATTATTGGACTTCAACCCAGTTTGACCCATTGGACCTATCCCAATCCTCCATCGCTTTGTTTTTAACTCGTTGGATCACGCATATATGTGCCCCTGGATTTATATTTCTTACAGGATTGAGTGCCTACTTTCACGGTAAAAAACTTAACTCCAAGCCGGAGTTGGCAAAATTCTTAATACTTCGAGGGTTAGTACTAGTTATCCTCGAACTAACCTTGGTAAACCTCTCTTGGCAGTTTGCTTATAATTACGCTTTTGTACAGGTAATCTGGGCCCTGGGCGTATCCATGATCATACTGGCGGGCTTAATCTATTTGCCAATGATATGGACCACCATCGTTTGCCTGGCCGTAATATCCTTGCATGGATACCTGAATGATGACTTCATGCGCCAGCTATTAGGTGGCTATGAATGGCTTTGGATTCTTGCACATGTACGCACTAGTTTTAGACTTTTCGAATTCAACACCGGGATTTTTGCTGCTTACAATATTATTCCCCTCTTTGCTCTTATGTACCTTGGTTATGTATTTGGGCCTCTTTACGAGATGGCAAACAAGCAACGAGTGCGTCTACTAATAACAACAGCAACTGCGCTATCGATTATATTTATTGCGGTTAGACTAATAGGCTTTGGCGATCCCAATGATTGGAATTCACAGCAGGGGCTTCTGGGCTTTATCAACACCGCCAAATACCCAATGTCGTTCAGCTATATCCTTATGACAATGAGTATAGTTTTCTTGATCATGGCTATCGTTGAAAATCGGCAAAACCGAATACTGGATGTATTGCTCCTCTTTGGGCAGGCCTCATTGTTCTTCTATTTACTCCATGTCCCAGTGATCAATCTATCCGCACATCTATGGAGCTACTTAGAGTTTGGAGTAGCAACCAACTTCTTCAACGGCTCCAAAGTATGGCCTGAGGGCTACACACCTAATTTACTGAGAACCTATGCCTACTGGATTGCTCTGATTGCGATACTTTACTATCCCTGCAAGAAATATCTTCAAAAGAAAAAAGAAAGTGGATCGGTGATATACTCCTACGTATAACTCTCAGCACAACTTTATTTCGCATATTAAAAATTCTGTTCTGGGGTGAGCAAAGCCCCAGAGTTGCCTCCCAATCAGGACGATATAGATGTTGCAAAAAATAGACCATTGGATTGATCAAACACTGATAGACTTCAAAGAAGAGAGACAATCTTGCGCGAGGTTCACAGAGAAGTTTTCAGGGTATTATACGGAAGAATTTCTTAGCAAAAGCTACTTTGTAGTGGTTGATAATATTCCAAAACCGAGGTTTCCCGAGCTCTACCAGGCTGATCTGGGTGGCTTTGTCGACATGGAAGTAGCCGGTATCACTTACAAAGATACCTACTTTGTCAAAACACCTTTTGCTGTGGACATTTCCCTCCATTTCCATGAGTTAGTCCATGTCCACCAATGGTCTCTCTTGGGAGCAGAGTCATTTATCAAACGTTATATCAGTGAAATTCAGACCTACGGCTACAACGGTGCACCTCTGGAAAAAATGGCCTACAGCCTGCAAGATAGATTTATGGACAATTGCACTCCAACAGATGTTTTAAGTTACGTTCAGAATCATTTGTAAGCACTCAATGATCATTGGATTTCATCTATAAAAAGGTTACCTTCTAGATAAGTGAAAGTGACCTTTGTGCTACCAGCCAAAATTGATCTTATTGACAGGCTAAACATTTCTACTAAAGCCTGATCATCAAGACACAAACTATAATTTATTGAGTTTTATAGTTTGCAAGCTCCACACCATGCTACAAGCAACCCGACTCTTCCTGATCTTTGCTGCCCTATCCTCCTTAAATCTGGCATCAGCAACAACATGTAAGCCCATATTCAATCATCAAGATGACAAAGTGGCCAAGAACAATCGCTGCACTAAAATCAGCTTTCAACCAAGCAATACGGAAGGATCTGCTGTTATTATTATGGATGGCGATACCAAAGGCTCCTGCGCTTATACATCTGCGGTTAAGTGCGGGAATACCGAGATTAGAATGAAAGATATTTCTGCAATTGACTTTAAGGTTGACGTGCCTCCAGGTAAGTGTGGTGCTAAAGAGTGGATTGCCGTTTATATGTTTCCCTGGTGTGAACAACCCGGTGGATGTTGGGCCGGGGGGCAGCGGGAAGTCGATTTTGTAGAAACAATAGGCTCCAATGGTCCGGGAGGTTTCGCTTCCAATTGGGGAGGGCTTCCCAAACAGGCGGCGTGGACAAGCCAAACAGGTCCCCTACAGGTGAAGAGTGGTGCCCAACAGCATATAACTTTTACATCCCGGAAAATCATTTCGGGTGAAGCTAGTGGAACCTATCAATGGGATATAAGAGTGTGTGGAGCATCTGCGTCTAAGTGCGATGATTCAAATCAGCTTTGGCATGCCTACCGGGAAAAGGGGCCTGCAATTTTTGATGAATCCATGATGATCGTGATTGACAACTGGGGCGTCAACAATCCACCCCAGCCAGGTTGCACGTTAAAAATAACGGATATGCTGATCAGCAAATATTAGCGATGCTTCTTACAACGATAGGGGGTTAGTGGCGAAAACCCTAATAATCTTTTTTCCACTGTAACTCTACACTACCGGAACCGCTGTCACCGTCATCGGCACTTTTAAACTCCAGGTTGAGGTTATCCCTAAGTTCTATTTGCATCTCTGCCTGCCATGGACTGAGAGGATCGGTACTTCTCTGTAATTCCACATAAATTCGATTGGTAATATATTTGCCCAAGCTTAATGCGTACTCATCACCTTCATCTCCCTCCTCCTGCTCAATATTGAGTGTATCCAGGTGCAACAGCTCGCGTGTCTTGGCGATAGGGTCCAATACCGCTCGACCCGACTGCAAACTGCGTACGACACTAACCAAACGAACAGCTTGTAAAGGTGAAATATCTGATAATGACTTCCCAAAAAGCAACTGCGCCAGAATTTCATCCTGAGAGGCCGAGGGGTCAGAGGTAAATGTAATATCCAAGTCCGCAGCAGTGCCTGATATCTGCGCGGTTATTTCTCCATCGCTATATTCATAGATACCTTCAACCAGGATAGCGACCTCATTATTCTCGAAGCGAATTTCGCCATCTTCTAGATCAAATTTCTTACCGAATAAATCAAAGCTGCCGCGAACAATTGTTAATTCGCCGGAGGCTTTTGGCTTATCTGCGGTGCCTCGAATATCCACCACGCCGCGCAATTGAGAATTTAAGCCAAGTCCGCGCACATAGGATTGTTGGTCCAAAACAATCTCTACATCCAATCCAATTTTGCTAAACAGGGGAGAAGATCGCTGCACTTGTGGGCCATCGACCTGAACTTCCACCACCTGGATTTCTGGAACACTGCTGCCGATCCATTGCTCAATCTGTACAGCCAGCGGCTTCAAAGTGAATCGCCCGGTAATTTCTGCATCCTGGGTTGAGCCCGACAAACGGGCATCGCCGGATATTGCACCGCGTACTCCCGGTGAGTTCAGCAAGTGGGCCCGACTGAGGCTTAATACGATGTCAAAACGGGGCGAGCTATCCGGAGGTAAAAAGACCGCCCCTCCCAGGTTTATCCGCCCACCATCACCATCGGTAGCGCTTCCTCGTACAATCCGCCACTCCTCAGGAGACAGCTGTGCGTAGAAGTTAATATCCGCAATGCGAGTATGGCTCGGTCGGTGCTCATAGCGGCCATTACTCAATTCGATATCACCGGTTAATAGAGGACGCTGCCAATTCCCGGTACCGTCAACGTTGAAACTGAGCAAGCCGCGCATACGGTGGACACGGGGATCAATATATTCGGCAATCACTGACAAATCGGCCGTACCGCGCCCCTGCAATTGAAAGGGCACATTTCGCAGGCCACCAGTTTGATTATTCTCAGCAAATAGTTGCTCGAAGATCGGTGCAATCAATACACTTACTTGGCTATTTACTGCGTTGCTACCGCCGTGTTGGGCAATCAGGGATGCATCCAGCTCTCCATTCTCTGTCTGCCAATCCAATACTATCGAAAGCGGTTGAACCTGGATTCCGCGCTGCCCTCGCCCCAGGGCTTCTCCGGTAGCTCGCAACTCCCCTTGGAATTCAGGCTGCTTGGGGCTTCCACCAATACTGGCATAAAGGCTGACATCACCATTACCCGCCCTACCGCTAGAAAAACTATTCGCCAGATCCGATAGATCACCCTGGCCGCGCAACTCTAAATCCAGTCGCTCTGCATTCAAGCTACCCAGTATCGATAATTGGTTGCGACCCGCCCATAGCAGCTCGATACCATCAGTTACCAGGCTCCTGTCTGCATAGTCCAAAGTACCCTGTACATGCCAGGGCTCCAGATGAAATTCTCCCTGGGCGATCAGGTTGGCTTTAATCTGCGGGTTTGAAATAGCCCCATCAACCCTGCCATCCAAGCTCAACTCCCCTTCAAGGGAGTTAGGGAGAGAGAGACCGACAATATCTACCAGGAACAGCGGTAGATTGCGCGCGCCCATATCAATTTGTAATCGGTCTTGCCTAGGTTCGATAGAACCATCGGCCTGCAGCAATGCCACCCCCACCCGACCCAGCTGCTGGGCATCTTCAGCGAGGGCTGTCAGGCGGCTTTGGCTCTGTAGGGGCTCCGGCTCCCCTTTATCAAAACCTGAGGCAATCACGGGGGACTGAGGGCCTCTGCTTGAGGATGAACCAAACTGGTTGCCATTGCCGTTGGTAAATAACTCCAATCGCAGGTCACTGACCTCTATCAGGTCCATATCGCCACTGGCTTCCCCTTTTAAGTTAAAGGGGTAATCCTGCGCGACGCCATTGGAATCCAGTAAAATACTTACCTGGGGATTACTCCACTCCCCCTGGACCGTTACTTCGGAAGATCCCCCTAGGCTTACCCCCTCTGCCTCGGTAACTCCAAGGTCATCGCGCAAACTGATATTTTTGCCGTCGATCTGCCCGTGTAAATCCAGCTGCTTCTGTTCAATATCAAGCTGACCGATCACTTCCAGATTTAGCTTCTCACCGGTAAACACCAATTCATCAATGGTCAGCGCGTGCAGGTTTCCACTTATCGCCGCCGACAACTCACCCTGTAAGTCGTGGTAAACACTCACTGCACTCAGGGACAAATTGAGGTTTGGGTTTTTCCATGAGCCGATGGCCTCCACACGCAACTGGTGCAAGGTGCCGGATAAAGCAGTGGGGATATCTACCCTATCAGCCCGGGGTAGCGAAGCTGCAAGCCGGCGAATTTCTTCAACTCCCAACTCATCAATCTCTCCCACCAAATCCAGTGCTTTCAAATTCATATCTACACTACCGAGCACTTCGATCCGTGCACCGGCAAAGTCTAAAGACAAGGCTTGCAAGTCAATCACACCTGCCTGGGTATCGACCCGGCCTTCCAATTGCAGGGGCTGCTGCCGATAGCTGCTTTCCACTTGTAAGCTGCCATTAATATTCGGCTGTTGCAGGGAGCCCTGCACTGAAAAATCTGCGCTGAGCCAACCACTGTCCAGGATATCCTGCCAAGGGCGGGAAAGCGTTAGCGGGATTTGATTGAGATTAACTGCCCCATTGACACCGTCCGCGCTGATACTGCCTTTAATCGTACTGCGCCGCTCATCCACTCGCAGCCAAATCCCCGTTGAAGATAAGCGCCAGGGGTTAATATCGGC
The DNA here is from genome assembly GCF_052468155.1 of Microbulbifer maximicatervae (SeqCode). Taxonomy (NCBI): domain Bacteria; kingdom Pseudomonadati; phylum Pseudomonadota; class Gammaproteobacteria; order Cellvibrionales; family Microbulbiferaceae; genus Microbulbifer; species Microbulbifer maximicatervae (SeqCode). Next base: position 4,914,764 of record NZ_CP174335.1, read on the forward strand.
TTCGATACTCCCTGTCAGATCCAGCTGATGTTCTGCTAGAGGAGCTGCGATCGAATTAATATCCAGCAGCAGTTTTTCACCCTGCTTACGCAGGGATAATTCGCCGCGAGCATCCAATACCTGATTTTCCGGCAGATGCAGCTGTCGGCTGACAAACCCCTGGCCCACCTCACTGGTAGAGAAATCGATTACAAAGCGCTCGCCCTGCATCCGGCCATTTACAGTGAGATTAAACTCGGAACCATTCAGCTCACTCACTTCGATAAATAGCTGCGCCGGTTTATCCTGCCAGCGGTATTGGGCGTTAGCCTGAATAGCAACAGGGGGAATCCCCGTCAACCGGCTGTCCACCAATTGCAGACGAGCTATATCCAGCTGCGCCAAGCGAAACCCGGGAACTAGCAACTCCCAAGTAGTCGATGGCTGATCCTCACTGACAACTTCAACCTCCTCTTCGCCAGAATCCGCTAGCGCAGAGAGAAGTTCATTGAGGATATTCAGGTTGAGCAGTAAATCTTTGGCCCCGACTCGCTCGATATCGATGGGATCTCGGGACAAGCTGTTGAGGTTGACTTCCAGGTCCTGGGCTTCGGCAAGCGTATTAGCTCGATAGTCAATTCTCAGTCGCTCGAAAAACCAAAATCCTAATTTTTCACTGCGAATTCCCTCTGCCTCAATTTCGAGGTCGTCCACCAATTGCTCGGCAGCGTAAAAAGCCCCACGAGTAAGGCCGACGCGCCCCGGTTCCGTGCTGAGGAAATAGATAGCGGACATCAGGAGGAACAGACAAATGCCTGTTACCAGGGAACCCCCAGCACCCAGAGAGCGCCAGAGCCCACGCAGGAAAGCACCCACCCAGTGGGCAGCGCCCAGCGCAAACAGGCCCAACCAGCGCATCAGAATGCCTGCCCCAAGCTCACATACACTTGGTAGCGATCATCGATGCCCTCACGGCGATCGAGGGGAAAGGCGATGTCCATGCGGATGGGGGCAAAGGAGGTGATATAGCGCACGCCAAAACCCGTTCCCCAAAACAGGTCGGAAAACTTGGGCGCTGCGTCCTCATAGGCATTGCCGCCATCGAGAAAAATCACACCTCCCCAGGTATCCGTAAAACGAAAACGGCCCTCAAAAGAAATCTCGCTGAGTCCCCGACCACCGATAGCATCGGAGAGGGTTTCCTCACCCTCATCATTAATCTCAATAAGTCGCGGACCCAACTCCTGGTAACCATAACCCCGCACGGAGCCACCACCACCGGCATAAAAGCGCTCATCCGCAGGCAGCTCAAGATTCGACTCCCCTGTAATTGCCCCGGCTTTCAACCTTATTGCCAAGGTGGGCTTATAACGCCAGTCATCGGCTGTTTTATACGCAGTGAGCTGTAGGGTATTTTTTACAAAGGTGGTATTGGTATTTCTAAGATCGATATAGGGTTTTACTTCCAGCGCAGAAGTGGCGCCACGACGGGCATCCAGGGGTTTGTCTGTCGTGTTTAATTTAAAGCCCAGGGGGAAAGCTAACAGTGTGTAGTTTTCATCGGGATCATCTGCTTCAACTGCCCCTTCCACCTTCTCGTCCACTTCACTGAATTTCAGCTCGGCGCCCCCACTCAGCGTGCGATGCTTACTGATTTTTCTCGATACTAGTGCACTGAATGTCAGGGACTCTGAACGGTAGGAATCAACATCCTCTCCTTCCAAAGCAATACTGGCGGTCAAGCGTTGCTTGTCATGGAAGAAACGGGGAATAGTGAGCTTGCCTTCCAGGGTTTGCTTTACCTCGTTCAGCTTACTTTCGACTTCAATTTTTTCCCCACGATGGAAAACATTGCGATGTTCCCAGGCTGCTGAAATACCGGCTCCCTCATCGGAGGTGTACCCCACCCCCAAGGTTATGGTGCGGTGATTGCGCTCCTGAATAACAAAAGTAACATCCACCAACCCATCGTAGGGTTCAGAAACTTCAGTATTTACATTGGCAATTAAGTTGGTGCGCAGCAGACGCAACTGCGCAGCATCCAGTTTACTGCGGCTGAAGCAATCCCCGGATTTAATCTTGACCTTATCCAACAGGTAGTCCTCTTCGATAGAGGTGACTCCTTCAATGCGGACTTGGCCAACATGGACTTCGGGACTGGGGGCCACCCGATATTCCAGTCTCGCAGCAGCTTCCCGGTGAATCACCGTTGCCTGGTAGCTGACATCCACATTCAACAGACAGGCATTTTCATTGAGGTACTTGGTAATTTTTTCTACGCCCTCAAGTACCTTGCTGGCAATCAGGGGATCTCCAACATGGATAGGCAAACCACTAAAGCCTGCCCGCAAACCGGCCGGCATAATAATATCCAGGCTCTTGATATGGTACTGGGGGCCGGGAGTGACACTATAGAAAATTTGGTTGCCAGAAACAGACTCATACACAGTGGCATCATAATATCCCTGCGCACGCAGTAATTTTTCCAGGTTACCCCGCTCATAGTGCGCAATATCTGCCGGATCTTCGTAGTTTTCCAGCGCACTACTGTTCTTGCGCAACTCGTTGAGTTCGGAGGTCAATTTTTCCTGCAGCTGGGGATCGCCCTGCACCAGCAGGGTAAAACCCGGCAAGCGATCAAAAAATGGGATGGCTGCTGCCAGCTGCATTGGCAGCGCTAGAAGGGCAACAAGTAGGGAGACAAAGAGAATTCGCAAGATCTTTATCCAATGTCAGTAGCGGCTACTCCGCAAAAAATCCGGGTATCCGTTCCCTCCGTAGGCTGGAATATCCAGCTGATGACAACAGCTGGGATAATTAAATCGACTTATTGAGCAGCCAATAAGCCGATTCGGCGTTTGGGACTTCTATGGCTGTGTGCCTTGGCTGGGCATTAAGGGATTACAATCCTGGATAATCACCCGCCCTTCCAGAATATTTCCTTTGGAATACTCCGTGAAAATACACTGGTTAGTTTTGGGGTTATAATTCTCGATCCACAAATTATCTTCCTTCCAGGTGGCGCCGATATGGCGGTACCCATCGGGCACAGAGATACGCATGACCCCGCCAAAGCGCTTCACGAAAACCTGCTCATAGTGAAAGTAGTAGGCAAGCCAGCCGCCAACAAAGAAAACCGCAGCCACGATTGCGCCGATCTTAAGGCTGCCCAGGCGACTGCCGATAAAAAGAGAAGCAATAACCAGGGCAATCACCGCTGCCCAGTACAAATAAGTAACCATGACTGTTTTTCTACCGTGAATTATTGGTGTTTATAAAGTGAAGGGTAGCGCAGAACCGCAGCAAACTAAATGGCGCCGGGTTACGCTCCCTTACTCCTAAGGAGCCTCTGAATAACTCCGTAATGCCTCTGCGGGCCTTGAAGGTTGCAGATGTTAGGCGCAGCTCGCCGCGAATGGCCGTAGCCCTTTGCAAGAGCTGCAACGCAGCAGCGGTGGCCTTCAAGGCCCGCCCTTCGGGGCATGCAGAGCGATCCACACTCCGCGTTGCGACCTCTTGAAAGGTCTAGACATTCCTGCGAAGCCGCGCCTTGATTGTGAACCGCTCTGCATGCCAGAGGTATCACGGAGTTGTTCAGAGGCTCCCTAACTTACTCCTCTGCCAACTCCGGCAGCTTTTCAAATAGCGATAAGGCTTCAGGGTTGGCCAGGGCCTCTTTATTTTTAACCGGTTTACCCTCCACCACATTGCGCACAGCCAGTTCCACAATCTTACCGCTGATAGTTTTAGGAATATCCGCCACCTGGATCACCTTCGCCGGTACATGGCGAGGCGTGGTATTGGCGCGAATCGTGGAGCGGATTTTCTGGGTCAGATCCTCGTCCAGTACAACACCCTCTCGCAAAACCACAAACAGCACTACCCGTACATCGTCGTGCCAGGGCTGGCCGATACAGATACTATCTAGCACCTCCTCGACTTTCTCCACCTGGCGGTAAATCTCTGCGGTTCCGATACGCACACCGCCGGGATTAAGTACTGCATCGGAGCGGCCATAGATCACAACACCACCGTGTGCCGTAATCTCGGCATAGTCCCCATGCGCCCAAACACCAGGCCAATTTTCAAAATAAGCACCGCGGTACTTGGCTCCATCTGGATCGTTCCAGAAGCCAATCGGCATACAGGGGAAGGATTTAGAGCAAACCAGCTCCCCTTTCTCTTCAACCACTGCACTGCCTGTATCATTCCAGACTTCCACCGCCATACCCAAGCCGCGACACTGCAATTCACCGGCATAGACCGGTAAAGTTGGGTTGCCAAGGGCAAAGCAAGACACAATATCGGTGCCACCGGAAATAGAGGATAAGCAGAGATCTGCTTTTATATCTCTGTAGACATAGCGGAAGCCTTCGTGGGCCAGCGGAGAGCCTGTGGAGAGCACCGCACGCAATTTCTCCAGTTTGTGGGTCTCCCGGGGTTTGCAGCCACTCTTCTCCAGCGCAGCAATATATTTGGCACTGGTGCCAAACACACTGATTCCCTCTTCATCGGTCATATCCCATAGACTTTGGGATGAGGGGTAGAAAGGTGAGCCATCAAACAGCACCAGAGTCGCCCCACAAGCCAGGCCACTCACCAGCCAGTTCCACATCATCCAGCCACAGGTGGTGAAGTAGAAAAGTGCATCCTCACGGCGCAGATCGCCATGCAAGCGATGCTCCTTCAGGTGTTGCAGCAAAGTGCCCCCCACTCCGTGGACGATGCACTTGGGTACACCAGTAGTACCTGAGGAGTACATGATGTACAGGGGGTGATTAAATTCGGTTTGTACAAAGGAGAGTTCGCGAGCGGGCGCCGCTGCTTCAAAAGCTTGCAGTAGTACCGCCTTACCCAGCGGCTCAGCCGCTAGTACCTGAGCAGTTTCCTCTTCTGAGCGCGCAACCGGCACCACTACCAAAGTTTCTATGGATTCGATTCGCTGCATGATCTCGCGCAGACGCGGCAGTGAATCAATAACCTTGCCGTTATAGAAGTATCCTTCACAGGCAAATAGCACTTTCGGCTGCACCTGGCCAAAGCGGTCAAATACTCCATTGATACCAAAGTCTGGTGAGCAGGAGGTCCAGATAGCCCCGAGGCTGGTGGTGGCCAACATGGCCACTACGGTATCGATCACATTGGGCATAAAGCCCGCTACCCGATCTCCCTCAACAACGCCCTGGGCAACGAGGGCCGCTGACAGGCGCTCCACCCGATCGTACAGCTCCTTGTAGCTCAGCTCGCGGCGGCTACCGTTCTCCAGGCGCTCGACCAGGGCAGCCTTGTCATCGCGATAACGCAGCAGGTTCTCAGCAAAGTTCAGGCGTGCCTGTGGAAACCACTGCGCACCGGGCATGGAATCGTTACTGAGTGTCTCATCACCCTTATCTGTAGCAATAACTCCGGTGTAATCCCACAACTCCCGCCAGAAAGCTTCGCGATTATCTACTGACCACTGGTATAAAGCCGCATAATCATTGAGATCCAGCTGGTATTGCTGGTTGACCCTGCGACGAAATTCATCCATCTGGGTGGCGGCAATAGCCTCTGCGCTGGGTTGCCAGAGCGGTTGGGAGTTGTCCTTCATTTCAACAGACCTTGTGGCTCATTATTGTGTTTTCAAATCGCCCTCTCGGGCACAAGGGGAGCAATCATGCCCTGCCCCACCACTTAAAACTATTTTAATCTTTTTTAGATTTGTTAAATAAAAGTTAACATAGCCAAATCCATCAATTCCCCAGGAACCTGCCGCTGTGAGTGCCACGATCAAACAACTACGCGCCTTTGTCACAGTGGCCCGCAGCCGCAGCCTGGCCCAAGCCAGCGCTCAGTTGCATACTTCCCAGCCAGCCCTGTCCATTGCCATCCGTAATCTGGAGGATGCGACTGGCGGTCCGCTTTTCAGTCGAGAAGCCCGCCAACTCACTCTCACCCCAGAGGGCGAGGAATTTCTCTCTCGCGCCGAACAACTATTGCACAACTGGGATCAATCCCTGGATGCGGTACAGCAGGCCTTTCGCCTGGAGCGTGGGCAGTTGCGCTTGGCAGTAATTCCCGCCTATGCGCTCAACCAACTCCCCCAATTATTAGCCAATTTTCACCGCCAACACCCACAAATCAATATCCTGCTGGAAGATGTGGTGATGGAGCGAGTAACCCAAGCGGTGCAAGATGGCCGGGCAGAGCTGGGCATCAGTTTTCGCCCCGAGGATTTAGGCGGGCTTGAGTTTGTGCCCCTACACCGAGATCGTTTTATCGCAGTCATACCACCCCAGCACCCCCTCAGCGAAAAAGGAAAAGTGCGCTGGAGTGACCTGGCCAGTTTTCCTTTTATTGCAATGAACCGCGGTTCAGCGGTGAGGCGCTGGACCGATGAGGCCTTCGGGCAAAGTGGCAAAGGCGTTCACTATATCTGCGAAGCTAATCAATTAAGCACAATCGGCCAGTTAGTACGTGCGGGAATGGGCATTAGTGCAGTACCGAGCTTGTGCGAAACACAGGTTCGGGAATATGGGCTGGAATACCTGCCACTATCGGCGCCAGTAGTGAGTCAGGAGGTGGGGATATTATTAAAGAGCCGAGGCACCTTGTCGGCACCAGCAACCGCGTTTTTATCCGCGATTACTGGTTGAGGTCTATAAAAGTGCCTCTACTTATTTGAGCAACTAGTGACTGCTGGTTGCGCGCAGCATCCAAGCCGTTTTCTCGTGAACTCTCATACGATCAGATACCAGGGCAACTGTGGATTCATCTTCTCCCGCCTGGGCATCTTTTAAAACTTCACGACAGGTTTTGATCACCTGTTCATGCCCTTTAGTGAGAATTTTTACCATTTCTTCCGCCGGTGGTACCTCAACAACTTCTTTGATGGAGCTGAGTTGGGCAAAAGCCTGGTAAGTACCGGGAGCGGAAACCCCGAGGGTGCGAATGCGCTCGGCAATATCATCCACTGCAGTGGCCAGCTCGGTGTAATGCTCTTCAAACATCAGGTGTAATTCGCGGAACAGAGGCCCAGTAACATTCCAGTGGAAGTTGTGGGTTTGCAGGTAAAGGGTGTAGCTATCTGCCAGCAAATGTTTCAAACCGGCAGCAATCTTTTCCCGATCCTTTTCACTGATACCAATATCGATTTTTTTCATAATACAAATCCCTCTTCCAAAAACTGTTGTCACCGAAATGGTTATAAGGCCATTTTGGTACCTTTATTCACTTCTCACAAGCTATCGAGCCAATAGCTTATTTATATAGACAAGTAAGATTTATAAGGTACAAAAATGGCGTGAATTTTAACCCGGCTATTGAAAGAAAATTTTGCGACAAGACATTGCCAATAAGGGACTCTCCAAATAAAACTATTTATCGAGACCCCCGCTGAAAACACAAGAAGTCAGGCACTACAAACCGGGCAATTACTATGGCTCGGCAGCTGCAAAGTTTGCAGAGCTAAGGTTTCCGTCTCGATTAAGTGCAATTTATTCAAGCTCGATACCGGCAAATCCATCAGGTATTTCATGGCCTCCAGAGCCTGCATGCTGCCAACCACACCCAGCGCCGGACCGATCACACCTGCTGTAGAGCAGTTCTGGACTTCAGCCTGCTCCTGGGGCGGAAACAGGCAGGCATAACAGGGACCTTTACCTTCAGAAAAATCAAAACTAATCAGCTGGCCGGAAAACCCCTGCACCGATGCCATTACCACCGGACACCCTACCTGATAACAAACCCGGTTGATCGTATGGCGGATTTCCAGGTTATCGGTGCAGTCCAACACCAGATCCACCTGTTTTACCTGCTCACGCAGCCAGGATTCATTCGCCATTTGGCTGTGGGGGTGAATGCGAATAGTTGGATTGGCCGCAGCCAATTGTTGTGCAGCCACCATGGCTTTGGATTTTCCCTGGTGATTGGTTTTGTACAAAACCTGGCGCTGTAAATTGGAGAGATCGATATGATCACCATCCACCAGATGCAACTCTCCAATACCGGCTGCGGCCAGATACATCGCTGCCGGGCTGCCGAGCCCACCTAAACCAACAATCATAATTCGCGCAGAAGACAGTTTTTTCTGCCCTTCTTCACCCACCTGGGGCAACATTATCTGGCGACTGTAACGCTGTAATTCCTTACTACTTAACATGGCTCTACTTCCGCATGCTTACCTTTCAACAGGACATTAAAATCGGCAACCGCCTGCTTGTAATCTTTTGCTTTAGTAATAGCGCTGACCACGGCGATACTGCCAACGCCGCTAGCGATAACCTCACTGGCTCGCTGCATATTAATACCACCAATTGCCACGAGTGGATAATCGGGCAATAGCGCGGCCATTCGCGCAAGTTTATGCACACCCTGCAACTGATCCGACATATCCTTGGTGTTGGTCGCATAAATTGCACCAATGGCCAGGTAACTGGGGCGATAACGGTAGGCCAACAGTAATTCATAGAAGCCGTGGGTACTGATACCCAGCTTCAATCCTGCCGCTTGAATTGCCCTCAGATCAGCAGACTGCAAATCCTCCTGGCCCAAATGCACGCCGTAGGCGCCGCACTCAATCGCCAACTGCCAGTAATCATTGATAAACAGGCGCAGGTTATATGTCCTGCCAATAGCCACTGCCCTCTCAATCTGTGCGCGCAGGTCCCCACCCGGATTCTTTATTCGCAGCTGTAAAGTACGCACCCCCAGCTCAGCCAGGCGCTGCAACCACTCCACTGTATCCACAACCGGATATAAACCCAATGCTTGAGAGTCTGTTTGGGCAAAACCTTGAACAAGAGGCTGGGCCGCACCAAAGCCATAATCCAGCGCACGCTCTTCTCCCGGTACCAAAATCTCCGGGAAGTCGATTAAATCCAGGGGCCAACCACAGTGGCCTACAGGTCCAGCACCAGCTCCGATATGTGCATTATTTCCCCGGCGCAAGCCCCGCTGTACATAGGCTTTACCCACAACGCAGGCATCTCGCAACGGGTAGCCCAAAGCGCGACAAGCGGCTATAGCGGAGGAGAGGGTGCAGCCAGTGCCATGTGTGCCTGCACTGGACACTTCCCGACCAATAAACCAATCGGCTTTTTCACCATCCCACAGTAAGTCGGAAACTTCTCCCGCACGCAATTGCGTATGGCCGCCGGTAACCAAAATTGCGGTACCGCCGTGGGCGTGCAACTGACGCGCAGCTTGCACAATAGATTCCGCACCCGTGACACTGGCTCCGGTAAGCCATTCCAATTCATGTAAATTGGGAGTGACCAGATCACACTGTGGCATCAACTGAGCCAACACCGTTGCGGTAATATTCCCTTCGGTGAGCCCGGCTCCGTTGGTGGCAACAGCAACCGGGTCGTAAATAACCGGAACCGGCTGCACCGCTTGCAGCTGGCGCAGGAAATCTGCCACCGCAACAACTTGTTCAGCATTCGCTAGCAGACCGATTTTAATTGCGGCAGGAAATAGATCCCGCTGTAAAGCCTGTAACTGAGAACCCAAGACCTCTAGGGAAACTGCATTAATTGCAGTAACTTCCACCGTATTCTGTGCAGTATTGGCCGTGATAGCACTACAACCATGGCAGCCGAGGTCGGCAAAAGTCGGCAGGTCCGCCTGAATGCCGGCGCCACCGCCGGAGTCACTGCCGGCAATGGTCCAGACAATTGGCTTTTTCAATTGGAGTTGATCGCGCATAAAAATACTAATCCTGCAATATGCTCTCTGCCTGCTGCCAGAAAGGCATATCCAGGGTGGGGGTGCTGGGGCTGGCAGTTTGACGCCTGAGCATCAAGCCGGCATTAAAGGCGGCGCGCCCGGATTCCACAGCCAGTTTGAAAGCATTAGCCATCAGTACCGGATCCTGGGCTTTTGCAATCGCGGTATTCAATAACACCGCATCAAAGCCCATCTCCAGCGCTTCTGCCGCCTGTGATGGCGCACCGATTCCGGCGTCAATAATAAGCGGTACATCACTCAGGCGCTCGCGCAGTGTTTGCAGGTTATATTTATTGAGCAGTCCCTGCCCGGTTCCGATGGGAGCCCCCCAGGGCATTAATACCTCGCAACCCACATCCAAAAGTTTTCGACACAGAACCAGGTCATCTGTGCAATAAGGCAAAACCTTGAAGCCTAACTGAATTAATTCCCGTGCAGCTTCTACCAGACCAAAGGGGTCTGGCTGCAAATTGTAATCATCACCAATTACTTCCAGCTTGAGCCAATCGGTCTGGAAAATTTCCTGGGACATTTTTGCCAGCTCCACCGCTTCTCGCGGCGATTTACAACCGGCGGTATTGGGCAACAACTGACAACCGGACTCGCGAATATAATCCCAAAATCGATTGTCCTGCTGCTGTGCCGGATTTTGCCGGCGAAGAGACAAAGTAATAATTTTTGAAGCTGAGGCTTGCACGGATTCGCGCATAATCGCTGGGGAGGGATACAGGGCGGTGCCCACCAAAAGCCGGCTGTTAAATGTTTTTCCGTAAAGTGTTAATAGATCGCTCACCTTTACCCCCCCACTACCGGAGCAACAATATCCAGGCTATCGCCGTTATTTATCTGTGTATTGCTATATTCCGTACGGGGAATAAATCCACCGTTGACCGCAACGGCAAACGTTTCTCCGCGATAGCCGAGCTGCTGTAAAAGCGCAGAGAGTTTTAGCGGGGATTCAAGGCTCTGTGTTTCCCCATTAATTAGTACCTGCATCAAACCACCTGTAACAGTTGTTGTGCCACTTGATTCTCCACTTGCTCCACTACTGCCGGCGCTAAAAGATAACCGTGACGGTAAAGGCCATTCACCCTAATCAGCCCGTCCTCGCTGTGGATATAAGGCATGTTATCCATAGTGGCGGGGCGACAATTTACGCGGGTCTCAACAATACGAGCCTCGGCAAAAGCCGGGTTGAGGGAGTAAAGCGCGGAAGACAATTCCATACTGGAGCGCACGGAAATGGGCGACTGGTCTTCACTCTCAATTTCCGTGGCGCCAATTACTGTGCGTCCATCGCTTCGGGGTACAGCATAGAGCTTATAGCGCGGGTGGAGCAGGCGCACTGGACGCTGCAAAACCACTTCCCGGGATTCCACCACCATCACCTCACCACGGACACCGCGTAAGCCTTCAATCTGCCCCTTGGCACCGAGACCACGGCAGTCGATCACGCAATCAAATTGTTCGCACTCCGAGTTCACAGAGATATACCCGGCTTTGCAATTTACCTTGCTGTGCTCTCGCAGAGTGACTGCACTTCGGCGCAATACGCTGAGTAACGCAGGCAATAAGCGGTGATTATTGATATCCGCCTCACCCCGCAGGTAAAGCCCCTGTTCAAAGCCGTGTAAGGCGGGCTCTAATTTCGCTAAAGTATTACAATCGAGGGGCTGCACCTGCTCCCTGGCAGACTCGCCCAACTTGCCCTGCAGCTCCCGCAGGAATTGCAGCAGCTCACTTTTATCCTTGCCGTGAGCAACCAGGACTGAGCCCGCTCGGCGGTATTCCACGTCCCGCCCGCTCTGCTCCTCCAGCTGCCGAGCCCACTCAGACCAAATCTCAAGGCTTTTCAGCCCCAGGTTGTAAACCTGTTTATCGCTGTGCACCAATTCCGATAGTGGTGAGATCATTCCCGCTGCCGTCCAGCAAGCTCCCCCGACTGGTGCCGACAGATCACCCGCTTCAAACAGGGTGATATCCAGTTCCCGTTGGCAGAGCCGCCAGGCGAGCAAGCGACCTAACAGGCCGCCACCGGCGATAGCTACTTTGGCTTTGGTTTCGCTTGTCACAGACCACCTATCTTCGCAAATCCAAATCGACACCCAGCGATATGCGCTATGCACTCGCCATACTTTTGCTATCCGATTTTTGGGGGAGAGGACTCTCCCCCAAAATACTCATCAGCCCTTGTGATAAATCTCGCTACCCATGTCCTTAAATTTAATCGACATTTCCTCCATGCCCTGTGCCGCTTCCTGCTTGGCCGCATAATCGCGCACATCCTGGGTGATTTTCATGGAGCAGAATTTCGGGCCGCACATGGAGCAGAAGTGAGCTACCTTGCCGGATTCCTTTGGCAAGGTTTCATCGTGATAGGTGCGTGCCCGCTCCGGGTCCAAGCCGAGATTGAACTGGTCTTCCCAACGGAATTCAAAGCGGGCTTTTGACAGGGCGTCATCGCGCTTCTGTGCCCGCGGATGCCCTTTGGCCAAGTCTGCGGCATGAGCCGCAATCTTATAGGCCATAAGGCCCTCTTTAACATCCTCTTTATTGGGTAGGCCCAGGTGCTCTTTGGGGGTCACATAGCAGAGCATGGCGCAACCGTAGGTGCCGATAAGTGCAGCGCCGATGCCGGAAGTAATGTGGTCGTAGCCGGGAGCAATATCCGTGGTCAATGGACCTAGAGTGTAGAAAGGTGCGCCGTGGCAGTGCTTCAGCTGCTCATCCATATTTTCTTTGATCTTATGGATAGCCACATGACCGGGGCCTTCGATCATCGTCTGAACATCGTGCTTCCAGGCAATTTCAGTCAGCTCGCCAAGCGTGTGCAGCTCGCCAAACTGGGCTTCATCGTTAGCATCCGCAATTGAGCCCGGGCGCAGGCCATCACCGAGACTAAAGCTCACATCGTAAGCCTTCATAATCTCGCAGATTTCCTCGAAGTGGGTGTAGAGGAAATTCTCTTGGTGATGGGCGAGACACCATTTGGCCATAATGGAACCACCGCGAGAGACAATCCCGGTCATACGTTTGGCAGTGAGCGGCACATAGCGCAAAAGCACGCCAGCATGAATAGTGAAGTAATCCACCCCCTGCTCCGCCTGCTCAATCAAGGTGTCGCGGAACACATCCCAGTTAAGATCTTCAGCAATTCCGTTTACTTTCTCCAGCGCCTGGTAAATCGGCACAGTACCGATGGGCACTGGCGAGTTTCGCAGAATCCACTCGCGGGTTTCGTGGATATTGGCACCGGTAGACAGATCCATCACCGTGTCCGCGCCCCACTTGGTAGACCAAACCAGTTTCTCCACTTCCTCTTCAATGGAAGAAGTCACAGCAGAATTACCAATATTTGCATTCACCTTGCACAGGAAGTTGCGCCCGATAATCATCGGCTCCACTTCCGGGTGATTAATATTCGCCGGGATAATTGCCCGCCCCTCTGCAACTTCCCTGCGCACAAATTCAGGCGTGATTTGCTCGGGGATGTAAATACCATCACGTGCCTTCTGGTATTCACTTTCACTCATTTCCGCTGCCAACTTGGCTCGCCCCATATTTTCGCGCACTGCGATAAATTCCATCTCTGGGGTAATAATGCCGCGGCGGGCATAGTGCATCTGAGATACATTCAGTCCCGGTTTGGCCCGGCGAGGGCTGGGAAGGTTTTCAAAGCGGATATGATCCAGCCCCTGGTCCGCCATACGCTTCTGGCTATAGGCCGCCTGGCGAGAATCCAGCAGTTCGGTATCTCTGCGGGCCTCTATCCAGCCCTGACGCAATTTAGGCAGCCCTTCCCGTACATCCACTTTAAAATTAGGCTCGGAATAGGGTCCCGAAGTATCGTAAATGGTGAGGGGCTCATTGGGTTCAAACACCGGATTCTCTGCATCCCCCCCTACCAAACTATCTCCCAAACAGATCTGACGAGCACCGACCTGGATGTCGGCAGTTTCGCCGGGCAAATACACCTTGCTCGAGTTAGGGAAAGACTGAACCGTGAGATTCTCAAGAAATTCTTTAGCGGAATCGCGACTGGTAGCGCGGGAGGACTTTCCGGCTTTACCGGATTGTTCAATGATCTCAGACATGCGTAACCTTAAAACTTGGAAATTTAAAGGTCGCAGCATCCAGGGCACATACAAAGAGAAAAGACGCCAAACTGTAACAAAACAGGCGACTTCAGATCTTGTTCCCTACGCGGGGGTTACCCCGATCAGGTTCAACGGATCTCGCAACAGCGATCTCAGCCCACAGGCACTCCGACAAGTAGAGCGCAGTATAGTGGAAGCACCAGAAGAAGAACAGATGGCATAAAACTGTGCCAGAAAAACTAAAGCTTTGAAACGCCAATAAAGTAATCAATGCTCTCGGCGACAAAACTCCAACAGACTTCAATTTATTGATAACTGACCAAAGGGTCTCAAGCATTCACCACTCACAATATCTGAGTGCGTCCTACACTCCTTCTCGTTTACCGGAGCAGTAAATAAAACGATAACAACTTACGGCGAAAGTCGGTGTGGGAGAAAATACAATGTTGAATAAATATGGAGTTCTAGTAACGCTCTGTTTGAGTATCTTGTCGATACAGCCAGCAATGGCAGCCCCCTCCAAGTCTGTTGCTGCGGGTGACAGTATTACCATGGCATTCGGTGCAGACTGTACCCGCAATAAGTATTTCTGGGACCTGTTTTGTCTTCTCGGCGGGGACCAACCCGAGCATTCCTGGTTTGACGGCGACGACAATTCAGTGGAGAGTGTTCACGATAAATATAAAGTTAACTACCCCAATATGGCTGCCAATAAAAGTGCAGCGGAATCCGGTGCTGAGATGCGTAGTGGAGGCGACAATTTCTCCACTCAAGCCGATCGGATTCTATCCCAGAGCAATTTACCTGATCATGTCGAGGTAGTATTGGGCGGTAATGACATCTGTAACCGGGATTGCATTGATCCAGCCAACTGTAACGATCCACTCTACACCGATAGCGAGTGGCGCTCGGCAGTTCAAGCTGGACTGGACAAATTAGTCGATGGTCTCCCTAACGGCTCAACGATAGTACTCGGCTCAGTACCGCGAGTACACGATCTCCGGGCAGCGGGTCTGGATAAGCAAAGCGGTAATTCCCGCGTAGATTGCGAGAGTGTCTGGTCGACTTTCGGAATCTGCCGAATTGCAACAAATGGCGGCTCGATGAATGGAGAGAGCTTTGCCACTCGTTATAACGGAATAGCCGCAGCCCAACAACGTTATAATGAAATCCTTGTTGAGGAAGCAGAAAGTTACAACGGTATGAATGGGGTAGAAGTTGTTGCTGAATATACCGGTGAGGATCAGTTAAATGCCGGGACTTTTCAGTTCAATAAAGATGATATTGATGGTGGAGACTGTTTCCACCCAAGCATTCAAGGGCAAAATATTGTCGCTGACCTACTGTGGCAAGGAAATCCGGATAAATAAGTAACTTTTACTGCTCGGTAAATTCAGGGCCCGCAATAAAGTACCGCGGGCCCTATTCAATTCACTTACCTAAATCCTCATCAAAGTAACCACTCTCTTCAACCACATACTGCAATCTATGCGGCAAACCTTTTCTCATAAAGGCGACATCAATTACTTTTCCACTGGTAAGAGCACTCCACATCTTATTCTAGTCACAAGGCCCCTTAAGATAGTTGAAAGCGATCTCACAAACCAATTTATCCGTATTTAACTTGCTCACATATACATAAACCTTGACAAACCACTCGGGTCACCATGAATCCCAAAATTTGTTTACCCGTATTGACCTGGGTTAGAAAATCGGTTTAACGAAAGCTATTTATGTAATAAACACCAAGCCTTCCACAAACAACTGGGGCACAGAACTAATGAACTCAAGGCTCAAAGAAAAACACCTGAATCATTCCTGACCGCGACTGCTGGGGCAAGCGAATAAGCAGTCAGCATATGAACGAACTGCTCAGGTGTACTACAATTATTCAACGTCACTCGACTGAAACCCTATAGTTGGAGTTGGTGGTACAACTAACACGATGAGCAATCACATCGTGTTACGTCTAACACTCAATACTCTTCCTATTTCCATCTCTAACATATTAACCTCTGAAATCGGGTGGACAATTTCGCTATTTTAGTAACAGGTACGCTTATGAAAAAATCTATACTAGGACTCCTTTCGTATCTTTCAGTGGAAAATATAGCAATATGAAAGTAATTCCTGAAAGAACCACATTAATTACTTTATAGAAAAAGTTCTATTTCACCCGCCATGACTGACCCGCATGACTTAATGAATCAAGATCAATATCTTTTGAAAAGATTTTCTAAATTAAAAGAACTAAAAAGAATACAGATCATTGTCGGCGGTTTTGGCTTTATAGGCCAATACTTGACGTGGGGATTATTACGGAAAGGCTTTAATGTAGTTTTGATTGCTCGAAGTGACATCCACAATCGACTAGAACAACTCGAGCAAAAAAATAGTGCTGTCAATCCTATTTATAAGCTCGCAGAGAATGACTTCAATCGGCTTACAATCATACCTGGTGACTTGAACAAACCCAGCTTGGGGATGTCTTCTACACCTTACAGCCAATTATGCTCCTTACACATTGATTCCATATGGAATTGTGCAGCAGATATGCGTTACAGCTTTAGCAATTTGCAGCAAAGCATGAATACTAACGTCAATGGTGTAAAGCGACTCATTGACATCGCAGTAACAACCAAATGTCGACTCAATCAAATATCGACTAGCTTTATTGGCGGTAAGGACTACGCTAACGGGGAGACAATCGAGGAGATCCTCTATCAGCCAAAAGAGTTTTTTAACGCCTATGATTACACTAAAAATATGGCAGAAAACTTAATCTCGGCATCCAAAAACCTACAGTATACGATTTACAGGCCTACGATTGTTTTAGGTGACTCAGTGACCGGTTATACAGATTCCCAGTCTGGCTACTATGAATATGTGAAGCTGCTAAATCGATTAAAAGAAAAAAATGTAAAACTACCCATTCATTTAAAGTATCTTTCAGGTAGACCCATTAACATTATCCCTGTAGATGTTTGTTGCGATGCGATATTAAACATCTCAGACAATCATGAAACCACAGCAAGTCAATATTTTAACATTGCAGATTCCAAGCCAATGACAATCGATGACTTTGTTCAATTTAATCGGATTTATTTTAATCTAGACCTAAGACAGCTTCAAGATGATCACACAGCATTAAATAATTTGTCTGAATTGGAGAAGCGCCTACTTAAGATCATTAATAGAATGCAAAACGGTCCGTTTTTGAACAGTGACTTTAGATTTTGCAGTAAAAATAGCCAAAGAGTATTAGGCCACTCTGTACAAAACCAATGGCGCAATAGCAATAGCTACCTAACCAAGATTGTGGACTATTTTTTAAACCAAACAAGTTATTGAAACAACCCCCCAATCAAACATATCATGATTAGCCCCAATGACATATTACAATCCACTTACGCAAACAGAATCAGTTACTCCGGCCCAAATGAAGACTCCAGATCCGAATTAAAAGCCTTAAATATAAATGAAAATGACAATATTTTATGTGTTACTGGCGGCGGAGATCGCGTATTAAGCCTCTTGTTAGACAAACCTAAAAAAATAACCGCAATCGATCTAAACCCTTGCCAAAACCACCTCTTAGAACTTAAAAAAGCCGGAATACAGGAGTTAAATTATGAGGATTTCCTGAAATTTATAGGGATTCTTCCATGCAATAAAAGATTGCATACTTACAACAAAATAAAACATCACCTCTCAAAAGAAGCAGAATCATTTTGGACAGAAAATACAAAAACAATCAAGAGGGGAGCCATCTTCGAAGGAGCCTTTGAGAAACACTTTAAATTGATTAGTACCATCATTAAAACTATTCGCCCAAGCAAGATAAGAACGTTAGTCACATTCAAGAACATTGAAGAGCAACGTAAATTTGTTGAGCAAAAATGGAATAGCCCAGCCTGGAAACACTTTTTGCACTTTCTAACCAGCGAGTCTATCTTCAGGCTTTTCCTGAAAGACCCCGGATTCTACCAGCATGTTCCTCAACAAGTATCGATTCCCAAGTATTTGATAAGCAGGATGGATCACTCCCTAATGAATCACCTGATCCTTGAAAATTTCTTTATGACTTTCTTATTAACGGGAAAATATAACCCAGAACATGGACTACCTTTATATTTAGAGAAAAAAAATTATCCGGCAATAAAGGATGCATTAAATAACTCCATCATAGAAACAGTAACATCACCACTAGAAACATATTTAGATCGACTAGAAACCAAAATTGACAAATTTTCGATTTCTGATGTTTCCGCTTATCTCAACGAAGAAAAATTCATTTCCCTACTAAACTCAATACACTCAGCTGGCAATGAAAACTGTATATTATGTATGCGTCACTTTATTACAAAGAGAAGAATTCCCGATTTCTTTAAAAGTAAGTTTATTTTTAACCCGGCCTTAGAAGAAGAGCTTGGCAATAGCGATAGGTCTTTTGTTTACAGCTTTAACGTTGGCGTAAAATGTACCCGCTAGCTTTTCTCACTATTTCAACCATCATCGCCAATGTTTCAATATTAGACAAATTGAGTTAGCAACTACTTTTAGACTATCCTTCTGAAATTTAAGCCTCGAACATTGATAAACCAAGCAACTTTATAATTGAATGGTTCTTTTGACATCAAAGTCCCCCAAAATAAACACTCCAGCTTGCCACACAAAAGTAGCGGGAAACTAAATAATTACAGCCCCGCGCTACCATTTAAGATTTCACCACACTTCCCCAAGGAAACCGCAGGTTAATCTATGAGGGGTTATTTTGAGACCTAAAATAAGCCATTATCAGGAAAAACTCCCACCTCGACATAGGGCCGGTGACTCTATTGATCTATAACCGCCAGGCAAACCGGACAAGGGGGTATTGGCCTTGCGGAACTGTTTTTAACAACTGTCCTGCTAGCTACGTTATCACCATTTATACAAACCTAGTGATGACCAACGTCCCCTCGTATAACTGGCTATTTTGACTTTTCTTCAAAGTAGCCAAGCTCTTCAACCACATACTGTAATCGGTGCGGCAAACCTTTCCTCATAAAAGCTACATCTATTACCTTTCCACTGGCAAGGGCACTCCACAACCCATTTTGACCACTGTGAACCCAACTATCGTTGACTCTCAATAGTACATCATTATCCTCAAATCCCAACGCAGTAAAAAATTCATTGCCAGCCACACCCTCCAGACGTATCAAATGGTGCCCTTCAACTTTTAATTCCGCCTTGGTAAACTTGGCCTCTAAGGACTCCCGCTGCTCAAGATGTTTCGATAGCCACTCTTGTCCAAGAGTCAACACTCCCGCTGGCTCAATTAATTTTTTTCCTTCCTCACCATGAGGCTGTTCAATACGCTGGCGCAGTTCCTCAGTGTGCTGACGAGAATAAGTTAAAGACACCGTATTACCTTCCTCGCCTTGAAGCAATAAACGCTCCAGTGTGCCCTGATTGTTAATAACAGCATAGTTACCCTCCAAACGCCTTAAGGAAACATCTTTGAGAAGTGGCTGTCCCAAGGAATAATATCGAGCCTTCTGCCCCTCTACTTCTACTAGAGCTTTAGACTTGTTTTCTATACTCGATTCACTAATACCCACTAGAGCAAGAGGAAGATTCGTTACGGGAAGTCTATTTTTACTATTTCTCTGTTGCTCCCAGGTATGCTTTTGTTTTTGATCTATATTAAGTTTCGCCAACTCCCTTTCTACCCAATAAGAATACTGCTCAAAGGATCGCTTCCCCTTTAAGTAAAGTCCATTGATAAAAACCACCGGTACGTTTTTGAGCCCCAGCTGTAAAGCTGTTTCTTGATCCTTGAGGACTAGCGCCCTGTAACTTTCATCCTCTACACAATTTGCAAAGTAAGCGCTATCAACTGACAAGTGCTTGGCCGTCTGAATGTATGCGTTATCTCCTAAATTTGGGGTTCTTGCATAAAGAGCATCGTGGTACTCCCAGAAAGTATCTTGATCCCCAGCACATCGAGCGGAAACAGCCGCACTAACGCCCTCGCGGTGAAACTTTAAGGGAAAATCAAAATTAACCTGTCGCACCCAACCAGGATATTCACTTAGTAACTGCCTCAGTACAGGCTGGAAAGACTTACAGTGAGGGGACTGAAAAGAACAAAAAACGGCTACTGTTACAGGCGCTTCAGGATTACCGCGTACAGCCCTGTTCTCATAGGAGAGCTCGATGCGCGGCGGCTTAGGAACAGGCAGAAGAATTTCAACATCTGTACCAGCCCCTGAGGTTTCAGAAATAAATTCATGAAGCTTATTCAGGCGCAGCTTGTGTTCCATCTCCGCGATATCGTACAAAACAAACTGAAGATCTCTGTCCAGTTCTTGTACAGTAACTTCCCTCCCTCCTATTCTCGCAGCGACAGCATGCTGATCAGCTACCCTACCCCCTGCAATCGCTTTCGTGTCCTCGGCGCAACCATTAATTACACCCAAACTCCCGGAAACCATTAAAATTATTAAAATGCGTCCTAGCCCATTCACTGGCAATTCTCCTTTTACCGGTTTTGACCAATCTTACCGCCCAATTCTCAATTCAGCCTCTTACATCGAGGCTTGTCGCTGCTGCAATCACAAAATGGGAACTAGACATGCTTTTTGGCACCAGAGCCAACAATCTAGAGGTAGGAGAAGCAATTACTTCCCACTGAGAAGGAAGAAAGTTGGGAGAAAGAGTGAGTGAGGATGCTCTAGAAAGACGCCACATGCACCCATGAAGTAAAGCTATCCATTACGCTTCCCAAGTCCGGCATGGCCCAACGAGACCTATACTGAGCTAGTCGCAAGATTCATTATCACATTTCCTGCTTACTAAGGTTAAAGAAAACTAATTTGTGGCAAATCTCAATTTTGCCCCTCCGAAATGAAACCGGGCCGCTATTGCGGCCCGGTAGATATCAAAGTCGTGGTCACGCCACCTTATTCACATCGAGAATCATCTGGCGAGTTAACACACAGGTCGTAGGCGCATGAGAATTGAAAGCGGCTACTTGCGCCAGCGCCCGAACTGCCTTCTTGCGCTGGAACATTAACCGTAACCTTTACGAAATCAGCCCCCTCTGGTACGGCGCCATTAGGGGCATTCACGGTGATGTCAACTATGCTAGGCCCTTGGGCGCTAGTATTTCCAACTGCCCAGGCCTCAGGCCACACTTCGCAATAATCCGATTCAATATTAACCGTCGTCCCCAGAGGTAAGCGGCCGTTGTAAATATCAGAAAGATAGAAATTTACTGTTCCAGTTTCATCGCTAGAAATATCGATATGAGGCTGATCAAGGAAATCACCAGCAGCGGTTTCAAATATCCCGTATGGCTGATCTCCCGAAACCAGGAGCTCTACCTGCTTACGTACATGAATCAGCTCTTTAGAGCAACTTCCATCTGCCTCTGCCTCATCTGAACAGAGAACACCATTGTAAATGCCATTACCCTGATCGTAGACTCCATTATTGTTCAAATCAGCAGGCCAGTCTTCATCGCCAGCCACCTCGGGGCAATCTGGGTAGCAACTACCAACGTTGCCAGAGTTCCCGAACTCTCCATCTTCATTGTGGTCCAAAAATGCCTCTGGTAAATCGGTAAAGTCTTCGCCAGTATCAAAGCGTCCATTACCGTTGGCATCAGTAAAAGTTTCTTGCCCAAACGCATATGCGAGAATTGTTGAGCGAGCTCCATACGGCTGCCCTAAAGACACCGGGCATGGAGCACCCAAAAACCCAGTTTCGGGGCAGATCGTGTTATTAATGGTTCGAACCGAATGGGTTTGACCGTCAACACCAACAAATGTATAGGACTCGGGCTTGCGGGGGTCCTGACTAGTCCAATCTACTGAGCAGTTGCCATCAATCGTGGTGCAAGATCCAGTTATACGTCCATACTCTGTTGTAAAAGTAATTGCAGTTCCATCGGGAACCTTATTATTAAAGGCATCACCAGCGTAAACAGTAATTGTTGAGGTTGCGCCGTTAAAGGTATCGCCACCTGGGTTTAAAACAGTAGCAGCCACATCAAAAGAATTTTGGTCAGGGATACCTACAGAGACCACCAACTCATCAGATACGGTGGATGCAACCTCCTCCCCATCGACGGTTATGGAGGCTACTACTGAAACCGGCGTCGCTACAGTACCAGAAGAAACCAGTGCCGTTACTTCACCATCCGCATTAGTCGTACCGGAATCGTTAGTAAGAGTTGCATCACCTACTTCTGTGGACAAAGCAAAATTAACTTCAACTCCACTTATTGGCAGGTCATCCATGCTTAAAACCTGAAAAAGCAGCGTTGATGTTTCCTTACCGCCAGTACCTTTAATAGAGATTATCCTAGGATCTGCGCCTACAAACTCAATAGAGCCAACCTCTGCAGCCTTCACATCAAGCTTTCCGCTAGCCGATATGCTCGGATAATTCACTAATGCTGCCGTAATACTATCCTCACCCTCACAGCCCGCAGCCGTATATGTTGAGGTAGCCTTACCTTCTATAGTCGTAACCGGGGAGTCAAGGGTTGCAACAGCTGGTAGACTCAAACTGCAATTGCTTGAGAATTCCACTTCCATTCGCTTCGAGTAGAGGTCGCCATCAGGACCTTGTACGTAGACGCTAACAGGCGTGGTGCCTCTAGAGGATAAATTCTGGACAGTAATATCCAGCTCACCAGTTACAAACTGCTGATTGCCATCTAAATAACCCAATTGCAATTCGGGCTCTTGAACTGTGAATGTGAGCGGCGAGTAAGGGTTCTGATCCGTACTGGTGCTATCATAGGTTACAATAACTTCTCCAGCACTCCCTACTTCCTGCCCTTCAACATCCAACTCTAAAGTTGCAACGCCACTGTCATTAGTCGTCACAACTCCACTACTAGGGGTCAACTCACCTAAAGTTGTTGTGACTGTAATATTGTCAGAAGCAACAGGATCTCCATTGTCAAGCTTGACCGTAACTTGGACAAGCACCGGCTCTTCTGGATTTGGATTTTGGAGAATCTCACCAGTTTCTAAGTCATGCAGCTCGACATCAATGCTATAAGAGACTGGTTCCGGCGTGGTACCGCCATCATCACCGCCGGCACTACCGCCGCCGCCGCAAGCGGTCAGTGAAACAGCAACGGTCATCAATAGAAGCCATCGCAAAATTGATTGGTACAGCGTAAGAATGTGCATCTAAATTTCCTTCAATATTTTTAGCGCCCAGCGGCGGTAGCCATCATCTCTCAATCGGGTATTTATATTTTTTCCCGATACGGCTTAATGCGTCTTTAGCCATCGTCGACTACTCACCCAAGCCAGAAGTCAACTTTTGCACCTATGGTATCTAGCGCAAGAGTTGCTCAAAAAAGCATCACCTCAGTGAGCAAGAAGAGGCAACGGGCGACTATCCAGAATCAATGGAATAAAATCAAGTTTTTTACATCCATCTTGCACCATTGTTCTATAAAAAATTGACCGCTAAGAAATTAATGTGATTTATAAATTTTTTCCTTGAATTTTCTTGATACAAGTCAGAGCTTTTAGATTGTTAATCAGATATTGAACGTGCCGAGATCTACGTTGTATAGCGAGCAAAACTCAGCATGTTGGGGCGGGGCTTTTCTATTTTCTTTATTTTTTGAAATATTTTTCAGCCATAAAAAAAGGGCCACCCTGTTGGGTGGCCCTTTTCGGATTAGAAGCCTGACGATGACCTACTCTCACATGGGGAAGCCCCACACTACCATCGGCGATGTTGCGTTTCACTTCTGAGTTCGGCAAGGGATCAGGTGGTTCCACAACTCTATTGTCGTCAGGCAAACTGGCTTGGGTTGGCATTGGTCTTATAAGCAAAGTGCTTGGCCTGCCGTGTTATCGCTGTTTGCCTTGGTCATTATTGACCGGCGATAACCCCAAATAAGTCGGTAAAACAATCTGTAGTAATACACCGCAAGGGATCGTATGTCTCTAACTCACAATCCGCTAGCTTAGCTAGTCGTTAGTAACCATCTCTGTTGTATGGTCAAGCCGCACGGGCAATTAGTACTGGTTAGCTCAACGCCTCACAACGCTTCCACACCCAGCCTATCAACGTGGTAGTCTTCCACGGCCCTTCAGGAGGCTCAAGGCCTCAGGGAGATCTTATCTTGAAGGAGGCTTCCCGCTTAGATGCTTTCAGCGGTTATCCCGTCCGAACATAGCTACCCGGCAATGCCACTGGCGTGACAACCGGAACACCAGAGGTTCGTTCACTCCGGTCCTCTCGTACTAGGAGCAACTCTTCTCAAATCTCCAACGCCCACGGCAGATAGGGACCGAACTGTCTCACGACGTTCTAAACCCAGCTCGCGTACCACTTTAAATGGCGAACAGCCATACCCTTGGGACCGGCTTCAGCCCCAGGATGTGATGAGCCGACATCGAGGTGCCAAACACCGCCGTCGATGTGAACTCTTGGGCGGTATCAGCCTGTTATCCCCGGAGTACCTTTTATCCGTTGAGCGATGGCCCTTCCATACAGAACCACCGGATCACTATGACCTACTTTCGTACCTGCTCGACATGTCTGTCTCGCAGTCAAGCGCACTTATACCATTATGCTCATTGCATGATTTCCGACCATGCTGAGTGCACCTTCGTACTCCTCCGTTACTCTTTGGGAGGAGACCGCCCCAGTCAAACTACCCACCATACACTGTCCTCGATCCGGATAACGGACCAGAGTTAGAACCTCAAACATACCAGGGTGGTATTTCAAGGACGGCTCCACAACAACTAGCGTCGCTGCTTCAAAGCCTCCCACCTATCCTACACAAATAGGCTCAAAGTTCAGTGCAAAGCTGTAGTAAAGGTTCACGGGGTCTTTCCGTCTAGCCGCGGGTACACTGCATCTTAACAGCGATTTCAATTTCACTGAGTCTCTGGTGGAGACAGCGTGGCCATCGTTACGCCATTCGTGCAGGTCGGAACTTACCCGACAAGGAATTTCGCTACCTTAGGACCGTTATAGTTACGGCCGCCGTTTACCGGGGCTTCGATCAAGAGCTTCGCCGAAGCTAACCCCATCAATTAACCTTCCGGCACCGGGCAGGCGTCACACCCTATACGTCCTCTTACGAGTTTGCAGAGTGCTATGTTTTTAATAAACAGTCGCAGCCACCTGGTCACTTCGACCGGCCTCAGCTTAGGGAGCAAGTCCCATCACCAAAACCGGCGTACCTTCTCCCGAAGTTACGGTACCATTTTGCCTAGTTCCTTCACCAGAGTTCTCTCAAGCGCCTTGGTATTCTCTACCTGACCACCTGTGTCGGTTTAGAGTACGATTCACTATTACCTGAAGCTTAGAAGTTTTTCCTGGAAGCAGGGCATCAACCACTTCACCCACTAAGTGGGCTTCGTCATCAGTTCTCAGCCTTAGGGACCCGGATTTGCCTAAGTCCCCAGCCTACA
>NZ_CP174335.1:4945000-5200836 GCF_052468155.1 Microbulbifer maximicatervae (SeqCode)
TTGTCTTCACCCAGGGCACTAAACATACGACTTGCCACATTTGCATGTGAACGCATACCTACGCCAACAATAGAAACCTTGGCGATCTTGTCGTCTGTGATCACCTCTCGCGCACCAAGTTCCGCAGAAACTCGCTCTAAAACATCACGAGCCTTACCTAAATCATTGCGGTGAACAGTGAAGGTGAAATCAGTCGTGCCATCGACAGCACTGATATTTTGAACAATAACGTCGACTTCGATATTTTCAGCGCCGACCGGTGCCAGGATTCGGCATGCAACCCCAGGGGTATCCGGCACTCCACGAATTGTCAGTTTTGCTTCATCGCGATTAAACGCGATACCGGATACAACTGGCTGTTCCATATCGTTATCTTCCTCATCCAGGCTAATCAGGGTTCCGTTACCCTCTTCAAAAGTTGAGAGCACGCGCAGGGGAACCTTGTATTTACCGGCGAACTCTACGGCGCGGATCTGCAGAACCTTGGAGCCAAGACTGGCCATTTCCAACATTTCTTCAAATGTGATTCGATCGAGTCTGCGTGCACTGTCGACCACTCGTGGGTCAGTGGTATAGACCCCGTCCACGTCGGTATAAATCTGGCACTCGGTAGCATCTAACGCCGCAGCTAACGCCACACCCGTCGTGTCAGACCCGCCGCGCCCAAGTGTGGTGATATTGCCGTCGTCATCCACCCCCTGAAAACCAGCCACAACTATGACTTTGCCTTCATCGAGATCGGTGCGCATTCGCTCCACATCGATACTTTGAATGCGAGCTTTGGTATGAGCATTATCCGTAAGAATTTTTACCTGCCCACCCGTGTAGGAACAGGCGTCATAGCCACGCTTCTTCAGAGCCATGCTCAAAAGGGCAATTGTGACCTGCTCTCCTGTGGAAACCAGAACATCCAATTCTCTGGGGTCTGGTTTTTCCTGGATTTGATAAGCGAGATCAATCAGGCGATTAGTTTCACCACTCATGGCAGACAAAACGACAACCATGTCATGTCCCTGAGCGCGAAACGCGGCGACTTTATCGGCCACAGCTTCAATTCGCTCAATTGAGCCAACTGAAGTCCCGCCATACTTCTGCACGAACAAACTCATAACTTACTGTGTTTCCTTAGCTCCACAATAAGTACGCTTCCTGCCCAACTCGTGCAGGCGCGCACTTAATCACCAAACCTCTGCGAAATCAACTCAACTACGAATTCAGACCACGAATTTGACAAAACTTAACTAGTTTAAGGATTGCTCAATCCAATTTGGCACTTCTTTCAGCATATTAGGGAGCGCGGACACATCGGTTCCACCACCCTGGGCCATGTCTTTTCGACCGCCACCCTTGCCGCCCAGCTTCCCGGCAGCAAAGCGCATAAGGTCACCCGCAGAAAGCCGATCTGTCAGGTCTTGGGTCACTGCGGCAACCAAAGCCACCTTTTCATCGCCCGGAGCCGCCAGCAGCACCACGCCGCTGCCCAGCTTGTTCTTCATTTGATCCGCCAAATCTCTCAGTGATTTGGGGTCAGCTCCGTCAATAGAGGTTGCCAGCAACTTAAAGCCCGCCAATTCAATAGCCTGAGTGGAAAGGTCTCCGCCAGCACCGCTGGCCAACTTGGTTTTTAACTGGGCAATCTCTTTTTCCAGCTTTCGATTGTTAAGCAGCAGCTGTTCAACTTTGTCAGCCAAGGAGTCCGGACGCGCCTTAAGCAGAGTCGCTACATGCTCCAGACGCTGCTGTGCCTGATCGAACAGAGACATTGCGTGAGCGCCAGTAACCGCTTCGATTCGACGCTGGCCGGAAGCAATGCCGCTTTCCCCAACAATGCGAATCAAACCGATATCACCGGTGCGCTTCACGTGAGTACCGCCACACAACTCAACGGAAAAAGCCTTGTCATCGGATTTGCCCATGGAAAGTACACGTACAGTATCGCCGTACTTTTCGCCAAATAGAGCCATAGCGCCCATCGCTTTTGCAGACTCAATATCGGTTTCGTGAGTTTCAACTGGGGTATTTGCGCGAATTTGGCTATTAACCAGGGATTCAATCGCGTGCAGTTGCTTTGCCGTTACGGCTTCGGGGTGGGAGAAGTCAAAGCGCAGGCGCTCGGAGTCCACCAGGGAGCCCTTCTGGATGACATGCTCGCCCAGCACTTTGCGCAAGGCGGCATGTAATAGATGGGTTGCAGAGTGATTCAGGGCGGTGGATTGACGAACATCTGCTGATACGACTGCCTCAAGGGTTTCGCCCACAGCGATACTTCCCTTCAACAACTTACCAGTATGCAAATGATGCGCGCTCTGCTTGGTGCAGTCGCGCACTTCAAAGCGGGCATCACCGGAACTCAAATAGCCACTATCACCTACCTGACCACCGGACTCTGCGTAGAAGGGAGTCCGATCCAGAACAATTGCACCCTCTTCACCTTCTTCCAAGCGTTCAACCTGCTCACCACCTTTAACGATGGCCAACACTTTGCCTGTTGCCTCGGTCGCGTTGTAACCGAGAAACTCTGTAGCCCCTTCCAGTTCGAGGACATCGGTATAGTCCTGTTTAAATTTACCGGCAGCGCGAGCTCTCTGGCGCTGGGCTTCCATAGCAGCTTCATATCCATCCATATCCAGGGATAGACCGCGCTCACGGGCAATATCCTGGGTTAAGTCTGTCGGGAAGCCGTAAGTATCATGCAGAGTAAATACCAACTCACCGGGGATCTCACTGCCTTCGAGGGAAGCCAGGGCATCTTCTAGCAGCGCCATTCCCTTATCCAGAGTCTTCGCAAACTGCTCTTCCTCTTTGCGCAGCGCATTCTCAATCACCTGCTGCTTTTCACGCAGCTCCGGGTATGCGTCACCCATCTGCTCGGCGAGCGCCTCTACCAGCTTGTAGAAGAAGATATCTTTGTGCCCAAGTTTGTGACCATGGCGCACTGCGCGGCGAATAATGCGGCGAAGTACAAATCCACGGCCTTCGTTGGAAGGCATTACGCCATCGGCAATCAAGAATGAACAAGAGCGGATATGGTCGGCGATCACTCGCAGGGATTTCTCTTCCAGGTCGCTGCAGCCAACCACTTCTCCCGCCGCCTTCAGCAGCGCTTGGAACAAGTCAATTTCATAATTGGAGTGTACTCCCTGCATTACAGCGGCAATACGCTCCAGCCCCATGCCGGTATCCACTGAGGGCTTGGGCAGTGGGTGCAGTTCACCATCAGCGGTGCGCTCATACTGCATAAATACCAGGTTCCAGATCTCGATATAGCGATCAAGGTCGTCATTATCGGAACCGGGAGGACCGCCGGGCACATCGGCACCGTGATCGTAGAAAATCTCAGAACTTGGACCGCAGGGCCCAGTATCACCCATCTGCCAGAAGTTATCCTCGTCGAGACGGGAGAAGCGCTCGGCACTCACTCCCATTTCCTTCAGCCAAATATCAGCGGCTTCATCATCGCTGATATGTACGGTTACCCAAAGACGCTCCTCTGGCAAATTCAATACTTTGGTCAGGAACTCCCAGGCAAAGCGAATCGCTTCGCGCTTGAAGTAGTCGCCGAAGCTAAAGTTACCGAGCATTTCAAAAAACGTGTGGTGCCGTGCGGTGTAACCGACATTTTCGAGGTCGTTATGCTTGCCTCCTGCACGCACACAGCGCTGTGAACTGGTGGCGCGATTGTAGGAACGCTTTTCCTGCCCCAGGAAGGTGTCCTTAAACTGCACCATGCCGGCATTGGTGAATAACAGCGTCGGGTCATTGCCCGGAACCAGGGAGCTGGAGGGCACAATAGCATGGCCCTGCTCAGCAAAATAATTCAGAAAGGCGTCGCGAATCTGTGCGCTTTTCATCCGGCGTAATTCCACTTCGTTAGTTGAGTTTTATTTGATTGGCGTCAGTGACACGGTGTCACTTCTGTTCTACTACTGTGCCAGCCCTTGTTCGGGCATTCTTTTTTGGGCAAGCAGGTGAACATGCAGGTGAAATACGGTTTGACCTGCGCTTCGACCGTTATTAACTACCAGTCGATAGCCCTCGAGCCCCAGCTTGCGCCCCAGTTCTGCCGCCAGCCACATAAGGTGGCCGAGCAGGGATTTATCTTCAGCCTGAGCAGCGGATAAATTCACTAGGGGTTTGCGTGGGATAATGAGGAGATGGGTCGGCGCTTGTGGCGCGCGATCCTCAATAACGACACATTGGTCGTCCTCGTAGATCATCTCAGCAGGGATATCTCCCGAGATAATTTGACTGAAAACGCTGGGTTCACCCATTGGTTTACTTTTCCAGCTTCTCCTCGGCTGTCAGCTGCCGCGCTTCAGATTCCAGCATTACCGGTATACCGTCTCGCACCGGATAGGCTAGACCACTGGCCTTGCAGACCAGCTCCTGTGTGTCCTCCCGGTATTCAAGCGGCGCTTTACTCACCGGACATACCAACAGGCTCAGCAACTTTTTATCCATGTTCCACCCCACTATTTTCCCTCGGTAATACTTCCGATGGGCAAAAATGACCGCGTATCATACAATGCTTCATACGCTTTTACACGGTATTCGCCATAGCTTCTGCTGCGCCACCTGCTGGCTTTGCGCTTTTTTACCCTTATACGACAGAAGCAGTCTCTACTGAAACAGAATTGAGATGGCTAAGTAACAACTCCCGGGCTAAACGCCCCTCCTCTATTTCATTAAATACCTCGTGGTAAGACCTTGAGAAACAGTGCAACTGCTTGTTTTTTGACCCCATCTGTCCAAACCACTTGCGGCTGAGTTCCACATCGACAATATGGTCTGATTCCGGCAATAACAGAAGGCAAGGCATGGATATCCCATCCAACCGGCCAGATAAAAACTCCCGCTCCTGCAAAAAAGTCTTAAACCAGCGCAGAGAGATGCTGTGATGCACAAGTTCATCACTGACATACCGCTTGACCACATCCGGACTACGAGATATCCACTGACTATTTATCTGGCTGGAAAGAGCCAACCCCGGAAACCAGCGAGCCAAAAATAGCGCGAGCCATAACAGAAGGCCTTTTGGCTCACTTTTGCCGCGAAAGCCCGGTGCGGAAAGATTTAAACTGTCGACAGACTTATATCGAATAGCACAGCCACAGGCGATAACAGCTCCCATACTGTGGCCAAGAAGATGTATCCCAAGTCCGGAGTTTCCACTTTTTACCAAGGAGATAAATTCATTTAGATCCTCACTATAAAGTGCAAAATCCTCAATATCCCCACGCTTCCCATCCGACAATCCGTGGCCATAATGGTCTAGGGCATAAACACTGTACCCTGCTCGATTGAGGTCCTCCGCCAGCTCACCGTAACGCCCACTGTGCTCTCCCAACCCGTGGGATATAACTACTACACCCACGGCTTCTTCTACCCACCAGCGCCGGTAATACAGCGTCACTCCCCTGGTGACAAACTCCATTGCAATTTCCTTATTGATTATTATTTTGCTAGCTAATCGCTATTCCAGGGTTTCGCGGTACCTGCCCAGCATGGCCAAATGATTCATGCGGGACCGTTTAAGTAGCGCTTCCTGGGCTGCTTCAACATTCTCCGGGCGCCCCTGCCAAGCAGCGAGTGCTGGCTCTTGTAGTGCGCGCCCATAGGAAAAGCTCAACTGCCAGGGGCCACCACCTTGCTGATTCATTGCATTGAGATTGGCCGTGGCCTCTTCTGGTCCCTGCCCCCCGGAAAGAAAATTAATTCCCGGCACTGCTGCGGGGACCGTTCGCCGCAAGCTGCGCAGGGTGTATTCGGCCACCTGCTCAGGATCAGCCGTTTCCGCCTCCGCACCTGGGGTTACCATACTGGGCTTGAGCAACATCAGTTCCAGTATTACCCCGTGCTGGTGGAGGGCGTGGAACACATAGTGCCAAACCCGCTCATTTACCGCCGCACTGCGCTCTATATCGTGCTCACCGTCCATCAGAACCTCTGGCTCGACAATAGGAACCACCCCTTCGGCCTGGCATACCGCTGCATAGCGGGCCAACATCTCAGCATTTGCGGTAAGCCCCAGGCGCGTGGGGTTGTGATGGCCAATAGGATAGACTTCACGCCACTTGGCGAAGCGAGCTCCTTGCTTTTTATATTGCTGCAAGCGCTCAGACAACCCGTCCAGCCCGTAGGTGATCATATCCCCAGGCGCTCCAGGCAGCGGGCCCTTGCCCTTATCCACCTTAATGCCCGGCACTATCCCTTGTAACGCAGCGACTTGGGGCAAGGGCTGGCCCTCAGTATCTTTTTGCCCCAGAGTTTCCTCGAACAAAATAACGCCACTGATACATTCACCCAACCCCTTACAGGACAGCAGCGCAGCACGGTAGTCGCGCCGGTTTTTCTCAGTGGAATCCACTCCAATCGTGGCAAAGCGCTTTGCAATAGTGCCGCCACTCTCATCGGCAGCCAGGATGCCTCTTTGACCATCGACCAATGTTGCTACAGTTTCCTCCAGCATATCGATATGTGACATCTCTACCCCTCCCTTAGGTTATTACGCTAAGAGGATAGGCGGTCCAGCCTAAAAAGCTTTACAGGCTTTTACCGCCCTCCGCCAACCAGCCAACAACTGCTCCCTCTCCGCCTGAGTCATTGCCGGCATAAAGTCCCGTTCAATTTCCTGCAAACACTCCGGTAATTCCCTTGGTCGCCAAGTTCCACTGCCAATACCAGCCAGCAACGCAGCACCAATAGCCGTCGATTCAATCTGCTGGGGCCGTTCAACACGCAAAGAGGAAATGTCCGCCTGGAATTGCATCAGGAAATTATTCGCGCAAGCACCCCCATCCACACGCATATGGGTAATCGGCAAGCCCAGGGCCTGCTCCATCAAGCGGGCCAGCTCATCACTCTGGTAAGCTATAGATTCCAAAGTGGCACGCACCACCTCAGCTCGACCAGCCCCCCGACTCAAGCCGCAAATAGTCCCCCGTGCCGATGGGTCCCAGTGCGGCGCACCCAGCCCACTAAATGCAGGCACAAGATAAACGCCGCGGGTATGAGGAATACTCTGGGCGATAATTTCGGTATCCACCGCCTGCTGGATCATTCCCATCTCGTCCCGCAACCACTGTATAGCGGAGCCCGCTGTGAAAACTGAACCCTCTACGGCATAGGCCGGATTACCCTGGGCATCACAGGCCACTGTAGCCAGCAACCCCTGGGGTAGCTCCGGGCGATCCTCGCCGGCAAAAGCCAGCATAAAGCAGCCAGTTCCGTAGGTGTTTTTTATACTACCGGGCTCGGTACAACCCTGGCCAAACAGTGCTGCCTGCTGATCCCCGGCAACACCACAAATCGGAGCCGATGTGCCGAGAAAAGCGTGGGGGTCTGTATCGGTAAAGTGGCCAGCCGACGGTAGAATTCTGGGAAGAATGGATTCAGGGCACTGGAAAAAATCCAGCAGCTCACTATCCCAGGCTTTATCTTTTATGTTGTACAGGAGGGTACGACTGGCATTGGTGTGATCGGTGAGATGGGCTTTGCCACCGCTCATTTTCCAGATCAACCAGCTATCTACGGTGCCGAAACACAGGTCGCCATTTTGAG
This sequence comes from Microbulbifer maximicatervae (SeqCode), assembly GCF_052468155.1. Classification (NCBI taxonomy): domain Bacteria; kingdom Pseudomonadati; phylum Pseudomonadota; class Gammaproteobacteria; order Cellvibrionales; family Microbulbiferaceae; genus Microbulbifer; species Microbulbifer maximicatervae (SeqCode). Next base: position 4,952,561 of record NZ_CP174335.1, read on the forward strand.
CTCGGGTTAGTAAATCCGGGTTACGGCGGAACAGCCAAGTCAACTTACTTGCGGAAAAGTAAGCATCCAGCAATAGGCCACTGCGCTCTCGCAACCAATCAGACCTGCCGAGTTCCCCCAACTCCCGGCATACCTCCGCCGAGCGCCGGCACTGCCACACAATCGCAGGAAAAACCGGCTCGCCGGTATACCTATCCCAGACGATCGTGGTCTCGCGCTGGTTAGTAATTCCCACTGCGGTGATATCCGACGCGCGAACACCAGCGCGCTGGAGTGCTGCGGCACAGACCCGGAGAGTTACCGACCAAATCTCTTCCGCATCCTGCTCAACCCAGCCAGGCTGGGGATAACGATTGGGAATTTCCGAGTAACTGCGACCAATCAGGTGGCCCTTACTATCGAAGATAAAAGCTGTGGTACCAGTGGTGCCCTGGTCAATAGACAGGATCATAGGGTTCTCGCGCTTATTCTTTTAGTCTCTTTCTGTACCTGAAAAATGGCCGAAACCTATCGACCAGTCATTCAGGTAGTAGTCAGAGTATAAGCCCGATTAATTGCCGTCCAGCGCCCAGCTAATCGCGTCCGTGGGGAAGCCCCGGTAAGCCAGGTATCGCTGGCGCCGCGCTCGCTCCTTCATCCACTGATCACGTGGAAGCTCTGCGCTCATAGGGGCCCGGTATTTTCTCTGAAGCATTTCCGCAGCTAACTCAAACCAATCCACTTCCAACTGATCAAGCGCCTGGGCAATTAGTTCACCGCGCACGCCGCGCTGCTGTAGCTCCTGGCGAATACGCATCGGCCCCTGACCGCGCTGGACACGGGAGCGGGCAAAAACTTCGGCAAAGCGTTGATCGGATTGATAGTTGAGTTCGTGTAGGCGCTCAAAAAGCGTGTCGAAATCGGCGCTGGGGAATTTTGCCGCGAGCTTTTGCCTCAATTCATGGCGGGAGTGCTCGCGGCGGGTCAACAGCTCAAGCGCCGCGCTGAAAAGCGCTTGAGCTGGATCAACGGAAAAATCCGCTTTTGAGTACGGCATTTACTCTTCCGGTAATTCCGCAGCCTCTTCAGGGGTCGCAGGCACTAAATCACCGAGCAGCTGCGCACGCAACTGACCTTCAATCTCGTTGCGAATGTCGGGGTTATCGCGCAGGAACTTGGTAGCGTTCGCCTTGCCCTGGCCAATCTTGTCGCCCTTGTAGCTGTACCAAGCCCCAGCTTTATCCACCAGTCCCATCTTCACGCCGTAATCGACGATTTCACCAATCATGTTAATGCCTTCGCCATACATGATCTGGAACTCGGTCTGCTTAAACGGAGGAGCTACCTTGTTCTTAACCACTTTCACTCGGGTTTCGTTACCCACCACCTCATCGCCATCTTTAACGGAGCCGATACGACGGATATCCAAGCGTACAGAAGAGTAGAACTTGAGGGCATTACCACCAGTGGTGGTTTCAGGGCTGCCGAACATAACACCGATCTTCATGCGGATCTGGTTGATAAAAATCGCCAGGGTGTTGGTGTTCTTGATATTACCAGTGAGCTTACGCAGAGCCTGGGACATCAAACGAGCCTGCAAGCCCACGTGGGAATCACCCATCTCACCTTCGATCTCAGCGCGCGGGGTCAGGGCCGCAACGGAGTCAACTACCAGCACATCAACGGCACCGGAGCGCACTAGCATATCGGCAACTTCCAGAGCCTGCTCACCGGTATCCGGCTGGGATACGATCAACTCATCGACGTTGACACCCAGTTTTTCAGCATAGATAGGGTCGAGGGCGTGCTCAGCATCCACGAAAGCACAAGTACCACCATTGCGCTGGGCCTCGGCAATCACCTGCAAGGTGAGGGTGGTTTTACCGGAGGATTCTGGTCCATAGATTTCAACGATACGGCCACGCGGCAAGCCGCCTATACCCAGGGCCACATCCAAGCCGAGGGAGCCGGTGGAGATCGCAGGAATACGCTCGCGCTCCTTGTCTCCCATACGCATCACAGTGCCTTTACCGAACTGACGTTCAATCTGAGATAGCGCCGCTTTTAATGCCTTGTCTTTATTGGAATCCATGACCATTCCCGTATTTCTGAGCTGAATTGAGTGGTGGCAAGCTTAACGAAGGATTACTGTATAGGCAACCAGTAATTCCTCATACTGAGTACCAGCTTCAGGCTGAGCGAGCCTCGCTTCAAAAAGAAGTCTGAAGCTGGAGCAAACGAACAAAGATTGACCCGGCGGACAGGTTCAAACCGGGTGCTCACGGACAACCTTTAACATTCCCTTCAGCGCCTCAACGACCGTCTGCGATTGCACCTCTGCCCGGTTACCACTGAACAGAAAACACTTCGCATCAATCTGCACTGGCTCTTGCCCCTCCGCATGGGCCCAGGCGATCCAAACTGTACCTACCGGCTTCTCGGCAGTGCCACCATCAGGCCCTGCGATACCACTGACCGCAACGGCGAGATTGGCATCCATCATCGCCAGAACCCCACAAGCCATCTGCCGGACGACCGGCTCACTCACTGCCCCAAACTGCTTGAGATCATTGCTGTCGACACCCAGAACACCGTTCTTGATACGATTCGCATAGCTCACGATCGATCCATCAAACCAATTCGAAGCACCCGCTATAGAGGTAATAGCCGCCGCAATCGCACCACCGGTGCAAGATTCTGCCGACGTCACACGCCAATCTCTCTTTTCCAGCTCCCCGCCCAACTCTCTGGCAAGCTCAATTATCTCTCTGTATTCCACCGTTTCTTCCTATTCAACCGCTCCTGGGCCACAACCAAATATTACAGCACAGAAGTGGGCTCTTATTCTGGGTGCCGACCTGCAGCAAGCTTACAAATTCCACTTTAAGTAAGCTGCCCCATACCAAATATACAACCGCCTCTCAGTGGTGAAGCCACAACCCCTTCAAAAAATCAATCCACGCCGGCTGCACACTGGTGCCGACACCAAAAGATAAATCTCACGCTGCCGAAGCGCTCGCAAGCGGCGGCAGCACTCTAGAAAATAAAACTACCTATGGGAGCCGGGTTGCCAATTCTAATTTCCGCCGCCGGCCCACCTTCAAATTAGAATTTAAATTTTAAAAGGGGCCTTAATTCAGCAAATAATTTCAAGCGGGCAATCCAATAAGCAACAGCCAATTTAAAAATAAAAACGTAAACAATGTAAAAACACATTAATACGCACTGGCTGATTCTAATTTTGAAGCAGAAAAATTTTGTATATGCGATAAGTTGGACCAGTCTCACGATAAAGGGCCCGGGCTTTCCCTATGCAACAATCGGCTTTTTGTTAGTCTGTTACTGCTGTACTGAATATATAAATATCACAATAAAAAAGCAGATAAATCCCCAAGCCCAACAAGCATTAATCATCGTGGCAGATCACCGCCATTATAAAAATACAATGAAGTTGGCACCCCCATAGATAATTAAAGAAAGACAAAATCATGAATTTAAAAAAATCAGCGATCGCGGCTGCTATTGTAGGCGCTTGTGTGTCCTCACTTGCCAATTCAAAAACTTTGGTCTGGGAAGATAATTTCGACGGCGACAGTATTGATAAGTCCGTTTGGACTTACGATGTGGGCAACTCAGGCTGGGGTAACAATGAGCTGCAAACCTACACCGATGATAGCGCCAATGCCTATGTTGAAGATGGCAACCTTATTATTCAAGCACTGCAAAACGACGACGGCAGTTTTACTTCCGCCCGCCTGAAATCCCTGGGTCGTATGACTTATAAATACGGCACCATTGAAGCCCGCATTAAATTACCTGACCTGGATGCCGGATTGTGGCCTGCCTTCTGGCAGCTGGGTGGCGACTACGGCCAAGTGGGCTGGCCCGCTTGCGGCGAACTGGATATTCTCGAGGCGGGCATGGCCGACGCTCTCAGTGCCGGCACGGTCAACTCGGAAGTTTCCGGCGCTTTCCATTGGTGGCATGAATCCGATGACTACACAGGCCAGGCGGACTACGGTCAATCGAAAAACCTTATTGATGACTTCGGCTCCAGCACTGACCTCACTGAGGACTACCATATTTTCGGTATGACCTGGACACCGGATAGCATCGTCATGTGGGTCGACGACGAAGCCAATGAAATTATTAGCATCGGCAGTGAAGACCCCGCATTTGACGAGTTCCGTCAACACCACTTCCTGATCCTGAACTTAGCGGTAGGTGGCGTCTTCCCAGAGATTTACGCTAACAGTGAAATCACCGCACCGATGCCCGCCAAAATGTATGTGGACTATGTTCGCATCTACGATAACGACGAAAGCAGCTACAGCACAGAAATCTCCCTGGCTGAAGACACCGCCAAAACAGGTGATATCGGCGTATTTTCCGAGGGCAGCAACCTCTCCGAATCCTTGGAGCTTGGCACCGATACCGAGCTGTATGTCTGGAACCAAAACAGCATGTCAGCTACTGTCAGCGCCGAAGCTGCCGAGGGTGATGAAGCCCTGGAGTTTGATATTACCGCTGGTGAATGGTTCGGCATGGGCTTCTGGATGCACTATGACCTAAACCTAATGAACTACGAAAACGGTCATCTCAATTTCAAAATGAAAACCACCAGCAGCCAGACTATCGGCATTGGTATTTCCAGTACTGGTGGCGGAGATGCCTGGGTAGATCTGGTGGATGGTGATGATACCTACGGCCTGGAGCGCGATGGCGAATGGCATCAGGTCAGTATCCCCCTGAGCAAACTGGGAGTGGACTTCAACACTATCAGTCAGGCGTTTATGATTCGAGGTGATGCCGCCTCTGAAGATTTTGTTCTGTCCATTGACGATATCTACTTTAGCGAAAGTGTTGAGAAAACAGCCCCGACCGGTGTCTTTTCTCTCTACACCGAAACTACAGAGGCCAATTCAACTTTCACACTGGGAACTGATGGCAACCTGTATATTTGGGGCGATACCCTGCTGGAGGCCACTCAAACCCCATTCGAAGGTGAAGAATCCCTCTCCTATTACTCCTCCGGGGCCGGCTGGTTTGGAATGGCATTTACTGCCGACAGCTACTACGATCTATCCGCTTTCGATAATGATACTGCAACGCTGAATTTCGCCCTGAAAACCAGCTCAGAAACCACCTTTAAGATTGGCATGAAGAGCGGTAGCGTCAGCGATATTGGCCAGCAGTGGATTGAATTTGCCAGCGGCTCCGATCCTTATGAATTCGCGCGGGATGGCGAGTGGCACCAGATATCAATCCCCGTTACTGATTTCAGTAACGAGGTAGATATGTCAAATGTTATTCAGTTATTTGAACTACTGGGCGTCGATGGAGATATCAGCGATATTGAAATTGACGATATCTATTTCTCCGGCGGAAGCTCAGACAGCGATAGTAATGACAACTGTCGCCCACACTCCCATAAGTGCCACCCTCATCATAAAAGGCACAAGCATCACCATGGAAACTGCACCCCACCTGCACGATGCGCACAGGGACCCCGTAGACATTAAAAATACAAGGGCGCCGCTAAATAGCAGCGCCTTTTTCTTTTTTACGCCACCCAATTTTTTCACCAGCATCAAAGCCCGCCCTGTCTGCCAGCAGATATTATCTTTTAAAGATATGATCCTGTGTGAGGGGAAGCACAACAACAATAAATCCAGATTAAATTTGCTTGCACTTTTGCCCAACACAGAAAGATCAAAAACAGAATTCCCGCACAAAACACTTGCAAACAAAAACACAAAAAGGAATTTATTTTTTTGTAAAAAAATTACAAGAAAATAATTTTTCAAGTGTATGCGACAAGCAGGACTACAACTACGATAAGGGGGCCAGATTCGCTTTCCTGTGGAACAATCGTTTTGCTAGGCTTTGCCCGTGACCAGCGCCTGTTTTTCGCGTGAATTTTAGGCAATTACAATTTAAGTAATCTGCATTCATTAAATCCACAAGTAACATTTGACTGAGTCACACCATTCCTATCAGGCATTTTATTCTTATAAATAATTAACAACGAAAGAAAATTATGATTATTAAAAAATCAGCGATAGCCGCAGCTATTGTCGGCACCTTTGTGTCCTCAATAGCCAATGCAAAAACTTTGGTCTGGGAAGATAATTTTGACGGAGACACTATCGACACTTCCGTCTGGACCTACGATGTTGGCAACTCCGGCTGGGGTAACAACGAGTTACAAAATTACACCGATGATAGCGACAACGCTTATGTCAAAGACGGCAACCTGATTATTCAGGCCGTACAGGAAAGCGACGGCAGCTTTACTTCTGCTCGCCTAAAGTCTCTCGGGCGCCTGTCCTATAAATACGGAACCATTGAAGCTCGCATTAAATTACCGGATTTGGACGCGGGACTATGGCCAGCATTCTGGCAACTGGGCAGCGATTACGGTCAAGCCGGCTGGCCTGCCTGTGGCGAACTGGATATTCTCGAAGCGGGTATGGCCGAAGCGCTAGAAGCCGGCGTCGTAAATTCTGAAATTTCCGGAGCCTTCCACTGGTGGCACGAGTCCGATGACTACACCGGGCAGGCAGATTATGGTGTATCGCAAAATCTGGTTGAGGACTTCGGCTCCAGCTCCGACCTCACTGAGGATTACCATATCTTCGGCATGACCTGGACGCCCGATAGCATCGTTATGTGGGTGGACGACGAATCCAACCAAATCGCAGCTTTGACGGATACCAGTGATTCCGCCTTCGATGAATTTCGCCAGCATAACTTTTTAATTCTCAACCTAGCAGTAGGCGGCATCTTCCCGCAGATCTATGACAACAGCGAGATCACTGCCCCAATGCCCGCCAAGATGTATGTTGACTACGTACGTATCTACGACAACGATGACAGCAGCTACAGCACCGAGCTTCTCCCTGGCTGCCGATACCGCAAAAAGCGGCAACCTGGGCGTGTTCGGGGACAGCAGCGATATTTCCGAATCCCTGACGTTTGGAACTGATATCGAGCTCTACGTCTGGAACAATATGGAAAGCCAATCCAGCGTCGACGAGAGTGATGCCCTGGAGTTCCAAATCGATACCGGCGAATGGTATGGCATGGGTGTATGGATGCACTACGACCTGAATTTGATGAACTATCAAAATGGTCACCTGAACTTCCGCATGAAAACCACTAGCGAAGAGACTATCGGCATCGGTATCAACAGTACCAGCGGTGGTGAGTCCTGGGTGGACCTGAGCGTAGAAGGCGATACTTTTGGCCTGGAACGGGATGGGCAATGGCACGAGGTGAGTATCCCCCTGAGCAAATTTGGGGTGGACTACAACACCATTAGCCAGGCATTTATGGTACGCGGCGATGGACCGTCAGAAGCCTTTACCCTTTCCATTGACGATATTTACTTTAGTGAGAGCGTCGAAAAAACCACGCCAAGCGGCACCTTCTCCCTATACAGTGAAAACACCGAGGCCGACTCCAGTTTCGAACTGGGTACTGATGGCAATCTTTATATCTGGGGCGAAACCCTGATCGAGACTTCTCCTTCCCCCTACGAAGGCTCTGAATCCCTGTCCTACACCTCAGCAGGTGCTGGCTGGTTTGGTATGGCTTTCACTTCTGACTATTACTACGACATGTCAGCCTTCGACAACGATACCGCCACGCTCAATTTTGCTTTGAAAAGCAGCTCCACCACGACCTTTAAGATCGGCATGAAGAGCGGCAGCATTGACGATGTAGAACAAAAGTGGATTGACTTTGCCAATGGCGCCGATCCCTACGGTTTCGCACGGGATGGCCAGTGGCACCAGATCTCTATCCCCGTAAGCGACTTCAGTGACGAAGTAGACATGTCTAACGTGGTTCAACTATTCGAGCTTCTAGGCGTAGATGGAGAAATCAGCGATATCGAGATCGACAATATCTACTTCTCCGGTGGTATTGGCGGCAACGATGACTCCGGTGACGATTCCGATAGTGGAGGCGACGAGGACGACAGCGAAGACTCTGGCGATAGCGGTGAAGCTGGCAGCCAGGACCTGATTGCACAGGCTACCGTCACCGCCAGCAACGAAATCCAGCCCATCGCAAATGCAGTTGATGGCAACAGCAGCACCCGCTGGGAAAGCGCCCATGGCGGTGACTCCGTATGGGTACTACTGGACCTGGGTGAGGCAGAAGCTCTGAACACCCTGACAATCGACTGGGAAACAGCCAACGCTGCGACCTATACGGTACAAGGCAGTAACGACACTATTTCCTGGACCACACTGGCCAACTTTAGTGGTGGTAGCGCCGGAGAGAGAACCGATGAGCACTCCCTGAGTGGAAGCTATCGATATGTGCGCCTGTACTTCACTGAGCGCAGCACAAGCTATGGCTACTCCATCTGGGAGCTGGGCTTAACTGGTGGCGACGGTCAGGCTTCAAGTATCTCTGCAACCTCTGAACTGCAAAGTGCTGAACTGGCAATCGACGGAGATAGCAATACCCGCTGGGAGAGCGCCCACGGTGTGGACAATGTCAGCCTGACTTATGACTTGGGCTCTGTACAGTCCATTGGCACCCTCAATATCGACTGGGAAACTGCCAATGCGGCTGCCTACACTCTGCTCGGCAGTACCGATGGTAGCAACTGGACAACTGTTGAGTCATTTTCCGGAATGGGAACCGGTGAACGCACCGACGCAATCACCGTAGAGGGAAACTACCGTTACCTGAAGATTGACTGCACCGAACGCAATACCGTGTACGGCTACTCCATTTGGGAGATTAGTACTTACTAATAGCAGCTGGTAGTAGCAACTCGGGCAGCACTTTTACAGTGCTGCCCTACCTATAATCTGCCCCCGAAAGAACTAAAATTCCAAAGCTAGAGGTGCTACACACCTTTGCACAGTAATTCTTTCTAATTCAAAGCCAACCTGAAAATAATAACCTTCCCAAGGCTAACGGTAGACCATCGCCAGAATCGAGCGCCCCTGCTTTACGTAACCGCGGAATAAATCCCCAACAGGGCCACTTAACTCATTCACTTCAACCCTCTCAAACCCCAAAGAGGAGTAAAAAGGCTCTAGGTGGTCGTAGGGAAATGTATAGGTGTCACTATCAAAACGTTCAGCAAGGAGCATCAACAGCTGCCTTGCAACACCCTGCCCTTGATGATCTGGTGCAACAGCAACTCCGGCCAGGAGCTTAAAGTTCTCATAGCGCCGCAAATAACCGCAGGCAATCACCTCCCCCCGTTCGCCGCGTACTATCCCGCAGTCCTCATGGCGTTTGGCTTTGCCACGAAATCCATACATGCGATAAAATTTGTTCGCTAGCGGAATCTCTATATCTGCCAGCCACTGAACACTATTAGAAGGCTGCGTTTTCGCCATAAACCTGCCCCTGTACCCCTGAAGTAGAAAAATGCCCAGAGAGACCTGTAGCACCTGCCTGCGCCCGCCTAATGTCTGCTACTGCAGTGCGTTGGTGAGCTTGGCTAATACCATAAAAGTGGTGATCATACAGCACCCACATGAAGAGAAGCACCCGTTCAATACCGGGCGTATGGCGAACCTGTGTTTAAATAACAGTGAAATGCTTATTTCTGAAACTCTTCCTAATCAACAGCTGGAAAGGCTACTCGATACACCCAGCGCTCTACTCTATCCGTCACTATCATGGCTACCCCAAACACCCCTATTAGCTGAAGAGAACAATACCCCTAGCCACCAGAATCAGCTGGAAAAGATTGAACAGCTAATTGTTATTGATGCGACTTGGAAAAAATCAAAAAAGATTCTTCACCTGAATCCCAAGCTACAACAGCTTCCAAGAGTCAATCTCAGTGGGGACTTGAAATCCAACTACGCTATTCGGAAAACCACCGTTGCGGATGGTCTGTCAACCATTGAAAGTATTGCCTTGGCTATGGCTCAGCTTGAAGATAAAAATGAGTATTCCAAGCTTCTGCAACCATTTGAAAAGATGATTAGCCTGCAACAGCAGAGCTATTCAGTAGAGCCAACTTAGGGCATTTGATAGTCACAATCAGTGAGACCTCAAGCAGAGAGCCTAAACAATTACTCCATCAGGAAATATCAAATTAGAAACCCCCTGATAGGTCAGCACGCACATAAAAATTGATAAGGCATATCGAATAATCGATCGATATCGCTCTTCATCAATCCTCGATTGAAGCTTAAATCCGATAATTAGTCCAAAATATGCAAATACGGTAATTGCAGATAGCGACATCAACTCCAAATCATCAAAACTCAAGTAAACTGAAAGTACAGAAAGCTGTATCAGCTTGCCAATCAAGAAACAAATATTGGAAATAAGGATTACTTCCTTTGATGATCTGGCAACTTCCAATAAGTAAATCATCAGTAGAGGCGCAATCGCATTAGTTGCGCCACCAATCACCCCGGCCAAGCCGCCCATAATGACAGGAAAAAGTACTGGCCGACTGGAGAATTTGGACAGATAACCCCTTAAACGATTGGAAAACAGGTAAATCAAGATTGATACCGCTAGTAACAACTTGAGAATATCCGGGTTTGCCCAGGTTAACAGCCATGTTCCGGTAAGGCTTCCAAGAGACACCAATAATATTACTAAACTATATTTAGAAAAATTAATCCTATAATCTCGGCACTTATAAAGGCTGGATATAATTACCAAAAGCGACGGCAAGATGGTTAACACCACTGCCGTTTTCAAATCATAAGCAAGTGCCAGAATAGGCGTCGCAAGCATTGGGAAACCAAATCCCAATGCTCCGTGAGCCATACCTGCTACCAAAATAAGCAACAACCCAACTATAACTATCTCTATGACCACCCGTTAAGCAACCCTCGATATAGCAGGCATATTAAAACGTATTCGTTTAAGGTGCCTTTTCCTATCCTTAATTCCTGTTCTTGCGTGAAGGTATCGTCGATTATCCAATAACAATATCTGATTATTATTCAACCTAACCTTAAACATATTATGTGGCAACGATATTTTTAGCTCCAGCTCACGTAAAGCATCAAGCTCATCTGAAGAGCAATACTCACGCTCGATAATATCATACCTGTATCTGAAACCATGGCTCTCATCAATTAAGGATGCCTCTATAAACTCAGACGACTTGCGAAACTCTTCAGGAACACGCAGTTTAAACTTACTACTTGAAAGCACCTGGAAAGTTTTATCGGAGAGGCTCTCGATTATCCTGTCAGCACAGACAAGAATATTTTCTCCGCCTCCATGCATATCAGCGTGCACAACGAAGAGACCAAAGTAGCCAGGCATCTCCGATTCAAAAGCACCGTCATTGTGCAAGAAGAATTCTCTATCACTATGAGATATAGCCAATGCCTCATCGCCTGTCTCACCACCAATCCTCACATCCCAAACCGTTCGCCCCATAGAATCATGCTCATGTACCAACCCAATGGTATTGACAATATCCTCCATCACTTCAGCAGAATCATCAGAAAATTTGAGATGGATAAGCGCAATCCCCTTTTTAAACAGGGCTATTTTGTAACTTTCATACTCTATGTCCGAACAGGACCCAAGTTCAAAGCAGCAGTAACTTGGGACTCTAAGTGGCATGGCATGCGATGAAAAATAGAGTGACGACATTTTCAGCTCCCTTGATGAACAATTCCTTTACGATTCCCACAATATGAACTTCTACCCACAAGATAAAAGGAGCAATCTTTATGCCAAATATCACATATGTACCAAACTCATACGTCTCCAACTTTAGCCCCTGATGGCGTTTAAAGCTCTTTTACATCGAAAAAGTAAGTGTTCCCGTGGAGACTCTCTGAATCGTCTATCACGAAGTAACCCAGGCCACCCTAATAAGCCCCCTGTTTATTTCACAAAAAAGCAACAATCCCCCGGTTCAGGCCAAGATAACCTACCTCCAAGCAGATAAAATTTATCGTAGTACGGTAAAACACAGCAAAATAGCTCTCTAGTCATGACCATTTAATAAAACCACAACAAATCCCCCTTAAAAAAGAAAAGAAAGCGTCGCAAGATAAGAGCCAGTATCGGAGACAAGCATGCCCTATTAATTCCCCAATCAGGTGGAATAATAAAAAGTCAGGCGCTCACAATAAAATATATAAAACGGACTAAGGTCCCACCTATAAGGACCAATTCTGCTTTCGAGCCAAGCCGAGGGGAAAAGTATGGAAGATTTAAAGACACGGGAGCCATTTAAATGCCGTTACCAAACAGCGCCCAAGGAAATATCTAAACAAACCCTCCCCGATGGCAGCCATATAAAGTTGAGTGCCACAACTAAAGTACTCGTCAATTATTCAGAGACACGCAGACGCATACGTCTATTAAATGGGGAGGCCCAAATAAGCATTTGTAAAGAGGTAACCTGGCCATTTATAGTAGAATCACGACAAGCATTGATCCGTACACATAAGGCCACTTTCAATATTGACCAGCGATATGGAATAACAGAAGTCACTGTTCTCGAAGGGAATATCACTGTCAGCCCGATAAAACAAAATAAAAATCGCGCCGAAATAAAGAAGGGTGAGATGCTCAAAGTAACTGAGCACAACACCGGTGCAATCAAAGGTTTTGAGGTTTCCAGCTATAAGGATTGGGGAAGTGGATTTACAAAGGCTGATAACATCAGATTAACAGAACTTCTAATATCGCTAAATCGCTTTACAAATACACCACTTGTGACGAGAGACCAGAACACTAGTAGACTACTTGTTAGTGGGGTTTATGACCTGAATCATATAGAAGATACCGTCCTCTGTCTGAGTAAATCTTATAACCTGAAAGTCACAAAAGAAGAGTCTCACACAGTGCTAGAGCTGCTTCCAGAATAATAACCTAGCTTGTTAAATACCAACAAAAGTGGTCTTGTGTACCTAACAATAAAGATAAAACAGTACTTTTCTGTAATTCTACCAGCAAATACGGTCAATCTTAGGGGCTCAGTATTACTAAAAATACGTAATTTGCTAGCCTAGTACCCTCAGCTGGCAAGGGGTACCAGGAATTCTCTTTCTGGTCCAGAGACTCCGAACCTTGCCAGCTTTTTTTATCACTTTCACTCAAGGTAAGTGACAGTAGAGCCAAAGAAAAGGCTGTAAATCCTACTCAACCGTGTCCTTATCCTCTTGCCTCAAATAACCAGCCGCATTTTCATCTTGAGCTAATTGTCCCTGTTCTGTCATTGGCAGAGCACGACTTTGCTGATTAATAGCATGAATATTCGAAGTGTTTTCCAAGTCTCTACTGCTTGTAATGGAGGCAATAGACTCTCTATCTTTCAAGAAACTAATTACGTCATCCCTGATTTCAGATAAGTCGCGTTCAGACTTATGCATTTCAAGTATATGCCTTGGATACTCCAAGTTTCTCATGCCAGATGCGGCAAATGTACTTGAGACAACCCTGGTTACTATCACCCAAGGCGTAATCGAACTTCTGACTAGTACATTTTCAGAACGAGTACTGTCATGTATTCCAGTGCCCGTTGAGATCTTAGATTCAGTGAATGTCCCTTCGCATTTAAAATACACCAATAGTGATTCAAACTGCATCTCAGCAAAGAAGATATGTGCCGCATTGACCAACAAGCGAGCAAATGTATTAAGAATAAATCCTATCAATAGCAGGTGAATTAGCGTCATACAGAGAGCGCCGCCTGCTGAAATATACTGTTCTAGCAGAGCTAAGCGGCCAGCTTCCTCGTCTAAGGCGCCAAACTCCTGTTTAATGGCTGTAAGAGATTCCGGCTGAAAGAAGTGAATAACATCAATCAAAGAATATGCAAGCCAAATAGCTAGCGCAGTAACAATGATATAGAGCGCATTACCTGCGAAAAGACTAATATCGCGAATCAGCTTGAATTTATCACCCAAATCAACAGGGCGAACGGTAGGTTGTACTTCCTGGATCATTTCCCCATTGAATGAACCTTTACCATCCACTTGCTCTTCAAGTTTTGGATCAAGCTCTCTGTAAATACGATTAGGCACTTCCTTATAACGACGATTTGCCATCACAAGGTTATCCAAGTTTATAAAGATTTCCTTCGGGTGAACCGATTCCTGCCAGTTATCCCTTAATTCAGAAACCTCAGTGACCGGGTTTGCAATTTCGCTTCTAAAGCGCAGCATATAGACAACAGCAAAACTACAAGCAGCGCCTACAAATATAACCCCAAGAATATACAAGAACGGGCTAAAGCTTGGTAAAGCCTCAGTCAATACACCGGACACACTGATTATTTCATCTAGGGAAGTAGTACCTTCCCCCTTAAAAGCCTCAACGCCTAAACTTAACCCCAATCCTAGCAACAGAGGCACCACAATCGAGAATAATATCGTTTTTGCAATACTTCCCCCCGTAAGGCTCGCTACACTTTTCTGGGCTTCCCGTGAAATACCTTTACTCGCAGAGTGCCATACAATCAATGTATAAAGTAAAGCGATGGCAGAGTACATCGGGAATAGCTTTTCTCCCATATCACCAGCAAAACCACTGAGACAAATAAAAGCGACAATGACATAAGAGAGCAAGACAGTTAATGTACTTACCCATGCGCCAAACTGTGCCTGAGCCATATTTCGAATGGGGTATGGCATATAAAGCAATTTAGGGAAGATACTGTGTAATACCCGAGCCAAGAAGCCCTTAGGCTCTAGAAAGGTTGGATTCTTCCGGCCAACTAACATCTCTTCTAAGCCGGAAGCGGTATAAGCCACTTCATTTTTCTCTTCTGATGCCGTACTCGTTTCAGATTTAGAATGGTTAAAAGCTAATGATACGGGATGATTTCGACCAACAAAGAAGCGCAATAAGGCCAAAATGCCGCCTGATAGAGCCCTTATACCGCCGACCAGCAGGATTGCCCCCACTACGACAAGCACCCAACCACTTACGGGGTCCGACTTCACTTGGCCAGCAGCGATAAACAGCAAGATTAGGGCAACAAGAAACTGAACTCCCCCCCTAATTGCGGTAACCCGGCCTTCTTTCTTAAAAGGGTTCTTCAGGCCCAAATCAATCGAGCCGTAATCAAACGCCATAGAGTATCCCCTTAGTACTGGTACTTATGCCTAAAGTCTTAATCTGCTAAAAGAAGATGTACTTCTCAACTCAACGCAGCTTAAGGCTTTCCTGACTATTTTTCACTCACTTTCTATAAAGATACTTGCTATGCACTAGTAAGCTAATTACAGCCCTCTATGTGTTGCATGTATTCCTGTATAATTGGGTATTCTTAAAGGCTTGGATAAGGAGTTATAGGCTGCTCATATATGGCCTGTACAACGCCTAGCCGATAAGCTATCTATACCTGTTCCCAGGCCAGGACATAGAATCGAGTTAATTCTCTCCGAGGAGTTTGATCGGTTAAATAGCTGCACAGAGTTTAAGATTGCTCGAAAAACGTAATATGCATTTAGCGTATTGGAAGCCTCTTCCGGCACTCGCATAGTTGGAGCTGATATTAAATATGGCCAATTCTCATGGGAGGTAGGTACTACTACTGCTGATCCTGCCGGAAGTTCGCAATGAAAGTCAGATTCAATCCGCTCTTCCACCTGATCCTCTACTTTAAAACCGAGCCTATCCCTAAATGGCAAATCCAACCCACCATCCATAATTCCGAAGCTATTAGCAGGGCTAACCATTACATCAGTTGACTTGGAGAAGAAATCACCCTCTATAACGTCTATAATTTCAACATCTTCGAATACTTCACTCCAATCTTTCACAAGCTCCTTGGATTTATCAATTAAATAGATTTTATCTGGCAGCATAGGCAGAACCTAATATTAAATAACACTCATATCATATTTAGAAAACATCATACACGAGCCTACTATAATGTACCCGACTAAAGTCCCTCACTCATTGTTTCACGACATAATCTTACATACTTATCAGCTTTACAATGAATATATTTATCATCACTGTTTTTTAAAAGAGAAACCAAATCAATAGAAGTATATTTAAACCCAACTGGCCGGCCAATTTCATCGATTAATTTGTTACACAGTACGGCAATACAAGATAATCTAACCCAAAGAATTGGTGTATCCTTGAGACAAAACCCAGACATGACATCAACAAGGGGCGAAAGTTTATTCACAAAATCAACATTCACAAGCTCGTCAGAAAATTCTGAAAAAGACATACATCGCATTATTGACTGACCTTCGTGAACAACTAGAGCATTACCAATATTCGACAGTACATCAAAAAATATATGTTCTTTTTGTGTTTTCCAATTAGCCTTAGGGTGATGGCAAATAACTTTTGAGCCAGACAGCATAACAAACAAAGCTTTCTTAAATTCTAGTAACTTAATCGATGAATCATCTACAGCGAAATCAGCATACGCGACCTTGCTTTCTATAAGCTCTGCAAGACAGAGAAGTCTAGCCAAACGATATATGGTACTTTTACCATAGTGCCCACCCAAATTAATACTATATGGATTTCTTGGCATCTCTGATACCCTGACTTTAAAGTCTCGAGCAGCCAACAAAAGCTGAAATTTTAATGGCCCAATAGCGTGATAAAGACGAGCCCTGGCCTCAAAATTATACTTAATATCTGCGTCATGCTGTTTTAAATATAGTTCAACATCTTTCCTAACCTGACCATCTTGCTCACCTTTAAATGCATCAAGTGATTTTTCAAGCTTAACCCTATGGACTTGCAAATCTTTTTTAAGCCGATGAGAAACAAGTAATTTTGTTAGCCAGACAGCAGTAAAAGAAGAAACCCCCAATGAAGAAATAAATGTAACTATGTCTACTTCCATGACTCAATATTTCCATACTTAATCTAACTAAAGATGCTACCGACGGTAGCATATATCTTATCTTTTATGCTGACCATCAGAGCTTATCATTCATTGTGATAATAAAAAGTCAATAAATCCACAAAGGCCCTTCCAGGCATACCAAAGTGAAAATTTTATCCATTGAAAATCTTTAAACTCTAAGTAGTATAATGACTGATATACCGAGTGTATCAGGTATACCGTTGTACTCTCTTCGTGAATCATATAGGATAGAGGACTTTATCAAGGTAACGTTAAATACGTCCTTTTTATTAGTAAACCTCAGCTATTTATCACTTCGAATATTCAATATGATCCATGCCATTGAATTACACATCAAATAGCCTCTTAAAATAAACTTGCCAGATACAATTTTGCTACGCACTGACGCCTAGCTCTCGCGCCACAGAAGCCGTTGTTGCTCCAGGCTTTTCCGCTTTCTTAACTGCTTCTCTACGGAACTCCTCCGTATACGCCTGAGTTCTTTTCTTACCCATGATACACCTCCGTGTTAGGCCTAAACCTAACTATACAGGGTGTCTACTAAACGTGGGTAAGTCTTGCACCTAACACCGCAGTAAAAGGCGAGCGTCAACGAGTCCAGCCCACGTTTTTTGTGGGCAATTTTTCATTGCCTTGTTATGTGTTTTCATTGCTGCGTACCTTGTTGTAAATCACGGGCACGAAAAAAGCGGCTATTGATACGATAAAGCCTACGCTCATGCCCCATGAACCAAATGGATGGAACACGCCAAAAGATAATAAAGCCACCCATGATGCAACCAAAATAGCCAAAGTAATAACCGTTATTTTAACTCTACTGCTTTTGGTGCCAGCTCCACCGCTAGACCAGAGCACAAGAATGAATGTGGCTAAAGCACTCAAAATAAACAGTGGTATACCTGCACTCATAATTATCTACATGACCTCATGACACATAACGCCTAAAGCAGCGGTGCGGAGCATCCGCTGCCTTTGCTTGTTAGAGCTTTAGTCATCAAACGCTTAGCTCAGCGTCTCCCTGTTTCATCCATCTGCTTTCCATATGCTTTATAACATCTCTATAAAATGAGCCGGATTTAAGAATTGTTGGCCACCCTTTTTCTATTTTCATTTCATTTTTTGCATTGATTATATCGATGAAGGACTTCCAAATTAGCTCTGGCTTTGCTTGCAATGCTTCTATAGTAAGCTCAAACTCAAACCCTAATATTTTTACGTATTTTTCATAAATCAACGCCATCGAAAATACAGTAATCTGTGGAACAGCAGCATCGATATCATTAAATACAGGAGCAACAAATGAGCTTATATTGGTAGAATAAGCGGTTCGCCTCTCCTCCTCGTCTGAATATCGCTTTCTTTTTAGTTTTTTGAATTCATCAACCTCGGTTGACACAATCTTGCTTAGAATAAAGGCATTCCTAAACTTTTCAGCAGTTAAATCAGATTGAAGTATTTTTGAAAAGCTACCACCATCATCGGTAAATATTTTTGCAGGATCCTTTTTAGCGAGCTGAGGGTCACCATAGTAAGTTGCAACGTAAGCTTGCATTCCATCTTTCAATGGAATCACATGAGCTGCTAATGGGGAGCCAAACCTATTTTCCAGATCTTCTATTTCGTCAGGAAGCATCGCCTCAATTTCGCCAGCTCTGCGCTCTAAATAATATCCATGTGTAGTAAGCGAATGTAAGAGCTGTACTATACGTGGGTCATTAGAACGTAGAAACGTATTATCCACTCGGGTTTGATTATTTAAGTTTACTGCTACATTAGCAGCAAAGTCTTTGTTTTTTCCCGTTGTAATTACGCGCACTGCCGTGTGGACGTTATTCTTAAGCGTTCCAAGCTTAAAACACTTATGTAGAATTCGCATTGTCTGCCCACCATTAACAACTTGGGGTCTTTCAAGACTTAGCGCATTGTTAAATGGTTGATAGTTCGCTGAATCACAGATTAACGAAATTCCGTTATTATAATGAAAGAAGTTCTTTGACTCTGTTTCACTAGATGCTGTCTGAGTAATTGCTAGATTTGTTCCTTTGTCTCCCTCAAACATACGGACATTTTGCTGAAGCAAACTCTCTCCATGTGATTCGTATAGTTGGGCTAGATATTCTCCACTTAAGTCGAAAAGATAGGTTTCGTGATCTCCAATTTTTGTCATGTAAGGAGGGCGAACCAAATTAAAATCGATAGTTGCATCAAGAGTAGGTAGATGCGCTGCATAAAACCTATTATGAAGATCACTAAGACTTATGTATTCCCACTGAAATAGATCTTTCGCTGCGCCGCTGTTGCTCTCACAAAAACTAGAAAGTTTCACTTTTGCATCTTCTGGAAGTTCTGCAAGGCTTGAAGACGCTATAACTACCCTATAGCCGGTGGGAGTGAAAGAATAGATTTCATCTAGTCTAGAAAGCAGCTCTGGATTCGCTATTTCATTGTGTTTGCGACTCAAGATTAAGCTAAGGCCAGATAACATTTTATCAATTTCGCTGGCGCCAACGGATTTATCTATCGAGGATGGGTTCTTAAATTGATAAAAAACAACCTTTTCATCCTGTATTTCAATAGCATCAATACCAAGATCTCCGCTACCGTCACAGATTTGATCTTTTGATTCAATACTGGTCATAGCTCTAATGTTTCTAAAATACCAATATGCGAATCCATACCCTTCGTTTTCGAAAGATTCATCTGCAACAAATGCTTTGATCTGATTGTTGAGCTGCTCTTTAAATAAACTAAGTATTTCTGTAACGTTACTCATACGATTCCTTGTTCTACGCTTCTATATAAGACGGCTTGAATTCGATATTGCTCTAACGCCCGCGGAGGCCCGAAGGGCCGCAGCAAACTTCTTGCGCTTGTTAAATTCACTCCTCTCTAGTACGAACCCACTGAGACTTCATTGATGTTCTTGTGGCGCTCCAGCCAGGAGGTAAATCTGCGATTGAATACAAAGTAGGATCAAGCGATGTGATCTCGCCCATACTCATAATCATTAGATCTTCTGATTTATTAGTGGTACCGCATGTGAACGCCCATGAATCATCATCCGCGTAGTGCACTACCATTAATACTGGGAGTGAATCCTTAACGACCTGCTTGGTCGTTATCGCGGCAACATTCTTTGCTTGATCAAATGGCCAATCCAATTTCTCTACTCCACTTGCGGACAACGAACAACAAAGCATTGCCAGAAATGTAATTAATTGCTTTTTCATATCCGGAACTTAACACCCAAAGCAACGGTGCGCGTTAGCGTGTCCAGCCTGCAAGGCGATGTTGGTTTGCTTGTTATGTGTTGCACTTTTGAACCGCCATAGAAAAAGCCTGTTTGCTAGCATTAACAATATCGCTTTCTTTTTCTTCGCAGGAAATCCAATGGGCAATGCTTGACAATGAAAAGCACTTGTCTGACTTTGTTTCTAATTCTCTGAGTGCTTGAAACACCCTATGCATTATTTCGTTGGAATCGCGTAGTAAACGAGGCTTGTCTACGCCTGGCCCCTGAAATTCGTACGCATCTCTAGCCATAACCGTTAATTGGTGGCCATATGTGAGTAGAAGTACGGACTTCTGATGGCTATCAAGCTTATCAATTTCTTTTTGTATAGTTTCAGTGTTCATTACTAATTACACATAACGCCTGCCGCACAGGCGAGCAACTTGTTGCGAGTCCAGTGCGCGATTGTGCCGGCACTTGTATGGTTGTTCTTGCCTGATTCTGATGTTGAAAATCCTTTTCGCTAACGGGTAAATTGAGACCCACCTTCGGCGGCCACCGAAGGCCTTGTTTGTCACAGTTCGTTGCTGCGCCTGTTTATAAAGACTGTTAACAAGTAGGAAAGTGACAGACACTCACTAGGCATAACTCGAATAGTCATGTGGGCCTCGAGCCCGAATAGCAAGGCGGAGATAGCTTATCTTATGGAACCTCAAGAGATCAATGTCGGTATCGATACCAGCAGTAAACAACTCGATATTTATGTGAGACCTACTGGCCAATTCTTTAGTGTTGCCAATGATAAAAATGGCATTAAGAATGCCATTAAACAATTACAACCTCTTAAACCTCAAAGAGTATTAATAGAGTCTACAGGAAGACTCGAATTAGAGTTTGTTTGCGCCGCTAACAAAGCAGGATTACCTGTTGTTGTTTGCAACCCTTCACAGATAAGGAGCTTCGCTAAATCCACAGGGCGACTCGCCAAAACTGACAAGCTAGATGCAATGGATATTGCACATTTTGGTGAGGCCATGAAGCCAAGACTATCGGAGCTAAAGCCAGAAAAGCTTAGGGAGATCAGTGACTTACTGGCGGTAAGAAGTCAGTGTTTAGAGATGAGCACAATGCAAAAGAATCGGCTTCAGAGAATGCCGAAATCAGTACACAAACCTATACAGACCATTCTAAACACCATCAAAAAAGAGCTACAAGGTATCGACAAGCAACTGGATAAACTGGTTAACAGTGTGTCTGAGTGGCGGCAAAGGCGCGACCTATTGTTGAGTGCTAAAGGGGTCGGAAATGTATTGGCTTATACGTTGATGAGTGAACTTCCCGAGCTAGGAAAATTGAACCGTAAAGAAATCGCTGCACTTGTCGGTATCGCCCCGATGAACCGTGATAGCGGCAGCTTCCAGGGAAAGAGATATATTCGGGGTGGAAGGCATCGTGTACGAACGGTTTTGTTTGTTTCCATAATGTCGGCTATACAGCATCATCCCAAACTAAAGCCGATGTACAAGCGATTGGTCGACGCTGGCAAACCTAAAAAGGTCGCTCTGATTGCCTGCATGAGAAAGCAGATTACGATCCTGAATACGATGGTGAAAAATAACACCTACTGGGATGAAAGTATGGCTTAATAACTTGACGAACAACCATAGTCACTTGTTATGTGCGTTCCGGGCCCCAGAACTTGAGCTTCTCCCCTATCAATTTTTGAATTAGAGGAGAAGTAGACTTTATCTAGCGCAATACATGTATTCAGAGAAAGTACAGCCATTAGCTTCACCTTGGAACCCTGGTAGCTATTAACATAGGGATAGTGATCGTGCACGCCCAATCCTTTGAGCGATGGATAGATCGCCACCCATATATCATGAATTTTTCTATGCTCACCAATGAACTCTTGAACTACACGCTTTCCAAGATCTGATCTGAGCTCTGCTTCACTCAATGCTGAAAATCTTCGAAGCAACTCTCTCACCGATTCAGTTTTTTCGCTTTCATCATTCAGATAATGATCGAGCTGTTCTATATAAAAGTTTAACTCTTCCTGACTCTTTTGAATAAATGACTGGTCGAAATGAAATTTATTCATCGTATATTGGGAGAAAAATTGGCCAACCAAGATAATGAAGGCTAGAAGAGCAATAATCGGTGAATAGATACCAGATAATGCTGAACCCATTTCCGCCCACTCACCATGATTCTCCCAAATACCGAAGCCAAATTGGTATGCATAAAGTGCAAGCGGCATGCAGAACAAGATCACCAAGAAAATTATGGAGCCCACTATTTTTGCCGTTCTACTCATCTGATTCTCTCTTGCACATAACGCTTTGCTAAACGGCAGCCGAAACGTAGTGTAGGCTGTCCGGTGGAGGCCACGCCTTTTGTGGCCGGAACGAATTTGAGCAACTTGTTAGCTTTGTGCTCCATAAAACAACGCCTTATCTTCAAAAGGCTCCTCATAAGCATTCAGGATATTGGATATCACTGCCGTACTGCGCCAGTCGTTTTTGTCGTGAGCAACTTTTAGTTTTTCTTGCAGATAATCTTTATACTTGGGAAGCTTTAAATGGTACATACAAACTTGGGCAAGCTCCCAGGTGCATTCATGATGATGCTCAAAGTCATCAATGAATGCTTTTTCTACGTTACCCTTCTCCATCGAGTTTGCTCGGTATAACTCAACAATCTGCTCACAATACGGAACCAAGCAAGGCGTTCCAGCGGAATCTGAATGGCCAAAAGCTTCTTCTGACTCTCTAAATATTTTTCTTAATCTATCCGTTAACTTCATTTTCTAAATACTTGGTGAGCTAACACCGCGAGCAGCGGCAGATTGCTTTGGGCGCTTTATGCGCGAAAATGGGAGCGAAGCGACTTGCGCATAAAGTGCACAAAGTAAGCTGTCTGGCGGAGGCCCGCAGGGCCGGAACGAACTGCCTCGCCTTGTTAAATTTATTCTCCATCAGCCCCAGAATCAGAGATACCGTCTCCTGCAGCCAGCATTCTTTTGGGGGCTTTCCCTACTAGCCACAATATATTACAGCTGCTGCAGAATTGGTAAAACGGAGTGCCAGGCTCTTTTCCATGTGGCTCTATTCTTCCTATACGAACCAAGCAATCTGGACAATTAAATCGCTTAAACCTGAAATTATTGATGCCCGAAATCATTGAAAAGAAAGACACCAATAGAAGAACAACGCCAGCTATAAACTTGCCCGCTTCTTGTGGGCCAAAATGAGAGTACAACTTTCCTAGCATGAAAAAATGTAGCGCTCCCAATATAACTATTGTGAGCAAAATTCTGGCGTTACTCTTGTTAGCAGTTTTTATCAGTGGTTTGGTCATATTGAAATTTAACGCCTCAAACACCGGCTTGGTGAAGTTGGCGGCTTTTTTGGAACAAAAAAGGTGACAGCTTTACCAAGCCCGAGTGCTTTGACTTGTTACGTGTTGACCGTACCAACGCCGACTGTTGAAAAATATAAACCTTCTTCATCATTTGCCTCATTTGATTGCCGCCAAAGCCACAGACCGAGACTTGGGATCTCATAGGTATAGCCATCATCTTCTGTTTCTGGCTTGAGACCAGTTGTACTCTCTATTTTTAAAAGCGCTTCAGGGACCGATAGATTAAGGATGTTTTCGCCAGAAAACATAGCCTCGAAGCTACAACCGCGAGATAGCTCGATACTTTCTACTTTTGGCTCATCGCCTTCGTAGAATATTTGAAAGCCTGCCTCATAAAACGAATCAGTTGGATGCTGACTAATTCGTGTTTTCATAAAGCTATTCGGTTCGAGGCCCATGCTTGCAATTGCAGAAGTACGGTCCATACCTAATTTAACAGGGCCAATTCCAATTTTCGGTTGTACTTCAAATTTTGGATTCACCTAAATATCTCACTCGATCTCGATGACACGTAACGCTCAGCCTGTGTTTTATACACATTATTTAAGTCCATTTAAAACCTCTGCTGCTTCAACATAATGGAGCAACTTAGCATATCCTTGCCAAACAGTTTTAACCCCTGGCTCGCCATCGCCTTTACGCCCTAGAAATCCTCCTAGACCTGCCAGCATACGCGTTATATCTCTCATGCTTGGAGGTATATTCGGTGGGGAACTTTTATCTCGCATCATCCATACCATGCGCCATTCTTTTTCAGAGTAAGCACTCGTACATGGTTCATCAGGAAGACTTTTTGCTTGTGTAGTTATCGAATGTAGTCGCCATCCAATAATCATATAGATCGCAATACAGTTCAACATTCGCTGCTCTGTTCTAAAACGATTACTTTCTATCTGGCATCCGCCTTTTACCACCCGAAAATAGGTTTCAATTTCCCACCGGCTTCGATACCACTCAATGATGACTCTCGCCTGCTTATAGTCTTCAACTGGAAGATCAGTTAACAGCATCCACTCAATGCCTTTTTCACCCTCTGGTGGGTTTAATTCCTTAGCCAATACAGCATAGAGAGAAAGTGGTCGTTTAGATTTTCCTTTTCCAAGTAGCCGTATCTCAGTAGTGGATACGCTGACTTTGGCTTTTCTTCCAGGTTCCCCATTCCGTTTGGGAATGTCTACCGCGTATAGACCAATAGATTTCTGCTCGTTCATATGATCCCAAAGCAAAACCGTTTCTTCTCCATCGAGCTCTAAAGTGCGATTGGCCTTAGCTCGAACGATATAGCTCGCCCGCCGCTGTTCACTTTGCTCTTCAGCCAGCTGAAACCACTCATGAATATCACCCTCTCTATCAGCAATACTCACAATTGTGCTTTCAGGGCAGTGCTCTTGTATCTGACAAGCCGTTTCGTAATGGTCTAGCCAGCGTCGACTCTCCTTATCCTTTATCGACTTGGTATAGCGGGAATTAGAACTTGATTCCTTATCTCTCTGCCACATACTACCTTCAACAACACCCAAATTAACTCTGGATGGTGTTATCGCGATGGAGGTGTGCAAGAGTTGTTGGTTGGTCTCTTTACGCCTAAGAGTTCCCATCTCTTTACTTTCTAGGTCAGTGGCAAAATTTAGAAAGGTAGTATCTTGTGGGATAAGAACAACAGGCTGCGCTTTGATTCTCTCAAGAGTTGCCGATTTATGACCGCTCATAATAGAGTCAAAGTTGACTTTATCATTTTCTATAAAGCGATAAGCTGCAAACGTTTCTGCCCAAGTTTTGTTTGCACAAGGAATGCTATTGTTTGGGTCTGAACTTAAATTACTGAGAATATTAGACAAGCGCTTATTCAAGCGTGTATCACCCATAACCTGATTTTTTACTTCGTCCATGACCCAGTCCTGCATAATAATCCAGCCAAATCTGTAGTTCTTACTGGGCTAAACTGTAACTTATTGATTTACATAATAAAACTTAAAAAAACTTGTGTATAAAACTTAGCGCTCAGCTAAGGGGCGAAGTGCGCAGCACTTTGTCCCGCTTGAGCGTCTTGTTAGGTGCTTTGCACTGCTTCAAACTCAATTTTATATTCCCTTTTTGACATCGCAGCTCTATATACTGGCTTGTCAATATTATTGCTATCTAAAGCTGCTTCTATCTTTTTTTGCGTATCCGGTGAGCAGTTATAGCCCAAGTACACTGATGATATGGCTTCCTTAGGAAAACTAGTCAATATGATATCCATTTCGTATTCATCTTTTCCGATAGATGAATTTTTATCTATATGGGTAAGAAATAAACGCTCTTCTTCTTCGTAGGCCCATTCTAGTGGCTTTTCACATAACAGCTTTTGATACCAGTTGTGGTGTTTTTCACTTACGTAAGATCTTTTTTCTGTATATATTACAGGCCTAGGCCTCACTATATTTCCTTTAAGGTCATGCTGCCTGAAAAAGTCATGGCTTTCATCAAAAGCAATAACGTACCCCGTGCTACTGCCCGTATAGTGAGACCACATTAGTAAGCTAGTATTTGATCTCGATAGTGATAGAACTCCAAGGTTATCACTAATGATGTCCATTAGTCCTTGGCCAACTACTGATGGTTCCATGGCAGATCGTGCCCCATCATAAACTGCCTGCCTATTTTCCTCTAGTAGCTGTTTATTCTCAGGAGTCCTTTCAGATATAGGAGTTCTTTCCCAAATTTGATCAAGCTCTTTTAAAAGATCCTCTACAGCAGTCTCAACCTTATCTTCGATATCTATTAACGGCAAAGACTCAAAAGGATCATTGAGTGATCTAAGCGGAGAAAACCGTATCTTTAGATTTTCTAAAACATCAACTCTCTCTTTCGGAAGATACTTAAATAACACTCATACTCCTTGTGCACCTAACGCCCGCATTTGGGGCGGCTGAAGCGCAGCGTAAGCCGTCCCAGCCCGAAGGGCGACAACATGCGCTTGTTATACGCCGAACTTTGCAACAGCGTGCTCATAAACGGGCCTGTATTTACTAAATATTGGTAGCACATGCTTAACCGCTTCTTTCTCTGCTTGGTCGTGCCAGCCAAAATAGTCTTCAGCTATATATAGTTTCTGCAGTTCTTCTTCGGGCAACCCTAAGTCAAGGTCAAAGAGAATTCGTGCTATAGCATCGTACAAAGACAATTGTTCTTTTGAATATTTACTCGCAGCTTCTCCTGCAATAAAGTCTTGACTTGGCTCTCCATAAACTTGGAATTCGCTGCTTATTAACTCAAGTATCTCAGAAACATCCGCTGCCAAAGATATGCTCTCAATAAATGGATCAACACCTTCATCGGTGTGTTGGGAGTACGCCCACTCAATAGCTTTCTCGTAAGACATTACATGCTTCTTCAAGAGATAGCTGAGAACATTGTATTCGGCTGCACTGTATTTCATATTGGTTGCGTATAACGCCGCAATCAGCAGCGGCTTACTTTGTGTGCATTTTGCACGAAAATAGGAGCGCAACGACCGTGCAAAAAGTGCACAAAGTAAGACGTCGGCTGCATTGCTTTGTTAAATTGGTCTTGGCACCGTGATCTCTACTGGCTGATTGAACTTGGCCAACTCCCGGGACTCGATGATTGAACCGCGATGTATGAATGTGCAATACACCTTCCAGTGTTCATTGCCACCCCAAGTAAATGGCCCGAATTCCTTATAGGTCCCGCCCATCTCGTACCCACCATGTGATAGCTTTAACAATCCAGTTTGGTCGGACTTTTGGTAGGTTTCATTAATTTCTTGGGCAATTTTTTCACTTGGCCACACCCCATTTCCGTTACAACTAGCACCTACTCCGGCAACGGGATTTGCATCTTGATCTTTAAAAGTAATTTCGTAGCTTTTAGAGGGGGTGAATCCATCCCAGGTTACAGTGGTAACACAGCCAGAAAGCATAAAAATACAAGTAATAAGTGCAGATTTTGGCTTCATAATTTAACGTCGCCATAAAAGGCGAGC
The DNA here is from genome assembly GCF_052468155.1 of Microbulbifer maximicatervae (SeqCode). Taxonomy (NCBI): domain Bacteria; kingdom Pseudomonadati; phylum Pseudomonadota; class Gammaproteobacteria; order Cellvibrionales; family Microbulbiferaceae; genus Microbulbifer; species Microbulbifer maximicatervae (SeqCode). Next base: position 4,980,008 of record NZ_CP174335.1, read on the forward strand.
AACTTGTTGCGAGTCCAGCGCTGAAAGCGCGATTTTTGATGGCTTTGTTAGAAATTCTATTCTCCACCAAAATCGTAAGTATCGTAGCAAAACTGCGTACCTTCCGAACTAGAAAGCGCAACAACATCGTAATTGTCGATCTTATGACCCACGCAGATGATAGACTGCTCGATAGACCAATTTATCACTATAAATTTGTTTTTTGCTTCCGGCATACGTTCCAGCTCTACATACCACTGCATTTGATCTTTTTCTTCGTAATACCAATTTGAGTGGCTAAATAGTAATACCGAAATGGTCTTTTCATCTATAGAGCCATAGATTGGCTTAATGTTTGTAACCTCATACTCTCTCCACCAACCCATTTGCATACACTCATCTTCCGGGGCGCATGTCTCACCTTCAGAATAGTTCGAAGACTTGACAGATATAGGTGTTACAAGAGCTGATAGATCTACAGAAAATACCGCATCACTTAGGAGAACTAGAATTAGTGTTATTGGTATAAATTTCATATATTTCTAACGCCGTGCACAAAGTAAGATGTCAGCTGCCGCACCTTGTTATGTGGGTCTCAGGTATTTCTTGCCTACGAAGTAACAAACTATCATTGATATGAGTATGGATGAAACACACCAGGCAAAAACCCTACTGTAGTACTCAAGGCCACTAAAGAGCAAAAAACCATTAGGCACGAGTGCTATGAACATGCCAACCGGCATTGGAGCAAGTAAGACGGCCGAAAGTGGAACAAAAAGCAACAGTTTTATTGCCATATTCCACTGCACGCTTCTGATTTTCTTTGCATAAAAGTAGAGAGCGATTATCAATGGTGTGGACAACAACAACCAAAATGGAATACGCACAAGTAATTGCCAAGCTTGATCAATCATTTGTATCGCGATGTCCATATGCTCTATTTCCTGCTCACATAACAGTTAATTCAAAAGAAGCGTCTTTATATCACCCTTCTATATAATTCTACTCACTTCTTTCAAGATAACCTCAAAAACCCAATAATATCAAAAAGTTAAGAAATTTGGCATATTTCTCAACAGGTAGATATATAGCAGGCGCTATATATCTACCTGCTTTTTCTGCTCTTTATAACATTACCGACCCTATAAAAATCAAAGAGATAGATCGCCACCCCCCAGAAATAGGAGAAGCTTCTCTTGAATTCTGATATTGACAGCAGGACAAAAGAGTAAATACTGTATATAAAAACAGTCTAAGAGCAATATCATGGACGACATTCGCCACAAAATCCCAGGTAAGCCTGAACGATTTATGGACAATCTGCGATTTCACATTCGAAAGCAGGGACTATCGTACCGAACAGAGCAAACTTACACCCATTGGGTTAAACGTTTCATTCATTTCAATAAAAAGAAGCACCCTGACGATATGGGAGCTGTTGAGATTGAGACGTTTCTCTCTCACCTTGCAGTTCAGGGTCTTTGCTCCGCAAATACACAGAGAATAGCTCTGAACGCTTTGATATATCTGTACAAGAGATTCTTAGGTAGGGATATTCAGGCTCTGGACTTTAAACTGGCAAAACAACAAAAGTACTTGCCCGTGGTTTATAGCCGTAGAGAAATATCAGCAATTTTGGATCACCTTGAAGGCACCTACAGATTACAGGTTGAGCTAATGTACGGTAGTGGCCTTCGCAGCGCCGAACTGCTTTCTTTGCGTATAAAGGATATAGACTTCGACAGCAATAATATTTTTGTTCGAGGTGGTAAGGGGGATAAGGATCGCACTACGATATTACCTAACGGGTTAATTGTGCAGCTACATAGGCAGGTAGAGACTGTTTCCCTATTACACCAACAAGATATTTTGGCTGGTTTTGGTTCGGTTTATTTACCTAACGCTTTGGAAAGAAAGTATCCAAGTGCAAGCCGACAACTGGCTTGGCAATACCTTTTCCCTTCCAGCACCATCGGCCAATGTCCTCGCTCCGGTGAAAACAGAAGGCACCATATGCACGCGTCAACTTTAGCGCGCCAGGTTCGTATAGCTGTCAAGCTAGCGGGAGTCAACAAGCCGGCTCGTTGCCATGCATTTCGCCATAGCTTTGCGACTCACTTGCTCGAAGCGGGTTATGACTTGCGTACGATTCAGGAGTTGCTAGGGCATTCGGATGTTAGTACTACTGAAATTTATACCCATGTCGTAAATCGGGGAAATAAAGGCGTTTTAAGCCCCTCAGATCGACTGCGCAACATTAATAAAATTGAGGAGGATGGAGCTAACTATTTTGTTGGGAGTAAAGTTGGGGAAGTACAGGGGCTTAGCTTATTGGCTGCATCTTAGTAGTGCGGAGACCGGATACCGGCTCCCGCCGGTATCTAATAGAAAAAAGCCGATCGAATTATCCCGGTGTTACATCGCCATTCTGCGCGCGATGGCGCAGTGCGTGATCGATCAGAACCAGGGCCATCATGGCCTCTGCGATAGGCGTTGCTCGAATACCAACACAGGGGTCGTGGCGGCCTTTGGTAACGACTTCAATGGGATTGCCGGAGCGGTCAACGCTGCGGCCGGGAATACGCAGACTGGAAGTCGGCTTCAGGGCGATATGAGCAATGATATCCTGGCCACTGGAAATACCACCCAACACACCACCGGCATTATTCGACAGGAACCCCTCTTCTGGAGTGATCTCATCTCGGTGCTCAGTGCCCTTTTGCTCCACGCTGTCAAAGCCAGCTCCAATTTCCACGCCTTTTACCGCGTTAATGCTCATTAAGCCGTGGGCCAGATCTGCATCCAGGCGATCAAAAATAGGTTCACCCAGTCCGGCTGGGACGCCGCTGGCGTGTACTGAGATACGCGCACCAATGGAGTTCCCCTCTTTGATCAGCTCCTGCATATAGGTCTCCATTTCGGGGACCCGATCAGCATCCGGGCAAAAGAAGGGGTTTTGCTCTACTTGGTCCCAATCCAGCTTTTGTACTTTGATCGGGCCCAATTGCGAGAGATAACCGCGCACTTCAATGCCATATTTTTGTTTTAGCCATTTTTTGGCGATGGCCCCAGCGGCAACCCGCATGGCAGTTTCACGGGCGGAGGATCGACCACCCCCACGGTAGTCGCGAATGCCGTATTTTTGCCAATAGGTGAAATCGGCATGGGCTGGCCTTACCTGTTCAGCGATATTGCTGTAGTCCTTGGAGCGCTGGTCGGTATTTTCAATCAACAGACCAATGGGCGTGCCGGTGGTTTTTCCTTCGAAAACACCGGAAAGGATTTTTACCTGGTCGGGTTCGCGGCGCTGGGTGGTATAGCGGGAAGTGCCGGGCTTGCGGCGGTCCAGCTCTCGCTGAATTTCTTCTTCACTAATCTCCAGACCCGGAGGGCATCCATCGACGATACAACCGAGCGCGGGGCCGTGGCTTTCGCCAAAGGTGGTGACACAAAACAGCTTGCCAAAGGTATTGCCCGACATAGACGACTTTTCCAGCTAGTAGGTAGTAAAACAGGATGGCCCACAATAGGGGCGCGCATTATAAATGATCTGCCCGCCCCAGTGCGCAGACTGGGGCAAAAAGCACAAGTGTCCGCAGAACCGGGCATGTGCCCATAACCCGGCAACCGAGATTGCCGGGGAGGCAAAAGGAATTATTCCTTTTCGAAGTAGGGTTGGTAGGCGAGCAGTTCTTCCCGGCTGATGGCAAAAACACCGTGACCGCCATCCTCAAACTCGGGCCACATAAACGGCACCTCAGGGAAGGCTTTTTCCAGGGCTTCCCAGCTATTACCCACTTCGCAGATCAACAGGCCATCAGGCTGTAAGTGGTTGGCAGCCTCGCGCAGCAAGCGACGGGTAAAATCGAGACCGTCATCGCCAGAGCCCAGGGCTATATCCGGCTCAGCGTGGTATTCCTTGGGCATTTCGGCCAGATCGCGGGCATCGACATAGGGCGGGTTGCACACGATCAACTCGTAACTCATTCCGTGCAGGCCGGAAAATAGATCCGACTGCACTGCGCGCACGCGTTCGTTCAACTCGTGACGATTGATATTGATCTGTGCAACTTCGATCGCGTCCTCGGAAATATCGCTCACATCGACACGCGCTTCCGGGAAGGCCTCGGCACAGGCGATACCGATACAACCGCTACCACAACAGAGGTCCAGAATCGCTAGGGGCTCAACATTGAGCCAGGGCTGGAAGTTGTGGCGAATCATCTCGCCAATCGGTGAACGGGGTACCAGTACCCGCTCGTCCACATAAAATGTCATATCGCAGAAGTGCGCTTCCTTGGTCAGGTAGGCCGCCGGTACCCGCTCGCTAAAGCGCCGCTCCAGGATAGTGAGTACGTCGCGGCGCTCCTCCATGGTCAAACGGGCCTGGAGTATCTCCGGCTTACTGTAAGGGGGGAGATGCAGGGCGTGGGTTACCAGTAAAACGGCCTCGTCCCAGGCGTTGTCGGTGCCATGGCCGTAGTAGAGGTCGGCCTCATTGAATCGACTGGTCCCCCAGCGGATATAGTCCAAAACCGTGGTCAGTTCGTGGAGGCTTGTTTCACGCCTTTCTATCATCAATCTATCCTTAAGTGCTTTGTATCTCGTCGGGGCCCACTGTCACTAGCGGGTGCCCTCTGTTGCTGCTGCAGAGGGGCCAGTCAATGCCCGGGGAGTGTAGTTTGCTCACACCAAATAAGCGACGAGTAAGGTTAAGTGGCCATTTTACAGCTGCTACCTAAAGGCCCTAAGCCATTTTTCCGCCCAACTTCGCTCCGCCCTGCTAACAAAATAGCCTTCGTCAGTGGTCGTCAAATAACAGCTAACAAGCTCCTCGGGCCGCGTGGATCTTTACTCTCGGGTTACAAACGCTTAGGGTAGCGCACCCGCCCTTCGGGCTGAGATGTTGGAAAGAGCAGCATGAACGAACATTACGCGCGAATTATTGAAGCAATCGGCGAAGATCCGCAACGCCCTGGGCTCAAAGACACCCCGGAGCGCGCCGCCAAAGCCATGGAATACCTGACCCGCGGCTATAAACAGACCGTGGAAGATGTAGTCAACGACGCGCTCTTCCCGTCCGACTGCAGCGAAATGGTGTTGGTTAAGGATATCGAACTCTACTCCCTGTGTGAGCACCACCTGCTGCCGTTTATCGGCCGCGCCCACGTAGCCTATATTCCCAATGGCAAGGTCGTTGGCCTGTCCAAGGTAGCACGCATTGTGGATATGTTTGCGCGCCGCCTGCAGATCCAGGAGCAGCTGACCGTAGAGATCGCCGAGACCCTGCAAAACGTTACCGGTGCTGCCGGTGTCGGCGTGATCATCGAAGCCAAGCATATGTGCATGATGATGCGCGGTGTGGAAAAACAGAACTCTGTGATGAAGACTTCGGCTATGCTCGGTACTTTCCGCAGCAACCAGGCCACCCGCAACGAGTTCCTCTCCCTGCTGCGCCAGTAAACGCCACAGGTACCCAGCGGCCGCCAGGGCCGCTTTGACCGAGGAGTGACCGCTATGCCTCACCTGATCATAGAGTATGCGAAAAATCTGGAAGAGAAGATTTCTGTCGCTGCACTGGTCAGCTCGGCTCAGGAGGCGATGCACCGTTCCGGTTTGTTCGCCTCCCACAATATCAAGACCCGCGCCAAGTCCTACGACCAATTTATCGCTGGGGACAATGGCAACAGCTTTATCCACGCAGAGATCCGCTTGCTTGAAGGGCGCTCTACGCGGGAAAGGGAGGCATTGAGCTCGGCGGTTTTTAACAGCCTGTGCCAATTTGCCGAAGGAGTTCCCGCAGTCTCGGTAGAGGTGCGGGAGATGGATGCCAGCTGCTATTCCAAACGGGTTCCCTTCTAAGCGGTTTCACCGCGCAAGAAAGGCCCAAACCACTCTGCAATCGCCCGGGCACCACTCTCCTCCAGGTGTAAGTGGTGGCTTCCGGGAATCTCACGCGCCTCAATACCCGGAAACTCTTGCAGTACAGGGCGTAGGCGCTTGAGCATATCTGCAATACCGTCTTCAGCGAGAACCAGCTGCACCGGCATCTTCAATCGGGATAAGTAAGCTTTAATCTGTGGCTCATTGAGCTTGGCTGTGGAAGCCGCCATCAGCCGGGGGTCATTACTCCACATATAACCTCCCTCCACTTCCCGGGTGCCCCGCTCGGTCAATACCTGCGCTGCCCACTCAGTTAGCGGGAACATGCCATTTTTGCGCGCTTCGACCGCCTCTTCGAAGGTACCGTAAACCCGCAGCTTGCGCGTGCCATAACGGGCTCTCTGGGCAATAGCCTTGGCCAGGTTCTCCGGAGCTTTTTCATCTTCGGTGGAGGGGGGCACAAGGCCATCGATCAGTGCCAGGCGCTTTACCCGATCGGGAAAAGCACCAGCGGTAATCACCCCGGCAATAGCACCTCGGGAGTGCGCCACAATGGAGAACTTGCGCCAGCCCAGCGCGTGCACCGCCCCCAAAATATCTTCCGCCTCTTCCCAGATGTTGTAGTTGGCATCGAGTGAGCGGTGATAGCTGTGTCCGTGGCCCGGCATATCTATCGCTACCAGATTAATTCCGCTGAGCAGGGGAGCCAGCCGACTGAAGGTGGCACAGTTATCCAACCAGCCGTGAAGAGCAATTACCGGCTCTCCCTCCGGGTCGCCCCACTGGCGTGCGGCAATCGACTTGTGATCAAACTCAAGGGTGATTTCACGGGGAGTGATTTGATTTATCGCCAAAGTGATATCCACCGGATAGTGACTAAAACAGGTGGTGAAATGGTGCGGCCCACCAACAACATCCGCAATGACAGTTGTGATCAGCGCAATAGGGATTTACTGGCAGACACGACCGGAAAAATTACTCTGCGTGCTGCAACCACTCCAGGTCAGCGCAGCCATTAGCCCATACATCCGCACTAACGCAGGCGAGGCTGGAAGTGCCCATCGGGTGTTCGTTACCGCTGCCACAGAGGCCATTGAGCAGGCTGCCCACCAGAGGCTGGTGACTAACCAGGAGAAGCGGGAAGGTATCCTGGGTTTGCAAATGGTCGAGCAGTTGCTGTGGGTGGGTATTGCCGATCAGCAGCGGTTCGGTAATAACAGGCAACCCCAGTTGAGCGGCAGCAATCTCAGCGGTTTCCTGGGTGCGTACAAATGGGCTGGCCCAAATAGCCTTTACCGCCGCCAGTTCCTCGGCGCGCTTTTTACAAACCTGTGCAACCTGCCTGCGCCCGCGCTCTGTCAGGGCTCTCTCTGCATCATTGGCGAGCATGGGCTCCGCTTTACCGTGACGCAAAATAAACAGCTGCATGGGGCTTCCTCAAGGATGGGTTGTTACTTTATCGATATCTGCGGGAATATTCGTAGGGAGGGCTGCGGATATTTATCCGGTACCCATGGATAAGGCACCGGATAAATTAGCGATAGGAAAAGCAATTAGTTCTTGTCGACAGGTTTGTCGGCGTCGTCGGCACTTTCCTCAACCAACTCGGGCTTTTCACTGCTCTCGGGCTCGGAGCTACCCAGGATAATGGCATCCTCGGCTTCGTCTTCAGTCTTGTCCTTTTCACGCTTTACTTCTGTAGAAACCACTTCTGCAGAAACATCTTCGGCGCCCTCGTAACCGGACAAATCCTCTACTTCAGATTCAGGCCACTCGGCAAACGGGAAAGGTTTTTCGTCGGAGTTGTAGATCAGGAACTGGATCGCCTGGTAAACATAGGAGGCGAGCTGATCGCCAAAGCGACGCAGATTATCGTTGGATTTCCCGCTGATAATCGAAAACAGGAATTGCAGTATCACTACCGCCATCAGTAACCACGCGGCAACCTGAAGGCACACTGCAAACAGCACCATATAGATAAGGCGCACCCACTGGTTGCCGGAAGTAAGATTGCGCTTTAGATCGTCATTTTTCATATGAGGCTTCCATTTAAGGCTTGGCCGAGTAGGCCACATCAAAAGTTTGTGCGCCCGACATCAAATTGCGAATCACCTCAGGAATCGGCCGCTGTTCAAATAATATGGCGTGAATCGCGGAAACCAAGGGCATGTAGACACCCATTTCGTCAGCTTTCTGTTTAATCAGACGAACCGTATTCACACCTTCGGCCACCTGACCGATTTCTGCGACAGCCTGATCGAGCGGCTTGCCTTTACCGACCATATACCCCACCCGATAATTTCGGCTGAGGTCTGAGGAACAGGTCAGAATCAAGTCGCCGACACCAGCTAGACCGATAAACGTCATGGGATCGGCACCCATCGCTTCGGCAAAACGCATCATTTCTGCCAGGGAGCGGGTGATCAATAAACTGATGGTATTTTGCCCGCGCTCCAGTGCCGCAGCCATACCAGTGATGATCGCGTAGATATTTTTTAGCGCACCGGCAAGCTCTACTCCAAACACATCGCTACTGGAATAAACCCGGAAAGTCTCCGAGTGCAGTGCCGATTGAATCGCTTTGCAAAGTGCCTCGTCTTCACTGGCCACCACCGTTGCAGTGTAGTGCCCCGCAACAATTTCTTTTGCAAAATTTGGTCCGCTCAAGACCCCGACACGCATGTCGGTGGTTTCCTCGCGCAGGATATCGCTCATTAAGTGGAAGTTGTCATGCTCGATTCCCTTAGTGGTGGAGATCAGCATGGTGCCCGGCGCCAACAACGGGGCTACTTTTTTTACCACCTCGCGAAAGGACTTACTGGGTATCGCAACAAAAACGATACTGCAACCATCGACCGCTTGCTCCAGGTCGCTGGTAAGTTGTAATTCCGGGTGCAGCGGCACGCCGGGCAGGTATTTATGGTTTTCTCGAGTGTCGCGACACTCAGCCGCCGTCTCCGCATTGCGCATCCACTGGCGGGTGTCGTGGCCGTTGCCCGCCACAATGTTAGCAATCGCGGTTCCGAAACTGCCGCCGCCCAATACGGCAATAGCGAGGGGGTTGGAAGTTTCTTTTTGCATTGTCACACCGATAAAGCTTCTTATAAGACTTGCGGATTATAGAGGCATGACCCGCTGAGCCCAATGGGGTCAATTTGTTTTAAACTTCTGCCAATTGTGCGAAACGGCACAGTAAATAGCAAAAACGGCCCTCTGCCTTGACCAACCGATAAAACACCGTTCGATCCGGCAGGGGCCGCTTCTGGGACCAGCAAAGTCTAAAACAACTCCACTGGCCATCGCTTAGCACCAATCAATAGCGCTGACTTAGCCGTGCATTTCCAGCAACAGCGTGTTCAGGCGGCGCACATAATCCGCCGGATCTGCCAACTGGTTACCGGCAGCCAGATTAGCCTGGTCCATCAGGATATTGGTGAGATCCGCAAAGCGATCTTCATCCGCCTCCTGGTCCAGACGCTGTACCAGTGGGTGGGACGGATTGATTTCAAAGATCGGCTTGGCATCTGGCAGGGCCTGGCCGGCCTGCTCCAGGATGCGGCGCATTTGCGGGCCCATATCCTGTTCGCTCACCACCAGACACGCTGGGGAGTCCACCAGGCGAGTGGTTGCGCGTACGGATTCAACGCGACCTTCCAGAACTTCCTGTACCCGCTCAACCAGGGCACCGGACTCCTGCTCAACTTTTTCGCGCTCTGCCTTGTCCTCATCGCTCTCGGCTTCACCCAGATCCAGCGCACCTTTGGCCACGTCCTGGAACTGCTTGCCGTCGAACTCGTTCATATGGCCCACGAACCACTCGTCCACCTGATCGGTAAGCAGCAGCACTTCGATACCCTTCTTGCGGAATACTTCCAGGTAGGGGCTGGACTTGGCCGTAGCGAAGTTGTCGGCACACACGTAGTAGATCGCCTTTTGGCCATCCTTCATGCGACCCACATAGTCTTCCAGGGATTGATCCTGCTTCTCGGTATCGGTATGGGTGCTGGCGAAGCGCAGCAGCTTGGCAATTTTCTCTTTGTTGGAGAAATCTTCAGCCGGACCTTCTTTTAATACATTGCCGAACAGATCCCAGAACTTCTGGTATTCATCTCCATCTTTTTTCGCCAATTTATCCAGCATATCCAGAACACGCTTGGTCAGCGCACTCTTGATCGCATCGGTATTGCGATCTTTTTGCAGGATTTCACGGGATACGTTCAGCGGCAAATCATTGGAGTCCAGAACACCTTTCACGAAACGCAAGTACAGCGGCAGGAACTGCTCCGCATCGTCCATGATAAAAGTGCGCTGCACATACAGCTTGAGGCCGCGAGCGGCATCGCGCTGGTACAGATCAAACGGTGCGCGCGCAGGGATGTAAAGCAGGCTGGTGTAATCCTGTTTGCCCTCTACGCGGTTGTGGCTCCAGGTTAAGGGATCGTCGAAATCGTGGGAGATATGCTTGTAGAACTCCTTGTACTCCTCAGATTTCACATCGGAGCGGGGACGAGTCCACAGGGCCTGGGCAGCGTTTACTGCTTCAAACTCAGGCGCCCTCTCTTCCTTCGGCTCTTCGCCCTCTTCCGCTGCCGGCATTTCCTCTTTCAACATCTCCACCGGAATGGCGATGTGATCGGAGTACTTTTTAATGATGGAGCGCAGGCGCCAGTTATCGGCAAACTCTTTTGCTTCTTCTTTCAGGTGCAGAACCACTCGAGTGCCGCGCTGGGGCCATTCAACAGTCTCTACGGAGTATTCCGCTTCACCGTGACACTCCCAGTGCACACCCTGGTCGGAATTCAAGCCGGCGCGACGGGTGAATACGTCCACTTTGTCAGCGACGATAAAGGCGGAGTAAAAGCCCACACCGAACTGGCCGATCAGGTGCGCATCTTTTTTCTGGTCTCCGGTCAGCTGCTGCATAAATGCAGAGGTGCCGGAGCGGGCGATAGTACCGAGGTTTTCGATAACTTCATCGCGGCTCATACCAATACCATTATCGGTAATGGTGAGCGTGCCCTCTTCCTTGTCAAACTCGATGCGAATGCGCAGGTCTGCATCTTCACCCAGTAATTCGGGCTTGGACAGCGATTCAAAACGCAGCTTGTCGGCGGCATCAGAAGCGTTGGATACCAGCTCGCGCAGGAAAATCTCCTTGTTGGAGTAGAGCGAGTGGATCATCAGGTGCAGTAGCTGCTTGGCTTCCGTCTGGAATCCATGGCTCTCTTTTTGGGCCTCAACGGTCATCTATTCGGTCTCCCCGTAAACGTCAATCGGAACAGGGAGCAAATATTGGGATCAGCCAGCAGGTTTCAAGGGGGGAAGGACAATCACTTACCAGTGGAGATCAGCGATCTCCACTGGTTTGAGCGGTAGCGAGATTACCTTTGCCTGTAATATCGATCACGAAATTGGCTGTGAGATCTGAGATCACTCGGGACTCCGCATTCATCAGGATGGCAATACCCACTTTCAACTTTTCCGAATAGGCCACCGCCGCACGGAAGCCCGCAACCCAACCGCCGTGATAAATAATGCGGTCATCACCGATGGTGTAGAGGCGCCAGCCCAAGCCGTAGCCTGCATGAGACAGGTAGTCTCTCCAGATACGATGGCGCATATGGCGCTGGGTAGCGACTCGCTCTGTAGTCATATCGGCGATCACTTCCGGTGACAGTACCTTCGGGTAGTAGCCCATCTGGGCTTTCAGCCACTGGGCCATATCAGAGATACTGGCATTCACTCCCGCCGCCGGTGCAGCAAAGTAGTATTCCTTCTCCACTTTCACTGGGCGCCAACCACTACCAGTCTGGATATGGGGTGCCGCACGGTTGTCGGAGGCCATAAAGCTCTCCCAGCCAACCGATGCATTCTGCATTTTCAGCGGGACAAAAATTCTCTTCTTAAGCTGGCTGGCAAAGGAAACCCCGGTCGCCTCAAAAATCACATCCTCAATAAGGCTGAACAACACATTCTGGTAGCCGTAGCATTTTCCCGGCGTGCAGCGCGGATCGATATTGGCAAACTTGGGCAATATCTTGCTGAGAGGCTTGTTGTCCTCAAGGTAGTTGTCGTAGGCGTTGGGGGTCAGGCCCGAGGAATGGCTGAGCAGGTGCTCCACCTGAAGCTGGCGAGACAGTGAAGGCGTCTTAAAGCTCAGGTCCGGCACATAGTTGACCACCTTGTCATCCCATTTGAAGCGATCTTCATGCTCCAACATAGTGGCCATACTGGCAGCGAAGGTCTTGGATACCGAGGCCAGACGGAACACCGTGTCCTGATCCACCTTGCCGGATTTACCCCTGACCCTGACGCCATAGGTATCCATCGCGACCACCCGGTTGCCATCCACGATGACATAGGCGCCGCCGGGTATAGATTTACCCGCCATCATCTGTTTGAAGTATCGGCCAAACTGTTTGGCCCTGTCGTCTATATCAGCCGCTTGCGCAGGCAGGGACAGACTCCCCAGAATCACCAGGAAGAGAAAAAAACGTGCCATAGAGGCGCGCATGACGTAGACGATATTTGAAAGAATTGCAGGTCTCATAAGCAAATCGAGCCGCCAAAGCAATCCGGTAGTTGCAGATAAGACTAGCAGCCAGCGGGCAAAAACTCTATTTAGGCGCCACGCAGGACTGACCGCTGAATTCTAGTCTGCACTTTTCTCCGGCGCGGGGACGGCCATGCCAATCAGCGCAGGTCAGCGCAACAAGGCTTGTACAAACAAAAAAACCGCCTTGCGGCGGTTCTTCTTTTTGGGGTCCGGAGACCCCAGCGCAAAAAGCGTCTTACAGCTTCTCAGCGTTCTCGCTCAGGTAAGCCGCTACACCTTCCGGAGAAGCGTTCATACCTTTGTCGCCTTCCTGCCAGCCGGCGGGGCAAACTTCACCGTGCTCCTGGTGGAACGCCAGAGCGTCAACCATGCGCAGCATTTCGTCAACGTTACGGCCCAGCGGCAGATCGTTAACTACCTGGTGACGTACATTGCCTTCTTCGTCGATCAGGAAGGAACCGCGGAAAGCAACACCAGCGTCAGCTTCTACGTCGTACGCCTGGCAGATTTCGTGCTTAACGTCTGCAACCAGGGTGTACTTAACCGGGCCGATACCACCGTCGTTGACGGAGGTGTTACGCCATGCGTTGTGAGAGAACTGGGAATCGATGGATACACCGATTACCTCAACACCGCGCTTTTCAAACTCAGCGAAACGGTGGTCGAAAGCGATCAGCTCAGAAGGACATACGAAGGTGAAGTCCAGCGGGTAGAAGAAAACTACAGCCTTCTTACCTTTGATTGCTTCTTTCAGGTTAAAAGTATCGACGATCTCGCCGTTACCCAATACCGCTGCAGCGGTGAAATCCGGAGCCGGCTTGCCTACCAGAACTGCCATGAAAACCTCCTCAATCCAATGATGGGTTGTTGATGATACGTAGAGTGTTCAATTTATGAGCAACAGCTATAAATCGAATGGGAATTAATAGTGGGCCGCTATGATACACACCCACTTATTTCAGGCCCATAAATTTTTTAAATCAGGCTGATAGCAGAACGGCTATGCGTGAACTAACACCCAAAATAGGATGACCTACCCGCAAAAATGTACAAATAGCAAACAAAGAGGGTAAAATGCGACCACTCCGGAATCTTATTGACACTCATTCTCAATTGCAATAGGATTCCTACCTGACTACTATTGAGTAAGAGTTGAACAGAGCCACCGCCATGTATGTATGTATTTGTAAGGGCATAACTGACCGCCAGATTAAAGAGGCGATCTATGATGGCTCCACTTCGGTGAAGGCGTTGAGACGCCAGCTGGGCGTTTCTTCTCAATGTGGACGCTGTGCCGAGCAGACCAAGGAGATCATCGATGAGACCATGAGCGGTGGGATGGTATCCTCTGCCAACAACGGCCTCTTCTACTCCGCCAGCTGATTTTGGCTTTTGACCTGCGATCGTGTCCCTGGCGATCGCCTCCCCTCTTCTTATATCTCAGCTTCCACTCAACACCTGCTAGTTGAGTCAGGCTCTTCCCTTTAACGGCTTAGCGCGGTTCAACTGAAATTCAAAAATGGTGCCTCAGTTTTCCCTGCTACACACAAAAACGATTGTATTTAGATATAGCAATATTCCTGATCCATACATTTTTGTACCGCCCACTGACAACAACAAGTGCAGTGAACTGAACCAGAAATATGTATTTGTAAGTTCTTAGCAGACCGCCAGACCAAAGAGATAATCTATGGTGGTGCTATCTCAGTAAGGGCCTTGGGGCACCAGTTGGCGGTCTCATCCCTGTGCGGGAGGCCGAATAAACGAATGAGCTTATCGAATAGACCATGAGCGGGAGTATGGTCTACTCAGCTAACTACCGCCGATTCTACTTCACAAGCTGACCCCGAATCCCGGCTACCACAATCTATAACCACTAAGTTACCTTCCCGAATGCTCCCTCTAAAGCTCATAGACTAAGCTGATAGCACGCTGGCGTGCCTTTCTCCATCTATGAAGCAGTATCTTATACACCTCTATGAACGCCTCCACTCCAGTTTCTGGAGCGTCCCGCTGATTATGATCCTAGCGGCGCTAGCGCTCTGCGCCCTTACCGTTCACCTGGACACAGCACTTCCTGCTCCTCCCCTTTTATTCCGGGGCAGTTTGCAGTGGTTTAATTTGGGTAATATCGAAAATGCTCGAGCCCTTTTGTCAGTCATTGCTGGCTCCACTATCACGGTAGCCGGAACGGTATTCTCAATAACAATGGTTGCCCTCTCCCTCGCCTCTAATCAATTCGGCCCCCATTTGATCAGAAATTTTATCCGGGACCGAGCGACCCAGATATCCCTCGGGATTTTCCTGGCGACCTATGTCTATGCCATTGTCACTATGCGTTCGATTGGCACAGCGGAAAACGAAATAGCTAACTATGGCATTAGCGTGCTCACGGCTTTGGTGCTGACTTTAATCAGTGTTATCTACCTTATTTACTTTATTCACAATGTCGCACAGTCAATTCAGGTCGATAACATTACCCACCGTATTAATCTCGAGTTTCAGCAGGCGATAGAGCGTGAATATCCAGATTGCCATGAATCTACGAACAAAAAAGTATTCGATACTAAACGCCTGGACCTCGGCTCAAGTTGGATCGACATCCCCACCCCAAAGGGCGGTTATGTCCAATTTATCGATAAGCAAAGAATTACTCGCACAACCCAGAATTTCCAATGCTGCCTAAAGCTGAACTGCCACCCGGGAAGCTACCTGCATCACTGGGAGATGATCGGCCAGGTTTATCCGGCAAATAACCCAGAAAGAGTAATTCCTGCAATTCAGTCTGCAATACAGATCGGCACCCAGCCAACGGCAGAACAAGATGTGGTCTTTTCTATCCAGCAGCTTTCACAAATTGCTGTGCGAGCTTTATCTCCAGGCATTAATGACCCATTTACTGCTTATTCCTGCGTTGATCGCCTGATTGAGGGGCTTGGTACTGTATTATATCGACCTGAGCCCGCAAATTGTTTTACCGACTCATCGGGGGAATTGCGAATAATTTGCAGTAAGCTTGAGTTTTCTCAACTGCTCCAAGCTTCTCTCGACGAAATTGTCGAACACGGCAGATCAAGTAGTGTATTTATGTGCCATTTACTCAACGCACTAGAAACACTTGTTGAGGTTTGCCATAGGAAAACAGATAAACAGGCATTAAAGGACTATTTAAAGCGCCTGAATGACGATAACTCAGTTTTTATAAAAAGCAAAATCGATCAACAAATCATTAATGACAAATTAGTTTTTATTAGAGAAAAACTAAAAAGCTGAAATATAGTCCTGCAACCTAAATGAGAATTATTTTCGTTGCTATTTTCGGCTAAATTTGCGTTAAAACCCTTGTTTTTTCTGCATTCTGCAAGAAAAATTTTTCCTTGACTTGCCGCAAATCGCAACGCAAACTCGGCCCCGATTGCAGCTGAAATCCTAAAATAAAATTAGGTAAATCAGGCAGCCGCAGACTTTAGTGACTAATAAACTTTAGTAACTAAAAATATCAACTAATCTCTAGCGACTAACAAATAGGAACTCTCTGCAAACCTTATTGAGTTGGCAGGGCTTCAGGAGCACAGGCTATGAAAGGCGACCCCAAGGTAATTGAGCATTTAAATAAAGTACTGGGTAATGAACTGGTAGCTATTAACCAGTATTTCCTACACGCCCGCATGTACGACAATTGGGGTTTAAAAGAGCTGGGCAAACAGGAATATCACGAATCCATTGATGAAATGAAGCACGCCGATTGGCTGATCGAGCGCATTCTTTTCCTCGAAGGTATTCCCAACCTGCAGCATCTGGGCAAACTTCTGATCGGCGAAAATACCGAAGAGATGCTCAAGTGCGACCTGAAAATTGAATCCAAGGCCATTCCCGACTTGCGTGAAGCCATTGCCTATTGCGAGTCCGTTCGGGATTACGGCAGTCGTGAATTGCTGGAGAAAATCCTCGAGTCTGAGGAAGAGCATGTAGATTGGCTGGAAACCCAGCTGGAGCTGATCGACAAAGTTGGCATTCAAAACTACCTGCAAACTCAAATGGAAACTGCAGCCGGCCACTCTGGCAAGTAGCTTAAGTCCTCTCACAGGCATAAAAAAACCGCAGCTTCCGCTGCGGTTTTTTTGTTTCTACAGTATGCCTACCATCTATAGCAGCAGACATATTGGAGCAAAAGCGGAAATTAATCCTCGCCTTCGCTCTCCGCTGATGCCTCATCAATCAAGGTTTTCAGCTCACCGTTCTCATGCATTTCCATAATGATGTCACAGCCACCGATCAGCTCGCCCTTAACCCACAGCTGGGGGAACGTCGGCCAGTTCGCGTACTTAGGCAGCTCAGCGCGGATGTCCGGGTTAGCCAGAATATCAACGTAGGCAAAGCGCTTACCGCAAGCCATCATCGCCTGGGAGGCCCGCATGGAAAAGCCGCACTGGGGGGCATTAGGGCTACCTTTCATATAAAGCAGAATGGTGTTATCAGCGATCTGCTGCTTGATGTTCTCCAGTGTATCCATAAGCGTGAAAAACCTCAGGTGGTCGAAGCAAAAAGTAAGTGTACAGGCACCATACCATCATCTGATATAGCGCACCGGCATCCATTGTACCCCAGTGGGGCCGGCAATAAGTACACCATCCCCTCGATGAAAGCAAAAACCGCAGATCTACAACACCGGATACCATGTTGAAAATTCAGCCAGCCAGATAGCACACAGCTTATAAAGGCTGTGTTACCATTGCTCCAATCGATATAAAGTGCAGATTAAAAAGCTTAAACAGAATTTTCTGCGGAAAATAAACAATCTAAATAGTCAATATTTAAGGAGATGCCCCGGTGGCCACCCCGACACTCATGCAAAACTATGGCGATCGAACCCTCACACTGGTGCGGGGTGAAGGCAATTATGTATGGGATGATCAGGGCCGACGATACCTGGATGCAATCTCTGGAATCGCCGTCTGCGGCCTTGGCCACTGCCACCCCAAAGTTACCCTGGCCCTGCACGAGCAGATTCGGACCCTGTTACATGTATCCAATCTCTACAATATCCCTGCGCAGGAGAAACTGGCAGACAAGCTGGTACAGCTATCCGGCATGGACAATGTGTTTTTCTCCAATTCCGGAGCTGAGGCCAATGAAGCAGCGATTAAGCTAGCGCGGCGGCTAGGCAATAGCCGCAATATTGAGACCCCTCAAATCCTGGTAATGGAAAGCGCTTTCCACGGCCGCACCTTGGCTACCCTGACAGCAACCGGCAATGAAAAAATCCAAGAGGGCTTCGGTCCTCTGCCCGAGGGTTTTTTGCGTGTGCCGTTTAACGATACTGCAGCCATCGAAAAGCTCGCAGGTGAGCGCAACGATATTGTCGCAGTGCTGGTTGAGCCGGTTCAGGGAGAGGGCGGTGTACGCGTGCCCACTTCCAACTACCTGGGGCAATTGCGCGAACTCTGCGATCAACATAACTGGCTCCTGATGCTGGATGAAGTGCAAACCGGAAACGGCCGCAGCGGCAAAATGTTTGCCTACCAGCATGCGGACATATTGCCCGACGTGGTGACCACTGCCAAAGGACTGGGTAACGGTGTCCCCATCGGAGCCTGCCTGGCCAGGGGAGTTGCCGCTCAATTATTTTCTGCGGGCACCCACGGCTCCACTTTTGGCGGCAACCCTCTAGCCTGCAGTGCCGCACTGGCAGTGATCGATACGCTGGAAAGTGAATGGCTGTTAGAGCGCGCCGAGGCATTGGGGCAACGCCTGCTGCATCAACTCAAACAACAGTTATCCGATTGCGACCAGGTCAAAGAGGTGCGGGGCTTGGGGCTGATGATCGGAATAGAATTGCAGCAGCCCTGTGCCAAACTGGTGGACATAGCCCGCGAGCGCGGACTGCTGATTAATGTTACCGCCGGCAATGTAGTACGCCTGCTCCCCCCACTCACACTCAGCGACGACGAGTGCCATCAATTGGCAAACGATGTCAGCTCACTGATTCACCAGTTTGCACTGCAAGCAGTCTGATGCAAAAAAAGGAGAACAGCTTATGGCGATCAGACATTTTCTCACCCTTACAGACTTGTCTTCGGAAGAGCTCAAGCAAATTATTGAGCGCGCGATCGAACTCAAAACACTGCGCGCTCAAGGAATAAATACCGACCTTTTTCGCGGCAAAGTGCTGGGGATGATTTTTGAAAAATCCTCTACTCGCACCCGCGTTTCGTTTGAGGCCGGTATGGCACAGATGGGGGGAAGCGCCCTCTTCCTATCTCCCCGCGATACTCAGTTAGGCCGCGGGGAGCCCGTTGAAGACAGCGCCCGAGTAATTTCCAGCATGGTGGATATGGTGATGATTCGCACCTTTGGCCACCAGGTACTGGAGCGCTTCTCAGAATATTCAAAGGTACCGGTGATTAATGCCCTCTCCGACAGCTACCACCCCTGCCAGCTGCTCGCAGATATCCAAACCTTTGTGGAGCACCGCGGCAGCCCTGAGGGCAAGGTGGTCGCCTGGGTCGGCGATGGCAACAATATGTGCCACTCCTATATTAATGCTGCCCGCCTGTGCAATTTTGAGCTGCGTATAGCCTGCCCGCCCGGCTACGAGCCCAACGCCAATATCCTCGCTTCGGCAAGTGATCGGGTCACCGTAGTACACGATCCGGTGGAGGCTGTTAAAGGGGCCGATTGGGTGGCCACCGATGTGTGGGCTTCCATGGGACAGGAAACTGAACAACAGATCCGCCTGAAAGCCTTCGAGAGCTTCCTGGTGGACCATGAGCTGATGAGCCACGCCAATAGCGATGCCATCTTTATGCACTGCTTGCCCGCCCACCGTGGAGAGGAGGTGAGTGCCGAACTTTTAGAGGATGGCAACATCTCGGTGGTATGGGATGAGGCTGAAAACCGCCTTCACGCGCAAAAAGCCCTGATGGAATTCCTCCAAGACCACAGTCGATAAACCCTAAAAGGGTACAGCCACTCCTGCGGTTGTACCCTGCTACCTGTACTCACTCCCCTGCTCCTCTCCTCCCGACAACGTATAAAAGATGCGATTGGCGACAAAAAATCCAAGAGATCACTAAATTTAGCAATCGGCGCCAACGACTAATTTACAGCCAGCCAAGATGTCCGAGTTAAATAAGCGTCAGTAAATTGAGCAATTGAGTACCACTTTGCTCAAAGAGCAGCCATTTGCAAATGGTTATTGCCGTTGTTAATTTACAGCGCTCTAGCTATTAAAAAAAATTGTAAGACACTGTACCCAGCGTTCTTTCCCGGCACCCACTCCTTTGCAGCCCAGGGCTGGCGGGCTCTGCCGCGAAAGTGGCTACTGACTCAGCACCTCTACCCACAATTTATCCACAAACAACTACATAGTTATTCGCCTTGAACTGACCCGCCTACCGCATTATCTTGTAGCGCACTCGAGGCCGACCCCCTATATATTGGGGTAGAGGCTCAAGAGCACCCCCATTATGTGGGGCAAATTCCGGCGCACCACCACACTTTTTGGCGGTGGGCGTCAGGCGCTGCTTTTTTCAAAGCAGAATCAGAGGTAAGCGGGCGGAATGGAATTTCCGCCACAGGCAGCAGCTGGCAAACCTTTTCAGATAGCCGGTGACAAGCCGCCTGTTTCCAGTGTCCACAGCTGTGGATAAACACTGGCAAAGCGAAGGACACGCTCCGCCATGCCACACAGTCATGTGGCCGCCGTTCTTTTGAACGCACGCGGACAGACAACAGAACAAACCTTTCGGAGATTTACATGCACACAGAGACAGGGCGCTCTCAAGCCGTGCCTGCGGAAAAATCAGGCACCTCCAGCGACCAGGCGACTGGCGGCACGACTCTGGCCGCTACTGCACCGGGCCAGATCCGCGTAATCAAGCGCAATGGCACCGTTGTACCCTACGACGACAGCAAAATAGCCGTCGCCGTGACTAAAGCCTTCCTCGCTGTTGAAGGCGGCACCGCCGCTGCTTCCAGCCGTGTCCACGAGCAAGTTGAAGAACTGGTCAGCCAGATCAGTGCCACCTTCAAACGCCGCATGCCCTCTGGCGGCACTATCCACATTGAAGAGATCCAGGACCAGGTAGAACTGGCCCTGATGCGCGCCGGTGAACAAAAGGTTGCCCGCGACTACGTACTCTACCGCGAAGAACACGCCCGCCTGCGCGCAGAGAAAGAAAAAACTGCTCAAATTGCCGAGCAAGCCGTCGATGCCCACCCCAGCATCCGTGTAAAGCAGGACGATGGCAGCCTTGCACCTCTGGATATGGAGCGCCTGCGCACCGTTGTCAAAGAAGCCTGTGAAGGCCTGAAAGATGTCGACAGCGCGGCAATTCTTAACGAAGCCCTGAAAAACCTGTACGACGGTGTTTCCGAAAACGATATCAATACCGCGCTGGTAATCACTGCGCGCACCTTGGTTGAGCAGGAGCCCAATTACACCTTCGCTACCGCCAGCCTGCTGCTGGACAAGCTGCGCTCCGAAGCTCTGCGCTTCCTCGGTGTTGCCGAGCGCGCCACCCAGCACGAGATGGAAAAGCTGTACGCCTCTACCCTGCCCACTTACGTGAAAAAGGGTATCGAGCTGGACCTGCTGGACCCTGCGCTGGCCACCTTCGACCTGGAAAAACTCGGCGAAGCTCTAAAAGGCGAGCGCGATCACCAGTTCACTTATCTGGGCCTGCAGACTCTGTACGACCGCTACTTCCTGCACAGCGACGATATTCGTTTCGAGCTGCCGCAGATCTTCTTTATGCGCGTCGCCATGGGCCTCAGCATCAATGAAGAGAACAAAAACGAGCGCGCGGTAGAGTTCTACAACCTGTTGAGCTCTTTCGACTACATGAGTTCCACCCCGACCCTGTTCAACGCCGGCACCCTGCGCCCGCAGCTGTCCTCCTGCTACCTGACCACGGTACCGGACGACCTGCACGGCATTTACGGCGCGATCCGCGATAACGCCATGCTGTCCAAGTGGGCAGGCGGTCTCGGCAATGACTGGACGCCGGTGCGCTCCCTGGGTTCCTATATCAAAGGCACCAACGGCAAGTCCCAAGGTGTTGTGCCCTTCCTGAAAGTGGCCAATGACACCGCAGTAGCCGTCAACCAGGGCGGTAAGCGCAAAGGCGCTGTCTGTGCCTACCTGGAAACCTGGCACCTGGATATCGAGGAATTCCTAGAGCTGCGCAAAAACACTGGTGACGACCGCCGCCGCACCCACGATATGAACACCGCCAACTGGGTCCCCGACCTGTTTATGAAGCGCGTGTTCGAAGATAAAGAGTGGACCCTGTTCTCCCCGGCCGATTGCCCGGACCTGCACGATCTGTTCGGCACCGCATTCGAAGAGCGCTACAACCACTACGAGCAACTGGCTGCCGAAGGCAAGCTGCGTCTGTTCAAGAAGATCCGCGCACTAGACCTTTGGCGCAAGATGCTGGGCATGCTGTTCGAAACCGGCCACCCCTGGATCACCTTTAAAGACAGCTGCAACCTGCGCAGCCCGCAGCAACACGCCGGTGTGGTTCACAGCTCCAACCTGTGCACCGAGATCACTCTCAACACCAAGGCCGACGACGAAATCGCCGTGTGTAACCTGGGCTCCGTCAACCTGGCTCAACACATTGGTGAGAACGGTGAACTCGACCGCACCAAGCTGGCCAATACCGTAAAAACTGCGGTGCGTATGCTCGATAACGTTATCGACATCAACTACTACGCAGTTGAAAGTGCACGTCAGTCCAACATGCGTCACCGCCCTGTGGGCATGGGCCTGATGGGCTTCCAGGACGCACTGTACAAAGCCGGCATCGCCTACGCTAGCGATGAAGCCGTCGCCTTTGCCGACAACACCATGGAAGCGATCAGCTTCGAAGCCATCTCCGCTTCCAGCGACCTGGCTGCCGAGCGCGGCAAGTACCAGACCTACGAAGGCTCCCTGTGGAGCAAAGGTGTTCTGCCGCTGGATTCCATCCAGATCCTGGCTGAGCAGCGCGGACAGCAGTTTATCGAACAGGACACCAGCTCCACTCTGGACTGGGATGGCCTGCGCGAGAAAGTAAAAGCCCAAGGTATGCGCAACTCCAACGTGATGGCGATCGCTCCTACTGCAACCATTGCCAATATCACCGGAGTTTCCCAGTCGATCGAACCGACCTACCAAAACCTGTATGTGAAATCGAACCTGTCCGGCGAATTCACCGTAGTAAACCCCTATCTGGTACACGATCTGAAAGATCGCGGCCTGTGGGATCAGGTCATGGTTAACGACCTGAAATACTATGAAGGTTCTGTACAGAAAATCGATCGCGTACCGGAAGACCTGAAAGCGAAATACCGCACCGCGTTTGAAGTGGAGCCGCGCTGGATCGTGGATGCTGCCAGCCGTCGCCAGAAGTGGATCGACCAGGCCCAGTCCCTGAACCTGTATATTGCCGGCGCCGACGGCAAGAAGCTAGACCTGACCTATCGCATGGCTTGGTTCCGCGGCCTGAAAACCACTTACTACTTGCGCGCACTGGCTGCCACTACCACAGAGAAATCTACGGTAAATAGCGGCACCCTGAACGCGGTAAGTGCACACGGCGGTAGCAACGGAGTGGCTGCGGCAGCACCTGCTGAACAAGCTGCACCCGCACCGGCCGCAGTGCCTCAAGCCTGCTCACTGGACGACCCAGATTGCGAGGCCTGCCAGTAAAATTTAAGCCCCTTTTTTATAGGGGCTGCACTGACTCTCGGGGGAGAGCGTCGTAACCGCAAGTGCGGGCATGACCATGCGCAGCGACCCCGGTCCACCCATTATTTTAATAGTGGGTAATACCATAGGGACCGGGGATCGGCTGCGGCTTATTTTCCCGAGAAAACCCAGTGCAATTGCCAGCGAAAATTCAGTGCAAATAAATGCACAAAAGCGCAGCAAAAATTGATCTGGCACAGGATTTTCTGTGCCCAGGCGAGTTAAAAATACGAGCCTGTAATGAATTATTGCCGGTAAAAAAATCACCGGTATGTCATCCCTGGTTACACACAATTAGTGAGTAATACACCAGGAAGATTTAAGAATTTTTTATCGAACTTTCGATAGTGAGACCGATCAAAAGGGCCAACTATGCTGAGCTGGGACGACATCGACACCAAGCCCCAACAACCTGAAAAAGCAACCGAACCGCGACCGACGCCGGAGGCCCAGGCAAAATCCGTGCAGGAGCCCAGCGCTTCCTACACAGCCGCTCCGGCGTCGCCTGCGGCCCAAAGCGGCTCCACTGCCGTTGATGCCGCCCGTGCCGCAGTTGCTAATATGGACCCGGCTCCCGGCCTGGAAGAACTGGAAATGGGTGCAGCCCGCATCCAGGTAGATGAAAAGCGCATTATTAATTGCCGCGCTGACCTCAACCAGTTGGTTCCCTTTAAATACGACTGGGCCTGGCAAAAATACCTGGACGGCTGCGCCAACCACTGGATGCCCCAGGAAATCAACATGAACAAAGACGTGTCCATGTGGAAAGACCCCAACGGTCTAACCGAGGACGAGCGTCGCATCGTGGAATACTCTCTGGGCTATTTCTCCACCGCAGACTCCCTGGTTGCTAACAACCTGGTATTGGCGATCTACCGTCATATCACCAACCCGGAGTGCCGCCAGTACCTGCTGCGTCAGTCTTTTGAAGAAGCCATTCACACCCACGCCTACCAGTACTGTGTAGAGTCCCTGGGTATGGACGAAGGTGAAGTCTTCAATATGTACCGCGAAGTGCCTGCGGTTGCCAAAAAAGCGGCCTGGAGCCTGTCCCACACCCAGGCCATCGGTGATCCCAACTTCAAAACCGGCACCGTTGAATCCGACCAGGAGCTGCTGCGCAACCTGATCGCCTTCTACGCTGTCACTGAGGGTATTTTCTTCTACTGTGGCTTCAGCCAGATCCTGTCCATGGGTCGCCGCAACAAAATGACCGGTGTTGCCGAGCAGTTCCAGTACATCCTGCGCGACGAGTCTATGCACCTGAACTTCGGCATAGACGTCATCAACCAGATTAAGCTGGAAAATCCACACTTGTGGACAGCGGAATTCCAGCAGGAAGTGACCCAGATGATTCTCGAGGGCATGGAGCTTGAAGTAGCTTATGCCCGCGACACTATGCCCCGCGGCGTACTCGGCATGAATGCGAATATGATGGAGGAGTACCTCCAGTTTATCGCCAACCGCCGCCTTAGCCAGCTGGGCCTGAAAGAGCAGTTCCCTGGCGCTCAGAACCCATTCCCGTGGATGTCTGAAATTATGGACCTGCGCAAAGAGAAAAACTTCTTTGAAACCCGCGTTATCGAATACCAAACCGGCGGCGCACTGCAGTGGTAAGCGCTTCCTGGTTAGCGAATTACTAAAAAGGAGAAAGTGGTCGCTCACAGGAAGAGAAGTATTGAAAACGGGCTTAATGCCCGTTTTTTTTATGCGCGATTAGCAGAGTCTTATCAAAATATTTAACGGGCCTTTAGTTTTAAATATGGCGGGGTTGAATTTAAATTAGCAATCCCCACGTTACCACTCAGGAGTGGACTGCACCTCAAGCTATTTTCACCCTCAAATTTCAACGGCAAAGGAAGCTGAATGAGCACCGATTTAAAGACCGACAACAAAAAAACTATTTTTTCCATACTTGTTTCAGGCATATTGGTCGGCGCTGGATTTCAGATAGGATTTACTGAGATTCCAAGTTGGAAAGAGGTTATTGTGGCAGGCACAGCTAGCCCTTTGATCTCAGCGGTTTTAATCATGCTAACTAATCTTATACCTCATGACATCAAGCATAAGTTAATTTTTACTCGGTTGTTCAACGAAATGCCAGCTGGTCGAATACATAAGCTCATTCGAAAAGACCCTCGCCTAGACGTCATCCAGGCCCAGACAAAGTGGCCGGAAATATTTGCAAAAGATACAACCGCAGACCAACGTAATAGTTTTTGGTATCAGAAGATATATAAGCCTGTGAAAGAAATCCCGGGAGTACAACAATCTCATCGCGACTTTCTGCTTTACAGAGACGTTTTCTCAGGTTTTATTATGTTATTTCTCATAGCTACAGGTTGGCATTGGTTTGGTGATCGAACCCTAATCGGCCCAATTTTACCATCTGTTTTTTATATTCTCGGTATATTTACGTTTCTATCGCTATTAGCAGCCCGGTTTACAGGTAAACGATTTGTTATCAATGCTGTTGCCGCAGCCCAATAATCTGGTCATGGACCAAGGAGCTATAGATGAGCGCAAAAATCACTTTTTTCCCAGTGGGAAATGGCGACATGACGTTAATTCGGCTAGCAAACACTATTGCCACCAGTCTTCTGATTGATTGCAAGATTCGAGCAGCCGCAGATAGTCCAGATGATCCTACCCCTGATGTCGCTAAAGAATTGAGAAAACGTATCAAAACTGATAACGATAACAGGCCTTATGTAGATGGCATGCTACTCTCGCATCCAGATGAAGATCATTGTTTAGGTCTAGAAAAACATTTTTGGCTCGGACCAATTGAAGACTACGCAGATGATGATAAGCCAGAGAACGAAAAGCGAATTATTATTAGGGAGATGTGGTCATCTCCCATGGTATTTCGTCGTGCCTCAAAAAATTTGACCCTTTGTAGTGATGCGAAAGCATTTAGCAGTGAGGCCAGAAGGCGTGTACAAGCCAATCGCGACCATAATTTTGCCGTTCCCGAGGGGGATCGTATCCTGATTCTTGGAGAAGATGAAAATGGTAAAACTAATGATTTAGAACCCATTTTGATAAAAGCAGGTGAATCTCGTAAAGGAGTCAATGGAGAAGGCTTGGATTATTTGACTTGGAAGCTATTGGGCCCAATGGCAAAACAGGATGATGATACCGAAGAGACCCTCTCTAAAAATGGCTCCAGTGTCATTATCAACTTTAGTATTAAATTTTCGGAATATGAGTCAAGCTTTAGTCAGTTCCTAACTGGTGGCGATGCAGATGTTTCCATATGGGAAAAGATTTGGGCAAACTTCAGCTCGGAAGATTTAAAGTATGACCTACTTCTAGCTCCTCACCATTGCTCTTGGCGGACCTTATCCCATGACAGCTGGTCTGAAAAAGGTGAGGAAGCTGTGGTTTCAGCCGATGCACGTTCTGCGTTATCCCAAAGCAACAGTGGCGCAATAATCGTCTCTAGTAGTAAACCCATTAACGGGGATGATGATGATCCACCATACATCCGCGCAAAACGTGAATACCGCTCAATGCAAGACGGCAACGGATTATTCAAATGTACAGGAGAAGAGCCCAGCAAAGCCAAACCCGCTCCGCTAGAGATTGAGACAACCGGCTCTGGCTTCAAAATTTGTGTTGCTGCACCTGCTGCAATAGCCGTTGCTGCAAGTAGTCCGAGTCGAGCAGGCAATGGCAACTGAGTACTTTGAATGGGGAACACCAGTTGCCGAAGCAGACAATGAAGCCATTCCAGAAGCCCTAAAAGCCTTTAGGGATGTTTGTGAGGAGCATTCTGCATGCGAAGTGCAAGGCTATTGTAAAGACGTGGCCTTAGGGAATTTCATGGTCACGCTGGAGATCGGCGATGGTACATTTGAGATTAATAATACGGCTGGTATTTTACGAGTTGAGTTGATAGCGGTTGTCTATACGCCAAACAGTAATTCTCATTGGGAGGTTCGTCCATTACGTCGAGATTTTCCAGTCACGATACACCAAAATCATGTCCTTGAAGGCGAGCCTCGCTCGCTTTGTCTATATATTGAAAACTGGAAGTCGGTAGAGCGTTCCTGGACACCACAGTCTTTTCTAGGACGTATTTTATGGTGGCTGAGGTCAACAGCTGAAGGCACTATTCACGAGGACGACCAACCGATTGAGCAGCTATTTTTTAATAGTTCTACGACCATCCTATTACCTCGCGACCACTTTGAGAAAACCGAAAACCTGGAATATCATTTGGTTTTCACGTCCTACCAACCTAATGGCTCAAGTCGCTCCACGCTTCGGGGACAGTATGTTCCGGCAAGTAATATAGATGAACAAAAGACCTCTGCGTGTATACCCATTTCACTAATCTTAGATCCCATTGAAAATGGGCCTGTAGAGCAATACCCAACCAGCCTCGGCCGGCTTCAGGATATGGTTACTGATCGAGGAGCTGATATCTTAGAGCCACTGAAATCCATGATTCGTAAAAGAGTTGGATCAACGGGCTTAACCGGCCAGGAATCCTCGAAAGCACAATTTGTGCTTGTTATTTTAGGTATTCCTCGCTGTCGTAATGGAAAAGTTGAGAAAACTGAACTCCTTGGATTTGCAATTAATACTACACTAAGCAAGCTTGGAGAATCTCTCGGAACACTATTTGAATCACCTACAGATAAGAAATGGTATGTAGATACCTCAATAGGTCAATCAAATACAAGTGAATCTGAGAAATGGCGAGAACTACGTTTAGAATTAGTTCAGGTTCAACTTTTTCCATCACAAGAAAACATCAGGCTCTATTCAGGCCTATCGGCTACCGAACCTGGGCCAACGGGGGTCATAGCTGGTTTAGGGGCACTGGGTAGCACCATGGCCCATCTATGGGCTAGGGAAGCGTGGGGCAATTGGCATTTCATTGATGATGATATTCTCCAAGTACATAATGTTGCACGCCATATTGCAACGCATAGAGCTATCGGCTTAGCTAAAACACATATATCTCGACTAATTATCGATGACCTATTTGAGCAGCCTAAATCATCTACTGACAGAGACTATATAGGTAGTATCACAGATGATACTCCAGAGCTTTTAAACATATTAAAAAATGCAGAGATACTAGTTGATGTCACAACTACTTTGTACGTTCCACGTGAATTGGCAGAACGGAATGATGTGCCAAGGGTAGCTAGCGTATTTTTCACTCCATCTGGATCAGCATCAATCCTTTTACTTGAAGACAAACAGCGTACTATTCGTAGTAGTCACTTAGAGGCACAGTATTACCGCGCAATACTAACATCCAACTGGGGAAGAACCCACTTAGACGGACACCATGGTCAATTTTGGGTGGGTGCCGGATGTCGTGATGCCTCAGTCGCAATATCAAATGAATTAGTTCAGTTACATGGTGCCACTTTAGCTCGCCAGCTTCGAAAAACTACTTCGAGTCCCCAGGCAAAGATTTGTGTTTGGGACTATGATGACCAGTCTGGTGCGATTACCCCTTATGACATTCCTGTTGCTAGAGTTCAAACTGTATCTATTGCCGGTTGGAAAATAGTTTGGGATTTAGACTTTGAAGAAAGTATCCAAACTGAACGTAGGAACCAATTACCAAATGAGACCGGTGGCATGTTGCTGGGGATTGTCGATCAAAAAACTAAAATCATTGCACTGGTATCCTGGGTTGGGCAGCCCCCAAATAGCATCGCGAGCCCAAGTAGCTTTCTTCGAGGATCAGAAGGCCAAGAAGAAATAATAAATGAAACACAACGGAGGACAGCTGGAATTGTATCATATGTTGGTGAGTGGCACTCACATCCACCTAATGTAACAGCTAGCCCAAGTTGTGATGACAAGAAGCAATTAGCTTCGATCACTGATGAATTCACAACCAGTAGTACGATTCCTATCATGCTAATTGTAGCAGAAGGTAGTATTGGGTTCTGTATGCAAAGAGAATACGTTCTTATTCGAAACCAACTAAAAAATACAGAGCAATAACCCTCTTAAGTATACCTAGATGTGACTTCGCTGCACCGCTACCGTTTGTAGCGGTCTAATCCCTCTGGAAACTTCGCTAAGATGGTAAAACTACCAAGCGAGGTGAAGTAAAGTAATTACGAATGGTATCGTCGTAGTGATAGCCCAATAGAAGGCCAGATTTAGTAACTATGCCATCGATTGAAGGCCTTATTTGCAGAATCTCGACAGAGCTTAGGAAGCCGTCGGTTAATGAAGCTGTTACACAAAGAAGGCTCTGAAGTTACTCGCAATCGAGTCCGCAAGCTGATGAAAAATTTAGGCTTGGCAGTAAAACACCAAAAGTGATTTACACTAACAACAACTAGCAAGCATCAACTGCCAGTTGCTGAAAGTCTTCTGAATAGGGATTTCTCATCGAGTGCCGAGAATCGAGTTTGGACGACTGGTATTACCTATATATAGACTTTGCAGGATTGGTTGAACATGGCGGTAATGATTGACCTCTATTCGCACCGGATTATTGGTTACATCTAGATCGTAAGATGGAAACAGCCTTGGTAACTCGTGCGTTGATGATAGCTGTTATTTTGCTTACGCTCCCAAAGGACCACCTGTATCATTCTGATCGTGGCAGCCAGCATGCCAGTCATACCTACAAAACAATATTGAGGTTGTATGGAATGGTGTGCTCAATGAGCCGTAAAGGAAATTGCTAAGACGACGCACCGACTAAACGTTTCTTTAGCAACTTGAAGCGGGAATACTTAACGCGCAACCTCTATCCAATAGGGGAGGATGCGATAGCAGATGTGAGAGCCTATATTGATTATTATTCACGATGAATACATACAGCACTGGGGAACATGGCCCCTATCGAATTTTAGAAATGTGCTTAAAGAAGTGTCCGGTTGGATTTGACCACAACTAATACTTACAATTTCTCACACCACATATACAGCATTACGTGATGTTACCTCCAGTAGTGTAGCAATAAAGCTCATAAGAGGTAGTTTTGTTGGATTAATTGATCTTTACTGTAATACTGGGACTGAATAGTTATATCTAGCATACACTTCTAACTAGTATCTTTCTTTCAAAGCTAGCTAGTTGGCATGAACTACCACGAACGTCCTAGCTTGTGCGTGTAGAAACTAATAAATCGACTGCCAGCTGATTGCCACTACAAAGAGTGTCAGTAGTCATGGGGATCTAGAGATTAACTCATCTGAGAGTAATCCCGACACCCGAACTAAGTTATAATATTCTTCCAAAGTTTCCGCCCGTAATACTGTGTAATATTAATCTCTCTCAAAAATGATAAATTTGAAAAAATTTACTTCATACAGAGGCCCAAGATGGCTGTATTTCTTTTCGATCTATCATCTATAAACAATGGTAACTTCACTTATAGCTCCGGCCCTCAAATATACGCCAATGGGATAAAGAGATTAAAAAAACATTTTTCTTTAAACAGAGATAGTAAGTTCCCAACTAGGGTCTTTATTCCCATAGAGCGAAGATATAATCTTGGAGTTATATTTTATATTAGAAATAGCGATTTATGGTTGACGGGCTATTCTACAGGAGGAGTAACGGGCCAACCAAAAAATCTATTTACTTTACCTGATATCAAGGGGAACATAGTATCAAAAAATACAAAAATTCTACCTTTTGATGGCAGCTATCCTTCTATGGGATTTACAAGCAGTTCCACTAAAAAAATTAGTATTTATGATGCCTATGAATCTTCTAAACATCTTTATTACAACTCAGACTCCACCAAAGAAAGATTACTTCACAAAGATTATGCCGAACCATTTGGCAACATGGCTATTTTTCTTTCTGAAGCAATAAGGTTTAACACCATATCTACTTCAATAAAAGATGGAGCCGTACCAATTAATACCTTACTTAAAGACGCGAAGAACTGGAAAAACTATAGCAAGCCAGACAGTGATTTTAATGAGAAAGTCGACATAAAACATCTCAATTATATTTAAGCAACTTTGGGCACTACTGTGATCAAGATACCACTCTCTTCAGCCTCAGCCACTCAGACGTGGAACCTTAAGACGGTGCCAAGAATACACCAACAACAATAAACGGTTCTACAAGACGAGGGGGTAGATCATCAATATTTAGTGAGCCCAGCTCAGTGCCAGCATTGAGCGATAGAGTTCGGTATTAATGGTCAGCGTGTTTGTCTGACTTACACAAACTCCCTCAGCAATAGCTAACCATAACTCAGCGTGCCTTAGCTGCAATTAATGGGGCCTATAAACCGAATAGAAGAAGATGATTGCAAGGGTTTCAAAAGATGTCTATCAAATCTCCATCTATACTAACGCCATGGGCTACGTGAGGCTTACCGTAAAGGAGCATAAGAGACCTTTCTGACTATACAGTCACACATACTCAGCCGACCTTATGGCCCTTACTCTTCAGATTGAGAGTATCACCCCTTTCTCTTAGTCGCAGCTTCATCCCTATCGGAGTAGAAGTAGGAAACTGCCGCTTTATCAACTCTTCCGTTGGTCAATCGAGATGGAAAGCGGTCCCCACTCCACATAAATGAGCTTTAATAAAGGTTAAGTCACCAGATAGTGTCCTTTTCCTACACCAGAGCCACCAGATGCTATCAATCTAAGAGTTATTTGATCGTGTGTTAGACACGTAACTTATTGATTTTACAGTAATTTAAAAGTCACTCAATGACGCCATTCACAGTACTTCCTGGTTAGCGAATTACTAAAAAGGAGAAAGTAGTCGCTCACAGGAAGAGAAGTATTGAAAACGGGCTTAATGCCCGTTTTTTTTATTTTGAGCATTCCAGTTTCCTCTTCACTCTAACCATAGACTTAAGTTCTATAGAAACTCTTTCTCTCCCCCTGCCGCTGACCATCTCGGCAATGCATTTGGATAGCGGCTTGTATTCGCGCATAATGCCCCGCATTAATTGGTATAACAGCTATGCCTCTAGATGAGCAGGCCTTCAGTTATCCCTACTCGCCTATTACCTAGCTACAATGAATTGATATATGAGCACCCCAGATTTAAGTGAAATAACTAATCTCAGCTGTGAAGATCGCTACGAGTATTTTCTGAGCATAGCCGGAGAAGAGCGGGAGATCTGGATACTGATCGATAGCCAAAATTGCTTTCTTAAAATACACACCGATGAAGATGGTGGCTTTGAATATCTGCCAGTATGGCCAAGCGCTGAATTTGCCCAAGCCTATGCTGAGAATGAAACGGGCCTCACCCCTAAAAGCATTCCCTTACCACAGTTTTTAAAAAAATGGCTTTCTGGCTTAAAAGGTGACGGCATTGAAATAGGTGTGTTTCCTGCGCTGGATAAAAGCGTATGGATTACTAGCTCAGAGGAACTAGAGACCGATCTACGGGAAGAGCTGAACAACTTCTAATAGGCTACTCACGTTGAAGCTACCGCTTCAAAAATCCGACAGAAAAAGTTCAGCTCTATTGAATAAAAATAAGATAACAGGGTAAACACCTGTTATCTTACTTGGGTAATGTACAATTACAGATTCGCCGCCTGATATTTATATATACCATTCACTTGAGGCGTTGCAATGAAAACCAGGAATAAAATAAGTTTCGACGCCACCAAAAACTATAAGGAAGAGAAAGATATAAAGCCGGCCTTGCCCGCTTATAGCAGCGCAGTCGCCAGTGCAAAGCATTCGGAAAAGAAAAGCAAATAGTATCCGGTTGGATAACTTTCACGTCATCTAAATCTCCCCATAAGTCGATATCCGAACTCAAAGCAAAATCCAAAACTCTTCCTCTAGAGAGTAGGTAGATATTAACTCCCTGATCCAGAGACCACCAATCATGTAGGATAACTAACACTTTATCGAGAAATTGATATTGAGCAACAATCTCTCTGCCATAAACGGGTATAGCTCTTTGGTTGGGGCCATCAATTAATACGACTTTACTATTATCAATTGGATTAAGCTTGAAGTGATTCACCTCAGAGAGAAAAGCGTTCTTCACTACCCTACCCCCTTAAATTCCAGACCTCTAACTTTACTACAAACTTTTAATCCAAAATATAGCTCCCTGAATTAGCAGGGTATTAAAAAAATATTAATATGTTCCTCTAATTGGGTAATGGTTATCAGGATTTCGGATAAACTCGATACCCACCAATAGCGTTTGCAAGTCAGGCCTCGCAAAAGGTGCATTGGAAATGTCGACTATTTGCAGCCTTCCAGATTCGTTGATGACAAAAACACCCGGTTCAGCAAAGGGCCTATCTGTTTCTTCAGGGGAGCGGGGTTTTGAAATATAGAGCCCAAGCTGCTGCATTTGGGGTATTGATAAACCGTAACCGACAGTAAATCCCGGCTGAATTGCTTCCATATGCAGAGAAGCTTTTTCCTCCGTATCGGCAGAGACAACAGCCACGTCAATACCCTCCGCATGATAGCGGGGTAGTAGTACACTCAAGACACGCAAATACTTGGTACATAGTGGGCAGTGCTTACCTCGGTAAACGACTACCATTTGCCAAGGGAAACTACCTTCAAGCTTCCCCAGTACCAACTCACCTCCACCAAGTCGCTTTACTTCTATTGCAGGAAAATCGATACCAGCAGCAAGCTTTATATTGCTCATTAGCACCCCACTTGAGAATATAAGAAGAGACTTAGTCAACCAATGAATCCCACCGTTAGTATAGGAGACTCGATGAAAAAGCCCCTTATTCGTTTTCTATCAACGCTATTAGCAGCCGGACTGCTAAGTGGCTGCCCTGCTAACCACCAAAGTAACTCTTCTCCTGAAAGTCATTCCCAGCCTCTTGAGTTCTTACCTGCCCTGAAAGGGGACTACTTTAAGCTGGATTCAGCGATTATTGGGCGCCCCTACCATATCTATACTCGCCTGCCTGAGGGCTATAATCCAAACGAGGATACAACCTACCCGGTCATTTATCTCCTCGATGGGGATTCACTGTTCCCAATTTTGGCTACTAATCACCTGTTTATGCATTACGATGATTACGCCCCCGAGGCGATTATCGTAGGTATTGCTTACGGCTCATTTAAACCCGAGCTCAATCATCGCAGTTTTGACTTTTCACTACCCGGTGACAGTGACACTGACACTGACACTGACACTGACACTGACACTGACACTGACACACTTAAGTATGGCGGTGCACCGCAGTTTCTCAACTTTCTAGAGCAGGAGCTCTTGCCAGCAGTTGAAAGCCGCTACGCGGTAAACCCTCGACAACGGGTTCTCTTCGGCCAAAGTCGAGGGGGATATTTTGTGCTGTACACTGCCTTTACTAAGCCCGACTTATTTCGAGGCTTGATAGCTAGTAACGCCACCTTTCTTCCACAACAGGAGTTTTTCCATAGGGAACCTGTACAAGCAACAAGAGAAGATCTGACTCTGGCAGTAACCAGTGGCTCCAAAGACATGCCAAACCTACGCAATGATGCACTCTCCTGGCATAAGCACTGGAAAGAACGAGAGAACACTCCCTGGCGCATTGCATTTACAACGATTCCAGGCGGTACCCATGCGGCAAATAGTACTGACAGTTACCGTTTCGGAATCCATGAGATTTTTGCGGAAGAGATCGAAATATCTCGTATGAAGGCAGAGAACAATTTGCAAGAGGTAGAGGATCACTAGAGCTAAAAATTAATAGAAGTAAATATATGATTCCCGCAAACTAAAAAGCCCGCTTTTAAGCGGGCCTTTTTTAAAACGATGAGTTAATTACTCTGTACAGGCAGCAATACGACCAGCCGTATTTTTACCGGCACCACAGTTCAGGCCATCGGGGATACCGGTGTAGTCTGGGGCCATAATACCGCCGTTACGCTGAGCGTCATGATCGGTATAAATGCTCGCCAGGTTATAGGAACGCGCTGTCCCCTTATTGTCATTATCGCAGGAGAAGATAGCGCTTCCGTAAGCAATACCCAAGAAGGTCTTGTATTCCTTCAGATTTGACCACAAGTTGCGCTTAGCAGAACCAGAGCAGTTCATCTGGGAAGCCAGATTGATATAACCATCGTCCTCACCGCCCAACAGCAAAGAGCTAGCACTCTCAATACCTGGGAAACCGGCGTAGCCTCCAATGGTATAAACCGGTGCAGCCAGGTTAGTGCCGACATAGTTGCGTACAGCATAGACATCATTGGTTTGCAGGTAACGTACTGCTGCGCACTCACGACCGATAAACCAATCGTTGATCAAATCTTCGATCCAGCTACCGTTACACAGTCGATCAACCCCTTCAGTACCGGTGATTGCACCACCAGTAGTAAAGATTGCCGCGATACCGCTAATGGCAGTATCAAAGTCCACTTCAACTGCGTAGCTATCATTCAGGCCTGCGACATTAACGGTTTCGGTTTTCTTCTTACAGCTTTTCCAGAACCAGGAGCCAGTACAAACCTTCGAGGTTTCGGTCACAGTATTGGAATCCAGCTGGTTGTAAGCACGGTTATAGTAAGGGGACCCCGGTACGGCATTGCCCGCAAGGTACATCATCTGGGTGGCGCCCTGACTGTGGGCGATCACGTAGAAAGTGTCATCGGCAGCACACTGGTTTTCATGCTCATAATCATCGCCTTCGCCATTGCGAATAGCGATTATCTGCCGAGCGATTTCACCCGCGGTGCCGTCATGCCAGTAGGGCATCTCGCCCTCATCGGTGGAGTTGTAACCAACCACACCGTAATTGCCGCCATTTACACGCAACTGTTCAATAAAGTCACTACCCGCGTATTCATCGAAGTAAGCCTCACTCCAATAATCTAAAGCCGGCTGCTCAAGATTACCCTGGGAGTTAGTACGCTGCTTGATATGGCCCTCAGTACCATGGCCATGAACCAGGATGTAGCAGTTATCCGCACTTGCAGAGGCTGATCCCAAAAGCCCCGCTAATAGTAAAGAGAAGCTCGCACCCAATCGTTGATAAAGTGTCATTGTGATGTCCTTTTATTTTTGCTCGGGCTTGGTCCCAATTTATTAAATTGTCTTTTTATGTTGCCGAGACTGTTTTATGGCTTGCGAAAGGTATCCGGTTAATAAGTGCCAAGAATATGACTAATAGCGCCAAATAGAATCTTAGGGCGACAAGCAATATGACTTTTCAGTCATAAAGAAATGGAGGTTTAGATGAATGTGACATAGTTTGCAAAAACTAAGAACCGCGACTTCGCTCTAGGTCACAGTATTGATGAAGCTAAAGGTGAGTGAGCACTTCCAAAAAACTTTTGGAGCAAGCTATCTTTTCGAAGAAATAACTTACGTAAAGAAAAGGTTGAAATCGTTTAAATTTTGATCAACCCCTATCGTAGCACACAAGTATCGTAGCCACTTTTCTATCGATATACCTATGACACGTTATGCACCCTTTCCATAAAAAATTGTGGCACTAAATTAAAACATGCAGCAAGAATTACAAGGTATAAATATATGAGCACCTCTACGGAGATAATTTTTAGAGTCTAACGACTCGGGAAATATACTACATATACTTAAAATCAAAAGGTAATCATCTAGTAGTAGGTTATCCACCGATCGAATGCATACTCATTGAACCTCTACGATAGGAAGGGAAAAATGATAGAGCCAAAAAGGTTTTGGGATAAAACTGCAGCGCGCTATGCCAAAAGCCCTATAAAAGATTTAAAAAGTTACAAGAGAAAACTGGCTATAACACAAGAATATTTGCAGGCAGACTGGTCTGTATTGGAATTCGGATGCGGTACCGGTAGCACCGCCATTCATCACTCATCCTATGTAAACAGTATAACTGCCACTGATATTTCCGAGAAGATGCTGGATATTGCCAAGCAAAAAGTAAAAAGTGCCGCTATTAAAAATATAAGTTTTCAACAAGGCACCTTAGGTTCACTAAAATTCGAACCAGATAGTTTTAACGCCATCTTAGGGTTAAATATATTGCACCTTATCGAGGATATAGATGGTGCTATCGCGCGAGTTTACAATTTATTAAAACCCGGGGGCATATTTGTATCAAGCACTGTATTGATTAAGAAAAGCAATTGGCGATTCTTGATCCCAGTGATGCAACGCATAAACCTGGCCCCTTATGTCCACAAAATTGACAGGCAGGAGCTTTTAGACAAGCTTACACGAGTTGGTTTTTTTATTGATCAGGAGTGGCAGCCTAGTAAAGAATCAATTTTTTTGATAGCAAAAAAGTAAGTTCTTTATTCCCCATATACGTGGCCATATTTCAGAAATCAGGACGAGTTCCAGTAAAAAAAGCAGGAGAGCGGTAAGGGGGAGCCCCCTTACCAAATTAATCTCCCAGTATCATTACAACAGTTCAGGAGAAAAAATTAATTAACGCTATTTGAGTGGTAAATCATCGCCTGCCAAACATTTTGCTGACCACTCACATAGTTATCATGCGTTGGATTCTTGATATAAGTCCAAGCCACCTTTCCATCGCCTAAATACATAGGCTCATCCAAGCCACCCCAACCATAATTTGGCAATTCTACGGGCCCTTCAAGTACATTTAAATCTGCATCAATTTCCATTACATAGAAGGCCTTTGGCACTAACAATCGCTTAGAACCGTTATCGGCATAAATACGGTTATATGCAAGGTTGTCAGAAATACATTGGAATTTGGCATACCCCAATAAGTAGCGCCCATTTTTCAAGTCGACAAGTTGTGGATCACTGATTTGGCAATCATCATCCTCAACCAACCAATTAAAACCCTGGCCTTCCATACTACCGGTAGAGCTGACTTTGGCGATGCCAATACGGGTTAATGAGCTGGAATCTAATGCATCACCAGAATATAGCCCCTGTCTTGTTATTGTGGAGAAACTATCGTCATCTTCCCAATAGTTATAACTCATGTAAGACAGGAAACAGTTTGTAGTATCGTAATCTGCACAATCTTCATCAAACGGCCCCTCCCCAGACAGATCAATACCGACTTCATCCTGCAGAAAGCGATCCATATCCGCATCTTCAATATATTTAGGCGAGACGATCAAAGAAAGATTCGTATTGGCATCCACTGGTACAACAGTATGACCGCCACCATTTGATACCATCGCAGACGTTGATGGTACGAAGTGATTAAAGCGCCCTTCTGTAGACGAACTGGAAGTTTCCATTTTCACTGCAATGGTTCCGAGTTGCCCATGAGTGCTACCTATCCAGTCGTTCCAATCACTGGTACAAATTGCACCAAACATCTCATTGTCTGGATTATAGAATGAGCGAATGTTTACTACATGACCATCGCCGCAGGCCCAATACCAACCGCGATTATCTGAGCTGCTCATATCCAGGGACCAATTATTACGGTCAATAACCGTTAAGCCTGCCGAATAGTGAGAACTCCCATTTCCATCAAATACCCGTGCAGAAACTGAGAAACCATAGCTACTACGACCCTGGCTGTCATCCTCAACATAAATCAGCTCTTGTGCGCCAAGATGAGTTCCACCGTGCATTTTATTTACTACGTAAGCATCAGGAACTTCACTTAAAGGCTGATTTTCCCACTCTAGCAGCCAAATCTGCTCGTTATAGC
Organism: Microbulbifer maximicatervae (SeqCode); assembly: GCF_052468155.1. Lineage (NCBI taxonomy): Bacteria > Pseudomonadati > Pseudomonadota > Gammaproteobacteria > Cellvibrionales > Microbulbiferaceae > Microbulbifer > Microbulbifer maximicatervae (SeqCode). The sequence continues at coordinate 5,018,711 of NZ_CP174335.1, forward strand.
TGTAACTGGCATCTCGAATGTGTTGCAGTAAATCGTCATAGTCGCCAGAGGATAGACTGGAAATAATATACTCCATCTCCTCTTGCATATCGGACCCTTTAATAGTGGTAAAGGATGGCGAATCCCCAAAATCAGTATCCGGGAAGTTTGCCTCCAAACCAGCAAGGAAATCGTCAAACGTCAGCGTAGGGTGTTCAGTAAAGAAGTCGATATATTTACCGTGGTTGGTCGCAACCAGAAGACCAATTTCATTCGCAATACGGGATTCAATGGTGTCAATGTTATCTTCCATTTTCATCCACGTTGAACCGTATTGCCCAACAAGGTCAGCTTCAACCTCATAACGCTCATTGGCTTGATAATCTGTATTGCATAGAACTGCTACTGTGGAGCAATCAGAGCTTACAGCCACACCGTGGGATTCATAACACTGATTTAACAGCGTTGCATTACCTGTTGGCTCAAAACTGGAAGTATCCGGATCATACTGTAGCTCATAAATAGAACCGTGAGTTGTATCCGCAGCAGTGTCCCCCTCTGACAAAGTAGTGGAAACAAACATTCTCGGAGTATCGGTATCTGTTGCACAGGTCGCAGTATAACTACGAATCGGGATATCAATATCCTCTTCATCCTGCTCCCCGTCAGTTCGCGCTATATAGTGTGCCATCTGGTAAACCTCACGGGCATTGTTCATACCTTCTGGCAAAGTTACGTCAATGGCAGTCAATGAGGCGAAGCCTAAATCTGTATGCTCTACGTCTCCCACCACAACTGTAGTGCCCACATTATCCGAGATCGGATTATCATCGCTGCCGGACGAACCCTGATCGCTACCGCTACCGCTACCGCTACCGCTACCGCCACTATTATTACCACTACCGCTACTATCTGAAGAGGGGTTATCCGAATCCGAAGAGGAGCTCCCTCCACCACCTCCACACGCGGCCAGCAATACCGTCAAAGAAAGCGCTATTAACTTCTTATTTATCAGTAAACCCATCAGCTCTGCCCAACTCGTATGTCACTAAGATAATTTGTTATTGCTTGCTGTCATCCATTGAATTTTTATCCTCAATTGATGACCAAGTGCGCACTTTAAAGTGATGCAATCGATTGTCTGTGAACTGGTTTTAGAACCTAGCTGAGACCGATAAGTGGTAATTTTGCAGCGATAAACGGTACTAAAATACCAAAGCAGTAATAGTCGTATCATGAATGGTAATTGGGCGATACTTTGCGAATGTACAACTACAACGAACGGTTTCAGCTGCAACAATTGGATAGAAACTAGGAAAGCCGATATAGTGCTATTAATCGGCAATAAGCCAGTTTCCTGATAGATTGTCATTTATTCACAGTTTGGAAGTGTCAATATGAAAAGACTTGCTCTTTTAGCTTCGCTAATCATACCCAGCCTTTCAATGGCAACCCCAGAGATTAAAGGCTCCCCCCAGGACTTACGTGACCTAATTTACCCAATATCAAGAGTTGTGACTCTCCACGGCAGTGCAAAAGAAACGGCTTATTCAGACCAAGCTATAGTCAATATTATTGTCACCACTGAAGAGCCTCTCCTATCAGACGCCATTGCCAGCAATAGTTCTTTGCGTGAACAATTAACCGAGAGCTTAATAAAGGCTGGCATAGACCGAGCTAAGATTAAAAATTCAAAATTTTCATCTTCCCCACAATTTGGTTGGCTAGGCAAAAACCCTTCCAGCTATAAAGTTATTAACAGGGTTGCAATAACTATTAACAAGGAGGGACATTTACAGTCTATCGCAAGGCTAACCGATGAAAATAAAGAAATAGAAATAGTGAGTACTTCTTTTGAGCATTCAGAAGTATCTGAATATACAAAAAAGGTCCGATCTAAGGCGCTAGCCAAAATCATGGAACAAAAAGCTGACTATGAGAGAACCCTGAGCATTCAGTTAACACCAGTTAATGTCCGTACAAATAATATCGGCTATCATGGGACAGCGGGAGCTGGAGCAATAGAAGAGGTTATCGTTACTGCATCCAGAACTCGAAACAGTAAATTTGAAGATAGCTTTTCAGAAGCATATATAGAAACAGAGGTTAGTTCCTTCGACGAAGTTCAGTATGAGGCTTCGTTGTCCGTGGACTTTCAGGTTGTGCCGTCAGCTACAACCGATTAACTTTCGATCAAGCATTCAGGTTGGTAGGAGTGAAATAAATACTTCTACCAACTAAATACCCCAGTTGTTTAACCTACCGAAAGTGATAATACCTGGCTAATCTCATTCAAACTACGATTTGACTGGGACTGCCAAGTTTCGATGGCTGCTTTTAGTGCAGCCCAGTCTTTCTTGGAGGAGGGAGACTTGTCGACAACCCCTTCTCGGATTAAGGCTCGAATGGTATCACTTGCAAAAACCAAAGTATCAACTCCCATTCGTCTTAGAAATACTTGGGCAGTCTTACCGCCGAGTCGATCACCACCTTTACGCAAGTACAGAAGATTCTCAATATAGTTGTCTGTATTCCAGCTAGAGAAATACGCTCCCAAACTTCCATGCTCATTAGATAAATGCCAAAAGAAGTCTGCATTTCTCTGAATGGAGCGAGTTTTAGTCCAGTGCTTGATCATACCCTCCTGCCGCATTAGGTCATCTAACGCCTCTTCCGGTAAGTAACGACAGAACGAAACATCAAAGCCATAAAAGATCCTCTCTATATCCGGCCACTTTTTTTCAACAACCTTCCAACTAAAACCGGCTTGAAAAACAGCCCGGGATGCCGATGACAACCACTGACTGTCATGTATCTCTCTCAAGAGCTGCGCAGGCTTTGGCTTCACCAGCTTCGACTGAAGTCCATCTAACCCTCCAAATCGATCAATCACAGGTGCCTCAATGGCGGCGAACTCACGCATAATTCAGACCTTCCAGTAAATCTATCTCCATTCTACGCCTATAAATAGAAATTCAAAGTATTTGAATTTTTAGCGGAATACTAACAAGGGGGTGCGTGTTTATCCTACCCAAACAACGCGAAAAGCCAACTGACTCTAGAAGTTAATATTTCAGAAAGCTGAAAAAGAAAAGGACATTTCAACTTCCCCAACAAATAAAGGGGAGCTAGCTCCCCTTTATTTACATGATACTTAAGTAGAGATATAAAGAATAATTAGCTACCCATAATCAGACCTATATCTCTAAAATAAGCATAACCTATTTATTACTTAACCTTCTTATCAGTCTCTCCATTTTTATACCCAAGTAAATCGAGGTAAAATGCATACTGTAAAGCGGTCTCCTTATAGCGACGGAAACGACCCGAAGAGCCACCGTGACCTGCTTCCATATTGGTATTGAATAACAACTGATTTTCATCGGTCTTCAATTCGCGTAACTTTGCCACCCATTTCATTGGCTCAAAGTATTGCACCTGGGAATCATGTAGCCCAGTGGTTACCAACATATTGGGGTAACCCTGAGCTTTCACCTGGTCATAGGGAGAATAGGAAAGCATATATTCATAACTATCCTTATTATTAGGATTGCCCCACTCGTCATACTCATTAACAGTCAGGGGAATTGACTCATCAAGCATGGTAGTTACCACATCAACAAATGGCACCGCCGCAGTAACTCCCCGGTACAAATCCGGCTCCATATTGACTATCGCCCCCATCAACAGCCCCCCGGCGCTACCACCCGAAGCAAAGATCTTATCAGGGGCGCCATATTTTAATTTCCCCAACGCCTTGGTAACATCGATAAAATCAGTGAAAGTATTCTTTTTATTGAACATCTTTCCATCTTCGTACCAGGCACGCCCCAACTTTTGGCCGCCACGAATATGGGCAATAGCAAATACAAAACCTCGGTCAAGCAAGGACACCACTGAAGAGCGGAACCAGGGGTCAACGGTACTACCGTATGAGCCATAGGCATATTGCAGTAATGGATTAGAACCATCTTTCTTAAATTTATCTTTACGATAAACCAAAGATACCGGCACCTTAACACCATCTCGTGCCGCTACCAGGATACCCTCGCTCTGATAGTGCTCTGGGTCAAAACCACCCAGAACTTTGTCTTGCTTAAGCAATTCCAAATCGCCACTATCCAGCTTGGCTTCATAAACACTATTTGGTGTCGTTAAACTCGAATAAGATACTCGAACACTCTCTGAGTCCAAGTTTGGATTTGAACTCAAGCCCAGTCTGTATACTGGATCATTAAACCCGACTTGAAGGTCCTTATTATTCTCTAAATTGATAATTCGGAGACCCGTTTGCCCCGCTTTTCGTTCTATTACTGCCAGATGATGATCAAATAAAGTGAAATCTTCCAACAAAACCTTACTACTATGAGGTATGACTTCCTGCCAATTAGACTTATCTGCTGCGTCATCCATGGCAACCTTCATAAGTCGGAAGTTTTCAGCTTGCCAGTTAGTCATGATATAAAAATCATTCCCTAACTTTAGCGCTGAATACTCATGATCCTCTTCCCGGGGGTATAAGGGAGCAAAATCCGCGAGAGGGGTGTTTGCGTCCAGGATTGACTGGCCACTGCTAGTTGTAGAGCTGTGGTGAATGCGTATCAGCTCTCCATCCCGGGATTTGGAAATCCACGTATAAAAAGCCTTATCCATCTCTTCGTAAACAACAACATCTTCACTCTGTGGCGTGCCCAACTTATGGCGCATTACCTGATAGCCAAGCAGAGTTTGATGGTCTTTATTGATATAGAAGACAGTTTGGTTATCGTTTGCCCAAACGGCAACTGGTGAAGCATTCTCCAATTTATCTGGCAGCATCTCACCGGTCTTTAAGTCCTTGAAGCGAATCGTGTAAACACGGCGCCCAACACTATCTTCAGGATATGCTACCAATTGATTACTGGGAGAAACCGCCAGACGCCCTACACTAAAGTAGCCGTGGCCTTCAGCCAGCATATTCACATCCAGCATAACCTCTTCAGGTGCTTCCTGGGTCCCTTTACGTCGCGCGTGGATCGCGTATTCTTTCTCGGGAAGATAGCGGCTGTAATACCAGTAGCCATTATAATAAACAGGAACCGTTGATTTATCTTTCTCCAGACGACCAGTCATTTCCTCAAAGAGTAATTCCTGTAACTCTTTGGTGTGGTGCATTACCGAGTCGGTATAAGCATTTTCTGCTTCGAGATGAGCAATAACATCTGGCGCCTTACGTTCATCGTCACGCATCCAGTAGTAATTATCGATGCGCTCATGGCCATGCATAACCATTTTATGAGGTACTTTCTTGGCTACAGGAGCGGAAGCCTGTTCGCTAAACAAGGTTTTGTCCTCTGCTACTTGGTTATTTTCTGTCTCGCCACACCCTACTAAACCAAGGGTGAGCAACAGTGTTGCTGTGGTTTTATTCATAGAACTCTATCTCTCCTACCTATTTTTCTTTGTTCCATTGATATTTTATTGTCTGAATTTGATCCTCAGAGACTCAATCAGCGTGTGAATTCCAATACCCAACCTTTAAATACATATTCTAACAACTATTTAAGCCCTACTTTTATGGCCTTGACGAACACTAACCAGCCAGGATCAACCAACTCATCCCCGCTATTATCAGCGATGCTGTCACACTAAGTATCGCGCCCTCTCGAACCATATCCTGTATACGTACTTTACCGGTTCCATACGCAATCGCATTAGGCGCTGTAGCTACAGGCAGCATAAATGCACAACTGGCACTCATCGCCGCAGGTATCATCAGCACCATGGGCTCAAAACCCGCTGAAGTGGCGGCTACAGCTAAAATTGGCATAAGTAGAGTTGCCGTAGCTGTATTGCTGGTTATCTCTGTCAGGAAGGTCACACTCAGACATAGAATGACCAGCAGCAACCACAGTGGCATCGCCGTCAGGAAAGAAAGACCGTTGCCGAGCATATCGCTCAGGCCGGAACTGGAGAAACCTTTTGCTAGCGCTATACCACCGGCAAACAGTAATAGCATTCCCCAGGGGATCGTCTCTGCCGTCTGCCAATCGAGCAGGCGCCCTCCCTTACCGTTAGGCACTAGAAACATAGCGACAACGGCTGCTAGAGCCACGGTTCCATCACCAGCAGCATCAATACCTATCAATTCGCTCCAACCGCCAAACGGTGCATTGCGTGTAACCCATAGGAGAATCGCCACACCGAAAACCATTAAGGTTCGCTTTTCCTCTTGCCTCCACTCCCCCACTTGAGGGGGCTCAATGTCATTTTTCAGATGCACATGACGGGTCAGCCAGAGAGCCATTATAGGCAGCGTCACCAAAGCAACTGGGACTCCTATTTTCATCCAGCCCAAGAAGCTAAACTCTCGTCCGGTTACTTCCTCGTATATTCCCATAAAAATCACATTGGGCGGCGTGCCCAGAGGAGTACCTACCCCACCCAGACTTGCGGCGTAGGCAATACCCAGGATCAGGGCAATACTTAAGCGTTCGTTATCGATCTTACTGAGAATCGCCAGGGCTATAGGCAGCATCATCAATGTGGTAGCGGTATTGGAAATCCACATGCTCAGGAAGCCTGCCGCCAACATAAATCCGAGTACCAGCCTGCGGCCGCTGGAGACCCCCACAATACGCAACATATACAGGGCAAGGCGCTCGTGGGCCCCACTTTTCTCCAGGGCCTTGGACAAAATAAAGGCCCCCATCAGCAACAGAATGACATGACTTCCCAAGGAAGCTGCCACCTCCCGATGGTCCGCTACTCCAAATAGAGGCAAGAGGACAAAAGGCACCAGTGACGTTGCGGGGATTGGCAGAGCCTCCGTTATCCACCAGATCACTGTTAACAAGGTAATTGCAGCAGTTACTGCCGGTAGATACTGCATCCCCAACGCTGATAAAAAGAAATAGAAGGCCACAGCAAAAAGAGGCCCCAAAACTATAAAGCGCTGCCGCGCGATTGACATACCTGCCCCCAACTACTCAAGGGTTTAATTTTTATTAGTTTGAATCTTAGGAAGGGTGTAAACCCCTCGGTCAAGATGGACAATAAAAATACAAGAAACTTACCCTTTTGCGCAGACCTATAACCAAGAAATTATTCAAAATTCAAAGCACCCACATCTTCTCTTATCCTTACCACCATCCAAAGTTGGCGCTCACTTACTAGTAGATCCTTACTAAAACAAGGTTAATAACTTTCAGCTGAGGCGGTACAAGTGTAAAATAAGCAGATTGGTACAAACTACTTAAACTCTGCTGTATGTCCCATTTGAATACAGAGATATCGCGAATCTATGACCAATCGTTAGTTTTCTTTTATAGAGGTACCCCTTGAGACGCATCACTCCCCTATCCCTGTCCATTCTCGCATTGGCATCAGGTGCCAACACTTACGCTTCAGAAAAACCCTTTTATGCCAAAGCTACACTGGGCTATATGAGCTTTGATACCAGAGCCCGCTATACAGAGAGTGAAGACCTTAATTCAACTGGATATAGCTTTACTCTTGGCTATCGCATAAATAACTATTTAGCTGTCGAAGGTGGGATGGTGGATTTGGGAGAGATTCGCCAGGAGTATAAAGGTGATGGGGAGTTCTATTATTCGGACTATTACCAAGGCCAGGATGTAAATGTAGTTGATAGCTATACTTACGATTCGAACATTAAAACTGACTATAAATCCTACAGCCTGGGACTTGCTCTCACCCAAAAATTCCAGCAAAACTTCAATGCAATTGTTCGCTTAGGTGTACACCAGTGGTGCGCGAATAAAAGCGGGCAAAGACAAATTACAGGCACTCGTAGCTACTACGAAAACGGCGGTATTTATGATGTCTATATGACGTCGGAACCCTACGAAATCAGCTACAACCCAGATAGCGCCACAGACGGCTCAGACCTCTACTATGGTGCTGAGATATCCTGGTCTACCGACACTTGGGATATTGGCCTTGAACACACCATCTATGAAGTCGAGGATGAAAAGGCCGACTTTACTGCACTGGGAGTAACTTACAACTTCTAGCCCGGGTTGTAAGGCCCTAGCTGTAGGTAATCACTTACATTTAGGGCCTGCTTTGGAACATCTAGAGCCACCCCCGTAGTCCAAACTTTCGAATCTGGTCATCTCCCCTGTACATCTCGCTGGCATCCGTCAAACTATCGCCCACAATAGCTAGTAGTAGAAAGAGGGCGGAAAGGAATCATGAGCACTATACCCAATACCGTGGAAGTCCTGGAGAAGCTCCGCTGGAATGCTCACCTGTGCAAACACAGCCACTTTCGAGCCTCTATGAAGGGGCGCAATTTGCATGTGCTTTGCGGGGTGCCCATCGTTGTCGTCAACTTATTCCTGGGTTCGCTTTTCTTCTCCTTGATCAATGCGGAGCTGCCTGATTGGACCAAGTGGAGTGGTGCGGCGCTGGCCCTGCTGGCCGCGCTATTGGGCGGCGTGCAAACTTTCTTCAATTTTAAGAAAAACTATGAGGGACATCGGCAGGTAGGCAACGAGTACCTGGCAATCGCCAGGGAGTGCGAGCGGCTGATCGCCCTTTACTTCGACGATATCCTGGATCTTGAGCATCTATCCAAGAAGATCTCAGAACTGAATACACGCTACAGTGAAATCAACCAGCGAGCGGAAGAGTTTATTGTCTCAGATAAGGTATACAGGCAAGCGGTGCATATCCAGAATCAAAAGGCCAACCGGGAGCCCTCTCTGGTAGAGCAGATGCGTAATCGCCAGGCCACTGCGCAAAGAGTCGCCGAGGAGGCTCTCGAAATCGCAGAGAGCAGTCACTAACTCCCCCATCAATACCGCAACATTATCCTGGGGAAGTGGTAACTTCCCTACTTCCTATAGTAACAAATCGAAAAATGCAGACAGATCACAGTAGTCATCAACCCAGTAAAAACACTTACCCATTATGCTATTTAGCCACCGATATCGGCACACCGAGCAATGTCGGCGGCCTATTTCGTATCGCCGATGCACTCGGCGTAGAGAAAATTTATTTAACCGGTGAAAGCCTGGTTCCACCTAATTCCAAAATTCGAAAAGTTTCCCGGTCTACAGAAAAGTACGTTCCCTACGAATATCACTCATCTGCAGTCAATATCGCGCAAACCTTAAAAAATAAGGGCTATCGATTAATTTGTCTGGAGATTGCCTCAAACAGCGTCGAACTCAAAGATACCCCCGTTTCCAAAGGGGATAAAATATGTTTGGTATTGGGCTCTGAAAAGGATGGAGTTACCCCTGAACTCCTTGAACTGGCAGATGCTGTGGTACACATACCTATGCAGGGTATCAATTCCTCAATGAATGTTACTTCCGCCTGCGCTATAGCGACCTATGCTTTGTTGGAAAAAATTTAATCGGGCACTTTGACCATTATATTTTTCTGATTAACATAATCGGGATCACCGCCCAACCTTTTATTGCAGTTCAATCCATTAATTGCCTGGATCTCCGCATTGCTCAAATTAAAATCAGATATTAAGAAGTTATTGCGTATGTGATCCAGGCTTTCCGCCTTGGGAATAACTATGCGATGCTGCTGGATATTCCACTTAAGGATAACCTGCCCCGAAGTCACCCCATGATTATTCGCAATGTCCACAATTACTGGATCTATGAGAGGTTTTTCATGAGCCTCGACACCGCTCCATGTAGATCCCGACCCCAAAGGAGACCAGCTGCAAATCGCAATTTTATGGAACTGGCAATAATCTACTAAAGGCTGCTGAGTAAAATAGGGATGCAGTTCAATTTGATTACAAACAGGGCGCACTTCCGAGAAAGTCGCCAGTTGTTCAATATCAGATTTACGAAAGTTTGACACCCCCAGGGCCCGCACTTTTTTCTGCTGGTAAAGCGCCTCCATTGCACCCCAGGTCTCCCGGGTATAGGCCGGCATGGGCCAATGGATCAGATATAGGTCCAGGTATTCCAGCTGCAAACGCTCTAGGCTACGGGCAAATGCATCGTGAGTTTTATTGGTTCCCTGCTCCGTATCCCAAACTTTACTGGTAATAAAAAGCTCTTCCCTCGCTAGGCCGGATTCTTTGATCGCTCTTCCCAGAGCTCGCTCATTTCCATAGACCGATCCTGTGTCAAAATGACGATATCCCACTGACATGGCTTTCAAGATAACTTCTGTTACATACTCATCATCCTGCTGCCAGCTGCCAATCGCAGCCATTCCCATGCCGAGCTGAGGTATCTCTACACCGTTATTCAATTCGAGAAAATACATAATCAATATCCTTTCAGACTACTGAGCGGTAAATCAGCAAGGACCAAGAGGGAATAGAACCGGGGTCACATTTATTTCGCTGAGTGTAGGCCGTACAGAAGTCAACGCGTAGAAAACAGCGAACTCACGCCAACTCCTGACTGCTAATCACTCACCATGCAATAAAAAGAAACTAATTTGCTAAGTTCAGTGAATATAAGCGATTATTTTGGAGGAAGTGAGCCCGCAAATACCGCTCCACGACTGACCCAGTTATCCAAATCCTCTGCGACAGCATCTTCTTCCACATACACCATGCCTTTTAAGGGGCGCCCGGTGTAATCCATAGGCCGGGTATAGCGTTCGGCCAACGCAGTTTGATACTCATCAGGCCCAACCCGGACCATCAACTCCTCTCCAACAACCCCACAGGCCATATTGCCATTCAACATAAAAGCGAGACCTCCAAACATCTGCTTTTCACTGAGGCCTTCATTTCCCTGAAGTAATTTGCGCACTTTTTCAGCCAGAGTTTCGCTGTACGCCATAGTTTTCTCCTTAATCACTTTTACCAGGCAGGAATACCCCCTCAGAAACTGCTTTTTTCTGAAAAGGTTAAAAACGATGAAATTTGAAAAGAATCGAGCGGAATTAAATGTGAACCCTAATCCCAGCAAGACATTGGATGGAGCAATGAGCAAGTAAACTGCAAATACAACAGATAACTGCACCATAGCAAAAACGTTATTTCGAATAATCGTTTAAGTATAGCAGTAGCTGAAGTTTCTACTTTAAGGAAGGGAAAAAATACGCCAGGAAATGAAAGGGCTGAAAAAAATTACAGAAATATTTCTATATTTGCTAAAGATTGTGGTGACCTGAAACGGCCACCACAATCTTTACGTGTACCTCGGCAGGCAAAAACCGAGAGAATGACTTGTCTTAGTCGACAAACACCCGCGCGTTACGGAACAAGCGCATCCAGCCGGAATCTTCTTTCCACTCATCTGGATGCCAGCTATTGCTGACAGCTCGAGCAACACGCTCAGGATGCGGCATCATAATAGTCACGCGGCCATCCTCAGAACTCAGGGAGGTAATACCATTTACCGAGCCGTTGGGGTTGGCCGGATAAGTTTGGGTAATTTCCCCTTTGTTATTCAGGTAGCGCATCGCGATAGTGCCGGAAGCTTCACACTTCTCCAGCGCCTGCTGGTCAGCAAACTCCACTCGCCCCTCACCATGAGCAACGGCAACCGGCATGTAAGTACCCGCCATACCTTTAAACAACACGGAAGGTGAGTCTTCAATGCCTACCAGTGCGAAGCGCGCTTCATACTGCTCAGAGAGGTTGCGCACAAAGCGCGGCCAGTGATCCGCACCTGGAATCAGCTCTTTGATCACTGAGAACATCTGGCAACCGTTACACACCCCCAAGCCGAAGGTATCGTTGCGATTGAAGAAGCCCTCAAACTGGTCGCGGGCACGATCGTTAAACAGGATGGTTTTAGCCCATCCCTCACCGGCACCCAGTACGTCGCCATAAGAGAAGCCACCACAGCCCACCAAGCCTTTGAACTCATCCAACGCTACACGGCCAGACAGGATGTCACTCATATGTACGTCGACAGCGTTAAAGCCAGCGCGGTAGAAAGAGTGCGCCATTTCCACTTGGCTATTCACACCCTGCTCTCGTAGTACAGCAACTTTCGGGCGAACACCTTTAGCGATATAGGGTGCGCTGATATCGTCGTTGATATCGAAAGTGAGGTTTACTGTCAGGCCCGGGTCTTCTTTGGCAATTGCAGCGAATTCCTGCTCGGCACACTCGGCGTTATCACGCAGGGACTGGATACGATAGCTGGTTTCCGACCAGATCTGCTGCAATTCAGCACGGGAGCGCTTGAAGATTTCAACACCGTTATTAGTGATGCACAGGTGTTCGTTATTGTTCAGGTAACCGATCTTGTGGGTGGGTACACCCACAGCGGCAAAGCGCTGTACCAGCATATCCGCTTCACAGGCGGGAACCTGCAATACCGCACCCAGCTCTTCACTGAACAGCGCCGCAATCGGGTCTTCACCCAATTCGTAGATTTCCACATCCATACCCACGCGGCCGGCAAAGCCCATTTCCGCCAGGGTTGTAAACAGACCGCCGTCAGCGCGGTCGTGGTAGGCCATGATCAGGTCTTCATTCAGAGCCTGCTGTACCACCTCGAAGAAACCTTTCAGTTTCTTGGCATCGTCCAGGTCTGCGGGCTTGTCACCCAGCTCGTTGTAGACCTGCGCCAGACAGGAGCCGCCCAAGCGATTTTTGCCGGCACCCAGATCGATAAACAGTAACTCACTCTCACCTTTATCGGTGCGCAGCTGCGGTGTCACTGTCTTGCGGACATCAGTTACCGGAGTAAAGGCAGAAATTACCAGAGACAGCGGTGCAGTAACCGATTTCTGCTCGCCCTCTTCCTCCCAGGCAGTGCGCATAGACATGGAGTCTTTGCCCACCGGGATGGTAATGCCCAATTCAGGACACAACTCCATACCCACCGCTTCTACGGTTCGATAAAGTTTTTCCTCTTCACCCGGATGGCCCGCTGCACACATCCAGTTGGCGGAGAGTTTGATATCGGACAGTTGCTTCACTGGGGTACAGGCGATATTGGTAATTGCCTCACCCACTGCCAGGCGGCCCGAGGCCGGTGCATCCAGCAATGCCACCGGGGTGCGCTCACCCATAGACATGGCTTCGCCGGCGTAGCTGTCATAGGCAACGGTAGTTACCGCGCAATCAGCCACCGGCACCTGCCAGGGACCGACCATCTGATCGCGGGAAACCTGACCGGTTACAGTGCGGTCACCGATAGTGATCAGGAAGCTCTTGCTAGCAACTGTGGGCAGGCGCAGCACCCGCTCAGCCGCTTCATTCAGGTCGATATCTACTGTGGAAAATGCCTTACTTTCCACCTGGCGAGTTTCTGCTTCACGGTGCATGCGCGGCGGCTTGCCGAACAACACCGACATCGGCAGGTCTACAGGCTTGGATTCAAACTTCTTGTCATTTAACAGCAAGTGCTTGTCTTCGGTAGCTTCACCGACAACGGCGTAAGGCGCGCGCTCACGCTCACAGATTTGCTCGAAGCGCTCCAGGTCTTCCGGCATCACTGCCAATACATAGCGTTCCTGGGATTCGTTACACCAGATTTCCAGCGGGCTCATACCCGGCTCATCACAGGGCACATTGCGCAGTTCAAAATTACCGCCGGTACCGCCATCTTTCACCAACTCGGGGAAAGCATTGGACAAACCGCCCGCACCCACATCGTGGATAAAGGCAATGGGGTTGCTCTCACCCAACTGCCAGCACTGGTCGATCACCTCTTGGCAGCGACGCTCGATTTCCGGGTTTTGGCGCTGTACTGAAGCGAAATCCAGATCTTCAGAGCTGGAGCCGCTGGCCATACTGGAGGCTGCACCACCACCGAGGCCAATCAACATCGCCGGGCCACCCAGCACTACCAGTTTGGCGCCAGGGGAAAACTCGGGCTTGTCTACATGCTCTTCGCGGATATTGCCGTAACCACCAGCCAACATGATCGGCTTGTGATAGCCGCGACGCTCGCCATCGAAATTTTCTTCAAAGGTACGGAAGTAACCGCAGATATTCGGGCGGCCAAACTCATTGTTAAATGCTGCACCACCGATCGGGCCTTCGATCATAATATCCAGAGCGGTAACAATACGCTCAGGCTTGCCATAGTTGGCTTCCCAAGGCTGCTCCCAGCCGGGAATGCGCAAGTTGGAAACCGTAAAACCGGTCAGGCCCACTTTTGGTTTGGAGCCACGGCCAACTGCACCTTCATCACGAATTTCACCACCGGCCCCGGTACCAGCACCGGAGAAAGGAGCAATCGCGGTAGGGTGATTGTGGGTTTCCACTTTCATCAGCAGATGAATGGCTTCAGTGCTGAAACCGTATTCCTTGCTGTCAGGATCCGGGTAAAAACGCCCCGCTTCGCTACCAGTAACGACGGCTGCATTATCCGCATAGGCGGACAACACATTGTCCCCCCCCTTCTGGTAGGTATTCTTGATCATGCCGAACAGGGAGTGCGGCATTTCTTCGCCGTCGATGGTCCAGGAGGCATTGAAGATCTTGTGGCGGCAGTGCTCGGAGTTTGCCTGGGCAAACATCATCAGCTCTACATCTGTGGGATTGCGCTCCAGCTCTTGGAAACTGGTGAGCAGGTAATCAATCTCATCCTCAGCCAAGGCCAAGCCCAAGGTGACATTGGCATCTTCCAGAGCTTCGCGACCGCCCTCGAGAATATCCACACCGCGCAACGGGCGCGGCGCTTCTTCCACAAATAATTGCTCAGCTTGAGCAAAATCGGTGAATACCGCTTCAACCATACGATCGTGTAAGCGGGAGGCCAGCACAAGGCGTTCAGCTTCAGTTAACTCGACACCGGTAACGTAGTAGGCGATGCCACGCTCCAGGCGATGAACTTTGTTCAGGCCAGTGTTATGAGCAATGTCAGTAGCCTTGGAAGACCAGGGAGAAATTGTGCCCGGACGCGGCACTACCAGGATCAACTCGCCTTTCGGCTCGTGCTTTTCCTCGGTTGGGCCGTATTGGAGCAGTCGCTCCAGCAGGGCCATCTCCTGGTTATCCAGTGAGTCGCTGTCTGCAAAGTGAACGAACTCAGCGTAGAGATCGTCGATGGTCGGTTGCAGCGCGCGCAGTTGATTGAGCAGGTTTTTATGGCGGAATTTCGACAGTGCAGGAGCACCACGCAGAACTAACATTGCGGGAGATAGCCTCTTGTCTAAATGAGAAAGATTGCGCGAATGGGATTTCGCACAAGGCCCCGGAAATTTGAGAGGCGCAATTGTACCTGAAGCATCGCCACTCCAACACACCCGCCCAACACTTGGGTACACATGAACTAATTAGTAACCTGAATGTTCAAAAGACCAGCAAGCTTGGCTGTAAATAAACCAACTTTGTATCAAAGTCAGGTTCGCCTACCTAAGTCTGTAATGCTTTGCAAGCGCGCAGATCACAGTGTTCAAAAGACAAACTGGGCAGATTGTCGTCAAATAATGTAAAATTGGCGGACTGCGTCAAATTTTGCCCTCGTATTTGAGAGCGAAATCGACATACAGGGCCTTAGGCACAACAGCAAATAAACCAACGGACTAGCTAGAGAGGACAGCCTATGATGATGAAAAGCCGTATGCTGCGCTACGTCCGCCGTGTGTGCAAAGGGATCGCCCTGTCCTGCTGCGCCTCCCTGCTGGTTGCCAGTAAAGCACCGAATACACTCGAGCGTGTCAAAGCCACCGGTGAATTGGTTGTCCTGTCACAAAACGGCCCCACCACTTATTACGAAGATGCCTCCGGCAACCCGACCGGCTTTGAATACGGCATGCTGCGTGCATTTGCTGAAGAGCTGGGGGTGAAATTGGTAATTCGCGACGTGCACGATCTGGACGAAATGTTCGATCAGCTGCGCGACCCGGAGGGTGGCGCGCACTTCGCGGCTGCCGGCCTCACGGTAACTCCAGAGCGTCGCGAACAAGTCCGCTTTACCCCATCCTATTTTGAAATTCGCCAGCAGGTTATCTACCGAGTTGGCGAAAAGCGGCCGCGCAAAACTAGCGATCTCGAAGGAAAAAAGGTCGCCGTCATCGCGGGTAGCGCTCACGCAGAAGAAATGAAGAAACTCTCCGCCCGCTATACCGAGTTGGATTGGGAGGAAGTTTCCGACGTGGACGCCATGGAATTGGTAGAGATGGTGCAGGAAGGAAAATACAATTATGCAATTGTCGATTCCAACGCCTATGCGGTTCACCGCGGCCTTTACCCAAACACCGCGGTTGCGTTCAACCTCACCCAGTTCCAGCCGGTTTCCTGGGCCTTCCCACAAAGTGATGACGACAGCCTCTATCGCAGTGCACGCCGCTTTATGTTGCGCGCCAATACCAATGGCATGATTGCCCAGTTGCGGGAAGAGTTTTTTGGCCACGTCAGCGACCTAAATGTGGGCGGCGCCAAGGCCTTTGCCAAGCGCAGCCGCGAGCGCCTGCCCCAGTGGCGCGGCACCATGCAAAAGGTTGCCGACCAATATGACCTCGACTGGCACCTGCTAGCGGCCCTCAGCTACCAGGAATCCTATTGGAATCCGCGTGCCCGCTCTCGCACCGGTGTGCGAGGCCTGATGATGCTGACTCTGAACACCGCAAAAGATCTCGGTGTAAACCGCCTAAACCCCGAAGAGAGCATTGAGGGTGGTGCCCGCTATATCGTACAAATCCGCAACAAACTGCCGGATCGCATTCGCGAGCCCGACAGAACCTGGATGGCCCTGGCTGCCTACAACGTAGGCTATGGCCACCTTGAGGATGCCCGGGTACTGACAGAACGAATGGGCGGCAATCCAGATCTTTGGCCCGATGTGCGCGAACACCTGCCCCTTCTGGCCAAGCGTCAGTATTACAAGACCACCAAACACGGCTATGCCCGAGGCTGGGAGCCGGTGACTTATGTACAGAATATCCGCCACTATCAAGCCCTTCTGAGCTGGAGTAGCCGCATCGAGGAACAACGATTGGCCGCAGCCAATGATGAAAACGGCGGGATCCTTGCTGAGCACAGCGCAGTGAATTCCGAAGCCAGCGCCGCCCCCGCTCTCTAATCCCCCTCTAGGCCAGCTTAGCCTGGCCGAAGAAAGCCCCAAATATCTCCACCTTAATCTATATTCATCTGGTCCCGATTGGAGTGCCTGAGCAATGGATAATCCAGATACGGTAAGAGAGATCGAGCAGTTTATTGACTACCTCGTGCAGGCCGGGGTGTACTGCAGAGAAGACGAACTGGAAAGTGTCTACCACCAGGAAATGCAGGTCTTCATACTAGACCCTTCGGACCGGGTCACGGTGGCAGACAAAACGGCCTTCATCAATATGTTTAAAGCCAAGCGTGACGCGGGTGAACTACCTCTCAACGACTGGAAAAAAATTCACCACATAGTGGCAAGTGAAAACAGTGCTTTAGTAATCTTCTCGCGAAAAAACAATTTGGCTGGCCAGGAGCAACTGTTAAAACTGGCGATCGATTTGGTTTATGAAGATGGGCGCTGGCAGGTCACGCGGGAAGTTATATTCCTAGAGCCGGCACTTCCTGGTTCAAGCTAGAAATACCCCTTACTCTCGATTGCTTTTAATCTGCTTCCCGAAAATCTGCCAGACTCCTCGAAAGAGCTCCAGGTAAAAACTGCAAATCCTCAGGGTCATCAATATCCGCAAGCACATCCAATTGCTGACACTGCATATCACATTCCAGTAATCGCTCCAGGGTTTGCTGGGCAACGACTTCAGTACTCCAACATATATCTTCAAACAAGCGAGAATGCAGGTACTTCAAGCCCAACAGGGTGTAGCCACCATCATTTGCGGGATACATAACAGAGTCCGTGTGCACTAGCGCCACAGCTGCGGCTCGGAGTCTTTCTGCATTTAATGCAGGGCAATCTGTCCCCAATAAAAAGAGCCCCTGGCCAGCGGCATAAGAACTTTTCGCAGCCCGCCACAAGCGCTGACCGAGATCACCTTCTGACTGGCTGTATAGCTTTACCCCCTGAGGCAACTTGAACTCCTGCCAAAAAGGGTGCCTGGAGTTAGGCGCAACATGCAGCTCGACAGGGCCCAGATTCGCCTTAACCGCTTCTGCCAATGTATCCTGCAATAACTGTAATGCGAGAGCGGCTGCGCCCTTCTCTCCCAAAGTAGGAATTAGCCGAGTTTTTGCATACCCTGGCAACGGAGCCTTAGCCATCACTACAAGACGCATGGGCGGCAATAGAAAACTACTCATAGCGTTTTGCCAAACTCTCTGCTGATACGCCCCGCCAGTAATCAAAACGCAATCGCCACATCAATAAAATGGTTCTCAATACGCCGTACTTTTCCCAGCGACGCCCTGAGGTTTCTACTTTTTCACGAGAACAATAGGGCCAGTAATAACTGCGCAAACGGCGACTCAGCTCAATATCTTCCATCAACGGCTGCGCAGGGAATCCACCGATAGTTTCGAACAAACCACGGCGCACAAAAATGGCCTGATCCCCTGTAGCAATACCACTAAAACGAGAGCGTAAATTAACTAAAGTCGCAATCAAGGGAAACCAAAAACTGTGTCCGACAATTTGAATATTAAAACGCCCCCAGTGGGCATTCTCCTTTTCGAGGTTTGTGATGGACTTGAGGGCATCTGCGGGTAGACGGCTATCGGCATGCAAAAACACTAACCACTGACCTTTAGCCATTAACGCACCGGCATTCATCTGAACCGCCCTACCCCGAGTGGCGTGGACCAGCTGCAAACCAGACTGCTCTAGGGTCTCAACACTACCATCGGTACTGCCGCCGTCTACGACAATAACCTCACAATCTTCCTGCACGCTCAATTGCTGCAAGTGCTCCAGTAAAGAGGCTATGTGTTCCTTTTCATTTAATAGAGGAACTATCACACTGAATTGCATTAGTTGCGCCTCCAGCGGTTAAAAACCTCTAAGAAACGTAAAATAGCTGCTGGTGCGTGAGCACGTTTCCAATTGCCCGCGACAAATTTATTGGCTTCACTCATGGTCGGATAGATATGGATGGTTGAGAGAATTTTATTCAACCCCAACCCATGCTTCATCGCTAAAATAAACTCCGCAATTAGTTCTGCAGCATTTTCCCCAACAATAGAAACACCTAGTATTTTATCTTTTCCCGGCACCGTAAGGACTTTGACAAATCCTCGCCGCGCACCATCGACTATAGCTCGGTCCAAATGCTCGATATCATAGCGGGTTATCTCGTAATTCACTCCCTGCTCACTAGCAGTTTTTTCAGAAAGGCCTACAGTCGCCACTTCCGGATCGACAAATACAGCACTGGGAACCAGAGAGTAGTCTACGGCAAATTTTTTAATGTCACCGAAAAGGGCATTTACCGCTGCATACCAAGCTTGGTGTGAGGCCATATGGGTAAATTGGTATGGCCCTGCCACATCCCCAGCTGCAAGGATATGTGGATAGCGAGTTCGCAGGTAGCCATCAAGTTTCAACCTGCCATTATCCAGCAAGTCCAGGTTCTCGAGACCTTCGTCGGTTACTTTCGCCTTTCTGCCGAGAGCTAGTATCACCTCATCAAACTCGAGCTTAACCCTATCGCCCTTATTTTCTACAATGAGTATGCCTCCTTCTCGATCAGGAACACCTTCAAACTCAACAGCTTCGTGGTCTGTCAAAATTTTAACGCCATCCAGAGTAAGCGCCTCAGCGACGGCCGCAGATACGTCAGCATCCAACTCCAATAATATAGTGTCGGACCTCTCCACCAGAACCACTTCCGAACCCAACCTGGCCATGGCTTGTGCCAGCTCACAACCAATAGCTCCCCCACCCAGTAATACCAGCCTGTGGGGAGGGGTTTTTAACTGAGAAAACCGCTCCCATAAAGTATCACTGGTGAGGTAATTCACTTGATCGAGCCCAGGAAAAGGCGGAACACTCGGCTCGGCGCCAGTGGCTAGTACAATAGCCCTTGCCGTCAGGGTTTTCTCCCCTCCACTATTTAATTGGGTTTTAACTGTCCAGGGATCGATAAGCTCTGCAGTTCCCTTGAGCACTTCAACCCCCAGCTCGTTATAGCGCTCCACACTATCATTGGGTTCAATAGTTTTAATCGACTCCTTGATATGTTGCATAACCCGGGGAAAATTAATTGTTGGCTCATGGAGTACAACCCCAAACTCACCCGCACATCTTGCCCTATGGGCCTGTCGCGCACACATAATCAATGCTTTACTGGGTACACAGCCGGTATTGAGACAATCTCCCCCCATTTTACCTGCTTCGATCAAAGTGACTCTTGCTTTTATCGCCGCAGAGATGTAAGCCGTAACCAGGCCCGCCGCACCACCACCAACGACAATTAAGTTACGATCAAACTTCTTAGGTTTCTGCATAATTAGATCATCCAGCCTGACGCCTGCGCTTAAGCCAGTTGAGCGCATATTTTGCAATTAAGGGAAACACACCCAATAGAACAAAAGACAATAACAGTGGCAAAGATAAAATATCCTTGAGATTTTCCACTCTCATCAACTGGGTGCCGGCATTTACGTAAACTATCGTACCCGCCAGCATTCCGAGCTGACTAACCCAGTAGAAAGTCCAGGCTTTAATATGGGTGAGCCCCATCAGGATATTAATTAGGAAAAAAGGGAAAGCCGGCACCAATCGCAGCGCAAAAAGGTAAAATGCCCCCTCCCGCTCAATTCCCTTATTGACGACTTGAAGCCGCTCGGAGAAACGCCCCTGAATATAGTCCCGGAATAAATATCGAGCCATTAAAAAGGCCAGGGTGGCACCGATACTGGAAGCAAAAGAAACGATTACAGTACCCCAGAAAAGACCGAACAATGCGCCGGCTGCAATAGTTAGAATTGCCGCCCCGGGAAGTGATAAGCCAGTCACCAAAATATAGAAGACCAGAAACAAAAACTCGACTAAAAGCGGTGACGACATCTGCCAGCGCTTAAAGTCCTCCGCTCCATCCTTTAACTTTTCCAGGCTCAACCAATGGTGTAGATCAAGCAAGTAGAAAGCCACCACCAATACGACAATAGCGGCTACCAGCAGGATTTTTTTACTCATCGTTTTCAGGTTCCATCTGCGTTAACAGAAAGTTAGAGAGCCCCACCACAACTACTTCCCTGCCCGGCTGTACAACCGTAACAGTGATCTGAAACGCAAATTGCCGCCCCCTTTAGATCTATCTCGATTAAATCTCGCAAATGTAATCGGCCGGGAATAGGCATGTTGAGCTGTTGGTTAAAATCGCAATCAAATAGGTTTCCCTGCCAATCGACACTAACCAAGCTACGACACATAACATCAGCGAGATTATCCGCACTGTAACTGTCTTTAAGTAGCGCCATATAATCGTGAAACTGCCCCTTGGAAACCAACATGGAACCAAAACGCTTGATTGGCATATTGGCGAGAGCGAACAAATGATTAAATTTAATGGAAAAGTGGTTCGCCAACTCTCTTCGGTAGTCCGCCTCCAAAGCACTTTGCTCCGGGGGTAAAAAGGGTCCTTGGGGGTTATAGACCAAGTTGAGCTCTAAGCCACTGCCGGGCTTGCCATAGCCCAATGCATTTAATTTTTGTAGCGCCGCAATGCTCTTATCGAATACTCCTTTACCTCGTTGCTTATCGACATTATCGATTGAGTAACACGGCAGGGAGGCAACGACCTCAACCTGGTTTTCAGCGAGGAATTCAGCGGTATCTTCCTGGCCCGGCTCAAAAAGAACTGTCAGGTTACAGCGATCAATTACATGTACTCCGCGCTCTCGCGCCCCTCTTACAAGGGATCGAAAACCCCAGTGCAATTCCGGGGCCCCACCAGTCACATCCAGCACACGGGGTTTACGGACCGTAAGAACTTCCAATAACAGCGCCAAATTGTCGTCCGACATCATCTCGGTTCGATTAGGCCCAGCATTGACGTGGCAGTGTAAACAGCGCTGATTACAACGGTAGCCAATGTTGACCTGCAAGGTCTCAATGGCCCCTCGGTGCAGAGAGGGGAAGTCCGATAGCTCCAGCAGAGGTAAGGTCTCACGCATCGATATCACTGCTCCATTTCTTCAAGCTCCGGTTCTGTCGGAGCGAGCAGTGGTTTTATTACAGCTTGTGTTTCCTCAGGCATAGCTTCGAGGGGAGTCACCAGACCGCTCAACAGTGCTGTATGAGCGGAGGACTCCGGTTGCTCAGCCCCTAAAATACGTATGGTTTCCATCGCAATTTGCTGCGCGCGCGTGGCATTTTGCTGAAGATTCGCAATCGCTACCTCTGCGGTTACCGCCTCCTCACGAGGGTGCCAACAATCATAGTCAGTAGCCATAGCCAGCGTGGCGTAGGCAATTTGTGCCTCCCGGGCCAACTTGGCCTCAGGCATATTGGTCATGCCGATAACCGACGCCCCCATACTGCGATACCAGTGGGACTCGGCACGGGTGGAAAACTGTGGGCCCTCGATACAGATATAACTGCCGCCTCGGTGTAACTCAATTGGCTGCCCTGCCTGGGTCTGCGTGAAAGCACGCGCCAAACTATCAGCGACAGCAGAGCATACTGGATCGGCCATGGACACATGGGCAACCGCGCCATCTCCAAAAAAGGTACTCTGCCGCCGGCGAGTCATATCAATGAACTGATCGGGGATTAACATATCCAGCGGCCGTACCTCTTCCTGTAGGGAGCCCACAGCCGAGAGAGACAGGATGTAGCGCACGCCGAGCTGGCGCAGGGCATGGATATTTGCCCGATAAGGCACTTGGGAGGGGATCAGGTGATGATTGCGACCATGACGGGCCAGGAAAGCTAC
Source organism: Microbulbifer maximicatervae (SeqCode) (assembly GCF_052468155.1). Classification (NCBI taxonomy): domain Bacteria; kingdom Pseudomonadati; phylum Pseudomonadota; class Gammaproteobacteria; order Cellvibrionales; family Microbulbiferaceae; genus Microbulbifer; species Microbulbifer maximicatervae (SeqCode). Next base: position 5,041,370 of record NZ_CP174335.1, read on the forward strand.
TGATACACCTGCGAGCTTACCGCAGACAATGGCGTCCGAAGTCCTGCCAAAGGGAGTGTCGATATGGACCTCCTCCACCTCAGTCAGCCCCGGCATATCGTAAAGGCCACTTCCTCCAATCACCCCAATCAATGCCCTGGTCATATTCGCTCCTAAACAATTGGTTTTCGGCAGTATAGGAGTGCTCGCTGACCGTGTATATCACTCATAAATGAGCAGCTATTAACCGCCGAGCGCCAGCAGGAAAAACAGGCAAGCACAGCCAGAAAAACTCGTCCTTTACTAATGCCGCTTCGAGTATCGCCATTCGGCAGAAAATTACACTTGCAGGTTAACTAACCGACGAACTATATTTACCCGGATAAAAATATTTAATCCGGGTAAATAAGGAACAAAACTTTGAGCACCGACTATATCGCTATCGATCAGCAACAGATCATCGCCCGAGGGACACTGGAGGTCGTTATTCGCCAAGTGAAAAATATGGGTGCAAACCATGAACCCATTGTTTTCGAGGCCCAAAGCTGTAAACGGGTTGAAGTGGATTGGCATGGGGACACGGAGGAGGTGTTGGCAGTATCAGCTGTAGATACCGCAACTCACAAGGCCAAGCGCGGACGTCCGAAATTAGGAGTTATTCCCAGGGAGATTACCCTGCTTCCCCGCCACTGGGAGTGGCTGAGTCAGCAGCCCGGCGGTGCCTCCGTCACACTTCGTAAGCTGGTTGAGCAGGCGCAAAAACAGGTTTCTCCTGAAGAGCGGATCACCCGCAAACAACAGGAACTGGATAAGTTCATGTTGTTAGTTGCAGGGGATACTCCAGGCTTCGAGGAAGCCAGTCGTGCTCTGTATAGGAACAGTAGGATCAGCTTTAAAAAAGCCATCCACTCATGGCCGAGTGACCTCAAAAAGCTAGTATTCAGTAAATTTGAAGAGATTGCAGAGATGCACAGCGGCAAACTTTAAAACGGACTTACTATGAGTGAACAACAAGACAATATATTTGTTAGTGGGGACTTGCTGCCGGTTTTCTTTAAAACGGCTGCGCCTATTATTCTAATAATGCTGGTAAACGGTTCTTTTACTTTATTGGATGCCTACTTCCTCGGGGAGTATGTAGGAGCCGAGGCACTAGCTGCAGTGACTTTGACCTTTCCAGTGTTTATGTTTCTGATAGCACTTTCTTCATTGATTTCCAGTGGATATTCGAGTGTCCAGGCCAGATTACTTGGTGCAAGGGATATAGATAAAGCGAAGAAGGCCTTCTCTCAAGCCATTACACTAGCACTAATTGTTTGCATTTTATTAATATTGCTTTTTTTAGCTGGAGGCAAACAATTAACATTATTGATTGCCAATGGCTCGGTAGACCTTGCGGAGATGGGGTACACCTATTTAACAATATTGATATTTCTTAACCGACGCTATTTATCTGCTCAGTGAATTCCGACACTTTACGATGCGAAGGGCGATTATCTCTAATGGCCGTGGTTTCCCTATCATCGGTTATGCTCAACATTATTTTCAATTATATTTTTATCGCCCACCTGGAAATGGGTGTGGCTGGCTCTGCCTATGGCACCGCCCTGGCACAGGCAATTGCCCTTCTGATAATTGCAGGCTACCGTCATTACGGCCAACCAGTGATTGATATGCAAATTATCCGACTCTCGATTAAACGGAATTTCTGGCCTGAGTACCTGTCTTTAGGCCTACCATCCAGCTTGAGCTACATCGGTGTATCACTCACATCTATCGCTGTAATTTTCAGTATCCAGGCCTGGAGCAGTACCAACTATGATACAACGGTGGGGGCCTATGGCATTACTACCCGAATCATGACCTTTATTTTCCTGCCTCTTCTCGGATTAAGCCAGGCATTTCAAACCCTCGTAGGCAGTAACTTCGGTGCTAAAAGCTGGTCCCGTGCCGACAGCAGTATCAATCTAGCTTTGACAATAGCCTTTTCTTATTGCCTGGTATTACAGCTTGGCGTGCTATTACTAAAAGACACTTTGGGAGCCCTGTTCGTCAGCGACCCGCAAATTATTGCAGAGGTTGCACGTATCCTGCCGATGATGACGCTTGTCTACTTTTTGGCGGGACCATTGATGATGATCAGCACATTTTTCCAGGCCATTGGTGACGCCAAACGTGCAGCTATTCTCGGGGTGACAAAAACCTATATTTTTGTAATGCCATTAATTTTGATTTTACCGTTGATATTTGGTGAAGTGGGGATCTGGTATGCAGGACCAGTTGCAGAACTGATGCTGCTTGTTTTAACAGCTTTTGTACTTTACCACCGTAATCGCAACCAGGGGAATAAATATGGTTTATACACTTCCCGGGTATCTGCTTAAGTAAATTCTTTGCCGAAATTCGTGGCTGCTGATTACCTCGCTTAAAAATTCACTTAAGATTTATAAATTGAAGGGAGTCTTTGACTCCCTTTTAAAGTTACCCCTCCCGCCCCTTATCCCAAGGGGCCAGCAAAAGAATGAGGCAAGGTCTGACGATTGCCATCATAGAGATATGAAAGCATATCAAGATCCCCAGCACTGGGATTCCAGGTAGAACTATTCACCTGATTGGCCGATATTTTACAGCCTCCCTCACGAGTGTTTTTTACAATCCCCAGTGCCCTTGCCTGGTCGTCATACATCATGATGGAGTTTCCATCAAAAGCAGAATTGTGTGTTAAAAACCTGGTGAGGGTTTGCACCCGAGTTTGCTGCTGCAGGGAGTCCAGTGTGTTCTTCACTGACAGAGGGGCGTCGGCACGCATGTGTTCGTGGGCCAAACCCAGTGTATGACCGATTTCATGGGGAAGGGAGGCAATCGCTGCTCTATTAGTTTTCCAATCTACACCACAATATTGATCGGTTTTATTGGTAAACCCTACCGTCGCACTACTGCGGTCGTCCTTAATTGTAACCACTCCACGGCCTGCCGCTCCAACCTGCAGGAACTTAATCGCTGCAAATCTGAACTTTCGATAAATGCAAATTTCCCAATGAGACATAGCCTTTTTTACCGAATTAACATAACCGGAATCTAAATTGGAGGGCACATAATATTTCACCACACCATTCGGCCAAACCCCACCTACCTCTTCATTCCTATCCAAAGAAAATCCACCAAAGTCTATCTTATAGGATATTTTTCGAATATTTTTATCTATAGCTAGCCCCATGCTGACGCACCTCCTGAAAAGTTATTTTCGCTGCCATAACGAGAACCAACACTGCCGCACCAAATTCGGCAAGTCAAAATTCACCCGACAGAAATAGAAAACAAAAAGAAGGAAGAGATCACAAAAAACCTTTTCCAAACACCAAAACCAAAATCGACTCCTGTAATAAAAAATATTTAAATATTTTCAGCAAGCAACCAAAAGAGCTAGGAACCACAAGAAAAGCCTTACAAAACGCAGACTTACGTGACCTATAGATAGAAGTACAAAAATGAAGAGAGAATGAAAATCAACTTTCAGCGAAAAAAAGAAAACTTAACAACAGATAAAACTGTAAACACCATGAAAATGTAAAGATAGGTAAAACTATTTACTGGGGGAGCCCAGCGCAACTCTGCCTAATCCGACCCGACTTTATACAGCCATAAAAAAAGCCACCCAATGGGTGGCTTTTTTGAAAACTAAAAGTTGGCAATTACTTACCAGCCAGTAATTTCCTTCAGAGCGTCGCCGATCTGAGCCAGGGAGCGTACGGTTTTAACACCAGCGTCTTCCAGAGCAGCGAATTTCTCGTCTGCGGTGCCTTTACCACCGGAGATAATCGCGCCCGCGTGACCCATACGCTTGCCGGGAGGTGCAGTTACACCAGCGATGTAGGAAACTACAGGCTTGGTAACATTTTCCTTGATGTAAGCAGCTGCTTCTTCTTCAGCAGTGCCACCGATCTCACCGATCATAACGATTGCTTCGGTCTGCGGATCGTTCTGGAACATTTCCAGGATATCGATGAAGTTGGAACCCGGAATGGGGTCACCACCGATGCCCACACAGGTGGACTGGCCAAAGCCGTAGTCGGTGGTTTGCTTAACCGCTTCATAGGTCAGGGTACCGGAACGGGAAACGATGCCCACTTTACCCGGCTTGTGGATGTGACCTGGCATAATACCGATCTTGCACTCACCCGGAGTGATAACACCCGGGCAGTTCGGGCCGATCAGGCGCACGCCCAGCTCGTCGCACTTCACTTTAGCGTCGAGCATATCCAGAGTCGGAATACCTTCGGTGATACAAACAATCAGCTTGATACCAGCGTTGGCCGCTTCCAGGATGGAATCCTTACAGAAAGGCGCAGGTACGTAGATTACGGAAGCTTCAGCGCCGGTCTTCTCTACCGCTTCTTTAACGGTGTCGAATACTGGCAGGCCCAGGTGAGTCTGGCCGCCTTTACCCGGAGTTACACCACCAACCATCTTGGTGCCGTAAGCAATCGCTTGCTCGGAGTGGAAAGTACCCTGGGAGCCGGTGAAGCCCTGGCAGATTACTTTAGTGTCTTTGTTAATCAATACTGACATGATTATTTACCCTCCGCAGCTTTAACCACTTGCTGAGCCGCATCGGTCAGACTGGTAGCCGCGATAATGTTCAGGCCACTGTCGCTCAGAACCTTGGCGCCCAGATCTGCGTTGTTACCTTCCAGGCGTACAACAACCGGTACTTTAACGCCAACTTCTTTTACTGCGCCCACAACGCCTTCGGCGATCATGTCACAGCGAACGATACCACCGAAGATGTTGATCAGTACGGCTTTTACGTTCTCGTCAGACAGGATGATCTTGAACGCTTCAACAACGCGCTCTTTGGTCGCGCCGCCGCCAACGTCCAGGAAGTTAGCTGGCTTGCCGCCGTGCAGGTTTACGATGTCCATGGTACCCATGGCCAGACCAGCACCGTTTACCATGCAGCCGATGTTGCCGTCGAGAGCTACGTAGTTCAGGTCGAACTTGGCAGCGTGCGCTTCACGGGAATCTTCCTGGGAAGGATCGTGCATTTCGCGCAGGTCAGCGTGGCGGTACAGCGCGTTGCTGTCGATTACCACTTTGGCGTCCAGGCAGTGCAGGTTGCCTTCGGTGGTGATTACCAGCGGGTTGATTTCCAGCAGGGCCAGATCTTTTTCCTGGAACATTTTTGCCAGGCCGAGGAAGATCTTGGTGAACTGCTTAACCTGAGTCGGGTTCAGGCCCAGTTTGAAAGCCAGCTCGCGCGCTTGGTAAGGCTGAGCGCCTACCAGTGGATCGATGGTGGCTTTCAGGATTTTTTCTGGGGTCTCTTCCGCTACTTTCTCGATCTCAACGCCGCCTTCGGTGGAAGCCATGAAAACGATACGACGGGTGGAGCGGTCAACAACGGCGCCAAGGTACAGTTCTTGGTCGATGTCAGTGCAGCTTTCAACCAGGATACGGGAAACCGGCTGGCCATTTTCGTCTGTTTGATAAGTTACCAGACGCTCGCCCAGCCACTTCTTGGCAAACTCTTCAATCTCTGCCTTGGAATCTACCAGCTTTACACCGCCAGCCTTACCGCGGCCACCAGCGTGTACCTGGGCCTTTACTACCCACTTATCACCGCCAATTTCGTCAGCCGCTGCTGCTGCCGCTGCCGGGGTTTCCGCTGCAATGCCTTTGGAAACCGGCAATCCGTATTCCGCAAACAGTTGTTTGCCCTGATACTCATGCAAGTTCATAGTCAATACCAATTCACATATAAAATGTGTTTACTAATTGCAGATCACTCTGCACCTGAAAGAGAAATTTAAAATTTCCGTCGTTGCAAATTTCAAATTCCACAAATGAAACCGGGGCGCTAATTAATCAATAATTAGTGCCCCGAAATCGAAAAATATTCTTACTTGCGCTTCTTGCGATTTACGGTGTGAATCGCATGGCCGTTCACGCCCAGCGCCGCTTCTTTCACAGTTTCGGAAAGAGTCGGGTGCGCAAATACCGTCATACCGATGTCTTCAGCACTGGAGCCGAATTCCATCGCGATCGCCACTTGCTGAACCAAGTCTGCGGCAGACGGGCCAACAATATGGGCACCCAGTACGCGGTCAGTTTCCGCGTGAGCAATGATTTTCACAAAGCCCTGGGTATCGTTGGCGGCCATAGCGCGGCCGTTGATAGCAAACGGGAAGCTGCCTACGTTGTAGGGCTCGCCATCGGCCTTCACCTGCTCTTCGGTGCGACCAACCGCAGCGATTTCCGGGTGAGTGTAAATAACGTTGGGAATAACGTCGTAGTTCATCATCGGCTTCTGGCCAGCAATGCGCTCGGCAACCACAACACCTTCTTCTGAGGCCTTGTGTGCCAGCATTGGGCCGCGTACCACGTCACCAATCGCCCATACGCCAGGTGCAGAAGTCATGCACAGGTCGTTGACATAGATGAATCCACGCTCGTCCATCTTCACACCGGCATCTTCAGACAGAAGGCCTTCAGTGTAAGGGCGACGGCCAACGCAAACGATCAGCTTGTCGAAAGTTTCCTGGTGCTCTTTACCATCTTTGTCCTGGTAAGTAACAACCACTTCTTCGCCTTTCACTTCGGAGCCGGTTACGCGGCAAGCGAGACGGATATCCAGGCCCTGCTTCTTGAAGATCTTCTGGGACTCTTTGGCAACCTGTTGATCCATGATCGCCAGGAATTTATCCATCGCTTCCAGAACAACCACTTCAGAGCCCAAGCGGTTCCATACAGAGCCCAGCTCCAGACCGATAACACCGGCACCGATAACACCCAAACGCTTTGGAGTTTCAGTGAATTCCAGAGCACCAGTGGAATCGACAATAATTTTGTTATCTACCGGAGCGGGCGGAATATTTACCGGTACAGAACCGGAAGCCAGAATGACGTTTTCAGCTTCGTAGACGGTGCTGTTGCCTTCGTCGTCGGTTACTTCCACTTTCTTGTTCGCCAGCAGTTTGCCGGTGCCGAAAATGGAGGTTACTTTATTGGCGGTGAACAGACCTGCTACACCACCGGTCAGCTTCTTAACGATCTCGCCTTTGCGCTCGATCATCTTGCTCACATCCATCTTGACCTTGCCGACTTCAATGCCGTGCACGTCGAGAGCATCTTTGGCTTCGTGGTATTTCCAGGAGCTGTCCAGCAGTGCCTTGGAAGGAATACAGCCAACGTTCAGGCAGGTACCGCCATTTACGTATTTACCTTCCTTGTTTTTCCACTTTTCGATACAAGCCGTTTTCAAGCCCAACTGAGCGGCACGGATGGCAGCGACATAACCACCAGGACCGGAGCCAATTACGATTACGTCAAATTTTTCGGACATGATCAGTTCCAGATATTTCTAATGCAGTGTGATCGAGGGGGCCCGCAGGCCCCAAGATTTATTGTTTAAACTTCGAGCAAGATACGCGCTGGATCTTCGATCATTTCCTTGATCGCTACCAGGAAGCCAACCGCTTCCTTACCATCGATCAGACGGTGGTCATAGGACAGCGCCAGGTACATCATCGGCAGGATTTCCACCTTGCCATTTACCGCCATCGGGCGCTCCTGGATTTTGTGCATACCCAGAATTGCAGTTTGCGGTGGATTCAAAATCGGAGTGGACAGCAGGGAACCGAATACACCACCGTTGGTGATGGTAAAGGTACCGCCAGTCATCTCTTCGATAGACAGTTTGCCATCCCGGGCGCGAACACCCAGATCGCGGATATTGTTTTCCATATCCGCCAGGCCCATGTTCTCCGCATTGCGCAGAATCGGCACGACCAGGCCTTTCGGAGAGGAAACCGCTACACCGATATCCTGGTAACCGTGGTAAACGATATCGTTGCCGTCGATAGACGCGTTCACTGCGGTGTAACGCTTCAGCGCCTCTACTGCAGCTTTCACGAAGAAGCCCATAAAGCCCAGGCGAGTGCCGTTGTGGGTCTTCTCGAACAGGTCTTTGTAGTTCTTGCGCAGGTCCATAATCGGCTTCATGTTCACCTCGTTAAAGGTGGTGAGCATGGCGGTGGACTGGGAAGCGTCCAGCAGGCGCTCAGCGATACGCTTGCGCATACGGGTCATGGGAACGCGCTTCTCTACGCGCTCACCCGGAGCAACCGCAACTTCAGCAACAGCGGCGGCAGGTGCAGCAGCGGCAGCCGGCGCAGTGCCCGCTTTCATTACGTCTTCCTTGAGAACGCGACCACCCTTGCCAGTGCCTTCAACACCGGCCAGGTCTACGCCCTTCTCAGCAGCCATTTTCTTGGCAGATGGCATGGCAATTTTGTCGCCAGCCGCAGGAGCTGCGGCTTCGGCAGCCGGAGCTTCTGCTTTTTCTTCCGCCGGGGCAGCAGCTGCGCCAGCGCCCGCTTCAAACTTGGCAATCACCTCATTGGAGAGAACGGTATCGCCCTCACCCTTGATGATTTCAGTCAGGGCACCATCGGCAGGTGCAACAACTTCCAGCACAACTTTATCGGTTTCGATATCCACGATCAGTTCATCGCGGGACACAGCTTCACCTGGTTGTTTATGCCAGGTGGCGACAGTTCCGTCCTGAACTGATTCAGGGAAAGTTGGCGCTTTAATCTCGATCGTCATTTTTTCTGTTTCCTGAGATTGACTCTTCACTTATTACTGCCGCCGGTTATTTGACGGTCAGCGCCTCGTTGATGAACTTATTCTGTTCTTCAAGGTGCGTGGACATATAGCCCGCCGCAGGTGCTGCGGATGGGGCGCGGCCCACATATTCCAGATCCAGCTTCGGGTGGGTTTCCGACAACAGGCGACGCAAGTGGTGCTGGCTGGAGTACCAGGCGCCCTGATTCATGGGCTCTTCCTGACACCAGGCAACACTCTTGATCTTCTTGAATGCGGAAACCGCTTCCACAAACTCTTCGTCCGGGAATGGGTACAGCTGCTCGATTCGTACGAACGCCACATCTTCCTGTTCGCGCTCCATACGGGCTTCCAGCAGGTGGTAGTAAACCTTGCCGGAACACAGAACCACACGCTTCACTTTGTCTGGATCTACACCCTGGTCCTGGATCACGTTGTGGAAGCGACCTTCTGCCAGCTCTTCCAGGCTGGAGGTGGCCAACTTGTGACGCAGAATCCACTTTGGACTCATAATCACCAGAGGACGGCGCATTGGGCGCACCGCCTGGCGACGCAGCAGGTGGAAGATCTGTGCCGGGGTAGTGGCGTTACACACCTGGATATTGTGCTCCGCACACAGCTGCATAAAGCGCTCAAGACGCGCAGAGGAGTGCTCTGGGCCCTGGCCTTCGTAACCGTGCGGTAACAGCATTACCAGGCCGCACATACGGCCCCACTTGTGCTCACCGGAAGTGATGAACTGGTCGATCACAACCTGGGCACCGTTGGCGAAGTCACCAAACTGGGCTTCCCACACCACCAGGGACTTTGGTGTCGTGGTGGCGTAGCCGTATTCAAACGCCAACACCGCCTCTTCGGACAGCAGCGAGTCGTAGATATAGAAAGGCGGCTGGTCTTCAAACATATGCTGCAAAGGCACGTAGCTCTGACCGTCTTTCTGGCTGTGAACCACCGCGTGGCGGTGGGAGAAGGTACCGCGACCCACGTCTTCACCGGTAAAGCGGACCATAAAGCCCTCTTCCAGCAGAGTACCGTAAGCCAGGGTTTCCGCCATGCCCCAGTTCAGAGGCAGGGCGCCACCGGCCATTTTGCGGCGGTCTTCATAAATTTTGGAGACCTGGCGCTGCATTACCACGCCGTCGGGCACGTTGGTCATGCGAGTAGCGACATCCTGCAGCTTCGGCAGCGCATAGCCGGTATCTGCAGGCACCTGCCAGTCGTGGCCCAGGTAGGGGCTCCAGTCAACAAACATGGAGGAGTCCGGCTTCTTCACAAGACCGGTAGCAACGTCTTCACCGGCATCCAGTTTGTCGCGGTAGTCGTTAGCCAGCTTGTCTGCGGCAACCTTGTCCAGGATGCCCTCGCCCACCAGCTTCTCGGAATAGAGCGTGCGGGTAGTCTTGTGCTTGCGGATAGTCTGGTACATCAGCGGCTGGGTACCAGAGGGGTCATCGGTCTCGTTGTGGCCGCGACGACGGTAGCAGACCAGGTCGATAACGATGTCTTTCTTAAATTCGTAGCGGTAGTCCACCGCCAGCAGCGCGGCCAATACGACCATTTCCGGGTCGTCGCCATTTACGTGCAGCACCGGCGCATCGATCATCTTAGCGGGATCGGTGGAGTACTCGGTGGAGCGGGCATCTTCGCGCTTGCTGGTGGTAAAGCCCACCTGGTTGTTCAGTACGATGTGCACAGTACCGCCGGTGTAGTAACCGCGGGTCTGGGACATCTGCAGGGTTTCCTGCACCACACCCTGGCCGGCAAAAGCCGCGTCGCCATGGATGTTGATCGGCATTACTTTCTCACCGGTCGCATCTTTGCGGCGATCCTGGCGGGCGCGTACGGAACCCACTACCACGGGCGCACTGATTTCCAGGTGCGACGGGTTAAAGGCCAGGGCCAAGTGCACTTCCCCACCGGGAGTCATCACGTTGGAAGAGAAGCCCTGGTGGTACTTCACGTCACCGGAAGTATCGAGGGTCTTCTTGCCTTCAAACTCCTGGAACAGATCCGCAGGGTTTTTACCGAGGATATTAACCAGGGTATTCAGGCGGCCGCGGTGGGCCATACCGATCACCACTTCCTTCACCCCGTAGGTGCCGGAGCGACGGATCAGGGCATCCATCATCGGGATCAGGCTCTCACCACCCTCTACACCGAAGCGCTTGGTCCCGGGGTACTTGGAGTCCAGGTGGCGCTCCAGGCCTTCAGCGGCGGAAAGGCGCTGCAGGATTTCAATCTGGATATCGGTGCCGAAGTTGGCCTTGGACTGGCTGCGCTCAAGGCGCTGCTGGAACCACTGCTGCTCTTCCAGGTTGGAGAGATGCATGATCTCTGCACCAAGATTGCCGCAGTAAGTATTCTCCAGACCCTCAATGATTTCACGCAGGGTCGCCTCTTCTTTACCGAGGAACAGGCTACCGGTATTGAAGGTGGTATCGAAATCACCCTCAGTCAGGCCGTGGTAGCTCAGTTGCAGGTCGGGCACTTGTTCGCGAGCCATCAAGCCCAGGGGGTCGAGGGTCGCTTTTTTATGGCCGCGATGGCGGTAGGAATCGATCAGTTGCAGAACTTTAATCTGCTTGCGCTCGTGCTCAATATTGGCAGAGCCGGCCGCACCGGGAGCGGCCACCGGACGCGCGCGGTGTTTGCTGAGCAGCTCAAAGTGCTGGCGAACAGCGGCGTGGGAAACATCGCTGCTGCCCTCAACGCGGGGGAGGCTATCGAAATAATTGCGCCACTCCTCGGGGACACCGTTGGGGTCGTGCAGATAGGTCTCGTAAAGCTCCTCCACGTAGGCAGCATTGCCCCCGGAGATATGGGAGCTACGCCACAGCTGCTCCATGGTACTTTCGTGCATGTTGATGCCTACCTCAATTGCAGTGTGCTTATCTTCTCTTGAGCCACTGCGCTTTCCTTTCACTCACAAAAGGGGAGGCGCACAAAGCCACCTCCCCTTTTCAGTTTTTTACCGGTTAGAACCGGCTTTTTGTCGTTTGCTTGGCACCCTACCTGGCACCGGGTTCGCAGAGCGCGAACCCCAGCGGGCCGATAACCGGCCGCAGCATCCCCTACACGGCGCGGGTCAGCAGCATATTGCGGATATGGCCGATCGCGCGCGTCGGATTCAGTCCTTTCGGGCAAACATTGACACAGTTTTGAATACCGTGACAACGGAATACGCTGAAGGGGTCATCCAGATTTGACAGGCGCTCATCAGTAGCCAGGTCGCGGCTATCTGCCAGGAAGCGGTAAGCCTGCAACAAACCAGCTGGGCCGATAAACTTGTCCGGATTCCACCAGAAAGACGGACAGGAAGTGGAACAGCAGGCGCACAGGATACACTCGTACAGACCGTCAAGCTTTTCGCGATCTTCCGGAGACTGCAGACGCTCGATGGCCGGAGCCGGGGTATCGTTTTGCAGGTACGGTTCAATCTTCTTGTACTGCTCGTAGAACTGCTCCATATCCACAACCAAGTCGCGGATAACAGGCAGGCCCGGCAGCGGACGCAGAACCAGTTTACCCTTGGGGGCAGCTTCAGACAGTGGCGTAGTGCACGCCAGACCATTGCGACCGGAAATGTTCATACCGTCAGAGCCACAAACGCCCTCACGGCAGGAACGACGGAAAGACAAGGTCTGATCTTCGGCTTTCAGCAGTTCCAGAACGTCCAACACCATCAGGTCCTTGCCCTTGGTGTCCAGTTCATAGTCCTGCATATAAGGCGCTTTGTCGGTTTCCGGGTTGTAACGGTAAATGCTTACTTTCAACATACTCTATTCCGCTCCCGAATCAGTAAGTCCGAGCTTTCGGTTCAAAGGCTTCCATAGTGTTAGGCGCGAAGTTTACTGCACGCTTGCCAACACGTTTTTCCGTGGGGAAATACATAGAGTGGCACAGCCAGTTTTCATCATCGCGCTCCTGGAAGTCCTCACGGGCGTGAGCACCGCGGCTCTCAGTGCGGGTCTCTGCAGCAACTGCAGTGGCCTCGGCAACTTCCAGTAAGTTTTGCAGCTCCAGCGCTTCAACACGGGCGGTGTTAAACGCACGGCTCTTGTCTTCGAGGCGCACATTTTCAATACGCTCGCGCAGATCTGCAAGCTTCTTCACACCTTCGGCCATAAAGTCGCCGCGACGGAATACGCCGAAGTGGTTCTGCATCACGCCCTGCAGCTCTTTGCGCAGGTCGGCAGCCTTCTCACCCTTCTCATTGGTTTCCAGGTGATTCAGGCGAGCCATAGCGGCTTCGAGATCAGACTCGGAAGCTTCGCGGTGCTCGATACCTTCGCGCAGGGACTTCTCAATAAACAGGCCGGAAGCGCGACCGAATACCACCAGATCCAGCAGGGAGTTACCACCCAGACGGTTGGCTCCGTGTACGGACACACAGGCAACTTCGCCACAGGCGTAGAAGCCATCAACAATCTGATCGTTACCCGCAGCGTCCTGGGTCAGAGCCTGACCGTGAACGTTGGTGGGAATACCACCCATCATATAGTGACAGGTAGGTACTACCGGGATCGGCACCTTAACTGGGTCGGCGTGGGCGAAGGTCTTGGACAGCTCACAGATACCGGGCAGACGGCTGTTGAGCAGCTCTTCACCCAGGTGATCAAGCTTCAGGAATACGTGATCGCCTTCCGGACCACAGCCGCGGCCGTCGAGAATCTCGAGAACCATAGAGCGAGCCACAACGTCGCGGGAAGCGAGATCTTTGGCATTGGGCGCATAGCGCTCCATAAAACGCTCACCATCTTTATTGATCAGGTAGCCACCCTCACCGCGACAACCTTCGGTCACGAGTACACCGGCACCGTAAATACCAGTGGGGTGGAACTGCCACATCTCAATATCCTGGACCGGCATACCGGCACGCAGAGCCATACCGACACCGTCACCGGTATTGATGTGCGCGTTGGTGGTGGAAGCGAAGATACGACCGGCACCGCCGGTAGCGAATACAGTCGCTTTGGATTTGATATAAACCACTTCGCCATCTTCGATGCACATGGCGATCACACCCACAACAGCACCGTCCTGGTTCTTCACCAGGTCAATCGCAAACCATTCATTCAGGAATTCGGTTTTGTGCTTAACGTTGTTTTGATAGAGGGTGTGTAGCAGTGCATGGCCGGTACGGTCAGCAGCAGCACAAGTACGTGCAGCCTGGCCACCGCGGCCGAAATCTTTAGACTGACCGCCGAAGGGGCGCTGATAAATACGACCTTCCTCAGTACGGGAGAAAGGCAGGCCCATGTGCTCCAGCTCAAATACCGCTTCCGGACCTACGGAACACATATATTCAATAGCGTCCTGGTCACCGATATAGTCGGAACCCTTAACGGTATCGTACATATGCCAGCGCCAATCGTCGTTGGGATCTGAACTGGCAATTGCACAGGTAATGCCACCCTGGGCAGATACTGTGTGAGAACGAGTCGGGAATACCTTGGTAATAACCGCAGTTTTATAGCCGGACTGGGCCATCTGCAGGGCAGCGCGCATACCGGCACCGCCTCCACCAATTACAATCCCGTCAAATGAAATAGTACGCATGTTCGCCATTGCTTATACACCCCAAAGAATTTCAATGCCCCACACCGCGTACAACACGGCAACGGCAGCCAGAATCACTTCTACGAACAAGCGCAGAACAGTGGCTTTACCGCCCATCATCCGGTTGGTGATGTAGTCAGTTACCACGGACCAGAGGCCAATCCAGGCGTGAATAATGGTGGACAGCAAGGCAACCAGGCTGAAAACACGCATCCAGCGCTGGGCGAACAGTTCGGACCAGGCTTGGTAGCCGAAGTCTTTACTAAAAAAGATAAAACCCACTATAAAGAGGGTATAGGCGAGCAATATTACCGCAGTGACTCTCTGGTAGAGCCAATCGAAAGTACCGCTACGGCCAAAGCTTGTTACTGTTTTTACCACAACCATACTCCCGCCAGAAGAATAAGGATTACAGCCAGCACCAGCACTGACACAGCGCTGCGACGGCCGCCTTCGAGACTTTCACCTACTCCCATATCCATAAACAGATGACGAACACCTGCCAGGATGTGGTAAATAAGTGCCGCCAGCGATGCCCAGAGAATGAGCTTGGCAGGGATACTGTTAAATACCGCTGCAATTTCGGCGAATCCCTGCTCGGATTCCAAACTGACATCGAGCATCCACAGTAGTAGTGCAACAACAACGAAGAGCACTACACCGGAAATACGATGCAAAATGGAAACCACAGCGGTAGCGGGAAGCTTTATAGTGGAAATGTCTAAATTGACAGGTCTGTTTTTGTTCACAGGAAAAACACCTTGTTGCCCTGAACGACCGGGCGCCCGTTAGCTTTTCAATGGAGGGACGAGCTGCTTGCTGATTACTTTGCACTCGACCTGATGAAGCCTTATACAAAGTAGCCGTACCATGGCGCAAGCCGCGCGGATTATAGGCATTCACTAGTCAAAACACAACGAACGCCTGCGATTACGCCGGGTTCCCACCAGTATCACGCAGTAAATCGGGAATCGCGGGATTTCCTCAGACTTTCCTGTGCATTATCTAGACAAATACTCTACGAGTATGGAGCGGAACCGGATATCCTGTCGCCAATAGACTGGTCGTCCATTCCTTTTGGTTTGACAATTTGCGGCGCGGCACTTAAGTTTGGCCCCGCTCAAAAGGCCGCTAGCTCCCGAAAACAGCGGGAAAAGGCCGGCATAAGAACATTTTTAGGAGTCCGCAATGTCCGATAAAAAAGCGCACCTCACAGTCGATGGTATCGACGGCGCCCTTGAGATGCCAGTTCGCTCCGGCACCCTCGGCCCCGATGTTATTGATGTCGGCGGTCTGACCAGTAAAGGCTTATTTACTTACGACCCGGGCTTCGTATCTACCGCCTCATGTGATTCCAAGATCACCTTTATTGATGGCGGCAAGGGCCAACTGCTGCACCGCGGCTACCCCATCGAGCAACTGGCAGAAAAATCCGACTACCTGGAAACCTGCTACCTGCTGATGAATGGCGAACTGCCCAACGCAGAAGAAAAGAAGAAGTATGTAGACACCATTATGTCTCACACCATGGTTCACGAATCCCTGGTGAGCTTCTTTAAAGGCTTCCGTTACGATGCCCACCCAATGGCGATGATGTGTGGCGTAGTCGGTGCCCTCGCTTCCTTCTATCACGACTCCCTGGATATCACCAATCCGGAGCACCGCGAGATTTCCGCCCACCGCCTGATTGCCAAGATGCCAACCCTGGCAGCGATGTGCTACAAGCACTCCCAGGGCATGCCCTTCATGTACCCGGACAATAGCCGCAGCTATTCCGAGAACTTCCTGCACATGATGTTTGGCAACCCCTGCGAGCCCAGCAAGATAGACCCGGTTGTCGCCAAGGCAATGGACATCATCTTCCTGCTGCACGCAGACCACGAGCAGAATGCGTCCACCTCCACTGTTCGCCTGGCTGGCTCTTCTGGTGCCAATCCGTTCGCCTGTATTTCTTCCGGCATTGCCACTTTGTGGGGACCCGCTCACGGCGGTGCCAACGAAGCGGTATTGAACATGCTGCAGGAAATTGGCGACGAAAGCCGTATCGACGAATTCGTGAAGCGCGCCAAAGATAAGAATGACCCCTTCCGCCTGATGGGTTTTGGTCACCGCGTCTACAAGAACTTCGATCCTCGCTCCCGCGTAATGCAGGGCATCTGTGATGAAGTTTTGGGCGCCATGGGTGCAGAAAATGATCCTCTGCTGAAGATCGCCAAGAAGCTGGAGAAAATCGCCCTTGAGGACGATTACTTCGTAGAGAAGAAACTCTACCCGAACGTAGATTTCTACTCCGGCATTATTATGAAGGCTATCGGTATCCCCACCGATATGTTCACCGTAATTTTCGCCACCGGCCGTACTTCAGGCTGGATTGCACACTGGAATGAAATGATTTCCAATCCGTACAAAATTGGTCGTCCTCGCCAGCTGTATACCGGCTACCCGCAGCGCGATTATGTACCGCTCGAGCAACGCTAAGCTCAAGCAATTAAAAAAACCCGGCTATGCCGGGTTTTTTTATTAATTAGATATTTAAATTTATTTTGATTCTACCGGCAATAATCAACTGCATTTCGATAAAAATTAAAAAGCAAAGGCCTAAAATGTGACACAAGTCCCACTTTGAAAATTTTGCTTTACTCGCCCCTTCCATAACAGTTAAACCAACTGTCATCCAATGTAAAATCCGCCACGCCCGCCGGGACCCAAATAGCTTTGCTTTCTTTAAGTTACCCCCAACTTCGCGGCGCTATCAGACCTAATAACAAACCTTTAAATTTACTGAGACTAAATTCATGCTTAGTTTTATTTCTGGAATGTTCCGAAGTAACAAAACAGAAGACGCGGCGGACCTTGAGGAAAAATATACTCGCAGCTCTTATGCAGGAGCTAAAGGTGCCCGCACAATCTCTTACGATCCCACTCTAATTAAAGCCCTTGAAGACGATCACCGCACCCTGATCAGTATTTTTCAGCGCATGTGGTCAGAGGGTTATGAGAAGCAGAACTACCGCCAGCTGTCGCAGCTACTGACCCAATTTAAATCTGGCTTCCAGGCCCATCTAATCAAAGAAAATGTACGTTTTTACGTATACCTGGAGCAAGCACTGGCTGGCGATGCCCACACACTGCAAGTAGTTAAAGATTTCCGCACCGATATGAATGAAATTGCAAATGCTGTTGTGCAATTTTGCAAGCGCTATAACCACGAAGCCTTCACTCCTGAAATGGTTCGCGACTTCAAAATGGATTATCAGAAAATCGGTGAAGCGCTAACTCGCCGTACTGCCCTAGAAGAAAAAGAACTCTACGTCCTTTACCAACCCTCCTAAAAGCAACGTTTAGTTTTTTTATCAGGAGTAGTGAGATATTTAACCTAGGAATGCCGATAAGAAACAAATCTTTACAATAGGCATACTATTTTACAGTCCGCAGCCCACAAGGACGGGGCCGCATATTTTTTGGCCGCTCAGCGGTCACAAAGTAACTGGAAAGCACTCCCCTTACCCCGCCAATTTTTCACAGCCAAATTAAATTTAAGCACCGAATTTGGGCAAGATACATTTAGCTCCCCAAAAAAACTGTGCGCATCAGTTAAATCCAGCCTTATTTTCCGACCTGACCTTACTTTACACCCAATTCTCTATCGTCATATTCTAATCGGTACTAGACGTTTATTTAATTTTGTTTAAACATATAGGGATTAGAATTCAAAAAAACACCAAAGAGTGGGATATTAGTCTAAGAAAAATAGCAGGCCATCTGGCAGACAAATTAAAAATACAAAGACTAATAGAAAATCAAAGCAGTCGGGGGGAGGTATGACTGAGCTAGACGACACACTTGTCGAGCAATTACCAAGCGGCATCCATACTAATGATAACAGTTACCCAATTTATGTAATTATCGGTACTGGTCCGGTGGGTGTGCGTTGTGCACAAAAATTATTAGAGTTCTGTGATGAAGCTCAAATTGTTATCTATGGAGCAGAAACAGAGTCTCCCTACAACCGGGTTAAACTTTCTCAATATCTATCAAGCCATGTAGAGTTGGAGGAGCTTGATAACCCTATTCTCAGTCAAAGTGACCACCGCCTAGCAGAATATATTGACCGTAAAATAGTCTCTATTGATCGCTCCAAAAAAACAGTCACCGATGCTGCAGGGAATATACAACCTTATTCCAAGCTAATAATAGCGACTGGATCAAATCCTATTATTCCGAAGATTCCGGGTGCGGATCTACCTGGTGTTTACCCTTTTCGAAGTCTGCGTAACACCAATGATTTACTGGAGTTAAGGGAGCAGAATGCAGACATCTGTGTTATCGGTGCTGGTGCTCTGGGCCTTGAAGCTGCAACCGCGTTAAAAACACCTAAAAACAACATCACTTTACAATCCAGAGGACACTTGCTCAGCGGGCTCCTGGGTGAAGAAGGAGAGGAGTTCCTAAAGTCCGCACTCACTGCACTGGGTGTAGAGTTAAAAATTTCGGACTCCCTAACATCCATTGAAGAGAGCGATAGCAAGCGCCTACTCACTTTTGAAAGTGGCGAAAAAATTCCCGTCGACGCTATCGTGTTGTGCACTGGGATTAAGCCGGAAATTAGCCTGGCCGAACAGAGCGGACTTTCAACTAAACGCGGAATCGTAGTCAATGAATGGATGCAAACTTCCGACCCGGATATTTACGCCGTAGGCGAGTGCGCTGAGTTTGACAAGAAAGTCTACCAATTGGTCCGACCGGGCTACGAACAAGCTGAAAGCTGCTGCTCACATATTCGTCGCAACCATAGCGGTAAATCTCTCTCGCAGCCCTACTCCGGCACTTATACCGATATTCAGCTGAAAATTGCCCATATTCCCTGCGGAATAATGGGAGAGGTAACCCCGGAAAACCTCAATCAGCAAGAGGGCGTTGAGAGCCATGTCTATCGCAATCGTTTTAAGGGGATCTATAGACGCTTATTTATCAAAGGTGAATACATCGTTGGGGCCATTTATATTGGCAGCTGGGATGAAGCCAATGAATTGCGCCAGACCGTAGCACAGGAGCAAAAAATCTCTCTGCGCACACTGAAAGACTTTGAAAGCGAAGGGCGAGTGTTTGCCAAAAAAAGCGGCAATAGCATTAAAGATTTTCCCGATAGTTATCTAGTCTGCCAGTGTAACTCTGTCACCAAAGGGGAATTATGCAAGGCTATTTCCGCTGGGAAGCGCAATTTAAATGAGCTGCAACAAGCGACAACAGCCGGATCTGTTTGTGGTAGTTGCCGCCCACTAATGGCTGAGCTTCTGGATGTGCCAGCTCCCAACTTGGTAATGCGGCACTCCAAGGGGATATTGATAACTTCTGTTCTGTCATTAATCCTGATAGCCCTGGCTTTCCTGATGCCGCCAGCTCCAGTTTCCCCCTCAGTACAGACTGCACTTTTTTGGGAAAAGCTCTGGTACGACAATTTTTGGAAGCAGGTTACGGGCTATACCATTCTCGCTATGTGCTTGTTTACTGCCGCTCTCAGTATCAGGAAACGTTGGAATAAACTTAGCCTTGGGCATGTCGATCACTGGCGCTATGCACACAGCGTTACAGGTTTAATCGCTCTACTTGCTCTCGCTGTACATTCAGGCTTCCGCCTTGGTGAAAACCTGAATTTGGCATTGATGCTGGTATTTCTAACTGCAACCGCAACTGGTTCTCTCGTCGGCGTTTTTATGGCGCGCAACCACCACTGGACTGACCTGAAACTTCGCGAACACCGAAAATGGTGGTCCCGAGTTCACTATGCCCTGCTCTGGGCCTTACCGGTCCTTCTCGCCTACCATATTTTTGCGGTTTATTACTTCTAGATGAAATCATATCAATTTAAATTCTGGCATTACGGTGTATTGCTAACGCTGGCTATCGGCTCTGCGGTGGCATACAACCTTAACGTTGACGATAAATCTCTATTTATCAGTGGAGATGCCACGCACGGTCACCATCAAATTGAGCTGGCTTGTACTTCCTGCCATACCGATGGCTTTGCCGGTGAGGATGCTGTTCAGCAAGCTTGCCTGAATTGCCATGCGGAAGAACTGGAGCTTGTAGACGACTCACACCCCCGGCAGAAATTTTTAGATCCGCGCAATGCTGTACTTCTGGAGACTCTTGACGCCCGGCTATGTGTAAGTTGTCACACTGAGCACAAACCACAAATCACCGGAGAGATGGGAGTAACCCTGGCGGGCGACTTTTGCTTTCACTGCCACAGCGATATTGCCGAAGAGCGCAGTAGTCACAAAGACCTGGGATTTGAAACCTGCGCAAGTGCGGGCTGCCACAACTATCACGATAATGGCTCCCTCTATGAAGACTTCCTTATCGCCCATGTTGATCAACCTGATCTATTGGAAACTGCAAAGCTTCCCGCTCGTACAGCAGTTCAGTCCTGGCTAAATGAGCATTCAGATAAAGCCCCTTTAAAAGTTAGCGAAGCAGACATTAGCAGCTCTAGCCAGACTGCAGAAATCGCAACGGTCTGGGCACAGAGTATTCACGCACAAACAGAGGTGAACTGCAGCAGCTGTCACGTCGATGGGCAAATGCAATTCAGTAGCGTTGAGATTGTCGAGCAATGTGCTAGTTGCCACAGCGATCAAAAAGAATCCTTCACTCAAGGAAAACATGGAATGCGCATGTCCAACAAGCTGGAAGAAGGCTTTATCCAGCAGGTCGGCGCCATCTCCCCGCAACAGGCCCGCCTTCCCATGAATACCAGCGCAACGGATGAATTGAGCTGTGTCAGTTGTCACGGGCCCCATGAAGTAAATCTGCAATTTGCCGCTGTAGAGGCTTGCCTGGGTTGCCACAGTGATGAGCACAGTCTCTCTTACAAAGAGTCCCCTCACTTCGATACCTGGAATTCAAACCCAGAGGGTGGCGTAAGCTGTGCCAGCTGCCATTTACCACGGGAAACCCATGGCGAACAGGTTGTAGTTAACCATAATCAAAATCATAACCTTCGCCCCAATGAAAAAATGATGCCCGTTTGCCTGAGCTGTCATGGAGCCGAATTCTCCCTTGCTGCCCTGGCTGACAAAACTCTGATTAACAATAATTTCAAGCATAAACCCGTAGAGAAGCATGAAACATTCGAGCTGATCCGCGAGCGTATTGCAAGGATTACCAAAAGCAAAAACATGCAAAATCAATCCCAATAGGAGGGGAAAATATGCGTATTGCCGCTTGTATTATCGCTGGACTGGCACTGCTCACCGGCTGTGAGAAAAACCAGGGAGTTGCTCCGGAGCGAATGGCGGATGCCATCTTTGCCGTTATCGAGGCAGACAGGGCCAACTACACCAACAAGGTTGTAAACCGCCTGCAGAACGAGGAAAAAATCCTTGACGCTGATGAGCATTGGCAAGATAAGAAATTGCTACCACTCCCCGCGCAGATGATGCGTATGGGAGCTGAGCGTGTTGCCGAAAATGAGTCTGGCTTTAACTATGCCCTGCTCTCCCTGTGGCCAATCAACAAGCAAAACAAACCGCGCACTGAGATGGAAAAAGAGGGCTTGCAGTACGTAATCGACAACCCAGGGAAAAACTTTTACGGCCGCGAAAAACTAGGTGATACCGAGTACTTCACTGCAGTATATGCGGATGTAGGTGTTTCACCTGCTTGTGTGAGCTGTCACAACGATCACGTAGACAGCCCGCGCACTGACTTTGAGCTGGGCCACACTATGGGTGGTGTTGTTATCCGAATCCCACTCTGATCAGTTAGTTAGTAGATAGCTGCGTCCGACTTTCGAGTCGGGCAACTCTCTCACAAAATATTGCCGACGAATATTAGTCGGTGAGAACTAAGTTTAGAATAATTTAAAAGAGTGGCGGCCGAATTCGTTTCGACCGCTCCCTCTTTTAAGCTGACTGGCTCTACTCCCGCTACTACCTCGCTGAAATCATTCAGACCAGTGGTTACCCGCTGTGGGCCTATTTCCGGGTCAGTCCAGTCTCCATTACGGCCCGCTTTTTCTTGGGCTTCGCTCCGCAAAGCACACCTAGGCACTACTATATTAATGTCAAAGTCCCGCAGAGCAAACCGACCAAGGTGATTGCAATACTGGGAAAACCTGCTAAAAGGTCAGCGCAGAGGATCAATAAGCCCCTGCAATCCCTCTACTTTTATCTCCAAGGCTAATGCCATTAACTGTCCTAGACGCCCCTCTGGAAACCCCTTTTTTGCGAACCAAAGCAGGTACTCCTCAGGCAAATCTATTAAAACCCGGCCCGAGTATTTTCCAAATGGCATTTTGAGTCGAGCCAGTTCTACCAAGTCTTGTTTTTCGAACACCTTAACAACCACCTAAATATCGACAAAAAAAGGGAATGAAACTCCCAATTTGGATTTGTTGCCAGTGCATGCGGACTCTACACTGGCTCCGAAATAGTCGGCCTGCGCCGATTCTTTATACCTCAACCTTCCAGTAACAGAGGTGTCTATGCGTATCAAAGCTATCAAATATCTCAGCTTGGCCGCAGTATTGACTGCAAGCCTTGGAGGTACGGGCTGCGCCAATATGAGTGATACCGACCGCCGAATCGGCACCGGTGTCGGTATAGGCGCAGTAACAGGTGCCTTGATCAGTGGCGGGCGCCCCGGTGGCACTGCCGCAGGTGCGGTTATTGGTGCCGGTGCAGGCTACCTTTATGATAGGGAGAGAAAACGTAGAGACTACTATCGCTACCGAGGCCGTTACTATCGTTACTAAATCAATTTACGGGGCCAGCATAAAGGAAAGACACAGGTGAAGACATAAGTCACACCTGTGTCACTAGAATCGATATAATATTGGTGGAAATTTAAATAACCTTGTTCCAACACGTTTGCTTGTTAACATGCTCTCTAATCGATGCTAGAAGATCACTATGAAGTTGCGCCACTCTAGATTTACTAAGCTTCATTGCTTTAGCTATATCCGAATAACTCTTGTCCTCAATATACCTCATCCTAATTAGATTCTGGTTAATTGTTGGTAGTTTTTCTATGTAATCCAATATTTGCTGAAAGAATGCTTGTCCCTCCAATGAATCATAAGGGAAATCCGATAATGAGGTTTCGCCATTGAGCCAACTTGACTCTAAAAGGTAGGAGTAGCCAAAGTCTAAAGTCGCACCTACAATTGAGTCAAACAGACTGTCGCTGCTTCTTGTGGAAAAATCGATGTTAAATTCCATCATATTTTCTCCTGAGAAGTAGCTATGTAAGCTTGCTCTTTCGGAGTAGGAGCTTACACCATTCATAACGCTGCCTTTTATTCTGAAAGAAGCATACGTTTTAAAAAATACTTTTTTCTTCCTATCATATTTGCTTATCGCATCCAATAGGCCCAGCTCAGCTAGCTGTAGTAGATCTTGTAAATCTACCCCCAGATGTTGACACTTCCTATAAATCAAGCCTGCAATAGTATGGCTATAACTTCGATAATATTCGAATAAATAATTTCGTGCAGACATTAACCCTGATGTTTCTAGAGAAACCCACTTCTCTGTAAGATCTTCTTCCATACTTTTAATGAAAATTTAAATTCTAAGAAAAACTTCCAAGCAGCGAATACGCCAATAGAGACCATCCATCGATCAACACAAAAACAAGCACTTTAATGGGCAATGATACTGTAGTTGGTGGCAACATGATCATTCCCATAGACATTAAAACGCTTGCTACAATTAAATCTATCATTAAAAATGGCAGAAAAATCATAAACCCTATTAAAAATGCAGATTGTAATTCGCTAATTAGAAATGCAGGGACAAGTGTGAAGAGCCCTACTTCATCAATACTCTCTGGCACACTCTTACCAGACATCTCATATACAAGAGATATATCCTTCTCGCGAGTTTGTTCGACCATGAATTCTTTTAGTGGCGGCTGTGCACCTACTAATGCCGCCTCAAAACTAAGATCTTTATTAAGGTATGGCTGTATCGCATCCTCATTAACTTTCTCAAAAACCGGAGTCATTACGAATATGGTCAGCAAAAATGCAAAACTAATTAATACACTATTAGGGGGAGTACTAGGCATAGCCAATGCCTGGCGAAGCATAGACAAAACTATAACTATCCGGGTGAAAGCCGTCATTAGCATCAGCAATGCAGGCGCAACACTTAACAGTGTAAGAGTTAGTAAAATTTGAAAAGGTGCTGACAAACCAACTCCAGTGGAATTCTCATCAGCTAGGGAAAGTTGCTCAGCAGCAATATTTGGAAGTAATGATTGAGAGTAACCATTTAATGGAAAATTAAAAATAAATACTAAAAAAGCAACAACAAATAAAGTATTTTTATTTTTAAGCTTTAGAGACATTAGATATACTCAATCCACCAGGGCCACAAACAAGCAAGATATTTTCATCATCAACTTCAAGCAAATAAACAGTTAAAGTTTGAGACAAAGGCAACTTTTCTTTAAGAGAAACCCTAGAACTAACACCCTGCGACGATTTTTTTTGCTTAGCACGTATAAAAAAAACAACAATCACGAAAACCACAAGTACCACTAACCAGTACAGCCCTAAATCACCACCCCAAATAAAGTACTCCTCTTTAAAACCAATCTGAGCAGACGCAAGATAACTTCTCATGGCATCAAAAACCTAAAATCACATAAAACATGAATCAATGAATAATTCCAGAATAGAAAAACACAAAGCAGAAAAAAATACCTGCATCACTAAATTTAACATGTCGACGCTAATATTTTTACGAAATCGAAAATTTCTCCTCAACTTCTACACCGTAAAACCCATCCACTACAACAAGCCTACCTTTTGCAAAAATTTCCTCTCCAACTTTCAAGCATACATTTTGGTTAGAAGGAGTGTCTAATTCTAAAACACTACCAACAGTCAACGACATTAACCTATCAAGGGCGATGATTGTACTACCTAATTCAACCTTTACCTCTAGAGTGATTCCCTTAAAGAAGCGGGGACTTATTGTTTCAAATATTTTCTCTCCAGAGAATTCTTTAACTTCTGGCAACTCAACGATCTCAACAGTTCTATCAGTCATAATATTCCTTAAATAATTAATTAGAGGCAAGGCGCACAGCGCTATTGGTTTTTTTCGAGCACATCTCACCTACAATGTCAATCTCATCGTTCTCAGATTTAAGAGTTATTTTACTTTCTATTTTTTTATCAAGTAGTACGATATCTCCGACCTCAATCTCCAATAGGTCTTCAATGGACAATTTCAAGTTTGACACATTTGCAATAAACTTGACTGATTGATCTTTTAAAATCGAATCCATTGAGCAAATCGAAATGTCATCTGAGATAGAGCTATGATCAATATCCAGCAAAGAAAATACAATTTCTTGACCCAAATAAATTTTAGTATAAAGTTCTTCAGATATTTGTATCTCTACGACACACCATCCACTGCCATAGCAAAAAACACTCTCCTTCAAGCAGGAAGGCTCACTATCTAAGGTTACATTAGGAAACTGGCAAGCTAAATCTGAAAACAACTTATTAAGAATCTCTATACATATATTGTGCTCAGTATCTTTCAATGAAACTTGTCTACCTAATAATGCACCAACAATCTGGCTTGATTGTAACTCCCATGCTTCAATATGTAAGCAGCCACCAAAATATTTCCTAGTTTTTATCGCCTTCGTATCAAGACTTAGATTAGATAAGTTTTTGACGGTTGGCTTAATATCTTCTTTTTTGAACCAACGTAGCCCCCACTCTTTACACTTATCTATAATGAAATTTTCTACTCGCTGAATCTGTTTCGGTGAATAAGTATAGAAATAGTTAGCTCGCATTTAGCCACCTTTTGCACTATTATATAGCTCTTCAATCATCTGATTAGATATGGTTAGAACTTGTGAGCAGGCTTGATAACCTCTCTGTATAATAACAATTTCTGAAAACTCATCAGTAACATCAACATTTGAGCGCTCCAAAGATTGAGCCTTTATATACCCGACCATTTTCTCATCTGCAGATGCTATGGCGCTAGGATCTGAATCACTATAAAAATGACTGTTATTAATACTGCTCAATACACTCTTATCTACAAACAATGCAAGTCCAAGCGAGTAAGGTTTTTTAATATCTCCATTTGTATAGGTGAGTATTATAGAACCAGAGCTATCGAAGCTAATATCCTGCAAAGTTCCAAAACTTCTACCGTCTATAGATTGTAACTGTAAAGCATTTGTTTGGGATGGGAAACTAGTGAGACCTGTGAATTCCCCGGCTTTGCCAGCAGAAAACACAATATTTTGTGTTTTACCATTATCCAATTCAAGTGCCACATTTATTGTATTAAATCCAGAGACCGGAGATCCGGCAGCGGTGAATTTTAATGTGTCCGATCCTACAATTTCACCGGATTCGTTCGTTACCTCAGCCAACCAATCATCGGTCGACTGCTTTGTATAGGTTATAGATAATTTCTGATTTCGCCCCGAAAAATCTACAACATCTACTGATATTGGACTTTCATCTTCTGATGGAAATTCTATGTCATCTGCCGACAACGAACTTAAATTACCTGTCAGGCTAACTTCTGATGTTGGCTCATATGAAGAAAACTGCATATCAGAGATATCTATATTTACTAACTCGCCACTATCAGTAATGCTTAGTACCTCTCCACCTGTATTTGAGTCCACAAGCACTCCGGAGTCAAATACAAACTGACCCGCTCTAGTATAAGATGTTCCAGTCTCGCTCCTAACAATAAAAAACCCCTCTCCCTCTATGGCCAGATCAGTATTCTCTCCAGTTGAGTAAATATCTCCATTAGAGAATGAAACCCTCTCATTGGAGAGGTGTACTCCATTCCCACCATTGTCATTAACTTCCTGAAAGAATGTCTCCTTTTTCTTAAACCCTACGGAGTTCATATTTGCAACGTTATGGCTTAAATCATCCAATTTTTTTGTAAATGCACTAAATCCAGAAAGACTATTTGATACAACATTAGAAAGACTCATAAAACTATTCCTTTACAATACGGATATCATTAAGGGATAAATCAGGTATCAAGATTCCGTCGGAGGTTGATAATGAAATATAGGGTACCCCCTGTTCGAATCGAATAGATTCAACATTTCCAATAGTAGTTCCATTTTCACCATTTACTTCTACTAACTTTCCAAGCAAACTTAAAGATTGACTTACTGCATTAACTTCTAGCAATTCAGTAATTCCGGCCTCTGTTGCACGCGCCAACTCTAGGTTAGAAAATTCCGCTAGCTGCGTCAGAAACTCTCTATTATCAACCGGATCGAGCGGGTCTTGGTAATTTAGCTGGGTGATAAATATCTCCATGAATTCATCAAGTTCTACAGAGGCCTGTTGATCTGCCCCCTGAGATTCCATTACTCGCCCTACAGATTCAATTGCCATAAGTCATCGCCTATTTTTAGTAATATATGAACCATTAATTAAATACTTATCTACTCTAATGCCGTACTTGTCTAGAATTTTATCAACAACTTCAAGTAGCTCGTTAAGATCTGCAAAATAATTACGAAGCCTTAGTTCAACAAAATCACCTTTAAAACAAAAATTTAACAGGCTTTTCTCTGGCAAAACCCTTAACAATTGCTGCGTGACAGCTTTTTCAACTCTACTTTGGGGTTTTGTAATAATATCTTTTAACTTACCATCTAAGAATTGTAATTCATTGATTCTATCCCTAGATGGTAAAACGGTAGACTCTGAAAGTTTATCTAACGTGTTACTTTTCTTTTGGATTGAATGACTGGAGACCAAACACTGTTCTAGTGTAAAGATCGATTTTTGGTACTCATTCTCTTGGACTGCACTATTCAGAAAACTATTTTTTGGTTCAGAATTGGAAGCACTACCTACCTCCCTAGGCACCTTGTCCAGTTGCCGGCTTGGATCTGATGCAGAAATAACAGCCTTTTCCCATTCAACTAGCCTAGACGTTTCTGCTGAAAAGCCTTGGGTTGAAGAATCTCTAGTTACACTTACGTTATAGTCGGGAAAGTCTTTAGACAGGTGCATGCTATTTTTCCTGTATGTAAGAAAGAGACGAAATATTATTTAAATAATTAATAGATTCAGCCTCCTCTTTAAGTTTTAAAGCTATTTTTTTTCCCTTGCATATAAAGCCAAGTTCATCAAGAGCTATACTTTTATCAAAAATATCATTTTTAAGTGATTTTAGTTTTCTCTCTTTATCCACCAGTTCTTCATTATTCACCTTGATGCGTTTTCCAAGTATAGAAATGTATCCATGAAGAACTCCTATCTCGTGTGGGCTAGCGCCTCTACTTTCCAACAAAGCTAAATATTGGACTTCAAGTTCAGCTAAAGACGCTGTGTCAACCTGGATTTTATTAGAGAGACTGTGAATTTTTTGCTTAATTTCTTTTTTGGTTCTACTCAGTTCAAAAATCTTATATTCAATCATCTTAGCGTAAACACTTAGTGATTGAACTTCTTCCCTTAAATATTTTATATTTTTAAGCACTTGCAATACTCTACTGAGATCAAGCCTAAAGGGATAGCTCTAGAATTAATTTCTCGAACTCTTTTAGAATTACATCCCGATAATTTCTCTCTCCGGAATATAAAAGTTGATCAACTTTAGAGCTTACCACAATTGATTTATCCAAGTCCGGCTCATCACCCTTTTTATAAGCTCCTATTTTTATCATAGTTTTAGCCTCATCAAACAAGGAAAGACTATTCTTTATTTTTCTAATTACATTAAGCTCTTCTTTGGTGGCCAAAACAGTAAGTAAACGACTTACACTATTTAGCAGGTCTATGGCTGGGTACTTGCCTTGTGCGGCAATTTCTCTATTCAATATGAAGTGACCGTCTAAGATTCCACGCATATAGTCAGCTATTGGATCACTCATATCATCCCCTTCCACAAGAACCGTGTAATAAGCAGTTATCGATCCACGCTCTTTAAAATTTCCAGCCCTCTCAATAAGATCGGGAAGCATTGAATAGCAGGATGGCGTATATCCCTTAAATGATGGCGGCTCTCCTCGAGATAGACCAATTTCTCTTTGCGCCATGGCTAGACGTGTTATTGAGTCCATAGTTAGCAGAACATTATTCCCTTGCTTGCAGTAAAATTCTGCAATTTTTGAAGCAGTAATTGCTGCATAAACTCTTACCAGTGGCGATTGATCAGGTGTTGCAACAACAATAATTGACTTTGAAAGTCCTTCACTTCCGAGAACGTCTTCAACAAACTCTGTAACTTCCCTACCTCGCTCCCCTATTAGGGCTATAACATTAATCTCAAAATTATCCCCTTTTAGTAAAGCTCCCAGTAATGTAGTTTTCCCAACTCCGCTGCCTGAAAATATACCTATTCTCTGTCCAAATCCTACTGTCAACAGGGAGTCAATTACTGGTACTTGCGTATGCACAATCTCAGAGGTTTTCTCTCTAGAAAATGGGTTTACCGGAGTAGCAAAGTTAGCAATATTTATTGCCGAGCCTCTAACCTCCCCTCGGCCATCCAAAGGAGAACCGAAAGGATCTATCACACGCCCTATGAGATGCTCACCACAATTAACCGTGCTTACCCTATCTCCCTTTTCTATTTTATCCCCAGCTCTAAGTCCTACAATTGAACCTAGAGGCATCAACAATAATCTATCATCTTCGAAACCAATGACTTCTGCTTGAACTTTCTCACCTCCAGTAGCTTTGCTGACTAAGCAAATATCCCCAACACAAGAATCCAATCCCACAGCAGAAAATGTGCTCCCATGGAAGCCAACAATTTTTCCGTATTTTGATATTGTTAATGACGATTGAATAGATTGTATCAGGAGATCTGTGCAAATCATCAGTAGCTCAACTCATTATTTATAGCTTCGGATATTAGTTTATTAATCTCCGACATCTGTATCCCTAAGCCAATGTCCCATAAGCCTTGATCATGTTCTACCTGAATCCCCCCTACTGGGAGGCTATTTTTCATCATGAGCTTTACTTGGCTTCCAGCAATCTCCCGTACAAGATCCAAATTCTCCGACAATCTTAGATAATCTGCTTCATGAAGATAAATTCTCACCTCGTTTGAGGCTCTAAGGTTATCTAAAGCTGAATTAATGACAGCTATAATTCCTTCGTTTTTGCAATATTCTCTTCCTAAAATTTTACAGCACGATTCAAAGGCTAGAAGTACGAACAGCTTGTCCACATCTGAATGAATTTCAGTCGATAATTTCTTAATAAAGTCAATTTCTTCTTCAACCTTTTGACCGTACTTCTTTTCTAACGCAAGCTTTTTCTGCGTTTACTTCTAGTTGTGCCTTCTGATACCCGTCTCTATACCCTGAGGACTGTTGCAAAGCTACATTTTTATCACAGTACGACAAGATTCCTTGCGTCTCTATTCTTATTGTAGTCAGCTGAGACTCCAACTCCTGAATTTTTGCTTCTTTTCTAGAGATATCTGAAGTTAACTCGCCTATTTCTGTTTCCAGGATTTCAATTTTTTTTGTAAAATCAGGATAATTTTCAGTGGTTCTTTCTGTAACAGAATACTCCTCAATCTCCAGTGTGTTACTCACATCCGTAGTTGGCCTATATACGCCTGATACTGATATTGCAGATCCACGCATTACCTTAGGCATTAGTGGTCCCCTTTAATTCCTGGCGAACGAGCTCTTCCAAAACCACCTTTAGGTGACTAGAAAGTTCATCATCGACAATTGCAATATCGTTACCATTACCGACAATAATTTTCGAAACACAAGCAGGGAGTCTATTATCAAAATATTTTTTTTTAGAAAAATGCGTATTGGTTGATTTCATAACTTCATCAACCAATCCTTGCATTTCTTTATAACTGATATTCTTAATATTATCGCCATCAACAGTCTTCAAACTCCTGGCAAATAACTTTCTCTCCTCCATGCTTAACTTAAACTGAATCCATAGCTTATCAAAATTGGAGAGTGATAAATATTTAAGTAAAAGTATCTTTCCTCCACTACATAACATTTTTTCTTCCCTCTTTAATATCACCAACCAGAAACAATCTGATGTCTTCTAACAGCGCTTCCCTTTCAGGCTTTGATATTCTATTTTTCCTATAATTTAAAAACCAAACAGAAAAAACTATTACAATCAGCAAAATATACAACCAGTACTGCTGTAATAATCTCAATATTTCTTCCTGAGACAGTTTGAAGTAAGCTTTGTCTGTAACATCAGGCTGTTTAAGCTTGACTTGATTGCGCAAATGTACATTGTTAACCTGTGTTATCTCTGTATGCAGTGGAGCCACAATCTCGACCGGTATAATTTTCTCAACTGAAACTCTGTCTCCACGTTTCAAGTCCAGTCCAGCGCTATTTATAATTAGATTTTCTAGCTTACCTACTATTGAGTCCTCAATATCCTTAGATAGAATTACTGAAATGCTAATTTTTTGTATCGCCCCAGGTACTTCTTTGGTTTTTACCAGCTCGGTTGTATATTGATAACTATTTTCAATACTTTCTGAAAGAATAGAATCGTCCTGTCCATCCAGGGACCCTATTGTTGAAGGCGTAGCTTTCTTTTCTCTGAACTTTCTATCCGATTTACTGTTAATTAACAAACCTGCTTCAGAATCCGATAACGGAACGACTCCATTCTTTGTGCTTTCTCTTTTTGTATTGTCAAGCGTAACATCAACTACAATTTCAAATTTATTAGGTTTCATGATTCCAGAAAACAATCTAGAAATCTTTTCGTGATAGTGGCGCTCCACTTCCAGTTTCAGATCCATGTATTGCGATCCCCCAAACATCCCATCATCCTGACCCGATAAGAGGCGCCCCATTACATCCATAATGGTTACATTTTCTGAGTTTAAATTGGGAACTGCGGAAGACAATAGAAACTGTATTCCTATAATTTCTTTAGCTTCTAGTGTATTTCCATCTTTTAAGTCAAGTATTACTGAAGCTTTCGCATCTTCGCTATTTTTACGAAAAGCCTTATATTCAGGTATTACAAGGTGTACTCTAGCACTACGAACGATTGCCAGTGTCTTAATTGATTTCTCTAACTCACCCTGGAGAGCTCTTTGATAAAAAACCCGTTGGGAGAAATTAGTAAGGCCGTAGGTCGAACTGTCAAAAATTTCAAACCCTATATTTTGCTGTCCTAACGCTCCACTTCCAGCAACAATCATCCTTGACTTGGATAGATCATTTTGATCAACATAGATTGAACCAGTACCTCGCTCTATATCAAAAGCAATATTCTCCCTAGCTAACTCATCAGCCACCCTGACAAGTTCGTCATTTGTGAGGTCGTATGCTAAAGCGGGTTTTCCTTTATTAAAAAGAAAAATTAAGATTAAGGCAATCAACACAGAAACAACAATGAAAAATAAAATAATTCTCATCTGGTTGCTTTTAAAATCAAAAGGCATGAGATGAATCCCTTATATCTGCATTTTCATTACTTCTTGATACCCTTCAAGAAGTTTATTTCTTACTTGGGCAACCAAGTCAAAATTTAGCTTTGCTTTACTTATACTTGCAATAACTTCATGTACGTTATCTAAGTTTCCCGCAGCTAGATCAAGAGACAACTCTTCTGCCTTACGATATTTGTCATCAGCAGTTCGCACAATAGCGCTCATAACATCAATAAAACTTTCCTTATTGTCATCGTTATTATTTATTTTTTGTGGACCTAAATATCCCAAATAGGATATTGAATCAATTTCGTTTACGCTCATTATCGTTTACCCATATCTATAGACAGCTGTATAAGTTTCTTCGAAGCTTCCAAAGCTTGAATATTGGCCTGATATGAGCGGATAGAAGTCATAAGTTCAACCATCTCTTCTGCAATATCTACATTTGCCCGATAAATATAGCCATCAGCGTCTGCAAATGGATGAGAGGGCGAGTAAACCTTGCCAGCTTCCAAATTCTTCTCGATAACTGATATATTTTCTACACCTTTTGTTATACTTTCTGGAGAGGAATAGGCTACAACATCTATCGCTTTGTAGGCTTCGGATTTATTCTTTGCAACGACATTTGCATTAGCTATGTTACTCGCTACTGAGTCGATTTTTTGTCTGTGGTAATTTAGACCACTTAAATTAATTGAAAAGCTATCTAAACTCATCAGCGCCCCTCTCTAACTGCTGCTTTTAGTATTTCTGACAATTTTGATTTCGCGGTGATTAATGACTCAAATAAAAGAGTATTCTCAGCCAATCTTGTCATCTGTCGCTCTAAAGTTACAACCTCTAGTGAGCTTATTTCACTTCTTGGCTCCCAATTAGTCGCCAACCACTCAAGTTCATCGGTACTTTGATTTTCAATGAGCTCTGCTAGTTCACGATAAAGTACTCCTTTGGATGTAGTTTTTCCTACATAACCGACTGTATCAATATTTGCTATATCATTTCCGATTAACTTATTCTCCATGACTGTTCTATTTATAGACTTTGTCAAGATCTCTGAAGTTACACTTCCTATTAGATCTGCCATATTATTTACCTTTATTGAATCTCAAGTTTTGCATGCAGTGCACCAGCTGCTTTTATGCCTTGCAATATAGCAATCATATCCCTCGTACTAACGTTAATTTGTTTCAGTGCTCTAACTAAATCATTAACGGTACTACCTCGAGGTAATGAAACTGCCGACAATCCCTGTTCTCGAACTTGTAAGTTTGTTTTTGGAGCAACTACTGTGGATATGGGCGAAGAATTATCACCATTAAAAGAGGTATTTTTTGTTGATAAAGCCAGTATATTCGGTTGTGAAACCGTATATTCTGTAGCGATACTTAATTCCAAGTTACCATGCGATATTGATACTGCTTCTATAGTTACAAAACCGCCAGATACAACAGTTCCTGTTCTTTCATTTATAATAATTTTTGCCGTAATATCTGGATTAATTGATATATTCTCTATCTTCGACAAAAGTTCAACTAGATTACTGTTATCGGGTACTGAAACATCTATTTTTCCGGCATGGCGAGTTACGGTATGTAAACTTGGAAAATTTAATTGTATCGCTTTCGTAACTCTATCTGCTGTGGTGAAATCAGGCTGTGATAAAACTACACTTAAGTACCCATCTTTAACTAATCTAGTGGTAACTTCCCTCTCAACGGTAGCCCCGTTTGCGATAATACCTACCGTTGGATGATTCTTTTGAACGACATTACCGTTTAATCCATACGAGTATCCACCCACTGAAATTGGCCCTTGAGCCAGTGCATAAATTTCGCCATTCGCTCCAGTAAGAGGTGTCATTAAAAGTGTTCCACCAATTAAGCTCCGTGAATCACCTATAGATGATATATTGACATCTATCGTATCGCCCGGCTGATTAAATGGAGGTAGCGTTGCGGTCACTATAACCGCAGCAACATTTCGACTGCTGATATCGTCCTCATTAACAGATATTCCAAATCTAGCTAAAGTATTTGTTATTGACTGTATTGTAGAACTGGACCTCCTTGTATCTCCTGTACCTGCTAAGCCAGCTATCAATCCATAACCAACCAACGCATTTTCTCGAACCCCCTCTATTCGAGCAATTTCTTTAAGCCTGACAGAGGCAAACAAGGGTTGTGATAGTAAAGCTATAAATATAAATAATAACGTTCTTGGATATATATACTTATATCTGAACATAGCTAAAAATCTCTAAAATTCTTACTTACTTTTCTCATATAGGGCATTATCAAACTGATGATTTGCTTGATATTTATCCTCTGCACTACCTAAAAGGGACCCAGAAGAACAACAGAAAATACGGGTAAATTTTTGCCAAACAGTGATAGCCTGTGGGTCCTCACCAGAGTAAATTATTCTAGCTCTACTAATTCTATTTGAACTGACCGTATTATCTGCATCTATATATAAAGGGCTAACAATGCCGGATATTGATATATATTGGTCCTCTCCATTAACCACGAGGTGCTGTCTTCCTTCAATAACTAAGTTACCGGTAGGCAGGATTTCTACAATTTCTGCAGTAATAACCGCTTGAAGTAAACCGTCTTTATTACTACTTGATCCTTTATGGGCTCCATAGCCTAAAGCAACATCTGCTTCAGCATCAAATACTTTATTCTTAATTTTGAAGTTATAACCACTATTAATGGCACCAAATAATCCTGCATCTGCACTCGTGCTGTTTGCTTCGCTAGAAGCTGCAAGGGAAGACTCCACAACAACCACTGTCACGGTGTCTCCAATATTTACACTTCTATAATCGGACATCAAAGGTTCAAATGTAACCTCATTAAACAGTGATTCGCTGTTTGCAAAATCAGCTATTAACGCTAAGTAAGTCACACACAAAATTGATATTTTCTTCAAAAACTTCATGTCTCTTCCATAATTATTACAGTTTTATTATTTTCAACCTTTCCTTCTAAGTAACTTTGCCCATAATCAACTTTAATTGATACATATTCACCCAGGTTTGCATCAGACATAGCCGTTCCGGTAGTGAATACCTTGACTTGGTTGACAATTGAAATTACTCGAACTGTGTCGCCGGATTCTATGTCCGGTATGGATTCAAAATTATCCTTCACAAGCACTTGACCAATGCCGATATTTCTTTGCAAACGTGTATCCGCGGGAACTTCTTTTATAGTTACGCCCTTAACTTTTGTGACATCTACCAGACTATTTTTTACTCTAATACTTGAAGAGTGAGTTCCCTGCTCTATATTTTCTGCTGCTGTTAATACATCTCGGTAATCTTCTACTTCAACCCAAACTGTCGTGATACTTGGCTGCTTAAGATGTCCTAAAGAAGAAATTGTTATTGCTTCTATCTTTCGTAATTCGCCCTTGACTGATCTACTCAGGTGGTACTTGTCAAAGGAATTACAAACATTTAAATTTTCAGCTCTTTGTAAGATCTTTAC
The DNA here is from genome assembly GCF_052468155.1 of Microbulbifer maximicatervae (SeqCode). Lineage (NCBI taxonomy): Bacteria > Pseudomonadati > Pseudomonadota > Gammaproteobacteria > Cellvibrionales > Microbulbiferaceae > Microbulbifer > Microbulbifer maximicatervae (SeqCode). Next base: position 5,077,470 of record NZ_CP174335.1, read on the forward strand.
AGAAAATTCTTTTGATTCTAAGAGCTCTTTTTTATAAACACTCTTTATTTTTTCCTGTAGTTCTTTTTCGTTAAAAACAGTCATTTGGCATTTAACTTTAATTACGTCAGGACCCAATATCGAAAATGAATGTTCGGGATATTGTTGTACAAGGAGCTCGGAAATATCACTCTTTCTTAACCAAAAGCCACTAATTGACTGATTTAGTTTCAGATACTGTGGAATAAATAGCACTTGATTCTTAAGCAAACTCGTGTTGGTCTTCCCTAAATCTTCTAAAGCTATACCATTTTTTCCAAGTACGGCAGACGGATACAACCTTAAGTATTTCTGTTCACTGTGCGCAGAGTGCACAAATAAAAGAACTATAAAAATAGGTATGTAAACTGTCCAAGCTCTCACTTTTTACACTCTCAATGAATTGTTTATTTTCATGATTTCATCAGCTGCTCGTATAATTTGTGAGCCTCCTTCATATGCACGTTGGGCCATAGTTAGGCTCAGCATTTCCTCAACTAAATCTACATTTGACTTTTCTATAGCATTCTGCCGAACTACACCCAATCCATCCTCTCCTGGAGATGAATAATATGCATTTCCTGACTTATCTGTTGATACGTATAGACCTCCGGTAATTGCATCTAAATCTTGTTCAGCTGAAAAACCAGCCAAGGTGATCTGTCCAATGTAGTCGGTTGAGGAATCAGAATAGGTAACTGTCACTTCACCAGAGATATCAATAGAAATATCAGATGCATCGAGCGGGACTTGAATTCTATCAGCTAGGCGATAGCCATCTGAGGTTGTTATATACCCATGTTCATCTAGTTGGAATTGTCCATTTCTGGTATATGCAAAAGTTCCATTCGGAAGCTCTACCTCATAGAACCCCTTACCCGATATAGCGATGTCCAGATTGCTTTGGGATGGCTGGATATTGCCAGGTTCATAAGAGGTAATAACTCTATCTGCCACTGATCCCATGCCTTTCGAACGTAGGGTGTTTGACTGTAGACTTGCTGTTTGCTGCACTAAAGTTTCGAAACTAACACTTTGGCGCTTATACGCCGGTGTATTCAAATTCGCCATATTATTAGAGATGACATCAATTTGAGATGCTTCCGCTCTCATTCCTGTTGCCGCAATATATAGAGCATCTATCATGTGCTTCTCCCAGGTTTTTCTTACTGACTACACTTTTCCTATTTTAGATATAGCTTCATCCATGATCGTGCTATAGCTCTGTATCACTTGGTACCCTCCCTCATAATGTCTAACTAACTCCATTAATTTAACCATTTCTTGTAATTGATCTACATTTGATGTTTCTAGGAATCCTTGCCGAACATGAATTTGGTCAGTGGATGCCATTAACGAACTTTTATACATTCCGGGTTTACCCTCTACTAAGCTATTTAAAGGTGCGTTGAACATAGAAAGTTGCTCCACGAACTCTTTTTCTCCTTGGTAGATATTACCGGTCTCATCGATATCAAACTCACCTGGCTCCAACGCAATATCACCTTGTAAGCCTTGAAGGCGAGCTCCACTCAAAAGGGTTAAATATCCCTGGTTATCGATACTTAGCTCCCCTTTTCTCGTCAACCAGTAATCGGTTCCATCGTTTACTAAAAAAAAACCACTACCTTCGATTGCCAAATGTAAATTTCTTCCGGTACTTTTCAATACTCCTTGTGAGAAATCACTCTCTCTGATCGTAGTAGTCAAATCTTGGTTGACTGCTTGAGCCCTATCCTCGCTCATGGCAACTGAGGTTACTGCAAATCCTTTTTTGTAAGCATTCGTGCTAACATTGGCTAGGTTTTGACTAACATTACTCAATTGATTTATGTCACCGTGTAGGCTCGCTAATATTTGTGAGATACCATCAATTTTCATGCTATTTTATCCTTTGCCGAGAAGCCATTGCCTTTTAAACTAACTATTTCTTGAGATCTAACATTTGTATTGCTGGGAATTTCATTTAAAGAAATAACGACTAAATGCGGAAGGTATCTCTCCGTTAGCTTCTTTATATGCATTCGTAAATTTCCTGTGCACAGTAGTACAGGCTTATTCCCACCCTTTATCATTTGCTCTACTGATTTTGATATATTCTTTATGAATTTCTCTACTATGGCTGGATCAAGCCTTATGCTAGCTGGTGTTTCATCATAATTAATTGATTCAAACAATTTCCGCTCTAGACTCGGATCTATCGTTATAACTTCCAAGGTATTATCTTTATTTAATAAGGGCTCGCAGATAACTCTTGACAGTTGTTGCCTTATTGATTCGACTAAAGTTGCTGGATCTTTAGTGATTCTCGCTTTATCGACTAGAGATTCTGCAATTAGCTCTATATTTGAAATGGGTATTTTTTCTTTTACTAGTAATTTCAAAACTTTTTGTACATCACTTAATGAGAGCTGTTCTGGAATCAACTCATCATAAAGAGTTGGTTGTGTCTCCTTTACTCTTCCAAGCAGTAGCTCAGTTTCTTTTCTAGTTAAAAGTTCTTCTGAGTTTCTTTTGATAATTTCACTGAAATGAGTAAATAACACAGTAACTGGATCAACTACAGTTAGCCCTTGCTGTACGGCTAACTCTTTTTGTGAATTATCTATCCAAACAGCAGGCAATCCATAAGACGGGTCTTTGGTTTCCAGACCTAAAATCGATATTTTACTTCCTGTTGAAATCGCAAGAGTCTTGTCTGGAAAACAACTAGAACTTGCCACCACAGAGTTAAACAATTTTAAATCGTAACTATTTTTTTCCTTATTAATCGAGGTGGACAGCTTCAAGTTAGGTATAACAATACCCATTTCTTCAACAAACTGGCGCCTAAAAGCTTTAACTTTTTCTACAAAAATCGTATCTTTCGAAACAAACTCCCCCAGCTCTTCACCAAATACGATCTCAATAGGTTCTACAGTGATATCATTATAATTGGCAACTTGAACTGCTACATCTGTTGACTCTGCCAGAGGAATTGCTGCTTCTTCTCCCTCACTAGTATCGCTGGATTTCGCTATCAAAATTATGATTGGAATGAAAATACACAACAGTACTGCTACTGGCCAAATTGGAATTCCAGGCAATATTGAAAAGAAAATTAACGCCAGGCTCACTAACACTAAACTTTTTGGGTGCTTACCTAGCTGACTTCCAATTTCTTTTCCTAAGAAAGAATCACTTGAAGCTCTTGTAATAATAATCCCTGTCGCTGTGGATATTATTAGAGCGGGAATTTGGGTGACAATACCATCACCTACAGTCATAAGGGTGTAGGTATGAAGAGCATCTCCCCAGTTCATACCTAGTTGCGCAATTCCAACCGCTAATCCGCCTACAATATCAATGAGAATAATAATGATTCCGGCAATAGCATCACCCTTTACAAATTTACTAGCGCCATCCATAGATCCATAAAAATTCGCTTCTTTTTCTATTTCTTTTCTTCTTTTTTGAGCTTCAGTCTCATCGATCAGTCCCATATTTAGATCAGCATCAATGCTCATTTGCTTGCCAGGCATACTGTCAAGAGTAAATCGTGCCGCAACTTCTGCCACACGTTGAGCACCGCTGGTTACAACTATGAACTGAACGATAATTAGGATAAAGAAAATAACAAGACCTACGATGTAGTTTCCCGCAACCACATAGTCGCCTACTGCTTCAATAACTTGTCCTGCATCAGCATTACTCAGAATTAGCCTTGTCGCTGCTATATTTAACGACAACCTTAAGAGTGTTGCGATAAGAAGAATGGCTGGAAATGTTGAAAATTCAACAGGTTTGTCCATATAAAATGTTAATAGCAAAATAAGAATTGCCATAGACAAGTTGAAAAGGAGTAAGAAATCTAGAACTGCTGAGGGGACTGGCGTAAACAATACAACCAGAATTCCAAAGACCCCCAGCACCAGCGCCAGTTCACTTTTTGAACCAAGCAATCTTTCAAATGAAAATTTCAATCTATTATTTTCCACTATCTTACAACCGACTTGCTTTGCTCTAGCTTGCTAAGCAGTTTTGCAACAGCTAAATATGTGTCTGATGGAATGTAATCATCAATATTGGATTGTTTGTATATACTTCGTGTTAGCGCAGGGCTTTGTATGATTTTTACTCTTTTTGATCGCGCTATATCACGTATCTTTAACGCCAAGTTTCCTCGGCCCTTGGCAACAACTTTTGGCGCCATCATTACTTGGGCATCATATTTTAATGCCACAGAAAAATGTGTTGGATTTGTAATAACTACAGTTGCAGTAGGTACATTATTTAAACCCGACTGCTTATCTCTAAGCTCTTTCTGTAGTTCTTTCCTCTTACGCTTTAGGGTTGGGTCTCCATCTCTTCTCTTGTGTTCTTCTTTTACCTCATGCTTAGTCATTCTCATATCTTTTAGGAACTTTTTCTTCGAAAAAATAAAATCAATTAGTGCAAACAATGCAACGATCGGAGCTGTCATGAAAAATATTTCTACGACAAAATCAATAAAGATATCAGCCGTACTCGCTGGATTTCTACCTAAAAGCCCGACCCAAGACTCCATAGCTCCAGCCACATACCAGGTCAGGAAAGCGATTAAAATGGAAATCTTTAAAACTGACTTAAATAAGTCAAATATACTCTTTATCGAGAAAATTTTTTTAAGCCCTGATATAGGGTTTAGCTTCTTAAAATCTGGCTTTAATGTAGCTGTCGAAAAAATCAGCCCCGTTTGTAGAACATTTCCAAGAATTGCAAAAATTGCTGTAGCAAGCATTATTGGTGCGAGTATTGATACCCAATCACTAATTGAACTTGAGATCCACGCTAATACATTCTGAGTGTTGCTATTTACATCATTTATAGAACCCATCATAGATGATGTATTGTGTAAAACCCTATTGATTAGCTTCTTCCCGAAAGCTAATAACATCATTAGAAAACCTAACAAAGTTATTAAGGATACAACTTCAATACTCTTCGCTGCCTGCCCTTTTTTTCGGGCTTCTTGCAGTTTAAACTGGGATGCTGGCTCCGTTTTTTCTGAACTTTCGTTAGATGACATCAGGCTGCTACCTTTTGCCAGCTATCCGTAATTCCTTGGAAGATTGCATTTATAGGTTCTGGCATGTAGTGTACTGACACTATTAGCAAAATAATTCCTATAAGAATTTTGGCCGGCATTCCAACGAAGTAAGGGTTCATTTGTGGCATTGTTCTTGCGAATATAACGACCACGAGATCAGCCATCATCAGGCCAAATATAACTGGCGCAGCTATTACCGCTCCATACAGGAACATTTTCCCCATAGATACAGCTGAGTTTAAAATTCCAACTTTATCAATACCTGTTCCAATTGGGACGACTATAAATGACTGGTAAATCCCCTTAAGAAGAATATGGTGTGTATCACTAGCAAATAGAATCGCGGTTCCAGCTAGAGCCAACATTGTTCCAACTAATGAATTTTGGGAGCTTGTACTCGCATTAAACTGCGTCGCAGCTCCAACTCCCATCTGAAAGTCAATTAACCTACCGGCTATCAGAAAAGTGGCTGTGGCGGCTGTAATCGCTGCTGAAAATGCAACACCAATAACAATTTCTTTTATCAGCATAAGCGCTAGATTGAAATCGTTAGCTAAGCCAATAGAGGACAAATCCAGGGCACTGGAAATCACTAAAGAAAAAGAAATGGTCAAAAAAAATCGTATACGTAGCGGTATATTAATTATGGCTTGCAGCGGAAAACTAAAAAAAAATGGAGCCAACCTGGCTGCAACAAGCAAAACTACAATAGCAAAATCACTTCCAGCCTTAACTAACATTACATGAACTCAGCTATTTTTCTAAAAATATCCTCCGTGTAGATTACAATTGTTCCGAGCATCCATGCTCCAAAAGCAAATATTACCGCGACTATACTCAACATTTTGGGGACAAAAGTTAATGTCATCTCCTGTATTTGAGTCACAACCTGAAAAATGCTAACTATTAAGCCTACAAATAAAGCAACGCCTAAAATCGGTGAGGATACCATTGCAGCAGTTTTTAGCATTTCCCGAACAAGGTCTAAAGCTACCTCTGGATTCATACTAAAGTCACACGCACAAACCTATACAACTTTATACTTTAACTTAAACTAACTATTTAATTAGGTAGGTTAAACCGCTTTAAGGCATCAGACAACGAACCGCCATCTTTTTTCATATTGGTGTCCAGTAAGTTTCTAACAATTTTCTTTGAAGTCTCTTCATCACCAGCATCGTGAGCCAAAAGAGAGGCTGCAAACTGTCCAGAAAATGAGGCAGGGTTTAATCGATTTGCCAATTTTGTAAATCTTTTGGCTTCCTGCTTATCCCCTTGTAAAACACTAATAATTGCGAGAGTCCCTTGACTCTCCGCAAACTTAGGGTTTAAGTTTTTCACTTCTAAGGCTATTGTCTTTGCCTGTTTCAAATCTTGTTGAAATATGTAGCACCAAGAAAGAGCATTATAAGTACCTAGGTGGCTTGGCATCTCACTAACGGCTTTCTTGAGGTGATAAATTGCTTTATTCAAATCCTGCCGCAACATTGCAGCAAGACCACAACCTAAATGGGCCCTACCACTATCAGGCTTTGTTGAAAGTGCAACCTCAAAGTAACTGTCGGCCTTGCTTAATTTGCCTGTTTCTAACTCTACAACACCTAATGTGACGTTTGCTTCAAGATTATCTGGGCACCTTTCAATCAGCTTCTCTGCTCTCTCCTGTGCTAACTCTGTATTCTCAGAATCTAAGGCGATTGTTATTAACATTGATTCCACTTCAACTGAGAGCTCATCCTCATTCAACAGTGGAAGGACAAGTGCTTCAGCTTCAGAGAATCGTCCAAGAGAGTGTAGAGCTCGCCCTTTTAGTAATTGCGCCCTAGAGGTAAGTCCGCTCATTTCCTCTAAGGTACCTAGAGCTTCATCTGCTTGACCTAACCCCATTTGAGCCCAAGCTACATTGTACCTAACCACATCCTGCGGAATACTCGCACTATACAATTGAGAGAAATTATCAATCGCAGCTAAATACTGATTCAAATACAAACACAACATTCCCTGCTGAAATATAAATTCACTCTCCTCGGGCCAATGCTCTACGGCACTCTCCAATTGGGATTTGGCCTTATCTAACTGACCCGCCCTCATATATAAATCTATAAGGTTAGCGGCTAATTTTTTATTGGCAGAATCAGCTGCAAAGAAGGCTTCATACCTTTCTATTTTATTCAATAAATTTTCCATAAACCTTCAGTGCCAAATCTGTCAGATCAAAAACTTAATTTATTATTTGTAATTTCAGAATTCCGCACTAAGCCACCATCCCTAAAACTTATAATTTCATAATTTTTAATTTATTTAGGCATTTAAAACTTTTACAAATGTACCACTCAAAATTTCCGTGTAAAGTAAAAATAAATATTTTTTTTAAAAGTACCTCCCCCGCCCTCAAAATAGAGCAATGACCGACTATTAAGGTGCAAATAAAGACAGTCCATAATTGCCAACATCCGTCGATTCTTAAATATAATTACCACACAACATACCTTCGGCAGAGGTTTTCAACCCCAGCCTAACACACAAAACAATCCACCCTCTATTCAAGGGCTCTTATTTAATAGCTAAATACCGCGCACCAAACTACGCTTCTTACACACCAGCCATATATTTATCTTGCTCAGCACGCACTCTATAGCAACCCTCCGTCAACTAACAGAACGATTCAACCTCCTTCTTTATAGTCATTAGTACTGCCCATTTGGTAAGCGAGCCCCCTATCCGATCTCGCCTACCAAATTTGGATCGGCCATTTACTTTACTGACTTTCTATCTGTTATTTTATAGGGTTTTTACTTTCAACTATGTCGTCACTGTTACACTGACCTCTTATCGAGCTACTTCTATTATAGTTTTTCAATATTATTTCATACCTTTTTGCAATTGTTCGGCCCACAAAGTTTTCATTTTTATCATCATATCTTCTGCGGAGTGAAAACCACCTTTGCCGATTGAAACTTGATCCCCAAGTACATCCACTGGTAGAAGGAATTTATTAGCCGGTTGTAAAACATCCGAAGAGCTTGTGAAGTGGGTGATCTGCCCTTCGCGAGGAGTGCGTCGATCAACTGTATTCGGGTGTACCCCAGCAGCGTTAAACATAATTCCTTTATTTTTACTTTGATTAGCTATTAATCCCGATGTCATTAGACCGCCCCCCAAGGAATGTCCAATATAAATAATTTCGCCATCAATGCCCTTATCCAGCAGACTTACTAAATTCATTGCCGTTTCGTACTGCGGGCTCTTAAACCCGAAAGCTTGCAATGGGTTATCAATAAGCCAGTCTACCCAGTCATTTGACCCTTGCATGAAAACATAGTGTTGATTTCGTTCTTTGTGGTAATAGACATCTACTGCCAGCTGAGGCGTTTTTTCACTGGTTAAAGTGGGACCAAGGGTATTGGGTCCACCCTTTCCTGCAACAATCCCATCCAGCTCTTCTTCACTAAACTTAGCAAGGAATTCTTTTTGTTCTTTTTCGCCCCATACCTCTGCTCCTCGCGCACCAGTAAATGGTTTATCATTATCTTCATAGGAGCCTGCAGCCAATTCCACAGCTATCATATGCTCTTCCGTTAGCTGCAGTTTTTCTACCTCTCTACTAGGTTCTCCTTCAGTGGTGAATGCCGTCTGAACATGCGCCATTAGGGCCTTAGTGGCAACATTGGCAAACTCAAAATCCCTCTCCCAGATCACGCTCTCGATTGCTTCATTGATAGTTGCATCATATGTCTTATTAAAAATTTGCTTGAGATTAAATAAGCGCTTACCGGTATTGCCGTCACTACTCGATTTTGGAAGTGAGTATGTACGCTGCTCATATGTCTCGTGATATGCATATCGCTGTGTAAATCCGGCAGTTAGGTAGTTCTTGGCCAGTAATCCCCAGTCAAATGTATTTTGGTCTCCAAAAGTGATGTTTATGCCTTGCTCAATGGTGTTGATTGTTAATGCTTCTCCTGCAGGATTATTGTTTAGATATGCTGCCATTTTTCCAACTGTTTGGCTGTTTTTTGCTAATGTTTCCAGCCCTTCCATCGCTCCATATGTAGCCATACTGGTAATACCGGCTTTGGCAACCCCACTCCAATCGAAGCCACTCTGTAAACCAACAGCCATGTTGGCCAATTGGTTGGTAGTGGCGACTGCAGCTCCGGCGGCAAAGGCACCCATCGCTCCGGCAGCGCCAGCACCTATACCTGCTGTAAGTGCGCCCGATACCGCACCATACACCCAAGGCCCCAGATACATCGAGGCCACCACAGCAACTGCCAGCACAACTACCTGGGCCAAACCACAACCATCGGAATCAACCGGTGGTGGTGGCGGTACATCTGGCAGGGTTGGGCTGATATCGCCCAGCTGTAGGCTGCCGTCTACAGGACGGAAGGTGTCGGCATTGTTATGGATATTGGTGACTACGTTGGGCAGTTCCAGGCGCTGTCCCCGGGTCAATACTTCATCCCCACGCAGACCGTTGGCATCCGCCAGCAGGTACCACAGGCTGGAGTCTCCCCAGATCGTGGCCGCAATAGTTTGCAGGCTTTCACCGCCCTGGGCCTCGTAACTGGTATAGCTGGCGGCCGGGTAGCTGGGGTTGATCGGCTGGAAGTTCTGGTCAAAGTCTGCCGATTGCACCGCCTGTACATGGTCGCCGTTGTCGTTTAGGTGGCGGTTGCCGCTACCGTCAGTTTCCGCCAGCGCTTTCACATAGTCGTAGCGGCTCGGTACCCGGTCATTACCCACATCCCCCACGGCATGGCCGTTAAAATAGTAGAAGTGGCGCATCTCGCGGCCGAAGGGATTCTCTCCGCTATCGCGAATCTCCTCGCGCACCAAGGTGCGCCCCTCTTTATCGGTGACATAGGCCATGGCGCGCTCACCTTCCACATCGTAGACCCGGCGTATATGGCCGTTGCTGTCATAGGTGTAGTAGGCCTCACCGCTCTCCCACTGGGCGCGCTGCTCCGGGGTGAGATCAGCGTTATCGGCGTTGATCACTACCGACTTAGTTTTGTAGGTGTCCCACTTCTCGTAACTGTTGTGCAAGGTGGTGACCGTGGGCGCCGCACCATCTTCGGGATATGCCCTGGTAATCGAGGTATCCACTGTTGCGCCATCACCGAGGAAGGTGTTGCGCATCCGCGTAACCTCATCGGTCGCCCGACCGCTGTCGTCATAGCGGGTCGTCTGGTAACCCAGTAGGGTGCCATCGGCATTGTGATGATTCTCGGTCACACTAAACAGGGTGCCATCTGAGTCGTACTCGTAAGAGGCGGTCACCTGCCCTGCATGGTTATTGACTCGTTGGGCGCGCAAGACAAAGCCGCTGCCCTGGTCGATATGTACGGTGGTGACACGGCCATTGGCATCGTAGGCGTACTGCTCGCGAATGCTGCCATCACTGGCGCGCACAGCTTGATAACGCTGATCCAGGCCGTTGTAACTGATCGCGGTTCCACTCTCTCCCATCACTATCTGGCCGTCCTGGAATTCGCCCAGGGTCAGGGTAAAGCGGTTGTTCTTGTCGTAGGTGTAATAGAACGATTGGGTTTCCCCTTCGATAGTGCCGTCTAAGTTATCCACATAGCGGCCGTTGTAAACACTGCTGACACTGCGGCGATTACTAAAGGCATCGAAGGTGTAGTCGATCTGGTAGGCATTTCCGTATTCGTCATAGCCCTCAATGCTGACAATACGGCCCTGCTCATCGTATTCAGCGTTGCTGTGCTGATACACCATGCGGTTATTGTTGTTATACAAGTCGTTAGAGCGGTAATAGAGCTCACCGGTGCGGTTGCCCGCCTTGTCATAGCGATACTCGGTCACCGCCGGCGCCACCGTATCCCCGACTGCGGCCTGGTCCCCATCGACCAGGCCGTTGTTGCCGTAGTCGAAGGTGCGGAACAGGTTGCCGTTGTGGTAATAGGTGTAGCGAATATCCTGGCTGTTCCGGTCCTCCCACAGGGCGTCGCCGCTCATACCGGTATTGCCTGTCTGACGCGACAGCCAGCCGGCATAGTTATAGGAGTATTCGATGCGGTGGCCACCTAAGTCGTCGTGCCAGACCGCTTTGCCAAAGTAGTCGCTGACATCAGTAATCACGTCTTCGCGGGAGCTCTGGCTCCAATTGACCGCGACGGTACCGCCCATACCGGCTCTGGCCACCGAGGTGATATAGCCCCCCAGGCGCACCTGGATGGCGTCATCCTGGGCCTGCTCGCCGCTGGCGGCGAGCACACTGCGCGTAACATAGTCACTCCAGGCGTAGGCGTAATCGGTCACCTGGCCGCTGTAACTTGTGTACTCCAATACCCGGCCGAGACCGTCGTAGCGATAGGTCTCCTGTCCAACTGTGCCGCTGGCACTGGCATCGCCCGTATTGTCAAAGCTGGAATTGAGCACATAGCGGGTGTCGCCGTAGAGGGCGTTGCGATGGCGGATGCGATTGCCAAACTCGTCGTAGTCCCACTCATCGTAGTAGGCGGAGGCGCCGTAGTTGTAGTCGATCGCCCGGCTGCTGTCCTGGAAGCGATTCATCCGCACCAGCTGGTTATTGGCGTCGTAGTGGTAGGCCACCTGATAGTAGAGCGCACCGGTACCGCTACCGCGCTCGCCGGCCCGGTAGGCCAGTTGGCTGGTCCCCTTGAGGTTGCCGGCCTGGTCGAAGGCCTGGGTATCGTAGTCTCCCACCGCGTCCTGGCTGGCAACCAACAAGCCCGCAGCATAGTCCTGCAAGCTCACCTGCTCGTGCTTGATGTTGTAGTTGTCGACAGCGGTGCGGGTGGCGCTGCTGGCGCCTGCGGCGGCTTGCGCAGCCACTTTTTCCATCACCGTCTCGCCGTAAGCGTTAACGCCGTACACAGTGGCGGTGTGGGCGCGGAAATGGGTCATCTGCTCCGTGTAGACATCCGCCTCTGGTTTCAACTCCTGCACCACATTGCCGCGCTTGTCGTACTGGTACAGGGTGGCATTGCCGTTGTTGTCGATAGAGGCCACGGTTTCGCCAAAGGCGTTATAACTAGCGTGGTGGGCAATCAGTGTCTCGTCATTGGCGGCACCAGTCAGTTGCAAGGCAATATTGCGGACTGCCTGGCGGTTATACATGCCCACCTGGGAGTAGAACACCGAGCTGTTCGCGTCACCATCGGAACTGGCACTGCGGGAGTAGGTGTTGGAATCTACCTCTTTAATAACACGATTTGTCAGGTCGGAGACCGTGCCTGGTTTACTGTTGTCAAAAGTCCCCTTGGCTTGATTGATTATTTGATTACTGCCATCCCTAACCGTCATGATAAATTCAAGGTCACTACTATCGGCTAGCCCTGAAGTATCGATATTGGCCATGCCATTCACAACACCGGCCGTCAAAGTGGTATCCCCAACAGTAAATTCAACGGTTTTAGCCGTATCTGAGAGGCCGAAAATCCTTATATATTCATCGGAAGTTAGAGTCGGCCCCTCTTGCGCAGAAGGAATACTGACGCTGCCCCACTCCCGGCCAAAGGTATTGATCGACACCTCAATATCACCACTAGGCTGTTCATATCCAACGGCAGTTTTAACATCGCCATAGAAGGTATAAGTGCCATTGCCGGTAATTTCACTGGTTACCCCGTCGACAGTAATCGTTGCTCCCTCAACCATCGGGTAATTGGAGATCGTGACAGTTACCTGTTCTTGGTAGGTAAATTTATAGAGTTGTCCATAATCATCGGGATCCCCCACAGGCTCTCTACCCTTGATTCCTACTACCGCAACACCGTATTCAACGGTCATCGCCTTGGAATCCACCTCGCCCGGATGGTCTATCGTGTCCTGGCCGCCCACGGCCGTATAGCGGGTCTCTTTGGTTTTAAGCGAATCGGAATAACTTAAATCGATACTCTGGCCACTGCCCTGCTTGGACGCCTTATAACCTGCTGAAAGCCAGAAAGTATTCACCTCCGGTAAATGCTCCAGGCCCACTCCTTCGCCCGGCAGGCCAAAGCTCCCTTCCTGTGTCGCCGCGCCGCTGCTGTAGAGGTCAACGGCATGCAGCACCAGGCCATCTGGGGACAGGAAAGTCAGCGACAGCGAGTGCACCCCGGGCGCGAGGGCAATTTCCATGCCGTCGCTCCAGTCGTACTGGGTGTTATCCATTACCACTGCGCCCTCGGCATTCTTTGCCAGCACCTGCACCTTGGCGGTGCTGCCAAAAACATCGGCTACATCCGCGCTGGTGAGACTGAGGGTGTTATCTGCCAGGGTCCAATCCAGGCTGGGCATCAGCGCCAGGGGGTTATTCTGAGCGTCATCCAGGATATCAGCGGCCTCATCATCGCCGGCCTGCAGGAAATTACTGGTGACGTCGTAGTTATAACTCTGGGTGGTCACTACCACTTCGCGCCAGCCGTACTCAACGCCGTTGTGGAACAGGGGTACAAAAACATGCAACTGTTCAATAACCGCTATATGGTCCGTTTCCACGGTGATTGTACGGCCGCTATCCAGGGTCACCTGGCGGCTGGTAACGTACTCCAGAGTATCCCGCTCGATATAACCGCGGCGGGACTGCGTACTACTGCCCTCTAAAAGCCACTCATCGTTACCGAGTAACTCATCAAGTCCCTGCCGCTGCTCGGCAGTAAGGCCCAGCTCCTCAAAACGAAGCCTGTCATCATTTTCATCCAGGTAAAGAAGCTCATCACTGTTGTCCAACCAGGAGTTGGCACTGTCCACCGCCTCGGCATCGCCGGGGTTGCTGGTATAACCGCGCCCCTCATCGTCGACAAAGTAAATACTGCTGCGCTCGGTTGTTTTACTGCGCGCCGCAGGTAAAGTGAGTACATGACTGGCAGCCACAGTGGTGCTTGCCGGCATGTCCCCGCTGCCCAGGTCCACCCACACGGAGCTACTACTGGAGTGGGTGGTCTCCCGATTGCGGACACCTACGGTCGGTACACTGCCACTGCTCTCGCCATAGCTAACCTCGTTTTGGGTTTCGCTGCCGTCGTTGTCGACATTCCACCCCACATCCAGGTTCGGGTTGTCATCCGGGGTATCCAGCGGTGCCTCCACTACGGTGATCAGCTGATCTTCCTGGTCGTAAAGGCTGTATTTCCACTGGGTCTCACTCTGGGTGGTCTCGTTCAGCGCCTGCTGCACGGTGGTGACATCTTCCAGACCATCGTTATTGATGGCGGAGATTTCCAGCGTGGTGTTGCCGTTTTGGTCATACAAGTAGATGCGCGGGGTGCCATTGCCGCTGTTGGTTTTAAACAGGCGACCCAGCTCGTCGTAGACAAAGTACTCCTGGTACTGGTGCTCTGCGAAGCCTATGCGGTTGGAGGTGTTGATACCCTTGCCAACAATCTGCCCGTGGGTGTTGTAGGCGATATCGTGCTGCACTAGACCGCCACCTACGGCCTGGTCGGCACTGCTCACTCGAGCGGTCTCGCGGCCCTGGGCGTCGTATTGCACCCAGGTCACCACCTGGGTCTGTTGGTTGTCGATATCGGTTTGGTAGCTGGTCTGGTAGACCGCATGGCCGAAGGCATCGAAGACAAACTCCGTGGTGCCTTGGTAGTTGGCATCGCCGCGATTCTCCCGCGCATCGCGAGTCTCGGTGCGCACGCCCAGGGCGTTGTAGCGGTGGCTGGTCACCTGGTCGCCGTCGTTGTGCACTGTCTCTGCGGTGCGGTTGCCATACAGGTCATAGTGATAACTCACCGTGGCGCGCACGCGGTCGCCGCTGTAGTCGGTGTACTCCGCGCCCTGAGTTTGTGCCTGCTGGCCGAGGGCGTTGTAAGACACACTCTCCGTGCGGCTGTCGCTGGCATTTTCATCCCCGTCGTAACGCACCGCAGTGTCTTGCAGGCCGGTTTCGTTATAGCCGTAGCGGGTCACCAAATCGCTGCTTACCTGGCTGCGACTCAGGGCGGTGCCCGAGTTGCTGATACGGGAGAAGGATTCGCCTTTGAGGCGCTCCTCCAATAGCAAGCCGCGGCCGCTGTAGACATACTCGGTGGTGCGCAGCTCTTCGTCATATTCCTCAGAAGTGAGGTTGGCAATCAAACCATCGCGATTGTCATTGTAAAGAGACTCCAGCCAGGCGTGGCGCGCCTCATTGTCGGCGGGGGCCCCGAGGCCATCAAAGTTGAGGGCCATGGCATAGCGGGTTTGCGCGATTACTTGGCCGAGACCATCGTAAACAGATTCAGTGACATAGCCGAGGCGGTCTACCATCAGCACTTGGTTGCCGGCGGCATCAAAGAGGGCAAAGCTGGGTTGGTCTTTGCCGTCGATCTGGATAATGCTGTTGCCATTGGCATCGTAACTTACCTGATACCCCTGGGTGCTGCCGTGGCTGAAGCCCTCTTGCAGCTCGCCCTGGTCACCGCTGGTGGAATCCGGGTCGACCAGGTTGTTGAGGTCAAAGAAGATGCCCTCGTCGCTTTCCGTTCTCACCAACAGGTTGTTGGCGTTGTAGTAGAAGTGCGTGCTGCGCCCGGTGGTAAGTTCGTGATCCTGTAGCGCCAGGGCATCGTGGCGCCAGTGCCCGGAGGCACTGTCGAGATCCAGTGCGGCTGCACTGCCGTCCCAGGTGCTGCCGTCGATGTGCAGGCGCTGGTCGTAGCGGACCTCCGTGGTGAGGTTCCCGGCGGCGGTATACACGTTAAACGTGAGGCCGCCATCGGCATCCAAAACCAGTACCTGCTGATCCAGGCGGTTGTAAACCGAGGCGACAGCTTGGATCTGGCCGTGCTGGGTGCCGGAGACACTGCCGTCGCTGTTGAGTGCGGCTCCACTCAGGCCGCGCTGGCCTTCGTAGACCTGGCGGCCCAGGGCGTCGTAGCGCACTTCGGTAACCTGGCGCAGGGTGACCTGGCCGATCGCGCCATCAAAGTCCGGGGTGCTCAATGCACTGTTGCTGGCAGCGGCAAACTCCGGTCCGATAGAGGTGATCATCCGGCTGCGGTGGTCGTAAGCCATCTCGGTGGTGCGCAGACCCTGGGAATCGGTTTTCTCACTGGCGGCACTCACATCCCAGTAGCGCCCCTGAGTCATCTCCACCCGGTCAAAGGCGTTGTAGACATATTCGGTAATGGCGCGCACTTCTCTTGTCGCGGTGCTGTGGGCGCTCAGCGCTGCGGCAAACTGCGGTCCAGTTTCCTGGGTAATGCGCCCCTGGGCATCAAACTGGTAGTCGGTGCGGGCGCCGA
Organism: Microbulbifer maximicatervae (SeqCode); assembly: GCF_052468155.1. Taxonomy (NCBI): domain Bacteria; kingdom Pseudomonadati; phylum Pseudomonadota; class Gammaproteobacteria; order Cellvibrionales; family Microbulbiferaceae; genus Microbulbifer; species Microbulbifer maximicatervae (SeqCode). The sequence goes on from NZ_CP174335.1 coordinate 5,093,763, forward strand.
GGGCGTCGATGGCCGCAGTGCGGTTGCCGGCGGCGTCGTATTCATAGCGGGTCTCACTGGCGATTGCCTGGGACGCAATCAAGTCGTAACCGTATTGCGTCGTCGAAAGTAGCTGACCCCGGTTGTCATAACTGTTGGTGATATAGCGGTCGCGCACCACATCCTGTTTGCCACTGAGCAGTGCGTCGAGTGCGGCGGCATCCAGTGCGGCAATATCCACATCGCCAGCAAGCTTCTCGGCGTAGCTGCGCACCGCCGTGGCTTGGCCAAAGGCGTCGTATTCATAGGTCGTTACGCCGCCATTGGGCAATACCTGGTGGGTGAGACGATTGTTGGCATCGTAGATAAAAATGCCGACATTGCCGTTGGGGTCGGTGGTGGCGACGATATTGCCAAAGGCATCGAGTACCGAGTGGGTACTGCCACCGCGGGCATCCACCTCAGCCACTTTGCGCCCCAGTTGGTCGTGCTCCTGGGCGCTGACATAGATCTCGCCTCTCGGGCTGACCAGGGTCGCCAACTCATCGAAGTGGTTGTAGCTGAAGTAGGTCGTGGCGATGCGCTCGTGCCGACCGAGATCAGCTTCACCGAGGGTGGCGCGATTGGCAATGGTGTCACTCTCGGCGTCCGGCAGACCCGCAGTCTCCTCTACCAGCCGCCCCAGGGCGTCGAAGCCGCGGTAGGTCACCCGCTGCTCGGGCAGTCCCTTGGCCTCGATCGTGAGCCAGGTTTCACCGAAGGCGGTGTAGCGCTGTTCAGTAATCACATCGGCGCTGTCAATGGTGAGGACCACTTCACCACGGGCCGAATAGGTGTAGCGGGTCGAGCGATCCTGGGCGTGTGCCAGGGCACCGGTATCGATACTACTGGGTTCGCTATTCAGCGGGATCGCCTGGCTGTAATGGGTCTCGGTCAGCACCTGGCCCAGGGCGTCGTAGTTCCAGGTGGACAGATAGCCCTGTGAGCCATTGCGCGGTACCAGTTGATGGGTCAGTCGACCGGCGGCATCGTAGCTGAGGTAGGACTTGTAGCCGAGCTGATCGGTGATCTCAGTGCGGTTGCCCAGAGCGTCGTAGCCGTAGTACTCGGTAAAGCTGCTGAGTCCGCTGCCATTCCAAACTTGCTCAGTGATGCTGGTTTTGCGTCCAGCGCTGTCGTACTGGGTAACGAACACTTGGTCGGTGGCGCTGCTGCTACCAATAGACAGGTCTCCAGCGCGCAAGCTACCCCAATCGGCGACAGCGGGTACGCTAATTCGGTTGGCATAGCGGATAACCGTCTCGCGGTTATCGCTGTCGCTATAGCGAGTCTCGGTCACATAACCGAGGCTGTCGACACTGTGGGTGCGGCGCCCGCTGGCATCGTAAATAAAGAGGCTGCGGCGATTGTTCGCGGCATTGGGGTCCAGGTCTGCGGTGGTCTCACTGGCCAGGGCAATGGCCCGGGCGTAGGTGATCTCTCCGGCCACTTCGCCACGGGCGGTGTACAGGGTCTCGGTCACATAAGCGTACTGGGCCCCATCCCGCTCAAAGACCTGCAAGCGGTGGGTCTGGCGACCGGCGGCGTCGTATTGGTAGCGGGTCTCCCGATCCAGGCTGGTATCGCGCACCAGGTCGTCGACACTCTCGGTAGACGGATTGATTTTGTGCGCATAGCGGATCTCCGCACTGACGCGCCCGGCAACATCGTAGCGGGTCTCGCTCACCTGACCCAGTGAGTCAATGGTGTAGGTGAGCTGGCCGTCGCCATTGTAGATATAGCGGGTGCTGCGCTGGGCCACGCCACTGTCGAGCAGTGCGGCAATCGCCTCGGGGGCGGCGCCACTGGCGATGTTCGCCGGCAGGTCTGCGCTGTCTAGGAACGCGCCGTACTGCACCTTGCCAACCAATTCGCCGGCCGCGTTGTACTGGCTCTGCACCAGGGTGTACTGCGGGTTGTCCGGGTTGCCACTGGCGGAGAGGGTGTATACCGCGCGGCCTTCGGCGTCGTATACCGTATAGCTGGTATGGCCGAGGGCATTGGTCACGGCGGTGCGATTGCCATCCCGGTCGTACTGGTAGTGAGTTGCGATGGCCAGCCCATCCGGGTCGACCGTTTCACTTTGCACTCGTCCCAGTTCGTCGTAACTGTACACTCGGGTGCGGGTGTAACTGGCGGTGCCCGCCACGCCGCCGCTGAGATAACCCTCGCGCATCTGCAACAGGTTGCCCTGGCCGTCGTAGTCAAACTCAGTGAGCAGGTTGAGGCCCGAGTTATCGCTGCTGGCATCCACGATCACCCGCACCACGCGGCCGTTGTGATCGAATTCCGTGCGAGTCATGCTGCCATTGGCATCCACCGTCTCTTCAAAGCGGTGGCCGTAGCGTTGGGTCGTGGTGAGGTTGAGTCCACCCACATCCTCGGTGCGGGTCAATACCCGCCCCTGGGGGTCGTAACGTATCTCGGTGCGCACGCCGCGCTCATCCAAAGTGGCGGTGAGCTGACCTGCAGCGTCGTATTCACTGCGACGCGCCTCACCCAGCCCATTCTCGGTACTGACCAAGTTGCCCTGGGTGTCGTACTCATAGCGCGCCTGGCGGTGCCAGCTGCCATTGGCGTAAAGGGAGACCTCGAGGGTTTCACCGTGAATGGTAAACAGCGTTTCGGTGTGCACCCCCTGTGGAGTGGTCATTTTCTGTGAACGGCGCACATCGTCATAGCTATAAATAGTGGTGCGATTGAGCGCGTCGGTGCGGGTCAGGACGCGGCCGTAGGCGTCATAGCTCAGCTGGGTGCTCTGCCCCAGCGCATCGCGCTCCTCGACCACCTGCCCCAGGCGATCATAGAAATACGCGCGCTGGTTGCCCCGCGCATCCGCAGTCGCCTGTACCTGGCCGAAGGCGTTGTACTCACTGCTCGTGGTCACCGCCGTATAGGCGCCGTAACTCAGGTGCGTACTACTGGTCAGCACTTCACCGCGGCGGCTATAACTGAAGTCCGTCTGCGCAAAGCGGCTGTTGGCCCGGTCGATGGCCTGGCTGAGGTGGGTGCGCTCGCCGAAGGCGTTGTAGGTAGAGGTGCTGGTAAAACCCTCGCCGTCTGTGCTGCTCATCAGCAGGCCGCGCTGGTTGTACTCGCTGCTGGTGACGGTGTCCCCATCACTGGCGAGCCCCTCGACCAAGCTGTCCAACTGCGCTGCATTGCCATTCAGGTTCAAGCTGTGCAGCAGGCTGTCGCTGAGGCGATTGGCGTACTGACGGCTGCGGGTCAGCTCGCCAAACACACTGTAAGCCAGCTGGCTGACCTGCCACTCCAGGGTCTCCGAGCCCGGTTTGAACACCGGCGCAATGGTATATTTCAGTTGCCCGTCTTCGGTGTAGGCATAATAGGTGGTGTAACCGTTGGCATCGGTACTGGACAAGCGCCGCCCGGCGGCATCGTAGCTGTACCCTTTGACCTGCCGCCCCAGGTGATCCCACTCACCGGTCACCCGTCCGTGTACATCGTACTCCCAGTGGGCGTCGCGAGCGGCGCTGTCATTGGCGCTAAAGGTCGCATCGCCCTGGTAGTTGTCCAGGTAATTATCCAGGATCGAGCCGGAAGTTATCGCGAGACCACTGCGGCTGCTCTGCAGCTGGCCGTCGGCGGTATAGGTGAAGTGACTGGTATTGCCGTAGACGTCGGTGCTGTGGGTCACCTGGTTGCGGCTGTCGTAGCGCCACTCGCTCACCTGGTCGTCATCACTGCTGACCAGGCGCCCAGTGGTCTCGGTGGTAACTTCCAGGGTGCCGATACGACCGCTGCCGCGCACCAGGAACACGCCGATATTGAGCAGCTCCACATCCGGGTCCAGGGAGGCCAGATCCGCCTGTAAATCTCGCTCGAAGGCGTGCCAGTTGCCATCCAGGTAGCTGGCATCCAGGGGGAACTGGTAGTAGGGAGTTCCCGAGGAGGAGTAATAGATCCCCGGGCTGGTCACCTGCGAGCTGTACTCGATAAAGGCATAACCCTTCGAGGTCTCCACCGAAAAGAAGATCCGGCTGGGGGCACTGAGGTTCATCTCGAGACGCACACTGGCACTACCCTCGATATTCCACTGCTCGTGCGCCGCGTTCTTATACAGTTTGAAGCCGTCGTTAGTGCCCGAACCGGAAAGCTCCACCACTTCCCGCTGCATACGAATATCGTACACCTTCTCTATCGTGGCACTGCCGGAGTTCTGGGCGTAGATATCCCAACTACCCAGATCCAAATTGTCTTCGTTAAAACGGTGTTGGATAAAATTGAGGCCCTTGAGGGTGAGGCGCGAAGCATCGCCGTTCACCGCATCGAGTGCGTTGTCGAGGCCGTTGAGTGCGCTGGCGTAACGAATGGTTTTAACCCGGTTGCCGGCGACATCGTACTGGTGCTCGGAGAGGTAACCCTCTGCATCAATCTCGGCAACTTCGCGACCCTGGGCGTCGTAAATCCAGTAGCTGGTGCGGTCATTCTGCGCGTCCACCACCGGGCGCAGGGTCTTCAGGGTACCGCTGTTCAGCCAGTGTGCGCTCTCGCTATAGCTGGCCACCCGGTTGGCATAGCGGGTGGTTGCCACCAGCTGGCCTGCGCGATTGTAGCGATACTCAGTGAGATAGCCCTCCTGGTCCAGTGTGCCGCTGACCCGTCCCGCCTCATCGTAAAAAGTGCGGCTGATACGGGCATCGGCCAGGTCCACTCCACTGGCCGTGGCGCTGAGATATTGGGTATAGCTGTCGCCGGGAGCGAGGGTAAAGCGGCCCTCGCCGCTCTTGCTCACAGTAACACCATCCACATCCAGGGTGTAAGACAGGCGGTATTCGTAGACACCGCTGCCATAAAAGTCCTTGTCCAGCTCCACCGTGCCATTTTCTGCATCCACCGGCAGAGTGACCCACTCACCCTCGGGCAGTGAGCGAATGGATAGCTCCATCCCACTGGCGCTGTAGGACGGGTCCAGGGCCAGGGTTAGACGGGGGTTTTCCACCATTTGCAGCTGCCGCCCCACCTGCTGTTGGAAGGGGTCATCCACCAGGCTGGTGCCATCGTTGTAGTAACGGGTCACCTGCACGGTGTAATCGCCGTCGGGCAGCGTGGCGCCCATCAGCAGGTTGAGGCGGCCGGCAAAGGAGCCATCGCGCAGGGTGGCGGGATCGATCCAGGTTTGCACGGGGGCGCCGATGGCCGTGCCGGTGGCATTGTCGATCACCACCGCTTCCATATAGGCGATCGCCGCCGCCTCCTCGGCACTCAGGTAGCCCTCAACGGCATAGCCCTCCGCAGTGCTGCGGTGGTAGGTGGGCATTTCCCAGGTGGCCGGGGTAATACCGCTGTCGTTGGCGGCGAAAGTCCCAGACAAACTGCGCAGCAGGCGATCGTTGTCTCCGTAGCGATTGCTGTCCAGGCGATGGGTGCCAATCTCAATGGTGCCGATACGGCCACTGCCGCGCACCAGGAATCCATGTATTTTTTCTACCTGAACATCGGAATCCAGCAGGGCTACATCGGCAAGAATGTTCCGCTCGAAAGTATGCCAGTTACCGTCTAGATACTTTGCTTCTAGAGGAAACTTGTAATAGCGAGTGACACCATCAGGGGCAAGGTAAACTCCCGGAGCGGAAATCTCTGAACCATACTCCACATAAGCCCACCCAATAGAGGTCTCTATGTGGTAATAGAGTTTAATAGGGCCGGTTAGATTAATCTGCGCGCGCGCGACCACCCCATCACCGATATTCAAGGAATCATGGTCACTGTCGTTATAGATTCTAACGCCGGCATCAATCCCCTCCCCGGAAAACTCGATGACTTCCCTCTGCAAAATGGTGTCATAGACTTTCCCTAAAGACGCATTATCAGAGTCGTCTTTATAGATTTTCCAGTGGTCCAGATTGAGGTTGTCGGCGCTGTTATAGGTATAACCGGCATAGTCGGTAACACCGTCCCGGTAAGTGACAACCCGATATTCGTAATCGCCGTTGAGGTCATTCCCCAAATTAGCGCTGAAGTGGTCGCCGTTTTGCTGCACCGCAACCCGCTGCCAGGGATTCTCGCCACTGACAGGGGTATCGGTCGTAATTTCTACGGTGCCGATACGGCCGTTGCCACGCAGAGTAAATTCGCGGAAAGCCTGTATTTCTTCAGTGGGGTCCAAATAGGCAATATCGGCGAGGATATCCCGCTCGAAGGTGTGCCAGTTGCCATCCAGGTATTTATCATCAAGGGGGAAGGTATAATAAATATAGCCGGAAACCACTTGAATATAGGGTTCTGTGGCTTCTGAATCGTACTTGGCATAGGCGATACCGCTGGCGGCCTTACTGCTGTCCAGCTTGTAGTAAATTCGATATTCACCTTCACTAGCATATTGCATCTCAACGCTGGCATTGACCCCATCGGCAATATCCCAAGAATCCCTATCGACATTTTTACTGAGCGAAAAGGCATTATTGGCACTATCACCGGAAGTCTCCACCACCTTGCGCTGTAACTGGGTGTCGTACACCTCCGTCACGGTGGCTCCCGCCGGGCTAGAGTCAGAAACCCGCCACTGTTTCATATCTAGGTTATCGCCGTTGTTATAGGAGTGACGTACAACATCGCTCCCCCCAACCCGGCGGTACTCCAGGTAGGTGACTTCATCGGCTTCACCGAGGGTAATCGCACCGATACGGCCACTGCCGCGCACCAGGAAACGATCGACCTCTAACAACTCAACATCCGGGGCCAAAGTAGCGAGATCCTGGCGCAAGTCACGCTCGAAAGCATGCCAGTTGCCATCCAGGTATTGGCTGTCTAGAGGGAGGTTATAATAAATAGTCCCCGATTCAGAAACTTCAATAAAAGGACTGGAGATAAAGGGGTTATATTTTAAGTAGGCGCCCCCCTCCGAAGTCTCAACCCAAAAATATAAGTAAGTATCCCCCTGCAAGTTAACTTCAATACGGGCCTGAGCGCTGTCACTAATATTCCATGCTTCGTGCGCGGCATTTTTATGTAACTTAAACCCATTACTTGTCCCCGTACCGGAGAAAGCGACGACATCCCGCTGCAAGAACTCATCGTAAACCCGATCAATGGTTGCACCGGCTGGAGTGCTGTCGTAAATCTCCCAGCTATTAACATCCAGGTTTTCACCGCTATTCAATACATGGCGAGGAATATTGAGCCCACTTGACTGAGCGGAAAAAACCGAGTCAATTTCTACAGTGCCGATGCGGCCACTACCGCGTACAAGAAGGTGGTCAATACTCTGTATCTGCTCGTTCGAATCCAGGGAGGCAACATCCGCAACAATATCCCGCTCAAAGGTATGCCAGTTCCCATCCCTGTACTGGGCCTCTAGCGGAAATTGGTAATAGATCGTTCCAGAGCCGGCAACCCAAACGTTGGGCTCTGTCACTTCAGAGCTGTACGTCGCATAAGCTATTCCACTGCTGGCAAGGCTACTGGTCAATTCATAGTAAAGGATAAAACCTCCCTCACCCGAGTATTGAACTTCAGTGCGAGCTACGCTGCCATCGGTAATATTCCAGGAATCCCCGGCTTCATTTATTCCCAGTTTAAATCCATTAGCTATACCAGTGCCGGATACCTCCACCACCGAACGCTGCAACTGCGAATCATAAACTTGTGTAACAGTCGCCCCTGCGGGACTAGCGTCATAGACACTCCAGTGATTGATATTAAAACTATCCTCACTGTTAAAGGTATGACGGGAGTAACTGTGGGAACTCAGATTGGGGTCAGACCAGTGTATTACCCGGTCTTGGGCCGGTTGCTCACCGATCTCGACAGTAAAGGGCTCTTTGCCGACGGTGCTGTCATCGTCGTAATACAGGGTTAAGGTGACACGATAAGCCTGGCCCGGGGGCAAGTCACTGCCGACCGATAAATTTACTTCGCCATTATAACTGTCATACAACTGGGGCCAGGTCTCTGCACTGGAGATCAACTGGTTATTTTGATCGCGCACTTCGGCAACGATTTTTTGCAAGGCCGGACTGGAACCGATTGCCACCGGGTAACCAATAATCCCTACCCCCGTGTCTTCCTGTAGAGAGACGGTGGTGTACTGGAAATCAAAATCACTGGTTTTCGCGACCCCTTTATCTACGGTGAGTGTCGGGTTGCCAATCGTTTGCTTTACTGTTTGTCCGTCTTTCTCGTATCGAATTCGGAAATGGTAGCTCCCCTCAGTGATACTGCCCTCATCCACATCGCCGAGTACGACTTTAAAATCACTCCCTTCGTCATTGACCAAGACACTGCGCCAGTCACCGGGGCTATGTTCATACTCAAAAATAACACTGGTGCCCTCGGGGCGCGAACTCGCGGGCCAGCGGAATTCGGTGGGGTGATACTCAGTTTGATCCCCTATCTCGTAGTCAAAAGTATTCGTGTCGATTTCGTCACCACTCAAATCATAAGTGGTGACCTCTACTTCATAGCGACCAGTGGCCAGTTCATCTCCATCGGCTAAATTAAGATTACCGTTATAACTGCTGCCATTTGCATCCAACCAACTCAGGTAGTCAGCGGGAAAGCTCGTGCTTGTTGCCACCAAACTGCCGGTATCCATATCCCGGACTCTCACTTCAGCACGAGAAATTATCGCGGCCTGGGCACGACTAAAATAACCAGTAATACTTGAGGAATTCTCTACGCTTATATAGCGAACGGCATCAGATTCAAACGAGGTACTAAAACTAGTATTATCATCGGAGGTACCACTCTTATTAACTCTAAAAGAGCCATCGGTAGATTTAATGACCTGCCCTTCATCGCGATACTCAATAATAAAGTCATAGTAACCATTTTCCAGCACATCCAGAGTCGCTTTATGATATCCATCACTACCAACTGGAGATATATCTGTCCAGCTCCCACTGCTTCCTTGAGGGCGGTACTTAAACAATACTGCGGTGCCGTCGGGCTGAGCATCCTGACTCCATTTTATAATGGTGGGATCATAAAAGTGCTGGTTGCCCTGTTCGTAAGTTAATGAGTCGGTATAGCTTGAATTGTTGGTTTTGGTGATTGTCAGCGTCACCGTATAAACCCCATCGGGGAGTTTATTACCAATACGTAGGTTTACCCTACCGTTCCACGACGACATATCCTGTGGGTAGGTATAGGTCGTATATTTAGCACCCGTTACATTGTTCACAGACACTGCTTTTATTTGCTTAATGTCTGTCCTGGTCGAATAGCCTGTTAACGCTGAAGAATTGGATACAGATTCCGACTTAGCATTAAAACTGGTCGATTTTACCTGATTGGAGCCACCTACAGCGGTAAAGGTATTAGTACCTTCCTGTTTAAGTATGCTCCCCGAATAATACTGTACTTTATATGCAAGACTGCCGCTGGGGGGGTCGTTGATTAAAACCGTATTGCTATTGCCGCTGGTAGAGATGCTCTGACTGACCCAGGAGCCGCTCCCAATCCGGTAATAAAATTTCGTGGTCTCCCCTTGGCCAGTAGTGGGATCATCCCATTGAATACGGGCGCCTACATTAAAGTTTTTGGTCTGCGTATAATGAGTGCCTGTCGTAATTCCCTCAAAGAACCATTCGCCACCACTATAACGTCGATGCACTCGACTCTCTTGTAAAGTGACCTCAACTTGATAGCTTCCTACAGGTAAATTGTCGTCATAATATTTTGTTAAATCTACAGATCCGTCATATGTTCTACTCGAATAACTATATTCAAAGGTCCGCTCATAGCCCGAAGGTATTCCAGTACCATTAATTCCTGTTACAGTAACTTTTACGGTAAAGCCAGCAAAGGTATTACTATTTGTACCATTGCTTGAATTGGGTCCCGCCGTTGCGGAGGAAAAAGTCCCTGCAGTTAATTCAGTGCTACTCGATGTGGAGTCAACTGCACTGCTTTGAGGATAGACCGTCACATTTTTGCTTTGAGTCACTGCGCCGTCGACATTGCGCACCGCAGTGCTGGAAAAAGCCATCCCGGTCGGGGGTTCAGCCGCGCGGCTTGTATGGTTATTTCCCACATAAATAGTGCGATTATCGATAGCCGTATATTCCTCGGCCACAATCGCGCTGCTGGCATAGGTATAGGGCTGTACCGGTGCACGGGTATAGGCGGTGGTAATTGCGCTGCCACTGACCGATTCTGTCTGGGTATTTTCCACTCGCTGGTAAACAGTGCCGTACAACGTGTAATCGTTCCGGGCGGTGCGCGTGCTGGGACTGCTATCCAGGTCGACACTGCCTATATAACTGGCGGTGTCGCGCTGGTTAAACCCTGGACTATCTGCCTGGGCATAGCTCTGCACCGGCTCCACCCAGTGAGTGGCACTGCGGCTGGCAACTGTGAGACTGGCATCGTTGGAGGCATATTTTGCCTCTAGCGAATCCGTCGTTTCTGCAGCGGGGTCTTCAATATAAAGATTATATCGGGTGCTGCTCAGCACCTCGCCCTGGGCGGTGTACAGGGTTTCACTCAGGTAGCCCTCCGCATCGACAAAGAAGCGCACCCGGTCGGCATCATCATAGTATTGATAAGTGGCGCGGTCGGCGCTGCTATTGGCCGCCGGACGCAAATCCTCCAGGCTGACACTCTCCTCAATACCGACCAGGGCATCGCCGTCTTTAATCAGCAGGCTCTGCAGCTGGGTGCCACTCACCGGGGTGCTGTAGTGCGTGGTTTGTATTTGCCGCCCCTCGGCATCGTAGTGGAATTCCGTAATTGCGCCCGAGGCACTGATCACCGCCACCATCTGCCCTTTATCATCGTAAAGGCTGTGGCTGACGGCTCCGGCGGCATCCTGAGTGGCCCGAATGCGCCCAAGGTGATCGTAGAAATACTGGACCTGCCCGCGAGCACTGAGGCCGTCGCGGGTATCGTGATAGACCTCACTAATCAGACTGCCGTTGGTGGCGTAGGTGCGGGTTACCTGTAAACCATTGGCATCGGTACTGATAATCTGCGACTGAGCGTCATTGTAAATACTGGTGCTGGTGTAACCCTTGGCATCGGTACTACTGAGCAAACGACCGAGCCCGTCATAGACATAGCTGGTTTTATAACTGGAGGAATCTGCACCTGTGCCGCGGGGGTCCACGGTGTGCAGCAGTTGGCCACGGGCATCATAAACGGTATAGCTGGTGGATTCAGTACCATCGAGAACGCCGTCCCCATTCACATCCACGGTACTGTAATCAGTAACGCTATAGACCTGACCGCGGAAGTCCAAACGGGTATCGCTTCTGCGCGTGGCATTCTCTAGTTCGCTACTGAGTATGTCCGCCTGGGTTTCCTGCGCCCAGGTATTCAGGGCACTGAGACTAAAATCGATATCGTAACTGACGCTTGCCTGGGTGTAGGTATCCACCAAGAACTGATCAAAGTAGCCGTGGTGCAAGTAGGTGATACTGCTGATAGCGCGCGCGGTAGCGGTTGCGTCGTCGTAGCGGGTCTCTTGTACCGTGCCGTCGTGGCCTACCACATAGCGCAGGCGCTGCATGTCGTCGTAAACATAGTGGGTTACCCGGGGGTCTGCTGGCATTTCCTCGCCATCGCCATCGGGGTCCGGTTGCAAGTAGACCGTTTCCTTAATCAGCTGGTTATAACTGTCGTATTCCCGCTCGAGCGTATTGCCCTGCCCGTCGCGCAGCAGGGTTTGATTGCCGCGACTGTCATATTCGTAAACCGTGGTATTGCCGCTGTGATCAGTTTTTGAGGTTAAATTACCTTCGTCGTCATAACTGTACTGGGTACTCTCGCGCACGCCATTTTGGTCTGCAGGGGCTTTTAATTCGATAACCCGTCCGGCGCCATCAAAAACCAATTCCGTTTGCGGCCCGATCCAGCTGCTGGCATCGGATTCGGGGTTAACCACTTGAGTAATTTTGGTGGTGTTATTTTCCAGGTCATAGCTATAGGTGGTGATACGCCGATCGCTGCCATCCAACTCTTCTGCAAGACCGGAATTAGAGTGGCGACCACTGCGCACTTCACTGACCCGATAATCTCCCAGGCCGTCGACATCGACGTACATAAACACCATGTAGCTGCCATCGCTTTGCTCAATCGTGTGAACGCGATTACTGCTGCCGTCATAGGTGTATTCGGTACGGTATACATTGCCATCGGCAATGCTGTTATCTTGTGGGGTTAAGTCAACGGTTACTGAGTCCAGCCGCCCCTGACTGTCGTAGCTGTAATACAGCCGCTGCTGAGCAGCGCCATCGGTGCTAACACTAACACCGGTAACTTTACTGCCGCTGTAGCTAATGGTGAAACTCTGCCCAGCCGCATCGGTGATGCTATCGACCAAGCCGCTGCTGTTATGACCAAAAACCAGTTGCCGGCCCTCGGCATCCACACGGGCCACCATTTTCCACTCGCCATTAACCTGACCGTATACTTCTTCACTGCGACTTGAGCCCTCACGCCAGACCCATTGATTGCTGCCACTGTCATAAATGATTTGGTCGTGGGCACCGGCGCCGTCACTTGAAACATAGGCCTGTTGATGGGCATCAAACTGGTAAATTGTTTCTGAGCCATCACCACCGATACGGGTAACCTGGCTACCCGTCTGCCCGGGACTGCCAATCAGGTTGATCAGCTGGTTGGAAAAATTGAAGCGAAAACCGTCGTTGTTATCACCATCAATCTGCCCTTGGCTGTTGTAGGTGCGCAACATGGACAAGTCGAGGCCAGCTGCCGCTACAAATTCATCTTGTTGGCGCAAAACCAGGTTGCCGGTTGAGGCGTTCACATAAACAGACTCACGCCCTTGACCAAAACTCGCTGAACCGATACCGGTCTTTGTACTATTGAAAAGACCCAGCGTATCTCCACTTATAATGGCTACCATGCATTTCCCCGAAAAAATTTCATTATTCTGCTTATATAGCGCGCAGTGTATTAGCCCCATACAAATGCCAATAAACACCAACGCTTTAAATATATATCCAACGTTTTACCCAAAACGTGCAGAAAAAATTTCATTTTTTATCTAAAAAAGGGAATTGACCCACAAGCCACTACTGAGAAAAAGAACTGCCATAAAAATTTAAAGTAACAACCAAGCAAACATTCAACATCGCTTGGCAAAGTTGCAACCTATTCCTAATAGTTAGAATTGTTATAGATAGAGTATAAGTAGGTATGTACAATGAGAATAAGCACAAAGGAGATTGATGATGTCACAAGAAAATTCCAACCTGGACCCCGAAGAACTACTTCATTGCGCAATGGCAGCAAGCGCTGCAATGCAACATGACAGGGCAATTGACTTATTTAAGCGCAGCATCGAAGGTGAAGCACATCCCGCAAAACACTTAATGCTTGCTGCTGAGTATGCACAAGTTAAGCTGTTTGACCGTGCCATACAGGGAATGAAAAAGGCAATAGAAATGGAACCCCTTTTATGGGTAGCTCATTTTCAGCTAAGCCAAGTTTACTTAGTAAGTCAAAAAATCGCAGAGGCCAGGGAAGTTTGGCAATATTTAGCTAGCAGCCCGGAAGCTCCAGATTATTTTCAACTATTCTCCAGCGGCCTTCTATTAATAACAGAGGAAAAATACCCAGAGGGAATACAGTTACTCGAAAAGGGAAAAGAAAAGAATAATGAAAACCCAGCTTTAAACTCTGATATAGACAAGATAATTCAACTAACCTCCCCATCCGATACAGAGGGCAATACGACTGAAGCCTCAAGCAATATAGTCATGAATGAAATGTTACTTTCCAAATACGGATCAAACTAGCCACCATGAAAATAGAAAATCAACCCATCCCCTTCGCAGCCCCCCCTTCAAAATCAACTGCGACAGAGACAGCTAAAAAGGAAGCCCCCCCCTTCTCTACCGGCAGAGCCTCCGATCTCAAGTCATTAGTGACCGAAAGAATCCAAGGACTTCAAAGAGAAGGGGCCGATATCAAAAGACAACGCGAGGAATTAATCAGGATCATTTTAAATGAAGAGTTTTCACATAGAGTTCCAGGAGGCATGTTAAAAACTATAATTGAATCCGCATTAGAAAACGCAGAAACAAATAATGCTTATAAACAGAAGGTAGAACAGCTATTAAACGAAATAAATCAACAGAAATGCTAACAGAAAAACAAAATAACAAAGCCCCACTTTACAACCTTCATCAAAATCATCATTTATTTTATCTACGCAAAAATAAAAAAGATTGTAAGCTGAACCCCACAGGAAAAACAAAAATTCACCTACTCTGAATTAGACTACATACCTCACATTTACCCCCTTCGCAGCCTAACAGCCAATAAAGTAATAAATGCCTCGCAATAAAAATGAGAACCATCTCAATTAAAGACCCGCAGCTCTTTCAAGGTGGGGATTATAGAGCCTGGGCGCCACATTAAAAACGCAGAACACCAATTACGGCAAACGGTCACGTAGGAAGACCACTTAAAGAAGTTTGGTTTTGGTTTTATCACAGCGTTCACAGCGATATTCAGTAACCAACTTTCCCTGCTTTACGTCAAACTTGCGCTCGGTGACCACTTTCCATTTATGAAAACCTTCCCTGCACAGGGTGCTGCCCTTGTGCTTTTGCCAAGCGGTTTTTCTTTTGAAAGGAATAACATCTCCCATTTGTTCTCGCACAATAAAGTTTGAACACTAATTTTATTTTGGAACAATAAAGTTTGAACACTAATCACTTCAAGAGCCTAAATGTACCTTTGGGGTATCAAACAGGTGAGATAAATGAAGAGGTAAGTTGCTTCAAATTACACACACATACCGACAATTTTATCCTAAAAAAAGAAAAAATTAGATATAGCATACCAAAAAAATCTTTATTAAAAAAATTCTTTCTATTTATTTGCTTATTGGTTGGTTACAAATCTAGCGCTCATACCTCATCATTACAAGTGAACCACCCGATCTTTGATGGAATCCATCTAGATTTGTAGCAACGCAGCCACTAATCCTCGGCAATGGAGCGCTCAGTCAGAAAGGTCAGAAATAAAAGAGTTATCTAGGTGGTAAAGACACGTTGGTCTTGCCCACAAAAAGTAGACACTCTAACTATGCGTATTTTCGCTCATACTCTGCTGGACTTACATAGCCCAATGCAGAGTGCCTACGAACTCTATTGTAGAAAATCTCAATGTATTCAAACACCTCAGATTTTGCTTGCTCTTCGCTTTCGAATGTTCCGGCATAGACCAGCTCGACTTTTAGCCTGCTAAAGAATGATTCCATTGCCGCATTATCCCAACAGTTAGCCTGGCGACTCATACTCGGCTTGCACTTGCTTTCGGACAAGAGATCCTGGTATTTCTGCGATCGATATTGCACACCCCTGTCAGAGTGAACTAGCAGTCCAGGCTTTATTGGTCGTCGCTCTAGGGCCATTTTCAATGCTCGACGTGTCAATTCATCGGTCATCTGCGAGTCGAATGCCCAACCTACAATACGTCGAGAGTACAGATCCATAACTACCGCGAGGTATAGCCACCTATCCAGAACCCAGATATACGTAATGTCACTGGTCCAGCGGCAATTTGGTCGATCCACATCAAAGCAACGCTTAAGTAAGTTGGCGGAGACGTTAATGCTCCCCTCTACGGGCTGACTATATCGAAAGCCTTTGCCGTTTCTCGCTTTAATATGTTCCTGTTGCATAAGCTTAGCGACGTAGTTCCGCGAGCATGGCTCACCTAACTCTTGAAGCTCGCAAGCAATTCTAGGCGCGCCATAACGACCTTTAAACTCAACAAACGTCTCTCGGATTTTCTCGATTGTTCGTATCTCTCTAATCGTGCGAGCAGATGGCAATCGCCCCCGCCATCGATAATAACCCGATCTTGAGACTTCTAAACACCGACACATCAAGCTAACCGGGAATGACCCTACATGCTCTTGTATCAATGCGTACTTTACTCTTGGTGGTTCGCAAAGTACGCAGCTGCCTTTTTTAGAAACTCAACCTCCTGACGAGCTTCATGCAGCTCCTTCTTGAGTTTGCGAACTTCAGCGCTTTCCTGTTTGGAATAGTCGACACCGTCTAAACTATTGAACTGCTTATCAGACAGTCGATTAAATTGACGACGCCAGTTGTAGATCTGCTGTGCGCTGACGCCTAGCTCTCGCGCCACAGAAGCCGTTGTTGCTCCAGCCTTTTCCGCTCTCTTAACTGCTTCTCTGCGGAACTCCTCCGTATACGCCTGAGTTCTTTTCTTACCCATGATACACCTCCGTGTTAGGCCTAAACCTAACTATACAGGGTGTCTACTAAACGTGGGTAAGTCTTACGTCTAACGCCGCCCCCAGCTGCATTTCCCTACTTAACCAGGGAAATTAATAAACCCCAGCCCCCATAGCCTCTGAAATTCCCTATCAGATAGCAGGAATACACCTTTCGATAATCACAGATACTCAAGGTTCATATCTCTATCCAGAGATGGCTAATTCTGCGCTCTTGCAAGAGCGATCAATCGAGAATTACTCTCCTCCCAGTTTGCCTATGATAATTAGTAAGTGCCGGGAGGGTGCGCGTGCATTTTGAATTCAGAAGTAAAGTTTCAGCACACTATCCGCAACACAAACCAGGCGACCTGAACCTTCAACCTCTACCTCAATATGATTGATCATTTCCACACTACGCTTCGATGGCACCAGGGACTTTAAAGTCGTACGAGCTCGGATACGATTGCCAGTCTTAACTGGATAAGGAAAACGCACCTGTTCAAGGCCGCAGTTTATAATCATTCTAGCTTCAGGGTAAGGCGGTTTTTCCGGATTGACAGCATCGGTGAGCTCGGGAATTAGCGATAGGACCAAAAAGCCGTGGGCAATTGTGCCTCCAAACGGCGATTCAGCCCTTGCTCGTTCTGGATCAATATGAATCCACTGGCGGTCTCCAGTTACTTCGGCAAAACTGTCAATGCGCGACTGGTCAACTACAATCCAGCGCCCAATATATATCTGCTGACCAATACGTGCTTGCCAGTCTTGGTAGAAAGCGATGGCCTTAGGGTTCTTAATGACTTGTAATTCACGATTGGTAGCAGGATCAACAACCGGCCCAGCTTTCGAAGTCCATGAATTTTTAAGCAAGTTACTGATGTAATAGGACAACTGATGCAGGTGATTATCATGGGTGCTTTTGAGGTCCAAATTGTTAATCCGAGCCCTAAGCAACCTTTCCTTTTCCCTGATGTACTCGAGCACGTCCATCATCTCATCCTGTATTAATGACATTGAAGCAGCGTAACTGGACCTAAAATTAATTTTGTGCGGCAGCTACTTCCAACTCCACGTCTTGTTTCTAAAACGCCTTGCGGCTGAGTAGGTTAAAATGGTTTGTTTCCAATCGACCCAAAGGCGACAACGCCGGCGACTCCATCGCTACACAAAGCCAATAGCGTTGCGCCAACGTGCAAAGGTTAAACCAAAAGCTCCCCATTTCTCTTACCTTACACTCAAGCCACGTGGCTGGTTGCGAGTTAAGCAAAGATACAAGATCAAACTCGATCGTAGAAAAAGGCAGTCGAAGCCCCAAACCACACACTTTGGACACAGACTCTTTAATGCACCAAACCCTTGTTAACAATTCACAGTGAGCAGTGCTTGGGATAGTCATTACCTGGTCATATTGCTCTGGACTAAGTAAATGCCTGAAATTTAGACCTGAGCCCAGTTCACGAGCAAGGGGCTCCAGATCTATACCTGGATCAACGGTAGAGCTAAGCGCAATCGCGACCACACCACTAGCATGAGAAATACTAAATTTTATTGGGGCCACACTTTGGTTTAAAACTCTAGGCCTGCCTTGCTCATCAGGGAAAATTTCCCAATCTGCCGGCAAAATACTTACGCCACTTTTAGCGGATAAAACATAACGCAATAGGTAACGACCAAGCAGAAAATGTAGGCCCGCCGCTCGATTAACAATCCCACTATATCTTTTCTGCTCAGCCTCGCTAACTGTGGTGAAGACAGTTTGCGGATCATGCTCGATTAGAGTTTCAAACTCCTTCACGGTAGCAATCCAAAGACCTATATCCCTGTTAACTCCAGTCTTCATAGGGTCCGCTCAAAAAGAATAATGCAACTTAAACTCGATAAAATCCTCATCCCGTACTGGATACAGCCAAGTATCACTGCGGCCCACATTGAGGAATAAAAACGCCCGAGTTTCGATTCTAAAATAATCGCTCAGACGGTGTTCTAAGCCTAAGTCGAGGTAGTTGCCATGACTATCGAAGTCATAACTTATGACCCCTCGAAATTCGCTGTCACCGGTATCACCGAAGCTAGCTCTAAGGCCGACAAAGAGATCGTTCTGACCTAATGTTTCAGCTTGCTCATCCCTATCGTCGATTAGATATTCGGCGATCAAGGACAGATCTTGCATACTATCCGGTAGCGAATAAATCGGGTGCTCAAGGCCAACGTTTGCAGCAAAGAAACCTTGCTCCAGTTCGCGACCAGTTTTCGCTTCCAACTTCAAGGTCGTGTCGCCGAGGAGATAAAGTGTGTCCAGTAAAAAATTCTCGGTTTCGATGTAAAAGGGAGTCAACATCGTCGCTGAAGGGCTAGGCCTTACCAGTAGTGGCGCCCGCCTAGTGCCTCTGAAGTAACCGATCCCTGTTTCTAAATCACCAGCGTAAAAATGGCCTCGCAGAGCAACATCTCCACCTCTATTCGAGCTTTCAAAAAGTGCCCGGTCCGAAATCGGTAGTCCGAATGACGGGCGCTCTGGAAATTCTCGCTCACGAAAAGTTGGCAGATAGAATATCGATAGTTCGCCGTTATCAAAACGCAGACCTAAAGATGCGAAGGTCTGCCCCATCTTTTCCTTTCCGTCGATAGCTTGGCGCAAGTCAGCCTGATTAAGTACATTGACTATATTCAGAGATTCAGAAACGCCCCAAAAGAAAGTGCTAACACCAAGATTCAGCGATAACTGATCACGGCGCCAGTGAAGGCTGGCTTGGCGGATATCGGCATAACGACGCTCCCCATCCTGCTTATCCCAGCTACCAAACAACCGCAGCTTATAGCCAGTATCACCAATATCCCCCTCAGCATTTGCTTCAATTTCCAGCCCCGGTCCGAAGCGGTAGCTATCATCAATGGCCAGCGACTCCTCTTCTGCAAATATACGAGCCGTGGCCGCGATATCAACAGAATACTTGTCAACCTTGACCTCTGCGAGGACCGGCATAATGGTAAGGCTTAGACACAGCTGCACCCAAAACGCTAAACGCAAGACCCCCATACCCTTAATCCCGGAGTGTATTGCGATGGAAATTCGCAACTGAGAGACCGGTACCAAACTCGATGCGGCTATAGCTTAAGATCGTTACGTTTCCACTCTGCTGATTATGCATAACCACCTCCATGGGCCTCCAATAACGATCGTCGTAGAGGCGAAAATCCCTTGCGGAAAAAGTCTTGAGCAGCGTTTCCTTACGGTCGAAATAGTCTATACGGAAGATACGTCGAGCACTCTGATCAACCCAGACCCGCTGCCGGCTATATGCAGAGTGAGAGTCTTCTGGCACTCGGTCAATTACGTCACAAACCAGGGCACCATCTTCGCATGATTCCTCTCTCACGTAGGTATAGCGGAAATCGTCGACCGCCTTATCAGACAAGTCCTCGAACGAAAACTCACTACCGACGAACGCACCACTCTTATTGCGAGATGAGATCCTCTTAATACGGGAATAGGCAGGCAAATATAACCACTGCTTATCGGTATCCTCTAACTGCGGATGCGTTAGAAGCGCCGTGCCCCGGATATCGGCAGGAAAATTGAAGCGGATTAACGATTTGTCTCCACCCTCGTGACTCTCAAGTGAGCTGATCTGCAGTTCACGTCGAGTTTCATCTCCGGCCCTGTTGCGTAGAATCATCGTCAATTCGGCAACACTGTCGCCGTAACCAAGATCACGGTTATCCACTGCCACTGCGACCTCCCGCCCCTTTCTAACATCGCTAGCAGCGCCTTGAACCGGCAAACCGATTAGGCCACAAAGTATTGTCACTGGAAGGAGGAGACGGTAATCAGTTCGCATTATTTAGTTCCTTGTCGGTACGAAATTGCAGGTTCGACGTACGTGTCCTGCGCATAAAGGTTAGAACCAAGGCCGGTAGTAATATCAAGTCAAACACCAATGCCAACACAATAGACATCCCCGTGAGCATACCCATCTGGGCATTTTTCTCGAACGCCGAGGTCGACAATAGAAGGAAGCCTATCACTAGCAGCATTGAGCTAATCACGATCCCACCCATAGTCTTACTAATGGTTTCGCTTACGCTATCTTCAGGACTGAGCCCCCGCTTTAGACCGTTGACATACTGATAGAGGAAGTGAACTGTATCATCGACGATTATGCCGATCGCCATTGCCGACACCCCAGCCAGCCCCATTGAGATTTGACCATTAACGAGATACCAAAATCCAAATGCTGCCGCGACTGGAAGCAGGTTTGGAACCAAGCTCAATAGACCAATATCGAGTGAGCGGAATACCAGCATCAACGTCAATGAAATCACCACAAACGCTAGCGAGGCACCTTCAAGGAGACTTACAATATTTGATTGACCAATGTGGGAAAAAATCACTGCGGGACTGCTGTGATAGATATCAATGGAGCGAGGTTGGTTTTGCAATAACCACTCTTCGACCCGTTTTTCAAAAGCAATTAAGCCCACCGAGCTTAGATTCTTTAATCGTGCAGTCAGTTTCACCGAGGATTTATTCAAATTCACCTGATGGGTCACATCACGACCAAACGGCAACGACATCTCGTATAGCAGGAACTGCTGTGCAGCGGTAATTGTATCGCCAGGTAACCGGTAAGAGTCCTCATCACCACCATTCATCAAACGGTTAAGATCCTTGATTCGGTGCAGGGGGCTTGCAGTTGTAAAAACTTCTGGCTGCTCATGTAGCCAGTCATCGAATGTATCAAGAAACTGTAAAAACTCTGGCTGAAACATACCGTTCTGCTCTGGTACCGAGAGCGAGTAATCGATTGTATAAATACCAGAAAAGTGGCGATCGATACGTTCAGAATCAGCACGGAAGGGCTGCGACTCATCAAAATAGCGGATTAAATCATCGTTTAATTGATTCAATGGACTGAGTGCAGCGACGCATAGGGACAAAGGTAGCATTAGCCACAATATCCGCTGGCGGTAAGCGATAACCCAGCCTGACAACAAAGCCATGCGATTAATCAGTCGGTTGGCACCTGTTTCCCGCGTTGAAAAACGAATACGCAGCAGAAGCTGTGGTAGAACCGTCAACGACAAAAGTAGCGAGAAGAGCACACCTAAGGCAACTATATTGCCAAGATCTCGAAACGGCGGTGAGTCACTGAAATTCATCGCCAGAAAACCGATAATAGTAGTGACATGGCTCACCGCAATCGGCTTGAGATTGCGCCGGTAGGATTGCAAGACTGCTTCTTCACGAGAAACACCACTGCGTATCTGGCGCTGAATATAGCTGAGGATGTGGATGGCCGACGCTACTATCACCGTGAACATGATGATTGGAGCCGATACTGATGGCGCAGACAATTGAATACCGAGCCAACCAGCTAGACCCAAAGACCCTAGCAGTGCCAACACTACTACCGTCAAAATAGCGCCACCTGCAGCAGGTGATCCGAGAATTAGAGCAGCGCTGACCAGCACAAAAAGGATCATCAACGGTATCAGCGTGATGAAGTCTTTTTTTGCCGCCTGGAAAAAGGCACCGTTCATCTCCACCACACCGGTGACAAAAAAACGATGATCCGGATATTCCATCTTGAATGACTTAATCAATTCATCGACAGCACCGGTAACGGCTAGCACTTCGGCCTTATGGTCTAACCCTGGCAACCGAATGGTCGCATTGATCGCGGTAAATCGTCCGTTCTTACTAACCAAATTGCCAACCAAGTCCCTCTCACTACTAGCGGCAGTTTCAATAAAGGCGATCCTTTGCGGCGTCAATTCGTCAAGCTCGTAGACGAACTCCTCAATCAAAATATCATCGTCTTCAGCAGAGCTATAGGGGAAGTTCGTTAGCGAATCTACTCGAGAGACATGGGCCGTCCGCCACAACGCGCGTGTCATTTCATGTATAAGGCTCAGAGTACGCTGGTTGTAGATGTTGTCATCCACCGGTTCAATCATGATGAACACGTTATCAGTCGTGCTATAAGTATCTTGCATCTGCTCCAAGCGCAGTAGGTCACGATCGTTATCATCGAAGAAAACGCGATAATCACTGGCCAGCCCCATCCGTTTTAGGCCAACAGCCGACATCAATGTGAGCAACAGCACCAGCGCTAATAGCCACTTACTGGCGCCAGAGCGAATGATCCAATCGGTCTTTATATTTTTGTTCAAGGTATTTCTTTCCTTTCGGATAAAAAGGCTCGCAGCGGCACCATTACTCGCTCTACATCCTTCTCAACCCCCATTACCAGCTCCGACGCTCGACAACTAAGCCATTTACGTCCCACTAAGAAAAGCCCAGGCTCTGGAGTCCTTCCATAGTTTTCAATGAAGCCCCTCTCATCGACACAGTGCGGCAACTTTAGCCAGCTCGTTCGGTCGCAATAGCCTGTTGCCCAAATCACTGTATCTATGTCATGCCAACCGACGGAGTCGAAACGGATTTGACGGCCAGAGCACTCCAAAGCACGGCCAACAATCTTTACGCCTTTAGCCTTCAGCCGTCTATTGTTGTATTCACCACAGGGGACAGGGTTACGCTTTTTTAATATCTTCGCGATGAGGCTGTTCTTATCGGCGGAAAGGATACGCAAGCGATCAAGCCACCAAAAAATATCACGTCCGAACAAACGGTTGGGAGGCAGGCCACGTGGGGAACCCGTGGCCAAAAACACATTGCAACGTCCCGCTAGCCGGTCCACGATCTGACGCCCAGTAGCACCATCCCCAATAACGGCAACAGTGTGGCCATCAGAAATGACATCGGTTGAGGCGAGACTACCGTCTAGTTGCTGCACCTCTCCAGCAAGTTGGGAACTTATCGCCGGCACCTGGGGTATCTGATTAGCACCAGTTGCATTGACGATACTGGTGGCGAGCAGAGACGTGCCGTCGGCAAGGTCGACCTGAAAACTGCCGTTCGAAAGGCGATCGAGACCAACAACTTCACAGCCTTCTCGAACCTGAAGATCAAAGTGGCCTGCATAGCTGACCAAATAATCAGCTATTTCTACTGTAGTCGGGAAGCCCTCAGGATCGCCCGGAAAGGCTAGTCCTGGCAGGGCACAGAATTGACGTGAAGTGAATAGCTTCATACCTTCGAGCCGGTTACGCCAAACGTCGCCAATACTATCCCGTTCAAGCAGAAGGTAGTTGAGATCAGCCTGCTGCAGCATTCGTGCGGTGTGAAGACCGAACTGGCCTCCACCGATAACTATGCAATCAAGTCGCGACATCAACTGCGCTCCAAAGCTGTTCTTGAAAAATTCTTTTCGAGATGTGCCACAAGAGCGTTAATCGTTGGGTAGTCGAAGGCTAGCGTCGGATCGATGTCAACAGAGAGGTGGTCCTCCACCATAGTCGATAGCTGGACATGGTCTGCCGAGTCTAGACCTAGACTTGAGAAAGAGGTGTCACTGTGCTTATCAATCGAAAATTCTGGTGTCTTAGCAGCGATAAAATCTGTGATCTGTTCCACCAGGTTTTTCATTCTAAATTCATTCGTCATCTTATATTTCCTATCAACGGTTCATGCGAGCTGCGCCTCTTCGGCTGCAATCAGATCCCTGCAGGCAGTCCTACGAACTTTGCCGCTGGTGGTTTTCGGAATACCGCCAGGCTTGACCAGCAAAAGCTGGTCGAGGGCGACATCATGTGCCAACATCACTGCCTCACGCAGCTCCTGTCGGAGTTCATCGTGGTTTCGGTTAAGAAAGGCGTGGCGGCGAATCTCAACAATGGCTGCCAGTCGGTTTTGGCCATTGCTATCCACAGTGAAAACCGAGGCTCCGTTATTGCCTGCCGCATCAGGATGGTCACTACAGGTACGTTCAATATCGTATGGATAAAGGTTGCGGCCGCGCAGGATTAACATTTCCTTAATCCGCCCGGTGATATACAACTTATTGTCACGGACGAAGCCCATGTCCCCGGTTTTGAGGTAATAATGACCGTCGCAGGGCGATATACGAGCACCGAATTGCTGCTTACTAATCTCAAGGTTGTTAAGATAACCTTGTGCTATTGAGGCACCACTAATCCATATCTCACCAATACAACCCTCATCTGCTAGCCGGCCACTCTCCGGATCAACAACCTTCAAAATCATCCTTGGCGTGATACGACCGCAGCTAACCACTTGACGCCCCTCACCAGTAGATTGCAGTCGACCAGAGTCAAATGCTGCGGGATCGAAAGCCAGGGTTTCAATGCCTACGCCTTTCGGTCCTCCAGAGACAAACAAAGTGGTTTCAGCCATGCCGTAGCAGGGAAAGAAAGCAGTAGAGGAAAAACCGTAAGGCTGGAAACGTTCAGCAAATATCCTCATAGTGTCGGCGCTGACAGGCTCAGAGCCATTCAAAGCCACCTTCCAGCAACTCAGGTCTAATCCCGATAAGTCCTCTCGCTCACCTATGAACTTGATGCAGTGCTCATAGCCAAAATTAGGTGCAGCAGAGCTATGAATTCGATAGTGAGATATCAATTCTAACCACCGGCGTGGACGCTGAACGAACTTCATCGGTGGCATGAAGACGTAGGTACCACCAAGGAACAATGGCTGCAGCATATGGCCTATCAGTCCCATATCGTGGAACTGTGGCAGCCAGCCGCCAGCAATTACACCTTCGCGGTGGCCACACGCCTGCTGGATAGCCAATTGGTTATCGATAATGTTGGCGTGACTTACCATCACACCTTTGGGTAGATCAGTAGAGCCTGAGGTGTACTGAACAAACGCCAACTCATCTGGAGCCGGAAGAGGTAACTCTACATCTTTAGCAGCACCAACCTGCTGCTCATCAATCCAGGCCTGGTCGCCCAAATTAATCGCCGGTAATTCTGCTAATTGCTCAAATAGCTGTTCACGAGTCTCAGCGGTCGTCAGAATGGCTTTGGTCTTTGCATCACCAAGAATACGAACAGTGCGCTCTAATTGCTGAGCATTGCGACTCAGGTTCAGGGGTACAGCAATGACGCCAGCCGCGAGGCAGGCGAGGAAGTTGACCACAAAATCAAGACCAGCAGGGAAAAGCAGAGCAAGCGGCTGGCCTCTATATCCGCGCTCGACTAACAGTCGGGCCCGTTCCAGTACCTGCTGATTCAGTTCACCGTAACTCAGCGATAGAGCACTATCAGGCCCATGAGGCTGGAATACGCAGGCGGTACGGCTAGGCTCATTAACCACGTGTCGGGCGAACTGATCCATGAAGCGCTGAGCTGGAAAAATCTTATCCGTCATGAGCCCAACTCCTCACCCTTTAAAGCTCATGCTTTTGAGCTGTGCCACGCACCGCTGCAATGAATCAACAAAACGATCTATATCATCAAGGCTGGTAAAGCGGCCGAAGCTAATCCTGATCGCACTTTGTATTTCTTCATCACTTAGCCCCATTCCTTGTAATACAGGCGATAGTTGACGGGTCTTGTTGTTACTGCATGCAGAGCCAATCGACACCACAATCCCATCTTTCTTTTCCATTAACAGAGCAAGCGCCTCACCCCGAATGCCTGGAATCGATAGGTTTAAGGTATTGGAAATCGCCCCCTCATAATGACTAGCACCATTGATATGTGTTTCGATAGAGGATTTGCCAAGCTGTTCGATCAAGTGCTGTTTGCACTTCAGACAGTGATGATCCCAGTACTCAAGCTCCCTGCGACATTCGTCAGCAGCCTCACCGAGTCCGGCGATAGCGACCAAATTCTCGGTACCAGAGCGCATTGCCATCTCTTGTCCACCACCATGAATCAAGGGAGATATGCGATCTATATTCTGGATATATAGGCCGCCAATACCCTTGGGACCATAGAATTTGTGTGCGGAAAAAGAAACAAAATCAGCACCTAATGCCTCGACATCAAGAGGCCGCTTACCTACTGCTTGCACTGCGTCGACATGGAACGGAATGCCTCGGGAGCGGGTCAGCCTTGCCACCTGATCCACAGGTTGAATAACGCCGGTTTCATTGTTCGCATACATCATGGAAATCAATCTGGTGTCAGGCCGGATAGCTTCAGCGACAGCCTCAAAACTGACGGCGCCACTCGGTCCCGGCTTCAAGCAGGTGACTTCGAATCCGAATTGGTGGGCGCAGTATCGGATAGTTTCTAGAACTGAAGGGTGCTCAATCGCCGTGGTTAGGATATGGCCGGCCCTACCCAGGTCGTTCATCAGGCTTCCTTTAATAGCCCAGTTATTGGCTTCAGAACCGCCGGAGGTAAAGAAAACTTTTTCCGGCGCGGTACCCAGTAGGCTAGCGACATGGGTCTTTGCTCGCTGGATTAGCTCACGATTACTGGTCGAAGGAAGCGTACGCCCCGATGGATTAGCAAAGAGCCGAAGCGCAGAGGACATAGCCGTAGCTACAGCCTCCGACACCGGGGTTGTGGCGTTGTAGTCGAAGTAACCCTCAATCGAGTGAGCATTTGTCATGGCATCACCTCCCGACAATCTTTGCCAACTAAGCTCAGCAACCTATGATGAAGCTGCTGCAAAATCTCAACACAATGGTGTTGTGATGGCTCTAGTTCACCAAGCATGCCTTCTATTTCGCTACTTGTTCTCCCGGCAAGCTGTTCCGGTGCCAACCCCTCAAGCGAGGCACAGAAAATGTTGGCCGTCGCCACCGAAGTAGCGCAGCCCCAAGCTCTAAAGCGAGCACTGTCAATCAGTCCATTGGTGATGTTGATCTGAACGCGAATCCGATCTCCACATACTGGATTGCCAATTTCATATTCGTAATTGGGTTCGTTGATATCACCGACATGAGCCGGGTCGGAAAAGTTGTCAATGATGATGTCGTTGTACATGTTGTAGCTCCATCTTGGACAGCTGTAATTAGGCGACGACTGGACAACTGCCGCTAGCAGCCTGCTCTGCGTCCAAATCTTCAAGCCGCTTATCTAAATTAACCGCACAGCAACCAAATTCTTTTGACTCAGGTAGGCGCATTACATACTGCATGCGTTGACCACTTCTTCCCGAACGACTCGCTTCAGGCAACAGTCGCACCAAGTCCTCAGTAAGCATGAAACCAGGCGTCGAACGTGCGAGAGGGTCAAGAATTGCCAATTGGCCGGTCTGGCCCGGTTCGACCTCTCGATCTAGTTGTTTGGGGTCTCTTACCGAGAAATGAACGAAGGGGGAGACATGCTTGATTCCATACTCATCGTCAATAGCAATGACATTGGATTCAACCAAGGCGTAGATGTCACGGATCTGGCTCTCTTCAACGCCCAAGTACTCGATACATTCACTGTTGAATTCTGCACGTGACAACATCTGGCCTGAGAAGCGCTTCCACCCCCCAAGAGTGATGATGTAACTACTCTTATCGAGTTTAATTCGGGTGTTGGTAGCTTTGAGGTAGCTGATAAAACGATTGATCAGGAATGGAGGACCAATCAAATGGCGACTGAATTTATCATTCCAATCCTCAAGCTGTTCTAAGGCCTCTTCGGGCTTAAAAGATTCTTGCCGAACCATGAATCTATGAGTGTCCAGCAGACCTGCGAGCATATTGAGGGCCTTGATCATGCCCATTTCAGGAATTTCCTCGGTTGAGGGGCAAAGATAAAGGCCGGCACCTTTGGAGATCTTTAGGAATTCGCGATACATCGAGTAAATCCCCAGCACCGCATTGTCAACGGTGTCCGCGCAGCGGCGCGAAACGCTGGGAATACCAGAGGTACCTGTGCTTCGCATTTCTAGCTCTACATCACGTAGGCTGACTGAAAGTAACTTATGGCTATCGTTTGATTTAAAAAGCTCAATGGGAATCAGAGGTATTTTGATCAGGTCAGCTGGGGTTGAGATCATATCCGGTGTCACTCCTTTGCTATCGCAAGCGGAGCGGAAAAAAGCATTGTTCTCATAGTGATAAGCGAATGCCTCATGGATCAAGCCTGTCTTGAAATCCAGTAAGTTATCCTCTGTCATCGAATAGAGTTCCGCCACAGATGACAGTGCCACCTTTAAAGGGTCTAACCCGTTTTCCTTGAGTATGTTTTGTAACTGTATCGACATTTCAATCTCCATTTTTAAAGTCAAATAAGACACGGCCTCAATCGTCTATGCGGAGGCATTTAGGCTATTTTTTTACTGTTTTAATCAAGCTGATATATATCAAAAAACTTAACAAAAACCTCAAAGCTTGAATTAAGAATGGTTTAAACATCAGAGAATTTAGAACTCGACTGAAAGACCCATCCGGGAATCATGCCGGGTAAACCTGCCGGGTAAATCTGCCGGGTAAATCTGCCGGGTAAATCTTTGACCACCATCAAGAGTCTCTACTTATCGATTCTATTTATTATTTTCCGAGAGAAATATTAAACACATTAGAAATTTTAACAATCACTTCAAAGTAATTTTCTTTATTTTTTTATTTTTCTTGCCGCGTAGTATGGTTTTTTTTTGCTACATGACCAGCCCCTCTCACTTACACCCACTTACAATCTTACCCCTTCAAATTACCTCTAAAAATTAGCCAGAACAATCGGTCCGCCAATCACATAAAAATCATCTTGCGATCATGAACTCACAACAAAACGAACAGGCTTTATACATATTTTTTTTACTATTGAAGCTTGCACTCACACCTGAACTCCGACTCCCAACGGGAAACCCAAGAAAGCACCTTGCCGCCAATTACAGCAAATTACAGCTTATATTTTGGTAACATATTGTGACCAGCCAATTAACAAATATAAACTATTTGATGACAAGCTTAATAGAATTAATTCAATCTTAGGGGTAGAGTAAATTCGCACAAATATTCAAGCTTACATTGTCGTTTTTCCTCAATCTTTAATCTCCCTGCTATTTTTCAGCAGAAAATTCGTATTTTTAAGTAAAGATTGATACATCACATTCATATAAACCACACCACAATTAACAACACGCCCCGCAACACCAAGTAATTTATTGGATATTTTTTTATTACAACGATCTACTTTAAGGAGAATAGTACCAAGTAAGGCGCAACTGTACTTCCACCTCCTTTTCTTTTACCTACACCAACTAAACGCCATTAATTCTCATGACTAAAATAGAAAACTCAGTCTCATTTATGACAACCATCCATAATAATCTATTTATTACTCTTTATTTTTTAACTATCAATAAAAAATTATCCACATTATCTTTGCGAGATTCCCTATTGCACAATTAAAACCACAGAAACAATGGCCATTTTCAACACACAAAAAACCAGAATACCGCTTTAGACATCCCTCAGAAATACCCAATCGTGCTTACACATTTTATTACCATGGGAAAATATCTATTCAGCAGGCACTTTAGAAGCATCCACCAAACTAAAAATGCTGAAAGCTGAGCACCAGGGATAGATTTACCTACATCCGCCGATGAACTGAAAAACATTATCTTTGCCGGCCAGCTTAAAGAAGCACTACAAAATCGGCTTCAATTATAAAGCGCATACCAAACCTCGTAGATGTGGCTGAAGATAAGATCTGATTTCTAGCTAACTTTAGGAGTACTTTGCAAAATGAGAGAGCATACGGCACACGCAATCTACGTAACATTTTCTTATTTCATCTAGCAATGGCGATATTTAGTATCAAAAGAAACAGAACACCTTCCTAGTACCTCCGAGCCACCTCCCAATTAAGCCCCATACTTCACCCTAACTTAGTGTTAAATTATTAAACTCAACTTTCCCACCAAAAGTATCCACTAGACCGGAAGTTATGAAGAGTATAAATTTTTACAGGCACAGAACCACACACTTAATTGAAAATCGTTATCATTACCAATATTACCTATAGAATATGAGCGACAGAGAACTTTCTGAAACATCTAACTCGATGAAACAGCTGCTCGACAATTATTTGCCATACGGCTTTAAGACTGAAGAGATATAGATCAAATCACCGATCTAAAGCATTGCACCATACTTTGCCATGAAGCTCACCTAGTAGACATTAATGTCGCGGCTCAATATTCTTTTCAACAGAAGGTACGTATCAATTTTTAGTTACAGTCGGCTAAAAATTTAGAGCTATAAAAAAAACACTTGAGGACTTCTTAGGCTTTTATGCCCCAATGAAAGATATTCAACACCTAACAATACTTCGACTAGATCCTTTGGAGGCTGTAAGGGAATATTCGGCAGCATATAATAATAAAATTTCTGCCTAGACCATCTAGGTCAAAGGTGAAAAAAGTGCGTCATGTCATAACGCATTAAAATGGATGCACAAAACTGCTCTATGAGAGAAAAGCACTCATAAGTTCGCCAACTCAAACCTTAAGGGATCATTGCATCTTTTGCTCTCAGAAATTAGTGACAAGCATCTTCAGGTAAGACTCCCATTGATCTACAAACTATTTTAGACAAGCCACTAAGAAGTTGATATTACTCATACTATTAAAACCTTAAGGTCACTTAGGATATTTTGGCTTTTCGAGTGGACTCCCTCGCCTCTTTAAGAATCAAAAAACCACCTCGAGTGACAACAGCCGAAATTATTAAGCCTATAGCAAGATCAGGAAAACGACTATCGATTACCGCCACTAGTAGTCCTGACACAATCACTCCTAAATTTGCGACAACATCATTGGCTGAAAAAATCCAAGCGGCTCTCATATGTACACCCCCTTCCCTATACTTTGATATTATTAGGAGGCAAACAACATTTGCTAACAAGGCAGAGGCCCCTATTGATATCATTAGTATACTTTCTGGCTCGCTTCCAAAAAGTGATCTCCTACAAACCTCATACAACACCCACAATCCCAATATAATTTGAATTATTCCACTGACATTAGCTGCCTTAGCTTGATATATAACCCCTCTACCTACAACAAATAAAGAGATCCCATACACAGCAGCATCAGCCAACATATCTAGAGAGTCAGCAATCAGTCCTGTTGACTGAGCAAACCATCCAAGAATTAATTCAAACACAAACATAATTGCGTTGATCACTAGCAGCACCATTAAAGTGCTTCTCTCTAATTTATCTGCTTGCTCTACACCGCAACCACATTCAGACATATTCATGCCCTCTCTAAACAGAACTCCACTTAGGGATATTTATGTTTTAAACATCAACAATTACTTACTTCAAATTCTCTCTCGAGGCTAGATCCTGTCTTTCTTTAAAAATTCAGATCATATTTATTAGTCAACCTCATGAGAAGTCAAATTACAATTCACTAAAATCAGAGATCAAGGGCACCAGCACTTCCGCCCACTCAATTTAGGACCTATAAAGGTTGGCATTGAACTAGAATAAAAATCTGCAAGCAGTAAACTCATACTAAACCTACACACTAAAAACCCGTCACTCCATTGAGGCAATAGAAACATCTATTATTTTCTATTTATCTTATATAAATATCAAGCGCATCCATTTCTTTCATGCTCAAAAATGAACCAACAAACACTTAAATATTTTCATTAAAATTTTGCTCACCCCTACCTAAATATAAGCAAAGGTGAGCATCATAAATTATGTTTATATTTTCAATATACCTTCTCTTCCATGCACTATCCGATAAAGCAATGGCAGTACAAACAAGGTTAGGAGAGTAGAAGAAATTATGCCTCCAATTACCACCGTAGCTAGTGGTCTTTGAACCTCTGCTCCAGTACCTACATTCAAAGCCATAGGAACAAAACCGAGACTTGCAACCAACGCAGTCATCAATACTGGACGCAGGCGGATCATAGCACCATCGATAATGGATGTGAGCAACTCACCACCTTGCTGACGAAGTTGTCGGATGAAGGAGAGCATTACCAAACCGTTTAACACCGCCACACCAGATAGTGCAATAAATCCTACTCCAGCAGAAATAGATAAAGGCATATCGCGCAACCATAGGGACAAGACACCTCCAGTAAGCGCCAGGGGTACTCCACTGAAAATAATTAAGGCATCCTTGAATGAACCAAAGGCCATCACCAGAAGTCCCAGAATTACCAATAGTGTCAGTGGAACCACTATTGAGAGGCGAGTACTGGCGGATTCCAATTGCTCGAAAGTGCCGCCGTATACTAGCCAGTAACCTGCAGGCAAAGAGACCTGCTGATCAATACGGCTCTTCGCCTCTTCAACAAAGGACCCCAAATCACGGTCGCGGACGTTGGCAGTTACCACAACACGGCGCTTACCATTTTCCCGGCTGATCTGGTTGGGGGCAGGGGTCATTTCCAAGTTAGCAACTTCTGACAAGGGCACATAGCTACCCAATGGGCTACCAGTAGGTAACGGAACAGGTAAATCCCCAAGGTTCTCATAGTCTCGTCGCAAGCCTTCCGGCAGACGCACTACCAGATGAAAACGGCGATCGCCTTCGTAAATCAATCCAGCCTCTTCACCTCCAATAGCCGCTGAAACCAAATCTTGCAAGGTTTGCAGATCTATTCCATAGCGGGCGAGTGCGATTCGATTCGGCACTATTGATAGAATCGGTAGACCCTCCACTTGTTCTACACGAGCATCAGCAACACCCTCAATTCCATTTAGCACACCGAGAATTTCATTTGAAGAAGCCACCAGCTGATCCAGATCATCACCGAATACTTTAATACCCAGGTCTGCACGTACGCCGGAAATTAGTTCATTAAAGCGCATTTGGATTGGTTGGGTGAACTCGTAGTTATTTCCCGGTAACTGACGCACAGCTTCTTCGATTTCAGCAACCAATTGTTCCTGGGGCAGTTTCGGATCGGGCCATTGGTCACGGGGCTTCAGGATCACAAAATTGTCGGCTACATTTGGCGGCATTGGGTCTGTTGCTACTTCTGGTGTACCAATTTTTGCGAATACTTTATCTACTTGAGGAAACTCCTTAATACGCTGCTCCAACAAGCTTTGCATTTCTACAGATTGCTCTAAACCGGTACCAGGAATACGCAGGGCGTGTAAAGCGATATCACCCTCATTGAGCTGAGGAATAAATTCAGAACCCAGTGTTGTTGCAAGCCAGCTGCAGAACAGTACTAATGCAAGAGCCCCAGAAAGTACTAACCAGCGCACTTTCATTGCAGCAATCAACAGTGGTTTATATAAAGATTTGGTCGCAACAATAACTTTGTTTTCATTTTCACTGATTTTACCTGTC
Organism: Microbulbifer maximicatervae (SeqCode); assembly: GCF_052468155.1. Lineage (NCBI taxonomy): Bacteria > Pseudomonadati > Pseudomonadota > Gammaproteobacteria > Cellvibrionales > Microbulbiferaceae > Microbulbifer > Microbulbifer maximicatervae (SeqCode). The sequence continues at coordinate 5,127,068 of NZ_CP174335.1, forward strand.
AGGAAAACAGCAACTGCTGCAGGCACAACGGTCAATGAAAGCACCAGTGCAGCGAGTAAAGCCATCACTACAGTGGCAGCCATGGGGTGGAACATCTTCCCTTCCACACCTGTAAGCGAAAATAGAGGGATATACACCACGGTAATGATCAAAACACCAAACAAACTTGGGCGAATCACTTCGTTGGTAGCTTGGAATACTAGCTCCAAACGCTCTTGTAGGGGCAGCTTGCCTCCGTTGCGATGCTGGGCTTCGGCAAGTCGGCGAATCGCGTTCTCCACAATTATCACGGCCCCATCGACAATCAGGCCAAAGTCAAGGGCTCCGAGACTCATCAGATTGGCGGAAACACCCGTTTGCACCATGCCGAAAATGGTGGCAAGCATGGAAAGCGGGATTACCGCTGCAGTAATAAAGGCGGCTCGAATATTTCCCAGCAACAAGAACAATACCACGATAACCAGCAGCGCACCCTCAACAAGGTTTTTTTGCACTGTAGCGATAGCTTTATCTACCAGAGTGGTCCGATCATAAACCGCCTCTACCTTAATACCTTCAGGTACGGTTGATTTTATTCGCTTTAAGGCTTCCGCTACACTTCGAGCTACCTCCCGGGAGTTTTCCCCTACCAGCATCATAGCTGTGCCCAATACGGTCTCTTCACCATCGCGAGTGGCAGCACCGGTGCGAAGCTCTTTTCCAATAGCTACTTCGGCTACATCCGAAATTTTAACCGGCACCCCGGCGCGACTGGTAATTACCACATCCTCAATTTCGGCAATATTTCGCAACTGCCCTGGTGAACGCACCAGAAGTTGCCGTCCATTCCCCTCCAAGTAACCAGCGCCGCGACTTTCGTTATTGCGGCTCAGCGCTAGAGCGATATCTTCCATGGATACGCCAAAGTTAAGCATCTGTCGAGGTTCGGGTGTTACGTGATACTGCTTGTTATAGCCACCGATGGTATTAACTTCAGTAACTCCGGGGACTAAGGATAATTGCGGTTTTATAATCCAATCTTGAATTTCCCTCAGTGAAGTGGCGTCGTAAGGCTGCCCATTGGGCTGGGTGGCGCCAGGCAGAGCCTCCACTGTGTACATAAAAATCTCACCGAGTCCGGTAGCAATGGGACCCATTTCAGGCTCTAACTCCGGAGGCAAATGACTTTTAATACTACTGAGACGGCTATTAATTAAGTTCCGAGCAAAATAGAGATCTGTACCCTCTTTAAAAACAACAGTGACCTGGGACAAACCGTAGCGAGAGAGCGAACGGGTATATTCTAAATTAGGCAAGCCGGCGAGTGCCGCCTCCACAGTGTAAGTAATCCGCTGCTCCGCCTCTAAAGGTGAATAACCAGGAGCCTCGGTATTAATCTGTACCTGAACATTGGTGATATCGGGAACCGCATCAATTGGAAGTCTCTGATAACTCCAAACCCCCAGGCCCACCAATACAAAGATCAGGGACAGTACGAAGTAGCGCCGCTCAATTGAGAAGCGCAGTATACTTTCAATCATCTTCTGGCCTCATTTAATGGCTATGTGCAGCGCCGGACTTTTCAATATCCGCTTTGATCAGGTAGCTGTTCTCGGTGACATAGCGATCACCCTCATTGAGGCCACTCAGCACTTCGGTTACAGTGCCGTCGCTACGGCCGAGTTTTAGTGGACGAATTTCATAGGTTTCTCCCACTTTGATAAATACCACCGTCCAATCGCGGAAAGGTTGTAGTGCACGATTCTCGACCACTAAAGGCACAGATTTTTCATTGGTTACTACTTGGCCTTGGACCATTAGATCGGTAGTCCAGAGCTCATTGGGGTTTTCAATCACCGCTCTTGCAATCGCGAAGGGCTGACCATTACTGCTCGGAGCAAGGCTGCTGATAGTTGACTCAAAAGAACGCTCACCAGCTGTAATTGAAACCTGTTGCCCTAATTTGATCTGATCGCGACGCATCGGAAATACTTGCAACTCAGCCCACAGCTGGTCGTAGTTAGCTATGGTAAACAGCACCCGTTCGCCACTGAATTCACCTTGGCTGGCTTGCTTATCAATTATCTGACCGCTAATAGGAGCGACCAATGGATAAATTTGCAAGCTGTCATTGGATTCGATAGAAGCAAGCTCTTCCCCTTTCGCTACCAAATCGCCAAGCGTTTTTTTAACAGTGATTACGGTTCCTGGGTAACGTGCACGCACATGACTGAGGTTACGATGATCTATCGCAGTTTTACCATATAAGGTAACGCTTTCTTTAATTATACCTGGAGCAGCAATTGCAGTTTTAATGCCTGCCTTTTTTGCCATTTGTTCAGAGATCTGCACTCGACCTTCATGGGACTCATAATCCCAACTTGTGCGCTCGCCGTTGTAAAAAACAGAAACGGCAACATCAAAAGAGTGAGGTTCCTTTACTACGCCTTCACCGCGGTAATACCCAACACTATCCTCCCAGGCAAAGGGTATTTGATCCACTTTTCCACCAAGTCTTTCAAGCTCTACGGAAACACGAGCATTCTCTAAAGGTTTACCATTAAGAGAAATCCAGGCTCGAAACTCTGGCTTTACACCACTTTCATAAATAAGCAACTCGGCCGTTAGATCCCCCTCAGTCAGTAAACGGCCACCATTGGGGCCCTTTTCCTCCTGATGCTCATCATGTCCGCCATGGTTATCACTATGTCCATGACTAGAGAATTGTTTCCCTTCCTGTTCATCATGCTCATCATGGCTATCATTGGAGCCCAGCTCTTCATCTTGCTTAACATGTTCATCATGACCACCATTTGCATGACCCAGGCTTGCAATCCAAAATCCAGAGAAAATGAGGAGTATGGATAATATTGCCAGGCGAATTACTTTACTTAATCTGCTCATATCTAAATCCAAAATTATTTTCCGCTTCCTACACTCTCGGAACCTAAAGGCCCTGCTGTAAGCTGCTCAATCTCAGCGCCGAAAAGAAGTACAGACCGCGCTGCTTCGATTCGTGCACGTTCAGCATCGAGCAACTCTTCCCGAGCAACAATTAAGTCAAGATAAGAACTCCGGCCACGACGATAGGCACGATCTACTTCAGTCAATGCCTCGCGAAGCTTAGGGATTACAGAATCCTGCAAACTGGAGACAGTAGCCAGGGCCTGTTCGCGACCGGTTACGGCAAGAAATAGCTGAGGATAAAGTTGTAGTAATGCCGCCTCACGACGGAGCATAACCTCATCCAATTCAGTCATTGCTGTTAGCTCGGCACCACGATTGCGTTTTGCGGTAAAGAGTGGAACTTCGAAACCAGCTAAAGCTGTAGTTTCGTCAACAGCCCGATTCACGAGAAGACCTGCAAACCATCCAACATCAGGCTTTGAGTTGGACTGGGTGAGACGAAGCTGTGAAGCACTCAGTCGCTCTTCGGAAGCAAAGCGCGCTATAGCTGGGTTTTCCTGCGCACGCGCATAAAGTTCCTCAAAACTAGCGCCGGGCTCAAAACGATAGAGCTCACTGGAGTCTACTCGATAATCTATACTCGGCTGTCCCCACAGAGCCGATAGGGCATGCCTGTAGTACACTAGCATGCTCTCATCCGTCTGCTTAGCGAGGCTTGCTTTTGTCAGGGCGGACTCCGCTCGTAGGCGTTCAGAAACCGGGCTAGCAGCAGCGCTGACTCTGGCGCTGACAGCGCTTAGCGTTTCACGTGCGAGTAATACCTTCTCCCTAGCCAATACAGCTAATTCCTGGGCAGCAAGAACCTGAGCATAGCGACGGATAACTTCTGCCAGAAGATCTAGCGCCTTAGCTTGCTCATCCGCGATCAGTAAATTACGCTGGGCATTGACTACATCTATTCGAGCTCTACGTTTATCTCCTAGCTCAATTACGGAGGATAAAGTTACCGTCAACTCAAGCTCATTGTCGGCATCATCCTCGGGATCTGGCGCATTATTGGAGCCACCATCACCAAAGTTCTTGTATTGAGCCTCACCTCCTAGGCTTAACGCAGGCCGCAGTGCTGCAGTCTCTTCAGCACCATCTAGACCTCTTCTCTGTAATGGGAATACCGCAAGCTCCGGATTCTGTGCGAGCGTCAGCTCAATCGCATCTGGTAATGTCAGTAAATCCCCCTCCTGCGCGGATACTGATTGCGCAGCTAAATACATTATCGCCACCATCAACTGGAATATGGCACGACGACGAATCACACTCTCAGTGAGCGTGCAGTAAAAATCCATGGGTATCTCCCAAGTCAGTTTTTAATTGCGCAAGGGGGCCTTGTAGCTCTCCTTACTCGCGCGGCATTAGAGCAATCAGACTTGGGTTATAGGTGGGCGGAGTAGAGGGGTAAAATAACCACTGGGAACACGTGTATTGCCGAATTCTCGATAATTAACGATTCCGCTCAGAATAGAGAGTAATGATTGACCTACCAGGGCGGTAAAGGTACTTCCATGGCAATGACAGCAGTGATTACATAAATCCAGAAGAAACGAAGATTGATCAGCCTCATCCCCGCTGGAGGGGATCTGTAAGCTTAAATCAGAAGGGGAGCTGTCCGGTTGAAACGGTAAATTGCCGGGCAGATCTTCATCATGATGTAGAGACAGGTGATTCGTTACCTCCTGAACTTCTTCATGGCTATCATAGAATGCACCTGCGGTCTGAAAGACCATAAGCACAATTAATAGAAATGATAGTCGAACTACATTCATAAAAGTTACAAAGAGACCAGAATCTACTGAATGGGATTCTAGCAAGTAAATTCAGACACCTCAACTTAACTCACTGCCCTAAAGTTATCATTAACCCCAAAGTGGCTATTTGGTCACACCTTCTCTCCAAGTGAGGAGTCAGCCTCTAGAAGAGGTCAATTTACAGTTAACGACACTTACACTAGTAAGGAGTCTATCGGTCCCATAGTCCACGGAATTTGGGTTGGAAAGGTAGAGCTTTAAAAGGGCTATATTCTTCAAGTAATCGGGATGCGAGATCATAATACTAATGTTAAATTCATTAAGTAGATTAAAATTCTTTCAGGAACCGTTAACCTTGCATGAAAGTGGGGGATTAACTTTGAATAAGCAGCCCAAATAAAAGTCTATGCGACATTCATTTAGGAATGATTTTGATAAGAGAGCTTTCGTGAAGTCTTAGGAGGTTTATTCAATTATACGAGAGGGCAGAGTTTAAATAAGCCCACATTATAACTTACCTTGGAGAACAAATGAATGAAGACACTTACTCGTGAATACTTATCAGAAACCCCTATGCTTGACTTTGAGAATAAAACCATTCAGATGTTAATTGAAAATAAGAAATGGCGTAAGCTATCTCAGTATGACGCCATTGGTGCCATCTATAAGTTTGTTCGTGATGATATTTTATTTGGTTACAATAGTGATGATCGTATTCCGGCTAGCAGGGTACTGAAAGACGGGTACGGACAATGTAACACTAAAGGAACATTGCTAATGGCTTTGCTTCGCGCTGTTGGCATTCCTACACGCATTCATGGATTTACTATTTTTAAAGACCTTCAGAAAGGTGCCATACCTAGTTATCTATTCTATATCGTACCTGAACGAATTATCCACAGCTGGGTTGAAGTATATTCAAATGATAGGTGGATCAACCTTGAAGGATATATTATCGACCGCCCATACCTGAACAAAGTCCAAGAAGGGTTCCGTAATCAATGCTCTGAGTTTAAAGGCTATGGTATTGCCACAAAATGCCTACAAAACCCACCCATTGACTGGGAGGATAAAGATACATTTATACAGAAAGAAGGTATCGCAGACGATTTCGGAGTTTATACGCAACCTGATGATTTTTATCTGCTCTATGGAAGTAATTTAACTGGCATTAAGAAATTACTATTTCGCTTCGTGATCCGTCATTTAATAAATATCAATGTTAAACGGATTCGAGCAAAGGGCTTAGGTAAATGTAATACCTTAGAATTAAGCTGATAAAGTATAGCGATACCACCTCTAGCGAGGGTGTTCAAAACTCTGCCTAATTACCACCTATACTAAGCCAATTTTCAGCAGTCTTTCCGGCATTGGAGGTGTCCGAAGAGAGAAAAAAAAAGTCTTGGAATGAGTGCTGATAAGTCGAACCGTCGATTAAATCGATATTGAAATTCTGCCAAATATCGCTGCGCATATTTCGGCCTAATCGCATGGTAGGTACTACGCAGTGCACTTTTTAGATTGCCGAGTACCGTATTCACCCAATAGAACTCAGGCTCTTCAACAGAAGCTCGACCACCACCACAAACAATCTTGTCATGTACACAATTAGCCTCTGTGACAGCATTGAAGCATGCAAGGCCATCTGAGATAACCATGCTACCGCTGCAAAGATGCTTTTTGCTCCAGGTAGAAATCTCACTGCTCCTGAAGCCCTTGATAATAGAGAGCTTGATACGAGTAGGACGTCTATCTTTGGTAGTTTCAACGGCAGCCACAAAGGGAGTTTTACCCTTAGCTCCGCGCCCCGGCTTGCATCCAGTATGTTCACCACCGAGATAGGCATCATCCAATTCAATAAAACCGGATAGCTTGTACTGTTGGTCCCGCTCCATCATCACCTGCATGAGTTTCTGCTTCATACGCCAGGCAGCGTTGTAAGAGAGACCCAGATGACGAGCCAGCTCCATAGAGGAAATACCCTTCTTATCCTGGGTAATCAGAAAGATACCGAGAAACCAAGTAGTAAGGGGCAGTTTGGTGGAGTCAAATATCGTACGAGAAGTAATCGATGTCTGACGTCGACACCGGTTACATTGCTTGAGCTTGCGGTAAGCGAGGTTGCAATGTTTGTCATGTCCGCAGTGAGGGCAACAGAAGCCATTTGGCCAACGCCATTGACAGAGAGCATCGAAGCACTGCTCTTCTGTACCATAAGCTTTAAGGAATTGGGTCAAACTAATACCCTTCTGGAACTGTACCTTGTTGCGAGCCATGGTGTATTCCCTTACAGATCAACATGATAGCTGTATTTATATACAGTTACATGTGACTTAGCAAGGGTGGTAATTAGGAAACTCTGTGTCAGCCAAATAGCCTCATAGGCTGATGTATTTCTCCAGTCGATCTGGGAAGTGGATCGTCAGCTGTGATAGTGTCAGATTCCAATTTTGAATTGGGTGCGTCCAGCGTTCGGAGGCTTTTAGTATACCGGCATAGAGAAGCTTCAGTAAGCTATTCTCATTGGCGAAGCCGCCCTTGGTCTTGGTCAACTTGCGGAACTGCCTGTGTACAGCCTCCACCGCATTCGTAGTGTAGATCGGTGTGCGGACGTATTCCGGGTATTTAAAGTAGGCCGAGAGAGTCGGCCATTTACCCCGCCAGGACTTAATCACCATTGGATATTTGTCACCCCACTTGGTCTCCAGCTCGTCCAAAGCGTGCTCGGCGGCATTGAGCGTTGCCGCCTTGTAGATGCATTTGAGATCGGCCATAAAGGCCTATTGATTCTTTGAAGCTACATACTTTAGTGAGTTGCGGATCTGATGGATGATGCAGTGCTGGATCTCGGTCTTAGGGTAGATGCTCTCTATGGCCTCAGGGAAACCCTGCAGGCCATCAACACAAGCAATGAGGATATCTTTGACCCCACGGTTGTGGAGATCGGTCAGAACACTCAGCCAATGATGTGCGCCTTCTTGATCGGATAGGTAGAGCCCCAATAACTCCTTCTTGCCTTCGATATTGAGGCCAAGAATCGTGTAAATGGCCTTGCTGGCATAACGACCGTTTTCCTTGATTTTGTAATGGATAGCATCGAGCCAGACAATAGGATAGACAGCCTCCAGGTCGCGCTCACGCCAAGCTTGTAGTTCAGGCAGCAGCTTGTCAGTAACGGCATTGATGGTGCCGTTGGAAAGCTCCATTCCGTAGATATCGGCAATATGTGTGCGGATGTCCTGATAGCTGTTACCCAGGGCAAACAGGGCGGTAATCTTGCGTTCCAGTTCGTCGGTAAGCTGAGTTTGATGCTTCTTGACGATTTGAGGCTCGAAGGTGCCGGCACGATCCCGCGGCGCCTGCAGCTCGAAGCTGCCAGCGGGGCTTTTCATAGTTTTTGAGGTGGTGCCATTCTTGCGGTTGGGCTTATCCTCGCTGGCGAGGTGCTCTTCCAGCTCCGCTTTCATGGCAGCTTCAGTGAGTTGTTTGATCAGAGGGGTGAGGATGCCATCTTTGCCATTGAGGTCTTTACCCTCGCATAAGGCTTTGACGGCGGCATCCATATCGAAAGTAGGTTTGGTCATGGGTCATCTCTTTTTTGCTAATAGTAAAGAAATGACACAGAATTCTGAACACTACCCCTCTAGCTCTAGTCTGAGATCTAAATATGTAACTTAACTGCCACTATAGGAGATATGGTGGGTATCATTTCCTTTAGATACGATATCTATAATGAGTCCCAGAAAATATAAAACAATCTTTTTGAACAAACCCAGGATTACATAATCATATAAAATAATTTAACTTTCATATCAACAACCAATCAAAGCGGAGTATCTAAACAATATTAAATCGAGTACTCTTGATCTTCCCGCAATAAAAGATTAAGAGTCATAAAATACAATAGCCATCTATGAATAAATGAGACAAATTTCTATGACATGAAAGGCAGAGGTTAAGCCTCTCATACAATCAAAATTATATTTATAATAAGTACATCACCTATTCGCATCAAACCAACGATACATTTTTTAAATAGTCAAGTAAGGAAGTATTCTCGAAATATTACGTGCATCATCCACACCGCGATGCTGCTGACCTTCAAAGACAATACCGAGAGACTGTAGAGCAGATCCAAGTCCTGAACGACGCTTCTTACCTGTCTTTTCTTGCCATACTGCTTTCAGGTTGATATGCGGTTTAGCAAAAAAATCTGGCGCGCAACCGTGCCGTATCAGCTCTACTTTGATCTGCTTCCAATCGTATTCCCCCCAGCTAGCCCAGGCTTGATACTCATAATGAGATAACCATAAGTTAAGGAGACTCGTGCTTTCTCTGAAATCAGGCGCACTAGCCACCATGCTATTTTTGATACCTGTAAGTTCACTGCAAAACTTACTAAGTTTCGGATTAATCATTGGTCTAACAAATTGACTATGACTAGCTAAGATTTCACCATCCAAAGTAGTCAGTACAAGTCCGAATTCAATGACCTCCATTACCCCAACAGATAGTGGGCGATCATTCCAACAAGTTGCCTCAAGATCTACAATCAGCAGGTGCTTAATACCATTGAAGCAATTCTGAAAAACCATGCTAAACCCTATAGTATTTTTTAAAAATGAAAAAAATCCCATTAGTATACGAAAATTATAATATACATATAAACAGAGTGAGATATTTAGAACGAGCCCGTCATCAATTGACATGGCTCAATAGAGTATTGTAAATTTTTCAAGGGATATACTATATGGAAACAATAACATGTCCTTTAAGTACTTTTAATTATTAAATATTAGATTTCTTGGTATATCATTAGGTATTCATAAAAAATAATAAGCCATTTCAAAATATATGTGTGTATATTTATGAAGCTCTATAGCTCTCAGAACAAACTTATCAGCAAGCTAGATAGAGAAACTACAAACCACACAATATTTCTATCTTTACAATATGGTATAACTATGTTTAGAGCACTGCAACAGCCGGGTGAATCCATCCATTCCTTTATATTAAGAGTTTTTATAAAAGCTGGGTTTCGGAATATAAATAGCTTAATAGCTGGCGGGGGTGGATGGAGAGAGTACCCTTCAATTCCGGATACAGCCAAAAAATATTTCACTTTTTATCCCGAGAAAGTACTGATTGACATTTTTGACTCTACTTACTCTATCGGAACAGAGGACACTTTTAGCAGAAATAGATTTACACATTTTAAAGGCTTCCCGCAAATTCTTAACTACTCTCATGGACAATTTACTGGAAAACGAATACCTATTAAGTTTTGTAAAAGGTGTATTGAAGAAAAACTTGCAAATCAGGGCCATGCGTTTTTCGAAAGCAAGTGGTTATATATATCATATTGCGAAAAGCATAACTGTCCGTTATGGCAAATCAAAAGAACCCCTTCAGTAAAAAACAAAATTAAAAGCGTGATTTTAGGTGTTTTATCGGCTAACTGGGAGAAAGTATCCAGCTCAATAAAACATTTAACTTCAGAAGTTTACAATAATAAACATTATGAGGACCCCATAAGTAAGTGGAAACTTTACTTTTCTCCCTGTGCAAAACTAACCTACATAGAATATTTTGTTCAGACTTTATCCTATCAGAAAAATTACATTGGGAAATTTTCTGATAGGAGATCAGCAGAACCCACGAAGAGCGACCTGAACCTCTTAAGAGCAAGATTGAAGAGATATTGTCATATGAGTTTTTATGATGTGTACAGTAAAGAATTGCAATCAAACTATAAAATCATTAAAAACTTCGAAAAAGAAAATTTTGAAACTATAAAAGTTAAACGATGGGGAATGGAGTTCCCTATACTTAAAGATAAAAAGGGAGCCTGCGCATCTTGTTCCCGATGGAATATAGATTCTTTCACTGACTGTTCAATTTCTGGTGTTATAGCTAGCTCTCGTGAAAGCGATTATTCAAGAATGGAAATTAACAGCAATAATTATATTGACTTTACAAAAAGATGTGCTATTACTTGGCTAAACATACAGAGATATGAGTTTCGCAAGAAGTATGGTTATAAACATCCCTTAGGCCTTCCTGCACCTCTCAATCAATAAATATGTTCTCTATTTTTTAGGATACCTCCCCTTAGCCTTTAGAGGTTTAGGTAGAGCAACCTCTAGCCATTCACGATCATATAAATACAACCAATAAAAGGCTTTATTACAGTGTAACTTAATATCTTTACGAATTGCTTTAGGGTGGGATTTGTAATATTTAAGGATTTTTAGCCTATAGCGACGTCGCATTGACTCCATATGGCATCGTTTACGATAAGTTACTAGTTCAGGATGAGTTGAGATAACTTGTTCTACTGATCCTACACCAATTTTACAAATTGTAGCTATTCGATGCCGGTTCATTCTTGTATACCCAAGGTGAATAATTTCATCTCTACAAGCCTTAGATAATTTCTTTGGCTTAAGATTCAAGGGGATATCGTGGAGCGCTGCAAGTCTTTTCAGATAAGTTCTACTTTTCCCTGTAATTTTAGAGGTTTCATTAAGCGACCTGCTTCGTAGAATATCAATACATTTCCTCTCTTTCCTTTTCGTCCTCATAGCAAAATCCTTTTTACGGGTTTGGAATTCAAACTCTACACTATTATGATCCTCTAATAATTGCTGGAAGGTAGAAAAAAGCCAACTTGAGAAAAAAATGTGCTGGAAGGGATTATGGCTTGCTCCTTGAACTAAAAGTTGAGAAACATATCTGAAGTCTTCAGAAGATTTTGGGAGCGAGCTATTATAAAATGGCCGATACTGCTGTGAATATACATAAAAATTTTGCATTAATTTTAGACGCCTAATACGGCCACTATTCGTTACCAAGCCCATATTATTTAATTTAAGGCGATATTTTGAAGTAACATCTATTAACGGAATAGGCCATTTGATCTTTCTTAAAAAATCATATCCAAACTTACCTACCTTATATTCAACACTAGATGCTTCTTTAGCACAGCAGGTCACTGATGGTAACAATCCAAGGTTAATTCGTTGACGATTAAGTAAGTCAATTCTCTCTAAGAGTACTGGATGTATACCACAAGAAGAGACCCCAGGGATTTGATGCGACCTATGCCAATAAGCAACTCCATATTGATTTATATCGCTACAGGCGCACTCTTGACACCATTTCAAGCATAGCGAAGAACCTGCACCAAATGATGGGAGCTGACTTTCCCTTATTGATCTCGCGCTATCATTACTCAACATAAATTTTATTATGTTATTTGAATACTTAGGCAAATAAAATATATATATTGGAGCCAATGTCTGACCAAATAAAATTTCGTACGTTTCATCATCTGTCAGGGCTGAAAGTTTTTTTAGATTCGATGTCAAAAAGGGGTGTATGGAGGCCCTCTCCTCAGCAAGATATATTTTATTAAACTCTTTACCCTTTAATCCAGAAATAGTAGCAAAGCGAATAATTCGACTAAAGAAAAGTTCATCAGGAAAAGCTTTGGGCAGGAGCATATTGTCAAATATGGGGTGAAACTTACTTTGAGGATAGATGCTTGATCGGATTTTTAAATAAAATTTCCATTTTTTTTAACTCAGCTTCAGGATTCTCTGCAATAGATGCTCGCCTTATCAAGTCTGGATCTTTAATAAGTTCATTTAAGTCACCAATAGATTGCAAGTAAGATAGCTTCTGATGAAATTCATGGTGCTGGGGGCGATTTAAATCTCCGGGGATAATCATAACTTCTGATTTCGAAGTATCTATAGATTTAACGGAAATTTCACTAGTTTCGACCTTAGACCTATTATTACTCTTTTCCCTTCTGATACGCCGAAATTTTTCAAGCCTATTTATCCTTGCTTCATCTACAGATTTTTTGGAGAAATTTATAGCTTTTTTTGCTGCATACTCCAGGACATATTCTGTTATAGACTCGTTATCTGAACCAATTACTAAACGCTGAGACTCCCTATAAATTCTTACAGCCAGATCCATATTACCAATAGATAGATCATATAATTTGTCACTAAGAGATTTAGTTAAAGGAGTTTTTTCCTTTGTCCATTGCAACACCCAAAGTTCTTCAACAAACATGGTCCACTCCTCATCATTTTTCATCAAGTCCATAGTAAAAGAAGCTTGACTTTCTGCACGTCTTGCTGTCTTTAGAGTTTTCCCTAATAATTTGTCAAAAGGAGGGTTTGCACACAGAAGAATGGGAACTCCCAATTCATTCATAAGATTATGAAGAAACCCCAGAAATTTATCTTCGCCTCCAGCTTTTGCCAAATTTAAATGCTGCATTTCATCTATTATTATGACACCTAAAAAGCTAGACTTTATTTTAGCTTCAATTTGCTTAACAAGTAGATCACTCGTTTTTTCTGGCTTAGTCTCTTCTCCTCCAAGCTTTCTATCAATTTCCGATAAAATCTTAAGACAAAGGGCTCTGATACTTGAGTTTTCTGGGCAATCTACTTTAGCCCATACTACTTGCTTAATATATAAAGGCTCACCTTGGTATTTACGATGCTCAATAACTTCTGGAAAACAATTTAAAATCTGCTCTAGCATACAACTTTTTCCGACACCGCTTTCCCCAAGTAAAGTTATACCACTCCCGTTAGATTTGAAATAACCTGTTCTAGGAGCAACTTTAGATCGTTGGTCTACAGGGTAGTGTAAATAGTTCATGGTTGTCGGCGACAGGGGATTCTTGCTTGAATAACCTTTCTTAATCGCAATTTCAATTGCTCTAAAGCATTCTAGATATACTGGAAGAGGCTGCCTTAACTCTTCGATTCTTGTAAGGTATTCAATACGCTCGAAAGCACTCAACTTTCTCTCGTTTTCAGAAAATGAAGGATAGCTACTTAATTTTTCTACCAAATCCTCATCTTTCAATTTTTTTGGTAATGCTTCGATCAAGGGGTTCCCCCGATGCTCCGGGAGTATTGCAATGTTATACTCTGCATAATTTACACCTCTCACTGGTTCCGCCTCTTCCTTTTTATTAATGAGACAGCTTCATTTTTCCTTTTTGACTCTAAGTTCTCATCATCGGGATATAGTTCTGATTTCTCTTCTCTAATGGATTCACCGTATTCAATTCGTCTATCAAGAACCGCCTCTTTTCTTCGTGTTCTCATTCCCTTTATTCGCTCAGTCTTACTCTTATCTTGTACATCTTTTTTTGTTTCACTTTTTGCTACTTGGCTAACTAATTTACGTCTATTATGTCTTTCTATAGACTTTTTACCTGGTTTATTTTTACATTTTTCTTTCTTTTTCCAATCTTTAAAATACAATATATCAGCTTGATGCTTATCACTAAGGCTTGCAGAAAACTTCATCAAGTTGCATTTAGTGAACCCTTCGCGCTCCTTAAGGCGAACATATATGAATGAAGAGTTATCTTGATCGATACGAGCTTCCATTTTCCAGCACTTGGTAGACCTGGCAAGCACTTTCCATTCTTGAAATTCTTCCCGGTCACATTCATAGTACATATCCTCATTTAAGCGGATACCTTTACTCGTCATAGATACTTCTACCGCAGGTAGAAGTTTAGCCCTTACTTCGGACTCCTCTGATCTACTTAAAGCATGCCGATGCTTTTTTAGATGGATATTCCAATAATTAAGCGGTGTAGGGGGCAATCCATTTTGCACTAACAAGACGGATTGTGCAGCTAAACCGTCAAATAGAGAATTATTATGCTCCATAACCTCATCAATAAGTAATTTTGTTACTTCATCTAATGTATATGTTGCATCGAGACGTGGATCACGATCACCTCGAATATAATGATGTCCTCTAGTTGTCCCTAATAATTCATGGACTAGATTTTTATTCAATATTTCGAATCTTCGTTCCACAATGCCTTTAAGATCGGCGCGATAAGGTGGAGCTATACTCAGGTGACCGATTAATGGAACGGCTAATTTTTCAGCGCTCTTACATATAAACTCCCCTCGATCGCAAAGCAAACGCTGGGGGATATGATGGCAAGGCCATTCATGATCTTCGATTTCGATACCGAACCTAGAACAATAACTTTTCTTATCCGTAAAGCTATTGACAAGAGCTTGACGACCCGCACGCCAAGAAGCATATTCCATAGAAACGTGAAGCCCAACAATCATCCTGCTTTCTTTATCTACCACACAATAAACAGTAGGCCTACCTAGAACATGAGAGCGCCTAAATTCAGAGACAATATGAACATCCAGTACTGTTGAATCCAATTCAAAGCAACTTCCAGGAACTTCGGTATGATCTGTCGCAGCTCCTCTTAACCCACGCTTGTTTCTTTCAAAGTCACCCACTGTAGTTTGCTTTCGGATTATTTCATTTTTTGGGATTAATTTTTTAACCCAATATATAAAAGTACGATATGATGGAACATTCGGCGACCTAGATTCACTCTCTGCCAGTATTAGTTCTTGTGAGTATAGCTCCTTCAACATTTTTTCATAAACTTGACTAAATGGAACTCGACGCCCTTTCAAGCCATACTTCTTCATCGCTAAAATAAAATTATTCTTATCATTTTCCGAAGTGTTAACCCCTTGATGTATTTCCATGCTCGGTGTAAGCATTCTTATTGGAGCTCCACGTTTAAGACCTCCTGAGACCCTAACTCTTCCAGCTCCTCCAGAATTCTTGTAAGCAGGCAGGAGGGCATTTCTTTCTTGCCCACCCCTCCAATATTGATTTAATAACCTATATATTCTCTGAGCCCTTACCCCTTTACTTTTCGCCTGATTTACCAGAACTTTGCTTCTTTCTTCA
Organism: Microbulbifer maximicatervae (SeqCode); assembly: GCF_052468155.1. Taxonomy (NCBI): domain Bacteria; kingdom Pseudomonadati; phylum Pseudomonadota; class Gammaproteobacteria; order Cellvibrionales; family Microbulbiferaceae; genus Microbulbifer; species Microbulbifer maximicatervae (SeqCode). Next base: position 5,142,544 of record NZ_CP174335.1, read on the forward strand.
GTAGAAATCTCAAGGAGAAAATCTGGATTTTCTATTAGCTCACTTATCAGCTCAATATTTCTATCACGTTTTTTAATATGAGCTTCAGGTATCAACCCCTCATCAGCTAGCTGATAGTAGGGAAGAGGACTAAAGTTTCTTTTCACAGCTCCTCCTTTAATCGCACACAAAAATCTGGAGCTATCAATCTTAATAGGCCTTCTTAAACCTCCAGATTCTTCAAGATTAAAAAGAACCAGAATATTTATATCATAAAAAAGTTCAAGAACACGATACACACCACTATCAACCCCATCAATATCAGTTATACTCCAAACACTGTTTCGTTCAACTCGCATGCTTACCTACCGATTGATGAAAGAATATTTGTTATATCTATAACTCCAGACTCTGCTATCGGTTTACTTAAGTCTACCTCAACTTTCTTAATAGCGATTAAATGCTTCAAAAGTACTAAAGCTTCATCGTTCTTAACATCTACATTTTTACAGAATCCATTGCATATATCTTCGATCAAATTGATCCCGACATGTAATGTCTTTATGGCTTGCTTTTCTATACTTTCCTTAAATCTACGTCCTTGTCTATATGCAGAGGTAAACCACTGAATATTTTTAGATTGAATAACCGATATTTCATTCATAGTATATATATGGAAATTTACCCCCAGAAGCTCCCACCAAATACGTTCAATTTCTAATTTTTCAGCTGTACGCTTTATTGATAGTTCTTGGGCTGATTTAACAGAGATAGCCTCATACCAAAAGTCGTGTTTATCTGTGCAAGTCAAAACAAAGTCTGTAGTCATGACATTGTATGATCCAGAACCAGGCACTTTTGGATGATTTATATCTAGATTCTTTGCAATCTTGATAGAAAAGTCTAGGGGGAGAAGGGGAAACTGTTCCCTTATATCGATTACTGAATCACAGTTTTCAACCAGATAGAAGAGACAGCTTTCGTTTTCTGAGAGGGTATGATGCTCTCTATTAACTTTAATACCCTGAATTTTTCCACTATTTCCCTTAGATTTAACATCCTGAACTCTCAGCCAGGGTTTGTATTCTTCTCCAGCTCCCAGCCCATACTTGTTTTTCAGAGCTCTTTGAAAATCAGTTAGCCTCTCTAACCTTCTGTGTCGCGCCAAAACTTTTCACCCCAATCTGATTTATGACTAAAGCATTAACATCTTAGGTCTGTAAGATTTATTAATCCGGTATCTATAGTATACATACTGAGGTCATATTTAAGTGGTTGTGTTCATCCTTATTCAAACATTATGAAATTTAGCAGATCTTACAAATTCGTAGGACCGCTACGCCTAAACCGTAGAGTGTTTCTACCTATTATAAATCTGATTTTTTTATGTTATATGATTTAAGGATTGTCTTGATAATTTCTTATAAAAAGAAAATATCTCATAAAATTTTCAGCCAAAGTAAATCTACTATGAGTCATAGAAATAGGCTCTATGACTCATTTAATGGGTATTTTGTGAGTCATAGAAATAGGCTCTATGACTCATTTAATGAGTATTTTGTGAGCCATATAAAGCCTTACACAACTTCTGAGCTTGGCTTAAAATACGGAAGGCCTTAAAAGGTGGCATTCAAATCAACAGTTTGCACTTAATATCTATATATAAGATTTGGTTTGTTATCGATTTTGAACTAGTAACGAAGGATATATTGTTATATTCATCCTCATTTATTCCTGCTGCATAGGCTGCACGACTACCTCTCCCGCTGAGTGCACTCGCAGATGTGGCAATATTCACACTTTATAATTAGTGTTCAAACTTTATTATTCAGTGTTCAAACTTTTTCTACAGTGTTCAAACTTTATTGTACCGGCACACCATTAAGCCACCTCTCCTGCAGCATGACCTGAAGCCCAAGCCCATTGGAAATTAAACCCGCCGAGCCAGCCGGTTACATCGAGAACCTCACCAATAAAATAAAGCCCCTGCCGGGTTTTACATTCCATAGTACGGGAAGAGACCTGTGCAGTATCGACGCCACCTAATGTTACCTCAGCAGTGCGATAACCCTCAGTGCCCGCGGGTACCAATTTCCAGCTTTGTAACTTTTCCCCAGCTTGCTGTAATTCCCCCTCCCCAAACTGTTTTAGGGGGCGGCTGGTAATTTGCGCTCGCTGCAGGAAAAACTGTACTAACTTTTTGCTCCAAACCTCAGCCAAAACGCTGTGTAAGTGGCCATCCGGGCTCTGTTGTCGGCGCAGCGGTAACCACTCTGCCAGATTTTTCTCTGGAGCCAAGTCAAATATTACCGTTTGACCTTCTCGCCAGTGGCTGGAAATTTGCAAAACCGCTGGCCCACTCAGTCCCCTGTGAGTGAACAGCATCTGCTCCTGGAAACTACCTTCAGCGCAAGAAGCAGTCACTGAAAGGGAGGTTCCAGGCAAGGTACCCTGACGCTCCAATTGCCGTTTATGCTGGGTGAATGGCACTAGCGCTGCTCGAGTTGGGACTAAATCAAGCCCAAACTGCTCAGCGATCTCATAGCCAAACCCGCTCGCCCCCATGGTGGGAATAGAAAGGCCTCCAGTAGCCACGACCAAGGATTCACAGGTAACCGTCCCCATACTGGTTTCGACCTTATACCCCTGCCCCAAAGCTCGAATTTGAGTAATGCTACAGCGCGTGCGGATCTGTGCCTTAGCCGCGCGGCATTCCGCTAGTAACAAGTCGACAATATCCCTTGATTTATTGTCGCAAAAGAGCTGACCGAGAGTTTTCTCGTGATAGGCAACCCCGTGCTTTTCCACCAATGCAATAAAGTCCCACTGGCTATAGCGAGCCAAGGCGGACTTACAGAAATGGGGGTTGTTACTGTAGAAGTTCTCTGCACTGGTGTAGAGATTGGTAAAGTTGCAACGGCCACCACCAGACATCAGGATTTTCTTTCCGACTTTGTTGGCGTGGTCCAGGACCAACACGTTGCGCCCGCGCTGGCCCGCTGTAGCCGCGCACATTAGTCCAGCTGCCCCAGCGCCAATGACCAATACATCGACGCTTTCCGGTAGCTGGCTGGTAGAAACCTCTGTCATAGGTAGGAAATAGTACTGCAGTAAGACCGGTGATCAGGTGCGAGGCAGGGTAACGCCGCGCTGGCCCTGGTATTTGCCACCACGATCTGCATAGGACACATCACAAACTTCATCGGATTCGAAGAACAGCATCTGTGCCACACCCTCGTTGGCATAGATCTTCGCAGGCAAGTTAGTGGTATTGGAGAACTCCAAAGTCACATGACCTTCCCACTCCGGCTCCAGTGGCGTCACATTGACGATAATACCGCAACGGGCATAAGTGGATTTACCCAAGCAAACCGTCAATACAGAGCGCGGGATACGGAAATACTCCACTGTACGCGCCAAGGCAAAGGAGTTTGGCGGAATAATGCAGTGATCGCCTTCAACATCCACAAAGCTGTTTTCATCGAAGGTCTTGGGGTCAACTGTCGCTGAGTGAACATTGGTGAAAATCTTAAATTCACGAGCACAGCGAACATCGTAGCCATAGCTGGAGGTGCCATAGGAGATGAGTCGATCGCCATTATCGTTATGACGCACCTGACCGGCCTCAAAAGGCTCAATCATACCGTGCTGCTCTGCCATGCGGCGAATCCACTTGTCGGACTTGATACTCACTCCGTCCCCCCTGAATAGAATAATTAGTGCTCAATTAAAGAGGCGGAATCATAGCCGGTTTAGGCTGTGCAAAAAAGTGCCTATCCAATGAATTCTCACTTGTTGCCACTGGATAGATACTGTATAAATTAACAGTATCACTGTATACACATACAGCTCAAGACGAAGATAGTGGCCGGATCGGACTAAAATTCAGTGGTGGAATCGTGGGCAGCGCAGAAAACTTCATAGAAAACAATCAGTTAGACCGCCAGGCAAAACACCAGAAACTGGCACAGCTACTCACCAGAGCCGATATCTGGCAAGCAGCAAATGAACCCCGACGGCAGCGAAACGGCATCGCCAGTGGTTATCCAAGCCTCGATGCCCTCCTAGCGAACCACGGCTGGCCAAGAGGGGCCACTACTGAGCTACTCATGGACCAGATGGGTATCGGTGAACTCACCCTAATACTACCGGCCTTGGCAAATCTCACTCAGAGGGGGCAAATGGTCATACTGGTCAATCCACCCCATATCCCCTATGCGCCCTCATTAGCCAACAGCGGTATCCGCCTTGAGAACCTGCTGATCCTGCACCCCCGAGGCCCCAAGGATACTCTCTGGGCGATCGAGCAATCCCTACAATCCGGAAGCTGTGGTGCCTTACTCAGCTGGCAGGGGCGGCAATCCCTGAACCATAAAGATCTTCGTCGCCTGCAGCTCGCTGCCCGCAATGGGGACTGTCTGCACTTCCATTTTCGCCCTCAGTGTGAAACAGCAAACCCCTCACCCGCGAGCTTGCGCCTACAGCTCACACCCAGGGAAGGAGAGCTGGCGCTAAGGCTTTTAAAACAATTGGGCGGAAACTCTGGCCAAAACCTCTATTTGGCAAGAGCAGCAAAACTGGTCCGACGGGACCAACCAATGCACTGAACGGTTTCAAGGGGTAGCTCCATGCTATGGCTTTGTATTCAATTCCCCAGGCTTCCGTTAGAAGTTCTGACCCGCGCTCAGCAACAAGGAGAAGAGGCTCTACCCCAAGTTGTGGTTGAAAAACAGTTGGTGATTGATAGAAACCCGGCGGCATCCCAATGCGGCGTTGAGACCGGACTCAGTATTGCCACTGCGTCTGCTCTCTGTGCAGACCTACAGCTGCTACAACGCGATTCCCAGCGGGAACAACAAGAGTTACAGCAACTGGCCCAGTGGGCATACAGCTTTACACCACTTGTATCACCTCAGTCCGCAGGGCCTATGAGCAATGGTGAGAGCACTCCCGCCCACCTCTACCTGGAACTGAGCGGCTGCCTAAAGGCCAGCGGTGGCTTCAAGGCATTGATACAGCAGCTGAGCGATGAGCTTGAACAGATGGGAATCCACAGCCTGATGGGCCTCGGCCACAGCCCCAGTGCAGCTCATATGCTAAGCCAACTGACCGAACACCGGCACTGGCTTGCGCAATCAGATTCTCCGCCCAGCCCTCAGCAGTGGAGACAGTGGATTAGCTTTGCCCCATCCAAGCTCCTTAATTGCGACAACAAAACTATTTCCAAGCTCTACGCATGTGGTATCAAGCGAGTAAGCCAGCTGCTCGCTATTCCACTCTCTGAGGTAGGCTCTCGTTTTGGTCGCCCATTTGTGGACTACCTGGCACGCCTGAACGGAACTCGCCAAGATCCAGTCTGTAGTTATCAGCCCCCAGCACAATTCCGCAGCGAGCTATTTTTCCCCAGCCCCTTGGATAATAGCGAACAGCTGCTATTTCCTATCGGTCGCCTGCTAAGGGAATTATGCTTCCAGTTGCAGCGACGCCAGCTCTACACACAACAGTTAAATTGGCATATGGATTTCGGCCAAAATAAATCTCAGGAAATAACCGTAGAACTCTCCACTCCGCAGTTGGACCCTCAACGCTTAGTAGCACTAACCAAGCTGCAAATGGAAAGAGTAACTCTTGATCAGCCAGTGCAGTCCATCAGCTTAAATTGCAAGCATTTACTCCCCTTGGAGCAAGGATCACTGGATGAAGATTTATTTGGTGAAGGCAGCCAACATAAACGCAATCAACAGCTAATAGACAAATTAAAAGCCCGCCTCGGTCATCAAGCACTCTCGGGAATTGCCCTAAAAGAAAGCTACCTACCAGAGCAGGCCTGGCAAAATACAGATACCCTGATAATTAAAAGTAACGCTAAGGGACAGCAAATTAAGCCCATCCAAGCACCGCGCCCCAACTGGCTATTAGCTCATCCAACCAAACTGGAAAGTAGCGAGCACAAATTATTTTATCAGGGAGAGCTACAACTATTACAAGGGCCAGAGCGAATTGATGGCTATTGGTGGCAGCACGGGCGTCATGGGCGGGATTACTATATCGCAAGAAATAAAAGAGATGAGCTCTACTGGGTCTTTCAGGATCTTACAACCGAAGAGTGGTTTTTACATGGCGTTTATAGCTAAGCCTAAACCCCTTTCTTAATACTGATCTTCACCAAAACCCAAATCCCATCACAATCAACAGATAGACGCCGAGAGAATCAGCATGAGGTACGCCGAACTCTTTTGTCAAAGCAACTTTTCTTTTCTGAAGGGAGCATCGCATCCGCAGGAATTAGTCCAAACTGCTTACAACCTGCAATATACAGCCCTTGCTATCACCGATGAATGCTCCCTTTCCGGAGCCGTTAGAGCCTATAAAGAACTTGAAACCATCAAGTCTACAGACTCTAAAAATCCCGAGTTTAAACTAATTTTTGGCAGTTATTTCCGGCTCCATAACAACACAGAAATAGTTCTACTGGCTCCGGACAAAACTGCCTACAGCGAGCTATGCCAGTTAATTTCAAAATCACGCTTAAGAGCGGAAAAAGGAACCTACATTACTTATCAAAGTGACCTGGTAGAGTTATGCAAAAACCTAATTGCCATCTGGATTCCAAATTTTAATAAGATAGAAATACCTGAAGAAATCAAGCAAACCTTCAGCGAACGGCTTTACATTGCCATCAACAATCACCTACACGCAGAGGAAAGCCTTAAGTCCAATAGAATTAGTGAGCTTGCAAGAAGAGAGAATATTTCCTTGGTTGCAACCAATCATGTCTTGATGCACTGCTATAGCCGAAAGCCACTACAAGATGTACTCAACGCAAATTACCATAACTGTACCCTGGATAATCTAGGGTATCGTATTGAGCAAAATGCTGAACGTTATCTTCGCAGCTTAGGTGATATCCAGTCGTTACACTCCAAAGAGTCTATAGACAATACCAACCTCATTGCCAAACAGTGTACTTTTTGCTTGAGCGAACTCAGTTACGAATACCCATCAGAAGTTATCCCTCAAAAAAGTAATGCGAGTAGCTATTTAAAGAAGCTAGTACAAATAGGAAGAGCTGCTCGCTGGCCACAGGGCCCTGAAAAGCGAATAGATGAAATTATCAATAAAGAGCTCGCAATAATAGCAGAACTGGAATATGAGCATTACTTTCTAACCATTTACGATATAGTCCAGTTTGCCCGGGAAAATCATATCTTATACCAGGGGCGTGGCTCTGCAGCCAATTCAGTAGTTTGCTACTGCCTATTCATCACAGAAATAGACCCTCATAAAATTGGTCTGCTATTTGAACGATTTATCTCACGGGAACGCAATGAACCCCCAGATATTGATGTAGACTTTGAGCACGAACGACGTGAAGAAGTTATTCAGTATATTTACACAAAATATAGCCGCGAAAGAGCTGGACTTACCGCTAGTAAGATCACCTACCGCTTTAAAAGCGCCGTAAGGGATATCGGCAAAGCCCTTGGTATCAACGCTGCCACAATAGAACAACTTATTGCTGAACGCGCCTGGTGGGACACTCTAGATAGTTTCCCCCAGCAGATGCAAAAAGTGGGAATAGATCCGAGCAGCGCAATAGGAAAAATGTTCCCACAGTTACTGCTGCAAATATATGGTTTTCCAAGACATCTATCGCAACATGTAGGCGGTTTTGTTATTACAGAACAACCATTGCACCAGCTGGTTCCAATTGAAAATGCCGCTATGGAGGATCGCACCCTAATCCAATGGGACAAAGAGGATATCGAAGATTTAAAACTAATGAAGGTCGATGTGCTCGCCCTGGGTATGCTAACTGCACTGCGTAAATCCCTGAACTATATTGCTCTATACGGCCCCAAATTGCGATTGCAGGATATTCCCGCCGAAGATCCACAGGTCTACGAAATGATGTGCAGGGCCGATACCGTTGGAGTCTTTCAAATTGAATCTCGCGCTCAAATGAGCATGTTGCCAAGATTACAACCTCGAAATTTTTATGAGCTTACTATAGAAATCGCCATTGTCCGCCCCGGGCCAATTCAAGGCGGCATGGTACACCCCTATTTGAAACGCAAGCAGGGGTTGGAGACCGTGCGCTACCCTCATAACAGTTTACGCCCAGTGCTTGAGCGCACTCTCGGTGTTCCTATATTTCAAGAACAAGTTATTCAACTTTCGATGGTCGCAGCAAGGTTTAGCGGCGGTGAAGCTGATGAGCTTCGCCGAGCCATGGCCAGCTGGGGAAAAAATGGGGACTTGTATAAATTCAGGGATAAGCTTGTGCGGGGAATGCAAAGTAATGGCTATAGGGAAGATTTCGCAGAACAATTATTTAATCAAATGAAAGGATTTGGCTCTTACGGTTTCCCAGAGTCTCATTCTGCTAGCTTCGCACTTTTAGCCTACTTCTCCGCCTGGATAAAACGTCATCACCCAGCGGCCTTCTATTGCGGACTACTCAATAGCCAACCTATGGGCTTCTATGCACCGGCGCAACTGGTTTATGACGCCCAGCGACATGGAGTTAAGGTACTACCCATTGATGTGCTCTATAGCATTTGGGACCATAACCTAGAAGTAGCAGGTTCTTCTTTTTTACATACCCCCCCTATTATAAATTATAATAATAGAGACAAACAACAAGCCAATGATTCACCTTTGGCATCCAGCCAAAAAATAAGCAATGGGCCCACAGTAGCTGCCATTCGTTTAGGTATGCGCCTAATTAAAGGACTCAAAGAAATTACAGCAGAAACTATTAGAAAATTAAGAAGCAAAGAAAGGATTTACTCCCTAGCACAGGTACAAAGTAGCACAAGCATTGATGAGGAACAGCTTACTCATCTTGTCAGAGCCAATGCTTTCGCCTCACTTGGTCAAAACCGCTACCGAGATAGCTGGGCCCCCTTAGATCGTAAGAAAATTGATCGTAAAATCTTTTTTCAAACTAAAACCACAATAAAAGATAACACCGATAGTGATTACCAGAGCATTGGCCTATCTTTAGCAGAGCACCCAATTGCGATTTTACGCAGGAGGAAACGCTTTCATAAGTGTGCCTTTGCCGAGGACCTTCCTCATTGCAGAGATAACCAATATATTAGTGTAATAGGAGTAGTTACCTGCAGACAGAGGCCAGGAAGTGCTTCAGGGGTTATATTTTTAACGCTTGAAGATGAAACTGGCTCTGTCAATGTAGTACTTCACAAAGCCCTACAAGAAAAATACAGAACCGAAATCATAAGCAGGAAAGTTTTATTGATTAGTGGGTTATTGCAGTCGACAAATAACAGCGATCAAAATACTTATAAAACAATACACCTGGTTGGACATAAACTAGAAAGCTTAAAATGGGAAACCACTCAAGAGACTAGAGACTTTTTCTAACCGCAAATGAATACTCACCGACTCTACTAGGAAATTGAAGATCATTATCCCCTGGCATATCTAAGAAATACTGGACCCTATGAAAATGACTTCATAATGGAATAACCCCAAACAAGCATCAGACAACTGCTACACCCGCACAAGTAAAAGAGGAGGGCGTGCGGGCTCCGGGCCGGTTAGCCTCCACGCAAACAACCTAAAAACCTCACATGAACCCAATGAAAATTCCAGCAGATATACGAGCGCCACTTATACTAGCTACCTAGTGCGAGCATGTGTTACGAGTGCTATAGCTTAGAAAGCAGTTCAACAACCTCTCCCGAACGAACATCTACCAATAGCTCTCCACGATAATACCGCGCTGAGTAACTATGGACTTTCAAGTAGTCCTGTTTATCTTGCTGAATTTCCTTTACCCGCTCAAAGCTATTCTCCCCATAAGGAGCATATAAATTTACATTAGTAGCAATATCCTCCCCCATAAAGTCCCACATTGACAAGATAAGCTCTCGATCAACTGCAGAATCCGGCAACTCCAAAGAAACCCAAGTTGGCCCAAGCCAAGAGACATGCCCTACCACATCTTCGTGCTGGACATGATTATTTTCAAAAGAATATTTATTGACGGTCGAGAAGCTCCCGTCATAGTAAGCAACTATCAAGGGGCGGCTATCTCCAACAACCCACATACCACCAACAATACATAAAAGCTGTAAACAACCAACAACAGCCAAATCCTTACGCAAACTCGCCTTAGCTTTATTAAACACAAGTAGCGTCAATAACGGACCTATTATCAAATCCACACCGGCAATTATTTTAATGCCTTGCCAGCCACCATCCACCTCAAATAAGAAGCCTGGATACCAAACCCAACGAATAAAAGCCCCGAGCATGATAAACAACAGAAAGCTAATAGCGAGATGTATAGAGAATGCTTGTAAACGATCTTTCACTGAATTAACAAATATAGAATTAAAAAATAAACAAAAAAAAGGGCGTGAATTCACGCCCTTTAAGAGTTTTAAACCTTAGTTCTGACAGCTTCCTGGCAGAAGTTGACGCGGGTATGCATTAGTCGCATTAGGGCCACACTTCCACTCAAAGATTTGCTTGCCGCCATCAGTAGTACCAACAACAGCACCAGTAGAGGTGTAAGGGGTCAAATCAATTTGGTTGGTGGAAGCTGTTAAACCAGTAAGCTCCGCTTCATCCGCAGTAATAGTGATCACACCATTTGCAGAAACCTGTCCAGCTTTAACATACTTTGTTGGTACAAAATTACAAATACTAGGCAGGATCCCAGAAACATCTGGGTCGAGTGCGTTATTAACAACATCACTCACCGCCGTACGGCAAGAAGCGGCCGCCATCATCACTTCTGTGCCTTTGGCTTTTGAGGTGTAATCCTGATAGGCAGGCAGTGCTACTGCCGCCAAAATACCAATGATCGCTACCACGATCATCAATTCAATAAGAGTAAAACCCTGTTGCTTTTTCATTGTAACCGTCTCCATACAGACTTTTGATTTAGTGAATCCCGTGAGGAAGTCGCGGAACAATATACAAGCTTCGTGCCAAGAGAGACAAGGCCCAATACCACTGCCCGCTTCAAGATACTTCATCAATTGCACTCAATCTTATAACTAACACAGGAATTACAGATACTGACAAATTCAAGCAGGTGGTGACAAAAATTGTCACCACCTGCTTGAATTCGCGCTATCTCGTAACCTATCCCATACGCTCCATACACCACAGTCCTCGTACTCCCTTCCCTTGCATCCACTGTTATAATGGCGAAAATTTCAAGCGCAGGGATTGGCGGCTTCGCTCCCCAGTGAAACTAAATGCGGCAGTATTAACTATGACAACCCCCTTGTTAAGCGGACTGGCCAAGCGATTAGTAGCAGACCAGGTTTTGGAGGAAACTACAGCAGAGGAGGCAATTAAGGCCGCTAAACGGGAAGGCCTAACTTTTGCACAGCATGCCGTTGAATCCAAGCTTCTTAGTAGCAAAGAGCTCGCGAAAATTGCTACGCAAGCCTTTGGATGTCCACTTTTTGACCTTGGCAGTTATGACTTTGATCTAATTCCCAAGAGTATCGTGGATGAAAAATTAATCAGCAAACACTTTACCCTTCCACTTTTTAAGCGGGGGAATCGATTATTTGTTGCTGTTGCTGATCCAGCCAACCTCTCTGCCCTCACTGAAATCAACTTTAATACCGGGCTAAATACCGATGCGGTCCTTGTTGAAGCCGATAAACTAGCCAAAGCTATCGAGAGCTATTTATCTGGCAGTGATGATATTAGCTCACGACTCGGTGATATAGACGACGAAGCCCTTGATGGATTAGATGTAGATGATACGGAGACCGAACAAAACAGTGACAGTGAACCCGGTGGTGACGAAGCCCCTGTCGTCAGATTTGTAAACAAGGTCTTACTTGACGCAATAAGAACCGGCGCTTCGGACATTCACTTTGAGCCCTACGAGAAATCTTTTCGCGTGCGCTTTCGCACTGATGGGATTTTACATGAAATTGCCAAGCCTCCCATACAATTGGCAACACGCTTGTCCGCTCGCCTAAAAGTGATGTCTAAAATGGACATCTCCGAGCGTCGGGTACCCCAAGACGGCCGAATAAAAATGAAACTGTCGAAAACCAAGGCTATCGACTTTCGAGTAAACAGCTTGCCCACCCTCTGGGGGGAAAAAATCGTACTTCGTATACTAGATCCATCCTCGGCCAAGCTTGGTATTGACGCTCTAGGCTATGAAGATGCGCAGAAGAAGCTCTACATGGATGCCCTTGCACAACCCCAAGGGATGATTCTAGTTACAGGGCCCACCGGCTCAGGTAAAACGGTCTCTCTCTACACTGGCCTAAATATTCTAAATACTCCAGAGCTCAATATTTCCACCGCGGAAGACCCTGTTGAAATAAATCTAGAAGGCATAAACCAAGTTAACGTATCAACCAAGGTCGGGCTCAATTTCGCCGAAGCACTCCGCTCCTTTTTAAGACAAGATCCCGACATTGTTATGGTGGGGGAGATCAGGGACTTAGAAACTGCTGAAATTGCAATTAAAGCAGCGCAAACGGGCCACCTAGTATTATCAACTCTACATACGAACTCCGCCCCCGAAACCCTAACTCGACTTATGAATATGGGGGTACCCACCTTCAATATCGCCACATCCGTAAGTGTAATTATTGCACAGCGCCTGGCTCGCAGACTATGTGGCGAATGTAAAAAACCAATCACATTGCCCGATGAGGTATTAAAAGCCGAAGGCTTTTCCACAGTCACTATCCCTGAAGAGGAGTGGACAATTTTTCAGCCGGTTGGGTGTGAACACTGCTCAAAGGGTTACAAAGGCCGCGTAGGTGTATATGAAGTAGTTCGCATTACAGACAGTATCTCCAGAATTATAATGGAAGGCGGCAACTCAATACAGATTGCCGACCAAGCCCTTAAGGAAGGCTTTAATAACCTAAGGATTTCAGCTTTAAGAAAAGTTGTAATGGGAGTCATCAGCCTGGAAGAGGCGAATAGGGTCACCCAGGACTAGCGGCGCCTTCGGGGATACATAGCGCACTTGAAATTTTGCAGGGAGCCTTTTAGCCCCACTTTAGAGTTATTCCTAGGATGAGCTAAGAATAAAAGGCTACCTTTTGCAAGTTTGACAGCCTTTTATGAGAGAATGAAAACAGGAACAGTAACCATGGCTAATGCCACAGCAGTTGAGTACATCTATAAAGGCATAGATCGCAAGGGTACCAAGGTGCAAGGGGAGATTAGCGGGACCAGCCCGGCCTTAGTCAAAGCCCAGTTGCGAAAGCAAGGTATTATTGCCAATCGAGTCCAAAAAAAACCAAAGGCTCTGTTTGGTAGTGGAAAGAAGAAAGTAAAACCAGCGGATATCGCACTCTTTACTCGCCAAATGGCCACCATGATGAAAGCCGGCGTTCCTTTGGTGCAGAGTTTTGAAATTGTTGCTGATGGCTTGGATAATCAGGGGGTTAGAGAGTTAATACTCAAAATCAAGGAGGATGTCGCCTCAGGAACTACATTTGCGGATGCCCTGCGTAAGCACCCTTTGCACTTCGACAATCTGTTCTGTAATTTAGTAGCCTCTGGTGAGCAATCTGGCGCACTTGAAACTATGCTAGACAGGATTGCGACCTATAAAGAAAAAACTGAGGCATTAAAAGCAAAAATTAAAAAAGCAATGACTTACCCTATTGCGGTTATTGTAGTAGCGATCATTGTGACTTCTATATTGCTTATTAAGGTAGTTCCTCAGTTCGCTGAGACATTCTCAAGTTTTGGCGCCGATTTACCGGCTTTTACCAAGCTTGTAGTCAGCTTATCTGAATGGATGCAACGTAACTGGTTTATTCTTCTAGCTGCTGCCGTCATCGGAATAGGCGGTCTTCTTGAAGCGAAAAAACGTAATAAAAGCGTTGCCGAATTTATTGATAGGCTTGTACTAAGAATACCTATCCTAGGGCAAATAACCTACAATTCAATAGCAGCTCGCTTTGCTCGCACCCTTTCTACAACTTTTGCCGCAGGCGTACCTTTAATTGATGCCCTAAAATCAGTTTCCGGTGCTACAGGTAATAGTGTTTATGAAGAAGCAACTTTAAAAATTAGGGACGCTGTAGCAACGGGTATTCCTCTTAATGCTGCCCTCCGTTCATCTGGACTTTTCCCCACCATGCTAATACAAATGACTGCTATTGGTGAAGAATCTGGTGCACTCGATGAAATGCTTGGAAAAGTCGCCGACTTTTATGAGGAGGCTGTAGATAATATGGTCGACAACCTAACCACCTTGCTTGAACCCATGATTATGGCTGTACTCGGCATACTCGTTGGTGGTTTAATGATCGCCATGTATTTACCTATCTTCCAGCTTGGCCGAGTGGTATAAGAAACTTTTTAATGCTCGAAAATCTATCCTTATATCCGGCGCTACTTCTCGTTAGCGCCTTTATTTTTGGCGCCCTAATAGGCAGCTTCCTCAACGTTGTAATCTTGCGCCTCCCGGTAATGATGGAACATAGCTACAAGCGGGATTTCTACAATTACTTTGACATAAAACCCTCAAGTGAAGAGCAGCGTGAACTAGGCAAGCCCTTTAATTTGGTACTTCCTCACTCCCATTGTCCCAAGTGCAAAGTGGAGATCAAGCCCTGGCAAAATATCCCCATCATTAGCTACCTTTTGCTTCGTGGCAAGTGCGGCTCCTGCGGCACCGCTATTTCCAAGCGCTACCCAATGATAGAACTGATTACCGGCATTCTGACCGCTGTCGTTGTCTGGCAGCTGGGCTTCACTTGGCAGGCACTGGCTGGATGCTTTTTTACCTGGGCCTTGGTCGCCTTAACGGGTATCGATTTTGACAAGCAGCTGCTTCCAGACAGCATTACTCTACCGTTACTCTGGGCCGGTTTGCTAATCAATATTTGGGGAGCATTTGCTTCTCTGCAGGACGCAGTAATTGGTGCTATCGCCGGCTACCTATCTCTTTGGCTAGTGTTCCACATCTTTAAGATTGTTACCGGCAAGGAAGGTATGGGGGCTGGAGATTTTAAAATCCTGGCAGCCATTGGCGCCTGGTTTGGCTGGCAAGTGCTGCCAATGGTCATCCTACTTTCCGCTGCTGTTGGCGCAGCTGCTGGCATTTCCTGGAGTATCGCCGTAGGGCGGGATCGCAATCTGCCTATCGCTTTTGGTCCTTATCTCGCCGGAGCCGGGTGGATCGCTATGCTTTGGGGGGAACAAATTATGAGCTGGTATTTCAATATTTCTGGCCTCAGCAACTAAACGACCAACTCACTATTGTCCTACCATTTGCTTTACTATAACCCCGGCCAGCTATCTGGCCGGGGTTTTTATTTATACCGCAACCTTATTTATTCTTGGGGAGGACAGCCATTGTTTACCGTAGGTTTAACCGGCGGGATCGGCAGCGGAAAGTCAGCAGCAGCTGGGTATTTCCGTGACCTGGGCATTAATGTAGTAGATGCAGACTGGGCGGCAAGGGTTGTGGTACAACCGGGAAAGCCCGCCCTGGAACAGATAGCCCGACACTTCGGGGCCGATGCCTTACTGGAAAGTGGCGAATTAAACCGGAGCAAACTGCGCACACTGATATTTGACGACCCAGGCGAACGTCAATGGCTGGAAAGTCTATTACACCCACTGATTAGAGAAGAAATAACTTCCTCACTGAACGCAAGTCAGGGGCCCTACGCAATATTGGAATCCCCCCTCCTGATTGAGTCAGGCCAATATGAGCTCGTTAACAGGATTTGTGTAGTCGATCTACCCGAGGCTTTGCAGCTTGAGCGCGCCAGCGCAAGAGATAACAGTCAGCAGGAACAGATTCGCAAAATCATGGCAGCCCAACTGACAAGGGAGCAACGATTAGAGAAGGCGGATGATGTGCTGGATAACACTAGTGACTTAGCCTCACTCAAAGCTCAAATAGAGCAGCTCCACCGGGAATACTTACGGATTGCTCGGCCAGAACAGTCGAGCTAAGTTAATTAGAGTACAATTCCGATTCAGATCACTTTAGAGCCCAAGCTAACTTATGCCTAAATCCAGCGTAACGCCGACACTCAACTGCCCTACCTGCAAAAAGCCCATTGAGTGGAGCGATAAGTTTCCCTTCAAACCTTTTTGTAGCGAACGTTGCAAGCTGATTGATCTCGGCGAATGGGCTAGTGAGGGACACAAGATTCCCGGGGAGTCAGTGTATGACGATGTGCTGAGTGATGACCTGGACCCGAACAAGCCCCGCCATTAAGGCCATCCAACCCATTTGAACAGCTGCCTGCAAGCAGCTGTTCAAGATGAAGCTTAGGAGAAACGCCCTTTTACCGCTTCAATAATTGCTTGATTGGCATCGGGGAATTGGAAGTTATCCAGCTCCCCAGCAGACACCCACTTGATTTCCTGCTGCTCTAGTCCAAGAGCCTCACCCGTGAACTGCGTTACCTGCCAGGTATCCAGCAGCACGGTTTTTTCAGGGTAATCGTGACGAATTTCTACCAGAGGCTGCAACTCCTGTACTTCAATAGCCACTTCTTCAAGTAGCTCCCTATAGAGCGCCTCCTGCACAGACTCACCAGCTTCCACCTTGCCACCGGGAAATTCCCAGCGCCCCCCCATATGCAAATGGTCGGGACGGCGGGCAATCAGGATCTTGCCGTCCCCTCGGGTTACTACACCGACAGCAACATGGACAACCTTACTCACTCTACTACCTCAAGTCCGATATTCTGCGTTGATGGTGACATACTCGTGAGAGAAGTCACAGGTCCAGATGTGCTCACTGCTGGCACCGCGACCCAGCTCTATACGGATAGTAAATTCAGGTTTTGAAAATACCTGCTCTCCAGCCTGCTCTTGATATCCAGATGCGCGCCCACCGGCACTTACCACCTGTACATTATCGAGGAAGATCTCCACCTTATCGGTGTCTAATTCGCCTTGGATAGCATTGCCGATCGCCATAACCAGCCGACCCCAGTTGGGGTCTGAGGCATAAAGTGCAGTTTTCACCAGCGGAGAATCACCGACTTCAAAAGCTACCGTCAAGGCCTCTTCACTGTTGAGCGCGCCATCCACTTGTACGGTAACAAACTTGGTCGCCCCCTCACCATCCCTGACAATGGCCTGGGCTAGCTCTATATGTATTTCCGAAATTGCTCTGTACAGCTCCAGGTAGCCAGTGTTCTCAGAGCTGCTGATCATCTCCCCCCGCGCACCTGTGGCCATCAAAACACAAGCATCATTCGTCGAGGTATCTCCATCTACGCTAATCCGATTAAATGAGGCCCCAACAACTTCGCGCACCATTTGATCTAGCAGGGGCTGCGTCACACCGGCATCAGTGGCGACATAGGCGAGCATGGTAGCCATATTCGGCTGGATCATACCGGAACCTTTGGCTATACCAACAACGGCAATCTCTTCACCATTAATCATTAACTTGCGGCTCGCAATCTTTGGCCGGGTGTCCGTAGTCATAATGGACTCGGCCGCCAATTCCCATCCGGCGGGATCAAGCTGTCCAGCAGACCCCGGGATAGCAGTGAGTAACCTCTCCATCGGCAAGTGCTCACCAATGACACCAGTACTAAAAGGCAATACTTGTTCAGCAGAAATCTTCAGTGCATCTGCCACCGCCTCGCAAGTAGCCCGGGCATCCGCCAGTCCCCTTACCCCAGTAGCGGCATTAGCATTGCCGGCATTAACCACCAGGGCTCGCACTTCTCCTTTGGCGATATGCTCTTTGGCCACCGTTACTGGAGCCGCACAAAAAGTATTCTGGGTAAAAGTGGCTGCAACTGAAGTTCCCTCAGCAAGCTCAACCAACAACAGGTCATTGCGTTCCCAGTCTTTGATCCTGGCAGGCACACTGGCGAGGCGAACCCCTTCGACAGCGGGTATGGATAATTCAGGCATAAGAATAACGACTTTGGGCTATCACAGCTGCAGGTAAACCTAGACCCCAGTTCACCCAAACGGAATAGCGGAAATAAATGAGCGGCCGACATTATCAAAGCCGAACCTCAGTAAGGCAAGCCAAAAATAAACTTATCTGCGGGATTAAAATTTTTTTCCGCAGATAATTCTTCTACCGGTTAAAAAAATACCCCGCTAAGCGGGGCACTTTCTGAATCCAAGCGGTAGAAAATTAGCTCTGGGTAGAGGAAGCCAGCTTGCCGTGACACTGCTTGTACTTTTTCCCGGAACCACAGGGGCAGGGATCATTGCGCCCGACTTTAGGACCGCGACGCTCCGGTGCCGGGGTAGCCGGCTGCTGCTCCTTGGGCTCACTTTCTGGAAGCGCCGAAGCTTGAGCGTGTTGCAGCTCAAGCTGCTGCCTGCGCTGCTCTTCCAAGCGACGCTGCTCCATCTCTTCCGCTTGCTCACGAGTCATCGGCTCTACGTGGGCAAGAATACGCACTACTTCATGCTTGAGGTTCTCCAGCATGCTCTGGAACAGATGGAAAGACTCGCGCTTGAATTCCTGCTTGGGGTTTTTGTTGGCGTAAGCCCGCAAACCAATACCCGCACGCAAGTGGTCCATGCTGGAAAGGTGCTCCTTCCACAACTGATCCAATACTTGCAGCATAATCTGACGCTCGATAGTCGGCATCAGATTGGCATCACCGGAAGATTCACCAATGCGGGAAACTTTTGCCGCATAAGCCTCCTGCGCGGCGACAGTAATCTTTTTCCGCAGGCTCTCTTCGTGCAGAGTGCGATCTTCATCGAGCCACTGCTGAACCGGCAACTGGATACCCAATTCGCCAGAGAGCTGCTGCTCAAGGGCTGGAATATCCCACTGCTCTTCTACGCTCTGGGGAGGAATAGAACCGGAGACAATGCCGTCAACCACATCTTCGCGAATGGCAGAGATGGTATCACTGATAACCTCAGCTTCCAGCAGCTCATTGCGCTGGCCGTAAATCACCTGACGCTGGTCATTGGCCACGTCATCGTATTCCAACAACTGCTTGCGAATATCAAAGTTGCGACCTTCAACACGGCGCTGGGCTTTTTCGATAGCGTTGGAAACCATGCGGTGCTCAATCGCCTCACCGCGCTCCATACCCAGCATCTGCATAAAATTCTTCACCCGGTCAGAGGCGAAGATGCGCATAAGGTTATCTTCCAGAGATAAGTAGAAACGAGTAACACCCGGGTCACCCTGACGACCTGCACGACCTCGCAGCTGGTTATCAATACGGCGGGATTCATGGCGCTCAGTACCGATAATATGCAGACCGCCCGCAGCGATCACCTGCTCGTGACGCTTCTTCCAATCTTTCTTGACTTGTGCGAGTTCCGCTTCAGTCAGTTCGCGATCTTTTTCCTGCCCCAAGGCCGTCGCTTCAGCTTCCCAGTTACCACCGAGAACAATGTCGGTACCGCGACCAGCCATATTGGTAGCGATAGTCACTGCACCCGGGCGACCCGCCTGGGCGATGATCTGCGCTTCGCGCTCGTGGTATTTCGCGTTGAGAACCTGGTGCTTAATGCCCGCCTTTTGCAACTTGCGGGACATTTCTTCAGAGGTTTCGATAGAAGCGGTACCTACAAGGATTGGAGCCTGCTTTTCGCGACAGTGCTTCACATCCTCAATAATCGCTTCCATCTTCTCTTCCTGGCTCAGGTAAACCAGGTCATTGAGGTCTTCACGTTGAATTTGCTTATTGGTGGGGATCACCACCACGTCCAGGCCATAAATTTGCTGGAATTCAAACGCCTCTGTATCCGCTGTACCGGTCATTCCCGACAGTTTGGGATAGAAGCGGAACAGGTTCTGGAATGTTGTAGAAGCGAGAGTCTGGCTCTCACTCTGAATCTGCACACTCTCTTTTGCTTCCAGCGCCTGGTGCAGGCCTTCGGAGAGACGGCGACCCGGCATGGTCCGACCTGTGTGCTCATCAATTAACACCACCTGGCCATTCTGCACGATGTAATCCACATCGCGATTAAACAGTACATGCGCGCGCAGGGCAGCGTGCACGTGGTGCAACAGACCCAGGTTCCCGGGGGCGTAAAGGGACTGATCTTCCTTCATTAACCCGCTGCGTGACAGCAGGTCCTCGATCAACAAGTGACCCTGTTCCGTCAGCTCAACCTGGCGAGTCTTTTCATCAACGGTGTAGTGCCCCTCCCCACCTTCTTCGGCACGCTCCAGCTGGGGAACCAACTTATTCATTGCCATATAAAGGTGGGACGAGTCTTCGGCGGCTCCAGAAATGATTAGCGGAGTACGCGCCTCATCGATCAGGATGGAGTCCACCTCATCGACAATAGCGAAGTTCTGAGGGCGCTGGGTACGGTCCTCTTTGCGCAACACCATGTTGTCACGCAGGTAATCAAAACCGAATTCGTTATTAGTGCCGTAAGTAATGTCAGCCTCATAGGCCGCTTTCTTTTCTTCCGGTGGCTGCTGGGAAACAATAACTCCCACCGTCATACCCAGGAATTCATACACCGGACGCATCCAATTGGCATCCCGCGAAGCGAGGTAATCGTTCACCGTAACAATATGAACGCCCTTGCCTTCAAGTGCATTCAGATAAGCCGGCAGGGTTGCAACCAGGGTTTTACCTTCGCCGGTACGCATTTCTGCAATACGCCCTTCATGCAGGGTCATCCCGCCGATCAGCTGAACATCGAAGTGGCGCATACCCATGGCCCGGCGACCCGCTTCACGCACCGCCGCAAACGCCTCAGGCAGGATTTGATCGAGTTTTTCCCCGTCAGCGAGTCGCTGCCTAAACTCATCCGTTTTAGCCCGCAGGCCTGCATCGTCAAGCTTCTGGAAATCCTCTTCCAAAGCGTTGATCTTTCCCACGACGCGTCGCATGCGCTTCAGCTCGCGGTCATTTTTTGAACCAAAGACCGATTTAATCAGTTTGCCAATCATTATCTAGAAACCACTTATCTTATTTGCGCTGTCGGCGCTAATATCGGGCAGATCGATGCACCGACGCTCCTTTATGCGAGGGGTGCAAGTAAACAGGAAGGCGCAAGCGCTGGCAACTCTTATGCCAAGCTACCAACAATTACGCGTAAAGGAAGGATAGTTCTTATCTGCCTGTGCGGCGGATATAGCTAGCTGGATCAACCGTGCGGTTGTTCTTATATATCTCAAAGTGAACATGGGGCCCGGTAGAACGGCCACTGGAACCCATCAGGGCAATAGTCTGCCCCCTCTTGACCACGTCACCCAATCCCACTTTCAGCTCACTATTGTGCCCATAGCGGGTTGAATAACCATTGCCGTGATTAATTTCTACCAACTGACCATACCCATGGCGCTCATCAGCCCAGGTGACAACACCTGCGGCTACTGAAACAACATCGGAGCCCATCTTGCCAGCAAAATCCACACCCTTATGCCAGGTCCTACGGCCAGTGAATGGATCGGTGCGATAACCATAACGGGAAGACATCCACCCCTTGCTGATCGGGCGGCCCGCTAAAAACTGCTCGTCCTCAAGCTTGAGGTTCGCCATCAGGGATTCGAGTGTGTTCAGCTGCATTTGGCGATCCTCAATCTGATGAGAGAGATCTCCAATAACATCCAGGAATTCCGGTGGCTGATACGGCAACTCCGATGCACCTGCGATTCCGGGGTCTTCCGGCCCACCGATAGCAGGTGCACTGCCAAACTCAAACTCTCCTTCATCGAGATTGGCAACAGAGGTTAAACGCTCACCCAGTGCATCAAGGCGAGTTAAACGCGCCTGCAACTCTGCAAGCTTAACGGTAAGAGCTGCCAGCTGCTCCCGCGCCTCTCTGTCTGCTTCAGCAATTTCTTCCTGCTGTTTGCGCAGTGCGCGGCTCCAGGCCTTGGCCGTTCGGGAATCAAATAGGTCAGTTTTAGTAACCGGTAAATTCGCCCCCAGCAGAAATGCACCCACAGGGAGGCTCAGCAAGCACAACCCCAACAGGGCTTTGCTCAAACTGCCAAAATTAAAGCTGCGAGTCGCACCGCGCTCATTAACCAGGATTACTTTCATAGGAACTGTGAGGAGTTCGACATTTTTAATTTTCGTTAGTCCCCAGCTCACAAGCCGAGGTGCCAAACCGATAAGGATACCAAAAATCTATAGGCTTTCTCTGTGAAACAATCATACAAAAAAGCCGGCACTATAATGCCGGCTTCTTGCGAAAGTATCAAACTGCCAAAATAGGCTTAATATAGGAGATCGGTGCTTCTTCCTGCTCACCTTCAAAGGTGACCATTTCCCAAGCATCCTCCTGAGCCATCAGGTTGCGAAGGGATTTATTGTTCAGCGCATGGCCAGACTTAAAGGCCTTGAACTCACCAATCAGGCTGGTTCCCAGAAGATAGAGATCGCCAATCGCATCCAGAATTTTATGTTTCACAAATTCGTCTTCATAACGCAACCCGCCTTCATTCAGAATACGGTATTGGTCAATCACAATTGCGTTATCAACGGAACCGCCCTGAACCAGGCCTTTGGAGCGCAAGTACTCGATCTCGTGCATAAAGCCAAAGGTACGGGCGCGACTCACTTCCTTCACAAAGGAGGTGCTGGAGAAGTCCACGGATGAACTCAGGTTACGCCCCTGGAAAACCGGGTGGTCAAAGTCGATTGTGAAGGACACTTTAAAGCCATTAAAAGGCAGGAAGCTGGCAACCTTATCGCCATCCTCTACAGTTACCGGCTTCTTGATTCGCAGGAATTTCTTCGGAGCTGCTTGCTCCTGGATACCTGCAGATTGAATTAGAAATACAAATGGGCCGGCACTGCCATCCATAATGGGCACTTCTTGCGCGGATAACTCGACAACCGCGTTATCAATGCCAAGGCCCGCCATTGCCGAGAGCAAATGCTCTACCGTCGCAATGCGAACATCACCCTTTTCCAGGGTGGTTGAAAGGAGAGTGTCGCCGACATTTTCCGCACGAGCCTCGATTTCAACAACCGGGTCTAAATCGGTTCTACGGAACACGATACCGGTGTCTACGGGCGCTGGTTTAAGGGTAAGTACAACTTTCTTGCCAGTGTGCAGACCTACGCCAGTGGCGCGAATAGCATTCTTAAGCGTGCGCTGTTTGATCATGAAACTATCTTTTCCCCGTCGGTGGACTACGCCCCTAAGGCGCAGCAAGCCATCGATACTAGCACAATTGCGACGCCAATACCAATTCTGGGCGAGTGGTCACCACAACTGTTCACCACCTACCTATATGAGGATAGATCAAGCAAAGATTGCAGCGCCAACGCATGTCGCTATGACAGCATTCTAAGATCCTAAGCTCCGCAAGCGCTGTTAATAATTGTTAATTATTTTAGATAGTTATTGCGACTCACCAATTCTGATCAAAATCTACACAAACGGGGCAAGGGCCCACCCATTCGACAAGGTAGACCCGAGCAAAAGCCGCACCGCAGCGGCAATACCCAGCCGGAGCCGGGCAGACATGAGCGGTGTTCTGCCTCTGCGGTACCGTTTTCTAGTCTGCCTGGCGGCGCAGGAAGGCTGGAATATCCAGGTACTCCATATCCGCATCAGCGGGATTCAGGGCAGGAGCCGGGCGCTTGGGGCGCTCCGCTTCAGCACGAGGGCGCGGATCAATGGCCTCGCGGCTTGCCAGTCCCGCAGAGCTGTGGCCAGTGTGAGCGCTGTGACTATCGCGAACCTCACGGGTTTCACGAACAGGCTCGCGAGGCTCTGGGCGGCGGGTATTATCCACCACCTTCGCCGGACGCGCTGCAGGAGTACCCTCGCCAAGACCTGCGGCCACAACGGTAACCCGCATCTCATCACCGAGCTTATCATCTACCGCTGTACCGATAACCACAGTAGCTTCATCGGAGGCGATTTCCTGGACAATCTCACCTACTTCAGAGTACTCACCCAGGGTCAGTTCCTGACAGCCCGCCTCTTCGCTACCGGTGATGATATTTACCAGGATACCGCGAGCACCTGCCAGGTTGACGTTATCCAGTAGCGGGCTTCGCACGGCTTTCTCAGCCGCTTCACGCGCACGGTTTTCACCGACGGCAGAACCGGACCCCATCATCGCCATGCCCATTTCAGACATTACGGTGCGCACATCGGCGAAGTCCACGTTCATGATGCCCGGACGAATCATCAGGTCGGCAATGCCTTGTACAGCACCCAATAAAACGTTATCTGCCTCTTTGTAAGCAGATTTCATTGTGATCTTGCTACCGAGTACTTCCAGCAAACGATCGTTGGGGATAGTAATCAGAGAATCAACTTTATCGCGCAGCTCGAGGATACCCTCTTCAGCTACAACTGTGCGTTTGCGCCCTTCGATCTTAAATGGGCGAGTAACTACCGCAACGGTAAGGATGCCCAGTTCTTTTGCAATCTCAGCGACAATCGGAGCACCACCGGTACCGGTACCACCGCCCATACCGGCAGTGATGAATACCATATCCGCACCGGTTAATACCTCAGCAATGCGATCGCGATCTTCAAGTGCGGACTGACGGCCAATATCCGGGTTTGCCCCTGCGCCCAAACCGCGTGTAATTGTGTTACCCAGTTGCAGGATAGTGCGGGCCTCAACATCTTTGAGGGCCTGTGCATCTGTATTTGCACAGATAAAATCTACACCCTCAACATCATTGGCGATCATATGCTTAACAGCATTACCACCACCGCCGCCGACACCAATCACCTTGATGACAGGCTTATCCTGTACGCTATCAACTAGTTCGAACATTGCTGTTCCCCTTTCTTGCTCATGTCGAATTTTACAGCCATGCCTAAAAAAAATCCTTCACCGGATGGCTAAATCTGGTTGCACTCTATTACAAATTTCCGCGAAACCAGTGCTTTACCTTGTCCCACCACTGATTATCGTTGCGCACAGGCTGTATTTTGCCCTCTCGAGCCTCTTCCTGCTGCATCGCATACATCAATAATCCAACTCCAGTGGAATAAATTGGGTTGCTGACGATATCCGTCAAACCTGCAATACCCTGAGGCACTGCTAGGCGAACCGGCATATGAAAAATTTCCTCAGCCAGTTCAACCGCGCCCTCCATTTTTGAAGAGCCGCCGGTAAGTACTACACCCGCCGCACACAAATCTTCGAAGCCGCTGCGACGTAACTCCGCCTGTACTAATGTAAACAATTCGTCGTAGCGCGGCTCAACGACCTCGGCCAATGCCTGTCGGGATAAATCCCTAGGCGCGCGATCACCAACGCTCGGTACCTTAATGGTCTCACCTTCGCGAGCGAGTTTTGCCAACGCGCACGCATATTTGATTTTCAAATCTTCTGCGTGCGGTGTCGGTGTGCGCAAAGCCATGGCAATATCATTGGTAACCTGGTCTCCAGCAATCGGTATCACACCGGTATGCCTAATAGATCCACCAGTAAACACAGCAATATCGGTAGTTCCCCCACCAATATCTACCATGCATACTCCCAACTCTTTTTCATCTTCGGTCAGGACTGCGTAACTTGAAGCCAATTGTTCAAGAATGACATCTTCTACTTCCAGACCACATCGACGAATACACTTTTCAATATTCTGTGCAGCATTCACTGCACCGCTGACCAAATGGACCTTTGCTTCGAGGCGAACACCAGACATTCCGAGAGGTTCTTTTACCCCTTCCTGATTATCAATCAGGTATTCCTGCGGAAGCGTGTGCAAAATCTTCTGGTCCGCAGGAATAGCGACAGCCCTGGCAGCATCAATAACACGATCGAGATCCTGTTGGGTAACCTCTCGATCCTTAATCGCAACTATACCGTGAGAGTTCAAGCTGCGAATGTGACTTCCCGCAATCCCTGCGTACACAGAGTGAATTTCACAACCCGCCATCAACTCAGCTTCTTCCACAGCGCGCTGTATAGATTGCACGGTTGATTCAATATTAACCACTACGCCCTTTTTCATTCCAGTGGAACGATGAGAGCCGATACCGACAATATTAAGTTCCCCATCACCGGAAGCTTCACCGACAATAGCGACTACTTTAGAGGTGCCTATATCCAGTCCAACAATCATGCGCTGATCGGATACCTGTGTCATTTTCGTGCCAACCTCGCTGAGCTGCATTCTGTTTCAGGTTCTGCTATCGGACCAGAACACAGCATTCGCTTTTAAACTTTTATCTATAAAACAGCCACCCGGGCTGCCTCGATGTTTACTTTTCTTCGTCTTTCCATTGAACCGCTACCGCATTGCTGTAGCGCGTATCGACGCTGACAACTTTTTGCAAGTGCGGCGCCAGTACACCCCGACTCAAATACAAAAAACGGTGTACTCGCTCCAATAAAGCATCATGGCCAAGTTTTAATTCAATTCCCGACACTAACTCCAGATGCCAACCGCTTAGGTCGTCAAATGACAACCGTTTAACCTCCATATCCCGCGTGGTCAGCAACCCCGCAAGCGCGCGGTATTGCAGCATAATCCGCTCTACCAACTCTTCATCCCCGGCAAGCTCGGGCAGGGACTGAACCCCCATATGTGACGGACGCGGCAACAGATCCCCATTCGCTACCAACAATTTATCTTTACCCCAGGTGGCGAGAGGTTGCGCTTCAGTGATATCAACCTCAACGCCCTTCGGCCAACGCCTGCTCACCGAGGCGGAAGTAATCCAGGGGTTAGACAGTAATGTCTGCTGCATCGCCTGAATGTCCGCTGAAAAAAAGCCCGCTTTCAAGTGAGGAAGAAGCACCTCTCTTAACTCTTCTTCAGTTACCGCATTAAAAGCCCCGCGTACTTCAACTTGCTCTAGGGCATCAACATTACTCAACTCAACCGATGGCACCCATCGCCATAACCAAACTGCACCATAGAGCAAAGCACTAAAGCCTGCGAACAACACCAATAAAAAAAAACACCGCTTCCAGTTCAGACGAAGCTTCTCGGGATCATCGGTTCCAAGAGGGCTCGCTCCGCGAGCTGTCTTTTTTTTTCTCCCGGCTGATTTCGTTCCAGCTCCTTTCACTAGCTACTTAGCCCTCGCCGCTGCGCTCGCCCAAGCGCCAATCAGCCAACCTTTGCGAAAGTGCTCCGACGTTGCCAGCTCCCTGGGTCAGGACAATATCACCTGGCTCCAACAGATCAGCTAATACCGGTGGAACCTGATCGATAGTTTCCATAAAAATCGGATCTACCTGTCCCCTGTTGCGTAAACTTCGCGCAAGCGTTCTGCCATCGGCACCAGCAATTGGCGCTTCACCCGCACTGTATACATCCAGCAAAATTAACTTATCCACCTCAGAGAGGACCTGGACAAAGTCTTCAAACAAGTCCCGCGTACGGGTATAACGGTGGGGCTGATAAATCATTACCAAGCGACGATCCGGCCAGCCATCTCGAACTGTCTTTACGGTAGCCGCTACCTCGCGTGGGTGGTGACCGTAGTCATCTACCAACATCACCTTATCAGCTTCGGTATCATCGCTAACGGCATAATCACCGTAGATCTGGAATCGACGACCAACGCCCTGGAAGCCTATTAGACCTTGGCGAATTGCTTCATCACTAACGCCTTCGTCACTAGCTACAGCAATTGCTGCAGTCGCATTGAGAACATTGTGAATACCCGGTGTATTCACAGAAACCTGCAATAGATCACCCTTGGGTCTCTGTACCGTGAAATGGCTGCGCAGTGGTTCTTGCTTTACTTCAACGATGCGATAGTCATTACCCTCATCAAATCCATAGGTCAGAACCGGGCGGGAAAACTTGGGAATAACTTCCTGAACATTGGCGTCATCCCCGCAAACTACCGCCAAACCGTAAAACGGCAGGTTGTGAACAAAATCAATAAAGATCTGCTTTACCTTCTCGAAGTCGCCACCATAAGTTTCCATATGGTCTGCATCGATATTGGTAATCACCGTCACCATCGGCTGTAAGTGAATAAAAGACGCATCGCTCTCATCTGCTTCAGCCACTAAATAACGACTTTCGCCCAAGGCAGCATTGGCACCTGCAGCGTTGACCAGGCCACCGATAACAAAGGTCGGATCTTTTTTGTCTGCCGCAAAGATTGAGGCGATTAAGCTGGTCGTGGTGGTCTTTCCGTGGGTTCCTGCCACAGCAATGCCATAGCGATAGCGCATCAGTTCACCGAGCATTTCGGCACGGCGTACAATAGGGATTCTCTTTTCTCTCGCTTCAATCAGCTCCGGGTTATCGCCATGTACGGCAGAGGAATTAACCACAACATCAACGCCGCGAACATTTTCCTCACTGTGCCCAATTTGGACTTTAACACCCAACTTGCGCAACCTGTCAGTAACCGCAGATTCACGCAGGTCAGAACCTGAGACTTCGTAGCCCTGGTTCTGCAGTACCTCTGCAATGCCGCTCATACCGGCACCACCGATACCAATAAAGTGGATACGGCGGATACGGCGCATGGCCGGTACCGCATAACTTTTATCTTCGTTTGTCCGCACTGAAGACA
The DNA here is from genome assembly GCF_052468155.1 of Microbulbifer maximicatervae (SeqCode). Lineage (NCBI taxonomy): Bacteria > Pseudomonadati > Pseudomonadota > Gammaproteobacteria > Cellvibrionales > Microbulbiferaceae > Microbulbifer > Microbulbifer maximicatervae (SeqCode). Next base: position 5,170,921 of record NZ_CP174335.1, read on the forward strand.
TTACTTTAACCTTCGTCCACTTATTCTGTGTTACCTGGCCGAGGCCAGCTCTTCTCTGCAAGCGTTAACCACTTGCTCAGTCGCATCAGTTTTTGCCGCGCGCCGCGCGGAGGTCGCCATTTGCAATAGTTTCTGACGATCTTCTAACAGGCTTTGTAACAAGCCGGATAACTTCTGCTCGTCCATTTCCCGCTGCTGCATAACAATCGCTCCGCCAGCATTTTGCAACCATTCGCCATTACGCGTTTGATGATCATCAATTGCAAAGGGGAAAGGCACCATGATTGCACCGACTCCCGCAGCTGAAATTTCAGAAACAGTCAAAGCCCCGGAACGGCAAATAATCAGGTCCGCAGAGCGGTAGGCCTCAGCCATATCCGCAATAAAAGGGACCACCTCAGCTTCTACTGCCGCCTCTTTATAGGCATCTTTGGCAGCCTGAAGGTGGCGCTCTCCAGCCTGGTGGACCACTACCGGGCGCAGGGAGGGTTTCAGCAATGCGATTGCCTTAGGAACCAGTTCATTAATTGCTACAGCACCGAGGCTACCGCCCAATACCAAAAGGCGCAGAGACGACTGGCTGCCAATTCGAGTTTCTGGCTCAGGCAATTCTGCAATCTCTTTGCGCACTGGATTGCCCACTTGCCTAGCACCGGGTAACCCACTGGGAAATGCTTCAAGCACCTGGCTGGAAATCCGCGCTAACAAGCGGTTTGTCGTTCCGGCAACAGCATTTTGTTCGTGAATAATCAACGGTATCCCCCCGAGACGGGCTGCAACGCCCCCTGGGCCGGTCGCAAAGCCACCAAAGCCGAGTACTGCATCGGGTTGTACCTGCTTAACAACTGTCCTGGCCTGAGCAATTGCCCGCAAAATTTGCAACGGGGCTTTAAGTAAGGCCAACTTTCCCTTCCCCCGAATACCCTCCACTTTAATGCAGTGCAAAGGAATATTCGCCGCAGGTATTAATCGGGATTCAATCCCACGGGCAGTGCCTAACCACTCGACAACAGCTCCCTGCTCTTGCAACGCTTTAGCCACAGCCAACGCTGGGAACACATGACCGCCGGTACCACCGGCCATCAGCAAAAACTTCTTTCCAGAAAAACGCTTATTTACTTCAGACATCAAACCGTTTCTCCGTTGCTGCCCTTCACACTAGACTTGGGTGAATGGAATATTGGCAGCTGACGCAATAGCTCAAGCCCCCCGCTTCCGTTTTCAACAGGCTCTTTTAGTTCAGCCCGAATCCGCATCGCCAAGCCGAGTAATGCACAACATACAATCAGGCTGCTGCCACCAGAGCTGACAAATGGCAGTGTTAGCCCTTTAGTCGGCAACAGGCCTGAAGCAACGCCCATATTCACGAAAGCTTGTCCTGCCAATAACACTGCCATACCAAAAGCTAGAAGTGCAGCGAAAAATTTCTCCTGCACCAGGGCCTCTTTTACCAGGCGGAGCAGTGAGTAGGTGAGAACAACAAAAAGCCCTACCAGCACTACGCCACCCAACATTCCCCATTCCTCTGCCAGAATGGCAAAAATAAAATCCGTATGGGCCTCAGGCAGGTAAAACAGTTTCTGCACACTATTGCCCAAACCAACTCCAAACCACTCTCCGCGACCAAATGCAATCAGGGACTGGGTAAGTTGGTAGCCACTGGCAAACTGATCCCCCCAAGGATCCAGAAACGTCAGCAATCGTTGTAAGCGATAGGGACTCATCAGTGCCATTAACGCCAGTCCACTCGCAGCCGCAGCTACCAATAAAAAAGTATGGGGAAGACGCGCTCCCGCCAAAAAAACCATTGCCAGCACGGTGCCTGAAATTACAACCACCGAACCGAAGTCCGGCTGTAAAAGCAGTAACAAAGCAACCGTTGCGAGAATCACCACTGGCACCATAAAGCTGGTCCAATGGCGTAGTTGCTTATTTCGACGTGTTAAAAAACTGGCAAAAAAAACTAGCAGACAGAACTTAGCCACTTCCGCGGGTTGCACAGTTATGCCTGCAAATACCAGCCAACGCCGGCTACCGTTCACCTCCCGCCCAATCCCCGGCACAAGCACGGCGATCAATAGCAGGCAAGCAAACAGTAATAATGGCCAGGACAGTCGCGACCAAATTGACAGGGGAATCTGACTAACGACAAATCCAGCTAATCCGCCAACCATCAAAAAAGCCAAATGACGCCTGAGGAAATACCAGGGGTCACCATAAATATCCGTAGCAAAGGCGATAGATGCTGAAGCAACCATCACCACACCAATGCTAGCCAGAACCAGAACACTGAGTAGCAGCAGCCCATCCTGCCATTCACTACCTTGAGTCTTGATTACCTGGGCACTCACCGGGAGCCTCCAGCGGTATCGCACAATTCCAGAACGGCCTGGCGAAAATCATCACCACGGGCTTCAAAGTTGCGATACATATCAAAGCTGGCACATGCCGGTGATAACAATACATAGTCACCACTATTAGCTAATTGCCTGGCCTCAGCGACGGCCTCTATCATTGTGCTAGCCCTGCGAATCTCGCACAGGCCATCAAAGACACCTGCTATTTTGTCTCCATCTACACCGATACAAACCAGGGCCCGGAGTGCTCTTGCACTTTTTCGTAAGGGAGCAAAGTCAGCACCCTTGCCATCCCCTCCAGCAATAAGCACTATTTTACTGCTTGCCGTAGCCAAGCCATCCAATGCCGCCTGGGTTGCTCCTACATTGGTGCCTTTTGAATCGTTAACATAAACAACGTCTTCAAAATCAGCCACGCGCTCACAGCGATGTTTCAACCCGCGAAAGTTGCGTAAAACTTTTAGCATCGCCTCAGTGGGCAGGTCCAGTGCATAGCCCATTGCCAGGGCTGCCAAACCATTGGCAATATTATGCTTACCCACCATAGCCAAATCGGCCACAGGCATTAAAACTTCTGTGCCTCGAGCCAACCAGTTCTGCCCCTCATGCAAGCGCAGGCCAAACTGATTGAGATCCGGCTGATCAAGCCCAAAACTCCACTCCCGTCTCTCTCGGGAAAGAGGCCCCTGGGATAAAGGGTCCGCGCGATTTATCACGAACTGATCCGCTCCGCGATAAATACGCTGCTTGGCCCGGTGGTACTCCACCATACTGGGGTAGCGGTCCATATGGTCCGCGCTCATATTTAAAATGGTGGCTACAGTAGGCGCCAGCGAGTAGGTGGTTTCCAATTGAAAACTGGAAAGCTCCAAAACAAAGATGTCCGGCAGAGGTTTCTCAAGCAAATCCAGCACCGGTACACCGATATTGCCACCCACACCAACTATCAGCCCCGCTTCTTCAACCATCTCCCCCAGGAGTGTGGTCACTGTACTCTTTCCGTTGGAGCCGGTGATCGCGGCGAGCTTTGCTGTCGACTGCATCCGAGTCAGAGCCTGGGCAAATAACTCAATATCCCCAACCACAGGAATCCCATCCGCAATCGCCTGCTGCAATACGGGTTCAGCAAGCGCAACTCCCGGGCTGGCAATAATCAAGCTCGCAGCGAGTATTGTCCCCGGGCGCAGTGGACCTGTTTCCACCGCAACCTCAGGGAACTCCTGACGGAAAGCTTCGAGCCCCGGCGGGTTATCGCGACTGTCTGCCACGACCGGCGTATGGCCGTGACGCAGCAGGTAGCGCACCACCGACTTTCCGGTAGCACCAAGACCTATTACCACTTTCTGCTGTGAAGAAGTCGCGATCAGGCTCATTTATCTATTTATCGAATTTTCAGTGTTGCCAAACCAGCCAAGACCAGAATGACGGTAATAATCCAAAAGCGCACAATGACTCGTGGCTCCGGCCACCCTTTTAACTCAAAGTGGTGGTGCAGAGGCGCCATGCGAAAAATTCTCTTCCCCGTTAATTTAAAGGATGCCACCTGCAAAATTACGGAAACCGTCTCCATCACAAACACACCGCCCATAATGAACAGAATAATTTCATGACGAGTAATTACCGCAATAATTCCCAGCGCCGCCCCCAGTGCCAGAGCGCCCACATCCCCCATAAACACTTGGGCCGGATAAGTGTTAAACCATAAGAACCCGAGTCCGGCACCACCGAGGGCAGCGCAGAACACCGCCAACTCCCCAGCTCCTGGAATTGCGGGAATATGCAGGTAGTCAGCAAACTCCATATGGCCGGATAGATAAGCAATCACCCCAAGTGCTCCACCCACCATCACAGTAGGCATAATCGCCAAGCCATCAAGGCCATCAGTCAGGTTAACCGCATTACTGGAGCCAACAACGACAAAATAGGTCAGCAATATAAAAGATACCGGTCCCAGGTTTATCGCAACATCTTTAAAAAAGGGAACAAAAAACTGGGTCTCTGCCGGGCTTGAAGCACTCATATACAGATAAATAGCTGCACCCAATCCGGCAACGGATTGCCAGAAATATTTCCAGCGAGCAATAAGGCCACGGGGATTTTTATAAACGACTTTTTTATAGTCATCCACGAAGCCCACAGCACCGAAAACAAAGGTAACTAATAAAGTAACCCACACGTAACGATTGCTGAGGTCAGACCAGAGTAGGGCTGAGGCAAAAATTGAGGCGAGAATCAAGGTGCCGCCCATAGTTGGGGTACCAGATTTACTCAAATGGCTTTGTGGACCATCATCGCGAACAGCCTGCCCCACCTGTAAATGGTTCAACCAGTGAATCATGCGCGGACCCACAAGTAGTGAAATACCCAGAGCCGTCAACGCAGCAAGAATTGCGCGCACTGTCAGGTAATTAAATACCGAAAAACCGCTGACATGTTGTTGTAATAGCTCCGCTAGCCAAAGCAGCATTACTTCTCCCCTCTGCTATTGCCAAGCAGTGCCTGCGCTACCAATTCCATACGGGCGCTGCGTGATCCTTTAACCAAAACTGTGGTTTGTTCATCCAATTGTTGAGTGAGAGCAGTAACCAGGGGTTCTCTCTCGCGATAATTGCGCAGCGACTCTTGCCTCCCCGCAGAAAAGGCCATGCTGGCGGCAGTACCCAGCGGCCCCAATGTAAACAGCGCATCCAAGCCCCGCTCTCGTGCCAAAGCTCCAACGCTTCTATGCATTTCCTCCGCGTCCGGCCCCAACTCCGCCATATCCCCCAGCACCAGAATTTTTTTACCTGAACGCTGTGACAGCAATTCAATGGCCGCACCGACTGAACCCGGGTTCGCGTTGTAACTGTCATCAATAACGGTTGCACCGGCTATACCTGCCTGCTCCTGCAAGCGCCCAGCAACCCCGGTCACCGTGTTAAGTCCGCTGATAATTTCCACCGCAGGTATTCCCGCAGCAAAAGCACATCCAGCAGCAACCAGAGCGTTGTGAACATTGTGCTCACCAAGCAATTTCAGGCTAACAGGGTGAGCAACGCCTTCAATTACCAAGTCAAATGAAGGGCAACCGTTAGGATTCAATACAATATTATCCGCATGGATAGCACACTCATTAGATAAGCCAATACCCAGAGTCTTTACCCCTTCGGGCATATTCTCCAACCAGTAATTCGCATAGCCATCATCGGTATTGATCACCGCCGTCGCCGATACATCCAAACTGGTATAAATTTGGCCCTTGGCTTTTGCGATAGCATCAACAGAGCCAAAGCCCTCGACATGCGCTGGCATTACGTTATTTACCGCCGTCACCTGCGGCTTGCCGATACTACACAGGTAGCCAATATCGTCAGGGCCGTTAGCTCCCATTTCGAGAATCAACACATCGTGTTGCGCTGTCAGCCCAAACAAAGTCATGGGTAAACCGAACTGGTTGTTCAGGTTTCCCTCGGTTACACAGGGTGTATGACTCTGGGAAAAAATTGCAGACAGCATCTCCTTAACGGTAGTTTTACCGCAGGACCCTGTAATCGCCACAACCGGACCGTCAAACTGTTCACGGCACAGTAAGCCAATTTGTCCTAATGCGACCGTCGTATCTTCAACGCGCCACTGCGGTAAACTGCAACTGGGTACTTCACGATCGACAACCAACCCCAATACCTGGCCATCCAGCTCACCGACAAAGTCGTGAGCATCAAAATTTTCGCCAACCAGAGCAACAAATAAAGATTTGGGGTCCAGCTTGCGGGTATCCGTGCAAACCAGTTCAAACTCCACAGAGCCATTGATTAACTCACCACCAAAACGGCTTTGCAGTTGCTGCAACGTAAGGGAATTAATCACCTTGGCTCTCCTTGCCTTCACTTGACTGGCCCGATTCATCCACGCGGGCTTTGAGAGCTGCAGCAGCTTGCTCACGATCGCAGAAGTGAATTTTTTCACTGCCGATAATTTGGTAATTTTCGTGCCCTTTACCGGCGATCAATACAATATCCCCCGGTTGTGCTGCAGATATCGCCTGAGATATCGCTGTCGCGCGATCAATTTCAACTTCGATATTACTGGCAGCCCCTTCGAGAATATCGTCGATAATTTTTTGTGGTTCTTCGCTGCGCGGATTATCGCTAGTCACAATGGCACGGTCCGCCATCTCGGAGGCAATACGCCCCATCGCCGCGCGCTTACCCGTATCCCGGTCGCCGCCACAACCAAAAACACACCACAAATTACCGCGACAGTAAGGGCGCGCTGCTGCTAAAGCCGCGCGAAGAGCATCTGGTGTATGGGCATAATCCACCAATACACCCACATCATCGGAACCCTCAACCAGGACACGCTCCATACGCCCCGGCACCGCTTTGATAGTGGGGAAAGCGGCAAGAATATCTTCAAAAGGCATGCCCTCTGCCACTGCAGCAGCTACGACAGCCAAGGCATTGTGAATATTAAAATCGCCAATTAAGGGTGCGTGCAGCTCACCGCTACCCCAAGGGGAATTAAGTTTTACAGAAAAACCGCGCTCATGGCGACGCAGGTCTGCAACATATAAATCACCCGCCTGCAGCCCATAAGTAATAACGCGCAGGCCACGCAATTTGCAGCGCTCTGCCAACTGGGCGCCAAACGGATCATCCAGGTTAATGACTCCTCGCTTCAATTTTGGCAGTCCGAAAAGTTTCTCTTTGGCTGCGCCGTAAGCGGCCATATTGCCGTGATAATCCAAATGATCGCGGCTCAAATTGGTAAAAATTGCCGTATCAAAAATCAGCCCATGCACACGTCCCTGAGAAAGGGAATGCGAAGAAACTTCCATTGCGGCAGCGGCAACACCACTATCGCGATAATTTGCAAAGTCCGCTTGTAAACTCACCGGGTCAGGCGTTGTTAAACCCGTTTCCTGCAATTCGATTTGGTTATCTTTCCAGACCCCATTACCAATGGTGCCTATCAATGCTGCACTGCCATAGTGGCGAGCCAGTAATTGGGAAGTCAAATAGGCGCAAGTGGTTTTACCGTTGGTGCCAGTCACTCCAACCAAGTGCATTTCACCACTGGGGTTACCGTGGAAGCGCGCGGCAATTTCCCCTACCCGCTTTGCCAGACCGGGAACACTGACCACCTGGATATCACCACGGCTTTTACATTCCAACTTGTCACCATCAGCAAGCACTACCGCAGCACCTGCAGTAATTGCCGCATCGATATATTCCCGACCATCGACCACAGAACCGCGCAAGGCCATAAATGCATCGCCCGCTTTTATCTTGCGGCTATCCAGGGCAATACCAGTGACAGAAATATCGGGAATACCGGCGTAACCCGGCACTAATTCTTTGATAGAAACAGAATGTTTTTCGCGCTGACTCACGATTTTGAACCCCTCTCGCTTAACTGCGCGGCCAATTGCCCCTCCGCCGATTTAATTTTTTCCGGCGGAACCTGCAACAGGCGCATAGCACCAGTCATCACCGCACCGAATACCGGTGCAGCAACTTCACCACCGTAATATTTGGCATGACTGGGATCATCAATAACAACTACCGCGGCAAGGCGCGGATTATCAGCGGGGATAAAGCCCGCAAATACTGAGCGATAGCGATTATCCGCATAACCACTATTGCCAACTTTGTGCACAGTACCGGTCTTGCCGGCGACACGATAACCTTCTACAGCGGCAAGGCGTCCGGTACCCCGGGAAATCACCGTCTCCAGCATCGCTGTAACCTGCCCAACCAAGGATTGCTCAATAACCTGCTCAGGCTCGCCCGGTACTTTGTCACCGGATAAAACCAGGGAAACAGGACGCTTAACCCCTTCATTCGCCAGTACGCTGTAGGCTTGTGCCAGCTGCACGGCGTTAACTGTTAAACCGTAGCCGAAGGCGAAATTAGCCCGCTCGATTGGGTGCCAGCGGCTGCGACTGGGCAAGATTCCCTGTGCTTCACCGGGGAAGCCACTGCCCACTGCCTCGCCCAGACCCAAGCGATAAAAGAGTCCCCGCAGAGAATTTGGTTCCAAATCGAGAGCAATTTTTGTAATTCCCACCTGGCTCGACTTGGTAATAATCTTGGTGAGGTCTATTTTTCCGTAATTAACCGGATCCACCAGGGTTTTTCCCGGCACGCGAATATATCCAGGGCTGGTGTTTATTTCTGTTCTTGGGGTGTAGCGCCCGGTTTCCAAAGCCGCCAATACTGTTAAGGGTTTCACTGTAGAACCCGGCTCAAACTGGTCGATCAGCGCACGGTTGCGCATAGCCGCCGACTTAACCCCTTTGCGGTCATTGGGATTAAATGAAGGCTGGTTGGCCATGGCCAACACATCGCCACTGTGAGTATCGAGAATCACCATAAAGCCGGAAGCGGCGCCGTTTTCCGACACCGCCCGCTTTAATTCCCGGTAGGCCAAATATTGCAGGCGCATATCGATAGACAAACGCAGATCCCTGCCCGGTTGCGCTTCCTGACGAATTGCCAAATCCCTTACCGTGCGCCCTTTCAGATCTTTAATTACCTGACGTGATCCCGGCTGTCCGGACAGCCAATCGTCGTAGGCCAATTCCATTCCTTCCTGGCCGCGATCATCGATGTTGGTAAAACCGAGAAGTTGGGCTACGACCTCCCCAGCAGGATAGAAGCGCCGATACTCTTTTTTACTGAAAACACCTGTAATACCCAGGTCCAGCACTTTCTCAGCCTCTTCTGGAGACAGGTGCCGGCGCAGGTACATAAATTCTTTGTTTCGGTATTTCTTCAGGCGAGAGCCCAGTTTGGAAGACGGTAAATCCAGCGCGCGAGCCAGGCGCACTAAATTCGCATCGCTTATTTCACTCAACAGCTTGGGATTGGCCCACAGGCTGTGTACCGGTGTACTGACAGCAAGAAGCTCACCGTTTCGATCGACTATTGAGCCCCGATAGGCAGCAATCTCTTCGGTGCGCAAGGTGCGGGCCCGGCCCTGGTCTTGCAGGAAACGATATCCGCGCTCAGCAGCAGGCACTACCTGCAGTTTGGCCAAGTGGAACACAAGGGTAAGAGCGAGCAGGCACAGCAGGACCGCCACCAGCGCAAAGCGCCAGCGGGCTATACCCGGCTGAATATCCTTTTTTTTGACTGCGCCCATGTTTTCCCAGTTGGCGTTATCTATTTATTTTGCATCCCGGCTGAGCATGCCACTCTCCAGGGCCTGAACTCCAAAACTCAATTAACGCAAAATTCTTTATAATTATTTAAAGGCCAAAGCCCCCAAACGCAGAAACCCCACCGGGCAAGCAGTGGGGTACTTACGTCTTCATCCAAGGCGGTTAAAACTTAATCCGCCACTACCAATACCTGTTCCGAAGGTGCTGGCACATGCATTTTTAATTTTTCTCGGGCGACCTGTTCGACCCGGCTATAGGCAGACCAGGCACTTTTCTCCAAAAGGAGACGCTCCTGCTCATAGCGCAATTCATCGTGGGCTTTTTGTGCCTTACCCAGCTCAGCAGTTAACTCTCGGCTTTGTTGGGTGGTATGAATAACAGATAGCGACGACAGTATTACCGCTATCCACATTACCCCCACTCCAAGTAGAGCCTTGCCAGACATAAACTCAGCTTCCCGCCAGCTTTTCTGCCACCCGCATTACTGCACTGCGGGACCGCTGGTTTTCATCCACTTCAACCGTGTTGGCTTTCACTGCCTTGCCCACCGAGCGCAGTGACTTGGCTATCTGACTATCCATAACCGGAAGGCCACGAGGCAACTGGGGACCGCGCTCTTTTTCCCGAATAAAACGCTTCACCATTCGGTCTTCAAGAGAGTGGAAACTGATAATCACCAGGCGCCCACCCGGTGCCAGCAACTGCAGGGATTTATCCAACGCACTCTGCAGATCATCCAACTCGCCATTAATATGAATACGAATAGCCTGAAAGACTCGAGTAGCGGGATGTTTACCTTTTTCCCAAGCCGGATTCGCCTCTTTCACAACCTCGGCAAAATCGAGGGTGCGCTCAAATGGTTTTTCCAGCCGGCGCTTTACAATGGCAGCAGCCATTCGGCGGGCAAAACGCTCCTCGCCGTACTCTTTAAACACCCGGGCCATTTCGGCCTCAGCCTCAGTGTTGACCCACTCCGCTGCACTGATACCCCGACTGGTATCCATACGCATATCCAGGGGGCCATCCTGCATAAAACTGAAACCGCGCTCGGCCTGATCCAGTTGCGGCGAAGACACTCCCAGATCGAGCAATATTCCACTGACCTTACCGGCAGCTTGCCCGGCAGCCTTATCCATATCGGCAAAAGACCCATGCCAAATGGAAAAACGGGATTCATCGGAAAACCGCTGCTCTGCAAATTCAACAGCCTGGGGATCTTTATCCACCCCTACCAACTGGCCATTGGGCCCCAAGTGCTCAAGGATTGAGGCGCTGTGCCCACCCCGGCCAAAGGTGCCATCGATATAAAACCCATCCGGCTCAGTCACCAGAGCGTCTACGGCCTCGCGTAACAACACACTGCGATGCAATTCTTGAGACACCCGGTACTCCCCTTATAAAGAGAGGGATGCCATTTCCTCAGGCATACCCTCTTCGTCTTCACTATCATCGAGCCAGGACATCCAGCGCTCCTCACTCCAGAGCTCCAGCTTTTTCCCCTGGCCCACTAACATCAATTTCTTTTCCAGCCCCGCGTACTCACGCAGAGTTGGCGGAATCAATACCCTGCCATTGCCATCCACCTGCAGCTCACAGGCATACCCGATCAGCAGGCGCTGAGCGCGCCGAGCCACTTTGTTAAAGCTGGGCAATGCTTCAATCTTCGGGAGAATTTGCTGCCATTGAGGCGACGGATACACCAACAAGCAGCGTTCCTCTGTATGGGCAGTCACCACCAAGCACCCCGCACACTCATCCAACAGCCTATCGCGGACGCGAGCCGGTATTGCCAGACGCCCCTTGGCGTCCATATTGATTGCGTGGCTGCCCAAATACACGTTTAGTGGTTCTCGCTTTGGAGATCGCGCCTCTCGCGACTCACTCCCATATGGCAGGTCAATGGAGAAAGATGTTCGACTTTAACCTGGCGGTGTGAACACCCACTTACTTATCGCGAATAAACCACAAATTTCCACGATTTTCCACTTTTTCCCACTCTCGACACTATAAAACTGGTCGACACAAAGTCAAGGAATTCGACCCCAAAGTCCCCATAACCCCTTGTAAAATCGCGGCCTCCAGAGAAGTGGCGCATATTGGCACATTGAAACCAGTCGGAACAGCACTATCTGGCACGATCGCCCCCTTAACAGTTAATCAATTTTTTTGCGCCAAGAAGAGGCTTTAGCCGAAATTAAACGAGAAGAAATAGGCGAACACAAAGAGGGCTACCGGAGCCGGGACCACCACATCAGGCAAACAAAAAAGCCCGGCGAATGCCGGGCTTTTGAAATTATTGAGCTGGCCTGTAAGCCGGGTTCTGTCGAGGACAATCATTCATCTGGGATGCCTGTCACCAGACACCTCAAGCGACCTACCCGCCCTCAGTGCGGGTCACACCTATAGAGGGCCTATTTGGTCTTGCTCCGAACGGGGTTTACCATGCCGCGGACTGTTACCAGCCGCGCGGTGCGCTCTTACCGCACCCTTTCACCCTTACCTGTACTCCCCAAAAAGGAGCCATCGGCGGTCTACTCTCTGCTGCACTTTCCGTAGGCTCGCACCCCCCAGGCGTTACCTGGCGTTCCACCCTATGGAGCCCGGACTTTCCTCCATCGCACAAGGCGACAGCGATTGCCCGGCCAGCTCGCGGCAAAGAGTAAAGAGGCGACAGACGGATTGCAACAGGCAATTGCAGCAATCAGTGCCTTATTTTTGCTCCAGGCTCCAGTTGTACAGGACTTTCTTTTTCACTCCAGTAATTTCGGCAGCGATCGCCGCCGCCTTTTTCGGCGGCAACTCCGCCAGCAACAGCGACATTACACGCTGTGCCTCCCCATCCAGCTCACATTCGCGAGAGCGCTCTGCACCACGCACCATCAAAACAATCTCACCGCGCTGCTGATTGCTGTCAGCGCGGACCCACTCAACCAACTCTGCCAGAGGCATCAACTGAAAAGTTTCAAAGGCCTTGCTGACCTCGCGGGCTATTACCGCCTCTCGATTACCGCCGAACACGACCGCCATTGCTTCCAGAGTATCAGCAACCCGATGCGGGGCCTCGTAGAACACCAGGGTACGGGTATCACTGGCCAACTCCTGCAGGGCTCGCTCACGGGCACCGGACTTGGCCGGCAGAAATCCCTCGAAACTAAACTTGTCACTGGGGAGTCCGGCGGCACTCAGTGCGGAGACGAAAGCACAAGCCCCCGGTATCGGAGAGACTTTGATTCCTCGCTCCCGGGCTTCACGCACCAGGCGATAACCGGGGTCTGAGATCAGTGGGGTGCCCGCATCGGAAATCAGGGCAATGGTCTGGCCCTGCTCCAAACGCTGCAAAATCTGCTCTGTGCGCTTGTCATCCGAGTGATCGTGATATGCCATCAATGGCGTATCGATATCAAAATGGGAAAATAATCGCTGACTGTGACGTGTGTCCTCCGCCGCAACCAGATCGGCACATTGTAGAACTTCGATCGCTCGCGGTACCATATCGGCCAAATTACCAATGGGCGTAGCGACAATATAAAGCAGCGCCTGATCCGGCCCCATAGCTGTTCACTCCAAATATAAATATTGCGGGAGAAGATTATGTCCGCCTCTTCCCGGCGCACCTCTACTGTAATCACCAGAATGGCAGCTGCCTCACTGGCAGTCGCACTGGCTGCTTGCCAGACACCGGCTTCCCGGCCAAACGTTTACCAGCCGGATTATTCGGCCGGCCACACCGCAAGCCGCAGTGAAGCTGTACGTATGCTGCGCAGTGCCGACACCCTGCCGGCACCGGCGCGGGATCAACAGCGCCTGCAAGCGGCCGCTATTCTATACGAGCTGGGAGATAAAGAGACGGCAAAAGAGGCGGTAATCAAAATTACGCCCGAACAGCTGGACGACAACCTCTTCGCCAGCTATGCACAGGTCTATGGCAGCCTACTTGCCGCAGACGACGACTTCTTTGAGGCCCTCGACCTGGCAGCCTCTCCACGCCTGGAAAATGTGTGGTCGGAGTTGCCACAGAAGACTGCCTTACCTTTACGCAGCCTGCGCGCTGACCTATGGGGACTTCTGGGAAATCTCGACAGCGCTATTAGTGAGCGGCGCGAAATCTCCTATATCGCCCAGTCCGACGAAGCGATCACAGAGAATAACAACGGCTTTTGGCATCTCTTGACCCAGCTGCCCTCCAGTGAATTGCAGGCTCGCGCCACCCAAAGCAATGACACCCAGATGCGCGCCTGGTATCAACTCGCCCTGCTGGGCCGCGACACCCAGACGGATATCAGCTCACAGCTGACCGCGCTCAGCCGCTGGCGCGAGCGCTGGCCCGCCCATAGTGCCAATTCCCATCCGCCACAGGCATTGCAGCTGTTAGAGCGCTTGGCCGCCCAGCGGGCAGACCGCGTGGCGCTACTCCTGCCACTGTCCGGCCCCCTGGGCAACGCCGGCAGGGCAATCCGGGATGGCTTTATGGCCGCCCACTACACCGCTCTGAATGCTGGCGGCGCAACTCCAAAAGTGATGGTCTACGACACCGGTTCCGATCAGCCATTTGAGGAAATTTACCAGAGCGCCGTAGATGCCGGTGCGCAGATGATTGTTGGCCCACTGGATAAGAGCAAGGTAGCCAACCTGCTTGCCACAGAAAAACTGCCGGTGCCTACTCTCGCCCTCAACTACGGCGATGAGGGGCGCCTGACCACAGACCTGGTCCAGTTTGGCCTGGCAATTGAAGATGAAGCGCGGCAAATTGCCCAGCACGCTTACCGGCAGGGCAAGCGACAGGCAATGGTCCTCACCGCTGACAATAGCTGGGGGCAGCGCGGCGCTGAGGCATTTGAAGAAGAGTGGCTGCGCCTCGGCGGCTCAGTCAGCATTCGCCGGACGTTTAAGGACAACAGCAAGTTCTCAGCCCTGGTCAGCGATGCCCTGTTGATTCCCGCCAGCAACGCGCGCAAGAAGGAATTACAGAGTCGCCTGGCGGCAAAGCTGGAATTTACCCCCAGACGCCGTGACGATGTCGATATGGTATTCTTGGCAGCACAACCCCAGCAGGCGCGCCAGCTCAACCCCATGCTGACCTACTACTACGCCAGTGACCTGCCCGTATACGCTACCTCTCATGTCTTTGGTGGCAGCATCAACCGCAATCGCGACAGGGATATGAACGGTATTCGCTTTACCGCCCTGCCCTGGCTGTTTGAAAGCAATCAAACCAAGCAGGATATCGAGGAGCAGGCGTCGCCCGCACCGGCTTTTGCCAGACTGTATGCCCTAGGTGCCGATGCCTTCCGCCTCTACCCGCGCTTGCCGATGCTGCGCCAGTTCCCGGAACAGAAAGTACACGGTCTCACCGGCGCATTGAGCCTGAGCGCTGATGGCCGCATAGTGCGCGAACAAATGTGGGCGCGAATCGACAAAGGGGTGCCGGTGCCCATCACTACCGTCGAGCCCCAGTTGCCGCAGCGGGAGCCGATTGAATTAAGTGGGAATCGTGAGGCTTTTTAAGGGCTCAAGCGGTACTGTCGGCAGCCAAACGGAGGCTGCCGCAGCCCGCTATTTGCAGCGCGCGGGGCTCACCTTATTGGAGCGCAATTATCGCAGTTCACACGGAGAGATAGACCTTATCGCCCGTGAAAGCGATACTGTCGTGTTCGTGGAGGTGCGCTTCCGCCGTAAGAGCCAATTCGGCGGGGCCGCAGCCAGCGTGGATTCACGCAAGCAAGCTAAGCTACTGGCCACTGCCAGCCGCTATTTGCAGCAACATAAACTGGACTGTCCGTGCCGCTTCGATGTCCTTGCCATAGATGGCGATGCACAAAACATCCAGTGGATTAAAAGCGCCTTCGAAGCCTGAGGCAAAACCGAGATTTACCCTGTCAAGTTATGGTGAGTTCGAGCTCACCTGAATTAAGGACACAATGGAACAGCGAGTCGTAACCCTTTTTCACCACAGCCTTGAAGCCACAATGAACGCTGGCGAGATACTGGCCCCGCTGATTGCAGAAGCCAGCGAAATGGTGGTGCATACACTCTTGGCTGAGAGCAAAGTCCTGCTCTGTGGCAATGGTGTCAGTGGCGCATTGGCGCAAAGTTTTAGCTCGCAACTGACCGGCGGCTTCCAGCGCGAACGCCCCGGCCTACCGGCTATGGCCCTCAACAGCGACGGCGTCTCCATGGGCACCGTTGCCTCGAACCACGGCGGTGCAGACACCTTCGCACACCCCGTTCGCGCCCTGGGGCAGCCCGGTGACCTTCTCGTAATTATCAGCAGCGATGGGCGCGACTCAAACCTGGTTCAGGCCATGCGTGCGGCTCGGGACCGGGATATGGGCATACTCGCACTGACCGGCGGTGATGGCGGCGACTGCGCCGCCCTGCTCGATACCCATGATATTGAACTACGGGTGCCATCCGATGTCGCAGCAGAGGTACACCAAGTACATCTTCTGACAATTTTTTGCCTGTGCGACCTAATCGACAGTAGTTTGTTTGGTGGCTACGAGGAATAAACGATGAACAACAAAAAGTTGACCCTGGGGAAATATCTCCTGGCTGCCCTTGCGGCAACCACCTTGTTAGCGGGATGCAGCACTGTATTGGAGGCCACCCATGACGGCCCCATACAACAGGACCCCGGCGAGCGATCTTTTGGCACCTATATTGATGACCAACGTATCGAGACGGTGACCACAGTCAATATCAACAAAGCTCACCCGGACCTGAAAACCTCGAATATCAATATCAATTCTTTTAATGGTGTTGTACTGCTCACCGGCCAGGTGCCCAGCCAGGAACTGCGCCTGCTTGCCGGACGCACGGCGGAACAGGTACAGAATGTTCGCCAGGTCTACAACGAAATTCAGGTGCGCGGTAAAGTCACTTTACTGGCTAGCACCAGCGATACCTGGCTAACCACCAAGGTGAAAAGCAACCTGTTTGCCAATAAGGAAGTAGACAGTGGTCGCATCAAAATCGTGACCGAGAATGGAGTTGTTTATTTGATGGGACTGCTAACTCCCGCTGAAGCGGAACGGGCAGCCGAAGTGACCCGCTCGGTAGGCGGGGTACAGAAGGTTGTGAAAGCAGTGGAATATATCAACTAATCTTTCCCGCACTACACAAACAAAAACGGAGGCAATTGCCTCCGTTTTTGTTAGCGCTCAAGCCTGTAACTTATACGCGCTCTATAGCAACCGCTGTAGCCTCACCGCCGCCAATGCAAAGGCTTGCCACGCCCTTCTTGGCGTCGCGCTTTTCCATCGCTGCCAACAGGGTAACCAGGATACGGGCACCGCTAGCACCTAGCGGGTGGCCGAGGGCACAGGCACCACCGTTAACATTGACCTTTTCCCAGGGCAAATCGAGCTCACGCATTGCAGCCATAGTCACTACCGCAAATGCCTCATTAATCTCGAATAGATCCACATCTGCCGCAGACCAACCGGCATTTTCCAGCAGCTTGTGCATAGCGCCGACCGGGGCCGTAGTGAACCACTCGGGCTCACGGGCAAACTGGGATTGCCCTTTGAGAACAGCCAGAACTTTCAAGCCGCGCTTCTCAGCTTCACTTTTGCGCATCAACACCAGCGCCGCAGCACCGTCAGAAATAGAGCTAGAGTTCGCCGCGGTTACAGTGCCGTCTTTACGGAACGCGGGCTTCAGTTGAGGGATTTTGTCTGGACGGGCATTACCTGGGGCCTCGTCAACACTCACCTCGATCTCACCTTTGCGAGAGGCAATCGTGACCGGGGCAATTTCACGGGTAAAATCTCCACTCTCAATCGCAGCCTGGGCACGCGCCAGAGATTCCAGGGCAAAAGCGTCCTGCTCTTCGCGGGTGAAATCGTACTTATCGGCAGTAGATTCGGCGAAAGTACCCATCAGCTTGCCATCTGCAGCATTTTCCAGGCCATCCAGGAACATGGAATCTTTGACCTCTCCATGACCGAGGCGCATACCAGAGCGGGCCTTGGCCAGCAGGTAGGGGGCATTGCTCATGCTTTCCATACCACCAGCAACGATAACCTTACCCTCACCCATCAGCAGGGCATCGCGAGCCATCATCACAGTCTTCATTCCAGAGCCACACACCTTGTTAACAGTGGTGCAAGGAGTGCCAACCGGGATGCCAGCACCCAGTGATGCCTGACGTGCCGGAGCCTGACCAACACCTGCCGGGAGCACACAACCCATCAGCACTTCATCCACATCGGCAGGTGCCACACCCGCGTCCTCAAGGGCTGCGCGAATCGCCGCAGCACCCAACTGCGGGGCAGTGAGGGCTGAAAGGCTGCCCTGCATAGCGCCCATTGGCGTACGCGACATTCCGACAATCACTACTGGGTCCGAAGTTACATCACTCATTCTGGCTGCTCCAAGTTCTGTGCCGCCATCACTGTGGTGGCGGCAATTGTTTTAATGTCGCCGCATTATAGCCGAAGCCCCACCCCGCTCCGCCAGGGGTGCGGCCGGTGCGCATCAGTATCAGCCCATCGTGTTACTATTTACGCCACCAACAGGGATAAATAGGGGAGCGTTATGGGATCTACGGGACTTATTGTGCTGGTGGTAGTCATCGCACTGTTCTTTTTCATCATCAGTATCTTTAACAAACTGGTTTCACTGAAAAACCACAGCGAAAATGCTTTTGCGCAGATAGAGATACAGTTAAAGCGACGCCACGACCTGGTACCAAATCTGGTAGAGAGTGCCAGCGCATACCTGAATCACGAGAGGGAAACCCTGGAAGCGGTAATCAGTGCGCGTAATACCGCAATTTCAGACCTTAAATCTGCCGCTAAAAACCCTACCAATCCGGCCGCTATCGATAAGCTCGGCCGCGCAGAAGGCCTTCTCAACAGCGCCCTCGGCCGCCTGAATATGGTGATTGAGGCCTACCCGGAACTGAAAGCCGACCAGACCCTCCGCGAACTCAACGAGGAGTTAAACAGCACCGAAAACCGCGTGGCATTTGCACGCCAAGCTTTTAACGACTGCGTCACCAGCTACAACATCTACAAGCAGAGCTTCCCCCCAGTATTTCTGGCCGGCCTTTTTGGCCACAGAGCCAACGCCCAACTGCTTGAGTTCGCAGACTCAGAAACCTTTCAAGTCGCGCCACGTATCGAGTTTTAAATATGAACTTTTACGTTCACCAGGACAAAGCCAAGCACAGCAGTCGTTTGCTGGTTTTCCTGTTCAGCCTGGCCGTCATTACCCTAATCAGTTTGAGCACCCTGGCTACGGCAGCCATGGTGTCACTGTCTCGCGGCCAACCATTTACTCCCTTTGAAGTTGTGCAACTTCTGGGCTGGGAGAGCCTTGGCTCAATAGCCTTTGTCATCGGTACCGTCGTTATCCTGGGCAGTCTGTACAAGTTCCATCAATTATCCCCTGGGGGAAAGGCTGTGGCGGAATCCCTGGGAGGGTACAAGCTTAATACTTCCGCGCGAACTGAGCGGGAAAAGAGAGCACTCAATGTTGTGGAAGAGATCGCTATTGCAACAGGTATTCCGGTACCCGATGTCTACATCATTGAGGACAGCACCATCAATGCCTTTGCCGCTGGCCAAAACCCTACCGACGCCATTATTGGCCTGACGCGGGGCTCCTTGGAAAAGCTTACCCGAGAGGAACTACAGGGCGTTGTTGCCCACGAGTTCAGTCATATTCTCAATGGAGACATTCGTCTAAACACCCAGATCACCGGGCTGTTACATGGAATCTTAATTATTGGACTTTTGGGACAGCTCCTTGTCAGAAGCCCGGTACCCCACAGGCGCATAACCCCCGTAAGATATCCTCTACTAGGCCTGGGAATAACTCTGATTATCCTCGGCTACACCGGTACGCTAATCGGCAACCTGATCAAGGCCGCTGTCAGTCGGCAACGGGAGTTTCTTGCCGATGCCTCCGCAGTACAATTTACTCGCAACAACCTCGGTATTGCCAACGCGCTGAAAAAGATCGGTGGCCGCGATGTAGGCTCAGAACTCAGCAGCCCCAACGCAGCAGAGTTTAACCATATGTTGTTCGCGGTTGGGGTAAAACACTCTCTGCTCAGCCTTTTTGCCACTCACCCTCCACTACCGGTGCGCATAAAGAGGCTAGAACCCGCCTGGAATGGCCTATTCGCCAATACGGAAGAGCAGGTAAAAAGTGAAGCCCAGACTTTAAAACCCAGTGAATTGCAAAATCCTCAGTTCGCCATGGCCGCTCCTACAACGCCTTTCCAGGCTGCTCTGGATGCGGTGGACAACAGCATTGCCAAGCCAGATACACATCAAGTCGAGCTTGGACATCAACTACTGAGCTCTATTCCACCCCTTATCCAGCAGGCTGCACACGAACCCTTTACCGCCCGGGCACTGGTTTACTACCTTCTTCTGCACAAGGATAAAACCGAGCGAGACAAACAGCTTAACCTCTTGGAGAAAATTGCCCACCCCGCTGTTATCCGCGAGATGAAAAAACTCACACCACATATGGAATCACTGCCGAGCAACGCTCGCCTCGCATTGATAGACCTATGTATCCCGGCCTTGCGTGCCCTAGTCCCCCAGCAGTACCAGATCTTTAAACGAAACCTTATCAAGCTTCTACACAGCGATGGGAAAGTTGAAGTTTGGGAGTGGGCCCTGTACCGGGTATTAATGCACGCGCTCGACGGCGCTCCAGATCGACAGCGCCTCTCCCACAGCAAACATGCCAACAAAGATGCTTCACGATTTATCATTGCAGCCATCGCCCATGCGGGAAACAGCCAATACCTTCCAGCAAAACGTGCTTATGAGAAGGGACTCAGTGCTCTCAGGCTTGAAATAACCCCGCTACCCGGCATCGCTGATATCACCCTACCACGACTGGACAAGGCCATTGCAATCGCCAGCCTTATCCCACCCCTGGAGAAACCCGACTTACTGAAAGCGATTGTGATCACCTTGAATCACAATGGGGTAATTAAAGCGGAGGAGATCGAACTGTTAAGGGCCGTCGCTGACAGCCTGGACTGCCCTATGCCACCGATTATCGATAAGTCTAGGTAGCCGCACAACGCCAGCACAAATGCTGGCGTTGTGAAACCTCAATGGGCGTGGTGCTGATAAACCGGCCCGATGCCCACACTCCATAAAATGACGGAGCCAATAAGCACCGTAACCATCATTACCAAGGCAACGGTTAATACTGCACAGGCATACAGAAATGCTCGATCCTTATTCATATTCATCAGGATCGGAATGCCGGCAAAGACCAGGTAAATAGAATACATCCCGGCAATGCCTACGGACGCCATCGTGAGCCAGGGGTGTGGATAAAGGACGACGATACTCGCCAGGAAGATTGGCGTAGTAATAAACACCGCAAGTGCCGTGCCTTCATAATGGCGCGTGGGCTCATCTCCCTCAACTCCGTAGGATCGCGCCATCCAGTTAATGAACTCTCCGAGGCAATAGACGCCAACCAGCAATGCAAAATAAGTAACAACCGACAGAACAGCCGCACTTTCAGGTGTCAGCTTTGCCAGATGCCCCCCAACCTGGAAGCCTACCCGGGTAACCCCAAAGTAACCGGCCACGGTAGGAATCAACGCCAGAAGCGGCACATGAGTTACAAACACCTCAAAAAAAGAATGGCGATCAGCGCGTATCGCTTTCCACTCTTTTTCCGGGTTGGTAAGAATACCTATTGTATGACTGAGTATCCGCACACCAAATCTCCCTTCCAATACCCTGCTTTGCAGTATCGGTGGCGCACAACAGATTGACCAATGCCAAAAGGGAATTAAGCGTCACTTTCAAATTTACTTGATTTATATCAGCTGTGGACAGACAGGCAATTTCGCCCGCTGCGCTTTGCTTTATAAAGCGCTTGATCAGCCGCTTTAAGGATACTCTCGGGTTTCTTTAGTTTTTTATTGCGGTGGGCAACGCCAATACTCACAGTAACTTTCACTGGCTTCCCTCCGCCCTTTCCCCTGAGCGAAGCCCCTGCGGCTAGACGCCCCGATGACCTCAGGCGCAGTGGGTAGCTTGAGATTTTCTCCCTGATTTTTTCCAACAGAACTTCTTTCGCCTCGCGACTGCGGCCCGGAAGATAAATAACAAACTCCTCGCCTCCATAGCGAAACACGGCACCGTGAGAGTGGCGCGCGAGTTGAGCCGCAACCATTTGCAAAGCCTGATCACCCACTTGGTGCCCATAGCGATCATTCAGCTTCTTAAAATGATCGATATCAACCATGGCAAGACTGTAATTCCATGCCGGCGTCAGCATCTGATAGCGGAAGGCCCGCCTGGAATGAAGCCCAGTCAGCTCATCGCGAAACGCCAATTCATAACTGGCCCCAAGCAGCGAAGCGACCAACAATACTCCTGCTACAAACCCGGTAAACTCGAGAGGAAGGCTCAACCAAACACTGCACAGCAGCAAAATAGAACAACTAAACAGACCCATAGCGGTGGGGCCAGGGTAGAGAAAAAGTAAGGCAAAAGCACCGAGAGCGGAGACACTGCCAATCAATTGTGGCAACGAAAATGCGTCGGGTAAAAACCCGGACAACCCGCTGGGCAAATTCTCGACCGGAAATGCCAGCCTCAGCGGCGCGCAGCAATCGTAGAGCAAGACAAAACCCACCCCCTCAGCCAGCAAAAACAGGCCCCACAGCAGCCCAAAAATACTGAAGACACTGCGATCACGACTGCAAGTAAACAGAACAAGATTTACCGCAACTAGTGAGAGATATAGTGGGAGATCCCTGTGCAAGCTGGGGAGCAACTGGGAGTGAGCCGCGATGTATAGGGCCATGATAAGCAGCGCTGCAAGCGCAACCCGGCTCGAGCGAAAACCAAAACTGAGCAATGCCGCCATAGCCAATAGCAACACAGGCAGCTGCGGACTGTATAAGTGGGTCAGATCGATCCAGGAAAGATACTGCGCAACGAGAAGCACCAGAAGCATCCCTGGCAGCCAAATAAAGCGCAGCCATTGAAGGTACGGCGGCATGACATTCGCGGCAATAAAAGATAACGCGACATTATACGGACTTGGGACAAGCATATACCCGGAACCGGGTCACAAAAGTGGAGGAAGGGAACTGGCAGGGCTTCAGAAATCTGCCCCACCAGCGAAAAGGAGCACTATTTAACGACACGCAGAGCCGGTTTTTTCACCGATTTTTTACCCAAACTGGTGGGTGGCGTCGGTTCGGGCGGCTCTGGAGTTTCCTCGGCCTCAAATACCATCCCCTGCCCGTTTTCCCGCGCGTAGATTCCGACCACAGATCCCACTGGAACTTGGATATCTGTCGGAACCCCGCCAAAACGGGCGTTAAACCTGATGGCGTAATTATCCATAGTCAGACTGGCAACCGCTGATTCCGAGATGTTCAGCACTATCTGACCATCGTCGTTCACATGTTGTTGCGGCACCAAAACACCGGGGAGGTGCGTATCAACCAGAATATAAGGAGTGCACCGGTTATCGGTTATCCACTCGTAAAACGCCCGCAGAATATAGGGACGATTGGATGTCATGGCCGGCTTGCTCACCAGTATTCCCTCAACGCATTTCCCGTTCGTATTCGGTCAGACTCTGCTGGAATGCCTCGCGGGCAAACAGGCGGTCCATATAATCCAGCAACGGCTTAACCTGTTTGGTTTTCGGAAGGCTGATTTCAAACTGCTCGAGGCGCCACAACAGCGGGGCCATGCAGCAATCTACCAGAGAAAACTCTTCATTAAAGAAGTACGGCAGGTCGGTAAACATCGGAGCGATACCAACCAGGTTGTCGCGCAGTTCTTTGCGAGCGGAGGCCGCGTCCTTACCACCGGCAAGGATCTTGTCCACCAGAGGACACCAATCGCGCTCGATACGATGCATGATCTGGCGGCTCTGCGCGCGGGCAACCGGGTAAACAGGCAGCAGCGGCGGATGCGGGAAACGCTCGTCCAGATACTCCATCATCACTTTGGTCTCGAACAGAACCAAGTCGCGATCTACCAGGGTTGGCAGGGAGTTGTAAGGATTGAGGTCAGCGAGTTCAGCTGGTTTATCATCGGCGTCCACATCGGTGATATCGACGGAAACCCCTTTCTCTGCAAGTACGATACGTACTCGGTGGCTATAGTGGCTGCGACCATCGGAGAAGAAGGTCATCGAGGAGCGCTTGTTGGTAGGCACACCCATGTTCAAACTACCTCAAACTTTAAGCCGGCTAGAGCCGACCTTTTATTCAAAATATAAAAGGGCAGTGAGTAAACCCACCACCCATTAGAGACAAACTAGCGACGGCTTTAGTGGTGCACGTCTTTCCAGTATTCGCGGTTCAGCAACCAGGCGAAGATAAAGAACACAAAAATAAACGCCAGCACATAGAAGCCAACACGTTTGCGATCTTCAGCCATCGGCTCAGCAATGTACTCCATAAAGTTGACGAGGTCATACATTGCCCCATCAAACTCTTCCGGTGTCATAGAGCCTTTCACCTTACCGACCTCCAGGCTACCACAAGCGGCGTCCATAATCGGGTTGCCGAGCTCATCGCGAACAACTTTACCGTGATCGCGCTTGGGACCAGGGGCACATTCCTGCAAACCCTGCAGTTCCATCAAAACGTGAGGCATAGCCACACTCGGGAAGACCTTGTTATTTACCCCAGTAGCACGACTGTCGTCCTTATAGAAGCTGCGGAGGTAAGTGTAGAGCCATTCCGGTGAGCGAGAACGAGCAACCAGCGTCAGGTCCGGCGGCGCGGCGCCGAACCATACTTTGGAATCATCTGGACGCATGGAGATCGTCATCAGGTTGCCGATTTTGTCATCACCCAAAACCAGGTTCTCCATCATCAACTCAACCGGGATATCCAGGTCAGTGGCCACACGCTCCCAACGGGAGTAATTGGCACTGTGACACCCCATGCAGTAGTTGACGAAGTACTTGGCACCGCGCTGCAGGGACGGCTTGTCCCGCAGATCGATATTGATGTGATCCAGCTCCACTTCAGATTCTGCACCTACCGCTTTAATCGGGATAAAGGTCAGCAGGCCGACAACGATAATACCGATAAACAGGATGCCGAAAGTTTTACCACCAGACGGGCTGGTTACACGCTCGGGCTCAGGGTAAACCTCATCGCGATTGGTAATCCAGGGCAGCAAAGTAAAGAAGGCAGCGAGCAGCAGAGTTACAACCACCATGAAAGTATTCACGGAGTAATTAGCTACCGCCATCCACAGGAACAGCACGCCGAAGATGACACAAACAGCCCAGGAGCCAATGCCTTTCTTACTCTTCGGATTCGTCCAAACCGGCATGGTCAGGAAGAAGGCGAAGTAGAACAGGGTCGCTACCTGAGACAGGAAGTTACGATCCGGGGTCGGAGATTTAACACCCAGGTAGCCAAGGATAATAAATACTGCAGCAAACAGAAGCAGCAAGCCCTTCGGCAACCAACCCTTGTAGCGGATCGAGCGAACCGGGCTCTTGTCCAGCCAAGGCAATACAAACAGCACAGCAATAGCGGCACCCATGGCTACCAAGCCAAGGAATTTCGCAGTAAGCGGACCGATATCCATGGTAACCGCACGCAGGATTGCGTAGAACGGCGTGAAGTACCAAACCGGAGCAATATGCGGTGGTGTCTTCAGCGGGTTCGCTTCTTCGAAGTTAGCGTACTCCAGGAAGAAGCCGCCCATTTCCGGGAAGAAGAACACAACAGTTGCGAAGATAAACAGGAATACCGCGATACCTACCAGGTCGTGAACAGAGTAGTAAGGGTGGAAAGCAATACCGTCTTTGGGGATGCCGTTCTCATCCTTGTTCTTCTTGATCTCGATGCCGTCTGGGTTGTTGGAACCCACTTCGTGCAACGCCAGGATATGCAGAACTACCAGCAATACCAATACCAGCGGCAGTGCAATAACGTGCAGGGAGAAGAAGCGGGTCAGGGTAATACCAGAGATCAGATAGTCTCCGCGAATCCACTCAACCAGGCTATCGCCAATACCGGGAATTGCTCCAAACAGAGAAACAATTACCTGGGCACCCCAGTAGGACATCTGGCCCCAGGGCAGTACGTAGCCCATAAAGGCTTCTGCCATCAGCACCAGGTAGATACACATACCGAAGATCCACACTAGCTCGCGGGGCGGCTTATAAGAGCCGTACATCAAACCGCGGAACATATGCAGGTACACCACCACGAAGAAGGCAGACGCACCTGTGGAGTGAAGATATCGTATCAACCAACCCCACTCCACATCGCGCATGATGTATTCAACCGAGGCAAATGCCTCCTCGGCAGAGGGGTTGTAGCTCATAACGAGCCAAATACCGGTCAACAGCTGGTTGACCAGGACCAATAGGGAGAAAACGCCGAAGAAATACCACAGGTTAAAGTTTTTGGGCGCGTAGTACTTGCCCATATGCTTATCCCAGGCCTGGTAAATGGGCAGTCTCTGATCTACCCAATCACCGAAATCTGCGAGCCATTTCATGCGGTGCCCTCCTGGTCTACGCCAATCACGATTACATCGTCGTTTTCATAGGAATAAGGCGGCACCTCCAGGTTGGTAGGCGCGGGAACACCGGTATAAACACGGCCAGCCATATCGTATTTGGAACCGTGACAGGGACAGAAGAAGCCACCCATCCACTCATCGCCACCCAGATCGGCAGCACCCACTTCCGGGCGGTACATAGGCGCGCAGCCAAGATGCGTACACAGACCAACCAACACCAACAGCTTTGGCTTGATAGAGCGGTTTTCCGGATCTACATAAGCTGGCTGGATAGACTCCTCGGAGTTAGGGTCGCGCAGTAGAGGCTCCACTTTCTCCAGGTCTTGCAGTATTTCATCGGTACGGCGCACAACATAGACCGGCTTACCTCGCCACTCTACAGTGACCATTTGGCCCGGTTCAACTTTGCTAATGTTGTATTTAACCGGAGCGCCCGCAGCTTTCGCCTTGGCACTCGGCTTCCAGGAAGCGACGAAGGGAACGGCAACCCCCACCGCACCCGCGCCACCAACAACTGAGGTGGCAGCGGTTAGAAAACGGCGCCGTCCTACATTTACACCGTCATCACTCATGACGTAGTTCTCCCATCACAGCGACCCCGATAGCCCGGAGATTCGCTGGCCCAAACCCAAAAAGTCTTGAAAGAAGTCCCGCCCCGGCAGATTGCCCGCGCGAATAAACCCCACAAATCAAGCGGATACAAATCGGCGCAATGTTAAAGAAAATGCCAATTTGATACAAGGCAATGCTATGGGGAACGTCGGGAATCACGCGGCGAAACCGCGATAAATCCAGCAAAAGTCATAAGAGCGCTGGATAACCACAGATACGGGAATATAAAAAAGCCCGGCAAAAGCCGGGCCAAAAAGAAAGCTTAACGCTTGGAGAACTGCGGCTTCTTGCGCGCTTTGCGCAGACCCACTTTCTTACGCTCAACCTCACGGGCGTCGCGGGTAACATAACCAGCGGCGCGCAGCGGTTGACGCAGCGCTTCATCGTACTGCATCAGGGCACGGGTCAGGCCGTGACGGATAGCACCCGCCTGACCAAAGGAACCGCCACCTTTAACAGTAACAGTGATATCGAATTTCTCGACCATTTCAACCTTTTCCAGCGGCTGACGCACGATCATGCGAGCCACTTCACGGCCGAAGTATTCGTCCAGAGTGCGACCGTTTACGGTGATCTTACCTTCACCTGCTGTGAGAAATACACGAGCAGTAGAGGTCTTGCGGCGGCCGGTACCGTAGTATTGAGTAGTTGCCATCAGATTTATTCCCGTTTAGATCGCCAGTTCAATCGGCTGTTGAGCCACATGAGGATGTTCACTGCCGCTGTATACTTTCAGCTTCTTGAACATGGCACGACCCAAAGGACCTTTCGGCAGCATGCCTTTAACGGCGCTTTGAACGGTGCGCTCGGGCGCTTTTTCGATCAGCTTTTCGAAGCTGATGGATTTAAGACCACCAGGGTAGCCGGAGTGGCTGTGGTAGATCTTGTCTTTGGCCTTGTTACCGGTCACGCGAACCTTTTCTGCGTTGATTACAATGATGTAATCGCCAGTGTCCACGTGGGGCGTGTATTCAGGCTTGTGCTTGCCGCGCAGGCGGGTTGCGATCTCGGCAGCAATACGGCCGAGGGTCTTGTCCGCAGCGTCAACAATGTACCAGTCGCGTTTTACCGCCTCTGGCTTGGCACTGTAAGTCTTCATGTTATAAACACCTGTAATATGACCCCCAGAATTAGGGGCCGTCCCACAAAAGAGCGCGGATAGTACAAAAGGAGTGTATGCTTTTCAAGCGGAATTTACCCCGACTCGACAGACTTATTCGGGGCGATGGGGCCGCTCCAGATATTCGCGGGACTGCATCTCCAAAAGCCGACTCACCGTGCGCTCAAACTCAAACTTAAGATTCCGGCCGATGTACAGTTCCTCAGCTGGAACCTCCGCAGAAATCACCAACTTTACGCACCGGTCGTAAAATTCATCCACCAGATTAATGAAGCGGCGCGCCTGGGCATCCATACGCTCATCAAACTTGACCACCGACCCCAGAAGCACCGTATGGAACTCCCTGGCCAATTCGATATAGTCATTTTGCGATCGCGGCCCATCACACAGATCCACAAAATCAAACCAAGCAACATCATCCGCTACTTTCAAGGCTCGAATTGGGCGCCCCTCCACTTGCAGCTGAACCTCGCTACGGGCTTCGCAGCCGCTGACACTCAGCTGTGAAAAACTCTGCTCCAGACTGCTATCTGCCTCAGGTCCCAGCGGAGAATGATATAGCTCCAATATTTCCAGGGTGCGCAGCCGGTAATCGGTACCGCTATCGACATTAACCACCTTGGTGTACTTCTCCAGCAGATCAATGGCCGGAAGAAACCGCACCCTCTGCAACCCATCTTTATATAAACCTTTGGGCACAATATTCGAGGTCGCCACCAGAGCCACCCCTCGGCGGAACAATGCATCCAACAGGCCGGCCAATATCATGGCATCGGCAATATCTGAGACGAAAAACTCATCAAAGCAGAGCACCCGAGCGCGGCGGGCAATCTTATCTGCCACCTTCTCCAGCGGATTCTTCTCCCCAGCGTACTCCTTTAGATCCTGGTGAACTCGACGCATAAAGCGATGAAAATGGGTACGCTGTTTTTCCGCGAACGGCAGGGACTCAAAAAACGCATCCATTAGGTAGGTTTTTCCGCGGCCTACCCCACCCCAAAAGTAGAGACCCTTCTCGGGCTCATTAGCGCCACTGCGAATACGGGACAAAAAACTGACGATCGCACCGCGCTCAGACCGAGCCACCAGGCGCCGATGAAGATCTTGCAGCTCCTCAACTGCCTGACGCTGAGATTGATCCTCAACAAAGTC
Organism: Microbulbifer maximicatervae (SeqCode); assembly: GCF_052468155.1. Lineage (NCBI taxonomy): Bacteria > Pseudomonadati > Pseudomonadota > Gammaproteobacteria > Cellvibrionales > Microbulbiferaceae > Microbulbifer > Microbulbifer maximicatervae (SeqCode). The sequence continues at coordinate 5,199,823 of NZ_CP174335.1, forward strand.
AGGGCGCTGAAGGTCACTCTCATAGCGCTCAAGAGGAGAAGAAAATAGTGGTTTGGCGGGCAACATAGAGGAAAATTTCTTCGACTACTGAATAACTGGCGCGCACTCTACCAAATTCAACCATTCAGCGCACAGGACAAGACAGTCGACACCTCAATTACCAGTGCAACCATCCGAAATAGCCAGCCCTCCCTGCAAACTGGAACCAGGCGCCAAGCATTCTGTCGCAATTAGCCGACAACATTGAATTGTCAGCGTAATAATCGCGTATACTGGCCACTCTATTATGAGGGGCTACAGCCACGTAACATCGGCTGCCCACAGTGCAGACACCGGCAAAGCCGAACACAGGCAGCCTCACCTCTTCGCGAGGTGATCTGTACAATAAAAAGCAAGTTGAGGAGGTAGTAAGTGCACTCTACATCGGTATTAATTCTAGTCGGCGTCCTCGGTATGACCCTGGGTGCATTCCTGGCATTCCTGGCTGTGCGCGGGCGTACCAGTGTGGAGCGCTCAGAGGAGCTGGAGCAGAGACTCCGTGAGGCCAACAACAAGCTCGAAGATTTCCAGTTACAGGTCAACGATCACTTTGACCAGACTTCACAACTCGTCCACAACCTCACCGAAAGCTACAAAGAGGTTCACGAATACCTCTCTAATAGCGCGCTGCGCCTATCCAGCCAGGATATTGGTCGCCAAATGCTGAAAGCCGGTAGTGGGAAATTAAATGACAACGATGAAAAGCTGCAGGATATAGAGCCACCTCGCGACTGGGCCCCAAAAGAACCTGGCGCCAAAGGTACTCTTGCCGAAGACTATGGACTCGAAAAAGAGGCTCACGAAAGCAGTTAGGACAGACTGAGTCCACCAGACAGGGGACTAACACAGTTTTTCCAGATATAAAAAAGGCGGGTAGTTACCCGCCTTTTTTATTTGGCACCTACAGACTCTGGTAATAGTCCATCAAAATCTGCGCCACTTCAGGACGGGAAAACTCTGGGGGCGGCGCAATAC
>NZ_CP174336.1:0-9938 GCF_052468155.1 Microbulbifer maximicatervae (SeqCode)
CGCGGCAGTGGCCGTATCGGCACTGTAGAAATTGACTCGGTTTTTTCCGCTCAGTCAGGTGGGCTCAATATTCCTCGCCATGTATTGAATAGCGGTGAAAACCTGGATGTTAATAGCTGGGAGATTTACGACAGCACTCCAGCCGGTGCAACCATTGATCGGGTTTACGATGAGTTCTTGCAGCGGGATGTCGTCGCTTTCTCCGGTACGGGGACAAGTAATGGGTTTAAGTTACATAAAAATGCCGCGCACGAAGCATGGAATATTAGTGACAGCGCTCAGGCCCGTATTGAAGTTAACTTGCAGGGGGATACTTACTTATATTTTTGGGTTGAGACTTCGGGGGGGGGCGCCTACTTAAAATATAACCCCTTTATCTCCAGTCCTTTTATTGAAGTTTCTGAATCGGGGACTATTTATTATAACCTCCCTCTAGACAGCCAATACCTGGATGGCAACTGGCATGCTTTCGAGCGTGACTTGCGCCAGGATCTCGCTACTTTGGCCCCGGATGTTGAGTTGTTAGAGGTCGATCGTTTCCTGGTGCGCGGCAGTGGCCGTATCGGTGCGATTACCCTCGGTGAAGCCGATGAAGTCACCTACCTGGAGTACCGCCGGGTTGGGGGGAGCGATGTTGTACGTCACTCCTATAACAACGGCGATAACCTAGATATGAAACAGTGGCGGGTTTCTGACTCTAGCCCGGCGGGAGCCACCGTGACGGAGGTGTACGACACCCAGTTACAGCGCAAGGTGGTGGAGACTTCCGGTGATAGTGCCAATAATGCCTTTTCGCTCAGTAAAAATGCCGATAGGGATTCTTGGGATATTGCCGATGGGGTCAATGCCAGCGTTGAGATGCAATATGCTGGTGAAGGTGAATATCGAATTTACTACAAGCTGGACAGCAGTAAGGCCGCCAGCGGTATCGCCTATGCCAAGTACGATTCAGAAGCCACAGAACCCTATATTCAAGTGGTTTCCGGCTATATTTATTATACCTTCCCCCTTGATGATAAATACCTGGATGGCAACTGGCACACCTTCGAACGGGATATCCTCGCCGATATTGCCTATTTGGACCCCACTGAAGAAATACAGGCTTTCCGCGAATTTACTCTGCGTGGCAACGGCCGTATCGGCACCGTAGAAATTACGACCGATACCCCTGTCAGTGGCGAAAATCCCTGGCAGCGGGTGGCCGTGCAGCAAAACGGAGACCACTTCAGCGCTAACCTGGGGAGTGATCTCAGCGGCGATTACGAGTATCGGGTTGTCACTTACCGGGATGGTGTTACCGACTATGTCGGTTACACCTACAACAGCGCCGACAACCTCAATCTGGACCACTGGGATATTTACAGTAATAGTTCGGAAACGGCGGCGCTCGGTACGGTTTACGACAGCTATTTACAGCGGGAGGTGGTCGAGATTTCCGCTCAGGGAATCGATGATGGCTTCAGGCTCTATAGCAACACCCTTGACCAGGGTTTTGGGGTTACTGATGCCAGTACGGTGAGTGCCCAGATCAACCTGAGTGCTCCCGCCGTACTTTACTACCGCATAGAGACCTCAGCGGGCTCCGCCTATGTCGAGTATCGCTCGGATATTTCCGCTCCCGAAATGTACGTTAGCGGCGGCGGCATAACCTATTATAAGCTTCCCCTGGGGGCGGAGTACCTAGACGGCAACTGGCATACCTTTGAGCGGGATATCCGCGCGGATATCGCGCAGTTGGATGCAGGTGTTGAGCTGGAGTCTGTGGATGCTTTCCTGGTGCGCGGCAGCGGCCGTATCGGCACCATTGAGATTGGTACTAATCGCCTGGACAGCAATCGCTACGGAGACAACGATCGCCTGCTGCGCAGTTTGTCTGGGACTTTCGCCGCCAACGACAGCGGTATTACCCCGGCCACCTGGGAAATGCCCACCTACCACCGCAGCACTGCGGAGGGCTATGCCGTTGAGGGCTACCTGAGTGCCGAGGAGGCGGCGGCGATCGCCTATATGGAGGCGGTGGTGATCGACAATGCCACCGGCACGGCCATCGGCGCCCCCGTGCAAACCTGGATTGATCCCGCCACCCTGCGCGATGGCTCCTTTGCCGGCCGCCTCAACCTGCTGATGGGCGCCACGCTGCCCGACGGCGATTACACCGTGCAGGTGACCCGTTACTACAACGATGGCACCAGCCTGGTGGATGACCCCTTCCAACAGCAGGTGGGGCGGCAGCTGCAAATGGTGGAAAACCCCCGTCTAACCCTGGCCCTGGACCCGTCCTACAGCGCCAGTGGGATGGAGCTATCCATTCGCTCACTGCCCGAGGGTGAGTGGGTCACTCTGCCGGTGGATGCAGAAAATGGCACGGTGGAGCTGGACAAGGACTTTTATGGCAGCGGTGTCTACGAATACCGCCTGTCTTACACCCTGGATGTGGATGGTGTTGCTGTGAGCAAGAGCGGCGAGGGCCGCTTTACCCTCGCTCCCGGCGACAGCTATACCCAATATCTCAGCGCCACGGCCAGTGGAGTGGACCTGGCCGATGCCCGTATCAGCCGCACTTTTTACGATGAGGCGGGACGGGTCAGCGGCACACTGGACCAGGAGGGCTATCTCACTGAGTATCGCTACAATCGCGCAGGCCAGCTGGTGGCAACCACCCGCTATGCCAACCGGGTGGCCAGCTATAGCGAGAGCGCACACTGGCTGAACAGCGGTACCCTGAAGACCCTGCGCCCGGTGGTGGACGCGCAGAATGACCGCACCAGCTACTGGATTTACGACGCCCAGGGTCGCGAAGTTGCCGAGATTGATGCAGAGGGTTACCTCTCCGAGCACCAGTACGATGTCGCCGGCAACCGGGTTAAAACCATTCGTTACGCCAGCGCACTCAACGGCCTCGACAACGCACTCGATGCGGTGAACGGCGATGCTTCGCGCCTCACCCTCAAGGGCCTCAATTTTATCCAACACCGTTTTAACGAAGACAATTTGGATCTGGGTAGTTGGGATATCTACGCCCAGAACTCCGGCAGTGCCACGATAGAGAAGGTGTACGATATTCGTATGCAGCGGGAAGTGGTGGAGCTTTCCGGTTCGGGCACTAACGACGGCTTCAAACTGTATAAGAACGCGGCGCACGAGCAGTGGAATATCGAGGGTAGTGCCAGTGTGCGTCTCGAGATGAACCTCAGTGCCCCCAGCCGGATCTTCTTTTCGGTGGAGACCTCGAAGGGTTATGCCTTTATCGAGTACAGCTCGCAGGTGACCAGCCCGGGGATCTATTACTCCTCCTCGGGAACTCCCTACTACCAGTTCCCCCTGGATGCCAGCTACCTGGATGGCAACTGGCACGCCTTCGAGCGAGATTTACAGGCGGATCTGGCCTCCCTGGACCCGGATGTGGAGCTGCTCAATATCGGCGTGTTCCTGGTGCGCGGCAGCGGTCGTATCGGCACCCTGGAAGTTACCACCGAGACCACTGGGCGCCTGGTCAGCAGTGATGACGACCAGGTGAGCGAGTGGCGCTACGACAGCCGCAACCAGGTGACCCACAGCACCGACGTCTACGGCAATACCAGTCACTTCACCTATACCGCCGACGGCCAGCTGCAGAGCAGCCGCAGTGGTCTCGCGATAACTTCCGGCTCGATCCTGGATAATTACCTGGACAACTACCAGGGCGATGCGACCTTTAGCGCCAATGACAGCGCCGCTCGCGACGCCCACTGGGAGTACGATGTACACGGACGGGTGACCGGTGAGTGGGATCACCTGGGGCGGCAGGTCAAAGGGTACAGCTACGATGCCGCCGGGCGGCGCTTGTCCAGTACCGATGCCAACGGTTACACCACCTATTATGCCTACACCGAAGACGGGCAACTGAAATATACCATTGCGCCGGTGTTCAAACCGGGCTCGGAGACCCTGGAGTGGCAGGTCAGCCAGCTGGCTTACAGTGTGTTTGGCGAGCTGACCCGCAGCCGTCAGTACGCCAATCGCCTCAGCGACAGCCTGCTGCACAGCTTGAACCTGAATGGCAATGCAGCGCAGTTGGACAGCTTGGTCGAGGGGCTCGCCAGTGATGGGGACACCGTCACCAGCAGCGAGTACAACCAGCGCGGCCTGCTGATGAGCAGCACAGACGGCGAGGGTTTTACCAGCACCTCTACCTACAACGCCTTCGGCGAGCGCACCCACCTCAGCCAGGCCATCGACCGGGCCAACAGCCGCTTTGCGCAGACGGACTTCAGTTATAGCCGCCGCGGTGAAGTGCTGACCAGTAGTACGCACCTGAGTTACGGCGCCTATACGGCGGTGACCACGAGCAGTGAGTACAACGCCTTCGGCCAGGTACAGGCGACTGCGGATGCGCGGGGCAACCAGCGCGCGTATTTCTATGATCGCCTGGGGCAGGTGGTCGAGGAGCGCGATGCGCTGGGGCAGAGCACCCAGCTGAGCTATGACGCCTACGGCCGCGTCCTGACCCGCACCGACGCGCTCAATCGCACCACTATTTATAGCTATGACGATGTGCGCCGTTCACAGAAAATGACCACTCCACAGGGGGTGCACACCGAAACGCTGTTTACCATTCACGGTGAAACCCTCGAGGTCTCCCTTTACGCCAATGGCAGCTGGCACCGCCAGGCGCGCTATGAGTACGACACCCAGGGCAACTTGGTCAGTACCGAGAATGGGCTGGGTGAGGCGCGTCGCAGTGAATACGACGCTGCAGGTCAGCTCACCGCCACTTTGGATGAGCGCGGCGTGCGCACCGAGATACGTTACGACCCCCAGGGGCGGGTATTGACCCGCACCGAGGATGTGGGTGGACTCAACCTCACCACGACCCAACGCTACGGCCACCGCTTTGAAGAGACGGTGGATGCCAATGGCAGCATGACTCGCACGGAATTCGATCACAACGGCCGCGTGGTGCGGGTGATCGTGGATGCCAGCAGCGATAACTCGGGCCTCAACCTGCTCACTGAGTTTGACTACGACGGCCAGGGCAACCTGTTGCAGATGCGCGAGGGTTATCTCAGCGGCGGCGTGGCGGGCACCGCCAGTTACACCCGCACCCGAGTGTACAGTTACGACGAACTGGGACGAGTGCAAAGTGAAACGGTCGACCCGGATGGGCTGGCCATCGCAACTCACTACCAGTACGACCGGGATGGCAATCGCACCGCCGTGACCAATGCCCTCGGCCATACCAGCTATACGGTATACGACGCCGAAGGCCGCGCGGTATACACCCTCTCCGCCAGTGGCAACCCGGACAACCCGCAGTACACCCTGGTGCAGAGCCAGTACAACGCGGCCGGCGAATTGGTTGGCAAGGTGCAGTACGGCGCGTTCCTAGACAGCGCAGACCTGCCGGCGAACATCGCCAGTGGCGCCGCCCCCGAGGCGATTGCCGCACTGCTCGACAGTGGCGTGGCCCAGCGCAGCACCCGCTATATCTACAATGGCGACGGCCAGCTCACCTACACCATTGACTCACTGGGTCAGGTGAGCGAGACCCGCTACGATGTTGCCGGGCGCGTCAGTGCGGAGATCCGCTATGCGCACAAAATCAATCCGTCTACCGAGAGTGTCGACGACCTGGTGCGCGATACCAGCCTGGATCGGGAGACCCGCTACCAATACGACGCCGCCGGTCGCCAGACCCACCGCTTGCAGGTCTTTGAGCGGGATGGGGCCCAGTACGCTTATGTGACCGAGACCCTGTACACCGCCCGTGGCGAAGTGGCCGGAGAGATCACCTACGCCCGGGCCATTGCCCTGGCCAGTGAGACCACCGCAGACCTGGACCCCAATGCCGCGAACAATCGCCGCAGCCTCTTTATTTACGATGCCAGCGGGCGCCGCACCCACAGTGTCGACAGCCTCGGTTATGTGACCGAGACTCGCTATAGCGACAGCGATAACCGCGAGACGGTTATCCGCTATGCCAACCGAATTAGCGTACCCGCTGTCGCCGATTGGGGTAGCTTGCGCGCTGGAGACCTGTCTATTGGTAGCAGCAGCGCCACCGACCAAGTGTTCGTTACCCAGTACGACAGCGCTGGACGCAAAACCAGCATCACTGAGCAAGTTTGGAATGGCAGCGGACTCAGCAGCTTTACCGAGTACTACGGCTACGACGCTCTGGGCAACCGCACTGAGATCACCGATCAGCTCGGCTACAAGTCCTACCTCAGCTACGATGCCGCCGGTCGACTGACCCATCAACTGGTACCGCGCAATGGCTCACAGGGCTATCTGTCCACCTGGAACTACGACGCCCTGGGCCAGGTGCTGACCGAGACCCATTACAGCCAGGCGATCCCGCTGAATAGCGAACCCAGTAGTATCGATACCGGTGCCCTGGCACACGCCCAGGATCGCTCGACCCGCTACACCTATTCGGCCCGTGGTGAAGTGGTCCTCACCATTGACAGCGCCGATGTGATTACTGAACAGCGCTACACCGCCTTCGGTGAAACCTGGCTCACGATCGAGGCCAAGGGACTGCCCGAGCAGCGGGTGACCTACCGCGGCTTCGACGCCCTGGGGCGGCTGGTAGAGGAGACTGCGGGTCTGCCGGACGCCGAGAGTGACACCATTGCCAATCGCGCCACCCTCGGTGAAGCTGATCTCGGTCGGCACGAGCGCATCGCCACGACCTACTTCAGCTACAACCACTTCGATGAGTTGGCGACCCTGGTCAGCCCGAGAGGCGAGATCTATGTCAGCGCCCAGGAGCACGACCAACTGGGGCGCAAAGTGGCTGAGGTGGATGCCCGCGGTGGCAGTACCCACTCGGTACTCGATGCCTTTGGCAATATCGTCGCCACCACCGACCCCAACGGCAATGTCGGCATTTTTATCTACGATGCCAACAATCGTCTCACCCACCAGGTATTGCCCAATGGCGGCGTAACGACCTATGAATACGACGCCTTTGGCCAAGCCACGGCGGTGCGCAGCTACGCCGAGAAGCTTGCTGGCGATGTGGATATTGCCGCACTGGATGCCGCCGCACTCGACGCACTGCTCAGTGGCAAACAGGATGTGGTGCGCGACCGCTATATCACCAACAGTTATGACAACCGGGGTCAGCTACTTTCGACGACGCAATACGGTTACGACTTGATTGCGTCCCAGGCAATCGCCAGTGAGACCCGCTATGAATACGACGCCGCCGGCAACCGCACTGCGGCCATCGACGCCCTCGGCGCCCGCACCGACTACCAGTTTGATGCCCAGGGGCGCATTACCCAGGAAACTGGACCGCAGTTTGCCGCAGCGCTGAGCGCCCACAGCACCGCGACAAGAGAAGTGCGCGCCATTACCGAATATGTCTACAACGCCTTTGACCGGGTGGAGATGACTCAGGGGCGCTACTGGGATGTGAGTGCCGCCAGTGAGAAAACCGATTCCCAGGGTCTGCGCACCACCGAGATGGCTTACGACCACCGCAGCCGGATGATCACCTCTATCGGACCGGAGTTTGCCGCTGCCAGCAACAGTGCATTGAGCACCCCGGACTTTGATGGCGCGATCGGCCAGGTCACCCTGCGCCAGGTTACCGAAGTGCGCTACGACGCCCTGGGCCGCCAGGTCTACGAAGGCCAGCGCGGCCTGAGTGGAGCCGCACTCAACAGCGACGGCAGTGTCTCCGGCACCCAGCACGGCCAGATCCAAGCTGTCGCCTCGGTTTACAACCGCCTGGATCAGCAGGTACTGGTTTTGGATGCCGATGGCGGCCTCACGTTTAACGTGTATACCGCCGCCGGGAACCTCACCACGGAGGTCCGCTACGACCAGCGCCTGCACATCGACGGCAGCACCTGGGACGGCAGTGCAGCCGCACTGGATCTCGACAGTGCCTCCGGGCACTGGCGCCACGATGCCCTGGCGCTACAGGATCACGAACTTACCACCGGGCGCAGCACGCACTTCTACTACAACGCCAACAACCTGTTGGTGAGAACGGAAAGCGACGAGGGCATCTTCTTTGACCTCAACAACCTGGTCGACCCGGATTCCACCAGCGGTGACCAGGGCGAGCTGCAAGAGGGCTTCAGCCACGGCAGCACCCAGGGGTATCAGGTAAGTTACGATGCCAATGGCAACAGCATTATCCAGATCGACGGCAAAGACCAACCCAGCTTTGCCCTCTTTGATGCCGCCGGCAACCAAGTGCTGATGGTAGACCGCCTCGGCTATGTCACTGAATCTGTTTACGATGGTCTCGGCCAAGTAATCGCGCAAACCCGCTATGCCATGGCCCTCAACTTTGATGGCCTCGGGGCCCCCGCCGACAATGAGGCGCGCCACGCCTGGCTGGAGTCTCTTTACAATGACAATCGCGATGGTTTGATTGCCAACCTCACTTCTGAGGAATATGACGAAGAGCTGCGCACCACCGAGTATGTCTACAGCGGCCGCGGCTTGCTATTGGAGGAGCGCCTCAAAGGCGAATCCTTCTCCCGTATCAGCAACTCGGGCACCGCCCTGAGTCGCAGCCAGGTAAGCAGCGATTTGGTGACCCGCTACGGCTATAACGAAACCGGCCTGCAAGACACTGCGGTGCGCTACGACGGGGATGAAAATGCCAGCGACAGCCGCACGGAGAGTGTGTCTTACAACGCCCTCGGCCAGCAGGCACAAACTCAGGGCGCGGAGTACACCAACTACAGCGGCGACCGCGTGCGCGCCACGGTGAGTTATCACTATGACCTGTATGGCAACCGCACCGCAGAGACAGTGCACAACGACGGCGACCAGGTGACCAGCCACCGCTACAACGCCCTGGGCGTGCGCACCGAGACTCGCGATGCGCGGGAGAATCGCGGCGATGCCAACTACCAAGGCACCACGGAGTTTGTCTTCGATGCCTTCGGCCATGCGGTCTACCAGACCAGCTACCAAACCGATATCGACAACCAACAGGCCCAGGTGGTGACCTGGGTGCAATACGACGCCCAGGGCCGCGAGACCGCCCGAGTGAGCAGTGCCGACCAGGCCGTAGGTGGCGGTCTGGTGCAGCACGATATCGCCTACAACACCCACGGGCAGATTGTTGGCAAGGGTATCAACACCGCCAACCGCATAGGCTTCGCAGAGCACCAGTACCAGGAGTACTTTGTCTACGACGAGCTGGGTCGCCTGTTTAAAACCAACAGCGGCAATGGCACCCCGCGCATCTACTTGTATGACCAAAACGGCAACACCACGCTGGAAATCTCCGCCATCAATAACGATGGTCTGGAAGATGTCACCACCGTGCAGCAGGCGCTGAACGAGACCACCCAGAGTGAGACCCAGTGGAAATACAGCCTTTACGACCAGGAAGATCAGCTGATCACCGTAGTGGAGGCACCGCTGGATACCCCGGATGACAACCCGAACCTGGATGTGGGGTGGAATGTCGACAACGACGGCAGCGAAACCCAAAACGAGGTTAGCTATGGCGAGAGCAGTGGCAGTGTACCGACCGTAGGTGTCCGCAATCGGGAGACCACCCAATCCAGTAGTAGCTCCGTGTGGGTGGACCTGGGCAGCGGGGACATGCCGGCAAGCACCACTGTGGCTGCCAGTCATGAAATGAGTCTTCCCCCTGAACGGCCGATGGCAACCGAACGTTACTACAATATTCATTTTGTCGACGATGAGGGGCGCGGTTACACCAGCAACCCCGGTGATGCCGAGGCGGTGGACAGCTCGCGGTCTTGGGTGGAGCACTCCGATGAACTCACTTATTTAAGTGAGAATGATGACAGGCTTCGCCTTGAGGAGCTGGACCTTACCACTGAGCAGCGGCAGGGCCTTAGCGGTTTACTCGATAGTGATGAATTTCTTTTAGACGACACAAATAAACAAGCTCGTCAGGGGTACCTGGAGCGGACTTTCCATGAGTATGTTACCAGCCGCGAGGTAACTCT